>NZ_CP183462.1:0-3438352 GCF_048565265.1 Burkholderia theae
GGAGTCACCACGATGCAACCGCAACTGCCGATCAACGTCGATCCCGATACCGGCGTCTGGACCACCGACGCGCTGCCGATGCTGTACGTGCCGCGTCACTTCTTCACGAACAACCACGTCGCCGTCGAGGAAGCGCTCGGCGTCGACGCGTATGCCGAGATCCTCTACAAGGCCGGCTACAAGTCCGCGTATCACTGGTGCGACAAGGAAGCGAAGCTGCACGGCCTGACCGGCATGGCGGTGTTCGAGCATTACCTGAAGCGCCTGTCGCAGCGCGGCTGGGGCCTGTTCTCGATCATCGAGGCCGATCCGGCCAGCGCGCGCGCGAAGATCGAGCTGCGCCACTCGTCGTTCGTGCTCCAGCAGCCGGGCAAGGAAGGCAAGCTCTGCTACATGTTCGCGGGCTGGTTCGCCGGTGCGATGGACTGGGTGAACGACACGACGCCGGAAGGCAAGGGCGCGCCGCGCGCGCAATCGAAGGAAGTGCAGTGCGCGGCCGAGCATCACGACCACTGCGTCTTCGAAGTGTCGCCGATCGCGCACTGACGCACTGAAGCACTGACTCACCGATTCAAAACAACACCCGCAACACGAGACATTCGAACGCCAGAGGTCGCCAGCGATGCGTTATCCCCACCTGTTCAAACCCATGCAGCTGAACCAGCTGACGCTGCGCAACCGGATCGTCAGCACCGCGCACGCGGAGGTGTATGCCGAGCCGGGCGGCCTGCCGGGCGATCGTTATATCCGCTACTACGAAGAAAAGGCGAAGGGTGGTGTCGGCCTGGCCATTTGCGGCGGGTCGAGCCCGGTGTCGATCGACAGCCCGCAGGGCTGGTGGAAATCGGTGAACCTGTCGACCGACAAGATCATCGATCCGCTCACGCGGCTCGCGGACACGATGCACAAGCACGGCGCGAAGATCATGATCCAGGCGACGCACATGGGTCGCCGCTCGTCGTTCCACGGCGAGCACTGGCCGCACCTGATGTCGCCGTCGGGCGTGCGCGAACCGGTGCACCGCGGCAACGCGAAGATCATCGAGATCGAGGAAATCCGCCGCATCATCGGCGATTTCGCGGCGGCCGCGAAGCGCGTGAAGGCGGCCGGCATGGACGGTATCGAAATCTCGGCGGCCCACCAGCACCTGATCGACCAGTTCTGGAGCCAGCGTTCGAACCATCGCACCGACGAATGGGGCGGCAGCCTGGAGAACCGCCTGCGTTTCGGCATCGAGGTGCTGACGGCGGTGCGCGAAGCGGTGGGCAAGGATTTCTGCGTCGGCCTGCGCATGTGCGGCGACGAATTCCACGAGGACGGCCTCGACCACGAAGCGCTGAAGGAAATCGCGCAGGCGATGTCGGAGACGGGCCTGATCGACTACCTGAGCGTGGTCGGCTCGGGCGGCGATACGCACAACACGATCGCGAACTGCATGCCGCCGATGGCGTTGCCGCCTGAGCCGTTCGTGCACCTTGCGGCCGGCATCAAGTCGGTGGTGAAGATTCCGGTGATGCACGCGCAGAGCATCCGCGACGCGGGCCAGGCCGAGCGCCTGCTCGCCAACGGCATGATCGACCTGGTCGGCATGACGCGCGCGCAGATCGCCGATCCGCACATGGTGATCAAGATCCGCGACGGCCGCGAGGACGAAATCAAGCAGTGCGTCGGCGCAAACTACTGCATCGACCGCCAGTACAACGGCCTCGACGTGCTCTGCATCCAGAACGCGGCCACGTCACGCGAAGCGACGATGCCGCACATCATCGAGAAGTCGCGTGGCCCGAAGCGCAAGGTCGTGGTGGTGGGCGCGGGCCCGGCAGGCCTCGAGGCGGCGCGTGTCGCGAAGCTGCGCGGCCACGACGTGGTGCTGTTCGAGAAGAACGCGGAAGTGGGCGGCCAGGTGATGATCGCCGCGAAGGCGCCGCAGCGCGAACAGATGTCGGGGATCATCCGCTGGTTCGACATGGAAACCAAGCGTCTGGGCGTCGACCGTCGCCTTGGTGTGGCCGCCGACGAGAAGATGATCATGGCCGAGAAGCCGGACATCGTCGTGCTCGCGACGGGCGGGTCGAGCTTCACGTGGCAGGTGCCGGGCTGGGGCGTGGCCGACGGCCTGGCCGTCAGCTCGTGGGACATCCTGACCGGCAAGGTCGAGCCGAAGCAGAACGTGCTGCTGTTCGACGGCGTGAGCACCCATGCGGGCGCGGGCGTGGCCGACTTCATGGCGAGCCGCGGTTCGAAGGTCGAGGTCGTCACGCCGGACGTGAAGGTGGCCGACGATTGCGGCGGCACGACGTTCCCGATCTTCTATCGTCGCCTGTACGCGTTCGGCGTGATCCCGACGCCGAACACGATGCTCGACCGCGTCTATGAAGAAGACGGCAAGACGATCGCCGTGCTGCGCAACGAATACACCGAGGAACTGGAAGAGCGCGCTGTCGACCAGGTGGTGATCGAGAACGGCTCGTCGCCGAACGACGAGCTGTACTGGAAGCTCAAGCCGGAATCGCTGAATCGCGGCCAGATCGATCCGCACACGCTGTTCGCGGCCGAGCCGCAGCCGTGCCTGTCGGAAGAACTCGGCAACGGCCGCTTCCTGCTGTTCCGTGTCGGCGACTGCATCTCGATGCACAACGTCCACGGCGCGATCTACGACTCGCTGCGTCTCGTGAAGGATTTCTGAAGATGAATCCGGCCTTCCTCATTACCGCACTGTTGTGGCTGTCGGTGGCGGGGCTCGCGTTCGCGGTCGCGAAGCGCTCGTCCTACTGGCGCCTCGGCCGGGCCACGGCGCCCGGCTCGTTCGGCATCGCGAACCTGTTTGCGATTCCGAAGCGTTACTTCGTCGACCTGCACCATGTGGTCGCGCGCGATCCGTACATCGCGAAGACGCACGTCGCGACCGCCGGCGGTGCGATCGGCGCGCTCGCGCTGGTGTTCGTCAACTATGGCCTCGCGATCTACTCGCCGTGGCTCGACAAGCTGATTTTCCTCGCGGCGCTCGCGATGCTGGTCGGCGCGGTGTTCGTGTGGCGCCGGCGCGCGGCGAAGGACGTGCCGGCCCGCCTGTCGCGCGGCCCGTGGAATACGCTGCCCTGGCTGCTCGGCTCGTTCGCGCTCGGCCTCGTGCTGTTCATGCTGGTGCCCACCGGCGCGATGTCGGGGGCGTTCGCGGTGCTCTGCGCGCTGCTGATCGGCGTCGGCGCGTTCACGATGACGGTCGGCGCCGCGAAGGGCGGCCCGATGAAGCATGCGATCGCCGGCCTGCTGCACCTCGCATTCCACCCGCGCCAGGAGCGTTTCGCGGCAACGCGCGAATCGTTCACCGGCAACGGCACGGCCACGCCGCCGACCGCGCTGAAGCTGCCGGACCTCGAGCATCAGGAGTACGGCGTCGCGAAGCCGGTCGAATTCCGCTGGAACCAGCTGCTGAGCTTCGATGCATGCGTGCAGTGCGGCAAGTGCGAAGCCGCATGCCCCGCGTTCGCGTCGGGCCAGCCGCTGAACCCGAAGAAGCTGATCCAGGATCTCGTCGTCGGGATGGCAGGCGGCACCGATGCGGCGTACGCAGGCAGCCCGTCGCCGGGCCTCGCGGTCGGCCAGCATCGCGGCGAGCCGAACGGCCCGATCGTGTCGGGCCTGATCGAGGAGCAGACGCTGTGGTCGTGCACGACCTGCCGCGCTTGCGTGCAGGAATGCCCGATGCTGATCGAGCACGTCGACGCGATCGTCGACATGCGCCGCAACCGCACGCTCGTGCACGGCACGGTGCCCGGCAAGGGCCAGGAAGTGCTCGCGAACCTGCGTGAAACCGGCACGATGGGCGGTTACGACACGGCCGCGCGCTACGACTGGTCGGTCGACCTGAGCGCGCCCGTCGCGCAGCCCGGCAAGCCGGTCGACGTGCTGTTCGTCGCGGGCGAAGGCGCGTTCGACATGCGTTACCAGCGCACGCTGCGCGCGTTCGTCAGCGTGCTGAACAAGGCCGGCGTCGACTACGCGGTGCTCGGCTCGACCGAGACCGACACGGGCGACGTTGCGCGCCGGCTCGGCGACGAAGCGACGTTTCAGCAGATGGCGAAGCGCCTGATCGGCACGCTCGGCACGCTGTCGTACCAGCAGATCGTGACGGCCGACCCGCACGTGATGCACAGCCTGCGCAACGAATATCGTGCGCTCGGGCTGCGCGTGACGGTCAAGCACCACACGACCTACCTCGCGGAACTGGCCGAGAGCGGCAAGATCGCGCCCAAGGCCGTCGACGCGCTGCGCGAGAAGCGCACCACGTATCACGACCCGTGCTACCTCGGCCGCTACAACGGCGAGACGGAAGCGCCGCGCAAGCTGCTGAAGACGATCGGCATCCAGGTCGTCGAGATGGAACGCAACGGCATGCGCGGTCGCTGCTGCGGCGGTGGCGGCGGTGCGTCGCTGACCGACATCCCCGGCAAGCAGCGCATTCCCGACATCCGCATTGCCGATGCCCGCACGATCGGCGCGGACGTGGTCGCGGTTGCGTGCCCGAACTGCACGGCGATGCTCGAAGGCGTCGTGGGCCCGCGCCCCGACGTGCTCGATGTGGCCGAACTCGTTGCTGCGTCGCTGGAGTGAGTGAATCGATGAACACGATCAAACGAATCGATCCGCGCCGGCCGTTCGTCATCACGGCCGCGGGCCTGAAGCGCATCACGCTCGGCGAGGAAGGCAGCGCCGACGCGAACGCCGCGCACTGGTCCGCGCACGGTCATGGCGCTGCGGCCGCGAAGCCGCGCCGCGCGGTGCAGGACCCGAAGCACGTGATGCTGGTGGTCGCGCACGGCGAACGCGGTGCGCTCGACGACCATTCGCGGCAGGCGATCGCTGCCGCCGCGCTGCTTGCCGACGCGCACACCGAAGTCGCGCTGCTCGCGTTCGGCGAACTGAAGGATGACGTGGCCGAACTCGGCGTCGACAAGCTGGTTGAACTCGCTGGCTTCGATCGCCGCGCATTCGATCCCGAAAGCGAGTTGCAAGCATTGCAGGCGTGTGTGGCGGCACTCGCGCCGAAGCATGTGTTCGTGCCCGACAACGCGACGGGCGACGGCGATCTCGGCCGGCGCTACGCGGCGGCCGCCGGTGCGAGCGTCGCGACGAACGTCGTCGAGATCGACGCGAAGCATGTCGGCGCGTATGCACACGCCGGCCGCGCGTTCGCGACGCGCGGGCTGCCCGACGTGATCCTGCTCGCGCAGAACGCGGTCGACGCGAAGCTGCCGTTCGTCGGCGCGGGCGAGCGCCTGGCCGCCGACTTCATCCGCCCGGCGGGCGATGCCGCGCAGCCGTATCGCGATCTCGGCCTCGACGAAATCGATGCGGCCCAGGTCGCGCTCGAGGAAGCCGACTTCATCGTGTCGGCCGGCAACGGCGTGTCCGACATCGGCGCGTTCGAGCGGCTGGCCGGCGCATTCGGCGCGGCGATCGGCGCGAGCCGCGTCGCGGTCGACAACGGCCACTTCACGCGCGACAAGCAGGTCGGTGCCACCGGCAAGACGGTCGAGGCAAGCGTGTACATCGCGTTCGGCATCTCGGGCGCGGTGCAGCACTTGCAGGGGATCAAGGACTGCCGCCACGTGATCGCGGTGAACCTCGACGGCAGCGCGCCGATCGCGAAGCGCGCGAACCTGACGGTGGTGGGCGACGCGCAGGCGACCATCACCGCGCTGATCGAACAGGTGCAGGCCGCGCGTGCCGCGCGCGGCGAATCGCCGGCCGCGGTCGGCACCCGTGAACCGGAAGGAGTTGCCGCATGAACGCCCCCCGCCAGTTGCAACGCATCGCGGTGCTCGTGTCCGTCGGCCGGCATCCGGTCAGCGGCGTCGCGCGCTACAGCCGCAACGATGCGGCCGCGCTCGAAACCGGCCGCCAGCTCGCCGAACGGCATCGCGCGCGGCTCGACGTGATCCATGCGGGCGACCCCGCGAATGCGGCACTTGCCGAATATCTCGCGCTCGGTGCGCGGGACGTCGAAGTGCTCGCCTGCCGCGACGCCGACGATGCCGTGCACGCGCTTGCCGCACGCGTCGAAGGCTACGACCTCGTGCTGACCGGCACGCGCGCCGAGGGCGCGTACGACACCGGGATGCTGCCGTATCGCATCGCCGCCGCGCTCGGTTATCCGCTCGTCGGTTCGGCGGTCGACGTGACGGTCGAAGGCGGCCGCGCGGCGGTCCGGCAATTTTTGCCGAAAGGTTTGCGGCGGCGCGTCGATGCGGCGCTGCCGGCCGTCGTTGCCGTCCATCCGCTGGCCAATGCCGAGCCGCGCTACGCGTATGCGAGGCTGCGCGCCGGCGCGATCCGGCCTGCGCTCGCGGCGCCCGGCGCGGACGCCGACGCGGCCGCCTGGACGGTCGGTCCGGTCGAGCGTAAACCCGTAAAACTGGTCGCCGCCGAGAAGCGCTCCGGGCATGCCCGGATGCTGTCCGCGACGACGACCGAAAGCCGTGGCGGCAACGTCGTAAATGAAGGGAGTTCGGTCGAAAAAGCACAAGTGATACTCGCGTATTTGCGCGAGCATCAGCTCATCGACTACTGATTTTGATGCCTGTCGGCAAGAACCCAGGGATGCAAGGAATCCGGAGCAAACGATGAAAGTATCGGCAGACATTCGTGCATTGATCGAGCGGCGCAAGGAAGGGCACAGCCTCGATGCGCCGTTCTACACGAGCGAGGACATCTTCGCGCTCGACATGGAGGCGATTTTCCGCCAGCACTGGATCCAGGTGGCGGTCGAGCCGGATATTCCCGAGCCGGGCGACTACGTGACCGTGGAACTGGGGAGCGATTCGATCCTGATCGTGCGTGACGACGACATGGCGATCCGCGCGTTCCACAACGTGTGCCGTCACCGCGGCGCGCGCCTGTGCAACGAGGATAAAGGTTCGGTCGGCAACATCGTGTGCCCGTACCACAGCTGGACCTACAACCTGACGGGCCAGCTGATGTTCGCCGAGCACATGGGCGAGAAGTTCGACCGCTGCAAGCACAGCCTGAAGTCGGTGCACGTCGAGAACCTCGCGGGCCTGATCTTCATCTGCCTCGCCGACGAGCCGCCGGTCGACTTCGCGAAGATGCGCGCCGAGATGGAGCCGTACCTGTTGCCGCACGACCTGCCGAGCACGAAGATCGCCGCGCAGATCGACATCATCGAGGAAGGCAACTGGAAGCTCACGATGGAGAACAACCGCGAGTGCTATCACTGCGTCGCGAACCATCCGGAGCTGACGATTTCGCTGTACGAATACGGCTTCGGCTACCAGCGTTCCGACGCCAACGCCGAAGGCATGGACGCGTTCGCCGAGACGTGCGTGCGGCGCGGCAAGGAGTGGGCCGAAATGGGCCTGCCGTCCGCCGAGATCGAAAAGCTGCTCGACGTGACGGGTTTCCGCACGCAGCGCCTGCCGCTCGATCGTCATGGCGAATCGCAGACGCTCGATGCGAAGGTTGCGTCGAAGAAGCTGCTCGGCGGTTTCGACAAGGCCGACCTCGGCGGGCTGTCGTTCTGGACGCAGCCGAATTCGTGGCACCACTTCATGAGCGATCACATCGTGACGTTCTCGGTGATCCCGCTGTCGGCCGGCAAGACGCTCGTGCGCACGAAGTGGCTCGTGCACAAGGACGCGAAGGAAGGCATCGACTACGACGTGAAGAACCTCACGGCCGTGTGGAATGCGACCAACGACCAGGATCGTGCGCTCGTCGAATTCTCGCAGCGCGGCGCGACCAGCAGCGCGTACGAGCCGGGTCCGTATTCGCCGTTCACGGAAGGTCTCGTCGAAAAATTCTCGGCCTGGTACATCGGCCGGCTCGCCGAAAAAACCGGCGAATAGCACATAGCAGCGAACAAGCGGAGCAAGACATGATGCGAGATGCGGCCAATTTCGAGCCGACGGACAGCCGGGTGACGCGCCCGGCGTTCTGGAACGCCCTTCCCGAGCGCTGGACGAGCGACGTCGAGGAAACGCTGGTGTGCTGCCACGTGCGGCAGGAAACGCATGACGTGAAGAGCTTCTTCTTCCGTTCGCCGCAAGGCCGCTCGTTCTCGTTCGAGCCCGGGCAGTTCCTCACGCTCGAGCTCGACATCGACGGCGAGACGATCAACCGCTGCTACACGATCTCGTCGTCGCCCGCGCGGCCGCATACGGTGTCGATCACGGTCAAGCGCGTGCCGGGCGGCAAGGTGTCGAACTGGCTGCACGACAACCTGCAGCCGGGCGCGCCGGTGCGCGTGCTCGGTCCGGCCGGCGAATTCACGTGCGCGCGGCATCCGGCGCGCAAGTACCTGTTCCTGTCGGCCGGCTCGGGCGTCACGCCGCTGATGTCGATGAGCCGCGCACACCATGATCTCGCCGAGGATCGCGACATCCTGTTCGTGCACAGCGCGCGTACGCCGGACGACATCATCTTCGCGCGCGAGTTGGACCTGATCGCGTCGAATCACACGAATTTCCGCACGTCGTTCGTCGTCGAACGCCTGGGTGCGCGCACCAACTGGCCGGGCGTCACGGGATTCCTGACGCTGCCGCTGCTGAAGCTGATCGCGCCGGATTTCATGGAACGCGAGATCTTCACGTGCGGCCCTGCGCCGTACATGAAGGCGGTGCGCGACCTGCTCGACGAAGCCGGTTTCGATCGCAAGCAGTATCACGAGGAGAGTTTCTCGTTCGAGACGCTCGCGCAAACCGCGAGCGACGAATTGCTCGCCGATCTCGCACCGCCGGCAGAAGACGGCGACGCCGCGACCAAGCAGTTCACGGTCAGCTTCGCGAAGAGCAACCGCGAGATCGCGTGCGGCTCGGCGCAGCACGTGCTGGACGCGGCACGCCAGTCGGGCGTGCGGCTGCCGGCATCGTGCACGCAGGGCATGTGCGGCACCTGCAAGGTGAAGCTCGTATCGGGGCAGGTCGAGATGAAGCACAACGGCGGCATCCGCCAGCGCGAGATCGATCAGGGCATGGTGCTGCTGTGCTGCAGCAAGCCGCTGTCCGACCTCGTGATCGACAAGTAGTCGCAACACGCCATCGGCTGTCCGGACGCGTCGTGTCCGGACAAGCATCCGTCGGAAAACAACGATACCGCGGATTTGTGGTTGAAGAACCTAGAGAGACAACGCGCGCAGGCGCACATCAAGGAGATCGACCATGAAGCTGTTCGGAAAATTGTTGTGGACCGGCGCGCTGTCGGCAATGGTGGCATTGAGCGCGTCGGCGCTCGCCGATACGAAACCGACGCTGAAGATCGGCTACGTCGAAGGCTGGGACGACAGCGTCGCGACGTCGAACGTCGCGGCCCGCGTGATCGAGAAGAAGCTCGGTTACCAGGTCCAGCTCGTGCCGGTCGCGGCCGGGATCATGTGGCAGGGTGTCGCGCGCGGCGATCTCGATGCGACGCTGTCCGCATGGCTGCCGGTGACGCACGGCTCGTACTGGGATGAGTACAAGGCCAAGGTCGTCGACCTCGGCGCGAATTTCCCGGATGCGAAGATCGGCCTGATCGTGCCTGCATATGTGAAGGCGAAGAGCATCGACGACCTGAACGCGGAGAAGGCCAATTTCGGCGGCCGGATCGTCGGTATCGACGCGGGTGCCGGCGTGATGCGAAAGACCGACGAAGCGATCAAGAGCTACGGGCTGAACTACACGCTGATGCCGAGTTCGGGCAGCGCGATGACGGCCGAGCTGTCGCGTTCGGTCAATGCGAACAAACCCGTCATCGTGACCGGCTGGGCACCGCACTGGATGTTCGCGAAGTGGAAGCTGCGCTTCCTCGAGGATCCGAAGAAGGTGTTCGGCGGCGCCGAGCACGTCGACAGCGTCGCGAATCCGTCGCTTGAAACGAAGGCCAAGCCGGTCGCCGCGTTCCTGAAAAAATTCCAGTGGAAGCCGGGTGAAATCGACAGCGTGATGCTGGCGATCCAGAACGGTTCGAAGCCGGAAGCGGCCGCCGATGCGTGGATTGCGGCGCATGCAGACCGCGTGAATGCGTGGACGGAAGGCACGCAGTAAATCGTCACAAGAATCCCTAAAACAAGCAGTCCGGGGATGGTTGGCAGGATTCCTAATAAAATTTGAAACTATCCAGCCATATCCCGGAATTTTTTTGATGATTGTGCAAGAAAGCGCAAAGGTTGTTACACTGCGCCTCTTGTGCGGAGTCATCTGCTTTGCATCGGAACAGAGTAAGCGCTGAAGCGCTAACTCTGATCGAGAGGAGGAATTGGATGAGTCAGGCAGGACTGCGTGCGAACCGCACCAGTGATGTTGAGGCAACCATCTCACATGATTCGACGGGCCACACGCTGCATCGTGGCCTGACTTGGAAAGACGCATTCTGGGTAACGAGCGGCGTGCCGGCAGGCGTGCTGTTCACGATCGGCGGCGTATGCGCGACGATCGGCCAGCCCGCGTGGGCGATCTGGATCGCCGCGATCACGATGGGGCTGATTCAAAGCGCGACTTATGCGGAAATATCGGGGCTATTTCCCCATAAATCGGGCGGCGCGTCGGTGTATGGCGCGATCGGCTGGGTCCGTTACAGCAAGCTGATTGCCCCGGTGTCCGTGTGGTGCAACTGGCTCGCGTGGTCGCCGATGCTCGCGCTCGGCTGCGGCCTCGCGGCGAGTTATGCGCTCACGAGTCTCTTTCCCGCCAACGCGGCGGTGCTGCACTGGCAGCTCAAGGTTGCGGATCTCGGGTTCATCAAGCCGGGTCTGTCCCTGCGGATCAACGCGACGTTCATCATCGCGACGATCCTGCTTCTCATCACGTTCAAGCTTCAACACAGCGGTGCATCGAAGGCTGCGCGCACGCAGCGCATTCTCGGCATCGCGTCGCTCACGCCGCTGTTGATCGTCGGCATCGTGCCGTTCGTCACCGGCGACGTGCCGATGTCGAACCTGCTCCCGCTGCTGCCGCTCGGTCACGACGCGCACGGCAACCTCACGGCCGCGACGTTCGGCTCGTGGAACGGGCAGGGTGTCACGATGGCGCTCGGCGCGATGTTCATGGCCGGCTGGGCGTCGTACGGCTTCGAAACGGCCGTGTGCTACACACGCGAATTCCGCGATCCACGCCGCGATACCGCGAAGGCGATCTTCTGGTCGGGTGCATTGTGTCTCGTCGTGATGACGCTCGTGCCGCTGGCGTTCCAGGGCGCGCTCGGCACGCAGGCGATGCTCGATCCGTCGATCGGCGACGGCACCGGCGTGGCGGCCGCGATGGCGAAGATCGTCGGCGGCGGCGCATGGGTCGCGAATGCGGTCGTCGTGATGCTGATGCTGTCGATCCTGCTGATCGTGATGACGTCGATGATGGGCTCGTCGCGCACGCTGTATCAGGCATCGGTCGACGGCTGGCTGCCGAAGTACCTGTCGCATGTGAACGAGCACGGCTCGCCCACGCGCGCGATGTGGACCGACCTCGGCTTCAACCTCGTGTTGCTGATGATGTCGGACTACATGACGGTGCTGTCGATCTCGAACGTTTGCTACATGTTGTTCGTATTCCTGAATCTCCAGTCGGGCTGGATCCACCGGATGGATCGCGGCGACTGGGATCGGCCGTTCCGCTGCCCGACCTGGCTGCTCGTCGGTGGCGCGATCTGCGGTTATGCGAACCTCGTTTATGTCGGCGCGGGCGCGAACCTGCAGGGCGACGGCACGCTGCGCAACGGGCTGATCGCGATGCTGCTGATCGTGCCGGTGTTTCTCTATCGTCACTACTGGCAGGATCGCGGCCGGTTCCCCGCGCAGATGCAGCGCGACATGGAGCTCGAAGTGCCGAAGCGCGCGATGTGGCTGAATCTGACGCCTTATGCAGCGCTGATCGGCGCGGGGCTGACGATCTGGTTGTCGTATTACTTTGCGTGGGTGAAGTGACGAGGTAATGCGTGCGTCGCTGCGCGCGATGGTCCCCGGAAACCGCACACGGGGCCATCGCGTGAAACGTCAAATGCAACGCGATCGAAAAAAAGGCCTGACGGTACAGCCGTCGGGCCTTTTTTGTTTTCTCGGGGTTCGAACGAACGTGCTGTCCGCTTACGAAAACACCACCGTCCGATCGCCGTTCAGGAACACGCGCCGCTCGATGAACGCCTTCACTGCACGCGCAAGCGTGATCGATTCGACGTCGCGACCGACCGCGAGCAGCTGCTCGGGACGCAGCGCGTGATCGACGCGCTCGACGACCTGCTCGATGATCGGGCCTTCGTCGAGATCGTCGGTGACGAAGTGCGCGGTCGCGCCGATCAGCTTCACGCCGCGCGCATGGGCCTGGTGATACGGCTTCGCGCCCTTGAAGCCGGGCAGGAACGAGTGATGGATGTTGATCGCGCGGTTCGCGAGTTTGGCGCTCGTTTCCTGCGACAGCACCTGCATGTAGCGCGCGAGGATCACGAGCTCGGCACCGCTCGACTCGAAGAAGTCGAGCCACTGCGCTTCCTGCTGCGCCTTGGTGTCGGCCGTGATCGGGAAATGCCGGAACGGCAGCCCGTGCTGCGCGGCGAGTGGCTCGAAGTCGGGATGGTTCGACACGATGCCGACGATGTCCATCTTCAGTTCGCCCATCCGCCAGCGGAACAGCAGGTCCGCGAGGCAGTGCTCGAGCTTCGAGACCATGATCAGCACCTTCGGCCGTGCGTTCACGTCGTGGATCGCCCATTGCATGTCGCCGTCGTGGCCGCCGAGCGCGGCTGCGATCGGCGCGAATTCCTGGCGCAGCGCGTCGATCTGCAGCGTTTCATCCGTCGGATGAAAGACGCAGCGCACGAAGAAACGGTTGCTGAGATCGTCGTCGAACACGTTCAGCGCATCGACGTAACAGCGATGGCGATCGAGAAAGCCGACGACGGCGGCGACCTGGCCGGCCGCGCTCGGGCACGACAGTGTCAGGACGAATTGATCGGGGCGGTGCTCGGCGGTCATGAGACTCCTCGGTTTGCATGGGGCGCACGGCCGTGCGGCGGCGCACGAAGGCGCCGCGCCGCGCGGTTGGCGGGAGGCTCAAGTAAATCAGGACGATTTTGGGGAGGATAGAACCAACGCGCCGTGTGGCTGGTATCGGCGCGCCAGCGCGCGGAGGGGGAGGCTCGGTGCGTCAGGCGCTCGCGCACGCGTCGAGCAGCCAGCGCCGGAACACGTGGGTTGCGTCCGGCTCGGGCCGTTGCGGCGGCCGCACCAGGAAGTAGCCGCGCGACGTGACGACGGGCGCGTCGACGAGCTTCACGAGCTGCCCGGACGCGACGAGTTCGTCGACGAGCGGCGACCAGCCGAGCGCGACGCCTTCGCCGAGCAGCGCCGCGTGGATCACGAGCGCGTAGCTGTTGAAGGTCACGCCGCGCGCGGCGGCCGCCGTGTCGAGGCCGTGCGCGTCGAACCAGCCGGACCACGACAGCCAGCGCTCGGGGCGCGTCGGCTGCACGTGCAGCAGTGGCAGCGCGAGCAGCTGGTCGGCCCGCGCGACGTGCGGGTGCGCATTGCGGAACGCGGGCGAGCACACGGGCGTGACGGATTCCGGAAAGAGCCGCGCGGCCGTGCACGACGGCCAGTGGCCGTCGCCGAACAGGATCGCGATGTCGCCGTGGTCGCGCTGCGCGTCGTAATCCTGTGACGTGACCACGCGCACGTCGACATCCGGCATCACGCGCTTCAGGCCCGCCAGGCGCGGCATCAGCCAGTAGGTCGCGAAGCCGAAGTCGGTGACGATCGTGAGCGCGCCATGCTCCCGGCGCGCGCGCAGCGTTGCGGTGGCGCCGCGCAGCGTGTCGAGGCTCAGCCGCACGGCTTCGTACAGGCACTCGCCGTCAGCCGTCAGCGTGACGCCGCGCGGGCTGCGCTCGAACAGCGGCACGCCGAGCTCGGCCTCGAGCTGGAACACCTGCTGGCTCACCGCCGGCTGCGTCGAGCCGAGCTCGCGCGCGGCGGCCGTGAAGCTCGCGAGCCGGGCAGCCGACTCGAACGCGCGCAGCGCCTGCATCGACGGTAACGGTTCGGATTTCGACATAAGCCCCTCTAATGGCCCCATAAGGGCAGGACGCCTACCCGCCCGAATTCGGACGGGTGATAGTGCATCGGACGGCACGGCACGCGCGCTTCACGGCCGCAGCACCCGGCCTTCCGCGATTCTAGCCAGTCGCGACGGGCACGCGCGGCACTTTCTGCGGGCCGCTTCCGTCATGCCGGACGTCTCGCTGCCCGAGCGGCGCGCCGTTCCATTCGAACACCGCTTTCCCCACGACCGCCGATGACGAACCCGACACCCAACATCCTGATCCTGATGGCCGACCAGCTCACGCCGTTCGCGCTGCCGGCGTACGGCAACCGCGTCGCACGCACGCCGACGCTCGACCGTCTTGCCGCGCAAGGCGTGGTGTTCGACGCCGCGTACTGCGCGAGCCCGCTGTGCGCGCCGTCGCGTTTCTCGCTGCTGACCGGCAAGCTGCCGTCGGGGATCGGCGCCTACGATAACGCCGCCGAATTGCCGGCGCAAACGCTGACGTTCGCGCACTACCTGCGCGCGGGCGGCTACCGGACGATGCTGTCCGGCAAGATGCATTTTTGCGGGCCCGACCAGTTGCACGGCTTCGAGGAGCGGCTCACGACCGACATCTATCCGGCCGATTTCGGCTGGGTGCCCGACTGGGACAGCCCGACGGAGCGGCCGAGCTGGTATCACAACATGAGTTCGGTGCTGGAGGCCGGCCCGTGCGTGCGGACCAACCAGCTCGATTTCGACGACGAGGTCACGTTCGCCGCGAAGCAGAAGCTGTACGACGTCGCGCGCGAACGCGCGGCCGGCCACGATGCACGGCCGTTCTGCATGGTCGTGTCGCTGACCCATCCGCACGACCCGTATGCGATCACGCGCGAATACTGGGACCTGTACCGCGACGACGAAATCGACATGCCGGCCGTGCGGCTCGGCGCGGCGGACAGCGACCCGCATTCGCAGCGGCTGCGCTTCGTCTGCGAGAACGACTGCACGCCGCCGACCGACGCGCAGATCCGCGCCGCGCGCCGTGCGTACTACGGTGCGACGTCCTACGTCGACACGCAGTTCGGCAGCGTGCTGGCCGCGCTCGAGCAGTGCGGGTTCGCCGACGACACGATCGTGATCGTCACGTCGGACCACGGCGACATGCTCGGCGAGCGCGGGCTCTGGTACAAGATGACGTTCTTCGAAGGCGGCTGCCGCGTGCCGCTGATCGTCCATGCGCCGGGCCGTTTCGGCGCCGCGCGCGTGCGTGGACCGGTGTCGCACGTCGACCTGCTGCCGACCCTCGTCGACCTGGCCGGCGCAGCGCCCGCTGGCGGCTGGCCCGACCCCGTCGACGGTGCGAGTCTCGTGCCGCACCTGCACGGCACGCCCGCGCACGATGTCGCGCTCGGCGAATACCTCGCGGAAGGCGCGGTCGCGCCGGTCGTGATGATTCGCCGCGGCGACTGGAAGTACGTGCATTGCCCGGCCGATCCAGACCAGCTCTACCACCTCGCGGACGACCCGCGCGAGCTGACGAACCTGGCCTGCGCGCCGGAAGCCGCCGACGTGCTCGCGGCGTTCCGTGCGCAAGCCGCGCGACGCTGGAACCTGCCCGAACTCGACCGACAGGTGCGCGCGAGCCAGCGGCGCCGGCGCTTCCATTACGCGGCGACGACGCAGGGCCGCATCCAGGCGTGGGACTGGCAGCCGTTCACCGACGCGAGCCAGCGTTACATGCGCAATCACATCGAACTCGACACGCTCGAGGCGATGGCGCGTTTTCCGCGTGTCGGGCGCTGAGTGTCCCGCATCGCGAACCTGAACGAACGACGGAGGAAGCGGACGATGGAACGGCAATGCAACACAGCAATCCGGATCGGCGCGGCGCTTGCCGCGGCCGCCTGCGTGATGACGACGCAGGGCGCGCACGCGGCCGACCCGCAGACGTGCGGCGACGTGAAGATGGCGGCGCCCGGCTGGACCGACATCGACGCGACGAACGCGATGGCGGGCGTCGTGCTGAAGGCGCTCGGCTATCGGCAGGACGTGGCGAACCTGTCGGTGCCGATCACGTACCAGGGGCTCAAGAAAGGGCAGGTCGACGTGTTCCTCGGCAACTGGATGCCCGCGCAGGCGCCGCTCGTGAAGCCGTTCGTCGACGAGAAGTCGATCGACGTGCTGCACGCGAACCTGAGCGGCGCGAAGTTCACGCTCGCCGTGCCCGACTACGTGGCGGCCGCGGGCGTGCATACGTTCGCCGATCTCGCGCGCTACGCCGATCGCTTCGGCGGCAAGATCTACGGGATCGAGCCCGGCGCGCCCGCGAACCAGAACATCAAGCGGATGCTGTCCGACCATGCGCTCGGCCCGGCGAACTGGTCGCTCGTCGAATCGAGCGAGACGGGCATGCTCACGCAGGTCGAGCGCGCGGTGCGCGACAAGCGCTGGATCGTGTTCCTCGCGTGGGAGCCGCACCTGATGAACACGAAGTTCCACCTGACCTACCTGTCCGGCGGCGATACGTATTTCGGCCCGAACTACGGCGGCGCGACGGTCAACACGGTCACGCGCGCCGGGTTTGCCGGCCAGTGCGCGAACCTGGCGCGGCTGTTCCGGCAGATGACGTTCTCCGTCGACGTCGAGAACCGGATGATCGCCGACATGCTCGACCACAAAACCTCGCCCGCAGTCGCGGCGCAGCATGCGCTGAAGGCCGACCCGGCGCTGGTCGCCGGCTGGCTGGACGGCGTGACGACCGCCGCCGGCGCACCGGGCCTGCCGGCCGTGCGCGCGGCCCTCGACAGCCATTGACCTCCCCTCTGGCGGCCGGCTTTTTGCCGTGCCGCCTGTCTACGTGTTTTCCCGACCGGTCGCATCGTGACCATTTGGTGTCGCCTTCAGACGGGTGACCCGAAATATGGGTTTGTATTTTTCGCCAATGGCTGCGTTATTGCGAAAAACGAAATGCCGGAGCCAGCGGGCGTACTGAATTCGAATCCACCGGCGCATCGCGGTACGCGCCGGGACGAGGTTCTTTCCATCGAATGGTTCAGGGAGGGTGGTCGATAATGAAGCACACGAAAGTCGCCGTAGCCGCCGCGCTTGCATGCGCGGCCAGCATTCCCGCCATCGGGCATGCCCAGAGCAGCGTGACGCTGTACGGGATTCTCGACGCGGGCATCACGTATGTGAACAACACCGGCGGCTCGCACGTGGTCAAGTTCGACGACGGCGTCGCGTACGGGAACCGCTTCGGCCTGAAGGGCACGGAAGACCTGGGCGGTGGCCTGAAAGCGGTGTTCACCCTCGAAAGCGGCTTCCGCCTCGGCACCGGGCAACTCGGCTTCGGTGGCTCGGAGTTCGGCCGGCAGGCGTATGTCGGCCTGCAGAACGACTGGGGCACGCTGTCGTTCGGCAACCAGCTCGACATCACGAACGAACTCGTGTCGATCTACAACATCTCGGCGTGGGGCAGCGGTTATGCGATCCACCAGGGCGACTTCGACCGCTTCAACGGCGACCGCCTGCCGAATTCGGTGAAGTTCCTGTCGAACGATCTCAGCGGCTTCAAGTTCGGCGCGATGTACTCGTTCGGCAACGTCGCGGGCAACTTCCACCGCAACAGCGCATGGAGCGCGGGCGCGAGCTTCACGAAGGGCGACTTCTCGATCGGCGCCGCGTACACGCGCCTGAACAACCCGAACGGTATCTACGCGTTCGACCCGTACGCGATGATCGGCACGCACACGTTCCTCGGCCAGCAGACCGTCACCGTCGATCCGGCGACCGGCGCACGGACCGACCTGTTCGCGAACACGCCGATGGACGTCGACAGCCAGGGCACGTTCGGCATCGGCACGAGCTACACGATCGACAAGCTGACGCTCGACGCCAACTTCTCGTACACGACGATCAAGGGCTTTGGCCAGTCGTCGCACATGCAGGTGTATGAAGGCGGCGGTTCGTACCAGTTCACGCCGGCGCTGAGCCTGATCGCGGGTTACCAGCACACGCGCTTCGAAGGCCATCACTGGAACCAGGGCACGGCGGGTCTGCACTACATGCTGTCGAAGCGCACGGACGTGTACATCTCCGGCGATTACCTGCGTGCGTCGCAGGGCGTCGATGCGGTGATCGGCTACAGCTTCACGCCGTCGACGACGCAGACGCAGGCCGACGTGCGGATCGGGATGCGGCATTCGTTCTGAGCAGGGTGGTTTGGAGCAGCGACGTCTTCAGCGAGGTCTCTCTTTGGCGCGAACCGCGGTTCGCGCTTTTTTTTTTGCTGAAGACGCGCCGACCCCGTCAGAAGATCCGGTGTCCGAGCCACCATCCGCCGGCCGCGATCAGCGCGGACGCGGGAATCGTCAGCACCCATGCCCACACGATGTTGCCGGCCACGCCCCAGCGCACGGCCGACAGCTTGCGCGTCGCGCCGACGCCGACGATCGCACCGGTGATCGTATGCGTGGTCGACACGGGAATGCCGAGGAACGACGCGATGAACAGCGTGATCGCGCCACCGCTTTCCGCACAGAAACCACCGACCGGCTTGAGCTTCGTGATCTTCTGGCCCATCGTGCGCACGATGCGCCAGCCGCCGAACAGCGTGCCGAGGCCCATCGACAGGTAACACGCGCCGATGACCCACGCGGGCGGCGCATCGGCGGTCGCCGACGCATAACCCGACGCGATCAGCAGCATCCAGATGATGCCGATCGTCTTCTGCGCGTCGTTGCCGCCGTGGCCAAGGCTGTACAGGCCGGCCGACAGCAGCTGGAGCCGCCGGAACCGCCGGTCGACCTTGCTGGGCGCGGTACGGAAATACAGCCAGGACACGCCGAGCATGAACAGCGAACCGAGCACGAAGCCGAGCAGCGGCGAAATGAAGATGAACGCGACGGTCTTCATCAGCCCGTCCATGTTCAGCGAGCTCCAGCCCGACTTCGCGAGTGCCGCGCCGACCAGGCCGCCGATCAGCGCGTGCGACGAGCTCGACGGAATCCCGTAGTACCAGGTGATCACGTTCCAGCCGATCGCACCGACCAGCGCGCCGAACACGACATAGTGATCGACGATCTCGGGATCGATCGTGCCTTTACCGACGGTCTGCGCGACTTTCAGGTGGAAGATGAAATACGCGATGACGTTGAACGCGGCCGCGAACACCACGGCCTGCTGGGGTTTCAGCACCCCGGTGGACACGACGGTGGCGATCGAGTTCGCCGCGTCGTGAAAGCCGTTCATGAAGTCGAATACGAGCGCGACGAGCACCAGCGTCGCGACCATCCATAGGGCGAGTTGTATCGAATGCATCTTCTTGATTCGCTCAGGCGTTTTCCAGCACGATGCCTTCGACGATGTTCGCGACATCCTCGAATTTGTCGGTAATGCGTTCGAGCAGGTCGTAGACGCCCTTCAGCTTGATGAGTGTCTTCACGTCGATGTCGTCGCGAAAGAGTTTGGATATCGCTGATCGCAGCACGCGATCGGCACGGGTTTCGAGCGCGTCGATCTCCTCGCACGCCTTGAGGATCTGCACCGACTGCTTCATGTCGGACAGCCGGTTGATCGCCAGTTGCGCCTGCAACGACGACTGCACGACGATGTCCGCGAGTTCGTTGGCTTCCCCGGTCACCGACTTCAGGTCGTAGACCACGACCGTGGTCGCGACGTCTTCCATCAGGTCGAGGATGTCGTCCATCGTCGTGATCAGCTTGTGGATCTCGTCGCGATCGAGCGGCGTGATGAACGTCTTGTGCAGCAGGTCGATCGCTTCGTGCGCGAGCTTGTCGCCGGTTCGTTCAGTGGTTTGAACGTTGGCCATGGCCAGCTCGGCATCGTCGAGATTCTCGAGGAGCATCTGAAGCTCGCACGCGGCCAGGACGATGTGCTGCGCATGCGTATCGAAGAGGTCGAAAAAGCGGGTTTCGACGGGGAGGAGGCGTCCAAGCATGGATTCTCCGGGGAAAGGGTGGGCGGGATGAGCCGGGTCAGGCGGTGCACGGGCGGCACAGCGTGCTGTTGCCGAACGCGACGTGCCGGCGTTCGGCGAGTGCCCGCAGGTCCAGCGGCCGCCGGTTGACGATCGTGCTGGCGTGCCCCGCGGACAGGTCGGGATTGACGAAGTACATCAGCGACCTGCGTCGCGCGCGCGTGCGCGGGCGTTCGACGGCGTGCTGCATCGCCGGCACTTCCCCGTCGGTGAGTGCCTCGAGAAGCGAGCCGGCCAGGACGATCATTTCGTCGGGTCGCGGCAGCGCGGCGATCGGTACCGAATCGGGCAGCAGGACCAGGCCGGGTGCGGTCGGCCTGATGAACGACAGCAGATGGCCGTCCTCGTGCGGGTCCTGCAGGTACGCGCGGTCGTGCCTGCCGTGGTGCTGCTCGTATGCGCAGAACTGCAGGTAGGAGCTGTGCCGGACGGGCGGCTGCGATGCGCCGCCGAGGTTTTCGCATACCGCGTCGAGCAGGTCCTGCGCGATCGCGTTGATGCAGGCTTCGTATGCGGCCATCTCGCGATAGAACGCGGATTTGACCAGCGGAAATCCGCGATGCGCGTCGCGTCGCGCGACCCAGTAGCAGAAGCGGTCGCACAGGTCCGGCCGCTCGGGCGTATTCGAGTATTCGAGCCCGAACGGCAGGAATCCGTCGGTCTGGTCCGGAAACGAGAACGCGTGCTTTTGCTTGCGGTCCAGCTGGTCGTAGGCTGCCGCGATCCGGTCGAAATGCATGAGCAGCGCGTACGGCATCTTGAAGTAGACGTAGCTATCGCGGATCAGGCGGCTGGCATGGAGTTTCATACTGGTTTGCATGGTGTTCTCCCGGTACATCGGACATGGAGTGGTGCCGGCCCGGCTGGCGGCAATCCCGAAAGGCGGGCGTTTCCGCATGGCCGGAGCACGGCGGCGGGGCGCGGCGGGCGCGATCCGGGCGGCGTCATCGCAGCGCGCGTGACGGAACCGTGGCGTATCGACGCGAATGACGTGCGAGGTCGCGACGCGGGTGTGCGTCGTACCGGCTGTCGTGGATGAGGCTGTGTTGCGTGGCCGGATGGGCGGAAATATCGAGTCGTGTCATGCGTGCTCCTGGCGCCGGACTGCACACGGCGGGAGCGTCACGACGTCAACGACGGACGAACGCTTCCCGCCGCGTCGCGTCGGGCGCGATCGGCTGATCAAAGGCTGAGAGTCGGGTGTTCGCCGGCATGGCGCGCGAACGCACGCCGGCGCAGCTTAATCGGCTACTGTCGTCATCCATTTCGAACTCCTGTCGATCGGTGCGACGCACGCGTGCAACGGCGGCGCATGCGCAGGCATGCGGCCGGAAACGCGCGCGCGACGCGGGTCACGCACGGATACCGCCCGAGTGTCGAGCGGCAACTGAAATGTCGAGTACGGGAATTTCGGATCGACGGAATGCCGACCCGGAAAGACACCGCATCCTGCTATCCCGGGATGCGGCAGAAGACAAGGCTCTGCGAAGCTTCCTCAGGCGGCAGTCAGGTTGGTACAGGACCAACTACAACTCGCATCGGTAGGCACAGACGCCTCCATGAATCGAAACGAGTGCGATGTTAAGAGGGAATCGCGCGGCGCGTCAATCGAAAACTTCGTGGTCGTTTCGTGCGGCGTTCGGGGGCATTTCGCTCCGGCGAGCGTGGGCCCGGTCGACAGCGGGATTTGCCCGGGCCGATCGTATCGGCGAGCGCACGCGACACGATTCGGTCAGTTTGCCGAAACAAATTCGAGACAGGCGTGCGCAGCCCGATCGATGGGGCGGGTTGCACGGTTGGCGACGCTCGCGGCGGCATCGAATGCGATGCGTGCGTTGAACGTTGTGCCGACCGCGACGAAGCGACGGCTCAGCGCTTCGTGCGCGTATCGGACGGGCGTTCGCCGAACATGTGCCGGTAATCCGCGGCGAATTCGCCGAGATGGCCGAACCCCCAGCGTGTCGCGATCTCGGTGATCGAAGCGGATTCGTCCGGCGCCTGCAGCGCCGCCCGGGCGCGCTGCAGGCGGATTTCCTTCAGGTAGCGCATCGTGCCGGTGTCGCGCCATTGCCGGAACGCGCGCTGCAGCGTGCGCACGCTGCAATGCGCGGCGGCCGCGATGTCGGATAGCGTCAGCGGCTCGCCGGCATGCTCGTCGATGTACGCGACGGCACGCTTCACACACGCCGGCGCCACGTCGTCGCGGGCCGGCGCCGCGCGCGCCAGCTGCTCGCCGACGAGGCTCATGATCAGCAACTCTTCCACCAGCGGCAGTTGCATCGCCTTCAGCGCGGACGGCGTGCCGGGATCCAGCAATTGCCGCAACGTCTGCACCGACGCTAGCCAGCGGTTGCGGTGCGCGTCGAGCAGCGTGCACGACGGCAGTGAGGACGGCGGCGCGCGTCCCGATACGCGGCGCCAGAGATCGGCGATGCGCTGCGCGTCGATGCGCACGCCCATCTGGACGTTGTCCTCGCTGTAACGGAATTGCGCGCGCTCGTCCGAGGTGACGAGCACGGTCGACCCGTGCCCGCCGGCGTGCGCGAGCCGGCCGCTGCGAATGTCCGCATGTCCGGCCAGCGTCGTGAGCACCAGGACGAAATCGCCGAAGACTTCCGGCCGGATTGCGATTTCCGTCCCGTACGCGAACCACGACAGTGCGACATTGTCGCCGTCGAGCTTGAACATGGTGGCGGGCATCGCGCGGTGCCGGGCCGCGCTGAACGCGTACGGACGATAGACCTTGCCGATCTCGCGGCGGGCGATTTCCAGATCGTCGGATTCGAACAGCATCGCGCCGCGCGGGATGTCGCCGTCGGATAGCGGTGGCGGGAACGCCGGCAGCGACAGGCCGGACCGGGGAAGGCGATCGTTCATGGGGTCCCTTCTGGCGGAAGCGGAGACACCGCATCGAATAGTGGCGCGTTTCCGATGCCGGTGGCGCCGAAGCGATAGTCGCCCGCGCCCGCGCCGGGAATCATGGGGCCGTGTGGATGTTGAGCGGATCGCAACGGAACCATGGAGCATTCAATGAGCGGAAATTATACGGCGTACATCGACGGCGGGTTCGTCCGCCCGCGCGGCGGCGCGACCTTCGCCGCCGTCAACCCGGCCACCGGCGAGCATCTTGCGGAGATCGCGCGATGCGGCGCGGCCGACGTCGCCGCGGCGGTCGAGGCCGCAAGGCGCGCGCTGCCGGCCTGGAAGGCAACGTCGTACGAGACCCGGGCCGCGCTGCTGAGCCGGCTTGCCGATACGCTGGAGCAGGCACTGCCGCGCCTCGCCGAGCTCGACGCGCGGGACATCGGGCGACGTATCGCCGAGACGCGCATCGATCACGAGAAGGCGATCGCGCAATACCGCTATTTCGCGGGCGCGATCCTGACCCACGAGGGGTACGGGAAGCCGATTCCCGACGGCTACCTGGTCGTGAAGCGCGAGCCGATCGGCGTGATTGGCCAGATCATCCCGTGGAACGTGCCGGCGCTGATGGTCGCGTTGAAAGTGGCGCCGGCCGTCGCGGCGGGCAACACCGTCGTGCTGAAGCCGGACGAGAACGCGTCGTTGTCCACGCTTGCGTTCGCGGAGATCGCGGGCGGCATCTTCCCGCCGGGCGTCATCAACGTCGTACCGGGTTTCGGCGACGAGGTCGGCGCCGCGCTGACCTCGCATCCGCACGTGGCGAAGCTGGCTTTCACCGGGAGCCCGGAGGTCGGCCGCCTCATCGGCCGCGCGGGCGCGGATCGCCTGGTGCCCGTGTCGCTCGAACTGGGCGGCAAGAGTCCCAACATCGTGTTCCCGGACGTGGAGCGCATCGATGCGGTCGTCGACGACGCGCTGTTCGCCGCGATGTACTGCAACGGCCAGTCGTGTCTGGCCGGCACGCGCCTGTTCGTGCACGACGACATCTACGCGCCGTTCGTCGACAAGCTGATCGCGGCCGCCGCGCGCATGAGGATCGGCGATCCGCTCGACAAGGACGTGGACCTGAGCTGTCTCGTCTCCGCGAAGCAGGGCGAGCGCGTGCTGGATTACATCGGCATCGGCAAGGAGGAGGGGGCGAAGGTGCTGTTCGGCGGCGCGCGCGCGAAGGTACCGGGCTGCGAGGCCGGCTACTTCATCCAGCCGACGCTGCTGGAGGCGCGCAACAACATGCGTGTCGCGCAGGAGGAAATCTTCGGGCCGGTGCTGTGCGTGCTGCGCTGGAGCGACGTCGACCGGATGCTGGCGGAAGCGAACGACGTCCCGTACGGGCTCGCCGCCGGCATCTACACGTCCGATCTCGACAACGCGATGCGCACGGCCGATGCGCTCGAGGCCGGATCGGTGTGGATCAACCAGTATTTCAATCTCGCCGGCGGCGTGCCGTTCGGCGGCATCAAGGAAAGCGGCATCGGAGTCGAGCATTGCCGCGAAACGCTCAATCTCTATTCGCACGTGAAGTCCGTGACGATCCGGAACCGCGTGGCTGCACCGTCGTCCGCCGCGTGACATGGGTGCGATTCGTTCAGGCGCCGCCGCGTGCGGCGGCAACCGACAGGAGGATCTCCCGATGAGCAAGCCCGCGTTTCGCGACATCGTTGCAGCCGTCACCCGCAGCAAGGGCGCACCGTTTACGCTGGAGCCGGCGCGCCTGCGCGCGCCGGTGAACGACGAAGTACGGGTGCGCATCGTGGCCGCCGGCATGTGCCATACCGACCTGATCATTCGCGATCAGTATTACCCGATGCCATTGCCGGCCGTGCTCGGGCACGAAGGCGCCGG
Source organism: Burkholderia theae (assembly GCF_048565265.1). Taxonomy (NCBI): domain Bacteria; kingdom Pseudomonadati; phylum Pseudomonadota; class Betaproteobacteria; order Burkholderiales; family Burkholderiaceae; genus Burkholderia; species Burkholderia theae. The sequence goes on from NZ_CP183462.1 coordinate 24,772, forward strand.
CGTCGTGGAAGCGGTCGGTCCCGAGGTCAGGTCGCTGTCGCCGGGCGATCACGTGGTGCTGACGTACGGGCATTGCGGGCATTGCCTGTCCTGCTGCGCCGGCCACACGTCCTACTGCACGGATTTCTTCAGGCGCAACTTCGGCGGCAGTGGAGAAGACGGGCAGGTCGCGATCACGACGCCGGACGGTGCGCTGCTCCACGATCACTTCTTCGCGCAGTCGTCGTTCGCGACCTACGCGCTGAGCCGCGAAAGCAGTGCGATCAAGGTGACGAAGGCAGCTCCGCTGAGCCTGCTGGGGCCGCTCGGCTGCGGAATCCAGACCGGCGCGGGCGCGGTCATTCATTCGTTGAAGGTGACGCCGGGCAGCCGCTTTCTGGTGCTGGGCGCCGGCGCGGTTGGCATATCCGCCGTGCTCGCGGCCCGGCTGGCGGGCGCGGGCACCATCGTCGCGGTGGACGTCGTGCCCACCCGGCTGGCGCTCGCGTGTGAGCTCGGTGCGACGCACGCGATCGACAGCCGGGAGCCCGGTTGGGTCGAGGCCGTCAGGGACATCACCGGCGGCGGCGCCGATTTCGCGCTCGAATCGACCGGGCGCCCGGCGATTCTCGCGCAAGGCGTGGCGGCGCTGGGGCCGCGGGGCGTACTCGGTGTCGTGGGCGCGTCGCCGCAGGGCACGCAAGCCGCCTTCGACCTCAACGACCTGATGATCGCGGGCAAGCGCATCCAGGGCATCTGCGAAGGCGACAGCGTGCCTCGCAAATTCATTCCGGAGCTGGTCGAACTGCACATGCAGGGCCGCTTCGCGTTCGACCGGCTCGTGACGTTCTATCCGTTCGCCGACATCAACCGGGCGGCGGCGGACAGCGAAGCCGGCTTGACGCTGAAGCCGGTCCTGCTCGTCGACGGCCATGCGTGAATCCGCGGGCGCGCGGCCCGCGTCGATGCAACGGCCGTCCGCCCGCGCGCCACACGGCGACCCCCTGTCTCGACGGACACCCTTCATCGGAGCATGAGCATGACCTACCTTTATCGCGGCATGGATCGCATCGCGCTCGACGCCGCGTACGACAACACCAAGGCCGTACCGGATTTCCCGGCCGTGCTGGCGGATTGCCAGGCGCGCAGCGCGAAGCTTTACGACACGGCGTCGTGCTGGCGCGACCTTCGCTACGGCGATCGACCGCGTGAGCGTTACGACTGGTTCGCCTGCGAGCGGCCGAATGCGCCGACGTTCGTGTTCATTCACGGCGGCTACTGGCAGCACTGTACGAAAGAGGATTTCGCGTACGTCGCGAACGGGCCGCTTGCTGCGGGGTTCAACGTCGTGCTGGCCGAATATACGCTGGCGCCCGATGCGTCGATGACGCAGATCGTCGGCGAAATCGGCCGCCTGCTCGACCATCTCGCCGGCGATCGCGACCGGCTTCGGATCGCCGGCAAGCCGCTGGTGCTGAGCGGCCACTCGGCAGGCGGTCACCTGACCTTGCAGCATCGCTCGCACCGGGCCGTCACGGCCGCGCTGCCGATCAGCGCGCTCGTCGACCTGGAGCCGATCAGCCTGTCCTGGCTCGACGCCAAGCTGAAGCTGTCGAAGCATGAGATCGACGCGTTCAGCCCGTTGCGGCATGTCGGCAGCGGGGTGCCGATCGTCGTCGCGGTCGGTGGCGCGGAGCTGCCGGAGCTCGTGCGCCATTCGGACGACTATGCCGCCGCCTGCCGGGCAGTCGGCGAGACCGTCGATCTGATCCACGTTGCGGGGTGCACGCATTTTTCGGTGCTCGACGAACTGGCGCGTCCGGACGGGTGTCTGGTGCAGGCATTGTCCGCGCTCGTCGCCGGATGACATGCGGGCGCGGTACGGATGCGATCTGCGTCCCGCCCGCAGGTGAGTGCCCGATGCGGGCGCGTGCAGTCGCGGCGCCGTTCTCGGTAACGGTCCTGCTGACCCAAGCGGCGGCAGCGAGTCGATTCGACCTGAGGGACGGGGTCGCGCGTGCATGACGCGCTCGCGGCCGCGTTTGGCTTATCATCGACGCCTGGCCTGGCAGCGACAGCCTTGGGCCAACCGCCGAGACCTCGATGACCGACTCCGTGCCCGACCCCAGTCCTTTATCCCCGTTACCCGCGAACCTGTTCCGTCACGCACCGTTCCAGCGCTTCTGGGGCACGCGCGTGATGTCGTCCCTGGCATTTCAGATCCTGTCGGTCGCGATCGGCTGGTACGTCTATGCGCTCACGCACAGCGCCTTTGCGCTCGGTCTCGTCGGCCTCGCGCAGTTCGTGCCGATGTTCGCGCTGACGCTCGTCGTCGGGCAGGTGGCCGACCGCTACGATCGCCGGCGCATCGCGACGATCTGCCAGGGCGTCGAGGCGCTGGCCGCCGGCGTGTTCCTGCTCGGTGCGGTGCAGGGATGGCTGGCCGCGCCGGCCGTGTATGCGCTCGCGGCGATCGTCGGCACGGCCCGCGCGTTCGAGTCGCCGTCGGTTTCGTCGCTGCTGCCGGCCGTGGTGCCGCGCACCGACCTGCCGCGCGCAACCGCGCTGTCGACGTCGGCCAACCAGGCCGCGCAGATCCTCGGGCCCGCGTTCGGCGGCTTGCTATACGGAGTCGGTGCACCCGCCGCGTTCGGCACGAGCGTCGTGGCGTTCGCGATCGCGGCGATGCTGAGCGGCACGATTCCGCTGCGCAGCGCGCCGCCCGCACGCGAGCCGGTCACGTTGCGCTCGGTGTTTTCCGGGATCGCGTTCATCCGGCGCGAACCGGCGATCCTCGGCGCACTGTCGCTCGACCTGTTCGCGGTGCTGTTCGGCGGCGCGACCGCGCTGCTGCCGATCTACGCGCGCGATATCCTGCAGGTCGGCCCGTGGGGGCTCGGCGCGCTGCGCGCGGCACCCGCGGTCGGCGCGCTCGCGGGCACGCTGTGGCTCACGCGTTTTCCGCTGAAGGGGCGGCCGGGCCGTGCGATGTTCGGCGGCGTGATCGCGTTCGGTATCGCGACGATCGTGTTCGGGGTGTCGCGGCACTTCGCGCTGTCGCTCGTGGCGCTGGCCGCGCTTGGCGCATCGGACGTGGTCAGTGTCGTCGTGCGGCTGTCGCTCGTGCAGCTTCGCACGCCCGACGACATGCTCGGCCGCGTGAGCGCGGTCAATTCGCTGTTCATCGGCACGTCGAATCAGCTCGGCGAATTCGAATCGGGCGTGACGGCCGCATGGTGGGGCGCGCCGACGGCGATCGTCGTCGGCGGCGCCGCGACGATCGCCGTCGCGCTCGCATGGATGCGGTTGTTTCCGCAGCTCACGAACATGAAATCGCTCGAGCGCGACGTCTGACGCGCGTCACGCATTACGCGTCCTGCGTCACGCGCACGGCCGTGCCGTAGCAGATGACTTCCGTCACGCCCGCGCCGATCTCGGTCGAGTCGTAGCGCATCGCGACGATCGCGTTCGCGCCGAGCTTGCGCGCATCGTCGAGCATCTTGTCGAATGCATGCTGGCGAGCCTTCTCGCACAGCGACGTATAGAGCGTGATGTTGCCGCCGAAGATCGTCTGCAGCGATGCGCCGAACGAGCCGACGATCGAACGCGAGCGCACGATGATGCCCTGTGCGACGCCGAGCGAGCGGACGGTCGTATGGCCGGGCAGGTCGAAGGCGGTCGTGACGCGAGCGGGCGACAGGTCGTCGAGGGAGCGGGAGGTGTCGGTCATGGCGGGAGGCGTTTAGCGGAGTGGTCGAGTGACGATTCTATCCGGATGCGCGTGTGCGCCCGGTTCGATCGAGTCGATCGCCCTGCACGTGGCGTTCCATGAGGGCTTTCGAGAGGGTTGTTAGCGCATGCGTCTCTTCGGGACGCTGGCCGGAATCGTCAGGAAGGAAGCATGTGCGAACGACGCGCACACGCTTCCTTCGTTTCCGCACGGATGGACCGACAAACGATCCGTCAGCGCGCCGTCAGGGCTTCACTGCCGTACTGCCATCCCCGCCGAGATCGACCGCATAGGCCAGCGCCAGCTTGCCGAACTTCAGCGCATGGTTCGCCTGGCGATCCGAGTTCTCCAGCGTGTCGTTCACGGTATGGATATACGGGCTGTCATTCTGGTCGGCCTCGAACGGGAACGACGCCGGATAACCCTGCGCATTCCACGACGCGTGATCCGAGCACGCATACCCGCACTGCGACGTGCCGATCGCGAGTTCCGGCAGGTAAGTCTTCGCCAGATTCGTCAGGTAGGTGTTCTGCGCCGCATTCGTGTAGTCGGTGATCAGGTAAATGTCCTTCGGATCGCCCTTGTAGTTCGTCATGTCGAGCTGCAACACGCCGACCACGTTCGCATTCTGCGCGCGGAACTGTTTCGCGATCGCCTTCGAGCCGAGCAACCCGGCTTCCTCGGCCGCATACCCGATGACCTTGATCGTTCGCTTCGGCCGGTAGTTGTTCGCGAGCAGCACGCGCAGCGCCTCGGTGAGACTCGCGATACCCGACGCATCGTCGTCCGCGCCGGGCGAGCGCGTGTTTTCCGTCGTGCGGCCGACGGTCGAATCGAGGTGGCCGCCCAGCACGACGGTGCCCGCGGCGGGATCGCTGCCGCGGATCGTCAGGATCACGGACTTCTGCGGAAAGCCCGTGTGCGCGAATTGCTCGACGGTGATGTCGGCACGCGAACCCGCGAGTTGCTTCCACTGCAGCGCGAGCCAGTCCGATGCGGCGACGCCGTGCGATGTCGTGTAGTAGCGGTTCGTGAAGCTCGACAGCGACGTGATCGTGCCGACGATGTTGCTGGCCTGCAGTTGCTGGATCCAGGTGCTGATCTGCGGTGCATTCGATACCTTGAACACGGGTGCGGCCGCCTGCTTCGCGAGCGTGGCGGGCAACGGCTGCAGCGCCTGGCGTGCTTCGTCGAACGAATCGTGCACGACGTAACCGGGCCCGTGGCCGCGCGTATGGTGGACCGCATGGGCCAGTTCGCCGAGCCGCGCGTCGTCGACCTCGACGACGTGAACGGTTTCGCGGCGCGTGGTGCCGTCGGCCGTCTTGCCGGCGTCGACGGTCGTGCTGTATTGCGCGGTTGCGCTCGCATCGATGCGTTGAAGCTGGCGGAACGACGCGTCGCCGAGCGTGATCCACACGGGCGTCGCGTGCGCGGCGGCGGTCAGCAGCATGCCGCCCAGCGCGGCACTCAGGCGGGTCAATTTCAGAGTAGGCATGTTCGATCTCGTGAGGGTAGCGATGTCGAGGAAGAGGGCGTGCCGCAGGTCGTGCGATGCGCCCCCGCCTGCTGCGGGATTACGATTTCTGCGGCACGGTCACGCCGTACGTGCAGCTCTTGTTGTACGCATTGCCGATCGCGGTGAGCTGCGCGTTGCTGTAGCCGAGTGCGGAAGCGGCCGTCAGCACGGCCTGCGCGGCGGCCTTCTGGTTGGTCGAGCTGTTCGTCATCGACAGCCCCTTCAGGAACGCCTTGTCCATCGCCTGCGCGCCGATCGCGTCGCGCGCGACGAGGTTGCACGAGGCCCAGTACTGGCCGGCCGTGTGGATCTCCGCGCCGCGCGCCTGCGCATAGGTGCGCCCGACGTTCCAGTTGGTCACGCGGCCGCCCCAGAACTCGTTGTGGCCGTCCCAGTTGTAGACCCAGTGGTACTGCGCATCCGACGGGCTCCACTGGTTGAAGTCGCGGCTGTACGCGGCGGCGAGATAGTCGCCCGTGCCTTCGGATAGCCCTTCCTGCTGCGACAGTCCGCCGTTCGTCACCCAGTCGTGGATGCCGTGGCCGAGCTCGTGGATCACGACGTCCGCATCTTCCGCATCGTCGACGCCGCCTTGCCCGAACGTCAGCCGGCCGCTGCTCGACGAGTACGACGAGTTGTCGTCGCCCGATTCGCCGTGCGGGTCGTACTGCACGCCGCCCGTGTACTGGTACGGCAGCGCCTTGATGCCGAGCGTCTGGTTCACGTAGCGCAGGAACGTGTCGATGTGGTAGTACGCGTTCACGGCCTCGAAATACAGGTTGCCGCGCGTGAACTCGAACGCGGGCGTCGATTGCACGGGGCACGCTTTGTCGAGCGGCGCATCGAAATCGACGCACACCGCGTACGGGCCCGACAGCGAATAGCGCGAGCCCGATTGTGCGAGATCCTTCAGCGTCACGCGCACGCGCGCGGCGGTGAGCTGCGACGAATCGGCGTCGTTGTTGTCCTTGTAGCCCGCGCTGCCGTAGCTGCTCTTCGTCGACGACAGCGGGTCGGGCCGGAACACGAAGCCGGTGCCGTCGGTGGCGTAGAACGCCTTGTCCTCGGCGCGCAGCACTTCGCCGCTGCCCGAGTCGATCAGCAGTTCCCAGTCGCCCTTCGGGCCGTCCTGCGGACGGCCGCGCACCTTCCACGCGGTGTGCGTGCCGGTCTTGTCGACAAAGGCGACGAGCTGCGCATCCAGATTCGTGAAGCCGCTCACGCCGAGATACGCGCGGGCACGGTCGAGCGCTTGTTGCTGGTCGACGGCCTGTGACTTGCGCGACGTCGCGACCACGCCGTTGATCGTGTTGCTCGCCACATACAGGATGCGGCCGTCCTTTGCGACCGTCACCGCGATGTCGCTGCCGTACACGGGCAGCCCGGCTGCCTGCTGCTGCAGGCGCACGACGGTGAAGTCGGCGTCGTTGCGCTCCGACGTGACGACGAGGCTCGCGAGTGCGGCCGGGTCGAGCCCGAGCTGCGTGGCTTGCGACGCGACGAAGTCGCGCGCGGTGGCGGCGGGCGTCGTGGCGGCCTTCTTCACGCGATACGCGGGGTTGTACAGCGTGACGGCGACGCCGTCCGCACGGAACTGCCCGCCGGCCGTATCGGCTTTCGCGGCCGGCGGCGCGACGCCGCGCGTGAGGCTTTCGCGCAGGCTCGTTGCTTGCGGGTTCGAGACTTTTGTATCGGCCGAGGTACCGCCGACGATGCCGAAACCGAGCGCGAGACCCAGGGCGAGCGGCAATGCTTTGCGTGATGTCTGCATACGTGATCCTCATCTCAACGGTTGGACACGCCCGCGCGCTCGTGGCGCGCAGGCACGACACGGCCCGCGCGCCGGTTCGATGGAACCGGCGCGACGAAGCGGTGTTGGGGTGTCGACTGACTTAGGAAACCTAAATGTCAGGTCGAAAAGAAATAGGCGGGAAACGTGACGGAGAAGCGAACGGCAGGCAGGTGCGGCGACGGCGAATCGAGCATCGTCATGTCATACCCCTCGGATCGGAATCGATATCGGTGGGCAGCCCGCGCGGTTCGATGTGCATCGAACCCGAGCGCGTCTCGTTAGGCTGCCTATCTAATTTCAGGATATGTTACAGAATATTTTCAGCGACATTGCAAATTATTTTCGATGATCGCTTCGGTCCGTCGATCAATTGCCGGCATTGTTCAGCGAGCGGCGGGAAACGCTGCCGGAACGCGTAATACCGCGCCGGATTGTGATTAAAATCCGCGACGATCAGCGTGTGGCGCGTCGATCGCTGCGCGGGCTTACGCCGAAGCGCGCGCGATACGTGCGCGAGAAATGGGACGGCGATTCGAACCCGCACGCGACGCACACCGACGTGATGCTCATGTCGGTCTGCTGCAGCAGCTCGCGGGCACGATCGAGGCGCAGGTTCAGGTAGAAGCGCGTCGGCGTGTCGTTCAGCGTCGCGCTGAACAGCCGTTCGAGCTGGCGCCGCGTGATCGATACCTCCTGCGCGAGCGCATCGGAGCCGAGCGGATTTTCCATGTGCCGCTGCATCGTGCCGATCACCTGGATCAGCTTGCGGTTGTGCACGCCGTAGCGCGCGGCAATCTCGAGCCGCTGGCTGTCCGAGCGCTGCCGGATCCGGCTGACGACGAACTGTTCGGAGATCGCCGCCGCGAGATCGGCGCCGTGCCGGCGCCCGATCAGGTCGAGCATCATGTCGATCGATGCGGTGCCGCCTGCACACGTGATGCGCCGTTCGTCGATCTCGAACAGCTCCTGCGTCGCGTTCAGGCCGGGATAGCGCTCGCGGAACGCCGCAAGCGCTTCCCAGTGCAGCGTGAGCGGCTGCGATGCGTCGAACAGCCCGGCTTCCGCGAGCACGAAGCTGCCCGTGTCGATCCCGCCGAGCGTCGCGCCGTGCCGGTGCTGGCGGCGCAGCCAGTCGCCGAGCGCGCGCGTGTAGCACACGAGCGGATCGAAACCCGCGACGACGAACACCGTATCGACCTGCGCGACGTCCGCGCACGCGGCTTCGGCGGCGACCGGAATGCCGTTGCTTGCGGCGACGGGCGCGCCGTCGGCGCTGATCACGTGCCAGCGATAAAGCTCGGTGCGAAAGCGGTTCGCGACGCGCAGCGGTTCGACCGCGGACATGAAGCCGAGCGCGGAGAAGCCGGGCAGCAACAGGAAGTGGAAATCCTCGGGCATCGGGGCAGGGGATGGAATCCGGTGGTCGTCACGCAACGCGGGGGGCGGCGATCGGCCCGGCACACGCCGTGGCCGGTTCGCAGTCGCCGAACGGTCAGCGGGAGATTATCGCGGGTTTTGCGGGGTTCAGCGTGTTTTTGCAGCGCGCACGGACCGGCGCGCGGTGGTCGACGGCAGTTCGCCAAACTGGGCCTTGTACGCGTTCGCGAAATGCCCGAGATGGATGAAGCCCCAGCGCGCGGCCGCGTCGCTGATCGGCAGGTCGGCCTGCCGCGTGTCAAGCAGCATGCGCCGCACCTGCGACAGGCGCAGCGAGCGCACGTAGTGCAGCGGGCTGGTCTGCACGACCGACTGGAAGCTGTTCTGCATCGTGCGCCGGCTCACGCGCAGCTGCGCGCACAGGCTCAGGATGTCGACGGGCGCCTCGGGGTGTTCGATCACGTGGTCGTGCACGCGGCGCACGATGTCGGCGCGGCACGCGTGCGTGAGCCGGTTCGGCGGTTCGGGCATCCGGTACGTGAGGAGATCGACGAGCACGTTGCCGATGTCGCCGCGCAGTTCGCACTGCGCGTGTGCGTCGACGAACGCGTCGGGTGCCGCGAGCACGCGTTCGAGCTGCGTCGCGACCTGCAGGCTCGCGCGCATCAGCACGGCGGTCGGCATGTCGACGACGCCGCGGCGCAGCGTGGCTTCGTCGAGCCGCACATCGGCCGCATCCTCGATCTGCTGCGTCAGTTCGGCATCGACGACGACGCCGATCAGCGACATGTCGTCGGGCGAATGCAGTTCGAACGGCGCGCCGCCGCGCGCCATCACCATCGTGCCGCGTTCGATGCGCGCGCCACCGAATGCGAATGCACCCGAGCCGGTGAGCGGCATGCCGAATACCGTATGGCCGGGCGGGAGCCGGCCGCGCTGGATGATGCGAACGTTCGCGGCTTCCTGAAACAGTTGCATGCCGTCGAGCACGACGTGCTTGACCGCGCTGCGGTACGCGCCCGAACCGATCTGGTCGTAGCGCTGGTTCCAGCCGCGCAGCGCCTCGGCATGCCGGTCCGCGTCGTCGAACTTCTCGTGGAACACGAACACAGCGCCTCCGGGGATGTCGAGCAGGACCGCGCAAGATTAAACCGACCGCGCGGTCGGCGCAATAAGGAGGAGTGCGATTCGGCGCGCATGGGTCAGAGGGTCGGAAGCCGCGCGCGCAGGTGCCTTTCACGTGCATTTCCAATATCCCGAATCGGCACGCACGCGTTGCCGGTCCGGGTGCTGACGGCATTTATTGTCGAACTACAGTCGCCCCACATCACGTGAATCCCCAACTGGAGGCGACATGAGGACAAGGCGACGAACCGCGGCGCTCGCGGCGACGCTGGTGTTCGCGGCGGCATGGATCGGCAATGCGCAAGCGACGGAAAAGCCGGAGGAGCTGATCGTGCAGAAGATGCCGCCGTGGCATCCGCACGAGGTCTATATCGTCGACATCTCGATGCCGTCGATGACCGACGGGCGCATCTACGTGTACGACGCCGACGCGAAGAAGCTGCTCGGCCAGATCGACGGCGGCTTCGGCCCCGGCTTCGCGATTTCACCCGACCACAAGACGAGCTTCGTCGCGACGACCTACTTCTCGCGCGGCTCGCACGGCACGCGCACCGACGTCGTCGAGATGACGGACAACACGACGCTCGATCACGCGGGCGAGATCGTGATCCCGCCGAAGCACGGGCAGCATGTGCCGTCGCCGTACAACACCGCGTTCAGCACCGACGGCAAGCGGCTGTACGTCGCGAACATCACGCCGGCCGCCTCGGTGACGGTGATCGACGCGGTCTCGAAGAAGGTGCTGTCCGAGATCGACACGGCCGCGTGCGTGCTCGCGTATCCGTCCGGGAATGACCGCTTCACCGCGCTGTGCGAAAGCGGCAAGGCGCTGACCGTCACGCTCGACGCGAACGGCAAGGAAACGAAGCGCGTGATGTCGGATGCGTTCATCGACGTCGACAAGGATCCGGCGTTCGTGAACGCATCGCGGTATCACGGCGACTATCTGTTCACGACGTATGGCGGCAACGTGCGCAGCGCGGATTTCAGCGGCGACAAGCCGGCGTTCGGCAAGCCGTGGCCGCTGCTGACGGACGCCGAGCGCGCCGAAGGCTGGCGTCCGGGCGGCATGCAGCAGACGGCCGTGCAGGCGAAGCAGAACCGCTACTACGTGCTGATGCACAAGGGCGTCGACGGCTCGCACAAGGATCCCGGCACGCAGGTGTGGGTGTATGACCTGAAGTCGAAGCAGCGCGTCGAGCGCTGGGATCTCGCGCAGCAGAAGGTCGATCCGCTCGTGTCGATCCAGGTCAGCGAGGACGACAAGCCGCTGTTCTACGGGCTGACGGCGACGTCGGACCTCGTCGTGATGGATGCGCGCACCGGCCGGCTGCAGAACATCGAGAAGCAGATCGGCAATACGTCGTCACTGCTCGTCAACCCGTGAGGCCGCGATGACCCTCGATCCCGTACTTGCCACCAGCGCGCAGGCCGGCGCGGCCGCCGCCGTGTTGCTCGGCGCCTTCGCGAAGATGCGCCGGCCCGCGGCGTTTCGCCAGGCGCTCGCCGGTTACCGTCTGCTGCCCGACGCGCTGACCGCGCCCGTCGCGTTCGCGATTCCGCTCGCGGAAACTGTCGGCGCCGCGGCGCTGCTGTTTCCCGATACGCGCACGGCCGGCGCGCTCGGCCTGATCGCGTTGCTCCTGGTGTTCGCCGCCGGCATCGCGATCAACCTGCTGCGCGGCCACACCGACATCGACTGCGGCTGTTCCGGCTTCACGGCTGCACGCACGGATGCGCCGCGCGGCATCGGCTGGCTGCATGTCGGCCGCGTGCTGCTGCTCGTCGCGCTGGCCGCGACCGCACTCGTCGAGCCGGGCACCCGCGCGGTCGTGTGGTTCGACTACCTGACGCTGTTCTTCTCCGTGCTGCTGATCGTCTGCGCGCTGCTCACCGTCGACGTGCTGCTCGCCAACGTACCGCGCCTTTCCCACCTGAGGAATTCATGATGCAAACCGCTCTCACCGTTTCCACCGCCCTGTTGTGGGTCGCCGTCCTCGCGCTCGGCGCGATCTGTCTCGCGCTCGTGCGCCAGATCGGCATCCTGTACGAACGCATCATGCCGGCCGGCGCGCTGATGATCGACAAGGGGCCGGCGGTCGGCGCGATCGCGCCGATGTTCGAGCTGGCCGACATTCGCGGCGCGCAGGTGAAGGTCGGCGGCATCGACGCGTCGGGCAAGGCGACGCTGCTGTTTTTCCTGTCGCCGACGTGCCCGGTCTGCAAGAAGCTGCTGCCGCTGTTGCCGTCGCTGCAGGCGAGCGAATCGACGCCGGTGAACATCGTGCTCGCGAGCGACGGCGATCTCGACGAGCACACACGCTTCGCGCGGAAGCACGACCTCGGGCGCTTCCCGTACGTGCTGTCGCAGGAGCTTGGGCTCGCCTACCAGATCGGCAAGCTGCCGTACGCCGTGCTGCTCGACGAAACCGGCACGGTGCGCGCGAAGGGGCTCGTCAACACGCGCGAGCATCTCGAGAGCCTGTTCGAGGCGAAGGAGCGCGGCGTCGCGTCGCTGCAGCAGTTCGTGCACGGCGATCACAGCCACGACGCCCACGCGCAGCACGCCTGACCGGCCGAACCCCTTTCAACGTCATGGGAGAACAACGACATGGGCCTGTTTGATTCATGGTTCGAGCGGTCGGCGCGCGGCGTCGCGCAGCACAGTTCGCGGCGCAGCGCGATGGCGAAGCTCGGCAAGGTGCTGGTGGGATCGGCGATGCTGCCGCTGCTGCCCGTCGATCGCACCGCGTATGCGGCCGATGCGGCGTCGGGCGCGGCTGCAGCGGGGGCAAGCGACGACCCGATGAGCTGCGACTACTGGAAATACTGCGCGATCGACGGCTGGCTCTGCAGCTGCTGCGGCGGCACGTCGAGCAGTTGCCCGCCAGGCACGACGCCTTCGCCGATCACGTGGATCGGCACCTGCCGCAATCCGCACGACGGGTCGGACTACATCGTGTCGTACAACGATTGCTGCGGCAAGACGTCGTGCGGCAAGTGCTTCTGCAATCGCAACGAGCGCGAGAAGCCGCTGTACAAGCTGTCGTTGAACAACGACATCAACTGGTGCATGGCGAACGGTAATTCGAATTACCACTGTTCGGTTTCGGTTCTGCTCGGAGCGGCAAAGCAATGAAAGTGAAGCAAGCAGGAAAGCGTGTGATCGCGTGCGTGGCGACCGTCGCGGCCATCGCGTTGCCGGGTATCGCCGGCGCGCAGCAGGCCGTGCATTACCCGGCCGGCAAGAGCCTGTTCGACGCGCAGTGCGCGGTGTGCCACCAGGCGGGCGGCAAGGGGCAGGACGGCCTTGCGCCGCCGCTCACTGAATATCCGGGCAAGTACGCGGCGGCCGACGCCGGACGCACGCAACTGGTCGCGACGCTGCTGCACGGGATGTTCGGCGAGATCACGGTGCGCGACAAGAGCTACAACTTCAAGATGCCGTCGTTTGCGAGCGCGAGCGACGACGACATCGCGCACGTGCTCAACTACGTCGTGTTCGACCTCAACGCGCAGCACGGTGACGCGAAGCCGTTCACGGCCGCCGAGATCCGCGCGGCGCGTGCGAAGGAGATGGACGGCACAGCGGTTCATGCGCAACGCGACGTGGTGATCAAGGGGCTGGGCCTGTGAACGGCGCCCGTGCATCGCGCGTTGGCGAGCCGATGCGGGGCGCACGGCGCACGTCGAACGCGGTAGCGTGGATCGGTGGCCTGTCGCATCGCCTGTCGTCGTTGCTGCTGCTTGCCGTCGCAGCAGCATGCGTGGCCGCCACGCCGGCGCATGCCGACGGTGCGGCCGACGCGGCCCTTGCGAGGCAGCACTGGGTGCTCAACTGCATGGGCTGCCACACGGCAACGGGCGGCGGCATTCCCGGCAAGGTGCCGCCGCTCGCGAACTCGCTCGGCTATTTCACGCATCTGCCGGCGGGGCGCGAGTACGTGATGCGCGTGCCCGGCGCGTCGAACTCGGCGCTGTCGGATCAGGATCTGGCCGACGTACTCAACTGGGTGCTCACGACCATGAACCGCGATGCGCTGCCGCGTGACTTCAAGCCCTATACGGCCGCCGAAGTCGCCGCGCACCGCCGTCCCGCTTTTTCCGACGTCGCGACCGTGCGCGCCGGCCTCGTCCGCGCGTTGCAGGCGCGCGGGATCGACGGCGTCACGGAGCGCTACTGACCGAACCATTCGAGGAATCAAGAGCGGACATGGAGACGAACGGCACCTTGCCGTTCGCGATTCATCAACTCGTTCCGCGTATCGCAGCCGGCCCTCCGTGGGTCAATGGCCATTCGCTGCTCGACAACGCGATGCCGTTCGGCGGGATGAAGCAGTCGGGCTTCGGGCGTGAGCTCGGGCGCGCGGTGATCGACGAGTACACCGAAAGCGAAACACATCTGATTTCACTTCGATTTAAAGCGCTGACGTATTAATTAGAAAAACAATAATCGCGCCGCTGCCGTGCACACCGAAATCGCTTGACCTGCAACGCATTTCTTATATCAGAGAACGATAATCGACCGCCCGTTCGGGCTCACGTCATACAAAAACCGGCTTTCATCGGACAATTATCATCCCGTGACAGGACGTTATGGTGTGTCGTTACGGATGTGTTCGTATTGGAACGTTACGTTTCGCGGCCCGGCATAATCGGGTTCAGGAAAATGCGGACATTCATATGACATTACGATCCGGAAGGGGCGGGTAAACAAGAATGCTTTTTAATGAATTCAGTATCGCAAACGTTTTACGTGAAGAAAATATGTAATGCGGAATAATCGCCTTTCGAGAAAATAACGCGCCGTCAATAAATTCTAGTCAGGCATGCCTCTTGCTCCTTCAACGACCCATGTGCCGCATCACGCTAGACGCAGTCCGGTGAAAACGAAAGACAGACCGGCGTCATAGTTAGTACAAGTCAACCGGGGGTTGGGGAAAATGATTTCGAGTTCACGCCTGCGAATGGCGGGAGGGGCGCTGTTGTGCCTGTCGCTCTGCGCGACGGCCGGCGCCCAGGACACGATCGACCTGTCGCCGTCGGCAGCGCCCGTCGGACACCCCATCGCTCCGCCTTCGACGCTGCTGAACGCCGAACGCGTCATGGAACCGCCGCCGCCGGCCGCGAATCCGGGCGTGGTCGCGGCGAAGCCGGCCACCGGCGCTGCATCGCGCGCCATTACCCCCGCACCCCGCAAGCCGCTTCCTGAAGATCGACTCGGCGGCACGGTTACCACCGACGCCGTGACGCTCGCCGGCCGCGACTTCTTTACTTACTTCTCGCGCGCATGGACGGAGATTCCGTTGAGCGAGCGTTATGTGGTTGCCATTCACGAACGCCCGTCGGGGCGGTACGGCAGCCTGATCTGGGTCGAGTATCAGCAAAAGCGCGTGTTTCAGACCTTCCTGCCGATCGCGCGCTCCAATGTCCGCGGGGTGGCGGAGAGCGCCGCCAATCTGGCCTTTCAAACCGTCATTCAGGACGACCTGTCGAATCTGCTGTTCCCCGACGTCGACCTCGCGAAGGACGAGATTTAACCAAAAAATGTTGTGAAGGAACGAGGAGAGGACTGATATGAAAACCATGAAATTAGTTGTACTGATGGCGATGATGTCGGCGTCGACGTTCGCGTCGGCTTCAGCGCTCGTCTATACGCCGAACAATCCGAACTTCGGCGGCAATCCTGCCAATGGCCCGAACCTGCTGAACGAGGCCAACGCGCAGAACAAGCACACCGATCCGTCGCTGTCGTCGTCTCCGTCGACGTCGCAGTCGTCGCTGGATCAGTTCAACGCGCAGTTGCAGCAGGCGATCCTGTCGCGCGTCGCCGGCTCGGTGACGAACTCGATCGTCGGAACCAACGGCGAACTCAAGCCGGGGACCATCAGCACCGGCAACTTCACGATCGTCGTCAGCCAGGCCGGCAACGGCAACCTTCAGGTGACGACGACGGACAAGACGACCGGGGCGACCTCGACGTTCATCGTAAGCAACGGCCAATAAATCGAAAAGCAACCGAGCAGACCATGAAAAAAATGATCGACATCGCGCGCGGCGCGACGGGGATGACGCGCGCCGCATTGGGGGCGACGCTGGTGCTGTCGATGGTCGGATGCGTCACGCGTCCGATGCCGGCCGCGAGCAATGCGACGCTGACGCCGCCGACACGCACCACGCGCGACCTGACCCACCTGCCGCCGCCGAAAGGCAGGATCGTCGCCGCCGTGTACGGCTTTCGCGATCTGACGGGCCAGTACAAGGCGTCGCCCGACAGCTCGTTCTCGTCGCAGGTCACGCAGGGCGGCGCGTCGTTCCTGGTCAAGGCGATGCGCGACTCGGGCTGGTTCACGCCGGTCGAGCGCGAGAACCTCCAGGATCTCCTGACCGAACGCAAGATCATGCGCGCGATCGACGGTGCGGACGCGAAGAAGGCACAGAACGACGGAATGGCGCCGCTCATGCCCGCGAACATCGTGCTCGAAGGCGGGATCGTCGGCTACGACACGAACGTGCGCACCGGCGGGGCCGGTGTTGCCTATCTGGGGATCAGCGGATCCGCCCAGTACCGGATCGATCAGGTCACGGTCAACCTGCGCGCGATCGATATCCGCACCGGCCAGGTGCTCAACAGCGTATCGACGACCAAGACGGTTTATTCGTATCAGGTCGATACGGGCGTCTATCGCTTCGTCGGTTTCAAGGACCTGCTGCAGGCGGAAGTCGGGATGACCCGCAATGAACCCGCGCAGATCTGCGTGAACGAAGCGATCGAGTCGGCGCTGACCCACCTGATCGTTCAGGGCGTCGAGAACCAGACGTGGGCGCTGAAGAACGACCAGGACTGGTACGACCCGACGATGCAGCGGTACCTGCAGGAGGACCGGCAGTACGCGCAGGACATGGAGGACGTCAATACGGCGTATGACCCGCAGAAGGTCGATCGTCAGGGCGCATCCAGTCATTAACCGGCATCAGGTCTCGGAGAAAACATGATGAATCGACAGTTCGATCGACGCGCACGCGCGGGTTTCGCGTGGCGGGCGCTGGCGGCCGTCTCGCTCGTCGCGGCGGCCCACGCCGCGGCCGGTGCGCCGGTGCCGCTCAATGACCTGGGGCCGCCGGAGCCCGCGTTCGACTACAGCGGCAACATCCTGACGCTCCAGCAAGTGGGCAGCGGCAATGCCGCATCGCTCGACCAGGCCGGCCGGAACGGGGCAGCGGTCTGGCAGACCGGCGACGGCAACACGATTACGTCCCGGCAGGTCGGCGCGCAGAACTGGGTGGGCGCGTCGCAGTCCGGCAGCGGCAACACGCTGAATGCCGCGCAACGCGGTAGCGGCAACACGTTGCGGGTGCAACAGAACGGCGCGGGCAACTCGGTCGACGCGACGCAGAACGGCACGTCGCTGTCGGCGCGCGTCACGCAGAACGGCAACAACAACGCGGTGAACCTGGTGCAGGGCGGATCGAACACCGGGATCCAGGTGATTCAGTCGGGCAACGGGGCGCGCGCCACGGTGCTCACGCATTGATGCAGGTGTGAGGCGTTTTACAAGGTGGGGGCAACCTCAACTGGCGGGGGCGCCGGGAAAGGCCAGTCTTTTCCGGCAAATTTTCTTTCGAATCAGGAGCAAAAAATGACGGTGACCAAGTCTGCAATCGCAATGGCAGTGCTCGCGCTCGCATCGGCCGCGGCCCATGCCGATTCGTCGGGCAATACGGTGAACGTGAACCAGTTCGGCAGCTTCAATTCGGCGAGCGTCGATCAGACGGCGACGACCGGCGACAACGTGTCGATCACGCAATCGGCGGCCTCGACGTCGCTGTATCCGTTCAGCGCCAAGGTGACGACCCAGGGCGGGTCGGGCGATACGACGGTGATTTCGCAGTGGTCCAACTGGGCGCAACCGGCGTCGAGCGCAACGGTGGATCAGACGGGCACGTCGAACGAAAGGAACACCATCACGCAGGTCGGTGGCGGCAACTTCTCGGCGAAGGTGCTGGAGACGGTGTCGGCCTTCACGGGCGGCGCGCGATACGATACCAACATCATCAACCAGTACGACTGGGCGAACAGCGCGTCGATCTCGCAGCAGGGTGGCGGCTGGAACACGGTGACGATCAACCAGGGTTCGCCGAGCCGGTACGCAGCGCTGAACAACGCGACCGTGACGCAGGCCGATACCTACTCGAACAACGTCGGTATCACGCAGACGGGCGTGGGCGGCACGGCATCCGTCCAGACGAACTGGGGCGGCGGCAATACGACGTCGATCACGCAAACGGGCGGCTCGACCCATGCGAGCGTGACGCAGTTCGCGGAATACGGCGACAGCGTGACGACGCACCAGAACGGTGTCGAGACGGCCAATGTGACGTCGTCGTTCGGCGGCGGCAACGTGACGACGATCTCGCAGTCGGGTGGCGTGGCCGGCAACAACGCGACGGTGAATCAGTTCCTGTCGAACAACGATACGACGTCGATCACGCAAACCGCCGACAACAACAAGGCAACGGTGAACCAGGCGCTGGATTACGCCGATACCGCGACGATTAACCAGTCGGCCGCGTCGAACACGGCGACGATCACGCAACAGTTCGGCCATGGCAATACCGCGACCATCACGCAAACCGCCGCGAACAACCTCGCCACGATCTGGCAGAGCGGCTCGTCGAACTCGAAGGCTTCGATCGAGCAGGATTCGGCGAACAACCAGGCGAACGTGACCCAGACGGCGTCGAACTCGACGGTGTCGGCGCACCAGTCGGGGGATGTCGGCAACCTGGCCAACGCGACGCAGTTCGGCGCGGACGATACGCTGACGCTCTCGCAGTCGGGCGGTTCCAACGTCATCACCGCGGCGCAACTGTCCGGCACGGGCAACCAGGGCTACGTGACGCAGATCGGCTACAACAACAACGTCGCGCTGCAGCAGCAGGGCAACGCCAACTACGCGAACATCAGCCAGGTCGGCTTCGGCAACTCCGCAACGGTCAAGCAGCACTGAGCATCGCCGTTGTGATCGGAAGGCCGGACGGTCGCCCGTTCGGCTTTTTTTGTTTCATCCGCGAGCGGCGCATCGCGTTTCGCGCCGGCTCCGCCTCGTCCGACAGGAAACGATCATGGTTGGAATTCACGCTCTGAATGCCTATTTCGACATTGCCGCCAGCGCCGGCGGTGTGAACATCGTGCCGCATGTGCGCGCGGCCGCGTCGCTCGATCTGTCCTATAGCCTGCATGTGACGAAAGCCGGCGGCGCGGGTTCGGTCACGCTGACGCGTTCCGGCCAGTCGCAGCTCGCCGACGGTGAAGACAGGCCGCTCGGGACGCTGCAACTGAGCGTCGGTCCGGACGACACGTGCCACGCGACGCTGGTCGTGCGCGTGAACGGCGAACAGGCGGAGTACGCGGCGAACTGCAATCCGCATCGCGTATCGGACTGACCGATCGCGCGTCACGCGCGCATCGATCTCGGCCGTGCGTCGTCGGAAGTGGCGGTTCGCGACTGCGGATTCAATCCGCCATGACCTCAACGGCTCCTTTCGAGGCGGAACGTGCAGCCGCGACAATCGAACGCTTACCCTTCCGAACCAGGCGTCGCGGATGGTGCGATATGGCCTTGGCGTAGAAGCTCGCTGGCTCGATCGGCCCCTACCGCTTCGCTGAAACGGAAACCTTGCGCGCTTGTTGCCCGGTTCGTCGCCGCCAGCAGCGCACGCTGTTGCTCGGTCTCCACGCCTTGGGCAATGACTCCGATCCCGAGACTGTGCGCCAGGGTGACGATGGCACGTATCGTCGCCGCACTCTCCGGGTCGCGGGTAGACCGGTGGATGAGGGATCGCGCGATCTTGAGATGATTCACGCGATAAGCCTTCACGTACTCGAATGACGCGTAACTGCTGCCAAAATCATCAATGGCAATCTTTGCGCCGAGCTCATGCAGCTGCGGGAGGATGTCGCTTCGTGCCCACGACAGCCGGGCAAGCGTCGCCTCGGTCACGTCGAATTCCAGATCCGACGGGGCGAGACGCCACTTCGCGGTCGCTTCCGCGACATCGCGCACGAACGTTTGAGCACCCGTGAGCTCGAACTGAGTCAGATTGATCGCGATCATCAACGGGGCCACCCCTTCGTCGCGCCATGCTCTCATTTGCCGGCACGCCTGATCCAGCACCCAGCGCCCGAGCGCTGCCATGGTGCCGTCCCGCTCGGCGATCGGAATGAACACACCGGGGGCAATCAGGCCGCGCGTCGGATGATGCCAGCGTGCCAGCGCCTCCATCCCCAGAATGTTTCCGGAGGACAACTCGACCTCGGGTTGGTACCGGAGTTCGAACTCGCCGCGATCGATCGCGCCGCTCAGTTCGTCGGCGAGTGCAACCCGATCGCGCGCCGCCTGGTCGAGTTCGTCGGAATGAAAGTGATACCGGTTGCCGCCCTTGTGCTTCGCACGGCGCAGCGCCAAGTCAGTCTGCATCAGCATGACGTCTGCACCACGGTCGCCCGGGACGTACGCACGAATGCCGATACTCGCCGAGAAACGCACGTCGTTGCCATCGAGCAGACAGGGCGCCGCCAGCGCCGCCTGAAGCTTCGCCGCCAGCGCCGCGGCGTTGGCCGGCTCGATCATCTCGCCCTGCAGCACGGCAAACGTATCGCCGCTCAACCGCGCAACCAGGTCGCTTTCTTGAGCGGCATGCCTGAGACGTTCAGCCACTTCCCGAAGCAACAGGTCGCCGACCGGGTGATCCAGTCTGTCGTTGATCAGCGTGAAGTCGTCGAGCGCGACAAAGAGGATCGCAAACGGCATCGCGCCATGTTGGGCTGCGGCGCAAGCCTGGCGAACCTGCGCGATGAAGCGGGCCCGATTCGCCAAGCCCGTGAGCGCATCCGTGCCGGCGAGCCGTGCGACCTTTTCCTCCGCTGCCTTGCGCCCGGTGATGTCGATGATGATCCCTTCGACTTCGATCAGCCGTCCGTCGTTGTCGCGGACCGGCACATAGCGATTCTCGACCCAACGGTCAGCGCCGTCGCCCGTGCGCAAGCGGAACTCGATCGACACGCCTTCGGCGTCCGTTTCCAGTATTCGCGCCAGTGCTGCATCGACTTTCGCCTGGTCTTCCGGGGCGACAAGTTCGTTGGCCCAGACGGGCGACGCGAGCAATGCAGCGCGGTCGTGGCCGAACGTGGCGATGTCATGCGAGATGTAGATGAGCGGAAACGACGGCACGCCGCGCAGACGGTAAAGGATGACCGGACTGTTCCGGACGATGATGTTGGCTTCAGCCAGCGCATGGATTCTTTCCTCGACGAGCGCTTCCAGGTCGCTCGGCTTGACGGCCGCTTCTTTCGTCATCAGCCATTTCGCGGTCAGCACGCTGGCCGCCTGACGGACCTCGATGTTGTTCAATGGCTTCTTGAGAACGAGCAGCCGGTCGTCTGCGCCCAGATGCCGGGCCAGGGTGCCCCAAGGGGGATCGGAAGGCAGGCTGCACAGGGCAACCTGCAGCGTCGGGTCCACTTGCCAGAGTCGCTCGATGGTCTGAACGCAGTTCCAGCCGTGCAGCATGTGCGTGTCGACAAAGGCCATCGCATAGGGCTTGTTCTCCGCCAGCGCTTGCACGACCCGCGCCAGCGCTTCCCGGCCCTGAAAGGCGGAATCGATTTGAAACGCCGAGCGATCGGATGGCGCCTCGTCGAAAAAAGGCGCCTCGGTTGTGGTTGGCGCAGTTTCGCTGTCCAGCGGGCGAGCGAGAATCTTGCGGAGATTCCGGTGAGTCGCAGCCTTGTCGTCGATCACGAGGACGCGACGATTGACCGGCTCGCCCTGCGCGTTTCCGCGAGGCTCTTCACTGTGCCCGTGGTGGGGCCAGGGCAACGATCTCGCCCTGGCAGGTGTCGCCGCGCTGTGTTTGCCGGCACGTACACCCCAGGGCAGCCAGTGCGATTTCATGTCGAACCCGGCGTGAGGCGAGGACCGCGCGCCCCCTTGTCCGTGGTGAAGCCTGGATTGAAATCGCATGCCAGATTCTCCCCGCAATCCCGCTAACGGCTGTCGCTGCAACGAACCGATCTCGGATGCCTCGCCAACAAAAAGTGCACCGAAACACGTATAGGGGTGCATCGATCCTGCCCATCGCACGCGTATCGAACCAACCGTCGGTGCGAGGTCGGTCGAATACGCGATGGTGGCGGGGCAGGCCGCGAATAATCGATTGCTTAGGACAGTTTGACGATTCCGTTCGCTTCATGCGTGAAGCGATGTGGGTTCAATGCGTCAATGTCGACTTTCCGACGTACCCCGTATGGCGGGCTGTTCATGTTTTGCGATCAAGCTCCGCCCTGAAGACTGGCCCAATTTCATCAGACGATCGAAGTATAGTCGCGCGCATCGAACTAACAAACCCGGTTGGCCGGGAATCGCATTCGCGCTTGACGGCGAATCGAGGGTCGGACGCGGCATGGTCGATTGCGGGGCAGGTTGCGCCCGCTCGGATCAGGCGCGAGCCGACATTCGAGACCGTCAATTGCGTCGGCCAAGGGGCTAGCCGAATTTGACGAGATCGAGCACCGGCAACGGGCCGCCCGGGATTTGCACCAGTTGCCCGCCGTCTACGAGCAAACCCAGGTCGATGCCGAAGAAGCCGAGCCGCGCGATCAGTCCGCTCACAGCCGATTTCGCCTGCACGTCGTCTCCCGCGAGGAACAACACGCGGTGTCCGCCCTCGGCCTGCGGATCGTCGGAAAGGAAGTGCGCGGGGAGATGATTGAACGCCTTCACGACGCGTGCGCCCGGCACGAGGTCCGCGAATACTTCGCTCGACGTCCGGCCATGCAATTCGGCGGGTTCGAACGTCGGTGCCTCGATCGGGTTGTTCGCGTCGATCACGATGCGTCCGCCGAAGTCCGGCAACCCGGAGAGGGCGGACGGCAGCTTCGCCCAGTTCACGGCGACGAGGACGATGTCCTGTGCGGCCGCTTGTTCGCGCGTTCCCGGCGTAATTGAGGGACCGAGTTCGCGTGCGAGATCCGCGAGCGATTCCGGGCCTCGGCTGTTCGAGATGATGGCCTCGACGCCTTTGCGCGCCAGCGCTTTCGCGAACGCGGACCCGATGGCGCCTGCTCCGATGATACCGATGGTGCTCATGACGATGCTCCTGGTGAAGAGGGATGAATCAAGTGGCAGCCGATGCCGGTGTCGGCGAGGAGAGCAACCGGTGAAGTTCGCTCCCCAAGGCTGGTTGAGCGAATGTTGCCGCCTTTATTGCTCGATGATTAGCGGGTAATCGTTTGAATTATTTTCAATCAATGCTTTAAGATTGACGCATGGAAACACTCGCCAACCTGGAATCGTTCGTGCGCAGCGCTGAAACGGGCAGCTTCTCCGCGGCCGCGCGGCGTCTTGCGCTGACGCCCGCCGCGGTCAGCCGCAACGTTGCGCTGCTGGAACGCAATCTCGGCGTGCGACTGTTCCAGCGCTCGACGCGCAAGCTCACGCTGACCGAGGCGGGCGCGCGCTTTCTCGTGGAAATTGGCGGCAATCTGGACGCGCTCCAGGCCGCGATCGCGTCCGTGTCGACCGATCGCAGCGAGCCGGCCGGCGTGCTGAAAGTCAGCATGGCGCCGACGTTCGGCATGACCTACGTCATGCCGCTGCTGCCGGCGTTCCTCGCGCGCTATCCGATGGTTCGCCCGGACTGGTACTTCGAGAACCGACCGGTCGACCTGATTGCGGAGGGATACGATGCAGCGCTGGGTGGCGGATTCGATCTCGCACCGGGCGTCGTGTCTCGTCCATTGGCGCCTGCGCATCTCGTGGCGGTTGCGTCGCCGGCCTACATGGCCGGCCGCACGCCGCCGACCGATCCGGGCGACCTTGCGGAACTCGGCGGCATCGTGATGCGCTCGAGCCGCACCGGCCGCGTGCGGCAGCGGACGATGCGCGACGCAGCAGGCGGCGAAATGCCTGCGCTGCTCGGCGAGAACATCGTCGTCAACGACCCGGCGGCCATGCGTGAAGCAGCCATTCTCGGGCTGGGCGTTGCGCTGCTGTCCGTGTCGGACGTGCTGTCGTCGATCGAACGGGGGGAACTCGTGCGATTGCTTCCGCACTGGTACGTGGACGCCGGGGCGATCTCGATCTATTACGCGACGCGAGCGCTTCTGCCGGCGAAAACGCGCGTGTTCGTCGACTTCGTTGTCGAAGCGTTCGAGCGGGAGCGGTTGGCCGAAAGGTTTGCAGGCGGCGCCGCATGAGTCGAATGTCTGCGCGTCGATTGAAGCGCACCCCCGACACCCGCGTCCCGACCGTCTGAAAGATCAACGACGCACCCGGACAATCGCGTTTTCGCCAAAATTCGTCCCAAACCCCCACCCGCCAAGCCTCTCCCAAACCCTAGTGGTTTCCACGCATAGTCGCAAATAGTCAAGAACAGGTCGCCACGGGTCTTCTCGCGGCGAATATGGCTCGTTACTTTTACTCCCACGATGCAGGCCGGCGCACACCCCGTGCAACGGCCGCGCACCAGTCCAACCGGGAGGAACCATGAAGTCGACGAAGATCGCCGCGCTTGTCGCGGCCGTGCTGGCGACAGGCGCGTTCACGAATGCGGCGCTTGCCGAAACGGAAGCCGCGACCTGCCGCACCGTGCGTTTCGCGGATATCGGCTGGACCGACATCACGTCGACCACGGCGCTCGCGTCGACCGTGTTCGAGGCGCTCGGCTACAAGCCGACGACGACGATCGCGTCGGTGCCGATCTCGTTCGCCGGCTTGAAGAGCAAGCAGCTCGACGTGTCGCTCGGTTACTGGTGGCCCGTGCAGCAGAAACAGCTCCAGCCGTTCCTCGACAGCAAGTCGATCAACGTCGTCGACACGCCGAACCTGTCGGGCGCGAAGGCGACGCTCGCGGTGCCGAGCTATGAATACCAGGCCGGCCTGAAGACCTTCGACGACATCGCGAAACACCGCGCGGAACTCGACGGCAAGATCTACGGGATCGAGCCGGGCAGCAGCGCGAACGCGACGATCCAGAAGATGATCGACACGAACCAGTACGGGCTCGGCGGCTTCAAGCTCGTCGAATCGAGCGAGGCCGGGATGCTGGTGACGGTCGAGCGCGCGGTCCGCGAGAAGAAGTGGGTCGTGTTCCTGGGCTGGGAGCCGCACCCGATGAACATCCAGCTCAGCATGAACTACCTGTCCGGCGGCGACGCGTCGTTCGGGCCGAACTACGGCGAAGCGCGCGTGTACACGTTGACCGCGCCCGACTTCATTGCGCGCTGCCCGAATGCCGGCAAGCTCGTCACGAACCTGCGCTTCTCGACGCAGCTCGAGAACCAGCTGATGCAGTCGGTGATGAACAAGACGAAGCCGGCCGACGCCGCGAAGGCCTACCTGAAGAAGAACCCGCAGGTGCTCGATCCGTGGCTCGCGGGCGTGAAGACGTTCGACGGCAAGGATGGCCTGCCGGCCGTGAAGGCGTATCTCGGCCTGTAATGGCTTGCGCGCTGCACGACGCGCGCACGGACAAAACATAAGCAATGCGAAACAACCAGAATCAAGCGAGGCAAACAGCATGAATCACGAAGTCATCATTACCTGCGCCGTCACCGGCGCGGGCGATACGGTCGGCAAGCATCCGGCGATTCCGGTCACGCCGAAGGAGATCGCGGCCGCCGCGATCGAGGCCGCGAAGGCCGGCGCGACCGTCGCGCATTGCCACGTGCGCGATCCGCAGACGGGACGCGGCAGCCGTGACCCGAACCTGTACCGCGAAGTGGTCGACCGCATCCGCTCCGCCGACGTCGACGTGATCATCAACCTGACGGCCGGCATGGGCGGCGATCTCGAGATCGGCCCGGGCGAAGACCCGATGCGCTTCGGCAAGGGCACCGATCTCGTCGGCGGCCTCACGCGCCTCGCGCACGTCGAGGAACTGCTGCCGGAGATCTGCACGCTCGACTGCGGCACGCTGAATTTCGGCGACGGCGACTACATCTACGTGTCGACGCCCGCGCAATTGCGCGCCGGCGCGAAGCGCATCCAGGAACTCGGCGTGAAGCCGGAACTGGAGATCTTCGATACCGGCCATCTGTGGTTCGCGAAGCAGTTGCTGAAGGAAGGGCTGCTCGACGATCCGCCGCTGTTCCAGCTCTGCCTCGGCATTCCGTGGGGCGCACCGGCCGATACGGGCACGATGAAGGCGATGGTCGACAACCTGCCGCCGGGCGCGCACTGGGCCGGCTTCGGGATCGGCCGCATGCAGATGCCGATGGTCGCGCAGGCGATGCTGCTCGGCGGCCACGTGCGCGTCGGCCTCGAAGACAACATCTGGCTCGATCGCGGCGTGCATGCGACCAACGGCACGCTCGTCGAGCGCGCCCGCGAGATCATCGAACGGCTCGGCGCCCGCGTGCTGACGCCGGCCGAAGGCCGCCGCAAGCTCGGCCTGCCGGCGCGTGGCGAGCGGGCGCTCGAACGCCGCGCGATCGCCGAGTTCGCGTGAGTTTTTTCGCTGACCGATACGACCGGGCGGCGCGCACGGGCGCGGCCGCCCACCGATTTCCCCTGATTTGAAGGATGCGTTGACATGGCTGTGAAGACCGACATCAAGACGTTCGCCGCCATCGGCACCGGCGTGATCGGCAGCGGGTGGATCTCCCGCGCGCTCGCGCACGGTCTCGACGTGGTCGTGTGGGACCCCGCGCCGGGCGCGGAAGAGCGGTTGCGCGCGAACGTCGCCAATGCGTGGCCCGCGCTCGAACGCGTCGGCCTCGCGCCGGGCGCCGATCCCGCGCGGCTGCGTTTCGTGGCGACGATCGAAGCGTGCGTCGCCGATGCCGATTTCATCCAGGAAAGCGCGCCCGAGCGCGAGGCATTGAAGCTCGAACTGCACGAGCAGATCAGCCGTGCGGCGAAGCCCGACGCGATCATCGCGTCGTCGACGTCGGGGCTGCTGCCGACGGATTTCTATGCACGTGCGACGCATCCGGAGCGCTGCGTCGTCGGCCATCCGTTCAATCCGGTTTACCTGCTGCCGCTCGTCGAGGTGCTCGGCGGCGAGCGCACGTCGCCGGAAGCGGTCGAAGCCGCGATGGAGATCTATCGCAAGCTCGGCATGCGGCCGCTGCACGTGCGCAAGGAAGTGCCGGGTTTCATCGCGGACCGGCTGCTCGAAGCGCTGTGGCGCGAGGCGCTGCATCTGGTCAACGAAGGCGTCGCGACGACCGGCGAGATCGACGATGCGATCCGCTTCGGCGCGGGCATCCGCTGGTCGTTCATGGGCACGTTCCTGACCTACACGCTGGCCGGTGGCGACGCAGGCATGCGACACTTCATGCAGCAGTTCGGCCCCGCGCTCGAACTGCCGTGGACGAAGCTGGTCGCGCCGACGCTGACCGATGCGCTGATCGACAGCGTCGTCGACGGCACGACCGAACAGCAGGGCACGCGCAGCATCAAGGAACTCGAACGCTATCGCGACGAGTGCATCACCGAGGTGCTGAAGTCGATTGCCGCGGTGAAGGCGCGGCACGGGATGCGATTCGAGGAATAAAGGACAGGCGATGACGGGCGATACCCCGCTGACGATTTACCGCGACGTGGTGCGGCCCGAGTGGGTCGACTACAACGGCCACCTGCGCGATGCGTTCTACCTGCTGATCTTCAGCTTCGCGACCGATGCGTTGCTGGATCGCATCGGGCTCGACGATGCCGCGCGTCGCGAGCGGGGCCGCTCGGTCTACACGCTCGAGGCGCACGTGAACTATCTGCACGAGATCAAGGAGGGCACGCCGGTGCGTGTCGATGCGCGTGTGCTCGCGCACGACGCGAAGCGGCTGCACCTGTATCTCGAACTGTTCGCGGATGGGCATGACGACGCGGTATCGGCGAGCGAGCAGATGCTGCTGCATGTCGATACGCGCGACGGCGCGAAATCGGCGCCGTTCGACGACGACGTTGCCGCGCGCGTGGCCGAGCTTCATGCGTTGCAGCGCGATTGCGCGGCGCCTGCGTATGCGGGCCGTGTGATCGGCCTGCCGCCGCGCCGTTAGCGTCGACCTTCAACCACGGAGCGCACCCGATGCTCGAACCGGAAATCGCGGCGTTCGTCGCCGCCGTCGACGCGTGGTATCCGGCCGACGCGGCGGCGCGCTCGCCCGACGAGCAGCGCCGTCTCTACGATCGCTTCGCGGCCGCATGGACACCTGCCGCGTTGCCGGCCGGCATCGTGCAGCAGGATGCCGTATGGCACGCGCCCGACGGGCACGCGATCGCGCTGCGGCGCTACACGGCCGCGCACGGCGCGTCGCGCGGCACGGTGCTGTTTTTTCATGGCGGCGGTTTCGTCGTCGGCTCGCTCGACAGTCATGCGCTGATCACCGCGCAACTGGCGGCCGACACGGGGCTCGACGTGATCGCCGTCGACTACCGGCTTGCACCCGAATACCGCGCGCCGGCCGCGCTCGACGATTGCCTGGCCGTCACGCGTGCCGCGCGCGACGCACGCTGGCCGTTCGGGGCGTGCGTGTATCCGCTGACGCTTGCGGGCGACAGCGCGGGCGGCATGCTCGCGGCGGCCGTCGCCACCGCGCTGCGCGATGCGGGCGAAGGCGGCCTCGACGGCATCGCGCTCGTTTATCCGATGCTTGGCGTCGAACCGCAGTCGCCCGCGCGCGAAACGGAAGCGCACGCGCCGATGCTGACGCTCGATGACGTCCACCGTTATCGCGCGTTGTATTGGGACGGCCAGTTGGACGGCGACCCGCTGTTACGCGCGTCGGTGCCGCTCGCGGCGGCGCGTTTCGACGGCCTGCCGCCCGTGCTCGCGATCGGCGCGGAACACGATCCGCTGCGCGACGATGCGCGTGTGTATGTCGAACGGATTCGCGCGGCCGGCGGCGTCGCGCAGTACTGGATGGGAGAGGGGCTGGTGCACGGCTGCTGGCGCGCGCTCGGGACGAGTCCGCAGGCGGCGCGGCTGCACCGGATGGTCGGCGGGTTTCTGCTCGCACCACACGCGTAGCGGGCGTTTCCAGGAGGCAACGATGCAGGCAGCGCAACACCGTATCGAGGACTGGCGGACGTTTTCCGCCGACGTGGCCATTGCGGAGGCAACGATCGGCGCAGAAGCGGTGGACGTCGAGTGGAGCGACACGCGACGATCGCCGTTCCATTTCGACTGGCTGCGCGACAACTGCGCATGTTCCGCGTGCGTGCATGCGATCACGCGTGAACAGGTGTTCGAGATTGCTGATGCGCGCGAGGATCTGTCGGCACTCACGGTGTACGTCGAAGCCGATGGGGCGCTGCATGTCGAGTGGAACGACGGGCACCGCAGCGCGTGGTCGCCGGGCTGGTTGCGCGCGCATGCATACGATGACGCGTCGCGCGCGGAGCGTTTGGCCGCGCACGGACGGCACGTGTGGGCCGGCGACGATGCGACGGCGATCGGTGTGTTCGCGTGGCGTGACGTGATGGAGGACGACGGCGCATTGCTCGCTTGGCTCGACGCGTTGCAACGCACCGGCTTGACGCTCGTCGAAGGCGTGCCGGCCGAGCGCGGCCGCGTCGACGAGATTGCACGCCGCGTCGGCTTGATTCGTGAGAGCAATTTCGGCGTGTTGTTCGACGTTGAATCGAAGCCGCGCCCGGACAGCAATGCGTATACGTCGCTCAACCTGCCGCCGCACACCGATTTGCCGACGCGCGAGTTGCAGCCGGGTGTGCAGTTCCTGCATTGCCTCGCGAACGATGCGACGGGCGGCGACAGTGTGTTCCTCGACGGTTTCGCACTCGCGGATGCGCTGCGGCGCGAGCATCCGGCCGATTTCGCGCAACTTGCGTCGACGCCGTTCGAGTTCTGGAACAAGAGTGCGAACAGCGACTACCGCTGTTCGGCGCCGGTGATCGGGCTCGATGCGCGCGGCAACGTGACCGAGGTGCGTGTCGCGAACTTCCTGCGCGGGCCGCTCGATGCGCCGGCCGGATCGGTCGCGGCCGTCTATCGCGCGTACCGGCGGTTCCTCGCGCTCGCGCGCGAGCCGCGCTTTCGCGTGCAGCGACGGCTGCGGGCGGGCGACATGTGGGCGTTCGACAACCGGCGCGTGCTGCATGCGCGCACCGAGTTCGATCCGTCGACCGGCCGCCGGCACTTGCAGGGTTGCTATGTCGATCGCGATGAACTGCTGTCGCGGTGGCGGGTGTTGTCGCGTTCGGCGCCTGCGGCAGCCGCGGCGCGCTGACCGGCGCGCCTGACCCCATCCCCCCACGCCTGCCTCGCAAACGAAAAAGCGCCCGGACGCAACGCGCCCGGGCGAAGCCACCCGCTGCCGGGCGGCGGAGGTATGCGTTTCATAAAAAAGGACGAGCCCCGCTAGGGGGCTCGTCCTGATACGTCTTCATCGCGCGATGCGCGGCGCCCGCCGGGGGCGTCTCGGCTTACTGGCCGAAGAAGACCGAGTCGCGTGCGTTCGACGACGTTGCAGCCGGGGCGCCCGAGTGGACGGCCGGAGCCGGTTGCGCGCCGTAGCCGCTGGTGTCGGCGCCATGAACGCGTGCTTCGGCGCTCTGGATGTCGTTCGGGTAATACGGGCTCGACACACCCGGCTTGTAGCCGGCTTGTTCGAGCTGAACCAGTTCGTTCTTCACTTGAGCGCGGGTCACGGTGCTTTGCGCGAATGCGCCAAACGAAGCGGACAGGGCGGCAGCGGCAACGACTGCGGAAATGAGCGATTTCATGATGACCTCCGGTGTTTTATTGAGTTCGCTCTCGACACCATGTCTTAAGCGATTGATCAAATCTTAGTCATCGGACGGTTGAGGGTAAACGCTGATTTTGACGATAAATTGTTTCCTGTTCGGTAACAGTGGCGCGCCGATCCAGTCTTTCAACCGGCTTTCTTTTCGGTTGGCGTAATAAGTATGAGGAATGTTGCGGATGGCGGCGCGCGTTTCAGCGCGCCTGGGCTGCCGTGTCGAACGGCCGGCCCGGCGAGCGCCCGGCCGGCGCACCCGAGCTGAGGAAGCGCACGCCCGTTGCGGCTTCCGACGCCTCCCACAGCAGCGCCCCCGAGGCCACGTCGCGCGCCGAACGCGGCACGCTCGCGGGCGCTGGCAGCCCGCGCGATTCGAACCAGCCGGACGGCCCGATGTACGCGCCGCCCGCGAGATCGGGCGAGGTCGCCGCATGGATCGCGGGCAGCGCGCCCTGGTCGGCCGGCTGCGCGAGATAACGGTTCGCGGCGCGCATCAGCGCCGCGCGGGCAGGCGAGCTGTCCATCGCGGGGCCGGCGAACTGCAGGTTGGTCGCCGCATAGCCGGGATGCGCGGCCACGCTGATCCCGGCGAACGCGGCACGCTCGAAGCGGCGCTGCAGTTCGATCGCGAACACCAGGTTCGCGAGCTTGCTGTCGCAATAGGCGAGATAACGGTTGTAGCGGTGCTCGGCGCGCAGGTCGTCGACGCGAATCCGGCCGCCTCGGTTGAAGCCGCTCGACATCGTCACGACGCGCGCCCGCCGCGCGGCGCGCAGCGCGGGCAGCAGATGGCCGGTCAGCGCGAAATGGCCGAGGTGGTTGGTGCCGAACTGCATCTCGAAGCCGTCGAGCGTATGCCGCAGCGGCAGGAACATCACGCCGGCGTTGTTGCAGAGGATGTCGACGCGGCCGTGGCGTTCGGCCACGTCGGCCGCGAAGCGTTCGATCGACGCGAGATCGGCGAGGTCGAGCGGGTCGACTTCGACGCGTGCATCGGGATGGAGCTGGCGGATCGCATCGGCCGCCTGCGCGGCGCGCGCGGCGTCGCGGCAGCCCATCACGACCGTCGCGCCTTTCGCGGCCAGCGTTTCCGCGAGCTGCCAGCCGAGACCGCTGTTGGCGCCGGTCACGACCGCGACCTTGCCGCCCTGCGCCGGGACGTGGCGCGCGCTCCATGCATGCATGTCTGCCTCCAGCGGCGCGACCGGTCGGTCGCGGCGCGTAATCGTTACATTGAGTGGTGTAACGATAGTGCGCGCGGGCGTGGCAGACAAGCGGGGGAATTAGACCGGCGATTCTAGGGCTGGCGCGCCGTGCGGCGCAGCGGGCCCCCGGCACGCAGCCGGCAGGATTTACCTGCCTCCGGCCAGCGCGAGGACTTCGGCGGCGGAGATCATCGCGGCCGCGTTCGCGGGCGCCGGGCGTTCGGCCGGGCGGAAGACTTCGTCGCCGCGGTGGATGACTTGGCGCGACAGCGCGCAGGTGCCGGTGCGTTGCGCGAAGCGGCGGCGCCAGCGCTGTTCACCGTAGTGACAGCGGCCGGGCTCGACCCAGCGGACGACGAGCAGCGTATCGGAACGTTCGAGAATTTCGACGTGGACGTCGGCGGGATCGAGCGCAGGCAGGGATTGGGAGGCCTTCATTTGCCGTTTCCTAAAGCTCGTGCGGATCGTCCTTGGCAGTGGATGTCACTACCCGATGGCGAATCCGTAGCGGTTTCCATGAGTGGTGCGCTAAATGTAAGCGTCTGTGACCGGAAAAAACATCCTGTCTGGCTCAAATTACCTTTTGCCGATTTAGAAACAATCCATGCTTACTTTCTTGGAATCCACGGACAAAAACGCCCCGGACCGAAAGCCCGGGGCGCGAAATCGGCCCGCGCGCCGTGTCTGCTCGCCCAGTCACGGAAGTACATCGCCGGGGGACGGAGGTGCCCGCAGGGATCGAACGCGGGCGGGGTGGCGATGCACCGGAAGCGCGGTCCGGTAACGCCATGATGGCGCGCGCTACCCGTTGAGACCCTGACGCGCACATGACGTTTTTGTCAGTTTCGCGCGGCAGCCGCGCTGGGCGTGTGCGGAAAATCCGCTGAGAGGCCCGCCGGCATTGGGTTTGCGCGAATCCATGGGCGCACTGGCGGGGCCTGCCGAGCGCCGGACGATTGCCTGCCAGACGGATTGAGCGGCCCGGGTAAATACTGAATCGCGAATTCGTGACAAACGCGCGATCACTCCCTATGATTGGTTGGACCTTTAGTCCTTTGTGCCAATCGGCCGGCTGACGGCCTGTTTTTCGGGAGACGACCTCATGAGATTGCAGGGCAAGCGCGCGCTGGTCACGGCGGCCGGGCAGGGCATTGGCCGCGCGACCGCGCTGCGGTTCGCGAGCGAGGGCGCCGACGTGCTGGCGACCGACATCAACGAGGCCGCGCTCGTGCGGCTCGAGGCCGACGCCGAATGCGTGGGCGGTCGGCTGACCACGCGGCGGCTCGACGTCACCGACGCGCACGACGTCGCGGCGCTCGCCGCGCAGGAACGCGCGTTCGACGTGCTGTTCAACTGCGCGGGTTATGTGCACCACGGCTCGATCCTCGATTGCGACGACGACGCATGGGCGTTCTCGCTGAACCTGAACGTCACGTCGATGTACCGGCTGATCCGCGCGCTGCTGCCGGCGATGCTCGAAGCCGGCGGCGCGTCGATCATCAACATGGCATCGGCCGCGTCGAGCGTGAAGGGCGTGCCGAACCGCTTCGTGTACGGCACGACCAAGGCGGCCGTGATCGGGCTGACCAAGGCGGTGGCCGCCGATTTCGTCGCGCAGAACATCCGCTGCAACGCGATCTGCCCGGGCACGATCGAGTCGCCGTCGCTGGAGCAGCGCATTGCCGACCAGGCGCGCACGCGTCACGTGTCGACCGACGAGGTGCGCCAGGCGTTCGTCGCGCGCCAGCCAATTGGGCGCATCGGCAGCGCGGACGAAGTGGCCGCGCTGGCGCTGTACCTGGCATCCGACGAAGCGTCGTTCACGACCGGCGCGATTCACCTGATCGACGGCGGCTGGTCCAACTGACCATGACGAACTGACCGCGCGTTCCCCTTCACTTTCCGATTCCGTTCAGACGCTATGAAACTGCTGAGATTTGGCGACAAACACCATGAAAAGCCGGGCCTGCTCGATGCGCAGGGCCACCTCCGCGACCTGTCCGGCGTGGTCGACGACATCGCGGGCGAGGTGCTGACACCGGCGTCGCTCGCGCGGCTGCGCGATATTCCGCCGTCGTCGCTGCCGTTGGTCGAAGGCACGCCGCGGCTCGGCCCGTGCGTCGGCCGGGTCGGCAAGTTCATCTGCATCGGGCTCAACTATTCGGACCACGCGGCCGAATCGGGGATGGAGGTGCCGAAGGAGCCCGTCGTGTTCGGCAAGTGGACGAGCGCGATCTCGGGGCCGAACGACGACGTCGAGATTCCGCGCGGTTCGGAAAAGACCGACTGGGAAGTCGAGCTCGGCGTGGTGATCGGCCAGGGCGGCCGCTACATCGCGGAAGCCGACGCGTTGTCGCACGTTGCGGGCTACTGCGTCGTGAACGACGTGTCGGAGCGCGAATACCAGCTCGAACGCGGCGGCACGTGGGACAAGGGCAAGGGCAACGACACGTTCGGGCCGCTCGGCCCGTGGCTCGTGACGGCCGACGAGGTGCCCGATCCGCACGCGCTGCGGCTGTGGCTCGACGTCGACGGCCATCGCTACCAGAACGGCACGACCGCGACGATGGTGTTCCGCGTGCCGCACCTGATCAGCTACCTGAGCCGCTTCATGAGCCTGCAGCCGGGCGACGTGATCTCGACCGGCACGCCGCCGGGCGTCGGCCTCGGGCAGAAGCCGCCCGTGTATCTGCGCGCCGGGCAGGTGATCACGCTCGGCATCGACGGGCTCGGCGAGCAACGCCAGCGCACCGTGCAGGCCTGATTCCCTTTTCCCGGACGGTTCGCCATGCCTATCATTCGATCGATGCGCGTCCTCGACGTGCGCTTCCCGACCTCGCGCCAGCTTGACGGCTCCGATGCGATGAATCCGGACCCCGATTATTCGGCCGCCTACGTCGTGCTCGAAACCGACCGCGACGGGCTCGAAGGTCACGGGCTCACGTTCACCATCGGGCGCGGCAACGAAATCTGCTGCGCGGCGATCGACGCGATGCGTCACCTCGTCGTCGGCCTCGACCTCGACTGGATCCGCGAGGACATGGGCCGCTTCTGGCGGCACGTGACGTCGGACAGCCAGTTGCGCTGGATCGGCCCCGACAAGGGCGCGATCCACCTGGCGACCGGCGCGGTGGTCAACGCGGTGTGGGATCTGTGGGCGAAGGCGGTGGGCAAGCCGCTGTGGCGGCTCGTTGCCGACATGAGCCCGGAGGAACTGGTGCGTGCGATCGATTTCCGCTACCTGACCGACTGCCTGACGCCGGACGAAGCGCTCGACCTGCTGCGCCGGCAGGCGCCCGGCAAGGCCGAACGGATCGCGATTCTCGAACGCGACGGCTACCCGTGCTACACGACGTCGGCGGGCTGGCTCGGTTACAGCGACGAGAAGCTGCGCCGGCTGTGCCGCGAGGCGGTGGACGCCGGTTTCGATTACGTGAAACTGAAGGTCGGTGCGAACCTCGAGGACGACATCCGCCGCGTGACGATCGCGCGCGAGGTGATCGGCCCGGACCGCAAGTTGATGATCGATGCAAACCAGGTGTGGGAAGTCGACGAAGCGATCGACTGGGTGCGCGAGCTGGCATTCGCGCGGCCGTGGTTTATCGAGGAGCCGACGAGCCCCGACGACGTCGAAGGGCATCGCAAGATCCGCAAGGCGATCGCGCCCGTGCAGGTCGCGACCGGCGAGATGTGCCAGAACCGCGTGCTGTTCAAGCAGTTCATCGCGCGCGGCGCGATCGACGTCGTGCAGATCGACGCGTGCCGGCTCGGTGGCGTGAACGAGATTCTCGCGGTGATGCTGATGGCCGCGAAGTACGGGCTGCCGGTGTGCCCGCATGCGGGCGGTGTCGGGCTGTGCGAGTACGTGCAGCACCTGTCGATGATCGACTACGTGTGCATTTCCGGCACGAAGGAAGGGCGCGTGACCGAATACGTCGATCACCTGCACGAGCATTTCGTCGAACCGTGCGTCGTGCGCGACGCGGCCTACATGCCGCCGACGGCGCCCGGTTTCTCGATCGAGATGAAGCCCGAATCGCTGGAGCAATACCGGTTCCGCGGCTGAAGCACGGCGATGCACGCGGCACACCGCACGACGTGCGCGGCGACAACATGAACGACGGAGACGCGAAGTGGATTTGAATCTGCAAGACAAGGTCGTGATCGTGACCGGCGGCGCGTCGGGCATCGGCGCCGCCATCTCGATGCGGCTCGCCGGCGAAGGCGCGATTCCGGTGGTGTTCGCGCGCCACGCGCCCGACGACGCGTTCTGGCGCGAGCTTGCGCAGAAGCAGCCGCGTGCCGCGTGCGTGTCCGTCGAGCTGCAGGACGACGCGCAGTGCCGCGACGCGGTTGCGCAAACCATCGCGCAGTTCGGCCGCATCGACGGCCTCGTCAACAACGCGGGCATCAACGACGGCATCGGGCTCGACGCCGGGCGCGACGCCTTCGTCGCGTCGCTCGAACGCAACCTGATCCACTACTACGTGATGGCGCACTACTGCGTGCCGCACTTGAAGGCGACGCGCGGCGCGATCGTCAACATCTCGTCGAAGACGGCCGTCACCGGGCAGGGCAACACGAGCGGCTATTGCGCAGCGAAGGGCGCGCAACTCGCGTTGACGCGCGAGTGGGCCGTCGCGTTGCGCGACGACGGCGTGCGCGTGAACGCGGTGATCCCGGCCGAGGTGATGACGCCGCTTTACAGGAACTGGCTCGCCGGTTTCGACGATCCCGATGCGAAGCTCGCGGGAATCGCCGACAAGGTGCCGCTCGGCAAGCGCTTCACGACGGCCGAGGAAATCGCCGACACCGCGGTGTTCCTGCTGTCGGAACGCGCGTCGCACACGACGGGCCAGTGGCTGTTCGTCGATGGCGGTTATACGCATCTCGATCGCGCGATCGGCTGAATGCAGCGGAGCCCCGACCCCATGCAACCCGACCCGAACCTGAACGCCGCGCCGCCGCTGATTGCATTGAGCGGCATCGGCAAGCGCTTTCCGGGCGTACAGGCGCTCGACGATTGCCGTTTCGACCTGCGTGCCGGCGAAGTGCATGCACTGATGGGCGAGAACGGCGCCGGCAAGTCGACACTGATGAAGATCCTCGCGGGCGTGTACCAGCGCGACGAAGGTGAGATCCGGATGGACGGCCGCGCGGTGGAGATCGCCGATCCGCGTGCCGCACAGGCGCTCGGAATCGGCATCATCCATCAGGAACTGAACCTGATGAACCACCTGAGCGTCGCGCAGAACATCTTCATCGGCCGCGAGCCGCGCGGCCGCTTCGGCGTGTTCGTCGACGAGGACAAACTGAACCGCGACGCAGCCGCGATCTTCGCACGGATGCGGCTCGATCTCGATCCGCGCACGCCGGTCGGCCGGCTGACGGTCGCGAAGCAGCAGATGGTCGAGATCGCGAAGGCGCTGTCGTTCGACTCGCGCGTGCTGATCATGGACGAGCCGACCGCCGCGCTCAACAACGCGGAGATCGCCGAGCTGTTCCGCATCATCGGCGACCTGCGCGCGCACGGCGTCGGCATCGTCTACATCTCGCACAAGATGGACGAACTGCGCCAGATCGCCGATCGCGTGACCGTGATGCGCGACGGCAAGTACGTCGCGACCGTGCCGATGGCGGACACGTCGATGGATACCATCATCTCCATGATGGTCGGCCGCCAGCTCGATACCGAATACCGCACGCCGCCCGATACGTCCGCGAACGACGTCGCGCTCGAAGTGCGCGGGCTGTCGCGCGGCCGTGCGATCCGCGATGTCGGCTTCACGCTGCGGCGCGGCGAGATCCTCGGCTTCGCGGGGCTGATGGGCGCGGGCCGCACCGAGGTCGCGCGTGCGGTGTTCGGCGCGGACCCGGTCGACGCGGGCGAGATCCGCGTGCACGGCAAGACCGTGACGATCCGCACGCCGGCCGACGCGGTCGCGCACGGGATCGGCTACCTGTCCGAGGATCGCAAGCACTTCGGGCTCGCGGTCGGGATGGATGTGCAGAACAACATCGCGCTGTCGAGCATGCACCGCTTCGTGCGGCGCGGCGTGTTCCTCGACGCGCGCGAGATGCGCGACACCGCGCAGGCCTACGTGCGGCAGCTCGCGATCCGCACGCCGTCGGTCGCGCAGCCCACACGGCTGCTGTCGGGCGGCAACCAGCAGAAGATCGTGATCGCGAAGTGGCTGCTGCGCGACTGCGACATCCTGTTCTTCGACGAGCCGACACGCGGTATCGACGTCGGCGCGAAAAGCGAGATCTACAAGCTGCTCGACGCGCTCGCCGCCGATGGCAAGGCGATCGTGATGATCTCGTCGGAATTGCCTGAGGTGCTGCGCATGAGCCACCGGATTCTCGTGATGTGCGAAGGTCGCGTCACCGGCGAATTGCGCGCGGCCGACGCCACGCAGGAAAAGATCATGCAGCTCGCGACGCAGCGCGAGTCGACCGTATTGTCCTGATTCAGACGCTTACCCGATCATGCCCAACGATACGCATCCCGTCCCGCCCCTGGCTTCCGGCGATTCGCAGGCCGGCACCCCCGGCTTCCGCGCCCGTTTCTTCAACCCGGCCGCACGCCAGAAGCTGCTCGCATTCGCGAGCCTCGTGCTGCTGATCGTGTTTTTCAGCATCGCATCGCCGAACTTCCTCGAAGTCGACAACCTCGTCACGATCCTGCAGGCCACCGCCGTGAACGGCGTGCTGGCCGTCGCCTGTACCTACGTGATCATCACGTCGGGCATCGACCTGTCGGTCGGCACGCTGATGACGTTCTGCGCGGTGATGGCCGGCGTCGTGCTGACGAAATGGGGGATGCCGCTGCCGCTCGGGATCCTGGCCGCGCTGTTGTTCGGTGCGCTGTCGGGCAGCGTGTCGGGCTTCGTGATCGCGAAGATGAAGGTGCCGCCGTTCATCGCGACGCTCGGCATGATGATGCTGCTCAAGGGGCTGTCGCTCGTGATCTCGGGCACGCGGCCGATCTACTTCAACGACACGCCGGGCTTCACGTCGATCGCGCAGGATTCGCTGATCGGCAACCTGATTCCCGCGCTGCCGATTCCGAACGCGGTGCTGATCCTGTTCCTCGTCGCGATCGGCGCGTCGATCGTGCTGAACCGGACGATCTTCGGCCGCTACACGTTCGCGCTCGGCAGCAACGAGGAAGCGCTGCGGCTGTCGGGTGTGAACGTCGATGCGTGGAAGATCGCGGTCTACACGTTCAGCGGCGCGGTGTGCGGGATCGCGGGGCTGTTGATCGCGTCGCGGCTGAATTCCGCGCAGCCCGCGCTCGGGCAGGGCTACGAGCTCGACGCGATCGCGGCCGTCGTGATCGGCGGCACGTCGCTGTCGGGCGGCGCGGGCAGCATCGTCGGCACCATCATCGGCGCGTTCATCATGAGCGTGCTGACCAACGGCCTGCGCATCATGTCGGTCGCGCAGGAATGGCAGACGGTCGTGACGGGCGTGATCATCATCCTGGCCGTCTACGTCGACATCCTGCGCCGGCGCCGCCGCTGAACGACGCGACCGATGCAGGAATGCGCTTCACCGCCGGTTTCGGCCGGCGTTCCATTCGAAACGAAAAAAGGAGACGCGAAGTGATCAGGAGCAAGGTGTTGAACGCGATCGTCGGGCTGACGTTCGCCGTGGGCGTCACGGCCGGCGCGCACGCGCAGGAAACCTATATCCCGCTGATCTCGAAGGGCTTCCAGCATCAGTTCTGGCAGGCCGTGAAATCGGGCGCGCTGCAGGCCGCGAAGGACTACAAGGTGAAGGTGACGTTCGAGGGGCCCGAAACCGAGGCGATGGTCGACAAGCAGATCGACATGCTGTCGGCCGCGATCGCGAAGAAACCGGCCGCGCTCGGCTTCGCGGCGCTCGACAGCAAGGCCGCGCTGCCGCTGCTGAAGAAGGCGCAGGCCGAGAAGATCCCGGTGATCGCGTTCGACTCGGGTGTCGACAGCGACATCCCGGTGACGACCGCCGCGACCAACAACAAGGCCGCCGCATCGCTCGCCGCCGACAAGCTCGCCGCGCTGATCGGCGACGAAGGCGAGGTGGCCGTGGTCGCGCACGACCAGACGAGCCGCACCGGCATCGACCGCCGCGACGGTTTTCTCGAACGGATGAAGTCGGCGCACCCGAAGGTGCAGGTCGTGACCGTGCAGTACGGCGAAGGCGACCAGCTGAAGTCGACCGAGGTGACGAAGTCGATCCTGCAGGCGTATCCGAAGCTCAAGGGGCTGTTCGGCACCAACGAAGGCTCGGCGATCGGCGTGGTCAACGGCGTGCGCGAAATGAAGCGCAAGGTCGTGATCGTCGGCTACGATTCGGGCAAGCAGCAGAAGGATGCGATCCGCAGCGGGCTGATGGCCGGCGCGATCACGCAGAACCCGATCGGGATCGGCTACAAGACGGTCGAGGCGGCCGTGAAGGCGATCAAGGGCGCGAAGCTGCCGAAGGTCATCGATACCGGTTTCTACTGGTATGACAAGACCAATATCGACGATCCGAAGATCGCGGCGGTGCTGTACGACTGAACGTTGCGTCGCGGTGGCGCACGTCGCCGCCGCGACGACCGAACACGAGGACACCATGGGCGCAGTGCGCATCGATTCCCACCAGCACTTCTGGCGTTATCGCGCGGCCGACTATCCGTGGATCGGCCCCGGAATGGACGTGCTCGCGCACGACTACCTGCCTGACGCGTTGTGGCCGCTGATGCATACGCAGGCACTCGGCGCGTCGATCGCGGTGCAGGCGCGCGCGGGGCGCGACGAGACGGCGTTCCTGCTCGATCTCGCCCGCGACGACGCGCGTATCGCGGCGGTGGTCGGCTGGGAGGATCTCGGTGCGCCGCAACTCGCGGACCGTATCGCCGAATGGGCCAGCCCGAAGCTGCGCGGCTTTCGTCACCAGATACAGGACGAAGCCGACGTCGATTCGTTCGTCGCGGATCCCGGTTTCAATCGCGGCGTTGCGTGGCTGCAGGCGCACGGCTATGTGTACGACGTGCTCGTGTTCGAGCGCCAGTTGCCGGACGTGCATGCGTTCTGCGCACGGCACGACGCGCACTGGCTCGTGCTCGATCATGTCGGCAAGCCCCCGCTCGCCGAGTTCGAGCGCGACGAAACGGCGCTCGCGCGCTGGCGCGCCGCGTTGCGCGAGCTGGGTGCGTTGCCGCATGTCGCGTGCAAGCTGTCGGGGCTCGTGACCGAGACCGACTGGCGGCGCGGGTTGCGCGGGCAGGATATCCGGCACATCGAGCAATGCCTCGATGCGGCGCTCGACGCGTTCGGGCCGCAGCGGCTGATGTTCGGGTCGGACTGGCCCGTATGCCTGCTCGCCGCGTCGTATGACGAAGTGGCGTCGATCGTCGAACGCTGGGCCGAATCGCGGCTGTCGGCCGCTGAACGCAACGCGCTGTGGGGCGGCACGGCCGCGCGATGCTATGCGGTGCCGGGCGATGTGAAGCGCGGCATATAAAATAGGCGCGAACGGTCTGTGCGATTCGTCAGACCGTACGCAACGAAACCGATCACCAGCATCAACGTATGTCCATCCAGCCGATTCAGAACCGCCGCCTTTACCAGCAGATCGCCGACAAGCTCAGTGCGATGATCGAGTCCGGCGATTTTCCGCCGGGAAGTTATCTGCCGCCCGAGCGCGAACTGGCCGAACAGTTCGGCGTGTCGCGCACGTCGGTGCGCGAAGCGCTGATCGCGCTCGAAGTGAGCGGGCTCGTCAGCGTGCGCGTCGGCGACGGCGTGAAGGTGCGCCATCCCGAAACGGCCGCCGCACCCGAGCCCGAACCCGACGCGAAAGCCGCGCCGTTCACGATCGTCGAGATCGATCCCGAACTCGGCATCGCGCTCGACCTCGATACCGAAATCCCGCCGTTCGCGCTGTTGCAGGCGCGCCGGCTGATCGAGCCGGAAGCCGCGTCGCTCGCCGCGAAGCACGGCTCGGACGAGCAGATCGAAGGCATCCACGAAGCGTTCCTGCGCAACCAGGAAGACAACCGCAGCGGCTCGCTCACGCACCCGGGCGACCGGCTGTTCCATATCCGCATCGCGGAAGCGAGCGACAACCCCGCGTATGCGCTGATGATCAAGCAGCTGCTCGCGCACAAGTACGACCTGATGTTCCAGCGGCTGCAGTCGCTCTACATGCCGAACGACATGCCGCACCGGTCGGAACTGGAGCACCGCGCGATCCTCGACGCGATCCGCGCGCGCGATCCGGAAGCCGCGCGCCGCGCGATGGCCGAGCATCTCGACGAAGTGATCCGCATCTTCGGCCGCGCGCTCGACTGAGCGCGCGTTCTCGCGTTAGACGTTCAGAAGCGGTCGGCGCGATACGGCGCCGGATCGGTGAACGGTGTTTCGCCCGTCATCATCTCGGCCAGCAGGCGGCCGCTGACGGGGCCGAGCGTCAGCCCGTGATGGTTGTGCCCGAACGAGAACCACAGCCCGCGGTGCGCGGGCGCGGGGCCGATCACCGGGCGCATGTCGGGCGTGCAAGGCCGGAAGCCGAGCCACGGTTGCGGGTCGAGCCGTTCGCCGAAACCGAACACGGGGCGCGCGATGCGTTCCGCGCGTTCGAGCTGCACGCCGGTCGGCGGCAGGCCGCGCCGCGCGATCTCGACGCCGGTCGTGAGCCGCAGCCCGCGCCGCATCGGCGCGATCACGTAACCGTATTCGCGATCGACGATCGGCGCCGACGGCACGCCCTGCGCGGAAGGCGCGTAGTGCATGTGATAACCGCGCTTCTCGCGCAGCGGAATCTTGTAGCCGAACTTGACGAACACCGTGTCGGACCACGGGCCGAGCGCGACGACGACGGCCGGTGCCGCGGCCGTGCCGTCCTGCGTGTTGACCTGCCAGCCGGGCGACAGCGCGTCGAGGCTCGCGGCGTCGCCGGTCAGCAGCGTGCCGCCGTTTTGCACGAAGAGCTGCGCGTACGCTTTGACGAGCGCGGACGGATCGACGACGCTTTTCGGATCGAGCCAGTGCAGCGCGCCGCAGAAGCCGGGCGCGAGGCTCGGTTCGTGCGCGAGCAGCGCTGCGGCATCGAGCGGCGTGATACCGAGCCCGTGGCGGCGCGCGGTGAGGCCGGCTTCGGCCACGCCGCGTTCGAACGCGGCCGGCGTGCGGAACGCTTCCAGCCAGCCGTTCGCACGGATCAGCTCCCCGGCGCCGGCCCGCGCGATCAGCGCGTCGTGCTCGACGAGGCAGCGCTCGATCAGCGGCAGCATGTCGCGCGACGCCGCCGCGTGACGCATCGGCGCCGATTCCCACCAGAAGCGCGCGAGCCACGGCGCGAACGCGGGCAGCGACGCGCTGTGCCAGTAGAGATCGGTCGAGCGGTTCAGCGCATAGCGCATCAGCGTGAACGGGCTGCGCGGGAACGGATACGGCTCGACCGACGAGCGCTCGATCAGCCCCGCGTTGCCGAAGCTCGTGCCTTCGCCGGGCGCACCGCGATCGACGAGGGCGACCTTGCGGCTGCGGTCCTGCAGGTGCAGCGCGGCGGAGACGCCGACGATGCCGGCGCCCAGAACGATTACGTCGAAGTCCATGAATGGTAGATGGCGGTTGGCTACGCCAGCGCGAGGTCGCATGCGCTGCGCTGCCGGTGTGGGAAGTCGTTCGAGCTACAAGCATACTCGCGCGCGCATGGCGCACCAAGAATTCGGCGGGATGAGAACGCCAACCGAGCTAGGGGCGGCGGAATGCCGGGCGGTGAGGAACGCGTGGTTCGATGTAGTCGGTCATCTGTTGTGAATGTGCGACATGACGAAATTCGTACCGATCGTATTCGACCTATTGTGATGACTGATAAATCAATAAAACGGATGTCAATGAAATTGAGGTTGGCTTATCGGGATAAATAATTCGCATAATTGTGATTTGTGAGGGATTGAGTATCGGTAAAAGAAATTAAGATTTGGTGGAGATGTGTTCGCGAGGATATCTGTTGCAGATTCCATGGAAATAAAGATTGGGATTGTCGTGACTAGATAGCCGAAGGAGGCGTGTGAGGCGGTGTTTTGGGTGATCAAGGTGCCGAAAAATATAAAAATGTCAGCACCGAAGAAGCTTTCCAATCGTCAAATTTATTGTGTGAGTGCCGATGGCTGCACAGGATGGTTCCGTAAAAATATAGGACGAGTTTGAAAGGCAAGGTGGAATAACAATCGGACAACGATTATTCGTATTTCAGGCAATCTGCCTGAATATGTTTCATTGAATTACGATGCGTGCGAGACCAATCATTACGCCGCCAACCCATGAAGTATCGAGAAACTTCGGCCGTGTTGATTTCGGTGTTGGCGAGTGTTTCCACGTTAGCGCAAGCCGTTCCGCCGTCTGAAATTACGCCTGGCCCGCAAATTCAGCGTTTGCAGCAGCAACAACTGGAAGCCGCCAAGGAACTGAATCCGCGCGCCAATGTGCTGACGCCGACCGGAGAGACGTCGTCGAAGACCGGTGTCGCGAGCTTGCCGCTCGACACGCCGTGTTTTCCGGTCACGACCATCGCGCTGGAAGGCAACACGTTCGGATGGCTCGCGCGCTTCTTGCAGCCGGTCGTCGGGCAATGTGTCGGCAAGACTGCACTCAAGCAGATTCAGGACGCCGCCAATAACGCACTGATCGGGCGCGGTTATGTCACGTCTCGCGTTCTCGTGCCGACGCAATCGGTGCAATCGGGGACGTTGACGCTGCGTGTCGTCCCGGGGCGCATCAGCGACGTCCGAGCAGACCCATCCACCATCGGCTGGTTGCGTGCGGCACTGCCTGCTTCGAAAGGCACGCTGTTGAACCAGCGCGACATCGATCAGGGGCTGGAGAACCTGCGCCGCCTTCAATCGCAGTCCGATGCCACCTTCGACATTGCGCCGGGTGTGAATCCCGGCGACTCGGAGGTCGTCCTGCATCCCGGAACCGGCAAGCGCTGGCACGCCGTCATCGGGGCGGACAACGCGGGCCTCGACTCGACGGGAAAGTACGAACTGTCAGGCT
Organism: Burkholderia theae; assembly: GCF_048565265.1. Classification (NCBI taxonomy): domain Bacteria; kingdom Pseudomonadati; phylum Pseudomonadota; class Betaproteobacteria; order Burkholderiales; family Burkholderiaceae; genus Burkholderia; species Burkholderia theae. The sequence continues at coordinate 69,297 of NZ_CP183462.1, forward strand.
CGATCACGTTCGACTCGCCATTTCACCTCTACGACCAGCTGCAGATCGCCGGTACGACGAACGCAAACTTCGGCGCATCCGACCACGGCAACCAGTCGGTGTCAGCCAACTACAGCGTGCCGATCGGTTACGCGATGCTGACGTTGAACGCGAGCCGCTCGCGCTACCAGCAGACCGTCGCGGGGTTTGACGAGCCGATCGAATACAGCGGTGTTCAGTCCCAGCTTCAGGCCGGACTATCCGGCGTGATCCATCGGAACGCCTACGCGCGGACGGAGCTGCGCGGCAACCTGTTCCGCAAGATCAGCCGCAATGCGATCGATGGCGTGGACGTTCCGGTGCAGCATCGCGACGTCATCGGCTACGAACTGGGTCTGGCGCATCGGCAAACCATCGGCAACGTCGTGCTCGACGGTTCGCTTGCGTGGCGCGCGTCATTGCCGGGCTTGTCCGGCAATGCCGGCACGGTGGTGGGTGCGCCGGACTTCGACGGCAAGACGCAGGTCGAGCTGGCGAGCTTCAATGCCCAAGTGCCTTTCAAGCTCGGCGGTCAGGCGTTCTCGTACCAGTTCGCGTGGAACATGCAGAACGCACGCACACCGCTGACCCCTTCCGACTATTTCACGATCGGAACGCGTTATGCCGTACGCGGTTTCGATCAACAACTGACGCTTGCCGCGGAGAGCGGCTGGGCGGTTTCCAACGAACTCGACTGGTATGTGCCGACGCCGGTCGGCACGCAGGCGCTGTATGTCGGCATCGATGCCGGGCGTGTGCGCGGGCCGGCCGCGCAATACCTGATCGGCGACACGCTCGTGGGTGCCGTCGTCGGCGTGCGCGGACAGCTCGCACCGAAAAACGTGCTCGGTGCAGCGCTGAACTACGACGTCTCGCTCGGCTGGCCGTTGTCGAAACCGCCAGGCTTCAACACCGATTCGCCGACGTTGTTGTTTCAGGTCAGCACGTTGTTCTGAGCGTAGTTGGGGTGGGCCGATCGAGGTCATGGATCTTGGGTCGGCATTTCGTTGATCGTCAAGTAGAACTAAGGAGTAACCATGCAATTCATGTATCGGAAGCGTCATATCTTGCAAGCCGCGACGGCAACGTTTGCGGTGGTGGCCGCGCTTGGTCTGAGCGCGTGTGGTGGCGGCGACGACGGTGGCAGCGGAAGCGCCGCGGCATCGACCGACGCATCCGCCGGCGGTCATGTGCCGGGCGGTGCTGCGTCGTCGATTCGCGTGGAGGGTCAGTCTCAGGCCCTGTCGAGCAGCCTCGCGACCGTGAGTGTGATGACGCCGCCCGTATCGTGGAAAGCGGACGGGTCGTTCCCGGGTGGGTCGTTCACGCTGTCGAGCAATGGCGTCGACGCATCGCAACTCAAGTCGCAAGCACCGGGCGCGTACACCACGCTGCCGCGAACCAGCGACGTGCTCAGTCTGTCGACCGGCACCGTGACTGACATCGCAGGCAATGGCGATTACGCGATCGGCCGCTGGACAGCGGGTAGCGACTCCGCCGGCCACTCGTACACCGGGAACCAGGGCCAGACCTGGGCAGTCGGCGCCCCGGTCACGGTTGGCCTGACCGATCAGACGCAGTTGATCTGCGAGCTTGCTGCCGCAACGCGTCCTACCTCGATCGACGGCAATACCGCACCGGGATCGCTTGTCGGTGCGGCAGCGGTCGTGACCAGCAAGAAAGACGCATTCGGCTACCTCCAGGCGAACGCGGCCTTGACGCTGCAGTACTCGATCGGCGCGGACACGAATCAGACGTTCAGCGGCAGCACGCAGGTCGGTTCGATGTCGACGTCGGTTACGACAAAGTCGTCGCTGTTTTCCCGCTTCATGGGACCGAATGAAGCGACGCCGTATCTCGTCGTGTCGTATGGCGTTCATGCACCGACGGTGGGCGGTGTGAACGGTCTGGCGGTGTTGAGCTGCAAGTAACGTGTGAACGCGGCCAGCGGCATCGACGCATGAGCGATGTCGCTGGCCCGACGTATTTTCAGGAAGAAATCGATCATGAATTCCGGAATCTTTCGCCTGGTGTTCAATGCCGTGCGCGGCATGCGGGTGGCCGTCGACGAACATGCGTCAGCGCGCGGGGGCGGCGAGCGCGGTCGTGTGCGCCGACCGGTACGCGCTGAATCTGTGGAATCCGGAATCTCGATCTGGTTTGCCGCGCGTGCGATCGCGTTTGCGTCGCTGTGCACGTTCGGCATGCAACCGCTGGTCGCCGAAGCGCAGGCAACGCTGCCGATCACACCGGATCGCAGCGGGCCGACGCATCCGGTCGTCGGCGTGTCGGCATCGGGCGTGCCGCTCGTCAACATTACCGCACCGAAGAACGGCGTGTCGCTGAACAGCTTTACGCAGTACAACGTCGGGACGAAGGGCGCGGTGCTGGTCAACAGCAGTCGGAATTCACAGACGCAGCTCGCGGGCTGGGTTCAGGGGAATCCGTTTCTCGGCAACAACACGGCGCGCGTGATCGTCAATCAGGTCACGTCGGGCAATCCCAGTCGATTGCTCGGCCCGACCGAGATCGCCGGCAATCGCGCGAATCTCGTGATCGCGAATCCGGCCGGCATCACCTGCGCGGGGTGCGGCTTTCTGAATGTCCCGCGCGTGACGCTGACGACCGGCATGTCGACCTTCAATCCCGATGGCACATTGGCCGGGTTCAACGTCAAGCAGGGGCACATCGGCGTCGACGGTGCAGGGCTCGACGCCCACGGTAGTGCGATCGACCTGATCGCACGCGCGATGACGATCAACGGTCAGGTCTGGGCGGATTCGATCAACGCGGTCGCAGGCGCGAACCGCGTCGATTATGCGAGCAACACCGCGCACGCACAGTCCGGTACAGGTGCGACGCCGGGCGTCGCGATCGATGTGCAGGCGCTGGGCAGCATGTTTGCCAACAGCGTCCGGATGATCGGAACCGAGGCCGGCGTGGGCGTGCGAGATGCCGGTTCCGTCACGTCGCTGACCGGCGATATCCACGTCTCGAACAACGGCGATGTGACGATTGCGCCGACCGCGCGTCTTCAGTCGGCCGCGAACACCCGGATCGAGGGCGCGAACGTCGCGCAGCAAGGCTCGATCGTCAGCGCGCAGGCGACGGATCTGAACGCGTCCCAGGCGCTGTCGAACGCCGGAACGATTGCGTCGGGCGGCAATACGAACCTGATGGCGGCAACCTCGTTCACTAATAGCGGGCAGGCGTACGCGGGTGCGGATTCCGCCGGCGATCTCGTCGGCGGCGGCTCGATCACGGCGCGCGCGGCGAATGTGGCGAGCAGCGGCACGCTGGCCGCGGGCGACAACGTCAATCTGTTCGCGAACGATGTGACGCTCGACCATGGAACCGTCAACGCGGCCAGTGCGATCAACGTGACCACGAACGGCACGCTGTCGAACGTTGGCGGAACAATGACCGGCCAGAATCTGACGCTCGATGCGGGGCAATTGGTCAACGACTCGGGCGCCATCAGTTCGCAGCACCTTGCGAACGTGACGGCGCAAGCGGTTTCGAATCGGGCCGGTACGTTGGTGGCGGATGCGCTGTCGCTGAAATCGGCCGGCGTGATTGACAATACCCGGGGGAAATTGATTGCGCGCACGGCGCAGGTCGCTGCCACCGACTTCACGAATGCCGCAGGCGAGATCGGCACGTCGACGGGTGCGTTGGCACTGACGGCGACCGGGAGCGTATCGAATGACGACGGGAAGATCGCCGGCGGCAATGGTCTCGCGCTGACGGCGAATACGGTTTCCAACGCACAAGGCCAGATCGGCTCCGTGGCGGGTGATACCTCGCTCGACGTCACGTTGTCGCTGAACAACGCGAGCGGCAAGATTGCGTCCGGTAACGACCTGTCGATTCACACAGCCCATCTCGACAACGCGGCCGGCTCGATCGCCGCAGATGCTGCACGGATCACCGCGAACGATGTCGTGAACACGGGCGGCCGGATCGGCACCACGGGCGCGTTGGCCGTGACGGCGACCAACACCATCTCGAATCGGTCTGGTGCGATGGTCGGCGGCAATGGTCTGTCGGTGACGGCAAGCAGCATTGGCAATGCGTCGGGCACGATCGGATCGGCCGCCGGCGATACGACGTTGCGCGCGACGCAGTCCCTGACGAACACCGGCGGCACGGTGAGTTCGGCCGGTGCGCTCGTCGTTGCAAGCGACACGATCGACAACTCGAACGGGAGTATGGCCGCTGAGCGCGGTGCGCAAATCCGGACGGGGGATCTCGTCAATGCGGGCGGCCAGATCGGGTCCTCGTCGGATGCGTTGTCGCTGAACGCCACGCGTACGGTGTCGAACGACAGCGGCAAATTGATAGGGGCAACCGGGCTATCGGCAACGGCCGCCGCGCTAGGCAACCATGCAGGCCAGATCGGCACGACCACCGGCGACATGACGCTGACCGTCTCACAGGCACTCGACAATACCCAGGGCAAGATTGCCGCTGCTGGCGTGCTGAATACGCATGCCGGTACGTTCGACAATTCGCAAGGTGCGGTTTCGGCGGATGCGGCGAAGCTCGACGTAACAAGCGCGTTGACGAATACCGACGGCACAATCGCGGCGACAAATGAAACGACCGTGGCCGCACAGACCGTTACGAACCACCGCGGCACCATCGGCTCTGTCTCCGGTGCATTGTCGGTGACGACGTCGGGCACGACGGATAACGCAGGCGGCAAGCTGCTGGCGTCGGGCGATACGAGCCTGACCAACGCGGGGTTGCTGAACGCGGGCGGCACGATCACGGGCACGAACGTCACGCTCGCGTCGGGGCAACATGCCATCGACAACACACTCGGCAACGTGGCGGCAAGCCAGTCGCTGACGAGCCGTTCGAGTGCGTTCGACAACCGGTCCGGGCTGGTGCAGGCGACGGGAGCGCTCGATGTCGATACGCGCGGCCGGACGTTCGACAACGGCGTACTCGCAGGACAATCCACGGGTGGTCAGGTTCTCGGCAATGGCGTAACGCTGACAACGGGAGCGCTGAGCAACGCGGGTGGTGCAATCTCGTCGAGCGGTGCGGCGACCGTCAACGCGGCATCCGTGACCAATGATGCGGGTTCGCTTGTCGCGGATGGCGCATTGACCGTACGGAGCGCCGGCACGGTGTCGAACGTGGCGGGCCAGATCGGCGGCAACAGCGATGTGACGGTGTCCGGTACGACAGTCGACAACACGCGCGGCGCGATGCACGCCAGCAGCACGTTATCGGTGACAGGCGATACGATTCGCAACGCGCAGACTGCCAATTCGACGCTTCCGACTACGGCAGGCGTGCCGGGTTTGGCCGCAGGGATGGAAGGCGCCAGCGTTGCTCTCAGCGCGAACCACGCGATCGACAATACGGCCGGTGCGATTCGTGCCGACAAGGATACGCAGCTGACCGCACCCACCATCGACAATACGTCGGGCAGCATCCAGGCGAAAGGCACCGCAACGCTGGCGGCAGCGAATGCGCTGATCAACAGGCAGGGCGACATCAATGGCAGTCAGCGGCTGACGATCTCGACAGGCGCGCTCGACAACGACGGCAAGCTCCAGTCGATGGGCGACGTCACCGTGACGACGCAAGGCGATCTGGCCAACACCGGCCAGATCGTAGCGGGTCACGATCTGACGACCACGGCCGGCGGCACGCTCGACAACAGCGGCGTACTGTCGGCGGGCAATGCCGCCAACGTGGCCGCCCATTCCATTCGGAATCGTGCGACCGGCGAGATCATCGGTGGCAACGCTACCAACGTTCACGCGAACCAGTCGATCACGAACGAAGGCCTGATCGATGGTGGTGCAACGACAGTGACCGCGGGCGACACCGTGACGAACGCGGGCGGTCGAATCTACGGCGATACGGTCGCGGTGCGTGCGAACACGGTCGTCAACGACCGGAATGACCACGGCGTGGGTGGTGTGATCGCATCGCGCGGCGACATCGACATCGGTGCGCAGACGCTCAAGAACCAGAACGACGCACTGATTTACGCGAGCAACGACATTCGCGTCGGCGGTACGCTGGATGCGAACCATCAGGCAACCGGCAGCGCGCAAACCGTGACGAACGACGGCGCGCAGATCGATGCCGGTCGAGACATCACGATCGGCGCAAACCGGTTCGAGAACCTGAATTCGAACTTCCGGACCTCGACGGTCACGACCGACAGCGGCAACGTGTTGTGGTACCAGGTGCCGGGTTCGACGGAAAGGATCGATTCTTCGACGGTTTACCTGTACCAGAAGAACAGCCAGGAAATTCGTCCGGGCATCGACTACCGATGGGCACTGGACGACGACCAGAAGTTCATTCTGCTGCCGTCGACCCAGTATCCGTTCGCCGAGTATGCGAAGTACACAATGAACGGTGTCGCGGGCAGGATCGACGACACGGCGTATCCCGCGGCGAACTTCGTCAATGGCGACAAGGCGGCTCAGACCGGCGCGTATCGGACGGTGCCGGCTGACATCTGGGCGCAGTTTGGTGTCGCACCGCCGCCGGACGAGAATCCGGCGTGGACCACGCAGGGGCCGTTCCTCATGTCGATGATCGGCGGAATATTGTCCGGCAGGCGCGGCGTCGGCAACGACTGGTTCACCGTCAAGCCGCCGACGGAAGCCGATGTGACGGGTGCGAAACCGCCTCCGTTCGGTCAACCGAGCCCGTCGTGCCTGACCTCGACACATACTGCCTGCGCGCCGTTCCAGCAGTGGTACAACGCCACCGTCGCCGCGTACCGGAACCTGAACCAGGCGCTTGCCGGATACAACGCGGACGTGGCGGGCCGCCTCGTGCAGACCTATACCGTCTATACGGTCGACGTGAAATCGACCAAGGACGTCGTCACGGCGTCACAACCCGGCACGATCACGTCCGGCCGGCACATCACGATCAATACCGCGTCCGGTGTCAACGACAAGAGCCGGATCGTGGCCGGCGACGGCAACGATCCGAAGAACGTGCAGAACATCGGTGCGACGGGTACCGAGACATTCACGGGCTCGGGCAAGGCGATTTACACATGGGTTCAGTCGGCCGGCGCGTTCCGTGGTGACGAACGCGCGACCTCGCCGACCCAATACTCGCCGGCCATCCCGTCGCAAACGATCGATCTGCCGGTGGTGCTGACCGATCCGGGCAAGCCGTCCACGCCGGTCAAGAGCGTGGCGGTGGCGACGTCCGCCGCGCAGGGCGCGAGCGGGGCTGGCGTGACGCCAGTAGCGGGCAAGGACGTGGGCGGCCAGGTACGGGTCGATACGGACGTGTCGGGCGTGGATGTCGGCGCCGTATCGGCCGTGAAGGCCCACGTCGGCGACGTGGTCGTGCGCACGGTGACGCCGAACACGCGCTTGCCGAACAATGCACTGTATCGGGTGACGAGCGATCCGGGCAGCCGCTTCCTGATCGAGTCGGACCCGCGCTTTACCGATTACCGGAAGTGGTTGTCGAGCGACACGATGCTGGCTGCGCTCAAGGTCGATCCGAACGCGGTGCTCAAGCGCATCGGGGATGGTTTCTACGAGCAGCAACTGATTCAGCAACAGATCATCCATGCGACGGGTCAGCGTTTCATCGGCGACTACACGGACAACCAGCGCGAATACGAAGCGCTGATGGCGAATGGCGTGAAGGTGTCGCAGCAGTTCGGGCTGAACGTCGGCACGGCACTGACCGATGCGCAAATGGCCGCGCTGACGAGCGACATCGTCTGGCTCGTGAATCAGACGGTGACCATGGCGGACGGCAGCCAGCAGACGGTGCTGGTGCCGCAGGTCTATCTGCGCGCGAACGCGGCCGACGTGACCGGCGAAGGCGCGATCGTCGCCGGCAAGAACGTCACCATTGAATCGGATGGCGCGTACAGGAACACCGGCACGGTCGCCAGCCGCAACGTCACGATCATTCACGCCGATTCGATCGACAACGGCGGTACGGTGTCGGGCGGAACGGTGCTCGCGAGTGCGAACCAGGATCTCAACAATCTTGGCGGGTTGATTCAAGGCAACACCGTGGCGCTGTCGGCCGGACGCGACCTCAACCTGACGAGCACGACCAGTTCGGCGAAGGCGGCGAATGGCAGCGCGACCGGTATCGATCGCGTATCGACGGTCAATGCGGGCACGTTGCAGGCCGTCGCCGGTCGGAACCTGAACGCCAATGCGGCTGTCATTGCGACGACCGGCGATGCGGTGCTGGCAGCAGAAAACGACGTCAATCTGAATGCGGTTCGCCAGAGCAGCCAGGACGCGGTGAAGTGGGACGCCCGCAATCACGCGGAACATTCGGCGTCGAGCGACACGGGTACGCAGATCGCGACGGGCGGCAACCTGGCGATCGTCGCCGGCCATGACGTGAACACGACGGCTGCGTATGCGAACGCGCGGGGTGCGATCGGCATCAGCGCCGGGCACGACGTCAACCTGAACGCCGGTGAACGGAGCGCGAGCGCGAACGACGAGCACTATCGCAAGGAACACGGCTTCCTGTCGTCGAAGTCGACGCACACGATCGATTCGAGCAGTTATACCCAAGCGGTCGGCACGACCTTGTCGGGCAATGCCGTCGTCGTGCAGGCCGGAAACGACCTCACGGCGCAGGCCGCGACGATTGCTGCCACCCACGACGTGAACCTCGTCGCAGGACACGACCTTACCGTCACGACCGCGGACACGGCCTCGAGCGAATATCACTACAAGGACGTGAAGAAGTCCGGTCTCGGTAGTGCGGGCGCGGGGATCTCGTATGGCACGAACCAGACGATCGATAGCAGCCGCGATACGGTGAAGGGTTCGCAGGGCAGCCTGATCGGCAGCACCGATGGCAGTGTCTTCATGCAGGCCGGCAACAAGCTGCATGTCACGGGCTCGGATATCGTCGCGCGCAACGACGTGATCGGCATCGCGAAGGAGGTGGTGATCGATGCGTCGCGGACGGATCGTCATCACGAAGAAACCCACGAAGTGAAGACCTCGGGTTTCACGTTGGCGGTGAAGTCGCCGGTGATCGATGCGGTCCAGAACGTGAACCAGCAGGCGCAGGGCGCGGGCGGCAGCCAGGACGGACGGGCGGCAGCGCTTCACGCGATTGCGGCGGCGGGCGGCATGGCCGATCTGGTCGGCGCGACCGGCAACCTGACGAACGCGCTGAACGATCCGAAGGGCAAGCTCGATGCGAAGATGGAACTGAGCTTCGGTTCGTCACATAGCAAGTCGACGTTCACCGCGGACAGTACGCGGAGCAACGGCAGCACCGTGAAGGCGGGCGGGACGGCCGCGTTCGTGGCGACCGGTGACAAGAACGCGGGGCAGGGCAACGTGACGATCCAGGGTTCGGACGTCACGGCGAAGAACGTGCTGCTGGAAGCGACCAACAAGGTCAACCTGATCAACAGCACGGACAAGGACAGCACGCGCAGCACGAACGAGTCGAAGAGTGCGGGCGTGGGTGTTTCGTATGGAACGGGTGGGTTCGGGGTGTCGGCGTCGATGTCGCGTGCGCATGGCGATGCGAACTCGGATGCCGCGACGCAGAACAACACGCATATCAATGCGGCCAATACCGTGACGATCGTCAGCGGCGGCGATACCAATATCGTCGGAGCGAACGTCAATGCGCACAAGGTCATCGCGGATGTCGGCGGGAACCTGAATCTTGCGTCGGTGCAGGATACGAGCCAGAGCGCCGCGCATCAGAGCAGTTCGGGCGGTGGGTTCAACGCGAGCATGGGCGGCGCGAGCGCCAGCGTCAGCATGCAGAACGGTCGCGCGAGCGGTAACTATGCGGGCGTGCACGAGCAGACAGGCATTCAGGCGGGAGACGGCGGCTTCGACATCACGGTCAAGGGCAATACGGACCTGAAGGGCGCGTATATCGCGAGTACCGCGACGCAGGACAAGAACCAGCTGACGACCGGAACGCTGACGTTCTCGGATATCCAGAATCACTCGGCATACGACGCGAGCAGCGTTGGGGTTAGTGCGGGCGGTGGTGTCGGTAATGGCGGCAACAACTACGCGACGCACGGGCCGACGAGCGGGAAGAACACGGGTGGTGCGTTGCCGCTGTATGTGAGCGAGAGCGACAGCAGTAGCGCAACGACGAAGAGCGCGGTCAGTGCCGGCAGCATCACGATTACGGATCAGGCGAATCAGAAGCAGGATGTGGCGATGCTGGAGCGTGATACGTCGAACCTGAATGGCACGGTCGGCAAGACGCCGGATTTGCAACAGGTGCTGGGCAATCAGTCGGATCTGATCAATGCGGCGCAGGCGGCGGCGGAGACGATTGCGAAGCAGGTCGGATCGTATGCGGACAAGAAGCGCGATGAAGCGCTGAGGAATGCGGACGGCACGAGCGATCCAGTGCTTAAGGCTCAGTATCAGCAGGACGCGAAGGATTGGGCCGAAGGTGGTGATAGTCGGGCTGCGCTACATGTTGCTGGTGGTGCGTTGACAGGGGGCTTGACTGGTGGTGGGCTGGGGGCGGTTGGCGGGGCGGCGGGTGCGGGGGTGTCGGCGAAGCTCGCGCCGGAATTGAATGAAATCGCCAAGTCGATCAAGGACGCGGGGCCGACGGGTAACGCGAATGTCGATGAAATGCTGGGGAACCTTGCGTCGAATGTGTTGGCGGGTGGGGCGGGTGCGTTGGTGGGTGGTGGGACGGGGGCGATGGCCGGGGCGGGGGTGGATCGGTTTAATCGGCAGTTGCATGCCGAGGAGAAGAAGGCGATCGCGGAGAAAGCGGGCAAGGATAAGGCAGAAGAGGAGAAGTTGACGCGCGCGGCGTGCTATGCGGTGAAGTGCTGGGCGGAGTATCCGGCGGAAAGCGAGGCCCGGACTAAGAACTTTGTGAGCGAGGTCGAGGCAGCGCAGTTGCAGCCGCAACTGGAATGGGTGAATCGGCAGAAGGAATCGGGTTTGTTTGAATACGCGCCGTTGCAGAAGGTTGGCGATGCGGTGAAGAACGATCCGGTTGGAGTGGCGAAGGATGCGGCCAAGGTGGTGGTCGGGGGGGTGACAGTAAAGACGGGAGCGGGACTTTGTACAAGCGGTCTGGGTTGTGCTCTCGGCGGTGGAGGAATGATCGTTTTTGGATTGGGTGATATCGCTGAAGGTGCGGATGGTCTTTACAATCGTTACAGTGGCATCAGTTCTCCTGGTGTGAATCCTTTGCGGTATGGATTTAACGAAGTATTGCCTGCCGGTTGGGGGAATGTCGCATATGATGGGTTGAATCTGCTAGCTGCTATTGCGGCGTTGAAAGCACCAGTCTCGCTCAAGATGGGTAATGCTGATGGTATGAATCGTCCAGGTTCGATGTTTGGTGTAACCGTGCCGCGTATCAACAACAACACCTTGATTCCATTCGTCAACCAAGCGGCACCATATGGGACGACTCAGGGCATTCTGCTGTTTGGTATTGGTTCGAAGGGATCAACGGTTATCAATGATATGCGTCATGCAGGAGAGCAGAAATGAATTGGAGACGACTCTATGCGACGGCTCAAATATGGTTCATGGTTTGCCTGGTATCAGTTTTTAGTACGGGTTGCTATACGGTCGTTGTAATTGGAGTTTGCCGGAAACTGATGGGGCTGAGTGATGGAATCTCTGTATTTGCTATAGGCCTTCCATTCTTTATTGTTCTTCTGATTTTTCACATTCGATTTTTGCCGAAGCCGTTGCGAAAAGCTGGAATGTTAAGTGACGATCCTGAGAAATTCGGTCCATGGTTCAAGTCTGACCGGACGAGCTGAAATCGGCAGGAGTGGCAGGATATCGGAATGGGTATCTCGAAGTATGTTCCTCTGAGTCCAATTCCATCATGGGCAAGTGGTGCAGTTGGCGGAGTGGTGCAAGAGAAAGCGGGCGCCACTGTACAGAACGGGCTTGACGGAGCCGGGAAGAAATGAAACCGAAGGCCGGCTTTGAATGGTTTCGCTGGATATACAACGTGCTGCTTTGGTTTCTTGTTATGGGAATTGGCACTGCTATCTCGGAATTGGCTGCCGGTCCGGCATTGCAGTGGTTGTTTAACGATATTCCATATCAGTTGCCGACATGGAATAGAGCAGGTCGAATGGCGGTGTTTGTAGTTCTGTTCGGTTTGTTCGCGGGCACGGTGACATGGTTCGCTGAGAAGAAGAGATCGGGTCGATAGAGTGCCTATATTGCGAGTTCCGCGACGCAGAACAAGGGCCTGCTGACAACCGGGACGTTGGCATCGATCGATATTCAAAGTGCTCGAGAGCCTGATGAGCCTGAAGTTGAATTTCATTTTCGGTCAGTGTTAAAGGCAATGCGAAAGCGCATGTGAAACATGCAGGGTGTGAAAGGAGCGGGTGGTCGGTGCGTTTTTTAATATGAGAGGGGTCTGATGTATGAAGAGTTTGCAGGTGGCGAGTGGTGCTTTTGTTCGATATTTTGTAATGTTTTTTGTTGTTTTGATGGGGTGTGGATCCCCGGTTTTTGCAGGGGGTAGTCGTAGTATTGTGTATGAAGATAGTTATATTTGGTATCTGTCAGAGCGACTGGCGAATCAACATATGGGGATCATTTTCAAAGAAGATCTTCCATTGGATTTGGATTATCAACTTCGGTGGGAAACTGCGCTATTTTACCATCATCGCCTGATCGAATGTGATGGACCGCTCGATGAAATAGCTCAAAAGTTGAATGGAGCATGGGAATTCTATGCCGATAAAGATTATTCTGTCGGCGAGCTTCTTCATTTCTTGGGGAGAACGGATAAGGATGTGTGGTTAATTCTCAATGGGTGGAATGCCAAGGTATTGCCAAAACTTGCTGAGGTGATGGGTTCTGGTGGGGTTTCATCTGTGTTTCCATCATGTATAAACAAGAATTACGTTATGCCAATCGTGCGGGATTGATCGGTTTAATCAGAGGTTGCATGACAACGAGAGGCAGGTGATCGCGGAGAAAGCAGGTAAGGGCAAGGTGGAGCAGGAGACGCTGACGCGCGCGGTGTGCTATGCGGTGAAGTGCTGGGCGGAGTATCCAGCGGGAAGCGATGAGCGGAACGGGAGCTTCATTAGCGAGGTCGAGGCTGCGCAGTTGAAGCCGCAGTTGGATTGAGTGAACCGGCAGAAGGAAGTAGGTTTGTTCGAGTACAAGCCGTTGCAGACGGTCGGCGATTCGTTGGAGAACGACCCGGTTGGTGTTGCTGATGGTCTCAATCGACCTGTTTCGATGTTTGGTGTGACGGTCCCGCGTATTGATAACGTGAACTGGCTGCCTTTCCTTAAGCAGCCGTGGCCCTACGGCGCGAAGCAGGGGCACTCCTTCTTGGTGTCGAGTCGAAAGGGGCCGCGGTCGTCAATGACGTGCGGCAGGCAGTGGGGGATCAAAAATGAACTGGTGCAGGTTGTACGCGACGCTCCAAATATGGTTCGTAGTTTGTTTGGCGTCTGGGGCTGGCTGCAATACAGTTGTGGTGATCGGGGTATGCAGACTGCTACTTGGCTGGAGCGATGGGGTTTCGGTCTTTGGAGTTGGGCTGCCCGCGTTTATTGTTCAATTCATCGTATTTGTGAAGCACTTACCGAAGCCACTACGCAATGCCGGGATGCTGAGCGACGATCCCGAGAAATTCGGTCCATGGTTCAAGTCTGACCGCAAGAGCTGAACACCGAGCCCGGCGGATGCCGGGCTCGGTGTTCACGCCTGCTTCGAACGAGGGCGATGTCGAGGCTATCGGTTGATGGCCGCTGCGGCGAGCAAGGGGCAGGGCGGCGATGCGATGGCGATGGCCTACGTTAGTTGGAAGGTGCGCGGATTGTTCCAGAAGGATCAGTACTGCATCGATTCGTTCAGGTTTGGGAGCAAGGACGGATCGCAGACGGCGGAACGATGCGACGGTGAAACCCGAGCTTCGGCTCGTCGTATACCGTCAACGCGAACTGGGTGGTTTCGGATAGCTGCCCCCATGCACTGCTAAGCGGCTCGGCTCCCCCAAAGAACATACGAAGGTTGGCACAGCCGTTCATCCAATCCACTGATCAATCCACCCGCGCCGACACCGGATCGACGTCCGCTCTGCGTTTGCAAGCATCGCCTCCCACCGCACCAATTCCCCATACTTTCCACCCTTTCTCGCGGGTGTATCCCACTGGTTGATGATGCGATTTTCTACCTAAGATGAAGCAATCATGTGCGTGATACGGTGCCTGCGCGCGCATGGTTGAAGGGAGAGGGTAACGCCGGGGGGCAACGCCAGCGGATGTTTCCATCATGGATGCGAGAGTGTGCGCGGCGGCTGCCAGTCTTGCGACTGCAACGACGCCAACGGACGCGGCGGCAATCGCCGCGCGGACGACGTCCGGCCGACCCGGCCGGGCTACTTCGCTGCGCCACGCACTGATCGCAATCGTTTGCGCGCTGGGTGCGGCACCCGGCGTGCTCGCCGGGACGCCTGCCGATGTGAACGACTCGCCTGACACCGTGCGCATCGTCGCCGCCGCGAACCCCGCAAACCCAGCCGATCCCGCCGTTTCGTCACACGACTCCGCCGTGCGTCAGGTCGTGCTGGGCATCATCAGTTTCACGCGCTGGCCAACGACACCCGTCCGCCTGCATCTGTGCGTAACCGGCCGACCCGACTACGCGCGCGGCCTGACCGACACGCTGCAGGCCGGCTCGACGCTGCTCGACGTGCAGCGCGTCCGCTTCGACGATCCGTCGCTCGGCATGGCCTGCGACGTCGTCTATCTCGGCACCCTGGGCGACGACGAGAGAGCGCGGGTGAGAACCGCGGTGGCCGGCCATCCGGTCCTGACGATCTCGGAACACGATCCGTCCTGCACCACCGGCAGCATGTTCTGTCTCAACGTCGACGGCGAACGCGTGTCGTTCGACATCAATCTCGATGCCGTCGCGCGCAGCGGCGTGCGCGTGCACCCGAACGTGCTCAATCTCGCGCGACGGCCGGGGGCACCATGACACGGCACGCGCCTCCCGTTTCCCTTTCTCGCGTGCCGCGTCCGACGCTGCAAAGCGTGTTGCGCCGTGCGCACCTGCGCCTCGCGTTCGTCGCCGTCGCGATGGCCGCCGTGTCGTTGATCGTGGTCGCCGTGATCGCATTGCGTGCGTATGCCGGCAACAACCTGAACCTGTTGGCCCGCTCGCTCGGTTATACGGTCGAGGCGGCACTCGTGTTCGGCGACCGCGTCGCGGCGAACGAGGCGATCGGCTTGATCGCCAGCGATGAGGACGTGGCGCAGGTGGAGGTCACGGACAGCAAGGGCCAGCCGTTCGCAACGTGGCAGTTGCCTGCCAGCGGCGAGCTCGCGCGGCTCGAGCGAGGCGTTGCCGACCTTGCGCTGCCCGGGCCCGTGGCCGTCCCGGTGATGCACGACGGCATCATCGTCGGCCAGGTTGTCGTGCGCGGCCGCGGACATCAGTTCTTCGGCTTCCTGCTCGGCGGCGTCAGCGGCATTCTCGGCTGCCTGGCCGTCAGCGTGCTCGGGGCGTATGTCAGCTCGAAGCGTCTGCTGCGCAACATCGTTTCGCCGCTGCGCGCGCTGGCCGGCGTTGCTCACGCCGTGCGACGCGAGCGTGCATTTGCGCAACGCGTCGAGCCTGCCACGATTGCCGAACTGAACGAGCTCGGTGACGACTTCAATGCGTTGCTCGACGAATTCGAAGAATGGCAGAACACGCTGCGCGACGAAAACGCGTCGCTCGAACACAAGGCGACGCACGATGCGCTCACGGGCCTGCCCAACCGCGTGCAGTTCGAGTCGCGCCTCGCGCTTGCTCTTCGCGACGCCGGGGTGACGGGGCAGCGGGTCGGCATTCTGTATCTGGATTGCGACCGCTTCAAGGAGATCAACGATTGTCTCGGCCACGACGCCGGTGACGCGGTGCTGATCGGCATCGCGGCGCGGCTGCGCACGCAGGTGCGCGAGGCCGATCTCGTCGCCCGCCTGGGCGGCGACGAATTCGCGGTGATGTTGGCGGCGGTGCGCGAAGCGGGCAGCGTCTGCCGTGTCGCCGACGAGATTTTGTCAGGCATGGTGCCGTCGATCGAGCTGTCCGACGGCCGCATGGTGGCCACCATGATGAGTGCCGGTATTGCGCTGTATCCCGATCACGCGTCGGACGCGAGCGGCTTGCTGCGCGCGGCGGATGCCGCGATGTACCGCGCCAAGCGTGCGCGGCCGGGGTCGTGGCAGTTGGCTGAAGGCGTTGTCGGGTCAGCTTGAGGTTGAGCGTTTTTCCCTGCGGACGAGGCCGCAGTAGAGGTTTAATGAATAAATGCGCGCGCGATGCGGGCGCATTCGAAGGGGTCGAAGATGAAAAACTCGTATCCAGTGTTCATTGGGCGGATGTGCATCGGCGGCGCGCTGCTGCTGTGCATGCTGCTGGGCGGCTGCAAGACGCCGCCGCTTCACCGTGGGCTGACGCAGACGCAGGTCACGGCGCTCAAGTCGGCCGGTTTCCAGGAGACCGGAGAGGGGTTCGAATTCGGGTCGACCGGGCCGATTTTGTTCGACTTCGATCGGTACAACCTCAAGCCGGATGTGCGGCGGATTGTCGAAAGGATCGGGCGGACGCTCAAGTCGGTGGGGATTAATGGGGTGCGGGTTTATGGGTACTCGGATCAAGAAGGGGCGGATGACTATGACTTCGAGTTGTCCAGGAGACGGGCTGAGGTTGTGGAGATTGAGCTCGTTGATGTGGGGTTGGATGCGAAGCGGATCGTGATTGTCGGGAAGGGGAAGAGCGATCCGGTGGGGGATAACAAGACGCCGGTGGGGAGGGCGCAGAATCGGCGGGCGGCGATTGTGGTTTCGCCGAGGTGAGGGGGCGTTGTTTCAGGGCAGGGTGGGGAAAATCGTGCAATTGCGTGCAGCGATTGAGAGAGATTACCTGCTAAAAAGCGGGCGGGCTGGTCTGTTCAGGTCGACACGGGAGCGTCATGGTAGGGCCAAGAACGGTCGCTCGCTAACGCGCTGGCATTCGGTCATTGAAACAGCTGATTGAGTTCGCTGGGAGGCCTTCTATCGATGGGCGTGAAGTGCTGCCTCGCTTGCTGGCGTGTGAGCGCAGGAGCAAGCGCATAGCAACATGCCTTGCTCCTCTTCTGGTCGACACTCTGGCCAAAAGCACCATCTGGACAAGTCCATCTGTATGGCTGTCAGTAGCCGGCGTCCCAACAGTGTCGATGCTGCATGGCACTGTAAAACTGGGCCGGACGGCCAATGTATATGAATCCGTAAGCTCATCAACACCCCACGCCGAGAGACTACTACATGTCGTATACGGCCTTCAACTCTTTCCGATTCAAAATGCGCTCGAAATGCAACATTCCGTGCCAATCGACAAACCCTAGCTTACTGGAGGTGAACGATTTCACGTGACCTATTTCGTTTATCTGGGGATCTCTATTTTTTAGTTTCCGGAACGCAAATTTGATGATCTCTAGCTTCGATGCGTCCGATACCCACGGACATCCGATGATATCCATGAATAACATGCACAGATCAGTTTGATTGGAAAGTTGCGTTGCATCACGGAATCGCCGGATTATTTCTTCTTCTATTTTTAATTTAATGTCGGTAAAATCAGCGCCGTCTTCCATGTAAAATAAAATTGAGACAAAATCAAAATAAGAAAACCCGGCGTAAGGATTGTCCATTGCGGTCGAGGGTGCGCCACCAATCACTCTGAGTAAATCGTTGCTTGAAAGTAGAATATCACCACGGATAACCTTAACTGTCGCCAATAGGTTAAGTGCCTCAACCCCTCCTGGTCCATCAATAGAGCGAGCGAGGAGTAGCTCATTGGTTCGTCGCGCGAATAGTTCGGTAATGTTGGCGTTGAGTCCGTTTTCACGATTGGTCATGGCGTTTAGCATGACCATACACTGAGTTGCGCGGATTGCTGGACGAACCCTAAAGTCCATCGACAAAAAGAACACCAATATTTCTACGGTCGCTAGTAGCAGATTCGTGACCAGATCTATCTGTTGGGGGGCAAGACGCTTGATATCCAAGTGTTTCCGTAGCCGCCAGATTTCCTTTGTGAGCGCGCCAAGCGCATAGCCCGTAGTGACCGCAAAATCGACGTTAGCCTGTTTCACTGCAATCTTGACGTCACGGGCGATACGCGTCGCCAGCCGAAATGGGGCGCTAAGTTGCAGTTCCACACTCCGAGGCAAGAGTGTTTCAACTTCGCCTGCCACCAAGGATTGACGAAGTTCTTTCAACCAACCCAGCAGAGTGGAGGCTAACACGTGCTGCACAGCGGACTTTGCCGCTGACTCTGGAGTTGAGAAAGGTCTGTCAACGTTCGTTGTTTTGACTTCGTTGACGTAGAGCTTGTAGAACTGCAATTCTTGCTGTGCGACGTTGAAAATATCTTGTAGCGACTTGTCATCGTTGGCGAACAAAAAATAATCGTCGACATAGCGTCTTATGGCAAATGACTCGCTTGAACGCCCTTGTTTTTTTAGCGTGCTTGCGATATTCAAGTCAATGCGCTGTAGGATAATTTCCGCAAATATCCGCGACACTTCGGGGCCAACCACGATTCCGTTGGTTTCATCGTAATTCGCCTGATGCATAAGGCGATCAAAATCCTGCTCAAAGGAATCGAACTGGCGATTCGCTTTGGCGTGTTCCTTTCCCTTGACTGCCCAGGCAATCGAATGGGTGTAGATGCTTGCAAAACATTTTTTTACATCAAACTTCATGAGTTTTGAGAATTTAGATTCCAAATAAAGAAATTCCGTGGAATCTATAAATTGATGTAACTGAGAATACTTCCCGTAGGAAAAATAGGATGAGGCAAACTGTGAAACACTCTCGTTTCCGGCATCGGTGTCGACGTCGCCGTCATTAAGGGCGTTGTCATGCGTGGCCAAATTTCGTTCAATAAAATGTGTCGCTACACGGAATGGAGCTCGAAGAGTGTAGTCACTTCTACCACACAACGAGAGCAACAGCTGGTGATAGTCGCTATAGAAATTGGCGAACCGGAGCTGCGTACCCGGATGGATGATTCCCAACATTCGTTTGCTAGCGACGCCGTGACGAACGTGATACTCGAACGGAACGGTGTACCGCTCCTGTGTCATGAATATACGCACGATCTCGGGAACAACCATTTTGCCTTCAGACTTCGCAAACGTGTACAGCCGATCATTGTTAAAGAAAAGTGGAACTTCGTAGGGAAGAAGTTCTGTATGTAAGATCCGATGCTTGTCGCTTTTGTCGACGTCGATTTTCTTACGCATGTTTCCAGCAGGCTCTTATTTTGCTGAATGCCGTCGAATGGACCGGCCGGGATCGATGGCTTTGATGACCTGATCGAAAAGAATAAGTGGCTAATATGGCTTTTTGACTTGTGCTAAGCGACGCCACCATTTTGGCGCCGTAAGCTCCAGTGCTAGAGAATATCTGTGTTCGAAGAAAACGGTCAAGTTCAACCAGATCCACGTAATCATTGATTAGCGGATAGTTGAACCTGATCCCGGTCTTGAGTCGACCACGAAGTCCGGGGCCGGTGAATCGAGAGTTCTCACATAGAAAGCGAATACGCTGGCGGAGTAGTTCAAAGTCTGGATTTTTGATATGGCTTAAGAACGCTAGCACAATTCTCGTCTTGTATCGATTGACCTTCGATTTCGATAGACCAACATCCACTTTCATACCTTTCTTCTTTTCGCTTGAACTCGGAACGTTGTGGAAGCTGATGCGATAGCCGAGATAACTAAGCTCCCGCTGCTGAAGTGGATCTGGCGTGCATGTACACTTCGACGCACATGGGCAGGCAGAAGCAATGTGAACGCATCCGTGAGAACAACAACAGCCGACAAAGATGATTTGTGTCTTAGCTTCGTTGAGTGTCATACCAACTGGCAGTAACGCTTGCACTTTCTGCGCGATGTCGGCAGGGCTGCTTGTGCAAAATAGAAGCAAGTCATCGACATACCTCGCAGCAAAATAAACCCCATCTATTTGCCGGACCTTCTGGTCGATGCGCCGCATCAATATCTCGGATAGAGTAGCACTAACACTTATTCCTCGGGGCAACCCGGTAGGCACTTCCGAGGCTAGACTGTTGAAAATCTCTCGCAACAGCCATCGTGATCGATCGGAGAGCAACTGATCTTCATCAAGCTGCGCGAGCAGCTTTGTTCGATCGATAGATTCGTAGAATCCCTTTATATCGAGCTTGATGACGTACTTTTCTGCAGGTTCGGTCATTAGCTTTACAGATTGCTGAACGACATCGCTGCGGTCAGACTGTTTAATTCGATATATTCGTCTTAAAATATTATTAAGGCGGCGAAGTATTAGGCGATCTCCCAGTTTTGTTGGCTCATATGCGTGGAATTTGCCGACGCGTAATCGTTCGAAGCGCGCGAAACGGAATGTTCTGTTGGCAATGCTTGCTGAAATGCGCCGAACGTAGTCGTCGCGGTTATGTCTCTTGGACAATGCGGGAAACGCGGATATCTCGTCGGTCTGTATCAACGCATCCAAAGCTCGTTGCGAATATTCTTTTGCATACATACGGCAAAATGGCATCGTTTGAGATGGTGCTATTCTACTCTCTTGTAGGTTGTTCTCGGCAAGCCACTGCTCTAGAGCGAAGATTTTTCAATCGCATACCTTGAAGGTGTGAAAAACGACACCATTCAGCGATCGAGATTGACACACAAGCAACGCGAATGACGAGTGCCGTATCGGCATAGATGTGACCTTGATCTTGACCCAGTCCAGGGCTTCACACGGTGGTTATCCCTCAGAGTGGTGCTAAGGGACGATCGCAACGACAAGCGGCGGAGAACCCGCGTGAGCGAATGACTGGTGGATTTCGAAAATGACCGCTTCCCGCGCAGCGACTCGTATGACTCAAACGGGTCGATTAGGCTGCTTAGCGAGACAGAGGAAGGCATTGCCGATAGGCGATGATCTTCCGGTTAATTCAGCAGAAGTTCGCTGCCACAAGGCTGTCAACGCCCAATTTTGTGGTCAAGGTGGTGCTTGGGGAAATTGTATTGAAACTTACAAGCTACATTGGATCAACCTATGTAACATTTAACTTTAACGAAAAATGCCGATCGGATACTATGATGTAAGAATGAGAGCATCCTCAATCGAATGAAAATTTACCTGGCGGGAGTCGTATGCGTATCGGTGACGGTGAGCCCCTCGATTTTTTGCATGATCTGCTTGACCCTGATTATGCATTTATAGGCGGAGATTTTGCCTCGTGCTTGAACGCGCGAGGAGTGTATGAGAGCCGTCGATTTGTTCTTCGTTTGAATCCGCGAATTCATAATTTGGTTGATTCTATTGTTGATAAATCAGAGCGCGGGGAGGATGAATTTACAAGTGAAGAAATTCAAGCTTATTCTACTTACCTGCATGAGACTATTCATTGGTGGCAGCACAAAGGATCAATTAGTGGGTTTATTAGGAGTATGCTGCCGCCGCTGCAAGCTCACGTCAATCTAGAAAATCTCTGCTCGATTGTTGACGATGTTGGCCCAAAAAAATCGATTAAAACTCTTGGTCTTCAAGGAGAGCTTGGGATGTTGGCGGCCGACTCGCCTGTTGGTTCGCTGGCGAATTCGGTGACCAATAATTTCATGGATACGGAGTTTTATCTTCTTCTTACCATGGATCCGGCGAGGTTCGATATTCAAATTTATAAAGATAGCTATTTTGAATCAGCTGGCCACTCCTTTTTGGTTACGTACGATCACGTACTCGGTTTTCTTCGCACAATATTTGATGAGGAAGGGTTGGTAATACCTGACCCGCAACCAATCGAAGTAAATCTTACGAATCTGAAGGCGAACAGGATGGAAGGTTACTATCTGGGTACACCTATTGTCCGAGCGCCATTAGGGTTGCACCAAATTTACGAAGGGCAGGCGCGCTTCAATCAGCTGCAATTCGTAGGCTTTGCCGGGGAGGGGTTGACGTTCGAACAGGCACGGACTGGCGGTTTATTGGAAGACGTATATGGGGAGGCGTTTAAAGTTTTCCTCAGTTTGACGAACTCAACAGAGCCGATGAATGTTGATGATCCGCTGGTAGCTTTGTTTCTTCTGGTTTGTGATCTGTCCATTAATCCGACGGCTGGTTTTCCGATTCCTATTGAAGATTATCAGTATTTTTTTCGGGATGCTGATCCGGGAATTAGGTTTGCGATTTTATGTAAGGTTATTGGCGATGAGTTGCCCGATCTTCGTTCCGCAATCGTTGATTACAGTGCGGAGGAATATTGGGAGGTCACGGATAGGCTGTGTGATGCAGCTGGTTTCGATGGTTACAAAGATGTGTTGAAAATCATTAGGCGTTGGAGATTGAGGCAGCCTAAAATAGAAAGGCTCATTGAAGAGCACGAAAAATTTGCTTTTTCTTCTGACAATATCGTGCCGCGAGTCTTGTTTTCTGAGTTCTTGAAATATAACGAAGATAAGCTCGATCGCCCCGATTTTTTCTGCTGGCCGGGCTACTGGCTTACGCATGCGACGAGTAAGTCCGATCTTGATCTTTGGCTATTTCATTTATCTTTGTTTTCCGACCGGGAAGACGATGGGCGGATTTTTGCGCGAAAGTTGAGGGACCATGAGGAGGAGAAAGTGCTTGTGGTGTTCAATCAGTTTTTTGCGGCAGTAGTTCTCTACGATTTGACGAGGCAATGGGTATTGCAGAGCGGCGACTTCGTTCTTAATTATTCCTGGCTTGTATTGCCGCGCGACGAAGATGAATTTAACGATAGGATCAGCGCTATCTTTGAAAAGCACTATGGTTCCCGCTTGGAGGCCTTTACTTCGCTACAACCTCCGGTGGTCCCGAATGTTTAAAGTGCCGCTAGGCAACGCTATGCACATAGCATGTGCGACCGTTCCGGAATTGAGTAAAAGCGGACGTTGGTTGCAGGATATTCGACGCCCGCTTCAGATTGATTGCGGACTGCGTAAGACGCTGAACATGGACATTCCATGCAAGAGCTTCTTGTGTATTTGTATGACCACGAAGGCGGAGTAATAGTCACATCCATATCTAAGCGTACGTATTCAATCGGGTCCGATTCATTCGAACTGTTTCGAATCGTCAAGTTCTGATCAATCGCTCGCTGCGACAGATCGATGTTCGCGCTGATTCGCTTTCGCCGCCCATCAGCGCTCGCAGTGTTCGTGAGCGTGGATCTCCTTGATCGCCTATAACCAATGGATAGGGTGCGCCCAAGCAACAAACACTGTCTAATGGGCAATGTTCAGCCAGTGATAATCGCGCGCGCGGATTGATACGCCAGACGTCCTGATCCACATGTCGCAGTCCCGTTTCCACCGACCCACCAACAACAGAGGAATCCAAACCACACAAACACCGCCGTAAACGAGCGCGGGCCGCAAGTGCTACCAACACTCACGACCCGCTAACCACAGCCAACTACAGTGGAGTTGCCCATGGCTAAGGCGAATGATAAAGCACGTCCCCCGATCACGGAACGCTTCGTAACGATCCAGGAATCCTGGGGTGTACCGAAACGCATGCACATCAGGCCGGATACGTTTTATCCGTATATGAAGATCGGCGGAATGTGGCTCGTCAACGATGCGCGTTTTATCCCGGGCCGAAAGGTGCAGATCACGATTGAGCCGGGAAGGCTGGTCATCAAGCAGCTGTAACAGGCAACGCCGCAGGATGCGGCCGCGCTGCGCGAAGGCGCGCAGCGCGCCGGGCAGTTGCTACCGCCCGACGCCACGCATCACCAGGCGATATTGCAAGACGATCGCGACGTCCCCGCGCCACCCGTCGCTGTGCAATGCGTACCTGCGCCGTTGTCGTAAAACGTGCGCGTCTCCGGTTGCGGCACCGAAGGATCAAACGGATTCGGTGCCCCATGCGGACCACGCGGGGCATCGTACGGCCGCGTCGGCGCATATGAGCCGCTACTACCCGCCGGCCGCGAACCGTTAGCCCGCAGATATTCATTCCAGTTCTGCGCGCGCTGTTCGGTTCCGGGCAATGCGCGCCCGAGGCTGTCGCTGCCGCCTGCACCGAGCGCGACACGGTTTGCCGGCAAGTCCCAATCAGATTCACGCGCACGAGAGGGCTGCGGCTCAAGCGCATCGCCCGAAACACGCAGCGGCCGCGTATCGGGCGTATCGAACGGGCCGCGCTTGGCGGGCGCGGCGTACTGCACGCGACGATTCGCACGTGCCGCGTGCCCATCGTCACGAGCGGCGGCACGACGCTCCGCGCGAAACACATTGGTCCCGGCCGACCGATCGGTCAGCGTATCGCGCCCCGACGCATCGGCGGCGGAAACAGAAAGCGCACACGCAATCGCGGCGGCGGAAGACAGGCAGAAGGAATGATTCATCAGCGATCCAAATCAGGTGATGTGCATTGAAAAAAACGGCAGATCACTGGCTGGCGGCTGGGCAACGGATGGCCGTCGAAACGGCTCTGAAGCGACGACGAAGCGCGGCGGACGCGCTTCGCGGGGAGGCTGGCTGGATTGCAGAGGCGAGCCTACATTATTTCATATTAATAACTACAACCTTTCGAAGACGAGAAAACCGTCGGCTAACGGTAGGTTTGAGCACCCCCATCCAACGCACCTCAATGGTGCTCGCCAAACCAATCATCAGTCGATTGAACCGCGCCGATACGGCCCTTTGCCGGCCCGAAGTACACCGAACACGACCGCCTGTCAGCAGATGTCATACCCACCAAGGCACAGCGCCCGACCACTCCCTTCAATAGCAACCAGATTGCACTCCCTGCAGCCGTTATCGAAGCCGAAAGGTTGCGCCGTCATTGCTACCGACCCCCCCTCATCCCTACGTGTTTTCCCTCGGTCGACCGGCATTTTTGACAGACGATTTAAAAACGCCCATATAATTTCGACTGCCTTGCCAACGGCTGTCGGACCATCCCTCCGATCAAGCGGTTTGGCAAGCGGGGCAGGCGAAACGCTTGCGCAATGCAAGACGCATCACGATGATGTCTTTCCGAACCAGACGTCCCCTTCGGGGACTGCAAGAGCCGGGCCCCGCTACGCAACATTCCGCTGGAGTTCCGTCTTCTATGTGTCTCGGGCGTGTCCCATGTCCTCGCCCCGGGTGCTGTTCGATTGCGCAAGTCATGCCGCCTTTGCCCGTATGACTAAACAACATCGAGGAGCTCCCAGATGACGCTGTCCCGTCTTACGTCCATTTCCGTCGCCGCCGTGCTGTTCGCCGCCGGCGCCGCCACCGCGCAAGCGGAAACCGTGAAGATCGCCATCGCTGGTCCGATGAGCGGCTCGGTCGCCCAATATGGCGACATGGTGAAGGCCGGCGCGCTGACCGCGATCGAACAGATCAACGCAGCAGGCGGTGCGGGCGGCAACAAGTTCGAAGTCGTGATGATGGACGACGCATGCGAACCGAAGCAGGCCGTCGCCGTCGCGAACAAGATCGTCAGCCAGAAGATCAAGTACGTGATCGGCCACGTGTGCTCGGGCTCGACGATCCCCGCATCCGACATCTACGAGAACGAAGGCATCGTGATGGTCACGCCGTCGGCCACCGCGCCGCAGCTGACCGAAGGCAAGAAGCGTCACTTCATCTTCCGCACGATCGGCCGTGACGACCAGCAAGGCCCGGCCGCCGCGAAGTACATCATCAACAACGTGAAGCCGAAGAAGGTTGCGGTGCTGCACGACAAGCAGTCGTACGGCCAAGGCATCGCGTCGTCGGTGAAGAAGGACCTCGAAGCCGCGAAGATCCCGGTCGTGCTGTTCGAAGGCATCAACGCCGGCGATTCGGATTACTCGGCGATCATCACGAAGCTGAAGTCGCAAGGCGTCGATTTCGTCTACTTCGGCGGCTACCACCCGGAAATGGGCCTGCTGATGCGCCAGGCGCGCGAGCAGGGCGTGAAGGCAACGTTCATGGGGCCTGAAGGCGTGGGCAACAAGGACGTGACGGCAATCGCCGGCCCGGCTTCGGAAGGCATGCTCGTCACGCTGCCGGCCGACTTCACGGCCGATCCGGCCAACGCAGCACTGGTGAAGGCGTTCGCGGACAAGAAGCGCGATGCGAACGGCCCGTTCCAGATGCCGTCGTACGCCGCGGTGAAGATCATCGCCGACGCGATCGCTGGCGCAAAGACGACCGACCCGACCAAGGTCGCCGCGTACATGCACAAGACGACGTTCGACACGCCGATCGGCAAGGTGGCGTATGACGCTCAGGGCGACCTGAAGGCGTTCAAGTTCGTCGTCTACACGTGGCACAAGGACGCGACGAAGACCGCCGCCAACTAAAAACGGAGTACCCGCCCCGCGCACCCGCTCTGCCCGTGACCCGGGCAGGGCGCGTGCGCATTTGGCCGTTCCGCGGCTGACGGGCGGTCCGAGACGAACACCGTGCGTTGCGCGCGGTCGCGCCGTGATCCGGTTGCGGCCTGCGGCGCAGTGCCAACGGGAGCTTCCCGCACATGACTGACTTCTTTCCTCAATTCGCCCAGCAGCTGGTCAACGGCCTGACGCTGGGTGCGATCTATGCGCTGATCGCCATCGGCTATTCGATGGTCTACGGCATCATCGGCATGATCAACTTCGCCCACGGCGAGATCTACATGATCGGCGCGTACGTGGGCCTCGTGACCCTGACCGCGATCGGCGTCTCCGCCGGTTATCCGCTGCCGCTCGTGCTCGGCGCCGCACTGATCGTGTCGGTGATCGTCACGGGCCTGTACGGCTTCGCGGTCGAGCGCGTCGCGTATCGGCCGCTGCGCGGTGGCCCGCGCCTCGTGCCGCTGATCTCCGCGATCGGCATGTCGATCTTCCTGCAGAACTACGTGCAGATCGGCCAGGGCGCGCGCGACGTGTCCGTGCCGGTGCTGATCTCCGGCGCGTTCGACATCCATCTCGGCGGCGACTTCGACGTGACCATCCCGTATTCGCGCCTGATGATCGTCTGCGTGACGGTGGTGCTGATGATCGCGCTCACGCTGTTCATCGGGCATTCGCGGATGGGCCGTGCGTGCCGCGCGTGCGCCGAGGACATGAAGATGGCGAACCTGCTCGGCATCGACACGAACCGCGTGATCTCGTTCACGTTCGTGCTCGGCGCGATGCTGGCCGCCGTCGGTGGCGTGCTGATCGGGCTGACGATCGGCAAGCTGAATCCGTATATCGGCTTCGTCGCGGGCATCAAGGCGTTCACCGCCGCGGTGCTCGGCGGGATCGGCAGCATCCCGGGCGCGATGCTCGGCGGCGTGCTGCTCGGCCTCGCGGAAACCTTTGCCGCAGGCTACATGCCGGCCGAGTACAAGGACGTCGTCGCGTTCGGCCTGCTCGTGCTGATCCTGCTCTTCCGCCCGACCGGCCTGCTCGGCAAGTCGGACATCGAAAAGGTTTGAGGGAGACGCAGATGAGTACTGTCATTTCCGTTCGCCGCCCGGCCGCCGACGCATCGTTCGGCCAGGCGCTGAAAAACGCCGTGGCCGCCGCGTTCCTGACGGCGATCCTCACGATCCCCGTGCTCGGCCTGCAGTTGCAGCTCGACGGTTATCAGGTCGTGCTGACGCCGCACTGGCGGCCGGTGTGGATCGCGGTCGCGGCCGTGTTCCTGTTCCAGCTGTTCAAGCCGTGGCTCATGCGCGCGAAATCGGCGGTGAAGCTGCCGGCAGTGCCCGCGATGGGCGCGCAGCAGCAGCGCGTGATCGTGTGGGTGCTGCTCGCGGTCGGGCTCGTGTGGCCGTTCTTCGGTTCGCGCGGCGCGGTGGACGTCGCGACGCTCGCGCTGATCTACGTGATCCTCGGCCTCGGGCTGAACATCGTCGTCGGTTTCGCGGGGCTGCTGGATCTCGGTTATGTCGGGTTCTACGCGGTCGGCGGTTATACGTACGCGATGCTCAACCAGTATTTCGGGCTGTCGTTCTGGGAATGCCTGCCGCTGGCCGCGATCGCGGCGGCGACGTTCGGCTTCCTGCTCGGCTTCCCGGTGCTGCGGCTGCGCGGCGACTATCTCGCGATCGTCACGCTCGGCTTCGGCGAAATCATCCGGCTGATGGCGAACAACCTGACGAGCCTGACGGGCGGCCCGGACGGCATCTCGGGCATCGCGAAGCCGACGGTGTTCGGCTTCGAGATGGCGCGCTCGGCGAGCGTCGAAGGCGCGAAGACCTTCCATGAACTGATCGGGCTGGAATACAGCGGCGAGCACATGGTGATCTTCCTGTACCTGATCGCGCTGGTGCTGGTCGGCTTCACGCTGTTCGTGACGAGCCGCCTGATCCGCATGCCGATGGGCCGTGCGTGGGAAGCGCTGCGCGACGACGAGATCGCGTGCCGTTCGCTCGGCCTGAACCCGACGCGCATCAAGCTGTCGGCGTTCACGCTCGGCGCGTCGTTCGCCGGTATCGGCGGCGCGTTCTTCGCGGCGCGTCAGGGCCTCGTGAATCCTGAATCGTTCACCTTCATCGAGTCGGCGCTGATCCTCGCGATCGTCGTGCTCGGCGGGATGGGCTCGCAGCTCGGCGTGATTCTCGCGGCGATCCTGCTGACCGTGCTGCCGGAAGTCGCGCGCGGCTTCGCCGAATACCGGATGCTGATTTTCGGTCTCGTGATGGTGTTGATGATGATGTGGCGTCCGCAGGGCCTGCTGCCCGCGAGCCGTCCCCACGTGGAGCTGCCGCAATGAGCGCGAATGCAGAACTGTTGACGGTCGCCGGGCTGCAGATGCGCTTCGGCGGGTTGCTCGCGGTGGACGGCATCGATTTCGACGTGCGCCGCGACGAGGTGTTCGCGATCATCGGGCCGAACGGCGCGGGCAAGACCACGGTGTTCAACTGCGTCGGCGGCTTCTACAAGCCGACTTCCGGCGCGGTCGAGCTCGACGGCCACCAGATCGCCGGGCTGCCGAGCCACAAGATCGCGCTGAAGGGCCTGGTGCGCACGTTCCAGAACATCCGCCTGTTCAAGTCGCTGACGGTCGTCGAGAACCTGCTCGTCGCGCAGCACCGCAAGGTGAAGGCAGGGCTGCTGCCCGGTCTGTTCTCGACGCCCGCGTATCGCCGCGCCGAGAAGGAAGCGCTCGAACGCGCGGCCGTGTGGCTCGAACGGATGGGGCTGAAGTCGGTCGCCAACCGGCCGGCCGGCACGCTGTCGTACGGGCATCAGCGGCGTCTGGAGATCGCGCGCTGCATGATCACCGAGCCGCGTCTCTTGATGCTCGACGAGCCGGCGGCCGGTCTCAACCCGCAGGAGAAGATCGAGCTGCAGCACCTGATCGACAAGCTGCGCCGCGAGTTCGGCGTGTCGGTGCTGCTGATCGAACACGACATGAGCCTCGTGATGGGCGTGTCGGACCGCATCCTCGTGATGGAGCACGGCCGGCCGATCGTGATCGGCACGCCGGAAGCGGTCCGCAACGACCCGCGCGTGATCAAGGCGTATCTGGGGGAAGAGTGATGCTGAAGCTGGAACAGGTCCATACGCACTACGGCGCGGTCGAAGCGCTCGCGGGCGTGTCGATCGAGGTGAACAAGGGCGAGATCGTCACGCTGATCGGCAGTAACGGCGCCGGCAAGACGACGCTGATGATGACCGTGTGCGGCACGCCGCGCGCCTCGTCGGGCCGCGTGCTGTTCGAGGGCAAGGACATCACCGCGATGTCGACGCACCAGATCATGCGGCAGGGGATGGCGATCTCGCCGGAAGGGCGGCGCGTGTTTCCGAGCCTGACGGTGCTCGAGAACCTGAAGATGGGCGGGTTCTTCGCGAGCCGTCACGAGATCGACGAAGGCACCGAGCATGTGTTCAAGCTGTTTCCGCGTTTGAAGGAGCGTGCGACGCAGCGGGCGGGCACGATGTCGGGCGGCGAGCAGCAGATGCTCGCGATCGGCCGCGCGCTGATGAGCAAGCCGCGTTTGTTGCTGCTCGACGAGCCGACGCTTGGCCTCGCGCCGCTCGTGATCGCGCAGATCTTCGACATCATTCGGACGATCCGCGAGGAAGGCGTGACGGTGTTTCTGGTCGAGCAGAACGCGAACAAGGCGCTCGGTGTGGCCGATCGCGGGTATGTGCTGGAAACGGGGCGCGTGGTGCTCGCCGATACGGGCTCGAACCTGCTCGCGAACGACCGGATCAAGCAGGCTTATCTCGGCGGTTGATGGAGGGACGCCGCCGGCCTGCAACGGGCCGGCGGCGGTGCTGATCTGATTGGCGTGGTCTTCGTCTTGTGACGCTTTGGAACACAGATTTGCAGCGATTATGTAGCTGATCTGGCTTCGATCGTAGCCTAATCGGCTACATTCAGCTTGCCGATCCGGACCGACAAGCGCATTCAGCGTAACAACATATCGTAGCCAATTCGGCTACAATCGTAGCCAATCATGCTACGATCCATCGCCCCGACCCTATTTAGCGACTACCGGCGCCGTGTGCTGGGCCTGCTCCTGTTGCGGCCTGATCAGGCGTTGCACGTTCGCGAAATTGCCCGTTTGACGGGCACAACCCCCGGTACGCTGCACAAGGAACTGAGCAAACTGGCCGAAGCTGGCATCTTGAGCCGGGATCGACAGGGCAATCAGGTGGTTTATCGCGCCAATCGAAGCTGTCCGATCTATGAGGAGCTGGCTTCGATCATGCGAAAGACCTCAGGCATGGGTGACGTGCTGGCTGAAGCACTGCTGCCTTGCGCCGAGCAAATCGCCGTGGCCTTCGTGTTCGGCTCGGTCGCGCGCGGCCAGGAGACGGCGGACAGCGATGTCGACGTGATGGTGATCGGTTCGGTCGGGTTCGCCGCGGTGGTAGGGATGCTTTACGATGCTCAAGCGACATTGGGGCGGGATATCAATCCTCAGGTACTGTCAGCCGACGAGTTTCGTGCCGGTGTCGAAGGGCACGACGCATTCTTGCGGGACGTGCTTGGAAAACCCAAGATCTTCCTGATCGGTAGCGACGATGACCTTGCAGAACTTACTCGGCGTTAGCCTCGATGCGCTGCGCAAGCAGCGCAATCTGTCCGATTACTCCGGAGACGTGGTTCAAGCGTCCGCGGTCAATGAATGTCTTGCCAGTGCGACGGCGCTCATGACCGACGTGAAGGCGTGGGTGACGACGAACAAACCCGAGTTGCTGGACGCGCAATAAATAGCCGCTGTCGTTTTGAAGCGCCAACGCAAGACCGACTCACACAGGGCCTTTCGAGGCCCTGTTTTCATTGTCCGATCCTGAACGTGCTTTTCAGCACGTCGCGCAGATGCAGCGCGGCGCGATTGCCGTCGTCGGTCAGGATATAGATCAGGTGCGGCGGCAGATCGGGCAGCACGATGCCCGTAACGTGGCTCGTCAGGTTGCCGGACACGCGATCGTGCTCGATCAGGCCGACCGCGAGGCCGTTGGCGATACAGGCTTCGACCGCCGGCGAACTCGCGCTCTCGAGCAGCATCCGGTGTGCGATCCGCTCCTTCTTCAGCGCGTTCAGCGCGGTGTCCCGGTACGGGCATCCCTGCAATTGCACCGCGATCGGCAGCGGCGCATCGGGGTTGAACTTGAACGTCCGCGCAGCGACCCAGACCGGATGGGTCTTGCTGAGCAGCTCGCCATGCGGCAGCGCCTTCGGTACCACGGCGATCGTGATGTCCAGCTGGCCGCGCGCGAACAGCAGCTGCAGTTCCTCGCTGGAGCGTGCTTCGACCGTCAGTTCGAGCAACGGCCGGTCGGCGGCGAAGCGCGGCAGGAACTCGGCCATGAAGTGCGCCGCGTACGAATCGGGGATGCCGAGCCGCAGCTTGCCGGTCAGCATCTGCGGCGACAGCGATTCGACGAGCCGATCGTGGCTCAACAGGAATTCCGTGGTGTCGCCGAGCAGCTTGTGGCCGTACTGCGTGAGTTCGACCGACTGGTTGTTTCGCGTGAACAAGCGCTGCGCGACCATCTCTTCCAGCTTCTGGATCTGCGCGGTGACCGACGACGGGCTGCGGTTCACATAGACGGCCGCGTCCTTGAAGCGGCCGAGCTTCGCGACGGCGTGGAAGGTACGCAGCAGATCGACGTCCAGGGTGCGCGGCATGATTCTGATTTTCCGAATTAGTGATTCACGTAATGTCGATTGACGGAATTATTAAGCGTCCCTATCCTCGGGTCAACAGGCAGACGAATGCAGGCAGGTCGATCAAGCGTGACACGTATCCGGGGAACGATTTCATGTCTATCAATGATTTTGTCGTAGATGCGCTGGTGCGGGACAGGAAGCTGAAGGCGGAGTCGGTATGGACGGTCGAGAATCACGAAAAATATTCGACGCTGGCGCGGCATGACGATGGCGCGCAGCGCAGGGAGGCAGGGCGCGAAGTTTTTTCGCTGATGCGGAACCTGAACGAACTGGGCGTACGGAGTCCGGCGCTGTGCGCGGACCGCGACGGCAACGGATCGTTGCGGGAAGCGATCGGTGCGTTGAGCGAACGTCTTGCGACGCTGTCGCGCGGCCGCGATGTGCACTACATCGAACTCGGGCCGGAGCCGGTCAAGACGACCGAACTGATGAAGGCCGTCAGCGGCGGCGGGCCGGACCATTTGCGCTACACGGCCGTCGACATCAACGAGTCGTCGGAAGACGCGATGCGGCACGCGATCATGCCGTTCCTGAAGACGCCCGGCTGCTTCAACTACATCGCCGACGATTATCGGAACGTGCAGTGGGATCACATCGACCTGGGCCAGGACGTGACCTTGATCACGATGCTCGGTTTCCAGGAGGGCAATGAATTGCCCGTGACGATCGGCCGGCTGATTCGCAATCTCGGCGGCAAGTCGACCTACGTCGTGTCGGAGATGCAACTGCTCGTCGATGGCCGCGAAGAGCCGATCTACAACTTCTACCGGAACGAGAACATGGTGCGGTTCTCCGAAATCGTCAGCCGGCAGCAGGGCTTCGAGCCGCTCGGCGAGCATCATGTTTCGATCGTCCGGCTCAACCTGCTCGGCGACCAGTTCCATGTCGCGGTCACGTTGCAGCCGGTGTCGAAAGCCGGCGCCGACGGGCATCTGATCACCAACATCTGCCTGAAATACACGCCGGAGCAATTTCGCCACGTGCGTGCCAGTCACGGCAATTGCCGCGTGATCGACGAGCTGCGCAGCGGGGATGGCAGCGTCGTGTACCAGATCGCCCAGTTCAAGGGCTGAACGCCGCAACGGCGAAAGCGAGGCACGCGATGAACAAGGGGAATGCATTGCCGGTGTTTGCGCGCGGGTTCGACCGGGTGAGGCTTGCGTTGCAGACGTCGCTCGCCGGCGGCGCGAACGTCGGCGGCACGCTGGATGCGTCGACGGAACCGATGCGCTGGACGAGCGATTGCCTGCGCGACGGCTACGAGTTGCGATATCGCCGCAACCTCGACGATCTCGGCTACGGCGACGAGCCGATGCGCGGCACGCGCACGAGCGCGCTCAATGCGGTGTGCAGCCTGCGCGGGCTGTTCACCGACGAGGCGATCGCCGCGTTGCGCGAGATCGGCCGGGCGCTGGAAGGCAGCGCGTCGAGCAGCAACTGGATCATCTCGAAGCGGGTACGCGCGGTGACGAACCGCTCGCGGTTCATCGACGACATGATGCACGACCGCGCGTTCCTGTTGAGGCTGTCGCGTCTCGCCGGCGCGCCGCTGATCCCGTATCCGATGGTCAATGCGCGGTCGCAGTTCAACTATTACTATCCGACGGCGCAGCACGACGGCAAGGAACAGTTGGGCATGTGGCACACGGACGGCACGAGCTTCGTGCTGAATATCGTGCTGTCGGATCGATCCGACTATGCCGGCGGCAATTTTCTGTTCTACGAATCGACCGCCGAGACGTTCGACCGGCATGACCCGGCGCGCACGCATGTGAAGACGGCGAACCTGGACAGAGCGGGCGATGCGCTGCTCATCTACGGCAGCAAGCTGTTCCATGGCGTCGAGCCGGTAACGGCGGGGCGTCGCATGTCGCTGGTGTTGTCGTTCCATTGCCCGTACACGCGCGAGGACGATAACGGCTTCTGGCATCTCGCGTCGGACGACGGCATTCCGCGCACCATCGTCAACTGGCTGGCCCTGCGGCGCAGCCTCAGGGACAACGCGGAGATGCAGTACCACCGCCTCGGGCTCGCACCGATCCGGGCCGAGGATCTGAAAGACACCCGCTTGTCCATGGCAACATCCTGAGCGCCTTCGCCCATGCAGCTATTCCTGATCCAGCTTGTTTTCGTGTTGTCGTGGAGTTCGGGCTTCATCGGTGCGAAGCTCGGCGCGGAGACGGCCGGTGCGTTCAACCTGCTCTTCTGGCGTTTCCTGCTCGTGACGCTGTGCCTGGCGATCGTCCTCAACCGGCAGCTCGGGCGCCTGACGCTGGAAAAAATCCGCTATCACGCGGTGATCGGCTTCCTGTCGCAGTTCCTGTATCTGAGCTGCGTCTACGTGGCCATTCAGCATGGCCTGCCGCCGGGCATCGCGGCGGTCATTGCCGCATTGCAACCGCTCATCACGGCAGCGATGACGACGCTGGAGGGCAGCGAGCGCAGCGGGGCGCGGCAGTGGGTCGGGCTCGTCGCCGGATTCGTCGGCGTGGGCATCGTGATCGGCGGGCAATACGCGTTGCCGACCGGGTCGGTCAGCATCGTCATGTACATCCTGCCGCTGGTTTCCGCGCTGGGGCTGTCGGTCGCGACGATCTATCAGCGGCGGCGCGCGCTGACGGCCGCGCGCAGCAACGAGGACGGGCTGTTTCTGCCGCTGTTCGTGCAGGGGGGCGTCAGCCTCGTCCTGTTCGCGGTGTGCGGGATCGTCACGGGCGACCTGCACGTGCCGACCCAGCCGAATGTCTGGGTGTCCGTCGTGTGGTTGACGGTGTTCTCGACCTTCATGGCGTACCTGACGTTGTGGGCACTGCTCAAGCGCATGCCCGCGACGCGCGTGGCGACCCTCGTTTATCTCGAACCGCCCGTGACGCTGACCTGGGCCGCGTGGATGTTCGGTGACAGCATCCAGCTGTCGACTTACCTCGGCATCGTTGTCGTCGCGATCGGCGTGTGGCTGGCCAGCAAGCCAGGCGAGCGGGCCACGCGAGCCCGGCGCGCGGAGATGGAGGCGGCCGGGCGCTGAGCCGCTGGTTGCGCAGGCGGTTCCGGTGTAGCTTCGCGAAACGACCCGGTTCGCGGAGGAACCCGATGAAAGTCAAACGGATCGTCGCCAATATCGACACACAGTCGGTCGACGACGCAAAGCGCTTCTATCAGCAGATCTTCAGTCTCGATCTGCTGATGGACCACGGCTGGATCGCGACCTACGGCAATGCCGAGCAGATGGACGTGCAGATCAGCTTTGCAGCGCAAGGCGGGTCGGGCACGCCGACGCCCGACCTGTCGATCGAAGTCGACGATCTCGACGAAGCGCTCGTGCGTGTGCATGAGGCGGGCATTTCCGTCGAATATGGCCCGGTCGACGAGCCGTGGGGCGTGCGGCGCTTTTATGTGCGCGATCCGTTCGGCAAGCTCGTCAACGTGCTGGTGCATCGCTGACCTCGTTCACCACCACCTGTTCATCACGCGCATACCGCGCCGGCGGCCGCCCGACATGCCGCGTGAACGCGACACTGAACGTGCTCGCGGAACTGTAGCCGACGCGCCCCGCGATCTCGGCGATGCGGCCTTCGTTGCGGCGGAGCAGATCCTTCGCGAGCGCCATGCGCCACGTGAGCAGGTATTCCATCGGCGCGACGCCGACCGCGCGGCTGAAGCGTTCGAAGAACGTCGAGCGCGACAGTGCCGCTTCCTTCGCCAGCTCGACGATCGTCCACGGATGCGCGGGGCGTTCGTGCATCCGGCGGATCGCGGCCGCGAGGCGGCTGTCGGCGAGCCCGCGCACGAGGCCGGGCGATGCGTTCGTGCCGGCCGTGAACCGCAACGCCTCGATCAGCAACACTTCCAGCAGGCGTGACAGCACGATCTCGCGCGCGGGCCGCTGCGCACGCGATTCGTCGCGCACCAGTTGCACGAGCGTGGTCAGCCGCGGTTCGCCGCGCACGTGCACGCATTGCGGCAGCAGCGACACCAGCAGCGCCGCGTCGGGCGAGCCGAAGCTGCAGTGGCCGACCATCATCCGCGTATCGACCGGGTTGCCCGGATCGCCGACCCGGTGTTCGCCGCTGTCGAGCATGAGCGGCGGGCCCGTTTTGACCCCCGGCGGCAGCGGCGCGAGACTCGACATCGCGATGCCGTAGGCCGCCGGGATCAGGATGAAATCACCGGGCAGCAGTTCGATCGGCGCGTGCCCGTCGATCGCGATGCGGCACCCGCCGTCGAGGATCGCGCAATAAAACGGCTCGCCGGCGACCGCGCGGCTGACGGACCAGGGGCTCGCGCATTGAACGGACTTGGAGTGCCGCGCGCCCGGTTGCAGCAGCGTCACGACTTCGGTCAGCGGATCGATCATCGCCGGACTCTCGCAAAAGAAAAGCGGATTTTCAATTGTAGCGAATACGGATCCGGCCATCTATCGTACGGACACATGCCCCACACATCCCAGGAGTTCGCATGAAGACCGTACTGATTACCGGCTGTTCCTCCGGCTTCGGCCTCGAAATCGCCCGCCATTTCCTGGCCCGCGACTGGCAGGTCGTCGCGACGATGCGCACGCCGCGCGAGGACGTGCTGCCGCCGTCCGAGCGCCTGCGCGTGCTGGCGCTCGACGTGACGAACGCGGACAGCATCCGCGCGGCGATCGACGCGGCAGGCCCGATCGACGTGCTCGTCAACAACGCGGGTTTCGGCGCGGCCGCGCCGGCCGAACTCACGCCGCTCGATACGGTGCGCGCGCTGTTCGAGACCAACACGATCGGTACGATCGCGGTCACGCAGGCGGTGCTGCCGCAGTTTCGCCGGCGCGGGGCCGGGGTGGTCGTGAACGTCACGTCGAGCGTCACGCTGAAGGCGCTGCCGCTGGTCAGCGCGTATCGGGCCAGCAAGGCGGCGGTCAACGCGTTCACCGAATCGATGGCGGTCGAACTCGAACCGTTCGGCGTGCGCACGCATCTCGTGCTGCCGGGCCGCGCGCCCGACACGCGTTTCGGCGACAACGCGCGGGCGCACATGCACGGCTTCGAACACGAGGCGTATGCGGAGTTTGTCGGGCAGGCGGTCGCGCGCATGCTCGATCCGTCGGGGCAGGTCACTCATGCGCAGGATGTCGCCGAAGCGGTGTGGCGCGCGGCGACCGATCCGTCGAGCCCGATGCGCATTCCGGCCGGCGCGGATGCGGAGGCGTGGGCGGCCGGCGTGCGCTGATCGGGCGGGAATCCGGACGACACGTTTGCGTTTCCGTCGCGCCGGTCGGTCGAACCGGCGCGACGGATCGCTTCATGCGGGGAAGGGCGTTACCACGCGCCGTTACAGCGCGCGTGCGATCGCCTGTTCCAGCAACGCCAGGCCGAGGTCGATCTCTTCGTCGCTGACGGTCAGCGGCGGCGCGATGCGGAACACGCCGCCCATGCCGGGCAACTGCACGATGTTCATGCTGAGGCCGAGGTTCATGCACTCGCGCGTGATCTTCGCGCCGAGCCCGTCGGCCGGTTCCTTGGTCCGGCGATCCGTGACGATTTCGACGCCGAGCAGCAGCCCGCGTCCGCGCACGTCGCCGATGCAGTCGAATCGTTCCATCAGGTCGAGCAGGCCGCGCCGGAGCCGGTCGCCCATCACGTTGGCCCGCGCGACGAGCCCGTCGCGCTGCACCACGTCCAGCACGCGCAGGCCGACGGCCGCCGGCAGCGGATCCGATACGTGCGTCGTGTAGAACAGGTAGCCGAGTTCGTGCGCGCGTTCCTCGATCGCCGCGGACGTCACGATGGCCGCGAGCGGCAGCCCGGCGCCCAGCGTCTTCGACAGCGTCAGGATGTCGGGCGTCACGCCGTCGCGCTGGCACGCGAACATCGTGCCGGTGCGTCCGACGCCGGTCTGCGCTTCGTCGAGGATCAGCAGCATGCCGCGCTCTTCGCACTTGCGCTTGAGCGCCGCCATATAGCCTTCCGGCAACTCGATGATCCCGCCCGAACTGAGGATCGGCTCCGCGATGAACGCGGCGAGGTTGCCGCTCGACTGGCGATCGATCAGGTCGAACGCGTAGTCGAGTTCGGCAAGAAAGTCGTAGGTGCCGTTGCGCTCGAAGCGCGGCCGGTACGTGAACGGTGCGGGAATCGCGAACGAGCCGACGGCGGCCGGGCCGACGCCCTTGCGGCCGGCGCTGTAGGTGGCCGATGCGGCCGCGCCCGTCATCCCGTGCCACGACTGCGCGAAGCCGACGATCTCGTACTTGCCGGTGACGAGCTTCGCCATCCGGATCGCCGCTTCGTTCGATTCCGCGCCGGTGCTGAGAAGCAGCGCGCGATCGAGCCCGTCGGGCGTGATGTCGGCGAGGCGCGTCGCGAGGTCGACGACCGGCCGCGACAGCATCCCGCTGAACAGGTGGTCGAGCTTGCCTGCGTATTCGCTGATGACGGAGACGATGTCCGGATGGCTGTGGCCGAGCACCGCGCTCATCTGCCCCGACGTGAAATCGAGGATCGCACGGCCGTCCGCGTCGTAGACGAAGCTGCCTTTCGCGCGCTCGATGATCATCGGCTCGAACGTACCGCCGTAGCGGACCAGATGCTGCCTGGCGTTGTGCCAGAAGGTTGCGTCGTCGTTCAGGGACATCGGGCTTCTCCGGGCAAGGGCAGGGATCGCTTGCAGTCTAGGCGCGCGTCTGGTTTGATGGAAACGAATAGTTCTTATGCGAGCTAGAAAAGGGGCTAATACCTTGGGGCTTTCGCTTGAAATCGACCTGCTGCGTTCGTTCGTCGTGATCGCCGAGGTGCGCGCGCTGAGCCGCGCGGCCGCGCGTGTCGGGCGCACGCAGTCCGCGCTCAGCCAGCAGATGAAGCGGCTCGAGGATATCGTCGACCAGCCGCTGTTCCAGCGCACCGGCCGCGGCGTGGTGCTGACCCACCCGGGCGAGCGGCTGCTCGTGCATGCACAGCGGATCCTGCGGTTGCACGACGAGGCGATGGCCGACCTGTGCGGCACGGGGTTGTCGGGCACCATCCGGTTCGGCTGCCCGGACGATTACGCCGAGGTGTTTCTGCCGTCGCTGCTGCGGCAGTTTTCAAGCCAGCATCCGCAGGCGATCGTGGAAATCGTGTGCGGGCCGACGCCGCGGCTGCTCGAACAGCTGGAGAAGCGCGCGGTCGATCTCGCGATGATTTCATTGCCGGACGATGGTGTGAACGACGACATCATTCGCCGCGAGCAACTGGTCTGGATCGGCTACCCGGGGCTCGAGCCCGCGCATTTCGATCCGCTGCCGCTCGCGCTGTCCGATCGCGACACGCTCGACCACATCGCGGCGTGCGAAGCGTTGAACCGCGCCGGTCGCGATTACCGGGTCGCGTATGCGAGCAGCAGTCTCGCGGGGCTGATCGCGCTGGTGCGCTCGGGGCAGGCGTTCGCGGTGATGACGCAGACGGCGGTGCCGGCCGACCTGGCGATCGTCAACGGCGATCCGCGGTTGCCGCCGTTGCCGGCTGTAGGAATCACGCTGAAATTTGACCGGAAACGGCCGTCGCATCTGACGGCGGCGTTCGCCGAGCATATCCGGCTCACGCTGCCGCTGCTGTGAGGGGCTCGGCCGCCGCGGGGAGCGCCCGCGGGCCGAATGTCGGACTATTGCGTTTTGGATGGCGTGGTGCGGCCGGACTGCGACGAGCCGCTCATTGTGCCGGGCCGTTGCCCGTGTTCGGGTTGTTCATCGCGGCGGCGCGCGCCTGGGCAGCCTGCAGGTTTTCCGGGAACTGCGTACTTCTTGCCATGGACGGCTTGTAACCCGCCTTTTCGATTTGAATGAGTTCCTTGCGGACTTCCGCGCGGGTCTTCGCCGGTTGCTCCGATTGAGCGAACGACACGGCGGGAACGGCGATCATCACGCCGATTGCCAATACTTTAATCAAGGATTCCATAACGATTTACCTCGGATGCGGATTATGCACGGCGCTTCCAACCTCTTTGTCAGCTACCGGTAAGAACAGTGTAGCCGAGACCGCATCCGCGTGCTGGTAAAACATTATTGCTTAAAATATCAATTTAGGTTTCCGGAATGTCATTTCGAAAAAGTCGATCTATTGATTCGAAATGTTCGAAGTATCAAAGAGGGGAAATAACAGGGAATCGTTCGAGCGCAGAAGTCTTTACTTTCGCGCAATGAATCGATCGAGCAGATCCCGGTGGTCGAACCGCTCGCGCCACCATTGCAGCGCGCGTCCGGCTTCGTCGTCGCGCCATGCCAGGTAGCACTCGGCCGTTTCGCGCATCCCGGTCACGCGGCGCGTGACGAGCCTGCCTTCGTCGATCGCGCGGGCCGCGATGCTGGCGGGAAGCGTGCCGACGGTGAGCCCTTCGCATTGCGCCGCAAGTTTTGCCGCCAGGGTAGGTACCGCGAGACAGGGTTGAGAAGGATCGAACGCCGTCGAGCGCAGCGGCGATTCACGTGACGGGCCGTTGACCACGGCGCAGCGATATTGCGTCACGACTTGCAGCGTAATCGGTTCCGGCATCCGCGCGAGCGGGTGATGCGGCGCCACCGCGAACACATAACGCAGCGTGCCGATCGGGCGCGCGACGATGTCCGTCAGTGCGGGCGGCTCGCCCGTCGCCCCGACTACCAGGTCCGCGCGCCTCGACACCAGCGCATCCCAGGTGCCGCCGAGCACGTTGGTCGACAGGCGCAAACGCGTATCCATCGCGAGCGCGTCGAACTCATGCACGTAGGGCCAGAATCTTGCGAACGGAAGAATTTCGTCGACGCATACGCGCAACTCGGCCTCCCAGCCATCGTGGATCCGCTGCGCCTTCCGCTCGAGTTGCTCGGCCGCGACGAGCAGCCGGCGGCCTTCCTCGACCACGACGCGCCCCGCGCGCGTCAACTGCGCACGGCGGCCACTGCGATCGAACAGCGCGACCCCCAGGTCGCTCTCGATTTTTTGCACGAGATAACTGAGCGTCGACGGCACGCGATGCAGCATCGTCGCCGCTTCGGCGAACGTGCTGGTCCGGTCGATCGCATCCAGTATCTCGATGGCTTCGAGTGACAGCTTCATGACCCCTTTCCTCAGTGCAATAACGTGTGTATGCCCGACGCGCTTGCGTTGCTTTCGCATTCCATTCGCGGCGGGCCATACAGCGTGCTATGCGTTCGATTAAATGGCCATATCGTTTAGTTGATCGATCAGGAGAATTCAGGTGTCTTAAGAAAAATCATTTTGCGGTCGTGTTACTTGTGGAGGGCGTGAATCGGATGAGGCCATGATCGATATCAGTCGAAATGGTGACGGCACGCAGAACCCTGTCATTCAATCATCGACGAAAAAAGGAGAATCACATGAAGAAGTCCAGCTTGGCGCCGCTCGTGCTCGCAGTCCTGACGGGAGTCGTGCTGCTGGGTGCGCCGGTCGCGTACGCACAGGATGCGGACGGAACATCGGCCACCCCCGACGCCCCGACGTCGAAGCAGGCGCTGAAAGCGCAACGCAAGGCGCAACGCAAAGCGGCTCGGGTCAAACGGAACCAGGAGTTGAGCACGCTCGAGAAGAATGGTTATCGCGTGAGCAAGGACGATCACTATCCTCAGAGCCTCCAAAGGGCAGAGCACAAGGCCGCCGCCCAGAAAGGCGCCGACGACTCGACCCCGCCTGGGCAGTAACGCTCCAGCGCTGCGACCCGCGCCGCCGCGCCGGCGCGGGTCGGGCACGGCACCCCGCCGTATCTCCAGGCGCGCTCTCACGCGCCCGCAGCATGCAATCGTCGGCACCGTTCATGCTTCTGAACCATTTTCGTGCAAACGGTTGCGTTTCGCATGATATCCATATCCTCCGTAAATTTCGCCTGATTCAGGGTTAACGCTCTATCCGTCGCGGCTGGCCGGCGAGTACTATTGCATCAATTTATGCAAACGGTTGCATTGAGGAAATCATGGCGGAAGATGCGGTTGCAAGTGCGATTACCGACGATCCCGCGTCGGTTACCGCGATCGTCAAGGCGGCGATGGCGGGGACTCAGGACGCTCGGCTGAAGGAGATCGTCAACGCGCTGGTCGATCACGGGCACGCGTTCCTGAAGCAGGTGAAGCTGACCGACGAGGAGTTCGAGCGTGGCCTCTCGTTTATCCGTGCCGCAGGGCACGCATGCAACGAGCGGCACAACGAGGTCGTGCTGCTGTCCGACGTGCTGGGTTTTTCGACGCTCGTCGCGTTGCTGAACAATTCCGACGCGACGGAGCGCACGCCGGGCGCGTTGCTCGGGCCGTTCTACCGCGGCGGTTCGCCGACCTACGAAAACGGCCAGTCGATCGCAAGCCCGGGGTCGCCCGGCTCGCCGCTGTTCATGCGCGGCCGTGTCGTCGACGTGTCGGGCCGGCCGGTGAAGAACGCGATGGTCGAAGTCTGGCAGGCATCGCCCGTCGGGCTCTACG
The DNA here is from genome assembly GCF_048565265.1 of Burkholderia theae. Classification (NCBI taxonomy): domain Bacteria; kingdom Pseudomonadati; phylum Pseudomonadota; class Betaproteobacteria; order Burkholderiales; family Burkholderiaceae; genus Burkholderia; species Burkholderia theae. The sequence goes on from NZ_CP183462.1 coordinate 111,859, forward strand.
AGAACCAGGATCAGAGCCAGCCCGACCGCAACCTGCGCGGCCGCTTTCATACCGATGCGCAAGGGTGGTTCCACTTCAAAACCGTGCGCCCCGCCGGATACCCGGTGCCCATCAACGGCCCCGTCGGCACGCTGCTCGCGGCGCAGAACCGCCATCCGTACCGGCCCGCGCACATTCACTTCGTGATCGTCGCGGAAGGTCATGCGACGCTGGTGTCGCAGGTGTTTGCCGATGATTCGGAGCATCTCGACTCGGACGTCGTATTCGGCGTGAATCGTCGCCTCGTCGGCAATTTCGAGCGCCACGACGCGCAGACGGGGCCGCACGCGGAAACCGGCGAAGCGTATTACACGCTCGATTTCGAATTCGTCATGGCCGACGGTACGCCGACGTACCCGACGCCGCCCATCGACTGAACAGGAGGGGACAGTGTCACGCAACCTGAACGAGAAAGTCGCGGTCATTCTCGGCGGCACCGGCGGGATCGGCATCACGACTGCATTGCATTTTGCCGAAGCGGGCGCGCGCGTTGTCGTGGTCGGACGAAGCGACCTGGATGCCACGCAGCGCATCGCCGACAAACTGCCCGGCGAAGGGCATTCGGGCGCGCTCGCGACGATCACCGACAGCGCGACGCTCGCCGCGCTCGCCGACGATGTGCGCAAGCGTTACGGGCGAGCGGGCATCCTGGTGAATGCCGCCGGCTTCACGAAGCCGGTTCGTCACGCGGACCTCGACGCGCTGACCGACGACCTGATCGACGAGATCATGAAGGTCAACTGGCGCGGCCAGTTCGCGGCGATCCGGGCATTCCGTGCGCTGCTCGACGAATCGGGCGACGGGCTCGTCGTCAACGTGTCGTCCATCGCGGGCACGACCGGCAACGGCAGCAATGTCGCGTACTGCGCGGCCAAGGCGGGCCTCGACGTGATGGCGCAGTCGCTCGGCCGCGCGCTTGCGCCGCGCATTCGGGTCGTGAACGTGTCGCCCGGCGTGGTGGATACGCAGTTCGTGCCCGGGCGCGGCGACGATTTCAACGAGAAGGCCGCCGCGACGACGCCGCTGCGCCGGATCGGCGCGCCGGACGATGTTGCTGCCGCCATCGTTGCGTGCGCAACGACGCTGACGTTCAGTACCGGCACGACGATCGTCGTCGATGGCGGCCGCCGGCTGAACTGATTGCCTGGAGACTTTCCGATGCACCCTCGCAAGACCATCATTACGTGCGCGGTCACGGGCAACATCACGCGACCCGACCAGCATCCGGGCCTGCCGGTCACGCCCGAGCAGATCGCGAATGCGTCGCTCGAAGCCGCGCAGGCCGGCGCCGCCGTCGTGCACATTCACGTCCGCGATCCGGCCACCGGCAGACCGTCGATGGACCTCGAGCTTTATCGCGACGTCATCGACCGGATTCGCGCGGTCGATCGCGAACTGATCATCAATCTGACGACGGGCCCGGGCGGACGTTTCATTCCGAGCGACGACGATCCCAAGGTGGCTGCGCCGGGCACCACGCTGCTGCCACCCGAAAAGCGCGTGGAGCACATTCTCGCGCTGAAACCCGACATCTGCAGTCTCGACCTGAACACGATGAACTCGGGCGCCGAGGTCGTGATCAACACCCCGAAGAACGTTACGCGGATGGCCGAGGTGATCCGCCGGGCCGGCGTCAAGCCGGAACTCGAGATCTTCGATTCCGGCGATATCCATCTGGCGCGGGATCTCATCGCGAGCGGCGTGCTCGACGGCCCCGGGCTGTGGACCTTCGTCAGCGGCGTCAAGTACGGGTTCGGGGCGTCACCGGAAACGCTGCTCTATGCGCGCGGCCTGTTGCCGCCGGGGGCGATCTGGTCCGCGTTCGGGGTCGGGCGTTTCGAATTCCCGATCGTCGCGCAGGCGTGGCTCGCGGGCGGACACGTGCGGGTCGGCCTCGAGGACAACATCTATATCGAGAAGGGCGTGCTGGCCGAAAGCAACGCGGCGCTCGTCGCGCGGGCCCGCGAGATCGTCACGCTGCTCGGTGGCGAGATCGCGACCAGCCGCGACGCGCGTGAAAGCCTCGGCCTCTCGTCCTGAACGCAATCCAACGTTCGACATTCAACGCCACGGATCGATGCGCGCTGACCCGACGGTCATCGCGTCATGCGTCCGAATCGACATTTTCCAGGAAACCATCGAGCATGAAATGCATTCGCGTCCAGCAGAAAAGCGCTGATATCAGCGCGCTCGCACTGAGCATCGACACCCAGCCTGTTCCGCAGGTCGATACGACCGACTGCCTGATCGAGATCGCGAGCGCGGGCGTCAACCCGAGCGACGTGAAGGCCGTACTCGGTTTCATGCCGCATGCGGTATGGCCGCGCACGCCGGGGCGAGACTACGCGGGGCGCGTGATCGACGGGCCGCCGGAGATGGTCGGCAAGGAGGTCTGGGGCAGCAGCGGCGAACTGGGCATCCGTCGCGACGGCACCCACGCCAGCCATCTCGTCGTGCCGGCGCACAGCGTGCGCGCGAAACCGGCCAACCTGACGATGGACGAGGCGGGCGCGATCGGCGTGCCGTTCGTCACCGCGTTCGAGGGCTTGCACCGTGCCGGCGGCGTGCGGCGCGGCGACGTCGTGCTCGTGCTGGGTGCCAACGGCAAGGTCGGGCAAGCGGCGGTCCAACTGGCGACCATGGCGGGGGCGGAAGTGATCGGTGTCGTGCGCGACGATCCGTCGTACATCGGGCACGCAAGCGCCGATGTGACGATGATCAACGCGTCAGCGGAGCCGTTCGACGAGCTCGTGCTCGAGATGACCGCCGGCCGTGGCGCAAACATCGTGTACAACACGGTCGGGAGTCCGTACTTCGAGCGTGCGAATCGTGCGATGGCCGTGCGCGGCACGCAGATCCTCATCTCGACGATCGAGCGTGCGGTGCCGTTCGACATCTTCGCGTTCTATCGCGGGCAGCACACCTACGTCGGGATCGACACGCTCGCGCTCGACACGCAGCACTGCGCGGATGTTCTCGATGCGTTGTTGCCATCTTTCGAACGCGGTGCGTTGAAGCCGTTCCCGATCGATGCCGACTCGGTGTTCGATCTTGCGGACGCGGCGCACGCGTATCGGGCGGTATTCGGCGGCACCGCGAACCGGGTGCTGCTCAAGCCATGAACGTCACGCGTTTTCGCGACGCACCCGAATACTTCCCGCCGAATCACTTCGGCATGCAATGCGTGCGCCTGCAAGGGCGCGAGGCAGGCCCGGCCGAATCGCTGTGGCTCGGCGTGTCGACGATCGAGCCGGGCGGGCACACGACGATGGACGGATCCGGCGTCGAGAAGCATTACGTCGTGCTGGAAGGCGAGGTGTGCGTGAGTGTGGACGGCGTCGAAGTCGAATTGCAGCCGTTCGATTCGTGCCGTCTTGCGCCGGACGAGCGGCGTTCGCTGCACAACCGCTCGGAACGCCCTGCGAAGATCCTGCTCGCGATGCCGTTCGCGCGCCCTGCGCAAGACTAACCTGGCTACGGCCCGCGGGCCCGGTGCCCGGCGGAGCGGGGCGGCGCGTTAGTGCGAGCGCCCCCGGCCGCCTGCGGCCCGAGGTGCACCGGTCGATCCGCGCACCACCAGTTCGGGCGCCAGCGTGATGCGCAGCGGCGCCTTGCCCGGCGTGGCGATCATGCCGAGCAGCAGGCGTGCGGCCTGCCGGCCCATCTCGCGATGCTGGATTCGCAGCGTCGTCAGCGACGGGTTCAGCATGTCGAGCAGCGGCATGTCGTTGTGCCCGATCACCGAGATGTCCTTCGGGCAATCGATCCGCCGCTCCGCAAACACGTCGTAGCAGCCGAGCGCGATCAGGTCGTTGGCCGCGATGATGGCGGTCACGTCTCGATGCGCATCGAGCAACCGGGCGCACGCGGCGCGCCCGGCCTCGCGCGTGAACTCGCTCGCTTCGACGACCACATTCGCCGCGAGACTGTGCTGCTGCGTGGCAATCTGGAAGCCCTGCAGGCGCGACAGGCCGGTCGCCAGCCGCTCCGGCCCGGACAGATGTGCGATACGGGTATGGCCCAGCCCGACCAGATGCTCGACCGCGAGCCGCATCGACAGGAAGTCGTCGTTGACGACTTCGGGCACGCGGCCGCCTTCCTCGCCGCGATTGACCAGCACGACCGGCACGCCATCGAGGATGCAGCGTCGCACGAGCGGATCCTGCCGTGCGGCAGTCGCGAGGACCAGGCCGTCCACCTGACGCTCGAGCATCTGCTCGAGCATGCGTTCCTGATCCTTGGGCTTGCCGACGATGTTCGCGATCAGCACGCCGTAGCCTTCGGCCGCGAGCTCTTCCTCGATCCCGCACACCATCGGCGGAAACACCGGGTTCGAGATGTCGGGCAGGCAGACGCCGATCACCTTCGATTGCCCGCCGCGCAGCGCGGCGGCGAGCCGGTTCTGGCGATAACCAAGCGATTTGGCGGCGGCGAGCACGCGCCGCACGACCTCATCGCCGATCAGGTGGCGTGTGGCCGGATTGAGCACGCGCGACACCGTCGACGCATTGACGGATGCCGCCGCGGCGACTTCGCGAATCGTGACGCGGCCGGTGCCGCGTGCTTCGGAGGATTGGCTCATGGAACCTGCCGGGGAATAGGGATCCGATTGTATCGATGCAATGGGTTGCGATCAATGTTGCAGGTGAAACCCTAATGTTTTCAGGACTAAACCTCATTGACAGCGTAATTCCCTTGGGTAGGATATGCATACGTTTGCATTGAAGTAAATCATACGAATGATGCGGTCGGTCGAAGCGTTGCCAGTGCCGGGTAAACGATCGACGGTCTGTCATGCAGAAACCCGGAAAAATGCGGGTCGATTGAAAGGGGCGACATGGAACGCCGGCGCGTTGCATGGCCTCTTTTTTGTCTGAATTTATGCAAACGGTTGCATTGAATTGCCCCAGATGCCATGCCGGCAGGCGGCGTGGCCAACGTGAACGACGGACAGGAGCCAGTGGATGGAGACGAACCTCAAACCCGAGCGCAAGCCGGCACGCAGGCGGGCCGCGATGTGCATCGTCGCCGCGTCCGCGGCGGTGATCGGCATCTCGCATGGCGCGAGTGCGCTGGCGGCGAACGAAACGATCGCCGCGTTCTACAAGAACCAGGTCGATCCGCATTTCGCGCTCGTGCGCGCCGGCGTCGACGCCGAGGCGAAGCAGCTCGGCGTGTCGGTCACGCACTACGCGCCGACGCGCCCGAACGATCTCGGCGAGCAACTGAGCGAGCTGGAAGACGTCGGCGTGAAGAAGCCGAACGCGGTGCTGTTCATGGGCGTGAACCCGCACGGCGTCGTGCCGGCGATCCAGAAGATCAACGCGATCGGCATTCCGGTCGTCAACTACAACGATCGCGTGGCGGGCGGCAAGTTTTCGTCGGTCGTCGTCGCGGACGACTACAACCTCGGCCTCGACGTGGCGCGATACCTGTTCAAGAGCCTCGGCGGCAAGGGCAATGTCGTGATCCTCGAAGGCGTGAAGGGCTCGACGACGAGCGACGAGCGCGTGCGCGGCTTCAGGAAGGCGCTGCAGGAATTCCCGGACGTTCACCTGCTTGCGTCGCAGCCGGCGAACTATCAGCGGCTGCAGGCGCTGCAGGTGATGGAGAACCTGATCCAGTCGAATCCGAAGATCGACGGCGTGCTGGCGGCCGCCGACGTGATGGCGATGGGCGCGATCGAAGCCCTCGAGGCGGCGGGCCAGAAGCAGGTGAAGGTCGTCGGTATCGGCGGCGTGCCGGAATCGGTGAAGGCGATCAAGGAAGGGCGCCTGCTTGCGACCGCCGAATTCAACGGCTTCAAGATGGGCTGCATCGCGACGATGGCCGCGGTCCGCACGCTGCGGAAGGAGCCCGTGCCCGACACGGTGCTGATCAAGGGCATCGTGATCGACAAGACGAACTACGCACCGTTCGAACTACCGGGCAATCAGCGTCAATGCCCGGCGTGGAGCGACGTGGCCAGCAAGTGACGCGGCCGGCCGGGCAGGCCGCATCGCGGGTCGGCGGCCCGGCTGCGGCCTGACGCACGGCGGTCCGCCGGACAGCACCATGGAGATGAACATGGAAACCTCGACCGGGCGCGTTCCGCGTCTCGAATTACGCAAGATCTGCAAGAATTTTCCTGGCGTGGCTGCGCTGACCGACGTCGACCTCACGTTGTATCCGGGCGAAGTGCACATGCTGCTCGGCGAGAACGGCGCCGGGAAATCGTCGTTGATGAAGGTGCTGTTCGGCGCTTACCGCGCCGATAGCGGCGAGATCCGCTACGACGGCATGCCGGTCGCGATCGAATCGCCGGCCGACGCGAAGCGCCTCGGCATCGCGGTGATTTTCCAGGAATTCTCGCTCGTGCCGCATCTGTCGATCGCGCAGAACATCTATCTCGGCCGCGAGCCGCGCAACCGCTTCGGCCTCGTCGATCACCGGCGCATGCATGCGGACGCCGAGGCCGTGCTGGCGCAGCTCGGGCTCGCGTACGACACGCGGACCCATGCGGCGGACCTCGGCGTTGCGCAGCAGCAGATGGTCGAGATCGCGAAAGCGCTGTCGCACGACGCGCGCGTGCTGGTGATGGACGAGCCGACCGCCGCCATCTCGGACCGGGAAGCCGATGCGCTGTTCACGGTCGTGCATCGCCTGCGCGACGCGGGTGTGGCGATCGTCTACATCTCGCATCGGATGAAGGAAGTGTTCGATCTCGGCGATCGCGTGACCGTTCTGCGCGACGGCCGCCTGGTCACGTCGATGCCGGCCGCCGACGCGACCCCCGACGAGTTGATCGCGCTGATGGTCGGACGCAAGGTCGGCACGGTCTATCAGCGCCGCTACTTCGGCGCGTGCGGCGAGATTGCACTCGACGTGCGCGACCTGACGACGTCGACCGGTGTGAACGGCGTCGACCTGCAGGTGCGCTGCGGCGAGATCGTCGGCTTGTCGGGCCTGGTCGGCGCCGGGCGGACGGAAGTCGCGCGCGCGGTGATCGGCGCCGACCCGATCCAGGGCGGTCGCGTCGAGATCTTCGGCGAAGCGGTGTCGGGTGGCCCGCACCAGGTGGTCAAACGCGGCGTGGCCCTGATTCCGGAAAATCGCAAGCAGGAAGGCCTCGCGCTGCGCCGTTCGGTGCACGAGAACCTGCTCGTGTCGAGTCTGTGGCGCCTGTTCCCGACCGGCTGGTATCGCCCGGCTCGCGCACGGCAAGCGACGCGCGACCTGATCGACACGCTGCGGATCGCACCGGGCGATCCGGCGAAACGCGCGCGCAACCTGAGCGGCGGCAACCAGCAAAAGATCGTGATCGGCAAGTGGCTCAGCGCCAACTGCCGCCTGTACATCTTCGACGAGCCGACGCGCGGGATCGATATCGGTGCGAAGACCGAGATCTTCAATCTGATCGAGCGGCTGGTCGAGGAGGGCGCGGCGGTCCTGCTGATCAGCTCGGAGCTGTCGGAAATCGTGCACGTGTGCGACCGCGCGTACGTGATGCGCGACGGCGCGATTTCAGGCGAGCTGCCGCGTGAACGGTTGAGCGAGCAAAGCATTCTGGGTCTGGCAATGCACGGAGGTTGACGATGTCGAATGAAACGAAAAGCAATGGCAGGGATCCGGCGGCGCGGCCCAAACGGCCGCTCCCTTCGATCGTGTGGGCCAGTGTCGCGCTGGTCGCGGCGGCGACGTTCGGCGTGCAGGGTTTCGCGTCGCGCGCGAACCTGGTCGACATCGGCCTCCAGATCTCGATCCTCGTGATGATCGCGATGCCGATGACCCTGGTGATTCTGAGCGAGGGGCTCGATCTGTCGGTCGGCGCGTTGCTGAGCCTCAGCGGCGTCGTGTTCGCGATGTCGCTCGGCGCGGGCACCGGCATCGGCGTCGCGCTCGGCGCGGCCGCGGCGGTCGGTGTCGCGATCGGCTTCCTGAACGGCACGCTGGTCGCGCGGCTGGGTCTGCCGCCGTTCGTCGTGACCCTCGGCACGCTTGGAGTCGCGCATGGTGTCGCGCTCGTGATGACCGACGGGAACGCGGTGGTCGTCGCGAACCCGGCCGTCGGCGCGCTTTACGGGTCGTCGGTGCTCGGGGTTCCGTTTCCGATTGCCTGCGCGCTCGTGGCATACGCCGTCACGCATCTGCTGCTCTACCACACGCGGTTCGGCGCCTACGTGTTCGCGATCGGCGGCAACCGCGACGCACTCACGCTGGCGGGCGTGCGCGCCCGCTTCTACCACGCCGCGATCTACGTGATGAGCGGCCTGTTCGCGGGCCTGGCTGCGCTGCTGCTGGTCGGACGCATGAATGCGGCGGAGCCGAATGCCGCGATCGGGATGGAATTCGACGCGATCGCGGCCGTGGTCCTCGGCGGCACGTCGTTCGAACGCGGCGAAGGGGGGTTGCCCGGCACGGCGATCGGCGTATTGACGATCGGCGTGCTGCGCAATGCCCTCAACCTGATCGGAATCGAATCGTCGTTGCAGGTCGTGACGATTGGTTTGCTGGTCCTCGCGGTCGTCGTCATCGACAGCGTCCGGAAATCTCGTGTCGCAGGAGCACAAGCATGAGTACACAGAATCAATCGCCGTTCGTGGTGGCGCGCGTCACGGGCCTCAATCGCCGCAATCGGCTTTCCGAGGACACGAACGCACTGATCGGCCGCGCGCTGTTTGTCTGCGTCATCGCAATCGTGCTCGCGTTCGCATCGGACAGCTTCGCCACGTCCGCCAACCTGCTGAACGTGCTGCGCCAGGCCAGCCTGATGTTCCTGCTGGCGTCGGGGCTCACGATCGTGATCCTGTCCGGCGGGTTCGACCTGTCCATTGCGGCGAACCTCACGCTGTCCGCGTGTCTCGCGGCCGGTGCGATGAAAGCCGGCGTGTCGCCGTGGCTGGCGGTCGCGGTCTCGATGTCGTGCGGGGCGTCGATCGGGCTGCTGAACGGACTGGCGGTCACGTTCCTGCGGCTGCCGCCGTTCCTCGCGACCTACGGGATGCTGTGGGTCGTGCAGGGCCTCGCGTTTCACTACATGGGCGGCAACGAGATCTTCGGCTTCCCGGCCGGCTTTCGCGCGCTCGGCACCGGGTTCTGGTGGGGCGTGCCGATTCCGGTCTACATGATGCTGCTCGTGCTGATCGTCGGCACGGTCGTCACCGCGCGCCTGAACGTCGGTCGCGAGATCTATGCGATCGGGTCCAATCCGGAAGTCGCGCGCTTGTCCGGGATTCCGGTGCGCCGGCGGCGGATCGCGGTCTACACGCTCAGCGGCCTGATGGCCGGGATTGCCGCGGTGATCTATCTCGCACGTGTGAATGCGGCCGATTCGGCGATGGGGGACCCGATCCTGTTGCCCGCGATCGCGGCGATCCTGATCGGCGGCGCGTCGCTGTTCGGCGGAACCGGCACCTTGCTCGGCACGCTGTTCGGCTGCCTGACGCTGGCGCTCGTGATCGACGGGATGAACCTGCTTAACCTCAATGCGAACCTGCAGCCGCTCGTCGTCGGCGCGGTGCTGCTGGTGGCGGTGCTGACCGACGCGCTCGGTCGCCGGCATGCCGAGCGGGTCGGCTGACGGTGCCGACGTACCGCCTGACCGACGAAAACAAAGAGACGATTTGACAAGCGGCGGGACTCTTCGGCGACGGTCTCCGACCGGATTGTCCTTAAGATGAAATCGAAATGACCGGCATCGTCCGGTCGGTTCAGGCGGGAAATCAGTTCGGCTTTCATGACTTTTCATTGCCGAAATGACCCGACAAATATTTAGTCATACATATTAAATAAGACGTTCCGCTCAGGGACATCCGGTATCAAAAGACTGAAATGGAGGGGTAGACAGTGGTGGAGATGAAGAAAGCAACGATCGCGGCGCTGATCGGCGTGGCGTTCAGCGGATCGGCTTTCGCGCAGAGCAGCATCACGCTCTCCGGGAAGATCGATAACGGCCTGACCTACGTGACGAACGAAGGCGGGCATCACAACTTCAAGATGGACAGCGGCGTGCTGTTCCCGAACCTCTGGATCATGTCGGGTGCGGAAGAGCTGGGTGGCGGTTACCGGGCGATATTCAAGCTGTCGTCGCTGTACAACCTGAACAACGGGCAGCTGAACCAGCCCAACACGTTGTTCGGGCAACAGGCGTATGTCGGCGTACAGACGCCTTACGGGATGATCACGCTGGGCAAGCAGTTCGACTTCACCGCCGAATTTCTGGCCCCGCTCAACGTGAGTTCGGCCGGCAGCGGTTATGCGATCCACCTCGGCGACTTCGACCGCACGAACAACGACCGGTTGACGAACTCGATCAAGTACATGAGCCCGACGTGGGGCGGATTCCAGTTCGGCGCGATGTACGGGTTCAGCAACACCCCCGGCAGCTTCCATGACGGCAGCGGCTGGAGCGCGGGCCTGCAGTACACGAACGGGCCGCTGACGCTTGCGACCATGTACACGTTCGTCGCAACGCCGACGATCGATCCGTACGCGCAGATCGGCGTGCATTCGTTCTTCGGGCAGCCGGTGGCAACCGGGTCGGGCGACAGCGTCACCGACACGGCGCCGAATTTCCAGATCCGCTCGCTCGGCACGCTCGGCGTCGGCGGGTCGTATGCGATCGGCGACGTCACGCTGTACGCGGACTACACCAATACGGTCCTGAAGTTCCAGAGCGCGAAGTCGGTCATGAACGTCTACGAAGGCGGCGCGACGTGGCAGGTGACGCCCGCGTTCCAGCTCGTCGGCGGTTATCAGCACACGAGCTTCGAAGCGCACGCGTGGAACCAGGTCACGGCCGCGGCACTGTATTCGCTGTCGAAGCGGACCACGGTCTACCTGTCGTCCGACTACCTGAAGGCTTCTGCAGGTGTGGACGCCGTGATCGGCGCGAGCTTCGCGCCGGCGCCGACGGGCCATCAGGCGGACGTCCGGATCGGCCTCGCCCACACGTTCTGACGGTATCGCACGGCGGTCGGCCGACACGGTGTCGGCAGGCCGCGAACGCTACGCATTCCGGTTCGTACCGGATCTATCGATGAGTACCAGGAGGAGTCAAAGATGAAAAAAGCCTATGTCGCATTTGCAATGATGAGCCTGACGGCCGCTGCCGCCGTTGCGTGGGGTGCCGATGCCGCGGGTGGCGGTCCGAAGCTGATTACAACCATTCCGGTCACGAGCGAAAAGTCGTTCGGTTTCGATATCAGCGCCGCATCGGATGGCAACTACTACCTCGCCGACGGTGCGAACGGGACGCGCGACGTGTTCGACGCCAAGACGATGCAGCTGCGCGACCGGATCAAGGCCGACTTCGCGGGCATCGGCCCGACGCACGAAAAGTCGGGCCCGTCGGGCGTGCTGCCGATTCCCGGCACGTCGCTGGTGTATGTAGGCGACGTGAACGCCGTCAAGGTAATCGACGTCGCATCGAAGCAGCTCGTCAAGCGCATCGACGTCAGCTCGTCGGGCATTCGTGTGGACGAAGGCTGCCTCGCACCGAAGCACCATATCGCGATGTTCGCGAGCGGCGCCGAGCAGCCCCCGTTCGTGACCTTCTTCAATACCGATACGCATTCGGTGATCGCGAAGATGCCGATCGCGGATTCGACCGGCCTCGAGGCATGCGAGTTCGACGCGAAGAACGACAACTTCGTGCTGAACAACGACGGGACCAAGGCCAATCCCAAGGGCGAGGTTGACCTGATCCCGGTGAAGTCGGTGCTCGAAGGCAAGCCGATCATTCAGGCCGCGCTGAAGCTGAAGGGCTGCGACAGCCCGAGCGGCCTCGCGCTCGGGCCGGGCAACGACGCGCTGATCGGCTGCGATCCCGACGAAGGCGGCAAGCAGACGACCTTGATCATCGACCGGACCAACGGTACGCCGCTCGCGCAATTGCCGTTCGGCGGCGCCGACGAGGTGGCCTACGACCCGGTTTCGAATCGCTACTTCCTGGCCGGCGGTCACCACTCGGCGGACAACGTGTCGCGTGTGGGCGCGAAGGATGCGAAGTTCGACCCGGCCCTCGGCATCATCGATGCCAGCACCCGTAACCTCGTCGCGATCGTGCCGACCGGCAAGTTCTCGCATTCGGTCGCGGTCGACGGCGCGTCGCATCACGTTTTCGTTCCGTACGGTGCCGGCTCGTCCGCGCAGTTCCCGGGAACCGGTATCGCGGTGTTCGCGACGGAATAACGACTCCAGTGTGGTGATTTTCCGCGGGAGATGGGCTCCCGCGGCTTTTTTTCATCGCGCGTTCCCTGCCGCGTGAAGCCGAAAGATCGGACTGGAAGGTAAATCGCGCGGCTGGCTGGTTAAGTGACGCGGCTTGACCGGACGTACGCTGGCACTCACGCGTAAAGGGTGACCCGAAATCAGGAGACGGAAGTGAAATTCAGGTTACGGGCCCGGTGGCTGCTGCAGCGGATGACCGTCGCGGCCGGATTTGCCGGCGCGATGCACGCCGCGTTCGCCGAAGACGTACACGACAACGCAGCGATACCGACCTACGTGCTGAGCTACGCACAAACGCAGGCACTGCTGTCGCTCGCGGTCGACGACGCGAAGGCACGGCATCTGGCGATGGGCTTCGCCGTCGTCGACCCGGGCGGTCATCTGCTCGCCGCGGTGCGGATGGACGGCGCGTCGTTCTCGAGCGTCGACTTCGCGCGCGGCAAGGCATTTGCGTCGGTCGCGCTCGGCGGCCAATCGGGCGTCACGCTCGAACATCGCTACCGCGACGATCCGTCCGAGTACAGCAACATGTCCGGCGCCGGTTATTACGCGCCGTTTCTGCCCGGCCGCGGCACGTTCCCCGTGTTCATGAACGGTCATCTGCTCGGCGCGATCGGCGCTGCCGGCGCGCCCTCCGAGATCGACGATCAGGTGGTGCTGAAAGCGATCGCCGGGCTCGGCGCTCAATCCGCGCGTTGAACGCGCGTAGTCCTTAAAACCCAGTCTGGAAGACGTATGAGACACGATACGGAAATGGAACACCCGGGCGACGCCCCGGCAAGCGAGACGGCGACGCGCGGCGCGACGACGATGGACGGGACCGCGCAATGCCGCCGCACGATGCTGAAGCTCGGCTTCGGCGCGATCGCGGCAGGTGTCACAGGCGCTGCTGGCATCGCACGGGCGCAAACGCCGGCCCCTAAGGCGCGCGCAGCGACGATGCGTGTATTGCCGGGCGGCAAGACGGTCAAGCTCGTGCCGTCGTGGGACACGGTGCAGGTCGGTCAGATGACGCCGGACGCGAAGGCGGCGGTGTCGATCCGGTCCGGCGACACGGTCTGGTACGACGGCACGTGGACCAACTGGGGCAACGAAGCGAAGTACGGGATGGGCTTCAAGGAGCGCGAGCCGATCCGCAAGAAATATCCGAACGGCGCATTCTCGCTGATCGGTCCGGTCGAGATCGACGGGGCCGAGCCGGGCGATGTCGTCGAATGCCGGATGGTGTCGATGCGGCCGATCGATTGGGGCTGGAACTCCGCGCCGCCGGGCGTCGGCGCACTGCCGGGCGATTTCGGTCCGTACCTGCGTTACCTGAAGTTCGACGACGCGCGTACTTACGCATCGTACGTACCGGGCGTGCAGATTCCGTTGAATCCGTTCCAGGCCTATCTCGGCACGCAGCCGCCCGGCGACCACGTGATCAGCGCGAACTTCGCCGGCAGCTACGGCGGCAACCTGGACTGCGCGGTGCTCGGTGTCGGCACGTCGGTGTTTCTGCCCGTACAAGTTGCCGGCGCACGCGTGTGGACGGGCGGCTCGATGGGCGCGTCGGGCGAGGGCAACATCGATCAGACGTCGATCGAATCCGCGTTCGAGGAGATGCGGATCCAGTTTCTGCTCCACAAGCGCTCGTCGCTCAACGGCCCGATGGCCGAAACCCCCGAGCACTGGATCGGCTTCGGTTTCGCCGATAGCCTCGATGACGCGCTCGTCGCATGCATTCGTCAAACGATCGGCTGGATGGCCGCCGCAACCGGCATTGCGCCGGTCGACTGCTACGGCATCCTGAGCGTCGCCGGGAGCTTCCGGATCACGCAGTATGCGCACCAGACCGGCACCGTCTACAAGACGGAGCCGCCGAAGGGCGTGCATTGCATGGTGCCGAAGAACATCTTCTCCGCCGACATGCTGCACCGCCTGTCGGCCTACATGCGCGCGTAAGCGCACGTTCTTCACGGCTTTGGAAAGAGCGGCCGCACGGTCCGGATCCATGCTTTGCGGGGACCGGGCCGTGCGTGCCGCAGGAGGTTGTCAAGTGCAACTGAAGGATCGAAACACCGCAGTCGACGTCGATACAGCGGCGCTCGGCGGCATGAGCCGCGCCATCGCGCTGCTCGTCTGCTTTCTCGTCGTCGTCCTCGACGGCTTCAACACGACGTCGATATCGTTCGTGGTTCCGACACTGGCCCGCGACTGGCATCTCGCGCCGGCTGCATTCACGCCGGTATTCGTCGCGACAAACGTGGGCGCGGCGATCGGCTTCATCGTCACCGGCTCGCTGGCAAACCGCTTCGGACATCGCGCGGTCGGGCTCGCCAGCGTCATGCTGTTCGGCGGCTGCACGTTGCTCACCATGGTTGCGCACAACGTCGCGCTGCTGTCCGTCATGCGGGTTCTGGCGGCGATCGGGCTCGGCGCGGCACTGCCGATCGCGATCACCGCGTCGGCCGCGATCATCGGCGGCAAGCACAAGGTAGCCGCGTCGGTGCTGGTGACGACCGGCATGTCGGTCGGCGCCGTGACCGGGGGCCTGGTCGGTGGCCCGCTGATGCATCACTTCGGCTGGCAGGCGGTGTTCCTGATCGGCGGCATCTTGCCGTTCGTGGTCGCCCCCGCGTTCTTCCGGGTGCTGCCCACGGCTGCTGCCGCGCCAACGGGTACGCCGAGCCGCGAACGGCCGGTGGCGAGCCCGGTGCGCGCGCTGTTCGAGAACGGTCGCGCGGGTTATACCAGCGTGCTTTGGCTGTTCTCGTTCCTGATCTTCATGGACGTCTACGCACTGTTGTTCTGGCTTCCGACCATGCTGCTCTCGTTCGGCTTTTCGCTCGAGCGGGCACCGGCCGGGATGGCCGCGTTCAGTGTCGGCGGATTGACCGGCAACCTGCTGATGACGGCCGCGGTCACCGCGATGACCGTCGCCGGGAGATTGCGTGTGAAGTCGGCGCTGGCGGTCGGGATCGTCTGCGTGATCGCCAGCATTACCGCACTGAGCCAGGCCGCGCTCTCGCCGTCGATCGTGCTGCTGTCGATCGGCGTGATCGGCGCGGGGCTCGTGAACGGGATCATGGGCCAGACGGCGCTTGCAGTCGCGTTCTATCCGCCGAGCATCCGTGCGACCGGCGTCGGCTGGGGGCATGCAATCGGGCGCATCGGCTCGTTCGTCGGCCCGGCAATCGGCGGCGCGCTGCTCGCGACGGGGTGGGACCCGCGCAACATCGTGCTCGTTGCCGTTGTGCCGGCCATCGCCGCCATCGCCGCACTCGGCTTGCTGACGATCATCGGCCGCCGGGCGACCGGCAGCGACACGGTCGCGGACGGCGCGCCGATCGCGCACTGAATCGTTCTCCCTCCCTATTCTTCGACATCAGCGGAACCACGCTCAATCATGAAAATCATTGCTTACTCGGACGCGGGCAACACGGCGCTTGGCGTCGTCACCAGCGAAACGCATTTCATCCCCGTCGCGGAAGTCGCGCCGGATCTGCCCGCGACGCTGATCGGCATCCTCGAGCTGGACGACGGGCTTGAACGCCTGCGCGCATCGGTCGCCGGCAAGACGGGCACCCGGCTGCTGTCGGGCGTGACGTTGAAGCCGTTCCTCGACCGGCCGAACGCGATGTGGGCGCTCGCGCTGAACTTCAAGAGCCATATCGCCGAGACGGGCCTGCAAACGAATCCCGAGTATCCGCATCTGTTCCTGCGCACGGCCGCGTCGTACGTCGGCGCGGGTGAGCCGATCATCGCGCCGCCGGAAGCCGTTGCGCGCGCATTCGATTACGAGGGCGAGCTGGGTGTGATCATCGGCAAGCCGGGGCGTTACGTCCCGGTCGAACGCGCGCTGGATTACGTCGCCGGCTACACCTGCCTGAACGAGGGCTCGGTGCGCGAATACCAGGTGCACAACCGGCAATTCGGCCTCGGAAAATGCTTCGAAGCGTCGGGGTCTTACGGCCCGTGGCTGATGACGTCGGACGAGTTCGGCGACCCGGCGAGGCATTCGGTGCTCACGCGTATCAACGGCGTCGTCCGGCAGCGTGCGCCGCTCGACGACATGCTGATCGACGTGGCGCGCACGGTCAGCTACCTGAGCCGCGGTTATCGGCTGCGCCCCGGCGACCTGATCGCGATGGGGACGCCGGGCGCGTTGAAGCCGGCGCCGGACGACGTCGAAGGGAATGATCTGTCGCGACAGTACGGACCGTTTCCGACGCCGGGCCTCGTGCACATGCGTCCGGGCGACTGGGTCGAAATCGAGATCGAAGGATTGGGCGTGCTGGGCAATCCGGTGATGGCCGATCCGTCGGACCTGTAGGCCTGACTTGCGCCGCATGCGTGCTTCCGCGCGCATGCGGCGGACCGACCGCGCCGGTCAGTCGAATCGATCGAGATCGAGCGTGACCGAATGCCGGCGAAAATCGCTGGGCGGCACGCCCATGTGCTGCGCAAAGAAGCGCGTGAAGTGGCTGTGCTCCTCGAAGCCGAGCTCGTCTGCGATGTCGGCGAGCGGCCGGTCGCTCTCCGCGAGCAACCGGATCGCGTGCGACATCCGCACCCAGTCGATGTAGTGCTGCGGCGAGATACCCATGCAGCGCCGGAACTGCTCGAAAAAACGCGACCTCGACAACCCGACTTCGCTGGCGACCTCCGTGACCGTCGCGTTGGCGGACGGCGTGCGCTTGATGAAGTCGAGCGCCTTCCGGATTCTGAAGTCGACCGGGCGCGTTGACGGCGCAATGCGGGTCGTCAGTTCCGGATCGGCGAAATCGCGCCCGAGCGCGGTGATGAGATCCTCGAGGATCGGCAAGCAGCCCGCATCCTGCGCAACGAGATGATTCGTGATCGCGGCCGCCAGGCGGTCGACGTGATGCTGCACGTCCGGCGTGACGACGACGATCCTGCGCGGGAAGATGTCGGCCGGGCTGCCGTCTGCGAGGCCGAGCCGTTTGCGCAGCCACGGCGGTTCGATCACGAGCGACAGGATGAGCGACGGGGTGTCCTTGTTCGCGCATTTTGCATGCTCGATCCACGGGTTCAGGCAGATGGCGGAGTCGCTGCTCAGCGTGCAGTCCTCGCCACCCATCCGGAAGTCGCAGTCGCTGCCGCCGAGCTTGAACAGGAACTGGTATTGCGAGTGCGCGTGAGCGACAAGCGGCCGGCTGATGAAGTTCACCGTGGCGCGGCCGAATTCGCCCTGCAGAATCCAGACCGGCTTTTCCGATTCCATTGCTGCTTGCACCATGTCCACCTTCTCCAATATCGCCGCGGCGCGCGCGCCGTCGCGATAAAGAAACGTTGCTTGCACGTCCACACAAGCCGTCTACTTAATCAAATGCGCGACAGCGCGTCAATCCGGGAAAAATCGCATGCGGCGCGTGCGCGATGCTCGACACGCGTCGCGCTGAAAAATCCGGACGATCGGGTAAGCCGTCGCTTCAATCGATCATCGTCCTGGCCGCCCGCACGATAGAGTGTGGCGAGGTCAGGCCGCATCACGCGGCCCTAGTGGATGTGAATGAAGAGAGGATGAGGATGAAGGCATCGTTTGAGCGCGAGGGCATCCGTTTCGCCTATGAAGAATCCGGCCCGCAGGACGCGCCGGCGATCGTTTTCAGTCACGGTTTTCTTATGGATGGCGAAATGTTCCGCCCGAACGTCGACGAGCTGAACGATACGTTCCGCTGTGTCGTCTGGGATCAGCGTGGCCTCGGCGCGACGGGGCCGACCGATCGCGCGTTCAGCTACTGGGATTCGGCCCGCGACCTGATCGCGCTGCTCGATCACCTTGAAATCGCGTCGGCGTCGCTGGTCGGGATGTCGCAGGGCGGTTTCGTGTCGATGCGCGCGGCGCTGCTCGAACCTGCCAGATTCCGCGCGCTCGCGCTGATCTCGACGCGCAGCGATCTCGACGATACCGCGGTGACTGCGTCGTTCGAGGAACTCAAGGCGGAGTGGGCGCGTAACGGCGCGACCAACGTCGCGACGAACCTCGCCGGGTTCTTGCTCGGTGCCGACTATCCCGCGTCGGCGTGGATCGACAAGTGGCTGAACATGCCGCGCGAGCACTTTCAATACCCGGTCGATGCGCTGACGTCGCGCGACGATATTACGGCGCGGCTCGGCGAGATCACGCATGCGTCGATCGTATTCCACGGCGGTGCCGATGCAGCGATCCCGCTTCGTTGCGGCGAAGCACTTGCCGAAGGGCTGCCGAACTCCAAGGGAATGATCAACGTGGTGGGTGCCGGACACACGCCGAATCTGACCCACGCTCGGGATGTCAATCCGAAGCTGCGGGATTTCCTGCTGCGCTACGGGCGCTGATCGCAGCGCCGGAACGATGAAATACGGACGATTCGATAAGCGGGCGCATCTTATGACCAATGCTCCGTGCGATGCGCGCCGTATAGTTTCATCAACGCAAACCCGGGCACGCATTCAACGCGCACCGTTCGTCGGAGATCGAAGGAGCGTAACGCCAAAAGCAGTCCGAATGATATGCACGCGTATTGCACATGATTCATTGATCAACGTGCCGTATCGAGCGACGCGTGTCGTCACGCGCCATCCTGACTGACGGCACGACCATCGGCGGCTCGCATCCCGTAAGGAAACAACATGATGTTCGTCGTTTATTGTCTCGATCATCCCGATATGGCGGAGCGTCGCAAAACCCACTTCGCAGCGCACAAGGCGCGGTTGCTGGCGTCACCGTTGAAGGCGCGGATCGCAGGGCCGCTCATCGATCCGGACGGGTCGGTGGGCGGGAGCCTGTTTCTCTATGACGCGGACGATATCGAGACCGTGCGGCAACTGGTCCACGAAGACCCGTTCAACACCGAAGGCATCTGGAAGACGGTCGACATCCGGTTTTTCATGAACCGGGCAGACGAGCACTGATCCGCCATTCCGCGTCGTCAACCGTTGACGACGCTTCAACTGCTTCCACTTGCTGCGGACCGCTCAGGCGCTTCCCATGATCCGCGTGCCGAGCGAGATGCCGAGTTCCGACAACGATGCGTTGGTCGTGAGCTGAAGCCCTTCCCAGCGCAACAGCGCCGCGTCGAACGCGGGGCCGCGCGCGACGCCGCGCAGTGCCTCGGCGAGACCGACCGCATTCTCCGCCGCTTTCGCGACACCTGCGGCCGTGTGCGGCCGGACGAGGCAGGCCGCATCGCCGAGCAACACCGCGCGGCCGAACGCCATGCGGTCGACCGCGAGATCCAGGATCGACTGAGCGAACGGCGCGCGCGTCGCGTCGACGAGCGCGGCGAGCGTCGGCGCCAGCATTCGGCGGCCCGCTTCCACGAGCTCGAGCCGGTTGTCGTCGCGCATCGCGCCGGGCGGCAGCGAACCGTCGCGCTGCGTGCCGTCGTGCGCCAGGAACAGCGACGGCAGGCGATCCTGCGCGAGCCGCCGGTACCAGACCCAGTTCACGCGTCGTTTGCCTGGCTCGATCGTGCCGTCGCGGCCGGGCACCAGGTAGGTCAGGAACAGATGCGCGTCGCCTTGCTGAAACGTGAAGCGGTCGCGCAGCACTTGCAGCGCCGTGTCCGGAAGATCATGCTCGTCGACGAGCCCGCGCCACGCGACATAACCGGCGTACTCGGGCCGTGCATCGGGCAGCAGTTGCGCGCGAACGTTCGAGCGGCCGCCGTCGGCACCGACCAGCAGGTCGGCCTGCTCGACGCGGCCGTCCGCGAAATGCGCGATCACGCGGTCGCCGTCCTGCTCGAACCGCTCGAACGACACGCCGGCGTGCACGATGGCGGCCGGCAGCGCGCGCTTCAGGGCCGTGTAGATCACGTTCCACGCGGTCTGCGTTTGCGGCATGAAGTAGCGTTGCACGATCCGGTCGTGCTCGTCGAGATAGATCCGGTCGACCGAATCGACGCCCGTATCGCGCGGCACGGGTACGCCGCCGAACGCGAACGCGCGCTCGATCGGTGCTTGCAGCACGATGCCGCCGCCGCGGCTGTCGAGGTCGTTCGGCGATTGCTCGAAGACCTTCACGCGCCATCCGGCCGCCCGCAGCGCGGTCGCCGTGAACAGCCCGCCCACCGATCCGCCGATGACGAGCGCCAGCGGGCCCGAAACGTCGCTCATGATGCTTACCTCTCGATGATCCGTGATGGGTGCGGCGATTCAGCCTTCCCAGTGTTTCAGGAAGTCGAGCAGCAGCGCATTCACGCGCTCCGGTTGCTCCTCCTGCGGCAGGTGTCCGCACTGCGCGATCGGCTCGGCACGCAGGTTCGTCGCCATGCTTTCCCAGACGGATTTCATGTCGAACATCTTGCCGACCGCATAGAAATCCTCGCCCCAGAGGGCCATGGTCGGGCACGCGATCTTTACCTCGGCGTCGGCGAGATCCTGCTTCACGTCCTCCGCGTTCGCGCGATAGTCGGCCAGTGCGCCGCGTACGGCGCCCGGGCGTCGATACGCACGGACGTAGGTGTCGAACGCATCGCCGGAGATCGCGTGCGGGTTGTAGCACCAGTCGGAGAAGAAATGGCTCAGCCACTCGGCTTCCTTGCCTGCGATCAACGCTTCGGGCAGGTCCGGCACCTGGTGGAACAGGAAGAACCAGTACGCGCGCGCCGTTTGCGCGGTCATGTTCTGCGCGACGATGCGCGTCGGCACGTTGTCCATCACGACGAGCCGGTCTACGCGCTCGGGGAAGTCCTTCGAGAAGCGCGTCGCGACGCGCGCGCCGCGATCGTGCCCGACGAGCGCGATGCGGCCGATGCCGAGCGCATCGAGCAACCCGGCGAGGTCGCGCGCCATGTTGCGTTTGTCGTAACCGGCGGCCGGCTTGTCGGTTTCGCCGTAGCCGCGCAGATCGGGCGCGATCACGCGGTAGTGCCGCGCCAGCGCGGGAATCTGGAAGCGCCACGCGAAGCTGGTTTCCGGGAAGCCGTGCAGCAGGACCACGACGGGCCCGCTGCCGGCATCGATGTAGTGCTGGCGGATGCCGTTCGCGGTGACGGTGTGATGGGTGATCGAAGGCGTGGCGAGTGTCATGTGACGGTCCCTGTTCGGTTCGGCCTGCGCACGGTCGGACGGGCGCAAATGCCTTTCGAGAATAGGCGAAGCGATCGGCGCGCCGGATAAATTGTTCTGAATTTGTCTTGGCGTGTCGTGCGCGCGGCCGGTAGCGGTCGCTTCACAACGATTAAGTTGTGGCCGGGTGGCCGGCGACCTCTAATGCAATCCGACCGTCCCAGGAGCCCGAGCGTGAAGATGCCGGATGTCGATTCGACTGTCGTCGAGCGCCGCGCCACGATCGCGCGCGCCCGTCGGCCGCCGCGTCAGGCGCGCCGGCGGCGCCGGGCGGCCGCGTCTGACGCGAGCTGCTTCAGCGTGGCGGGCGTGCCGTGCAGAAACGCGTCGACCAGCCGTTCGATTTCGGTGTCGAGATCGTCGGGCACCGGCAGGCCGTAGACCCACTTGCGGACACCGAAATAGAAGATGCTCGCGTGCAGGCTCCAGACCAGTTCGATTTCCGCGTTTCGCTGGGCCTCCGTCGCCGGCGTGGCGAGGTCGTATTCGTGCCGCAGCTCGCGCAGCACCGGCAGGAACACGCGTTCGCGCAGCCGCGACAGGTAGCGCGTGTTGAACCCTTCGCGGCTGAGCCCCGCGAAGATGAAGGTGCGGATCCATTCGCGCCGCAGGATGGTTTGCGCGTACGCGCGGTAGAACGCGACGAGCCGTTCCTGCAGCGGGACCGCGCGATCGGCGATCAGCTTTTCCCAGTCGGGATTCCACGTGTAGATCTCGTCGTACACGCGATCGATCAGTGCCTCCTTGCTCGGGAAGTACCGGTACAGCAGCGGCTGGGTGACGCCGATCTGCCGCGCGAGCTCGCGCGTGCTGCCCGAAAAGCCGTGCGTCGCGAAGTGCTCGATCGCCTTCTCGACGATCTGCCGCTCGCGCGCTTCCGGCGCGAGCCGGCGGCCCGGCGGGACGGCGTTGCCATCGGCGTCCGTCCCGCGCTCGCGGGCCGGCGTGCTGCGTTTCCTTTCGATCATTCGTCGGCTCCTGATGGCACGCTGCTTAACTATCGATCGAAAAATAACACGATTGAGGCGCCGAATCCGGCGGCGGCGCGGCTTTTGTGGCGGCGCGGGGCCCGTTGCGGGATCGTCCCGCATCGACGCGGACCGACGTCCAGTCCGGCGCTCGGGCGGCGAATTCAGAAAAATTCAGGCCGTCGGCCCATGACTTTAAGACGCGCCTTAACTAGTCTAGCTTCCGAACCGCCGCATGGGCCGGACGCCAGTCGGCAAGCCGGGCCGGCCGGCAAAACCGGAGCGGAACATGCCTTATCTGATCTCGCCGCGCGCAGGCATTGCGGGCGCCGGCGCAGTCGACACCTTCCAGGAAGCCGGGTCATGCCGCCGCAGCCAGTAACCGCCGGCACCGCCGCCGCGCCTGACCGCGTACGCGGCGAGGACATATTTCTCGCGTCGATCGCGGGCTACGTCGACACGCTCGGCTTCGTCGCGCTGTTCGGCCTGTTCACCGCGCACGTCACCGGCAACTTCATCCTGATCGGCTCGGGGCTGGCCGGCGTCGGGCAAGGGCTCGCGATCAAGTGGCTCGCGTTTCCCGCCTTCATCGCCGGCATCGTCGGCGCGCGCCTGCTCGACCATCGGATGCGGTCGCTGGGCCATGGCGTGCGCGCGCGTTCGCTGTATGCGCTGCAGGCCGTGCTGCTGGCCGGCTTCATGCTGGCCGGCGTGATGGCATCGCCGATCGCCGACGCCGATGCGCCGAGAACGATTTTGTGCGGCCTGCTCGGCGCCGCGGCGATGGGCGTCCAGAACGCGCATGGCCGGCTGACGGCCCGCTCGGTCGTCGCCAATACGGTGATGACGGGCAATGTCACGCAGGCGGTGATCGATGCGTTCGACTGGCTCGTGCCGATCGCCGCGCCGGCCGAACGGGCTGCCGCGCGCGTGCGGCTGCGGCGCACGCTGCCGCCGGTCGCGGGCTTCGCGCTCGGGGCGGGCGCGGGGGCGACGGCCTATCTGTATGCCGCCTTCTGGGCGCTGGCGTTGCCGCTCGCGGCGCTGTGCTTCCTCGCTTATCAATCCGGCCGGCCCGACGAGGGGCCGGCGCCACGCTGAATGCGCGCGCGGCATACGGCCGCGCTTGCCACTTTCCAGGAGAATTCGATGATTGCACTGAAGTTGCGACAGGTATTGCGGATGACGGCCGCGTCGACGGCCGTGCTCGGCGCATTGCTGGCGGTTGCGCCGGCCCAGGCCGACGAGACGCGCCTGCTGGAGACCTCGTCCGCGAAGGTGCCGGCCGTCACGGTCGGCCCGCAATACGACACGACGCATGTGTGCGTCGCACCGGAAGACTTCGACCGCTTCACCGACAGCTTCGTCGCGACCTTCGGCGGCAAGAAGTCGCAGCAGGGCGTGTTCCAGGTCACGCCGACGCCGAGCCAGACGATGTCGCAGCTCGTGTTCACGCCGTCCGGCACGATTTCGGTGTTCGGCTTCAAGACGCCGATCCCGTATCCGTTCTGCGCGGAACGCACCGGTTATCTCGTCACCGACATGGACGTCGCGATGAAGTCGGCGCGCGCGCACGGCGCGGACGTGGTCGTCGACACGTTCCCCGACCCGATCGGCCGCGACGCGATCATCCGCTGGCCGGGCGGCGTGAACATGCAGCTGTATTGGCACACGCAGGCGCCGAAGTACGACCCGCTGCAGACGGTGCCGGAAAACCGCGTGTACGTGTCGCCGGAAAGCGCGAGCAAGCTGGTGCACGACTTCGTCGCGTTCTCGCGCGGCAAGGTCGTGTCCGACGTGCGCAAGGCGCCGGGCGTCGAGATCGGCCGGCCGAACGATACGTATCGCCGCATCCGCATCGAGTCCGGTTTCGGCAAGATGACCGTGCTGGCCACGGATGGCCATCTGCCTTATCCGTACGGCCGCGAGATGACGGGCTACGAAGTGCCGGATCTCGCCGCGACGCTGAAGCAGGCGCAGGCCGCGGGCGTGACCGTGCTGGTGCCGACGTTCACGTCGGACGGGCGTGATGCGGCGCTCGTGCAGTTCCCGGGCGGTTATATCGCCGAGATCCACGCGCGGTCGAAATAATGGGCCGTCGGTCGATGAGACGCGCATGGCGGCGTGTGCTGCCCGCCGCCGTGCTGGCGGGCGGCGTCGCGACGTACGCCGGGACGGCAGCCGGTGCCGAGGATTCCACGGCGCCGGCGCCGGCTTCGAGCGCCGGCACGACCTGCACGGCGAAGCGGCCGACCCTGCTGTTCAACCGCTGGCAGGAAGACTGGTCGGTGCTCGCGAATCCGTGCGTGCCGCGCAAGCCGCTCGATTCGCTGAAGTACATCCCGCTGGGCGGCGACCCGTCGACCTACCTGTCGCTCGGCGCGAACCTGCGCGAGCGCTTCGAGCTGAACAACGCGCCGCTGTTCGGGCTCGGCGCCGGGCGTGACGACAATTACGTGATCGAGCATGCGACGGTGCATGCGGACCTGCGTTATGCCGGGCACTTCCAGGCGTTTGTCCAGTTCATCGATGCGCGGCCGTTCGGCAAGAACATGGTCACGACGGTGGACAAGGACCAGCTCGACATCGAGCAGGCGTTCGTCGCGTATGTCGATCAGGTCGGCGGCGGCACGCTCAAGACCCGCATCGGCCGGCAGGAGATGGCGTTCGACTTGCAGCGGTTCGTGGCGGTGCGCGACGGGCCGAACGTGCGTCAGGCGTTCGATGCGCTGTGGGCGGATTACGAGATCGGCAAATGGCGGCTGATCGGTTATGTGACGCGCCCGGTGCAATATCGCGACGACGCGGTGTTCGACGACGTGTCGAACCGGCACCTGAGATTCGACGGCGTGCGCGTCGAGCGGAGCGGCACGGGCCCCGGCGACCTGTCGGCCTACTGGTCGCGCTATACACGCGACAACGCGCATTATCTCGACGGGGCCGGCACCGAGCGGCGCGACGTGTTCGACATGCGTTACGCGGGCAAATCCGGCCGGCTCGACTGGGACCTCGAGGCAATGCTCCAGACCGGCCACATCGGGCAGGACACGATCGGTGCGTGGGCGTTCGGCGCGCTGGGCGGCTACACGTTCACGAAGACGGCGGGCACGCCGCGCATCGGCCTCCAGGTCGACGGCGCGTCGGGCGACAAGCATCCCGGCGACGGGCGCATGGGCACCTTCAACCCGCTGTTTCCGAACGGCTATTACTTCACGCTCGCCGGCTACACCGGTTACAGCAACCTGATTCACGTGAAGCCGTCGCTGACGTTCAAGCCGGCCACCAACGTGACGGTGCTGACCGCGGTCGGTTTCCAGTGGCGCGAGACGACGGCCGACGCGATCTACGCGCAAGGGATGCAGGTGGTGCCCGGCACGGCCGGCAAGGGCGGTTCGTGGACGGGCATGTATGCGCAGGCCCGCGTGGACTGGCTGGTCAATCCGAACGTGGCGCTGGCCGTCGAGGCCGTGCACTTCCAGATCGCCGACTCGATTCGCGCGCTCGGTGCGCGCAACGCCGACTATGTCGGCGTGGAAGCGAAGTTCGGCTGGTAACGCGGCGCGCCGCGCGGCTCAGTGCGGCGCGCGCGCCAGCGCCTCGACGAAATCGATGAACGCCGTGACGCGCTTCGAGCCGCGCTGATTCGGCAGGTACAGCGCGGTGACGACCGAGCGGGCCGCACCGGGCGTGACGTCGTATTGTTCGAACAGCCTGCGCAGGCGGCCGGACTGCACGTCGGCATCGACCAGCCAGTCGGGCAGCAGTGCGATGCCCGCGCCGTCGAGCGCGGCATCGCGCAGTACTTCGCTGTG
Source organism: Burkholderia theae (assembly GCF_048565265.1). Classification (NCBI taxonomy): domain Bacteria; kingdom Pseudomonadati; phylum Pseudomonadota; class Betaproteobacteria; order Burkholderiales; family Burkholderiaceae; genus Burkholderia; species Burkholderia theae. The sequence goes on from NZ_CP183462.1 coordinate 137,948, forward strand.
ATTCGACTTCATGCGCCCGGCGACGATCACGTTCGTCGTGCCGTGTGCATCGACGAACGACCAGGCCTGCTGGTCGCCGCCGAAGTGAAAGCGCAGGCACGCATGATCGACCAGCTCGCCCGGCGCCGACGGCGTGCCGTGCGCATCGAGGTAGTCGTGGCTCGCGACGACATACCGCTGGAACGTGGCGAGCGGCCGCGCGACGACCTCCGCGGACGGCGCGGCTTCGCCGAGCCGGATCGCGACGTCGATGCGGCCGGTGACGAGATCGACGCGTTCGTCGGTCAGTTGCAGATCGAGGTCGAGCTTCGGATAACGCGCGAGGAAGGCCGCGATGTGCGGCGCGATGCGGCGCACGCCGTACGCGACCGGCACGGACACGCGCAGCGGTCCGGACGGCTCGTCGCCGCGATCGGCGACGAGGGCGTCGGCTTCCGCGAGTTCCTCGAGCAGCCGCTTTGCGCGGGCGTAATAGACGGAGCCGGCGTCGGACAGCGTGACCTGCCGCGTCGTGCGGTTCAGCAGCACGGTGCCGAGCGACGCTTCGAGCGCATCCACCGCGCGCACCACCGACGAAGCCGCGAGTTCGAGACGGCGTCCCGCGCTCGAGAAGCCGCCGGCTTCCGCGACTTCCACGAACGCGCGCAGCGCGGAAAATTTGTCCATGTCGTCTTTGCCTTTGTGCGTGTCGCAACGATGCGTTGCGTGCCGTTGGCATTCTATCGCCGGCCCGCAAGCGCTATCTTCTGAACTGGAAATTTTCAGGAGAAAGCGATGAAACCCCTCGAAGTGACGGTCACCTACGATCTCATCTGCCCGTGGTGCTGGATCGCCGAGCGCAGGCTCGCCGAGGCCATCGATGAAGCCGGGCTGGCCGACGATACGCGCGTCCGGTTCGTGCCGTTCGAACTGAACCCGTCGATGCCGGTGGGCGGCGTGGACCGCAAGGCGTACCGGAGCGCGAAGTTCGGCAGTTGGGCGCGCTCGCAGGCGCTCGACGCGAACGTGGCCGAAGCCGGCCGGGCGGCGGGCCTCGTGTTCGATCATGCGCGGATCGCGCGCACGCCGAACACGCGGCTGGGACACCGGCTCGTCTGGTTCGCCCAGCAACACGGCAGTGCGGTCGCGCTCGTCGATGCGCTGTTCGCCGCGTATTTCCGCGACGGCCGCGATATCGGCGATGCGGACGTGCTCGTCGACATTGCGACCGATGCCGGGTTGCCGGGCGACGCGGTACGCGCGTTCCTCGCGTCCGGCGAAGGGCTCGACGCGGTGCTCGCGCTCGAGGAAGAGGCGGTGCGCGAAGGCATCGCGTCGGTGCCGTCCACGCGCATCGGGCCCACGGTCGTCAGCGGCGCGCAGCCGGCTGCCGTCTTTCGCGATGCGTTGATTGCCGCGCGGCGCGCGCACGATCCGGTCGCCTGAAGCCGGGCCGGGCCGCCGCTGCGGCCCGGCCTTCAGATCGATTCATGTCCCGCTCAGGACACAGGCGGAGCCGGCCGCTAAGCTCGGTGTCGCACGCCCCTCGCTTGCCTGAGCCTGACCGCCAGGCGGGCGCGCAACGTCGCTACGCAACCCGCAAGGAAACGGACATGAAGAATATGAACTGGCGAGCGCGCGCGGCGCGCTCGGGCGGCGTGCTGCTCGTCGCGTGGTGCATCGGCATCCTGGCATCGGCCGCGTTTGCCGGCGAGCCGGGCGGCAAGAGCCAGCCTCCCGGGTTCTACCGGCAAAAGCTCGGCGACCTGCAGATCGTCGCGTTATCCGATGGCACCCATCCGTTCCCGATCGATACGGTGTTCCGCGATGTATCGAAGGACGAAATCCGGCGCGATCTCGACCGCGCGTTTCTCGAGCCGCCGGTACAGGGGTCGATCAACGCGTTTCTGGTCGACACCGGATCGAAGCGGATTCTCGTCGATACCGGCGCCGGCGTGCTGTATGGCGACTGCTGCGGCAGGCTTCTCGGCAACCTGCGCGCGGCAGGCTATGCGCCGGAGCAGATCGACGAAGTGCTGCTCACGCACCTGCACAAGGATCATGTCGGCGGCATCGTGTCGAACGGCAAGATGACCTTTCCGAACGCGGTCGTCCGCGTGAACGAGATCGAGGCGAAGTACTGGCTCGATCCGCACAACAAGGCGCAGGCGCCGGCGTTCCTGGCATCGTTTTTCGATGCGGCGGCCGCGTCGGTCGCACCGTACATCACAGCGGGACGCTTCAAGACGTTTCGTGGCGATGCGACGCTCGCGCCCGGCATTCGCGCGGTGCCGATGCCCGGCCATACGCCGGGTCATACGGCCTACCTGATCGAGAGCGGCAAGGCCGGGCTGCTCGCGTGGGGCGACATCGTGCACGTCGCGGCGATCCAGTTGCAGGATCTCGATGCAACCGTCCAGTACGACAGCGATGCCGATGAAGCCCGCCGCACCCGGCGCGACACGCTGAGGCTCGTGGCGGACAAGCGTTATCTGGTCGGTGCCGCGCACATCGCGTTTCCCGGGCTCGGGCATTTGCTCAGGGAAGGGGAGCAGTACGACTGGATCCCGGTCAACTACGACGCGACGCCGTTGCAGTGACGGGATGGCGCGTGCGAGCCGCGGCTCGTACGCGCCGGCAGTCAGCGGTTCATCTCGCGCCGCCATGCGCCGGGCGGATGGCCGACGATGCGGGCGAACACGCGGTTCAGATGGCTCTGGTCCGCGAAACCGCAGACGGCCGCGATCTCCGCGAGCGTCATGTCGGTCGTCTCGATCAGTTGCCGGGCGCGGATCACGCGCTGTTCGAGCAGCCATTGATGCGGCGTGCGCCCGGTCGATCGCGAGAAGGCGCGGATGAAATAACCGCGCGACAGATCGCATTCGTTCGCGACTTCCTCGATCGACACGCCGAGGTCCGCCTTTTCCATCAGGAGTTCCTTGGCGAGCGCCGTCTTGGCCGGCGACAGCACGCCCTTGACCTGCAGGTCGCGTGCGTTCGCATTGCCGTAGCGGCGTGCGAGATGCGTGCCGATCGCGAGCCCCATCTGCTCGACGAACAGCGCGTTCAGCCCGCCGGGCACGTCGAGGCTGTCGGCGACGCCGTGCGCGAGATGGCCGAGCACCGCGTCCTGCACGTCGGGCGCGCAGGTCAGGCCGCCGATTCCCGTTCCGTCGTGTTCTCGGCCGAGGTCGTCGAGGTAAGTCCGCGACAGTTCGATGAGCAGGAAGTCGAATTTACCGTACAGGTCCGCGCGGAAATTCCGCGAGAAGTCGCGAATGTAGATCGAGTTGTGCTGAAAGCGCCGCTCGGATTTGCCGGTGCCGCCGTAGATCGTGCGCCGGTGCCCGCCATTCAGCGACACGCCGATCAGGAAACCGCGATCGCTGGCGCCCATCTCGATGCGCTCGAATTGTTCGTCGCGCATGCATTTTCGGTGGAGCGTCAGGCCGCCGGTCGACCGTTCAATATCCTTGGACAACAGGCTCGACAAGCATCCGAGCGTGTCTTTCGGCGGCGCCGCGGGGGGCGTGACGAGCGGATCGGGCATGGCGGAAAGTCCTTCGTTGGGGGTGGCGCGCGAGCAATTTTACGAGGAGTTTATACGGCGCGCCCGACAGGCCCAAGATAACTTGAACAAATGTCCGCTAGCTTACGGAATGATCGTACGGATCGATGCGCGCGGCGTGAGGCGCGACCGGCAAGCGAATCCGGTTCCGCGCGCAATATTGCCCTATTTATGTTCGCGCCGTGAGGATTCCGCCGCATGCCCGTGCGGCGGGCGTCAGCGCATTATTCTTCAAGATTTTTCTTTATACGGCGTTTACACTCGGCCCACTTTTTGAGACTTTGCACCCGGCCTGCAACGCAATCCGGGTGCGGACTCCCGCCCCGGTGAACCGCCGTGTTCACATGGCGGTCATCGTGGGGAACCTGGAGGCGGCCATGATCCAGATCGGGACGTTGTCGGTGGATTTCGAGCAGCGAGACATTCGCCGTCATGGCGCGTCGTTGCGGATTGGCGCACGCGCGCTCGACATACTTGAAGTACTGCATCGCGCCAACGGTTCCGTCGTGTCGAAGGACGACATCATGGATGCGGTCTGGCCAGGCCTGATCGTCGAGGAGAACCGGCTGCAGGTCCATGTCGCGACGCTGCGCAAGGCGCTGGGCGCGAACCGCGACCTGATCAAGACGGTGCCGGGCCGCGGTTACCTGCTGGTCGCGAATGCGCCGGCCGCGCACGACGCGGCGCCGCGCGCGGCCGCGTTGCCGCCCGCCGCCGCGGCTGCCCATCCGGTGCCGCTCGTCGGGCGTCAGGCCGAGATCGGGCAGATCGTCGACATGATCGAACGTACGCCGGTCGTCACGCTCGTCGGCGCGGGCGGCATCGGCAAGACGAGCCTGGCCGCGCGGGTCGCGCACGAGCTGCGCAGCCGGTCCAGCGAGCGTGTCCTGTTCGTGGAGCTGGCGCGCGCTGCGACGCGCGACGACGTGCTGCTCGCGATCGCCGCGGAACTCGGGCTCGAGACGGATGGCGTGCCCGCAGCCGACCGGATCGGCGATGCGTTCGCCGCGTCGGGCGGCCTGCTCGTGCTCGACAACGCGGAGCACGTCGTCGATCTGGTGGCCGACCTCGTCGAAACGCTGACGTCGCGCGCCGCGCGGTTGCGCGTGCTCGTGACGAGTCGCGAACCCCTTCATATCTCGGTCGAGGCCGTGTTTCGCGTGAGCCCGCTGGCGGTGCCGGACGGCAGTGCGTCCGTGGACGAGATCGCGCGCCATTCGGCCGTCGAGCTGTTTCTGGCGCGGATTCGCGCCGCCACGCCCGAGTGCGTGGTCGACGCGGCTGGCGTCAGGGTGGTCGGCGATATCTGCCGGCGCCTTGACGGGCTCCCGCTGGCGATCGAACTGGCTGCCGCGCGCGTCGCGACGCTCGGGCTCGAGATCGTCGCGTCGCGTCTCGACGACCGGCTGAACCTGCTGACGGGCGGGCTGCGATCGGCGTTGCCGCGCCACCAGACGTTGCGCGCGACGTTCGACTGGAGCTACGTGCTGCTGGACGGGGCCGCGCGGTCGCTGTTTCGCCGGATGGCCTGCTTCATCGGCCCGTTTACGTTCGATGCCGCGCGTGAGGTCGCGATGGCTCCCGGCATGCCGGCCGCCGAGATGATCGCGGTGCTCGGCGAACTGGTCGCGAAGTCGCTGGTGGCCGTCGAGTTCAACGGCGCGCAGGCGCGCTACCGATTGACCGAATCGACCCGGGCGTACGCGATCGAGAAGCTGCACAACGAGGGCGAATTCGACGCCATCGTCGAGCGTCATGCGCGCTACCAGCGCGAGCAGGCGGAAGCCCGGATGCAGGCTCAAGTGCAAGCAGAAGCGGAAGCAGAAGCAGAAGCCGCGCAGCCGGCGAGCCCGGATCTTGCCGTGGACGAGCCGGCGCTGCCCGAACCCGCGGCGACGACCGAACCGCAGGCGCCGGAAGCCGACGCGCTGGTGCTCGGGTTGCTGGAGCCGGCGCGGATGCGCGAGTGTTCGATCCCGGCGAAACGCGCGCTCGACGCCATCGAGGCCGCGGCGCCCGAGGCCGTCGACGCCGCGAGCGAGATGCGCTTGCGCGCGGCCTATGCGTCGGCGCTGCTGCATACCGATGGCGATACGCAAATGGCCGCCTCGATGTGGGACCGCACGCACGGTCTCGCGGGCCGGCTCGGCGACGATGCGTTCGACGCGTGCGCGCTGGTGGGGCTGTGGAACACGATGCTGACGCGCTCAGACATTCACGAATCGTTGCGTTATGCGACGCGCTTCGAGCGCGCCGCCGAGCGGCGTGGCGACCGGTCGCAGCGCCTGCTGGCGAACGCGATGGTCGCGACCTCGCTGCATTACTTCGGCGAGCATGCGCAGGCGCGCGAACGGCTGGAAGCGGCGATGGCCGAGCTGGCCGAGGCCGGCGAGCCGTCCTGTGCGAAAGCGGCGCTCGGCATCGACGTCGGGACGCTCGGCCGCACGATGCTGACGCGGCTGGTGTGGATGCAGGGCGATCCGGAATACGCGATGCGCTTGGCCGCGCAGGCGGTCGAACACGCGCGCCGCAGCGGCTCGGGGCTGGCGTTGTGCGTCGTGCTCGGCGCGGCGGCGGTGCCGATTGCGTTGCGCTACGGCGATCACGACGCGATCTCCGACTATCTCGCGACGCTTCGAGCGACGGCCGACGCGAACGGGTTCGACATCTGGCGCAGCCATGCGGAATGTCTCGCCGGACAGTTCGACATGCAGGCCGGACATCCCGGCGCCGGGCTCGCGCGGCTCGAGCCCGCGCTGCGGAGCATCGAGGCGAGCGGATTCCGGCGCCTGCTCGTGCCGGTGGTCGTCGCGTATGCGGAAGGGCTGACGCGCACCGGCCGGGCGGCCGAGGCGCGGGCGAAGCTCGACGCGACGCTCGCGCGCTGCCGCGGGCACGGCGAACATCTGTTCGTGCCGGAACTGCTGCGCGCGCGAGGCCTCGCGATGCTCGAACAGGCCCGCACGGCCGACGCGGATCTCGCGGCCGCGTGCGAAGCGGACGGGCACCGTCATCTGCTGCTGGCGATTCACACCGCGAACGGGCAAGGCGCCGCGATGTGGGCGCTGCGCGGCACGCTGGACCTCGCCGATCACCTGATCGAGCGCGGGCGCACCGGGCAGGCGTCCGCACTGGTGGCCAACCTGTCGGGGCATTTCGATCCGCAATCGCGCGCGTTCGACGTTCGCCGACTGGCGCGGGTGCAGAGCTTCGTGCGCTCCACGGAGGCGACGCCGTCGTCGAGCCGCGCGCGCATGCGGCTCGGGGCGGCCGACGCGATGCAGTCGGTGGCGTAACGGCGCGCCGCGCCCGTGCAGGCAACCGTCGCGCCATCGTGCCGCGGCGCGTGGGCCCGATCGATCAACGTTCAAGGGGAGTGTGGATGGTCCGTGTATCGTCAAACCGGGTGCATGCCGTGTGCGACCGTACGCCGGCTTTCGGCGCAAGCAGGAGGCCTGACGGTGCTTAAGGCGACGGAATCCGCGGAATCGGCGGACCTCATCGTTTTCAACGGCAAGATCGCGACGCAGGACGACCGGCAGTCGTTCGTGACCGCGCTCGCGGTGAAGCACGGCCGGATCCTCGCGACCGGCAGCGGGCACGAGGTGATGCGTCATGCGGGCGCCGATACGCGTCGCATCGACCTGAACGGCCGCACCGCGATCCCGGGGCTGAACGATTCGCACCTGCACGTGATTCGCGGGGGGCTGAACTTCAACCTGGAATTGCGCTGGGACGGCGTGCCGACGCTGGCTGAAGCACTCGGCATGCTGCGACGCCAGGTGCTGCGCACGCCTGCGCCGCAGTGGGTGCGCGTGGTCGGCGGCTGGACCGAATTCCAGTTCGCGGAAAAGCGCGGGCCGACGGTGGCCGAACTCAATGCGATCGCGCCCGACACGCCGGTTTTCATCCTGCACCTGGGCGACAGCGCGCTGCTGAACGCGGCCGCGCTGCGCGCGATCGGCTACGGCCGCGACACGTCCGATCCGCCGGGCGGCGAGATCCAGCGCGACCGCCTCGGCAGGCCGACCGGCATGCTGATCGCGCGCCCGGACATGGGCATCCTGCATACGGCGCTCGAGCACGGCCCGAAGCTCGGCCATGCCGACCAGATGAATTCGATGCGGCACTTCCTGCGCGAATTGAATCGCCTCGGCGTGACGAGCGCGATCGACGCCGGCGGCGATTTCCAGGCTTTTCCGGACGACTATGCCGCCATCATGGCGCTCGCGAAGCGCGGCGAACTGACGGTGCGTATCGCGTACAGCCTGTTCGTGCAGCATGCCGGCCGGGAACTCGACGACTACGCGCGCTGGGTGACGCTGGCGCAGCCCGGCGACGGCGATGCGTTCCTGCGGATGAACGGCGCCGGCGAACTGCTGGTGTATTCCGCGGCCGATTTCGGGAATTTTCTCGAACCGCGCCCCGACCTGCCCGACGCGCTCGAGGCGGAACTGGCCGAGGTCGTCCGCCTGCTGGTGCGGCATCGCTGGCCGTTCCGGCTGCATGCGACCTACGACGAATCCATCGGCCGTTTCCTGAACGTGCTCGAAGCCGCGAACCGCGAGACCCCGTTCAACGGGCTGCGCTGGTTCTTCGATCATTGCGAGACGATTTCGGATGCGAACATCGCGCGTATCGCGGCGCTTGGCGGCGGTGTGACGGTCCAGCACCGGATGGCATTTCAGGGCGAGTACTTCATCGCGCGCTACGGCGCGGCAGCGGCCATGCGCACGCCGCCGATCCGCGCGATGCTGGCGGCCGGACTGCCGGTCGGCGCGGGCACCGATGCGACCCGCATCGCGAGCTACAACCCGTTCGTGTCGCTGTACTGGATGGTGTCCGGGCGCACGGTGGGCGGTACCGCGCTGTATCCCGAATGCAATCGGCTCAGCCGGATGGAAGCGCTGCGCCGCTACACGGTCGGCAGCGCGTGGTTCTCGAACGAAGACGATTGCAAGGGCGCGCTGGTGCCAGGCCAGTACGCGGATTTCGCGGTGCTGACGGACGACTACTTCACGATCGACGAATCGCGGATCCCGCAACTGTCGTCGGTCCTGACGATCGTCGACGGCAAGGTCGTGCATGCGGATGACGAGTTCGGCACGCTGGCGCCGCCGCCGCTGCCGGTCAGCCCCGCGTGGTCGCCGGTGGCCGAATTCGGTGGCGTCGGCGATCGTCGTGCGGGTGTGCCGGCGCAGTCGCGCGCAGCGGCCGGCAACGGCGCGGACGCCGGTTTTGTGCGCGGTCACGGGCGTCGTTTCGCGCAACGCCTGCATGCGGCCGCAACGGGGGCCGTCGAGCAGTGCGAAGCATTCGTTCAGCCCGGTGTCGCCTTTTAGGTCGACGTGTTTCAGCAGGAATGTCGGCTGCCTCGGCCCACGCCGCGCGAAGCATGACAATTTTCCGCCCCCGGCGTGGGGCAGAAGGAGACGAGATGAGTTCTGCGCATACGTGCGCATCGGCCGATGACGAAGTCGCGGGTGTCCGTATCCCCCGGACGCCGATGGCGATCGAGGCCGCCGAAGCGGCACGCGCGTCGTTGCCGCGGGTGATGACCGACCATGCGTGCCGGGTGTTCGTCCTCGCATCGCTGGCCGCGCGCCGTGCAGGCGAGATCCTGGATGCCGATGCGCTGTACGTGGCCGCGATGTACGCGAACATGGGATTGAGCGCCGCGTATTGCCGCTCGACCGAGCGTTACGAACTGGACAGCGCCGATGCCGCGCAGGCGTTCCTGCTGCGGCATCAGACGTCGCAGTGCATGCGCAACGACGTGTGGCGCGCGATCGCGCTGCATACGACACCCGGCGTGGCGGCGCGCGTGTCGCCGCTGGCGCGTGCGCTGGCGGCCGCTGTATCGACGGACCTGATGGCATCCGACTTCGATGCGTATTCGGCGGGCGAACGCCAGGCGCTGCTGGCCGCCTACCCGCGCGGCGACGGGTTCAGCGACGCGTTTCTCGACGCGATCGCACGCGGCGTCGCGCACCGGCCCGCGACGACGTTCGGCACGTGGAGCGCCGATGTGCTCGAGCGGGCCGATCCGGATTTCCAGCGGCCGAATTTCTGCGGACGCGTACTCGGTGCGCGCTGGAAGGACGCCTGAAGGCGTCCTTTCGGAAGCACCAGCTGACTTGCGGTTGCGGTGACGTTCAGGCGGTCCGCTCCGCTGCGTCGTGACGCGCGTAGTCGACGTATCCCGCGTGGTCGCCGCCATACCAGCCGACCGACTTCGGCGCGGCGAGCGGCGCATTCGCCGCGATGCGCTCGACCAGGTCGGGGTTCGCGATGTACGCGCGCGCAAACGCGACGAGATCGGCGTCGCCCGCATCGATCAGCGTATTCGCGGCTTCCGGCGCGATGCCGCCGTTGACGATCAGCGTGCCGCGGTAGGCCTTGCGCGTGTTCTCGACGATCCGCGGCAGGTCGGGCTCGCCGCTCCAGCCGTTGGTGTCCGCCGCGTGCACGTAGGCGACGCCGGCTTCGTCGAGCATGCGGCCGACGTACGCGTACGTCGCATCCGGATTCGCGTCGCGCACGTTGTTGTATTTCGCGTACGGCGAAATGCGCACGCCCACGCGGCTCAGCGGCATCACGTCGCCGACCGCGTCGATGATTTCCTCGAGGAAGCGCGCGCGACCCGCGACCGAGCCGCCGTAACGGTCGTCACGGCGATTCAGCGTCGACGACAGGAACTGGTGCGGCAGGTAGCCGTTGGCCGCGTGGATCTCGACGCCATCGAAACCGGCCGCCATCGCGCGGGTGGCCGCGCGGCGGAACTCATCGACCGTGCCGGCGACTTCGTCGGTCGTCATCGCGCGCGACGGCGTCGCGTGAATCTTCGTGTAATAGCCGTTCTGCAACTGCGCCCACACCTGCAACTGCTCGAGATCGTCGTTGACGCCGGACGGCGACAGCGGCGCGTCGCCGCCGAGCAGCGTCAGCGAGCTGACCCGGCCGCCGTGCCACAGCTGCGCGAAGATGCGGCCGCCGTTCGCATGGACCGCGTTCGTGATCTGCTTCCAGCCGGCCGCCTGCTCGTCGGTGACGAGCCCCGGCGTCAGTTCGAACGACGCGGAGGCCGGGCTGACGTTGGTTGCCTCGGTGACGATCAGCCCGGCGGACGCACGCTGCGCGTAGTACTCGGCCATCAGGTCGGTCGGCTGGCCGCGCGACGGGGCGCGCGAACGCGTCATCGGCCCCATCACGACACGGTTCGGAAGCGGCAGGCCGCGCAGATCGTAGTTGCTGAGCAGGGAAGACATGATGATTTCCTTTTGCGTGGAGCAGGGCGGCGCCGCGTATCGTCCGGTTGCAACCGGCGCAACGGCGGGCCCTGCGGAAAGTTCGGAATGACGTGGGTGATGTGTGTGACGTGCCGGCGGCGTTCCGGCGCGCGAAGCGCCCGGGCGGGGTTCGCGCGTGAACCGGTGCCGGCGCCGGTTCAGGTCGTTGCGTGCCGTTCGGCGTGCGGCCGGCCGATTGCCAGGTAGTGGACGAGCGCGACGATCGGGAACGCACCGGCGACGGCGGCGACGAGCGGCCAGCCGCCATGCTCGTACAGCGGGCTGGCGAGTGCGGAGCCGATGGCGCCGCCGACGAAGATGCTCGTCATGTACAGCGCGTTCAGACGGTTGCGGCTCGCGGCATGCAGCGCGTAGATCTCGCGCTGGCCGAGCACCATGTTCATCTGCACCGCGAAATCGAGCACGATGCCCGTGACCACGAGACCATACAGGCCGGCGCCGTGGATCAGCGTGACCGCATACGACAGCGTGCCGGCGACCAGCGCGATCAGCGTGGCCCGCACGGTGTGGCCGGCATCCGCGAGGCGGCCCGCGACCGGCGCCGACGTCGCGCCGATCGCACCAACGAGCGCGAACAGGCCGATGGCGGTTTGCGACAGGCCGTAGTGACGCGTCAGTTCGACCGGCACGGCGGTCCAGAACAGGCTGAACGACGCGAACATCAGGCCCTGGTAGAGCGCGCGATGGCGCAGCACCGGCATCGTGCGGACCAGATGCAGCAGCGAGCCGATCAGTTCGAAATAGGTGGCGCGATGATCGGGCTGGCGCGACGGAATCGTCAGTGCCAGCACGGCCGTCACGAGCGTCATCAGCACGGCGGCGGCCGCGAACACGAAGCGCCAGCCGAACGCATCGGCCACCACGCTCGACAGCGGGCGTGCGAGCAGGATGCCGAGCAGCAGCCCGCTCATGATCGTGCCGACCACCCGGCCGCGCGAATGATCCGGCGCGAGGTGCGCGGCGAGCGGCACCAGGATCTGGACGGCGACCGAGCTGAAGCCGACCAGCAGCGAAATCGCGAGAAACAGCCCGGGCGTCTGGACGACCGCGGCCGCCGCGAGGCTCGCGATCGACACGACGGCCGTGACGATCATCAGCTTGCGGTTCTCGAGCAGGTCGCCGAGCGGCACGATGAAGAACAGGCCGAGCGCGTAGCCGATCTGCGTCAGCGACACGATCAGGCTCGCGGTTTCGCCGGACATGTGCAGGCTCGGCGCGATGAGTTCGGTGATCGGTTGCGCGTAGTACAGGTTCGCGACGATCGCGCCGCAACTGAACGCGAACAGCAGGATGAGGCCCTGCGTGAGCTTGGCGGCGTGCCCGTGGGCCGCGACCGGGGTGGATTCTGCTGACATGGTCGACTCCTTGAAAAGTGATGTCGGGTGCCCGTTCATCGGGCGGGCGTTGCGATTGCCGTCGCGGCGAAACGGAAGCCGCCGCATTGCCGTCAAGATTATTGATCGATCGATAACAAGGGAATACGCCCGGGGCGCAATCGAGCATTGCGCGCCACGCAAAGGGGGCGGACCGTGGGCGGGTTCATGCGCACGCGCCGAGGCCGAGATCGGTTGCGAACCGCACGCCGGCGTCGGCGAGGCCGGCCGACGCGATCCGGCGTGCGGCGGCCCAGGACGCGGTGCGTCTCGTGACGTCGTGCGCGCCCGACGGCAGCGCCTGCGCGAGGGTGACCGCGTCGGCGAGGGCCTTCGACATGCCGGATGCCGTATGGGGCCGCAGCGTGCAGGCGGCGTCGCCGACGAGCGCGATGCGGCCGTTGGCGAAGCCGGGGCTGAACACGTCGAAGACGGCCTGGACGGATGGCGCGGCGGTCGCGTCGACCAGTTGCGACAGCACCGGCGGCAGGCGCTCGCGCGCGAGCGCGCCGAGCGCCGCGTGTGCGTGGGTCGACAACAGGCCCGGTTCGGCCGACGCGTCGTGCAGGCGGCCGCCGAGGTCGGCCAGATGGCCGCGCATCGCGTCGAGGTTCGGTTCGGAGCGGTACCAGATCCAGTTGAAGCGCTGCGCGCGAGGCCCCGGCATGCCGTCGGCGGCGGGAATCTGGAACGCCATGAAGAGTTCGCCGGGCTGCCGGTAGAGCGTCAGGTTCTCGACCAGCATTTCGATGGTCCCCGCATCGAACGCGGCTTCGTCGACGACGCCGCGCCACGCGAAGTAGCCGGCATAACGCGGCGCGTAGCCGGGAAACAGCGCCGTGCGGATGCGCGAGCCCGCGCCTTCCGCGGCGACGAGCAGGTCGACCCGTTCGCGCGTCGCGCCGATCTGCAGGTCGACACCGTCCGGGTCGCGGTTCTCGACCGTCACGGGGCTGTCGTACCGGATCATCCCGTCCGGCAGCATCGCGCACAGCGCGCGATAGACGATGTCCCACGACGAGAACGGCAGCCATTGGCACGCGTCGTCGACGATGCCGCCCGCGCGGTCGATCCAGCGCCGGCGGCGTGTCGGGACCGTCGCGATCGACAGTCGTTGGCCGCCGTGCGCGTCGAGAAAGGCTGTCATGCGGCGCAGGACCGCGACACCGCCGCCATGATCGGGCACGCGCCGGTCGCGGCGCTCATGGACGACGACCTCGTGACCGATGCAAGTCAGCGTGACGGCGGCGGCCAGGCCCGTGATGGAGCCGCCGGCGATCGCGATCTTCATGATGCGCCTCTCGAAACGGGCCTCCGGCGCGGATATCGCGGGTAGCGAAGCCCCATGAGAGCAGTCTGGATCGAGCCGACTGAATAGTCCTAAACCGCGTCTTAAATCAATTGATTTATGCGGTGCGCGCGGCGGCGCGAGGCGGTGGGCTTCAGCTGCGCTTGCCCTGCAGCGTCGGAATCTGCGCGAACAGCGACGAGAGCCAGTCGACGAAGACCTTGAGCTTGACGGGCGTATGCCGATTGGGCGGATACAGGATCGAGATCGGCCGCGGCGGCGTGTTGAAATCGGTCAGCACCTCGCGCAGGCGCCCCGATTGCAGATACGGCTCGACCAGGTACAGCGCGGTCCTGATCAAGCCGATGCCCGCGACGCCGCACGCGATGTAGGCGTCGGCGTCGTTGACCGCGACCGTGCCGCACATCTGCACGATGCGCGTTTCGCCGTCGACGATGTAGTCCCACGGGCGCGGCCGGCCCGTATCGGCCGAGATGTGGCTGACCGCGACGTGCTGCGCGAGATCGTCCACCGTTTCCGGCACGCCGAATCGGTCGAGATACGTGGAGGACGCGCACGTGCAGGTCGTCAGGCTGCCGATCCGTTTCGCGACCAGGCCCGAATCGTCGAGCGCGCCGATCCGCACCACGCAGTCGACGCCTTCGCCGACGAGGTCGATCTGGCGATCGGTCACGCCGAGCTCGACCATGATGCCCGGATGGGCGGCGAGAAACTCGGGCAGGGCCGGTATCATGATCTGCTTCGCCATGGCCGGCGGCAGGTTCACTTTCAGACGGCCGCGCGGCACATTGCGCGCTTGCGACACCGATGCCTCCATGTCGTCGATCTCGCGCAGCACCGCGACCGAGCGTTCGTAGTACGCCTGCCCGTCCTCGGTCAGCGAGATCCGGCGCGTGGTGCGGTTCAGCAGCCGGCAGCCGAGATGCTGTTCGAGTCCGCTCAGCAGCGCGGACACGCGCGGCGTCGTCAGCCCGGTCGTGTCGGACGCGCGCGTGAAGCTGCCCGTCTCGACGATGCGCGTAAACACGCGCATCGAAAGCAAGGTATCCATCGTTCAGAAATCTCCAGCCTGTTGGTTGCCGGCACCGGTGCGTGCCGGCGCGGCTGTTGTTTTGAGGTGCCGCTACGCATCGATGCGCTTCCTGAGCCCGTCGCCCGCGAACGGCATTTCGCGCAGCCGCTGGCCGGTCGCATCGAAAATCGCGTTGGCCAACGCACCCGCGGTCGGCCCCATCGACGCCTCGGCCGCACCGAGGAACGGTGCGCCCGGCCGGTTGATCAGGTGCACCTTGATGCTTTGCGGTGCGGCGCCGAAACGCAGGATCGGATAACTGCTCCAGTCGAAGCTGCGGATGCGCTGCGTATCGTATTTCAGCGCCTCGTACAGTGTCCAGCTTGCGGCCTGCACGATGCCGCCTTCGATCTGGTTGCGGATGCCGTCCGGCGATACGACCTGGCCGGCGTCGACCGCGACTTCCGCGTGATCGAGCGTCACCTGACCGGTTTCCGGCACGACCGAGATGTCGATCGCGATCGCGACGTAGGCCATCAGGTTCTTGTAGCGGCCGAACGCGAAACCGACGCCGCGGTTGCGTTCGCGCGGCGGCCGCGGCCAGCCGAACTTGGTCGCGACGAGCTGGATCACCTGCCGCGCGCGATGATCCTGCATGTGCCGCAGCCGGAACTCGACGGGATCGATGCCGGCGGTATGCGCCAGCTCGTCCATGAAGCTTTCGATTGCCCAGACGTTCGTGTGCGCGCCGAGCGAGCGCATCGCCGATGTCTGCAGCGGCATCGTCGGCGAGAAGTTGTTGACGATGTGCATCTTCGGCAGCGCATACAGCGGGATCGCGTTGCGATCGCCGCCGCCCTCGGGCTGCAGCATCGGCGTCGACGGCGCGGAGACGAACGGCGGCTCGAGCATCCGAGCGGGCAGCAGCCGGCCCGCATTGACGATGCGCTCGTTGTGCGAGCTGCTCCACAGCGCGTAGCTCCAGTCGACGATGCGGCCGCCGGCGTCGAGCGACGCGCTGAGCTCGGTCACCATCGCCGGCGTGAAGTGGTCCCACGTATGTTCCTGTTCGCGCATCCACTGGACGCGGATCGGCTTGCCGGGCATCGCGGCCGCGATCAGCGCCGCATGTGCGGCCACGTCGTCCGCGCCGTTGTGCCCGTAGCAGCCGGACCCTTCGGTGTGAATGCAACGGATGCTGGCCTTCGGCATCGACAGCATCTCGGCGAGCGCGTCGCGCAGCGGGTAGACGCCTTGCGAGTGGGTCCACACGGTCAGCGTGCCGTTCTCGAGATGGGCGACCGAGCAAGACGGTCCGATCGAGCCGTGCAGCAGGTAGTTCTTCAGGAAGGTGGCGCTCAGCGTTTTCGTTGCCGGCGCGGTGTCCGCATGCGTATTGGCGATCTCGATGCGTTGCGTCGCGATCCGCTTCAGATCCTGATGCACCGTTGCGCGATCGGGCAGCGCCCGGCCGCCCGACCAGTGGCAGCTCGCGGCCAGCGCGCGCTGCGCGACGACCGCCTGCCATTCGCCCTGCGCGACGACCGCGAGCATGCTGCCGTTGCGCACGATCCGCACGACCCCCGGCATCTTCCGGATCGCCGCTTCGTCGAACGACTGCAGTTTGGCGTCGTACACGGGCGGCATCACGACGCGCGCATGCAGCATGCCGGGCAGTTCCATGTCCTGCACGTAGCTGACGCCGCCCGTGACCTTGTTCGGAATGTCGACGCGCGGCAGCGACGTGCCGATCACGGCGAACGTCGCCGGGTCCTTCAGCGGGGAAGTCGGCGTCGCGTTGCGATGCAGGTCGACGGTGCGGACCGCGTCGCCGTAGCGCATCGTGCGGCCGTCCGGCGCCTTGATGACCGCGTCGGAGACGCTCAGCAGGCGCGCATCGACGCCGAACTGCTTCGCCGCGCCTTCGACCAGCAGCCCGCGCACCTGTGCGGCGGCGTTCAGCAACGCGGAGCCGCTGTCCGCCATCGTGTGGCTGCCGGCGGTCAAGCCCTCGTCCGGCGACGCGCCGGTGTCGGCGGTCAGGAAGGTGATCAGCGAAGGCTTCATGTTCAGCTCTTCGGCCGCCACCTGCAGCAACGCGGTGCGCACGCCGGTGCCGAGCTCGACCTTGCCGGTGAACACGGTGACCTTGCCTTCGGGCGTGATCTTGATCCATGCGTCCAGCAGCGGATTGGTCTTCAGGCTGCCGGCCAGCGTTTGGGTGGCCGTGGACACGTGCACGGCGGCACCTTCGTCCGCGATCACGACCTCGGCGGCGGCGCGAGCGGCCGGTGCGAGGCTGAACGCGACGAACAGCGCGCCGGAGATCATGAAGTGCCGGCGGCCTTCGTCGATGTCGTCGGGTGGGTTCATCAGAGCCCCTTGCTGATCATGACGGGAGCGGCTGCCGGCTCCGGGTCCGGCATGCCCGCGACCTGGCGCACGGCCGCCAGGATCCGCATGTGGGTGCCGCAACGGCACAGATTCGGTTCCATGTGGTTGCGCAGCTCGCGTTCGGTGGGTTTCGGGTTGCGTTCGAGCAGCGCCTGGGCGCGCATGATCATGCCCGCGATGCAATAACCGCACTGCGCCGCCTGATGATCGATGAACGCTTGCTGAAGCTTGCCCGGATGCTCGGCGGTGCCGAGGCTTTCGAGGGTCCTGACGCGGCGCTCGCCGAGCGCGGCGACCGGGATCAGGCACGAGAACATCGGCTTGTCGTCGACGATCACGGTGCACGCGCCGCATTGCCCGAGGCCGCAGCCGAACTTCGCGCCGTGCAGGTGCAGGTCGTTGCGCAGCGCGTAAAGCAGCGGCGTGGAAGGATCGATGTCGAGCGTGTGCCGCACGCCGTTCACGGTGAGGTTGATCATCGCGCGCTGTCCTCCTTTCTGAGTTTCGCGGCCAGGGTGTCGATGCCGCTCCACGCGGGGCGATCGGAGTACGTTTCGCGGAGGTAGGCGGCGAGGTCCGCGATCTGCGCGTCGTCGTACTGGTCGAGGTAGGACGGCATGTAGTTGAGGGTGTCCTCGCCATGCCAGCCGATCCCGTTGAACATCATCTGGATCGCGTTGCGCGGCGTGTCGGCGGCGACCGCCGTGCTGAACGCGAGCGTCGGTCGTTCGCCGATCGACTGCATCGGCGATGCCGGCCCGTGGCACTGCGCGCACGACGCCTGGAACAGCACCGAGCCGCGCTGCGCGGCGGGCGTCGTCGCGGTGCGTTCGGCCGCGCTCGTCGCAGGCCGTGCGGCGGCCGGCTTCTGGATCGACAGGATGTAGGCCGCGATGGCCTCGACATCCTCGACGGGCACCGTTGCGAGATCGCGCGTGACGGGGAGCATCGGGCCGGCGGCCGCGCCGTGTTCGCTCGCGCGGCCGGTGCGCAGGTACGTCACCAGTTGCGCCTGCGTCCACGGGTGCACCGCGTTGCCGAGCGCGTTGAGCGGCGGTGCATCCCAGCCGTCGACGATACCGCCGTCGAACGCCTTGCCGGTCTCTTCGCCGCCGATCGCATTCAGCGGCGAATGGCAGGACGCGCAGTGGCCGAGCCCGTCGACCAGCAGCTTGCCGCGATTCCATTGCGCGGATTGCGACGGGTCCGGCACGTAGGCGCCTTCGCGCAGGAACAGCACGTTCCAGAACGCGACCAGCGGCCGGAAGTTGAGCGGGAAGATCAGGTCGTTCGCCGGGATCTTCGTTTGCACCGGTTCGCGTGTCATCAGGTACGCGTACGCAGCCGAGATGTCCTGGTCGGACATCCGCGTGAAGTGAATGTACGGAAAGGCCGGGTAGAGCGGGTGACCGTCGCGGGCGATCCCGGTGCGCAGCGCGCGGGCGAAGGCGTCCTGCGACCAGCGGCCGATGCCGGTGTCGGCATCCGGCGTGATGTTGGTCGCGTAGATCGTGCCGAACGGCGTCGCGAGCGGCAGCCCGCCGGCGAACGGCCTGCCGTCCTTCGCCGTGTGGCAGACGACGCAATCGCCCAGCGCGACCACGCGCGCGCCGGCCCGGACGAGCTGCGGATCGAACGACGCGCGGGCAGGCGGATCGATCGGCGCGATCGACGGCCGAACCATGATGCCGATCGCGACCGCCAGGCCGACGATTGCGACGCCTGCCGCGCCGATCCAGAGTCGTTTGTGCTTCATGCGTGCTCCACGCGAATCGGTTCGTCGTACCGGATTCGACGCGCAGGGCATTCGGATCGATATCGGCCGGGCATGTCCCACCGGCGAACGCGTGCGGCACCGCGGATCCGCGGGTCGCCACCGACCGTCCGGCGTGCGCGGTTTTGCATCGAGGCGCTCGACGCGGTTATTTCGCGTGCGACGGTCGCGGGCCGGCCGTGCATGACCGATCGATTCGACCGTCTTGCACGGCGGCAGGGATTTGCGACGGAGGTCATGTCGTCTCTCCAGGAAAGGCGCCACGCGCAGGCAATCACCCGCGCAACGGCTCGTGAAATCAGTCTACCCGTCCGATTTCGCGAATTCCTGAAGCAGCACTGAAACGTTCTGAACGCACTCGGGGCCCGCTCCGACGCGTGCACGCAGGCGTCAGATCTGCGTTCCGAGCCCGAACGCCGCCGCGAGCTGCGGGCCCTTGTCGAGCAACGAGGTCACTTCTTCGCGCCGCTGGGTCGACCAATGGGCCAGGCGCTCGACGACATCGGTGGCGTCCGCCGGCAGCGCTTCGGCGAGCGACACGGCATCGCGCGCGGCTTTCGACGTGCCGGACGCCGTATGGGGGCGCACGGTGCAGGCCGCGTCGCCGATCAGCGCGACGCGGCCGTCGACGAAGCCGGGGCTCAACGCATCGAAAATCGCCTGGTTGAATGGCGCGTGCGTCGCGAGCACCAGTTGCGACAGGGACGCCGGCAACCGTTCGCTGGCGAGTTGCCGCAGCGTCGCGACGGCTTCGTCGGAAAGCAGCCCCGGATGCACGGACGCGTGATGAACGTTGCCGTTTCGATCGGTCAGGTGGCGGCGCAGCGCATCGCGATCGGCTTCGTTGCGATACCACAGCCAGTTGAAGCGGCGCGCGCCCGGCGCGAGCGAACCGTCGAGCGCGGGAATCAGGAATGCCATGAACAGCTCGCCCGGTGCCTTGTGCAGCGTCATGTTCTCGACCAGCGACTCGATTGCGGCGGCGTCGAAATCGGCTTCGTCGACGATGCCGCGCCACGCGAGGTAGCCGGCAAACGACGGCGCGTAGCCGGGAAACAGCTGCGTGCGCAGGCTCGAACCCGAGCCGTCGGCGGCGATCAGCACGTCCGCGCGGATGCGTTCGTCGTCGAGGTGCACGTCGATGCCGTCCGCGTCCTGGTCGAACCCGGTCACGGTACGGCCGTAATGAATGCGCCCGTGCGGCAGCGTTTCGCACAACGAGCGATAGACGGCGTCCCACGACGAGAACGGCAGCATTTCGGGTTCGTCCCGCGTGACGAGGCCGTCGCGATCGATCCAGCGGCGCCGATGCGTCGGCACGCTGATCATCTGCCGGCAATGACGGCCATGCTGTTCGAGAAACGCCATCATGCGCCGCAGCACGGCCACGCCGCCGCCCTGGCCGCGCAGCGGCGTGTGCGAGCGCTCGCAGACCATCACGTCATGTCCGATGCAATCGAGCGTCAGCGCGGCCGCGAGACCGGCGATCGACCCGCCTGCAATGACTATCTTCATCGTGCGTGACTCCCAGGTTCGAATGGCTGCCGCATCGCAAGCCGGTGGCCGGCCTTCATGGCGGCGCGCGCAGGCGCCGGAAACCGCCGTGCGGTGCGTTACGACGTGATCTCGCCGGCCATCGCGTCGTCTGCATAGCACCAGACCCAGCGTTCGCCGGGCTCGATCGAACGCACCAGCGGATGGCTGGTTTCGTGAAAATGCCGGCTGGCGTGGCGATTCGGCGACGAGTCGCAACAGCCGACGTGCCCGCATGCCAGGCACAGGCGCAAATGCACCCACTGGCTGCCGGATTTCACGCACTCCTCGCAGTAGTCCTTATCGGTGGTCAGGATGCGTGCTTCGCCGAGGTGGGTGCAGGTCGTGGCCATCTTCCGCTCCGATGCCGGCGTCGGATAGCGCTTGCGGTGCGGCCGGCGCGATGCCGCAAGCGAGGTTGGATACGGTTCATTGTGGACGGTCGTGTCGCGACCGGACCTTAATTCTTATGAAGCGTGGTGATCCGGCGGGTGAGGCGACGTAAAGTCGCGAGTGCGGCCGGCACGATGTGCGGGCGAGATTCGATATGACGGTCACCGGGAGGCGCTCATGACCCAGTCGCAGCATGTCAAGGTAATCGGCTTGCCTCACAGCAAGGAGGCCTACGCGATCCGCGATTTCCTGAAGCGTGGCGTGGTCGAGTACGAATGGTGCGAGCTGACGTCCGACAGCGATTGCGTGCGTGAGCTGGGCATCGCGCCGATGCGCGACATCCGGTTGCCGGTCGTGATCTTTCCGGACGGCACGTGCATCTACCAGCCGACGCTGCCGGAGATCGCCGCCAAGCTCGGCTGGGTTGCCCGGCCGCGCTTCATCGAGTACGACGTGTCGATTTACGGCGCGGGTCCGGCTGGCCTGTCGGCAGCCGTCTACGCGGCGTCGGAAGGGCTGCGTGCGGTCGTGATCGAACGCGATGCCATCGGCGGGCAGGCGGGCACGAGTTCGCTGATCGAGAATTACATGGGGTTCCCGGAGGGCGTGCCGGGCGCCGAGCTGGCCGAGCGCGCGCGCCAGCAGGCGGTGAAGTTCGGCGTCGAGCTGCTGATGATGCGCGAGGGTGTGCACGCAACCTTCGTCGACGGCAAGATCCGCGTCGACCTGGCCGACGGCTCGATCCTGACCGCGCGCTCGAACATCTGCGCGACCGGGATCGAATACCGTAGTCTCGGCCTGCCCGACGAACAGAAGTTTCTCAACGTCGGCCTGTTCTACGGCGCGGGGTCGAGCGAAGCGCCGATGTGCGAAGGCAAGCACGTCTTCATCGTCGGCGGCGGCAACTCGGCGGGCCAGGCCGTGATGAACTTCGCACGGCACGCGCGTGAAGTCACGATGATCGTCAGGGGTGAGTCGCTGGCGGCGACGCTGTCGCGCTATCTGATCGACCGGATCGAGCGCATGCCCAACGTGACGGTGCGATACGGCTCGACCGTCGACGCGCTCCACGGCGACGGCCGGCTCGAAGCGATCGCGATTCGCTCGGAAGACGGCGCGCGCGAAGTGCTGCCGGCCACGCACCTGTTCGTGTGCATCGGCGGTGCACCAAATACCGAATGGGCTCGGGATACGAACATCATTCGCAATCCGGGCGGCTACCTGGTTACCGGCAGCGATCTGTATGACTGTCTGGCGTTCGAGCGAGTGTGGCCGCTCGAACGTCGGCCCTACTATCTGGAAACGAGCGTGCCCGGGTCGTTCGCGGCGGGCGACGTGCGGTCGGGTTCGGTCAAGCGGGTGGCGTCGGCGGTCGGCGAAGGGGCGATGGCCGTGACCTTCGTGCACAAGTTCCTGAGCGAAGACGCGCATCGGCCGGACGGAACCTGAGCCGCGGCGCGCCGGTTCCGCCGCGCGCTCGCCCACTCGTCAGCGTGTCGTCGAAGTCGGCAGCCGGAACGTCAGGACGGTGCCGTTGCCGTCGCGCGGCGCGGCTTCGAGCGTGCCGCCATGCGCTTCGACGATCGAGCGGCAGATCGCGAGGCCCATTCCCATGCCGTGCGATTTCGTCGTGAAGAACGGATCGAAGATCCGGTTCGCGATGTCGGCATCGATGCCGGCGCCGCGATCGGCGATGCGAATGATCACGTGGCCGTCGTCGGCATGCGACGCGATCTCGAGTTCGCGCGATGTGGCGAGCCCGTCCATCGCGTCGAGCGCGTTGGTGACCAGGTTCAGGATCACTTGCTGGAGCTGGGTGCGATCCGCCATCACGCGGATGTCGTTGCAATGCAGGTCGACGTGCAGCGCGACCTGCTTCGCGTCGATTTCGGTCGCGGTGAGATGCAGCATGTCGCGAATCAGGTCGTCGATCGCGAGCGGCGCCAGCGCGGGCGGTGCCTGGCGTGCGAGCGATCGCAACGCGCGGACGATGTCGGCCGCACGCACGCCGGATGCGCGGATGTCCTCGAGGCTCGCGAGCGCTTCGCCGAGATCGGGTTGCGTGCCGCGCAGCCAGCGCATGCACGCGCCGACGCTTGACACGATGCTCGTCAGCGGCTGATTGATCTCGTGCGCGATCGACGCGGCCAGTTCGCCCATCACCGTCATGTGCGCGGTGCGCGCGAGTTCGGTCCGTGCATGCCGCAGCGCGGCCTCGGTCTCGAGCCGGCGCGTGTTCTCGTCGATCAGTTCCGCATAGAGCCGGGCGGATTCGAGCGCATTGGCCGCTTGCGGCGCGAGCACTTCCAGCATCGCGATGCGCCGCGGCGAAAACACGCCGTTGGACAATGCATTCTCGAGATACAGCACGCCGATCAGCGCACCCTGTTTCAGCAGCGGCAGGCAGAACAGCGAGCGCGTCGGGTGCGCGCGCAGGCTGTCGGCGTGGTCGGGCACGCCTTCGCGCTGCGCGTTCGCGAGCACGATCGGCTTGCGGGTCCGGGCGACGGTGTTCAGGATCGACAGCGGGACATCCTGCTCGGTGGGTTCGCTGCGGACGATATCGACGACCACGTCGCTGCCGACGATGCGCGCGGTCGCCTCGATCGTCAGCCGGTCGTGGCGGACGAGCAGCAGCAGGCCATGGCGTGCGCCGGCGTACACGATCATGTTGCGCATCAGCGTCTGGATCAGGCGCTCCAGCACGATTTCCTCGGACAGCGAATGGGCCGCGCGCATCGCGAGCGCGAGATCGAGATCTTCGCGCGCGGGCGTGGCCGGGCCGCCCGGCGACGGGTCCATCACGAGGAACGGATGCTGCGCTTCCATCGCCTGCGCCTTGCCGGTTGCGCCCCAGCGCCGGTAGCACGCATGGGCGAGTCGCAGTTGGTGGCGGGCCGGGCCGGCGAGCCCGAGCGACGTGGCGTGATGCGCGGCCAGTTCGTGCGCGAGCGCCTGTTCGTGTACGAATCCGTGTTCTGCCGCGAGACTGGCCGACGCCTCGTACTGCTGCATCGCGACGATATGCTCGCCGCGCACGCGCGCGAATTCGGCGTCGATCAGCGCGAGCTTGTTGCGGAACGTCGCCGGATTGCGCTCGCTCCACGCGGCGAAGCGGGCGCGTTGCGGCGCATGGCGTTCGAGCAGCCGCTCGGGCGGCGTGGTGCCGCGGTCGCTCGCGATCCCGGCCAGCACGCCGAACAGGTGGAAGTCGGACCGCATGATGTGCGCGGGCGTCGACCATGCGCTCGATGCGGCGGCATCGAGCGACGCACGCGCTGCGTCCGCGTTGCCGTAGATGAAGGCCGCCTGGCCGGCGAGCACGTCGGTCCAGAATCGCAGGACCGACATCGGTGTCTTCGTTGACGTACGGGCGCGCCAGGTGCCGACCGGCCGGTGGTAGCCGAGCTGCAGCGCGTCGACGAATTCCGATTGGGTGGAGACGAGATCGACGATGTCGTCGTAACGCGCGCCGCGTGCGATCTGCAACAGCGGATCGATCTCGTCGCGGATCACCGGCAGCGCTTCGCCCATCGACAGCAGATCGCTGACGATGTGATTGCAGCTGTAGCACATCCAGCGCAGCTCGGCGCTCGCATTGCCCGCTGTTTTCGCATCGCGCGCGCGGTCGAGCGCGTACGACAGCGGCTGGGTCCAGACGCTCACCTGGTCGAGTGCGATCAGCGTCGCGGAGCGGTAGCGCTCGAAGCCGTGGCGATCGACCAGCGCGAGCGCGACCTTGGCGAATTCGAAGCCGTCTTCATACGCGTCATGATGCCCGGCTATGCTGACGCCGTACCACGCAAGCCCCTGCACCGACGCGGCGGTGACGCCGTGGAGCAGGGTCAGCCGGACCATCGTCGCGAAATGCAGCAACATCAGCCCGCCGCTCGGATAGAACATCGCGGCTTCGAGTGCGGTCAGCAGTGACATCGTGGCTTCGACGCGCGTGTCGGTCATCACGGGCAGGTCGACGAGGTCGCGGATGGCGCGGCCGTCGAGTATTTCCCGCACGGCGTCGCAGGCGGCCGCGAGATCGGCCTCGGTCGGCTCGGCCGGCAGTTCCACGCCGAGCAGCGCCAGCCCGGCCAGCGCGACGTCGACGGCCTGCCGGTAGCGCGACTCCACCGTGAGTTGCGCGGCCTTCAGCCGGTGCGCGTCGGCGCGATCGGGCGGCGTGCGCGTACGCGCCATCAGCTCGTCGATCGCGTCGGAGGCCTGCGCGGTTTCGCCGGTCGCGAGCAGCAGGCCGCTGCGCAGGATGCCGATCCGGCTCGCAAGACCGTAGTGTCGCAACCAGGCGTGAGGACCGAGCAGCGCTTGCGCGGACGCGAGAAACGACAACGCGCGATCGCGCGCGGCGGCCGTGGCTGCCGCCTCCGCGGCCGCGACCAGCGCCTCCGCGAATGCGAATGCGAGCGCGCCGTCGAGCGGCGCGGTTTTCGCCTGCTCGATCTGGGCGGCGAGTTCCAGCAGCGATTCGGGCGATTGCGCGCCCGTGCGCACGAGCATCGCGGCGGCGATCCGGGCATGGCACTGCACGCGTTCCACCCGCCCGGCGAGTGCGTGGGCGGCCTCGACGATGCGGTCGTGAACGAAGCGCCAGCGGTTTCCCGAGAGCGACACGAGGCCCGCCTGGCGCGCGGGGTCCATCCAGAAGCGGAGCTCGGCCCACGTCTTGCCGGCGACGGCGCGCAACAGCGCCTCGTCGGCATCGGTGCCGACACAGGCCAGCAGCGACAGCAGCGTTCTCGATTCAGGCGGCAGCCGCTGCATCCG
The DNA here is from genome assembly GCF_048565265.1 of Burkholderia theae. Lineage (NCBI taxonomy): Bacteria > Pseudomonadati > Pseudomonadota > Betaproteobacteria > Burkholderiales > Burkholderiaceae > Burkholderia > Burkholderia theae. The sequence continues at coordinate 163,372 of NZ_CP183462.1, forward strand.
GACCGCGAGCAGGCTCACGACGTTCGCGGTCAGGTGGCGCGCTTCGATGTCGGCCGAATGCCATTGCCACGTTTGCGTCGCCGGATCATGGCCGAGAAGTCGCTCGTCGATCAGCGTGTGCAGCAGTTGCTGGATGTAGAACGGATTGCCGCCGGTCCTGCGGTGAACGATGTCGCCAAGCCCGGACAGCCGAGCCGGCGCCTCCCCGAGCATGTCGGCGAGCATGCGCGTGACGTCGGGTGCGTCGAGCGGTGCCAGCGTCAGCGTCGACAGGCGCGCGGGCTCGAGCTGCTGCAGGAAGCGGCGGAACGCCGGCGGGTGGTCGTGCTGCCGCACGCTTCGATAACCGGCCACGATGCAGAAATTGGCCGGCGGATCGACCGCGATCGACGCAAGAAACGCGAGTGTCGCGTTGTCGGCCCACTGGATGTCGTCCAGCGCCATGACCAGCGGTTCGGCCGGCGTCGCAAACGCACGGAAGGCATTCACGACGATCTGGCATAGATGAAATTCCGGAATCGCATCGGTATGGTCGAACGCGACGGGCTCGACATCGAGCAGCCACGCAATCTCCGGGAAGATGCCGGACAGCAGGTTGGCCTGACTGCCCACGCAGTCGCGCAGCCGCGCGGCGATCGCCGCGATTTCGTCGTCGGGCCTGGCCAGCGCGCTGCCGAACAGCGTGCGCAATGCCTGCAGCACGGGCGCGTAGGGCCGAGCGGGCTGGAACTGATCGACCTTCGCCGACGTGCACCAGGCCGTAGGCAACGCCGCTCGCGCATGACGCATGAAGTCCTCCGCGAGCGCGGTCTTGCCGACGCCGGCCGGCCCGTCGATCAGGACGATGGCCGTCTCGCCGGTTCGCGAGACGGCCGCCAGCACCTCCTCGAGCCGGCGGGATTCGGCTTCGCGGCCGACCAGCAGGTCGGGCGCGTGCAGACCGGCGAGCGGATCGCTGCCGCCGAGCGCGAACGGCTCGACGCGGCCTGTCGCCAGCCAGTCGCGCCGGATATGTTCGAGATCGTGCTGCACCGTTTCGCAGGACGGGTAGCGATCGGCGGGCTCCTTGGCGATCAGTTTCAGGATCAGGTCGTTCAGGACGGCAGGCAGGTCGTCGCGATAGGTCGTGGCCGGCGCCGGCTGCATGGCGACGTGCGCGTGGACCCATTCGGACGTCGACGTGGCGTTGAAAGGCATCGCGCCCGTCAGCAGGCGGAACAGCGTGATGCCGAACGCGTACAGGTCGGAGCGCTCGTCGACGTATGCGCCCTCGGAGACTTCGGGCGCTGCGTAGGCGGCGAATTCGGTGCGGATCGTACTCGCTGCGGCTCGTTCCGTCCGACGGTCCCACGCATGGGCGAACGAGCGGAGCATGACCGTACCGTCCGGTGCGATGACGAAACTGGCCGGTTGCAGATCGCCATGCAGCCAGCCGTGCCGATGAAGCTCCCCGAGCGCACGCACGGCCTGGATCGCCGCGTCGAGAAAGGCGTCGAGCGGCAGCCGTCCGTCCGCCAGCGTGTCGAACGCGCGCACGTCCGGGCGAGGATAGACGAGCACCGGGCCGTCCGCGGCGCGGATCAGCGCAACCGGCATGAGCGCCCACGCCGGTTCCAGGGCGCCGCTCAATGCGAATTCGTGCTCGAATTGCCGGCAGCGCTGCTCGGATTCCCACCCGGTCTGGCACGCGGACCACACGCGCCCCGTCCCGGCGTCGGTCAGGTCGAACCACAGCACGTCGCCCGAGCGGGCCACATTCGACAGGCGGGCGCGCGCCAGCCAGTCGCCATCCATTCGTTTCGTGTCGACCGGGTTGCGCAAGGGTTGGTTCACGGTGGGAGCAGGCTGGGTGGAGCAGGGTGAAAACGGTTTGTACACGGGGGCGGCTGTGCCGGGTTGCGCACGTTCGGGCGCGCCCCGTGCATTGTCCGTCAGCCAGAGGAAATTTGCAGTACCCCCATGCCCGCGTTGTACGAGGCGCCGGGCGGAGGATGGCTGGCCGGCGGCGCGGAAGGGGCAGCACACGCGCAACAGCCGGTGGACAGCCGCTCGATGCGTGCAGCCGTGCGCCGCACCGGTGGTACGCGACGCAACGCGTCAGCACGTATTCAGCGTTATTCCCACGCGTGTTTGCTGAACTGATACCCCTTGCAGCGGATCGTCTTGATTCGCGTCGGTTCGAGCGCGTCATCACGCAGTTTGCGGCGCAGCTTCGAGATGTAACAGTCGATCGAGCGATCGAGGCCATCGAACTCGATGCGGCGCAACAGCCGCGTCAGGTCCTCCCGGCTGACCACCTCGCCGGCGCGGCTGGCGAGTGCCCACAGCAGGTCGAATTCGGTTGAGGTCAGGTGAGGCGCGCTGCCGTCAGGAAGGTGAACCTTGCGATCCGTCCGGTCGATCGAAAAATTGCCGAACACCAATCGCTGGGATGCTTCGGGCGCGCAACTGTCCGGATGCGTTCGTAGCCGTCGAAATTGCGCCTTGATCCGCGCGAGCAGAATGCGTGGTTCGATCGGCTTATAGAGAAAGTCGTCTGCGCCGAGTTCCAGGCCGAGCAACTCGTCGAACTTTTCGTCGCGTGCCGTCACCATGATGATGGTGCCGTCATAGTGCGTGCGTACCTCGCGGCAAATATCGAAGCCGTCCTTGCCCGGCAGGTTGATGTCGAGAAGCACCAGGTCGGGGCAACGCGCGACGATCGTGGCGACGGCGTCGGCGCCGCCGAACAGCGTGTCCACCTCGTACTGATGCTTGCGCAGATAGTCCACCATCAGCGCGGATAAACGGACGTCATCTTCGACAAGCAGGATTCGGATGGGCATCGGTCAACGAGGGGCAATACATGAAAATGGCGCGCGGTCAGGCCCAGTCCGAACGCGTGGTAGCCGAAGCGAAGTGGATAATACTGCGCAACATTCCGGCGGAATGTGACGAAATTTGCACCATTCATTGCACATATCTGCACGAAAATCATCGCCGACTAGCGGAAAAGCGAACGGATGACAGGGTGGAATCGTGTCGTCGACGAACGGCTCGATGTTCGGGTGAAATGGTTCAGAGCGATATCCGGCGCGTCGCCGGCGGGGATCTCTGACGGCGCGTCGTTCCGGCAAGAAGGTTTGCGGAGAGTCGCTTGAGTGAACGTTACGCGCGCTGACCCATCCGAAATCCGGTAAAGATTACTCGACATATTATTACAAAATATTACCGACGTTGCGGAATTGGGCTTCCTACAATCTTCTCAACCCAAGGACGGGCATGCCGCACCGCGGTTTCCGCTCTGACGTCGATGGGCTTGCCGCGACGTAGGCGGTGACCGATACACGCAGCTGTCCACATTCAGCACGCCACTGCCGGCATGCAGGAGACCGGTATCCGGATCTCCACCGTCGCACGGGAAACGTTGGTGGCACGCATGCCGACGCTGGTTGCATCGTACGAATGTGATGCCGTTTCATTCCGCTTGAAATGCTTCAGATTCTCACATTGCTTCTAGCGATGTTGTTTAATAGTCCTTATAAACACACTAAACAAAAATATGGAAAAAACACAGCGGGCGGGAATTCATCCATCTTTCATGCGCGGCATCCGGCTTCTGATTCTGCTCGTACCGGTAGCAGTCCAGCTGGCTGGATGTGGTGATGACGAGACCTCGTCGCCGCGCACGTTGAGCGGCGTCAATCAGCCAAGCATGCCGAGCCAGACGACACAGCCCGGTACGGTGACGACGGCACCCGCGCCGGCACCCTTTGCGCCACCTACGCCGGTGGCAGACGTCGGCGCGCAATATGAACGCTCGCCGACCGGGCTACCCTATCCGAAGCTTGCCACGCTGTATCCGGGACACGACGGGCCCACCGTCGACGACGGCATGATTCTGCCCTGGCTGTCGATGCGCCCGCCGCTCAAGCTGAACGTGATGGTGCAAACGCCGTTTGACACGGATCAGGATGGCAAGCCGGACCGGATCGCGTTACGCATCGTGCAGCCCGCCGAGGTGGCAGAGGGGCTCAAGACCCCTGTCATTGTGCGGCCGTCGGTGTATTACGCCGATCCGGATTACGCGACGAAACAGCGTGCGCCATTCCTCGGGGAAGCGGAATACTTGCGGATGGGTTTCACGATCGTCTACGCGGATTCGATCGGCACCAACCAATCGGATGGCTGCTGGTCAGTGATGGATCGCACCGAGCGCGAGGCGATGGCGAGCGTCGTGCGCTGGTTGACCGGCGATCCCGTTGCACCGGGCTATGACGCGCAAGGCCAACCCGTCGCGGCGTCCTGGTCGACCGGGCACGTCGCGATGGAGGGGATCTCCTATGGCGGCACCTTGCCGACGATGGTGGCCGCTACCGGTGTGCCGGGGCTCGAGGCAATCGTACCGGTGGACGGCATCAGCAGCGGCTACGACTATTTCCGTTATAACGGCGTCAAGGGGGACATGATTCAGCTGGGTCCCTACATGCAGCTGCAACAGTCGACCGCGCGCGCGTCGATCTGCGAACCCGCGCGACTCAAGGCTGTGACCGATTCCGACGACCGCACTTACGCGTACAACGACTTCTGGAAATCGCGCAACACGTTGTCGCTCGTCGACCAGATCCAGGCGGCTACGCTGATCGCGCAGGGTCAAGCCGACAATAACGTGAAGACGAAGAACGCGATGCAGTTGTACGACGCGCTCTATCGTGCCAGAAAGCCGGTTCAGCTTTGGCTGCATAGCCGCGATCATAACGATCCCGCGTGGCAGAAGGAGTGGCAAAAGCAGATCTTGATGTGGTACTCGCGCTATCTGTTCGGCGTGAACAACGGCGTCGAGAAGCAACCCACCTACGTGCGTGAAACACCGGCTGGCGACATCCCGTCCGGCACGACACTGAATCCCCAACCGGGCGACACAAGCAATTCACTGATTGGGCACTGCTACAACCCGGATCACAGCACGAGGGATTGCATTCCGACGGGCGAACTTTTCATCAAGGAAGACGCATGGCCCAAGACGGTCGATACGTCCTACTACCTGCACGACAACGGCCGCGCAGGTGGATTGCTGACGCCGAGCACGACGGACGGCACGCAGGCTGTATCGGTCGATTTCAGCAAGGCAGCGGCCGTGACTTATGAGACGAAACCCCTCGCGAACGCGACCCGCTACGCGGGTGCGATCCGGGTGGTGATGCGCGGTCGCTTCACACCCGCAGTGACCAACATCAAGGCAACGCTGTCGGTGGACGGGCATGACGTCACCTATGGCTGGGCGAACCCGCGCTTCTACAAGGGCCTGGACGTCGCGCAAACAATCGCGCCGAACACCGACTACGGCTTCTCATTGGAGATGATGCCGCGAGATTTCACGGTGATGCCGGGCAGCAAGGTCAAGTTGAAGCTTGAGGGCTATCAGGGCACAGCACTCGTTACGCTCGATCTGTCGCACACGACGCTCGAGATGCCGGTTGTGCCGAAGGCGCACGCTGCGGCGGTCATGGTGGCGAAGTAGCGGAAGATTCGGTGGCGTTACCGGAAGCAGGCTCAGGGGAAACCGATTCGGGCACGCTCGAATCGGTGGGGTTCATGGTGAAGGTTTTTGAGGAGGATATTTATAGTTTGGAGTGCTGATCAGATTTCAATTAAATCAAATTGTTGTGGAGATCAACGAATGACTAAAAGAATGCCGGCATGGAGCGTGATCGCAACGCTTGCAGCCGCAACACTGGTCGCATGCGGTGGCGATGACACATCGTCTACGACCCAGGGCAGCATGACCACACAGCCTGTCGCTCCGTCATCACCGACGACTGCGTCAGTGGAATCCGAGCTGGCTGTATTTGCGAAGGTCGCACCTGCCGACAAGGTGCTGGACGATGCCAACATCTACGATACGAAAAAGGACGGTTCGATCGCGCTATCCGCGATCAACGAGGACGCGTCGGTCAAGCGGCACACCATTACGATCAACGGCAAGGTCCTGCCGTATGTCGCCCGCGCTGGACACTTGATCGCCTATCACGGAAACGGAGCCGCCAGGAAAGCCGAAGCGGCGATCTTTTATACGGCGTACACGCGGGACGCGTTGCCCAAGGAGAATCGCCCGGTCACGTTTCTATGGAACGGCGGGCCCGGATCGGCCTCGATCTGGCTGCACATGGGCTCGTGGGGACCGAAACGGCTGAAGTCCGACGCGCCGAACATGGCCGACCCGACAAAGCAACCCGACAGTTTCCCGTTTGAGGACAATGCGATTTCCCTGCTCGATCAGTCGGATATCGTTTTCGTCGATCCGCCGGGTACAGGTCTTTCCACGGCGATCGGCCCACTCAAGAACGGTGACCTGTGGGGTACCGACATCGATGCACAGGTGGTCGCGGATTTCATCACCAGTTATACGAACAAATACAATCGGCAGAGTTCGCCAAAGTACTTGTACGGCGAATCCTATGGTGGCATCCGCACGCCAATCGTCGCCAACCTGCTGGAGCAGGCGGGTACCAGCGGTTATGCTCCCGACCCATCCGGTAAGCCGGCCAAAGTCCTGGCGGGATTCATCCTCAACTCGCCGCTCGTTGACTACAATTCCAATTGCGACATGATGCGCGGCAGGGTGACCTGTGAGGGATACATCCCGTCCTACGCGATGGCGGCCGATTACTTCAAAAAATCCGTGAAGCGTGCGGGACAGACCCAGGAACAATATCTCAACGAGTTGCGCGCGCTGGCGAAAACAACGTTCCAGGCTACCTTCAAAACGTACTTCAATTCAAACGGCAAGCCGAACAGCAACTGGAATGCGTACGCGGCAAGTCCTGCGGGTCAGGCGGTCCTGAATCGAATTGCGGACCATACCGGCATTCCCGCATCGACCTGGAGCAGCAGCTTCAACTACACGCCGGGGCCGTTCAGGGGAACGCTGGTTTCGGGCTATAACCTCGGCCGCTATGATGCCCGCATGAAGGTGCCGAACGGGAACAGCTTCGAGGCGGACGACTACATCAACGTAGCATTCCTAAACGAACTCAAGACGTACTTCCCTGACTTCGTCAACTATAAGACCAAGTCGAGCTACCAACCGCTAAACGGCGCGACAATCGGCAACTGGACATGGCGGCGGGCGGGAAGCAAATCTTCTTATCCGCAGAGTATTACCGACATTCAGGCGGTGCTGACCGCCAACCCGGACGCCAAGCTGCTGATTCTCCACGGCTACGAGGATATTGCGACGCCGGGCTTCCAAACCGAGCTTGACCTCGAAGGGGTCAATCTGGCTGACCGAATCCCCGTCAAGTGGTTCGAAGGCGGGCATATGATTTACAACACGGAGATGTCGCGCGTGCCATTGAAACAGGCGATTGACAACTATTACCAGTCGCCGGCGCGTATCGCAGACGGCTCCCTACTGTAAATGAAGCGAGGATAGCTATGAAAATCGTGACTTTCCTTGTTTCCGGCGCGGCGGCCACGGTCGTCGCAATGTCGAGCATCGGCGTGGCATTTGCCTATGACGATTTGCCGAAACCGCCGCCCCCGCCAGAAGACTGGGTCCAGCCGCCCAAACAATCGGAAAACTCCGTTACGCAGGACGTGGAGAGCCAAATCGCGCAACGATTCACCGCCGCGACCAACGGCAATCCCAACGGGCTCTTGTCGCGGCAGCAAGCCAAGGCTGCTGGCTGGGGCTTGGTCAGTGACCATTTTTCGGAGATCGATCGTGCTGGAACCGGATACGTCCGACTCGACGACGTATTGCGATTCATGTCGGAACGGACCCCTCAACGGATCATGCGCATGAAAAACGCGACGAAACAGGACCAGCGACAGTAACGTGGTTTTTTGATCATAAGCGGTTGCCCTGGTTCCGGCACTTATCCTCCCCGGATTGCCCGGAACCTCTTCGCCGGCCCCGAAACGGGCCGGTTTTTTTTGAAGCCCGAGGTCAACAACTTGCCGAGAAAGCCGGCAGTCGTACCGGGCCGCTCGTTACCCGATTAAACCTATAGATAATGGCCGGAACGCCTGCCGCGCCATACGATGGGTACACGCGTACGGACCCGCATCGATGCGGGTCCGGACGGCGGAACAGGGGGCGTCGCTTCTGCGGCGGCGCAAGGTGAGGAGCAGCATAAGCGAGTGCGAATCATGTACACGTTCGGGCGAGTGACGGTTTCCCTTGAGTGCCGCGAAGTCTGCGTCGACGGGGAACCCCGGTATATCGGCGCGCGGGCATTCGAGATTCTCGAACTGTTAGTGAAGGCGGCCGGCAGGCTCGTGTCGAAGGACGAGATCATGCAGGCCGTGTGGCCGAACACGATCGTGGTCGAGAACAACATTCAGGTGCACATCTCGACGCTGCGCAAGCTGTTCGGCGGCAAGCACGGGTGGATACGGACCGAATCGGGCCGCGGCTATCGGCTCGCGCCGCCGGCCGACCCGGCCCGCGCCGACCGTCAGCCGGCCGGGTTCGAGCCGCTGGGCGGCGCCCGCGCGGGCACCGCGCCGCGCAAATGTCCGCTGATCGGCCGCGAGCAGGAAGCGGCCGACCTGCACGCGCTGCTCGAGCGCGAGACGCTCGTCACGCTGGTCGGCCCCGGCGGTGTCGGCAAGACGCATCTCGCGCTGGAGGTCGCCGCGGCGTGGACGGCCGTGCATAACATCGAGCTGGTCCGGATCGATCTCGCCGGCTGGCAGGGCGACACGACGCTGGAATCCGCGGTGCTGGACGCGCTCGGCTTGCCCGCCAGCGCGGCCGCCGGGCCCGCCGATGTCGTGCGCGCGATCGGCGAGCAGCGCGTGATGCTGCTGCTCGACAATGCCGAACAGCACGTCGACGATCTGGCGGACCTCTGCGAAGCGATCGCGGAGGCGAATGCCGGCGCGATCCTCATCGTGACGAGCCGCGAACCGCTGCGTGTCGCGGGCGAACGCGTTTATCGCGTCGGGCCGCTGCCGGTGCCGCCGGCCGGCGCGAACGACGGCGATATCGTCGAATGCGGCGCCGTCCGCATGTTCCTGGCGCGGGCGCGTGCGATGGGCACCGACATTCAGGCGGACCCGAAGACGCTGGACGCGATCGCGACGATCTGCCGCCGCCTGAGCGGCCTGCCGCTCGCGCTCGAACTCGGTGCGGTCCGGATCGCGTCGCTCGGCATCCAGGGGCTGGCGGCCGACCTCGACAAGTCCGTCCTGTCGTTGTCGGGCGGCCTGCGTACGGCCCATCCCCGCCAACAGACCCTCAGGGCCACCATCGAGTGGAGCTATCGGCTGCTCGACGACACCGAGCGCACCGTGCTGTGCCGCCTCGCGGTGTTTCCGGAGGCGTTCCGGCTCGACGCGGCCTGCGCGCTGGCCGCCTGCGACGAACTGGGCGCCGAGGCGGTGCTTGACTGCCTGGTCGGTCTGGCATTGAAATCGCTGCTGGTCGTTCATTCGGTCGGACTCTCGAAGCGTTACTCGATGCTCGAGGTCGTGCGCGCGTATGCGCTCGAGAAACTGGCGGAGTCGGGCGAAGCCGGACGCCTCCATGCCCGCTGCGCGTCCTTTGCGAACGGCGAGCGGGCCGACACGCTGCAGCCGGTACCGGCAGCGTCCGCACAACCGGTGCTGGCCGCAGGGCCGTGGGCGTGACACGCCGGCGGCACCTGGCGACACGACGGAAGCCGAGTCGCGATGTTCTGGATTGACAAAATTCTCAGGTTCTCATTTCATGGCCATTGTTTGCATCATCGATGACGATGCGTCGGTCCGTAAGAGTCTTGCCGGCTTGCTGAAATCGGCTGGCCATACCGCATTGCCGTTCGCGTCGGGCGAGGAATTTCTCGCGACCGGTCCGCTGGACGACGCGGCTTGCGTGCTGGTCGATCTGAAGATGAAGGGTATGAGCGGTCTCGACGTTCAGCGCCTGCTGGTTCAGCGCAAGTCGACGATTCCGGTCATCTTCATGTCGGCGCACGGCGACGACGACTCGGTGCGCCGCGCGCTCGCACAAGGCGCGATCGCGTTCCTGCGCAAGCCGTTTCCATCGGACGACATGCTCAATCTGATCGATCACGTCGCATCCGGCGCGCCGCCTGCATGAGAGGCGGCCCGTCGACTGGCCACGCCGCGTTCGCGGTGCGGTGTTTCCGCTTGGTCTTGTCTTAGTTTATCATTCGATAATGAAGCGGATGCCTACACAGGGAATGCGATGGCGAGCACGCCGGATATGACGTCGATCGGTAACCGGGGCGCGGGCGATCCCGCGCCGATCGTTTATGTGGTCGACGACGACGAAACGCTGCGGCGCGCGTTGAGCGCGCTGTTGCGTTCGGCGGGATTTCGCGTCGAGACATTCGCGTCGTCGCGGGCGTTTCTCGCGTTCGAGCGGCCCGACGTGCCGAGCTGCCTGATCCTCGACGTGCGTCTTGCCGACGAGAGCGGGCTGGCCGTTCAGGAGGAAGCGGTGCGTGCGGGCTTGAGCGTGCCCATCCTGTTCATGACGGGTTACGGCGACGTGGCTACGACGGTCAAGGCGATGAAGGGCGGTGCGCTCGACTTTCTGACGAAACCGTTCGACGACGAAACGATGCTCGATGCCGTCGATCGCGCACTGGCCCGCGACAGCGAGCGCTTCGCGCGCGAGCGTGCGCTGGACGGAGTGCGCCAGGCCTACGCGTCGTTGACGCCGCGCGAACGCGAAGTGATGAGCCATGTGATCGCGGGCCAGATGAACAAGCAGATCGCAGCGAATCTCGGGCTGCAGGAAATCACGGTGAAGGTGCATCGGGCCCAGGTGATGAAGAAGATGCAGGTTCGCACGCTGCCGGACCTTGTGCGCCAGGCCGAAGCGCTGGGCGTGCGCCCGGCGGGCGCGCGCGATTGAGCGTGCGCGCTGGTGCGTTCGACGAAACGACGTCGGGCGCGGACGCGAAGACGCGAACACTGGCATTCAGGCGGCGACTGCGCTGTCGGCATCCACGAGGTGCGTGAAGACGGGCGCGTCGTGCCGCGCGGCGGGGTTGTCGTCGAACGCGGCGACGAGATGTTCGGCGAGCGTTCGGATGCGCGCCGGCAGGTTCCGGCGCGAGTGATAGAGCAGCGACGCGTCGAGGTCGTCGACCCGCCAGTCGGGCAGCAGGCGAACCAGTTCGCCGTTGCGTTCGAGCGGCCGCGCAAGATGCTCCGGAAGCACGGCGAACCCGGTGCCGCGCGTCGTCGCGAGGATCAGCGTATCGAGGCAGTTCGAGCGGATCGCGCCGGCCAGCCGTATCTCGGCGGTCGCGCCGGTGCGCCGGTGTCGCAGCGGCCACGCTGAACCGCCGCTACCTGGTTTGCCGCGATGCACGTCCAGGCGTTCGAGCGCCTGCGGATGCTTCGCCGCACCGCGCGCGATGCGAAACCGCGGACTCGCGTAAAGGCCCATCGGGATGCGCCCGAGGCGGCGCTCGATGCATGTCAGGCTCGACGTTCGTTCGGTGACGATTGACAGATCCGCTTCGCCGCTGAGCGCCGCGCTCGGATGATCGACCCAGTCGACGCGGATACGCACGAGCGGATGCTGCACATTGAAATCGGCCAGGACCGGCACGAGGCGATCGACGCCGAACAGGTTCGACACCTCGAGCGAGATGTCACCCTGCATCTCGTTGGCATTGGCGTGGCAGCAGACGGAAAAGTGCTCGTATTGCTGCAGCAGCGCGACCGCCTGCTCGAGCACGTCCTGGCCGACGCGCGTCAGCGTCACTTTGCGCGTCGTGCGGTGAAACAGCAGCACGCCGAGCGACGTCTCCAGGCACTGGATCGTACGGCTGATGCAGGAGACGCCGAGCCGGTGGGCCTCGGCGGCTCTCGTGAAGCTGCCCAGTTCGGCAACCGTCCTGAGTATCTCGAGTGTTTTCAGGCGATCCATGACGGGTCTCGCATCGGTGAATTCGGTTGTGATCAATCTATGCGGCGCACCGGTGCGGAGCAACACAAAAAACGTTAGGTAAGCTGAAGAGCGATATGAAAATACGTGATGCCTTCCGAAGAAACGCGGCGGGCGCATTCATTTTTCTTCAGAACCGGTCGGCGTGTTTTGCATCGCTTGCCTGTGTCGACGCGGGCGGCGTCCATCCGCCTCCCAGCGCACGTACGAGATTGACGGTCGCGATGGCGAGTGCCTGGCGGCTATGAATCAACTGGCGTTGCGCATTCAGTGCGTCGCGGTCCGAATCGATCACTTCGAGATAACTGACGTAGCCGTGCGCGTAGCGGCTCAGCGACAACCGCGCCGCGGATTCGCTGGCGTGCGCCGCGCTGTCGTAGCGCACGATCCGCTCCTTCTGCGCGGTGATGTCGTTGAGTGCGTCCTGAACCTCGCGCAGCGCGCCGAGCGCGGTCGCGCGATAGTTCGCGTCGGCGAGGTCCGCGCCTGCCGTCGCGGCGGCTACCGCGGCGTCGCGCTTGCCGCCGTCGAACAACGTCTCGGCGACGCTCGCCCCGAGGCCCCACAGCGAACTGTTGCGGTCGAGAAACGTGCTCAGGTCGCGGCTCGCGAATCCGCCCTGTGCGGTCAGCGTCAACGTCGGCAGCCACGCGGTGCGGGCGACGCCGATTTCGAGCGACGCCACGTCGGCGCGGCGCGCCGCTGCGTAGAGGTCCGGCCGTTGCGCGAGCAACGCGGACGGCAGGCCGGGCGGCACATCGGGCACGCGAATGGCCGATGCGGTCGGCGCGACGGCGAAGGCGGTCGGCGAGACCCCGGTCAGCACGGCGAGCGCGTCGACGAGGTTGTCGCGCAGCCGCTGGCTGTCCGCGAGATCGGCGCGCGCCGTATCGAGATCGGCCGCCGCGCGCAGCGCGTCGAGATCGCTCGCCGCGCCGGCCCGCACGCGGGCGGCGATCACGTCGAGCGCGGTGCGTCGCAGCTCGATCGCGCGGGCGAGCGTCGCGAGATCCCGTTCGACGAAATGGAGCGTCAGGTAGTCGCTCGCGACATCGGTCGCGACGCGCAGGCGAACGGCCGCGCGATCCGCGGCCGCTTGCAGCACGTTCTGCCTGCCGATCTCCGCGTCGCCGCGCAGGCGCCCCCACAGATCGACTTCATAGCTGGCGTTGAACGGCACCGACCAGTTGTGCATCGTGCGTTTCGGCAATGCGTTGTCGACCGTGCCGGACACGCGCGCGCGGCTGAACGACGGATCGACGCCGACGGTTGGCGACAGTGCCGCTTCGCGCTCGCCGAGCAGCGCCTGCGCCTGGTCGACGCGCGCGGCGGCGGCGCGGATGTCCTGGTTGCCGGCGAGCGCGGCATCGACGAGCGTGACGAGCGGCGGCGCGCCGAACCATGCGGGCCACTCGACGAGCGGCGATGCAGGTTCGTTCGCCGTTTCGGCATGGCGGAACCGGTCGGTTCCGACCGGCACGGGGGCAAGCGGGCGCGGCGCGATCGTGCATGCGCTCAGCAGGCCGGCGGCGAGCAGGGCGGCGATGCGGGTCATGGTTGCGCGCGCTCGCGTTGCAGCGACACGATCACCGACAGGCCGGGCCGAATGCGCGGCTCGGCCGAAGCCGGGCCATCCAGCAGGATCTTGACGGGCACCCGCTGCGTGACCTTCGTGAAGTTGCCGGTCGCGTTGTCCGGCGGCAGCAGCGAGAATTGCCCGCCCGTCGCGGGCGACAGGCTGTCGACGTGCCCGCTGAAGGTGCGGTCCGGCAGCGCGTCGAAGCGCAACTGCACGACGTCGCCGGTGCGGACGTGCCGGAGCTGGGTTTCGCGGAAGTTCGCGACCACCCACGGGTGCGGCTCGACGAGCGTGAGCAGCGCCTGGCCGGGCGCGACATGCTCGCCAGTCTCGACGGTCTTCTTGCCGACATAACCGTCCGACGGCGCCACGACGGTCGTGTACTCGAGCTGCAGCAGTGAATCGCGCAACTCGGCGTCGTTCTGGTTCGACACGGCATCGGCGGCCTGCCACGCGGCCTGCGCGCTGCGCCGCTGCGCGTCGGCCGCGTCGATGCGCGCGCGGGCCGACTTGCGTGCCGCGTTGGCGGCATCGAATTCCTGCTGCGACAATCCGCGCGGCGTTTCGCGAGTCAGTTCGCGCGCCCGTGCGTAATCGAGTTCGGCCTTCTCGGTGTCGGCCTGCGCGGACACGAGCGTCGCGTCGGCCTGCTCGACCAGCGCCTTCGCGCGGCTTGCGTCGGAGTGCGCCTGCGCAACGCGTGCCCGCTGGAGCGCGACGCGTACGTCGAAATCGCGCGGGTCGAGCCGGACGAGCGGATCGCCCGCGTGCACGAACTGGTTGTCGTTCACCAGTACGCGCTCGACCGTGCCGGCCACGCGCGGCGAGATCACGTGCAGGTGGCCCGTCACGTACGCATCGTCGGTGCCGCGGTCATGCGCGTCGAATTCATAGACCAGCAGCGCGACGAGCAGCAGCGCGGATCCGGCGATCAGCACGACCGGCCACTTGCGCGATCGCGCGACGGGAGCGGACGGCGTGTCCGGCGAGTTCGGGGTCACGGTCGGGATACTCCATCAAACAGACAGGGTTCTTCACATCGCGCTATGCTTGCGCGAGCTTTTTGTGCGGGAGCCGCTCGACGATGAACACCACGTTCGCCCCCGGTGGCGCGACACCGGGGCCGGCCACGACGCTGGCCGCCGACATACCGACGTTTCGCTCGATCGCCGCGATCGTCGCCGTGCTGCTCGGCGCGATCATCTCGACACTGACGTCGCGCATTACATCGCTCGGGCTCGCCGACGTGCGCGGCGCGCTCGGCGTCGGGTTCGACGAAGGTGCGTGGATCAACACCGCGTTCATCGCGTCGCAGATGTTCGTCGGACCGCTCGCGATCGCGGCCGCCTTCGTGTTCGGCACGCGTCGCGTGCTGCTGGCGGGCGCCGCGATTTTCCTGGTGGTCGAAAGCGTGTTGCCGCTGTGCACGAACTTCGGCACGTTCATCGTGTTCCAGAGCCTCGCGGGCCTCGCGTCCGGCGTGTTCGTGCCGCTGACCGTCGGGTTCGTCGTCCGCACGCTGCCGCCGCGCCTCATTCCGTTCGGCATCGCCGCGTATGCGATGAACCTCGAGATGTCGCTCAACCTGTCGGCCACGCTCGAAGGGTGGTACAGCGAACACCTGAGCTGGCGCTGGCTGTTCTGGCAGAACGCGCTGCTGACCGTGCCGTTCATCGTGTGCCTGATGCTGTCGCTGTCCAACGAGCCGATCAAGCGTTTCGCGTCCGGCATCGACACGCGCGGCATGCTGCTCGGCGCCGGCGGGTTCGCGTGCCTGTGCATCGCGCTCGATCAGGGCGAGCGGCTGTTCTGGTTCCAGTCGCCGCTGATCGTTGCGCTGCTGGGCATCGGCATCGTGATGGTGGCCGCGTTCCTGATCCACGAACTGGCGTCGCGACGGGCCGGGCTCGATCTCGGCTACCTCGCGCTGCCCAACGTCGCGTTGCTGATCCTGCTCGTCGGCCTCGTGCGCTTCACCGTGCTCAACACGAGCTTCATTCCGTCGGCGTTTCTGGCAAGCACCTACGGGCTTCGTCCGCTGCAGATCGGCGATACGCTGCGCTGGATCGCGATTCCGCAGTTGCTGTTCGCGCCGTGCGTCGCATGGCTGCTGCAACGTGTCGATCCGCGCCGGCTGATCGTGATCGGCTTCGCGATGGTGGCGGTCGCGTTCGAGCTCGGCGCGCAGCTCACGTCGGCCTGGGCCGAACCCGATTTCATCCCGTCGCAGTTGCTTCAGGCGTTGGGGCAGACCATGGCGCTCACCTCGGTCGTGTTCTTCTTCGGCAAGCATGTGACGGCCGAGCATGCGCTGACCTTCGGCGCCGTCGTGCAGACGACGCGCCTGCTGAGCGGGCAGCTCGGCACGACGTCGATCGCGGTGATCCAGCGCATCATGGAGGCTACCCATTCGAATCTCGTCGGTCTGCATGTCACGCTGTCGGATCCGCAAACGCTGGAGCGCTTGCGGGCCGGCGCGGCGTCGCTCGTGTCGCATGGCGCGACCTTCGCGACGGGCGACCAGGCGGCGTATGCGCTGCTCGACCGGGCGGTCCGCGTCCAGGCGACCACGCTCGCGCTGGCCGACAATTTCCAGGTCGCGACGGCGTTCGCGGTCGCGGGGGTGTTGATCGGGATGCTGCTCAGGCCGGCGCGTGCGCCGTGAGCCCGAGGCCGGATCGGCGCAGGTCGCGCATCGACGATCTTAACGATCGCGCATGTCGCAACGGAATGGCGGCGACCTGAAAAATCCTGAAAAATGCTAAAAGGCGCGCCGGCGCGATGGTCCGGCGCGCCGTGCGGCGCCGCTTACGCCTTCAGGAATGCGAGCAGCTCGGCATTGATCTGGTCGGCATTGACGACACACATTCCGTGCGCGCCACCGGGGATCACCTTGAGTTGCGCGTGCTTCACGATCTTCGCGGACAGGCGGCCCGAATCGTCGATCGGCACGATCTGGTCGTCGTCGCCGTGCAGGATCAGCGTCGGGACGTCGATCTTCTTCAGGTCTTCGGTGTAGTCGACCTCGGAGAATTCCTTGACGCACAGATACTGGCCATAGGCGCCGCCCATCATGCCCTGCGCCCAGAACGCGTCGATCGTGCCTTGCGACACTTTGGCGTCCGGACGGTTGAAGCCGAAGAACGGCACGGCGAGATCCTTGTAGAACTGCGAGCGGTTCTCGGCAACGTTCTTGCGGATACCGTCGAATACGTCCATCGGCAAACCGCCCGGATTGGACGCCGATTTCACCATCTGCGGCGGCACCGCGCCGATCAGCACGGCCTTCGACACGCGCTTCGTGCCGTGACGCCCGATGTAGTGCGCAACTTCGCCGCCGCCGGTGGAATGGCCGACGAGCGTTGCCTCGCGCAGGTCGAGCGCATTCATCAGCGCGGCGAGATCGTCGGCATACGTGTCCATGTCGTTGCCGTGCGACGGCTGGCTCGAACGGCCGTGACCGCGGCGGTCGTGCGCGATCACGCGATAACCGTGCTGTACCAGGAACAGCATCTGCGGGTCCCATGCGTCGGCGCACAGCGGCCAGCCGTGCGAGAACACGACCGGGCGGCCGCTGCCCCAGTCCTTGAAGTAAATCTGCGTACCGTCCTGGGTGGTGATCGTGTTCATCGCATGGGCTCCTTGATGGCCGGAAGCGGCGTGTTTCGGGGCGGCGGCTGCGGCGGCAGCCGGCAGCGCGGCGGCTGCAACGGCGGTCGCGCCGGCGAGCAGCATGTCTCGGCGGCGTGCCGAGGGAACGGCGTCGGAATCTGCGGGACGCATTGAGGCTCCTTGAACGTGCGGTACAACGATGCCGCGTTGAATGAATGGATGGTTCGGTTCTGCCCGCAGGCGGCACTCCCGCCGGCAGCCGGCGTGCGTTCGCGGTTGCGGGCCGGCAGGCACGCGAGGTAGCGAACGAACGCCGACTGGAGCCTATCGCGGGGCCATGCGGCCTGTACTGAATTCCCGCTGAATTGTCTTGAACGCGGCGGCGGCGCGCGCCATTCGCCGCGCGAGCACGCGTGCCAGAAAAATTAAGCATGGAATCAAGACTCTTCAGCGGCGGCCCGCTATTGTCAGCATCAGGTCATCCCGTCGCGGGTCAGTGCCGGTTCGCGTCGAAGGACGACGTTCGCGATGCGGTGGATGCACGACATCCGGACCCCTCGCCACTTGCCTGGATACGCCGCCATGGACGAATTCAATCGCTGGGAGCACGTGATGACGTTGCTCGACCCGTCGCCCGCCGCGAGCCGCTGCGCACCGCCGCATCTGCGCGACCCGGACGCCGCGCGCCGTCGCCATCGCGACGAAACGCCGGCCGCGTCGAGCGGCGGTGCGCGCCGCCGGTGCGCGATCGTCGCGGCCGAGCGGCAGACCGATTCGTCGGTGTTGATCTCGTGGAGCGATCCGACGCGCTGTCGTTATGACGAGCAGCGCTGGATCAGCGCGAAGTCCCGCTCCCTCGGTCGCTGCGCACTGACGGGGCAGACGATTCACACCGGCGACGCGATCTACAAGCCGCAGTGGCGCGGCGCGAAGCGCCCCGCGAACTACTGGGAGGTGATCCTCGCGTCCGAACTCGACCGGTTCATCGTCAGGCTGTCCCTTTCGTGACGCCGGAACGATGTGCCCCATCCGCCGGCCACGTCCGGCGGCCGCCGTATTTTCACCGCTGAGGAATCTTGATGAGCACGTTCACGACACGCGACGGCGTTTCGATTCACTACAAGGACTGGGGCGCGGGGCGCCCGGTCGTGTTCATTCACGGCTGGCCGTTGAATGCGGACATGTGGGACGTCCAGATGCATCATCTCGCGTCGAACGGCTTTCGCGGCATCGCGTACGATCGGCGCGGTTTCGGCCGGTCGAGCCAGCCGTGGACGGGCTACGACTACGACACGCTGGCGGACGATCTCGCGACGCTGATCGAGACGCTCGGGCTGCGCGACGTGACGCTCGTCGGTTTCTCGATGGGCGGCGGCGAAGTGGCCCGCTACATCGGCCGGCACGGCACGCGACACATCGCGAAGGCCGTGCTGGTCGGGTCGGTGACGCCGCTGGTCGCACGGCGCGACGACCATCCGGAAGGCGTCGACGTGGCCGTGTTCGACGGGATTCGCGCGGGCATCATGGCCGATCGCGCGGCATTCTTCGAGAATTTCTGGCCGCTGTTCACCGGTTCGAACCGGCCCACGTCGGCGATCTCGCGCGCCGCGCTCGACTGGTCGTCCTTCATGGCGCTGCAAGGCGGCTTGAAGGGGACGCTCGATTGCGTCGGCGCGTTTTCCGAAACCGATTTCAGGGCGGATCTCGACAAGTTCGACATCCCGACGCTCGTGATTCACGGCGACGACGACCAGACGGTGCCGCTCGCGCTCACGGGCGCCGTCGCGGCGAAGCGTGTACCGCACGCGACGCTGAGCATCTACGAGGGCGGCCCGCATGCGCTGTATCTGACGCACGCGCAACGCTTGAACGACGAACTGCTGGCGTTCGTTCGCGCGTGACGCGGCGGCGCTGACGCGACGGAGTGCGCACGGCCGACCGGCCTGCTCACTCCGTCCATTTCGACCCGAGCACCAGACCGCAGAAATTCGTCCGACGATAGTCCGGGTCGCAACGCTCGAGCACGTCGGCGCAGACGTTGCCGAACGCGGTGGCGGGGCGATGCGCGGTGCCCGCGGCGAGCGCCTCGAGGAACAGCTCCTTGAAACACGGGCCGCGCGGCCACGCGTTCACGATCTCGTCGCGTTCGGAGCGGCTCACTTCGTCGAAGTGCCGCGCGAAGAGATCCGTCTCGATGCCTGCGCCGAGCAACGCGGTCAACGGTGTCATGTACGGGTGAATGCCGAAGGTCGTGTGCAGCGCGATCGCACGCCACACCTCCGCCGCATCGTCGGCGGCGACGCCGTATCCTCCGAGGAATGCGTGAGCGACGTTCGCACCGTCGATTTCAAAGCGCCGGCGCGAATGCCGGTAATGCTCCGTCAGCCCGAAGTTGTGGAACAGCGCGGCGACGTACAGGAGCTCGGCGTCGAACGCGATGTTGCGACGCAGCCCGATGATCGATGCAAACGCGAACACGCGCAGCGCGTGCCGGGCCAGGAGTTCCGGTTCGCTGGCGCGCACGATCGCGGCGGCCTCCCGTGCGATGGGGCTGTCGGGAATCCGGATGCCGGCGATGCGGTTGCCCATGGTCGTGTTCCTTGCGGCGCGACGGCGGTCGCTCGACACTGGCGTCGTCGAAGTATCGTCTCGCGTTGCGCGGCTGAATGTCCTTAGCGGAGCCTGAATCGTCCTGAAAAGGAAAAACCGACCGATCGTCGCGTCAGGAATCGGTTCCGGTGGACCTTGCACGTCGTTTTTACCTGGCTGTAAACGCCAATCGTTCAATTCGACACGTCAATTGAATCGGTCGAAAAATGAATTCCGAATTAGCGATCGTTTTATCGTATGAAACGAGTTCATTGGTGAATTGCTGTTTCGCGCATTGAAGAAAATGCGGGATCCCGTGGCGGGCCGTTCTGGGCGGGCCGCGGCGTGCACACTGTTCGTGTCGCGGTGATCGTGGTTTTCATCAATTCAAAAAATTTGCATCTTCCGTTCTGATAATTTGAATCATTTTGCAACACAAATGCCGTAGCATTGCGGCAAATCGGTGTCATTTTTGACAGGGCATCGATGAATGAAATCGATTAAAGATTCCCATGATCCGGATTGGAACGCTTCACGTTTTTCTCGACAGACGTGAAATTCGCGCGAACGGCAAGCTGCTGCGTATCGGCAGTCGTGCGTTCGAAATTCTCGAACTGCTGATTCGGGCGAACGGTGCATTGGTGTCGAAGGACGAGATCATGCAGCGCGTGTGGCCGCACACGATCGTCGAGGAAAACAACCTGCAGGTGCATATCGCCGCGTTGCGCAAGGCGCTGGCCGACGACCGGAACCTGATCATCACGGTGCCCGGACGCGGTTATCGGCTGGTCGGCGGACAAACCGAAGGCGCGGCGCCCGTGCGTCCCGCGACATCGCGGCTGGCGCCCACGCCGACCGCACTCGTCGGCCGGGAGCAGACCGTCGCCGATGTACTTGCGGCGCTCGACACGGCGCGCGTCGTGACGCTGGTCGGGGCGGGCGGCATCGGCAAGACGCGGGTCGCGATCGAAGCCGCGATGCGGGCCGAGGCGAGCTTTCCCGATGGTGCCGCGTTCGTGTCGCTGGCCACGGTGGCCTGTCCGCAATTCGTACCCGACGCGCTGGCGGGCGCGTTCGACATCGTGCAGCCGGCCGGATCGTTGACGCTCGAAGCGGTGCTGGCGAGCGTCGCGCATCGGCGGATGCTGCTCGTGCTCGACAATTGCGAGCATCTGCTCGACGCCGCCGCGCAGATCGCGACCGCGCTGACCGAATCCGATGCCGGGTTGTACGTCCTCGCAACGAGCCGCGAGGCGCTACGTATCCAGGGCGAACGGCTGTGTCCGATTCCACCGCTCGAGGTGCCCGGCGAGGGCGCCGACGAAGGCGAAACCCTGAGCGCAAGCGCGGTGCAACTGTTCTCGGCGCGCGCGCGTGCCGCCGACCCGCGCTTTCCGCTCGACGAACGGAGCCTGGCGCTGATGGCGTCGGTCTGTCGACGCCTCGACGGTCTGCCGCTCGCCATCGAACTGGCCGCCGCCCGCGCGGCCGTGCTCGGCATCGACGTGCTGGCCGCCCATCTCGACGACCATTTCCGGTTGCTGACCGGTGGTTTTCGCACCGCATTACCCCGGCATCAGACGCTGCAGGCGATGTACGACTGGAGCTACCGCCTGCTTGGGGATGCGGAGCGCCTGCTGTTGCGATGGCTCGGCGTGTTCCGCGACAGTTTCTCGATCGACGCGGTGCGCGACATCGTCGGGATGAAGGGGCTGGCCGATGCGGACCTGCTCGACACGATCGCCGGCCTCGTATCGAAGTCGCTCCTGAGCCTCGAGAATGCACACGGCGGGCCGCGCTACCGGTTGCTGACGACGACGCGCGCCTATGCGCTGAAGCAGCTCGAGAACAACGGCGAATGCGCGGCCGCGGCACGCGCGCATGCGAACTACTTCCATACGTTGTTCAGGCTTGCGCCGGGCAGCGACGACGGGTCGCTGGCCGAATCGCGGCTCGACGTGATTCGCCGCGAACTCGGCAATCTGCGCGCGGCACTTGACTGGGCCTTCTCGCCGAACGGCGATGCGGAGGTCGGCATCGCGCTTGCGGCTGTCGCGGTCCCGTGCCTGTTCGACCTGTCGCTCGTGGACGAGTGTCGCGAACGCGCGCGCGCGGCGCTCGATGCGATGCGGAATGTGGACGAGACGCGCGAGCGCGAGGATGCGCGCGTGCGTCTGCTGGCCGCCTATGCCGCCGCGCTCGCCCATACCTCGGGGCCGACACAGGTTGTACACGACGCATGGTCCGAAGTGCACGCGCTCGGGTTCGAGGCGGGCGAGGCCGAGTTGCCGCGACGCGACGCGTAACGGCGCGCGCCGCCGACGAATTCAGAACGTTTCAGCCTGAACACAGGACCTGGCCGGCCGGTGCGTCTACATTGCCTGCACGGGGACCGTCGGCGATGGGCCGGCGTGCGATCAGGAGACTGCTTGCACGGCCGCTCATCGATATCGCGACGCCACTGAATGCCAGCGTGGGGAGGCCGGCGGCGACTGCTCCGCCGCGGCGACTTCGCGCGCAATCGAGCGACTCACGCATGAATCCTGCCCGGTCCGACCTTTCCGCGCGTCCGCATCCCGATCCGGCATGCTGAACCTGTCCGCTACGGTCGCCTATGGCGTGCCGATCGTCGTTGCCGACCTCGTCGCCTGGCGGCTGCTCGGGCATGGCCGTTCCACGACGAAAGCGGTGTGGCGCTGCGCGTCGTTCGCCGCGTTGACCTATGTGCTGTTCGCAACCGGCGTGAGCCCGCTCGCGGTGCCACCGTCGCCCGACCGATTCGATCGGCTGGCGATTCAGGTGGTCGGTGTCGCGTGGTGGCTGCAGTTCGCGCTGGTGTTCAGCCTGATGCTGGACCATCTGCTGCTGCCGCGCGCGTGGCGCAACCAGCGGCTGTTTCACGACATCGCCGCGGGCGCCGTGTTCGGCGCCGCCGCGGTAGCCGCGCTCGGCTACGTGCTTGGCCTGCCGCTGAGCGGCGTGGTCGCGACGTCGGGTGCGATGGCCGTGATCCTGGGTCTGGCGGTCCAGAACACGCTGAACGATGTGTTCTCGGGCCTGGTCCTGAATACCACCCAGCCGTTTCGGCTTGGCGATACGGTATCGATCGGCGATCTGGAAGGGCGGATCGTCGAAAGCAACTGGCGCGCGACCAAGATGATCAACAGCCTCGGCAACCTCGTCGTCGTGCTCAACAGCGTTGCCGCTAAAGCGACGATCGTCAATCTCAGCGAACCCGTGAGCGTGCACGGTGTGACGCTAACGGTCGAGATCGATCCCCAGGTGCGGCCAGCCGTCGTCGTCAATGCGCTCGATCGGGCCGCGGCCAGTTCGTTGGATGTGCTGACGAATCCGGCGCCGGTGTCGGTCGTCAAGGCGTTCAGGGCCAACGCGATCGAATACGAGCTCGTCTGTTACGTCGACTCGCTGCAGAAAAAGGGCGTGGTCCGCAACCGGCTCTACGATCTGGCCCACCGGCATCTGGCCGCCGCGGACATCGCGTTGCGCCCGCTTGCGGGGTCGGCGGCGGAGCACCGTCCGGTGTCGCGCGGTCAACGGCTGCTGCACGCGGTCGACCTCTTCAAGCAGCTCGACGACGCCGATCTGGCGGTGCTGGCCGATGCGCTGGTGTCCCGTGTGTTCCACAAGGGCGAGGTGATCTACGCATCGGATTCCGATTCACGCCTGCTGACCATCGTCGGGTCCGGTGTCGCGTCGGTGTTCGTACCGAGTGCCACGGGCAACATCGAAGTCAGGCGGATGGCGCCCGGCGATGCGATCGGCCAGTCCGTCGTGCTGGCTGGAACGCGGCTTCACGCGAGCGTCTACGCCGTGACTGGCGTGACGGTCTATCAGTTGAGCAGTCGCGACCTGACGCCGCTGATTGCGAGGAAACCGGAACTGGGCCGGTTGATGTGCGAATCGCTCACCGAGCACATCGCGACCGAGGAGAAGATGATGATCCCGCCGGCCGCGAAGGAGCACGCGTCGTTCAGCCTGATCGAGTGGCTCGAGAAGGAGATGAAACGCCTGCACGATTCGTTCGGCTGACGCGATGGAAGATTGCCCGGGCGGCGGAATCAGGCGAACGCGGTGAACCGGTCGACGAGGTCGGGGCGGGCGAGTTGATCGACCCACCAGTGCAGCGCGCGTCCGGCCTCGTCGCCGCGCCACGCGATATAGCAATGGGTCGTGTCGCGCATGCCGGTCACCTGGCGGGCGACGAGCTTGCCCTGCGCGATCGCGCGTGCCGCGATGCAATCCGGCAGCGTGCCCACGGCGAGCCCTTCGCACTGCGCGGCCAGTTTCGCGGCGAGGGTGGGCACCGCGATATACGGCTGCCCGGCATCGATGGCGACCGAGCGCGGCTGCAGTTCGCGGGAGGTGTCGCTGATGACGGCGCCGCGATGCTCGACGACCGACGCCATCGACAGCGGTTCGGGCAGTGCCGCGAGCGGATGGGTGGGGGCGACGGCGAACACGTGCTTGAGCGTGCCGATCGGCCGCGCGACGATGTCCGGCAGTTCCGGCGGTTCGCCCGCCGCGCCGACGACGAGATCCGCGCGGCGCGAAATCAGCGCATCCCAGGTGCCGCCGAGCACTTCGGTGGACAGCCGCAGCCGCGTGTTCATCTCGAGTCCGTAGAACGTGTGCACGTACGGCCACAAGGCCTCGAACGGCAGGATCTCGTCGATACAGATGCGAACCTCGGTTTCCCAGCCTTGCTGCGCACGCTGCGCCTTGAGTTCGAGCTGTTCGGCCGCATGCAGAAGCCGGCGGCCCTCTTCGACGACCACGCGACCGGCGTGCGTGAGCTTCGCGCGGCGCCCGCTGCGATCGAACAGCGCGACGTCGAGGTCGCTCTCGAGCTTTTGCACGAGATAGGTCAGCGCAGACGGGACGCGGTGCAGGAGCTCCGCGGCTTCGGCGAACGTGCCGGTGCGGTCGATCGCGTCCAGCGCTTCGAGCGCTTCGAATGACAGCTTCATAGTGAATTCCACGGGGGGCGTCGGGCTGTCATGTTATCGCCAAGACCCGCGGAGTCCAATACGAATCGGAACAATTCGTCCGGGTACCGGAACCGGACGGCGGGGCAGGTCGTCGACAGCGCCCCGAGCGTCAATGTTCATATGTACCGGTTTTCCGCGCCGGCAACGCGTGGTGCTGGCCGCGGAAGCCGGGCGCGCGGCAGTCGGCGCGCCCGAGTCAGGTCAATCGAGGTGCGTCACGTCGGCGTCGATGGCGGGCGCTTCGCCGCGGCATTGGACGCATGCGCGCCGGGCAGGGGCCCGAACATGTGCTGGCTGCACTTCGCTTCGCTCCACGCGGTGCCCAGTCGGTTCCCCGACAGCATCCGGCGTGCGAGCGGAAGGATCTGTTCGCCGGCAAGGATGCCCAGCAGACCGACTAGCGCGACGGTAGGCGGCGCCGGTGATTGCACGCCGATCACGTAGTAAACGATACCGGCGAGAATTCCGGCGAATAGCGAAGAAATATACGGTTTCATAAAACCCACATAAGCAAATGGCAACCGTGTGAAAAATACGGATAACTACCGACAAATACCGCGCGAATGCCTTGTGTAAAGCCTGTTGCCAGCGTATCAGGCAGCGCCGATCGTGACCATTGAATTCAATTGATTTAAGAACTTTTAAGGCTGAGTTTTGGGTATTTTATTAATCGAAATGATTAAGTGGCGTTACCATGAATTTGCGTATTGAATGACACGGGCTGGCAGGCGAACCTCCCGGCACAGCGCATCAGGCGCCTCCCCGGCATGGTCGGCGAGGCAGGTTTCATTTTTCTCCGCGTCAAAGGACATCACCGTCATGAGCAATCCGAAGCTTGAAGTACTCACCCCCGGGAACAGCCAGCTGATCTTCATCGACCAGCAACCGCAGATGGCGTTCGGCGTGCAGTCGATCGATCGTCAGGCGCTGAAGAACAACGTCGTCGGGCTCGCGAAGGCAGCGAAGGCATTCAACATCCCGACCACGATCACGACGGTCGAAAGCGAAAGCTTCTCGGGTCACACCTATCCCGAACTGCTCGACGTGTTCCCGAACCAGAAGACGCTCGAACGCACGTCGATGAACTCGTGGGACGACCAGAAGGTGCGCGACGCGCTCGCCGCGAACGGCCGCAAGAAGGTGGTCGTCTCCGGCCTGTGGACGGAAGTCTGCAATACGACGTTCGCGCTCTGCGCGATGCTCGAAGGCGACTACGAGATCTACATGGTCGCCGACGCATCGGGCGGCACGTCGAAGGATGCGCACGACTTCGCGATGCAGCGGATGGTGCAGGCCGGCGTCGTGCCGGTGACGTGGCAGCAGGTCCTGCTCGAGTGGCAGCGCGACTGGGCGCACCGTGAGACTTACGATGCCGTGATGGCGATCGCGAAAGAGCATTCGGGCGCGTACGGGATGGGCGTGGACTACGCGTACACGATGGTCCACAAGACCGCACCGCGCACCGCGACGCCGCACGAGTCGCTCGCGCCCGTGCCGGCGAAGTGAGCGCAGTCGATCGCGACTGTCGATGCCGATGCCGCGCGTTCCCTGTGAACGCGTGACATCGGCGATACGCAAACGCGGGCGGCGGAATCCGTTCGATACACGGATGCCGCCCGCCGGGCGTTTGCCAGGGCGTACGGCCTGCCATTCAACTTGTCCGGGAAATTGATCGTATGGAACCTTATCTGGTTTCGCTGGGTGCGGGCTTGCTGATCGGCGTCATTTACAGCGCGATCAAGGTTCGTTCTCCCGCACCGCCGCTGATTGCCCTTGTCGGGTTGCTCGGCATGGTGATCGGCGTGCAGGCCCTCCCCACCCTCAAACAGCTTTTTGGCTTCTGATCGAAGCGAGGTGACGCATATGACCGCAACCGAGACCCAACCGGATCTGATCCTCCGCAACGGAAGGTTCACGACCCTCGACCGCGCGAACCCCACCGCGACAGCGGTGGCAATAGCAGCAGGCCGCTTCGTCGCGGTTGGCAACGACGCGGACGTCATGCCGCTCGCCGGCCGCGCGACGAAAGTCGTCGACCTCGGTGGCCGTGCCGTGCTGCCGGGCCTGATCGACAACCACTGCCACGTGATTCGCGGCGGTTTGAACTACAACATGGAGCTGCGCTGGGACGGCGTGCCTTCGCTCGCGGTCGCGATGGAGATGCTGAAGCGGCAGGTTGCCGTCACGCCCGCGCCGCAGTGGGTGCGCGTGGTCGGCGGCTTCACCGAACATCAATTCGTCGAGAAGCGCCTGCCGACGATCGACGAACTCAACGCGGCCGCGCCCGATACGCCGGTGTTCATCCTGCACCTGTACGACCGCGCGCTGCTGAATGCAGCGGCGCTGCGCGTGGTCGGCTACACGAAGGACACGCCGGAGCCGCCGGGCGGCACGATCCTGCGCGACGCCGCGGGCAACCCGACCGGGCTGCTGCTCGCGAACCCGAACGCGACGATCCTCTACGCGACGCTCGCGAAAGGGCCGAAGCTGCCGTTCGAATACCAGTACAACTCGACGCGCCACTTCATGCGCGAGCTGAACCGTCTCGGCGTGACGGGCGTGATCGACGCGGGCGGCGGGTCGCAGAACTATCCCGACGATTACGAAGTGATCCGCAAGCTGCACGATGCGGGCGAGATGACGATCCGGATCGCGTACAACCTGTTCACGCAGAAGCCGAACGCGGAGAAGGAAGACTTCGTGAACTGGACGAAGAGCACGAAGTATCACGACGGCACCGACTACTTCCGCAACAACGGCGCGGGTGAAATGCTGGTGTTCTCCGCGGCCGACTTCGAAGACTTCCGCGTCGCGCGCCCGGATCTGCCGGCGCAGATGGAAGACGATCTCGAAGGCGTCGTGCGCGTGCTCGCGCAGAACCGCTGGCCGTGGCGCATGCATGCGACCTATGACGAAACCATCAGCCGCGCGCTGGACGTGTTCGAGAAGGTCAACAAGGACATCCCGCTTGAAGGGCTGAACTGGTTCTTCGATCACGCGGAAACCATTACCGAAAAATCGATGGACCGCATCGCGGCACTGGGTGGCGGCATCGCGGTGCAGCACCGGATGGCGTACCAGGGCGAGTATTTCGTCGAGCGCTACGGTGCGCAGGCGGCGGAAGCGACACCGCCCGTCGCGAAGATGCTGTCGAAGGGCATCAAGGTCTCGGCCGGCACCGACGCAACGCGGGTTGCGTCGTACAACCCGTGGGTGTCGCTCGCGTGGCTCGTGACGGGCAAGACGGTCGGCGGCCTGCGCATGTATCCGCAACGCAACCTGCTCGATCGCGAGACCGCGCTGCGCATGTGGACCGAGTACGTCACGTGGTTCTCGAACGAGGAAGGCAAGAAAGGGCGTGTCGCGGTCGGGCAGCTCGCCGACCTGGTGGTCCCGGATCGCGATTTCTTCACGTGCGCGGAAGACGATATCGCCGATACGACCGCGCTGCTGACCGTGGTCGGCGGCAGGATCGTATGGGGCGCGGGCCCGTTCGCGTCGCACGATGCGCCGATTCCGCCCGCGATGCCGGACTGGTCGCCCGTGCGCGAGTACTGCGGTTACGGCGGTTGGGGCGCGACGCAGCGCAGCGGTGCACCGCTGCAGCGTGCGGCCGCCGCTGCGATGTGTGCCTGCGCGAGCGCCTGCAACGTGCACG
Source organism: Burkholderia theae (assembly GCF_048565265.1). NCBI lineage: Bacteria > Pseudomonadati > Pseudomonadota > Betaproteobacteria > Burkholderiales > Burkholderiaceae > Burkholderia > Burkholderia theae. The sequence continues at coordinate 191,715 of NZ_CP183462.1, forward strand.
CCCATGCGCATGCGAGCGCATGGGGCAGCGCTTTGCCGACGTCGGACGCGAAGGGCTTCTGGGGCGCGTTCGGTTGTTCCTGCTGGGCGATCTGACATGTCGACTGCAACTGGCCGGTACAGCCCCGGGTGGATTCGAGTCCTGCTTTCGCAGCCGTGGGTCGGAGCGCTGGTACGGCTTGCGCTGGTCTCCGCCTTTCTGATCGGCGGCGTCGCGAAGGCGCTGGATTTCGACGGCGCGGTCGCGGAGCAGGCGCGTTTCGGCTTGCACCCGCCCGCGCTGTGGGCTGCACTGGCAGTTGTGGTCGAGATCGGCGGTTCGTTATGCGTGGTGTTTCGCCGCTTCACGTGGCTCGGTGCCGGCAGCCTCGGCATGCTGACGCTCGTTGCGATGTGCGTGGCGAACGACTTCTGGAACCAGACGGGCACGGCGCACTTCATGGCGCTCAACAGCTTCTTCGAGCACCTGGGGCTGATTGCGGCGCTGGTCCTCGTCACCCTGCTCGGTGATGTCCAGCGCGAGGACGGCGATGGGCGCGCGTGATCGTTCGAGCCGCCCATTGAAACCAGAAGGAAGTCCGGTCATGAAGACAGTTCGCGCCGCATGGTTGGCCCTGATGCTGGCGAGTGGCTTCGTCGCCGCTCCCGCTTCGTTCGCAACGCCTCCCAAGGCCGTCTCCACGCTTGCGCCGACGCTCGCCGTCGGTCCGCAATACGACACGACGCACGTGTACGTGGCGCCCGGGGATTTTGACCGTTTCACCGACAGCTTCGTCGCGACGTTCGGCGGCAGCAAGTCGAAGCAGGGCGTGTTCCAGGTCACGCCGACGCCGAGCCAGACGATGTCGCAGCTTGTGTTCACGCCGTCGGGCACGATCTCCGTGTTCGGTTTCAAGACGCCGGTGCCGTCGCCGTTCGGCACGGAGCGCACCGGTTATCTCGTGACCGACATGGACGTGGCGATGAAGGTGGCGCGCGAACACGGCGCCGATGTGCTCGTGGACACGTTCCCCGATCCGATCGGCCGCGATGCGGTCATCTCGTGGCCGGGCGGCGTGAGGATGCAGCTCTACTGGCATACGCAGGCGCCGCACTACGATGCGTTGCAGACGATTCCCGAGAATCGGGTGTACGTATCGCGGAATAACCTGCATAAATTCGTTCACGATTTCGTCAAGTTCTCGAACGGCAAGGTCGTGTCCGACGTGGCCAACGCGCCCGGTATCGAGATCGGGCAGCCGAACGGCACCTATCGCCGTGTCCGGATCGAATCGGGATTCGGCAAGATCACCGTGCTCGTGACCAATGGGCAACTGCCTTACCCGTTCGGGCACGAAATGACCGGTTATCAAGTGGCGGACCTGTCCGCCACGCTGGAGAAGGCCAAGGCAGCCGGTGTCACCGTGCTCGTGCCGCCGTTCGCGTCCGACGGTCGTAACGCGGCAATCGTCCAGTTCCCGGGCGGCTATATCGCCGAGATCCACGCAAGCGTCGCGAAGTGAAGCCTGACGACACGATGCTTTCCGCTTGGTGGTGAACGGCGCCGGCATGCCCGGCGCCTGAAACGTGTCGTCACTACGCGTGACGCGGCGTATGCTTCCATCGCAAAAATATATCGTTATCCGATATATATTGGATATGAGTCGAGCCGCAACGATGTGCGGTCAGGCACCGCCCTGCGCAGCCGGCGAAACCGTTTCCCACTGACATCAAACCGCGACGCGATCCGAACGTGCGCGCGACGCAGTTCGTCGAACCGGCGCGCGAGGCGATGCGCAATCTTGGTACAGTGGCGTAGCCGGCGAGTCTGGAGCGGATCGCCGGTATCGTCACTTTTCTACAAGCGCGTCCACGAGCAAAGGATCACGCCGTGCGCTCAATATTGCATTGAGCCGCAAGGCAGGGATGCGACCGCGCTTCACCGAACCGGCTTGGAGGTCGATCGATATGAAGGCTGCCCACTATTCGTCAAAAGGCTCGGCTCAGGACGTTCTTGTCGTCGGCGACGAGCCTGATCCCACCCCTGAAGCGGGTGAAGTCCTCGTCCGCATTGCGCACTCGGGCGTGAATCCTTCCGACGTCAAATCGCGATCGGGTGTGACAAGCCCTGCGATGGAGTTTCCGCGCGTCATTCCTCACAGTGACGGCGCCGGCATTGTCGAGGCGGTGGGGGCCGGCGTCCCGGAACAATGGATCGGACGGCGCGTCTGGACGATCAATGGCCAGTGGCGTCGGCCGTTCGGCACGGCAGCGGAGCTGATCGCGTTGCCCGAAGACCAGGTTGCGCCATTGCCCGACAACGTTTCGACCGAGACGGGCGCGTCGCTGGGCATTCCGCTGCTGACGGCCTGGTATGCGGTGTACGCGTGCGGCGGGCTGCTCGGCAAGACGGTGCTGGTCTACGGTGCGACCGGCGCGGTAGGCGGCTACGCGACCCAGTTGGCCGCGTTTTCGGGCGCGCGGGTCATTGGCGTAGTCGGCAGCGACGAGAAGTGCCGGCTCGCGTCCCGGCTCGGTGCAGAGTGGGTCATCAATCGCAACGTGCAGGACGTGACTGCCACGGTGCGCGAGATGACGTCCGGCAAAGGGGTGGACGTCATCATCGAGGTCGACGCCGCGGCAAATGCCGGGAAATATGGCGAGCTGTTGAAGTTTGGCGGCGAGGTGATCATTTACGGCTCGGGCGCGGGCGTGATCGAGGTTCCGTTCAGGCCGATGATCGTCGGTTTCGCGAATCTGCGATTCTTTATCGTCTACAACCTGCCGGTCGCCGTCAGGCAGGCGGCCATCGATGCGCTCACCCCGCTGCTGGAGCGCGGCGTGCTGCAACACCCGCAGGTCGAGATTTTTCCGCTGTCGGAGATCGCGAAGGCCCACGAGCGCGTCGAGTCCGGCGCGAACGCAAAGATCCTGGTCGATATGCAGCGGTAAGCGCGAATTGCAGCGCTACGCCGGATTGCAACGGCATCGTATCGAACGCGACGACAACAAAAAACCCGCGAAGCCATGCGCTGTCGCGGGTCTTTGAATAGGTGCGAAACACGGTAAAACCGCGTCTGGTGCCGACGGCGAGACTCGAACTCGCACAGCTTTCGCCACTACCCCCTCAAGATAGCGTGTCTACCAATTTCACCACGTCGGCACTGCAAGGGGCGCAATTCTAGCGCCACATTGCGCGTTTGTGAAGGGGGTGTGACACGATTGCGGTGTATGCGAGAGCGATCCCGGTAAAATTCGTGCGATCGGTCCGACGACCATCGCAACCGCCATCCGCTTTCCACCGTGACATCTACCCTCGAACAACTGCAGGCCGGACAACTGTCGGGCGCACGGCAATTGAAGCTCGCATGCGGGCTGACCGAATTTCCGCGCGAGATCTTCGACCTCGCCGACACGCTCGAAGTGCTCGACCTGACCGGCAATGCACTGTCCGCGCTGCCGGACGACCTGCCGCGGCTGCATCGCCTGCGCGTGCTGTTCGCGTCCGGCAACCGCTTCACCGCATTCCCCGACGTGCTCGGCGCGTGCCCGCAACTCGACATGATCGGCTTCAAGGCGAACCGGATCCGCACGGTGCCGCGTGGCTCGCTGCCGCACGCGCTGCGCTGGCTGATTCTGACCGACAACGAAATCGATGCGCTGCCCGGCGACATCGGCGACTGCTCGCGCTTGCAGAAGCTCATGCTCGCCGGCAACCGGCTGCGCGCGCTGCCGGTCGAAATGGCCGCGTGCCGTGCACTCGAACTGGTGCGTCTGTCGGCCAATCGTCTGGACGACCTGCCGGACTGGTTGCTGCGCCTGCCGCGGCTCGCATGGCTCGCCGCTGCCGGCAATCCGTTCGGCGCGGCACCGGAGGCCGCGGCGTCCGCCGGGCCGGACGTGGCGGACGTCGACTGGGCGTCGCTCGCGTGTGGGCAGAAACTGGGCGAAGGCGCATCGGGCGTGATTTACCGCGCGCAATGGACGGCGCAAGGCCATGCGCCGCGAGCGGTCGCGGTCAAGCTGTTCAAGGGCGCGGTGACGAGCGACGGGCTGCCCGATTGCGAAATGGCAGCGTGCCTGCACGCGGGCCGCCACCCGAACATGATCCCGGTGATCGGCAAGGTGCGCGGGCATCCGGACGGCGCGCACGGCCTGGTGATGGAACTGATCGATCCCGCGCTCACGAACCTCGCCGGGCCGCCGAGCTTCGCGACCTGCACCCGCGACGTGTATGCGGCCGACGCGAGGTTCGACCCGGCGGCAGCGGTGCGGATCGCGCACGGCATCGCGTCGGTCGCGGGCCATCTGCACGCACGCGGCATCATGCATGGCGACCTGTATGCGCACAACATCCTGCACGATGGCGAAGGCGGCGCGCTGCTCGGGGATTTCGGTGCGGCGTCGCTCTACGACGTGAATGACGCCATGCGCGGCGCCAAGTTCGAGCGGCTCGAGGTAAGGGCGTTCGGTTATCTGCTCGGCGAGTTGCTCGAGCGCTGCGAACCGCGTGCGTGGGCCGGCAGGCACGTGCTCGATGCGCTGGCGGCGGCGTGCCTGAACGAGGACGTCGATACCCGGCCGTCGTTCGACGACATCACGGCCGCGCTGGCCGCGCACCGGCCGTGACGGAATCGCGCCCGCTTACGCTTGCCGCGCAGTCAGCAGCTTGATCCCGAGCCCGACGAACAGCAGCCCGCTGGCCCGCTTGAGCGCACGCACCGCGCGGCTCATGCCGAAGCCGCGATGGAACCGGCGCACGCCGGCCGAATAGATGCTGTGAACCACGACGACGGTGCACGCGATGGTCGCGTACATCACGACGAACTGCAGCGCGAGCGGGCGATCGTGCACGATGAACTGCGGCATGAACGCCGACAGGAAGATCATCGTCTTCGGATTGCTGCCCGACACGAACAGCGCTTCGCGGAACAGCTTCCGGCGATCGGGCACGGCGCGTTCCGTTTCGCGGTCCGACGTGGCGGTCTTCCGGTCGCCGCGCAGCTGCCGGACGCCGAGGAACATCAGATACGCGGCGCCAACGACCTTCATCGCAACGAACAGCGGCGGCATCGCGGCCAGCACCGCGCCGACGCCGAGCGCGACCAGCAGCACGACCACGCCTTGCGCAACGAGGTTGCCCGCGATCGTCGCGGCAGTACCGTGCGTGCCGTAGCGCACCGTGTTGCGGATGACGAGCAGCACGTTGGGCCCCGGCGACAGTGTCGTGGCGAGATACGCAGCGGCAAACAGCATCCAGGTCTGAATCGACATGCATCGCTCCGAGAGACGGTTCCGGCGGGCGGGATGAACCGATGATGCCACGCCAATAATGGCGCGGGCCGCCGCCGGAACCGTGCCGTCGCGGCGCGTCAGCTTGCGTCGCGCATGCAGTACGCGGGGATCGACGGCGGCGTATCGATCGCGGCCGGCCGCGTCATCCACGCGATCCACGCGGCCCACAATCCGCACGCGATCAGCACGGCGATATTGAGCGGCGTCCGGTAACGGACGATCAGGTCGGCCAGCGGCAGGCGGTTCTTCATGTTCGTCTCCATCGGTCGTGGCGGATGCGGCCTATTGGCCGCTATACGAAGGCGCCTTGGCGTCGCAGGTCACGGACACCGTCGAACCGTCCGCGAAATGCAGCCGGAGCGGCACCTTCGCGCCGGGCGCGACGGCCTGGCGCGGCTGCTCCAGCATCACGTGATAGCTCTTCGGCTTGAACGTCACCGTGCCGTGCGCGGGGACCGCGACCGCGTCGACGTGGACCATCTTCGCGGTGCTGCCGTTCGTTTGCGTTTCGTGCACCATCGCCATCCCGTACGCGGGCGAGTCGATGTCCGTCAGCGTGGCGGGCGCGTCGCCGTCGTTCTTCAGCGTGAAGTAGCCGGATGACGGCACCGTCGCCGGCATCGCGCGGATCCAGCACGCGTCGGCCTGCACAGCCGGCGCGGCGAACGTGACGGGCGCTTGCAGCGCCAGCAGCGTGACGAGCAGGCTGGTCGGAATCGAACGTTTCATGGTTGGTTCTCCTTATGGGTGGATACAGGGGGGATCGCGTGCATCACTTCAGCGTGAACGTGTAGTGGCCTTGCGTGCGATGGCCGTCGCTGGCCACCGCGATCCACGCGACCGTGTACGCGCCGGCCGTCAGGTTGGCCAGCGCGACGCGCATCCGCTTGCGGTTGCCGGCGTCGACGGCCGATTTCCCGTCGGCGACCGACTGCCCGCGGCTGTCGGTGACGGAGATCGAACTGAAGGCCGGTTCGAGCGCTTCGCTGAAATCGATCGTGACCGCGTGCGGTGCGCTCGAGAGCGTGGCGTTGGCGGCCGGCTCCTGCGTCTTCGGATGCGCGTGGGCATGGGCGGCCTGGATGACGACGAAGCCGAGTGCGGCGAGTGCGCCGCGAACGAACGAGGTGGTTTTCATGGCTGGATCTGCGAGTGGCGAATCGGATGGAGAAAGACGGATTCGACGGACGCATGTGCGAGCGGCATCGCAACGGCTACGATGCCGGCTGCCGTCGGAACGGACGTGCGCTGCCGGACGTTCGCCTGTGAGCGAATGTCGGCGCGGTGGTGCGAACCGGAAGCGGCCAACCGCACGCACGGCACGACGCCGCGCGCAACACGGTGAGACATGATCGTCCTTCGAAACGTGACACGTCACGCACGCCGGTGGCGTGCGCGGACCGCGCGATGCGCCAGGGCATCACGCGTGATGACAACGGTTCAGGACGCGAGCGGAGGGGCGCGCGGTTGTGCGGCCGTGAGCGGCAGCGCACGGCGCAGGCTTTCGAAGCGGGTGGCTTCGCGGTGCTGGATGACGTGCACGTTGGCCGCGAACGTCAGTTCGGGCGCGGGCAGTGCGGGGGTATGGGCAAGCAGGCTGCAATAGCCGCATGCCTGGAGATGGGCCTGCAGGCTTTTCGACGACGCATCGGTTGCGTGACCGGCGGCGGCCGGTGCGGCCGTGCAGTAGCCGGCCAGCAGCGCGTCGACGCGCCCTTGCGTCGTCAGCGCCTGCGAGATCGTCGGCGCGAGCGCCGTCATCAGGATGGCGAGCATCCCGATCAGACTGCCGATCTTCCGGAGACGACGACTCAGCATGCGATACGCGGCGGCGTGTGGGCGACGATGGAGCGGATTATGCCACGCACGTCGCGACACGGGCATGCGTGCATGCGCATGACGGGGAGAACACGCGGCGTGGCGGCGCGCTATGCGTGCTTCGCCAGATATTTCGTGATCAGTGTCATCTGCGCGGCCCAGCCCTGATCGTTCATGTCGCGCGCCTTCGCGCGACGCGTCTAGTCGAGCATGACCGCGTCGGGGATGTCGAGCACGATGTCCGACGTCGCGACGGCCACGCACGGCAGCGTATAACCGTCGGCCTTTTCCTCGCGGCTCAGCCCCGGCCACTCGATCGTGTAGCGTACGCTGCCGCTGACGATCCGGCACAGGCAACTGCGGCACGTGCCGTTGCGGCACGAGCGCGGCAGCGACACGCGCGCGAATGCGGCGGCTTCGAGCAGCGTCAGCGAATCGGGCGCGTCGAAGGTCGCGCCGAGCGGCTCGATGCGCACGAGGGGCGGGTGGTCTGGATCGGTCATGAGTGATGCGGGCGGCGGTTCGGCGGATACGCGCCAAGCATACCCGAACCCGCATGCGGCCGGCGCCCGCCGGCCGCGGGCGTCAATGGCGGCGCAGGTACCGGTACACGGTATTGCGTGCGAGACCGAGCTCGCGCGCGGCCGCTGACACGTTGCCGCCGTGCCGCGCGAGCACCGCGTCGATGACCGCGGCCTGATGGCTTTGCAGCGTCGTCCCTTCGCGCGTGTCGGCCGATGCGGCGGGGGTTGCCGCCGCCGGTGCGGCCGGTGCGTCGTCGCAGTCGAGCCAGAAATCGTCGGGCAAATGCGCGAGCGTGATTTCGGCTTCGTCTTCGGCGAGCATGCCGGCCGTGCGCAGCACGTTGGTCATCTGCCGCAGGTTGCCGGGCCAGCGGTGGCGCGCGAACGCGTCGAGCACGTCGGGCGCGAGGCGGCGCGGCATCGGTTCGCTGCGGGCGAGCCGCGCGAGAATCCGGTCGACGAGCGCGGGCAGGTCGGTGCGCGCGGCGAGCGCCGGCAGCGTGACGGCTAGCCCATTGATCCGGTAGAACAGGTCTTCGCGGAACGTGCCTTCCGCGATCATCGCGCGCAGGTCGCGATGGGTCGCGCAGACCACGCGCACGTCGACCGGCACCGCGCGCGCGCCGCCGAGCGGCATCACCGCGCGTTCCTGCAGCACGCGCATCAGCCTGACCTGCTGCGCGAGCGGCATGTCGCCGATCTCGTCGAGAAACAGCGTGCCGCCGTCGGCCTGCACGATCTTGCCGGGGCTGCCGCGCTTGCGCGCGCCCGTGAACGCGCCGTCCTCATAACCGAACAGTTCGGCCTCGATCAGCGAATCGGGCAGCGCCGCGCAGTTGACCGCGACGAACGGGCCATCCGCGCGCGGCGATGCCTGGTGCAGCGCGCGGGCAAGCCATTCCTTGCCGGTGCCGGTCTGGCCGAGGATCAGCAGCGGCAGGTCGCGCCCGCGGATCTTCGCGACGCGTTCGAGCACGGCGGCCATCCGCGCATCGCCGGTGTCGAGCGTCGCGAACGTGATCGCGTCGGGGTCCGGCGCGCGCACGCGTGCGGCCGGTGCGGGCGGCGTGACCGCGATGGCCGTCCGGTGCGCTTCCGCGAATTCGCAGCGCGCGAGCACGCGTACGCCGGTTGGCAGCGTGAGGCGGAACGTCGCGCCGGGTGCACGCGCCGCCTGCTGCGCGAGCTGGCCGAAGCGCATGCCGAACAGCGCGTCGCTGCCTTGATGCTGCAGTGCATCGAACGGCGCGCCGAGCTGGAATTGCGCGCTGCGGTTCGCGGCGATCAGTCCGCCGTCGGGGCCGAACGCGACGAGCCCGGCGAACAGCGAGTCGACGCATTCCTCGTGTGCATGAAAACGCAGCCGCAATGCATCCGCGCACTGGTTCGCGAACAGATGGTTCTCGATCAGTTGTGCGGACATCCTTACGAGCGCGAGCGTATGCGGGCTGGAGCCGCGCGGGTCGCCGCTGACGTCGAGCGTGCCGAGCGTGCGGCCGAACGGATCGAAGATCGGCGCGCACGAGCAGGTGAGAATGTGGTTGGCGCGCAGGAAGTGTTCGGAACCATGCACCGCGACGGCCTGGCCCGATGCGAGCGCGGTGCCGATCGCGTTGGTGCCGCGCGCGCCTTCGGCCCACGACACGCCGGTGCACAGTGCGACGCGGTTGGCTTTCTCGATGAAGTCCGCGTCGCCGATGCTGTGCAGGATCACGCCGTCGGCGTCGGTCAGCAGCACGAGGCTTTGCGTATCGGCGATTTGCGCGTGGAGGTTCTCCATGACCGGGCGCGCGTGCGAGAACAGCGCGTGGTTCGTGTCGAGCAGTTCGCGCAGCGCGATGCGCGACAGCGGCGAGAAATCGGGGCGTTCGTGCGCGCGCAGGCCGACCGCGGTCGAACGCGCATGCGCCTGCGCAAGCAGGTCGGTGCGACCCGCGGTGGCGGGCAGCACGAAGGGTTGCGGCATGACTTGTCTCCTGTCGGTCCCAGTTAGCGCTTCAGCGCTTACTGGGACCCCATGCTTCGCGGTCGATCCGAGTTGGCGCTTCAGCGCTTACTCCGATCCCATGCTTCGCGGTCGGCCTCGGTCAGCGCTTCAGCGCTTACTCGGACCCCAAGTTCCTCGATCGGCCCATCCAGCGCGTCGCCACGTGCCGAAGCGCTTGCGCCGAAACCGTCTGCGGAATCCACGTTCCGCTTGCGGCGCACCATCGGTGCACGCAGGCCGACCATCCGGGTACGCATCATCATACAAGCGCCACGTGCGATATGCGACCGCGAACAAAATCCCCTTGCTTTTAAGCGCCCGCCTGCAATGATGGAAATGGAGCACGCACGCGCCGTGTTCCGCATTGCAACATGCATGCGACGCGACATGCATCCGTTCGGGAGACGCATCATGGTTCGGACGGAACTGAGAGTCGTGCTGGCGGCCATCGCCACATTCATCATGCTGGGCGGCATTGCCGTGGCGATCCACGGGTTGCTGTTCGATTTGACCGATGCGGTGCGATACGGGGCGGCCGCGATTGCGGTGGGCGTCACGACGGCCGCGGTCGCGCTCAACGTCTGGCCGACCGATCCGCACTGACGCCCGTTTCCGAAAGGGTGCCGGATGTCGCGCTGATCAGACGAAATGCGCGTCGGAACGACGCACACCGGAATATTTGTCTCCTGCGCGAAACCGTCTAAAGTGGAAGTCAACCGGCATGCATTGTCCGCGCCAACACCCCGTGGACGGTGCCTCCGCTGGCGAGCCCGTGTCCATTTCGTCCGGCCGGTAGGGGACGACGGACGCGGTCATTCGTTTTCTACCGGTTGAGGCGGCTTCCATGCAGATCCATTTCACGAACGAGAAGCCCGAGTATTCGGGGCGCGACCTGATGCTTGCGTTCACGGCGATGGTCAATGGCGAGCGCGTCCAATGTCAGATCACCGCCGAGGCGCTGGAAGATCACTTCGGCGCGGCATCGCCGCGTTTCGAGGACATGGTCGGCGCATTCGACCAGCACCGCGATCGCATCGAGGCGGCCGCACGGCGCCTGCTGTCGGAAACGCGCGCGCAATGCGTGACGCTGCGCAGCGGTTACGTGCGCTTCTACGAGGCCAACTGGCGCTGACGAAACGACACTCGACTTGCGGCGCGCGTCGCGGACGATGCGCACGCGGAGACGTTGCCGTCCATGCAATGCCGTTCGGCGGAACCGGGCGGCATTTTCGTATGCGGGCCGCGCCGGCTGCTCGTGCGTCGGCATGATCGAACGCGCCGGTTCGTGAGGATCGCGTAAGAAATCACGCGGCAATAAAAAACGCCACCCGAGGGTGGCGTTTTTCGTCGTGCGGCGTGCCGCCGCGCTTCGATCACTCGCTGCCGAGATAGAAGAAGCGGAACAGGAACACGGCCGCGATGACCCACACGATCGGCTTGACCGTGCGGGCCTGGCCCGTCAGCAGCTTGAGGCCGCCGTACGAGATGAAGCCGAACGCGACACCGTTCGCGATCGAGTACGTGAACGGCATCAGCAGCGCGGTCAGCGCGGCCGGCACGGCTTCCGTTGCGTCGTCCCACGGCACCTCGACCATCTCGCGCAGCATCAGGCACGACACGTACAGCAGCGCGGGCGCGGTTGCGTATGCCGGCACGACGCCGGCGAGCGGCGCGATGAACAGGCACGCGAGGAACAGCACGGCGACGGTCAGCGCGGTCATGCCCGTGCGGCCGCCGGCCTGCACGCCCGATGCGCTTTCGATATACGCGGTGGTCGACGACGTGCCGAGCACCGAGCCCGCGACGATCGCCGTGCTGTCGGCGAGCAGCGCCTTGTTCAGGCGGTTCATCTTGCCTTCGACGAGCAGGCCCGCGCGGTTCGCGACGCCCATCAGCGTGCCCGTCGCGTCGAACAGCTCGACGAGGAAGAACACGAGGATCACGTTGATGATGCCGGTCGACAGCGCGGCGCGGATGTCGAGCTTGAACAGCGTCGCGTCGATCGACGGCGGCGCGGAGAACACGCCGTGGAACTGGTTGTCGCCGAAGAAGAACGACAGGATCGTGACGCCGATGATGCCGATCAGGATCGCACCGCGCACGCGCAGGTGGTCGAGCGTGACGATCGTGAAGAAGCCGACGATCGCGAGGATCGTGTCGTGCTTGTGCAGGTCGCCGAGCGTGACGAGCGTGGCCGGGTTGCCGACGATCACGCCGGACGTCTTCAGCGAGATGATGCCGAGGAACAGGCCGATACCCGCGGTGATGGATATCCGCAGCGATTTCGGAATGCCGTTGACGATCGCCTCGCGCACGCGGAACAGCGTGACGAGCAGGAACAGGCAGCCCGAGATGAACACGGCGCCGAGCGCGGCCTGCCACGTGAAGCCCATCCCCTTGACCACCGTGTACGCGAAATACGCGTTCAGGCCCATGCCGGGCGCGCAGGCGATCGGGTAGTTCGCGTACAGCCCCATGATGATCGACGCCAGCGCCGCGACGAGGCAGGTCGCGACGAACACGGATTCCTTCGGCATGCCGGCGTCGCCGAGGATCGCGGGGTTGACGAAGATGATGTAGGCCATCGTCAGGAACGTGGTGACGCCCGCGAGTATTTCAGTGCGGAAGTCGGTGCCGGCTTCAGCGAAGCCGAAATACCGCTTGATGGATTCCATGAAGGCGTTTCTCCGGTCGGGTTGTCGTGTTGCTTGTTGTGCCGAATTGTTGTAAAGGCAGCGCGCGGCCGGCTAACTGTAACCAGCCACTATTGCCCGGCTATCGGCGGATTGTAATAGCGCGGATAGCTCGGACGATATAGTTGGGGGCATGATCGGCTGCCTGCGCGCGAACGGTCTGGCAGCCCGGCCGCGCGGCGAAGGCGCGCATTTTACCGGTTCGGACGGAACGAGCCGTCGGAAACGGTAGAAACGGCGGGAAGGGGACCAGGAAGAAAGGGTGAAGCAGGCCGATGCGTGCGCAACGGCGCGCCGGCCGCATCGTGCGTGGCGGGCGATGACATCGGACTGAAACGGAGCGCCCGCATGCTGCACGAACGCGGTGCAGGAATCGCGTGCGGGCGAATGCGCATGCGTGGCCGGTGCGGATGCACGGCGCCGTGCAGCGGCCATTCGTCAGTCCAGGCGGTTTCAGATATCGGGCTATCGTGCGCCGAAGCCGTCCCGTCCGCAACTGTCATATCGCGATGCGGGGGTGACTGTGGTTTCTGTGTAAAAGATTGCAAGACCCCATCGCGTAAACCGGCAAGTCTTTCTAGGATAGATACACCGCGCATGCACACGCCGGCCGGTAATTGCCGACGCGGGGGAGTCGCAGTCCGTGCAGGCCAGGCGGTGAATGGCGGTCAAGGCCGTTGCGCGTTCGGGCAGGCACGGCCGATTGCGATTGCCCGATGCGGGTTCGTCCGTAATCACGGAGGTCAGCATGTTGAACTGGATCAGCCGTTGGGCGATGCGACACGCCCCCACGCCGGAAAAAACCGCTGCGTCAATGCTCGTGACGGCGCGCATGGAACTGTTCTCAGCCGAACAGCGCGTCATCGATGCGAAATTACAGGCGGATTACTGGCGCACACGTGTGTCATTCCTCGAAGAGGTGCAGAAGCAGGGCATCGATCCGTGGGTGACCTCGCAGGCTTCGCAACGACCCGAGCTCGATTCAACTCCCCGAAGCACGGGCCCGCGTCTCGCCGCCAGCACCTGATGCACCTGCTGTATCCGATGGCTGCGCACGGCGCGCGATCGCTCGCGGCACGCACCGGCGTGCCGCGTCATTCGATGCGCACCTGCGGCGCGTTGCGCCGCGGGTGCGTCCGTTTCCGGTCACGACCGTTCCGCGTCTCGCGTGCGTGACGGCGCGTCGCTTTTCCACGTGCTTATCCACTTCTTCGCCATACCCCGACGAGCCAACGTTGCACTTGCGCGAGCGTGCGTCTGAACCGCTCGCCACGCCGCACGTAGGCGGTCGTGATCGACGCTTCGGCCGGTCCGTCGCCATCGGTGCCGAGCCAGATGCGGTCGCCGCGTGCGATGCGCAGCACGTCGCCGGGCCGCACCCAGTAATCGTCGACGCTCGGCGGACGCGTGATCCACAGCGCCGCGTCGTGCGCGCGAATCTCCGCGTCTTGCGGCGCGCGCCAGGTCATCGTCGTGCGCGGTGCGACCGCGAAACGGATCACGACAGTCGGTAACGCGATCGTGCCGGCGCGGCGCCGATCGGGACGGTCAAACAACGAGCTTGCCTGGTCCATCGTCTTCTCCATTGATTGAGCCGGAGGACGGATGGCGCGCACCAGAACAAAAAGGCCTCATCCGTTTCCGGTGAGGCCTTGTGTGACATGCGGTACTGCTCGGATGCTAACGCACAAGCGCCTCCCGTGACCCATTCTTTCGAATGTTCACCGGGCAATGATTCGCGATGGCGATGAGCTTGTACGTAGGCATGCGAACGAGTTTGTCGCCGCGGTGCGGCGTTGTCAATGACAATTTTCGAGATATGTGCGGAGAGTCGTTCGTCATGCGCGACTTCGACATCGTCCGCGCAGCATGCCGCGCATCCATTCAAGCGCACGCTGATGCCACGCGTCGCGCTTCATCGCGTACGCGGTCGTGATCGACGCCTCGGCCGGGCGGTCGTCGTCGGTGCTCATCCAGATGCGATCGCCGCGCCGCACGCGCAGCACGTCGCCGGTGCGTATCCAGTAATCGTCGACGCTGCCGATGCGCGTGATCCACAGCGTCGCGTCGTGCACGCGGATCTCGGCGTCGCGCTGCGCGCGCCACGTCAGTACCTTGCTCGGCGCGACCGTGAAATGCATCGTGACGCGCGGCAACGCGATCGAGTCGGTGCGACATCGATCGGGGCAAACGATCAGGCGGCTTGCTTGGTCCATCGTCATCTCCATCCGTTGAGCCGGGCAGGATGACGCGCACCAGAACAAAAAGGCCTCATCCGTTTCCGGTGAGGCCTTGTGACATGCGTGTCTGAATCTCGATGCTAACGCACAAGCGCCCCCGGTGATCGCCCCGCATGGGCGTTCACTGGTGTTTTATGCGCGATGGCGACGGGCTTGAGCATAGGCATGCGAACGAGTGTGTCGTGGCAGCGCTACGATGTCAACGGCAATTTCGAGATACGTGGCGGTTACGCGTCGCGCTGCGCGAGCCCGTTGACGAGCAGTTCGGACAGCAGGCCCGTCATCCCGTCCGGATGCGTTGCCGCGCGCGCCTTCAGCTGTTCGACGAGCTCGGCGTTGAGCTTGCATGCGAACGGCACGAGCCCCTGTTCCTGGTCGAGCTTGCGCTGCGCACGGCGGTCGAGCTTTGCCGCGTCCTCGGCACCCTTGCCGAAACGGGCGGCGCCCGACTGCTTCATCGCTTGCGTCAGCTTGAGCGCCTTGTTCTTTTCGAGATCGGTTTTCTTCATGGCCATCGCGGCACCTCCGGGAAATGAAGCCGCGATTGTACGCATTTCGGCGGGCGCCGCCCGCCGCGCCCCCAAGAAACCCGGTTACGCCCCCTTCGCCGTGCCCCAGTTGCCGCCGTGCGCGGCCGCCTGTGCGGCCGGCGAGCGCGCGAGGTAGGCGAGCGCCTGTTCGGTCGAGCCCTCGTGGTGCGGCGTATAGCTCGGCTTGTAATAACGCAGCGCCGCGCCGATCACCTTCCAGAACGACGGCAGGTGCCCGCGCCGCGAACCCTGCCACCACGCGCGCACGAAGCCCGGATAACGGCCGGCCGCCGGGTCGCGCTGGTACATGAACTTCGCGCCCGTCGTGATGTAGTAGAGCAGCAGCAGGATCACGAACGTCATGTGCACGCAGCGTTCCGCATAGTTGCCGCCCAGGTGCCGGTAGATGTCGAACGCGACGGTGCGGTGCTCGACTTCCTCGGCGCCGTGCCAGCGCAGCAGGTCGACCATCGTCGGGTCGGCTTTCCCTTCGTCGAGCCCGTGCGCGTTGAGCACCCAGTTGCCGAGATAACCGAAAAAATGCTCGAGCGACGCGATCACCGCGAGCTGCTGCCGCAGCCAGAAACGCGTGTGGCCGATCTTCAGCCCGAGCGGCTGTTCGCCGAGCACGCGCGTGAACAGCCGGTTGAGCTTCTGCGTGAACGGCTTCGTGTCGATCCCGTGCCGGTCGTAGTAGTGCTTGAGCACGCCGCCGTGCGAACGCGAATGCACGGCTTCCTGCCGCAGGAAGCCTTCGGCCTCGTCGCGCAGGCGTGCATCGGTGATCAGCGGCAGCGCCTTGTTGTACACGCGGCAGAACCACAGCTCGCCTTCCGGGAACAGCAGGTTCAGCGTGTTGATGATGTGCGTGCTGCCCGGGTCGTTCGGCACCCAGGTGATCGGCGTGTCGCTGAAGTCGAACTTCACGTGCCGGGCCTTGATCTTGTGGTAGTCGGCGGTTGCGGTCATCTGTGTCTCCCTGTGCGGCGTCGTGCGCCGTCAATGCGATGCCATGCTGACGCGGGCAATCATCCGGCCGAGCCACGGCATGAAACGGCCGACGAAGCGCATCGCGTGCGCTTCGCCGCCGACCGCGACGACGGGGCGGTTGCGCAGCACGCCGTCGACCATCGCCTGCGCGACGGTTTCGGGCTTCAGGCCACGCATCTGGTACAGCTTCGTCGCGCGCTTGCGCAGCCGCGCTTCGTCCTGCGCATTGGCGCCCGCGTATTGCGTCGACGCCATGATTCCGGTCTCCGCGAAGCCGGGGCACACGGCCGTCACGCCGATCCCTTGCTCCGCGAGTTCCGCGCGCATGCATTCGCTGAGCATCAGCACGGCGGCCTTGGTCGTCGCATAGGCCGGCAGGTCGCGTGAAGGCCCGAACGCGGCGGCCGACGCGGTGTTGACGATGTGGCCGCCGCTGCCGCGCGCGGCCATCTGCTGCGCGAACAGCCGCGAGCCGTGGATCACGCCCCACAGGTTCACGTGCAGGATGCGCTCCCAGTGCCGTGTGCTCGTGTCGAGGATGCCGCCGGCCATGCCGATGCCCGCGTTGTTGATCACGACGTCCGCGCCGCCGAGTTCGTTGCCGACCCACGCCGCGAGCGCTTCCATCTCGTCGGCGGCGCCGACGTCGACGCGTTTCGCGTGGGCTTGCGCGCCGGTCAGCCCGATCAGCAGCGCGGTGCGCTCGGCGCTCGCGAGATCGATGTCGCACGCGACGATCGTCGCGCCTTCGCGTGCGAACGCGAGGGCCGCGCAACGGCCGATGCCGCTGCCCGCGCCGGTGACGACCGCGACCTTGCCGCTGAAGCGCCCGCTCGTCGCGCGGCGGCGCGCGTTCGCGAGCGCGGGCGGTTCGGTGCCCGATTCGACCGCGTCGATCAGTTGTTCGGCGAGGCCCGCGAAGCGCGCGGGATCGGCGAGCGGCAGCCAGTGGCCGGCCGCGACCTCGCGCCGGTAGTACTGCGGCACCCAGCGCGACAGGTTCTCGGACAGCGCGGGGCTCACGTACTTGTCGCCGAGCGGCACGATCGTCTGCACGGGCGCATGCGCGTAGCGTTCGCGCGGCGCGAACAGGCAGCGGATGAAGTTCGCGCGATAGAGGCGCACGCCGCGCGCACCGTCGTCGGCCTGCGTCGGGCGCGGCGCGACGGGCGTCTTCTCGATCCGGCGCAGCAGGCCCGGCCATGCGCGGCCGAGCCACAGCCGCCAGCCGAGCTCGGGGATGAACGGCAGGTGGAACAGGTACACGTACCACGAGCGCACGAGCTGGCCGCCGAGCTTGGCCAGCGACGCGGGCGTCGGGCGCAGCACGCGCTCGCGCAGCCAGAAGCCGACGTGGTCGAGGCAGGGGCCCGAGCACGACGTGTACGACGCGATGCGGCCGGCCAGGCGCGGATCGGTGACGAATTCCCAGCCCTGGATCGAGCCCCAGTCGTGCGCGATCAGGTGCACCGCGCGGCCGGGGCAGAGCGCGTCGATCACCGCGATGAAGTCGTCGGTCAGCTTCGCGAGATGGTAGTCGGCCGTGCGCTTCGGCACGCCGGACAGGCCCGCGCCGCGCACGTCGTATGCGATCACGTAGTGCTTGCGCGCGAGCAGCGGCGCGACCTGCTGCCAGACGCTGCTGTCGTCGGGATAGCCGTGCAAGAGCACGACCGGCGAGCGGGCCGGGTCGCCCCAGGTCCTGACCGCGAGCGTCAGGTCGCCGGAGGCGACCGCCGTCTCGCTATGAACCGATTCGAACAGGGCCAGCGGCGCTTCGTCGGAAAGAGGCTGCATCGTGAGTCCGTCGTTCAGGGATTCGGGAGGAAACGCGCGGGTGCGTCAGGCGGCGGCCGGCACGGTCGCGACGGCCTGCGTGCGCTCGGCCTGGCGGCGCTGCCAGCGGCGCACGTGCGGCAGGTCGTCGTCGAGCCAGTACGCATCGTCGTCGGTGATCACGAGCAGCTCTTCGAATTTCGCGCCGACGCCGGCGAAACCGAGATGCGGCTCGACGGCCCACAGGCCCGGCACGGGCGCATGCTCGGAGCGGCGGTCGATCGACCACAGCGGCGACCAGCCCTGCTGCTTCGCCGCGCGGCCCTGGTCGAGCAGCAGGTTGCGCGTCGCGTTCAGCCCGAAGCGCGCGACGAAGCGCGGCGTCGACAGCTTGTGGATCTTCGCGACGCGATGCGCGAGCACCTTGAACGGATAGGCCTTGTGGCGCGGCTCGACGCCCTGGCGGCGGCACAGCGCATCGACTGCCTGCGCGACCTCGGCCATCGGCCGGCGCTCCTTCACGAGCCGCACGATCATGTCGCGATGGTCCATCAGGTCGTCCTGCAGCTGTTCGAGGATCGGGTTGTCGCCGAGACAGTGCGCGTAGCCGACGTCCGCGACGATGCCGTCGAGCACGGGCGCGACGTCGAGGATCACCGGCATGTCGGTCTCGAGCTGCCGGTTGCTCGGGAAGAACGCGAGATTGAAGCCGCCCATGTGCTTGAGGCCCGAGAAGCCCTCGAACGCGGTGCGGTCGCCGAACCACGCGAACGGCTTGTGCAGCCAGTCGTGCACGCCGTTGTCCTGCAGCCATTCGGTCAGCAGGCGCGCGGCCTCCTTCTCGGTGATGCCGGGGTAGAGCATCGCGCCGACGGTTTCGACACAGCGGTAGGCAAGCTGCTGGACCGCGCGGAATTGCGGCAGCTCGTCGAGGTGGACTTCCGGCAGCGGGTGGTCGGCCATGATGCGTCTCCAATCGGGCGCTGTCCGGAACGCACCCCCGGCGTCGCCGTCGCGGGTTATTCAGTCAGCATTTAATGTGTCATTGAGTGATGTAACGATCATAGCCGGTTCGGCGTGGCACGCCATCCCCCACGGGTGAGGATTTGTCCTAATGCAGGGCCGAAATGGAGGGGAGCCTCTAGGTTTGCGGGGATTGGGGCCGGATGGCCGCGCGCGCGGCCGCGTTGTGGCGACCCGGCATGTCGCGCCGGATCAAGTCCCCGTCGCGTCGCAATGTGACGTTGTCAAATTGACGAAATAATTTCGTCACATCATTCGCCCCCAATTCGAAGCCGCCCCGGCTTCGCGGCGGCGCCGAGCCGCCGGTGCGTCGTACGGGGTGGCGACCGAAGCCGATTCGACATTATTTCCACGGAGAGAGACCATGCAACGCCGCAAGTTCATGAATACCCTTGCCGCGGCGACCGCTGCGACGTCGCTGATGTTCAAGGCCGGCACGGCCGACGCGAAGCGCGCAACCGCGCCGGATGCGCTGGACCCGGGCCGCTGGTCGCCGTTCAACGCCGCGCGCCTGCAGGCGGTGCTCGACCAGCATGGCGTCGCGAGCGCGCGCTACGACGAAAAGCGCCGCCCGTACGCGGTGTTCGACTGGGACAACACGTGCATCATGAACGACTGCGAAGAGGCGTTGCTGATGTACCAGATCAACCATCTGCAGTACAAGCTGACGCCGGACGAATTCGTCGACGTGATGTGGAAGGACGTGCCGAAGGGCGCGTTCATGAAGGACTACACGACGACCGACGGCAAGCCGGTGACGATGGAAAACCTCGCCGCCGACGTCGAATCCGACTATCGCTGGCTGTACGCGAACTACACGGGCTTCGGCGGCAGCAAGAGCCTCGACGAGATTCGCGAGACCGACCAGTTCAAGGATTTCCGCGCGAAGCTGTACTTCATGTACGACGCGATCTGCGACACGCATCCGCTCGAGGTCGGCTACAAGTGGATCATCTACTTCTACAAGAACATGACGACCGCCGAGCTGCAGGCGATGGCGGAAGCGTCGGACAACTACGGCATCGGCGACGCGCTGCGCAAGGTCCGCTACGAAAGCCCGAAGACGCTGCCGGGCAAGGCCGGCGTGGTGGCGGACACGCATTTCCACGGCATCCGCATTCATGAGGAAATCCGCGCGGTGATGCACACGCTGCGCGCGAACGGCATCGACGTGTACGTGAGCACCGCGTCGCTCGACGACGTCGTGCGCGTGTTCGCCGGCAATCCGAACTATGGCTACGGCGTGCCGCCCGAAAACGTGATCGGCCTGCGTCTCGACATGCGCGACGGCAAGTACACGAGCACGTACCCGGCCGGCTGGCATTTCAACTGGGGGCCCGGCAAGACGGTGGGGATCCGCAACGTGCTCGAATCGAAGAAGGGCTATGGCCCGCTGCTGGTGTTCGGCGACAGCGACGGCGACGCGTGGATGCTGCGCGACTTCAAGGACACCGCGGCCGGCGTGATCGTCAACCGGATGAAGAAGGGCGAGATCGGCGCGGACAGCAAGCTCGCGGCCGAGCAGATCGGCAAGTCGGACGCGCGTTTCCTGCTGCAGGGCCGCGACGAGCACACGGGCCTGATGATCCCGGACGAGAAGTCGATCAAGTACGGCAAGACCGAGCGCAAGCTGCTGGCCTGACGTGTGTCGGGCGCCGGGCTGTCGTGGTCTGGCGTCCAGTGGGATAGATGGCGGCGCCGCGCGTCTCAGTGTTCGCGTGGCTTGCCCAACCGATCCAGCAACGCCCCCAGCAGATCGATCGGCAGCGGAAACACGATCGTCGAATTCTTGTCCGCCGCGATCGTCGTCAGCGTCTGCAGGTAGCGCAGCTGCATCGCCTGCGGCTCCTGCGCGAGCTTTTGCGCGGCCTGCAGCAGCTTCTCGGACGCCTGCAGTTCGCCTTCCGCATGGATCACCTTCGCGCGCCGTTCGCGCTCGGCCTCGGCCTGCCGCGCGATCGCGCGCACCATCGTCTCGTTCAGGTCGACGTGCTTGATCTCGACCGTCGACACCTTGATCCCCCACGCGTCGGTCTGCGCGTCGAGCGTCTTCTGGATGTCGGCGTTCAACTGTTCGCGCTCGGCCAGCAGCGCATCGAGCTCGTGCTTGCCGAGCACCGACCGCAGCGTCGTCTGCGACAGCTGGCTCGTCGCGTCGAAGAAGCGCGCGACCTGGATCACGGCCTTCTCCGGATCGACGACGCGGAAATACACGACCGCATTGACCTTCACCGACACGTTGTCGCGCGTAATCACGTCCTGCGGCGGCACGTCGAACACGACGGTGCGCAGGTCGATCCGCACGACCTGCTGGACGATCGGGATGATCAGCACGAGCCCCGGGCCCTTCACTTTCCAGAACCGGCCGAGCATGAACACGACGCCGCGCTCGTACTCGCGGAAGATGCGGATCGACGACGCGACGAGCACCACGACGAAGACGATCAGGACGCTGCTGAAGCCGAAGGTGTAGCCCATCATGTTGATGCTCCCTGGTGTTGTTGTTCTGGCGCGGGCACGTCGTAGAGCGGTGCGACGGTGAGCAGCAGGCCGTGGCGGCCGGTGACGCGCACGCGGCAGCCCGCGGCGAGCGGCACGCTGCTCGCGACGCGCCAGCGCTCGCCGTGCACGCGCGCCCAGCCCGCGGCCGATGGCGCGGGGCCGGCCGCACCGTGCGGCTGGTCGGCGAGCAAACCGTCGTCGAGCACTTCGCCGATGCTGCCGACCATCGCTTCGGCGCCGGTCACGACCGGGCGCCGCCGCGCGCGCAGCGCGACGCTCGACACGCCCGCGACGAGCAGCCCGCCGCCGAGCGCAAGGCTCGCGATCACGGGCCACGGAATGCCGTAGCCGGGCACGTCGTTGTCGATCAGCATCAGCGCGCCGATCGTGAACGACACGATCCCGCCGAAACCGAGCACGCCGAAGGTCGGCAGGAACGCCTCGGCGACGAGGCAGCCGAGACCGAGCAGCACGAGGCCGAGGCCCGCATAGCTGATCGGCAGCAATTGCATCGCGAACAACCCGACCAGCAGGCAGATCGTGCCGACGACGCCCGGCAGCACGAAGCCGGGGTTCGCGAATTCGAAGAACAGCCCGTAGATGCCGATCGTCAGCAGGATCAGCGCGACATTCGGATCGGTGATGATCGACAGGAAGCGGCTGCGCCAGTCGGGTTCGACCACGACGAGCGGCGCATGCGCGGTCGCGAGCCGCAGCGTGCCGGCGGTGGTCGTCGCGCTGTGGCCGTCGAGCTGGCGCGCGAGGTCGGCCGGGTCCAGCGCGATCAGGTCGACGACGTGCTGCGCGCGCGCCTCGTTCGCCGACAGGCTGACGGCTTCGCGCACCGCGCGCTCGGCCCATTCGGCATTGCGCCCGCGCAATTGCGCGAGGCCGCGGATGTACGCGGCGGCGTCCTGGGTCGCCTTGCGGATTTCGGTCGACTGCGTGTCGTTCGGCAGCGCGACCGGCGTGGCGGGCGTAGCGGAAGGGTTCGATGCGCCCGAAGCGCCCGGCGGCCGCGGCGTAGCCGGGTTCGCGCCCGGCGCGCCGCCGCCGCCGATGCCGAACTGCACGGGTGACGCCGCGCCGAGATTGGTGCCGGGCGCCATCGCCGCGAAGTGGCTGGCGTAGACGATGTAGGTGCCCGCGCTGGCGGCCCGGGCACCGCCGGGCGCGACGAACGCGGCGACCGGCACCGTCGAGCCGAGGATGGCCTTGATGATCTGCCGCATCGACGTGTCGAGGCCGCCGGGCGTGTCGAGCTGCAGGATCGCGAGCGGCGCGTGCTCGCGTGCCGCGCGTTCCAGAGAACGAACGATGAAATCGGCACTGGCCGGCCCGATCGCGCCGTTGATGGGGATCACGACGACTGGACGATCAACTGCCGGGGCAGCGGCGGGCGGCGGCGCGGCGACGGCCGCGCATACGACGAGCAGCGCCGCGAACAGCGCGGCGCGTGCGACCCGCGCGGACAGCGGGTGACGGGGGCGACCGCCGGGCGCGGCAAGCGCCGGCGGCGGCTCATGACGGTGAAAGCGCATCGGGGCGTCCGGGCGGCGCGCGGCCGCGCGCCGCCCGGCTCGCGGAAAGGGCGTTGGCCCGATGCTTAAAGATTAGGCGGTTTCGGCGCAAAGCGCGAAACCGGGGCCGTTGGGACCGGGTTCAGACCGAGCCGCCGCCCCGCGCGAGCACCTCGTCGCGATAGTCGGCCGGACTGCGCCCGCTCCATTTGCGAAACGCACGGTAGAACGCGCTCGGCTCCGCGAAACCGGTTGCAGCCGCGACGTCGGCGATCGTGCGCGCGGGGTCGGCCAGCGCCTCGAACGCGAGATCGCGCCGCAGCGTGTCCTTGATCGACTGGTAAGCGTGGCCTTCCTGGTGCAGCTTGCGGCGCAGCGTGGCCTCGGCCACGTGCAGCCGCGCGGCCATCCCGCCCGCGCCCGGCCACGCGGCGGGCGGCATCCCGCGCAGCACCGCGCGCACGCGCTGCGCGAGCGCGTTCGGGTTGCGGTACTTGACGATGAAGCTTGCCGGCGCGCTGCGCAGGAACGTCTTCAGCGTCTTCGTGTTCTGCACGACGGGCAGCGTCGCGAATTCGGGATCGAAATCGACATACGAATCGGGTTCGTTGAAGCGCATGTCGTCGCAGAACATCGACGGGTATTCGTGGTCGGCGGGCGGCGTGTCGCAGCGGAAGCTCGCATGCAGCAGCGGGATGCGCCGCCCGATCAGCCAGCAGGTGAGCCCGTAGACGATGATGAAATAGGTCGCGTACGTGAACATCGCGGGCGTCGCGCCGGTGTTGCGGTGCACGAAGCGCAGCCGCACGCGCTGCGGGTTCGCGTCGAGCTCCGCGTGCAGGTCGTCGAGCACGCAGTGCATGAAATTCACCGCGCGCGCCATCGCGTGCAGCCCGTCGCGCGCGGACAGCGCGGCCTGGCTCATCGCGATGAAGCTGCCGCTGCGCATCGGGTGGCGATCCTGCCCGAAAAACTCGTCGTCGAGCGCGCGCGCGATCGCGTTCCACAGCGCGCCGTATTGCTGCGCGGACACGCGTGCGCGCGGCTGCCCGAGCAGCGCGGGCGCGATGCCGGCCTGCGCGAGCAGCGGCTCCGCCGCGACGCCGCGCCGGGTGGCGAGCGCGACGCTGTAAGCGACGAGGCTGATCGCGATGGTTCCCTTGTCTTCCTGCTTCATCGTGCCGCCGGTGTGGCAAAAACGCTCAGTGTAAATGAGCGACGCGAGCATCGAACAGTCGCGCGCGCTTGCCTACACTTGTTGCATCGAAACGCAAGGACGGTCGCGCCCGGCGGCCGCGGGAGACAGCAGCACCATGGACGAGCTTTACACCGAAGACCAGCGGATGATCCGCGACGCCGCGCGCGCTTTTGCCACCGAGGTGCTGGCGCCGAACGCCGCGCAGTGGGACCACGACGCGCAGCTGCCCGACGCCGTCGTTGCTCAGCTCGGCGAGCTCGGCCTGCTCGGGATGATCGTGCCGCAGGAGCTGGGCGGCTCGTATACGGACTACGTCGCGTATGCGCTGGCAATGGAGGAAATCGCCGCCGGCGACGCCGCGTGCGCGACGCTGATGAGCGTGCACAACTCGGTCGGCTGCGGGCCGATCCTCGGTTTCGGCACGCCGGCGCAGAAGGATCGCTGGCTGGCCGACATGGCGTGCGGCCGCGTGATCGGCGCGTTCTGCCTGACCGAGCCGCAGGCCGGCTCCGAGGCGAACAACCTGCGCACGCGCGCGGAGCTGCGCGACGGGAAATGGGTGCTGAACGGCGCGAAGCAGTTCGTGACCAACGGCCAGCGCGCGGGTGTTGCGATCGTTTTTGCCATGACCGACCCGGAGGCCGGCAAGCGCGGCATTTCCGCGTTCCTGGTGCCGACCGATACGCCGGGCTTCATCGTCGGCAAGCCCGAGAAGAAGATGGGCATCCGCGCGTCGGATACGTGCCCGATTACGTTCGAGAACTGCGCGATTCCGGAAGAGAACCTGCTCGGCAATCGCGGCGAAGGGTTGAAGATCGCGCTGTCGAACCTCGAGGGCGGGCGCATCGGCATCGCCGCGCAGGCGCTCGGCATCGCGCGCGCGGCGTTCGACAAGGCGCGTCGTTATGCGGGCGAGCGCGTGCAGTTCGGCAAGCCGATCGCCGAGCATCAGGCGATCCAGCAGAAGCTTGCCGACATGGCCACGCAGATCAACGCCGCGCGCCTGCTCGTGCATCACGCGGCGAAGCTGCGCACGGCCGGGCTGCCGTGCCTGTCGGAAGCGTCGCAGGCGAAGCTGTTCGCGTCCGAGATGGCCGAGCGCGTGTGCACCGACGCGATCCAGATCCACGGCGGTTACGGCTACCTGGTCGATTACGAAGTCGAGCGCCACTATCGCGACGCGCGCATCACGCAGATTTACGAGGGCACCAGCGAAGTGCAGCGGATGGTGATCGCGCGGCAGCTGTGAGCCGTGCCGGCCGTTCCGGCGTCAGTATCACGAAGGGCACGAGGGCAAGGCGGTGAACGCGGCACGCAACGACGTGACCGTGCGCCGCGCAAGAGGGAAGAATCGGGCATGCGCTGCAGCGCGTGCGCCGGTTGACCGCGAGGCATGGAGACTGGAGAAGACGATGACGGTACAGGCATTCCTGGACGCACGCGACTTTCTGCTGCGCCATCGCACCGACTACGAAACCGCCTACCGCGATTTCGAGTGGCCGGTGCTCGATGCGTTCAACTGGGCGCTCGACTACTTCGACCCGATGGCGCGCGGCAATGACCAGCCCGCGCTGTGGATCGTCGACGCGGCGACCGGCACGGGCGATCCGTACTCGTTCGCGCAGATGTCCGAGCGTTCGTCGCGGATCGCGAACTGGTTGCGCTCGATCGGCGTCGTGCGCGGCGACCGGATCCTGCTGATGCTGCCGAACCGTGTCGAGTTGTGGGACGCGATGCTCGCCGCGATGAAGCTCGGCGCGATCGTGCTGCCCGCGACCACGCAACTGTCGCCCGACGACGTGCGCGACCGCGTGCAGCTCGGCGGCGCGAAATACGCGATCGTCGACGAGAACGAAACCGAGAAGTTCGAACAGCCCGACCTCGGCCTTGCGCAGAAGATCGTCGCCGGCGCGCCGCGCGCGGGCTGGCTCGCGATGAACGACGGCTACGCGGCGAGCGTCGCGTTCGAGCCGGACGCCGTCACGCACGCGGGCGATCCGATGCTGCTGTACTTCACGTCCGGCACGACGTCGAAACCGAAGCTCGTCGAGCATACGCACCGCACCTATCCGGTCGGCCATCTGTCGACGATGTACTGGGTCGGCCTGCAGCCGGGCGACATCCACTGGAACATCAGCTCGCCGGGCTGGGCGAAGCACGCGTGGAGCTGCTTCTTCGCGCCGTGGAATGCGCAGGCGTGCGTGTTTGCATTCAACTACGCGCGCTTCGAGCCGAAGGTCGTGCTCGATGCGCTCGTCAAATACCAGGTGACGACGCTGTGCGCGCCGCCGACGGTGTGGCGCATGCTCGTCCAGCAGCCGCTTGCATCGTTCGACGTGAAGCTGCGCGAGATCGTCGGCGCGGGCGAGCCGCTGAATCCCGAGATCATCGAACGCGTGAAGAAGGCGTGGGGCATCGCGATCCGCGACGGTTACGGCCAGACCGAGACGACCTGCCTGATCGGCAACTCGCCGGGCCAGCCGGTCGTCGCGGGCTCGATGGGCCGGCCGCTGCCCGGTTACCGCATCACGCTGCTCGACCCGGATGGCGCGCCCGTCGAAGAGGGCGAGGTCGCGCTGCCGATCGGCGCCGACGTCACGCGCCCGGTCGGGTTGATGACCGGCTACGCGAACAACCCCGACGCGACGGCCTACGCGATGCGCGACGGCCATTACCGCACGTCGGACATCGCGATGCGCCGCGACGACGGTTATTACGTGTACATCGGCCGCGCGGACGACGTGTTCAAGTCGTCCGACTACCGGCTGAGCCCGTTCGAACTCGAGAGCGTGCTGATCGAGCATCCGGCGATCGCCGAGGCGGCCGTCGTGCCGAGCCCCGACCCCGTGCGGCTGTCGGTGCCGAAGACCTTCATCACGCTGCGGCAGGGCTACGAGGAAAGCCCGGCGCTCGCGCTGGAGATCTTCCGTTTCTCGCGCGAGAAACTCGCGCCGTACAAGCGCATCCGCCGCCTGCAGTTCGCGGAGCTGCCGAAGACGATCTCGGGGAAGATCCGCCGCGTCGAGCTGCGCCGCCGCGAGATCGAGCGCGGCGACGACGCAACCGCGCGGATGCCCGGCGAATACTGGGAAGAAGATTTCGCCGCCGAATTGAAATGACCGACCGCGGGCCGCGCGTGTTGCGCGGCCCGCCGATGCATCGAACCGGCTGCCTGCGCGCGACGTCGCGCGGCGGCACTCCCAAGGAGAGTCAACTGATGAACGCGAATCCGACGCCCCGTACGGGGCAAGACGTGCCGACGGTCAAGCTGCTGATCGACGGCGCTTTCGTCGAGTCCGCCACGAACGAGTGGCGCGACATCGTCAACCCGGCGACGCAGCAGGTGCTCGCGCGCGTGCCGTTCGCGACCGTCGCCGAAGTCGACGCGGCCGTGCAGGCCGCGCACGCCGCCTATGCGACGTGGAAGAACACGCCGATCGCCGCGCGCATGCGCATCATGCTGAAGTTCCAGGATCTCGTGCGCACGAACCAGCAGCGCATCGCGAAGACGCTCACGGCCGAGCAGGGCAAGACGATTCCCGATGCCGAAGGCGATATCTTCCGCGGCCTCGAAGTGGTCGAGCACGCGTGCTCGATCGGCTCGCTGCAGCTCGGCGAATTCGCGGAGAACGTCGCAGGCGGCGTCGACACCTACACGCTGCGCCAGCCGCTCGGCGTGTGCGCGGGCATCACGCCGTTCAACTTCCCCGCGATGATTCCGCTGTGGATGTTCCCGATGGCGATCGTGTGCGGCAACACGTTCGTGCTGAAGCCGTCCGAGCAGGACCCGATGTCGACGATGGAGCTCGTCGAACTCGCGATCGAGGCCGGCGTACCAAAAGGTGTACTGAACGTCGTGCACGGCGGCAAGGAAGTCGTCGACGCGATCTGCACGCATCCGCTCGTGAAGGCGATCTCGTTCGTCGGCTCGACTGCCGTCGGCACGCACGTGTACAACCTCGGCAGCGCGCACGGCAAGCGCGTGCAGTCGATGATGGGCGCGAAGAATCACGCGGTGGTGCTGCCCGATGCGAACCGCGAGCAGACGATCAACGCGCTCGTCGGCGCCGGCTTCGGCGCGGCGGGGCAGCGCTGCATGGCGACGTCGGTCGCGGTGCTGGTGGGCGAAGCGCGCGACTGGCTGCCCGATCTCGTCGCGAAGGCGAAGCTTCTGAAGGTGAATGCGGGCGCGGAAGCCGGCACCGACGTCGGCCCGGTCGTATCGAAGACCGCGAAGGAACGCATCCTGTCGCTGATCGAAGCGGGCGTGGAGGAAGGCGCGAAGCTCGAACTCGACGGCCGCGGCGTGGCGGTGCCCGGCTACGAGCACGGCAATTTCATCGGCCCGACGATCTTCTCCGGCGTGAAGACCGACATGTCGGTCTACACGCATGAAATCTTCGGCCCGGTGCTGGTCGTGCTCGAAGCCGACACGCTTGACGACGCGATTGCGCTCGTCAACGCGAATCCGTTCGGCAACGGCGTGGGCCTGTTCACGCAGAGCGGTGCGGCCGCGCGCAAGTTCCAGAGCGAGATCGACATTGGCCAGGTCGGTATCAACATCCCGATTCCGGTGCCCGTGCCGTTCTTCAGCTTCACCGGTTCGCGCGGCTCGAAGCTCGGCGATCTCGGCCCGTACGGCAAGCAGGTCGTGCAGTTCTACACGCAGACGAAGACGGTCACCGCGCGCTGGTTCGACGACGACACGACGGCCGGCCCGGTGAACACGACGATCCGGCTGCATTGAGCCGGGAGGACACGAACATGAAAATCGGTTTTATCGGCCTCGGCCACATGGGCGCGCCGATGGCGCTGAACCTGCTGAAAGCGGGCCATGAAGTGCACGCGTTCGACCTCAGCGCGGACGCATTGCGCGCGTTGCAGGACGCCGGCGCGCAGGTGGCGGCGTCGCCGCGCGACGCGGCAGCTGGCGCGACGTTCGTCATCACGATGCTGCCGGCCGCGCCGCACGTGCGTTCGGTGCTGTCCGGCGAGAACGGCGTGCTGGCCGGCCTCGGCGCGGGCGCGACCGTGATCGATTCGAGCACGATCGACCCGGCGAGCGCGCAGGCGTTCGGCGCGCTGGTGCGCGAGCACGGCGGCGCATTCGTCGATGCGCCGGTATCGGGCGGCACCGGCGGCGCGGCGGCCGGTACGCTGACCTTCATGGTCGGCGGCAGCGATGCCGATTTCGAGCGCGTGAAACCCGTGCTCGCGGGCATGGGCAAGAACATCGTCCATTGCGGCGCGACCGGCATGGGGCAGGTCGCTAAGGTCTGCAACAACCTCGTGCTCGGCATCTCGATGGCGGCCGTGTCGGAGGCGATGTCGCTCGGCGTTGCGCTCGGCATCGATCCGAAGGTGCTGGCCGGCATCGTCAATACGTCGACGGGCCGCTGCTGGAGCTCGGACACCTACAACCCGTATCCGGGCGTGATCGACACCGCGCCGTCGTCGCGCGGCTACTCGGGCGGCTTCGGCACCGACCTGATGCTGAAGGATCTGGGCCTCGCGAACGACGCCGCGAAGCAGGCGCGCCAGCCCGTCTATCTCGGCGCGCTCGCGCAGCAGCTGTACCAGACGATGAGCATCCGTGGCGACGGGCAACTCGATTTCTCGGCGGTGATCCGCCTGTACCAACCGGCAACGAAGAAGGACGCGTGATGATCGAACTGGACTACGTCGACGACGGCGCGATCGCGTGCGCGACGCTCAAGCGTCCGCCCGCGAATGCCTTTACCGCCGACGGCCTGCAGCAACTGCAGGAAACCGTCGCCGAACTGAATGCGAACCCGCGCGTGCGTGCACTGGTGATCACCGGCGACGGCCCGAAGTTCTTCAGCGCGGGCGCCGACCTCAACACGTTCGCCGACGGCGATCGCGCGGTCGCGCGGGCGATGGCGTCGCGCTTCGGCGCGGCGTTCGAGGCGCTGCACGATGCGCGCGTCGTGACGATCGCGGCGATCAACGGTTATGCGATGGGCGGCGGCCTCGAATGCGCGCTCGCGTGCGACCTGCGGATCGCCGAGACGCATGCGCAGATGGCGCTGCCCGAGCCATCGGTCGGCCTGCTGCCGTGCGGGCTCGGCACGCAGACGCTGCCCTGGCTCGTCGGCGAAGGCTGGGCGAAGAAGATCATCCTGACCGGCGCGCGCGTCGACGCGGCGACGGCGCTCCGGATCGGCCTCGTCGAGGACGTGGTCGACAGCGGCGCGGCGCGCGATGCGGCGCTGGCGCTGGCGCGCAACGTCGCGCGGCAGAGCCCGCATGCGGTCGCATACAGCAAGGAACTGATCGGCCTCGCGCGCCGCGGTGTGCCGCGCAGCGCGGCGCTCGCGGTCGAGCGCGAACGCTTCGTCGACCTGTTCGAGACGAACGATCCGCGCGAAGGCGTGGCCGCGTTTCTCGGCAAGCGCGCGCCGCAGTGGCACACCGACGGAGAACCGCAACGATGAGCTCGCCGGTCACGACTCACGACACCGTCACGGAACCCGCATCCGACGTGCTGTTCCGCGTGGTGAACCGCGTGGCGCTGATCACGCTGAACCGGCCGGCCGCGCTCAACGCGCTGTCGTACGCAATGATCGGCGAGCTGGCCGCGCTCCTCGAGCGTTGCCGTCACGACGACCAGATCGTCGCGGTCGTGCTGCGCGGCGCGGGCGAGAAGGGCTTCTGCGCGGGCGGCGACGTGCGCGCGCTGTACCGGATGGTCGCGCAGCGCGAGACCTGGCTGCCGTTCTTCGTCGACGAATACCGGCTCGACTACGCGATCCACACGTTCCCGAAGCCGGTGGTCGCGCTGATGGACGGCGTGACGATGGGCGGCGGCATGGGGCTCGCGCAAGGTGCAACGTTGCGGGTCGCGACCGAGCGCAGCAAGATCGCGATGCCCGAGACGCGCATCGGTCTCGTGCCGGACGTCGGCGCGACGCATTTCCTGTCGCGCATGCCGGTCGAGCTTGAACTGTACGTGGGGCTGACCGGCGCGATGCTGTCGGGTGCCGACGCGCTGAGCGCGAAGCTCGCGGACCTGTGCGTGCCGTCCGCGTGGCTCGACACGTTCGAGACGCGCATCGAGTCCGTCAAGTGGGACGGCGATGCGTTGCCGGCGCTGCGCAAGGTGTTCGAGCCGCCGTGCAACGTCGTGCCGCATGCGGCGCTCGACAGCCAGATGCCGTGGATCGTCCGTCATTTCGACAAGCGCTCGACCGTCGAGCGGATCGTCGCGACGCTGACGCAGGATCTCGCACGCGACGAGCTGACGCGCGAGCACCGTCAATGGTTGCAGGCGACGCTCGACGCGCTGTCCAGCCACTCGCCGACGATGCTGTCCGTCACGCGCGAGGCGCTGCTGCGCGGCCGCCAGATGACGCTCGCCGAATCGTTCCGGATGGAGCTCGGCATCGTCGCGCGCGCGATCGAGGAAGGCGACTTCTGCGAGGGCGTGCGCGCGCATCTCGTCGACAAGGATCGCAAGCCGCGCTGGGCGCCCGCGTCGCTCGTGGAGGTGCGCGCCGAACGCGTGCGGCATTTCCTGACGTCGCCGTGGAAGTTGTTCGCGCATCCGCTCGTCGATCTCGGCGGGGCGTGATGGCCCGACGCGCCGTACGGCGCGTCGGTTTCATCTCCTCTCACTCCACTTCTTCGCGGCGCTCGATCATCGGCGGCACCGCCTGCGCGAGCGCGTCGATCACGCAACGCGTCTTGCGCGGCAGGTAGCGCGTCTTCGGCCAGATCGCGTGGATGTCGCCTTCGCACACAAAACAGCGGTCGAGTACGACCGCCATCTCGCCGCGCTGCACGTAGTGATCGAGCAGCCAGCTCGGCAGCCATGCGATCCCGAACCCCGACGCGCCGGCCGCCGCGATTGCCTGCACGTCGTCGAAACTCAGTTGGTGCTGCATGTCGACCCGCACCGTCGAGCCGTCCGGCGCGCGCAGATCCCACGGCTGCGGCACGCCCGAGCGTGAATACGCGATCGTCCGGTGGTTCTTCAGATCGTCGAGCGATTTCGGCATCCCGTAGCGGGCAAGATACGACGGCGCCGCGCCGAGGCTGCCGTATTGCGTGCCGAGCCGCCGCACCGCGAGGCTCGTGCTGTCCGCGAGCGTGCCGATCCGCACCGCGAGATCGATGCCTTCCTCGACGAGATCGACGAAGCGGTCGGTGATCGACACGTCGATCCGCAGGTGCGGATAGGTGCGCGCGAGGTCGAGCACGATAGGCGTCACGCAGTGGTGCCCGAACGCGAGCGGCACGCTCAGCCGCAGCTTGCCGCGCGCCTCGTTGCGGCCGCAGTCGAGATCGGCTTCCGCCGCTTCCAGTTCCGACAGCGCGCGCACGCAGCGGTCGTAGTACGCCTGGCCGTCGTCGGTCAGGCTCTGGCTGCGCGTCGTGCGCTGCAGCAGCCGCGCGCCGAGCCGTTTCTCGAGCCGCGCGATCGCCTTGCCGACCGCCGAACGCGTCATGTCGAGCCGCTCCGCGGCGAGCGCGAAGCTGCCCGATTCCACCACCTGGACGAAGGTCGTCACGCCGTCGAGTCTGTCGGTCATGGCAGGTTTGCGTTGATTGGGTCCTGTGATTCCCCAGTTCCGAGAAATGCGTGCGTCAATGGGGAGGGAAATTCTCACTATAGTACCGATTCCCGTTCAGCGTGCGTTGCCGGCCGCACGCAGCGAACCCCTCTCACTGGAGGCGCGCGGCCTGTCGCCGGGCCGCGGCGCAATACGCATGACGCTATCCGACTCCCGCAGGAATGCGGTCGCACTCGCGGCCGTCTGTCTCACGTCGCTGATGTTCGGCCTCGAAATCTCGAGCGTGCCGGTGATCCTGCCGACGCTCGAACACGTGCTGCACGGCGATTTCAACGGCATGCAGTGGATCATGAACGCGTACACGATCGCGTGCACGACGGTGCTGATGGCGGCCGGCACGCTCGCGGACCGGTTCGGCCGCAAGCGCGTGTACGTGATCGGCACCGTGCTGTTCGGCGCGACGTCGCTGCTGTGCGGGCTCGCGCCGAACGTGCCGGTGCTCGTCGCGGGCCGTCTGCTGCAGGGCGCCAGCGGCGGCGCGATGCTGATCTGCCAGATTGCCGTGCTGTCGCACCAGTTCCGCGAGGGCCGCGAGCGCGGCCGGGCATTCGGGATCTGGGGCATCGTGTTCGGGATCGGGCTCGGCTTCGGGCCGATCGTCGGCGGCGCGATCGTCGCGCTGGCAAGCTGGCCGTGGGTGTTCCTCGTCCATGCGCCGCTCGCGGCGATCGCGCTCGCGCTGATCGGCGGCGCGGTGCAGGAATCGCGTGATCCGCATGCGGGCACGCTCGATGTCGCGGGCATCGTCACGCTGTCGCTCGCGGTGCTCGGCCTCGCGTTCTACATCACGCAGAGCGCGGCGCTCGGGTTGACGAGCGCGGCCGGCCTCGGCGTGCTCGGCGCGACCGTGCTGGCGCTCGTGGGCTTCTTTGTCGCGGAACGCGCGAGCGCGCGGCCGATGTTCGACTTCTCCGTGTTCCGGATCCGCGCGTTCACCGGCGCGATCTTCGGCTCGATGGGGATGAACTTCAGCTTCTGGCCGTTCATGATCTACCTGCCGATCTGGTTCCAGGTCGCGCTCGGCTACGACAGCGTGACGGCCGGCCTCGCGCTGCTCGCGTACACGCTGCCGACGCTGGTCGCGCCGCCGTTCGGCGAACGGCTCGCGCTGCGCTACGGGCCGGGCGTCGTGATCCCGGGCGGGCTGTTCACGATCGCGGCCGGTTTTGCGCTGATGCGGCTCGGCAGCGCGGCCGATCACGCGAGCTGGCTCACGATGCTGCCCGGCTGCGTGATCGCCGGCATCGGGCTCGGGCTCACGAACACGCCCGTCACCAACACGACGACGGGCGCGGTGCCGAGTTCGCGGGCCGGGATGGCATCGGGCATCGACATGAGCGCGCGGATGATCTCGCTCGCGCTGAATATCGCGGCGATGGGCTTCGTGCTGGTCGCGGGGATCGTCGCGAGCCTGAGGGCCGGCGTCGCGGGCACGATCGGCGACGCGGCGCTGCGCCGGCTCGCGCAGGAGATCGCGTCGGGCCGCACCGACGGGCTGCAGCAGATCGCGCCGGCGCTCGCGCAGGCCGACCCGACCGGCGCGGCGCTGCACGCGGCGCTCGTGCACGGGTTCGGCTGGGTGATGGTGTACGGCGCGGTGGGCGTGGCCGTGCTCGCGACCGCGAGCGCGGTGGCGTTCGCGCCGGCGCGGCGCGGGGCGGCCGTGTGCGAATGACGCGCCCTGACCGGCGCGCTTGCCCGCCGGTCAGGACGTCCCGCCGCCGAGCGCGCGATAGAGCGTCATCTGATTGTTGAGCCGGTTCAGACGCGTCAGTTCGTCGGCACTCTGCGCGTTCCTCAGTACCTGCTGCTGGTCGAGCCACGGCTGCACGGCGGTCGCGCCGGCCGCGAACCGTGCGGCAGCCAGCTGCTCCGCGCGCTGCGCCTGCGCCAGCGACAGCGCGCGCTGCTCGGCCTCGCGTTCGAGCTGCACGCGCGCCGACAACGCATTCTCGACTTCCGCGAGCGCCGTATAGAGGCGCTGACGGAACCCGACCACCGCTTCCTCGTATTGCGACTTCGACACTTTGATCTGCAGTTGCATCGTGTTCCACTGGATGAACGGCAGCGCGAGGCCGAGCCCGAGCGTGCCGACCGGATTCGCGAGCACGCGCTCGAGGCTCGTGCTCGACGTGCCGGCGCTGCCGGTGAGCGTGAAGGTCGGGTAGAAGCTCGTGCGCGTCGCGTCGACTTGCGCGAGCGATTCGCGCAGCCGGAATTCCGCCGCACGCAGGTCGGGGCGCCGGCCGAGCAGACTGGCCGGCAGCCCGGCCGCCACTTCCGGCGGCGGCGCGTCGGGCAGCGCCGCCGGTTCGGCGGCGAGCTGTTGCGGCGGCCGGTCGAACAGGATCGCGAGTGCGTGGCGGTTCTCGGTGCGCTGCTGGATCAGTTGCGTCTGCGCGGCGCGTTGCGCGGACAGGCTCTGTTCGGCCTGCGCGAGATCGAGCCCCGATACGGCGCCGGCCGTGTGCTGCGACCGGACGATCGCGAGCGTGCGTGCCGCATACGCGATGTTCGCGTCGCCGAGCGCGATCTGCCGGTTCAGATAGCCGATCTGCCAGTACAGCGACGCGGTCGTGCCGATCAGCGACAGCCGCGCGGCCTCGAGATCGGCGGCCGTCGCGTCGGCTTCCCAGCGCGCGGCGTCGCGCAGTGCGGCCAGCCGGCCCCACAGGTCGATTTCATAGCTCAGCGAACCGGTGACGCCGCTCGACCGGCTCATCTGGTGCGTATCGAGCGTGCGCGACACGGCGCCGTTCGCACCGAGCGACACGGTGGGCGTCAGGTTCGTGTCGACGAGCCCGGCCTGCAGTTGCGCGCGATACACGCGGATCGCCGCGATCGAGAGGTCGTTGTTGGCGCGCAGCGCGTCGTCGATCAGCCGGTCGAGTTGCGGATCGCCGAAGCTGCGCCACCAGTCGCGCGTCGTGACCGGCGCGTCGGCCGCGACCGGCGCCGCCCAGTTCGCGGGCATCGCGACGGCGGGCAGCGGTGCATGGCGGGCGCCCGTGCAGCCGGCCAGCAGCGCGGCAGCGCATGCGAATGCGCCCAGGCGGCGAAGCGGTGAGGAAAACGTCATGGCAGGGCTCCGTCAGTCGCGCGCGAGCGCATCGATCGGATCGAGCCGCGACGCGTTGCGTGCGGGCATGAAGCCGAATATCACACCGGTGAGCGTCGAGCAGACGAACGCCGTCACGATCGCGCCTGCGGAGAACACCATCTTCCATTGCGCGACGAACATCGAGAACACGGCGCCGAGCCCGAACGACAGCGCGATGCCGATCGTGCCGCCGAGCAGGCAGACGAGCACGGCCTCGACGAGGAACTGCTGCAGGATGTCGGACTGGCGCGCGCCGACCGCCATCCGGATGCCGATTTCGCGCGTGCGCTCGGTGACCGACACGAGCATGATGTTCATCACGCCGATCCCGCCGACGACGAGCGAGATCACGGCGATCAGCGACAGCAGCAGCGTCAGCGACTGGCCGGTTTTCTCGACGGTCTTGACCACGCTGTCCATGTTGTACGTGAAGAAGTCCTTGCGGCCGTGGCGCTGGGTCATCAGTTTCTCGAGGCTTTTCTCGGCGGCGGCGCTGGGTTGCCCGTCGCGCACGCGCACGGTGATGCTGTCGAGATAGCGCTGGCCGAACAGGCGCCCGCTCGCGGTCGTGTACGGCACCCACACGTTCAGGCTTTTCACGCTGCCGAACGCGCTTTTCTTGTCGGCCGTGACGCCGATCACGACGCACGGCACGTTGTCGACCAGGATCACTTCGCCGACCGGATTGCGCGTCGCGCCGAACAGCTTGCGGCGCGTGTTCTGGTCGATCACGGCGACCTGCGCCTGGCGGCGCACGGAATCCTCGTCGAACGCAACGCCCAGCGCGAAACGCATTCCGCGCGCCTGGAAGAAACGGTCGCCGACGCCGCTCACGAGCGCGTTGACGTCGACGTTGCGGTAGCGCAGCAGCAGCGTGCGCGACGTTTCGGGCGTCGCGCTGTCGACGTACGGCTGCTCGGTGAGCGCGGCGACGTCGGCGGGCACGAGCGTCTGGATCGTGTCGGCGCGGCTGTCGCCCCAGTCGGTGCCCGGATAGATGTTGATCGTGTTCGTGCCGATGCTGCCGATCTCGTCGAGCATGTAGCGCTTCGCGCCTTCGCCGATCGCGACGATCGACACGACCGACGTGATGCCGATGATGATGCCGAGCATCGTCAGCAGCGTGCGCAGCCGGTGCGACACGAGCGCGATCCACGCCATCCGGCAGGCTTCGGCGAAACGGCCGGTGCCGGCCGCGAAGCGGCGCGTGCGCGTGCCGGTTTCGGCGTCGGCGCCGGCGGGCGGTGGCGTGTCGTGGCTTTCGCCTGCGGACGGCGTGCCGGCCGTCGCATCGTCCGCACCGATGCCGACTTCCGCGAGGGCTTCCGCATAGTGGCGATTCGGCCGGTCGGCGACGATCTCGCCGTCGCTGATCTCGATGATGCGCCGCGCGTGGCGCGCGACGTCCTTGTCGTGCGTGACGATGACGATCGTATGGCCGAGCGCGTTCAGCTCGTGCAGGATGCGGATCACGTCCTGGCCGCTTTTCGTGTCGAGCGCGCCGGTCGGCTCGTCGGCGAGGATCACCTGGCCGCCGTTCATCAGCGCGCGCGCAATGCTCACGCGCTGCTGCTGGCCGCCGGACAGTTGCCCGGGCCGGTGGTGCGCGCGATCCGCGAGCCCGAGGCGCGCGAGCAGCTCGCGTGCGCGTTCGTGCCGCTGCGTGCGCGTGGTGCCCGCATAGATCGCGGGCATTTCGAGGTTCGCGACCGCGTCGACGTGCGGCAGCAGGTGATAGCGCTGGAACACGAAGCCGAAGTGCTCGCGGCGCAGCTGCGCGAGCTCGTCGCTGTCGAGCATGTGCGTGTCGCGTCCGCCGACCGTGTAGGTGCCTTCGCTCGGATGATCGAGGCAGCCGAGGATGTTCATCAGCGTCGACTTGCCGGAACCGGACGCGCCGACGATCGCGACGATCTCGCCCGCTTGGATCGACAGGTTGACGTTGTGCAGGACGACGACGTCCTTGTCGCCGGCCGGAAAGCGCCGCGTGACGCTCGAGAGTTTCAGCAGGGGCTGGCTCATCGTCACACCGCGTCCGCCAGCGGCGCGTGTTCGTCCGCGGCAGCTTCGCCGATCACGACGCGCTCGCCGTCCTTCAGGCCGGCCTGCACCTCGACGCGCACGTTGTTGTTGATGCCGATGCGAACGTTGCGCGTTTCCGTGCTGCCGTCGGCGCGCAGCACGCGCACCGCATAGGTGCCGTCCTTGTGCTTCTCGCCGAGCGCGGCGGCCGGGATGCTGAGCGCATTGCGCGCATTGCCGAGCACGATGCTGATCTGCGCGGTCATCGAGATGCGCAGCCGATGCTCGGGATTCGGCACTTCGAACAGCGCGTTGTAGAACACGGCGGCGTTCGGCTTCGAGCCGCCGCCTGCGCCGCCGCCGAGCGCGCTCTGCGCGTCGGCGAAGTTTTGCGGCGCCGGCTCGATCGCGCGCAGCTTGCCGTAGTGGCGCTTGTCCGGTTCGCCGAGGATCGTGAAATACGCGGTCTGGCCGGCACTCACGCGGATCACGTCGGCTTCGGACACCTGCGCCTTCACGGTCATCGTGTCGAGATCCGCGAGCTTCAGGATCACCGGCGCCTGCTGCTGCGCGATCACGGTCTGGCCTTCCTGCGTGACGATCGCGACGACTTCGCCGTCGATCGGCGCGACGATGCGCGTATAGCCGAGGTTGGCCTGTGCGGTTTCGATCTGGATGCGGGCCGAGCGGATCTGCGCGGCGAGCGACGAGAGCGTCGCGCGCTGCACGTCGAGCGTCGCGCGCGCGGCCTCGAACGATTCGCGCGACGTCGCATCGTCGGGCAGCATCGCCTGCTGGCGCCGGAACGCGAGTTGCGCCTGCGTCAGTTGCGCGGCGGTCGATTGCTGCTGCGCGCGCAGGCTTTCTTCGCTGGCGCGCGCCTGGCGCAGCGCGTTTTCCGAGATCACCGGATCGATTTCGGCGAGCCACTGGCCCTTCGCGACCTTGTCGCCGAGCTTCACCTTCAGCGTCTTCAACTGCCCCGACACCTGCGCGCCGACGTCGACCTGTTTGAACGCCTGCAGCGCGCCGGTCGCGAGCACCGCGTTCTCGAGATCGCCGCGCGTGACGGGCGCGGACAGGTACTGCGGATGCTTGTCGGGTGCGCAGGCCTTCAGCGTGGCGCCAGCGGCGATCGCGACGACGGCGAGGGAAGCCAGCACGATGCGCCGGCGGCGATGGGTCTTCTGAGTCATGAGAGCGCAGCGAGGATGAAGCGGGCGCCGGCGATGCGTGCGGCCGACCGGGACGATCCGGTCGGCGTCGCATGTCGGGCGCGTTGCCCGCGACGGAATCCGCGTACGCATCGCGCGGGCGTGCCGATTCGAATCAGGCGCTCATGGTAAGCGAGGAATTCACGACAAATCGTGTGGAAATTGTGCTGAATTGTGCGAACGACACTGTCGGATCGAATGCTGAGCGCTGTCATCGGTGCAATGGGTGGAATTGGCGAGCGAGTTCAAGTGCGCGGTGACCGTAATTGCGCACTTTAGCTCGTCGACTGCGAGCGACAGGAAAACGGTCTTCGCGGTTTTGCGGCGAACAAGAGGTCGGAAAGCGGAGGTCGTTACATTTGGTCGATTCTGGTGGTCAAATCCTTTCCGGAAATAAATCCTTCGACCCTTTCGCCGGACGGCAGGAATGTGGTAGGTGTTCCCTTGATGTTCAGTTTTTTCCCCAATGAGATTAACTCTTGGATGACGGCGGATTGACACGGCGTCCGACGTGCGGCGATTTTCCCTCTTTGCACCCACTGCTTCCATGCCAGAGGCGGATTGTCAGAACAAAGGATCATCTCGGATTTTGCGACGGAGTCGGGCGAAAGGGTGGCTTGCAGGAAAATATAAATAGTTGCGTTTGGGACTTTGTCCAGTTCGGGACTCATTTTTTTGCAGAATGAGCAATTTGGGTCGAAGAAGGTGGCGATTATTCGTTTGCCGTTTCCGTTTTTTATTTTTATTGCGTGCTGAAATGGAAGGTCGGAAATGGCTATGCGATTGATTTCATTGAAGCGGTTCTCTGTAAGATTTTGTTGAGTGGTGGCA
This sequence comes from Burkholderia theae, assembly GCF_048565265.1. Taxonomy (NCBI): domain Bacteria; kingdom Pseudomonadati; phylum Pseudomonadota; class Betaproteobacteria; order Burkholderiales; family Burkholderiaceae; genus Burkholderia; species Burkholderia theae. The sequence goes on from NZ_CP183462.1 coordinate 231,550, forward strand.
TTGATTATGTTTCCAATGATCACGTGCCTGCCCATCTGGTCACTGTAGAAAACTCGAGAGTTGGCGACTACTTCGTATAAGCCAATGATTGGAGATTCGCGGACGCCTTCTATTTTTAGCTCAGGAATTTTCTCTTGAAGGATCTGCTTCAATTTCTCTTCTTGGGCAGCAAATGAAGCGCTGTGCATGGCGGCAAGGACGGTGACCAGAAGCAACGCTGCTTGCAATTTCGAATTTCCGGGCATGGTGATTGAATATCGTAGTCCGTGCGATTGTGCGGAAGTGTGGCTCACGGGGTCGCCAGCCGTATCTGGGTTTGTGTAATGTCTGAGTCAGTCTGTTTTTCTATGATGCCTTTCGTGGCTAGCTGCTCAAGTCGCTGGTATAGAAAAATGTCACCCGGAAATTGCTGGCGCTCGGCATGGAGGTGTTCCATTGCGCGCAGTACTGGTAACGGCGAGGGCTCCCAGTCGGTCGCAACGGAATCGATGATGTATTTGTCGAAACTTGATGACGTGAAGGATTGGAGTTTTCCAGCAGGGTTGATTAACCTGAAGTCGGAATTTTCATTGACCAACGTATTCCATTCCTGAATGTATGCGTCAATTTCTCTCGCCCCATTTTTAATGGCGTGATCAAGGAACTCGGCAAGATTCTCGGAGTTCGGTGATGTCGAGGTAACGTGAGTGCTGTTGTGCGGAATCAGGGAGAATTGACGTGGCCTGCTTGTGCTTATCCAGTGTAGAAAATTTGCATACTCATCGGATGAAAATGCATCTATCCACGCGTAAATTTCCCTGGACTCATCGAGGGAAATAGACGGGTTGTGAGTTATTGGATTTTCTGGTGTATAGCCAAAATGTTCGATAAACCACGATGTGAGCGTTTGGGCGCTACGGTTTTTGAGTGGCCCGAAGTGCCAGTCTCCATTGATGAGAATGCACGACCCAGTTATGTTTTTTGTTGAGACTGCAGATGAAACAGCGTCGAAGGCAGCCTCTGAGAATGTCACGTGAAGTATTTTTGTATGAGGTGTGTTGGAACTCATTGAGGTGCCTCGAGTGTGATTTTTGAAGTTGACGAATGCTAGGTGATTTTTAATAAAATGGCAAATTCGCCGCGTGTGAATGATGATTGGTGTTTGTTGATTGATATTTCTCGTTTGCCAAATTGGGGCGCTCGCGGCGAAAGAGTTGGTATTTACACGGTGCAGCCGCTTATCATCGGCCACCATCCATTCGAGCGATTGCATCTATTCAGACAATCTGCGCATTTCGTCATGCCAGAATTGCTGCCGGGTCTGCTGCCATATCGTTGGATGCACATCGTGTAAGAGATGGCGCAGTTCGTGAATGCGCGTTGGTTCGAGCCGTTTGGTCCCTCGAGAATGCTATTGGCAAGACCATCGGCAGTGGCAATGCCGGGATGGAGCAGCATGAGGGCCATGCCAAAGGTTACTGCAGTCGATCGGATAATCTTCCTTGTCAAAAGTTGTGGCTTGATATTCATCGAATTCTCCTTTATGGAGGGTTGAGGAAAATTTCAAGACTTGTTTGCGTGGGGAGGATTTGAGTTGAAGATTTTTTGTATGTTTTCATTTTTTTGAATTCGTGTGTTTGCTAGGTTAGGTTGATGGTGGTGATTTTCCAATCAATTATTTTTTTGAGATTGATAAATTGTTTCTGAGTGTCAAATTGCAAATTTTGTTAAATTAAATTGAGATTAATTTTTTGTTTTATCCCAATGGTTCGGGAAGAGGTGTTGACTCAAGAGCATCACGGCGCCTAAGTCGTGTGGAAATTGTGCTGAATTGTGCGAATGCCACGCCGGCGCGGGGACGCGACGGCGTCATTGTTGCGATCTATGACGCTTGCGGACGAAGGCCCGCGCGCGTGCCGAGATCCGCGTTACCGCTGCGCGGCGACGATCGCCATCATCGGCCGGTCGCGTTCCTCGTCGAGCGCGGGCATCGCTGCGACCTGTTCCGGCGTCGGCGCCCATTCGTCCAGGTGCGTGAGCGTGAAGCCGCAGTCGATCAGCAGGTTGACGAGCGTGCCGAGCGTGCGGTGCTGCTTGACGACACCCGGCGCGAGCCAGTCGGTCACGCGTTCGCCTTCGCGCTGGTAGCCGTCGAGCGGCCAGCACCGGTTGCCCTGCGCATCGACGACGAAGCCGGGCCGGCGCGGCGCCGTGTAGACCGGATGCTCGATCGAGAACACGAGCCGCCCGCCCGGCACGAGCGCGCGATGGAGTGTGCGCAGCAGCGTGTCGAGGTGCGCGATGTAGTGGAACGCGAGCGAGCTGTACGCGAGATCGAACGCGGCATCCGGCAGCGCGAGCGTTTCGAGGTCGGCGCGGCGGTACGTGATCGCCGGGTGCGATGCGCTCGACGCCGCGCGTTCGAGCATGCGTTCGGACACGTCGACGCCGAGCACGCTTGCCGCGCCCTGGTCGGCTGCCCAACGGCTGAACCACCCGTAGCCGCAGCCGAGGTCGAGGACGTTGCGGCCGCGCAGGTCCGGCAGAAGCGCACGCAGCGCGGGCCATTCGGGCGCGCCGTCGAGGCCGTGGACCGAGCGGTTCAGGCGGCTGTAGCCTTCGAAGAAGGCCGGGTCGTCGTAGATATTTTGCGTCATGCGGAAGGCCTCGGGCGAGCAGGGCGCGCGGTGCCGCGCGCCCGACACCGCGAGCTTACGCGGGGTGCCCGCCCGCGTCGATCCTGCGTTGCGTATCGGCATCGACGATGTCGCGGATCGCACTGAACAGCGGCGCGGCGTCGGTATAGCGCCGGCCGTAGCCGAGATTGAACGCGTAGTCGAAATCGGGCGGATTGCTGCCCTGGTTGTGCTGCAGGATCGTTTCCAGTTTGTCGAGCGCCTTCGCCGCGCGCGCTTCCGGCGACGCAGCCGCCTCGTATTCGTCCCACAGCGCGACGACCTCGTCGCGCAGCGCGCGATCGAGCGGCGCCGTCAGCGTCAGCAGATCATCGCGTTCGTGCGCGCTTTTGTCGGGGTGCGCGGCTTGCTCGATCGCGGGGATGTCGCCGTGCAGCGCCTCGCCGAGATCGTGGACGACGCACAGCTTCAGCAGCTTCAGCGTATCGATGCCGGGCAGCGCGTCGGCGAACACGAGTGCCATCAGGCACAGCCGCCAGCTGTGCTCGGCCGTGCTTTCCGCGCGTCCGGCCGACGTGTGGCCGCTGCGCAGCACATCCTTCAGGCGTTCGGCTTCGCGCAGGAAAGTGAGCCGCGCGTGGATCGTGTCGGGGTTCATGATCGGAGTCCTTGCGATGAGCAGGCAAGCGTAAGCCGGCCGCGCGCAATTCGTCCACGCATGAAATATGCGCGGCGCGCTAGAGCGTTTCGACGAGCCGCGCGGCCGAACCATCCGACAGCGTCATCCGCGTCCAGCGGCACAGGCTGCCGCGGATCGGCACGACGCGCGACGCATTCGCGCCGGTGTCGAACTCGACGCTCGGCGGCCCCGCGTGGTCGTGCCAGCCGAGCGTGTCGAGCGCGGCTTCCATGCGAACGATCTTCGGCGTCGCGTAGCGCCACAGCGACGTGCCGAGCAGCATCGGCAACGGCTGCGAGAACTCGGCCGCGCGCGCGGGGGAAGACGCGAGCAGGCGGTGCGTGAGGTCGCACACGAGATGCATGCGGCCCGCGCTGCCCGCGATGAGCCGCGCAAGCGCGTGGTCGCCCGCGGAGTCGAGGCGCGCGGCGAGCAGCCGCTCGGCCGTCGCGCGTTCGTCGGACGACATCTGCTGGATGCCGGCCTCCCAGCGCGAGATCGTCGATTGCGCGACGCCGAACAACTCGGCGGCGTGGCTCTGCTTCACGCGGTGCAGCAGGCGCCAGCGCTTCAGTTGCGGGCCGAGCGGGGGCGTGTGAAGCGGTGATGCGGTCATGGCGATGCTCCGTTCGATACGGCCGTCGCGCCGACGTGCGCGTTCCGCCGGCTACGGATGGAAGTGGAACCCGCCTTGCGCTTCGAGCACGACGAGCGCGACGGGAACCAGGACAACGCCGCCCAGCACGAGCACGCCGTCGGCGGCCACCGTGACCGGCGTGGCGAGAATCCGCAGCCCCATGCCGAGGGCGGACGGCGATTGCTTGACGTAAATCGAGTACGGCCGGTTGAACGGCTGCGTGGCCGCCTTGTCCTGCGCGGCGAAGCCTTCCGTCGAATAGCGCTTGCCGCCGATGTCGCCTTCGAGCACGAGCCCGGCCGGCGCACTGGTGAATCCGTCGGCGGCAGCGGCCTGTCGATCGTCGTCCGATGCATCCTTCGGCAAGACGATCCGGTAGTGGCCGGTGACGCTGCCGCCGCTCGCATGAAAGCCGATAAACGTCGTGCGCAGCGATGTCCGATAGCCGGACTGCAGCACCGGCCGCAATTGAGCCGGCAGATCGAAGATGTAGTGGTAGCGCGTGCCCAGGACGACCAGCTTTTTGCCGTCCTTGGTAATCATGAATCCGGACACGTCCTCGCTGTACGCGTCGTCCTCGTACAGCTTCGGCGTGAAACAGCCCGACAGCGCGACGCAACTCGTGGCCAAACCGGCGGCCAGCAGGCGCCGGCGTGTGATCGATACGTTCATGTTTGTTGTAGTCCCGTCTGGTGCGGTTCAGAGGCTTTCGCCCTCGGAAGCCGGATTCTCGCGTATCCGCCGTGCATTGTCGAACGGGAAATCTGCCACGGCAGCATTACCGATTGCACCGTATCAGGCGCCGCGGGCCCGCCGAAAACGTTTTCTTCAGGCTTTCAACCGGCTCCGCCATATCTTATTATTCGGCGAGAGCGGCACACGCCGGCCGCCATCGGTCATGTCGATGGCATGACGTGCCGGCCCGTATTGCCGCCTGCCGGCCGATGCGTGGCACGACGCGCGGTCGACACGACAGGAAACGCGAGGCCGCGCGTTTCCCGAAAAATGACACGAGGGCGCGATGGTCCGACTGATCCTGCTGCTGCTGGGCATCGAATATCTGCGCACCCGCTGGCGCGGGCTGACCGTGCTCGGCTGGCTGTGGGTCGTCGCGGGCGTCGTCATCTTCGTCGACGCGCTCGACGGCGCGCTGCATTTCCCGATCGAGCTGTTTGCATGGCTGTTCCTGATCGAGGGGCTCGCGACGCTCGCGGTGGCCGGCAGCGGCGTCGGCGGGCAGCGTATCCTGCGCTACGTGAAGGGGATCGTGGTCGTGGTGGCCGCGGGGCTCGTGTTCGCGGGGCATCACCACGGCCACTTCCTGCTGTCGATGATCTTCGGCATGCTGTTCCTCGTCGACGGGCTGCTGCAGTGCACATCCGCATGGATGGTGCGCTACCGCCGCTGGAACGTCGCGTTCGCGTGGGGTGTGGTCGAGATCCTGCTGGCGGTGTTCTTCTTCCAGCCGTACCCGACGCACTACGTGGGTACCGTGCCGTACTGCCTCGGACTACTGCTGATATTCGGCGGGATGCACATGCTGAGTCTCGCCGCGCGCGTGCGGCGGCTCACGCGCAATCCCGCATTCGCGACGTCGCCCGCACCGGCGCTCGCACCCGACCTCGACGATGCGCGCGACCGGCCGCGTTTCGCGCAATCGGAATGGGACGGCCCGCCGGCCGACGGCGAGCACGCGCTCACCGTGCACGTGTGGACGCCGGCCGGCACGTCGAAGGCCGAAGCGCAGCGCTATCCGGTGATCGACCGCTACATCGCGGCGGTGGACGCCAACGGCGTGATCTCGACCGGACATGCGGCGCTGGAGTCGCCGGAGGGCATCTATATCAGCCTGTATCCGGGTGTCGAGATCGATCGTTCTCCGGACGAATTCACGCGTATCCTGCGCGCAACCCGCGAAAACGACGTGCCGGGCCTGTTCCAGCCCGACTACGCGACCGAGTCGAACGCGTGGTGCCCGTCCACCGTGCGCGTGCGCATCCGCAACTACGATCCGGCGAAGCTGGACGCATTCTGGTCGTCGTACCGGCAGAACGTGACGTACAACCTCACGTACCGCAACTGCTCGAGCACCGTGTCGAACGCGCTCGAAGCGGCGCTCGACGGCGCGGTGTGGCGGCTGAAGGGCGCGGGTGCCGGATGGGGCGCGTTCGTGCGGCTGCTGCTCACACCCGAGCTGTGGGTCGCCGCGCAGATCCGCAAGCGTGCGGTGACGATGGCGTGGACGCCCGGGCTCACGCTCGACTATGCGCGCGCGCTCAGCATGCTCGCCGACCCGCGGCCGTTCGCGTGGTGGAAGGTTGCGCGCTCGGCGGTGAAGGCGATCATGGCGTCGCGCCGCGCGTGGCGCGAGCAGGACAGCGCGGCGCTGTCGTCCGGCGGATCGGAGGCGGCGTCGATGAAGTGATCGCGTGGCGCCGGACGAGGGCCCGGCGCCGCAGGGCTAGCCACTTTACAGCCCGGCGATGTTGCCCGTTATAAAAACCCACAGACGAATAAAAATGAACAAGACGAGCGCTTTCCGCATCCTGATTCCCGTTTCGCTGGCGCTGGCGAGCGCCGGCCTCGCGCATGCGGCCGAGGACGAAGTGCCGCGCATGAGCAACGACGTGTACCGGACTTCGGTGTCGTTTTGCTCGAACGTCACGGCCGACGAGAAGATCGAGTGCCAGGGTGACATGATCGCCGCGGGCAGCCGGATCGTCGCGGCGATCGGCGGCCTGCCGCCGACGGCCGCCACGTCGATCGACGAAGGCGCGCGCGACAAGCTGCCTGCGGCGGAGCGCAAGGGCCTCGTGCCCGTCGAGCCGGCCGCGATCGACAAGGACGACGATCTCGCGGGCCTGGCCGGCATGGTGCGCCTGTGCGACGTCTACGAATCCGAGCCGGCGTCGCGCGCGCGGCATCACGCGGCGCTGAAGCAGAAGGCACCCGACGCGGCGCCGCGCGTCGAGGCGTTGCTGGCTGATGCGTCGCCGGCGGCGCGCCAGCGCGTCAGCGTCGGCGTATGGCAGATCCTCGCGCTCGAAGGCCCCGAATCCTCGGCGCGTGCGTGCACGCAACTGGGCGCCGGATCGTGAGCGACGGCGTGCTGCCTGAACGGCGGCACGCGTCAACGGTGTGCGGTAGCGGGCAGGACGCGGAATCGGTTCCTGCCCCCGCGCTCCGCTCGGGTATCGTGTGGCGCGCCAGCGTATGACCGTGCCACCGCACATAATTCGGCCACCTTCACATTCGTGCCACGTTGCGGTTGCAACAATCGCGGGCAGACATTCGACAATCTTGCGGCGCATCCCGCGACCGCAAGCCTTTTCCGAGGAAACGCCATGCTCAAGACGCTCGCCCGCGCTGCTGCCGCACTCGCCGTCGCATCCGCCTCGCTGCACGCCACCGCGCAGTCCAGCTACGACTACCTGTTGCTCGCCGCCTCGTGGGAGCCCGGCTTCTGCGCGTCGCACGACACGCCCGAATGCACGAACCTCGCCGGCACGTATGCGGCGACGAGCCTGTCGCTGCATGGGCTGTGGCCGAACCGCTATGACGGCAACCAGCCGTTCTACTGCGGTGTGCCGCAGAGCGACATCGACCTCGACAACGCGCACCAGTGGTGCAGCATGGATGCGTACCCGATCAGCAGCGCGACCCGCAACACGCTGTCGACGTACATGCCGGGTGTCGCGTCGTGCCTCGACAAGCACGAATGGTTCAAGCACGGCACCTGTTCGGACTCGGCGTCGCCCGATGCGTACTGGAACCAGGCGGCCGGCATGATCAGCCGGCTTGGCAACACGTCGTTCAACGCGTACCTGCAGGCGAACGCGGGCAAGACGGTGACGCGCAACCAGTTGCTGTCCGCGTTCGAAGGCGCGTTCGGCAGCAATACGCGCAGCGCGGTGTCGCTGAAGTGCACGAAGACGAATGGCGTGAGCTACTTCACCGAAGCGTGGATCGCGGTGAAGACGAGCGCGACCACGCAGTTCCCGAGTGCCGCGTCGCTCGTGACGGACGGTAATACGCAGGGCACGTGCCCGACGTCGGGCGTGTATATCGCGAAGTAACGGAGAGGGTGGTCGGCGCCCTCGAACGGGCTTCGGCGTGCGCGACATCGCGCACGTCGTTGCCGGTCACCGCTTCGGCGGAATACCCGACCACAGCAGCCCGGCCAGTTCCGGCGCGTCGAGCTGATGCTCGTCGTCCGCGACCGTGTCGGGTAACGCATGCCATGGCACCGCCGGGTTGCGGTGATGCTGCAGATGCAGGTTGATGTGATACGGCCACACGAACACGCGGCCGATCCATCCCGTTCGCCATGAATACGTCCAGTCGGCCCAGCCCGGCGTCGCATGCGGGCCGCCGCTGTGCTCGGCCATGCTGCGGATCTTCTGCAGCAGCACCGACAGCGTGAGCAGCGGCGCGAACCACAGCGCCGCGACCAACAGGATCGTCCGCGCGGAACAGGCCCACACGAGCAGCGCGACGATCGCCACCCAGCCCGCCGCGGCCGCCTGAAACGGTCGGCCGAGCCGCGTGTTCTGCCCGCCCGCGCGCCGGAACGCCGCCATGTTGCGCACCATGTTCAGCACGAACAGATCGCCGAGGAACTGCCGCGCGAGCGGCCATGCATCGAGCGGCCGGAATCGCCATGGCTGGTCGTGATAGAGGAACTGGCGCTCGGGATCCTGCACGGTGCCGAGATGGCGGTGATGCGCGAGATGCAGCGGCCGGTAGAACTCGACGGGCACGAGCCCCGGCACGCCGATCGCCAGGTTGATCAGGAAGTCGTTGACACCGCGGCGGCGCGTGACGTGATAGTGGGCCGCGTCGTGATACAGGATGAACAGCGCGTGCTGCCGCGTCGCGACGACGAGCACGGCAAGCGCATACAGGTACCACGCGCCGAGCGCGACGGCCACGCGGATCGCAACGACGATGCACGCCCATTCGAGCAGCGCGGCCGCCATCGTGCGCAGGTCGGCGTTCGCGCGCAGCAACGCGAGCGTCGCCGCGCCGGCCGCGATGCCGACCGCGCCGCCCCATGCGACATCCACGGCGCGATGCTGGCCGGTGGTCAGCACCGTCACCATCAGCAGCGCGCTCCATGCGACGAACAGCACGGCGGTTCGCCGTCGCAGCGCCAGCAGCACGATTGCGATCGCGACCGGCAGCGCGACATGCCCGCTCGGCGACGCGGCAAGCGGCGTGTCAATTCGTTGCAGCCACGCGATCCAGCCGCTATCGGCGGCCGGCCATGCGACGGCGGTCGGATGCAGCAGATGGGATACGAGGCAAAGGCCCGCGGCGAGCGCGCCCGCGAAGAACGCCGGCAGCAGCCATGCGCGGCCGCGCCCGAGCCATACCAGCGCGGGCATCACGAAGAGGTAGCTCAGGTAGAGCGGTACGGTGCCGGGCAGCAGCGGAATCGCGCGATCGAATGCGCTCGCCGAAATCGGCGTAACCGGGCCGAGCGGCATGTGCGTGACGAAGCGGTAGAGTGCACCCGTCACGACGAGATAGGCGGCGAGCAGCAGCCATGGCCGGGCGATCGGCGTGTCGTTCGCATCCTGGCGGGCAAGGACCTGGGACATGGCGGGAGCGGGCGGGTAACGGGCTATCATAGCAAGGTGTTCAGTCTTGCAGGAGTGCCCCGATGGAGTTGCGTGCCACTGCCGTCGAACGTGCGGCCTTGGGCCCGGACGACATCGACCGGATGTTCTCGTTGTATGCGGCGTCCTATTGCGACACGGCGCGTGCGCAGTTCGACCGCGACCTCGGCGACAAGACGCACTGCATCGTGCTGCGCGACAGCGGCGGCGCGATCCAGGGCTTCTCGACGCTCAAGCAATACGAGACGCACTGGCGCGACGCATCGATCCGCGTGATCTTTTCCGGCGATACGATCATCGATCCCGCTCACTGGGGCACGCAGCATCTCGCGTTCGCGTGGATCCGCCACGCGGGCGACGTATGGCGGCAGGCGCCCGCCGTGCCGCTGTACTGGTTCCTGATCTGCAAGGGGCATCGCACCTATCGCTACCTGCGCGCGTTCGCGCGCGACTACGCGCCGCGTGCCGACAACCTGACCGCACCGGCGACGCAGGACCTGATGGATCACCTGGCCGCCAGCCGCTACGGGCACGCATACGATCCGGTCACCGGTCTCTTGTCGTTCGACACGCCGCAGGGCCGGCTGACGCCCACGCTCGCGGAGGTGCCGGTCGCGCACCGGCGGCTCGCTGACGTCGACTACTTCCTTGCACGCAACCCTGGCTATGCGCAAGGCGACGAGCTCGTGTGCCTGTGCGAACTGTCCGCGTCGAACCTGCGGCCGCTCGCGCGCCGACTGTTTGACGGCGCGTGAGCCGCACGCATGCGGATCCGTCTCGCGCAACCGGCCGACAACGCGCGCATCCTCGATTTCCAGGCCCGCCATGCGATGCAGGGCAGCCTGCCGCTGCGCTTCGATCGCGCACCCGACTACTTCGCGCTGCATCGCTGTCACGCGCCGCATCATGAGGTATGGCTCGCGGAGGGCGAGCAGGCGTCGCTGAAGGGGCTCGCGAGCCTCGTCGTGCGCGACGGTTATCTCGGCGAGCGCGCACAGCCGGTCGCCTATCTCGGCGATCTGCGCCTGATGCCCGACCGGCGCCTGTCGCGCGAGTGGACCGACTCGGTGCGCGACCGCTTCGCGACGTTGCGCACCGAAGCCGGCGTGCAGCACGCGTACTGCTGCATGATTCGCGACAACCGGCTCGCGATGCAGTCGCTTGCGCGGTCGCGGCGCGAGAACCGGCTGCGTTTTTCTCATTGGCACGGCTACGAGAATGTGTCGGTCTACGCGCAGCGCGGGTTGTCGTCCGCGCCGCGCAACGCGCCCGGCGTCCGGATCGTCGACGCGCAGCCGCATCACGCGGACGCGCTGCGCGCGTTTCTCGATGCCGAATCGCGCCGCCAGCCGTTCGGCAGCGTGTTTTCCGCGGACGAGTTCGCGCGCCGGCTCGACACATGGCCGGCGTTCGGCATCGGTTCGTTCCTGCTGGCGCTCGACGCGCGCGGCAACGTGCTTGGCTGCGTCGCGCCGTGGGATGCCGGCGACATCAAGCGGATCGTGCTCGAACGGCTGCCGTTGCCGCTGCAGGCGATCCGCGTCGCATTCAACGCGCTTGCGCCCGCGTTGCGCCGCCCGCGTATCGCAGCACCCGGTGAGCCGCTGCGCGATGTCTACCTGACGCACCTGCAGGTGCGCGACCGCGATCCCTCCGTGTTCGCGGCGCTGCTCGATGCCGCGTGGCTGCGCGTGCGCAACGGTCATGCGCTGATGCAGCTGTGCCTGTACGACGGCGATCCGCTATGGCCGGCGCTCGCGCGCTATCGCGCGGCGCGTACGCCGATGGATCTCTATACGCTGTCGACCGGCGAGCCGGCCGAGCCGATCGGCGGTCTGCTGGCCGGCCGCGTGCCGGGTTTCGAGATCTACCTCGTCTGACCGCGCGTGACGTGCAGCAGGTCGGCGAGCGCGAGCCAGAAGCGGCCGGCGTCGAAGCCGAGCCCGCCGAGCACGGGCTGGCCGTGATCGAGCCGCGGCAGGCAGATTTGCGGGATGCCGGCCATCACCTGATGTTCGAGATAGAACTGCCCGTCGTGCGCGCAGCCGGGACGATGGCCGTTCAGCCGCCCATGGTGCGAATCGAAGCGCGTGGACGCTTCGACGGACCAGCTCACGCCATGCACGAGATGCAGGTCGCGCGGCAGCGCCGCGAGCATCGCGCCGACGCGCGGATCGCGCCGGCTGCTGATGTCGCGCGTGCCGGCGTTCGCCCAGCGCGTGCGCAGCAGGCGCTGCGCGATGCGGTCGGGCCACGGCGCGGCCACGTGCGGCGGCACGCCGTGACGGAAGATCGTGTCGACGATCGCGGACGGGCCGCACGGCGGCTGCACGAGCGCGATGCCCGCGCAACGCGCCGACAGCGCCGGGTCGCCGACCAGCGCGGCGAGCGTATCGATGCCGCCCTTGCTGTGTGCGAGCGCGACGAATTCGCCGCCGGCCGGCAGGTGCGTGCGCAGGTACGTGCCGATATGCGCACCTTGATCGAACACGCCGCGCGCGGAACGCACGGGCACCGTCAGCACGCGATAGCCGGCCGCGCCGAGCGTCTGCCGCGCGCCGCGATTGCAACCGGGCAGCCATTCCGAATACAGGCCGGCGACAAGCACGATCGTCGTCGTCAGCGGCAGGCGGGCGGTACGCCGCGTCCAGCCGTCGATGAACGCGTCGGTCCGGTCGAGCGGCGCTTCAGCTCGTGCGAACGGGGTCGCCGGATAGTGTCGGCGCCAGTCGTCGAACCCGTCGGGCGTCCACGGCGCGCGCGTCATGCATGCGACTCCGGTTCGCGTTCGGCGGTGGCCAGATACGGTTCGAGCGCGATGCGCGCCGCGCGCAGCGCAGCGTCGCTGTCGATGTGATCGGGATGGAAACGCGGCGAGAACCACGCCAGCCACAGTGGCATCACGCGCGTGAAGATGCCCGGCGCGACGAACAGCCAGCGCAGCAATTGCAGCCAGCCGCGCGCATTCCACGTCTGACCGTCGACCGCGACGAGGCGGTGCACGAAAAAGATCAGGTCGACCACGAAGTAGACCGAGATCCCGAGCATCGCCGCGCAGCGCACGACATAGCGTCGCGCCGCGTTCGGCATCGCCGCCGTGAACACGTCGAACGCGACGGTCTTGTGTTCGGTTTCCTCGATCGCATGCCAGCGCCACACGGCCGCCATCGTCGGATCGGCGCCGTCGAGGATCGCCGGGTCGCTCAGCAGGCGGTGCGCGAGGATCGTCGTGTAGTGTTCGAGGCACGCCGTCAGCGCGAGCCGCGTGACGGGCGATACCTGGCGCGCGGCATTGCGCTGGCGTTTTTCGAGCAGCGCTTCGAGTGCGTCGACCGGCACGCGCTGCGACGCGAGGCGCGCGTTGTAGAGCCGGTGCACGCGGATATGCGACGCTTCCTGCCGCACGAACGCATCGACGTCGGCCGCGAGCGACGCATCGCCGCCGACGCGGTCGCGAAACGGCCGCACGCTTTCGATGAAGAAGCGCTCGCCGAGCGGGAACATCACGGAAAACGCGTCGAAGAAGCGCGTGACATGGCAGGTGCCGCGATACCAGAAGCGCGGAATGCGCGCGTCGATCGCGAAGTGCACGTCGCGCGGCGGCATGCGCGACGCGGCGTTGGCGGCGGGGGGGCGGCGAAACGGATGCATGCTAGTTCGGCCCCGTCGGGGACGGGGCGCGGGCCGTTATCGGCGGCTGACGCATCTGATGTATCCTCCCGTGCAAACAACCGCCATTCCGAGCCATGAACCGACCGAGCGCGCAGGCCGCTGCGGCGCAGACCCGACGTTACGATCGCGCGAACCTGCTGGTGCTCGCGCTGCAGAGCATGGTGTGGGCCGGCACGCTCACCTGGCTCTCGCATACGAGTGCCGGCGCGATCAAGTGGCTCGTGCTCATCCCGTTCTGCCTCGTGATGCAGGGCGTGTTCTCGATGATGCACGAAACCTTTCACGGGTTCGGGCATCGCCGGCCGATCGCGAATTATATGATGATGTGGTGGGCTTCCACGATGTTCGGCGCGGCTGCGACGCTGATTCACGTGAACCATCTCGGCCATCACGTGCGCAATCGTACGCGCGCCGAGCGCGCCGATTTCGCGACAGCGGACGAATCGCTGCTGCGCAAGCGCATCGAATACTACGCGGCGATCCTCGGCGGCATCTGGCTCGGCAGTTTCGTCGGCAGCTTCGTGCTCGCGCTGGTGCCCGGCCGCACGATGCAGCGGCTTGCCGCGCGCGGCGACGACAACACCTACGCGGCCGCCTTCAAGGAATTCACGACGGCCGACTTCCGCCGCATTCGCTACGAAACGCTGGCTTCCGTCGGCGCGTGGCTGCTGGCCGGCTGGCTGCTCGACTGGTCGGCGTCGGCGGTGCTGGTCGCGTATGTTGCGTTCGCGTTCTCGTGGTCGTCGCTGCAGTGGGTGTACCACATGCGCACGCCGCTCGACGTCGTCGAAGGCACGTACAACATGCGCGCGCCGACACCCGTGCGCTGGCTGTTGCTGAACTTCAACTACAACCTGACGCACCATCGCCGGCCCGCGTTGCGCTGGCAGGACATGCATGCGGCGTCGGACCAGCGCGAGACGCGACCGCTGTGGTACGGCTGGCTCACGATCTTCGCGCCGCCGCGCCGGCTGCCCGACGATCTCGCGCAACTCGACAAGACCTATTTCTGATGGACGCCTCCGCCCGCAGCCCGGCCGACGCATGGCGCACGTTCGCGCGCGCCGCGCAGCCGGACGTCGACCGCTGGCTGGCGAGCCTCGAAGCGCCGGGTGAAGCGCAGGCGCAACGGCTGATGGCGCTGCTCGCGGCAAACCGCAATACGGCGTTCGGACGCCGCTTCGGCTTCGACCGGATCGGCAGCCCCGCGCAGTTCCGTGAGCGTGTGCCCGTGCATGCGGCCTTCGATTTCCTGCCGTGGCTCGAACGTGTGTCGCACGACTCGGAACCGGTGCTGACCGCCGAGCGTCCGGTGTTCCTCGAACGGACGAGCGGCAGCACCGCGCGCCAGAAGCTGATTCCGTACACGCCCGCGTTCCTGCGCGAGCTGCAGGCCGCGATGATCGTATGGCTGGCCGACATGCATCGCGCGTGCCCGGCGCTCGGGGAAGGGCGCGCGTACTGGTCGATGTCGCCGCCGCTGCAGGCGCCCGGCGTTGCACCGAACGGTATTCCGGTCGGCTCGGCGAGCGATCTCGATTACCTCGGCGACAGCAGCGCGGCCGCGCTCGCGTCGAAGCTGCTGGTGCCGCCGCTGACCGGCGACGTGTCGACGTGGCGGCGCGAGACGCTGCGCGCGCTGGTCGCCGACGAAACGCTCGCGTTCATCAGCGTGTGGAGCCCGACGTTCCTGACGAGCGTGCTGCGTCCGCTATTCGATCGCGACGATGCCGACGGCGCGCGCGACCTTGCATGGGTCGATGCGTCGTTGCCGGCCGAGCGTCGCGCGGCGCTGCGCCGAGCGATCGCGGATGGCGATTGCCGCGCGCTGTGGCCGCGTCTGGCTGCCGTGAGCTGCTGGCTGGACGGCCCGAGCCAGCACTACGCCGATGCGTTGCGTACGCGATTCCCGGGTGTGCAATGGCTGCCGAAGGGGCTGTTCGCGACCGAAGGCGTCGCCAGCATTCCGTTCGGCGCGGGCGACGGCTGCCCGCTCGCGATCGGCAGCCACTACCTTGAATTCGTGCGCGACGACGGCAGCGTGTGCGACGCCGAAGGGTTGCAACCCGGCGACGAAGCACAGGTTCTGCTGACCACGGGCGGCGGGCTCATGCGCTATGCGCTCGGCGATCGCGTCCGCGTGGTTGGCATGACCGCGCGCACGCCGCGCATTGCGTTCGTCGGACGCGCGGCGGCGAGCGTCGATCTCGTCGGCGAGAAGCTCGACGAGCAGATTGCGGCCGATGCGCTGAATGAGGCACGCGCGCAGCACGGCGAAGTCGGTGCATGCATCGTGCCGTGCGCCGCGCGGGAAGCGCTGCCGCACTATGTGCTGTGCGTCGCAGGCGAGATTGGCGATGACGCAGCCGACGCGCTATGCGCGGCCGTCGAAGCGGCGCTGGCGCAGGCGTTCCATTACGCGCATGCGCGCCGCATCGGCCAGCTCGGTCCGCTGCGCGTGCGACACCTGGGTGGATCGCACGCGCGGCTCGGCGACTTGCTGCAGCATGCGGCCGAACGAGCCGGTATCCGTGCGGGCGACGTGAAGCCGTGCGTGCTCGTGACGCGGCTGCCGGTGGCCGACGCGCTGCTCGCGATGACGGATGAATGATCCAATGAACGACATGACCGAACCCCGTGGATGCGGGCAGGATTGCCCGTCGCGCGACGCGGCGCCTGCGCACGAACCCGTGCCGCCGGCCGACGGCCTGCACGAGCAATGGTTCGTCGCGTGCACCGAACGCGAACTTCCGCGCGACAAGCCGCTCGGCGTCCGGATTCTCGATACCGGCATCGTGCTGTTCCGGCAGCGCGACGGCCGGATCGCCGCGCTGATTGACCAGTGCGTGCATCGCGGCACGCGCCTGTCGGCCGGCAAGGTCGACGGCGATGCGCTCGTCTGTCCGTATCACGGCTGGCGCTACGATGGCGAAGGGCAGGTCGTCCATGTGCCGAGCATCGACGGCACGCGGTCGACCGGCACGCCCGGTCGTTATCCGTTCCGGCAGCGCACGTTGCCCGTGCAACTGCTCGACGGGCTCGTGTGGGTGTATCTCGGCGCCGGCGACCCGTCGGCGCGCGCGATCTTCCGGATGCCGTTCCGCGACGCCGCGCCGTGGCAGTCGTACTACATGGTCAACACGTTCGACGGCGACATCGCGATGCTCGCGCAGAACTTCATGGACGTACCGCATACGGTATTCGTGCACGACGGGATTTTCCGCAGCAGCCGCGGCCAGGCGATGGAAGCGACCGTCGCGGCGACGCCGGACAGCGTCGCCGTCACCTACCACGACGGCGACGACAAGATCGGCTTTTGCCTCGACTGGCTCACGAACCCCGATCGCGTGCCGCTCGCGCACGTCGACCGTTTCATCGCGCCGAACGTGACGCGCTGCGATTACCTGTGGGGCGAGCGTTCCGGGTTCCTGATCGTCAGCCAGATCACGCCGATCGATGCGCGCCGCTCGCGCGTCTACACCTAC
Source organism: Burkholderia theae (assembly GCF_048565265.1). Taxonomy (NCBI): domain Bacteria; kingdom Pseudomonadati; phylum Pseudomonadota; class Betaproteobacteria; order Burkholderiales; family Burkholderiaceae; genus Burkholderia; species Burkholderia theae. Next base: position 248,259 of record NZ_CP183462.1, read on the forward strand.
ATTGCGTATCGCTTCCGGCTGCCGCGCTGGATGCTGCGCGCGCTGCGGCCGCTGCTGAACCTGTATACGCACCTCGTGATTCAGCAGGACGTGCGGATCATGCGCGCGCATCGGCAGGGCCTCGACAACGCGCCGGGGTTCCGCCCGCACAACGTACGCGCCGACATCGTGCATGTCGCGATCGACCGGCTGCTCGACGCGGTGAAGCGCGGCGAGCCGCTGCCGGCCGAGCAGTGCGGCGAGAAAGTGATGCGGTTCGAACTGTAGGCGCGGCATACGTGGCCGCGCGATGAGGGACGTCTAATGCGCGGGGTTGGCCGGGTCCGGCCGGGGCGGAGCGAACGCGATGCCGTCCGTCAGATGGCGGTGCACGGCCGGCAGGTGCTCGAGCGCGAGCGCCGGATACGCGTGATGCACCTGGTGATAGCCGATGTTGCGCGGATACAGCACGAGCTTGCCGATCCAGCCGAACGTCATCGTGCGCGTCATCCGCCAGATCGATTCCGGCGAGCGTTCGTCGATCTCGACGTGGTCGTGTTCGAGCAGCACGCGGTTCGCATTCATGATGCCGCCGACGATCCACGGCAGTCCGTAGTACGTGAAGAACGGCAGATCCCAGTGCACGACGGCGGCGATCGCGAGCAGATAACCCGCGCAATGCGGCAGGTCGGCGCGGGCGCACGCGATGACTTCGGGGTGACGGCGCAGATCCTGGCGTGAGCGGTCCTGCATGAAGCCGCGTGCGTACCACGGCCGGAACGCGGGCCATGCGAGCGCGAGCGGCGCCATCAGCGCACGCAGCGGCCACCAGACCGGCAGCAGCGCGCCGCGCAGCATCATCGCGCGTTGCACCCAGCCGCCGCGTGCGGCCAGCCGGTGCAGGTACGGATCTTCGGCGGTGCCGACCGCGCGGTGATGGCGCAGGTGGTGATAGCGCATCGCGGCGATCGACGAGCCGATCGTCCAGCCGGCGAGCGCCTCGACGAGCGCGAGCGGCAGCGTCATGCGCCGCGCGGGAATATGGCACGCGTCGTGCAGGATCACGCCGAAAGCCTGCAGCCGGCCCGCGATCAGCAGCACGGCGGCGACATAGACGAACGGATTCGGCACGAAGCGGATCGCGGCCCAGCACAGCAGGATGCCGAGCCAGTCGACGCACGCATAACGCACGAGCCGCCACGGCCGCGCGCCGGCCGCGAACGGTAGCGTGCGGTTCAATTCGGCAGGCGTCGGCAGGGCGGATGGGCTGGGCATTCGGTGAGGTCGGGCGCGCCGTCGACGGCGCGCATGCAGGCATATCGGTCGGCAATATACACCGGTTTCGGGCGACGAGCGCGAGCAGTTCCTGGCCGGCCCGATCTCATTCCGGCGGGCATCGGAACCGCCCGGTAAGCCGTTTTTGCGCGGGCGGTTCCGGGCGAGGCTGCGGGTTCGTTACCCGAGCAGCCGCAACGCGTCCGCGAGCGACAGTACCGTCGTGCGCGATTCGAACGCGGTGGAAAACAGGTGCTCGTGGACCACCGGGTCCGGGTCGTAGCAGCAGTCCTTGACCGTATACAGGCGGAAGTCCGCGTCGCTCGCGTAGCCGATCGACGACAGCATCACGCCGGTCGACGCGATGCCGACCATGATCAGCGAATCGACGCCTTGCGCGACCAGCCGGGCCTGCAGATCGGTGCCGAAGAACACGCTGGCGCGGTGCGCGACGATCAGCGGCTCGTCGGCCTGCCGGCCCAGTTCCGGCGACGGGCCGTCGTCGATGAAGAGGCCGAGCTGCTTGATGCCTTGCCCATTCTTGTTGCGCGGGCTGACTTCCGGATAACCGGGGCTGAACCGGAGATTGGCGAACCAGACGCCGACGCCGCCGGCCCGCGCCGCGTCGCATAGCCGGCGCGTATTGGCGAGCAACTCGGGCGCGACCGACGGAAAGAGTCCGAGGATGTCGGTCTGGTAATGCATGACGAGCAACGCGGTTTTCGATGGTTCGATGGCCGGAATCCGGGGCGCCGTGCTTTCAGCGTGTGTGTTGCCGTTGTCGCCTGTGTTGGTGCGGGTTGCCATCGAGATATGCGATACGTTTTCCTGATTCATGAATGACGTTCTCTCGTAGTCGGTTCGGTAGTTCGGAAAATCGATCTGTTCGTATGCGTGGTCAATCGCGTCGGCATCACATCGCCGCACGCCGGGAATATACTGGCGTGCAATTCCCGGGGTGCCAACCAACGCCCGGTGAGAAGCGATCTTATTCCAGGGTGTAACGACGCGAGCAATATTTCATGCCGATTACCGGATTCAATCACTACAACCTTCGCGCGGATCGGTCGACGCTCGACGTGCTCCGGGACTTCTACGTGAACATCGTCGGCCTGCGGGAAGGGTATCGCCCGCCGTTCAAGAGCTTCGGGTACTGGTTGTACGCCGGCACGAACGACGTGCTGCATCTGACGGAGGCGCGACCGGACGAATCTCGCCCGTCGCATACGGTCAATACGTTCGATCACGTCGCTTTTTCATGTGCGGACGTCGAGGACATGACGCTTCATTTGATCGAAGCCAAAGTCGCATATACGCGTGAGTACGTTCCGCTTACGGGCCAGGTCCAGATATTCTTCAGCGACCCGGTTGGTAATGGTGTCGAGTTGAATTTTTGCGCAGGCTGAATGACTGCTTGGTGTATTCGGTGATGGACGCGGTCGCGTCTTGTCAGTGTCGCCATTCGAAGTTGGAAAGCACGGTTTGCTATCTCGACGTCGTTGTCCACGATGTCCCTGAGATGGCGGAGCAGAGGGAGGGTTGATGGCATCCCGGCCGGCGAGCGGTCGCTAGCGGCCAGGAACCGCCGTTCGATATCGAAGCTTGGGTCGTCGACAATCATCCGCAGCATTTTCCAGTATGGAGGCTGACATGGAACTCAAAAGAAGGTACACCAGTCATCAGGTTGCTCGCGGGACCATGCCCGACGCGCAAAAATTTAACAGGATGTATCTGATAAAAAACGTGTCCGCTCTCCGAGCAACCTATCAAGTCCGACTACTTGCCTTGATGGCCGTCGAGGGCAAGAAGCAACTCATCATTCGCGTACCAAAGGGCTGCGTTTTCCACGAATCGCTCGAAGAACTGATGAGGTTGTATAAAAAATCAGTCGTTCGGGAGGATTTCTGATGGGTCTCTATCTATGTGTGTTTGATGATGGTGGCGAGGAGGTTGATGGTGTTGAAGTCGGCTCGTACGCGGACTTCAATTTCCTTCGCAATACCGTTATCGATTTGGTGGAGAGCGGGTGTTTCGCTACACGCTGCCCTGTTCTAGTTAGCCACTCGGACTGTGACGGTCAATGGAGTCCGGAAGAAGCATCTCTGCTCTTGGCTGAACTTGATCTTATCCAGACCGCGTTCGCCAACGCCCCTGCGATTGCGCTTAACGCGGATTGGAAAGAGGATGTGGCGAGAACAACGGGCATCGATCCGAAAAGTCTGCTGGATTGCTTCTTCGACGTTGACGGTGAACCACTCATTCAACGTTTACGTGGGTTGGCCACGCTTAGTGTTCAGACGAATGCGGCCATTCTCTTTCAATGAGCTGAACGTGAGGCGCCGCTCGCTTACTGAATGACCGGTTTGAGGGAGCGCGAAAGGCAGTCACGGGTCGATGCCGGACGTCGACTTCGCGCGGAAGCGCATCGTTCGATGCGCTTCATGGACGGCACCGCACCGATGGACGCAAGAGTCGAATTCCGGTCCCGGTCGAAACAGCGGCCGTCCAATCGTGGAGTAGTATTCCCCGATGTCCAAGTTATCGCTCGGCCTCTGCGGCGCACAGCCAACCCATCCGTGACGAGGGCGGCAAGCTCGTTAAAGGGTTTGGAAACGGCTTCAACGATACGTGTGGTGGCGTCGGCCGTGACGACGGCATTGATGGGAAGGCATCATGTCAACCGAGTGGAAGCACCGCGTCAGACTGTTTATCCAGCGTTTCTGGCAGCCGACCAGTGCGTGCATGACCTGCATGCCGGGGAGCTGGGGCAATATCATGAGCTTTGCCCACTGGACCATCGCATTTCATACAGGTCTGCTTACTGGACTCCTGGCTGTACTTTTGACTTTCACGCCTGCGGCGAAACTCTACGCGCATCGATACGGCAATGCGCTGGTCGTTGGCGCCCTGACGACGTTGGGCGACGCCTACTCGCACACGAGTCACTACCGTATCCCCTATGTCGAGCACTTCTTGACGGGGGCAATTTCAGGTCTCTTGACGCTGGCGGCCTCATATCTCTTCGAAGACCGCGCGCGACGGCTTCGGGCGGTATGGGCTCGGGTTTTCGGATAGCTTCTCCTCTGACTTTTTGAACCCACCGGGCTAAACGGAAAGAGGCTCCCCGGTGTGGCTACGCTGCATGAAGCGCATGGACAGCGGGAACTCGCGACCGTTTCAAGCTCGGCGTCAGGGCGCGGCCAGAAGCGGACGCCCGATTTCGTCACTCAGCAGTTGACATCCCCCTCTGCGAGCTGGCACTCGGCTAATATCGAACCATGATCGTCCGGGTTTCAAGCGAGACGGAGCGCGACCAAATCGGATAGACCGGACAATATCAAAAATCAATTTTTCGAGGCTGCTCTATGGGTGTCGCTGTTGCGGGAATCGCATTTCGTTCTAAAGATATCGACCGGCCTATCAATGAACTCGTGTCTGAGCTTTTCAAGTGCCCGTGTCGAGAAATTGCGCGACCGAATCAGTGGGAGTTCGATATCCGCAATCCGTCAGACGTCATAGTGGAGTTCTTTCAGGACACATGCTTTGTCTACAACAACGAACTTGTGTGGGACATTCTGGATAATCAGGAAGCGGACACGAGTCATATCTTCGCTACGCTGAATCGGCCGAAGCTCATCCTGGGATTCTGCAACTACGATTCGGGCGGCAGCTACGGCTACGTGTTTATCGAAAACGGCGTCAGAACGCGATCCCGCTTGGAGACAATTGCGTCCCCCGGTCGCGCTCCCCTTCGGGAGCACGGACTACCCAAGGAGTTCGAAGCTCGTTGGCTAACTGCGCCGTCATACCTCGAAGAGGACGAAGACTCGCCCCCGGAAGACTTTGTCCGTATCTACTATCTCCCAGACGAGAATCTCCAGGTGACTGAGTTTTCGCTGACTTCACGGATGCTTTACGAAGCGCTAGTTAATAATTTCGGTGTCTGCCCGTGGGATATGAACGCGCAATTGAATTCCAGGTTCTTTAGATTGGAACCGAAATTGGTTGAGAATTCCACGCCGACTCGTCCTCAAGAAGCGGGCGGCGTCGGACATTCGGTAGCCACTTCAGAAGAAGCTATTGTCGCACCTAAGAAACGTGGGGTTTGGTCCAGAGTCGCTTCAAAGTTTGGCCTGTCGAAATAGCCATCTCTGCTTGACCGAAAACTGCAATACTGGCTACTGGTACGAAATGAGAGCGATCGCGGTAGTTCGCAATGGGCGGTTGATGATATGAGCGGCCACTTTCGGCGCGTGTGAAAGACCGCTTCGGGTCGGGAAGCGCCGATCGCGGCCGACGGCTACCGGCCAAAAGCAGCCATTCGATAGCCTGGATGGTGTTTCTCCTCTTAACCAATGAACAAATTTCGTGAACCATCGGAGTCAGGAAAACAATGAGAACTTCTTGGAAGAAGGCGACTGCGGTCTTTACATTTCTCCTGCTTCTTGCGGGGGCAGCTTCCGGGTTGGAGTCACAGCAGAGTTGGGAGGTTAGTGGTACGGATGCAGACGGCACCGCTCGGGTCGCACGTATTGTCGAGAGGCGATTCAAGGAAATCAAGCCGAGTCTCTTTGATTCAGTGAGCGCACAGGTAAACGGCAACCTGGTTTCAATTCGCTTCACTGGATGGCGGCCAAGCTCAAAACAACTGGATACGTTGACACAAACGAAGGGCAAGCTTCGCATCACACTTGAAGTAGCTCCTGCGGAGCCATTGATAACCGAAAAGGATGTTGAAAAATCAGGATTCTTGGCGAGTTCAGAGGTTGCGATTCGATTGACTGATTCTGCGGCGCAGCGCGTGGCGACACGTACAGCTAACGCAGCGGGGGGCTTAGTCGTCGTGCAATGGGATGGGCGGGCCATTGCACGGTTACGAGTCGCTGGTCCGTTGCATCGTGACATCGGAATTTCTGCAACGTCAGTGGAGGATGCTCAGCTCATGAGCGCCGTTCTCACCTCGGGCCCACTCCCCGAAGGCGTATCGCTCAAAGCGCGATAGCCCGCGAGAGAGGATGCTGGGCAGACGCTGTAATTGCGAAATGACAATCAAGTCACCATATATTGAGCGCGCTGTGCAAATCGCCGTTGGTGCCGGAAACCCAGTGCGACAAATTACGGAGGGGTGGACCAAGGTTCACCAAGTCGTACATATGCGCGATGTCTTGGTGCCGGCGCTGCGCGATGACATACAGCGTGAGGTGCCCTCGTTGCGCTACTGGTCAACAGAAGGAACTCCGCACAATGCTCCCGAGGAGGGTTTCTTGTGCGACGAATGTGGAGTGGGGCTGGTGTTTCCCACGAACTAGACAACGGCTGGCGGTCCGATATCGGCCAGTTTCGGTCACTCGACCTCCGTGCTTGGATCGTTGACAATTATGCGAAAGCGCATCGCATCCCGCGTGACTGAAACAGGTGAGTACATGCAGTCGGAGCTTCCTATGGCTGATGCCGTGCCACGCGGTATCGACAAGGCAAAAATTCTATCCCAGGTGCGCAACAAGTTTGCCGGGGCACTGGCCAATGACACAAAATGGAACGAACTGATTTCTTTCATGCGCGGTCTGGACGGATGGCGACCTTCCTACCGTTCAAAATGGGTCAACGGCCATGTGTCGGGGTGGGATGTCGAGTGGTTCTACCACCTGCCGTTTCCATTCGTGGGAGTCGAATGGATTGATATCGGGTTACATGAGCAGGCTTCGCTCAGGCACGAGGTCATCGATCACTCAGTGCTTGTTTTGAGTAAGCTCGCGGAAATAGGCTTCGAATTTGAGGCGAGAGGTGACGTTGCCAGAGTCTGGGGTTATGCCCCGAAGTCTTATGAAGATTTTCCGCCAAAAGCATTGCTCTGACCGACTCGGCGCCAGTCAGAAGCGATGCAGATCGGAGTGCGAGAATTTTCGGCGGCTCGAGCTTGCTCGTCCGACTTGGTAAAAATTTCTCGGGCAAGACCGTGCTGGGGACTTGAGCGCCTTGCTTCACCCCCTCAAAAAATCGACCTCCCCGTATAAGTCGTCAACCACTCCAACGCCAGCGTCCCCGCCAGCGAGTTCCCATTCGCATCGAGCCCTGGCGCCCAAACACACACGGCCATCTCACCAGGCAGCACCGCAACGATCCCGCCACCGACGCCGCTTTTCGCCGGTAACCCGACCCGATACACGAAATCCCCCGCCGCATCATACGTACCGCAAGTCAACATCAGCGCCGACAACCGCTTCGCGGAACTCGAATCGACCACCCGCTCGCCCGTCGCCGGCGCGACGCCACCGTTCGCAAGAAACAGCGCGGCGCGCGCGAGCTCGACGCAGTTCATCGTGATCGCGCACTGGCGGCAATACGCATCGATCACCGTGTCGGGCGGCATCTGCATGTTGCCGAAGCTCGCCATGAAGTGCGCCATCGCGCGGTTGCGTTCCGCGTGCTGCAGCTCCGACAGCGCGACGCGCGAATCGTAGTCGATGTCGGTGGTGCCGATCAGCCGCCGCACGAATTCGACGAGTGCCGTCTCGGCCTTCACGAAGCGGCGGCACAGCACGTCGGTGACGACGAGCGCGCCGGCGTTGATGAACGGATTGCGCGGCTTGCCGCGCTCGCTTTCGAGCTGGACCAGCGAATTGAATGCGTTGCCGGATGGTTCGCGGCCGACCCGTTCCCACAGTGCGTCGCCCAGCATCTGGAACGCGAGCGTGCACGCGAACAGCTTCGAGATGCTCTGGATCGAAAAACGCTCGTGCGCGTCGCCGACCGTGTAAACATGTCCGTCGAGTGTCACGACGGCCATCCCGAACTTGTCGGCGGGCACTTTCGCGAGCTCGGGAATGTAGTCGGCGACCCGCCCCTGGCCAATCCAGGGGGCGAGTTCGGTGTGGATGCGTTCGAGGATCGTCTGGTAATTCATAACATCAGGCGGGTAGGTGCGCGGCCCGGATTCCGGCGAGCCCGTATGGAACCGTTTCGGCGCCGATTCGTCAAGCGCGCCCGGCATCGCGCCCTTATTTTTGAGACCGGCAAACGGACGAGCGGCAGGCGCAGTATCATGCGGTACGTTTCGGCCGATGGCCGGTGCCCGGCACCAGCCGGCGCCGCCGTGGCTTCCCCGATGAACCGACCGCTGCCCATGCCTTTTCGCATCCTGCTCGTCGAAGACGACACCCGCCTGTCCACGCTGATCGCCGGCTACCTGCGCAAGAACGACTATGAAGTCGACACTGTGCTGCACGGTGACGCCGCGGTGCCGGCGATCCTGTCCATTCGCCCCGATCTCGTCATTCTCGACGTGAACCTGCCGGGCAAGGACGGCTTCGAGATCTGCCGCGAGGCGCGCAAGCAGTACGACGGCGTGATCATCATGGTGACGGCGCGCGACGAGCCGTTCGACGAGCTGCTCGGCCTCGAGTTCGGCGCGGACGACTACGTGCACAAGCCGGTCGAGCCGCGCATCCTGCTCGCACGGATCAAGGCGCAGCTGCGCCGCGCACCCGTGCGCACGACCGAGAGCAACGCGCAGCAACCCGAACGCTACGCGTTCGGCAAGTTCTCGATCGACCGCACCGACCGCACCGTCGTGCTGCCCGACGGCAGCACGCCCGATCTGACGTCGGCCGAATTCGACCTGCTGTGGGCGCTCGTGTGCCATGCGGGCGAGGTCGTCAGTCGCGACGACCTGATGCTGCAGTTGCGCGGCGTCGAATTCGACGGCCTCGACCGCACGATCGACGGGCGCATTTCGAAGCTGCGCCGCAAGCTGCGCGACGACGCGAGCAACCCGCAGCGGATCAAGACGATCCGCAGCAAGGGTTATCAATTCAGCAAACACGCGTGGGAATGACGCCGCCTTTGTGCGACGCCGTCACGTCCCGCGCGGGCATTCCGCCCGCTAGACGGGAACCACGATGATCCGACGAACCCGTTCGCACCCCGATGCACCGCCGCTGCCGACGCTGCGCTACGTCAAATGGCGCTGGCTGCATTTCCGCCGTGCGTGGACCGATACGCGCGCCGACCGCATCCCGAGCTGGTCGCGCCTTTATGTGCGCACCTACCTGCATCTGCTCGGCCTCGTGCTGTTGACCGCGCTCGTGCCGGCGCTCGCGCTGTGCGTCGAATTGTCGCCGCAGGTCGTGTGGCATTCGTTCGACTCGCTGCCGGGCGACATCTGGATCGTGATCGCGTTCGTGCTCGCCGCGCCCGCGCTCGCGGCCTATCGGTGGATGCGGCCCGTCTGGTCGGATCTCGTGATGGTGCGCGAACGCGCGATCGACTTCACGGGCGGCCGCTTCAACACGCGTGCACGCGAATCGCACAGCGTGATCATCGGCCCGCTGGCGCGCACGTTGAACGCGCTCGCGATGCGCATGGAGCGGCTGATCGCCGCGCAGCGCGATCTCACCAACGGCATTTCGCACGAATTGCGCACGCCGCTCGCGCGCGTGCGCTTCGCGCTGGAGATGCTGCGCGAGCCGGCTTCCGCGGCCGAATACCAGGGTGCGCTCGAGAGCATCGCGCAGGACGTGACCGAGCTCGAGGAACTGATCGACATGAGCCTCACGTTCGCGCGGCTCGAATACAGTTCGCTGCAGTCAAACCTCGAGATGACCGCGCCCGTCGCGTGGTTCGAACACCAGATCAAGGACGCGCAGCTGCTGTATCCGGAGCGCACGATCGAGGCGCGCATCGCGCTCGAGTCGGACTTGCGCGTGAAGATGGACCGGCGGCTGATGTCGTACGCGATGCGCAACCTCCTGCGCAACGCGAGCAAGTATGCGCAATCGCGGATCGTCGTCGGGATCTCGCTCGTGCACGGCAACATCGGGATCTTCGTCGAGGACGACGGCCCCGGCGTGCCGGAGCAGGAGCGCGAACGGATCTTCGACGCGTTCGTGCGCCTCGACCGCCGCACCGGCGGCTACGGGCTCGGCCTGTCGATCACGCGGCAGGTGCTCCATGCGCACAACGGCCGGATCGCGGTCGTCGATCCGGTCGAGCTTGGCGGCGCGCGCTTCGAGATCAGCTGGCCGGTCTAGCGAGTCGCTGCACGAGGCCGAAGCCTCGGCAGCAACGAAGGTCGCGCGCGCTCAGTAAGTGCGCCCGAGCTGCAGGTAGATGTTGCGCCGCCCGCCCGGTGCGAGCGCGATACCCATATACAACGGGCCGAATGCGGTCGACAGGCTCGTGAAGAACGTATAGCTCTGCTTGAGCGTACCGCCACCGACCTTCACGCCGCTCGACCAGACATTGCCGACCTCCGCGCTGGCGCCGATCGACAGCGCCTTGATCGGCGACGCATTGAACGTCATCAACTGATTCATGTAGGTGACCTGTCCGTACGCGAGCTCATTGCCGTTCAACTGGTCGGCCGCATAGGCCGACAAATGCTGGAAGCCGCCGAGCGTGAAGTTGAACGCGTTGATCAGGTTGGTGCCGCCGATACTCTTGCCGCCTTCGATCGTCGCGCTGAAGCTGTGCCGGCCGAACTGCTGCGCGATCATCGCCTTGCCGTAGATTTCGGTGTACGGCGCGTCGGTGACCCCGTCGGCGAAGTCCTGCGCCGATTCGCCGTTGCGCGATACCAGCGAGCGTTCGACGCGCAGTTCGGTGTAGTAGCCCTTGCGCGGGAACATCGGATCGTCGAGCTGGTCGATGACGAGGCGCGCGCGCGCAACCAGCGCCTGCGACGTGAAGCTGGGCCACAGCAGCGTCTGGCCGGTGCCGTCGTCGAACGGCAGGTTGTAGGTCGGCGTGCCGTGGCCGGTCACGTAACCGAGACCGATCCGGAAATCGCCGAGCCGCGCGATCGGCAGGCCGAAATCGATCCCGGCGCGCGCCGTCTGCATCAGGTACTGCGTCATCTTCACGTCGCCGGTGGAGTCGTACAGGTTCGCGTAGCGGCGCTGGTATTCGGCGTAGGGCGAGATGTAGACGCCGTACGCCATCGACAGCGGCTGGCGCAATTCGACGCGCGCCGACTGCAGGTCGCTGCCGATCGTCGTGTCCGCGCGGAACTCGAGGCCCGATTCGGTGAGCCACGGCCGCCGGTAGCCGACATGCAGGCGGAAGCCGCCCTCGTCGGTCGAACTGCTCGACATGCCCAGGCCGAACAGCAGGAAGTTCGGTCCCCAGTATTTTTCCCGCGCGTTGATCTCGAGCACGTTGTCGTCGCCGTGGCTCACGACCTGCTGGGTGACGCTCTCGAAGTTGCCGCCCGTCGTCAGCCCGAGCAGATCCTGGCTGACGGTCTGCGGATCGTAGAGATCGCCGGGCTTCACGTGCAGCGCGTCGCTGACGACGCGCTTCGGCACGCCGCCGCTCGTCTTGATGTCGATGCGCGTGATCCGGACCGGCGGCGGCAGCGGCTGCGCGTGCGCGGAGCGGTAGGCGGCGTATTCCTCGGGGCTGAGCGCGTAGCGCTTCAGGCGCGGCAGCGCCGCGGTTGCCGCCGCTTCGCCGGCGGAGATGGCCTGGCGCGCGTTCTGGAAATCGGTGAAGCCGAGCGAACCGAGCGCGGGCGTGAGCAGCACGTCGTTCGCGGTGATCTGCTGGCGCTGGGCCGATACGTTCTGACGAATCAGGATGCCGACCATCTGCTGCATCACGTCGGCGGGCGATGCGAGCGCATCGAGCGGGCGCAGCTGCGAGCCGATGTCGACGGCGATCACGACGTTCGCGCCCATCTGCCGCGCGGTGTCGACCGGCAGGTTGCTGACGAGGCCGCCGTCCACCAGCGCGCGGTCATTGATCTCGGCCGGCGCGAACAGGCCGGGCATCGCCATGCTCGCGCGGATCGCGAGCGGCAGCGAGCCGTGGTCGAGCACGACCATCTGGCCGGTCTGCAGGTCGGTCGCGACCGCGCGGTACGGGATCGGCAGGCGGTTGAACGGCTGGTTGGTCGGCACGGCGGCCGTCCAGTTCGCGAGCAGCGCTTGCAGCCGGTTGCCCTGTACGAGGCCGACCGGTGCCTTCACGCCGTTCTTGCCGAAGCCGAGCGTCAGCCCGTTGATGTACAGGCGCTCGTCTTCCCGGCTGGTTTGCGGCAAGTCCGCGCGCTCGACCACGTCGAACGCGATATCCGCGAGGTTGACCTCCGACAGTCGCTTCTGCATGTCGGCGGCGGCCATCCCGCTCGCGTACAGGCCGCCGACCACGGCGCCCATGCTGGTGGCCGCGATGCAGTCGACCGGGATGCGGTTTTCCTCGAGTACCTTCAGCACGCCGAGGTGCGCGTAGCCGCGCGCGCCGCCGCCGGACAGCACGAGGCCGATCGACGGGCGGCCGGCCGGGCCGCCGTCGGCCGTGCAATCGTGCGTGACGGCGGGCGTCGGGGCGGCGGCGGCTGCGACTACCGGCGTGCCGGGTGCAGCGGAGGCGGGCGCGGTGGCGGTGGCCGGCAGCGGTTGCGCGGCGACCGTGCAGCACCAGAAGGCGACGAGCGTCGTGCAGAGCGGGCGCACCCGCGCCCAGCGGAAGAAAACGGTCGCTGTCATGGTGGAAATATCTGGCGTGATCGGGCGTCTGAGGCCTGCCGGGAGCAGGCAAGACCGAGAGATTACCGTGTTTTACAGGCGCAATGCGAGAGGCCGTCGCGTAGCCGGAAACGGCCGGAATGGCATTTTTGACAATTGCGTCGCGAAAAAATCATCGGAATTGCCTAAAGTATCGGAACGATTTGCCGCTAAGCTCGTGATAGGGCGGCGTGGACGCGCCGCGGGAATGCGGTGCGGCCGTCCCGTCCCGTTCGCTCACAAAGGTTTGATATGTCGACACCGCTGTTCGGAAAGTTGTTTGCGCAACCCGTTGCGATCGACCCTGGAACGGCGAGTACGCAGATCTACACGCATGAGCGCGGCGTAGTGCTGAATCAGCCGTCGGTCGTCTGCTTCCGCAAGGCCGGCGCGACCGACGCGCGGCCGACGCTGGAGGCGGTCGGCGAACTCGCGAAAGCGCTGCTCGGCCGGGAACCGGGGCATCTCGAAGCCGTGCGGCCCATGCGGCACGGCGTGATCGCCGACGCGCACGCGGCCGAGCAGATGATCCGCAGCTTCATCGACATGTCGCGCACGCGCTCGCGCTTCAGCCGCCGCGTCGAGGTCACGCTGTGCGTGCCGTCCGATGCGACGGCCGTCGAGCGCCGCGCGATCCGCGAGGCCGCGTTCGCGGCCGGTGTATCGGATGTCGAATTGATCGAGGAATCGCTGGCTGCCGGGCTCGGCGCTGGCTTGCCGGTGACCGAGCCGGTCGGCTCGATGGTCATCGACATCGGTGGCGGGACGACCGAAGTCGCGGTCATCTCGCTCGGCGGCATCGTCTACCGCGAGGCGATCCGCGTCGGCGGCAGCCAGTTCGACGCGGCGATCGTCAACCACGTCCGCAATCTGTACGGCGTGCTGCTCGGCGAGCAGACGGCCGAGCACGTGAAGAAGACGATCGGCTCGGCCACCAGCGCGGTGCCGCGCACGTCGACGCGCGCGGTTGGGCGCGGCATCGGCGACGGCCTGCCGCGCTCGGTCGAGCTGTCCAACCACGACGTCGCGGACGCGCTGGCCGCGCCGCTCAAGCAGGTGATCGGCGCGGTGAAGTCGGTGCTGGAAAACGCGCCGGCCGAGCTCGTGACCGACATCGCGAATCGCGGCGTGGTGCTGACGGGCGGCGGCGCGCTGCTCGCCGACCTCGAACGCCTGCTGTACGACGAGACGGGGCTGGTGGCCCGGATCGCCGACGAGCCGGCCACCTGCGCGGTGCGCGGCGCAGGCGAGGCGATGGGGCGGCTCACGATGTGCCCGGTCGACTGATTCGGCGCGGGCCAGGGCGCGCATCGCGGCGCGGCCATTCACATTCTTTCGATCTCCGGATGACCGGCTCCTTGTCGAGCGCGCTGCGGCGGCCATGTTGCCGACCGCGCGACCACGGGCCGTCGTCGATCCGCCGCGTGGACACGCGCGAGCGCGCCGTGCTAGCGTTACGCGCCCATCCGGGGCCGGGCTGGCCGATCCGCCCGACGACCTGAGAGACCGAAAACCTTGAAATACCACACCAAACGGGGCTTCGCGGCCCGAACGGGCCGCCTGCTGGCTGTCATCGCGTGCATCTGGGTCGCCGCGGCCGTCGCGCTCGTCGCGTACGGGATGCGGATGCCGAGCCAACCGGCGGACGTCGCCGTGATCTTCGGCAACGCGCTCGACGATACCGGCGCGCCGAAACCCGTGCTCGCGGCCCGGCTCGACGTCGGCGTGCGCTGCTACCGCACCGGGCAGTGCCCGGCGTTTCTGGTCAGCGGCGCGATCGACGGGCCCGGGCTGAACGAGGCGACGGCCATGCGCGACTATCTCGTGGCGCGCGGCGTGCCGGCCGACCGGATCGCCGTCGACGACCAGGGCGACAACACGCTTGCAACCGCACAGCACACACTTGCGTACCTGCAGGCGCACCGGCTGTCGCGCGTGCTGATCGTCAGCCAGTACTACCATCTTGCGCGGGCCCGTCTCGCGTTCGAGCGCGTCGGCATCGCGCGTGCCGACATCTTCGCCGCGTATCCACGCCGCTTCCAGTTGCGCGATGTCTATTCGAGCTGGCGCGAAGTGCCGGCCTACGCGGTGTATGCGCTGCGTCTGTGGGTGAATCCCGATGCGAGGCCGATTTCGTTCCGGCCGATGCTGTACCTGATGAGCCTGTTTTCCTGATGTGGCGCACGGGGGTGAACGCCTCCGGTGCCTGATTTTCTCCGCCTTCCGATTTCCTGCCGCTTCACGCCGGCCGCAGCGTTCCCATTTTTCTCACCGCCATATCAGTAATAGTTGCACGGGCAAGCGATAACGATTCGCGTTTCAGGTTCGATGCAACGCGAAAATCGCAGCGATTTCGCCGCGCACGCGGAAACCCGGCTCGTATTTGATTATTAAACGGACGCTGATTATCGGTGTCGGCAATTTGTCGGCATGAAGATATTGCGGTGCAATAATCGGCTGCATTGTGTCGAGGTCGTAAATCCGCATTTTATCGGATGCGTTGATTTCGACGTTTTTGAGAAAGATCAAAACAAGCAGGCGAAAAACCTGCGAATGCGACGGCCCGACCTGCGTTGGCGGGTAAAAAATACATGCTCGTTGACCCTTGATCCAATGGGTAAACATCGACTGGAAAATGGCAGGACTTTGATATAGCCTTGTCTGACAAAAGCAGGGCAGTAATCAAATCAACCAGAAAGTCGCTGCAGAAAAACAGGGGGCCACCGTCATGTCATTCGACTAGTTACGCGTCCGCAATCCAGGGCCGATCAACCCGCCATCGATGAATAAGCCGACGTCGCATCGCGACCGCCGGCGGGCACGCTTTTGTCCGTGATTCTCTGCTGTATGCCGTCCGGTACAACGGCAATACCAATATCAAATCCAAAACCAAAATCGAGGAAAAGCATGAATCTTGCGCGTTCGAGAAAAGCCGGCGAGCCGTTTCCGAGACTGCTGTTGCCGACGGGTGTTTTCCTGGCGCTGTCCGGAGCGGGCATCGTTCCCGCCTATGCGACCTGCAGCACGGCGGGCACGACGGTAACCTGTTCCGGCATCGCGAACCCGCTGCAGCCGAGCTACTCGAACAGCGCCAACAACGTGAACGCGACGGTCAACCCCGGCGCGAGCGTCGGCGTATTGCTCGGCGTCGGTGGCACCGCGATGTCGCTGACCGGCAACGGCGTCACGCTGACCAACAACGGCACGATCGATCCGTCCGCACTCGGCTCGGGCCTTGGCGTGCTGTCGAGCGGGGCCGTGGTCGGCAATGCGTCCGCGAGCGCGAACACCACCGTCGTCAACAACGGCACGATGAACGGCTCGACCGGCGTGGCGATCAGCGGCGTGACGGGCATGGCGCTGTCGGTCCAGAACGGTACAGGCGGCACGTCGAACATTACAAACACCGGCACGATCGGGTCCAACCCGCTGGTCGGTGCGACCCTCGTCGGCGCGGACGCGCCCGTGGTCACCGCATACGGCGGCGGCCAGGTCAACATGAACAACAGCGGCACGATCAACGGCCGCGTATCGTTCGGCTCGAACGGCACGCCCGGTCAGGGCAATACGTTCACCAACTCGGGCACGATCAACGGCGGCGTGTCGATGGGCGCGAACAGCAACAACACGTTCAATGCCGTGACGGGCTCGTCGGTCAACACGGCGGGCGGCACCGGCGGCGCGTTCAACATCACGGTTGGCCCGAACACGCTCAACGTCGCGGCGACGGGCATCGTCGACGGCGGCGCGGGCGGCAACAACACGCTCAACCTGCAGCAGGGCATCAACGCGAACGGCACGATCGCGGTCAACAACTACACCAACTTCAACCACCTCGACGTCAACAGCGGCAACTGGACGATCAACGGCGCGTCCACTGTGCAGGATGCGACGCTGAACGGCGGCGTCGCGATCATCGGCAACAATGCATCGCTCGGCACCGGTAACGTCACGGCGAATGGCGGCGCGCTGCAGGCAGGGGCGGCCGGACTCGACGTCGCCAACAACGTGACGCTGGGTGCCGGCGGATTGACCGTGCAGGGCGCGACCGGGCTCACGCTGTCGGGCTCGGTGACGGGCGGCGGCGCGCTGACCAAGAACGACGGCGGCACGCTGACGCTGTCCGGTGCGAATGCTTACTCGGGTGGCACGAACCTGAACGGTGGCGGCCTGGTGGTCGGCAACAATGCGTCGCTCGGCACGGGCGCGCTGAACGTCAACACGAACGCGTCGCTCGACACGAGCGCAAACGTGAC
This sequence comes from Burkholderia theae, assembly GCF_048565265.1. NCBI lineage: Bacteria > Pseudomonadati > Pseudomonadota > Betaproteobacteria > Burkholderiales > Burkholderiaceae > Burkholderia > Burkholderia theae. The sequence goes on from NZ_CP183462.1 coordinate 265,273, forward strand.
GCTCGGCAACGCGGTCAATATCGCAACCGGCTCGACGCTGACGCTCGGCGGCAGCAACAATCTCGGGCTGGCCGGCTCGATCGGCGGAGCCGGCGGGCTCGTGAAGAACGGCGCGGCGACGACCACGCTGACGGGCGCGAACACGTACACCGGCAACACGACGATCAACAGCGGCACGCTGGCGCTGAGCGGCGCCGGCAGCCTGGCGGCAACCGGCACGGTGAACCTGGCCGGTGCGGGCGCAACGTTCGACGTGAGCGGCGCGTCGGGTGCGCGGACGATCGGCGCGCTGGCCGGTGCGGCCGGCACGAACGTGAATCTGGGCGGCAATTCGCTGACGCTCGACGGCAGCGGCAACGCGACCTATGCCGGCACGATCGGTGGCACGGGCGGCGTGACGCTGTCCGGCACCGGCACGCAAGCGTTGACCGGTTCGAACACGTACAGCGGCGGCACGAACCTGAACGGCGGCAACCTCGTCGTCGGCAGCAATACGGCGCTCGGCCTCGGCTCGGTGAACGTCAACGGTTCGTCGACGCTCGATACGACCACCAACGTATCGCTCGCGAATGGCGTCAACATCGCGACGGGCACCACGCTGACGCTCGGCGGCAGCAACAGTCTCGGTCTGGGTGGCGTGATCGCAGGTGGCGGCGGTCTCGTGAAGAACGGCGCGGCAACCACGACGCTGTCCGGCGCGAACACCTATTCGGGCGGCACGACGCTGAACGCCGGCGGTCTCGTGCTCGGCAACAACGCGGCGCTCGGCACCGGCGCGCTGAACGTCGGCGGCTCGGCGACGCTCGATACGAACGCGAACCTGTCGGTCGGCAATGCGATCAATCTGGGCACGGGCGCCGCGCTGACGCTGGGCGGCAGCAACACCCTCGGGTTGAGCGGCGCGATTGCCGGTGCCGGCAGCCTCGTGAAGGACGGCGCGGCGACCACGACGCTGACGGGCGCGAACACGTACACCGGCGGCACGACGATCAACGCGGGCACGCTGGCGCTGGGCGCGGGCGGCAGCCTCGCGGCAACGGGCGCGGTGAACCTGGCCGGTGCGGGCGCAACGTTCGACGTGAGCGGTGCAACCGGCGCACAGACGATCGGCGCGCTGTCGGGCGTCGCTGGTACGAATGTGGCCCTCGGCGGCAACGGCCTGACGCTGAGCGGGACCGCCAGCGGCACCTTCGGCGGTGCGATCGGCGGTACCGGCAGCCTGACGCTGGCCGGCACCGGCACGCAGACGCTGAATGGTGCGAGTACCTACTCGGGCGGCACGAACCTGAACAGCGGCAGCGTCGTGCTCGGCAACAACGCGGCGCTCGGCACCGGCGCGCTGACCGTCGGCGGCGCGGCGACGCTCGATACGAATACGAGCCTGACGGTCGGCAACGCGGTCAACCTCGCCGGCGCCGGCTCGACGCTGACGCTCGGCGGCAGCAACGCGCTCGCGTTGAGCGGCGGGATTACCGGCGCCGGCAGCCTCGTGAAGGACGGCGCGGCGACCACGACGTTGACGGGCGCGAACACGTACACCGGCGGCACGACGGTCAACAGCGGGACGCTTGCACTGGGTGCGGGCGGCAGCTTCGCGACGACCGGTGCGATGAATCTCGCGGGCGCGGGCGCTGCGCTCGACCTGAGCGGCGCGACGGGCGCGCAATCGCTCGGTGCGTTGTCGGGCGTCGCGGGATCGACGGTCAACCTTGGCGGCAATGCACTGACGCTGGGTGGGACCGCCAGCGGCACGTTCAGCGGCGCGATCGGCGGCGCGGGCAGTCTGACACTGGCCGGCACCGGCACGCAGACGCTGAACGGCGCGAGCACCTACACGGGCGGCACGAACCTGAACAGCGGCGGTCTCGTGCTCGGCAACAACGCGGCGCTCGGCACCGGCGCGCTGAACGTCGGCGGCTCGGCGACGCTCGATACGAACGCGAGCCTGACGGTCGGCAACGCGGTCAACCTCGGCACGGGTGCGGCGCTGACGCTGGGTGGCAGCAACGCGCTCGCGCTGAGCGGCGGGATTGCCGGTGCCGGCAGCCTCGTGAAGAACGGCGCGGCGACTACGACGCTGACGGGCGCGAACACGTACACCGGCGGCACGACGATCAACGCGGGCACGCTTGCGCTGGGTGCGGGCGGCAGTCTTGCGGCAACGGGTGCGGTGAACCTGGCCGGTGCGGGCGCAACGTTCGACGTGAGCGGTGCAACAGGCGCACAGACGATCGGCGCGCTGTCGGGTGTCGCTGGTACGAATGTGGCCCTCGGCGGCAACGGGCTGACGCTGAGCGGTACGGCCAGCGGCACCTTCGGCGGCGTGATCGGCGGCACGGGCGGCGTGACGTTCGCCAGCACCGGCACGCAGACGCTGACGGGCGCGAACACCTACACGGGCGGTACGACGATCGACGGCGGCAGCACGCTGGCGCTTGGCGCGGGCGGCAGCCTTGCATCGACCGGTACGGTGAACCTGGCCGGTGCGGGCGCGACGTTCAATCTGAGCGGCGCGTCGGGTGCGCAGACGATCGGCGCGCTGACCGGTGCGGCCGGCACGAACGTGAGCCTCGGCGGTAACGGGCTGACGTTGAGCGGCGCAGGCAACCATGCGTTCGGCGGGACGATCGGCGGCACGGGCGGCGTCACGTTCGCGGGCGCGGGCACGCAAACGCTGACGGGCGCGAACACGTATTCGGGCGGCACGACGATCGACGGCGGCAGCACGCTGGCACTCGGTGCGGGCGGCAGCCTCGCGGCGACGGGTGCGGTGAATCTCGCGGGCACGGGCGCGACGTTCGACGTGAGCGGCGCATCGGGCGCGCAGACGATCGGTGCGCTGTCGGGCGCCGCCGGTACGAACGTGACGCTCGGCGGTAACGGGCTGACGCTGAGCGGGACGGCCAGCGGCACCTTCGGCGGCGTGATCGGCGGCGCGGGCGGCGTGACGTTCGCCAGCACCGGCACGCAGACACTGACGGGCGCGAACACGTACACGGGCGGCACGACGATCGACGGCGGCAGCACGCTCGCATTGGGCGCGGGCGGCAGCCTCGCGTCGGGCAGCGCGGTGAATCTCGCCGGCGCGGGCGCCACGTTCAATATGAGCGGTGCGACGGGCGCGCAGACGCTCGGCACGCTGACCGGCGCGGCCAATACGAATGTCGATCTCGGTGCGAACGCACTGACGCTCAACGGCAGCGGCAACGGCACGTTCGGCGGCGTGATCGGTGGCACGGGCGGCGTGACGCTGGCCGGCACCGGCACGCAAACGCTGACGGGCGCGAACACCTACACCGGTGGCACGACGATCGACGGTGGCAGCACGCTCGCGCTGGGTGCGGGCGGCAGCCTCGCGGCGAGCGGCGCGGTGAACCTCGCGGGCGCAGGCGCGACGTTTAACCTGGGCGGCGCATCGGGTGCGCAGACGATCGGCGTACTGAACGGTGCGGCCGGCACGAACGTGACCCTGGGTGCCAACGCGCTGACGCTGACCGGCAGCGGCGGAACTTTCGGCGGCACGATCGGCGGAACCGGCGGCGTGACATTCGCCGGCGCCGGCACGGAAACGCTGACGGGTGCGAACACGTACACGGGCGGCACGACGATCAACGGCGGCAGCACCCTCGCACTGGGTGCGGGCGGCAGCCTCGCGTCGGGCAGCGCGGTGAATCTCGCGGGCACGGGCGCCACGTTCAACCTGAGCGGCGCGTCGGGTGCGCAGACGCTCGGCACGCTGACCGGTGCGGGCGGCACGAACGTGAACCTCGGCGCGAATGCGCTGACGCTGAACGGGACCGCCAGCGGCACCTTCGGCGGCGCGATCGGCGGCACCGGTGGCGTGACGTTCGCGGGCACCGGCACGCAAACGCTGACGGGTGCGAACACGTACACGGGCGGCACGACGATCAACGGCGGCAGCACGCTTGCGCTCGGCGCGGGCGGCAGCCTCGCGTCGGGCAGCGCGGTGAATCTCGCGGGCACGGGCGCCACGTTCAACCTGAGCGGTGCATCGGGTGCGCAGACGCTCGGCACGTTGACCGGTGCGGGCGGCACGAACGTGAACCTCGGCGCGAATGCGCTGACGCTGAACGGGACCGCCAGCGGCACCTTCGGCGGCGCGATCGGTGGCACCGGTGGCGTGACGTTCGCGGGCACCGGCACGCAAACGCTGACGGGCGCGAACACCTACTCGGGCGGCACGACGATCAACGGCGGCAGCACGCTGGCGCTCGGTGCGGGCGGCAGCCTCGCGGCGAGCGGCGCGGTGAACCTCGCAGGCGCAGGCGCGACGTTCAACCTGGGCGGTGCATCGGGTGCGCAGACGATCGGCACGCTGACCGGTGCGGCCGGCACCAACGTGAACCTCGGTACGAATGCGCTGACGCTGAACGGCAGCGGCGCCGGCACGTTCGGCGGGACGATCGGTGGCGCGGGCGGTGTGACGGTTGCCGGTACGGGTACGCAAACGCTGACGGGCGCGAACACGTACACGGGCGGCACGACGATCAACGGCGGCAGCACGCTCGCGCTGGGCGCCGGCGGCAGCCTCGCGTCGGGCAGCACGGTGAATCTCGCCGGTACGGGCGCGACCTTCAACCTGAGCGGCGCGACGGGCGCGCAGACGATCGGCACGCTGACCGGCGGAGCCGGCACGAACGTGACCCTGGGCGCCAACGCGCTGACGTTGAACGGCAGCGGCAACGGCACGTTCGGCGGCGTGATCGGTGGCACGGGCGGCGTGACGCTGGCCGGCACCGGCACGCAAACGCTGACGGGCGCGAACTCCTACACCGGCGGCACGACGATCGACGGCGGCAGCACGCTCGCGCTCGGCGCGGGCGGCAGTCTCGCGTCGGCCGGCACGGTGAATCTCGCCGGCGCGGGCGCGACGTTCAACCTCGGCGGCGCGACGGGCGCGCAGACGATCGGTACGCTGTCGGGCGCGGCCGGCACCAGCGTGAATCTCGGCACGAACGCGCTGACACTGAGCGGCAGCGGCGCCGGCACGTTCGGCGGGACGATCGGTGGCGCGGGCGGCGTGACGGTTGCCGGTACGGGTACGCAAACGCTGACGGGTGCGAACACGTACACGGGCGGCACGACGATCAACGGCGGCAGCACGCTCGCGCTGGGCGCGGGCGGCAGCCTCGCGTCGACGGGCGCGGTGACGCTCGCCGGCACGGGCGCGACGTTCGACGCGAGCGGTGCGACGGGTGCGCAGACGATCGGCGCGTTGTCCGGCGGGGCTGGCACGAATGTGAGCCTCGGTGCCAACGCGCTGACGCTGAACGGCGGCGGCACCGCATTCGGCGGCACGATTGGCGGCTCGGGCGGTGTCACGGTCGCGAGCGGCACGCAGGTGCTGACCGGCAGCAACACGTACACGGGCGGCACCACGATCGCCACCGGCGGCACGCTGCAGCTCGGCAACGGCGGCACGTCGGGCAGCATCGCCGGCAACGTCGTCGACAACGGCGCGCTGATCTTCAATCAATCCGGCAACGTGACGGTGGCCAGCGTGCTGTCCGGCACGGGCGCGCTGACGCAGGCTGGCAGCGGGCAACTGACGCTGACGGGCACCAACACGCTGAGCGGGCCGACCACGGTCAGCGCGGGCACGCTCGCCGTCAACGGTTCGCTCAGCCAGTCGGCCGTGACCGTACAGAATGGCGCGACGCTGACGGGCACCGGCACTGTCGGCGGCCTCGTGGTGCAGGGTGGCGCGACGGCGGCCGCAACGCAGCCGGGTGCGGCGCTGAACGTGGCCGGCAACGTCACGTTCCAGCCGGGCTCGACGTTCCAGGTCGCGGCGGCGCCGCAGCAAAGCGGCAGCGTCGCCGCGACGGGTACGGCGACGCTGAACGGCGGCACCGTGCAGGTGCTCGCGAACCAGAACGGCTACCAGCCGAGCACGACCTACACGATCCTCACCGCAACGTCGGGCGTGCAGGGCGCATTCAGCCAGGTGAGTGCGAACTACGCGTTCCTGATGCCGACGCTCAGCTACGATCCGGACCACGTGTACCTGCGACTCGTCGCGAACGGCACCTCGCTGCCCGACGTGGCAACGACGCCCAACCAGCGTTCAGTCGCGACCGCGCTCGGCGGGCTCGGCGCCGGCAACCCGCTCTACGACGCGGTGCTGACGACCGACGCGGGCACCGCGCGCCGTGCGTACGGGCTGCTCGACGGCGAACTGCAGGCGAGCATGAAGAGCATGCTGTTGCTCGACAGTCGTTATGTGCGCGATGCGGTGACCGATCGCGTCCGCCAGGGGCTCGCGCCCGGATCGGGCCCGCTCGCCGCGCTGTCGTCCGGTGGCGCCGCGCTGTGCGGCGACAACACGGCCGGCGCGGTCGACCCGACGCTGCCGCCGGAACGCCGGATCGGTTCGCGCGACGGGTGCTACGGCGGCACGCCGTATCAGCCGGTCGTGTGGGGACAGGCGTTCGGCGGCCGCAGCCGGCTCACCGGCGACGGCAATGCATCGACGATCAACCGCAGCATGACGGGCTTCATCGCCGGTGCCGACATGGCGCTCAACGACAAGTGGCGTGCGGGTCTGGCCGCGGGCGTCACGCACAGCTCGCTCGACAACGACCAGAGCTCGTCGGCGTCGGTAAACAGCTACTACCTGTCGCTGTACGGCGGCGCGCAGTACGGTGCGCTCGGCGTGCGCGGTGGCGCGTCGTACACGTGGTACCGGATCAACAGCGACCGTAATCCGGGCTTCGCGGGCTTCTCGGATCACGACTCTGCCGGCTACGACGCGAATTCGGCGCAGGTGTTCGGCGAAGTCGGCTATGCGCTGCCGGTCGGGCCCGTCGCGATCGAACCGTTCGCGGGCCTCGCGTATGTGAACCTGCATACCGATGGTTATACGGAAAGCGGTGGCGCGGCCGCGCTGCGCGCCGGCGGCGAGACGACCCACGTGGGCTTCTCGACGCTCGGCCTGCGCGCGGCGTCGCAGATCGGCTCGATCGCGAGCGGTACGTTCACCGCGCGCGGGACGGTCGGCTGGCGGCACGCGTTCGGCAACGTGCACCCGTCGTCGGCGTTCACGTTCGCGGGCGGCGGCACGTCGTTCCAGGTGTCGGGCGTGCCGATTGCTCGCGACAGCGCGGTGCTCGAAGCCGGCATCGACGCGAACATCACGAAGCGCCTGACGCTCGGCCTCACGTACAGCGGCCAGTACGGCAGCGGCGTGCGCGACAACGCGGTGCTCGGCAACATCCTGTGGAAGTTCTGACCGGCGCGGGGCGGCGGGGCAGGCCCGCCGCCCCGGCCATCAGAACGCGATTGACCAGTTGGCGTATAACGCAGCGCGCTGCTCGAGCTGATAGCCGTTGAGGTTCTGCGCAACGGGCGTCAGGTACTCGACGCCGATCCGGTGCCCCTTGAGCGGCCCGGAGCGGAATACGGCGTTCAGGCCCGCACCGACCTTCAGCACGCGGCCGCCATAGTTGCCGGGCAGATCGTCCGGGCTGGCGACGTGTACGGGGCCGTCGTAGGCGCCGCGGATCGCACCCTGCGCGGTGTAGTTCAGGCGCGCGGACGCGCTCAGCCACGGCGTCAGCCGGAAGGCGCCCCAGGCGTTCGCCTCGAACCGGTTGCCGACACGGTAGCCCGAACGGTTTGCGTGCTGCATCGGTAACTGCGCGAGCGCCTGCGCGCCCCAGCTCCAGCGCTGCATCTGGCCGGTATACGTGATGCTCGGGATCGCATCCCAGGTACCGGTCCCCATCTGCATCCCGTAGTGGGCGAACGTGCCGTCCCCGTTGCGGCGCGACACGGAGCCGGTCGGCATGCTGATGCCGAGGCCGGCATGCAGGTGATGACGGCCGTCGTCGTACAGCCGGAACAGGCCTGCGGCGACCGTGTCGCCGAGCCCGGACGCCCCGTGCGACATCTCGCCACCGCCCGTCCCATGTCCGCCGCCGTGCCTGCCGTGTCCACCGTGTCCGCCGGACAGTCCCTGCATCGTCATCGGCATGTCCATGTACATCGGCATCACCATCAGGTTGAATGCGTCGCTGGGCGCGTACATCAGGTGCAGCATGTGCATGTTCATCTGCATGCCGGTCGGCTTCATCGTGTAGCCGGCCATCGCGAGCGCATGATCGTCGACGCTTTGGCCGTCGCGTTTCACGGCGCCGCCGGTGTTCTGATGCGAGTACGTGTAGCCGATCATCCAGCCGCCTTTCTTGTGCATGTGGTCATACATGACGCCGGCGGGCGCGTGGCTGTCCGGCGTGAGGCCGGCGACGGGCGACTCGTGCGCGACGGCGGGCGTCGCGGCGAAGCCGACGGAGAGGGCGACGGCCGTTGCCGCCGAAAGAGCATGGCGCTTGAGCGTCGGAAAGCGATGGGTAAACAATTTGGATTCCTATGGATGATTCGTGCATGCAAAAAACTGCGCGCAGCGTGTCCCGTACGCGGCGGCGAGAAGCCGCCGTGCAGCCGGATGACGCAAGACCGGAACGAATGCCCGCGCGGCCGTGAATTCAACCGGCGCGCGGCGGGCCGCGCGAGAACGCGTGCGGCCACGGCGGCACATGACGAAGCATCCGCGCGCGTGCGGCCGGGGGCCGTTCGGCGAACGCGAGGAGGGGCACCGCTTGCGGCGGCAAGGGCGGAAGGCCGAAGCTTCCGGCGTGAACATGGCAAAACGGGCATGTATCGTCGCCGTGCCCGTGATGCGCGCCGGTATCGTGCGCGGGCGTGCCGGCATGATCCGCGTGCGCGCCATGACTCTCGTCGGCGAGATGCACGAGTTGCAGCACGGCCCGTGTCGTTTCCGCGTCGTCGCGCCAGGCTGCCTGCACCGACGTGATCGCCGGCGCGAGCGCATTCAGCAGTACGGCGAAGATGGCGACCCGCGCGGCACGACGCATCGGGCGGGCGACGGACGACAGCGGCGAGGGCACGGTCACGGCAGGGCGACGGTCAGTCGCCGGCGCGGGGATCGCAGCCGAGGCCGTGGTCGATATCGGCGCGCGCATTGCGCTCGGCGTCGTGCATCGCGCTCAGCTTCGAATCGAAGCCGAACATCGACGCGACGATGAAGCGGCGCACACGTGGCGGAGCGGGATGGCGCGTACGGAGTTCGTAGACGCCGTCCCAGCGCTGATTGGCGCGTTGAACGGCGAATACGCCGTACTCGCGGTCTTTGTAGTGAACGAATTGCATGGGGCGGGTGGAAGTCTTGTGATGACGAACGGCCGTGTCGGCTCGGCGTCGCTGAACAGGGCGCCATTCTTCGCGACGCACGGCGGGCCGGCCATCAATGTCAACAGAATCTCAATGACGCGCTGGAGCGGCGCTGCACGCGTGATCGGTTCTGGCCTATCCTGTGCGAAACACGCGACGCGCGCCGCGCGTTGCGCCTCGACACAGGAGCATCGATGCCGAATCACGCCGAAGCCACGACGACGCAGGCGCCGCAGGTTGCGCCCGCTGCCCCGACCTCAGCGTCGGGCCCCGCATTCATCGCGCCCGAGACCGATCCGCAGGCACTCGCGCGCAACAACCAGTACGTGCTGAAATCCGGCGATGCGTTCGTGGTCAGCGACGCGCTCGGCGACATCGGCGGTCATGACGACGGCCTGTTCGTCGACGACATGCGCGTGCTGTCGAAATGGCGCCTGACGTTCGGCGGCCGCGCGCCGTCGCTGCTGTCGGGCGCGACGAGCGCCGACAACGCGTCGTTTACCGCCCACCTGACGAATCGCCCGCTGCCGCCGCTCGGCGGCCACGAAACGCCCGAGGGCGTGATCCATATCGAACGGATGCGCGTGCTCGCGGGCGACGTGCTTTACGAAGCGCTGACGTTGACGAATTACGGCGCGAGCGAAGCCGAGGTGCCGCTGTCGCTGTCGTTCGCGGCCGATTTCAAGGACATGTTCGAGGTGCGCGGCACGCAGCGCCCGAAGCGCGGCACCGTGGTGGCGCCGCGCGTCGACGCAGGCGCGGTGCGGCTGCGTTACGACGGCCTCGACAGCGTCGAGCGCAACGTGACCGTGTATTTCTCGCCGGCGCCCGATGCGCTGTCGGTCGATCGTGCCGACTACACGCTGACGATCGCAGCGCAGGCGTGCGTGTCGATCTACCTGACTGTCGACGCGACGCTCGGCGCGGCGCATGCCGACAGCCCGGGGTGCGGCCGCGTCGCGCTGCGCACCGCGCTCGTCGGCGTGCACCGCGAGATGCGCGCGCGGCGCGAGTCGATGGCGCGCGTGAACACCGGTAATCCGCTGTTCGACGCGTGGCTCGACCGTTCGCTCGCGGATCTCGGGCTGCTCACCACGCAGCTCGACACGGGGCCGTACCCGTATGCGGGCATTCCGTGGTTCTCGACGCCGTTCGGCCGCGACGCGGTGATCACGTCGCTGCAGATGCTGTGGCTGCAACCGTCGCTTGCGCGCGGCGTGCTGCGGTTCCTGGCCGAGCACCAGGCGCGCGAGACCTCCGCGTTCCGCGATGCGGAGCCCGGCAAGATCATGCATGAGTTCCGCCGCAGCGAGATGGCCGCGACGGGCGAGGTGCCGTTCGCGCTGTACTACGGCGGCGTCGACACGACGCCGCTCTTCATCGTGCTCGCGGGCGCGTATGTCGAACGCACCGGCGACGACGCGCTGATCGACGAGCTGTGGCCCGCGCTCGAGCGTGCCGCGCAATGGGTGATCGACAAGTGCGACCGCAATCCTTACGGACTGCTCGATTACCAGCGCACGTCGGAGCGCGGCCTCGCGAACCAGGGCTGGAAGGACAGCCACGATTCGGTGTTCCATGCGGACGGCCGCTTCCCGGACGGGCCGATCGCGCTCGTCGAAGTGCAGGCCTATGCGTGCGCGGCGCTCGATGCGATGTCGATGTGTTCGCACCGGCGCGGCCACGCGGCCGACGCCACGCGTTACGCGTTGCGCGCCAAGACGCTGCGCGACCAGGTCGACGCGCTGTTCTGGATGCCGGAAGGCGATTTCTACGGGATCGCGCTCGACGGTCATGGCGACCTGTGCCGCGTGTTCGCGTCGAACGCGGGCCACCTGCTCGCGTTCGGGCTGCCCGACGCCGAGCGCGGCGCGGCGGTCGCCGGCGTGCTCGGCTCGGCGCTGTTCCAGACCGGCTGGGGCATCCGCACGCTCGCGGCCGGCCAGCCGCGCTTCAACCCGATGGCGTATCACAACGGCTCGGTGTGGCCGCACGACAATGCGCTCATCGCACGCGGGCTCGCGCGCTACGGCGACAAGACGGCCGCGGTGAACCTGCTGCGCGCGCTGTTCGAGGCGGCGGTGAGCTTCGAGATGCGGTTGCCGGAACTGTTCTGCGGGTTCCCGCGCCGGCGCGGCGAACCGCCGACCGCGTATCCGGTCGCCTGCCTGCCGCAGGCGTGGGCGGCCGGCGCGCCGTTCATGATGCTGCAGGCGTGCCTCGGCGTGAGCATCGACGCGACGCGCCACGAGGTGCGCGTCGAGCGCCCGGCGCTGCCGGAAGGCGTCGACTGGCTGCGGATCGACGCGCTGCGCGTCGGCGACGAAACCGTGTCGCTGACGTTCCGCCGCGTTGACGGCCAGGTCGTCGCGTCGGCGGAGCAGCCGGGCCGTGTGAAGGTGGTCGCGGTGCTTTAGGGCCTGTTCCCGCTAATAACGGGCCAGCCCCACGAATGTTTTTTTCCAAACAGGGGAACGTGCCTTGCCGGCCGCATTGCGGCGTCGCACGTCGCTTGTTTGGCGCGGCCAAACGGCGCTCCTTGCTTCTTGCACGCGCCCCGAAGGAAGTCCCCTTGGGGGACAGCCGGCAAGGCACGTTCGCAAGCCCGTTATTAGCGGGAACAGGCCCTGGTGCGGCGCTGCGCGGACATTGCGCGATGTCGCGCCATGTTCGCGCGCAGCGGCATAGAATCGTGACATGACCCTTGAACGATGCGGAGGTAGACGATGACGACCGACAACCGGCCCGACGACGGCGAGCAGAAGCTCGAGAATCTGGAAGCGGCGGTCGACCACCTGCACAAGTCGATCGAATCGCAGAGCATCGCGGTCGGCGCGGCGAAGGGCATCCTGTTCAGCCTGATCGAAACGCTCGGCGCGCTGATCGGCGATCCCGACCTGCCCGAGCATGCGCGCTCGGGTTACGAGGCGCTGCGCGACAAGGCGAGCGAATTGCGCGGCGGGCTCGAGCGGCATTGATGCACGGATGGCGCCGGCGCTTGCCGCATGGGCCGCGCCGGCGCTGCCCGATTCCGCAGACAAAGCACAAAACCCCGTGCGTTCAATGAGTTAGGTGGCCGATGCGCAGGATATCCACAAGCTTGCCAACACAATCTGTGGAGAACCTGCGCGCGCCGGGCCGGGCGTGCCGCACGCGCCGTGCAAAAGCCCTTGCGCTGCCACGTCGGTGACCGGTCAAGGTCCCCGTATCGAATCCCCTTTTGTATCAATGTGTTACGCGCCAGATCTGAGGGATATCCACAGGCTTGCCAACAAAATCTGTGGACAACTTGCAATCGATTGCGTCGCGACAGTTGAGGATCCGGCATGCGGCGACCGGTGCGCGAAGCCCGTGCAGACGGGCTGCCCGATACGTGCGTCGGCACGTTAATTCGTGCGCGATCAACGAGTTAGGCCCCGGGTACCCAGGATATCCACATCCTTGCCAACACTTTCTGTGGACAACAACGCGGCGAGCGTCACTCGGCCGGCGCCGTGTCGGCCGCCTCGGTCACGATCCAGTCACGAAAGAGTGTCATCGCAGGCGTGAGCGGTTTCGACTTCAGCGACGTGAGCCAGTAGCCGCCGGCGCGCACGTCGATGTCGAGCGGCCGCGCGAGCAGGCCGAGCTGCAGTTCGCGCGAGAACATGCAGGCCGGCGCGAGCGCGACGCCCGCGCCCTGCATCGCGGCCTCGACCATCAGCCGCGACGAATCGAACACGGGCCCGTTGACCGTCCACGGTTCGAGCTGCGCGGCGTCGAACCAGCCGAGCCATTCGTCGGTGCGGTAGGAGCGCAGCAGCGTTTCGTTCGCGAGATCGGCCGGTTGCGCGAGGCGCCGCGCGATCTCCGGCGCGCACAGCGCGGTGAGTGGCGCGTCGAGCAGGCGCTCGTTGCGCGTCGCCGGCCAGTTGCCTTCGCCGAACCGGATCGCGAAGTCGAGACCCTCGGCGGCAAGATCGACGACGTTGTTGTTGGTCCGCAGCCGCAGCTCGACGAACGGGTGCGTATCGCCGAACTGCTTCAACCGCGGCATTAGCCAGCCTAGGGCGAAGGTGCCGACGACACCGAGCGTCAGCACCTCGCGGAAACGCCCGCCGTCGAACTGCTTGAGCACCGTCTCGATACGGCTGAACGCGTCGCTCAGCACCGGCAGCAGCGCGCGCCCCTCGTCGGTGAGCCCGAGGCCGCGCGGCAGCCGCGTGAACAGCGTGCAGCCGAGCCGCTCCTCGAGCGAGCGCACCTGCTGGCTGACCGCGGCCTGGGTCACGCTCAGCTCGAGGCCCGCGCGCGTGAAGTTCAGATGGCGCGCCGACGATTCGAACGCGCGCAACGCATTGAGTGGAAGATGAGGGCGGAGCTTCATCATAAGATTTTCTTTGGTCAGCGCTCAATTATCGTTGCTTGTCAGGCAACCGTAAAGTCCCGATAGTGCTGTCTCGGCGGCCGCCGTCCTGCTTCAGCGTTTTGCCTTCGTTCCGCATCCATTCCACCACGAGACACATGACATGACCTACTCATCGCAACGCCGAACCCTGTTGCTGGCCGCCGCGACGGCGCCGCTCGTCCTTGCCGTCACCGCGTGTGCGTCGCCGCGGGCCGGTGCGCCGGACGTTTCGTCCGCGACGTCGTTCGATGCGCTCGAGCGTGCCGCCGGCGGCCGCCTCGGCGTGTGCGCGATCGACACCGCGAGCGGCCGGCGCGCGCTGCATCGCGCGGACGAGCGTTTCCCGTTCTGCAGCACGTTCAAGGCGATGCTGAGTGCGGCGGTGCTCGCGCAGAGCGTCGAGCGTCCGGGGTTGCTGCAACAGCGCGTGACGTACGGGAAGGCCGACCTCGTCAAGTATTCGCCGGTGTCGGAGAAGCATGTCGACACGGGCATGACGGTGGCCGATCTGTGCGCGGCCGCGATCCAGTACAGCGACAACTCGGCCGCGAACCTGCTGATGAAGCTGCTCGGCGGCCCGTCGGCCGTGACCGCGTACGCGCGCTCGATCGGCGACGACACGTTCCGGCTCGATCGATGGGAGACCGAACTGAATACCGCACTGCCGGGCGACCTGCGCGACACGACGACGCCTGCCGCGATGGCCGCGAGCCTGCGCGTGCTGACGCTCGGCGACGCGCTGCCGGCCGCGCAGCGTGCGCAGCTCGTTGCCTGGCTGCGCGGCAACAAGGTCGGCGACAAGCGGATCCGCGCGGGCGTGCCGGCCGGGTGGACGGTCGGCGACAAGACGGGCACCGGCGACTACGGGACGACGAACGACGCGGGCGTCGTGTGGCCGCCGTCGCGTGCGCCAATCGTGCTGACCGTGTACTACACGCAGACGCGTGCCGATGCGCGGGCGAAGGAGGACGTGATCGCGGCGGCCACACGCATCGCGGTCGCGACGTTCGGTTAAGCAGGGCGGTGCGGCGTGCGCGACGGGATCCGCCAGCACGCCGTGCCATAGTCGTGACCTGCGCGGCCAAACGTTGTGCGATCAACGACTTAGGTCGCGCATGCTCAGGATATCCACATGCTTGCCAACAAAAATTGTGGACAAGTCGGCAAGCGGCCGCGTTCGGCGCGCCGCGAGCCGCCGTGCCGCGTTTGAAGCGGCGCGGACAAAGTCTTTCGGATCAAGCGCTTGGCTGCGGTATGCGCAAGCTATCCACATGCTTGCCAACAAAATCTGTGGACAAGCCGGTCGACCGGCCCGTTACGCGACGAGACGGGCCGCGACTGGCGATTTACCGGCCGCGTGCCGCATTCGAAGCGGCGCGGACAAGGTCTTTCGGATCAAGCGCTTGGTTGCGGTATGCGCAGGCTATCCACATG
Source organism: Burkholderia theae (assembly GCF_048565265.1). NCBI lineage: Bacteria > Pseudomonadati > Pseudomonadota > Betaproteobacteria > Burkholderiales > Burkholderiaceae > Burkholderia > Burkholderia theae. The sequence goes on from NZ_CP183462.1 coordinate 280,307, forward strand.
CTTGCCAACAAAATCTGTGGACAAGCTCGCCGGTCCGCCGGCGCGGCATTCAGCCGTGCCGATCGTCGACGGTGGGCCAGCGCGCGAACGCGAACACCCACAACATCACGAAGTTCAGGATGGGGACGAACATCGTCAGGATCCACCAGCCCGAATGCCCGGTGCGCCGGACGATGCGGACATACGGATAGACGACGACGGCGACGAGCACGAGCGAGACGAGCAACTGCCACGCGGTGAAGTGTTCCATGGCCTTCCTCGGAGTGATGTGTTGTGTTGTGGTGCGGCGCCGGCGGAACGGCCGGCACGGTGTGCCGACGCGCGAAACCGACGATGCGCGGCCGCGTGCGGCTCGCGTGATCTTGACGCTTGGCATGCACGGGCGTCAAGGCGCGGGCGGCGCGTTGCCGGGGCGCCGGATCGTCCGGTTTCGCGCAGGCTCGCGCCGCACGTTGCCGCATGGGTGACGCGAAGCCTGAACCATTGGCCGATCAACGAGTTAGCGCACGCTTGCGCAGGATATCCACAAGCTTGCCAACAAAATCTGTGGACAAATCGCCCTTCGCACCGGCACCCAGGCTGGCGCATCGAAGCGCACCGTGACGGCGAGGCCGTGGCCGCTCGTACATAACAGATCACGTTATTGACAATTGACAAAGTTGTCTATTAATACGCGCGGAACGTGCATCTTACGGGCGATATCCAAGTAACGGGGTGCGGCCAGATTCCTTTATGAATCAAGAACTCCGAAGTATATGTGGAGTAGTAACAGATCTGGTCCTGTCCATAAGTGGTGGGCGATGACGGAGTTAGAGGCGCCGTGTGTTTTCACGCGTCATGCAAGTTTCCTGTTCGATAACATCTATCGACGACTTTGGAACTTGTCCAATAGACGGGCGGAAGGGAATCCAATAAAAAATGAGAATCCTCCGAAACTTGTCTCAAAGAAATGAACGACGACGATGATCAGCAGAATCTGCACGACAACAACGCCGTGTTCGATCTGATCGGTTCACCTTTGGCATACGACAGAAGTGGGTTTCAGGCCGAAGGTGGCAGCGTCCCATCAGCCGTGGGCGATCTCATTGATTCGCTGCAGCGACAGTATTGGCAGGCGCTCATCGATCCGTCGGTGGTGCTCGCGATAGACGTTTGGCCGTCGCGCGAAGAGGCAAGCGATTTGATGCCGCCGCAGGCTGCCGAACCGGAGCCGGTGCAGAGCGACACTGGTTCGATGGAAGCGTGGCTCGGCGGCAGGATGAACGTCGATGCGGCCTTTGATCCGTTGGGGCCGGACGAGAACCTCGATCTCATTTCAGACAAGCCAGTGCCGGAAATCCTGCGCTTGTTCGCGCCGCCCGAATACCACGCGGCCGAGGCACGCCGTTCGCCAGATCTGCTGCCGCCGCTCACGTGTCGTGAACACCACGTGCTTAGCGTCGACAGCCCGATGTCGATGCCGTTCCGGCCGCCGGCTTACGGTGACCCGTCCTGAATCATTCGTTCTCCATTCGCCATGTTCAATCCGCAGCAATCCCGCACGCTTGCCGTTTCCGGCGAGGCGCTGCCTTCCTGGGGCGGCAGGCCTGTCCTCGTGCCTTCTCGTGTGACCGGCACCGAGAAGTTTGGCAGGCTGTACAGGTACACGCTGGAACTGATCACCGCCGATGATCCGACGTTGCCCGTTTACGAGGCACAGGTGCGGGTGCAGCCCGACAAACTGGTTGGCACCGAAATTGCCGTCTCGTTCGAATTTGACGGCAAGGGAGAGTTCATCGCGGGACTGCCCGGCGGCAGCGGCCTGGGCAACGTCGGCGCGGGCACGCGCACGATCATCGGCCTGATCACCGCCGTGCACGGCACCGGCGCGAACGACCGCCATGCGTTCTACCAGTTCACCGTGCGTCCGTGGCTGTGGTTGGCCACGCGCAACCGCGAGAACCGGATTTTCCAGAACCAGAGCGTAGTCGAGATCACCGAAACGGTCCTGACGGACCGGCGCTATCCGTTCACGTTTGAGTTGAGGTTGGCTGCACCTGGCCTGCGTGGCGTCTATCCAAAGCGTGATTACGTGCGGCAGTTCTGGGAGAGCGATTACGACTTCCTCACGCGGCTGTGGCGCGAATGGGGACTGTATTTCTTCATGGAAGGCGCCACGCTGGTGCTGTGCGACTCGCCGGGTTCTCACCAGCCGCACGGCAACATGTACGACACGATTACCTGGCATGCGCCGGACGGTGCGCGCATCGACGAGGAACACATTCACACGCTGAAAGTCTCCCGTGCGCTGACGGCGGGCGTGGTGAGCCTCACGGATTACGATTCGACGCAGTCGCTTGCCGATCTGCGTGTGACGAAAGATGACGGCCGTGACGAACCGTTCGCCAATGCCGAGCACTATGGCTGGGGCAACTATTCGCAACCGTTGGCGGGCAAAGGAGGGCTGGCGGGCACGCCGAACGAATGGCAGGGCGAGGGCGGACATCTCGCGCGTGTGCGGGTTGATGCGCTGCGTTGCCGCCGCCTGCGGGCGAAAGGCCGCGGCAACCTGCGGGGACTGACGACCGGCCATACGTTCCATCTCAAAGGGCATCCCGACCGGCAGGTCAACGCCGAGTATCTGGTGATTGCGACCACGCTTGATATCCGCAACGTGGATGAGACCAGTCAGCCAGCGGGCGGCCAAGCGCGCTACCGGTGCGTGACGGATTTCGTGCTGCAACCGGCCAATGTGTTCTTTCGCAGCCGGCCAAGAGAAAAACCACGATGTGGCCCGGAGACGGCGGTTGTGGTTGGCCCGGAAAAACAGGCGATGTGGGTGGATGGCTACGCGCGGGTGAAGGTGCAGTTCATTTGGGATCGCCACGGCAAACGCAACGAGAATTCAAGTTGCTGGGTGCGGGTGGCCTCGCCGTGGCAGGGCAGCGGATTCGGGACCATTTACCTGCCGCGCATCGGGCAGGAGGTGGAGGTCAGCTATCACGAAGGAAATCCGGACAGACCGTATGTGTCGTCGCGGATGGTGAATCAGTTCAACCAACCGCCGTGGGTGCTGCCGGACAATCAGGCGCTGTCAGGCATACGCTCGCGCGATCTGGAAGGTATGCAGGCGAACCAGATCGTAACGGATGACACGCCGGGCAAATTGCAGGTGCAAGTGTCGAGCGACCATGCGCAGTCGCGCCTGGTGCTCGGCTACAACACGCGTATCGACGGCAACGCGGGACGCAAGGAAGCGCGCGGCATCGGCTGGGAACTGGCAACCGATGCGTGGGGCGTGCTGCGCGCCAATCGCGGCATGCTGATAACGACCGAGACGCGCGCGGGGGCGACGGCACCCGTCAAGGAGATGGGTGAGACGGTGCAGCGTCTTACACAGGCTCGCCAGCAGCATGAGGATCTGTCGCAACTTGCGCAGCGCCACCGCGCCCAGGATTCGGACGTGAGACAGAGCGATGCAACGGCAGCAATGAAGGCGCAAAACGACGCGCTGCGCGGCAGCGCTGGCACAGACGACAACCGGTTCCCCGAAATGACTCGGGCCGATCTGGCGATCGCGAGCGCGGCGGGCTTCGCCGTGACGGCAACCGAAAGTGTCCACTTGGTGAGCGAGCGGGATCATGCCGTAACCGCCGGTCGGGATATCAGCATTTCGGGCGGCCGTTCTCTGATTGCGGCGGTGCGTGGTGCCGTCTCGTTGTTTGCGGCGCAGTTCGGCATCCGATTGTTCGCGGGGAAAGGGAAAGTCGAAATTCAAGCGCAGGGCGATGCGATGGCGCTGGCCGCGCTAAAGGATCTAACCATTACGAGCACGGACGGAAAGATCATTCTCAGTGCATCAAAGGAAATCTGGATTGGTGCGGGCGGCTCGTATATCCAGATCAACGGTAGCGGCATCATCAACGGCTCGCCGGGACCAATTCTCGAAAAGACGCCGAAATGGGGGAAGCCGGCTGCGTCGTTCATGCGCTGCCCGTTACCGGTCATGCCCGTTGCGCCGTTGGAGCAGAATCCCGCGGAGCTTTACACGCAGAAGTTTGATGTCAGTACGGTTGTTGAGAACCTGGGGGATGGACTGACCGTGGCGAACCAACCCTATCGTATCTATTTGCCGGACGGCACGCTCAAACAACAAGGCATGTTGACCGATGGCGCAACGCTGACCGTCAGCACGGCGGAGCCAACGACGGTCAGATGCGAGATTGGGGCCGGAGACTGGTGCGTCACCGAAGACGCTTACGACCACCACGAACTTGAAGATGGTTCAGAACAGGCTTGAGATCAGCCCGTTCTTTTAAAGTGACTTGTCAAAGGTAACAGATGACGCAACCGAATCATCCGTCTCGTAAGTCTCAACCGGCGCCTCGTAAGGCGACGCCATCGCCTTATGTCGAAGTAACTTTCGTGTTCAGGGATACCTTGCAAAAGCCGATCGAAGGGTTGTCCGTGCAAATCAAGGCTGGTACAGGCGCACCGTTAGCCCCTGCATGGAAACTTGGAGCAGGCAGCGATGATCCGCCAGTTGCAGTTCCAGCGGCGTCACGGGAATCCGCTTCTGCTCCCAGCGGTGCATCAGTTCCGGCAGAGACTTCAATGCCATCAATGATGAATAACCAGATGGAAGCAGTGACGGACACGGATGGCTACGCGATGACAATCCAGAACGCCGCACGTAACCAGCCGATCGATGTTCTAGTGAAGAATCGGCGTGGGGAACACGTGTTGAAGGCGACCGTGATGCCGAAAAAGGATATCAGTGCCTTCACAATCGTCAGTCCCGAGTATCACCTCGAAGCAACTACGAGGATGACGCCAAAGGAGGCACTGGAGCAGAACCTTGATTTACCTGTTGTACAGCAGGGCGAGATCATGACCATCGAACGTCTGGTTCGCGAATTTGGACCGTACATTGGTTGGTCGCAGAAAGTCACTGAGCAAGGGCGAGTGAAGAAGGATTTTCCAACTCGCAAGAAGGAAGTGGTTGAGGACAAGAAAACTCATAAAAAGAAAATAAAAGAAACAATTGAACATCACTAAAAGGTCGTTGATACGCAGAAACCAACAACTGTTGCATTTAATGTATTGGGCTCTCGACTTAATTATCCAAAAACAACTGAGATTTCTGAGTTGAAATTTAGGGAAATTGCGGGCGAGTTGAAAGTTGAGGTGGCTGCGTTGAAAGCGGTGGCGGCGACGGAATCATCTGGTGCTCCATTTTGTCAAAATGGATTGCCAAAAATTCGATATGAACGGCACTATTTTTTTCGGGCGATACAAGATGAGTCGCGTTGGGAGGATCGAAATCTATCCAATATGATTAATTTATTTCCTCAGTTTCCAGATCTTTGTTTGCCGAAAGCGGGTGGCTATTCAATCGGTAAGAAAAAAGAGGGTGATGGCGGATGGGGGCATGAGGATGGCGATGTGATGTATCAGTACGAGCGACTGACTAGAGCTGCGGACTTAAACCTACCTGCTTCAATTATGGCGTGTTCCTGGGGGGTATTCCAAGTCATGGGTTTTTTCTACTATCGAATGGGATACTCAAGTCCAATGGAGCTGGCAAACAAAGCGATGACTGGTGTCGATGAGCAGTTCGAGATATTTGTGGCTTATATGACAAAGGTCAGTGTCGGGGCCTTGAGTGCTCTTCAAAAAAAGAACTGGGAGAAATTTGCAAGGAACTATAACGGGGCGGGATATCCCCCGGTCTACCCGGCGCGGATGGAGAAATATTACAATGAATTCAAATAAACTTCTTCGTCTCCTTTGTGCTGTTGTGGGATCCTTACATCTGCATTGGGCAATTGCAGGGGAGATATTCCTATACGATGAGTCCCGGTTTGTTACTTTTTCAGATGGGGGGAGATTGTACGGATATTATTCGGCTCATAATGAATTGTTTTATTGTAGATTTTTGTTTTATACAAAGAAATCCGTTCGCGTTTTGGGTGGGGGTTTTCCAATAGAAACATTTGATCTCGATTATCGTGATCAGAGGTACAAATATGCTCGAATTGACCCCGCGTCTTCTATTCGTGGCTTTTTGTTAAAAAAAGTAAAACTATCACGATAAGCACCGAAAAGCCGCGTGCTGGATGTCAGAGTGCGGCAGGATTTTTTCCGAGTGATGGCGGTCTTCCGTATACGGAGGTTGGGAGAATTTATGGTGTGGGAATTGGCGTTTTAAATAACAGATCGTCTATTTATAGAAATTTTGATTTGATCGATAGGGTTGGCTATCTTTTTCCTGGTGATGTGGTTGTCGTGATTAAGCGAAAAGGTAAATATTCGTACATTCGTTATGTTAACCCGGATATGTTAATCGAAGATGACGATAAGAGGCACATCAAGACCGGCTGGATCCGTTCCGCTGACCTCGTGAATCCATTTCTGTCAACGAACAAACCATGATTGATCTTATCCGTCTCGGCGACGCGACCGACCACGCCGGCAAGGTTGTAAGTGCCTCGCCAACCATGAGCTATGGCGATATCGCGGTCGCTCGCAAAGGTGATCGGATCACCTGCCCGCAGCATCCTGAAGTGCGCCCGAATGTGATCGAGGAAGGCGATGAAGAGATCACCGACGAAGGTGTTCCGGTTGCGCGTGCCGGTCATCGAGGCACATGCGGCTGCCACCTGATTTCGAGCGTGCGATGATGACTGAATCCGCGCAGTTTATTCCGTCGAGTTTCACATCCACCAGGGTATGGGTATTGCAGGAGGACGTAACCCGGAACCTGGTCGTTCAGCGTAAGGAACCGGACACTAACGCGGTGAGTGGTTTTCTGTCCTATTTCGATGCGCTGCTGGAAGCCCTGTTCTTGAAAAATGCGAGTGGTCTCCTGTGCATGCCGGTTCCCGCTTCGCGGTTCGATACCCAGCCGTTCCGGTCGGGAAATGGCTATGCCATCGCGCTGCACATGGGCTTTGCGGCCAGCCAGAAACGGCTGATCCTGAACCGGGATAACCAGTTGTCTCGCATCACGATGACGGTGCGATGGGCTAGTGACCGTGACGGACTGGAACTGCCGGCGTATGCGGTTGCGGAATTTGCCAGGTTGTACGAGGCCGCCGGGATATTTGCGTGGCGTGAGATGTTCTGCGACACGGACTGGAGCCAGGAAAAACTGGACCGCGTGACCGCCCAAATGGAATTGCCGGTCATACCGTGGAGAAAGGTCCGCGCCGATCAGTTTGCGCTGTTCAATTCGGAGTCCGGCCAGTGGCATTTTGTACCACTAAAGGTATGAATTACGAATGGAATGGGAAGCAGTATGAAGTTGGGTACTTTTTCATGGACCCGATTACGTATGTGGTGACGGTGGAAATTGAACCGGGACAGTTTGAATACGTCACAGAGGCATTGGGGAATGGCCGTGTCCTGGTATGTTTTCTGTCGCTGGCCGATGCGCATATCGAAGGAATGCTCCGAGCCAAGCCGGGATTGCAGTATCACGTAATGGAGGCTCGTAGCCTCCCGCCCCGATTGTTCTTGAATTCCGAGGGCGGACTATTCGCAATGCTGCACTTGGCGTGGGGCGTGGCGGAAGGTCGGATGATCTTGTGTGAGGATGGCGCGCCCAGAAGGTTCGGAGGGCCGTTGACGAAACCGATCGGCGATCATGGGCCGATCACGTTCAATGTGAACGCGACCGCACTCGGTACGCTGGATCGAATTTACGAGCAGGCCGGGCTGTTTGCTTGGCGTGACACTTGCGAATGGATGCGGACGACGTGGAACCTGTCCAGGTTACAGACGATGGCGAGACGGGCGATCAGGTTGGCGCCGGCGGTAGCTTGGCCGAATGGTATGGTCGAGACCGACGCGGCGCTGTTTGATGTGGAATTCGGTCAATGGCATGTTGTCTCGCGAGAGGTGGCCGAGGACATGCCGATGGACGATGGGGCGTAGGGTGGCATTTGCACATCGGGAATGCCAGAGATCACATGGTGTGATTTTTAAGCTACATTGCGGCAGTGCCAATTGCAGTTCGTCATGCCTCGCACCGTCTTCGAAACCTGTGGTGCACGGTGACCGCATCACGCGTGCCAAAGTCCATTGAATCATGGGCTTAGCGACACGGTGCGCAGGATATCCACAAGCTTGCCAACAAAATCTGTGGGTAAGTGGCGCAGCGCATGACCGACACGCTTGCGGCGATCACGACGCGCATCGCCGTGGCGTCGTGATGCGAACTGAGGCGAAGCGGCGCAAACGATGGTCATCGCACGTGCCGCGTCTGCATCACGCGTGCCAAAGTCCATCGGATCAAGGGTTTAGCGCTGCGGTGCGCAGGATATCCACAAGCTTGCCAACATTTTCTGTGGAGAAGTCCGGGTTTGCATTTGGGTTCACGCGGTGCAAATTCACGCGGTGCAAATTCCGGCCACGCCGACTTTCTGGAACAGGTGAGGGCTGACGACGGCCGACGACGGATAGGCCGACAGTTTTGCGACGAACTCGGGATGCGTGAACGCCGCGCGAAACGCGTCGGTCGATTCCCAGATCGCATAGTTCAGGTAAGTCGGGCTGTCGCCGATCGCACGATGCAGCTGGGTCGAGATGAATCCCGGCTGCCGCTTCATGAATTCGGCGTCGTTCTTCCACGTAGCCAGAAAGTCCGCTTCGTCCGCGGGCGCAAGCGTGAACACGTTGACGAGGACGACGGGCTCCGCGGCGATGCCGAGCTGCTGCTGGATCGGAAAGTTCGGATCCATCGGTTTGAACTGGGACATGAGAACTCCTATGGGGCGTGGGTCGATCGAGCGATCACGCGTGGCCTTCCTGGCCATGCGCGCGGGACATCGCCGACAGGACGCGAAGCGCCGCATCCAGGTCAGCGGAACTGAACTCGCCGGCGATGTCGTGAACGTGCTGTTGCCATTGCTCGACCACCGCCTGATAGGCCGCATCGCCGCGCGGCGTCAGCGCATACAGCGGCGACCGCTTGTGCGACGGGTTGGGCAGCGACCGGACCAGCCCTTCATCGACCAGCACGTTGATCTGTTTCAGCACGGCTTGCCGTGTGATCCCCATTGCGTCGGCAATCTGCGGGATGTTCGGGGCTTCCGGCGCCATCGAGATGGCGCCCAGCACCTGCCAGCGCGCACTGGTCAAGCCGTGCGGCCCGGCAAAGGTGTTGCCCCATTCGATCAGCAGGCCGTTCAAGCGGAATACGGACAACGCGACGGCGGTCAACTTCGCGGATTTCGTCATACTCGATATCGGTGAGGAATTGACAACTACTTTACGTAATGGACAACTGGTTGTCAAATCCAAGATGCGTGTCGTGGATCGAGGCCGGATAGGTAAACTTGTGCCGCGATCCGGAACCGATGGCATCGGTTGCAGCGGATTGCCGACCGACAACAAGGAACCTGGAGAGCATCAGTGAGAACGATCCGGAAGACGATCGCCGTTCTGTCGCTTGTGTCCGCATGCAGTCCGTTCGCGCGCGCCTGTCAGCCGCCCGACTATCGGACCGCGTATTTCGGCGACGCGGAACAACACATGAGCGACGCGCTCCGCGACAAGGTAGTCGACGACATCCGTGCCAATCACTACACGATCATCGAACTTCGCATCGGCTTGCTGTTCTACCCTATCGTCGGGAAAGGCGACACGATCTACCTTGGCCATCAGCCGATCGCCACCCGGAACGATTCGTTCTGGTACCTCGGGCATGGCTATTACCAGTTGAACGGCCAGCTCTATTACCTGGGCGAACATGTCGGCGCCTATCCGCTCGGTGGCACCGTCGTCGTTCATGTGGAGGATCGGACCCGCCCCAGGCCGGACGATTATCCGCAGGGCCTCATGTACTGCAGGGTGGAGCAGCACGCGAGCATTCTTGAAACCTCGACCGGCCTGCGGGTCGAGCGGATCGTCGAAGACAATTGAGTCGAGGTCATCGCGGCGGCGCGCATGCGTGCATTTTCAGCGGCATGGCGCATTTGCCGCGCACGGACGACAAACCCTTTCCGATCAATGGCTTGATACCGTTAATGGAAGGTTGTCCACAAGCTTGCCAACATAATCTGTGGAAAAGCGGCGTGGCACGCGTGCATCAGACTGGTGCAGGAAAGCGCACCGTGACAGTCAGCCCGCGCCCGCCGCGCGTGGTGCCGAGCGCGACCGTCGCGCGGTGCTGTTCAGCGATCCGCTTGACGATCGACAGCCCGAGCCCGCTGCCCGACGACGTGACGGCCTGCGCGCCCTCGCCGCGATAGAAGCGCTCCCACACGTCCGTGCGTTCGGCCTCCGGGATCCCGGGGCCGTCGTCGGCGACCTCGAGCACGGGCGTCGTGCCGTCGATGCGGGCGGACACGTCGACGCGCGCGCCATCGCCCGCATAGCGGATCGCGTTGTCGACGAGATTGTTCAGCAGCACGCGCAGCGTGTCGGGATTGCCCGCGGTCATCACGGGCGACGCGACGATCGCGCCGAGATCGATCCGGTGCGCATCGGCGACGCGCGCGCGGTCCGCGACCACCGACCGGCACAGCGCGGCGAGATCGATGGGCGCAGACGCGGACGCGGCCGCTTGCGCATCGGGTTCGAGGCGCGCGAGCGTCAGCAACTGTTCGGCGAGGTGGCCGAGGCGCGTCGTGCCCGCGTGGATCTGCGCGAGGATGCGCTCGCGCTCGTCGGCGCTTGTCGCGCGCCGCAGCAATTGCGACTGGATCGACAGCCCCATGATCGGCGTGCGCAACTCGTGCGCGGCATCGGCGATGAAATGGCGCTGCAGCGTAAACGAACGATCGAGCCGCGCGAGCAGGTCGTTGATCGCTTCGGCAAGCGGCCGGACCTCGTTCGGCATCGACGCGACATCGACCGGCTCAAGATTGTTCGCATTCCTTCGTTTCAGGCCGGACGCGATCGTGCGAAGCGGCCGCAGCCCCGCGCCGATGCCGAACCACAGGCCGATCGCCAACACCGGCAGCATCGAGAACACCGGCCACAGCAGGTGCACGGCGATGCCCGCGATCGCTTCCCAGCGCGCATGGCGTGCCTGCGCGAGGCGGATCGTCGTGCCGCCGCGCTCGGTCACATAGGTGCGCCACGGTTGGCCGCCGACGTCGATGCTTGCGATGCCTTTCTGCTCGGGCGGTGGCAGCTTCGATTCGCGATCGGTCGAATAGACGAGCGTGCCGTTGCGCCAGACCTGCAGCAGTACCGCATCGGGATCGCTGGCCTCGAAGCCGTGCTTGCCTTTGCCGTCGTTGCTGAACGACAGCTCGCCGTTCGGGCCGACGACGATCTGCTTCGACATGCTGCGCATCTGGTCGTCGAGCAGGTCGTCGAGTTCGCGCAGCGCGCCCCAGTAGGTGCCCGCGCTCGCGACCAGGCCGATCACGCACGCGGCCGGCAGCAGCCACATCAGCAGGCGCCGCCGCAGCGACGCGCTGCGCCAGCGCGCGATCGCGCGTTGCACGCCGGTCATGCGCCGTCACCGATCCGGTAGCCGACGCCGCGCACCGTGCGGATCATGTCGTGGCCGAGTTTCTTGCGCAGGTTGTGGATATGCACCTGCACCGCGTTGCTCTCGATTTCCTCGCCCCAGCTATACAGCCGCTCCTCGAACTGCTCGCGAGAAATCACCGCGCCCGGTTCGCGCATCAGCTCGTGCAGCAGCACGAACTCCTTCGGCGACAGCGGCACTTCGTCGTCGCCGAGCCACACGAGGTGCTTGACGGGATCGAGCCGCAACGGGCCGATCGAGAGTGTGGTCTGCGCGCGCCCCGCATGGCGGCGATTGACCGCGCGGATCCGCGCGAGCAGTTCGTCGAGCTCGAACGGCTTGACGAGATAGTCGTCCGCGCCGCTGTCGAGGCCCGCGATGCGGTCCGGCACGCCGTCGCGCGCGGTGATGATGATCGCGGGCAGGGTTTCGTCGCGGCGGCGCAGCGCGGCGAGCACCGACAGGCCGTCGCGGTTTGGCAGCCCGAGGTCGAGCAGCAGCAGGCCGTAGCCGGTCGAGCGCAGTGCGAGCGACGCGGCGTCGCCGTCCTTGACCCAATCGACCGCGAAGCCTTCCTGTTTGAGGCCCTGTTCGAGCCCGCTGCCGATCAGCGGATCGTCCTCGACGAGCAGTACGCGCATGGATTCCTGTCTCTTCAGCAGGGCGCCGTGGCACCCGGGGTTTACATAGGGAACGGGCATTCTCGTGGCAACGCATGCACGTTCCCTATGTAAACAGACCCTAATGATAAGCGGGCGTGCCTTAGCGGGAGCTTAAACACGGACGCCTCGGTGCGTTGGCGCACCGTATCGACACGGTCGCGTGCCGCGTCGGACGTTCTTCAGGTTTGCTTAATCTTACGCTCCGTAATCTCGGGCCGTCGCGTTCAACGGGAGCGCGGCTTACGATCAAAACCGGAGGAACAACACCATGAAACACCTGACGAGAATCCTGGCCGTGGCGCTCGCCGTGCTGCCCGCCGCCGTCTACGCGGAATATACCGGGCCGTCCACGCTGACCACGACGACCGTGAAGGAACTGCTCGCGAACGGCAAGGACGACCAGCACGTGCAATTGCAGGGGCGCATCGTCAAGCATGCCGGCGGCGAGGACTATGAGTTCGCGGACGCGACCGGCACGATCCGCGTCGAGATCGACGACAAGCTGTGGGCGGCCGGGCAGCCCGTCAACGACAAGAACGAGGTGAAGCTGACCGGCGAGTTCGAGCGCAAGTGGTCGGGCAAGGTGAAGGTGGACGCCGATCACGTCGAAGTGCTGCACTGACCGATGCGCGCGGGGCCGGTGATAACATGGACGACCGGTTCCCGCTCCCACCAAGATGGCCGACAATTTCGACGAACTCGCGTCCCGGATCCGGGCGCAATTTTCCGAGCTGAGCCCGCAATTCCAGGCGGGCGCCGCTTTCCTGCTCGATCATCCCGACGAAGTCGCCACGTCGTCGATGCGCAAGGTCGCGCAGCGTGCGCAGGTGCAGCCCGCGTCGCTCGTGCGGCTCGCGCAGCAATTCGGCTTCCCCGGCTGGAACGAGCTGCGCGACCTGTGCGTCGCGCGCGTGCGCACGCGCCCCGAGCCGCTCACGCAGCGCGCGCGCTCGCTCGTGCGGCCCGACGCGAAGGCGTCGCTCGCGCACGACCTGCTCGCCGCGCAGCAGCACAACCTGTCGGCCACCGCCGCGCAGAACGAGCACGCGCTCGCGGACGCGGCCAAGCTGATCCGCAAGGCGTCGCACGTGCATGTCGCGGGGTTTCGCTCCTGTTATCCGGTCGCGTTCGGCTTCGTGTACGGCTACCGGCTGTTCCGTCCGACCGTGTCGCTGCTCAACGGCGTCGCCGGCTCGCTCGAAATGGAGCTGCGGACGATCGCGAAACAGAGCGTGACCGTGGTCATCAGCTTCGCGCCGTATTCGGCGGAAGCGACGCGCGTCGCGCAGGCCGCGAAGGCGCAGGGCAGCCGGATCGTCGCGATCACCGACAGCGCGGTGTCGCCGATCGCGCTGCATGCGGACGCGCAACTGATCTTCACGCACGACAGCCCGTCGTTCTTTCCGTCGCTGGTGGCCGCGCATGCGATGACCGAGGCACTGGTCGCGCAGTTGCTGGCGCTCGAAGGCAGCGATGCGGTCGCGGCGCTCGAGCGCACGGAAGCGGAGCTGCACGCGAAGGGCGCTTACGTCGTCTGACGCGGTACCCACGGCTCCGGCCGTTTTCCGTTCACGATTCAATCCGAACCATCCGATGACGTTCACATACGAGGTGACCGACGCGGGCGATGCGAACGTTCGCAAGCAGATCGTCGCGCCGCTGGTGCGTTTCAACGAAAGCCAGGCCGGCCCGAACGACTTCCGTCCGCTGGCCGTGCTCGTGACCGATGCGGACGGCGCGGTGGTCGGCGGCCTGTGGGGCGGCACGGCGTTCGGCTGGCTACATGTCGACCTGCTCGTGGTGCCCGAGCAAGCGCGCGGCCAGGGCGCCGGCACGCGCATCATGGATCTGGCCGAAGCGGAGGCCGTCGCACGCGGCTGCCACAGCGCGTGGCTCGACACGTTCGACTTCCAGGCGCGGCCTTTCTACGAGAAGCGCGGTTATGTCCGCTTCGGCGAGCTGCCGGATTACCCGGTCGGGCACACGCGCATTTTCCTGACGAAGAAGCTCGCGGGCTGAGCGGCGCCGCCGCTGCGCGGCACGGTTGACGATGTCACCGGCCGTCGCCTAGGATACCGGTCAGCGATGCAGGTCGCTTCCGGGTCCGCGGAAAGGGTTGAACCCACCTGTCGCAGCAAATCCAGTCTTTCCCCATCCTTTGTGCTGGCGGTATTGCGGACCTTCGGCCATTTCTGCACGAGGATCCGCATGAACACGCTGCCCCCCAGGGCCAATCCCGAACATCTGAAAAAGCAGGCCAAGGCATTGTTGCGCCTGTACCGGCAGGGCGACGCGCAAGCCGTCGAACGCTTCGTCCGGTTTCTGCCCGCCGCCGCGAACCGCACGCACGACGAAGTGCTTGCGCTCGGGCTTCGCCTGCACGACGCGCAGTCCTGCATTGCGCGCGAGTACGGCTTCGCGTCGTGGGCCGATCTCGGCGCGTTCGTCGAAACGCATGCGCTGGCGCGACAGCAGCGCTCGCTGCTGATCCGGCGCTGGCTCGATCTCGCATACGGCGGCGATGTGACCGGTGGTTTCGGCGCGGCCCGGCCGCGGGTCGCCGCGCAATTGCTGCGCGACCAGCCCGACCTCGTGTCGGGCGATCCGACCATCGCGTGCGCGGCGGGCGATCTCGACGCGGTGCAGGCGGCCCTGGCCGCCGATCCCGGCTGGATCGCGCGCGCCGGCGGCGCGCTGAATCTGCCGCCGCTGGTCGCCGTCACGCATTCGCGGCTCGGGCAGATTCCCGAGTTTGCCGTCAGGCTGCGCGCCTGCGCGCGCCTTCTGCTCGATGCCGGCGCCGACCCGAACCAGCGGATCGGCAACCGGTTCCCACCGGCTTCGCTCGCCGCGCCCGACGAGTCGGGCCCGCTGTCGGCGCTGTATGGCGCCGCCGGTGTCAATCGCGATCCGGCGCTCACGACCCTGCTGCTGGAAGCCGGCGCCGACCCGAACGACGGCGAATCGCTGTATCACTCGCTGGAGAACCCGGCGTGCACGCGGCTGCTGCTCGAGCACGGCGCGCGGGTGGGCGGGACGAACGCGGTGCGGAGGGCGCTCGACATGCGCGATGCGACCGCGCTCGAACTGGTGCTCGCGCATGGCGGCGACCCGAACGAACCGGCCGGCGAGGGGCCGACGAAGATGTGGGGCGCGCCGTTGTTGCGGGCGATCGCCGTGCGCTGCTCGGCACGCCATATCGCCGCGCTGCTGGCGGCCGGCGCCGATCCGGGCGCGCGGACGGTGGCAGGCGTCAGTGCGTACCGGCTGGCCATGCAGACCGGGCTGCCCGACGTCGCGGCGTTGCTGCGCGCGGGCGGCGCGGAGGAGACGCTCAGCGCGGCAGACGCGTTCGTGGCGGCCTGCGCGCGTGCTGACGCCGACGCCGCGCGGCGCATCCAGGCGCGGCATCCCGAATTGCCCGGCGCGCTGCCCGACGACCGGCTGCGGTTGTTGCCGGACGCCGCCGCGTGGGGCTCGGGCGACGCGGTGAAGGTCATGGTCGAACTGGGCTGGCCGATCGCCGTGCGGGGCGGCGACTGGGACGCGAGCGCGCTGAATCACGCCGTGTTCCGCGGCGATGCGGCGCTGCTGGCGTTCCTGCTCGAACACGGCGCAAGCTGGCGCGAAACGCACGGGTTCGGGAGCGATGCGCTCGGCACGTTGTCGTGGGCGTCCGTCAACGAACCGGAGGGCGTCGGCCATCCCGACTGGGAAGCCTGCGCGCGCGTGCTGATCGCGCACGGCGTGCCGCAAGCCGCGCGCGACCCGTCGAATCCGGACGGCGTGCTGATCGACGGTCGCGCGATGCGGTTCTCCGAAGCCGTCACCGACGTGTTGCGCGGCATCGACGACGGGCAGCCCGCATCGAAGTGAACGACAGCGGTCGGACAGCGGGCGGGCGGTGATACCTGCCCGCCCGTTGCCGGCCGCGAGATTTTTCCTGTCGTGCGACGACATTTCGGCTATTGCTGAAACGTCGCGTGCACGACCGGCGTAAGCTCACCCGTCAACACCTTCCGGGAGTCCACGATGACCCGTTCCGACCTTCAAGCCCGCCAAGCCGAAGCTTTCCGCGCACTGCACACGCGCCCCGGCGCGTTCATCATCCCGAACCCGTGGGATGCCGGCACCGCCCGCCTGCTCGCGATGGCCGGCTTCGAGGCGCTCGCCACCACGAGTGCCGGCTACGCGTTTTCGAAAGGGCAGCCCGACAACGCGATCGACCGCGACGCGATGCTCGATCACATCGCCGATCTCGTCGCCGCGGGTGGCCTGCCCGTGAGCGCCGATCTCGAGAACGGCTTCGGCGACGCGCCCGCAACGGTGGCCGAAACGATCCGGCTGGCGGCCGAGGCCGGCGCGGTCGGCGGCTCGATCGAGGATGCGACGGGCCGTGCCGATGCACCGATCTACGCGCGCGAAGCGGCGATCGAGCGCATCGCTGCGGCCGTCGACGCGGCGCGCGCGCTGCCGTTTCCGTTCACGTTGACCGCGCGCTGCGAAAACTACCTGCATGGCCGCCGCGACCTCGCCGATACGATCGCGCGGCTGGTCGCCTATCGCGACGCGGGCGCCGACGTGCTGTATGCGCCGGGCATCACCGATGCCGACGAGATTGCGGCGGTGACGCAGGCGGTCGGCGCGCCCGTGAACGTCGTCATGGGATTGCAGGGTGGCTTGCTGAGCCTCGATGCGCTGGCGGCGCTCGGCGTGAAGCGCGTCAGCGTCGGCGGCGCGCTGGCGCGGGCCGCGCTCGGCGCGTTCCTGCGCGCCGCGATGGAGATGGCGCGCGACGGCACGTTTACGTTTTCGCAAGCGGCCGTGCCGGGTCGCGAACTCAATCGCTGGTTCGCGGCACCCGATAATTCGCCGGTTTTGTTCGATGAATGACGACAAATAAAAGGTGGGATCGTTTCCAGTCGAAACGTTGATTGACAATAATCAACCGATTTCACGTCCGAATTAAATGGCAATGACGGCGCGAAAGCCATCGTTTATTCTCCGCATTTCTCCGGTTCACCCGGAACCGGCGCGCAAGCCGCGCCGGACCTGGCGATTGCCTTTCGCCGCGCGTGCCGGTGCGGCGCATTGTTACATTTTCCCGGGCGACGCGTTTTTTGTGCGCGGGAGTTGCCGGTTATTTTTTTGATTGATAATCTGCCGCACGTCGAACGACCGGTCGGTGAGTTGCCGGGAATATCAATATATAAAAACCTGAGAGAACGATGACGATCCGAGAAAATCAGCGTGTCGGGTTTCGCGTCGGCGATGTCGTGACGCTGAAAACGGGCGGGCCGCGCATGACCGTCACCTATGCCGGGCCGGTCGTGTTCGACGACAGCGACTGGCTGATCTGCCAGTGGTTCGACGAAAGCGGCGAGTTCCGGCAGGAAATGTTCCATCACGACACGGTCGTGCCCGAGCCGCGCGCGATTTCGGCCGGGCGTGTCCGGATGCGCATGCAGTCGCATCGCTACCGGTCGGCCGCCTGACGCGGGCCGGTCACAGCGTGCGGCAGTGCGCGGCGCCCGCGCCACGACATTTCACGCCAGCCCGAAACATGAGGCGGCGCGCTGCGCCGATACTGCACGCATGAACCCGACCGATCCCATTGCCGCGGTGACGCACCGCGATCCCTATCCCTACTATGCAGCGCTCGTCGGCGGGCCGTCGCTCGCGTTCGACGCGACGCTCGGCCTGTGGGTTGCGAGCCGCGCGACGGCCGTGACCGCCGTGCTCGGCCATCCCGCGTGCCGCGTGCGTCCGCTGGACGCGCCCGTGCCGCCCGCGTTGCGCGGCACGACGGCCGGTGCACTGTTCGGCGAGTTGGTGCGCATGAACGACGGCGCGTCGCGGCACGACGTGCCGAAACAGGCGCTGCGCACCGCGTTCGCGCCGATCGACGCCGATGCGTTGCGCGCCCGCGCCGCGCAGCTGGCCGCACGGCGGTTGCCGGCGCCGGGCGACGCCGATGCGCTGAACGCGTGGTGCATGACGGTGCCTGTCTGCGCGGTCGCCGATCTGCTCGGCTTCGACGAGACGCAGCTCGACGACATTGCGGCGCAGGTCGTCGACTTCGTCGCCGCGCTGTCGCCGCTGTCGGACGCCGCGGCGCTGGCCCGCGCGAGCGACGCGGCGCGACAACTGCTCGACCGGATGGCGGAGCGCGTTGCGCAGACGCACGCGCACGACGGCACGCTGGTCGCCGCGGTGCAGCAGGCGGCCCGCGCGGCGGGCTGGCAGGCGAGCGGCGGGCTGGTCGCGAATCTCGTCGGGTTGCTGTCGCAGACCTGCGAGGCGACGGCCGCGTGGCTCGGCAATGCGCTGGTGGCTTGGGACGGGGACGCGCAAGCCGCGCGCGTCGCGCCGGACGACGCGACGCTCGACGCGTTCGTGGCCGAAGTGGGACGCTTCGATTCGCCGGTGCAGAACACGCGCCGCTTCGTTGCGGCGCGCACGACGATCGAAGGCGTGACCGTCGAAGCCGGCGACGCGATTCTCGTCGTGCTCGCCGCGGCGAACCGCGACCCGGCCGTGCATCGCGATCCGCATCGGCTGATGCCGGGCCGCGCGGCCGGGCCGAATTTCGGTTTCGGCACGGGGCCGCACGGCTGTCCGGGCGAGCGGATCGCGCGGGCGGTGACGACGGGGGCGTTTGGTGCGTGGCTGCGCGCGGGCGGCTGGGCGCCGCGCGACCGGCTGGCGTGGCATTACCGCGCGTCGACCAACGTCAGGATGCCGATGTTCGACGCGGCGCGGTGAAGGGGAAAGAGGGACTTAACGGCAGCCTTGTTTCTCCGCCCATTGCTCCTGGGCGGCGACGCGGCGTTGCACGCGTTCGACGAGGCCGGTCGAGAAGGTGCGCATGCTGATGCCGCGACGCTTCGCGATGATCGTCTGCGCGACGTCGGCTTGCGGGTTCGGCTGGCATGCCCAGTACAGCGTCATCAGCCAGCCGATGCCGGTCCACGCGAACAGCGCGTTGAACAGCGCGATCGTCAGCTTGTCGCGCCGGCCGCGCCGGTCGGCAATGATGGCAGGCAGAAAATAGAGCGCGATCGCGACAACCGAACCCACTGCTTGAATCAGGACTGCGTTCTGCATGGTGCTGCTCCGTCCGAACTGCAATGGAGCCGATTGTCGCGCTTTTTCCGTTCGTGTGCCGGCAATTGATTGTTGCGTTTTTAATCACGATCAGCCGGCTTCGGCGTTCTCCAGCTGCTCATCGTTGCTCAGGATGAACCCTTCGTCGAGCCAGCCCGTCACGCCGCCGATCATCAGCTTGACCGGCCGGCCAAGGCGGGCGAGCTGGATCGCCGCGCGCGCGGCGCCGTTGCAGTGCGGTCCCGCGCAGTAGACGACGAACAGCGTGCCGGCCGGATAGCCGGCGAGCTTGCTCTCGATGATCTTGCGGCGCGGCAGGTTGCGCGCGCCGGGCACATGGCCGGCCGCGAACTGGTCGGGGCCGCGCACGTCGAGCAGCACGAAATCGGGCGTGCCGGACGCGAGCGCGTCGTGCACGTCCCAGCAATCGGTCTCGAATCGCAGCGAAGCCTCGAAATGCGCGAGGGCGGTAGGGCTGTCGGCGGCGGGCACGTCGGTGACGTAAGACATGGGCAGGCTCTCCTGGTCGAAAGGGCGCGGAAGGCGCCGTCATGAAGGGCAGTATCGCGGTTCGGCGCGTTTTGCGGCAGTGGCGCGATCGACAAGTTCCGGTAACATCGCGCCATGCACAATCATCTCGTCGTCGCGCTCGCCTACGATCGCCTCTGCACCTTCGAATTCGGCTGCGTGGTCGAACTGTTCGCACTCGAGCGCCCCGAGCTCGGCGTCGACTGGTATCGCTTCGCGGTATGCGCGAGCGAGCCGGGGCCCGTGCGCGCGGCGGGCGGCATCACGGTCGCCGCGCCGTACCGGCTCGCGACGCTCGATCGCGCGGACACCATCGTGATCCCCGGCTGGCGCGATCCGGACGAACTGCCGCCGGAGCCGTTGCTGAAGAAACTGCGGGCCGCGCATCGGCGCGGCGCGCGGCTCTGCTCGATCTGTTCGGGCGTGTTCGTGCTGGCGGCGGCCGGCGTGCTCGACGGTCTCACCGTGACGACGCACTGGCGTTACGCGGAGCGCCTGCAGGCACGTTATCCGGCGCTGCGCGTGAATCCCGATGCGCTTTACGTCGACGAAGGGCAGATCGTCACGTCGGCCGGCTCGGCGGCGGGGCTCGACATGCTGCTGCATCTGGTGCGTCGCGATTACGGCGGCGCAATCGCAAACCGTGTCGCGCAGCGCCTCGTGCTGCCGCCGCATCGCGACGGCGGCCAGGCGCAGTTCGTGCCGCGTCCGGTCGCGCCGGGCGGCAGCGACCGACTCGCGAAGCTGATCGACTGGATGCGCGTGCACGCGGCCGAGCCGCACACGCTCGCGTCGCTCGCCGCGCAGGCCGCGATGAGCACGCGCACGCTGCAGCGCCAGTTCGCGGACGCGACGGGGATGTCGCCGCTCGCGTGGCTGATCCGCGAGCGCGTGAATGTCGCGAAGGACATGCTGGAAGCGCAACCCGCGCTGTCGCTCGCACAGATCGCGGCGCGCGCGGGGTTCGGGTCGGAGGAATCGCTGCGCCGGCATTTCCGGCGCGTCGCGGCGACCAGCCCGGCCGCCTATCGGCGCGGGATGGGTCGAGGCGAAAGATAATGACGGGCGCCGAACGGGGCCGTTCGGACACGACAACAAAAGGAAAAAAACATCATGGGCTTGTTCGGAAAGCTGTTCGGAAAGAAATCGCGCGACGAAGCGTCGTCGTCGGCTCAGGTGCCTTCGACCGGCGAGCAGGATGCGCAGGAAGCGCAGAGCGGCCCCGACATCGCACCCGAACTCGCGCCCGCGCTGGCGGCCTACCAGGCCGGCCGGCACGAGGCCGCGATTGCGATCGCCGCGCCGTACGCCGAGCGTCTCGCCGATGCGGCGCGGCTCTGCGCGCTCGCGTATTCGGCGATGGACCGGTATGACGACGCCTTTCCGCACTGGCTCGCGTTGTTCGAACAGGAGCCGAGCGCGCACAACGCGGTGCAGCTCGCGACGACCTCGGTGATGTGCGGTGAGGTCAAGCGCGGCGAAGCGTGGTTGCAGAAGGCCGCCGAGGTCAATCATGAAACGCACGAGCAGTCGGATGTCGCCGCGCGCGTGAACTTCATCTCCGCGCTGATGCAAAGCGGCCATCTTTACGACGCGCTGCCGCATATCGCGTGGATGCGCGACGTGTACGGCCAGGTGCGCATCACCGATTCGACGTTCCTCTACATGCGCGGCATTCCGTTTTTCCCGTCGTTCCTCGAGAAGAGCCTGGAGATCCTGAAGGCCACGCAGCCGGCCGATGCGATTGCGCCGTGGTACGGCGCGCTCAACGGCAAGCTCGACGAGGAAGGCGAAGCGCAGCTTGCCGCGTGGGTCGGCCAGCTGCCGGGACAACCGGCCGCCTGAACGGCCGCCGGCGTTCGCGATAACCGATGACCATTCATTCCGAACAAGGACTCCGATGACGATGCTGCCTTCCCGTTTGCCGCTGATCCAGGCCCCGATGGTCGGTTCGCTGAGCCCGCTCGCGATCGCGGTGTGCGAAGCCGGCGGGCTCGGCTCGCTCGCGTGCGCGGCGCTTGGCCCGCAGCAACTGCGCGACGAGATCGCGGCGATCCGGGCACGCACGCCCGCGCCGTTCAACGTGAATTTCTTCTGCCACACGCAGCCGGCGCCCGACGCCGAGGTCGACGCACGCTGGCGTGCGGCGCTCGCCGGTTACTACGCGGAAGCCGGGCTCGATCCGGCCGACGTGAAGGGCGGCCCCGGCCGCGCGCCGTTCGACGATGCGATGTGCGCGGTCGTCGAGGACTTGCGGCCGGCCGTCGTGAGCTTCCATTTCGGGCTGCCGGACGACACGCTGCTCGACCGCGTGCGACGCACCGGCGCGCGAGTCGTTTCATCCGCGACGACCGTCGAGGAAGCGCGCTGGCTCGATGCGCGCGGCGTCGATGCGATCGTCGCGCAGGGCGCGGAGGCCGGCGGCCATCGCGGGATGTTCCTGACCGACGACATCCATGCGCAACCGGGCCTGTTCGCGTTGCTGCCGCAGATCGTCGACGCGGTGCGCGCGCCGGTGATCGCGGCCGGCGCGATCGCCGACGGGCGCGGCATCGCGGCCGCGTTCGCGCTCGGCGCACGCGCGGTGCAGATCGGCACGGGCTACCTGCTGACGCCGCAGGCCGGCCGCTCGGCGCAGCATCGCGCGGCGGTGCGCGCCGCGCGCGACGACGGCACGCGCGTGACCAACCTGTACACGGGCCGGCCCGCGCGCGGGCTACTGACGCGCTTCATGCGCGAGCAAGGGCCGATGAGCGCGCTCGCGCCCGCGTTCCCGCTCGCGACGGCCGCGGTCGATCCGCTGCGCGGCGCGTTTGAGCGGCAGGACCGCGACGATTTCTCGCTGCTGTGGTCGGGCGAGGCCGCGGCGCTCGCACGCGAAGAGGATGCCGGCGTGCTGACGCGGCGCTTGTGGGATGACGCGCTGGCGTGCGCGGCGGGGTTGCGCGACGCGTTCCCGCAGGCGGTCTGAACGGCCAGGGCAGGGGGCGCCGGAGCGGAAGCATCGGCGTATGATCTGGGTTTTCGTCAGCCCGATCCAGGCACCCCCATCATGACCTCCGTTGACACTACCCCCGTCCTCGACCATGACAAGCTCGTTACCTTCATCGAGCGCAAGTGGAACGATGAAATCCTCCACGCACTGACCGACTACATCGCGATCCCCGCGAAGAGTCCCGCGTTCGACCCCGATTGGGCGAAGCGCGGTTATCTCGAGCGCGTCGTCACCGACGCCGCGCAGTGGGCCGAACGACAGCCCGTGAAGGGCCTGAAGCTCGAGATCGTGCGCCTGCCGGGCCGCACGCCGGTGATCTTCTTCGAATCGCCGGCCACGCGCTCGGGCAGCACCGACACGATCCTGCTGTACGGCCACCTCGACAAGCAGCCCGAATTCGACGGCTGGCGCGCGGACCTCGGCCCGTGGACGCCGAAGTTCGAGAACGGCAAGCTGTACGGCCGCGGCGGCGCGGACGACGGTTATGCGATCTACGCGAGCCTCGCGGCGCTCGGCGCGCTCGACGAGCAGGGCATCGAGCGGCCGCGCTGCGTCGGCCTGATCGAAACCTGCGAGGAATCGGGCAGCTACGACCTGCTGCCGTACGTCGACGCGCTGCGCGACCGGCTCGGCCAGGTGTCGCTCGTGGTGTGTCTCGATTCGGGCGCCGGCAACTACGACCAGATGTGGCTCACCACGTCGCTGCGCGGGCTCGTGTCCGGCGACCTGCAGGTCGAGGTGCTCGAGGAAGGCATTCACTCGGGTGTCTATGGCGGCATCGCGCCGTCGAGTTTCCGCGTGATGCGCCAGCTGTTCGAACGCCTCGAAGATGCGAAGAACGGCAACCTGCTGCCGGGTGTGTTCCATTGCGAGATTCCGTCGAGCCGCGTGCGCGAGGCCGACGCGGCCGCCGCGATCCTCGGCGATGCGGTGTGGAAGGGGCTGCCGTGGGCGTGCGGCGCGGACGGCAAGCCGGTGCTGCCGACCACGACCGATCCGCGCGAGGCGCTGCTGAATTCGACGTGGCGTCCGTCGCTGTCGGTGACGGGTGCGGCCGGCATGCCGGCGCTCGCCGATGCGGGCAACGTGCTGCGTCCGCGCACCGCGTTCAAGCTGTCGCTGCGCCTGCCGCCGCTCGTCGACGCCGCGCAGGCCGTGCAGCAGCTGAAGGAACTGCTCGAACTCGATCCGCCGTACAACGCGAAGGTCACGTTCAAGCCGGACGCGGGCGCCGCGACCGGCTGGGCGGCACCCGATCTCGCGCCGTGGCTCGCGTCGTCGCTCGACGCCGCTTCGCGCCGCCACTTCGGCGCGGACTGCGCGTACATGGGCCTCGGCGGCACGATCCCGCTGATGAACGTGCTGCAGGCAGGCTTCCCGTCCGCGCAGTTCATGGTGTGCGGCGTGCTCGGGCCGAAGTCGAACGCGCACGGCCCGAACGAGTTCCTGCACGTGCCGTACGCGAAGAAGCTGACGGCCGCGGTTGCGGACGTGATCGCGTCCGCGCGCTGATCGTCGCGACTGCCCGACTCAATCCGACCTGAAGGAACCCTGCCGATGACCGCACTGCCGACGCCCGACGCCGAACCGCTGCGCATGCGCGCCGAACCGCTGCATGCATTCGTCGCGGCACTCTGGGAACGGGCCGGCAGCAGCGAGCGCGAGGCGCGGCTCGTCGCCGATCACCTGGTCGGCGCGAATCTCGCGGGCCACGATTCGCACGGGATCGGGATGATCCCGAACTACGTCGCATCGTGGCGTGAAGGGCAGTTGCAACTGAACGGGCACGCGTCGATCGTCCGCGACGGCGGCGCGGTGCTGACGATCGACGGCGGGCGCGGCTTCGGCCAGGTGATCGCGTTCGAGGCGATGGTCGAAGGGATCGAGCGTGCGCGGCGCATGGGCATCTGCGCGATCGGGCTGCGCGACGTGCATCATCTCGGCCGCATCGGGCACTGGGCCGAGCAGTGCGCGCGCTCGGGGCTCGTGTCGTTCCATTTCGTCAACGTGCCGGGCGACCTGCTGGTCGCGCCGCTGTACGGCACCGATCCGCGCTTCGGCACGAATCCGTTCTGCGCCGCGTATCCGCGTGCGGGCAAGCCGCCGCTGCTGCTCGATTTCGCGACGAGCGCGATCGCGTACGGCAAGACGCGCGTCGCGTACAACCAGGGCAAGCGCGTGCCGGCCGGGTCGCTGATCGACCATCTCGGCCAGCCGACCGACGATCCGGCGGTGATGCACGAGCAACCGTTCGGCGCGCTGCTGCCGTTCGGGCTGCACAAGGGGTATGCGCTGGCGGCGATGTGCGAGATCTTCGGCGGCGCACTCGTCGGCGGGCATACGACCTATGGCGATACGCTGCAGACGACGAGTGCGATCGTCAACGGGATGCTGTCGGTGCTGATCGATCCGAACGCGTTCGACGCGGCCGACGCCGAGCGCGAAGCCGATGCGTTCGTTGCATGGGCGAAGGCGTCGCCGCAGGCCGGCGATGCGCCGGTGCAGGTGCCCGGCGAACCCGAGGAAGCGAGCCGCGCCGCGCGCGGCGCGGGCGGCATTCCGGTCGATCGCGCGACGTGGCGGCAGATTCGCGAGAGCGCGGCGGCCGTTGGCTTCGACGACGCCGATCTCGATGCGTGGACGCAGCGCTGCGAGGCTTCCGCGTGAGCTGGCAGTCGGAGAAGGCGCACGGCGAGGAGATCGCGTACCAGCTTGCTCCGCTCGGCATGGTCGAGGTCGCACGGTTCTTCAGCGGGGCGGCGATGCGGCTCGATGGCGTGATGTTCGGCTTCATGTCGCGCGGGTCGCTGTTCCTGCGTGTCGACGACGTGAATCGTCCGGCGTTCGTCGCGGCGGGCATGGGGCCGTTCTCGTACGCAAGGCCGACGCGTACCGTAGCGCTCGAGGGCTACTACGAAACGCCGGCCGACGTGCTCGAGGATGCGGGCGCGCTGTTCGACTGGTGCCGCAGCGCGTATCGCGCGGCGCTGCTGGCGGGGCCGCCGAAGCGCAAGGCGAGGGCCGCCCGTAAGCCGGTGCCGGCGACGGGATCCGCGGCGGCGCCGAAATCCACATCGAAGCGTTCGGTGAAACCGGAGCCGAAGACGGCATCCACGGCGGCAGCGAAATCCGCGCCGAAACCTGCGCCAAAACCGGCGCCGAAGCCGAAGCCGAAAGCGATAGCGGTAGCGGCATCGAAACCTGCGCGGAAACCGGCATCGAACCCCCCGGCCAAGCGCAAACCGGCGTAGTGCCGGTCATGCGAGGCGATCGCCTCGCGACGTTCCCTTTCCTTTCTTTCAGGCGTGCCCATTGCCGCGCGACGGGTGCGCGAAAGCGCCAGGCTTGACGCACCGCACATCCTGCATGCTTCACAACGGCAGCCTTGGCGTTTATGATCGGCGCGGGTTGCGCCGGTGCCTGGCACGACCCGCGCCGGCCTCGCCGCCGGCCCCGCGAACGGCGCATCGTACGCCGCGCGGAACGCTTCCCCACTCATCATTCCAGCGGAGACAGCCGATGCCCGTCCTGATTCTCGGTTTAGCGATCTTCCTCGGTGTGCACTCGATCCGGATCGTCGCCGATGGCTGGCGCTCCGCGATGATCGCGCGAATCGGCGAGAAAGGCTGGAAGGCCGGTTATTCGATCGCGTCGATCGTCGGCTTCGTGCTGATCGTCCGCGGCTACGGGATCGCGCGCGAGAGCGCGACGCAGCTGTGGGTGTCGCCGGTCGGCGTGCGCCACCTGACGGGCATGCTGACCGCGGTCGCGTTCGTGCTGATCGCCGCGTCGTACGTGCCGCGCAACCGGATCAAGACGCTCGTCGGACACCCGATGCTGGCCGGCGTGATGGTCTGGGCGGTCGCGCACCTGCTCATGAATGGCACGCTGCACGCGGTCGTGCTGTTCGGCGCGTTCTTCGTGTGGTCGATCGTCGATTTCGTCGTGTCGCGTGCGCGCGACCGCCGCGACGGTGTCCGCTATCCGGCCGGCGGGCTGTCGGGCGACGTCGTCGCCGTGCTGGGCGGACTCGTCGTCTGGGCCGTGTTCGCGCTGTTCCTGCACGGCTGGCTGATCGGCGTGCGGCCGTTCGGCTGAACGCGCACGCCGGGCAGCAGGCCGCCGGTCAACGCAGCTTCGCGCCGGACGCCTGCCCGAACGGCGGCTGCCTGCGCCGCAGGAAGTACGACGCGACGATCGCGAGCGCCGTCGATACCGTGAACCAGAACTGGAATCGCGAATCCGGGTTGAACGCCTGCGACCCGAGCACGGCGACCAGCGCCAGCAGCGCGACCCAGTTCGACACCGGATAGAACCACGCGCGGAACGCCGACGGGTCGCGTTGCTCGTGCTTCGTCTGCCGGCGCATCGCGAAGTGCGCGGCGATGATGAAGATCCACACGATCATCACGAACGCGCCGCTGCTCTTCGCGAGCATCAGGAACAGGTCGCCACCGCTCACGAAGTGCACGCCGAGGATCGACACGCAGATCGCGAGGCACAGCACGAGCGCGTTCATCGGCACGCCCTTCGCGTTGGTGCGTCCGAACATCGCGGGCGCATGGCCGCGCTGGCTCAGCGAGAACAGCATGCGCGAGTTCGAGAACAGGAACGAGTTCATCACCGACATGAACGACACGAACAGCACGATCTTCATCGCGACGGCCGCGCCGGCAAACGAGATATGTGAAAGACGTCGTGCGGTTTGCTCATCAATTGCCGCTGCGTTGCCGTGATGGCGGCAGCGGCGAGCGTGCGTCAGATCGGTTTGACGAACAACCCGATGGTCAGTACCGCGCCGATGCAGACGATCCCGATGCGCAGGATGCGTTCGTTCACGCGCTGCAGCGCCCACGTGCCGAGCAGCCCGCCGACGATCGCGCCGCCGCCGAGCGCGAGTGCGGAGCGCCAGTGCAGTTGAGGTGAGGTCAGGAACAGCACGACGGCCGATGCGTTCATCACGCCCGCGAGCGCGTTCTTGGTCGACATTGCGTGACGCGGCGACAGGCCGGCCATCGTCAGCGTGGCCATCATCAGGAAGCCGAGCCCGCCGCCGAAGTAGCCGCCGTAGATCGCGATCATGAACTGCGAAATCGCGGCGGGGACGGCACCGAGGTGAGCCGTGCCTTCGCGCGGCTTGCGGAAAAAGCTGCCCCACGCGAACACGATCGTCGCGAACAGCACGAGCCACGGCACGAGGTGCGAGAAGATCGACGAAGGCGTCTTCAGCAGCAGCAACCCGCCGAGCGCGCCGCCGACGACGCTGATCGCGAACATCGTGCGAAACGACAGCTTGCCCACGCCGCGCACCATGTTCCGGCTCGCCCAGCCTGTCGTGACCTGTGCGGGAAACAGCGCGACCGTCGACGTGATGTTCGCCGCGAGCGGTGACATGCCCGACACGATCAGCGCGGGCAGCGTGACGAACGAGCCGCCGCCGGCGAGGGTGTTCTGCAGGCCGGCCCAGAGGCCGGCGAGGATGACGAGAGCGAGCATGGGTGCGGGGGCGGGGAGGTGGCTGGGCTCGCTTGCCGGAGGCGGGCAGGCGCGGTGGACGCACGATGGTAATGCAGGATCGCGGGCGCGGGAAGCCGATGCGGCACGCGCGTGCGGTGCGCGTCCATGCCGGCGTCGACATGGACTACATGGCGGTCCGGCGATGGGAGCCGGGCAGCGCGCTCTATATCGTGGGTTCCGCGCGGTTATGCCCGGACCTTCGACGGTCGCCGCGTTGACAGCCACTCATGCCAGGAGACACGAATGACGCATACCCAGGTCGTGCCGTTGACTCGGTCACGCTCGCCCGTCCCGCCCCGCAACTGCACGTTCGACGTGCGCGATTGGGAAATACTGAGCCGCTACTGGCATCCGGTCGCGTTCGCGAGCGACGTGCGCGAACGCCCGCTCGGCGTGACGCTGCTCGACGAGCGGCTCGTGCTGTTCCGCTCAGGTGACACCATCGTCGCCGCGCGCGACGTGTGCCCGCACCGGGGCGCGCCGCTGAGCCGCGGTTGGGTGATCGGCGATCGGCTCGTGTGCCCGTATCACGGCCTCGAATACGCGGCCGACGGCAAGTGCGAGCATATTCCGTCGCAGCCCGACGGCCCGATTCCGGAGCGCCTGTGCCTGACGACCTTCGCGGCGCAGCAGGCGTACGGGCTCGTATGGGTATCGCTGGGCGGCGGGGAACTGCCGTTGCCCGACTTCCCCGCGTGGAACGAGGAGGGTTTCCAGCAGATCCTGCCGCCGTCGATCGATATTCGTGCGTCGGCCGGCCGGCAGACGGAAGGGTTCATCGACGTCGCGCACTTCGCGTGGATTCATCACGACAGCTTTGCCGACCGGTGCAATCCGGTCGTGCCGCAATACTCGGTGGAGCGGCGCGAGAACGGGTTGCGGGCCGAATACGTCAGCACGGTCAGCAACTTTCCGAAGTCGATGCAGCATCGCGCGCCCGACGGGTTTCTGTGGCGGCGCGTGTTCGAGGTCGACGTGCCGTTCTTCGCACGCCTTACCGTGCATTTTCCGGAAGGCGGCCGGCTCGCGATCCTGAACGCGGCCAGCCCCGTTTCCGCGCGACTGACGCGCCTGTTCGTGCCGATCGTGCGCAACTTCGATCACGACCTGCCGCTCGACGACGTGTACGAATTCAATCGCCAGGTGTTCGAGGAAGATCGCGAGATCGTCGAGCAGCAGTGTCCCGAGGATCTGCCGATCGATCGTTCGCAGGAAGCGCCGATCCTGGCCGATCGCTCGTCGGGTGCCTACCGGCGTGCGCTCGGCGAGCTGGGGCTCGGCCAGTCTTACGCACGCTGATCGCTGCATAGGAGAACGCGATGAAGATCTGGGAATGCGTGATCTGCGGGTTTCGATACGACGAGGCCGAAGGCTTGCCGCAGCACGGGATCGCGGCCGGCACGCGCTGGGAAGACGTGCCCGACGACTGGATGTGTCCGGACTGCGCGACCGGCAAGCACGATTTCGACATGCAGGTGGTGGCCGCATGAGCATAAGAGAAACGTCGGATAACCGGAACGATCCCGTCGTCATCGTCGGCACGGGCCTCGCGGGTTATACCGTGGCGCGCGAGTGGCGCAAGCTCGACGGCGAGACGCCGCTCGTGATGATCAGCCGGGACGACGGCAGCTTTTATTCGAAGCCGGCGCTGTCGAACGCGCTCGCGCAGCGCAAGACACCCGAGCAGCTTGCGATGTCCGATGCGGCGGCGATGGCGGATCAACTGCGCGCGTCCATCTGGACGCAGTGCGCGGTGCGGCGGATTCGCGTCGACGCGCATGAGGTCGTGCTCGACGACGCGCGGGTGTTGCGCTATCGCGCGCTGGTCCTCGCCACCGGCGCGGATGCGCGGCGCGTGCCCTGCGAAGGCGATGGTGCGGCCGACGTGCTGTCGGTCAACGACCTGGCCGACTACGCGCGGCTTCGCAGCGCACTGAGTGACTGTCGATCGGTCGCGATCCTCGGCGCGGGTCTCATCGGTTGCGAGTTCGCGAACGATCTGGTCGCGGCGGGGCTGACGGTCACCGTGATCGATCCCGCTGACGCGCCGTTGTCGCGATTGCTGCCGCCGGAGGCCGGACAGGTGTTCGCGCATGGGCTGCGCGATGCGGGCGTACAGCTTCGGCTCGGCGCGGGCGTGCGCTCGATCGCCCGTCTCGTGCGTGGGTACCGGCTTGCGCTGACGGATGGCGCGAGCCTCGACGCGGACCTCGTGATCTCGGCGATCGGGCTCGTGCCGAGAACCGCGCTCGCGCGAGAGGCGGCGCTCGATGTCGCGGACGGGATCGTGACCGACGCGTGGTGCCGCACCAGCGCGCCGGACATCTTCGCGCTGGGCGACTGCGCGGCGATCGACGGGCGCGTGCGGCCTTACGTGCTGCCTATCATGCATGCGGCGCGCGCACTGGCGCAGTGCTTGCGGGGCACGCCGGCACGGGTGGATTTTCCGGTGATGCCGGTCGTGGTGAAGACGCCGGCCATTCCCGCCGTCGTCGTGACGGCGGATGATGGCGGCCGCTGGACCACCGAGATCGGGGTCGGCGATGCGCCGCGCGCGACGCGTGCGCTCTGCTCGGATCCCGAGTCGGGGCGCATCACGGGTTTTGCGCTGCTCGATTCGGCGACGGCGGAAAAGGCCGCGCTGCTGAAGGCGATGACCGCTGGCGCATCGACCTAGCCTTATAGCCGCGCGCGAGCGCGCGGCCCCTGAAATGGCGCTTTTCCAGGTGCGCCTTCGACAGGCAGCCCCTTCGCTGACCGACCCCTGTCGCGGACGCGGCCCGCACGATGTGCGCGGGCTCGTCCGTTCGTCGCCGCGAGCATTTGCTCGCGGCTTTTTTGCTTTTCACCGCGTGCGTTTCACCGCCTGTCGCCTGCGTGTTCCGGCACCAGCTTCTTCGCGACGCCCGACACGAGGCGCCGCAGCCAGATGGCGGCGGCGCTGCGATGCGTGCGGTCGTGCCAGAGCTGGTAATAGCTCAGTGCCTGCGGTTCGCACGGAAGCGGTTCGATGCGTAGCGGCAGCAGGCTGCAGAAATGCATCGCGAGCGTGCGCGTCGTCGTGAACAGCAGGTTCGAGCGCATCAGCACATAAGGCGCCATGCCGAAGTAGGGCATCGTCGTCGTGACGTTTCTCGACAGGCCGCCGCGCGCGAGTTCCCGGTCGATCGTGCCGAGCCCCGTCGCGTGATGCGTGGTCACGCCGAGATGTTCCGCTTCCCGGTAGACGTCGGCGGTGAGCCGGCCGCGCTTGATCCGGTGATCGTCGCGCATCAGGCACACGAGATCGTCCCGGCACAGCGGCTGCAGATGCAACTGCTGGGCAGGCGTGCTCCAGTTGCCGACCGCCAGATCGAGCGCGCCGCTTTCGAGCGCGTGTTCGTATCCGCCGTCCACCGTCATCAGGTGCTGGTACTCGATGCGTGCGCCCGGTGCCTCGTGTTTGAACGCGTCGACGATCGCGGGAAGGAAGAACACGTCGAGATAGTCGGGCGAGCCGATGCGGAACGTGCGGCGCGTCGTGGCGGGGTCGAACTTGCTGGCCGGGTTCAGCACGGCGGCGATGCCGGCGAGCGCCTGGTCGAGCGGCTCGACGAGCGTCATCGCGTGACTGGTCGGCACCATCCGGCTGCCGCTCCGCACCAGCAGCGGATCGCCGGTGATCGCGCGCAGCCGGCGTAGCGCGACGCTGATGGTCGGCTGCGATTGTCCGAGCAGCAGGGCGGTGCGCGAGACGCTCGATTCTGTGATGAGCGTGTGAAGGGTCTTCAGGAGATGGGCGTCGATGACGTGTCGGGACATGCTGGCTGCCGGTGAGTTCGTTTGTGCAGCGATGTATACGTAGCGATATTTCGGTCGTCAATCGAGTGGATCGCCGGAGCCGGCGGACGGGCCTTGCGGGGCGGACTTCATAACGGATCGGATATCGCGTCTATGTTCGCGGGTTCATGGCCGCGACGTGGGTCGCAGTGCGGACTCGACCCGAAAACCGCTGATTTAACCCTTCATTACGATGGGCTTTCCGGAAAAATGCTAAATTCGCCGCTCGATATCTCGGAATTTGAAGAGGGCAGGCAGATGCTGAAGAAATGGGTCGGGATGGCAGTGGTGGTTGGCGCGACGGCAGTGGCGTCGCTGCCTGCGATGGCCAGTGACACGAACAATGCACTGGGCGGCGCGCTCGGCGGTGTCGCCGGCGCGGCGGTCGGCCATGCGGTCGGCGGCAGCACGGGCGCCATCATTGGCGGCGCAGTGGGCGGCGGCGCAGGCGGCGCGGTGACGTCGAACAAGCGCGAACGCACGGGTGCGGTCGTCGGCGGCGCGCTGGGCGGTGGCGCGGGCGCCGCTGCGGGCAACGCGATGGGCGGCACGACCGGCAGTCTCGTCGGCGCCGCGGTGGGCGGCGGTGCGGGTGCGGCGCTGGGCGGCCACGTGTCGCGCAACAACTCGCGTTCCAACGACAACTACCACGGCAACAAACACAAGAAGCACCACAAGCACAACGACTGACCGGCGGTTCCCCGGCGAGCCTCGATGAAGCGAGCGGCGAGCGGACGGCGACGAAGCGCGCATCATCGCGACTTCATCCCGCACGGCTCGACGAACGCCGAGGGCGCCGGGCCGCCGCTGCATGACCGACCTCGCGATGGAGGCGGTCAATCCATCATTTCGTCATGCCGTCGCCGGTGATCAGGGCCTTGAGCACCAGGTCCGAGATGGTGCGGTAAGCCGCGTCGAAATCGTCGCTGCCCAGCGAGCGCTTGCCGAGCACCAGCAGCATCTGGGGCGCGAAATCCGCGTACGCCTGCGTGGCTGCCCAGATCAGGAAGAACAGATGCTCCGCATCGACCGGCCTGACCTTGCCGGCATCGATCCAGCGTTCGAGCACCCGGATGTCGTCTCGCAACACCGGAATCAGCTGTTTGCGAATTTCCTTTCCGTAAGTCTTCGCGCCGCCGATGATCTCCAGCGCAAACACCCGCGATCCATGCGGGCGATTTCTGGAGAACTCGAGCTTGGCCCGGATGTAGGCCGACATGGCTTCCGCGGGCTCTCGATCGGGCGCCGCAAACTCCCGCATCCTGCCGAGCCAGTCCCGCAATACGTCATCCAGCACGCGCTTGTAGAGCGCCAGCTTCGTTGGGAAGTAGTACATCAGGTTCTGCTTCGACAAGCCGGCGGCCGCGGCGATCGTCGTCACCGAACTCCCCTCGAATCCGTGAGTGGAAAACGATTCTTCGGCCGCGGCGAGAATGGCCGCCTCGAGCGTGTCGCGCAGCGCTTCGCGCCGGCCATGCGGCCGGGCGGGCGTTCCGGCCGTCGGCTCGGACGGGTTCGTCGCCATGTCTTCCACCTTCATGTCGGACCGGGGGTGTCGTCCGCTCAATGCGTGTTCGCGTCCGGATAGGTGATGCGTTCAGGCGCGCGCTGCATGATGACCTTCCCGGCGCGAAGCGACATGTGCACCTTCGCTTGCTTGCGAACCACTTCGTAGTCGCAATCCGCATCGAGGATCAGCAGGTTGGCCGGCCGCCCGACGGCGATGCCATAACGATCGCCCAGCGACATCGCGTTGGCGCTGTGCTCCGTGACGAAGTCGAGACATCGCTGCAGGTCTTCATAACCGAGCATGTGGCAGACGTGCAGGCCGACGTCGAGAATGCGCAGGATGTTGCCGTTGCCGATCGGATACCACGGATCCTTGATCGAATCCTGTCCGAAGCACACGTTGATGCCGGCGCGATCGAGTTCCGCCACCCGCGTAATGCCGCGTCGTTTCGGAAAGGTGTCGAAACGCCCCTGCAGGTGGATGCTTTCGGTCGGACACGAAACAAAATGGATTTCCGAGCGCTTCAGCAAGCGGAACAGCTTCGAACAGTACGCGTTGTCGTAGGAACCCATCGCGGTCGTGTGGCTGGCGGTGACGCGCGTGCCCATCCCGCGAACCCGCGCTTCCTCCGCGAGCACCTCCAGGAAGCGTGAGTGCGGATCGTCGGTTTCGTCGCAATGGACATCGACCAGGCAGCCCTTGCGTTCCGCGAGATCCATCAGGAACTTGATGGAGCTCACGCCCTGGTCGCGGGTGTTCTCGAAATGCGGAATGCCGCCGACGACGTCGGCGCCCATCTCGATCGCGCGCTCCATCAGCGCGCGTCCGTTCTCGAACGATTCGATGCCCTCCTGAGGGAACGCGACGATCTGCAGATCGATCAGGTCGCGCGCCTCGTCCCGGACCTCGAGCATCGCCTTCAATGCGGCAAGCGTGTGATCGGTGACGTCCACATGCGTGCGGACATGCTGGATGCCGTTGTCGCGCAACATCCCGATCGTGGTGTGGGCGCGGGCTTTCGTATCGTCGTGCGTGATGGTGGCCTTGCGCTGCCCCCATCGCTCGATGCCTTCGAACAGCGTGCCGCTCATGTTCCACTCGGGTTCGCCGGCGGTCAGCGTCGCATCCAGATGAATGTGCGGCTCGACCAGCGGCGGGATGACGAGATTGCTGCCTGCATCGATGACGTCATCCCCTTGCGGCGTCAACGGCGACGGCTGGAGGTCGATGCCGCGAATCGTGTCCGCATCGATGTCGATCGTGAAGAGGCCGCTACGGCCGCGCAATTTCGCATTGACGATTTTCATGAAAGCTCCTGTTGTTCGGGGGACCGGGACGGCGCTCGGCGGAATCATTCGCCCTGGACCGACGGTTCGCGCGACAGCGCACGGGCAATCTGCAGCAGCACGACGTACGCGCCGGCGGACGCCGCGATGCCGACGATCGGCGCGATCCACGGCGACGTGTAAGCGAGGATCGCGCCGATCGCGTAGGCGGCCAGACCCACCAGATTGAAGCGCGGAAGGCGCGCGGTGGCAAGCGGCGGGTATTTCCCGCGATGGCGGTACCAGTAGTCCGCCATGATCACGCCGCCGACCGGAGGAATGATCGAACCGAGCAGCACCAGGAACGGAATCAGCAGCTCATACATCCCGCCGACCGCGAGCACGATGCCGATCGCCGCGCCCACGAGGACGAGCGTGCGGCGCCGTTCGGTGCGCAGCAGGTGGCATCCGGCGGCCGCGACGTTGTACATCGTCGGCCCTTGGATGGTCCACAGGTTGAGGCACAGCATCACGACCGCCGCGATCGACAGGCCCTGCAGCATCATCACTTCGACGATATCCGCTTGCTGATAGACGATCGCGCAGTACGCGCCCGCGATGATCATCAGGCCGTTGCCCACGAAGAATCCGATCATGCTTGCCGACACGGCGCTGCGCGCGCTGCGTGCGAGGCGCGTCCAGTTGGTTGCCTGGGTGGCACCGCTGGCAAAGGTGCCGATGACCATGGTCACGGCGGCCGAGAACTGCATCGGATGAGACGGCGCGATGTGCTTGAGGCCGGCCCATCCGCCGATATCGCGGGTGGCGATCCACATCGACGTCATCAGCAGCACGAACATCAGCGGCACGGAGACGCGCGACAGCACGTCCATGCCCCGATAGCCGATGATGGCCGTGATCGAGAACCCGAAGCCGAACAGGATCATCAACGGCGTGGTAACGGAGGCCGGCCACCCGAGCAGCTTGACCAGGACGATGGCCACCGTTGCGGTGCCCCATGCGTACCAGCCGAGTTCGGCGAAGCCGAGCAGGAAATCGGACAGCTTGCTGCCGACTTCCCCAAAGCAGAATCGTCCCATCAGCACCGCATTCAGGCCGCTGCGGGCCGCAATCAGCGCCAGCGACGCCGCATAGGCGGCGAGCAACAGGTTTCCGATCACGGCGATCTGGATCATGCTGACGACGTCGAAGGCAACGCCGATTTTGCCGCCGGCAAACATCGTTCCCGTGAAGAACGTGAAACTCAGCAGCACCATCGTGATCGACAGGAATCCGGTGCGTTTCTCGAGCGGGACTTCGCTTAGCGAGAATTCTCCGTGATCGGATGCGTTCGTCGGGCGTGAATCCTGGTTCGTGGGCATCTTTACTCCCGTCAGCGATCTGGGTGGGTCCGAAAGGGTTGGCAGGGGCCGTGCATGGACAGATGACGCGCTGTTTCCAGGTGTCATTCTCTCTGTCCAAAATTTTTACAAGCGTAAAAATTCAGGCCGGGCGGATGGTGGGGGGAAGGGCGGGATTGGTGCGGTGCACCCTTGGGGTGTCGTGTGTATCGGTCGATCCGTCGCTGCGCCGTTTTTCCGCGCGCTTGCCTCCGTGAAATTGACGTGCTAATTTTTCATGAAATTTAGCGAGGTAAATTTCACCGGAGCCCGCATGTTCGTGCAGTCCGACCGTCACGTCGCAAGCTACTACGCCGGCACCTATCCGGCGCCGATCCCGCGTCGTCCGGAGCTGGACGAACGCATCGACGCCGACGTGCTCGTCGTCGGCGCCGGCTTCAGCGGGCTGCATACGGCGTTGCGTCTCGCGCTCGCCGGCAAGCGCGTCGTGGTGCTCGAGGCGAGCCGCGTCGCGTGGGCCGCGTCGGGCCGCAATGGCGGGCAGGCGCTGCTCGGCTGGTCGTGCGACATGCAGCCGCTCGAGGATGTGCTCGGCCGCGACGGCGCACGCCTGCTGTGGGACAGCATGCGCTGGGCCGCGACCGAGGTGCGCGAATTGCCCGGGCGGCACGGTTTCGACATCGATTACCGGCCCGGCAGCCTGTGGGCGGCGGTGCGGCCGCGGCGCGTCGCGATGCTCGCGCAGGCCCGCGACGAGGCCGCCGAGCGATGGGGCTACGACCGGCTGCGCGTGATCGAGCGGGCTGAAATGCCGGCGTGGATCGGCGGCGGGCGCTATCTCGCGGCACTCCACGATCCCGAGGCCGGCCACCTGAATCCGCTGAAGCTCGCGCTCGGCCTCGCACAGACGATCGAGCGCGCGGGCGGGCGCATCTTCGAGCAGAGCCGCGTGCTCGACTGCCGCGAGACGCCCGGTGGCCACGTCGCCCGCACGGCGCGCGGCGAAGTGCGCGCGGACGTGCTCGTGCTGGCCTGCAACGCGTACGTCGACCGGCTCGATCGCGACCTGGCGCGCCGGCTGCTGCCGGTCGGCACGTACCAGGTGGCGACCGCGCCGCTCGCGCCCGATGTCGCGCGTTCGCTGCTGCCGCAGAACAGCTGCGTGATCGACAACCAGTTCGTGCCCGACTACTTCCGCCTGAGCCCCGATAACCGGCTGCTGTTCGGCGGCGGCTGCACGTATCTCGGCGGCATCCCGGCCGATATCGCGGCGGCGACGCGCCCGCACCTCGAACGTGCATTCCCGCAACTGGCCGGCGTGCCGCTCGATTACGCGTGGGGCGGCCATATCGACATCAGCATGCGCCGCACGCCGGACATTGGCCGTCACGGGCAGCGTTTCTGGCTGCAGGGCTTCTCGGGGCACGGCGTGCTGCCGACGCTGGCCGGTGCGCGCGCGGTCGCCGACGCCGTGCTCGGCGACGAGCGCCTGCTCGCCCAATACCAGCGCATCCGCAATCCGCGCTTTCCCGGCGGCGACCGGCTCGCCGCGCCGCTGGAAGCGCTGGGCAAGGTTTGGTACCGTTTGCGCGATACCGTCTGACCGCACCGGAACCCATCATGAACGAACAGGAAGAGATAGAAAGTCTGGCGATCCTGATCCGCGACCTACGCAAGCATCGCAAGGTCACGCTGAACGACCTCGCCGAGCGGATCGGCCGCTCGGTCGGCTTTCTGTCGCAGGTCGAGCGCGGGCTGTCGCGCCCGACGGTCGCGGATCTCACCGCGATCGGCGAGGCGCTCGGCGTGCCGACCACGTATTTCTACAGCCTGAGCAAGCCGCGCAGCGTGCCGTGGGTCACGCGGCCCGACGAGCGGCGCACCGTGTATTACGCGGCCGGCATTACCGACATCCTCGTGTCGCCGAACATGCGCTCGCGCTTCTCGATCCTCGAAAGCCATCTCGCGCCCGGCGCGAGCAGCGGCGAGCGGCCCGTCGACGACAGCGACGAGCAGGGCGGCTTCGTGCTCGAAGGAGAACTGACGATCTGGATCGACGGCGACGACACGCCCGTCACGCTCGGCCCGAACGATGCGTTCCAGCTTCCCGCGCACCGGCGCTTCCGTTACGCCAACCTGACCGACGCGCCGACGCGCGTGATCTGGGTATTCACCTGAGTTGTAGCGGGGCGGGCGGCGTTGCAGGCCGCCGCACCTCGCAGCCTATTTGCAGTACTGATTTAAATGCGACTGCGTTGTTCCGCGTGCCGCATGAATCCGGTTCGCCGCGCCGCGGCACCGCCATACAAGACATGGAAAGGATGAGACATGGCTGACGTCGTTCCCGCGCTGGTCGGTGAAGTCCGCGCATTCCGGCAGGCACACCCCGAGATCCGTTATGTCGACCTGATCTGCCTCGACCTGCCCGGGCATTTCTACGGCAAGCGCTACCCGATCGACGCGCTCGAGAAGGTCGCGTCGGGTTCGTTGCTGAAGCTGCCGCAGAACTGCGTGCTGCTCGGCACG
The DNA here is from genome assembly GCF_048565265.1 of Burkholderia theae. Taxonomy (NCBI): domain Bacteria; kingdom Pseudomonadati; phylum Pseudomonadota; class Betaproteobacteria; order Burkholderiales; family Burkholderiaceae; genus Burkholderia; species Burkholderia theae. The sequence goes on from NZ_CP183462.1 coordinate 319,064, forward strand.
CAGGGCGGCCTGTACAAGATCGGCGACTACTGCTTCAACGACGGCGACCCCGACGCGCCGCGCCGGCTGATCCCCGGCACGCTGAAGCCGGTGCGCTGGGAGCGGCAGCCGCTCGCGCAGATGCTGATCAGCTCCGACGGCACCGATGCACCGATCGAGTTCGAACCGCGCGAGGTGCTGGCGCGCGTGCTGCGGCGCTTCGCGGCGCGCGGCATCCGGCCGGTCGTCGCGTTCGAGCTCGAGTTCTACCTGTTCGCCGCGCAGCTCGCGGAAGGGATGCCGCAGTATCCGCGCGACCGCCTGAGCGACGACCGCGACGATCAGCCGAACATGCATATCGAGCGTCTGTCGCGCTTCTCCGACGTGCTGCACGAGATGGTCGAGGCCGCGTGCGAGCAGGGCGTCGACGCGACGGTCATCACGGCCGAACTCGGGCCCGGCCAGTTCGAAATCAATTTCGGCCACACCGACGACGCGCTGCGCGCGGCCGACTGGTCGGCGCTGTTCTGTCGCAGTACGCGCGGCGTCGCGCTGCAGCACGGCTATCGCGCGAGCTTCATGGGCAAGCCGTACCTGCATGCACCGGGCAGCGGGATGCACGTGCATGTAAGCCTGTACGACGACGCGGGGCGCAACCTGCTCGCGGCGGACGGGCAGCGACCGCTGCGGCACGCGGTGGCCGGATGTCTCGCGCTGCTGCCGCATTGCATGCCGGTGTTCGCGCCGAATCACAACGCGTTCCGGCGCTACGGGTCGATGGTGAACGCGGCGAGCCGCGCAAGCTGGGGTTTCGAGGATCGCGATGCGTGCATCCGGATTCCCGAGTCGGATGCGCGCAACCTGCGGATCGAGCACCGGCTCGCCAGTGCAGATGCGAATCCGTACCTGGTGCTCGCGGCGATCCTTTCCGGGATGGAGCACGGACTCGATGCACGGATCGAACCGATCGCGCCGCTCAACGAGGACCGCGGCAGCGGGATCGATTTTCCGAAGGAGATGCTGTCTGCGGTTGCCGCGATGCAGGATCATCCGGCCGTGCGCGAAGGGCTCGGCAGCGAGTTCGTGATGGTCTATTGCGAGAACAAGCGGCAGGAGGAGCTGGATTTTCGCAACGAGATCGGCGCGCGGGAGTATCGGTGGTTTCTGTGATTGCATGCCGCCGCCTGCGAGTCCTATCGATCGGGCATCTGCTCCAACGGCAGGTTCGCGCCCCACGCGTGCGCCAGGGAGTCGATTTCGGCAAGCGGATCGACCTGCCGTGCGCTTTCGTGCGTGTCGTTGCCGAATAGCCGGTGGGCGAAATCGCGGGCACGCAGGGTGATCGCCGTGGTTTTCAGGCTGCGTCGCATCGTGAACGACGCGAGTGCTGCGTCGAGGTCGCTGCCGTTGCCTTCCCCGTGCTCGTCGAGACAACGGGCGAGGTGCCACGCATCTTCGAGTGCCTGGCATGCACCTTGTCCTGAGGTGGGCAAGGGCGCATGCGCGGCATCGCCGATCAGCAGCACATTGCCACGGTGCCACACGTCGACCGGATCGAGATCGTGCACGCGAATCTTTGCGATCGTGTTCGGCGGCGTCGCGCGCATCACGTCTGCGATGGGTGCAGGCCACGCATCGAATAGCCGTTTCAGCATCGGCCCCGGATCGCCTTGCACCGTGTCGTCGCCGTCGCCGTCGGCTTCGGACCGTGCCGCGGCCCAGTACACGCGCTGCCGATCGATCGCGACGATACCGAACCGTTCGCGTGTGCCCCAGTAGTCGAATATCGACACGTCATCGACGAGCGGCGCGTCGCTCTGCGCGACGCCGATCCAGTTGACGAATCCTTGATAGACCGGCGTGTTGCTGCCGACGACATGGCGTCGCGCGACGGAGTTCATGCGGCCGTCCGCGCCGATCACGAGATCGGGCGCGATCGCCGTGCCGTTGTCGAAACGAACGACGGCGCGGCCGTCCGGCCCGGTGTCGATGGCCGTTGCGCAGTGGCAGAAGCAGACTTCGATGCCGCGCGCGGCCACGTGTCGCGCGAGCACGGCCTGCAGGTCGCGCCGCAGGATCGAGCGCGTCGGAAAACCCATGCGGCGGTCGAGTTGGCGGATATCGGTGAGCTTGAACGGGTTGCCGTGCCGGTCGATGCACCGCATCGCGCGCAGGTGGCCGCTGACCTCGACGATGTCCGGCAGGATGCCGAGCTGCGCCAGCACGAAACCGGCATTCGGCCACAGCACCACGCCCGCACCCATCGTCGAGTCGGATAGCCGGCGTTCGTACAGACGGATCCGGTGCCCGCGCCCGGCAAGCGCGAGTGCGGTGCTCATGCCGGCGATGCCGGCACCCAGAATTGCAATATCCATGACACTCCTTCCGTATTGTCGTGCGAGCGCTCGCTGGGTCGCGGGTTCGCGCTTCGGCGTCGCATTGACGGGACGAGCATCGTAAATTACGGTGTCTGGCGGGATAAGCCATGAAAAATGGCGGGCTTTGATACCTCAAACGGGATAATGATGCGTAGCAAGCTGGATCTGAATGCGGTGCGCGTGTTCGTGTCGGTCGTCGACGAGGGCAGCTTTGCGGGTGCCGCGCGTGCGCTTGCGTTGCCGGGTTCCAACGTGAGCCGCCATGTGGCACAACTGGAGTCGAGGCTCGGTGTGAGGTTGCTGGAGCGCAGCACGCGGCACCTTCGGATGACCGAGGCCGGGCGCCTGCTGCACGAGCGCGCGAGGCCGATGCTCGATGCGCTGACGCTGGCCGAATCCGAGCTGACCTCGCAGCAAACGGAGTTGCGTGGCGTGCTGAAGCTCTGCGTGCCCGGCGAAATCGGGCCGCGCATGCTCGGGCCGATCGTCGCGGAATTCGCAAGCCGCCATCCGCGCGTCGAAATCGACTGCGATACCAGCCTCGCGGGCATATCGACGTTGCGCGACGACATCGACCTGTCGATCATCGTCAATCGCGGGAAGCTGGACGACAGCGCGTTCGTCGTGAGGCCACTCGCGTGTTTGCCGAGCGTCGTCGTGGCTGCGCCGTCGCTCGTCGCCCGGACCGGGATGCCGACCCGGACGGAACAGCTCAGGCAATTGCCGTGCATCACGACGTTGAGCACGCTGAAAGGGCAGCCATGGCAGTTCGCCGATCGCGACGGGCGGATTCACAAGATTCCGGTCGCGAGCCGGTATCGCGTCAATAGCGGCGAGATGGCGGGATTGGCGGCGCTGAACGGGATCGGCTTCGCGATTCTCGTCGAGCGTGCGTGCGCGGCCGAGCTTGCTGACGGGCGGTTGCTGCGCGTGCCGCTGGAGATGGCACCGGCGCCGCTGGAACTGCTTGCCGCTTATGCGAGCCGCAATTCCGTCAACGCGAAGATCCGCGAGTTGGTGCGGATGATGCAGTTGCGTTTGGAGGCGGGGCTAACTATTCAGTCGTGAGGATTGCTTCGGCAGTGCGCGCCAATAGCGCACTTCTTCGATTGGCGTGCCGTCGATCTCGAACGTCTTGATGTCGTCTTCCGCGACGAAGCCCTCGCGTTCATAGAACGCTCTTGCGCGACGGTTTTCGACCAGCACCCAGAGCGACACCCATGCGTGGCCCGCGTCATGCAGCGATCGGCACGCATGGTCGACCAGCGTCGCGCCGATGCGTTGCCCGCAATGCGACGGGTGCAGATAGATCGCTTCGATCTCACCCCAGGTGCGATCCTTGTCGGTGTCGCGTGTCGGACCGTATGCGATCCAGCCCGTCGGCTCGTTGTCCGTGAACGCGAGGGCGACGCGCGGCCGACCGGCGTCGAGCGCACAGCGCCATGCGGCCGTGCGCTTTTCGACCGACAGACCGGCGAGGAACGGGGCCGGTATGATGCCCGCGTAGGTTGCCTGCCATGACGCGACGTGGATGCCGGCGATGGTCGCGGCGTCGGCGGGGTCGGCAGCGCGGATGTCGATCGTCGTCGTGTTCGGTGCCATGCGTGTTCCGCCTGATCGGTTGCTGTTGCGTTGCCGTGTCCGGATCAATTCGCGCGATCCGAACTGCTGTCGATCGCGAAGCGGTAGCCGATATCCACGTGCGACGCATCTCGCGGTTCGTCGGTTCTTTTCAGCACGAATTCGAACGCAGGTTCGAACCAGCCGTTGCGCGGGACTTCCCCGCCGAGGATGTCGACTTCGTACCAGCCGTTCTCGATTTCGATGACGGGCCTGCCCGGTTCGCGGTAACGCGCGAGCAACGCGTTCACCGTCTCGTCGTTGAAGCGTTCGAGCATGCGCCACGTGTAGAGCATGATCGAACGATGCTCGACGCGCAGCACGTAGCCACCACGCCGATGCTGCAGGCGGCTTCCCGTCTTCAGCAATTCGGGCGTGTCGTCGTCCAGCGTGAAGATGACCGTGTACGGATGATTCTCGATGCCGGCCAGCGGAATCACGATGCCTTCCAGCACGGCGGTGTCGCCGCTGTCGTTCGACGTGAACTCGGATGCGACGTTGTCCGACAGCCCGTGCTGTTCCTTGTAGCGCTTCAGCAGCAGAACATCGCCGACGAGAAAATAGTCGACGAGGTCGTTGAGGACTTCGGAGAATTCATGTCGCATCGCTGTTTCCTTCGTGGGGCTGACGCGCCGCGCCGCGAAACGCTTCACGGCACGGCACGCGCGAAGGCCTTACTCCCCGAGCTTCGACGCCACGCACCCCGTGCTCGTGCATTCACGCTCACGCTCGCGCAGGAACGACAGCCGCGACTGCGTCATGTCGTTCGCGCACTGGATATCCACGAGGTAGCTGTTGTTGCGCGTCTCGCTGCACTGCGCATCGCGCTGCTTCAGCCACGCGAGCTGGCCGGCCTTCAGCGTCGCCTGCTGGTCGCCGCTCAGCTGCTTGCGCAGGCGGCCGTACTCGTCGTTGAGTTCGCGGTCGCTTTGCGAGAACTGCGTGCTGGTGCAGTACACCTGGTCGAACGCGCTGTGCGGCTTCGCGCAGCCGGCCGCGTGCGCGGCGAACGGAACGGCAAGCGCGAGCAGCGCGCAGGATGCGAACAGATTCTTCTTCTTTTTCATTGCGATGCTCCTGACTGGGTGAAAACCGTTGAGCCCGAGGGGCGATGCCGTCACTTCGGCACCGTGCACGCGTCGATCCCGCCTGCGATCGCGGCGGACAGGTGCTGGATTGTCTCGCGCCGCGCGAGCCGCGCTTCTTCGTCGGGATTGACGATCACGCCGGCCTCGACGAGCACGGCCGGAATCGGCGCGGTGCGCAGCACGACGAGATCGTCGAAGCGGTGGATGCCGAGTTGCGGGTCGATCAGCGGGCGATTCTCGCCGCGGATCGGCTGCGCGTGATACAGCGACGGCCGCTCGCCGGCCGCGACCAGCCGCTCGGCAATCGCCTTTGCGCAACGCAGGCTTTCCGTATAGTGCGGATTGCGCTCCGACACGAACACGGAGAAACCGCGGAATTCGCGTTGGCGGCCCGCGTCGATGAACTGCTGTTGCATCGAGTCGTGATGGATCGACACGAACAGGTTCGCGTCGGGCGCCTGCGTCGAACGCTGGACGAGCGCGATCTCGCGGCCGTCGGCCGACGTGCGCAGCACGCGGTCGCCGTGCGCGGCGAGCTTTTCAGCAACTGCTGCGGACAGATCGAGGTTGTACAGGTATTCGACGCGGCCGCTCGCGCCGGTGGAACCCGGGTGAGCGGGCGTATGGCCGGTGTCGACGACGATATAGCGCCCGGATGCGGGCTCGGCGCCGGGGGCTGCGGCGTCGGCCGCATGCAGCGCCAGCGGCGCGCCGAGCAGCGGGGCGCAGGCAAGCACACGCGCGGCGGTGCGCACGAACGGGCAAAGGCGTCGGAGGGTTCGGTTCGTCATTGTTGTTGTCGAGGAGGGCATGCGGCGCGTCGAACGGCACGGCACCGTCGGCCTGCTCAATGCAGTCGGAATGTCGCGCGATTATAGCGGGTGGCAATGTCGTCGCAATGACGAATCGGCCGCTGCCGCGCCGGCCGGAAGCCGGTGCTCAGGCGAGCACGCGCCGCGCCGCGAGCATGCCCCAGTACGACGCTTCCTCGAACAGCGACAGCCCGGACAGATCGGCATGCGCGAACACGACCGGGCCGTCAGCCTCGCGCAGCGCAAGCAGCCCCGGCCGGCTCAGGAAGCCGACGTCGGGCGTCGCCATCGCGTGGCCGCGCACGGTGATCTCGAGCGCCGTCGCGTGCTTCCACAGCTCGCGCCCGTAGACGGCCTGCAGGTCGATCGCGGCCTGTTCGCGCAACGCGCCGGGCTCGGCCTGCGCGAGCCAGCGGCGCGTGTCGTCCGGCGCGCGCGTGCTCAACGCCTGATACGCGGAGAACACCGAGCGCGTCGGCGGCGACATCCGGATCAGCTGGTGCGTCGACACGACATAACCGAGCCCCGCGCCGTCGTAGACGACGTTGTCCCACGCAAGCGGCACGCCCGCCGCCTCGGCCGGCATGCCGTCGAGCAGGAAGTTGGACACGAGCCACGGTGCGCGCGGCGGCAGGTCGCGCGCGGGTTCGAAGCCGTAGGCGGAAAGCTGCGGAAACACGTGCGCCGCGACGAACAGCGGCATCGCACACACGACGCGCCGCGCCTTCAGCGTGAACGTCGACAGCGCGCCGTCGTCGCCGAGGCGCGCGCACAGCACGTCGACGCCGCCCGCGCGTTCGGTCGCGCGCACCGCGAAGCCGTCCCGCGACCACGCGTTCGAGCCGGTGCGCGCGGTGATCGAATCGCTCAGCTTCGTCACCATCGTGTGCAGCCCGTCGGGCCAGGTCAGCACCGCGCCGTCGCTCGCGTCGCCCGCATGGCCGCCGCGCGACGAGAAATAGTGCAGGCCGGCCCACGCGGACACATGCTCGTATCCCGCGCCGTAGTCGTCGCGGCAGCAGTAGTTCAGGTACCAGTGCAGCGCCTTCGCGGTGTAGCCCTCGTCGAGCAGCCACTGGCGGAACGAGCGCCGGTCGAGCGCGCGCCAGCGCGGGTCGCGCGACGATTCCGCGATCGGGATGCAGAACACCTTGCGGCCATCAGCGCCACGGGCGGTGCGCAGCCCGTCCGTGTACGCGAAGAAGCGCGCCTGCTGCGCGAGCGCGTCGGCGTCGAGGCCGGCCGTCGGCACGATGCCGTCCTGCCATTGCCCGGCGATGAAGAGCCGTTCATCCGGCGCATGGACGAGCACGCGCTCGTCGTACACGGGGCGCGCGGAGAACGGTGCGGATTCGATCACGCCGAGATCGGCGAGCATGTCGCGCAGATGCGCGGATTCGAGCGACGGCAGCGGCAGGTAGTGCGCGCCTTTCGGATAGCCGAGATCGCCGAAGCGGCCGCCGGCCGCATTGCCGCCGAACTCGGGGCCGGCGAGCACCGCGAAGCGCGTGTGGCCCGCGCGCGCGAGCTGCCACGCGCACGACAGCCCGGCCGCGCCGGCGCCGAGGATCGCGACGTCCGTCTCGATCGTGCCGGACGGCGGCGGCAGCGTGGCATGGTCGCGCAGCGCATGGCCTTCGCGCATGCCGGGGTAGCCGACGCGCGGCGTCGTCTCGATCCAGCCGGTGCGGCCGCATGCGGCGAGCGACGCGGCCGCCGACGCGACGAGGAACGTGCGGCGATCCATCAGCGCAGCACGTGTTTCCAGTCGTCGTCGAAGCGGCGCACGAGCGGCTGGTCGTTGAGTTCGTTCGGCGTCATCGGCAGCGCGGGCATGTCGGCCGGGAAGTGGAACATCTCGGCGGCCGTCTGCGCGTCGAGCCAGCGCGTGGGCACCGAGTAGTGCGTCGGCACCGTGAAGTCGCGGCGCTTGCCGGCGATCACGAAGCCCCAGTCGCCGAACGACGGCACGTAGCAGTGGTACGGCCACGTGTTGAGCCCGGCTTCATGCAGCGTCGCGATGATGGTCCAGTACGCGTGCGGTGCGAAATACGGCGACGTCGACTGGATCACCGCATAACCGTTCTCCGACAGGTGGCGCGCGAGCAGCCGGAACACCGGCACCGAATACAGGCGGCCGAGCCCGAAGTTGGTCGGATCGGGGAAGTCGACGACGATCGCGTCGTACACGTCGGCGTTCGATTCGAGCCAGCGCACCGCGTCGTCGTTGATCACGTGCACGCGCGGATCCTTCAGCGAGCCCTGGTTCAGCTTGACGAGCGGCGCGGACGTGGAGAACAGCTTGGTCATCGCGGGATCGAGATCGACGAGCGTGATCTGTTCGAGGTTGCGGTGCTTGAGCAGTTCGCGCACCGCGAGGCCGTCGCCGCCGCCGAGCACGAGCACGTGCTTCGCCCACGGCAGCGCCTCGATCGTCGGGTGGATCAGCGCCTCGTGATAACGATGCTCGTCGCGCGACGAGAACTGCAGGTTGCCGTTCAGGTACAGCCGCATGTCGTCGTGCCACTGCGTGAGCACGATGCGCTGGTACGGCGTCGTTTCCGAATAGATCGTCTCGTCGCCGTACACGCCATGCTCGGCCCAGTGCGTGATGCGGTCCGACAGCGCGAAGCCGGCGACCAGCAGCCCGATCACGAGCGACGCGCGCATCAGCTTGCCGCGCACGTTGCGGATCTCGTCGCGGAACAGGTGCGTGGTCCACAGCGCGACGAAGGCGTTCAGGATGCCGAACAGGAAGCTCGTGCGCAGCAGGCCGAGACGCGGCGCGAGCACGAGCGGGAAGATCAGCGACACGGCGAGCGAGCCGAGATAGTCGAAGGTCAGCACCTCGCTGACGGTATGGCGGAACGCCTGGCGCCGCTGCTGGAACGCGCGCATCACGAGCGGGATCTCCATCCCGATCAGCATGCCGAGCGCGAGCACGAGCGCATAGAGCGCCGCGCGGAACGGCGCGGCCAGCCACGCGAACACCGCGAACAGCAGTGCGGCCGACACGCCGCCGAGCAGGCCGACGAGCAGCTCGATGTCGACGAAGCGGTCGAGCACGTCGTCGTCCTCGACGAACTTCGCGAGCCACGAGCCGATCCCCATCGCGAACAGGTAGCAGCCGATCACCGACGAGAACTGCAGGATCGAATCGCCGAGCAGGTAGCTCGACAGCGCGCTGCTGATCAGTTCGTAGCCGAGCCCGCACGACGCGAGCACGAGGATCGACAGGACGAGCGCACGCCTATGCAGCATGGTGCGTCCGTTGTGCAGTGTTCGGCAATGTGGATATACTGGCGCGGATTTTTGTGGGGCGGCCATCCGTCTGCTGGCCCCGTGCGGGCCGGCCGGCGACGGGGCGGCGAACCGAGCACAAAATCCGAGGGAAAGAATGAATAGTGCCTATCTTTATGCGGTTCATTTACTGTCGGCGTTCGTGCTGCTTCTTGTGTTCGCGGCAGTGTACCTGAAGGTCACTCCGTTCGACGAACTGGCGCTGATCCGCGACGGCAACTCGGCTGCGACGCTGTCGTTCGGCGGTGCGCTGATCGGTTTCTGCCTGACGCTCGCGTCCAGCATCGCGCACAACTCGACGCTCGGCGAAGTCGTGATCTGGGCCGTCGGCGCGATGGCCGTGCAACTGATCACCTATGCGGCGCTGACGCGCCTGATGCCCGGCATGAATCATGCAATCGAGGATCGCAACGTCGCGATGGGCGGCCTGATGGGCACCGCGTCGCTCGTCGTCGGCATCATCAATGCCGCCTGCCTGACCTGACCGCCACGCGTCCGAGGAGACCGACATGAGTCTGGGTTCGTTTATCCGCAAGCAGTTCGTCGACGTCCTGCAATGGACGGAAGACACCGACGGCGTGCTGGCCTGGCGCTATCCGATGGAAGACCAGGAAATCCGCTACGGCGGCAAGCTGACCGTGCGCGAGACGCAGGTCGCGATCTTCGTCAACGAAGGCAAGGTCGCCGACGTGTTCCAGCCGGGGCTGTATACGCTGGAAACGAACACGCTGCCGGTGCTCACGTACCTGAAGAACTGGGACAAACTCTTTCAATCGCCTTTCAAGTCGGACGTCTATTTCTTCAGCACGCGGCTGCAGCTCGGCCGGCGCTGGGGCACCGCGCAGCCGGTGACGATCCGCGATCGCGAATTCGGCATCGTGCAGGTGCGCGCGTTCGGCATCTACTCGTACCGGATCGTCGACGCGGGCGCGTTCCACCGCGAGGTCAGCGGCACGCGCGCGCAATACACGGTCGACGATCTCGAACAGCAACTGCGTAACCTGGTGGTCACCGCGATGAGCACGACGTTCGGCGCGTCCGACGTGCCGTTCGTCGACATGGCCGCGAACCAGTCGCTGCTGTCGCAGCGCATCGCCGACGCGCTGGCGCCGGTGTTCACGCGCTATGGCCTCGCGCTCGATGCGTTCGCGGTCGAGAGCGTGTCGCTGCCGGCGGAGCTGCAGAAGGCGCTCGACCTGCGGATCGGCGCGGGGATGGCCGGCGATCTCGCGCGCGCCACGCAATACCAGACCGCGCAGGCGATTCCGCTTGCCGCGCAGAACCCGGGCGGCATCGCCGGTGTCGGCGCGGGGCTCGCCGCGGGTGCCGTGATCGGGCAGGCGATGGCCGGCCAGATGGCGGGCGCCGCGCAACCGGCGCCGGCGGCCGCACCGGCCGCGCCCGTCGCGGCACCGGCGGCCGCTGCGCAGCCGGCCGCACCGGCCGACGGTACCGACTACGTGCAGCGGCTCGAGCAGTTGAAGGCGTTGTTCGACAAGGGCCTCGTGACCGAAGACGAATATTCGCGCGCGAAGGCCGAGATCCTCGCGAAGCTCACCCGGTAAGCGTCGCGCATGTTCAGCACTTCGTGCCCCCAGTGCGGCGCGCCGGTCGAGTTTCGCTCGGCGGCGGCGGTGATGGCCGTCTGCGCGTCCTGCCGCAGTACGCTGCTCAAGCGCGGCGCCGACGTCGAGCGCATCGGCGAGCTGGCGACGGTGCTCGACGACGCGTCGCCGATCCAGATCGGCACGGCCGGGCGCTACGGCAAGCGCATGTTCACGGTGCTCGGGCGCATCCAGATGACCTACGACGCCGGCGCGTGGAGCGAGTGGTACGTCGTGTTCGACGACGGCGCGTTCGGCTGGCTGTCGGATGCGTCGGGCCAGTACGCGGTCACGGTGCGCGAGCCCGACGATGCGTCGGGCGGCGCGTGGCCCGCGTTCGGTACGCTCGAACCGGGCATGCGGATCGACCACGGCAGCCGCGCGTGCCTCGTGTCCGATGTGCGCACCGCGCGCTGCACGGGCGGCGACGGCGAGCTGCCGTTCCGCGTCGATGCCGGCTGGGAGGCACGCGTGGTCGATCTGCGGACCGGCAACGCGTTTGCGACCTACGACTATTCCGACGCCGATTCGAATGGCGGGAGCCCGGCCGTTTATTCGGGCGAGGCGCTGGAATTCGACGCGCTCGCGTTCACGGGGCTGCGTGACACCGAGATCGATACGCGCGAGAAGCGCGGCGCGGAGATGGTGCCGTTCGCGTGCCCGAGCTGCGGCGCGCCGCTGTCGTATGCGCCGAACGTCGCCGACTACGTCGTGTGCGGCAGTTGTCACGCGGGCGTGCAGTGCACGGCCGAGCAGCAGACCGTGTTCGCGGCGCAGCGCAAGCTCGAATCGGTGAAGGGCGCGCTGGAGCTCGGTGCGATCGGCACGTTCGATGGCGTGAAATACACGGTAATCGGCATGATGCGTTGTCGCGTGCCGGGCGACGCCGAGACGTGGGACGAATACCTGCTGCTGAACCCGAAGCGCGGTTTCCTGTGGCTCGTGCAGAGCGAAGGACGCTGGGAGCGCGTGCAGGTGCTCGACCAATGGCCGACGATCGGCAGCGAGTCCGACGTGACCGACGGCGGCAAGACCTACCGCCTGCGCGAGGAGTATGACTCGGAGGTCGTCTACGTAGTCGGTGCGTTCAACTGGCGCGTGCAGGTGGGCGATCGCACGTCGATCATCGATTACGGCTGGCAGAAGGACAAGCTGACGCGCGAGCGCAGCGACGCGGAGATCGTCTGGTCGCGCGCGCGGCCGCTGTCGGCCAGCGCGCTCGGCGAACGCTTCGGCACGCCGGCGCTCGCGACGGCCGCAGCCGCGGCCGGCGAGAAGGAAACGAAGGGCCTGTTCGGCGGGAAGAACCCGCATAGTTTCTCGCCGCTGCCGCTCGTGTTCAGCGTGTTGCTCGTGATCTTCAACATGGGGTCGCTGTTCGCGTTCAGCGGCCGCTCCGTCTTCGTGCTGATCGGCCTGCTGGTGCTGTGGCTGCCTGAATGGCTGTGGAAGGGTTTCGCGTCGGACGGGGGCAACTCGTGATCCGGTACATCCTCTACGGCATCTACGGCCTGATCGTCGTCACGCTGTTCAGCTGCGCATCGATCGGCGGCAGCGGTTCGGGCGGTAGCGGCTGGGGCAGTTCGTCGGCCCGCAGCGGCTACTCGTCGTACGGGTCGCACAAATGACCGCGCGCGACGGGATCGCGCCGCCGCGCGCGACGCTCGGCTCGCACGTGCTGGCCGACCTGGCCGGCATCGACGCGGCGCTGCTGCGCGACGCCGCGCGGCTCGAGACGATCCTCACCGAAGCGGCGCGACAGTCGGGCGCGCGCGTGATCGGCGCGCATTTCCATCATTTCGGCGGCGAACATGGCGTGACGGGTGTCGTGCTGCTCGCCGAATCGCACATCACGATCCATACGTGGCCCGAGCATCGCTTCGCGGCCGTCGACGTGTTCATGTGCGGCGCGGCGCGCGCGGCCGATGCGGTCGATGCGATCGCCGCCGCGCTCGGTACGCAGGCGCAGGCCCGGCAGCAGGTCGCGCGCGGCGATGCATTGACCTGAGCGGGCGTTACGCACCGGTTATTCCCATGCATAAAAGAATACGATTTGCCGCGTTGCTCGGCTCCACGCTGTTCGCCGGCCACGTTGCCGCGGAGTTGCCGACGAAGCCGCCCGGGCCGGTCGTGATGGTCCACTTCGACTACGACGAAAAGGATCTGCCGCGGCTTCATGCGCTGGAGCGCCGGCTTGATCGCGCCGCGAAGCAGGCAGGGGCGGGCGAACTCGGTGAGACCGAGCTGCATCGCGACGGCAACGACGGTTATCTGTATCTGTATGGCCCCAGCGCCGATCGGCTATACGCGGTGGCGCGCCCGATCCTGAAATCGTCAGGATGGCTGACGGGTACGGAAGTCACGTTGCACCGCGCTTCCGGTACGGAAACATTTCTGATGGGCCGGGACGGAGCGCGTTAGCGCGCCGGCCGTCCGTCCGGACAGCGAGACTTCATTGCGGCGGGGCACCCACATCGATTCGTACCCGGACTGATGCGCGTTTTGCGATGCCCGTCAGCGTTCGAACCGGAACGTCGACACGCTGTGCAGCGTCGCATCGTCGGTGCCGACGATGCCCTGCGTATTCGCGACGGCCGAACGCGTGCCGTTGCTCAGCACGGCCCAGTAGCATTCGCCGCCGGCCGCGTGGAAGCCGGTTTCCGGGTCGCTGATGCCGCACGTGATCGTCGCGCGCATGCCGCGCCAGCCGGGTCCGGAGAAACGTTCGACTTCCTGCGCAACGCTGCGGCCGTAAGTCGTCATCCACTTGCCGTCGTCCTGCTTCTCGAAACCGGCTTCCTTTTCTGCGACCGGCTCCAGCGCGCCGTCGACGATCTCGAACGCGATGAAGTAGTTGCTGTAGGTCATGTTGCGGCCGACGATCGCGACGCAGCGATCGCCGCCGATTGCCGGGCACGGCTTCTTCACCTGCCGGTTCGCGAGGTATTCGAACGAGATGCCGAGCGTCGGGTCGCGATAGGTTTTCCAGCCCGCGTGCTTGACCTGTTTCAGCGCTGCCGTGCGGTCGCGGTAGGCGGTGGCGAGACAGGCGGTATCGGCGCACGCATCGCGCTGTGCAAGCCACGCGCGTTGCGACCGGATCACGGCCGGCTGGTCGGCGGCGATGCCGATCGCGTCGTAGTACGCGCTCGACAGTGTGCTGTCCGCCGATACCAGCGCCTTGTCGCCGCAAATCAGGTGATCGGTGCGCGTCTTCGCACGCGTGCAGTCGATGCTGTCGGCGTGGGCGGACAACGAGAGGCCGAGAGCGGCCAGCGCGAAACCAACGCGTATGCGGAACACGGATGTCTCCTCGTCGGGCGGGGCGGCTGTCACGCCGCTGTCATGTGGCGCCTCGGCGCACGCGGTTCGCGAAGCGTCGAACCCGCGCGCCGTGCATCACGGTGCGATACGCTGCGATCAGCGATTGATTTCGTCCGCCGAGATCAGCTCGGCCACCAGCACCTGCGCGGGCCCCTGCAGGTAGTACTCATGTTCGAGCGGTTCCCGCAGCCTCATGAACGTTTCCGAACCGACCTGCATCGTTTCGCCCGCATGCATCCGCGCGCCGCTTTCGAGCAGGTAGTGCATCACGTTGTTGAAGATGCCGGAATAGCGTTCGCCTTCGTGATGGCCTTGCGCGAGCGCGGCGAAATCGGGCAGGCCGAACACGTCGGCGCCATAGGTGCGCATCCACACACCCTCGACGCCTTCGACCTCGTATTTCACGAAGCCGCAGAAGAACAGGTTCAGCGGGATCGCGCGCAGCACTTCGAGGCTTTCTTCGCCGAGTTCCTTCGCATTGAAGACACCGGCCGGCAACGACGTGTGCGCGTGCTCGTTCAGCACCGCGAGGCCGTTCTGTTCGGCCAGCGCGCCGGCGACGGCCGCCAGCGCGACGTACTGGTCGAGCGGATCGGGTTCGTGTCCGGCGTAGTACAGGATCACGTGGCTGCGGCTCGCGCGCACCTGCTGCTTCAGGTCCTGCCCGTAGTGGGCGGGCGCGACGCACGCTTCCAGCGCGTCGGACGGATAAGGCGCATCGAAGCCGACCAGCCGGACGACGTGCTTGCCCCAACCGGCGAGCCCGAATACCTGCTCCAGCGTCGGCTCGGTTTCGACGCGCGCCTGCTGCATGCTCGGATGGTACGCACGCAGCGCGGCCGTCAGCGACGCGATATCGACCTGCAGCGGCCCGTCGAAGACGACCGTCACGCTCAGCGGATTGTCAGTGTCGGATGCGGCGACCAGCGCGGCCGGGCTTTCGGGTTCTTCCTTGCGGCCAAAGAATCGGGATATCAGGCTCATGGATGTTGTTGGTGTCGAAGCCGTTTCAGGGAGGAAAGCCCTGTTCTCTCGGTCAGGGCCCGCCGTCGGAATGACGGCCGTCCGTAGTTTCTCCGGGTTCGGCGAATCTGGCAAATGCCCGGTCGCGCGGCCGTGGCGCGTTCGAACGCATTCGGGGGAGGTAGTGCGGGCACGCCGGATCACGCGGGTGCACGGCCCGCGGCAGTGCCGGTCAGTGCGGCAGCGCTTCGGCTTCGGCCCAGCGCTTGAACGAATCGAGACGCCGGCGCGTCTGCACGAGATAGAACGCGCCGATCAGCGGTTCGAGCAGCCAGCGCAGCCAGGCCGGCTGAGCGCGGAAGTTGTACGTGAATTTCACCTCGGTCGTGCCCGGCGTGTGTTCGGTGAAATTCCAGCTGCCGCTGAAGCGTTCGAGCACCTTCGGCCCGTCGACCATTTCGACGGCGGCGACCTGCGGCGGACGGTACGAGATGTAGCGCGACACCATCGTTGCGCCCGACTGGCTGCGGCAGAACGCGTCGACGCCGACGTCGGCCGTCGTGCTGTCGAGCAGATAGGCGTCGATGAGGAAGCTGTCCCACACGAGCCGCCGCGCGTAATCCTGCGACCACGTGAAGAGGCGTCTGCGATCGACACCGACGGTTCGGCTGACTGAGATCCTCATGATGGCGGGCGCCGCAGCGCGGATTGGGATGAAATCGAGTGTAACCCGCCGGCGCCGTGCATTTCTTCAGACTTGGTCAAGTCGAGCATGTGCTCGATTGACGCACTTCGGGATTTCCCCTAGGATTCATCCAACCCTTCGGGAAAGACCCGAAGCGTTTCAATCTCTTGAGGGAGCCTCATGAGCACGCAACAGAACCGGCGCTTCGACGCGCTCGTTTTCATTGGTCGTTTCCAGCCTCCGCATCGTGGTCACCTGAATGTGCTGAAGTCGGCACTGAGCCGGGCCGAGCGCGTGTGTGTGCTGATCGGGTCGACCGACAAGCCCCGCACCATCAAGGATCCGTTCTCGTTCGACGAGCGCCGCCAGATGCTGGCTTCGCTGCTCGACGCGTCCGAGCGCGACCGCGTGACGGTCGCGCCGCTGCAGGATTCGACCTACAACGACGGCGACTGGGTGCGCTGGGTTCAGGATGCGGTCGCGTCCGCGCTCGGCGACGTCGCGCAGCGCAAGGTCGGGCTGATCGGCCACGAGAAGGACGCCACATCGTATTACCTGCGGATGTTCCCGCAATGGGAGCTCGTCGACGTCGACGCGACGGAAGACATTTCCGCTACCGAGATCCGCGACCAGTATTTCGCCGAACGCACCAACAGCTTCGTGCAGTGGGCCGTGCCGGAACCCGTGTTCGGCTGGCTCGAGCGTTTCCGCACGCAGCCGGAATTCGCGCAGCTGAAGTCGGAAGCCGAATTCATCGCCGCGTATCGCAAGGCATGGGCGGCCGCGCCGTATCCCGTCACGTTCGTGACGGTCGACGCGGTGGTCGTGCACTCGGGCCATATCCTGCTCGTGCGCCGCCGCAGCGAACCGGGCCGCGGCCTGTGGGCGCTGCCGGGCGGATTCGTGAACCAGGACGAACGGCTCGACGCCGCTTGCATCCGCGAACTGCGCGAGGAAACCGGGCTGAAACTGCCGGAGCCCGTGCTGCGCGGCTCGATCAAGGATCGGCAGGTGTTCGATCACCCGACCCGCTCGCTGCGCGGCCGCACGATCACGCACGCATGCCTGTTCAACTTCCCGACCGGCGAGCTGCCGCGCGTGAAGGGCAGCGACGACGCCGACAAGGCGCGCTGGGTGCCGCTCAACGAATTCGCGCAAATGCGCAACGTGATGTTCGAGGATCACTTCGACATCGCGTATCACTTCCTGGGGAAGCTGTGATCCGCTGATTCCCCGCATTCCGGTCCGCCGCGACAGACGCGGCGGCACGTCAACGGCCTAGAGGAGCTCTAGCCATGCAAAACGATCTCGGCGGCTTTGCCGCGGTTCTCGCCAATCCGATCCTCAATACGGATTCGTACAAGGCTTCCCACTTCCTGCAATATCCGCCCGACGCGTCGGCGATGTTCTCGTACGTCGAATCGCGCGGCGGCCGCTACGACCGCACGCTGTTCTTCGGCCTGCAGATGCTGCTGAAGGAGTATCTGTGCACGCCGATCACGCACGCGATGATCGACGAAGCGCGCGATTTCTTCACGGTGCACGGCGAGCCGTTCAACGAAGCCGGGTGGCGTTATATCGTCGAACGCTACGACGGTTACCTGCCGGTGAAGATCCGCGCAGTGCCCGAGGGTTCGGTCGTGCCGGTACACAACGTGCTGATGACCGTCGAATGCGACGATCCGCAGGTGTTCTGGCTCGCGTCGTATCTCGAGACGATGCTGCTGCGCATCTGGTATCCGGTGACGGTCGCGACACGTAGCTGGCACCTGCGGCAGACGATCCGCCATTTCCTCGAAAAGACCGACGACGATCTCGCGCAATTGCCGTTCAAGCTGCACGACTTCGGCGCGCGCGGTGTATCGAGCGCGGAATCGGCCGCGATCGGCGGTGCGGCGCACCTCGTGAACTTCATGGGTTCGGACACGGTGCTCGGCGTGCTGGCCGCGAACCGCTTCTATCGCGAGCCGATGGCGGCTTATTCGGTGCCGGCGGCCGAACACAGCACGATCACGTCGTGGGGGCGCGAAGGCGAGGCCGATGCTTACCGGAACATGATCCGCCGCTTCGGCCTGCCCGGCGCGATCGTGTCGGTCGTGTCGGACTCCTACGATCTGTTCGCCGCGCTCGAACTGTGGGGCGGCGAGCTTCGGCAGGCCGTGCTCGATTCGGGCGCGACGCTCGTCGTGCGTCCCGATTCGGGCGACCCGATGGCGATCGTGCTGCAGACCGTGCGCGCGCTCGACGCGTCGTTCGGTTCGACCGTAAACGGCAAGGGGCGGCGCGTGCTGAACCGCGTGCGCGTGATCCAGGGCGATGGCGTCGACGAGCAGTCGATCGACACGATTCTTTCCGCGCTCGACGACGCGGGGTATGCGGCCGGCAACGTCGTGTTCGGCATGGGCGGCGCGCTGTTGCAGCAACTGAACCGCGATACGCAGCGCTTCGCGATGAAGTGCTCGGCAATCCGGCGCGGCGGCGTGTGGCACGACGTCCGCAAGGATCCGGTCACCGATCAGGGCAAGCGCTCGAAGAAGGGGCGGCTCACGCTGCTGCGCAATCGCCGCACCGGCGAGTATCGGACCACGACGCTGCCCGTGGCGTGGGACGATCGTGCGCTGGAAGGCGAATGGGACGAGGCGCTCGAAACGGTGTTCGATACGGGGCGCTTGCTCGTCGATGCGTCGTTTGCCGAGGTGCGGGCGAGGGCGCACGCGGGGGAAGCGTGACGCGGTGACAGGCGGGAACGGGGCGACAGCGTGCAATGCGGTCGCCTCGTTCCCGCTCACGCGGTGCGGGCGACGAGCGTGCGGAGTACGGCATCCGCGTCGATGTCTCCTTTCAGAATGTCCGCGCGTGCCGACGCGAAATCGATCCAGCCTTCGTTGAAGCCGTCGAGCATGCGCATGCGCGGTTCGGGGTAACGCATCCGCTGCGCATCGAACAGCGCTGCCCACGTGTCGCGCGGGATGGCTTCGGCGTGTACCGTGCGCCCGAGCACGCGGGCGAACGCGGCCGCCAGGTCGTTCGGGCTGACCCGACGCGGCCCTTCGAGCTCGACGATGCGTGCGCCGGTCCATTCATCCTGAAGCAGCGTGGCCGCCGCGCGGCCGACGTCTTCGGTGGCGACCATAGGCACCGGTTTGTCGAGCGGCTGCAGAAAGCTGTGGATCACACCGTCGTCGCGTGCCGTCGCGACGTCCCATGCGGCGTTTTCCAGGAACCACGCGGGGCGCAGGAACGCGACGGGCATCGGCAGATCGGCGAACGCCTGCTCGATCATCGTCAATTGCGACAACAGGTTCACTTGCGTCGCCTGGGCGCCGATCGTCGACAGACAGACGACCTTGCGCGGCCGCGCGGCGCGCAACGCGGCGCCGACCGCGTCGATCACGGCGCGCGTTTCGGGGAATCCCGGGGACGGATCGAAGCACGGCGGCAGCAGCACGAATACGCCGGCCGTGTTCGAGAAAGCTGCCGTCAGTGCGGCGGCGTCGGTCATGTCCGCGAGTGCAACGTCGCAGTTGCGTGCGGCCCAGGGTGCGGCGCGATCCGCGTCGCGCGCGACGGCCCGCACGTGCTGGCCGGATGCGAGCAGCGTTCGGGCGAGCGCGCCGCCGACCTGTCCGGTGATGCCGGTAATGGCGTACATGGTTCGAAATCCTCATCGAAAAATGAAAGGGTCCCGCGCTGGAGCGGCCGCGCGGCGGGTCTGCCTGCTGCGTTCGGGTAGGCCGCCAGAGGGGCTTGCCGTCGCGATGCATCGGGTTGCATGATAGGGAACGGCGATTCCTGATGGAATCGAATCCATGTCATTTGATTGGTGATTTTTTGTCATGAGCGAAATCATGGGCATCGACGGGCGGATTCTGGCGAACGTGGGCGTGCTGGCCGCGATCGTCGAAAGCGGCAGCTTCGCGCGCGCGGCCGAGGCGCTCGGCCTGTCGCCGTCCGGCGTCAGCCGGGCCGTGGGCCGGCTCGAGGCGCGCGTCGGCGTGCGGCTGCTCGATCGCACGACGCGGTCGGTGACGCTGACGGACGAAGGGCGGCGCCTGTACGAAGATATCGGTCCGCTGCTTGCCGGGATCGGCGACGCGGTTACGCTGGCCGCCGGTTCGGTCGCCGCCGTCCGTGGCAGGTTGCGCGTGAATGTCGACGCCTATTTCTCGCGGCGGGTGCTGGCGCCGCATCTCCCTGCGTTTCTTGCGCGCCATCCCGATCTGTCGCTGGAACTGGCGGCACGCGAGCAACTCGGCGATCTGGTCGCCGAAGGTTTCGATATCGCGGTGCGGTTTGGTGAGCCGCCGTCATCGTCGCTGGTCGCGCGCAAACTGCTGGAGACGCGTGCGGTGACGGTTGCGGCGCCCGCATACGTGAAGCGGCACGGGTGTCCCGAGGCGCCTGCCGATCTGGTCGGCCATGCGTGCATCCAGATGCGCAACACGTTGACCGGCCAGCCGCTCGAATGGATCTATCAGCTTGGCCGCAAGCGCGTGCCGGTGAAGACGACGGGCAGGCTGCTCGTCAACGACGCCGGCACGATGCTCGGCGCGTGCCTGGCCGGCGCGGGCATCGCCCGCTTCAAGGCGAGCGGCGTAGCGGAGCTGATCGAGCAGGGGCGGCTCGTCGAGCTGCTCGCGGATTGGCGCGGCGAGGCGTTCCCGCTGTTTGCGTACTATCCGTCGCGCCACCTGCCGCCCGCGAAGGTGCGCGCGTTCGTCGATTTCGTGGCCGAGATCGTGGCGATCGGCAGTTAGCGCGATCGCCTGCGATCACGGTTCGCCCGCGAGCACGCGCCGCTCCGCATCCGCCTGCACGCCGCCGTGTTCCGCCGCGCGTGCGGCTTCCATCGCCCGCGCAAGCGCATCGAACACCGCGGGCCCCTTGCAGCGCGATACGTTGAAGCGCAGGTACGACGTCGCGCTGTGCGAGGGGCTGAACACGTTGCCGGGCGCCAGCACGACGTCGTGATCCAGCGCGTGGCGCGCGACGCGTGCGGCGTCGAGCCCGTCGGGCAGTTGCGCCCACACGAACAGGCCGCCGCGCGGCTCCGTCCAGATCCCGAGCCCGGCGCGCGCGAGGCGCCGGATCGTCTCGCCCATCGCATCGGCAAGACGCGCACGCAAGCCGTCGAGGTGACGCCGGTACGTGCCGTCGATCAGCAGCCGGTGCACGACGTTCGCGCCGATCTGCGCGTTGCCGAACGACGTCGCGAGCTTCAGGTCGACCAGCGCCTCGATCCATTCCGGGCGCGCGGCGATGTAACCGCAGCGGATCGCGGCCGACAGCGTCTTCGAGAAGCTGCCGATCGATACGACGCGCGACAACCCGTCGAACGCCGCGAGGCGCGGTGCGGGCGTGCTCTCGAAATCCGCGAAGATGTCGTCCTCGACGATCAGCAGCCCGTGCTCGGCCGCGAGCGTCAGCAGCCGGTGTGCGACGGGCGGCGCGAGCGTCGCGCCGGTCGGGTTGTGCAGCGCCGCGTTGGTGATGTACAGACGCGGCCGGTGCTCGGCGAGCACCTGCTCGAAGCGCGCCAGGTCGGGGCCGTTCGGCGTGAACGGGACGCTGACGATCCGCGCCCGGTGTGCGCGCAGCAGCGCCTGGAAGTTGAAGTAGCACGGATCGTCGAGCACGACCGTGTCGCCCGGCTCCAGCAGCAGCCGGCACACGAGGTCGAGCGCGTGCGTGCCGCCGTCGGTCAGCAAGATCTGCGTGGGTTCCGCGTGAACGCCGTGCTGCGCGAGCCGCCAGGCGAGCTGCTGGCGCAGCGCGGGCAGGCCGAGCGGCGTCGCGTAGTCGGTCAGCGCGTCGGATTCGTCGCGCGACACGGCGCGCAGCGCGCGGCGCAGGCTTTCATCGGGCAGCCACGACGACGGCAGCCATCCGCAGCCGGGTTTCACGGACGTCGGCGCCGCTTCGAGCGACTGGCGCGACAGCCACAACGGATCGAGCTCGCGATCGAGGCGCGGGCCGAGATCGGCGAGCGCGAGCGGCGGCGCGTGCCCCGACACATAGAAGCCCGAGCCGCGCCGCGCGACGAGCACGCCTTCGCTCGCGAGCCGCTCGTACGCATCGACGACCGTCGATTTCGACACGCCCAGCCCGTCGGCCATCATCCGGATCGACGGCACGCGCGCGCCGGGCATCAGCGCGCGGCTCGCGATCCGCGCGCGCAAGGTATCCATCACGGTTTCCACGCGCGTGCGCGACGGGGCGGGCGGAACGGGAATCGGGGCGGCATGGCGCATGGCGAAGAATGAACTGTACGGACGGTTGTCCAGTACAGTTTGTCCGAATTGTATTGGGCTGTAGCTTACGCGCTTTTCGCGGGCGGCGGATCATCGGTCATCCACTTTCCCCGTTCAGGATTTCCCGTGCAAAAGACGACCGACGGATGGCTCAGCGGCTTGCTGGGCGTAATCATCTTCAGTGGCTCGCTGCCCGCGACGCGTGTCGCGGTGCAGGGGCTCGACCCGCTGTTCCTCACGTTCGCGCGCGCGACGATCGCCGGCGCGCTCGGCCTGCTGCTGCTCGTCGTGCTGAAGCAGCGGCGGCCGACGCGTGCCGAGGCCGTGTCGCTGGCCATCGTCGCGCTCGGGGTCGTGGTCGGCTTCCCGTTGCTGACGGCGCTCGCGCTGAAGCATGTGACGTCCGCGCACGCGATCGTGTTCGTCGGGCTGCTGCCGCTCGCGACCGCGTTGTTCGGTGTGTGGCGCGGAGGCGAACGGCCGCGGTTGCCGTTCTGGATCTTCTCGATCGTCGGCAGCGGCGCGGTGGCCGCGTTTGCGCTGCGCAACGGCGGCCAGGCGTCGGTGGTCGGCGATGCGCTGATGCTGGCCGCGATCGTCGCGTGCGGGCTCGGCTACGCGGAAGGCGCGCGCCTGTCGCGGCAGCTTGGCGGCTGGCAGGTGATCTCGTGGGCGCTCGTGCTGTCGTTGCCGCTGATGCTGCCGCTTACGTGGCTCACGTGGCCCGCGTCGTTCGACGGCGTCGATGCCGCCGCGCTGTGGGGGCTCGCGTACGTGTCGCTGTTCAGCATGCTGATCGGTTTCGTGTTCTGGTATCGCGGGCTTGCGCTCGGCGGGATCGCGGGCGTCGGCCAGTTGCAGCTGCTGCAGCCGTTCTTCGGCTTCCTGCTGGCGGCCGGGCTGCTGCACGAGACGGTGCCGCCGTCGATGGTCGTCGTGACGGTCGTCGTGGTCGGCTGCGTGGCGGGCGCGAAGTACTTCTCGAAAATGGCGCCCGTGCGGCGTGCGGGGTGATGCGCGTGCCGTGCCGTCGCTAGACGGCACGGCACCGCACCGCGTGCTTACGCGACGTGCGCCACGCCGTATTGCGACGACAGATACCGGCGGATATCGGCCGGTGAATCGATGAAGCGCCGGCCGTCGTGCTCGCGAATCGCGAGTGCATCGTCTTTCGGCGCGTGTCCGTCACCGAGCACGAGCACGGGTGCCGACTGGTTGTCCGCGCCGATCAGCGCGACGATCGGCTGGCGCGGCCGCGGCGCGTCGATGTATTCGACGTCGACGGCGTCGCGCAGCTGCGGGTAGAAGCTCAGCAGCCCTTCGACGGAAACGGAGTCGCCGCAGTAGAACGGACCTTCGGAGTCCTTGAAAAATCCGGGGCGAAGAATGAACAGCGTGTCTTTCATGATGGTCTCGCTATGAGAGTAGGACGAACGTTGAAGAAAACGTGATGCGGGGTGGCCTGTACTACGTCGCCGGACTTCAGGCTTCCGCGAGCGCGGCGGCGCGCATTCTGGCGAAACCGGCGGCGAGGTCGGCGATCATGTCGTCGGGATGCTCGAGCCCCGCATGAATCCGCAGCAGCGGGCCTGCCGCTGCCCATTGCGTGGCGGTACGGTTGCGCGACGGATTGGACGGGATGATCAGGCTTTCGAAGCCGCCCCAGCTATACCCCATGCCGAAGCACGTCATCCCGTCGAGCAGCGCACGCACCGCCTCGTCGGGCTGCGGATGCAGCACCACGCCGAACAGCCCGCACGCGCCGGTGAAATCGCGTTGCCACAGCGCATGGCCGGGGTCGCCGGGCCGCGCCGGATACAGGATCCGCGCGACCTCCGGTTGTGCAGCGAGCCATTCGGTCAGCACGTGTGCGTTGCGCTGGTGCCGCTCGAGCCGGACCGACAGCGTGCGCAGGCCGCGCAGCGCGAGATATGCGTCGTCGCCGCTGACCGTCATCCCGAGTTGCCGGTAGAAGCGCGTGACTTTCGGTGAGAGCGCTTCGGTCGTCAGGATCGCACCCATCAGCACGTCGGAATGTCCGGCAATGTATTTGGTCGCGGCGTGAATCGACACGTCGACACCATGCGAAAACGACCGGAAGTTCAGCGGTGTACCCCACGTGTTGTCGAGCAGCACGACGGCGCCGTGCCGGTGCGCGACGCGGCTGATGGCCGGGATGTCCTGCACCTCGAAGGTCAGCGAGCCCGGCGATTCGGCGAATACCGCACGCGTGTTCGGCCGCATCAGCGACGCGATGCCCGCGCCGATCGACGGATCGTAGTACGTCGTCTCGATGCCGAGGCGCGCGAGCGTTTCATCGCAGAACGAGCGGGTCGGGTCGTACACGGAATCGGCCATCAGCAGATGGTCGCCGGGATTCAGCACCGCAAGCAGTGCGGTCGTGATTGCACTGAGGCCGCTCGGCGTCAGCAGCGCGGCGTGCGCGCCTTCGAGGCGCGCGAGCGCTTTCTCGAGCGCGCGCGTGGTCGGGCTTCCGTGGCGCCCGTACGCGAGCGGCGTGCCGCGCACCGCGTCGAGCGCGTCGGTGCCGTGAAAGAGCAGGGTCGACTGGCGATACACGGGCGGGTTCACGGGCGAACCGGGCTGGCCGTGCGAACGGCCTTCGTGGGCGAGTACGGTGTCGGTCGAATGCAGGTGGTTCAAGGTGTCGTCCTTTGAGGGGCAATCAGTCAATCAAAGTGAGGCGGCCGCTGCGCGGTCAGTGCAGGATCTTGTCGAGGAAGTCGCGGGCGCGCTCGGAACGCGGCGCGGCGAAGAACCTGTCGCTGGCCGCGTCCTCCACCACCGCACCCTGGTCCATGAAAATCACGCGATGCGCGACTTTCCGCGCGAAGCCCATTTCATGCGTGACGCAGACCATCGTCATGCCGTCGCGCGCGAGCTCGACCATCACGTCGAGCACTTCGTTGATCATCTCGGGATCGAGCGCGGAGGTCGGCTCGTCGAACAGCATCGCGACCGGGTTCATCGACAGCGCGCGCGCGATCGCGACGCGCTGCTGCTGGCCGCCGGACAGCTGCCCCGGATACTTGTGCGCATGCGCCTTCAGGCCGACGCGATCGAGCAGCTTCATGGCGTTCTCGACGGCCTCGTCCTTGCGGCGGCCGAGCACCTTGACCTGCGCGAGCGTCAGGTTCTCGGTGATCGACAGGTGCGGAAACAGCTCGAAGTGCTGGAACACCATGCCGACGCGGGCGCGCAATTGCGCAAGCTTCGCGGCCGGGTCGCCGAGCCGCATGCCGTCGACGGTGATGCTGCCTTTCTGGAACGGCTCGAGACCGTTGATCGTCTTGATCAGCGTCGACTTGCCGGAGCCCGACGGCCCGCACACGACGACCACTTCGCCTTTCGAGACCGCCGCACTGCATGCCGAGAGGACCTGATGCTTGCCATACCATTTCGAAACATTGTCGAGCGTAATCATGTTCTGTCCGTCGTTGAGGTCGGGTTGAATGGGCGGCACGCGTTCAATGCGTGGACGGCAGCGCGAGGCGCGTTTCGACGCGGCCCTGAAGCCGCGTGAGCAGCGTGCTCAGCACCCAGTAGATCGCGGCGGCGGCGAGATAGAGCGGCAGCGGCTGGAACGTCGCGGCGATCACTTCCTGCGTCGAGCGCAGCAATTCGGTGACGGTGATCACCGAGACCAGCGACGTGTCCTTGATCAGGCTGATCAGTGTGTTGCCGAGGCTCGGCACCGCGAGGCGCAGCGCTTGCGGGCAGACGATGTAGCGCAGCGTCTGCACATGCGTGAGGCCGAGGCTGTGCGCGGCCGCCCATTGCCCGCGGCCGATGCCGAGGATCGCGCCGCGCATGCTTTCCGACAGATAGGCGCCCGCGTTGAGCGTCAGCGTGAAGATGCCGGCCGTCGTCGGATCGAGCGTAATGCCGAGATCGGGCAGCCCGTAATAGACGACGAACATCTGCACGAGCAGCGGCGTGCCGCGCATCAGGCTGACGTAGCCCTGCGCCAGCCCTGCGGCGAGCCGGTTGCTGCCGATCCGCAGGATCGCGATCACGAGCCCGACGACGAGGCCGAGCGCCATCGACGCCACCGCGAATTTCAGCGTGAGCACCGCGCCTTTGACCATCACGGGCAGGGTATGAACGACCAGTTCGAGTGCTTCCATCACGTGTCTCCTGATTGTGTGCCGGACGGCCCGCGCGTTCGTGCGCGCGGGCGCGGGGCGGGCTGTGTTATTGCGTCACGGGCTTGGTCGTGTCGGCGCCGAACCACTGCATCGAGATCTTCTTCAGCGTGCCGTCCTGCTGCAGCGACGCGACCGCATCGTCGATCGCCTTCGCGAATTTCGGATTGCCCTTGCGGAACGGGATGCCCATCCGGTCCTCGCCGCCCGCCAGCACGGAGCCGGGGCGCAGCGGCAGGTGCGAGTTCTTGATCAGGTAGCTGAGCATCAGGCGATCGTTGACCGCCGCGTCGATACGGCCCGCCGCGAGGTCGCGCAGGTTTTCCGGTGTGCCCGGGTAGACCTGCAGATCGATGGCGGGCACGGTCTTGACGAGATCGACGTAGTTGCTGCCCATCGTCACGCCGACCTTCTTGCCCTTCAGTTCGTCGAGCGACTTGAACGCGCGCGTGTCGTTCTGACGTTGCAGCAGTTGCGCCGACGAATACACATACGGTGCGCTGAAGTCGAGTGCTTGCTGGCGTGACGGCGTAATCGCGACCTGGTTGACGATCACGTCGAATTTGCCGGCCTGCAGGCCGGCGAGGATCCCGCTCCATTCGGTCGTGACGAACTGCGGCTTCACGCCGAGGCGTGCGGCGACTGCTTTCGCGACGTCGACATCGAAGCCTTCGAGTTGGCCATCGGCATTGCGGTAGTCGAACGGCGGATAGGTGCCTTCCAGCGCGATCTTCAGCACGCCGGCCTGTTTGACGCTGTCGAGCAGGTCCGCCGCGTGCGACGTGGTGGCCGCCATGCAGAGGAGTGCGGCGGCAAGGCTTTGCTTGAGCGTCGGGGTGAAGTGCTTCATGGTCGTCTCCGTGGTTGTTGTCGAAAATTCAGGGTGTGCGAAGCCGCGGCGACGGGCGGCGTCGCCGTGGGCGGGAAGTCGGTGCGGCGGGTGGCGGCGCGTGTCGTGCGCCGCCGTGCGTGATGCCGTGCGTTACGGCATGCGTTCGCGCGCGACGGTGGTGCGGCGCGCGTGCGGATGAAGGCGTGAGCAGTGCGAGTGATCGCCGCGTGACGCATGAGCCGACCGTGCGGCATGCGTGTCGAACGTGTTCCGGTGCGCGGCGAAGAGTTCAAGCATGATGTTCATGATTGCCCGTACGGCTTTGCGAAAGGGTGGACCGGGTGCTTCGTCGATGCGCATCCGGTGACACGAATGCTGAGCGACTGAGGGCAATCTTAGGTTCATCAAAAAGGAATGTGTTTCCAAAGATGCAGGCACTTTCTGCGCGCCGTGGAATGTTTTTCTCTGCGTGCGGAAGGTGGCGCAAGCGATCTGCTGCGGTTGCGCGCGATGCGAAGCATCGGGTGCTACGGTGCGACCGCGCGGTTGCTCCGCATCGCGAGCGGGTGAACCGGCGGCGCACCGGAAAGCAAAACGGCCAGGCTTGCCGGTAGCGGCAAGCCTGGCCGTTGGCCTTCGTGTCGACGAAAGCGCGTTACGCGAACGTCTCGAGCGCGAGCAATTCGTCGATCGTCTGCCGGCGGCGGATCAGCCGCGGCGTGCCGCGATCGACGAGCACTTCCGGCGCGAGCGGCCGGCTGTTGTAGTTCGAGGACATCGATGCGCCATACGCGCCCGCGTCGTGCAGGAACAGCAGGTCGCCGATCTGCGGTTGCGGCAGCGTGCGGTGCGTGACCACGCCGCCCGCGTCCTGCGTGAACACGTCGCCCGATTCGCACAGCGGCCCCGCGATCGCGAGGTCGACGAGCGGCCGGCCCGCGGGCAGCGCGCCGTCGTGCGCGTGCACGGACACGGCGTGGTAGCTGCCGTACATCGACGGGCGCATCAGGTCGTTGAAGCCCGCGTCGATCAGCACGAAATCGTGCTTCGGCCGGCGGTTGACAGCCTGCACTTCGGTGACGAGCGTGCCGGCTTCGGCGACGAGGAAGCGGCCCGGTTCGATCTCGATGCGCACCGGGTGGCCGAGATGCCGTTCGATCCGCTTGCGCGCGGCGTCCCACTGGCTGAAGTAGTGACCGACGTCGACGCGCGGCTCGCCGTCGCGATACGGAATCGACAGGCCGCCGCCGGCCGAGATCGCGTCGATGTCGTGACCGAGCGACGTGACGAGATCGACCATCGCATCGCACACCTGCGACAGGTGGCCGTAGTCGACGCCCGAACCGATGTGCATGTGGATGCCGACGAGCTTCAGCCCGTACTGGCGCACGATCTCGATCGCGCGCGGCACGTCGTCGATCCAGATGCCGTGCTTGCTCTGCGGGCCGCCGGTGTTGGTCTTGTTGCTGTGGCCGTGGCCGAAGCCGGGATTGACGCGCAGCCACACGCGGTGGCCCGGCGCGTGTTCGCCGATCCGCGCGAGCATGTCGAGCGAACCCGCGTTCACGGTCACGCCGTGCTTCAGCACGGCCGCGAGCGTCGGGCGGTCGATCAGGTCGGCCGTGAACACGACGCCTTCCGGCTCGCCGGCAGGACTGAACCCGGCCGCGAGGCTGCGCTCGATCTCGCCGAGCGACACGGCGTCGACGCACGCGCCTTCTTCGCGCATCAGTTTCAGGATATGGACGTTCGAGTTCGCCTTCTGCGCATAACGGATCACGTCGAACTGGCGCAGTTGGGCGATGCGGTCGCGGATGACGTCGGCGTCGTACACCCACAGCGGGGTGCCGTATTGCTGCGCGAGCGTCGCGAGCTGGCGGGAATCGAGGGACATGGCGGATGAATCGGATCGAATGAACGGATAGCGTCGATGATGCACCTGTTCGGCTATACAGTAAAATGCCTGTTTATCGACATTCGATTCATATCTGATATAGACGATCATGCTCACGCACCGCCATATCGAGGTCTTCCGCGCGCTGATGGTCACCGGCAGCACGACGCGCGCGGCCGAAATGCTCTACACGTCGCAGCCGACGATCAGCCGCGAGCTCGCGCGGATGGAGCAGGTCGTCGGTTTCGCGCTGTTCGAGCGCGCGCACGGCCGGCTGCGGCCGACGATGGCCGCGCTCACGCTGTTCGACGACGTGCGGCTCGCGTATGTGGGGCTCGAGCGCGTCGCGGCGACGGCCGCGCGCCTGCGCGAGTTTCGCGACGGGCAGTTGTCGGTGATCGCGCTGCCGGCGTTCTCGCATGCGATCCTGCCCGGCGCGTGCCGGCGGTTTCACGGCGCGCACGCGGGCGTCAGCGTGTCGGTCGCGACGCAGGAGTCGCCGGTGCTCGAGGAGTGGCTGACCGCGCAGCGTTACGACCTCGGGCTGACCGAGCACGACGTCGCGCCGGCCGGCACCGTGCTCACGCCGTTGCTCGAAGTCGACGAAGTATGCGTGCTGCCCGACGGCCATCCGCTGCTCGCGCAGGACGCGATCGATCTGCTGGATCTCGCCGATCGGCCGTTCGTGAGCCTGTCGCTGAACGATCCGTATCGCATCCTGATCGACGAGGCGTTCGCGCAGCTCGGCGTCGCGCCGCGCTCGGTCGTCGAAACGCCGTCGGCCGTGTCGGTGTGCGCGTTCGTGCGGCAGGGGCTCGGCGCGGCGATCGTCAATCCGCTGACCGCGCTCGATTTCGTCGGGCGCGACCTGCACGTGCGGCCGCTCACGCGCTCGTTTCCGTACCGGGTCAGCATGATCGTGCCCGAGCATCGGCCGAAGAACCTGCTCGTCGATGCGTTCGGCGCTGCGCTGCGCGCGGAGGCGAAGGCGATCCGTCGCCGGCTGGCCGCGCACCTCGGTTAACGCGGCCGTATGATGGGCGTTTCGCCGCCATCGTTCTCACTTTCCGGAACCTCGTCATGACCGACGCTTCATCTTCCCTCGAACAACCGACGCTCACCGGCGAGCGTATCGAACTGCGGCCGCTCGACGCATCCGACCGGCAGGCGCTGCTGGATGCCGCGGCCGACGGCCAGTTGTGGAACCTGAAGGTCACGGCCGTGCCGAGCGCGGAGACGGTCGACGCCTATATCGATACTGCATTGAAGGGGCGTGCGGCCGGCACCGTGATGCCGTTCGTGATCGTCGACCGCACATCGGGCCGTGTGATCGGCAGTACGCGCTTCTGGAAGATCGATCGCACGCATCGCAAGCTCGAGATCGGCCATACGTGGCTGAGCGAATCGGCGCAGCGTACACGTGCGAATACCGAAGCGAAGTGGCTGCTGCTGACTTATGCATTCGACACGCTGCATTGCGTGCGCGTGCAGTTCACGACCGACGAGCTGAACGAGAAGTCGCGCGCGGCGATTCTGCGGCTTGGCGCGAAGCAGGAAGGGATCGTGCGTCACGAACGGATCATGCCGGACGGCCGCAAGCGCAATTCGGTGCGCTTCAGCATCATCGACGACGAATGGCCGGAGGTGTGTGCGCGGCTCGCGGCGAAGCTCGCGAAGTAACGTGTAACGCATGACGTACAGCGCGCGTTTGAGCGCTAGGTCATGCAGTCAGATGTGCATCGCGCCGCCGGAACCGGGCGGCGCGATGACGGGGGAAGCGGTGCGCCGCGCACGAGGCGCGGCGCTGCATCGTGTTACTGCGCCGATGCGAGGTGATGACGCTCTGCGAGTTTCTGCGCGTCTGCGTAATGCTTCTGCAGGATCGGCAGCGACTGGCGTGCGACTTCCTTCAGCTTCGTGTCGCGGCCCGATGCGATTTCGGCCTGGAATGCCGAGATCGCCTTCTGCTGGCCGGCGAGCGCCACCTGCTCGATGTACGCCTTGTCGAACTCGGCGCCGCGCAGGTTCTTGATGCTGTCCAGCGCGGCCGTGTCGGGGTCGTTGGCCGGCACGTCGACGCCGCGCGGGCTCGCCGCGCGCATCGCCTGGATGATCTTTTCATCGTCGGTCGACACGCGTTGCGCGAAGGCTTTCACCTGGCTGTCCGACGTGCGCGAATCGGCGATGCGCGCCGCGTCGTGCTGCGTCGACACGGTTTTCGTGCCGTCGGTGATGAAGGCCTGGTCGGCTTCGTGGATGCGCGTCGCGGCAGCGGCCGGCGCGGTCGGTGCCGGTTGCGCGGTTTGCGCGGTCGCCGTCACGGCGACGAGAAGCAGGCCAGCGGCAGACAAAGCAAGGCGCGAGATGTGGGGAAAGCGGTTCATGGGACCTCCTTTCGATCGGGGCTCTGGTTAAAAGACGGATGACATGATCCGTAGCTGTGCGAGAGACCGGGCGCGCCCGGGCCGGATTCGACCGCCGCTCTGCCGCGGCGCCGGTCGAAGTGTTTCCCGGCCCGACTGATTCTAGGAGGGTGGTCGGGTAGCAGGTGCAACCGTGCTGTGGCTTGTGTAACGGTTGGTAAGACGAATCGATGCGCGAGTGCGCGGACCGGTATTGCGTACCTGCTGCGCGTGCCGCGACGGCAATTTTT
This sequence comes from Burkholderia theae, assembly GCF_048565265.1. NCBI lineage: Bacteria > Pseudomonadati > Pseudomonadota > Betaproteobacteria > Burkholderiales > Burkholderiaceae > Burkholderia > Burkholderia theae. The sequence goes on from NZ_CP183462.1 coordinate 350,613, forward strand.
GCGCACTTGTGGCGTGCGGGATGCACGAACATGTCATCCGCATTTCATCGTGTTGCCGCTGTGTCGTGCAGGTCGAGCGACGTGTCGAGTCGCGCATGCGATGCACTCGAACGCGTCACACGCGATCGAGCAACGCGTCGAGGCGGGGCAGCAACGGCGTCGTGCAATGCGCCTGCAACGCGTCGGGTGCGGTGTAGCCCCACGCGACGCCCTGGAATGCGATGTGCGCGCGTCGTGCCGCGTCGGCGTCGCGGATTTCGTCGCCGACGTACAGCACTTCGTCGGCGCTTACACCGGCCTCGCGAACCAGCGCGCGCAGGCGGCGTGCCTTGCCGAACAGCGGAATGCCGCACGCGAAATGATCGACGCGGCCGCAGGCGCGCGGGCCGAGGCGGTCGCGCACGATCGCCTCGGTATTCGACGTGGCGATTGCGATGCGGATGCCGCGCGCGGCGAGTGCATCGAAGGTTGCGTCGACGCCGGGGAACAGCATCACGTGCGCGACGCGCGGCTGCATCAGGCGGCGCATGTCGATCGTCACGCGCGGCACCTTCCACATCGGCACGTCGAGCGCACGGATGATGTCGCGCGCCGACATGCCGCGCAGCGCCGGGCGCAGTTCGGGCGTCGCGTCGCGAAAGCCGTGCAGGCGCGCTGCTTCCGACAGCGCCGCGAGAAAGCTGTCGAGCGAATCGGCGAGCGTGCCGTCGAAGTCGAATGCAATGAGGCGGTAGGGCATGAAGCGGCGTGGCAGGTTTATTGAGCGGGCGACATTGTCACCGAATCGAGGCCCGTTGCCCGCACGGCCGGCTGCGCCTGCGGCGACGCGAGATAGTCGAGCAGCTTCTTCGCGTCGTCCGGATGATCGGCGCCGACCGGAATGCCGCCCGCGAAGCGCGTGACCGACTGCACGGATTCGGGCACCTTGCCCGCATACGTGACGCCCGGCACGGGCAGCAGTTCGCTGACCTGCTGGAAGCCGATTTCGTAGTCGCCGTTCGCGACGACGGATGCCACCGGGATGCGCGGCACCATCGTCGCCTTCGGCTTCACCTGATCCTCGATGCCGAGTTTCCGGAACATTTCCTTCTCGACGTAGACGCCGCTCGCGCTGTCCGAATACGCGACCGATTTCGCGCGCAGCAGCACGTCCTTCAATTGTTCGACGGTGCCGATGTCGGGCTTCGGCGCGCCGGCGCGCACGACCATGCCGATCCGCGAATCGGCGAGTTCGACGCGCGATGCGGGGATCACCTTGCCTTCCTTGATCAGCTGGTCGAGTGCGTAGCCGACCATGATCAGCACGTCGGCTTTCTCGCCGTGTGCGAGGCGGTTCGGAATCGCTTCCTTGGATTGACCCATCGACGGGCCGGAGATCGTGTCGAGCGTGTCGCCGGATGCAGCGGTGAAGCCGGGGCCCAGTTGCCGGTACGCAGCGGTGAAGCCGCCGGAGATCATCACGCGCAGTTCGGCTGCTTCGGCCGGCAGCGTCGCGGACGCAAGCGCGAGGGCCGCGAGCCAGCATGCCGAGCGGCGCGCGAGGGCAAGGCGGGGAGCAGAGGCGGTGAGTGCGGCGCGGTCGTGCATCGGGTGTCTCCTTCCGGTCGGTCGTTGTCGGCGTGCGCGGTCGGTTGCGACAGGCCGGCACGGGCTACATGATCCACCGAAATGCGTGCGCGGGTAAGCGGGCAAGCGCGACGCGCGTGACAGGGTGGCGCGTGGCTACTCGTAGTGGTAGCGGCAGGACGCGATGCTGATCTGAAGATCGACAGCCTCATAGACCAGGCGGTTCGTGTCGTCGATACGGCGTGACCAGAAGCCGGACAGATTGGCCTTCAACGGTTCGGGTTTGCCGATGCCTTCGAACGGCGTTCGCTGGGCTTCGCGAATGAGCTGGTTGATGCGCTTGAGCGTCTTGCGATCCTGCCCCTGCCAATAGACACAGTCGCTCAACGCGTCGGGAGTAAAGAGCACGCGGCGTACGCTCATTCATCATCCTCGGCGAGCTTGTGTTCTTTCGCCTTGCCCTTGCGCAGTTGCGCGATCGAACGTTCGAGATGGGCGACGTTGGCTGGCGAGCGCAGCAAGTGAACCGTCTCCATCAGGCTGTCGTAGTAGTCCTGCGACATGATGACGGCGTTCGGCGCATCGCGGCGCGTGATGAGCGTCACGTCCGCATCGTCGACGACCTGGTCGATGACCATCTTCAGATTGCCGCGGGCATCCGAAAAATGAATCGTGCGCATGATCTGCCTCACTTGTACATATGACTGTACAAGTATGGCACGGCGAAGAAATATGTACGGGTTACCGTACAGGTTGCCGGGTGCCAGTATTGGGCTGCTTGCCACCGTCCGGCGTGAGGATGCGCATCCGTCGGGCCGCGGCGGGTTGGTCGTCCCGCTTGTAGCCCGCCGCACAGCGCGGTATCGTCGATGCTTCCCCTTCCCCCCGACCGGAGAACAGACGTGCCCGCTGCCACCCCCGCCACGCTGAGATTTTCCACCGACAAGCGCGAACTCGACATCGACGTGATCTTCGACTTCCTGCATCGCGACGCGTACTGGTCGCAGGGCATCCCACGCGATGTGGTCGAGCGCGCGATCGAGGGTTCGCTGTGCTTCGGCGCGTATGTCGGCGACCGGCTCGTCGGGTTCGCGCGGCTCGTCACCGATCACGCGACGTTCGCGTACCTGTGCGACGTGTTCGTGCTGCCGGCCGAACGCGGCAACGGCTACGGCCGCGCATTGATCGACCACGTGTTCGCGCAGGAGATGGTGCAACGCCTGCGCCGCATCATGCTCGTGACGACCGACGCGCACGAACTGTACCGGCCGGTCGGCTTCGGGCCGTCCGCGAATCCCGAGCGGCTGATGGAAATCCGCCGCCCGGACATCTACGCGAAACGCTGACGCGCGGCGCAGCGCATACAATACGCGTTTTCCGTTTTTGCCGAAGAGACGCACACCATGACCGAACAGGAAGCCGAACAGCTCGCGACCCATCGCCACTACAAGGGCGGGCTGTATCGCTATATCGGCGTTGCCCGCCATTCCGAAACCGAGGAATCGGTGGTCGTGTACGAGCATCTGTGGCCGCATGCGCGCGGGCTGTGGGTGCGGCCGGAAGCGATGTTCAACGGAAACCTCGAAGACGGCACGCCGCGCTTTCGCAAGCTGCGCGACTGAGCGACGCACCGGAGCCGGTGTCTAGCCGGCGCTGCCCGGATTGTCGTAAGACGCCTGTTGTCGCAGCGCCATCGTGAAGAAGCGCCGGATTTCTTCCGTCAGTTCCGCACGAGCCGACGCGAAATCGAACGCGCGTCGGTTTTCTTGCGCGTAGCGCCGGCGCCAGTCGTCGGCCGCGTGCCGCGCTTCGCGTGCGCGCAGATCGTCGAGTTCGGGCGTGCGCAGCGCGTGATCGGCGATCAGCGTCACGCCGTCTCGGCTGACCTCCAGCACGCCGCCCGCGACGAGGAGGCGACGGCGCTCGCCGGTCGGCGCATCGACGAGCATCACGACGCCCGGCCGGAGGCGCGTGAGCAGTGGCGCGTGGTGCGGGTAGATTCCCAGTTCCCCGCTTTCCCCCGGGGCGACGACGAAATGCGCGTCGCCCGCATACAGCACCGCTTCCACGCTCACGATGTCGAGCCTCATCGACGTCTTCATATGCACTCCTTCAGACTGCCGCCGCGCCGGCGACGATTTCGCACAGCTCGGTGGTGATCTGCGCCTGTCGCGTCTTCTGGTACAGGTGCCGCAGTTCGCGCAACACGCGGTCGGCATTGTCCGTCGCGGTCTGCATGCTGAACATCCGCGCGCATTGCTCGCATGCGTAGTTTTCGACGACGGCCTGATAGAGCGTCGCCTCGACGTAGCGCAGCAGCAACGTGTCCACGACCGGTTTGGGCGCGGGCTCGTAAAGATAATCGGACGCCGCCGCGCCGTTGGCCGGTGCGCCGGTATCGAGCCCTGCGATCGGCAGCATCGTATCGATGCGAGGCTCGTACGCGAGCGGGCTCGTCAGCCGGTTGTAGGCAACATGCACTTCGTCGAGCGCGCCGTTGACGAACGCGGTCAGCGGCACGAGCAGCGCGCCGAGCAACTGCTCGAAGTGCGGCTCGGCGGCCAGGCCGCTCGCACGCGCCGCGATGGTCGCGCCGTGGCGCAGCAGCGGCGCGATACCGCGCGCGCCGATCACGCTCAGTTTGCATGTGATGCCGGCCCGGTCCCAGCGTTCGAGCGCATCCACGCATTCGACGAGCAGCCGCGCATTGAGCGGGCCGCACAGCCCGCGGTCGGTGCTGACGACGATCAGGCCGACGCGGCGCACGGTATCGCGTCGTGCCATCAGCGCCGATACGTGGTCGGGCCGATCGCGCAGCACGCGTTCGGCCATCGCGCCGATGCGCGCCGCGTACGGGCGGAATTCGCGCGCGCGTCGCTGCGCGCTCGCCATCTTGGTGCGCGCCATCATTTCCATCGCCTTGGTGATCTTGCGCGTGGACGAGGTACTGGCGATCTTCGAGCGGATTTCGCGTATGTGCATGTCAGGGGCGGCGTCGCGGCCATCCGGATGTCATCGTGCGGCTTCATGCTATCGGGACTTCACCTGAAACGATTGACGAGAATCAAACGATTTCGCCCGGTCCCGCACCAGAATCCGTTCACGTGATCATTGCGAAGGGGGTAGTCGATGACCGATTTCCGCACGCATCAGAAATACGAAGCGCTGGTCGAGCGTTGCCGTGCATTGGGTCCGGTGACGGTCGCGGTCGCCCATCCTTGCGACGAGGTATCGCTGCACGCGATCGTCTCCGCCGCCCGTGCCGGTATCGTGGTGCCCGTCCTGGTCGGCCCGGTGGCGCGGATCACGGCGCTCGCCGCGACGCTCGGCGTCGACCTGTCCGGCTATCGGCTCGTCGATGCGCGGCACAGTCACGCGTCGGCTGCGCGTGCGGTCGAGCTGGTGCGCGCGGGCGACGCGCAGGCGCTGATGAAAGGCAGCCTGCATACCGACGAGTTGCTGGAGGAAGTGGTGCGCGCCGATACGGGGCTGCGCACCGGGCGGCGCCTGAGCCACGTGTTCATCATGGACGTGCCGACTTACCACAAGCCGCTGTTCATCACCGACGCGGCCGTCAATATCCGTCCGACGCTCGAGCAGAAGGCCGACATCGCGCAGAACGCGATCGATCTCGCGCACGCGCTCGGCATTGCCCGGCCGAAGGTGGCGATCCTGTCGGCGGTCGAGACGGTCAGCTCGAAGCTGCCGTCGACGCTCGACGCGGCCGCGTTGTGCAAGATGGCCGAACGCGGCCAGATCACCGGTGCGCTGCTCGACGGGCCGCTCGCGCTCGACAACGCGATCAGCCCCGAAGCCGCGCGGCTCAAGCATCTCGGTTCCGCGGTCGCGGGCGATGCGGACATCCTGCTCGCGCCCGACCTCGAGGCCGGCAACATGCTCGCGAAGGAGCTGACGTTCCTGGCGAATGCCGATGCGGCCGGCATCGTGCTCGGCGCGCGCGTGCCGGTGATCCTGACGAGTCGCGCCGACAGCGAACGCACGCGCCTGGCGAGCTGCGCGGTCGCGGCGCTCGTCGCGGCGGCGGCGCGCGCCAAGGCGGCGCCCGTGGCCGCGCCGGCGGTTGCGGCCGACGCACACTGACGGGGGCGGCGATGCGACATCCCGTACTGGTGCTCAATGCCGGCTCGTCGAGCCTCAAGTTCTCGGTCTACGACACGCGCGAGGATCGCTCGCTCGATGCGGGCCTGCACGGGCAGGTCGAGAACCTGCATGACACGCCGCATCTGTTCGTGGCCGATGCGCACGGCGCGACGCTCGCCGACGGCCCCATCGCGCGAACGGGGCATCAAGGCGCGATCGAAGCGCTGCACGCGTGGTTCGCGGCTCACGTCGGGCGGGAGGCGGCGTTCGACGGCGTCGGGCATCGGGTTGTGCATGGCGGCCCGTATTTCACCGCGCCGGTGCGGATCGACGCGCGCGTGCTCGATGCGATAGCGTCGCTTTCGCCGCTCGCGCCGCTGCACCAGCCGCATCACGTCGACGCGATCCGCGCGGTTGCCGCGGTTGCGCCGAACCTGCCGCAGGTCGCGTGTTTCGACACCGCGTTCCATGCGACGGTGCCGGCGCTCGAACGGGAGTTCGCGCTGCCGCGCGCGCTGACCGAGCAGGGGATCGTGCGCTACGGTTTCCACGGGCTGTCGTACGAGTACATCGCGACGGCGCTTGCGGTTCTCGATCCGGCGTGGGTGCAGCGCCGCACGGTGGTCGCGCACCTCGGCAACGGCGCGAGCCTGTGTGCGCTCGCGAACGGCCGCAGCGTCGCGACGACGATGGGGTTCACGGCCGTTGACGGGCTGCCGATGGGCACGCGCACGGGCGCGCTGGACCCGGGCGTGATCCTGTACCTGCAGCGTCACGCGGGCCGGTCGCTCGACGAGGTCGAGCATCTGATCTATGCGGAGTCGGGCCTGCTCGGCGTGTCTGGCGTGTCGAGCGATATGCGCACGCTGCTCGCGAGCGACGCGCCGTCGGCCGCGCACGCGGTCGAGCTGTTCGCATACCGCGCGGCCCGCGAACTCGCCGCGCTGGCCGGCGTGCTCGGCGGTCTCGACACGCTCGTGTTTACGGCCGGCATCGGCGAGCACGCGCCGCGCGTGCGTGAACGGATCTGCAGCCGCGCGGCGTGGCTTGGCGTCGTGCTCGACGACGCGGCGAACGCCGCCGGCCTGCCGGTGATTTCGAGCGACGCGTCGCGCGTGACGGTGCGCGTGATCCCGACCGACGAGAATCTGATGATCGCGCGGCACACGCGCCGCGTGCTGGACGACGCGATCCCTTCCACGCGGTATCCGACCCGGTGAGACCTTCGATGACAGCACGCGACACCTCTTCCCCTGCCGTCAGCGCCCCCGCGCTGCCGATTTTCTGGCCGATGGCCGCTGCCACCGCGATGTTTGCGGCCGGCTCCGAGATCGCCGCGCGCAATCTCCGCTTCCTCGCGGAAGAGGAGAAGCTCCACTTCGAGGTGCATCCGGCGCTGGCGTCGACGAATCGGCCGTTGCTGGCGCTGCGGACGATGACGTTTCGCGATTATTCGGTCGCGCCGGCGCACGGGTTGCCGACGATCGTCGATGCGCCGTATGCGGGGCACAGCGCGATGATCGCCGACTACCAGCCGGGGCAGAGCCTGATGCAGACGCTGCGCGAGCACGGCGTGACGCGCCTGTATCTGACCGACTGGCGCTCGGCCACCGAGGACATGAAGGACCTCGAGATCGACCAGTATCTGGCCGAGCTGAACGTGTGCGTCGACGAACTCGGCGGCCGCGTGAATCTCGTCGGGCTGTGTCAGGGTGGCTGGATGTCCGCGATGTATGCGGCGCGCTTCCCGCACAAGGTCGCGAGCCTCGTGCTGGCGGGCTCGCCGATCGACACCGACGCGGGCGACGGCCCGATCAAGCGGATGGTGCACACGTATCCGACGTCGTTCTACGAGGAACTCGTTGCAATGGGCGGCGGGCTGATGCGCGGGCGCTTCATGTTGCGCGGCTGGAAGAACATGCATCCCGGCCAGCACTATCTGACCGAGCATGTCGACCTGTACGAACATCTCGACGATCCCGAATACCTGCGCAAGCGCGAGGTGTTCGCGAGCTGGTACGAAAGCCCGATCGACCTGCCGGGGCGCTGGTACCTGCAGGCGATCGTGCAGATCTTCAAGGAGAACCGGCTCGCGAACGGCACGTTCGTCGCGCTCGGGCGCACGCTCGACCTGAAGGACGTCGTGTGCCCGGCCTATCTGCTCGCCGGCGAGGCCGACGACATCACGACACCGGAGCAGGTGTTCGGGGCGCGCGACCGTCTCGGGACGCCTGCGTCGCGGATCGAGAGCCGGCTCGTGCCGGGCGGCCATATCGGCCTGTTCATGGGGTCGCGCACGCTGACGACGGTGTGGCCGGACATCGCGCGATGGATCGCGGCGCAACGCTAGGGCCTGTTCCCGCTCATAACGGGCTTGCGCTGGCCCCCAGAAGGGCCGAGCGCAAGGAATGCGACGAAGCGAATACTCGACGTATTCGCGAGGAGCATGACGCGGCGATCGGCCCTTCTGGGGGCCAGCCCCACGAATGATTTTTTCCAAACAGGGGAACGTGCCTTGCCGGCCGTATTGCGGCGTCGATCGTCGCTTGTTTGGCGCGGCCAAACGGCGCTCCTCACTCCTTGCACTACGACCGGCAAGGCACGTTCGCAAGCCCGTTATGAGCGGGAACAGGCCCTAGGCCGGCACGGATCGACACGGAGGGCGACATGACGTTGCGACACAAGCGGGGGCTCGTCGTCGGCATCGCGAACGAGCAGAGCATCGCGTGGGGATGCGCGCGTGCGTTTTGCCGGGCGGGCGCCACGCTCGCGGTGACCTGGCAGTCGGAGAAGACCTTGCCGCACGTCGAGCCGCTGTTCGCGCAACTCGACGCGCCGATCCGGATGCCGCTCGACGTCGGGCGGCCCGACCAGATGGCGGCGGTGTTCGATACGATCGCGGTGCAATGGGGCGCGATCGACTTCGTGCTGCATTCGGTGGCGTATGCACCGAAGGCCGATCTGCACGGCCGCGTGGTCGACAGTTCGCCCGAAGGCTTCTCGCTGGCGATGGATACCTCGTGCCATTCGTTCATCCGGATGGCGAGGCTCGCCGAGCCGCTGATGACGCGAGGCGGGAGCCTCATGGCGATGAGCTATCTTGGCGCGGAGCAGGTCGTCGCGAACTACGGGGTGATGGGGCCGGTCAAGGCCGCGCTCGAGGCGAGCGTGCGGTACCTGGCGGCCGAACTCGGCGGCACGGGCATTCGCGTCAACGCGATTTCGCCGGGCGCACTGCCGACGCGCGCGGCGTCGGGCCTGCCTGACTTCGACCGGCTGCTCGACGACACCGCGCGCCGGGCGCCGCTGCATCACGCGCTGGATATCGACGACGTCGGTGCGTTCTGCGCGTTCCTTGCGAGCGACGGTGCACGAGCAATCACCGGCGGCACGCACTATATCGACGCCGGCATGCACATGCTCGGTTAGCGTGCCGGCGGCACGCGGCGTCAGGTGCGCGCGAGTGCCTGCACGAGGGCCGGCGGCGCATGCGCGACCGTCACCTCCGGCGTGCCGTGCCACGCCGCGAGTTTCTTCACCGCCTTCGCGACGTCGGCCGCGAGCCCCGTGCCGAACCGCACGCCCGGCTCGACGTGCACGGCCTTCAGTTCGAACGTGCCGAGCGTGCGATGCGCTTTCGCGTCGACGCGGCCGACCAGCCGGCCGCGATGCAGCACGGGCAGGCAGAAATAGCCGTAGCGCCGCTTGTGCCCGGGCGTATAGCACTCGATCGTGTAGTCGAAATCGAACAGCGTCGATGCGCGCCGCCGATCCCATACGACCGGATCGAACGGCGACAGCAGCGTCGTGACCGTCGAGCGCAGCGTGTCGGCCGCGGCGGCCGGCAGCAATGCGTCGAGCGAACGATGCACGTAGGCCGGTTCTTTCCAGTCGCCGATCTCCACCGGAATCAGGTCGCCCGCGTCCGCGAGCCGCTCCAGTTCCGCGCGGTACGAACGGCGCGGCAGCCGGTAGTAGTCGGCCACCCAGTCGGCGCGCACGACGCCGAGCGCGCGGCACGTGTAGTCGAGCAGCGCGGGCAGCACAGCGTCGCGCGGCGGCAGGTCGCGCGTGTCGTCCCAGTCGGGCAGCACGCGCTCGCGCAGGTCGTACACGCGCTGGAAATTGCGGCGCTCCGACACCATCAGGTCGCCGGTCGTGAACAGCACTTCCAGGTGACGCTTCTCGGGCTTGCGATCCCACCATCCGTTGCCCTTCACGCCATCCTCGCGAACGAAATCGGCCGACCGCACCGGACCCTCGTCGCGAATCCGCGCGAGCAGCCGCTCGATGTCGGGACGATGCTGCTCATGCCAATCGGCCGCGTATTTCCAGCCCATCCCCGACGGATCGAGCATCTTGTAGCGCATCAGGCCGAATTGCTCGACGGGCAGGAAACACGCTTCGTGCGACCAGTATTCGAACAGGCGCGCCTCGGCGAGATGTTCGTCGAGCCACTGCGGCGAGAAATCGCCGAGCCGGCTGAACAGCACGAGATACGGGCTGCGCGCGACGACGTGAATGGTGTCGATCTGCAGCTGCGCCATCCGGCGGATCGTGTCGAGCACGTCGGACTTGGTCGCCTTGCGGCGGGGCGGCGTCAGCAGGCCCTGCGCGGCGAGATGCAGCGCGCGGGCGGCGGCGGGCGAGAGCGTAAGCATCGGAATGGCGGCTGAGGGTGGAGGTCGGGCACCACTTTAGCGCGAATGCGGCGCACACGTGCGGCGCGCCGCTGCGGCGCGTCTGACAATGCTTGACAGACGCGTGGCGCGAGTTTCCCTATAGTGCAGTTCATGGCGCGACGCTAAGCGTGCGCAACGATTCCGCTTCCGACGCACATATGTCAATGGCACGCAGGAAGCGAAGCCGGGATTCTCAACCCCCATCGGGAGACCCGGAGCCCTGAGCGGACATCCATGCGGCTGTGCACCGGCCCCGTGTGGATGTCCGCTGATTTTTTTGTCTTTCCGGTTTTTCTCGGACTGCCGTGCCGACGTGTCATGCCGCGGCACGCGTTTCCCCGGGACGTCATGCGACGCCCCGACATCCCCGCCACTTATTGCCGCTTGCCGCGCGCGACTTCGTCGCCGGCGCCGGGCGGCAGCCGCCGCGTGATCGGAATCGACGCGAACGAGCACAGCCCGACCACGACGAACGCGGGCCAGAAATCCGACCACACCATCGTCTGATGACCCTGCAGCCAGTGCGACACATGCAGCACGAGGCCGGCCACCGTCACGCCGAGGCCGAGCGACATCTGCTGCACGACGCTGCCGAGGCTCGTGGCACGCCCCGCGTCGCGCGGCGAGATGTCCGCGTAGATCATCGAGTTCAGGCTCGTGAACTGCAGCGCGGGGAAGATGCCGCCGACGAGCACGATCAGCCAGATCGCCCAGGTCGCCATTCCGGGATGGAACACGCCATAGGCGGCGATCGCGAGGCCCGCGAATGCCGCGTTGTAGATCAGCACCGTGCGAAAACCGAAGCGGCGCAGCGTATGCGTGGCCGTCGAGCGGCTCACCGCGCCGCCGAGCGCGGACGCGCACGTGATGAGCCCCGAATGGAACGCGGTCATGCCGAGCCCTTCCTGTAGCGCGAGCGGCAGCAGGAACGGCACCGCGCCGAGCCCGATGCGGAACAGCGACCCGCCGACGACGCTCGCGTGGTAGGTCGGGATCTTCAGGAAGCTGAGGTCGAGCACCGGGCGCTCCTTGCGGCGCGCGTACGGCACGTAGAGCGCGAGCATCACGGTGCCGGCCACGCACATGGTGACGGCGTTCGAGCGTGACGTGAGCGAGCCGTCGATCAGCGTGAGGCCCATCAGCAGCAGCGCGGCGCCGCTGGCCGACAGCAGGAAACCGAACCAGTCGAGCGGGCCCGGATCGGGCTCGTGCGTGTTCGCGATGTGCTTGCTCGCGAGATAGATCCCGTAGATGCCGATCGGCACGTTGATGAAGAAGATCATCCGCCAGTGCAGGTAGGTCGTGATGAAGCCGCCGACGAGCGGCCCGACCGTGGGCCCGAACAGCGCGGGAATCGCGAGGTAGTTCATCGCGCGCACGAGATCTGAGCGCGGCACCGCGCGGAAGATGATGATGCGGCCGACGGGCACCATCATCGCGCCGCCGACGCCCTGTATGAAGCGTGCGAACGTGAGTACGCCGAGGGAATTGGAGGCTGCGCACATCAGCGAGCCGACGACGAAGATGCCGATCGCGGTGCGGAACACGGAGCGTGCGCTGAAGCGGTCGGCGAGCCAGCCGCAGATCGGGATGAACACGCCGAGGCCGACCACGTAGGCCGTGATCGCGATGTTCAGTGTGACGGGGCTGTGCCCGAAGTCCCTCGCCATCGCAGGCAGTGCGGTGACGATGATGTTCGCGTCGACGCTTTCCATGAACAACGCACAGGCAACGATGAGCGGTGCTAGAAAGACGGGCGACATGGGCTGGGCGCGCGGTAAAGACGCCATTATGCCCACAATGTGGTCGTTGCGTCACGTACGACACCGGTTGTTCCGCATGTTGCAACAGTCGTTCCTGTTACCGCTTGTGAAAGAAGAGACGACTGCGGCGCGTGACATGACACATGACATCGGCCCGTCGTCGCGACCGCGAAACTTGCGTGCGGTGCGCGTTTCATGCGACAGTCGACCTCACTCGCATTCCGGATACAACGACGCGCATCGATCGAGGGCCATCGAGACGAGCGCGCGCGCGAACGAGACCTCGTGCCGATCCACTCACCATCGAAAGGAGGGGACACGTCATGACGTCACGTCGTGCCGCATCGATTGCATCCCGCTTGTCATCCAGTCTCTCATCCCGCTCTGCACCACCCGCGCCGCGTCTGCGCTGGGCGGCCGCACTGGCCGTCGCGTATCTCGCCGTCGCCGGCTGTGCCGCGCAGGCCGACAATGCGAACCAGGCCGCCACGCAAGCGGCCAGCCAGTCCGCCGTGTCGACCGCAGCGGTCGCGGGCCCCGCGTCCGGCACGGTGCTGCCGCCGCCGAGCCAGCTCTACGGCGACCTGTTCGTCGCGGTGCAGACCGCGCAGATCTATCCCGACCAGAAGACCTTCGTCGACGCGACGCCCGATACCGATCCTGCGACGATCATGCAGTTGTATCAGCAACAGAAATCGCAGCCGGGCTTCTCGCTGAAGGCGTTCGTCGGCCAGCACTTCACGCCGCCCCCGGAAGGCGGCGTGACGCCGCCGCCCGGCCAGACGCTGCGCCAGCACATCGACTGGTTGTGGCCGCAACTCACGCGCACGAGCACGACGGTGCCGCCCTACAGTTCGCTGATTCCGATGCCGAAGCCGTACGTCGTGCCGGGCGGCCGGTTCCGCGAAGGCTACTACTGGGATACCTATTTCACGATGCTCGGGCTGCAGGTGTCGGGGCGCGAGGATCTCGTCGACGACATGCTCGACAACTTCGCCCATCTGATCGACACGATCGGGCACATCCCGAACGGCAACCGCACGTACTACGTGAGCCGCTCGCAGCCGCCGTTCTTCGCGTATATGGTCACGCTCGCCGCGCAGGCCGAAGGCGACAAGGTCTACCAGAAATACCTGCCGCAACTGCGCAAGGAACATGCGTACTGGATGCAGGGCGAAACCACGACGCCGCGCGGGCAGGCCGCCCGCAACGTGGTCGCGATGCCCGACGGCGCGGTGCTGAACCGCTACTGGGATGCGAGCGACACGCCGCGCGACGAGTCGTATCTCGAGGACGTGACGACCGCGAAGTCGGCGGCCGGCCGTCCGGCGAACGACGTGTACCGCGACCTGCGCGCGGGCGCGGAAAGCGGCTGGGACTACAGCTCGCGCTGGTTCGGCGACGGCAGGACGCTCGCGACGATCCGCACGACGTCGATCGTGCCGGTCGACCTGAACAGCCTGATGTTCCATCTCGAGACGACGATCGTGAAGGGCTGTACCGTCACGCACGACGTCGCATGCGTGAGCGATTTTTCAGCGCGGGCGGCGCGGCGCGCGGCCGCGATCAACCACTATCTGTGGAACCGCCGCGGCTACTACGGCGACTACGACTGGCAGCTGCGCAAGCCACGCGACGGCGTGACGGCGGCTGCGCTGTATCCGCTGTTCGCGGGTGTCGCGTGGCCCGAGCGCGCGAAGGCGACCGCGCGCGAGGTACGCAACACGCTGCTGCAGCCGGGCGGCCTTGCGACCACGACCGCGAACACGGGCCAGCAATGGGACGCGCCGAACGGCTGGGCACCGCTGCAGTGGATCGCGATCGAAGGGCTGCGCCGTTATGGCGAACCGGCGCTCGCGAAGGATATCGGCACGCGTTTCCTGTCCGACGTGAAGCATGTGTATGCAACCGAAGGCAAGCTCGTCGAGAAGTACGTGGTCGAAGGTGCCGGCACGGGCGGCGGCGGGGGCGGCGAATATCCGCTGCAGGACGGTTTCGGCTGGACCAACGGCGTCACGCTGAAACTGCTGGGGCTGTACGGCGAGTGACGCGCGGCGCGTGCCGCGCGTTGCAGGCAAACGCACGGGCCGGACTGTCGCGCGAGCGGCCGTCCGGCCCGTGTTTGCATGCAGGATGCATCAGAACGTGATCGTCGTGCGCACGCCGACCACCGTTTCGTCGCCGATGCGCGCGCCGGCCGCGTTCGGGTTCGGGATGCCGCCGCCGGGACGGAAGAAGTGCTGCAGGTCGGCCTGCAGTTGCCACCACGGCGTGACCTGGTACTGATAGGTTGCCTCGACCACCGTCTCCGCGCGGCGCACCGGATAGCCGGGCGTCGTGTAGACGCCGGTGTCGCCGTCGAGGCCGCGCGCATGCGAGCCGATCTTCGTGTAGCCGACCGCGAGACCCGCGACGTCGTTGTCGCGTCCCTTGAACGGCGCCTTCAGCGTCACGCCTGCATTGGCGGCGAAATCGACGGTATTGCGATCGCCCGGCGCGCCCATCACGCGTGCGAATACGCCGACCGAGCGCGGGCTGTCCGCCGACGGCCGCCACACCATCTGGTCCGCGACCGCATAGAAACTGTAGTTGCCGCGATGCGTCGCCGGAATGCCGTTGCTCGCCGGATTCGCGAGCGACAGGCCGTCGGTGCCGTAGCGCGGATCGTTCGTGTGCTGCGACTGATACCAGAAGCCGAGCTTGTAGGTGCCCGGCAGGCCGGCCGGTTGCGGCGCCTTCGGATCGGCCGGCGGCGCGTTCAGCGCGTACTGCACTTCGCCGATCACGAACGCGCCGCTGCGCAGGTTGAAGTTGGTGCCGTGCGCGTTCAGTACCTGCGCGTCGCCGTCGGTGCGGCCGGCCGGGTTGCCGTCGAACACGCCGATCATCGCGGTCCATGCGTCGGCCGGCTTCACGCGCAGCCGCACGCCGAGCGACGACAGCGGATACGCGGGGCCGCCGGCCGGCAGGTCGGTTGACGGCAGCACGGGCCAGCCGAACGTGGCGTTCATGAACGTCGCCGCGTTCTGGCTCACCATGAATTCCTGGTCGACGCTCTGCTGGCCGATCTTCACGTCGGCCTTGCCGTCGAGGAATGCTTGCTGGTACCAGAGCTCCCACAGGCGCGTGGTCGAATTCGCTTCGATGCCGGTCGCGGTCTGCAGCGTCTGCAGGTAGCGCTGCGTGAGGTTGGTGCCGTGGATCTGCAGCCCGGACACGTTGAACGTGCCGCCCGGCAGGCCGATCGCCTTGCCCGTGTCGACGTTGAAACCGAATTGCGTGAGCCCCTGGTACGCGCCGCCGCGATTCGTGCCGCCGGACGTGTTGTACAGGTACTCGCTGGTTTCCTGCAGGCTCAGCGTGACGCCGTGATCGCCGAGCAGGTCACGCAGGCCGCCCATGTTGCCGAGCAGGTTCGAGCGCTCCCAGAAGCCGGTAGGGGCGGGCGCGGCAGCATCGGCGGCCTGTTGTGCGGGAGCGGCGGCATCGCTGGCGCCGGCCGCCGGTTCGGCCGCGGCCAGCTGCGACGATTGCGCGAACGCGGGCGCGGCGGCGAGCGACAGCAGCAGCGCGGCGAGCGCATTGAGGCGCGGCTTGCGCGGGACAGGTTCGAGGTAGTTCTTCATGTGGGTTCCGTCGGTGGTTTGATTAGTTGGGCTGAAGAAACGAAAACGTCGTACTGAAAGCGTGGCGCGGCGGTATGTGGCACAACGCACCGCCGCGCGGTGCGGGGCTTACGGCAACCAGCCGCCGACGCGCCACACGTGCGCGAAGCCGAGGCGCGACGCGGCCGAGCACAGCAGCGCGACGAGCGCGATCGAGGCCGCCATCGCGGCGACCAGCAGGCAGTCGAGCGGGCGGGGCACGGCCGGCACATGGGCGAGCGCCGTGCCGCGCCAGTTGCTGAATGCGTGGGCGAGCGGCGAGAGGCCGGAAACGAACGAGCGGTCGCACGCGACGTGCACGATGCGCTTGAGTCTGACCGCGAACGATTGAAAAAACATGACGCTGCCTCCGTCCGGTCCGGCGGATGCCGGACGACGTGTTCGAGCGCGGGCGCGTGACGCGGCCTGCGGTCGGAGGGTGGAACGTAATGGAGCGTGCAACGGACGAACCGGCGATGGCCGGCTCGGGGGGAAGCGCGCTAACCCGATGAATGCGAGTTAGCGGCGAAAGACATGCGTCTGGCTGCTATCTCGCGATGGCTTGGCCGGCCTGGACCGGCATCCAACTGCAACTAGAACATGTGTCCACGGAGGGACTCCCTTGATGAATTGGGGCGGATTGTAGTCGCGACTTTTGCTGCGGTGCAAGTAAAAAACGCATAAAAAGCGACGCGCGTTGTGCGAGCGCCGCGGCGGCCCGTTCCGGCGCGCGACGGGCGAGGTTCAGGACGACGACGGACGTCGCGTCGTTGTTCGCGCGCATCGACGGATGACCGTTTCATGACGGGCTGAAAGGTTTCGGCGCGTGGTTGCAAGGGCAAATCTTTCAGTGTCCCGAAACGGGAAATTTATTTCGAGAAATGGGGTTTCGAGGGGTTGACTTCACTTTCGGGCGATCCATAGAATCCGGCATCTTCACTCTTGGGGCCGCCGCCTTGGACGCCTGCAGTAGTCGATCTTCGACCGAAATTTCCGCCTGAGCGACCGACGTCCGCGCCTCATCGAAGCCGCCGTTTGTCCCCCAGGCAAACGGTGCGCGCAGCAGTATTCCGCAGTAACTCCCTACGTGCACCCTGATTCGCGCCGGTTAGCGTGATGCGTTTTCGCATGCGCCGTCCGGTTTCTCCGCCGCCTGGCAGGCGGCCGCGTTCGCGCACGCCTTTTCCGGGTTCGCGAATGCCGGCCGCCAAACCGGTCGGCGGTCAACCGTGTTCTCCGGAACACCGCACAGGAGCCGCCATGAACGACAGTGACAGTTGTCCCTTATGCCCGTTACACGCACAGACCCTTTTGAACCCGGGTCGCAGGGACAATCCGGCCGACTAGCCTGACACGTCGTTCAGGCCCCGGACTGGCCCCGCACCCACCACGCGGCCGGCACGCCTGCCGTCGTCGCACGGAGCCAGACCATGAACTTCGGCCTTCTGCTGTCGAACCTTCCGCACGTCACGGAATCGCGTCCCCACTACGACGGGATGCTGACGCTCGACGCCCGTCCGCGGGTGTTCTCCCGCCTGCTGAACCAGCTGAAATCGTTGTTCCACTGAAAGAAGCGCCGAGCGCGCCTCGGCATGCGCACGCGCGGCCGCCATCGAGCGGCCGCCCCGCGCGCATTCCAAGGTCACACGCTCATCAGATAACCATTAGCCGTACGGAATAAATCATGTCCACGCCATCCAACGTTTCTCCACCGATCGCCGCCGAACGCAGCGCCGTTCTCGACGAAGCCCACCTGGGCGACATCCGCGGTGCGCTCGGTACGATCGCACGTCACGACACCGGTGCACGCGGCACGTGGTGGGCGCGCCTGCGCACGCTGCTCGCGATCATCGGCCCCGGCCTGATCGTGATGGTCGGCGATAACGACGCCGGCGCATTCGGCACCTACACGCAGGCCGGCCAGAACTACGGCACGACGCTGCTGTGGACGCTGCTGCTGCTCGTGCCGGTGCTGTATGTGAACCAGGAAATGGTGCTGCGCCTCGGCGCGGTCACGGGCGTCGGCCATGCGCGCCTGATCTTCGAGCGCTTCGGCAAGTTCTGGGGTGCGTTCAGCGTGATCGACCTGTTCCTGCTCAATGCGCTGACCATCGTCACCGAGTTCATCGGCATCACGTTCGTGCTGGATTTCTTCGGGCTGCCGAAGGTGGCCGGCGTGTGCGTGGCCGCCGCGCTGACGATGGCCGCGGTGAGTACCGGGGATTTCAGGCGCTTCGAGCGGTTCGCGATCGGGCTGTGCCTGATGAGCCTGCTGCTCGTGCCGGTGCTCGTGTCGATCCATCCGCCCGTCGCGCAGATGACGCGCGATTTCTTCGTGCCGAACTGGCCCGCGCACGCCAAGCTGTCGGACGTGATGCTGCTCGTGATCGGCATCGTCGGCACGACGGTTGCGCCATGGCAGCTGTTCTTCCAGCAGAGCTACGTGATCGACAAGCGCATCACGCCGCGCTTCATGAAGTATGAAAAGGCCGACCTGTGGATCGGTATCGCCTTCGTGCTGGTGGGCGCGGTCGCGATGATCGCGTTCTCGGCCCAGCTGTTCGCGGGTCACCCGGAATTCGGCAACTTCACCGACGCCGGCGGCGTGATCGCAGGGCTCGAGAAATATGCGGGCCGCACGAGCGCGACGCTGTTCGCGGTGGCGCTGCTCGACGCGTGCATCATCGGTGCCGCGGCCGTGTCGCTGTCGACCGCCTATGCGATCGGCGACGTGTTCAAGATCCGTCACTCGCTGCACCGTAACGTGTCGGATGCGAAGGGCTTCTATCTTGTCTACTTCGGCATCGTCGCGGCCGCCGCGGCGCTGGTGCTGATCCCGGGCAGCCCGCTCGGCCTGCTGACGGAAGCCGTGCAGACGCTCGCGGGCGTGCTGCTGCCGAGCGCGACCGTGTTCCTGCTGCTGCTCTGCAACGACCGGCAGGTGCTCGGCCCGTGGATCAACTCGACGAAGCTCAACGTGTTCACGGGCGCGGTAATCTGGGTGCTCGTGATGCTGTCGATCATCCTGACCGCGTCGGTGATGTATCCGGACATCAGCGGCGAAGCGATCCTCGACGTGCTCGTGGGCGGCAGCGTGTTCGCGATCGTCGGTTATCTCGTGTCGGTACTGATCCGCCGCTACAAGCGCGTTGTCGAACCGGGCGTGGATCGCTCGCAGCGCGACACGTGGCGCATGCCGCCGCTCGAGACGCTCGAGCCGCAGAAGATGACGCTGACGACGCGCGTGTGGATGACCGTGCTGCGCGGTTATCTCGTGATCGCGGTCGGTCTCGTGATCGTGAAGGTCGTGCAGATGACGCTGATGAAGTAACGCAGGACGTTGTCCAGGAAGCGGCGCCGGACCCGGCACCGCGCCGCAACCCGCACATGCCGGCCGTGAGGCCGGCATGTGCGTTTACGCGTGCGCTTTTCGCATGCGCCGCGTGGCGGTCAGATCAGTTCGAGCTTCGACGTCAGGTACGTGAGCTGGATCCGGTTCGCGACGCCGAAGCGTTTGCGCAGCTTGCGCAGGTGATAGTCGACGTTGTGCGCGCTGGTGTCGAGGCGCCGGCCGATTTCCTTGTCGGATGCGCCTTCGGCGATGCCGAGCAGCAGTTCCTGTTCGAACGGCGTGAGCCCGTTGACCGCACGCTCGCGCGACGTCGAGATCAGTTGCGGCGACGCGAACTTGTGCACCGACAACCCGATCGACAGCGCCTGCTCGATCGTCGCCGGCGTGATCCATTCGCGCGTGCGGCGCGGCGCGGTGAAGCTCATGAACGCGTGCAGCCGCGTGCCGGGTACGGCCATCGAATACATGATGCCGCTGCACATCCCGTCGTCCTGCATCGTCTGCAGGAAACCCTCGAGCGCGGCCGGCGTCACGCGCGGGGCGTCGTCGCGCTCGCGATGCTCGCGGCGCAGCTGCTGCAGGTCCCACACGATCGGCATGTTGCATACACGTGCGCCGAGCGTGCGCGGATCGACGTCGTGATGGTTGTGGCGCACGTAGTCGCCGCGATAGGTGGCCGGCGTGAACGCTTCGTGCAGGTAGAGACTCTCGACCCGCTCGCGCGCGAATTCGAGCGCGAAATACGCGAACGTCGAAAAGCCTGTCAGATGCAGCAGGCTCGTGACGATCCGGTTGCGCTCGGCCGTGCTCTGCGCGAGCGCGAGCGTATCGGCGACGCCGAGCTTCGGCGCGTGCGGTTGCGCGATATCGCCGCGCTTCACGTCGTCGCACCAGACGACCTGCACGCTACGCTCCCGCAGCGCGTCCGCACATGTGTTCAACCCGCGCGGCGGGCGGGGAAAAACTGGGGCGACCGCTTCTTCATGCAATGCAATATCGGACATGAGCCATCCCTCGGAATCGACGCGCATCGCCTGGCGGCGGCCGTATCGTATACGGCATTCGCGGCGGTGCGATCGAGCATCGTTTTGATTTGCGCCGATCGTCATCCCTGACGAAACGCGGGGGCATTGTACAAAAATGCCCGTGTACGCGTAATATGCCGTAATACTAATTGCGGCGAAAGTTTCATATTCGCACGCATATAACGACGGCCAGAAAATCATAAAGAAAAGACCAGATCGTGACGGGGCGCAGTTCACATATTGGGAAAGGGCGGGCTCCTCATGACACATGCTGACGGTGCACCACGCGTCGAATGGTTTTCGCAAGCCGATATAACGGCCGCAGCCGCTTATTCGAGTGAATATCAGGCAATCGAGCGCGACGTTTTTACCGGCATTCAAATTGCACCCGGTAAAACCGACTTCGCGCCGGTCGATTTCGTGCAATGCCATGCGCGATTGCGGCAAATCGGTTTCAGTACGCTCAGTTACGGTGCGTACGAAATGATCGGGCGGCGCATCCTGTGCGCGCATCTGCTGCGCGATCTCGCGCCGGCGACGTTCATGCAGCCGTTTATCGAGGGCATGCTCTACGAAAGCGACCCGCGTTTCGCGCAGGTGCGGCAGAGCGGCTTTCCGGTCGCGTGGCGGCTCGACGAAATCGAGTCGGCCGCGCAGGGCAACGGCGACCGCAAGGTGCTGGCGCTTGCCGGCCATCTGCGCGCGCATGCGATGAACAGCGGCGTGCTTTTCAGCCTGTCGGCGCCGCGTCTCGACCTGCGCGTCGCGGTGAACGTGACGTCGGAGACGCACGGCACCGACTGGATCGACGATCGCGTGATCGGCGGCGCGCTGTCGGTGAGCCTCGCCGTGCACCGCGTCGCGCTGCCGTTCCTCGAGGCGCGCATCGCGCGCATGCGCGGCTTCGCGCTCGGCGACGAGCAGCAGCAGGTGCTCGACCGGCTCGTGCACGGGCTGTCCGACCAGGAGATCGCGAGCGCGCTGCGCACGTCGCTGCACAAGGTCGGCCACCACATCCGCTCGCTCGAAAAACTCTTCAACGTGCAGAACCGCGCGCAGCTCGCGTACCTCGCCGCGCGGCGCCTGCAGCCCTGACCTGACGCGCGCGCCGGCGGACCGCAGCAGGATGGAAGCGGTTCCGGCGGCGCGTGCCCGCAAGCGCCGCCGGGTTTCGTAGTCCGATCCGAGCGCCGCCGGGAAACGCGCTTTCACGCTACGAGGCGCATCCCTTTTTCCATCGATCCGCGTCGCTACACTCGTCCCATTCAACGGTCCGCGCAGCATGGGGAAGGATTGCCCGTGCCAGCCGGTAATAACGACAGGACAACGGCACGATGGCAGAACCGAAGGCGCTCCCCCGCGACTGGCAGCGGTTGTTTTCCGCTGGCCGCGGCGTGTCCGGACGGCGTCTCGGGGGCGCGTCGCCGCGCGCCGACCTGTTCCTCGCGACGTTCATCGTCGCGGTCGTCGCGCTGTTCATCCTGCCGTTGCCGCAGGCCGCGCTCGACGGGATGATTTCGCTGAATCTTGCCGTGAGCGTGGTGCTGCTGACGGTGTCGACCTACGTGCCGTCGGCGGTCAGCTTCTCGTCGTTTCCCGCGCTGCTGCTGTTCACGACGCTGTTCCGGCTCGCGCTGAACATCGCGTCGTGCAAGCTGATCCTGCTGCACGCGAACGCCGGCCACGTGATCGACGCGTTCGGGCGGCTCGTCGTCGGCAACAACGTCGTGGTGGGCGGCGTGGTGTTCCTCGTGATCGCCGTCGTGCAGTTCATCGTGATCGCGAAGGGTTCGGAGCGGGTGGCCGAGGTCGGCGCGCGCTTCTCGCTCGACGCGATGCCGGGCAAGCAGATGAGCATCGACGCGGACCTGCGCGCGGGCATCATCAACGCCGACGAAGCGCGTGAGCGCCGCGAGAAGCTCGAACAGGAATCGCAGATGCACGGCGCGATGGACGGCGCGATGAAGTTCGTGAAGGGCGACGCAATTGCGGGGCTCGTGATCGCGTTCATCAACATCGTCGCGGGGATCGCGGTCGGCACGCTGATGCACGGAATGGATATCGGCGAGGCGCTGCAGCGTTACGCGATCCTGACGGTCGGCGACGGGATGGCGTCGCAGATCCCGTCGCTGCTCGTGTCGATCGCGGCCGGCATCGTGACGACGCGCGTCGCGACGCGCGATGCGCGGCAGCGCCAGCTTGGCGAGCAGCTCGGCGAGCAACTGGGCGCGCATCCGCGCGCGCTGCTGATCGCGGCGTTCGTGCTGACCGGTTTTCTCGTCGTGCCCGGCTTTCCGAAATGGTCGTTCGCGCTGATCGCGTTCGGCCTCGGCGCGTTCGCGTTCTCGCAGCTCAAACGCAAGACGACCGCGCCGAGCTTCAACCTGATTCATGTCGCGGGGCGTGTCGGCTCGGCCGACGACGGCCAGCCCGCGAAGGTGTCGCACGCGGCGGGCGTCACGTCGCTGATCGCGGTGTCGCTGTCCGACGACCTGCGCACGAGCCTGAACCTTGCGCAACTGCAAGCCGCACTGTCGAGCGCGAAAGCGCGCGTCGACGCGGACATCGGCACGGTGTTCCCGCGTATCACGCTGAACGACGACGAAGGCGCAACGGCCGGCACGTACCGGATCTACCTGCAGGATGTGCTCGCCGCGCACGGCGCGCTGAAACCGGGCTGGTTGCTGTGGGACGGCGTCGCGCCGCTGCCCGAACGCGCGGAGCGCCAGCCGGCCGAAGCGTTCGGCCCGTTCGCGACCGCGCTGTGGATCAAGCCCGACGGCGCCGCGCCGGACGGCAAGTGGCTGTCGAGCGAAAGCGCGCTCGCCGCGCACGTCGAGCAAATCGTGCGCCAGCACGCGGACGAGCTGCTGGGCATCCAGGAGACACAGGCACTCGTGCATCTGGTGCGCCGCGAGCACCCGGAACTCGTGGGCGAGCTGACGCGCCTCGTGCCGCTGCAGCGCGTGACCGAGGTGCTGCGCCGGCTGCTGGCCGAACAGGTGCCGATCCGCAACCTGCGCGTGATTTTCGAGAGCCTGATCACATGGGCGCCGAACGAACCCGACGACGTGATCGCGCTGGTCGAGCTCGTGCGCGTCGACCTGCGCCGGATGATCACCGATCGCCATGCGGGCACGACGCGCCAGCTGCGGGTCGTGCTGTTCGAGCAGAACCTGCAGGAGCGGATCGAGAGCGCGGTGATGCGCACCAAGCAGGGCAATTTCCTCGCGCTGTCGAGCGCGGTCAAGCAGGACATCGGCGATCAGGTGCGCGCGATCGTGCAGGCCGCGCAGGCGGCCGCCCCCGGCGGCCACGGCAATACGCACGGCGCCGCGCGGCTCGCGGTGATGGTCGCGCTCGGCGCGCGCCGCTACGTGAAGACGATCCTGCAGCCGGTGCTGCCCGAACTCGCGGTGCTGTCGTACCAGGAAGTCGAGGAGGACGTGCAGCTGCACACGGTCGGCTGGGTGAAGAACCCGCCGGACGACGGCTCGGTCGGCGCGGGCGCCGGCGTGCGCGCGCCGGGAGCGGTGCAATGACGAGCTCGACGATCCTCGACCTGACGCGCCAGGCGCTGATGCTCGTGCTGCTGCTGTCGCTGCCGATCGTGCTGATCGCCACCGTCACGGGCCTCATCGTCGCGATCCTGCAGGCCGTCACGCAGGTGCAGGACGCCAACATCGGCATCGCGGTGCGGTTGATCGCCGTGATGGTCGCACTCGTGCTGCTGTCGGGCTGGCTCGGCGGCGAAGTGCTGCGCTTCGCGCAGCAGGCGCTGGAACGCATGTTCGTTTCTTCCACTGGAGTTCTTTGATGCATCGAAGCGTCGCCCCGATCCGGTTTCAACCGCGCAGCCTGCAACGGGCCGCGCTCGCCATGTGCGCGACCGCGCTGCTCACGGCGTCGCTGTGCATGGTGCCCGCGCACACGGCCCGTGCCGCGGACCTGCGCTGGCGCAACAAGCCGTTCACGATCGTCGCGAACGGCAAGAAGATCGGCGACTTCATCCGCGAGCTCGCGTCGTCGCAGGGCGTGACGGCGGTGGTCGACCCGAAGGTCGACGGCGTGATCAGCGGCCGCTTCTCGGGCACGCCGCAGGAGACGCTCGAAACGATCTGCTCGACCTACGGGCTCACGTGGTACTACGACGGCTCGTTCCTCTACGTCGATCCGGCCGACCAGTCGCAGACGCAGATGATCCCGATCCCGCCGAATGCGGCCGGCGAAATCGGCCGCGCGCTGCAGGCGATGCAGATTCCCGACAAGCGCTACACGCTCGTGATCAACGATCGTTCGAACAGCGTGTACGTGGCCGGCCCGCGCCGCTACGTCGAACTCGTGCGGCAGGCGGTCGGCTCGGTCGGCGATCCGTCGGCGAACGGCGCGCACGCGGACATCCGCGCGTTCCGGTTGAGGTACGGCTGGGCGTCGGATTTCACGATCAACCGCTCGGGCAAGGAAGTGACGGTGCCGGGCGTCGCGACGATCCTGAGCCGGCTGTTCGGCAAGGGCGGCGGTACGAGCGCGCTGCCGTCGAGCACGCCGCTCGGGCAGGCCGCGCGCCAGGTGAAGCTCGGCTCGGGGCTGACGATCGCGGTGCCGCGCCTCGACTTCCCCGACATCTCCAGCGGCCCGCGTGCGGGCGGTTATAGCGGCGACAGCAGCGCGGTCGGCGGGTTCTCGCCGTTCGCGAACGCCGGCGGCGGCGACGCGCTGCCGCAGATCGTCGCCGATCCGGCGATCAACGCGGTGATCGTGCGCGACCTGCCGGAGAACATGTATCGCTACCAGTCGCTGATCAACCAGCTCGACGAGCGGCCGCGCATCGTCGAGATCAACGTGACGATCATCGACATCAACGAGGATTCGCTCGACAGTCTCGGGATCGACTGGCGCCTGCACACGACGCACGGCGACGTGCAGATCGGCAACGGCGCGAATCCGCTGAACGGCAACACGCAATACAACGGTTCAGGCAATCCGCCGCTGACGTTCGGCGTCGGCACGTCGGAAACCGGGCAGACGGGCACCTTCCTGCCGACCGGCATCGCGCTGACCGCCTCGATCGGCGGCTCGCTGCGCAACTACCTGCTCACGCGCGTGAACGCACTCGCGCAGAAGGGGCAGGCGCAGTTGCGGTCGAAACCGAAGGTGCTCGCGCTCGACAACACCGAGGCGATCCTCGAGAACCTCACGCAGTTCTACGTGCAGGTGCAGGGTTACCAGGATTCGTCGCTGTACAGCGTGACGACCGGCACGAGCATCAAGGTGACGCCGATGATCGTCGACGAGGCGATCCGCAACGCGGCCGCCGTATCCGGCAATCCGCAGAGCGTGATGATGTCGATCGACATCCAGGACGGCAACGTCGTGCAGGGCCAGGCCGTGTCGAACATCCCGGTGATCCAGCAGCGCAACATCGTCACCAAGTCGATGATCGACGAAGGCAAGAGCCTGCTGATCGCGGGGTTCAACGACGACGAGGTGAAGCTGAACAAGAGCGGCGTGCCCTGGCTGTCCGACATTCCGCTGATCGGCAACCTGTTCAAGTACACCGACAAGTCGGGCAACCACATGGAGCGGTTCTACCTGCTGACGCCGCGCGTGGTGACGAGCGCGTCGATGTACGCGCCGGACGGCTCGCCCGTGAACCCGGGCGTGAACGGGCCGGCCAATCCGGAAGGCGTGTCGATGTATCGCCCGCCGGACAACGACGTCGTGGTGCCGCTGACGCCGAAGCCGCTGCCCGGCACGAAGTTCGGTCCGCCCGCGTTGCCGCCGCCGAAGGATGTGGCGGCGCAGCCGGCGACGACGACCGCAGGAGCCACCCCCCATGTCGACGACCATCATTGACCCGCACGGCGACGGCGCATTGCCCGGCGGCGCGGGAGGCGCGGCGGCAGGGCCGGCCGCGCTCGCGTCGCCGTGGAACCTGTGCTTCCTGAGCGGGCCGATGTACGGCCGCACGATGTCGCTCGCGCGCGGCGCGAACTGGGTCGGCACCGCGGCCGATTGCGAAGTGATCCTGCCCGATCGCGAGATCGGCGCGAAACAGGTGTGCCTGCAGGTCGGCGCGCTCGCGGTGACCGTGCAGAACCACGGCGGCGAGGCCGGCGCGCCGGTGCTGTTCAACGACGAACCGCTCGGCGCGGGCCGCCGCTCGATGACGCCGCACGACGTCGTGACGGTCGGTTCGATCCGGCTCGGCATCGCGCGGCACGCGCAGGCGAGCGTCGCGCTGCCCGACGAAGCCGACGCGCCGGATGCCGCGCGCGAGGCCGCGTGGCTCGGCTGGCTCACGGGCGGATTGCGCCGCCTCGGCAGCCGGCGGCTCGTGATCGCGCTGGTCGCGCTGTGGATCGGCGTGCTGCTCGGCGCGCTCGGCTACGGCTTCGTCACGTGGTCGGGGCGCCTGCCGTGGCAGCACGAATCGGTGCTCGCGCGCACGCACCGGCTGCAGCAACTGCTGCATGCGTATCCGGAGCTGGCCGTGGCGCCGCGCGACGACGGCGTGATCGTGTCGGGCTACGTGAGCGACCCGGCCGCGCGGGAACGCGTCGCGCAGATCGTCGCGGGCGTGGACAACGCGGCGCTCGGCAACATCTACGTGGTCAGCGATCTCGTCGCGACCGCGCAGACCTATTTCAGCGATACCGCGCTGACGGTCGCCTATCTCGGCCGCGGCCGGATCGAGCTGACGGGTGCGGCGGCGCGGGCGCAGATCGAGCCGCGTATCCGCAACTACATGAAGGACGCGCGCCCGGCGCTCGAAGTGGTCGATCACGTGCGCGACGCCGATGCCGATCCGGCCGCGCCGCACACGGCGACGACGCTCGGCGGGATGGCCGGCATCCCGGAGATCACGACCGTGTTCGCGGGCGACGGCGACCAGCGCTATATCGAGACGGCGGACGGCAGCCGCTATTTCGAAGGCGCGCGGCTGAAGGAGGGCGCGGTCGTTGCGTCGATCGGTCCGGACGCAGTCGTGTTCGAGCGCAACGGCCAGCGCATCACGATGCCGCTCGGCGGCCCGTCGGCGAACGCGCCCGAGCAGGCGCCGGCGCCGCCCGTGCCGCCGCCCGCGAGCGGCGCGGCGGCCGGGGTCGCGCAACCGGTGCCGGGGCCGACGCTGCCGCAGGACGCGGCGGCGACCGGGGCCTCGAAGGAGGCGGCGCACTAGCGCCGCGACAGGTCATGCGCATCGCGTAACCGGCGGTGCGCGCATTACGCGGGACGCCGCACGCGTGCGGCGGCTCACGTCGCCGGCGGGGCATGGGGCCGCCGCCGGAAGATGGATGGACATCACGTAAAGGAGCGAATCATGCCAGGCCCGACCAGCAGCACCAGCGCCACCAACACGAACCAGGTCCAGCAGCAGGCGGACGACCTGACCAAGACGCAGCTCGAACTGACCAAGATCAACTTCCAGGTCCAGCAGTCGACTGCGACGTTCGAAACCAGCAACGCAGTGACCGCGCAGGAGGGGACGGCGAACGCCCAGGTTGCGCAACACCTGAGTTCCGCCGGCCGCGCATGACGCCGGTCGCCGGCCGCGCCGCGCGTCGCCGTGCGCCGGGTCTGCCCGCGAAGGGCACCCGGGGCGGATGCGCGCGTGCCGGCCGGCCTGTTCCGGGCGGGCCCGACCGATCCGGTCCGGCGCCTGCCAGCCAAGGAGGGCATAGATCATGTCAGTGACAGGCGTAGGCGCGGCGCCGCCGGGCGTGGCCGCGCTCGCGGGCGCCGCGCAGCAGACGGGCTCGGCGTCCGATCCGGCGCAGGTGCGCCAGTTCGACGCGCTGATGCAGCCGGGCGCATCGCCGGCCGCGCCGCCGTCTTCGTCGGGTGTCGCGATGTCGCGCGCGCCGGCGGATGCGGCGCCGGCCGTGCAGATGACGCCCGCGCAGGCGAACCAGTCGTCGCTGGTCGAGCGGTTGCGCACTTACGGCAACGATCTCGACACGCGGTACGCGAACATCGACAAGCATCGCGGCGAGATGCTGACGTCGATGGCGGACAGCCGCAGCGATCCGTTGATGACGATGGTGAAGGCGATGGACTTCCAGTGGACGGCGACCACCACCATTTCGGAATACCAATTGAGCCTGTCGGTCGCGCAGGCGGCGAACGGCTTCACGCACACGGTGCTGAAGACGCAGGAGTGACAGGGCGCGTGCGGGCCGATTCAGGCCTCACGCGCCATGAAGCGGACAAACGATGACGACGATCGATTCGACGCCACGCGCGCATGCGTGGCGCAGCCGGGCGGCGCGTGCGCTGCTCGCGGGGCTGCTCGTGCTGTTGGCCGGGTGCCAGAAGGAGCTGTACTCGGGCCTGTCGGAGCGCGACGCGAACCAGATGGTCGCGGTGCTCGGCGACGCGGGCATCAGCGCGTCGAAGGACAACGACGCACGCGACACGTCGGACCGCAACGCGTGGCTGGTGAGCGTCGCGGACGGCGACATGCAGTCGGCGCTCACCGTGCTGCAGGCGAACGGGCTGCCGAAGCCGAGTTATGCGAGCCTCGGCGAGCTGTTCCAGAAGCAGGGCCTCGTGTCGACGCCGGCCGAGGAGCGCGTGCGCTACCTGTACGGCGTATCGCAGGACCTGTCGCGCACGCTGCAGGACATCGACGGCGTGGTGGTCGCGCGTGTGCAGGTCGTGATTCCGGAGAACGATCCGCTCGCGGACAAGATCAAGCCGTCGTCGGCGGCCGTGTATATCCGCTACCGGCCCGGCGTCGACCTGCGCGCGATGGCGCCGATGGTCAAGGATCTCGTCGCGCACAGCATCGAAGGGCTGCAGTACGACAACGTGTCGCTGTTCCTGCAGCCGGCCGCCGCGCGCGCGACGCGCGTGGATGGAATCGGCAGCGCGGTGTCGGACATCGTGCGTCTGCGCTCGCCGCTCGGCTGGCTCGTGTTCGCGCTGATCCTGCTGACCGGCGCGGTGATCGTGCTGTCGGCTGCCCGGCGCGGGATGTTCGGCGCGCGGCTTGCCGGATTGCTCGGTGCGCCGCGCGGGTCGAACGGCGTCGGTGGCGCGTCGGCGCAGCAGGCCGGCGGCGGGCTGCGCACGCCGGACGGCGCGCGCGACGGCGCATGAGCGATCCGCACGCGCTGCCGCCGGGTGACGTTTCGGCTCAACCCGACGCGGCGCCGCTACCGTGGCTG
Source organism: Burkholderia theae (assembly GCF_048565265.1). Taxonomy (NCBI): domain Bacteria; kingdom Pseudomonadati; phylum Pseudomonadota; class Betaproteobacteria; order Burkholderiales; family Burkholderiaceae; genus Burkholderia; species Burkholderia theae. Next base: position 379,919 of record NZ_CP183462.1, read on the forward strand.
CAGCCGCTTGCGCCGCCGCCCGTCGCGCGGCGCGCGGCGTTTCATGCGCTCGTCTGCGATTTCAACCTGCGGCCCGATCGTTATCTGCACGTGACGCGCGTGCCGGCCGACTGGCCCGCGCGCTACCGTTCGCCGGACGCGTTCGGCGCGGCCGGCCGCAAGCTGCTCGCGCGGCACTTGCTCGACCTGAACGACGTGGCCGGCAGGCACGATTTCGACGTCGCGAACCCGTGCGCGCGGCTCGCGCTGCTGCCGGGCGCGGCGCTCGAGCAACTGGCCGCGTACGCGGGGCTGCTGCTGCATCGCCACTGGCTGCGCGACGCGCTGGCCGCGCGGCGCATCCGCGCGGAAGTCGCGGCGAGGCTCGGCGGCGATGCGCTGGAGCTCGCGCTCGACCGCGCGCCGGAATTCGGCGCGCTCGCCGAAACGCTCGAGCCGTGGCGCGCCGATCCAGCTGCGCTGCCCGGGGTGATCCGCGCGCGCGGCGGGCGGCTGCTCGCGGATTTCATCGGCGTGGCGGGCGATGCGGTCGCGCGGCGCGTGCGCCTGAAATTCAATCGCGCGATCGACGACGAGGCGCCTTACTGGCTGAACCGCGCGCAGCGCGACCAGTTCGGCGAACTGCTGTTCCTGTTTCTGATTCCCGAGAGGCTTGCGTCATGGGATTGGCTTTTCTGATCACGAGCGACAACCTGCAGCTGCTGTCGGAGCGCAAGGTGCTCAAGGAGCGCGAATACGCGGCGCTGCTCGACGCGTCCGCGGTGATCGCGACCGCGCACGACGAGGCCGCGCGCATCGTCGCCGACGCGCAGCGCGAATTCGACAAGCGGCAGGCGGCCGGCTACGACGAAGGGATGCGCCGCGCGCAGCGCGAGCAGGCCGCGCAGGCGTACACGCAGGCGCTCGCCGCCACGCGCACGATGGAGACGATGAAGGATGCGATGGCCGACATCGTCGTGAAGGCCGTGCGCGCGATCGTCGGCGAGATGAGCACGCAGACGCTGTACGAGGCCGCGCTGGCGCGGATCGCGCCGCTCGTGCGCGACGAGGCGTTCCTGATCGTGCGGATCGCGCCGGGCCGGAAGGACGAGATGCGCGATGCACTCGACGGCGCGTTCGCGGGGCAGTCGAACCGGCAGAAGATCCGTATCGTCGAAGACGCGCAGCTCGAACGCCATGCGTGCACGGTCGAGACGCCGTCCGGGCGCATCGATGCGAGCCTCGACCTGCAGATCGACGCGCTGCGTCAGGCGATCCGCCGCGATGCGCTGAAGGGCGCCGCGCGATGAACGCGCCGCTCGACGATCCGCAGCCGTTCGGCAGCGACGACGACGGCGCGCCGTTTGATCGCGGCCGCCTCGTCGGCGAACTCGACGCGGGGCTCGCGTTCTTCTCGCCGGTGTCGGTGCAGGGGCGCGTCAATCACGCGGTCGGGCAGATCCTGAACGCGACGGGCATCCGCGCGCGGCTCGGCGAGATCTGCGAACTGCGCACGCCGAACCAGCCGACGCTGCTTGCCGAGGTGGTCGGGTTTTCGCGGCAGACGACGCTGCTCACGCCGCTGGGCGATGTGGCCGGGCTGTCGCCCGAGACGACCGTCGTGCCGTCCGGGCGCGAGCATGTATTCCCGGTGGGCGAAGGGCTGTTCGGACGCGTGCTCGACGGGCTCGGCCGGCCGCTCGACGATCGCGGGCCGGTGACGGGCGCCGCGTGGGTGTCGACGCAGCAGGACCCGCCGAACCCGCTCGCGCGCAAGATGATCGACACGCCGTTTCCGACCGGCGTGCGCGTGATCGACGGGCTGATGACGCTCGGCATCGGCCAGCGCGTCGGCATCTTCGCGCCGTCCGGCGTGGGCAAGAGCACGCTGCTCGGGATGATCGCGCGCGGCGCGCAGGCCGACGTGAACGTGATCGCGCTCGTTGGCGAACGCGGCCGCGAGGTGCGCGAATTCATCGAGCACAGCCTGTCGCCCGAGGTGCGCGCGCGTTCGATCGTCGTCGTGTCGACGTCCGATCGTCCCGCGATGGAGCGTGTGAAATCCGCGCTCGTCGCGACCGCGATTGCCGAGCACTTCCGCGATGCGGGCAAGCGCGTGCTGCTGCTCGTCGATTCGCTGACGCGTTTCGCGCGTGCGCAGCGCGAGGTCGGCCTCGCGAGCGGCGAGCCGCCGACGCGCCGCAGTTTCCCGCCGTCGACGTTCGCGGTGCTGCCGCGCCTGCTCGAACGCGCGGGGCAGGGCGCGAACGGGTCGATCACCGCGCTCTACACGGTGCTCGTCGAAGGCGACGAGGAATCGGACCCGATCGCCGAGGAAGTGCGCTCGATCCTCGACGGCCATATCGTGCTGTCGCGCAAGATCGCGCTCGCGAACCGCTATCCGTCGATCGACGTGCTCGCGAGCCTGTCGCGCGTGATGCCGCTCGTCGCGAGCCGCGCGCACCAGCATGCGGCCGCACGCGTGCGCGAGCTGATCGCGAAGTACCAGGAGATCGAGCTGCTCGTGCAGATCGGCGAGTATCGCGAAGGCAGCGACCGGCTCGGCGATCTCGCGCTGCGCGCGCGCGACGCGATCGGCGCGTTCTGCACGCAGGCGTCGGACGAGGACGTGCGCTTCGACGCGCTGCTCGCGAAACTGACGAAGCTGGCGAACGATCATGTCTGAAGCCGACGACCGCCTCGTGCTCGCGACGCTCGCGCGCCTGAAGCGCGTGCGCGAGATGCGCAGCCAGATCGCGCGCGTCGCGGCCGCGCGCCAGCAGGGCATCGCCGCGCAAAGCCGCCGCGCGCTCGAGGCCGCGCACGCGCAGCTCGCCTCGCAGGTCGCCGCGAAGGCCGCGATCCAGACGCGGCTCGTCGATGACCTGCGCGAGGCGCGTGCGCTGCAGAACGCGGCCGCCGACACGCGTACGTTCGACCGGCATATCGGCACCGCGAACGCGTCGGTGAGCGAGGCTGCGCACGTGCATCGCGGCCACGAGGCGACACTCGCCGACCTGCAGCGCGCCGCGCGCAAGGCGAAGGCCGCCGAGGACAAGCTCGACAAGGCCGGCGAGAAGGCGCAGCACGCGCGCGCCGCGCGGGTCGAGCGCGATGCCGACGAAGTGGCGGACGGGTACGCGGTGCGGCGCTTCGCGACGCCCGGCGCATGGGCGGCCGGGGCGAGCGACGCGTCCGGCCACGCTGCGCTACCGGAAGCGGCCGCCGCGTTCGACGCGGCGATGGCCGCGCCGCCGGCCGATGCGGAAACCGGCACGGCCGGCATGACCGACGCAGCCGACGCAGCCGACCCAACTGATGCCGCCGACAATGTCGAACCACCCGCCGCAGCGGAGCGTCGATGCTAGACCAGGCTGCGGGTTTCAACGATGTCGCAGGCATGCTGCGGCCGCTGCTCTACGTGATGCCGCGCCTGTTGCCGATCATGTTCGTCGTGCCGGTGTTCAACGAGCAGATCATCACGGGCCTCGTGCGCAACGGGATCGCCGTCGTGATCGCCGCATTCGTCGCGCCGGCGATCGACGCCGCGCAGGTGGCCGCGCTGCCGTTCCTGATGTGGTGCCTGCTCGTCGCGAAGGAAGCGGTGGTCGGCATGCTGCTCGCGGGCGCGTTCAGCGCGGTGCTGTTCGCGATCCAGGGCGTTGGTTACCTGATCGACTTCCAGACCGGCAGCGGCAGCGCCGCGTTCTTCGATCCGATGGGCGGGCACGAAGGCGGCCCGACGTCGGGCTTCCTCAATTTCGTCGCGATCGCGCTGTTCGTCACGGCGGGCGGGCTGCAGGTGCTCGTGCAGCTGTTCGCGCAGTCGTACGCGTGGTGGCCGATCGGCTCGCTTGGCCCCGATTTCTCGTCGATGCTGCAGACCTTCATCGTGCGGCAGACCGACACGATCTTCGAATGGATGGTGAAGCTCGCCGCGCCGGTGACGATCGTGCTGGTGCTCGTCGAGCTCGGCATCGGCCTCGTCGGGCGCGCGGTGCCGCAGCTCAACATCTTCGTGTTCTCGCAGCCGCTGAAGAGCGCGCTCGCGCTGCTGATGATGATGCTGTTCCTGCCGGTGGTGTACGCGTCGCTGCATTCGCTGCTGAGCCCCGACAGCGGGCTGATGGCGCTCTTGCACGCGCTGTTCGCCGCGCACGGCGGCGGCTGAGCGCACGACGGAGCCGACATGGCCGAAAAGGACCAGAAGCCGACCGAGAAGCGCCTGCGCGAGGCGCGCGAGAAGGGCGATGTGCCGAAGAGCGCGGAAACGATTTCGTCGGCGTTTTTCGTCGGCGTGTGCGTCGCGCTCGCGGTTGGAATCGGTTCGCTGTTCGCGCGGCTGCAGGCGCTGTTCCGGCTCGTGTTCGATGCGACCGGCGCGGCCGACCCGTCCGCGCGCATCGCGGTGCTGATCGACGGCGCCGCGCGCGACTGGGCGACGCTGTCCGCGCAGATCGTCGCGGCCGGGCTGCTGGCGGGCCTGCTCGCGGGTTTCGTGCAGGTCGGCGGCGTGATGGCGTGGAGCCGCCTCGTGCCGCAGCTGTCGCGGCTCAATCCGGCCGAGGGGATGAAGAACCTGTGGTCGATGCGCAACCTCGTCAACCTCGTGAAGATGCTGCTGAAGACGGTGCTGCTCGTCGCGACGCTCGGCTGGCTGATCGTCGAGTCGCTCGACCCTTCCGTCCAGTCGGGTTTCACGCGGCCGATCTCGATCCTCGCGCTGATCGTGAAGCTGCTGATGATGCTGTTCGGCTGGGCCGCGCTGATCTATATCGTGATGGCGCTGATCGACATCGTGCACCAGCGGCACGAGTTCAACCAGAAGATGAAGATGTCGATCGACGAAGTGCGGCGCGAGCACAAGGAAGACGAAGGCGATCCGCATATCGAGTCGAAGCGCCGGCAACTCGCGCGCGAAGCGCAGTTCGCGTCGCTGCCGGACCGGATCGGCTTCGCGTCGGTGGTCGTCTATTCGCCGCGCGTCGCGGTCGCGCTCTATTACGGCGGGATCGGCACGCTGCCGTGGGTGCTCGCGCGCGGCGAAGGCGAGGCGGCCGAGCGGATCGTGCGTGCCGCGCGCGACGCGCTGCGCCCGACGCTCGCGAACGTCGGGCTCGCGCAGGCGCTGTACGAATCGACGCCCGAAAACGGCACGATCCAGCAGCAGCATTTCCGCGAGGTCGCGCAGTTGCTGAAATGGGCGACCGGCGCGGGTTGACGCGCGCCGCGCCGTGCCCGTGGGCATGCCTTCTCTGTTCCCATTCGATATGGCCCCTTTGCGTGATCCTGCGCGCGGCGCTTGACGTGATTTATTTTTCGGCGTTCACCGGAATTCACCGGTGAATTATTGCTGAATTATTTCTTCGTAATATGGCTCGATCGTCACGCCGGACGGCGGGCCGCGAGGTTGCGCCATGCGTGACGGAACAGGTCAACAGGGGCGAACAAATCAAATGTGCGGAATCGACGGCTTCTTGAATAGCGTCGCCTTCGATGAGGAGACAGCGCGCGGTACGCTCGCGCGCATGACGGCGAGCCTGGCGCATCGCGGGCCGGACGGGCAGGGGATCTGGGTCGATCCGGAGGCCGGCATCGCGCTCGGCCACCGGCGGCTTGCGATCGTCGACCTGTCGGCCCACGGCCGGCAGCCGATGGCGTCCGCGTGCGGTCGTTATGTCATGGTCTTCAATGGCGAAATCTACAACCATCGCGAACTGCGCGCGGAGCTGGAGCGCGCGGGTCGCGCACCGGCGTGGCGCGGCCACTCCGACAGCGAGGTGCTGATCGCGGCGATCGTCGCGTGGGGCGTCGAGGCGGCGCTGCGGCGCGCGACCGGCATGTTCGCGTTCGCGCTGTGGAATCGCGCATCGCGGGTGCTGACGCTCGCGCGCGACCGGATCGGCGAGAAGCCGCTCTATTACGGCCGGATCGGCGACGCGCTCGTGTTCGCGTCCGAGCTGAAGGCGCTGCGCGGTTATCCGGGCTTCGACGGCACGATCGATCGCGACGCGCTGTGCCTGTACCTGCGCCAGTCGAGCGTGCCGGCACCGTACACGATCTATCGCGGCATTCGCAAGCTGCCGCCCGGCACGTTCATCCAGTTCGAGCATGCGCGCGACACGCCGCGCCTGCGCGCGTACTGGACGCTCGAACAGGCGATCGAGAGCGGCCGCGCGCAGCCGTTCGAGGGCAACGCCGAGGACGCCGTCGGCCAGCTCGACGCGGTCCTGCGCCAGGCCGTTGCGCGGCAGATGGAAGCCGACGTGCCGCTCGGCGCGTTCCTGTCGGGCGGCGTCGATTCGTCCGCGATCGTCGCGCTGATGCAGGCGCAATCGGCGACGCCGGTCGACACGTTCACGATCGGCTTCCATGAAGCCGGCTATGACGAGGCCGGTTATGCGAAGGCCGTCGCGCGCCATCTCGGCACGCGGCACACCGAGCTTTACGTGACCGCCGACCATGCACTCGACGTCGTGCCGAAGCTGCCGTCGATCTACGACGAGCCGTTCTCCGATGCGTCGCAGATCCCGACCTTTCTCGTGTCGGAAATGACGCGCCGGCACGTGAAGGTGAGCCTGTCCGGCGACGGCGGCGACGAGCTGTTCGGCGGTTATACGCGCTACTTCCTGACACCGCGCCTGTGGCGCAAGCTGCATCGCGTGCCGGCGGCCGTGCGTGCGCGGATCGCCGCCGCGCTGCATGCGCTGCGGCCCGATCATGCGGACCAGCTCGCGGCCGTCGCGCAGGGTGCATGGGGCGGCGTGGAGGCACGTGAATCGGCGGCCCGCATCGGCGATCGCCTGCACAAGCTCGGCCACGTGATGACGGCCGAGAGCCGGATCGGCCTGTACCGGCTGCTGATGTCGTCGGTGCATCATCCCGAGCGTCTCGCGCTGTCGGGGCAGGAGCCGCCGACGCCGCTCGACACGGTATCCGCGTGGCCCGCGCACCTGAGCTTCGCCGAGCAGGCGATGGCGATCGACACGCTCACGTATCTGCCGACCGACATTCTCGCGAAGGTCGATCGCGCGGCGATGGCCGTGAGCCTCGAGACGCGCATGCCGTTCCTCGACCATCACGTCGTCGAATTCGCGTGGCGCGTGCCGGCGTCGGTGCGCTTGCCGGAAGGGCAGTCGAAGGCGCTGCTGCGCCGGCTGCTCGACCGCTACGTGCCGTCCGCGCTGATCGACCGGCCGAAGCAGGGCTTCTGCGCGCCCGTCGATCACTGGCTGCGCGGCGCGCTGCGCGACTGGGCCGAGGCGTTGCTGCGGCCGTCGCGGTTGCGTGAAGAAGGCTTCTTCGACGCGGCCGCGGTCGAGCGTCTGTGGCGGCAGCACCAGACTGGCCGGATGAACTGGCAGCACCAGTTGTGGACGGTGCTGATGTTCCAGTCGTGGCTGGAGGCGCAGCGCGCGGGTTGACGCGGCGCGCCGCGCGGCCGGGGTAGGCTTCCGGCCGCGGGGCTGAACGTCGTCAGCCGACGTTCAGCGGCGTGCCGATCGCGAGGCCGCCCGGATTGCCGGCGACCGCCGGATTGAGCTGCAGGATCTCGTTCAGCGCGCGCGCATCCTGCTCGCCGCGCGTCATCGCCTGCTGGTCGGCGCGTGACACGTGCGCGGCGTCGAGCAGCGACTGGCGATGCTGGTCGGCGATGACCCACAGCGAATCGCCGGCGACGACGATGTAGGGCTGCGGTGCATTCGATGGCGAACTCGACGGCGTGCCCTGCGATGGTTGCGGCTGCGTCGTCGTGCTCGCCGGCGGCGACGCCGTGGCGGACGGCGATGTGCTTGGCGACGCACTGGGCGATGCGCTCGGCGACGCGCCCGGTAACGCACCCGGCACGAGATTCGACTGCGACGCTGATCCGCCGAATATCCAGTTGAACAATCCTCCGACCAGCGGGGCGACGCCGATGATGAACTTGTAGCCGAATGCGGCAACCGGAATCATCACCACGGCGGTCGGGATCTTCTTGACGAACGGCGTTGCGTTCGGGAAGTGCGTGTTGAGGCGGCCGGCGAGCAGCAGCGCGGTCGACGTGGCGGTCGCGACCGCGAGATCGTATTCGCCTTGCCGCCATTGGGACGCGGTGGAGAGGCCGCCGAGCGCGACCGACGCGAAGTCGCCCGCCGAATCGAGCACGCGCACGACGCGGCTGCGCTTGTCCGCGTTCACGCGCCGCGACACGATCAGGAACGACGCGCCCGCATACGCGGCGCCGAGCACGCCGCTCGCGATGCCGGTCGTGCCCACCGCCATCTTGAACAAGTCGTGCGCGCCGAGGACCGTGCCGATGCCGCTCGTGACCGTCGCGACCGATGCGACGGCCGTGCCGGCCCGCCCCGCGATGCCCAGCAGGCTGCGCGGATTGCCCGCATGAAGTTGCTGCAGCGACGTGCCGCCGACGAACCCCTGCATTTGCGTGAGCACGTCGTCGGCGAGCGACGTGATGTTCGCCTTCGCGTCCTCGAAACTCATGGTCCCGTGCTGGTATTGCTCGACGTATTGCCGGGCCAACGCTTGCGCGTTGCGTACCGCGGCGTCGAGCTGGGGCGGCCGGTGCTCGCCGTATTCATGCGTTCCGGAACCGAACTGCTTGGCGAGCGTCGTCTCGAGGTGCGTGATGGCTGCCACCGCGGCCTTCGGGTTGCCCGACTGCAGGCTGCGGATGGCGCCCTGGTGCATCACCTGGAACACGCGCCCGAGACGCGACGCGAGCAGGAACGACGACGACATGTTGCCCAGCATGGTCGAATTCATCCAGTGGAACCGGGTGTTCAGGCCGATGACGCTCGACGCGCCGATGACGATCGCGCTCGCGAGAGTCATCTTCGTCAGGTCGGACGGCCCCGTCGACGGCCGGTGCACGCGCAGTGCCTTGAGCTGGGCGGTCGCGTCGTCCATTGTTGCCTTGGTGGGCATGTCGGGCTGCGCGATGGCCTTGCGATTGGCGCCGATCGGATGCGATCCGTCGTTCTGCAGTGCTTTCCGGCGGGTGACGTCCTTCCAGTGCTGGCTGCTGTCGGTGGCCACGATCGATTTCATCGCCGGCCGCTCGGTAGTGCTGTCGCCATTGCGTTTGAGCCAGTCGAGGCCGACTTTGTGCGCCTGGGCTTCCAGGCCGCGGAGGTTCGACTTGCCTTTGCGCCGCCATACGGATTTCGCGACGTCATTCGTCGCGCGGCGCGCCTGGTTCAGCAGCGCCGACGTGTTGTGCTCGTACAGTGCGTCGCGCAATGTCGCGATCTGGTCGTCCGTCATGTTTTTCGATTTCGCGATGCGCTCGATTTCCGTGAACAGGATGCGCTGCTGGTTCGCGAAGTCGTCGGCGCTGACCGGCTCGTAGACGCGGGTCAGCGCATCGGCGCCGTGCAGTCTCGCGAACTTGTCGGAGGCGTTCTGCTGGTAATCGACGATCTTTGCCGCCAATGCGCGCGTCAGGTCTGCATTCGCGATGAAGTCGTCGCCGTGCGTGCCCCATGACAGGCCGACATGGAGCCAGTCGAGCTGTTTTCGGCTCAGGATCTCGTCCAGCAACTGCACGTGTCCTTCGCCCGGTACCGGCTCGAGCACGGCGTCCGCCCCGTGGAAGGTCAGCATCACGAGCGGCGTCTTCTGGCCTTCGTTCTTCTCCGCCCACGTTTCGAGCGATTCGGCGATACGCCGGATCTCGGCGTAACCGTTGTTCGTGCCGGCCATCGCATGACCGTCTTCCAGCGATACGAGCGGCCGCGACGGCGCGGCTTCGAGCCGCAGCAGGAAGCCGTATTTCGATGCGGCCGTGAGCCACTTGTGCAGATGGGCGAGGTCGTCGAGTTCGAGCGTTTGCTGCTTGCCGTTGGCGTCCGTGCGCGTGATCGTCGCCTTTTCGTCGTCGTAGCGGGCACCGGTCGGGTCGCCGAACTGCCTGGCCCGCTGGATCAACCCCGGGTCCTGCTTGCCGCCGCTCGCGGCGGCAAGCGAATACGGATCGACCTGGAGCACGACGGCCGCGAGCGCACCGCCATACTGATTGACATACTGCCCCATCTGATCGGGATCGTCGCGTAGCGAGAACGAGCGTGACATCGGGACGAGCCGGTCGCGAATCTCCGCCGGCAGCGCGAGGTACGCCTCGATCAACTTCTTGTCGGTGGTGCGCGCGGCGCCGTGGTCCGTGGCGAGTTGCTGCGAGAGGCGCACCAGCCGGTTGCGGCCGCCGCCGGGATCGGCAAGGAAGCCGTGCGGGTGGAGGTTCGATGCCTCGCGCCACATGTCGAAGCCCGTGAAGATCTTCTTCCACAGCGTGGCATCGGCCATGATGGCCTTCGGCTTGTCGGTCAGCGTCAGGCCGTTGCCGTCGTGCTGACCCTGGTCGCGCTTGCCCCATTCCTTGAGGCGCTCGAGCGTCGACGCGAAATCGGCGACCTTCGCCTTGCCGTAGCGTGTGACCGATTCGACGATCGTGCTCGACACGAACGCCGGCTGGTACGGCTCGAGCGCGATCGGCTTCACGGCCGGTACGACGGGCGGGTTGGGCACGTGAACGGCGGGTTGCTTCGTTAGCCGCTTGCCGCGTGCCGGTTTCCGGCCTTTTCTGCCGGCTTTGCCGGGTTTACCGCCTTTGCCTGCCTTTGCACCTTTGCCGCCTTTGCCGGCGGCCGGTGGCGTGGCGGTGGCCGCCGCCGGCTGTGCGGCTTGCCGGGCCGCTTCCTCGGCCTGCTGGGCGGCCTCCTTGATCGCGGTGGCGCGCGGCTCGAATGCATCGGGTGCAAGCGTGGACAGCAGGAAGTGCTGATTCCCGCCATACGGCCCGCGGCCGATCGTCGCCCGCTCCAGCGGCAGGCCCTCGTTGCCCTTTTCGCGGAACTGGTCGACGCTGTCGTACCAGCGGACCGTGCCGTTCTCCACCGCGACGAGGCCGGTGAGCGTGCCTCGCAGTGTGTCGGTGACGGAGCCTTCGTGGTCGTACACGTACACGTAGTGACCGTCGGGTATCTCGCCCAATTCGAGCGCGCTCATCAACTCCGGCGCGTGCTGCGCGTTGAAGTCGAGCGCGGTGTCCGCCGTCGTCGGCAGCAGGTTCGGCGTGCGTGCGTCGGCCGCTTCCCGGTTTTTTTGCCGCAGGGTGGGGCGGACCTGCCCGAGCACACGCTGGACGTAGACGTCCGGCTTCGACAGCGGCGTCTTCCGGTCGTCGAGCGCGCGGCGCATTTTGGCCGGCGCGAATCCGCCGTAGCTTTCGACGACATCGTGCGACACGTCGGCCACCACGAACCGCACGCCGCGGCGCCCGTCGGGCAGCAGGCGCGAGCGGCGCCGGAACGCGTCGGCGAGTTCGCGCGGAGCGATCGTCGCATCGCCGAGCGACGTGGTTTCGACGTAGGTCCATTTCTGCTCGGCATCGAGCGTCGCATGACCGAGCACCTTGCCGGTCTTGCGATCGACCGCATAGAGCGTCGTCTGCGTGCCGGGATGCTTGCGCGCGTATTTTTCCGCCTGCTTCGGCTGCCGGAAGCGCGGCGCGTCGTCGAGCGCCTTCACGGTGGCGACGACGTTCGCGTCGGCGCCCGCGGCGGACGGCTCGGCGTCCCATTGACGCGGCTCACCGAAGTACGCCTTGACGCGTGCGGCGCCGCCATACGCGCGCATTTCGGCGAGCGGGACGGGCGATACGTAGTAGTCGTAGTTCTCGCGGTCGGCGGCGCCCGCATCCTCGAGTGCGAGAAAGGCCGCGTGCCACCGTGCCGGATCGATATCGGCCGATGCCGGTTCCTTGTCGACGAACTCACCATTGGCGTCCGTCCGCATGCTTCCGATGAATTCGGGCTGCGGATGCCGTGCATCGAGCTGGTCGGCCGGTCGTGCGATGCGCGGCGCGATCAGCACATGGGCGTCGTTGCCGAACGCCGCCTTCATCTCGGCGACGCTGTCGAGCTGGTTGCCATCGATGCGGACCAGGTCGCGCTTGCCGTGCGACGCGAGCTGGTCGAGCGCGCGCTGCGCGCGCTTGACGGCCGGCCGCGTGGCACGCACGGGCACCGGTGCGTTCGACGCCGGTTGTGGCGCGGGCACAGGCGCCGGCGCCGGCATTTCGCGTGGCACGCCGTTCGCTCGCATGCCGGCAGCCTGGCTTGCGTAGTAGTCGCGATAGGTCGCGTGGCCCGGCACCGATGGCGCGGCGTCGCCGAACGCGGCCGCGAGCCGGCGCAGGCCCGCTTCGTCGCCGGGCATCACGTGGTCGGCTTCGCGCGCGATCCCTTCGGGCAGGTGCGCGTCCTTTGCGATGTCGATGCCCGCGCCGTCGATGAGCTCGCGGCGCACCGCGAACGCGTTCGCCTGCGCACGCGCTTCGGCCATCAGCGCGCTGTCGGTCAGCGCATCGGGCGACGTGCGGTCGAGCGCCAGTTGACCGGTGATCGTCTCGACCGCGTGCCGGGCTTCGTGCGCGAGCGCATACACGAGCGTGCCGGTGCCGCGCAGCCGGCCGTCTAGCACGATGCGCTGCTTCGCGGTATCGACACGGCTGCCGCGCCCGGGGCGGCCGACCACGACTTTCCAGCCGGCTTCGCGCGCGAGCGCGATCTGGCCGCTCAGCAGCGTCGATCGATCGACGAGCGCCAGCGCTTCCTTCGACAGCGGCGCACCGCCGAACCGCATGCGGATGCGCGTGATGACGGACGGCTTCTGCACGAACGCGTCGGGCGGCAGCGTTTCGGCGATCGCCGGATGCGCGAGTTCGATGTCGCCGTGTTCGAGCCCTTTCGCGAGCGCGCGTTCGATCCTGGTGAGCTCGGCGAGCGTCTCCAGGTGTGCGTTCGATCGCGGCGAACCCGGGTTGCGCGAGATCTCGCCAGGGTCGTTCAGCAGGAAATCGCCGTTGCGCGTGAAGATGCCCTGCAGGTCGAAGGCGAGGCCTTCGCGTTCGACGACTTCGCGAATCCGCCGCAGATGTTCGAGCGCCGCGCGTGTGACGACGCGGGGCAGCGTGCCGGTGTCGAGCATCGTGTGCGTATGGAGCACGCCGAGCGGGCGGTACAGCACGCCGACGCGGCCGAATACCGAGAACGGCCCGTTCATCGTGACCGTTTCCAGTCCGTACGAACGCAGGTCGTCGAGCGCGATCCGTTCGTCGACGGCTGCGCGTACGTGGCCTGACGCAGGGCGGTGTGCATTGCGGTCGTACACGCCGAGCGCGGCGTCGTTGCCGAGTGCGAACACGGTCTTTTCGCCGCCGGAGCCGAGCAGTTCGCCCAGTTCGCGCGGGATGTCGACGCGCGCGGTGCGGTCGCCGTTCGCATAGACGCCGAGCGGATCGCCCTTCAACGGCCCCAGATCGTGCGGCGCGGCCGGCGCCGGGTCGAGACGGCGGAAGAGGCCGGTGTCGAGCAGCGCGCCATGCGCACCGACCGCATGCGGCGGCGCGGCGTACACGGGGCGCTGCCACAGGTTCGCGAGCCGCGCGGCGTGTTCCTCGCCGCCGTGCCGGGCCGACAGCACGATCGAATAACCGTGGCGCATCACGAACGACGGCGCCATGTCGAGCATGTATTCGTGCGCGCCGACCGGCTGCCCGTCGGCCAGCAGCGTGCCGTCCGCGCGCGTGTCGGCGTGCAGGACGATCAAGCGGCGGTCCGGGTCGACCGTGAAGTGCCGCACGCGGCCGGCGGCAAGTTCGGCCGCATCGGGACGCTCGCCCGCGCCGAACGGCGACGCGTATTCGGCATGCGCGCGGCTCCATGCGACGCGTTCGTCGAAGCTGCGCACGCCGCGCGGCGTGTCGCCGGCCTCGTGCGTCTGCGGCGCCGGCATCCGGCGCGGAATGCCGCCGGCACGCTTCTGGCGCGCCCACACATCGTGATAGAAGTCGCGGTAAGTCTCGCCGTCGCGGCCCGATACGGGCGCGTCGGCGAAGGCGTCGACGAGCCGGCCGACCGTGCCCGCATAGTCGTGCGACGGCGCGCGCCATGCATTGCCTTCGTGCTCGATCGCATCGGGCAGCCGCACGTGCGAGGCGATATCGCCGCCGCCCGCGAGCTGGATCTCGTAGCGTGCCTCGAACGCGTTGATCTGCGCGCGCGCCTCGGCTTCGAGCGCCTTGCGCGTGAAGCGGCTGCGGTTGCCGTAGTCCAGATTCAGCACGCCGGCCATCGCCTCGACCGCATGCCGTGCTTCGTGCGCGAGCGTGTACGCGATGCTGCCCGGATGCTGGAGGCCGCCGTCGATCGTCACGCGGCGCTTGCGCGGATCGATGCGGCTGCCGCCGCCGCGCTTGCCGAGCGTCACGCGCCAGCCGGCGTCCTGCAGCATGCGCAATTGCGTCGCGAGCGTACCCGACTGCATGGCGAGCGCCTGCGCGGCTTCGGGCAGCGCCGCGCCGCCGAAGCGCATCTGCATCCGCGTGAGCCAGCCGGGGTTCGACGCCGCATGGTCGGGCGGTGGGGTTTCCGTCGTTTCCGGATGCGCGGCCGCGAGCCCTGTGTCGTCGTTCGCGGCGGCCGGCCGCTCGCCGGCTGCATTCTTGCGGGTGGTCGTGCCGTCGGCGGTTTCGCCGGCCGCGTTGCCGGCGGACTTGTCGGTGCCCGTGTCGCGTTCCGCCGCGCGTTCGGCGGCGGCGGGGCGCTCCGGCTTGACGAGCACCAGCACGCGATTCGGCGCGCTGAATACGCCGTCGAGCGCGCTGACGGGTTTGGCCGTCGCGACGGGGCGCGGCATCGCCGGTTCGTTCGGGCCGCGCTTGCCGGCGAGCACGATCACCGTGTCGTCGGCGGCAGCCGGGCGAGGGGCCGTCGGCGGCGCTTCGTCGGCTGCGGCACCTGGCAAGCCGGCTTCGGCCGCCGCGGCTTCCGGCGCGGGATCGAAGCGCAGCACGCGGGCGTCCGCGTGCAACTGGCCGTCGGCGCCGAACGCGTCGGGGGCCGCCGCGTAGACGGGCTTCTGCCAGCGATTCGCGAGCTCGGGCGCAAGCGCCGCGTCGTGCTCGCCGGCCACGACGATCACGGGTTCCTCGAGGTCCTGCGGGCTCAGTGCGGCCGGCCGCGCGCCGGGCGCATCCGGCGCTGCGCCGTTGCGCACGACATAGACCGTGCGGTCACCGACCTCCATCGGCTCGGCACTGGGCCCGCGCGGCACCGCGATGCCGGCCGGGTCGGAGGTGGCCGGCCGCGTGGCGGGCGCTTCATCCGTCAGGTCGATGACCCTCGTATTGACGCGTGGCGGCGTGCCGTCGGTTTTCGGGCGCGTGCCGGGGCCGGCCGGCTCCTCGATGTCGACGGGCCGCGCGCGTTGTGCCTGCGTATCCGCGCTGTGCCGGTCGCTGCGCGCGGAAGCCGTGCGGTCCACTTCGGCTTCGTCGTGCTGCTGATCGGCGCGAGAGCGCTCCTGGCTCGTGCGCTGCGTGCTGCGGGCATTGGTAGCGGTGCTCGCCGTTTCGCCTTCGGCAGTCGTTTGCGCGAGGCTGCGCGACGCCTGCGTGTCGTTGGCGTTCGCCTGCCGGATCGCTTCGCGCGTTTGCGCCATCGCGTGATCCAGGAGGTCGAGCCGCGTCTGCGCGACGATGTTCGACGTCGTGCTCATCTCGCCGCTCGGGCCGAACGACAGGCGCTCGCCGGTACCTTTGACGTCGTCGATGCGCGTGCCATTGGTCCATCCCTTCGGCGAGGCCGACACGACGGACAACGTGCCGTCTTCGCCGAGCACCACCGACTCGCCGGGCGGCATCTGCTTGCTCGATGCCTTGTCGAGTACGCGGATCGGCTTGTTGTCGTAGGTAAGGATCTTGTCGCCGACCATCAGCATGCCTTCCGGCGAGACCTTCACGGCTTCGCCGTCGAGCGTCGCGCGGGTGCGGCCGTACGCGAGCGACGACGTGTCGCCCTTGTTCAGGATCTGGCCGAGCATCTTGCTGTCGACCGTGACGGTGTCGCCGTCGGTCGTTCGGATCGGCACCGGCCGGCCCGAGCGGATACGCTCCGCCGTGACCGCACGTTCCTTCAGGCCGCCCGCGGCCATCAGCGCGACGTTGGTGAGCCCGGACTTGAGTTCCTCGCCGGCCGCTTTCCTGTTGCCCGTGAAATAGTCGACGCCGGCTTCGCCGAACGCCTCGACCGCGCCGCCGACGCCGGTCACGATCGCGGTGGCCTTCGCACCCGTGTTGAGCAGCGCCGCGACTTTCGGCGTGCGCGTGAGCGCCTCCACCGTGCGTGTAAACAGCTTGCTGCCGGCGAGCTTCGCGGCGCCCGCCGCGCCCATCGGCACGAGATTGATGAAGTCGCCGCGCGCACCCGCGTCGGTGAACGGGTTGATGCTGCGGCCGTGCTCCATGCGCGTCGCGATGTCGAGCCCCGCGCTCGTCATCGACGAACCGATCGCGGTGTACATCAACCCCGCGCCGAGGACGTTCAGCGGGACGCCGATGACCGCGCCGATACCGGTGCCGTCGAGCAGCCCGCCGACGCCTTCGGCCACCATCCCGCCGGCCATCATCAAGATGTTCGTACCGGTGCTGGTCAGGTCGCCGAGGAGGGTGTCGAAGCCGCTTTCGTGGTGCGCGGCCTTCGATACGAGCTGCAGCGTGCCGTCCGCGTTGTGGCCGGTCGCGATGTCGACGGTGCCGTCCGACGACAGCTGGTTGTTGTTGATGTAATCGTTGATGTCGTTGTAGGTGCTGCCCGTCTCGTCGATGTATTGCGTGCCGTCCTTGCCGGTGACCTTGAAGATCGCGCTGGTCGTCATGCCGGCGTCCTTCGCCGCATACACCATCGGCAGCACGTTGACCTGCGCGTTCGTGCCGCCGCCGATCGACAGCAGCTTGTCGCGCACGGTGTTGATCGTCGACAGCTTGTCCTTGTCGGTGAAGCGCGCGGCATCGTCGCTCGTCGGCGATACGGGATCCGAACCGTCGCTCGCCGCTGCCGTGTTCGGCACGTCGGGTTGCATCCCGAGTGCGATGCCAATCAGGTTGCGCTGCTCGTTGTCGGTCAGCTTGCCGAATGCAATCGTGTTGCCGTTCTGCGTGCTCGCGCTCGCCGCGTCGAGCAGCGAGTTCGACAGCTCGCCGCGATGCGCCTCGTAGAAGTCGTGCAGCGCCTTCTTGTAGTCGTTGCCGGCGTCCGAATCGGGCGCCGCGTTGCGCAGCCGCTCGTCGAGCCCCGCGTCGAACTGGTCCATCAGCACCTGCTGGTGCGACGTCTCGCTCAGCAACTGCAGGCGCTGCACTGCGTTGTCCGCCTGCGTGACGGCCGCCTTCGCCTTGTCGAGCTGGTCCTGGTACAGGTTCGGGCGCGGCATCGACGGCGCCGGGATCATGTCGTCGCCCGCGACATAGGGGAAACGCACGGGCGGCGGATTCGCGGCCGCCCAGTCGTCGTACTGTTTCTGCACCGACGCGAGCGTGCTTTTCGCCCCGGTCTGCTGGATGCGCGCCTGCGAGAGCGCCGCATTGGTCGCCCGCTCGTTGACCGCATCCGACAGCCGGCTGTCGGCCGCGCGGATCGCGCCCGCGACGACCTGCAGGCGCTTTGCGTCGAGCATCGTCGGGCCGGTCGGGGTGGCCGGCGCGGCCGGTGTTTGCGGCAGTGCGAACGGATCGGCGGACGAAGGCTGCAATCCGCCATTCGCGGTCGACGACGGCGGCACCGGAAACGGCGACGGCGATGACGTCGGCAGTGTCGGCAGCGCCGGCGCGCCGGTAGGCGCGGCGCTCGCCGAGGTCGACAGCGATGGCACGTTCAGGGTCGGCACGCCATTCGCGGTCGACTGCGACGGCGCAACGAACGGCGGCTGGGCCGGCGGCTTCACGAGCGCCGAGCGCGCGTTCACCTGCGCCTGGATCTGCGACGCCTGGTCGTCGTACTGCTGCGCGAGCGTCGCGCCGTAGGTGGCGACGAAGCCGTCCTGCGCGATGCTTGCCTGCTGTTGCGCCTGCGACAGTTTCGCGTACGCGTCGCCGACATCGAGGTCGACCTGCGGATCCTTCAGCGTCGAATTCGGGTTGGCCTTGTGCCAGTCGTCGGATGCCTGCGTCTTTTTCTTGTAATCGATCTGCAGCGTGTCGACCTGTTGCTGCGCGGACACCATCTGCAGATAGCTGCCGCTCGTGTTCGCGGCCGTCTGCGCGCGGGCGAGCGCGGTCTTCGCGTCCGACACCGCGTTCGGGACGATCACCGTCGGCCCCACCTTGCCGCTGGCCGAATCGTATTGCTGCTGCGCGTTCGTGAGCGTCAGGCTGTCGTTCGCGGCGGCGACCGCGGCATTCGCGCAGTTCGCGGCCGTTGCGGCCGTCGTGACGGCCTGCTGCGCGGCGTCCTGCGAAACCGGCGCGTCGGGCATCGTGACCTGCAGCTCCTGCGACTGGAGCGCGGTGTTCAGCCGGCTAACGCCCGAGTCGAGCGCGTCCTTGTAGGCCGGATCGGCGAGATACGACTGGAACTGCGTGTACGCGAGGTTCGAGTTCGCGACGTCGGCGTAGTACTTCGACGCGCCGACGGCGGCCGTCGCACTCGCGGTCTGCCAGTCGTCGTAGAGCCGGATCTGCAGCGGATTCTTGCAGTCGCTCGCCTGCGGCATCCAGTTCGAGTCGTTCGCATGATCGGGAAACGCGGCCAGCAGCGTCTTGAACTGCTGGTCGGCGGCGTGCTGCGCGTCACCCGGGTCGGTCACCTTGCCGGCGTCGTCGATCTTCATCCCGGCCGGCATGTCGGCGTCCGCCTGTTCGCCGTACAGGATCATGTAGCCCGCGTCGGTCGTCACGTTCAGGTCGCGCTGGGCGCCGTCGGCGGCGGTGCGGGCCTTCGCATAGTTATCCTGCGCGGCCTTGCGGTCGTCGGCCGTCGATTCGGGATCTCGGTTCGTGAGGCGCAGTTCGTTCTGCGCGTCCTGCAGCGATTGCGATGCGTTGTCGTATTGCGTCTGCGCCTCCTGGATCGCCTTCTGCACCGCGCTCGTCTTTTCGTTCTCGACCGTGATGTCGGGCGGCGGCGCCGTGTACTGCGCGGCCATGCTCTGGACCAGCGACGTCGCGGATGCGATCTCGGCGTTGGTCGGTTTCGACGGGTCGGTGGACGGCGTGGCCGTCACGGGAATCGGCGGCGACACGGTCGGGTTCGCGGGGCCGGCGGACGGATCGCCCTGCTTCGGCGGGGGAGGCGGGGGCGGCGGCGCGACGACCGGGTTCAGCGTATCCGACAGGAAACGCTGCCAGTTGACGCCCATTCCCAATCCATCGATCGACAGCATGCTCGTCTCCCCTGAACCGTGTGATGCGCGCCGCGACGCGATCCGACGAGTGTAGGGACACGGGTTGCGGCCGGATCGCCGCTGTTTCGTAGCGCTGCAAAGCGCCCGGCGCGCGAGCGCGCCGCACGCTACGAGACGAGTACGGCCACGCGGCGGCCGTGCGCCGTCACTGATCGAGACACCGCACGCACAGCCGCTTCGCCTGGTTTGCCGGCAGCCCGTGGCACATCATCATCACCGGGCGTGCATGGCACGACGGCGCATCGGCGGATGCCGCAGGCGATGCCAGCCGGCGCGCGCGTTCGGGCGGCGTGGTGGCGGCGGCTTCCATGCGCCGCCGGCGCTCGGGCGGCGGCGTGTCGCTCACGACGGGAATCGGTTCGATGCCGCCTTCGCGCGCGTTGCGCTGCGCGCTTGCGACGACGCGGCTCACGTAGCCGCTCGAGAAGCCCGTCGTGAAGTTGCCGCTGTAGTAGCACGACAGCGCCGCGCGCAACGCGGCCTGCGTGGCGCGGCCGGTGCCCGACGAGCGCGCGAAGCATTCGGTCAGGATCGCGCCGCCGGCCTGCAGGTTGCGGCACGGCTCGAACATCGTCGCTTCGTCGAGCCCGTATTTCGAGAAATTGCGTTCGTTCACCTGCGCGAGGCCGACGCTGTAGCTGAAGCCGCGCGTCGTGAGTTCGCGCGCGGTCGCGCGGGCCTCGTCGAGCGATGCGGGCTGGCGCGCCAGGTGCCCGCCGACCACGCCGATCGCATAGGGATTGAAGCCCGACTCGGTGCGCACGAGCGCGGCGAGCGTGTCGGGATCGACGTTCGGCGCGCAGGCGCGTGCGAGTTGCGCGAAACCCGCGCCGCTGGCCGCCTGCGCGTTGCGCGGCTGCATGCCGGCGAATGCGAGCGCGAGCCCGGCCAGCGCGCACAGGCACGCGGCGGTGGTGCGCAGGCCGTGCGCGTTCATCCCGCGCCCGCTACGCGGTAGGACATCACGAGCCCGTGCACGAGCAGCGACCAGCCGTCGAGCGCGACGAACAGCAGCAGCTTGAACGGCACCGAGATCGTCGTCGGCGAAATCATCTGCATCCCGAGCGCGAGCAGGATGTTCGCGACCAGCAGGTCGACGACGATGAACACGATATAGATCACGAAGCCGATCTGGAACGCCTTCGTCAGTTCGGCGAGCGTGAAGCTCGGCACCAGCACGAGCAGGTCGTCGTCCTTGATGCCGTCCGCGCGGTTTTTCGGCCAGACCGACGTCGCGGTGCGCACGAAGAACTCGCGGTCGCGCTGCCGCGTGTGCGACACGAGGAAATCCTTGATCGGCGGCAGCGCGGCATCGGCGAGCGCGCCGATGTCGGCGGTCGACAGTTGCCCCGATGCGTCGAAATGGCGGGCCTGCAGCGCGTCGCGGATCGACATCCCGACGGGCGCCATGATGAACAGCGACAGGATCAGCGCGATGCCGTTCAGCACGAGGTTCGGCGGCACCTGCTGGATCCCGAGCGCGGAGCGCAGGAGACCGAGCACGACCACGAGCTTCGTGTAGCTCGTCACCATCAGCGCCGCGAACGGCGCGACGCCGAGCGCGGCGATCACCGCGATCAGCGCGACCGGATTCGGCAGGTTGCCCATCGCTCAGCGCTCGCGCGGCGCGGGTTGCGTCAGCGTGACGACACGCACGCCGAGCTTCTGGCCGACCGCGATCAGGTGGCCGGTGCCGATCAGCATCCCGTTCGCGACGAGATGGATCACGCTCTGGTTGATCCCTTGCTGCAGCTCGATCACGGCACCCGGCTGCAGCGCGCTCAGCTCGCCGAGCGGCATCGACGTGGGCGGCAGCTCGAAGCGCAGATCGACTGCGAGGCCGTCGAGCGTGCGTGGCGCATCGGCGGGCGGCGCGTCGTGCGTCGTCGCGGGCGCGGTGTCGGTGCGGGTCGGTTCCAAAGGCATCTCCCTGATTCGTTCGACGGTCAGCCGGTTACCCGACGGCCGCCCGGTGATCTCCCATGCGGGCGCGGCCGGCAGCCGCGCGACGCACAGCAGGTTCTGCTCGTGCGCCTGCCAGCGCTCGATCGCGATGATGTCGCCGCCGACGACGTCGGCCAGCTCGGCCGTCGTCAGCTCGGTGCGGCCGATCTCGAACACGAGCGGCACGGGCAGGTTCGCGTAGGCCGCGCGCGCGTCGGCAAGCGCGGCCGGCGCCGCCGCGAAGAACACGGCCAGCGCATCCGGCGCATCGAACAGCAGCGCGCCGTGGCAGCGCCATGCGCCGTCGGCGCGCCGCAATTCGAAACGCAGCGCGGCCGGCAAAACGCGCCACGCGGGCGCGTGCTCGGGCGGCGGCAGCAATTCCACGCGCTGCCGCGTCGCGGCCTGCAGCACGCCCGCGAGCGGTGCGCACAGGTCGGCGAGCAGCGCCGCGCGGATCACCGCGGGCACGGCCGGATCGGCCGCGTCGCCCAGCCATTCGATTTCCGCGAGCGGGTCGATCCACAGCGTGCCGGCGGCCGGGCCGACGACGAAGCGGTACGCGTGCGCATCGGCGGCCGGCTCGGCGTCGACGCGCCAGCGCACTTCATACGCGTGCTCGCCGAGCGTGACCGGCACGGCGCCGGTCGCGCCGTACGCGTGCGACAGCCCGCGCGCGGTGGCGGCGGACAGGCGCGGCAAGTGGGGCGACGCGTCGAGCGCGACCGCGGCCGGCGCAGCGGCGGGCGGCGCGGAAGCGGCGGGCATGGCCCGGTTCGCGGCATCGCCGGCGTCGGCATTCGTCAGGAACAGCGCAGGCACGGCGGGATCGGGGCGAATTCGGCGTTGGTTCGACGGGTTGTTCTGGGGCCGGTGGCGCGGAGGGGCACGCGGCTGCTGCGTCGATTGTAGGGACGGCAATGGCTGCGTGCCGCGCCGGAATCCGTAGTCGTGCGCATCACGCGACGGAACGGGGAGCGGGGTGCTACGAAGCGCAATGCAGCGGGATGGGCAGAGGGATACGCGAGAGCGAGCGACCAAAAGCGACCGCCGCCCGGAGGCGGCGGTCGGGTCGCGACTGGCTGGCGGGCCGGGCGGCATGCAGGCCGCGCCCGGCTGGCGGGCCGCGAGGCGCTGCGCAACGACGCAGCGCGGTGGGGGGAGCGTTGCAGGCGCGCCGCGGGCAGGCGTCGCGCGGGGTAAAGCGTCAGGCGTAGTCGGCGGCCATCACGGCTTGCGGCGCCGCGCGCAGGACCGGCGCCGCGTCGTGGCGCTCGACGTGCGTCATCGCCGCACCGAACAGCACGAGGCGATAGCCGACCGCGTAGATCGGGATGATCCGCAGGTTCTTGTCGTGATCGAGTTGCAGTTTCGAACGGATACGCGAGATATGGGTGTCGAGCGTGCGCGACGATACGCCCAGCTCGCGGCCCCACACGGCTTCCTGGATTGCCTGCCGCGGCACGATCTTGTTCATGTTGTCGAGCAGGAATTCGACGACGTCGAATTCGCGCGGCGTGACGTCAATGATTTCGTTGTCGATTTCGATCGTGCGGCGCACGAAGTTGATTTTTATGTTGTCGATGTACAGATATTTGCAATCCATGGTGGCCCTCGCATGTCCATAAAGGAGTGTTTGCCAGCCTTATGCTGCAACTTTCGGGCCAGGTGGAGGATTGTCACGAATCGACAGCGGATCGCACTGCGGCCGCCGGCGCGGCGGCCTTGAATTTAAAAGAATTTTTAACGAGCGGCGTGGCGCGGGTACAGAAAGGGTCGGAGCAATATTGAAGGATTGTTACGTAGCATCGGCCGGCGACGTTACGGGCGTTACGTCTGACGTAACGTGCGGGGGAGGCGGGAAATGATGCGGGCAACGCACGCTCGGTTTGGGTACGAGGCGGGCAGGGGCAACCCTACATCGAACCCTACATGGCCTTCGTAAAAATCGATATAAATCAGCGCCGTAAGTGCATATCAAACCCGACATCGAACCCGACACGGAAGCAGGATGGCTGGCTTCAAAAAACGCCGGCCGCAGCGCAAACGTCGCCCCGCGGCCGGCGCATCACCCAGCCATCAAGCCTTCGCGCTATCCGCCGAATCGAACGGCAGCACGTAATGCCGCTTGCCGGTCGCCGCGAAGATCGCGTTCGCGACCGCCGGCCCGACCGGCGCGACGCCGGGCTCACCGACCCCGGTCGGCGCTTCGGCCGACGGCACGATATACACCTCGACCTTCGGCATCTCGGCCATGCGCAGCACGTGGTAGCCGTCGAAGTTGCGCTGCTCGACGTGACCGTCCTTCAGCGTGATCGCGCTGTGCATCACCGCGCCGAGCCCGAAGCCGATGCCGCCTTCCATCTGCGCGGCGACGATGTCGGGATTGATCGCGATCCCGCAGTCGACCGCGCACACCACGCGCTCGACCTTCACCTTGCCGTCCGCGTCGACCGACACCTCGGCCACCTGCGCGACGTAGCTCTTGAACGCCTCGGCCACCGCGATCCCGCGCCCGCGGCCCTTCGGCAGCGGCTTGGCCGGGTCCCAGCCGGCCTTCTGCGCGGCCAGGTCGAGCACCGCGCGCATGCGCGGCTCCTTCGCGAGCAGGTCGCGGCGGAACGCGTACGGGTCCTTGCCGGCCGTGTGCGCGGCTTCGTCGATGAACGCCTCGACCGCATAGGCCGTGTGCGAGCTGCCGACCACGCGCCACCACAGCACGGGCACGCCCGTCTTCACGGTGGCGAGTTCGACCGACACGTTCGGCACCGCGTACGGCAGGTTCGCCGCGCCCTCGACCGACGTCGCGTCGACGCCGTTCTTGACCATGAACGCCTCGAACGGCGTGCCGGCGAGGATCGACTGGCCGACGATCCGGTGACGCCAGCCGACCAGCCGGCCGTCCGCGGTCAGGCCCGCGTCGAGCTTGTGGAAGTACATCGGCCGGTAGAAGCCGCCCTGGATGTCGTCCTCGCGCGTCCACTGCAGCTTGACGGGCTTGCCGTCCGCGCCGAGCGCCTTCGCGATCGACACGGCCTCGACCACGTAGTCCGACCACGCGTTCGCGCGCCGGCCGAAGCTGCCGCCCGCGTACAGCGTGTGGATCTGCACCTGCTCGGGCTTCAGGCCCGCGACCCGGGCCGCGTTGGCCTGGTCGACCGTCTGGAACTGGTCGCCGGCCCAGATCTCGCAACTGTCGGCCGTCAGCTTGATGACCGCGTCGAGCGGCTCCATCGGCGCGTGCGCGAGATACGGGAATTCGTACGTCGCGCTGAGCTTGCGCGCCGCGCCGGCGATCGCCGCGTCGGCATCGCCGTCCTTGCGCGCCGACGTGCCCGGCTTGTCGGCGAGCTGCCGGTATTCGCGCATGATCTCGTCCGAGCCGCGCTTTTCGGCGTTCGCCTCGTCCCATTCGACCTTCAGCGCGTCGCGGCCCTGTTTCGCGGCCCAGAAGCCCGTCGCGACGACCGCGACGCCGCCCGGCACCTGCACGACCGACACGACGCCCGGCACGGCCTTCGCCGCGGTCGCGTCGAACGACTTCACCGTCGCGCCGAAGCGCGGCGGCCGCTGCAGCAACGCGACGCGCATGCCTGGGAAGGTCGTGTCGAGCGTGAAATGCGCGGTGCCGTTCGATTTCGCCGATGCGTCGACACGCGGAATCCGCTGACCGATCAGCTTGAAATCGGCCGGCTGCTTCAGCACGACCTTGTCCGGCACGGGCAGCTTCGACGCATCGGCGACGAGCGTGCCGTACGCGGCCGTCTTGCCGCTCTTCGCGTGCGTGACGACGCCATCCGCCGTCGTCAGCTCGCCGGCCGGCACTTTCCAGCGGGCCGCCGCGGCCGACACGAGCATCGCGCGGGCCTTGCCGCCCGCTTCGCGCAACTGCTGCCACGAGTTCGCCATGGCCGAGCTGCCGCCCGTGCCCTGCATCGTGCCGAACGCGAGGTTCGCATAGCGTTTCGCGTCGGCCGGCGCGCTTTCGACGCGCACGTTCGACCAGTTGGCGTCGAGCTCCTCGGCGACGATCGTCGCGATGCCCGTATACGCGCCCTGGCCCAGTTCGACGTGCTTCGCGATGACCGTGACGGCGCCGTCGGGCGTGATGCGCAGGAACGCGTTCGGCGCGAAATCGGCGGCGGGCGCGGTGGCGGCCAGCGCGCGGCGGCCGAGGCCGGCCCATTCGAAGCCGATGGTCAGGCTGACGGCGGCCGCGGCGCCCGCGGCCTTCAGGAACGTGCGGCGCGACGGCCGTACCGAGCCGGTGTTGTCGAGTTCGATCGTCATGGTCAGGCTCCCAGCGTCGTGGCCGCGTCGTGGATCGCGGCCCGGATGCGGGCGTAGGTCGCACAGCGGCACAGGTTGCCGTTCATCGCGGCGTCGATGTCCGCGTCGGTCGGCTTCGGGTTCTGTTCGAGCAGCGCGGTGGCCGACATGATCTGGCCGGACTGGCAATAGCCGCATTGCGGAACCTGCAGCTTGACCCACGCGGCCTGCACGGCCTGCGCGGGTTTGCTCTGCAGGCCTTCGATCGTCGTGATGTGCTTGCCCGCGATGCCGGCGAGCGGCAGCACGCACGAGCGGACGGCCTGGCCTTCGAGATGCACCGTGCACGCGCCGCACTGCGCCATGCCGCAGCCGAACTTCGTGCCGGTCAGTCCCGCGTGTTCGCGAATCGCCCAGAGGACGGGCATCGACGGATCGGCGTCGAGCGTGACGTTCTTGCCGTTCAGGACAAAGGAGGTTGGCATTGTGTATGTCTCCATGGGGAAAACCCGGCATGCGCCCGGTTAGCGGGCAGTGTGCGCGAGCAGCCGGTTTTTGCGTCTACCCAATCCTGCAAATTTATTGAACAATCCTGCAAATCCCGGGCACACCGCGGGCCGTTTCGCTATGCTCCCGCGACACGGGGAAATCAATCGAGGAAGCGTCATGGACATGACCGATATCGCGGCGTCGCGCGAATCCGGGCGGCGCGAACTGGCGACGCTGATCGGCCGCTTCGCGCCGGCGGACGGCTCGCATTCGACGGCCGTGCCGGGCCTGATGCTGCATCGGCACACGCGTCCGGTCGATCTCGGCTGCGGCGTGTCGCGCGCCGCGCTCGTGATCGCCGCGCAGGGCGCGAAGCGCGTGATCGTGGCCGGCCAGGCCTACGAATACGACACGCACAATTGCCTGATTACGTCGATCGACTTGCCGATCCTGTCGCGCGTGACGCGCGCATCGCCGGAAGCGCCCTACCTGTGCCTGTCGCTGACGCTCGATCCGCAGCGCATCGTCGAGCTCGCGGCCGAGATGCGGCTGCCCGAGCCCGACGCGGGCCCCGAAGGCGAGGGGATCGCGCTCGCCGAGCTGACGCCGCCGCTGCTCGATGCCGCGCTGCGGCTGTTGCGGCTGCTCGATACGCCGGCCGATATCCCGGTCGTCGCGCCGCTGATCGAAAAGGAACTGCTGTACCGGCTGATGACGAGCGGGCAGGGCACGCGGCTGCGGCACATGGCCATCGCGGGCAGCCAGACGCACCGGATCGCGCGCGCGATCGAATGGATCCGCGATCACTTCGCGGAGCCGATGCGCGTCGAGTCGCTCGCGCAGGCGGTCAACATGAGCGTGTCGTCGCTGCACCATCATTTCAAGCACGTGACGACGCTGAGCCCGCTGCAATACCAGAAGCAGCTGCGGCTGCACGAGGCGCGGCGGCTGTTGTTGAGGCAGGGTGGCGACGTCGGGTCGGTGGCCGCCGTCGTCGGCTACGAAAGCGCGTCGCAGTTCAGCCGCGAATACAGCCGGCTGTTCGGCGCGCCGCCAATGCGCGACGTCGTGCACCTGAGGCGGAAGGAGCTTTTGGGATGATGAGCGGTCCGTCAGGTTCGGGCATCGTCCACGTCAGAAACAAAAATAGGACGAGCCCAAAAAACGGTTGAATATAGGACTTGTACTACCTGTTTTTGCCAATAGATTGATCATTGTCATATATTTTTCGGACGTGACAAATTCTACAATCGCCTCTTTGAGATAAATGTCACTGTGCGTTGTCCGCCAAATTCGGGGAGCCGGACAGCCCCCGAGGTACAGGCACCCGACGTGCAGATGGCATTCAACTGGGTGGAGGGATTTCTTGTGCTCGGGCATGGTTTCATCGGGACGGCAAAAATTGGAAAAATAATCAGTATTGCTAAAAGAACGTGGGGCGGCAGGAGCGTGACGCCCGTCGTCAAGCTCGCAGTTGCCGGGATCGTCATGGCGGCATCGCCGGTAGCATGGGCGGCCTTCATCACGGTTCATGCGTTCGGGCAAGACATCTCCGTTCCCCAGCATTTGCCGAGCGGCAGCGTGATATCCCGTTATTACATTACGCCGATGCAGGCGTGTGGCAAGGCGACGTGCACGTTCAGGGGGATCAATAATTATCCGGCTGGCAGCGGCAGCACCGGGGCAGGGCCGATCATTTCAACGACTGTCACGGGTGTGTCGGCCCAATTGCTGATCAATGGAAAGGGATACAAGACGGGGAACTACCTGTCTGAACAGTTCAGCAGTTCGATTGAAGTGCAACTGCTGAGCAATGGTCAGTCTATCCAGTCCGGTTCGTTCGGAGGAACGTGGTACTTCACGGTGTTCACGACGGAGGTTCCCGACGGAGCGCGCATCTTTTTGTCGCCGAACGGAAAAGTGACGGCGATCGTGGGTACCTGCTCGGCGCCGAACCAGACCGTGACGTTGCCGAGTGCGAGGCCCTCTCAATTCAGCGGTATCGGTTCGACCGCCGGCGCGAAGAGCTTTCAGCTCCGGGTCGACAACTGTCCGCGGGGATACAACCGGATCGGGTATCTGCTCAATCCGGTCGGGGGCGCCATCGTAGGCTCACCGGGCGTGCTGCCGCTCGTCGCCGGTTCGAGCGCGAAGGGCGTGCGGATTCGCGTCGCGGACGACAAGGGTGTAGCGGCAACCTTCGGTACGTCGATCAGGGTTGACGCCTATGACAAGGCCACGGGCGGGTCGTATGCGATACCGATGCAGGCGTCATATATCCAGACGGCCGCGGCGATTACGCCGGGAACGGTATCCGGGGCGATGACGGTTTTACTCGATTACCAGTAACCCGCGTCGATTGCGCATCGTCGGGCTGCCGCGATGCGGCCCGCGCCCGACTGCCGATCACGGCCGCTTCCCGGGCGGCCGGTCATTTCGCGACGACGGCCGTCTGCAGCGACGCCGGCGCGATCCGCCAGTCCGGCACATAGTGCGCGGGCCACGCGCCGGGCGTGTCGACCGCGTTGAAATAGATCACCGCCTTCAGCAGCGGATAGCGCCACAGCGACCGCTGGAATTCGTCGAGTTCCTCGCGCTTGCGCGCAGTCGACCCGTCGACACCAAGCTCAGTGACCATCACCGGCAGCCCGTAGTCGTTCACCCGCTCGTATTTGGTCCGCAGGATGCTCGCCGCGGAGAAATGGCCGCCGGCCGGCCAGCTCGCGCAGCGCGGACAGTCGAATACCGACAGGCCGACCTCGTCCACATAGCCGCGGCCCGGGAAATAGTCGTCGAGGTTGCGGTTGCCGGCCGGCGACCACACGAAGCGGATCTGGTCGGTCATCGCGCGGCAGGCGGTCACGACCCGCCGGTACGCGTCGATGTAGCCCGATGCGTCGCCGATGGCCCACGGATAACGCCCGGTGTCCGTTTCCATCTCGTGGCCCCAGCGCACGAACACCGGCGCTTTCAGTGCCGCGAGCGCCGAGCAGGTGGCCGCGATCCGCGTGTCGTAGCGCCCGTGCGCGATGTCCGCGAGCAGCGCGCCTTGCCGCGTGCCGTCGGCCGCCCACGGCTCGACGGTCAGCATCAGCGAGCGGTTCCGGGCCTGCGCGCTCTGGTATGCCTCGCCGATTTCCGTGCCGATGTCGGGCGCGTTCCACGACACGAACACGTGGTCGAACGCGAGGCCCGGATCGGTCGCGAGCGTCTTGTCGGGATCGTATGCGCCGAGTTTGGGCTGCTTCACCGGTTCGCCCGGCGCGGGCGCGACCACGACCGGCAACCCGGAGCGCCACATCATCGCCTGCCAGCCTTTCGGCGCGCGCAGCCCGATGCCCATCAACAGCATCGCGAGCGCGTAGATGAACAGCGCGTTGCGCATCGGCAGGCGGCTGAAGAACATCTGCCTGAACGTCGACGCGTCGAGCCCTTGCTCCCGGCCGTGATTCACCGTGACGACGGCTGCGATCACGAGATACAGGATGCTCGTCAGCGTCGAGAACAGATAGAAGCCGGCGGCGTTGCGCGGGTTCTCGACCATCACGACGGGCAGGCTGCAGAACAGCGAGATCAGCAGGTACGGCGCGACCACGCGCAGCGACGCGTCCTGTTCGATCGTGCCGCCCTTCGGCGTGACCTTGAACGCAAACTCCTTGCCGCGCATGAAATCGAACAGCGCCGACGCGCAGCCGAGCACGACCCACGGCCAGCGCGCGAACACGAACGACAGCCCTTCCCACGACAGCAGCTTCGTATTCAGCGGGCGGCACGACTGGGTCGAATGGGTGGCCCAGGTCACGACGCAGAGGATCAGCACCGTGAGCGGCAGCGCGTAGGTGAGGTACGTAAGGTAGTCGACGTGCGCCCAGACGCGGCCGGTGAGCAGCGCGACGACCGGAATCACGACGCTGCCGGCCATCGCGAGCGCGCACAGCGGGTACCACAGCTGGCAGAACAGGAACTGCGCCTTCAGCTTCAGCGGCAGGCCTGCGAAATAGTGGCGCGTATAGCGCAGCATGATGATCATCACGCTCTTGGACCACTGGAATTCCTGCATCGCCAGGTCGGCGAACGTGCGTGGCCCTTCGCCGTTCGCGATCGCGTTCAGCGCGTGCATGCCGCGCCAGCCCTTCGAATTGAAGATCATCGTGGTCGAGTGATCCTCGGCGAGCTCGGGCCCGAGCCCGCCGATCTCGCGCAGCGCGCGGCAGCGCACCGCATAGTGCGAGCCGATGCACAGCGGCGCGAGGCCGCCCGCATAGCCGGCCTGCATCGTGCCATGCAGCGGCCCCTCGACGTTCACGCGGCCGCGCGCGCTCCAGCTCTCGGCGGCGTTGCTGTCGCAAATGCTGGGCGCCGACACGTAGCCCACTTTCGGATCGACGAACGGCCGCAGCATCTCCTCGAGATAGGTGCGGGTCGGTACGTGATCGGCGTCGAGCTGCGACACGAAATCGTAGTTGTCGTAGCCAACCATGTCGTAGAAGTACGCGAGGTTGCCTTCCTTGCATTGGGTGCGGCGCGGCCAGCTCGTCCGGTGGTACGCGGCAACACCACGCCGCGTCGACACGAAGACGCCGTGCTCGCGGCACCAGTCGAGCGTTTCGGGCGTCGGGTCTTCATCGGCGAGCCAGGTGTCGTGCGGATAGGTCTGGTCGAGCATCGCGAGCAGCGTCGTGCGGACGATGTCGAACGGCTCGGACGGCGCCTTGGTGACGACCATCGCGACGCGCCAGTCACGCGGCACGGGCAACGCGGGGTTCGGAACGACCGCCGAGCGGATGATGAAGATGAAATAGCCGGGGATGAAGGTGGTCCAGAACAGCACGAAGCAGTTGACGCCGAAGCGGAATGCGTCGACGTAGTGCTCGTCGCGCAGCCACCAGCGCCAGAAGATGCCCAGCGCGACGAACCAGCACAGCGCGAGGATCTGGAAGATGAATTTGGTCCCGTCGTCCATCAGCGGGACGAGGAGCGGGACGTCTGCTTGCAGCGAGTCGGTGCGATCGGCTTCGGTTTCGGCTTTGTTGTCGGTGTCGGTTTCGGTGGTGTCGGTGGTGTCCGGGGTGAGGCCGCCGGCAAGCGACGCAACCAGCTTCTTCATGGTGTTCTCCCGTCAAGGTCAGACCATCAGTTGTGAAGCAGGCCGCGTTGCAGCCGGGTGTCCTCGCTGTCTTGCGGTTGTTCCGATGCCGGGTCCGCCGGCGCGCGTTCGCCGCATGAGCGGCCCACGCGTTCGTAGCGGCGAAAGCCGCCGTCGACCGCCAGCCGTTCGCTGAACAGGTTGCGCATGTCGAGCATCACGGGATCGGCCATGTGATCCGCAAGGTCGGCGAGATCGAGTGCCTCGAACGCTTTCCATTCGGTCATCACGACGACGGCGTCCGCGCTGCGCACCGCGTCGACCGCGGAGCCTTCCATGAACACCTGCGGCAGCAGCCGCGACGCCTCGTGCGGGCGCGCGGGGTCGTATGCGCGGATATGCGCGCCCGCACCGACCAGCAACTGGATCACGTCGATGCTCGGGCTTTCGCGCACGTCGTCGGTCTGGCCTTTGAACGTGAGGCCGAGCACGGCGATGCGCTTGCCCTTGATCGAGCCGCCGCAGGCTTTCTCGATGCGGTGCAGGATCTGTTCCTTGCGCAGTGCGTTCGATTCGATCGCCGCGCTGACGATGCGCAGCGGCACCGCATGTTCGGAGGCCGTCGCCTTCAGCGCGCGCGTATCTTTCGGGAAGCACGAGCCGCCCCAGCCGGGGCCGGCCTTCAGGAACGACGCGCCGATGCGGCGGTCGAGGCCCATCCCGTTCGCGACCAGTTCGACATCGGCGCCGACCGCTTCGCACAGGTCCGAGATCTCGTTGATGTAGCTGATCTTCACCGCGAGGAACGCGTTCGCCGCGTATTTCACGAGTTCGGCCGTCTCGATCTCGGTGGCGAGCACGAGATGTCCCGTCGCTTCGAGCGGCGCGTAGATCGCTTTCATGATCTCGATCGCGCGCGGATGCTCGGCGCCGAACACGACGCGATCCGGATGCATGAAATCGTCGATCGCCGACCCTTCACGCAGAAACTCCGGATTCGATGCGATCGCCGCGTCGACGCCGTCCGGCGCACAGCGCTCGACGATTTGCTTGACGATCCGGTTCGTGCCGACCGGCACCGTCGACTTGGTGACGACGACCGCGAAACCGGTCAGGTTCGGTGCGATCTCCCGCGCGGCCGCTTCGACGTACTGCAGGTCCGCGTGATCGGTGCCCGGCAGCGTCGGCGTGCCGACCGCGATGAACACCGCGTCGCGATCGCGCACGCTCGCCGCCAGGTCGCTGCTGAAGCGCAGCGTGCCGCGTTCGACGTTGCGTGCGACGACGGCGTCGAGGCCCGGCTCGTAGATCGGCATGAGGCCTTCGTTCAGTGCGTCGATCTTGCCGCGATTGTTGTCGATGCAAACGACGTCATGCCCGAGATCCGCAAAGCACGCGCCGCTCACCAGCCCGACGTAGCCCGTGCCGACGATGGCGATCCGCACATTCATGGTTGTTCCCCTGGGTGCCTTTCCGTGAAACTTGCGCGACTACTTGTTCGATTCGAATTGCAGTTCCTTCTGAAACCACGCCACGGCGTGTTCGACCATCGGTTCGATCGTGGTGAAGCGCGGCCGCCAGCCGAGCACCAGTGCGGCCTTCGTCGCGTCGGCGTACAGCGCGGGCGGATCGCCCGGCCGGCGCGCGGCCATCACCGTCGGCACGCTGCGCCCCGTCACGGCTTCGACGGCGCGCAGCGCGTCGAGTACCGAGGTCCCCTGGCCGGTGCCGAGATTCAGCGCGACGCTGTGGCCGCCGCCGCACAGATAGACGGTCGCCTTCAGGTGCGCGTCGGCGAGGTCGCTCACGTGCACGTAGTCGCGAATCGCCGAGCCGTCGGGCGTCGGGTAATCGGTGCCCATCACCTTGAACGCGCTGCCCGTGCCGAGCGCCGCGCGGATCGCGAGCGGCAGCGCGTGCGTTTCCGGTTCGTGGCATTCGCCGATCGCGCCGTCGGGGTCCGCGCCCGCCGCGTTGAAGTAGCGCAGCGCGACCCACTTCAACCCGTACGCGCGCTCGAAATCGGCGGCCATCCGCTCCATCGCGTATTTAGTGAAGCCGTACGGATTGATCGGCTGCTGCGGCGTGCGCTCCGAGATCGGCAGCACGTCCGGAACGCCGTACGTCGCGCACGACGACGACATCACGATCCGGCCGACACCAGCCGCCCGCATCGCGCTCAGCAGCGTGCAGGTGCCCGTCACGTTGACCGTGTAGTAACGCTCGGGGACGAGCACCGATTCGCCGACATAGGCGAGCGCGGCGAAATGGATCACGACGTCGGGCCGGTGCGCGGCGAGTGCCTTCGACAGCGCGTCGCGGTCGAGAATGTCGGCCGCGACGAGCGGCCCCCACTGAACCGCGTCGCGATGACCGGTCGACAGATTGTCGTAGGCGACCGGCTCGTGTCCCGCTTGAGCGAGCGCCTTGCACGCATGGCTGCCGATATAACCCGCTCCGCCGGTCACGAGCACTTTCATGCGGTCGCTCCGGTCGTGCGCAGCACCGGCTCGAGCCACAGTTCACGGGCGAAATAGTCGACCGTCCGGCGCAGCCCTTCGTCGAGGTCGATGGCCGGCCGCCAGCCGAGCTCGGTCGCGGCGACCGAGATGTCGGGCTTGCGCTGGTGCGGATCGTCGATCGGCAGCGGCCGGAACACGATCTCCGATTTCGAGCCCGTCATCGCAAGCACTTTCTCCGCGAGCTCGATCATCGTGAATTCGCCGGGGTTGCCGATGTTGACCGGCGTGCCGACGTTGCGCTCGGCGCCCATCAGGCAGAAGAAGCCGTCAATCAGGTCGCTGGCGAAGCAGAACGAGCGCGTCTGTTTGCCGTCGCCGTAGATCTCGAGCGGCACGCCGTTGAGCGCGCCGACGATGAAGTTGGACACGACGCGGCCGTCGCGCGGCGACATCCGCGGGCCGTACGTGTTGAAGATGCGCGCGACGCGCACGTCGATGCCGTGCGCGCGGTAGTAGTCGTAACACAGCGCCTCGGCGGCGCGCTTGCCTTCGTCGTAGCACGCGCGCGGGCCGATCGTGTTCACGTTGCCGCGATAGGTTTCCATCTGCGGATGCACGCCCGGATCGCCGTAGATCTCGCTGGTCGACGCCTGGAACACGCGTGCGCCGGTCTTGCGCGCGAGCGCCAGGCAATGGTTCATGCCGAGCACGTTCGTCATCATCGTGTGGATGGGATCGATCTGATACGTGGGCGGCGAGGCCGCGCACGCGAGATTCCAGATCTCGTCCACCTGCAGCTCGGGCAGGCCGAGCGACACGTCGCCCTTCACGAACTCGAAGCGGCCGGACGCTTTCAGGTCGGCGACGTTGAGCTTGCGCCCCGTCAGCAGGCTGTCGATGCACGTGACGGATGCACCTTCCATGACCAGGCGCTCGCACACGTAGCTGCCGAGAAAACCGGCGCCACCCGTCACGAGGACGCGCCGACCGGCACGCGTCTCGAGCGCGACCCGGTCATTCATGGCTCTCTCCTTCGTCGTACAGCTCGTCGAACCACATGTCGATCTGCTCGACGGCGGCGCGTACACGTTCCATCCCGCTGCACGGGCAGCGTTTCGGCAAGCGACGGTTCGCATGAACTGATGTCGACGAAGCGCCGCGACAGGCACTCCGGTTTCGCTGACTTCCCCGCTGATGCTTGAATGACGCAAGCGTCGATCGATCGCTGGTGATCTTCATCGCCGTTTCCCCGACAAGCTGATTGACGAGCGGGCCGCCATCCGTGTACTTCGTGCCGTGGCATGCCTCTCGGTGAGCGCCGGATATCAGGCAATCGGCATGCCAGGGACACCGCAGTCCCGGTGTGCGCACGTGCGGTCGCGCAATTGCCGTGCGGCACGCGAATTTGTGTTTCATGTGTGTATCGTGGGGACAGGAAAGCGACTCGGACGAGTGCCGGATCGATGCAATTCGATACGACGAAACTCGCGATAGATCAGGATTTTGCCGGGTGAGAGGCTTTAAAAGTGTGTGGGTTGAGCATGTTTCAATGATGAGAATTGAGTCGATAAAGGATTAAAAACGTTTCTTGAATGGCGTGACCATCAGGCGATCCGTGTTGTGAAAGGTAGATCGCATGAACGTAAAAAATCGATGCGCCGGTTCCGGGTCAATTGAAAGTTTTCATTTGTTTTAATTGTTACGCAGGTAAACGGGCGAGATGACAACATCATCGGCCGACACATATATTTTCATTCTTACTGTTTTTCGACCTTTCGATTGCCGTGTGATCGTGTCGGTATTTTCACGGATGAATCAAAATCGTTCCGGTTGCCGGCGCGAATGCATGTCGACGACGTATCGGAAGCGGTCGTGCCGGGCGGGCGGAACCGGGCGCCGAACGATTCGATCCCCGTTTGTTCGGGCATCGGAGGCCGGCCGCACGCGCCACACCGCGTGGTTTGCAAGCGGAAAGACCGGCACCGCCCGACCAGAGCGGCGGCGCGCTTCTCAAGTTTGAAACAACCGTTCATATGACCGTTCGGCGAGGGCCGGCGTGCCGGATTCGTCCGTCAAATCATGGCATTGCTTCGCGATGTTCAACGATCGCCGCGTGTGCCGGACCGTTGCCGCGATACATTCCTGAAACAAAAAATGACGTTCCCGGCGATTCGTGCCCGCGTGGCGGCCGTTTGCCGCGCGCAACGAACGGTGGAATAACGCGTGGCACGCTGCTTGCGATATTGGTCGCATCGGCGAGCGGTCGACATGACGCAACAAAGATGTGGGGCGACCACCTCGTCAATAAGCCAGTCGGGGAAACGGCGATGAAGACTATAAGCAGTAGCTTGATCGGCGCGTACTTTGCGCATCGGTGGGGTAGTCGGAAAGATCGGGGTGTGGCTCGCGACGCAGTGCCAGCTTCGCGGGTTTCTGCATGTCGCTTTCTCGGCCTCGGCACGCTTCGCGTGCTGGAGCGGTTGTCGCGCCACGCGGCAATCGGGCGACAGCGCCGCTCGCCTTCATTCAGTTCACCCGGATGGGTCAGGCTGTTCGTGCCGGACAGCGTGACGCCGATTCGTCTTCGACCGTGCAGGGTGGTTTCGATCGCGCCAGGCCAATACTGGCGCCGGCCGGATTAAATCGAATACCTGTCGACCGGATTATCCGGAAGACCTTTCTTTGATCG
Organism: Burkholderia theae; assembly: GCF_048565265.1. Lineage (NCBI taxonomy): Bacteria > Pseudomonadati > Pseudomonadota > Betaproteobacteria > Burkholderiales > Burkholderiaceae > Burkholderia > Burkholderia theae. Next base: position 416,079 of record NZ_CP183462.1, read on the forward strand.
CTCAGGGAGCAGGCATGTTACCTGGCTGCGATGCAGGCCCGTTATCGCTCGGTTAAAAGGGCATTTTGAGCGGCGCTGCATTTTGCGGTGGTAAATGTATTCGCGAATTTTCGATCCTGGAAAGGGATGCCGCGTTCCGGCATCCCGTCCGGCGGGGTATCGAATATCGCGAGCCGGAAAGGCGTGCGCGTCGTTTCGGTTAATTCAATAGCGGTGTTTTCGGACAATATTAAAAGTTCATAGGAATCATCGAAAACACCTACTAACAAATTTTGGACAACTTAAAAACACAAAACTAAACTTCGGCTGGCCAAAATCGAAAAATAAATGAATCGCAAAAGCAACACGATTCTCGTAATCAGATAGTGATCCTTATTTTTAGGATTGCTCAAGTCGGGAAGGTTGATGGCGTGCGATCTTCCTGGCTCATTCAGTTCACGCCGTTATGGAGTCGACCATGAAGAAGCTTCTGATTGCAGCAGCAGTTCTGGCGGTTTCGGGTGCAGCGTTCGCAGGTAGCGGCACGGTGTCGGGCAGCAGCTCGACGAGTGGCGGTTCGACGATGGCCGGTGTGGCCGGGTTCGGTCATTTCTCCGCGACCGATTCCGGCTCGGCGCTCGGCGCAGCCGGTGCAGTTGCCGGCGGCCCGGGCAGCGGCTCGATCTCGTACACCAACCACACGCAAACCTCGACGGTCGGTGGCTTCGGCTTCGGCGGTTCGCAAGCCGGTGGCACGAGCGGCGCGAATGCCGGTTCGATCGGCTGGACGTATCACCACTAAGCCGGGGCGCGTAGCGTTCGTCATTGGCTGGCGGTACGGGGGCCGGGTTTTGTTCCGCAAGGGCGGGCCCGGTTCCTGGACTGCCGAACCACCTCACAGCAAGGAATTGCTATGAAAGCCAAAGTGATTTTAGCGACAGCGCTCACCGTCCTATCGTCGGCCGTGCTGGCCGCCGGTTCGTTCACGACCAACCAGACGCAATCCGTTGCAGCAGGCGTTTCCGGTTCGGTATTGGTCGGCTCCGGCAGCTATACGAGCAATTCGAATTCGGTTGCAGGCGCAAGCGCCGGAAGTACCGTGACACCGTCCGGTTCCGTTGGTACGGCATCGGCCTTTCACAACTCGACGTCGACGGCCAGCGGTTCGGGCACGAACGGGGGAGCGTTCGCGGCAGGCGGCGGTATCGGTGCCGCAGGCTCGTTCGGTGGAAACAGCAGCACGAACGAGAACGCGAATGCGCTTTCGGGAGGGGTTTCCGCCACGATCGTGCTGGGCGCGAACCACTACACCGCATCGAGTGCGAACGACCAGGGAAATGCCAACGCAGGTGCCGCCGGGCTTACGGGCAGTGGCGGTTCTGGCGCGATCACGGGTTCGAATCACTACAACTCGTCGACCGTCTGGAGTACCGGGCCCGCCGGCTCTCCGTCCGCATCAGGCGGAAGCCAGGCAAGTTCGAGCGCGACCGGGAGCAGTCATTAGTCAGGTGTGGGGGGACCAGTTTCTCAGCGACGCTGGTCTCTTTTCCGCATTGTTGTCACGTAAGGAGTTGGCATGAAGCAGAAAGTGATTGCCGCCGCTCTGATGCTTGCGTCACTGACGGCATATGGCGCTGACCGTGCTGCCGAGGACGTGCAATCGAATATGCAGACGTCAAACAACCCTGACCAGACAACCAAACCGTCAGAACAACAAACGCTTTCGTCGGGCAACGCCATCGGCGGACCGGACTCCCAGCAGTGGCAGGGAATGTCGGCCGGCTCGTGGTCCCAGCTGGGCAGCGGCTGGAAGCAGTTCGGGGAAGCAGGAAAAGCTGAAGGGATTCAGGGGAATTAGTACGGTTGCCTGGGTGGGAGGTCAAACCTCGTCCGGAGAGTGAAATGAACAGCAACAGGATCAAGGTGGCATGTGCGGCAATGTTCGCGATGACCACGATCGGGGCCCAGGCGCAAACCGCCGATTCGACTTCGAGCGCACAGTCTTCGACGTCGTCGACGGCCGTCAGCCAGGGCGGCGGCTCGAGCATGAACACGAACACCACGAGCTCGCGCGGCGGCAACGCCACGAGCAGCAGCGGGGTTCGCGGCAGCGGCAATTCGAGCGTGAATGTGAACGTGACGATGCCGTCCAGCACGAGCGGCGGCTCGAACGTGACGCCGCAGAGCACGAGCGCGCTCCAGACAGCCGGTTCGCCCGGTACCAACCCGTACAACACCCAGTCGTCGGAAAACGTCAACTACTCGGGTACGCAGACGATCAAGACGAACCCGGCCATCCAGGCGCCCGGCCTCACGACCACGCTGTCCGACACCTGCATGGGGTCGGTGAGCGTCGGCGTGTCGTTCCCGGGGTTCGGCGCGACGGGTGGCACGACGCTGGTCGACCAGGCCTGCGTCCGCCGTCTCGATGCGCGTGAATTCCGCGCGATGGGCCTGACCGACGTGGCGCTCGCGCTGCTCTGCCAGAGCGACGCGAACCGGCGCGCGGTGGAAGCGACCGGGCACCTGTGCCCGGGCACGACCGCGCCGCTCGCGCGTTCGAACGTCGCGCCAAGCGCCGAAGCGACCGTCGCCGACGACGTGAAGTATCACGATCCGATCGTGCGCAACCGCATGGGCCTGCCGCCGCTCGACGCAGCCGCGCCGGCGCCGGCGCAGACTCGCCCGGTGGCGACGACCGCGGTGCAGGCGGCGCCCATCCCGGTGCCGGTCCCGGTGCCCGTGCCGACGATGGCGCCGGTTGCCGCAGCACCGGCAGTCGCAGCACCGGCGGTGGCAGCAGCAGCACCGGCAGTTGCAGCGCCTGCAGTTGCAGCCGCTGCACCGGTCGCTGCTGCCGTGCCCGCGGTTGCTGCCGCACCGGCTGTCGCAGCCGCACCCGCAGCGTCGCTCGTACCGGCAGCCGCCGTGGCAGCCGTGCCGGCGGCAGCCGTCATCGCCGCACCGGCCGTCGCCGACAAGGCACCGGAACCCGCACCGGCGGTTGCCGACAAGGCACCGGAACCCGCGCCGGTTGTCGCCGACAAGGCACCGGAGCCCGCGCCGGTCGACGCCGACAAGGCACCGGAACCCGTGCAGCCCGTCGCCGACAAGGCGCCGGAGCCGATGCCGGCCGCGACCGACAACGCAGCGCAAGCCGCTGCCGCGCCGGCTGCCGACCCGACGCCGGCCGCTGCCGTCGTCGCGATGCCCGCGGCCGATGCGAAGGCGGCGGACAGCGCGCAAGCCGCGCCGGCCGCCACCGACGCCGCGCCGCAGGCAGCGGACGCTGCGATGCCCGCGCCGGCAGCCGATGCGAAGGCCGTCGAACCGGCTCCGCAGGCCGCCGTCGAAGCCCCCGCACCCGCACCGGAAGCCGCGCAGCCTGCGGTCGCCGACATGCCGGCTGCCGACGCGAAGGTGCCGGACGCGGCCGAATCTGCCGCCGCACCTGCGCCGTCCGCCGACATGCCGGCGTTGTCCGATCCGGCGCAAGGACTGCCGCCGGCCCCGGCCGACCAGCAGGCCGCACCGGCTGCACCGGCCACGCCGGCTCCGGCAGTCATCTCGACGAGCACGTCGTCGTGAGCATGCGGGTCCATCTTCCGTGCAACCGGAACACCGGTCGCACGGGAGTCGTTCGGACCCGATGCACGAAGGACGTCCCTGTTTGACGGGTGTTGGTCCCATCCCCGAGGTCAACACCTCTTTTTGCCCGACGAGGATACAAGGAGGCCTCAATCATGAGGATCTTTTTGGTCGCTCTGCTGCTGATCAGCGCGCAAGCCGCCGCGCAATCGGTGTTCCAGAATCCCGCGGTGTTCGTGATCCTGAGCGAGCAGACTGCCGCGAACGCGGTGAGCGTCCAGCAGGCGCTGACGACGCTCGGCCGCGCCGACAACACGGCATGCGCACCGATGATGATGGTCGGCGACCCTCAGATGATTTACATGATGCCGGAGGAGGGTCACGCGCCGTCGTGGCAATCGCCCGCGTACGGCCGCGGCACGCCGTTCGAAGCGCAGAACGGGCCGGCGCCGACCGGCAAGACGATCGGGGCGATGCAGCATGCCGAGGACATGCAGTCGCAGCCGTGGAGCGACGGCAGCGCGATCACGCAGAAGATCGCCGGCGGATCGAGCCTGTCGGCGGCCGACCGGGTGAGCGATTGGCAGCGCAAAGGGCTCAATACGATCGAGACGGCCCGCGCGGAGGATGTGACGGTGAACGGCAAGACCTACCGGGCGTATCGCGAGGATATCAACCGGTCGACGAAGCCGGTCATCGAGCCGCAGATCTACACGCAGCGCGTCGTTTTCTGCCGATAACAAACGTCAATCCGGCACGGGCTGTTCCGACCTATAACCCCACACGACGAGGCCATCGTGAACTATTGCTGCCAGATCAGGCTGTCAGGCCCGCAGGACGTCGAACGGGACACGGGCACTGCACCGTTCCTGGCCATCCGGCGCAACCATGTCGCGCCGTCGCGGCCGCTCGTGTACCTGTCGCAGCATCACGATGCGGCGCTCGTCGACTGTCTCGCGGCGCGCGGCTGGGACGTGTGGCGCGCGAAAACCGTTGCGGACGCACTGAATCTCGTCAAGGCGAACCGCCCGCATGCAGGCATCGTCGATTTCGGCAGCTTCGCGTCGCCCGACGTCGCGTCGTTCGAGGCGCTGCTGCGCGACCCGCGCGTCGGCTGGGTCGCGCTCGCCGATGGCGAGCGGCTGCGCGACATCACCATCGCGCGCCTGATCCGCCATTGCTGTTTCGACTACGTGCGCAATGCGACCGCATACACGACGATCGGCTATCTCGTCGGCCATGCGTACGGGATGCTGAAGCTCGCGGACGGCGACCCGGGCGCGAACGCGGCGCCGGCCGGCGGCACGATGATCGGCTCGTGCGATGCGATGCGGCGGCTGTTCGCGACGATCCGCAAGGTCGCGAACACGGACGCCACCGTGTTCATCGCCGGCGAATCGGGCACCGGCAAGGAACTGACGGCGGCGGCGATCCACCAGCAGTCGTCGCGTGCCGATGCGCCGTTCGTTGCCGTGAACTGCGCGGCCATCCCGGCGACGCTGCTGCAGGCCGAACTGTTCGGCCATGAGCGCGGCGCGTTCACGGGCGCGCACCAGCGCAAGATCGGCCGCATCGAGGCCGCGCACGGCGGCACGCTGTTTCTCGACGAAATCGGCGACATGCCGTTCGAGAGCCAGGCGAGCCTGCTGCGGTTCCTGCAGGAAGGCAAGATCGAGCGGCTCGGCGGGCACGCGTCGATTCCGGTGGACGTGCGGATCGTGTCGGCGACCCACGTCGATCTCGAGGCCGCGATGCAGACGGGGCGGTTCCGCGCCGACCTGTTCTATCGCCTGTGCGTGCTGCGCATCGACGAGCCGCCGCTGCGCGTGCGCGGCCGCGACATCATGCTGCTCGCCGATTACGTACTGCGGCGCTATCGCGACGACTGTTCGCACCGGATTCGCGGTTTCATGCCTTGCGCGGTCGAGGCGATCCACAACTATCCGTGGCCCGGCAATGTGCGCGAGCTGATCAACCGGATCCGGTTCGCGGTCGTGATGACGAACGGCCCGATGATCTCCGCCGCCGATCTCGATCTGCACCAGTACACGTCGCGGCAGCCGCCGACGCTGGCGGAAGTGCGCCGGCAGGCCGAGCGGCACGCGATCGAGGAAACGCTGCTGCGCCACCGCCACCAGCATGCGGACGTCGCGGCCGAGCTGGGCATTTCGCGCGCGACGCTGTACCGCCTGATGACCGCGCACGGGCTGCACGGCTGACGCGCGTCGGCGCGCATCCGCTCAAGACCGTGCGGCGGCGGCCGTTAAGACAGGAAACGGCCCGTCCGGACCGCCCGCGCATCGACGCGCGCGCGGCCGCACGCGGCGCACCACGCTTATCCGAGGTTATCGTGTCAGAGTGCAGTCACTGCGGCAGGACGTTCCTGGTCGGCGGGCGGTCGATCGACGGCCACCGCTATTGCAGTCCGGCGTGCGCGCAAGCGCATCCGATCGTCGTCGAGGCCGAACGGGTGCCCGACGAGAAGGTTCGCCTGTATGTCGACGACTGGCGATACGGGCCATGCCCGATCTGCCTGCGCGAGGGAAATCCGGTCGATGTCCACGCGTCGCATCGTGTCGTGTCGCTGGTGTTCGTCACGCGCTGGGCGACGCGTCGTCACGTGTGCTGCCGCCGCTGCGGCCGCAAGAAGCAGGCGGCCGCGCTGCTCGCGTCGGTCACGCTCGGCTGGTGGGGGCTGCCGTGGGGCATCGTGCTGACGCCGATCCAGCTCGTGCGCAACGCGCTCGGGCTGGCCGCGCGCGATCCGGAGGTCGCGACGCAGCAGTTCGAGCAGCTCGTGCGGCGCAAGCTGGCGGCGCGCCGGCTGCAGCGCGAGCAGCAGGGCGCCGGCGCCTGATCGCGCGCCTGACCGTGCCGCGTTCGCTCAGGCCGGTCGCTCGAAGCCCGAGGCGACCCAGCGCTCGGCGCTGGCCTTGTTGAGCTTGAAGCCGGCTGACACCTTCGCTTCGGCCAGCAGGTCGCCGTACGGATCGAATGCCTTGAGCTGCGCGTACGGCTCGAATTCGTCCGGCACGATGTCGAGCGTCACCGACACATCCTGCCCGTCCTCGCCCCGGACCGCCACTTCCTTGTGCAGCATCGCGCGCCGCTGCTGCTCGTGCCGCATCAGCACCTCGGTCGCGGTCTTCACGAGCGTGCGGAACGCGTTCGCGTCCATCGGCTTCGGGTTCTTCTTGTCGCGGCCCATGGTCCACGGCCCGACGAGCGCGGGCTCGGACTCGCCATCTTTGATCATCTCGACGGCCCAGCCGTCGTCGTCTTCGTTCTTGATGATGCGGGCCGTCCAGCCGTTGTCGCGCCAGAGGCCGTCTTCGTGGATGGAGGTGTCGTCGGATTGCAGGTCGGATTCGGTCATGAGAAGCGCGAGAAAGTCGGGCCGCCGGCAATAGGGCGGTGGCGCGCGGCCGGCATCGGCGCAGCGCTCGCCGCCGGTGGCCCGGAATGGCAGCAAAGGCCGCAATTTTACCTGTTGACCGGCCGCATGGCCCGCGCGGCGCGCAACACTGGCCGTTTGGCCGATGCCCGCGGCCGTTGGGCACCGGCCGCCGGCCGTTCGAACCCGCGCAAATATCAAACTCGTATTACGTCCCCGGCGGCCGATCCATATGCCGTCCGATATCCCGCCCGCGCCCGGCTCCATAGAATCGACGTTCGGGATAAAAATATCCCGAACGTCCTTTCAACGTCGAACCGGTCGCGCGCGTTCCGCATTGCGCGGCCGGTGAACAACCAGGAACCGCGTATGAGGAAATTCAATGTTCGCATCGTCTTCGCGTACGACTGGCCGCTGACGCTGGCCGGCATCGAGCAGGTCGCCGGCAGCGGCTGCGCGATCGAGCTCGTCGCGGTCTACCGGAGTGCGGCCGAACTGGTGGCGTCGCTCGGCGGCGTCGATTGCGACATCGTGCTGGTCGACTACGCGATCCGCGGCGACGAGCGGATGGACGGCCTCGCGCTGTTGGACTGGCTGCGGCGCACGCGTCCGAACGCCGGGATCGTCGCGCTGGTCGCGAACGAGAACCCGCTGATCTTCCGGTCGATCCTTGCGATCGGCGGCGTGAGCGTTGTCAGCAAGCTCGACGACGTCGGCCATATCGTCACGGCGATCCATGCGAGCTACAGCGGCGGATGCTACCTGTCGCCGTTCGTCAGGCGTGCGGTCGACGCGCTCGACGAGGGCGGCGAGGCGCCCGTGAAGCTGTCGGTGCGCGAGATCGAGGTGATTCGCCTGTATCTGTCGGGCGTGCCGATCAAGACGATCGCGCAGCGCCTGAGCAAGGGCAAGCAGACGGTCAGTGCGCAGAAGATCAGCGCGATGAAGAAGCTCGGCGCGAACAACGACGTCGAGCTGATCCAGCGGGCGGCCGGGCTGGGGCTTGGTACCGGTGCGGCGTGAGCACGCGCGCCGTGCCGGCGCTGTCAGTCCGGCGGCGCACTCGTCTCTGATAGAGGTCGAGTTGCGCCAATGAACGCGGTAGCCGGGCGGCAATCCATGCGTCCGTACACGGATCGGTCGATACGACCAGACTTGCTCGTCCGCAAACATTCGGAGAATGTTTTTCATCTCAAAATATAGGACTGCTTTTTGATATGGAATGGTTGATATGCTTGTGCCCGATTCCGAGTAGCGTCGTTTGATTTCACTGAGAGCCGGATTCGGACAAGTCCGAATTCGGAACAAAAATAAAGAGTTTGTCGTTATGTCGAAAGCTGCAACATTTCGAAATTTTGCGTCCGGTCTTGTCGAATGGAAAAAGCGGCCGGTCTCACTTTCGGCGTGCCTTACGACCGACACGGCCGGCGAACTGCCGGCAATCCATGCTGACCAGTTCGAAAAGCTGGCGGTGCAGTTCATCAAGAAGACCGTATAAGACCATGACCGAATCGTTTCTCGATCCTCGGCCGGTGGCGGATGTACGCGCCGACGAACCCGCCACGACGACCGATGCACTCGACACGGCTGCATTGCGTTCCGAACCGCCGCTTATCGTCGTTGGCAGAACCGAAGGGCCGATGTTGTTCGACAAGGACAAGCGGCTTATCCGCATCAAGCAACTACCGTTGCCGGGCATCATTATTTTCGTGCACGGCGTGAACTCCGAAGGCGAATGGTTCGAAGCGTCCGAAGAAGGACTGTGCGCCGGGCTGAATCGTCGGCTCGGGCGCTTGGAAGATCAGATGAAGTATCAAGGCATCGACGCAGGACAGTTGACGCCGGCGAAATACACGGAAGGCGTGACGTCGGATGGGTTCCTGAATCCAAAGCTTTGGGCGGGAAACTATGTCAAACCTGATCCATCGTTCTCCCCCGTCATCCATTTTCGGTGGGGCTACAAGGCGACACTGGAAGAACTCAAGGAGTACGGCGACAAGATTTTTCTCAACGAGAAGGACTATTGGGGTGGCGGGCCGTTCACCAATGGCTGTTCGAGTCTGCCCGATCTTTGGCATGGCGGCCTCGATGATCGGGCTTTCGGGTGGACGACCGTGCAGGCCATCAATCCAACCAACCGACCACTGTATCGCGCGCCGCCACGCGCTTATGGTGTGCTTGCAGCCTTGCGGCTTGCCAAACTGATCGAGTCGATCCGCAGGATGCAAGCCAACGTACCGATTACGGTTGTTTGCCACAGCCAGGGCAATATCGTCGGTCTGACGGGGGCATTTTTCGGCGACGCGTTGGAGGAAGTTGAAGACCCGTGGGGGCGTACGGGGCGATGCGTTGCAGACGCGTATGTGCTGGCGAATGCGCCATATAGTTTCGCGACTGGGGACGGTCCAAAAAAGTCCTCCACCGGGATGGATACGTGGTCGCAACGTGAGACGAAGGACGCCAAGGGCAATCGCGGCCGGCAGACCTACGCGGCGCGCACGCAGACGTTTGGAAGGTTTCTGTCGATCATCGGTGCGCGTGCGGAATTCGAACCATCGCCCGACAAGGTCGACGAAGACATGGCGAACAGCCGTGTATCGCCCACAAGCAGCAAATCGTATGCCGCGCAGGATGATCGCGCACGTCACGGTCTAAACGGATCGACGTTCGGACGCGTCACGGCGTATTGCTGCCCGCACGACCAAGTGATCTCGGCCGTGACCGTACAGGGTATTGGCTGGCGCGGGATCGGCAAGCACGAACTTGGCGACATCGGCATATCCGGCGTCCTGACGCAGCGCGTGTTCGCGTCCGGCTTCCCGGTCGGTGTACCGAAGGCGTATCGGTATTGGGAAGACGACTGGCGGTATGACAAGAAGGGGACAACATCGGGTTTCTGGTATCCCCCGTCTCCGGCGGCGAAATTCGGTCTGGTCGGCGCACTGAAAGGAAACGAATCGATCTTCGGGATGATGGGGACATTGATTACCGCGCCGATCATGTATGCGGCGACTGCGGCGACATCCACGCTGAAGATGTTTCGTGTGAACGAAGACCCGCCGAAGGGGTGGACGGTTGTCGCCGATGCACCTGCGTTGGACGAAACGTTTCTGCCGAAAGCGTTGCGATTCGGCAAGCCGGTCGAAACAAGCGACGGTGATGCGGTAAGCGATTTCAACGAAGGTAACGACCCGCCGTCCGCATGGCGCGACGCAAGCAAGACCAAGGCGGACAAGCAGGCCGATGACCCCTACGACCAGTACAAGGCGAAGAACAAGGAGGGTGACGCTCACGGCACGGCCGAAAGTGAAGCCGGACAGCGTTACGAGGATCGCGCGCTGATGCGCATGGAAGCGCGCCGGACGATGAACTCTGGATGGGTTGATCAGTCAGGTCGCGTGATCGGCGAGGATGGGAAAAGTGCTGTGCCTGAAGGATATAAGGAATGGCGCGACAAGCAAATCACGGACGGGATGGACCGCGGCCAGACCAACAACCCGACGAACCACTCAACGACGATGACTAACCCGGAACATGCCGAAAAGGCGCTTGCGTATGATGTGGCGATCGGCCTGTGTTACCTGACGCCAGATCAACTATACGACTTGCGGATTGAGGCGGATTGGCGGATGGAAACGGGTGTTGCGGAAGACAGCCCGGTCAGGAAGTATGCAAGGTACTTCAAGTCCGGCCTTGTCGATAACATCCCGATGCACGAATGGGTGCATGCGAAAGGCAGCGAGGGCAATATTCCTCCATCAATCGTTGACGAGCGCGAAGGCCAGCTCTTATTGAAAGCTGGGGGTGTCGTATGAAAGCGCCGATTGCTACTTGGCCTCGGCGCGTTGTTGTTGCGGTCGCGGTATGGATCGTGGCGGCTCTGATGATGGTTGTCCTGATGGCATATTTTGACCAACAGCACCCGGCATTGCTCGAAACAGGAGATTGGATGAAACGATTGGTGATTGCCCCCGGCCTGCTGGCGCTGATGGCATTTTTGACAGCCACGGCAATGATGCGCCCCGTGCAAGCTGCGCCAAGCACTAATCTTGATACTAGTGCCGCTATTTTTCCAGAAGAACACGCGAAGCCGTTCGTTGCGCAGGTAGTTGGTCTGATTTGGTTGAATCCACTGCAACGCAAGGACTACCCGACGGAATGGCAAACGCTCTGGACACAGGGGCTTGCCGCACCGAACAAGAACGATGACATGGTGCGTACTGATCCGCAATCTTTCACGGCGTTGCGATCAGTCGCAGGAGTAGCCTATGGCAACCGCGGAAAAGAGACGTTCAAAGGCTTCTATCACAAGTACATGGAGGCATTTTTGGATTTGATGCGTAGCCACTACGCGATGAATCCGTCCTACTTCTACACGGTAAAGCCGGATAACCAGAAAGAATGGCGCGAACTTGCCGGAATTCATGTCGAATTGGCGATTCCTGCGCGACTCGATTTGGAAGAATCACGAGCAATTTTGACAAAAGAGATCAAGGAAACCTTCTTGATCGGAAATCCCTATTTTCGCAAGGTATGGAGCCGCGACACGCCCCCCGATGTGCAAGTCACGCAAGGCGGCGCAAACGCGGGCTTCGCGTCGCTGAACAAGGCGCTGGACTACCTGCAGGCGAACCCCGACAAGAGCGTGTGGGTCATGAACTGGGATGCACCGAGTTTCCCGCCCACGGATGCGCAGATCAACGAAAACCTTGTCGTGCTGTTCCTCGCCGGCCCGACCTTCAACACCGAGCGTGAGCCGCTCGCATGGATCGGCAAGGCCGCTACCGGCAACGCCGACGAGGTTTCGCGGAAGGTCGGCACGACGCGAACGGTGCAAGCCTGGAAAGTCACCGTCGATCGGGCAGCGCGCAACGCAGGCATTGCCGCGACCGATATCAAGTACATCGTTCACGATGCCGGTGCCGGTAGCGATGCCGCATCGGCGCGACTTGTCGGCCTGTCACAGACACTCACCGAGGTCCTGCCCGAATACGACCACAAGAATCAGACGTTCAACACCGCGGCACTGCTCGGCGACATGGGAACCGGTAGCGCATTGACCAACGTGGCGCTGGCAATCGGCCGGATCAATCACTTCGGTGGCAACGCTTTGGTCGCAGGAACAACGGACCCGAAGCACCCCACGGCCGTCGTGGTCGTGCCGCCGTCAAAGTTGACGCCGATTGATCCGGACAAGGACTGGTTCCGCGCGCGCGGAGAGAACAATGCTTACCTGCCGTGGTGGGGCCGCCGACACGATACCGATTACGGCATGCAGGGCTATTCGTGGTGAGGTAAGCAGACGTGCGGCGAGTTTCGTGCGGTTGTGGCCGCCACGCGAATCAATCAGAGGATTGGTCATATGCAGGGAATCGTCCGCGTAGGGGATTCCCATTCCCACGGTGGCCGGGCTCGGCACCGGCCCGGCGGCGCGGCGTAAGCACGCGCGCACCGGGCCCGCGCCGTCAGGCCGGCAACGCGAACCGCGTGACGGCGTCGCGCAGCGCTTCGGCCTGATCGCGCAGCGAGTGCGCGGCGGCCGCGGCCTCTTCGACGAGCGCCGCGTTCTGCTGCGTGACCTGGTCCATCTCGCCCACCGCGCGATTGACCTGCTCGATCCCCGCGCTCTGCTCGCGCGACGCGTGGCTGATTTCGTCGAGGATCTCGTTCACGCGCCGCACCGACTGCACGAGCTCGGCCATCGTCTCGCCCGCGTGCGTGACGAGCGTCGCGCCGTGCTCGACGGTCTCGTTCGACGACACGATCAGCGACTTGATCTCCTTCGCGGCCGTCGCCGAGCGTTGCGCGAGCGAGCGCACTTCGGCCGCGACCACCGCGAAGCCGCGGCCCTGTTCGCCCGCGCGCGCGGCTTCGACCGCCGCGTTCAGCGCGAGGATGTTGGTCTGGAACGCGATCCCGTCGATCACGCCGATGATGTCGCCGATCTTGTGCGAACGGTCGGTGATTTCGTTCATCGTGCGCACGACATCGTTGACCACCGTGCTGCCGCGCGTCGCAACCTGCGCGGCCTCGCCGGCGAGCGACGCGGCCTGCGCGGCGCTGTCCGCGTTCTGCTTCACGTTCGCGGTCATCTGGTCCATGCTCGACGCGGTCTGCACGAGCGCGGCCGCCTGTTCCTCGGTGCGCTGCGACAGGTCCGTGTTGCCGGACGCGATCTCGCTCGCGCCGACGTTGATGTTCTCGGTGCCCATCCGCACGCGCGACACCATGTCGATCAGCCCGCCCTGCATCGTGTGCAGCGCATGCAGCAGGCTGCCGCGATCGTCGTGCTTCACGGTGACGCGCGCGGTCAGGTCGCCCTGCGCGATGCGCTGCGCGGCGTCGAGCGCGTCCTCGAGTTCGCCGCCGAGGCTCGCGCGCACGCTTTTCAGCACCAGCACCATGACGGCGGTCGCGAGCGCGCCGAGCACGGCCGTCATCGCGAGCCAGCGGCCGATGCTCTCGAGCACGGCCGTGCGCACGTCGTTCATGTACATGCCCGTCACGAGATACCAGTCCCACGGCGCGAAGCGCTGCACGGCGCTGGTTTTCTCCTGCGGCTTGTCGGCGCCCGGCTTCGGCCACAGATACTCGACGAAACCCTTGCCGCCGTCCATGTTGCCGGCCTTCACGATCTCGACGAACAGGTGCTTGCCGTTCGGATCGGTGAAATTCGACACGTCCTTGCCGTTGAGGTCCGTCTTGATCGGGTGCATCACGATCACGGGCTTCGAGTCGTTGACGGAGATGTAGCCGTCGGCGCCGTAGCGCATCGCGGCGATCGCTTCGAGCGCCTTCTGCTTCGCGTCGGCTTCCGGCATCGCGTTCTGCTGCGACAGCTTGTAGTAATGGTCGGTCACGCTGGCGGCTTGCGCGACCAGCGACGCGAGCTGGTCGCGGCGGTCCGTGATCATCGATGCGCGCGTCTGCCACGCGCCGAGCCCGGCGATCACGAGCAGGCCGAGCCACAGGATGACGATCATCGAGGCGAGTTTCTGATTCAGGGAAAGGTTGCGCATGGTGTGTGGTCGGTCAGTCGAGGATGCTCGCCAAAGCGGCGTGACGGGATAAGTGTCTTGACGGCGCGCGCGGCGCATCGCCGTAGACGGGTAATCCCTTAGACGCCGCGCGACTGCCCATGCCTGCGACGTCGGCACGGGTATCTATGCATATGCATAACGGGCGTCGCTATACTGTCGGGGCGATTGCGCGCGCGTGGCGCCCCGGGGCGGGCGGCGGCGCGGCGCTGAACGAAACCGAAAGGAGGCAACGATGCGAATTCTGGTGGTAGGGGCCGGCGCGGTCGGCGGATATTTCGGCGGACGGCTGGCTGCGGCGGGGCGCGACGTGACGTTCCTGGTGCGCGACGGCCGCGCGGCTGCGCTGGCACGCGACGGGCTGCTGATCCGCAGCCCGCGCGGCGACCTGACGCTCGCGAACGTGCAGACCGTGCGTGCGGGCGATGCGGACGCCGGGGTCGCGCCGTTCGACCTCGTGCTGCTGAGCTGCAAGGCCTACAGCCTCGACGACGCGATTCTCTCGTTCGCGCCGTTCGTCGGGCCGCAGACGCTGATCCTGCCGATGCTCAACGGGATGCGCCACCTCGACGTGCTGCGCGACCGGTTCGGCGCCGCGCAGGTGCTCGGCGGGCTGTGCGTGATCGCGGCGACGCTCGATCGCGAGCAGCGCATCGTGCACCTGAACGACACGGCCGGGCTGTCGTTCGGCGAGCTCGTCGGCGGCGAATCGCCGCGCGTGCGCGCGGTGGCCGACGTGTTCGATGGCGCGGGTTTCGACGCGACGCTCAGCGACGACATCGCGGCGCGGATGTGGGAGAAGTGGGTATTCCTCGCGACGCTCGCCGCGAGCACGTCGCTGTTCCGCGGCTCGGTCGGCGACATTCTCGCCGCGCCGGACGGCCTCCGCCTGCTCGAGACGATGCTCGGCGAATGCAGCGCGATCGCCGAATACAACGGCAAGCGGCCCGACCCCGTGGCGATCGAGCGGATGCAGCAGATGGTGCTGACGCCGTCGCCGCTGACCGCATCGATGCTGCGCGACGTCGAGAATCATGCGCGCGTCGAAGCCGATCATGTGATCGGCGATCTGCTCGCGCGCCGCGACCCGCAGGTGGCCGATGCGCTGTCGTTGCTGCGGATCGCGTACAACCACCTGAAGACGTACGAGGTGCGCACGGCGCGCGAGCACGCCGACGCATAAACACCGGCGCGGGCGGTCGCCCGGCACGTTCCGCGCTGCACAAATTTGCCATCTGGCGCCGTTTACGGCCGGAAAGCGCAAAAAAGTATCGAAAATCAGGCGTAAAGTTGGTGGAGCCGCGCGCTCGATCGACCTACATTGCTTCCCATGCGACCGGTCGCGTCGCCGCGCGAAACACGCGGCGCACGCGCGAACAGCCGAACAGGCCGGCCAGCGATACATGGGAATGGAGACGCCAAGATGATGCACCCCGATCTCGAAGTGGTCGAAGTGCGACGCGACGAGTCGTTCAAGGTCTGGTCGCACGGCTATCCGTATCGCACGATCCGCTGGCACTTCCATCCCGAATTCGAACTGCACCTGATCGTCGCGACGCGCGGCAAGTATTTCGTCGGCGATCACATCGGCTCGTTCGGCCCCGGCCATCTCGTGCTGCTCGGCCCGAACCTGCCGCACAACTGGGTCAGCGACATGGCCGAAGGCGAAACCGTCGAGCGCCGCAATCTCGTGATCCAGTTCGACCCGGTGTTCGTGCGCCGCTGCATGGACGCGTTTCCCGAATGCCGCGATGCGCAGGCGCTGCTCGACGACGCGCGGCGCGGTGTCGGCTTCGACGCCGCGACCAGTGCCGCGATCGCGCCGCTGTTCGACGAGCTGCTGGCGGCGCGCGGCATGCGCCGCATCGCGCTGTTCATGACGATCCTCGAGCGGCTGTGCGGCGCCGACGAGCGCACGCTGCTCGCGAGCCCCGCGTACGACCAGGCCGACGTCACGCCCACGCGGCTCAGCCATGCGCTGTCGTATATCGGCAAGAACCTCGCGTCCGAGCTGCGCGAATCCGATCTCGCGCAACTGACGGGGCAGAGCGTCAGCGCGTTCTCGCGTGCGTTCCATCGCCAGACGGGCATGCCGTTCGTGCAGTACGTGAACCGTCTGCGGATCGAATCCGCGTGTCAGATGCTGCTCGCCGACGATACGAGCATCACCGATATCTGCTTCCAGGCCGGCTTCAACAACGTATCGAACTTCAATCGCCAGTTCCGCGCGGTGAAGGGGATGGCGCCGTCCGAATTCCGCGCGCTGCAGCGCCTGAACGCGCGCAGTCGCGAACTCGCATTGCATGCGGCGCCCACCGGCAACCCGATGCCGCCGCGTGTACTGACACCCGGCGCGCCCGAACTCGCGCCGCAGCCGGGATGATCGCCGGGCCGCCGCTCGCCTGAGTTTTCCACGCCGTTGTACCCAGCCGATCGCGCCGCCCGCGTCGCGAGGGGCTTGCTCACCCACGAAAAAGCCTTATACAACCGGAGACACCGTCATGACGCATGCATCGCCCGCTTCATCCCCCCGCCGCGCCGCCCGCATGGCGGCCCTTGCCGCGCTCGCCGTCGCGGCCTTGCTGCCCGCCGCCGCGCATGCCGCGCCGCTGCGGATCGGCATGACGTTCCAGGAACTGAACAACCCGTATTTCGTGACGATGCAGAAGGCGCTTACCGATGCGGCCGCAACGATCGGCGCGCAGGTCGTCGTCACCGACGCGCATCACGACGTCAGCAAGCAGGTGAGCGACGTCGAGGACATGCTGCAGAAGAAGATCGACATCCTGCTCGTGAACCCGACCGATTCGACCGGCATCCAGTCGGCGATCACGCAGGCGAAGAAGGCCGGCGCGGTGGTCGTGGCTGTCGATGCGAACGCGAACGGGCCGGTCGATTCGTTCGTCGGCTCGAAGAATTACGACGCGGGCGTGATGTCGTGCGAATACCTCGCGAAGGCGATCGGCGGCAGCGGCGAGGTCGCGATCCTCGACGGCATTCCGGTCGTGCCGATTCTCGAACGCGTGCGCGGCTGCAAGGCCGGGCTCGCGAAATTTCCGAACGTGAAGCTCGTCGACACGCAGAACGGCAAGCAGGAGCGCGCGACCGCGCTGTCGGTGACCGAAAACATGATCTCCGCGCATCCGAACCTGAAGGGCCTCTTCAGCGTGAACGACGGCGGCTCGATGGGCGCGCTCGCCGCGATCGAGGGCTCCGGCAAGGACATCAAGCTGACGAGCGTCGACGGCGCGCCCGAGGCAATCGCCGCGATCCAGAAGCCGAACTCGAAGTTCATCGAGACGACCGCGCAGTTCCCGGCCGACCAGGTGCGTATCGCGCTCGGCATCGCGATCGCGCGCAAGTGGGGCGCGACGGTGCCGAAGGCGATCCCGGTCGACGTGAAGGTCGTCGATCGCGGCAACGCGAAGGGCTTCAGCTGGTGAACGACGTGCGACACGACGCGAAGGGCGGCGGCACGGCCGACGCCCTTCGCACGGAGAGGCCGATGGCTACGATACTCAGGCTCAGCCACATCACGAAAAGCTTTCCGGGCGTGAAGGCGCTGTCCGACATTCATCTCGAGATTGCGCGCGGCGAGATCCACGCGCTGCTCGGCGAGAACGGCGCGGGCAAGTCGACGCTGATGAAGATCCTGTGCGGCATTCATCAACCGGACGCCGGCACGATCGAGATCGACGGCGCCGCGCGCCGTTTCGCGAACTATCACGAGGCGGTCGCGGCGGGCGTCGGCATCGTGTTCCAGGAGTTCAGCCTGATCCCGCACCTGGACGCCGTCGACAACCTGTTCCTCGGCCGCGAGCTGCGCAACCGCTGGGGCGCGCGCGACCGCACGCGGATGCGCCGCGCGGCGGCCGGCATCTTCGCGCGGCTCGGCGTGTCGATCGATCTCGATGCGCCGATCCGTGCGCTGTCGGTCGCGCAGCAGCAGTTCGTCGAGATCGGCAAGGCGCTGTCGCTCGACGCGCGCATCCTGATCCTCGACGAGCCGACCGCCACGCTTACGCCGGCCGAGGCCGAACACCTGTTCGCGATCATGCGCGAGCTGAAGCGGCAGGGCGTCGCGATGATCTTCATCTCGCATCACCTCGACGAGATCTTCGCGGTGTGCGACCGCATCACCGTGCTGCGCGACGGCCAGTACGTCGCGACGACCGACGTCGCGCGCACCGACGTCGAGCAGCTCGTGCGGATGATGGTCGGCCGCCGGATCGAAAGCAGCTTCCCGCCGAAGCCCGTGCTGCCGGCCGACGCGCCGGCCGTGCTCGAAGTCGACGCGCTGCAGCTCGAGCGCGGCGGCCCGGTGAACCGCTTCGCGTTGCGGGCGGGCGAGATCCTCGGCTTCGCCGGGCTGGTCGGCTCGGGTCGCACGGAAACGGCGCTCGCGGTGATCGGCGCGACGCGCGCGCACCGCAAGGAAGTGCGCGTGCGCGGCGCGGCGGCGAAGCTCGCCGATCCGGCCGACGCGCTGCGCGCGGGCATCGGCATCCTGCCGGAAAGCCGCAAGACGGAAGGGCTCGTCACGTCGTTTTCGATTCGCGACAACATCTCGTTGAACAACCTCGGCAAGTACCGGTCGATGCGCTGGCTGATCGACCGGCGCGGCGAGGCGCGCGCGACGCACGACGTGATGCGGCGCGTCGGCGTGAAGGCGCCGTCGATCCACACCGAAGTCGCGACGCTGTCCGGCGGCAACCAGCAGAAGGTCGTGATCGCGCGCTGGCTGAACCATCACACGTCGGTGCTGATCTTCGACGAGCCGACGCGCGGCATCGACGTCGGCGCGAAAGCCGAAATCTACGGGCTGATGCGCGAACTCACCGCGCGCGGCTACGCCATCATCATGATCTCGTCCGAACTGCCGGAGATCGTCGGCATGTGCGATCGCGTCGCCGTGTTCCGGCAAGGGCGCATCGAGGCGACGCTCGAAGGCGACGAGATCGATCCCGACACGGTCATGACCCATGCCACGGCCGGCACGCGAGGAGCGACCCATGAACCTGCCTGATTCTTCTTCCACGCCTTCCACGACGCTCGCGGCGGCCGCCGCCGGCGATGCGTTGCAGCCACGCGCGATGTGGGCGCGGTTGCGGCGCTCGACGCTGTTCTACCCGCTCGTCGGCCTCATCGTCGTGTGCATCGCGATGATGATCGCGAGCCCGAGCTTCCTGTCCGCCGCGAACCTGGAAAACGTGCTGCGCCAGGTGTCGATCAACGCGATCATCGCGGTCGGCATGACCTGCGTGATCCTGACCGGCGGGATCGACCTGTCGGTCGGCTCGGTGATGGCGCTGTCGGGCACGCTCGCGGCCGGGCTGATGGTCGCGGGCGTCAACGCGGTCGCCGCACTCGCGATCGGCATCGCGGTCGGCCTCGGTTTCGGCTTCCTGAACGGCGTGTTCGTCGCGTTCGCGGGGATGCCGCCGATCATCGTCACGCTCGCGACGATGGGCATCGCGCGCGGCCTCGCGCTGATCTACACGGGCGGCTATCCGATCGACGGCCTGCCCGACTGGGTCGCGTTCTTCGGCAGCGGCAAGGTGCTCGGCATCCAGGCGCCCGTGCTGATCATGCTGGTGGTCTATGCGATCGCGTGGCTGCTGCTCGACCGCATGCCGTTCGGCCGCTACGTGTATGCGATCGGCGGCAACGAGCAGGCGACGCGGCTCACCGGCGTGCGTGTCGCGCGCGTGAAGCTGATCGTCTACACGCTGGCCGGGCTCACGTCGGCGCTCGCCGCGATCGTGCTGACCGGGCGGCTGATGAGCGGGCAGCCGAACGCGGGCGTGGGCTTCGAACTCGACGCGATCGCGGCCGTCGTGATGGGCGGCACGTCGATCTCCGGCGGGCGCGGCGCGATCCTCGGCACGCTGGTCGGCGCGCTGCTGCTCGGCGTGCTCAACAACGGCCTGAACATGATCGGTGTGAACCCGTATGTGCAGAACGTGATCAAGGGCGGAATCATCCTGCTCGCGATCTACATCAGCCGAGAACGATCGCGGTAACGCGTGATCGATCAGATATCCGAATCATCAACGAAAGAGACACCTCATGACGACACCCGAAGCCCAGCCGCGGATGACCGCGGTCGTCTGCCACGGCCCCGAGGACTATCGCGTCGAACAGGTCGCGAAGCCGCGCCCCGGCGCGAACGAGCTCGTGATCCGCATCGCCGCGTGCGGGATCTGCGCGAGCGACTGCAAGTGCTATACGGGCGCGAAGATGTTCTGGGGCGGCCCGAGCCCGTGGGTGAAGGCGCCCGTGATTCCCGGCCATGAATTCTTCGGCTACGTCGAAGCGCTCGGCGACGGCGCGGCCGGGCATTTCGGCGTGGCATTGGGCGACCGCGTGATCGCCGAGCAGATCGTGCCGTGCGGCAAGTGCCGCTATTGCAGGTCGGGCCAGTACTGGATGTGCGAAGTGCACAACATTTTCGGCTTCCAGCGCGACGTCGCCGACGGCGGCATGGCCGAATACATGCGCATTCCGCCGACCGCGCTCGTCCACAAGATTCCGCTCGGCGTGTCGCTCGAGGATGCCGCGATCATCGAGCCGCTGTCGTGCGCGATCCATACCGTGAACCGCGGCGACCTCCAGCTCGACGACGTCGTCGTGATCGCGGGCGCGGGCCCGCTCGGGCTGATGATGACGCAGGTCGCGCACCTGAAGACGCCGAAGAAACTCGTCGTGATCGACCTGATCGACGAGCGCCTCGACCTCGCGCGGCAATACGGCGCCGACGTGACGATCAACCCGAAGCGCGACGATGCGCGCGAGATCATCCGCGCGCTGACCGACGGCTACGGCTGCGACGTCTATATCGAAACGACCGGCGCGCCGGTCGGCGTGAACCAGGGGCTCGACCTGATCCGCAAGCTCGGCCGTTTCGTCGAATTCAGCGTGTTCGGCGAGGATACGACCGTCGACTGGTCGATCATCGGCGACCGCAAGGAGCTCGACGTGCGCGGCGCGCACCTTGGGCCATACTGCTATCCGATCGCGATCGACCTGCTGGCGCGCGGGCTCGTCACATCGAAAGGCATCGTCACGCACGGTTTCGCGCTCGAAGATTGGGACGACGCGATTCGCGTCGCGAAATCGCCCGAATCGATCAAGGTGCTGCTGAAGCCGGCCCGCTGACGGCCGGCGTGCGCCTCACCGGAGACATCATGGAATACGTCATAGGCGTCGATATCGGCACGCAGAGCACCAAGGCGCTGCTCGTCGACCGGCACGGCACGATCGTCGCGCGGCGCTCGTCCGGTTACCAGCCCGACACGCCGCGCCCGCTGTGGGCCGAGCAATGGCCGCAGGTGTGGTTCGATGCCGTGCTCGAATGCATCGCGGGCTGCGTGAGCGATGCGCGCGCGCAGGGCGTGCCGGCCGACGCGATCCGCGCGGTGTGCGTGAGCAGCCTGTACGGCGGCTCGGGCATCCCGGTCGACAGCGACATGCGGCCGCTTCATCCGTGCCTGATCTGGATGGACCGGCGCGCGACCGCGCAGGTCGATTGGGTCGACGAGCACGTCAACGTCGAGCGGTTGCGCGTGATCACGGGCAACGGCGTCGACAGCTACTACGGCTTCACGAAGATGCTGTGGCTGCGCGACCAGCGGCCGGACGTGTGGGCGAACGTGCGCTATTTCCTGCCGCCGAACGCGTATGTGATCTACCTGCTGACCGGGGAAGTCGCGGTCGATCACAGTTCGGCCGGCAATATCGGCGGCGTGTATGACGTCGCGCGCCGCGAGTGGTCCGACGATGCGCTCGACATGCTCGGCATTCCGGCGACGATGATGCCCGAGCGGCTCGTCGATTCGACCGAGATCGTCGGCGGGCTGCTGTCGCAATGGACCGAACAGCTCGGGTTGCCGGCCGGCACACCCGTCGTCGCGGGCGGCGTCGATGCGGCCGTCGCGACCTTCGCGGCCGGCGCGACGCGCACCGGGCAGCACGTCGCGATGATCGGCACCAGCATGTGCTGGGGCTACGTGAACCGGCATGTCGATGCGCGGCACGGGCTCGTCAGCATGCCGCACGTGTTCAACGGGCAGCGCGACCTGTACGTATTCGGTGGCGCGATCACGGCCGGTGCGTCGGTCGCGTGGTTTCGCGACCAGTTCTGTCATGCGGAACTCGATGCGGCGCGCCTGCTGCCGCATGGCGATCCGCACGTGCTGCTCGAGGAAGCGGCCGAAAGCGTGCCGGCCGGTGCCGACGGCGTGCTGTTCCTGCCGTACCTGATGGGCGAGCGCAGCCCCGTGTGGGATGCGAAGGCGAGCGGTGCGTTCGTCGGGCTGAGTCTCGCGCATACGCGAGCGCACCTGTATCGCGCGGTGCTCGAAGGCGTCGCGTTTGCGTTGCGGCACAACATCGAGGCCGGCCGCCGCGGCGCGGCGGCGCTGGACGATCGGCTGATCGTCGTCGGCGGTGCCGCGCATTCGGCGCTGTGGATGCAGATCATTGCCGACGTGACGGGCTTTCCGGTATGGACGATCGAGCAGGATGTCGAAGCCGCGATGGGGGCGGCACTGCTCGCGGGTGTCGGGGCAGGGCTCGTGTCGCACGACGATGCGCAGGGCGGCTGGGTCACGCTCGTCGAGCGTGCACGGCCCGATGACGGACGTGCGCAAGCGTATGCGGCGCGTTTTGCGCTCTACACGGCGCTGTACCCGGCACTCAAACCGATCATGCACCGCCTGAGCACATCATCATGAAGACACGATTCGACTTCAGCGGCTCGCGGGTGCTCGTCACGGGCGCATCGAGCGGGATCGGGCGCGCGTGCGCGGTCGCGCTGGCGCAGTCGGGTGCGCGGGTCGTCGCGGCAGGTCGCGACATGGCCGCACTCGATGCGCTGGCCGGCGAGACGGCATGCGATACGTTGCGTATCGATGTCGGCGGCGACGAACACGCGATCGACGCGGCGCTCGCCGCGCACGATGCGTTCGACGGCCTCGTCAATTGCGCGGGAATCGCGTCGCTCGAAGCGGCGCTCGATGTCGGCGCCGCGCATTTCGATCGCGTGATGGCGGTCAATGCGCGCGGTGCGGCGCTCGTCGCGCGGGCCGTCGCGCGCAAGATGATCGAATGCGACGGACGGGGCGCCGAACGTGCGCGGGGCAGCATCGTCAACGTATCGAGCCAGGCCGCGCTCGTCGGTCTGCCCGCGCATCTGAGCTATTGCGCGTCGAAGGCGGCGATGGACGCGATCACGCGCGTGCTGTGCATCGAACTCGGCCCGCACGGCATTCGCGTGAACAGCGTGAACCCGACCGTCACGCTCACGCCGATGGCGCAGTTCGCGTGGAGCGAACCGGAGAAGCGCGCGCCGATGCTGGCGGCGATTCCGCTCGGGCGCTTTGCCGAGCCGGATGAGGTGGTCGAACCGATCCTGTTTTTGCTGAGCGATGCGGCGTCGATGATCAGCGGCGTGTCGCTGCCGATCGACGGCGGGTATACGGCGCGATAGGCCACGCGATGCGGTGACGGGCGACGGGCGGCCGGCGGCCGCCAGCCGCGCATGACGGGAAATAGGGGCGAATGTGCGGCGCGGCCGACGCGCGGCTAGACCGGGTCTTTGCTCGGCGGTCCGTCCGGTTGTTGCGGGTTGTCGTGGTGATGACCCGGTGGCGACGACAGCGGGTCGTCTTCCGGATCGCGGTTCGGGTCGGCCGGTGGCTCGGGCGTCGGGGTCGTGTGATCGGTCATGGAGAACTCGCGCAGTGCGTGACGGCGGCGGCGCGGCAGGTGCGCCTCGTCTCCGTTATAGGCAATCGAACGGGCGTTTGCAGCGGGATTCTTGCGGCGGGGTGTCGATCGTCGAACGGGTTCGTCTACTGCAATGCGTTGTGTGGTCCGCGCGATCGCGGTCAGCGCAGATCCGCCGGCGTATCGACGTCGCGCAGGATGCCGGGATCGTCGACGTCCAGCAGTTGCACGGGCGCGCTCGCGAACAGCGTGCGGGCGCCGGTATCGCCGTCGAGCGCGGCCAGTGCGTCGTAATGGTGCGCCGCGAAGCCGACCGGATGGCCGCGCACGCCGCGATGGGCGGGGGCGATGATCGATGCGCCGTCCGTATCGAGCGCGCGCGTCACCGCTTCGTAGGTCGAAGCCGCGATCCACGGCATGTCGCCGAGCGCGACGAGCCAGCCGGTCGCGTCGGGGGTCGCGCGCACGCCGGCCGCGAGGGTCGCGCCCATGCCGCGCTCGGTGTCGGATGCGTAGACGACCTGGCAGCCGGCTTCGTTCAGCAGAATCGCGAGTTTTTCGGCGCCGGGACGCACGATGGCGATCACGTCGGCCGTGGCCGCTGCGAGATGGCGGGCGGCCGCGACCGCAACCGGTGTGCCGTCTGGCAGCAGTGCGAGCAACTTGCTGTGCAGGCCGCTCGGGTCGAAGCGTTGACCAAGGCCGCCGGCGAGCAGGACGCCGGTGGCGAGTGACGCATAGGGCATCGGCGCGAGGGGAGTGAGACAGGTGCTGCGATTGTGCGGGACCGGGCGGGGATCGGCAAGTGAGGATGTTACCGAGTCGCGCCCGTCAGATCGGAAATACCGTCATCGCGACGCTTCGTCGAGCATGCTTTCCTCGACGGGGCCGTAAATCGCGAGGGATTCACGCTGCATGACGGCCCAATAGCGGTCACCGAACGACCAATGCCACCATTCCGATGGGTAATTCGTGAAGCCGGCGCCCGTCAGCGCGTCGATCAGCACCTGGCGGTTACGTGCGGCCGCGCGGCTGATGAATGCGTTGTGCGTGTAGCACGCGCCGGACGATTCGTGGTCGGTGGCGTTCATGATGCTGCCCATGTCGGCTTCGATGCCGCTCGCCGATATCAGCGTGAGGTCGACGGCAGCGCCGGTCGGATGCGCGGCGACTTCGGGGGGCGCGACGTGGTGGCTCGCGAGTTCGTACAGTGCGTCGTCGGATGGCAGCGGATTGAGCGTCGCACGCAATTGCGCGAGATGGCGGGTGAAGTATTCACGCTGGAGCGCGAGCGGGCGATAGCCTTCCTTGACGTAAAGGCGCAGGTCGGCGGGCAGCGCGTGCGCGGCGACGACCAGCCGTTCGGCGATACCGCGGCGTACCTTCAGGAAATGCGGGCTCGGGTTCGAAACGACGCTGCGCGAGAGGTCGACGGCGATGCGTTCGTCGAAGGTAGCGAGATCGACAAACCCTTCATGCGACTCCATCAGGGCGATCGACCGGACAACGGGATCGGAGAGCGATATCACGATAGCGGGTGAGGTGGCGCGATGACGGTTGCGGGTCACGAGCCGGCGGGCGAGGTGTTGCACCGTGCCTGGCCGGCCGGAGGCGTTTGGGTCAGACGAATCGCCAATATGCCAGAGTCCGGCGGAGAAGGTGCCGTGGTTTGACCTGCGGGCTACCGACGCCTACCAGAGCGTCTTCACGTGCGCGTAAGCGCGGATTTTTTCGTCGCGGGTGACGAGCGGTGCGCCGAGCCGTCGCGCGGTGGCGACGATCATGCGGTCGGCCGGATCCTTGTGGAACGCGCCGGGCAGGGCGGTGGATTTCGCGGCGATGTCGGCGTCGACGGGCACGAAGCGCATGCCGTCGATCTGCGCGACCGTGGCGAGCCATGCGTCGACATCCATCGACAGCGCGAGGCGATCGTTGCGCACCAGCATCGCAATCTCCCACGCCGAGATCGCGGACGCGGCGAGCGCGCCTTCGCCGCGCGCGCGATCGATCGCGGTTCGCGCTTTCTTGCTGAGCGAAGGATCGCCCGCCACCCACCACACCAATGCATGCGTATCCAGCACGATCACCGCGACGCCTCCCAATCATCTTCCGCAATCGGATCGAGAGGATTGTCGTAGCGCATGACCGAGCCGCGCAATATGTCCAACGGCTGAGCTTCGCGTGCGTGATACGGCCGGATCTCGAGCGTCGGTTTGCCGTGATCGGTGACGATCAGGCTTTCGCCTGACGACTCGACGAGCCGGAAGTATTCGAGTGCGCGAGCCTTGAACTCGGATTTCGAAACGGGAGCGTGCGGCATCATGATATGGACCTGGTCATGTGACGATGGTCATTTTATGGCAGTGCGGCGGAGCGAGGCAAGTCGCGAAGGTCACGCGTGACCGGATGCATGCAAAACGTGACAGGGTGCGTCGATGCCCGGGGGCCGGAAGACACTGTCCGCCTTGCTCGCGTGCTTGCCGTGATCTAGATTTTTTCTATCGGGGTTCTCAGGCGGGAGGGACTGCCATGGAACTGAGCGTAGAACGTGTCGATGTGTGGGCGGCGACCATCGAGGACAAGCCGGGTGGCCTCGCGGCCGTATTAGGCGCTCTGCGGACTGCCGGCGCAGACTTGCAGTTCATCGTCGCGCGCCGCACATCGGAGGCGCCGGGCAAGGGCGTCGTGTTTGTCGCACCACTGCAGGGAGACGCGGTGATTCGCACGGCCACGCAGGTGGGGTTCAGCGTCACCCCGAGCGTTCACTCCGTCCGCGTAATGGGTCTGGATCAAATGGGCATCATCGGGCAACTGACCCAGATGCTCGCGGATGGTGCGATCAATCTTCGTGGCGTTTCGGCCGCCGTGCTGGGTTCCCAGTTCATTGCCTATTTCGCGGTCGATTCGGTGGACGATGCGGAGAAGGCGATCGATATCCTGCAGCGGGCATAAGGCGGCTGCGTTGGATGGTGGACTGGCAGTAACCGGAAGGGGGCTCGCGTTTCAGGACGTTGCGCGGCCCCCCAACATGGCTCAGGTATCCGCCCACCGTCTCAGCAGGTTGTGATAAATCCCGGTAAGCGCGATCACGCCCGGGTCGCGCCCACCTTTGTCCGCGGAGAGCTGCTGAATCTGCGTATCCAGCTGGAACAGCAGCGTGCGATCGGCATCGTCGCGCACCATGCTCTGAATCCAGAAGAATGAAGCGACGCGCTCGCCGCGCGTCACGGGCGTCACGTGATGCAGGCTCGACGCCGGATACAGCACGAGATCGCCCGCCGGCAGCTTGGCGCGATGCACGCCGTACGTATCCTCGACACACAGCTCGCCGCCGTCGTACGCATCGGGTTCCTCGAGAAACAGCGTCGCCGACAGATCGCTGCGCACGCGAAAATCCGTGCCGCGCAGCAGCCGGATCGCGTTGTCGACATGCGTGCCGAACGTCTCGCCGCCTTCATAGCGATTGAACAGCGGCGGAAACACCTTGAGCGGCAGCGCCGCGGAGAAGAACAGCGGATGGCGCGCGAGCGCATCCTGGATCGCGTCGCCAACCGCGCGCGCCGCTGGCGAGCCTTCCGGCAATTGCCGGTTGCGTTTCGCGAGCGCCGACTGCGCGCCGGACGTTGCATTGCCGTCGACCCATTCGGCCGCATCGAGCACGTCGCGGCATTGCGTGACCTGCGCCTTGGTCAGTACGCCGGGGATATGAAGCATCATGTTGCGGATTCCATAACGTGCGGCGCCAGTTGCATCGCCGCCGCACGAAATGCGTCGAGCGGCGACGACGCGAGATACGCGCGCATCTTCGCGATGAATGCGGGCGTCGCGGTGGCCGGCACGCGTGCGAGCCACGTGATCGCTTCGTCGATCTGCCCGCGCTCGGCGAGCAGCCGCGCAAGGTTGAACTGGCCGCGGAAATCGCCGGCAACGGCGGCGCGGCGATAGTGGTCGAACGCGGCGTCGGTGTCGACCGACACGACCCAGCCGTCCTCGTAGAAGCCGCCGATCAGGTTGATCGATTTCGCATGGCCGAGCCCGGCCGCGCGGCGGAACCAGTCGAGCGCGTCGGTGCGGTTCTCGTCGACACCGTTGCCGAGCGCGAGTGCCGTCGCGTAGTTGTACATGCCCCAGTCGAGCCCGGCCTGCGCGGCGAGCCGGTACCAGTACACGGCGACCGGCGCGCACGCGGCCGTGCCCCAGCCGAACTCGTAGCAGCGGCCGAGCATGTTCATCGCCATCGGATGGCCGGCCCGCGCGGCGTGCCGGAACCAGTTGAACGCGGCAGCCGGATCGCGTGCCACGCCATGCCCGTCGAGCAGGTACTGCCCGTAGACGGCCTGCGCATCGACGATGCCGTTATCGGCCGCCGCCGCGACCCACGCGGCGGCACGCTCGGGCGGCCCGGCCAGGATGTCGGCGAACTCGCGCGGCGATACCGACGCGAGCGCCTTCAGCGATACGGCTTCCATCGATCAGTAGCGCGCGTTCAGCGTGACGAACGCCGAGCGGCCCGGTGCGATCGACGCGTAGTGCGCCGGATACGCCTGATCGAAGTACGTGCGGTTGAACAGGTTGTTCACGTTCAGCTGCAGGTCGAGCTTCTTGTTGATCCGGTACTGCGCCATCGCATCGAAGCGCCAGTACGACGGCACGGCGCGCAGGTTCGCGGGATCGCCGAATACTTCCGACATGTAGAACGCGCCGCCGCCGACCGTGAACTTCGGCGTCACGTCGTAGTTCGACCACATCGTGAGGCTGTGCTTCGGCGTGTTCGGGAAGCGGTTGCCGTCGTTCGCGCTGTCCTTGCCGTTGTCGCGCAGCGCGCTCTTCATGTACGTATAGCCGCCGAACACTTGCCACTGCTTCGTGATCTGGCCGGCGACGCCGAGCTCGAGGCCCTGCACGCGCTTGTTGCCGACCATCGCGTACTGGTTGTTCGGCAGCGTCACGCGCGCGTTCGTCGTATCGATCTGGAACAACGCGGCGGTCAGCGACAGCTTGTCGTTCAGCACGTTCCACTTCGTGCCGAGCTCGATGCTGCGGTTCTTCTCCGGCGACAGCTGATCGGCGTTAGGACCGACGCCGCCGCGGCCCGGCGTGAGCGACTGCGTTTCGCTGCCTTCGCCGAGCATCATGCCGGCCGGCGTCGACGACGTTGCATACGACGCGTAGATGCTGCCGTTCTGCGCGGGTTTGAACACGAGGCCGGCCTGCCAGTTCACGAGCGTGTCGTCGCGCGTATAGGTCTTGCCGCCGTTCGCCTTGGTGTCGGTGAAGCGGGTCGAGTAGTCGTCGACGCGCACGCCGGAATTGACCTGCCAGCGCGGCGTGATCTCGATCGTGTCGAAGCCGTAGATCGATTTCGTCGTGGTGCGTGCATGCGCGTAGTCGTTGGCGCGCGTGATCGAGCCGGCCCACGGGTCGTTCGGGTTCGGCGACCACAGGCTCGTGCAGTTGTAGCCCGACGCCGCGCCGATGCCTTTCTGGCAGACCTTGCCGTTGTCCGTGGCGACGTTGTACGTATCGCGCTTGCCCCATTCGCGCGTCAGCTCGATGCCGGTCGTGAAGCTGTGCTTGAACGGGCCGGTGCGGAATTCGCCGAACAGCTCGGTCAGGTTCGCGATGCTGTTGATCGAGCTGTCGCGGTTGTTGTTGCGGCGCCAGACCTTGCCGTTGACCACGTTGCCCTGGCTGTCGTCCGGCTGCGTCCAGATGTAGTCCTGCGTCGATTCCGTGTAGCGCGTGGTGTTGCGGACCGTCAGCGACGACGTGATGTCGTGTTCGATCTTGATCGTGCTGATGTCCGACGTGGTCTTGCGGAAATCGCGGTCGATCAGCCCGTAGAAGTTGTGGCGATCGACGGGTGCCGGATAGATCGTGCCGACGTTCGCGGGCTTGTTCGACGTCGTGTAGAAGTACGGGATGCCGCCGTCGGGCATGTCGTCCGTCGACAGGTGGTAGTAGCTCGCGGTCACGCGCGTCGACGTGCCGAGGCCGAATGCGATCGACGGCGCGACGCCCCAGCGCTCGTTGTTGACGGCGTCGCGGCCGGCGACGTCGTTGTTGTGGCTCATCAGGTTCAGGCGGAACGCGGCGTGATCGGCGAACTGCCAGTTGCCGTCGGCCGTGAAGCGGCGATAGCGGTCGGTGCCGAGGCCGGCGCTCGCGCTGGCCGTCGTGCCGAGGTGCGGGGCCTTCGTGATCAGGTTGATGCTGCCGCCAGCGCCGCCGCGGCCGCCATACGCGCCGTCGGAACCCTTGGTGATCTCGATGCGCTCGGTGTTGAAGATCTCGCGCGTCGTGGCGCCCGTGTCGCGCATGCCGTCGACGAACATGCTGCCCTGCGTGTCGTAGCCGCGGATGAACGGACGGTCGCCGAGCGGGTTGCCGCCTTCGCCGGCGCCGAACGTGATGCCGGGCACGGTGCGCAGCGCTTCGGTCAGCGTCGACGCGCCGCTGTTCCGGATCAGTTCCTGCGGGATCACGGTGACGGACTTCGGCGTGTCGACGAGCGGCGCGGTGAATTTCGCGGAAGCGGAAAAGTCGGCCTTGTAGCTGTGCTCGGTCTTGCCCTGGATCTCGATCGGCGCGAGATGGCCTTCGGTGCTGGACGGGGCCGAAGGCGGCGTGCCGTCGGCGAAAGCGGGGCTCGCGGCGAGCACGCTGCACAGGGTGGTGAATTTACCGAGCTTCAACTCGTCGGGACGGGACTTCATGGTGCGCTTCGACCTCGCGATGTGGCCCCGGGAGCGGTGCGCTGCGGAAATGTGCATGCCGCCGGGAATTATTACGATTTGTTTTCAGGCGGCATTCTATGTAATTTTCCGTTGAATGAGAAGCGTTCTTGTTTGTATTTGTAAGGGGATTGTTGACGAATGTTACGGGGTGGTTGGGGAGCGGTTTGAGGATGGGAAATGGCCGATTGGCCGAGTATGGCGGGCTCTTTGAGCGGGTTAGAGTGGTTATGTCGCGAGGCAATCCATGTGACTGCAAAATGCCAGGATGGCTGCATTGAAAGCATTTTGAAGGGATGCATCATGCCTGTGATTACCGTTCGAGCCTTCTCGCGCGCGCTCGTGCCGCCGGCACCGCGATCGCACCTTCCGACGGTTTTATCGCTGCCACGGCCGAGTCAAGCGGCCTGATCGTAGCTACGCGCGACGTCACACCGTTCGAGGCGATGGGGGTTCGCGTGATCGACCCGTGGGCGTGTTAGTTTCCGGTTGCGGGCCCCACCGGCTGCGCCGCAATTGAAAAACGCGCCGTGCGATGCGGCGCGTTTTGTTTCAGGCAAGCTCGCCCGCCAATCTGAAGCGATGGCAGGCGAGCGCGATACCTTCGGTGCGGCTTAATCAACCCCGTGAAACACCGCGTCCTCCGGCCCGAGGTACGCCGGCGGGCGCCACGTCGCGTCGCGCATCGAATGCTGGACGAGGTTCTCGACGCCGAGCAGTACCGCGAAGATTGCCATCCGCACCGGAATCCCGTTGTCGGTCTGCCGGAAGATCGCGAGGCGCGGGTCGCGGTTCAGGTCGACCGACAGGTCGTTCGCGCCCGGCCGGCTGTCGCGCGGCAGCGGGTGCATGATCAGCGTGTCGGGCTTGCAGACCGAGTCGACGAGCGCCTGGTTGATCTGGAAATCCGGCGTGTAGCCTTCGAACGACTCGTCGGTGAAGCGCTCTTTCTGGATTCGCGTCGCGTAGACGACGTCCGCGCCGCGCAGCCCGGCCGCGAGGTCGGTCGTCTGTTCGATCACATGGCCGTTCGTCGAGATCTGGTCGATGATGTAGGCCGGCATTTCGAGCATCGGCGGCGACACGAGCGTGAACTTGAGCCCGCGATACAGCGCGAGCAGCTTGACGAGCGAGTGCACGGTGCGGCCGTACTTGAGGTCGCCGACCAGCGCGATGTGCGCGCCGTCGACGATTTTGCCGAGCCGCGAGAACTCGCGCTGGATCGTATAGAGATCGAGCAGCGCCTGGCTCGGGTGCTCACCGGGGCCGTCGCCGCCGTTGATCACGGGCAGGTTGGTCGCGCGCGCGAACTCGGCCACCGAGCCTTTCTCCGGGTGGCGGATCACGAGCGCGTCGACGTAGCCGGCCATCACACGGCTCGTGTCGTAGATCGATTCGCCCTTGGCCATCGACGAGAACGTGAAGCCCGTCGTGTCGCACACCGAGCCGCCGAGCCGGCAGAAGGCCGCGCCGAACGACACGCGCGTGCGCGTGCTGGCCTCGAAGAACAGGTTGCCGAGCACGGCGCCTTCCAGCACGCGCGAAATCTTGTGGCGCCGCGCGATCGGCTGCATCACGTCGGCCACGCGGAACAGCGCCTCGACCGATTCCCGCGAGAACTGGTCGACCGACAGCAGCTGCGGCTTGCCCTCGAAAAAGAACTGCCTTGCGAGCCCTTGATTATCTACGCTTTGCGTATATCCGCCACCTTCCGGTGCCGAACGCTCGACGATTTCCGATACGAAGCGCTCGACGATCTCGGGCATCCCGCGCGATTCCTGCGAATCGTCGGGCAGCAACCACGTATCCAGCGCGCGCCGGCTGACGCCGATGCGATTGGCGAACGCTTCGCGGGTCATGTTGAGGCGGCGCATCGCGTCGCGTAGGAAGGCTTGCTGGGGAACGGTCATCGGCGGCTCCTGACGAAAAATATACGCGATGCGTATATTAGTTCGTGGCGCAATGAAGTCAAGGAAAATCTGCGCGAACGGGTTGTGCGGCTCGCATGACACTCGGCGGGTTCGTACTGGCGCGCGGCGTCCGTCTCCGTATAATCAGGTCAGGCCCCGTGCCCCGCATCTTGCCGGGCACCACGCCGCAGACGATTCGCCCGGTCGGGCTTGTTGATTCGAAGGAGGATGAGAATGACGCGTACGATTGCTGCAATGCTGCTGGTGGTGACCGCCGCGCTCGCCGGTTGCAATACGGTCGCCGGCATGGGCCAGGATATTTCGAAGGGTGGCCAGGCGATCAGCGATACGGCCGAAAAGGCCAAGTAAGCCGACTGGTTCCCGAATGCAGAAGGCGCCGGGCCGTCCCGCGATTGCGGGGCGGCCCGGCGCCTTTTTTTCGGGTTGCGTCGACGCCGTCGGCGTCAGGCGTTTTCCACAAATGCGTAGCGGCCTTCGACCTTGCGCGGCGTGAACCAGCCGTAGTCGGGGAACATCCGGTTGCGGACGAACCAGACGTAGCCCACCAGTACGAGCGTGACCACGAGGCCCGGCAGCGCGGTCGACGGATCGCGTCCGAGACCGGCGATGGTCTTCGGCAGCTGCAGCAGCGACAGCAGGATGAACGCGTGATACGCGCCGACGCGATGGGTGGCGAAGCCCCAGATGAACAGCAACGACAGCGGCACGGTCAGCAGGAGGAACAGCGCGACGAAGCCGCCCGATGCGCCGGCGTCGCCGGCGGCTGCGGAGAAGTAATACGCGAGCATCAGGCTGATCGCCAGCTGGGCGATGCCGAGCGCGACCAGGATCCAGGTGTGCACCTTGTTCTTGCGGCAGCGTTCGGGATCGGGGCGCGACGCGATCAGGCCGGCGAGCACGCGATCCTTGAGCCCCTGTCCGGACAGTTCGGCCAGCGTGTCGGCCTTCCTCGTTCCCGCGGACAGCAGCACCGCGATTCTTGTTTTGGCTTCCTTCCTGTTCATTGCTTGGCAGATTGTTGTTCGATGGTTGTCAAAGGTCCCGGCCACGCGAATATTGCATCTTGCGGGGTGGCGCGCAACGGTTTTGCGGTGTGCGGACACATTCCTACAACTGCTGCCGGCATCGCGGGAACGCAGGGAGCCGACAGGCCGTGTGACGGGACGGTGCGACCGTCGTTTCCGCCATAGCGCGATGAACGCGAATCAGTCGGCTGCCGTTTGCGCGGAGGGTGCGGGGCCGGCCGGTTGTACCGGCTTTATTTCACGTGCCTGACCGGGCGGTTCGCGCCGCCGCGTCGCGCCGACGAGCATGCCCGCGACGACGAGTGCGATGCCGGCGACACGCGTGCCGCTCAGCGTCTCGCCGAACAGCGCGACCGCGAACAGCACGGCCGAGACCGGCGCGACGGCGGTGAACAGCGCGGCTTCGGTGCCGCTCGTGCGCGCGGAGCCCGCGTACCAGCACAGGTAGCCGAGCACGGTCGGCACCAGCGCGTAGTAGGCGATCGCCGATACGGCGCCGATGGTCCAGCCGCTTGCCACCGCGCGCCATTCGAACGCGGCCGGCACGAGTGCGAGCACGAAGCCGAGGCCCGACATCGCGGTGGACAGCGCAAGCGGCGGCAACGGCGCGGCAAGCCGCCGGTTGAGCAGGATGAAGACGGCTTCGCACGCGACGGCGGCCAGCACCAGTGCATCGCCGGCAAGCGTCTGGAGCGACGGCATCGCCTGGCCGGGCGCGAACGTGACGAACACGACGCCGGCCGTGGCGAGCGCGGCGGCCAGCCAGTCGCGTGGCGTCTGCCGCTCGCGCAGCACGACGGCCGCGATCAGCGTCGACATTGCCGGCAGCGTGCCGAGCATCACGCCCGCGTCGAGCGGCGACGACAGCTTCGTGCCGCTGATCAGCAGCACCGTATAACCGACGCCGCCCGCCGCGGCCTGGATGACGAGCAGCACGCCGTCGCGCGCGGAAATGCGCGGCCAGCGCATGCGCTGCGCGCGCATCAGCGCGAACAGCAGCGGGGTCGCGATCAGGAAGCGCAGCGCCGTGGCAGCGAACGGCGGCAGGCCGCCGGCCGCGAGACGGCTCGCGATGACGGTACTGCCGACGCCCGCCATCGCGGCGGCGAGATAGAGATAGCCAATCAGTCGTGTTTTCATGCGCCGCATCGTCGCGTACGGCGGCTGTGCGCGTCTTGAACGAAATTGCAGCGGACGTGCGAGCGTGTCGAATGCGGTGCGCTGCGTGCCCGCACCGGCGGCATGGGGGCTGCTGCGGTCGATGCGGCAACCGCCTTCGCACACGGTGTACCCGGCGGCCTCGCGCCGGGATGTTGGCAGCGTCAAACGGCCTGTGTGAACCGCCCCGGCGTGATCCCGAACTGGCGTGCGAATGCACGCGTCAGGTGGCTCTGATCGGCAAAACCGGCCTCGGCCGCGGCATCCGCGATCGGCAGGCCGCTGGCGAGCAGCGCGCGCGCCAGCCGCGTGCGCGACTGGATCAGGTAGGCGTGCGGCGTGATGCCGAGTTCGCGCGCAAACCCGCGCAGCAACTGGAAGCGGCTCACGCCGCTCAGGCCGGCCAGCTCGGCGAGCGAAACGGAGGCGGCCGGTGCCGCGTCGAGCCGCTCCCGGGCGACGCGGATCGCCGGCGCGACGCCGGCCGCCGGCAGCGTGCGGTTCGCGTGCCGGGCGAGCAACCCGGCGACCAGCATCACGAGCGCCTCGTCGCGGGCGAGCGGCTGGGTTTCCCCTGCGACGATGCGCGCATGCAGCTGGCCGACGGCGGCGGCAAGCCGCGTGTCGCGCACCGCCGGATGCGCAAGCTCGATGCCGCCGAGGCCTTCTTCCGCCGCGACGCCCGCGACCAGCGCGGGCGCGAGGTACAGCATCCGCCAGCGCCGGCCCGTGCCGGCATCGATCGGCGAACCGTCGTGCATCTCGCCCGGGTTGACCATGATCGCGTCGCCTGCCAGCGCGTCGACCTGCCCGCGGCCGCTCCACGACCGGTGCGCGCCGCTCACGATCACGCCGACCCCGAATTCGTCGTGCGCGTGGCGCGGAAACGCGCGGTCGGATTCGAGGCTGATCGCCTCGATGCCTTCGCCGGTCCGTCGGTAGTGGGTGACACGGTGCATGTGCGCTCCTCGCGCCGGTTGCGGCGCGGATGACGTGCACTTTAGCGCGTTCCGGCGCGGCGCGCCCTTCATCCTTTTGGCCGATACCGCGCGGCGCGCGCAGCCCGCACCATGTGCACATGAGCAGCGTACACGGCCCGCCGGGCCTGAAGCTGCGCGGGAGACGGCAGGTGGAACGACACGATCCGGTATTCATTCAGGTTGGCGCGCTTGCGGACGGCTTCGCGCCGGAAGCGAACATCCTCGCCCCCGTCGACGCGCTCGCCGGGCGCACGGTGGCGCTCGGCGACGCATCGGGCGCGTGGCGCGTCTATACGTTCGAGCCGGGCGCGCTGCAGTGGCGCAATGCGGCGACCGACACGGGCGGCCGCGAGCCGTGCCGCGTGACGCGGCTGCGCGATGGGCTGTACTTCGTCGACTACATCGATTCGGCTGCTCGCGCGACGTCGGTCAGTCTCGTGATCGATTTCGACAACGGCGTGTGGACGTCGGTCGTCGGCGTGCTGCCGACCGAAGCCGACACGCGCATCGACGCATTCACGCGTGTCGCGCGCGGGCTGCCGCTCACAGGTGTCGACGCGGAGTTCCGGCACGGCACGCTCGGCGGCCACGCGCAGCCGGGGCCGTTGCACGGGCCGACGCGCGAACTGATCGGCAAGCGCACGATGTACCGCTACAGCCCGACCGAATGTTACGAGCACATCTACCTGAACGAGAACTTCTACGCGTGGCAGTGCCTGCAGGGCGTCGAAGGCGGGTTGGCCGATGTCGACCGCTGCCATTACTTCAGGATCGCCGACGCGCTGTATCTGTTCGTGTGGCGCGAAAAGGTGATACCGACGCTCGGCGTCGTACTGATCGATCTCGCGCAGCGCAAGACCGACGGCAAGATCTTCGGTTACCAGGGCGGCGATTTCGGCACGCTGTCGAACTTCCCGATCGGCGCCCATGCACAGGTGCTGAACGAAACCGTGCATCCGCTCGGCGGCGAGGCGCAGCGATGAATGCCGTGCTGGGCAGCGGCCGCCTGCGTGCGGATTTCAGCGGGCGCGTCGTGCTCGTCACGGGCGCCGCGCAGGGGATCGGCGCGGCGATCGCGCGCCGTTTCGCGGAATCCGACGCGTTCGTCGCGCTCGCCGACCTGAACGGCGAGGCGGCCGCCGCGCAGGCCGACACGCTTGCCAGCGCGGGCGGCGACGCGCGTGCCTATCGGGTGGACGCCGCCAGCCGCGACGAACTGGGCGCGCTGGTCGCGGCGGTCGAGCGCGACGGCGGCCGGCTCGATGTGGTTGTCCACAATGCCGCGTATTTTCCGCTGACACCATTCGCGCAGATCGACGCGCCGACGCTCGAACGGACGCTGTCGGTCAACCTGTCGGCGCTGTTCTGGCTCGCGCAGGCCGCGATGCCGGCATTCGAGCGCGCGGGGGCCGGGCGGCTGCTCGTCACGTCGTCGGTGACGGGGCCGCGCGTCGTCTATCCGGGGCTCGCGCATTACGCGGCGTCGAAGGCCGGCGTGAACGGCTTCATTCGCGCGGCGGCGCTGGAGCTCGCGCGCCGCAACGTGACGGTCAACGGCGTCGAGCCGGGGATGATCCGTACGCCGGCGGCCGGCAATCTCGGCGACGCGTCGGTCGCGGCGCAGATCGCGCGCGACATTCCGCTTGCGCGGATGGGCGAGCCGGAGGACATCGCGAACGCGATGCTGTTTCTTGCCTCGGCGGACGCCGCGTACATCACCGGGCAGACGATCGTCGTTGACGGCGGCGCGACGTTGCCGGAGAGCGGGGCGGTGTTGGGAGACGGGTAACGGAGAACCGGCGAGAGCGACGAGAGCGACGAGAACTGCGAGAACTGCGAGAACTGCGAGAACTGCGAGAACTGCGAGAACTGCGAGAACTGCGAGAACTGCGAGAACTGCGAGAACGCCGGCCGCGACGAGGTCACGGCCGGCAAGCTGCTTGCTGCGGCGCCATCGTCGGCCGCGCAGCGCATCGTCGCGACTACAGCCAGCCGTTCCGGATGAACTCGACGATCGAATAGCGGCGGGGCTCGAGATCGTGCTGCCCGACGGCTTCGACGATCCGCGATACGCCATCCGCATAGGGCGTATCGCCGTACACGCGCGATTCGAACTGCAGGCTGCACGCGCCGTCGTCGATGCGGATCCGGTGAACCGCATGGCGGCCGAGCTGATCGTCGGGGATCGCGAATTCGTTGCGCTGCACGTCCGGGTCGCGCACGGAGCGGATGTCCTCAGGCCGCACGCCGAGCGACTGGCCGATTCCGACGGCCGTGCCGGGGACGGACGTCTTGCCTGCCTGATGCGACTCCGACAGGCTGATCTCGCAGTCGCGAAACAGGTGGCCGCTGGTTTCCAGCATGCTCATGAACTTGAGCATCAGGATGTTCGTGTTCGGACAGAGCACGATCGGGAAATCGTGCGTTCCGGTTTCGAGGTCGGAGCCGGTGGACAGTTCGACGAGCGGCGACGCGGTGGACTGGCAGAACGCGATCGCGTCGGCGAGTTCGCGGCCAGAACCGGCATGCACGACGATCGATCGGGCGTCGCTACGCTGGGCGTCACTACGTCGGGCGTCGTTATGCCGCGCATCGTTTTGCGCGCGATCCGACCACGGCATTACGCGACAGGTTGCCGGATCGAGCCGGTGCGAGCCGAGCAGCTCGTTGGCCAGCTTGCCGGTTCCTACGACGAGTACTTGCATGGGATTGACGAGTTGAAGTTCAGGATTCGAGACGGGAACGACGCGGGCCGTCGGGTAGCCCTGCATGGCTGTGTCGCGCGCCGCGCCGGGCCAGCCTCGCGCATTATGCCCGGCCGCCCGCAAGCGCGCCTGCCGGGCCGCGCGTGCGGAGCCGCGGCGCGTCAGCTCGCCGACACCGTCGGCAGCCACGCGTTCGCCGTGTTCTGCGTGGCGAGTTGCTTCGCGATCGAGCGCGCAAGGCGGTCCGTATCGGACGCCACCGTGTCGTGTTTGACTTCCGACGCGCCGTGCAGGCCGGCGCCGACCGCCGCCGACGTCGCGAGGCGGCCGGCCGCCGCGCCGACCCCGGCGGTTTCGACCATGCCGGGCAGGTGGCCGCTGTTCGCGCTGACGGAGAACGTGTCGAGCGGCTGCGGTGCGCCGTGGGCCGGCTGGAACGATACGGTGACCGACGCGCCCACTTCGCTTTTGCCCGCGCCGAGCCCGATCAGGATGCGGCGGCGGCGGTTGCCGGCGTCGATCGTTTCGAACCGGCCTTCGACCACCAGCGCGTCGCGGCCGTCGGGCGCCGGACCGCGCAGCGCGGGAATGCCTTGCGACCGGAGTTCGCGCACGAGCGCGTCGGCGAGTTGCTCGCGGGTCTTCAGCGCGCTCTGCTGGCGCTGCACGTCGGCGGACGAGCCCTTCGCGAGGGTCGCGAGCTTGCTGATCATCCCGCCGTCGACCTTGACGTCGGTCGTGTCCACATCGAACGGGGACACATAGACGACATCCGCATGAACCTGCGGCAGCGTGCGGGCTGCCGGCGCGGCGGTGGTCGCCGTTGTCGCGGTCGATGCGCAGCCGGTCATCGCGAGCGCGCCGGCGATCAGCGCGGCACTGGTCAGACGTTTGGCGTGGGCGGTCAGTGCGTGAAGGGAAGGGAACATGTCGATCTCCGTGGCCTGGATAAGGATGCCGATACTGTCGCGGCATTCAGGAACGCGAACGATCGGAAGCGGGGCGTGGACGCTGGCGGGGAGAGGGTTCATGCCGTTGCGCAACACGCAGGCGCAAGTATGCGGAGGTCGGGCGCGACACGCTACGCAGGAATTATGTCGGCGCATGTCACGGGCCGGCGCGCACGGCCATCGAGCAGTCAGGCGGTCAAGCAGCGAAGCGGCGAAGCAGTCGGGCCCTCAAGCCCTCAGGCTCCCGGGCTCCCCAGACCTTCAAGCCGACAGCGAAGGCCGCGCCGGCCCGGACGAATCGAGCGGCAGCGCGACGACGGCCTCCAGGCCGCCGCCCTCGCGGTCGCGAAACGTCAGCGA
The DNA here is from genome assembly GCF_048565265.1 of Burkholderia theae. Taxonomy (NCBI): domain Bacteria; kingdom Pseudomonadati; phylum Pseudomonadota; class Betaproteobacteria; order Burkholderiales; family Burkholderiaceae; genus Burkholderia; species Burkholderia theae. The sequence goes on from NZ_CP183462.1 coordinate 455,649, forward strand.
TCCGCCGTGCAGGCGGGCGATCCGCTCGACGATCGCGAGGCCGAGGCCGGTGCCGCCCGCATGGCTGCGCGCGTTCGCGCCGCGGCTGAACGGCGCCTTGAGCCGTTCGAGTTCCGCGGCGCCGATGCCGTTGCCGCGATCGCTGACCACCGCGTACGCGATGCCCCGTTCGGTCCAGGTACGCACGCCTAGGCCGGTGCGGCCGTACACGACGGCGTTCTGCATCAGGTTCATCAGCAGCCGCATCAGGCTGATCGGGCGGAACGCGAACGCGGGCACGTCGCCTTCGTCGAATTCGAATTCGTGACCGAGCCCGGCGAAATCCGCGACGAGCTGGCCGATCAGCGCATTCAGGTCGCCGGGTTGCGGCGTCTCGCGCTCGCCGCTGCCCGCGTAGTCCATGAATTGCTGCAGGATCGTATCGATCTGGTCCAGGTAATGTTCGGCCGATGCGGTGAGCGCGTCGTGCGTGCCGCGCGGCAACGCCATCGCGAGCGCAAGGCGCAGCTTGGTGAGCGGCGTGCGGATGTCGTGCGACACGCCGGCCAGCATCAGCGAGCGGGTCGCTTCCGCCTGTTGCAGCGCGTCGGCCATCCGGTTGAACGCGCGGCTCACGTCGGCGATCTCGGTCGGGCCGTCGGTGGGCAGCGGCGGCGGGCGCTCGCCCGCGCTGACGCGCTGCGCCGCGCGTGCCAGCGCATCGAGCGGCCGGTTCAGGTGAAGCTGGATCAGGTAGCCGGTCAGCGCCGCCAGCAACGCCAGCCCGACCGACAGCACGAGCGCCGTCGTGATGCCGCTTGCCTGCGCGTCGGCGGCCATCGGCAGCGGCACCCAGACCGGCGAGCCGGCCGCATGCAGCCGGATCCACAGGCGTTCGTCGTCGCCCGACTGCCAGCGGGCCGGGAGGTCGGGCGGCAGATGGCGTTGGAGCGCCTGCATGAACACGTCGCGCTGCCAGGTACGGAAGAAGGCCGCCAGGCTCGGCGCATGCGGTGGCGCGGCGGGCGGCGGCGATGCCTGACCGCCGAGCTGCACGACCATCGTGCGGCCCGTGTCGGCCGGCAGGCCGGCGAGCGTGCGGTCGAGCAATTGCACGTAGTCGGAGAAGATGATCGATGCGCGCTCGATGCGCGGGCGTTGCACGTAGTGCAGCAACACGGCGAGCGAACAGACGAGCGACAACGCGACGAGCGCGACCAGCAGCGCGATGTTGCGCGCGAGCAGCGAGCGCGGCAGCGGGAATCGCATCACGGCTCGACGCCGGCCACCAGCATGTAGCCGATGCCCCAGACCGTCTTGATGAAGCGCGGCTTGCCGGGATCCTCCTCGACGATCTGGCGCAGCCGCAGGATCTGCACGTCGACGCTGCGGTCGAGTGCGGCGTGGTCGCGGCCGCGCGCACGAGCGAGCAGGTTCTCGCGGCTCACCGCGCGGTTCGGCGACGAGCCGAGCGCGTGCAGCAACAGCATCTGCGCAGAATGGATTTCGACGGGCACGCCGTCGCGCATCAGCGTCTGCTGGCCGACGTCGAACGTGAACGCGCCGAAGCGCAGCTGCTGCGACGTCACCGTCGGCTCGCCGGCCGCCATCTTCTGCCGCCGCAGCAGCGCGCGGACGCGGGCAACCAGTTCGTCGGGGAGAAACGGCTTCGCCAGGTAATCGTCGGCGCCCGTTTCGAGGCCGACGACCTTGTCGGCCGCGTCGCCTTTCGCGGTGAGCATCAGGATCGGCAGCGTGTGGCCTTCCGCGCGCAGGCGCCGGCACACGCTCAGCCCATCCTCGGGCTCCATCATCAGATCGAGCACCAGCAGGTCGTAGGGTTCGCGCTGCAGCAGGCGGTCGAGCCGCTTGCCGTCGGCGACCGCGCGGACCTGGAAGCCGTGACCGGTCAGGAAGCGCTGCAGCATGTTGCGCAGCTCGGCTTCGTCGTCGAGCACGACGATCCTGCAGGACTGTTCCATCGGCTGCCTCCCGGTGCGTGCCGCGCGGCCGGACTGGTCGTCCGGGTTCAGCGGGCCGCCATGCGCTGGCGCATGAAGCTGGCGATCTGCGCGAGCGTGACGTAACCGTTGCGCTGCGCGTCGATCTCGTCGAAATGCTGCGCAACCATCGGCATGCCCGCGGCGGCCTGCTCGCGGGTGAGCTTGCCGTCGTGCGTCGTGTTCGCGCTGGCGAAGCGGGTCTGCAACTGCATCAGCGCATGTTCGACGCGTGCACCGCCGTTCGCCGCGCCCGGCGGCACCTGCTGGGCCGACGCTGCTGCTGAGACGATACACAAAACGACGACGGCAATCATCTTCTTGATGGACTTCATGGGGTTTCTCCTTGCGTGGCCGACGGTCTGCGCCGGCCGGGTGGTTGATGAAACTGAAACGGATGGAAAACGAAACGGGTCGATGAATCGATGCAGCCGGTGCCGGGTTACGCCCAGTGAGCGGGCACCCAGATGCGGCCGGCCCAGTGGGCGGGCACCCAGACGACGGCACGCGGCGGGTGAGCGACATACACGGCGCGCGGCGCGACGTACACGGAACGCGGCAGCGGCGGCGCGAGGTACAGGACCTTCGGCGGCGGCGGTGCGACGTACACGATGCGCGGTGCGGGGGCGGGCGCGATCACGACGGCTTTCGGCGGTGCAACATGCACGACCTTCGGCGGCGGCGTGACGACGACGGCGGCCGGCGCGGGCGGCGGTGCCGCGACCACGACGGCGGCCGGTACCGGCGCCGGAGCAGGCGCCGCGATAGCGACCGCGGCGGTAGCCGGCGGTGCCGTCACGACGACTGCGGCCGACGGGGGCGGTGCGACGGGTACAGGAACTGGCACTGGCACCGTTCCCCCCGCCACGACAACTGCGCCGCCTGCCGCCGTGCTGCCGTGGATCACCGTCGTGCCGCCGGTCGAGACCGTGCCGCCGTGCACGACCGTCGAGCCGCCCGACGTCGTCACGACGCCCGGCGCCACGCGCGTCGCGCTGCCGGAATGCGTGACGGTCCCGCCGTCCGTGCCCGTCACGGTGCCCGAGCGCGAGCAGGTCGAGCCTGCGCAATTCGTCGACGCGGAGTGGCTGGCCGTGTTGCCGCCGGAACCCGTGACCGTGCCGCTCGACGAGTACTGGCCCGGGCCGTTGCGCGTCACGCTGCCCGACGTCGACGCGCTGCGGCCGTCCGAGCCCGTCAGCGAACCGGTATGCGAGCAGGTGCCGCTCGCGCAGCTCGTGTCGCCGCTGTGCTCGACCGAACGCCCGTTCGGGCCGACGGCCGTGCCGCTGTTCGAGAACTGGCCGGGTGCGGTGCGCGTGACGGTGCCGGTATTGGTCGCGAGGCCGCCGCCGGGGCCGATCACGCCGCCCGCATGCGAGCAGCTGCCGCCGCCGCATGAGCCGGCGTGCGCGCCGCTGTAGGTGCCGCGCGGCGTGTAGGCCGTGCCGTGGCCGGACCAGCCGGCGAAAGCCGGTGCGCTGGCGAGCGTGACGAGTGCGGCGGCGGTGAGAAGGAAGCGGGTTTTCATCGGGTGTCCTTGCGGTTCGTTTCGGTGCACGCGGTGGCGTGGCGACGGGACGAACTTTAGGACGGCGACGCGCGCCAGTCGCGTCATAAAAGATGTCGCGGTGTTACACGTGGGGCGCTTTTTTTCGGTACGAAGAATGCGTGCGTCGGCCGCGCCGATCGTCGGCGTGCCGCACCACACAAGGCCGACGGCGGTGCAGTCGCGTGGGGGAGGCAGGCAACGGTATCGATCGACACGTGTCCTGCGCAGTTCGAACCGGTGTCGTTGTGACATGCGGCGACATATTTGCCGACCGAAACATGCATGCGCTGCGTTGAGCCATGCATATCGAACGCGGATAGTGCTGCACGTAGAACCGGAGCACGCGCCACCTCGACATGTAGTCGCAGCCACGTACCGTCCGACGATTGGCCCGGCGTTCGGAAACCACAGTGTTCGTGTGTCGCGCATCCGCATCCATCGACAACCGGCGCGCACACGGTCGGCTGGCTCCGCCACGACATACGGCGACATACTTCACGCGCGACACGTTCACGCCTGGCCATCTACTGGCGAACCCCCAGTCCGCAAGCGCCCGCGACCGCCGTCCGTCGCGCGAACGCGCTTCACCGCGACATACGGCGACACATTTCCCGCGTGGTTTTTCCGTTCCGCGCCCACTACAGTGCGCTTCATTCGACGCGACGGCGGCACGTGCCGCACATGACGCGTCCGACTTCAACCGCAGGAACGACCCATCATGCTCACGACCACCGGCAAGCTCGCCTACTTCGTCACACTTTTCATCATCGCCGTCTCGCTCGTCGAGGCGGCCGTGCTCACCTGGCGCCGCAGCCGCCAGCCCGAACCGTTCGACTGGAACGAGGTCTGGCTGTCGCTGGCCGATCTCGCGGGCCGCAAGCTGCTCGCGCTGGTGCCGCTGTCGCTCGCCACGCCAGTCTTCGATTTCGCGTGGGCGCACCGGCTCTTCACGATCCCGCTCCACAGCGTCGCGCTCGCGCTGCTCGTGTTCGTCGGCCAGGAGTTCTGCTACTACTGGTATCACCGCGCGTCGCACCGCGTGCGCTTCTTCTGGTCGACCCATGCGGTGCACCATTCGCCGAACCAGTTGACGCTGTCGTCCGCATTCCGTCTCGGCTGGACCGGCAAGATCGCCGGCGCCGCGATGTTCTTCACGCCGCTCGTCTGGCTCGGCGTGCGTCCGGAAGCCGTGCTCGCGATCCTGTCGTTCAACCTGATGTACCAGTTCTGGCTGCACAACACGTGGATGCCGAAGCTCGGCTGGCTCGAATACGTGTTCAACACGCCGTCCGCGCATCGCGTGCACCATGCGTCGAACCTCGACTATCTCGACGCGAACTACGGCGGTGTGCTGATCGTGTTCGACCGGCTGTTCGGCACCTATGTCGCCGAACGCGCCGACGAGCCGTGCCGCTACGGCCTCGTTACGCCGACCCGCTCGCGCAATCCGTTCGTCGTCGAACTCGAGCACTGGGCGAGCCTCGCCCGCGACGTCGCGACGGCCCGCGACGTGTGGACCGCGATCCGTTTCGTGATGCTGCCGCCGGGCTGGCGTCCGGGCAATCAGGGCGAAACGACGGAGGAACTGCGCCGCCGCAGCCTCGTCGCCGTGCGCACGGATGCGTGAACGGCGCTACGCTGTCGGCACGCCGGCCGCACGCGCACGCGCCCGTGCCGAGGCCGACATCACATATCCTCACGCATCATCAAGCCACCCTCGATCCAGGAGAGAACATCGATGGAACATGACCTGAAAGGCAAGGCAGTCGCGATTACCGGCGGATTCGGCCATCTGGGCGTCGCGACGGCCGCATGGCTGGCCGAGCGCGGCGCACGCGTCGCGCTGATCGGCCGCGGCGCGGTGTCGGCCGAGCAGGTGCTGCCCGGCGTGCCGGCCGACGCGCTGCGCATCGGCGGCATCGATCTCGTCGATCCGCGGGCCGCCGCGCGGGCGCTCGATACCGTGCAGCGCGAATTCGGCCGGGTCGACGCGCTGCTGAACATCGCGGGCGCATTCGTGTGGCAGACGATCGCCGACGGCGACGCCGCCACGTGGGACCGCATGTACGAACTGAACGTGAAGACCGCGCTGAATGCGTCGAAGGCCGCGCTGCCGCATCTGTTCGCGAGCCCGGCCGGCCGCATCGTCAACATCGGCGCGGGTGCGGCGTTCAAGGCCGGCGCGGGCATGGGCGCGTACGCGGCCGCGAAGGCCGGCGTCGCGCGGCTCACCGAGGCGCTGGCGGCCGAACTGCTCGACCGCGGTGTGACGGTGAACGCGATCCTGCCGAGCATCATCGATACGCCGCCGAACCGCGCGGACATGCCCGACGCGGATTTCACGCGCTGGGTGCGGCCGGAACAGATCGCGGCGACGATCGGGTTTCTGCTGTCGGCCGATGCGCAGGCGATCACCGGCGCGTCGATTCCGGTGAATGGCCGCGTGGCGTAGCGCGCCGCGTCCCGGCTCGCGCGCGGTCCGGCCGTGCGTACAATGTCGCACCGGAAACGCGCGAGCCCAGCCTGACACCATGAATCAGCCCAATATCCTGATCGTCGAAGATGAAATGGCGATCGCGGACACGATCGTCTACGCCCTCGGCACGGACGGCATGCAGACTGTCCACTGCACGCTCGGGCAGGCGGCGCTCGATCATTTGCGCGACACGCGCTTCGACCTGGTCGTGCTGGACGTCGGCCTGCCGGACCTCAGCGGCTTCGAAGTGTGCCGGCGGCTGCGCACCTTCACCGATGTCCCGGTGATCTTCCTCACAGCGCGGCACGACGAAATCGACCGGATCGTCGGGCTCGAAATCGGTGCCGACGATTACGTGGTCAAGCCGTTTTCGCCGCGCGAGCTGGCCGCGCGGGTGCGCGTGATCCTGCGGCGTTTCTACCGGACGGCCGCGCCGGAACCGATGCCTGCGCCGGCCGCGGCAAGCGCGCCCGTCGCGGCGGGTTTCGTGCTCGACATCGATGGCGCGCGCGTGTCGTGGCTCGGCCACGCGCTGGACCTCACGCGCTACGAATTCGGCCTGCTGGCGCTGCTCGTCCGGCACCCGGGGCGCATCTATTCGCGCGAACAGCTGATGGACCTCGTGTGGCACGAGGCGCTCGATTCGGCCGACCGCACGGTCGACACGCACATCAAGACGCTGCGCGCGAAACTGCGCGCGATCGATCCCGAGCGCGACCCGATCCGCACGCATCGCGGAATGGGTTATTCGCTGCAACCGTAACGACCGGCACCGCCATGCATATCGGCCTGCGCATCTTCTTCGGCTTTTTCCTGATCGTCGGTCTTGCCGCGCTGATCACGCTGCGTGTGTTCGTGCAGGAAGTGAAGCCCGGCGTGCGCGAGGCGATGGAGGACACGCTCGTCGACACCGCGCAGGTGCTGGCGACGCTGGCCGCCGACGACATGGCGAACGGGCATATCGCCGACGGCGCCTTCGCGCGGCAGCTCGAAAAACTGCACGCGAGCCCGGTCAGCGCGAACGTGTGGGGCATGCACAAGAACACGATCAGCTACCGCATCTACATCACCGACGCGCGCGGCATCGTGCGTTACGACTCGGACGGTGGCGCGGTGGGGCAGGACTATTCGCGCTGGAACGACGTGTACCGGACGCTGCGCGGCGAATACGGCGCGCGCAGCACGCGCGCCGATCCGAACGACGACAGCAGCACCGTGATGCACGTCGCGGCGCCGATCCGGCGCGGCAACGAGATCATCGGCGTGCTGACGATCGCGAAGCCGAACCAGACCGTCGCGCCGTTCATCGCGCGCAGCCAGCGCAAGATCATGCTGTACGGCGCATTGCTGATGGGCGGCGCGATCCTGATCGGCGCCGCGTGCACGTGGTGGCTGGTGCTCGGGCTGCGGCGCCTGCAGCGCTATGCGCGCGCGATCGCGGCCGGCGAGCGCGCGGCGATGCCGCTGCAGGGCGCGAGCGAGTTGGCCGAGCTCGGGCGCGCGGTGGAAAGCATGCACCGGCGGCTGGAGGACCGGCAGTACGTCGAAACCTACATCCACACGCTCACGCACGAGATGAAGAGCCCGCTGGCCGCGATCAGCGGTGCGGCCGAACTGCTGCAGGAAGACATGCCGGTCGCGAACCGCCGGCGCTTCACCGAGAATATCCGCCGCCAGGCCGGCCGTCTCGAACAGATGATCCGCAAGCTGCTCGCGCTGGCCGAAGTCGAGCAGAAGCAGCGTCTGTCGGTGTACGAACCGGTGGCGCTGTTGCCGGTGCTCGAACAACTGGTCGACGATATCGAGCCGCGCGCACGCCAGCGCGGCGTGAGCCTGCGGATCGATACGAACGGCACCGCCGATCCGTCGGTCGTCGAAGGCGATCCGTTCCTGCTGCGCCAGGCGCTCGGCAACCTGCTCGACAACGCGCTGGATTTCGCGCCGCAGGGCAGCACGATCCGGATCGCGCTCGAACGACAGCCGGCGGGCAGGGCACAGGTCGCGGTGGTGCGCGTGACCGATGATGGTCCCGGCGTGCCCGACTACGCGCTGTCGCGCGTGTTCGAACGCTTCTACTCGCTGCCGCGCCCCGACGGGCAGGATCGCAGCACGGGCCTCGGGCTGTGTTTCGTCCGTGAAGTCGCGACGCTGCACCGCGGCCAGGTCGCGCTCGCGAACCGCGACGAAGGCGGCGCGTGTGCGACGCTCACGCTGCCGTCGGCGGGCTGAGCGCGCTTCACGCTCGCCACACATTCGCTTCACGCCGGCTTCAATCGCTGTTCACCGGGCCTGATCATGCTGACCGCATCTTCCACTCCGGTACCCGTCAGCAATGAATCGAGTCCTGTTGTTCAAGTCCGTGATCACCGCGTTTCTCGCGCTATTGATCCTGATCCCGCTGCACATGGTCCAAAGCATCGTGCAGGAACGCGCCGCGTATCGCGAGAGTGCGCTGCAGAGCATCTGGGCCAGCTACGCCGGGCCGCAGACGGTGACGGGGCCGGTGCTCGTCGTGCACTACACCGAAGTCACGCGCGTGCGCGACGAGACGCCGGCCGGCGGCGCGACGAAGACGAGCCTGAGAAGCGAAACGAAACGCCTGCTCGTGTTTCCGAAGACGCTGAAGGTCGACGGCACGCTCAAGGTCGAGACGCGCTATCGCGGCATCCACAAGGCACTCGTGTACGGGCTGGACAGCCGGCTGACGGGCACGCTGGCGCTGCCTGACCTGAAGAAGCTGCCGCAGGCCGACGGCCACGTGAGCTTCGCGGTCGACAGCACGTATGTCGCGATCGGCATCGGCGACATTCGCGGGCTGAAGGCGCAACCCGACCTGCGCGTAGCGGGCAAGCACTTCGACGTGGAGCAGGGCACGCGGCTGGACAGCCTGCGCCAGGGCGTGCACGCGAATGTCGATCTCGCGGCGCTGGCGGACGCAAACGCGGCGGCGGTCGTGCCGTTCAGCATCGACCTGCCGCTGGCGGGCGCGGAATCCGTCGCGTTCGCGCCGGTGGCCGACCAGAACGATTTCTCGCTGACGTCGACGTGGCCGCATCCGAGCTTCGGCGGCGCGTTCCTGCCGGGCGAGCGCACGATCGACGCGCGCGGTTTCACCAGCAACTGGCACGTGACGTCGTTCAACACGAAAGCGCGCGAGCAGGTCGCGACCGGCGACGGGCAAGGCGCGATCGAGATGGCTTCGGTGTCGGTGATCGAACCCGTGAACGTCTATCTGCAGGCTGAACGGGCGACGAAGTACGGCGCGCTGTTCGTGATGCTCACGTTCGCGAGCTTCTTCATGTACGAGCTCGTGAAGCGGCTGCGCATTCACCCGATCCAGTACACGCTGGTCGGCCTGTCGCTCGCGCTGTTCTTCCTGCTGTTGCTGAGCCTGTCCGAGCACATCGCGTTCGGTTATGCGTATCTCGCGGCGAGCGGCGCGTGCATCGGGCTGCTCGGTTTCTACCTGTCGTTCGTGCTGCAAAGCGTGAAGCGCGGCGCGACGTTCGCGGCGCTGCTTGCGTTGCTGTATGCGGCGCTCTACGGGCTGCTGCTGTCGGAGGACAACGCGCTGATGCTCGGTTCGCTGCTGCTGTTCGCGATCCTCGCCGGCATCATGACGCTCACGCGCCGCGTCGACTGGTATTCGCTCGGCGCCGCCTGGCAGCCGCTCGCCGACAAGTCGGGCGCGGGTGTCGTGAAGCCGGCCGAGCCGGCGAAGTAAGCACGCGGGTCTCGTGCAAGCGGCCGGCCGGGAACGCCCCGGTCGGCCCGCGTGCCGTTGTGGCCGACCGCCGATTCACGCGTGCGGTGCAGGCCGCCGAAACCGCGTCAGCGGAATTTCGGCGACGGCCGTGATCTCGATCAGCAGCTCCGGATGATAGAGACGCTCGACCTGAACGGTCGTCGTCACCGGATAGGGCTCGGCGAAGTACGTCTTGCGGCTGTCGCCGGCCTGCATGAACGCGTCGATGTCGGTCGCGTAGTGGACGAGCGAGATCACATCCCGCATCTGCCCGCCCATCGCGGCCAGCACGTCGCGGATGTTGTCGAGCGTCTGGCGCACCTGAATGCGCATGTCGCCGGCGCCGACCACCAGACCGTCTCGATCGAGCGCCACTTGTCCCTTCAGGTGCACGATCCGGCCATCGCCCTGGATCACGGCCATCGAGAACGCGCCGAACGGCGCCCAGACTTCCGGCGGATTCACTGCTTCAGCCATGACGCAACTCCTGTCGGTCGATGGGAAAGACGCGGCTGCACGAATGGCGGCGACCCGGCGTGCAACGCGAGCGCGTCGTCGACAATCGCGCCATTATCGATGAACGCATGATGGCGCATCGATGCACGACGTGCGGATTCGCCATGACCAGGTGACGATACCGGGGATGTAACGCAGCGCCGGTCGGGCGATGCCGCGGGCAGGCCCGGCGGCATCCCCTTATACTGGACGCTCTTCGTCATTCGATTTTCGCCGTGCCCACGCCTGCCCCCACCGATCCGTGCGAGGACGATCCGCGTCCGACCCCGCCTCAACAGCCCGAACTGGAAGACTGCTGCAACAGCGGCTGCTCGCCGTGCGTCTTCGATCTTTACGACGACGCGCTCGCGCGTTATCGGATCGAACTGGCCGAGTGGGAAGCGCGCCACGCGAAACACCCGCATCACCGCTGAGCCGGATTCTGGCAAGCGGCGCGTATGCACCGCTTCTACGCTGGGGGCTTGGCTAGTGGTGCGATTTCCGCCCCGTGTCACGCACCCGCATGCAGTCGCCGATGCAGCGGTCCGAGCGCCGTCGACAGCGCGACGCACGCAACCAATACGACCGTCAGCACGAACATCGACGTCCTGAACCCCTGCACGTAATCGACCGCGGCCGGATGCACGCCGAGCCGCGCGAAGAACACGCCGCCGATCGTCGCGGCGCCGACGGCCGCGCCGATCTGCAGCATTGCGCTGACCATCCCTGATGCGACGCCCGCGCGCGCCGCGTCGACTTCCGCGAGCACGATCCGCACGACCGACGGCAGCACGAGCCCTTGCCCGATGCCGATCGCCGCGATGCCTGCGTAGAAGCCGGGCCCCGGCGCGCTTTCGCGGGCGAGCACGGCGGCGGTCGCGACGCCGGCCGCCAGCATCACGTAGCCGAGCGTCAGCACGCGATACCCGCCGAACCGGCCGACGAGGCGCGGCATCAGCAGCGGGCTCGCGAGGAAGCCGAGCCCGAGCGGCAGGATCGCGAACCCGGCCGCGAGCGGCGACCAGTTCAGGCAGCCCTGCAGATAGATCCCGTAGCTCAGGAAGAACGCGCTCAGCATGTAAAACAGGAACGCGAGCATTAGCCCGAGCGCGACGACCGGGTTGCGGAACAGGCGCACGTCGAGCAGCGGATCGCGGCCGCCGGCGAGCCTGCGTGCTTCGACCGCCAGCAGCGCGCCGAGCATCGGCAACGCGCCGACGAGGCACGCGATCATCCACAGTGGCCAGCCGGCTTCGCGGCCGTGCGTGAGCGGGTACACGAGCATCAGCAGGAACAGCGACATCAGCACCATGCCCGGCACGTCGATACGCTGGCCGGCCGGCGGCCGGTTTTCCGGGATGAAGCGCCAGCTGCCGATCAGCGCCAGGATGCCGATCGGCAGATTGACGAGGAAGATCGCGCGCCAGCCGAGCCCGAACGGATGCAGGCTGATCAGCGCGCCGCCGCCGAGCTGTCCGATCACGGCCGCGAGGCCGAACGCGAACCCGTAGAAGCCCATCACGCGCACCTGTTCCTGCGGGCTGAACACGCTGCGGATCGTCGCGAGCACCTGAGGCGCGAGGATCGCGGCGAACAGGCCTTGCAGCACGCGGCCGCCGACAAGGACGGTGCCGCTGTTGGCGAGCCCGCACAGCGTCGACGCGAGCACGAAGCCGGCCATGCCGAGCATGAACATGCGCTTGCGGCCGTACAGGTCGCCGAGGCGGCCGCCCGTGATCTGCACGACCGCGTTCGCGCACGCATAGGCCGATACGACGAGCTGGAGCTCGGCCGGGCGCGCGCCGATGCCGTCGCGGATGGCCGGCAGCGCGAGATTCACGATGAAGTAGTCGAGCGGCGGCAGAATGGCGCCGACCAGCAGGACCACGAGCGCCCAGCCGTGATGGCTGCGCGGTGTCGCCGCGGCGGCCGCGCCGGCCGGCGCGCAGGAGGCAAGGGTAGGGTTGGTCATGGAAGCAGGGTCCGAAAAATGAGGGCCGTATGCGTGAGTGGCGCAGGCAGGCCATTGACCCCGTATTCTGGTGGCGGCTCATGATTCGGAAAAGCGGGAAAGAGTGGTAGCATCCATCGGGTTAATCGATGGATGGAGAATGGCGATGCGCGGTTTCGATCTGGACCAGTTGCGTACTTTCGCGGCGGTCGCGGACGCCGGCAGCCTGACGGCTGCGGCGCCGCTGCTGCACCTGTCGCAGTCGACGGTCAGCGAGCAGGTGCGCAAGCTCGAATCGCGCGCCGGCGTGCCGCTGTTCGTGCGCAGCAAGCGCGGCGTCGAGCCGACGCCGGCCGGCACGCGGCTGCTGCAGCACGCACGGCGCATCGTCGCGCTGAACGAGGCTGCGTTCGACGAGTTGCGCGGGCAGGCGATCAAGGGCGAGCTGCGCGTCGCGATCACCGATTACTACCGCACGAATGAAGTCGCGGGCATGCTGGCGCGGCTGCGGGAGTGTTATCCGCAGCTGAGCCTGCATGTGAGCGCGATGAAGAGCGTGGATATCGAAACGGCGCACGCACGGGGGCAGATCGATCTCGGTGTCGTGATGAACATGTCGAGCGGGCCGTTCCGGCCGGCGTCGGCCGATACGCGCTGGGTGTTGCGGCGCGAGCCGCTGTCGTGGGTCACGTCGCCGGCGCTCGCCGAGCAGTTGCCCGAGCCGCTGCCGCTGGTGCTGTTGCCGGACGACTGCATGATGCATCAGGTCGCGGTGCGCTCGCTCGACGAGCAGCACACGCCGTACGTGCTCGTGCACAGCGCGTCGGGTGTCGCGGGGCTGCAGTCGATGCTCGCGGCGGGGCTCGGCGTCGGCTGCCTGTGCGCATCGGCGATCGGCGACGGCCTGATGCGGCTCGGCGCGAAATACCGGCTGCCGCCGCTGCCCGACGCGGTGTTTTCGCTGACGCCGCCGATGCCGGGCGAGCGCGAGTCGGTCACGCAGGCGCGCGAGGTGCTGTCGCGGCAACTGCTGATGTAAAACCGTGCCGCGCAACACGCGGCGGTGCGTATTCGAGAGGCGCGCCAAGGGACGACAAGCATGAACGACGAACTGAAAAGCCAGATGGCCGAACGGCTGCAGGACGCGCTGGAGCGCGTGGTCGACGAGCGCTCGCTGATCCATTTCCTGCGCGTGCTCGGCCATGACTGGAACACGGAGCGGCAGCTCGAAGCCGACCTGCCGCCGTCGCCGTACGCGCGCGCGGCGCTCGGCTGGGAAAACCGCTCGATCGGCGAGTACCTGGAGGCGATGATCGACTGGGCCGAGGCGTCGGAGGAAGGGCTGCGCTTCTACGACGTGCCCGACAATCCGTGGCGGCGTATCGCCGACATCCTGTTCGCCGGGAAAATCTACGAGTAACGCGTTCCGGGCAATTCGTGCAATCGCTTCGCGCCGTCTATTCGGCGGCTTCGCCGTTGGCATACGCGCGCAGCCCGTCCGCCAGCGCATCGAACACGGCCCGACAGCGCGGGCTGGTCCGCAGGTCCTCGTGCATCACGACCCAGGTTTCCAGCTTCATCACGGGCCCGTCCGGCAGCACGCGCACGAGCCGCGCGTCGCGTTTCGCGAGCCCCGTCTGACAGAAGCCGATCCCGTAGCCGGCGCGGATCATCGCGAGCTGCGCGAGGTTGCTGTCGGTGCGCAGCGCGAATGCATCGCGCTTCCACAGCGGCATCCCGCGCCCCGCCGAGCGGATGAACGGCGTGACCGTATCGAAGCCGATCAGCGCGTGATGCGCGAGTTCGTCGATCGTCGCGGGCGCACCATTGCGCGCCACGTAGTCGTCACGCGCAAACAGCCCGACTTCGATGTCGCCGACGCGCCGCGCGACGAGCGCGTCCTGCGCGGGTGGCGCCATCCGGACCGCGATGTCGGCCTCGCGGTTCAGCACGTCCTGGATGCGGTCGGTCGGCACCAGCTCGATGATGAGCCCCGGATGGTCGCGCCGCAACTGCGCGAGCAGCGGCGGCAGCACCTCGACGGCGATCACGTCGCTGGCCGAGATCCGCACGATGCCGCGCACGCCGGCGCCGTGGCTCGCGGCCGCGCGCTCGAACGCGGCTGCCGCGCTGCGCAGCGCCTCCGCATGGCCGCGCAGCGCGAGGGCCGCTTCGGTCGGCAGCAGGCCCGACGGCGAGCGCGTGAACAGCGTCTGGCCGAACGCGGCTTCGAGCGCGGCGACGTGGCGGCCGGCCGTCGGCTGCGTGATGCCGAGCGCGCGAGCCGCAGCCGACAGCGAGCCTTCCGTCAGCACCGCGAGGAAGGTGCGGTAACGCTCCCAGTTCAGATCGATGGTCATACATAAATGTATAGCTGATCTGCCAGGTTAAGCAATTCCTTATTAGTCGGCCGCACGCCAGAATGCATCTCACGACGATTCATTCAAGGAGCGCGGTTATGACGACGAACGCAGGCGGGACGCAACGACAGGCACTCGTGCTCGGCGCGAGCGGCGGGATTGGCGGGGAAGTCGCGCGGCAGCTGCGCGATGCCGGCTGGCAGGTGCGCGCGCTCAAGCGCGGGCTCGACGCCGAGGTGGTGGAGCGCGATGGCATCACGTGGATGCGCGGCGACGCGCTGGACCGCGAGGCGGTCGTGCGGGCTGCGCGCGGCTGCAGCGTGATCGTGCACGCGGTGAACCCGCCCGGCTACCGGAACTGGCCGACCCAGGTGCTGCCGATGATCGACAACACGATCGCGGCGGCGACGGTGGCGCAGGCGACCGTCATACTGCCCGGCACGGTCTACAACTACGGCGCCGACGCGTTTCCGGTGCTGCGCGAAGACGCGCCGCAGCATCCGACGACCCGCAAGGGCGCGATCCGCGTCGAACTGGAGCGGCGGCTGCAGGAAGCGACCGCGCAGGGCGTCCGGACGATCATCGTGCGCGCGGGCGACTTCTTCGGGGTGCGGGCCGGTAACAACTGGTTCGCGCAGGGGTTGATCAAGGCGGGGCGGCCCGTGTCGACCATCAGCGTGCCGGGGCGGCCGGGTGTCGGCCATCAGTGGTCGTACTTGCCGGACGTCGCGCGCACGATGGTCGAGCTGATCGAGCGGCGCGACACGCTGGAGCCGTTTGCGCGCTTCCATCTCGGCGGGCATTGGGATGCGGACGGCACGCAGATGGCCGCAGCCATCAGTCGCGTCGCGCAGCGGCACGGGATGCGGCCGGCCGTGCGCAAATTCCCGTGGTGGGTCGTGTGGGCCGCGGCGCCGTTCGTCACGACGCTGCGCGAGATGCTGGAGATGCGCTACCTGTGGCGCGAGCCGCTCCGGATGGACAACGCACGCGTGACCGCGGTGCTCGGCCGTGAACCGTTGACGCCGCTCGATACGGCGGTGGAGGCGACGCTGGCGGGGCTGGGGTGTCTGAAGTGAGCCAGGGCCCGTGCCACGGCTACGCCCGGGCACGGGAAAGCGTCATCGCGAATTGAAGAACGCCGGGACGACAATTCTCCACATACCCACGCGTGTCCGATGCGCATCATGTCGGTCAGCACCGATAAGGCGAAAACGGGGGAGCGATGGGGTATTCCGGATGGAAAATGTCGGTTGCGGGCGCAATCATGTTCACATTGAGTGGATGTACCAACCTGGCCGGTGTGCTGTACTGCGACAACTCGCAGTTCAACTTCCCGGACTACCACT
Source organism: Burkholderia theae (assembly GCF_048565265.1). Classification (NCBI taxonomy): domain Bacteria; kingdom Pseudomonadati; phylum Pseudomonadota; class Betaproteobacteria; order Burkholderiales; family Burkholderiaceae; genus Burkholderia; species Burkholderia theae. The sequence goes on from NZ_CP183462.1 coordinate 471,556, forward strand.
GCTTTGAGTCGTCCAGGTAAGAACAGGCGCGACGACTGCAAGCCGCCCGCCCGCGTCCCGTGCGGTTTCCCGCTGTCCATCACGCCACAACCGGCAACACCTCGACCGAATACCGGTGCCGCAGGCTGCGCCCGAGCACCGGATCGTGCAGTTCCATCTCGAACGCAGCGCCGTCGCCCATCGTCGCGATCGCGCCATGCACGGCGACGGTGCCGCCGTACATCGCGCAGCGCGCGGGTATCGTGCGGCGGTCGTCGAAGCGCTGCCACAGCGCTTCCGGCGCCAGCAGGCCGCTGACCGCGCCGTGCTGGTACGCCATCCGTTCGCCGTCGCGCGAAATCAGCCACGAGCGCATCTCGATCGCATCCCAGTGATCGGCGACGTCGGCATATCGCCACGCATCGCGCCCGAGCGGCTTCGCGCACACTTGCTTCGACACGGCCACGCCGTACGCCTCGACTTCGCGATCCGTATGATCGGAGCCGACCGTGACCAGCGTGCCCACCGGGCTGTCGACCAGCACGCATTCAATCTCGCCGCCCGAGCGTGCGCCGAGCACGCCGATTGACGGCGCCTGCGTGAGCAGCGCGGCCGATACGCGATAGAAGCACGGCGTGGTCGAAGGCGGCGCGACGCCGAGCGCCGCGAGTTCGTCGATATGCGCGCGGATCGCTTCCGGATCGCGGCCGGCCCAGCCGGCGATCACGACACGCTCGATCTCGACGTCGACGGCGGCCGGCGCGTCTTGCAGGGAAATCACACTGAACGACAGGGCTTGCATGCGGGTATCCGTTTGAAGTGCAAAGGCATGAACTGGAATGCGGCGACGCTCAATCCGCGAGCGGCTGGTGCGCGGTCTCGCGTGCGACGAGGAGCGCGATCGACGTGACGACGAGCGCGGCGGTGACGTACAGCGACACGGCCGTCGTCGAGCCCGTCTGCCGGAACAGCGTGGCGATCACGAGCGGTGCGAAGCCGCCGCCGACGATGCCGGCGAGCGTATAGGCCAGCGACGACCCCGCATAACGCACCCGCGTCGGAAACTGCTCGGTGACGAACGCACCCTGCGGGCCGTACATCACCGCATGGATCACGAGGCCGATCGTGACGGCCGCGACGATCGCGACAGGCCGCGCCGAATCGAGCAGTGCGAAGAATGCGAACGCCCAGACGATGCCGGCGATCGCGCCGGCGAGATACACGGGGCGGCGGCCGAAACGGTCCGACAGCGCACCGAAGAACGGCACCGCGAGCGCGTTGCAGGCCGTGCCGATCATCACGGCCGTCAGCGCGACGGGGCGCGACAGGTGCAGTACGGTCGTCACGTAGGTCAGCGTGAACACGACGATCAGCGCGTACAGCACGTCCGAGCCGATCCGCGAGCCGCCCGCGATCAGCAGGCGTCGCCAGTGGAACTTCAGCACGTCGGCGACGGGCACTTCGGCGGTTGCGTGCGATTCGGCGAGCTGCTCGAACTGCGGCGTTTCGTCGACGCCTCGACGCAGCCAGAAGCCGAACACGACGAGCAGCGCGCTGGCCGCGAACGGCACGCGCCAGCCCCACGACAGGAAGTTCTCGGACGTGGTCGACAGCGTCACGAGCGCGATGCAGCCGGTGCCGAGCAGCGTGCCGAACGACGGGCCGATCTGCGTCCACGACGCGGACAGCCCGCGCCGTTTCTGGTCGCCGTGCTCGACCGACAGCAGCACCGCGCCGGCCCATTCGCCGCCGAGCGCGACGCCCTGCACGAAGCGCAGCGCGACGAGCAGGATCGGGCTGAGGATGCCGGCCTGCGCATAGGTCGGCAGCGCACCCATCAACGCGGTCGTCACGCCCATCAGCACGAGCGTGAACATCAGCACCGCGCGGCGGCCGATGCGGTCGCCGAGATTGCCGAACACGAAGCCGCCGAGCGGGCGCGACACGTAGCCGACCGCATAGGTCGAGAACGCGAGGATCGTGCCGGCCAGCGGATCGACCGACGGGAAGAACAGGTGGTTGAAGACGAGCGCGGCGAGCGTGTTGTAGATCGTGAAGTCGTACCACTCGAGCGACGTGCCGATCATGCTCGCGGTCGCGAGTCGGCTGTTGCGGACGCGGCGGGGCGCGTGGGCGGCGGGCTGGGCGAGAGTGCTCATGGGTTCGGGCATGTCGTGACGGATGGCGGGATGAAGCGCGGGGCCGACGCGTCGGCCGCATGGCGAATGCGGCGCGGCCGATGTCGGCGTTTGCGTTCGTGCGTTCGTGCGTTCAGGCAGGCAGTGCGGCGGCGGTGGCCGGCTCGGCTTCGCTGCCGCGGTGCGCCACCGGCAGTGGCGCGGCGGCGCGCCACAGCAGGTCGAAGGTGCGCACGTCGTCGTGTCCGGCGAGCGCGGCGGCTACGCGGCGCGTCGTGGCCGCGTCGCTGCCTTCGATCAGCACGAGCGCATCGGCGGCCGGGCGGGCGGCCGCATCGGCGCCGATCGGCGCGGACAGCTCCGGCGCGGTGCAGAATAGCCGCGCGGCGTGGATGCCCGGCTCGTTCAGCGCGGCGTCGAAGCGTTCGCGCAGCTGCGGCACGTCGATGCGATCCGGCGGCAGCACGAACAGCGCGAGATGCGCGCCTTCACCGTCGCCGGCTTCGATCGTCAGTTCACCGACGCGTCGTTGCGTGCCCGTCATGCGTTCGAAGTTCGCGAGCGACCACGCGGTCTGCTGCGTGAACGCGCGCCGGTATGCGTCGCTACGGAACACGTCGAGTACGTCCGTCACGTACAGCGCGAGGTACTGGCGCGGGCCGCGATCGGTCGCGCGAAAGCGCCGGGCGTGCGTGAAGCCGGGAATCGCGACACGTTCCTGCATGTGCTCGCGGTCGTACCACGCGTTGAAGTCGGCTTCGTGCGCGGGGTCGATATCCGTCCAGACGCAAAGCTGGCCGTGCGGAAGGGAAAGGCGGGTCATCGCGGGGTTCCTCGTGACGGGGGTGTGTCAGGAACCGCAGTTTCCCGAAGACGGGCCGCGCCCGTCCAACAAGAAAACAAATTCGCGGTGAACAGGTTTTCTTATGAGCGGCGCGGGCGGCGTTTCGCGGCAGGGGCGGCGGCGGGCGGCGCGGCTTTCGTCGTGCGTTTCGCTTTGGCTTTCGTCGGTGTTTTTGCCGCCGTACGGGCGGGCGATGCGTCGACGCCATCGGGCCTGGCAGGTGCGGCCGGTTTCGCCAGGTTCGCGGCGGCCGACGTTGCGCGCGCGACTTCGCTCGCGAGTTCCGCGATGCGTGCGGCGACGGGCAGGCCCTGCGAGCGGTAGGTCGCGACGAGCGGCAGCGCGGGGAATTCGGGCTCGACGTCGAGCAGTTCGAGCGCACCTTCGTGCAGCTCGCGCCCGATGATCGCGGGCGGCAGCGCGGCCACGCCGAAGCCGTCGGCGACGAGCCGGATCATTGCCGCAACCGACGTGATGCAGTTGATGCTGGCCGGTCGCTCGACGGCCGCGAACAGCCGCTCGATCGTCGCGTGCGGCCCCGAGTGGCGCGAGAAGCTGATGATCGGATATTCAGCCAGGCGTGCGACGTCGAGCGGCTGGCCGCCGAGCCCGAGGCGCGGGCTCGCCGCCCAGTGCACCGGGAATTCGCACAGCGGCAGGTTCGTGAAGTCGGGGCCCGGCACCGGGTCGGTCTGCAGGATCAGGTCGACGCCGTCGGTGCTGAGCAGTCGGATCAGGTGCAGCGTCGTGTCGCTCGTGATCTCGACGTCGAGGCGCGGATAGCGTTCGCGCATTTGCGCCATCAGCGCTGGAAACCAGCTGTGCACGATCGATTCGATCACGCCGATCCGGATCAGGCCCGCGTCGCTCGCGGCATCGATATCGCGGCGCATTTCGCCGTCGAGCCGCACGATCCGCTCCGCGTAGGCCAGCATGCGCCGGCCTGCCGGCGTGAGCGTGGCCGAGCGCGTGTTGCGGTCGAACAGGCGCACGTCGAACGCTTCCTCGAGCGATGCGATGCGGCTCGACACAGCGGCCTGCGTCGTATGCAGTTTTTCGGCCGTGAGCCGGAAGTTTTCCAGCTTCGCGAGCCAGACGAAGGTTTCAAGAAACCGGATGTTCATCGCGTCCCGAATGTGAGGCGGTGCCGCGCAAGCGGCGGATCGGGTCGATGTTAATGGATTTCGGCGGCAGCGAAGGCGTGAGCCGCGCGTTCCGGCGGCATCAAAGCGTGTCGAACGCGAGCGTCGGCACGTCGACGACCATCGCGCCGCCATCGGCGACGAGCGTCGCGCCGGTCACGAACGACGCGTCGGGCGACGCGAGGAACGCGCAGACGGCCGCGATTTCGTCCGGATCGGCCGCGCGCCGCAGCGGCACGTCGGCGCTGACGCGTGCATACGCGCCGTCGAGCGTGTCGCCGTGCGCGGCCATCAGCGGTTCCATTTCCGCGTCGGCCATCGGCGTGCGGACCCAGCCCGGGCAGACGGCGTTCGCCCGCACGCCGTGCGGCCCGTAGTCGCGTGCGAGCGACCGTGCGAGCCCGAGCAGCGCGTGCTTGCCGACCGTGTAGCCGCAGACGCCGGGCCCGGCCGCGAGCGCGGCGATCGATGCGACCAGCACGATGCTGCCGCGCTGCGCGATCAGGTCGGGCAGGCATGCGCGCGCGCTGACGAACGCGGTGTCGAGGTTCGCATGCATCGCGTTGCGCCACTGCGCGTCGTCGGTTTCGTCCGCGCGGCCGACGCCGTGACCGCCCGCGCACGCGACGAGCGCGTCGACGCGGCCGAAACGCTCGGCGATCCGCGGCAGGAAGCCCGCCCAGTCGGCCGTGCTCGCGGCGTCGCCGGCGAGCGCGAGGCCGCCTGTCTCGGCGGCCAGCGCGGCGAGCGGCGCCTGGCGGCGCCCGATCAGCACGACGCGGTCGCCACGGCTGGCGAAGTGGCGCGCGCACGCGGCGCCGATGCCGGTGCCCGCGCCGGTGATCGCGATCGTGCGGGGTTGCGGGTGCGTCATGTCGTTCTCCGGAAAGGTGGCGTTGCCGGTCACTTTAGGCGGCGCCGGCGAGTGCCGGTATCAGCCGAAAGGATGAACGCGGACGGCGTCCGGCTGGCCGGAGCGGTCGCGGCCCATTTTGCAAAGGCTGACGATGTCCGGCACCGAATCGCTCTATCCTCCACATTTTTGGGATAAGTCACGAAAGCCCGGCACAATAGCGCGGGCGTGCCCGCGCATCGACGCGCGGCGCGTCGGCCGGCCGATTCCGTCGTGCGAGCGGAGCGGCAGGCCGGCGAGATCGGCGCGAGCATGCGCCCGATGCGCAGACATCGCGCCTGCCGGTGGATCGTGTGGCCACGGCGGATCGCCCGGTTGCGCGCTGGCGCGATCGGACCATCGACAAGAACAGGGAGGGCCGGTCATGAGGCTGGACGACGAAAGAGAAAGCATGAACGTCGAGGATCGCCGCGGTGCCGGCGGTTTCGGCGGCGGGCGCGGCGCGACGATCGGCATCGGCACGATCGTGGTCGCGCTGGCCGCATCGTATTTCTTCGGGATCGACCCGCGCGTGGTGCTCGAAGGCGCATCGGCGCTGCAGGGCCACCAGCAGCAGGCGCAGCCCGCGCCGACGCAGCGCCAGGGCGCACCGTCGAGCGATCCGGGCGCGGTGTTCACGCGCAAGGTGCTCGGCAATATCGAGCGCACGTGGACGGGTGTGTTCAACACCCAGCTGCATGCGCAGTACGAGCCGCCGAAGCTCGTGATGTTCACGAACTCGACGCCGACCGCCTGCGGCACCGGTCAGACGGCGATGGGGCCGTTCTATTGTCCGGCCGACCGCAAGGTGTATATCGATCTCGGCTTCTACGACGAGCTGCGCAAGCGTTTCGGCGCCGGCGGCGATTTCGCGCAGGCTTACGTGATCGCGCACGAAGTCGGCCATCACGTGCAGAACCTGCTCGGCATTTCCGACAAGGTCGATGCCGCGCGCCGGCGTTCGAGCCAGTCGCACTCGAACGCGTTGTCGGTGCGGATGGAACTGCAGGCCGACTGCTTCGCCGGCGTGTGGGCGAACAACGCGCAGCGCGCGAACCAGCGGCTGATGGAACCCGGCGATTTCGAGCAGGGGCTGAAGGCGGCGGCCGCGATCGGCGACGATCGCCTGCAGCAGCAAGGGCAGGGTTACGTCGTGCCGGAAAGCTTCACGCACGGCACCAGCGACCAGCGCGTGTACTGGCTGCGGCGCGGGATGGAGTCGGGCGAGATCAGCGCCTGCGACACGTTCGCGGCGAACGCGCGCTGACAGGGCGGGCGCGCACCGTCGCGCCCGTGTCGTCCCGGTTTACCCGCCACACCGACCCCACCGGGACGATTTGCCGATTTGTGCTCACCGGCGCTTTTCGGCGCCGGTAGGCTGGCCCGAACTTCGATGCGTTCGCCCGCCAGCCGATTCCACCATGCCGACCCCCTCCGTTCCCGCCGACCAGGGCGCCGCCGACTGGCAAAGCGCGTTGCGTGCGTGCGTGGACGCGTTCGACGCGTTCGCGAGCCCGTCCGCGATCGTGTTCTACCGGCTCGACCAGAGCGGCGAACCGGCCGATTTCGAGCTGTTCGGGATGCCGGAATCGATGCATCGCACCTATGTCGCGCGCTACCGGATGCTCGATCCGCTGCATCCGTCGCGCTGCGCGGCAGGGGAATGCGCGGTCGTCACGCTCGCTTCCCAATTGCCTGACGAAAGACGCGAGGCGTCCGCGTACTGGACTCGTTTCCTGCGGCGGCACGACGTGGCCGACGTCGTCGAGATCTGGCTGCGCGACGCGGGCCGAACGGTCGGCGCATTCTCGCTGCTGCGCTTCGGCACGGGCGAAGCGGGCGGTGGCGGGGCCGGGAACAGCACGGCAGGGCGGTTCGCGCCCGGCGAGGTCGACGCGCTCGCGCGGCTGCAGCCGGTCGCCGAAGCCGCGCTGAGCCCGCTGCTGCGCGCGCGCCGCGGAATCCACCGGATCGGCTGCGAAGAGCGGCTGACCTACCGCGAGGAGCAGATCGCGCGCCTCGTGCGCGACGGCCGTTCGAACAAGGAGATCGCGCGCGATCTCGCGCTTGGCCAACCGACCATCAAGACGCACCTGATGCGCATGTATCGCAAGCTCGGCGTGTCGAACCGCACCGAGCTGGTCGGGGCGTTGTTCCTGTAATTCATCGGATAATTGCGGTCCGGACTTCGAACCATCGCGATCGCCGATTCATGAAAACCCAAGCCAAAGCGCTGCTGGTCGTGCTGCTCGTCTCGCTGGGTGCCTCCACCCCAGCCTTCGCACACGAGGGCGAACCCGACACGTGTCTCGTGCTGCAACCGACCCGGATTGCCCCGGAGGACGTCGGCGAAGCCGGCGACCATTCAGGCGCCGGGTGGCTGGGACTGGTACCCGACGGGAACCACTGGAAGCTCGCGCCGGCACGCGTCCGGTTCGAACCGGTGCAGCCGGAAGGCGATATCGTCGACATCAAGTCCGACCTGAAAAAAGCCGTGGCGCTGTTTCGTTGCAAGTCGCTCAGGCCCGGCAAGGTCGATGCGGCGAACCTGACTTTCCCGAAGGACGGCAGGGCAATCGAGCCCGGCGCCAAACCGCTGCGTTTCGGTTTTCACGGCCACCGGTACGATCTGCGCTACACCGCATCCGGTTCGGTGATTGCCGAAGGCGGCGGCAAGCGGTCAGTCCTGCATGACTTCGGCGGCAGCTCGCCGCCGTTCAGCGCGTCGCTGATCTGGGCGGGCGATCTCGATCGCGACGGCCGGCCGGACTTCCTGATGGAATTCGAAAGCGACCTCGGCGCCAGCTTCTGCCTGTTCACATCGGGCCGCGCCACGGCAAACGAACTGGTCGGGCCCGCGAGCTGCATGGACGTCAGCGGCTGACCGCCAGTTGATACGGATGCCGGCTGACTGAATACGCCGACGGGGCGTTCATCCCCGTTCGGCGGGCGCTGCGCGTCTGCCTGCCGTCCCCGGTGCCCACCGACGCGTTCCCCCCACGCGCTGCCAATTTGCGCTCACCGAGCGCGATCCCTCGTCGATACAGTGGAACGACGCCCGCGTGCCCACGCACACGCGGCCTAGCCACGACAATCATCGAGACGCCCATGAGCAACACGAACTTCGTCGCCGTCAGCGACACCGTGCGCACCTTCGTTGCGCGCGACTTCGGCCTCTTCATCGACGGTGACATGCAGCCCGCGCACGCGGCCGCGCGACTCGACGTGTACGACCCCGCGACGGGCGAGCGGCTTGCGACGGTCGCGGACGCCGACGAGCACGACGTCGACCGCGCGGTCGCCAGCGCGAAGCGCGCGTTCGACGCCCGCGTGTGGAGCGGGCTGCGCCCGGCCGACCGCGAACGCATCCTGCTGAAACTCGCCGACCTGATCGAAGCCGACGCCGAAACGCTCGCGCAGCTCGAAACGCTGAACCAGGGCAAGTCGATCCACGTGTCGCGTGCGATCGAGGTCGGCGCGAGCGTCGAATACGTGCGCTACATGGCAGGCTGGGCGACCAAGATCACCGGCCAGACGCTCGACGTGTCGATCCCGTTCCCGCCCGGCGCACGTTATACGGCCTATACGCGCAAGGAGCCCGTCGGTGTGGTCGCCGCGATCGTGCCGTGGAATTTCCCGCTGATGATCGCGGTGTGGAAGCTGATCCCCGCGCTCGCGGCCGGCTGCACGATCGTGCTGAAGCCGTCGCCGGAAACGCCGCTCACCGCGCTGCGCCTCGCCGAACTCGCGCGCGAAGCCGGCGTGCCGCCCGGCGTGTTCAACGTCGTCACCGGCGGCCGCACGTGCGGCGCCGCGCTCGCGAGCCACCTGTCGATCGCGAAGATCTCGTTCACGGGCTCGACCGCGACCGGCAAGCTGGTCGGCGCGGCGGCCGTGCAGAACATGACGCGCTTCTCGCTGGAGCTCGGCGGCAAGAACCCGATCGTGATGCTCGACGACATCGACGTCGCGCAGGCGCTCGACGGTGTCGCCGCCGGCGCGTTCTTCAACCAGGGGCAGGTGTGCGCGGCCGCGTCGCGCATCTATGTGCACCGCAGCAAGTACGCACAGCTCGCGGACGGCCTCGCGGGCGTCGCGCAGTCGATGAAACTCGGCGCGGGCCTCGACACGACCGCGCAGATCAACCCGCTCGTGTCCGCGCACCATCGCGACAAGGTTATTCAGCACATCGAAGGCGCGCGCCGCGCGGGCCTCACGTTCCTCGCGGGCGGCACGCCGGCCGACGACCTGCCCGGCTATTTCGTGAAGCCGGCCGTGATCGCCGATCCGCACCCGGACAGCGCGATCGTGCGCGACGAGGTGTTCGGCCCGGTGATCGTCGTCGTGCCGTTCGACGATGCGGCCGACGCGGTGCGCCTCGCGAACGCGTCGCCGTACGGCCTCGCCGCGAGCATCTGGAGCAACGACCTGAAGCGCGTGATGAACCTGGTGCCGCAGATCGAGGCCGGCACCGTGTGGGTGAACTGCCATATCCCGCTCGACCCGTCGATGCCGTTCGGCGGCTACAAGCAATCGGGCATCGGCCGCGAATTCGGCCAGTACGCGATCGAAGGCTTCACCGAAACCAAATCCGTCTGCATCGCGCACTGACGCGCGGCGCGAACCTCGAACCCGAACGACCCACGTTCAAACGATCCGACAGTGGAGACTGCAATGAGCTACAACGAAGCGAAATTCTGGCATCCGATGGTGCACCCGAACGAAATGAAGCAGCGCAAGCCGATCCGCATCGTGCGCGGCGACGGCTGCTATGTGTTCGACGAAGAGGGCCGCAAGCTCGTCGACGGCGTCGCGGGCCTGTGGAACGTGAACGTCGGCCACAACCGCCAGGAAGTGAAGGACGCGATCGTGCGCCAGCTCGACGAGCTCGAATACTTCCAGCTGTTCGACGGCATTTCGCATCCGCGTGCCGAAGAGTTGTCGAAGAAAGTGATCGACCTGCTCGAACCGGAAGGGATGCGCCGCGTGCTGTACAGCTCGGGCGGCTCCGATTCGATCGAGACCGCGCTGAAGATCGCGCGCCAGTACTGGAAAGTGCGCGGCCAGGCCGATCGCACGAAGTTCATCTCGCTGAAGCAGGGTTATCACGGCACGCACTTCGGCGGCGCGTCGGTGAACGGCAACACGGTGTTCCGCCGCAACTACGAGCCGAACCTGCCCGGCTGCTTCCACGTCGAGACGCCGTGGCTGTATCGCAACCCGTTCACGCAGGATCCGGAGGAACTCGGCCGGATCTGCGCGGAAATGCTCGAGCGCGAGATCCTGTTCCAGAGCCCCGATACGGTCGCCGCGTTCATCGCGGAGCCGATCCAGGGCGCGGGCGGCGTGATCGTGCCGCCGGCCAACTACTGGCCGCTGGTGCGCGAGGTGTGCGACCGCTACGGCGTGCTGCTGATCGCCGACGAAGTCGTGACGGGCTTCGGCCGCAGCGGCAGTATGTTCGGCAGCCGCGGCTGGGGCGTGCGCCCCGACATCATGTGTCTCGCGAAGGGGATCTCGTCGGGCTACGTGCCGCTCGGCGCGACGGTCGTGAACGCGCGGATCGAGGACGCGTTCGCCGAGAATGCGGACTTCGGCGGCGCGATCATGCACGGCTACACGTATGCGGGCCACCCGGTCGCGTGCGCGGCCGCGATCGCGAGCCTCGACATCGTCGTGAAGGAAGACCTGCCGGCGAATGCGGCGAAGCAGGGCGCGTATCTGCTCGAAGCGCTGCAACCGTTCGTGGAACGCTTCGCGGCGGTCGGCGAAGTGCGCGGCAAGGGGCTGATGCTCGCGCTCGACCTCGTCGCGAACAAGGCGACGCGCGAGCCGATCGACCCGCTGTCCGGTTATGCGAACGCGGTGGCGGAAGTCGCGCGCGAGAACGGCGTGATGGTGCGCCCGGTCGGCACGAAGATCATCCTGTCGCCGCCGCTCGTGATCCAGCGCGAGCAGCTCGACCGGATCGTCGATGCGCTCGCGGCGGGCTTCGAGGCCGTGCCGTTTGCCTGACGACGCGACCGCGTGACGGCAGGCCTGTGGCGGGCGGCGTGGCCGCCGTCGCGGGTTTGCCGATTTGCGCTATGACCGGATTATTTTGCCTGCGTATTTTTTCGACATCGGATCGCGTTTTGATCGACAGGAAGCCCGGGCGCGCAGCGCGGGTTCGGGTCAACAAAGGAAGGAGACAAAGATGTCGGGATGGTCAGGAGTTACCGGCGCCGCGGGCGGCACGCCCGCCGGCTCGCCGGCCGAAGCAGGCGGCGGTACGGCGCTGAAGGCGGGCGCGGTCGGTTTTCCGACCGCGCTGGCGAGCGCCGTCGGCCTCATCATGGCAAGTCCGGTGATCCTCACCGCGACGTCGGGCTTCGGGATGGGCGGCTGGGCGTTCGCGGTCGCGATGATCATCGCGTTCGTGATGATGCAGGCGCAGGCGACCACGTTCTCCGAAGCCGCCGCGATGCTGCCAACGGCCGGCTCGGTTTACGATTACCTGTCGTGCGGGCTGGGCCGCTTCTGGGCCATCACCGGCACGATCTCCGCGTATTTCCTCGTGCACGTGTTCGCCGGCACGGCGGAAACGATCCTGAGCGGCATCATGGCGCTCGTCAATTTCGAATCGCTGAACGCGGCATTCGAGAAGCACAACAGCTCGTGGCTCGTCGGCGTCGGCCTCGTGATCACGTTCGCGATCACCAACATCATCGGCATCAAGGTGTTCAGCAAGCTCGAGATCGTGCTGACGGCCGGCATGTGGCTGTCGCTGATGATCTTCGGGATCCTCGGGCTCGTGGCCGCGCCGGCCGTGCACCTCGACGGCTGGTTCGGCGGCTCGGAAGTCGGCACGTCGGTGCCGGCCGTGCTGTCGCTGGTCGGGATGGCGATGTTCATGTTCGTCGGTTGCGAGTTCGTCACGCCGCTCGCGCCGGAAATGAAGGCGCCGGGCCGCACGATTCCGCGCGCGATGACGATCGGCCTCGTCGGCGTCGCGATCTGCATGTTCCTGTACGGCGCGGCGATCCGTCGCCAGGTCGCGAACGTGCCCGTGAGCCCCGACGGACTCACGCACCTGCTCGACACGCCGGGTGCGATTCCCGCGTTCGCGCTGCAGGTGCTCGGCCCGTTCGGCCGTATCTGGTTCGGCGTCGCGTTCCTGTTCGCGGGCGCCGCCACGATCAACACGCTGATGGCCGGGCTGCCGCGCATCCTGTACGGGATGGCGATCGACGGCGCGCTGCCGCGCTGCTTCGCGTACCTGCATCCGCGCTTCAAGACGCCCGTGGTCGGCATCGTCGCGGCGGCCGTCGTGCCGATCGTTCACGCGTGGCTGATCAACGGCAATCTCGACAGCATCCTGCACCTCGTGCTCGCCGCGACCTGCGCGTGGGGTACCGCATACCTGCTCGTCACCGCGTCGGTCGTGATGCTGCGCATCCGCCGCCCGGACCTGCCGCGCCCGTACCGTTCGCCGCTGTTCCCGCTGCCGCAGATCGTGTCGAGCGTCGGCATCGTGCTCGCGATCTGGTACATCACGCCGCCCGGCATGAACGCGCGCGACATCTACGTGCCGTTCGGCGCGATGCTCGGGCTCACCGCGCTGTACGCGCTGTTCTGGACGCTGGTCGTGCAGCGCCGGCATCCGTTCAAGCCGGTGCCGGTCGAGGAAGTGCTGCGCAACGAGCACGTCGCGTCGTGAAGGCCGCGCTCGCCCGGTGGCGCGCGGCGCCCGATGAGCTGCCACTCGGCCATCGGCCCGGCGCGATCGCCGCGCGCGTGCTCGCCGACCTGCATGCCGCGCGCGACGCCGACGGTGCCGGCAGTCCGGCGGCGCGGCTGCCGAACGGCGTGCGCGTGAGCGTCGAGGAGCGCGTCGAGCGCCAGTTCCTGATGCATACGGTCAGCGTGAAGGTGGCGGCGACCGTCTGCGGCCCGGCAGTGCAGGGCCGCGCCCGCATACGGCAGACCGGCTGGCTGCGCCGCACCGGCATCGACGCGGTGCTCGTGCCCGGATGCGACCCCGGATTCGTCGACACGGTGGCGGCGCTGGTTGCCGAGCCGTCGCTGGCCGACGCGCTGCGGCCGTTGCACCTGACCGACTGCGCGATCGACGCGCGCGACGGTCGGTGGACGCTTGCGATCGTGCCGTTCGGCGGCAGCGAGATCGTGAACCGGATGCCGTCGTTTCGCCGTTATGTCCGCCTGACCGGCGAGCAGGCCGCCGCGCTGTCGGCGGCCTGTCTTGCGTTCGAAACCGCACTGCACAGGTTTTTGCGCGGGTAAGCTGTGGCGTTGCGGCCGGGCGAACGCCACGGCCGCATCCAGGAATCAGGGTTTCACCGGAGGCGCCGATGTTGTTCCAGTCTCGCTCACACGAAGACGTGCACGATCACGGGCTCGCGATCGCGGGCTGGCATCAGGTCTACCGCCAGATGACGCCGGGCCGCTTCAAGGGCACGGTCACGCAGGTGCTGTACGACGATTTCCACTTCTTCCGCGAAACGACCAACCGGCGCGTCGCGCAAACCGGGCTCGCGCCGGCCGGGCGCACGTCGCTCGCGGTGCCGCTGTCCGTGCCGCTCGCCGGCACCTTCCAGGGCCAGCCGGTCGACGGTTATGCGCTGCTCGCGCTGCGCGCCGGCGAGGATTTCGAATTCCACACGCCGGAAGGGATGGGGCTCGTCGGGATCAGCGCGGCCTCCGACATGGTCGACGAGCTGTGCGAGGCCGAATTCGGCGCGGCCGGCGCGCGCAAGCTGCGGCACGTGACGCGGCTGTCCGATGCGCAGGGCGTCGCGCTCGGCGTGCGGTTGTCGTCGCTGATCGACGATGCGCAGCGCAACCCCGGTCACCTCGAGTACGCGGCCACCCGCAAGATGTTCCGCGACGCGATGCTCGGCATGTTTCTCGATGCGCTCGAACAGGGCATCGGCGTCGAGCGCCGCGACATCACGCACGCCACTTACAGCGACATCGTGAGCCGCTGCGAGAAGCATCTGCGCGACCGGCCCGAGGAACCCGTCACCGTGCTCGAACTGTGCCGCGCGCTGCGCTGCAGCCGCCGCACGCTGCAAACGAGCTTCCAGCGTGTCGCCGACGTCACGCCCGTCGGTTATCTGCGCACGATCCGGCTGAACGCGGTGCGGCGCATGCTGCGCACGACCTCCGTGCAGCAGCTCGGTGTCGGCGAGGCCGCCGCGAGCTGGGGGTTCACGCATCTCGGTTATTTCGCGCGCGAGTATCGCGACCTGTTCGGCGAGCTGCCTTCCCAGACGACACGTCCCGCATGACGCACGCGCCCCGCGACGCAGCCGTCGGGCCGCGTCGCACGCCGCACATTCCACCGTTTGCCGATTTGCGATAGAGGTCCTGAATTTTCGCTGGATAGAGTCCTGTCACCCATATCGACAACACCATCGGTTTGCACTGCGAATCGATCATCACAAAGGGCGGGACATGAAGATCGGACGACGACTGGCCGCAGCCGCGGCCACGCTGGGTTGCATGCACGCACACGCGCAGACTTCGGGCAGCGTGACGCTGTACGGCACGGTGGACACCGGCATCATCTATTCGACGAACCAGCAGTTCACGCGCGCCGACGGCAGCACGGGCGGCGGCCATGCGTGGCAGATGGGCGGCGGCAACCTCGTGCCGTCCCGCTTCGGGTTCCAGGGTGCCGAGCCGCTCGGCGGCGGGCTCGACGCGGTGTTCAACCTCGAGCAGCAGTTCCTGTCCGCGAACGGGCAGGCGCTGCAGGGCGGCACCGCGTTCAGCCGGCAGGCGTGGGTCGGGCTGCGCAAGGACACGATCGGCACGCTCGGCCTCGGCCGCCAATACGATTCGTACACGGACATGCTCGGCGCGTATGTGTCGAGCAACAACTGGGCGACGCCGTATGGCTCGCATCTCGGCGACGTCGACAACCTGAATGCCGCGTTCAACTTCAACAACGCGGTGAAGTTCACGAGCGCCGATTTCAACGGCCTCACGGTCGGCGGCACGTTCAGCTTCGGCGGGCAGGCCGGCGACTTTTCCGCGAAGCGCGGTTATTCGGTGGCCGCGACGTACACGCGCGCGCCGGTGGCGTTCTCGGTCGGTTATCTCGACCTGCACCAGCCGCTCGACGCGGCACTCGGCGGCGCGAGCGGCTATATCGGCGATTTCGCGTGCAGCAACCCGGGCGCGATGTACTGCCTGCTGCAGGACGCCGGCTCGATGCGCGCGTTCGGCGCGGGCGGCTCGCTGACGCTCGGCGCGGCGACGGTCGCGCTCACCTACACGCATACGCGCCTCGGCGACAGCCGCTACTTCTCGACCACGGCGCAGCCGCGCACGCAGGCGTTCACGTTCGACATCGGCGAGCTGAACGTCACGTACATGTTCACGCCCGCGCTGCAGGGCGGCGTCGCGTACATCTTCAACGCCGCCCATACGGACGGGCGCGGCACGACGCGTTTCCACCAGGTGAACGTCGGCACGAACTACAGCCTGTCGAAGCGCACGGCGCTGTATGCGGTCGCGATCGGCCAGATCGCGAGCGGGACGGGGCTCGGCACCGACGCGAACGGCAACGCGGTGAATTACGCGCAGATCCCGGTGCTCGCGAACAGCAACTCGAGCCGGCAGCTGGCGGTGATGGCCGGGATCCGCGTGAACTTCTGATCTGGCCGGGAAGGTCTGGCCGGGAAGGTCCGGCCGGGAAGGCGGGGCCGGGGCAGCCGGGCGGGCGGGGCGGCCGGGCACGGCGGCCGCCTGTTCCGCCGTGTGCCATAAATTCTTAACGATCGGCGTGAACAATGGCGTTCGCTTCAGGCGGCCAGCAGCGCCACTCGTGTTGCACACGTGTGCAACGCCTGGCCGTCCCGCCACCACGCCGAACGAGA
Source organism: Burkholderia theae (assembly GCF_048565265.1). Classification (NCBI taxonomy): domain Bacteria; kingdom Pseudomonadati; phylum Pseudomonadota; class Betaproteobacteria; order Burkholderiales; family Burkholderiaceae; genus Burkholderia; species Burkholderia theae. Next base: position 487,437 of record NZ_CP183462.1, read on the forward strand.
GAGACCCCATGACCTTGCTGAGCCGCCTGCGCGCGCTGTCCGCCGCCCTTGCGCTGTCCTTCGCCGCCACGCACGCCGTTGCCGCGGATCTCGTCATCGCGGGCCGCGACGACATTTACGGCAAGGGGCTGGCCGACGCCGTCGCCGGCTTCAACAAACTGCACCCGGGCACCGAGATCGAGCTGCTCAAGCTGCCGAACGCGAACCTGTACCAGAAGCTCAAGCTGTCGATGCGCGAAGGCACCGGCGCGTACGACCTCGTGATGATGGACGACACCTGGGCGCCCGAATTCATCGGCAACGGCTGGCTGAAGCCGCTGCCCGCGTCGCTCGCGGACGCCGACCTCGTGCCGTCCGCCGTCGCGCTCGGCCGCAACGCGGCCGGTGCGCTGTACGCGCTGCCGATCGTCGGCAACGTCGAGATGTTCGCGTACCGCAAGGACCTGCTCGCGAAGTACAAGCTGCAGCCGCCGCGCAACTGGGACGACGTGCTGAAGATCGCACAGACCGTCGGCGGCGCGGACAAGAGCGTGTCGGGCGTGGTGTTTCGCGGCACCAAGGGCAACCCGGTCGTGACGGGCTTCCTGCCGATCCTGTGGGCCTACGGCGGCGACGTGTTCGACCATGCCGGCAACGTGACGATCGATTCGCGCGAGGCGCAGGCCGCGCTGAAGACCTTTCTCGCGCTGAAGGCGTCCGCGCCGAAGGACGTCGACGTGTACGGCGCGGCGGAAGTGCGCGATGCGCTGCAACGCGGCACGGCCGCGCAGTCGATCGAAGTGTGGCCTGCGTGGGTGCCGGCGCTCGACGATCCGAAGCAGTCGCGCGTGGTCGGGCAGATCGCGCTGCAACCGCCGCCCGGGCAGACCGCAGGGCCGGCGCCGATGCTCGGCATCTGGCAGATGGGCATTCCGAAGGACGCGCCGCACGCGAAGCTCGCGCAGGACTTCCTGGCGTACCTGACCAACCGCGACACGCAGACGCGCCTCGCCGGCATCGGCATTCCGCCGACCCGCCGCAGCGTGTTCACCGATCCGGCGCTGGTGCGCCAGTACCGCTGGTATCCGGATCAGCTGAAGGCGCTCGAGGCCGGCCGGGCGCGGCCGCGCGTGAAGGACTGGCAGCAGGTCGAGAGCATTCTCGGCGACCAGCTGCAGCTCGCGCTGACCGGGCAGTCGGCACCCGATGCCGCGCTGCGCCAGGCGCAGCAGAAGATCGCGCAGGCGATGGCCACGGCCGGCAAGTGACGGCCCGCCTCGACTCGCCGCCCGGACACCGAGCATGAAAGCCCTCGGCCGCAGTCTGCCGTTCGTCGCGCTGCTCGGGCCCGCGCTGCTGGTGCTCGCCGCGCTCGCGCTGTATCCGGTCGCGCAGGTACTGATCGATTCGTTCTGCCAGGTCGACTATGCGGCTGGCCGCCGTGCGTTCGCGGGGCTCGCGAACTATCGCGCGGTGCTCGGCGACGACGCGTTCACGGCCGGCTTCGGCAACACGCTGCGCTTCACGATCGTGGCCTCGCTCGCCGAGGTCGCGCTCGGCTTCGGGCTCGCGCTGCTGTTCGTGCGCGCGTTTCCGGGGCGACGCATCGCATTGCCGCTCGCGATCCTGCCGATGATGCTGTCCACGCTCGTGTGCTCGGCGATCTGGCGCAACTGGCTCAACTTCGACGGTTTCCTGAACGCGCTGCTCGCGACGTTCGGCGTCGAAGGCGTGCGCTGGCTGTCCGATCCGCATCTCGCGCTGTGGTCGCTCGCGCTCGTCGACGTGTGGCAGTGGACGCCGATGGCGTTCCTGATCGTGCTGGCCGGGCTCCAGTCGATTCCACAGGAGCTGTACGAAGCCGCGCGCACCGACGGCGCGAGCGAGTGGCAGTGCCTGCGCGACATCACGCTGCCGCTCGCGGCACCGCAGATCGGCCTCGCGCTGCTGCTGCGCTCGATCGACACGTTCAAGCTGTTCGACAAGGTCTATGCGCTGACGGGCGGTGGCCCCGGCAACGCCACGCAGACGCTGTCGACCTATATCTACGACACGGGCTTCCGCTTCTTCAACGTCGGGCCGGCGAGTGCCGCGTCGGTGCTGATGCTTGCGGCGTCCGCGCTGCTGGTCTCGGGGTATGTATGGCAGACGGTTCGCAAGCGGCGCGCATGACGGCGCAATCCGCGGGCATCACTCGCGCGCGAACGGGCGCCGCATTCGGTCGCGCGATGCCGTGGGCGCTGCGTGTTGCAGCGCTCGCGCTGTTGCTGCTGCCGTGCCTGTGGATGGCCGGTGCGGCGTTCATGCCGACGCTCGAGCGCCTCGATCATCCGTTGCGGATCTGGCCGGCCGCGCCGACCTTCGAGCATTTCGCGTCGGTGTGGTCCAACGGCATCGGCGCACCGCTTTTCAATTCGCTGCTGGTCGGGTTCGGCACGACGCTGCTGGCGCTGGCGCTCGCGTTTCCGGCCGCATATGCGCTCGTGCGGCTGCGGTTTCCGGCGCGGCTCGACCTGCTGTTCCTGGTGCTCGTGCTCGCGTTGAAGCTGATGCCGCCGATCACGATCGCGGTGCCGCTGTTCGCGCTCGCGAAGCGCTTGCACCTGCTCGATTCGACGCTCGGTCTGATGCTTGCGTATCAGATCTACGCGTTGCCGATGGCGATCTGGATGCTGCTTGCGTTCGTGCGCGACGTGCCCGTCGAGTATGAAGAGGCGGCGTGCATCGACGGTGCGGGGCTCGCGCGGCGGCTCGTGCAGATCGTGCTGCCGCTGTGCGCGCCGGGGCTGATCGCGACCGCGATCTTCGTGTTCATCGCCGCGTGGAACGAATTCCTGATCGCGCTGCTGTTCGTGTCGACGCCGAGCCGCTTCACGCTGCCGCTCGCGATCGCCGGCTACGTGACGGAGAACGGCATCGACTGGGGCGACCTGATGAGCGCGGGCCTGATGGCATCGCTGCCCACGCTGGCCGTGGCCGGTTATGTGCAGCGCTACCTGTTGCGCGGATTCGCGGGCGGGTTGAAGTGACGCGCGGCGATGCCGCGCCCCATCTCACGTTGTTACGCGCAGCTATGCCGCACCACCTGCGTCACCGGCACGATGCGTGTGCGCGACGGGCCGTCGAACGTCTGCATCCGGTCGGCAAGCAGGTCGATCGCCGCGTGTGCGAGGCCGCGCGTGTCCTGCCGGAGCGTCGTCAGCCGATACGCATCATATTCGGCGGCCGGGATGTCGTCGAAGCCGATCACGCGCAGGTCGTCCGGCACGCGCAACCCGAATTCGCTGCGCGCGACGTCGATCACGCCGAGCGCGAGCAGGTCGGACGAACAGAACACGCCGTCAGGTCGCTCGCCGGCCGCGAACAACTGCCGCGCGGCGTCGATCCCGCTTGCGTGCGTGTCGGACGGTGTGTCGAGTACCCGCGCAAGCGTCGCGTCGAACGCGTCGCCGCGCCCGATCGCGTGCTCGAACGCCGCGGCGCGCGACTGCGCGCTATAGCTCGCGCCGCGCGGCCCGACGAACGCGAGCCGGCGCGCGCCGGCCCGCACGAGCTGCTGCGCCGCATGGACGGCGCCCGCCGCGTTGTCGCTGACGACGACATCCGCGCCCGGCAGGTTCGCCTCGCGGTTGATCATCACGACTGGGATCCGGTGTTCGAGATACTGTTGCGCCACCGACAGCGGCGGCGACGCGGATGTCATCACGAGGCCCGCGATCCGGTAGCTGAGCAGCTGTTCGAGCGATTGCCGGACCTGGCGCGGATCTTCCGCATTGGTCACGAGCGGCGTGAGCCCGCGCTGTCCGAGCGCGGCCATCAGGTCCGACAGCAGCCGCGCGCGGAACGGGTTCTCGAAACCGGCCGTCACGACGCCGATCATGCTGCTGCGCTGCGTGATCATGTCGCGCGCGATCAGGTTGACCTGATAGCCCAGCGCACGCGCGGCGACCATCACGCGCTCGCGCGTTTGCGGCGCGATGCTTGCCGTCGGCGAGAATGCACGCGACACCGCGGAACGCGATACACCGGCACGCGCCGCGACATCCGACGCCGTCACCCACGGTTTTCTTTCCTTGTCATTCATTGATTGATGATTCCTTCGAACCACGATACGTGCATGCCGCCTGCCGACTGGATGTCGGCGCTCGACGATGCGCGGCTGCTGCATACGCTGACCCTACCGGGCAGCCATGACACCTGTGCGTATACGGTCGACGATGGGCTCGTGCGCACGCAGCGCGCACCGCTTGACGCGCAGCTTGCGCACGGCGTGCGGCTGCTCGACATTCGCTGCCGGCATGTGCGCGATGCGTTCGACATCCATCACGGCGGCATCGCGCTCGGCATGACCTTCGACGACGTGCTGGCAACCTGCACAAGCTTTCTCGATGCGCATCCGCGCGAATGCATCGTGATGTCGGTGAAGGACGAATGGCCGGCGCACGCGTGCACGCGCGGTTTCGACGCGACATTCGACGCACATCGCGCGCGGCACCCGCGACTGCGCTGGCATGCCGGCGGTACGCTGCCCGCGCTCGCCGACGTGCGCGGCGCGGTCGTGCTGCTGCGGCGCTTTCGCAGCGGCCGGCCGCTCGGCATCGACCTGACCGCGTGGCCCGACAACGCGACGTTCACGATCGATCATCCCGATGGTGCGTTCGTGATCCAGGACGAGTATCGCGTGCCCGTTGCCGCGTCGATCGGCTGGAAGTGGCGCGCGATCGACACACTCCTGACGCACCTGCCAATGCCGGATAGCGGCCGCTGGGCGCTCAATTTCTGCAGCGGGACCGGGATGGGCGCGAATCCGTCGGTGGTTGCACATGGCGACGGTCGCGTTCAAGGCATCCATGCGCGGCTGGCCGAACGATTGCGCGAGCAGCCAGGCCCGTACGGCGCGATGCTGCTCGATTTCTGCGATGACGACGACTGGGCGCTGGTGCGCGCGCTGATCGCGTGCAACGACCATGCGCCGGCGTCAGGTGTGTGGCGCAAGGCGTTTCGCTGTTAGCGGAGATTGGCGCTGAAGAACGCGAGCGCCTTTGCGTCGAATGCCTGGTGAAAGGCGACTCGATCGAATTCGCCGGCGTCGACGCACACGCGCGGCGCCTTTTGTTTCAATGCGTCGGAGCAGGGTGCGACGAACGCGAAATGTGCGGCATGCGGAACGACGTGGAATTCCGGCCGCTGCGGCAACAGGCCGGCCAGCGCGGGGAGGGTGGCCGGCTCGACGCCGTCGCCGCCTTCCTCCGACGCCCAGAGCTGGATCGGGGCATGAACGTTCTTCACCGTGTCGGCGGTCGGGAATTCGTCGAGCGGATCGGCCAGCACGTAGGCCTTGATGCGCGGGTCGTGCGTCAGTGGCGGGAGGACAAGGTCGCGGTCGCGAATCTGCCGGCAGATCAGCAAGGTCGGGTCCGTGCACGCGACCGGCGCATGCACGTAATCGGGATTGCCGCCGGCCAGCACCAGGCCGGTATAACCGCCGCGCGAGAAGCCGAAGAAGCCGATCCGTGCGGGATCGATTCGAGCGGCGTCGGATGCATTGCCCAGCATGTAGTCGACCAGGCGCTTGATGTCGACGGGGCGTTCGACGAACTCCTGAATGTCGGCCGCGTGGCTCATGTCGGAGAACGTGTCGCCCGGATGATTGATCGCCGCGACCACGAAGCCCGCGTCAGCGAGCGTTTCCGGGAGATCGTGGTGGTCGAGGAACGTGCCGCCGTGGCCGTGCGAGATCACGACGAGCGGCAGTTTGTCGCCGACGGTCGGACAATCGCGCTTCCCTTTCAGCTCGTAAGGGCCGATCGTGAGGGCCTGCGCGGCGTCCGCGCAGGGCGTCCACACGATGGCCTTCAGTTCGGGGCCGCCTGCATCGGCCGGGATCCGGATGAACTTGACGCCGGCCGCGTGCGCGACGGTTGCGGACAGGCAGAGCAGGACAGCCGATAGCCAGGTTTTCATTGTGTATGGTTCCCGGAGCAGGGCGTTGGCAGATCGCCATCACGATGCGGCGTATCGTGACGAAAATCCGCAGCCGTGTACAGAGGCGCCTTTGCCGACCTGGCTCTGCCAGCCGTGTCGCGGCGCTGCGAGAGTTCTGCCTGCGATCTGGCTTGTTCGCCACACTTCATAACGAATAATCGGGCGACAGGTGCGCATGCGCGGAAAGATTCGCGGTAGTGAGGTGGAGGGTGTCGGGTCGTTTGAATGCTGCGCAATCAGGTTTGAGGCGTCCGGCGGGTTCGTCGATATCTATCGTCATCGCTAGAATTTCCGTTTTGCCATGCGCGCTGTGCATGACTCAATGCAACGCCTGTTACGGCGCGTTCAAGGAAATCCAGGAGACCCTCGAGTTGACTGCTTCGGTGCACGAACTGATTGAATTGGCGCAATTGCCAGGCCGCCGGGCGCTTGGGTGCTTGCTGAAACGCGGAGCAGCGGAACGATTCGATTCGGTTGCAGACAACGCGCACCTTTCACTAGTTGCACAAGTCCCAAATTGGGACTAGGATTATACCCATGCGAATTGTCGCCAAAAGAACCCTGCTCAACTTCATCGCGCGCCATGTGCAGGCCGAGCAGGCATTGCTCGCGTGGCATGCGGAAGCGTCGAAGGCCGATTGGAAGGCTCCGCAGCACATCAAGGATCAGTACGCTAGCGCCAGCTTTGTCGGTCGGAATCGTGTGGTCTTCAACATCAAGGGCAACGACTTTCGGCTGATCGTTGCGGTGGCCTACCAGATCGGCGTGGTGTACGTGAAGTTTGTCGGCACGCATGCGGAATACGACAAGGTGGATGCAGCAACCGTGGACATGGAGTAACGAAATGAACATTCACCCGATTCGAACCGAGGCTGACTACGATGCCGCGTTGAAGGTAGTGTCCGCGCTTGTCGATGCCGATCCCGCGCCTGACACGCCGGAAGGCGACGAACTGGAGATTCTGGCGATCCTGATCGAGCGCTACGAAAGCGAGCACTTCCCATTGAAGGCACCGAATCCGATCGATGCGATCAAGTTCCGAATGGAGCAGGCAGAGCTGTCGGTTCCTGACATGCGGCCGTACATTGGAAACAGCAATCGCGTGTACGAGGTGCTGGCCGGCCGGCGGGCGCTGAGCCTTGCCATGATCCGCAAGCTGCATGCTGGGCTGCATATCCCTGCAGACGTGCTGATCGGGACTTCGTAACAAAGACACGCATTTCGGTGTAGTGCCTGATGCGCTGACGTGCGGCCCTGGCTTTCGACTCCGCTAAATTGCTCAGCGCGTCGCGATCGCCACCGCCGCACCGGCCATCGCCGCCGCGCTCGTGCGATTCGCGATCCGCTTCGCGCGCGCCGACGTCAGGAAAGCCCGTGCCCGCGACGCGAGCAGCGACCAGACGCAGTCGGTGGCGATCAGGATCGCGAGCATCGTGCCGACCAGCTCGGCCCAGGCCGTCACGCCGACGTGCGTGAGGTCGACGATGGTCGGCAGCAGCGCAAGATAGAACACCATGATCTTCGGATTGCCGAGCGTCACCAGCATGCCCGCGACGAACATGCGCCACGGCGACTGGCCGCGCGGCAGTTCGTCCGCACGCGTGTCGGTCGGCGCGGTCCACATCTTCCACGCGAGGAACAGCAGGTACGCGACGCCGAGCAACTTCAGCACGATCAGGCCCGCCGCGAACGTGCGCGTGAACGCGGACAACCCGGCGACCGCGAGCGTGAGCCACAGCGCTTCGCCGAGCCACATGGCCGCGAGGAACGGCAGCACGTCTCGCACGCCGTTCGTCAGCACGCGCGAAACGAGCGCGGCGACGCTCGGGCCGGGCGTGCCGGAGGTGACGAGCAGGGCGAAGGCGAAGACGGCGAGTGCGGACAACGTCATGACGGACCTCGGGGGTGGGGCGTTCGAAACGTATGAGGTTTCGATTATAGTGACGGCCGTTCCAGACTGCCTGCCTGAATTGCCTTCATGTCCGCATCGATCCTGATTCGCCCCGCCACGCGGGAAGACGCGACCGCGATGGCCGCCGTGGAAGTCGCCGCCGCGCAGCGGTTTCGCGAGATCGGCATGACCGACATCGCCGATGCCGAGCCGACCGATGCGTCCGACGTGCTCGCGCGCATCGACGGCGGTCGCGCGTATGTCGCGGTCGACTCGCAGGGCACCTGCGTCGGGTTTGCGTTCTACCGGCTGCTCGATGCGCAGCGGCTTTATCTGGAGGAACTGGATGTCGCGCCGTCGCATGGCGGACAGCGGATCGGCGCGCGCCTGATCGAACAGGTGACGGCGCGCGCGGCGCAGCAACACATTGCACAGGTCGTGCTGTCGACGTTCCGCGATGCACCGTGGAATGCGCCGTACTACGCGCGCCTCGGTTTCCGGATCGTCGACGAGGCCGCACTCGACGACACGCTGCGCGCGATCCGCGCGCACCACGTCGAGCGCGGGCTCGACGAAACGCAGCGCGTGTTCATGCGCGCGGACGTGCGCGCCTGAACACGTGCTGCCCGGCCGTCAGGCCGCGTCGCTCAGCGCCGGGTAGTCGGTATAGCCCGTTTCGCCTTCCGCGTAGAACGTTTCCGGCACCGGCTTGTTGAGCGGCGCGCCGAGTTCGAGGCGGCGCGGCAGGTCGGGGTTCGCGATGAACAGCTTGCCCCATGCGATCGCGTCGGCGTTGCCGTCCGCGAGTGCGGCCTGCGCGGTGTCGAACGTGAACTGCTCGTTCGCGATCAGCGGGCCACCGAACGCTTCCTTCAGGCGCGGGCTCAAATGGTCGCCCGAATACGATTCGCGCGTGAAGATGAACGCGATCTTGCGGCGGCCGAGCTCGCGCGCGACATAACCGAACGTTGCCGCCGGATCGGAATCGCCCATCGTGTGCGCGTCGCCGCGCGGCGCGAGGTGGACGCCGACGCGGCCGGCGCCCCACACGTCGATCGCCGCGTCGACCACTTCGAGCAGCAGGCGCGCACGGTTCTCGATCGGGCCGCCGTACGCGTCGGTGCGGCGATTGGTGCTGTCCTGCAGGAACTGGTCGAGCAGGTAGCCGTTCGCGCCGTGGATCTCGACGCCGTCGAAGCCGGCCGCCTTCGCGTTCTCGGCACCCTTGCGGTACGCGGCGACGATGCCCGGAATCTCGTCGAGCTCGAGCGCGCGCGGCGTCACGAACGGACGCTGCGGACGCACGAGGCTCACGTTGCCGCCCGCGGCGATCGCGCTCGGCGCGACCGGCAGGTCGCCGTTCAGGAACATCGGATCGGAGATTCGGCCGACGTGCCACAGTTGCAGCACGATGCGCCCGCCGGCCGCGTGCACGGCCTGCGTCACGCGCTTCCAGCCCTCGACCTGCTCATCGGACCAGATGCCGGGCGTGTCCGCGTAGCCGACACCCTGCGGCGTGACCGACGTCGCTTCGGTAATGATCAGGCCGGCCGATGCGCGCTCGGCGTAATAACGCGCCATCAGTGCGTTCGGCACGCGCGTCGAGCCCGCGCGGGAGCGGGTGAGCGGCGCCATCACGATGCGGTTCGGCAGGGTCAGGTCGCCGAGGGTAACGGGGTCGAACAGCGTGGGCATGGCAGATAACCTCTTCACGAAAGGCGGGCGCGCTGTCGCGTCATGCGCAACGCGGGCCCGCATGGCCGATACGGCCGGTTGACTAGAGATCGCGGCGCAAAGCGTCGTGAAATGCGTCGATGACGGCCTCGTTGCGTCGGAAGAACGCCCACTGGCCGATCCGTGTCGACGTGACGAGCCCCGCGCGCTCCAGCGTGGCGAGGTGCGCGGAGACGGTCGACTGCGACAGCCCGCAGCGCGCGTCGATCTGGCCCGCGCAGACGCCCTGTTCGTGCGGCAGCGTCTGTGCCGGGAAGTACTCGCCCGGCGTTTTCAGCCAGACGAGGATCTCCCGGCGCACGGGGTTCGAGAGCGCTTTCAGGATCGCGTCGATGTCGAGTTCGGTCGGCATGGATGGAGCAGGTGTTTCGGTCGGGCAGACGGGTATCGTCGATGGGCGAATCTTATATCGGGAATTGACGATATGTTTGAAAGCACTGCTGGCTATGGGGTTGATAGGCAACAGGCAATAGTGGGGTCGGAGCGTGGTGAACAGGGAGGTCGCGGGGCGGACCGCTCCGCGACGAGGGCGCCAGGTTTTTAGTCCGTCTTCCCGACGATCTCGTACCGCCCCTGCGTCGCATCGACATGCGCAAGCGTATCGAGCACGCGTATCACGGGCGGGTGGCCGTACACCCGCTCGACCATCGCCTTGTACTCGGCGCCGTGCCAGCGCGCCGCGGCTTCGCGCGTGCGCCACACGTACACACCGCCGCCTTCGTGCGTTTCCGCGTCGTGGAAGTACCACTTGTGCAGCAGGTCCGGGTTCTGCGCCCATTTCGCCGCGGTACTTTCGTAGCGCGCCTGCAGCGTGGCGACATCGACGTCGGGTTGCAGCTTGAAGAAGACAATTTCGGTAATCACGGCACATCCTCCATCGGCAAATCGCAGGAATGAAACGCTCGCAGCGTCGCTTACGCCGGAAAGCGTGCGGCATGTTCTTCGAGCGGCAGGCGCAGCGCGTTCGTGAGATAGCTGACCGTCCGGTAGAAGCCCGCGAGCATCAGCAACTCGAGCAGCGCCTCGTCGCTGAAGTACGCACGCAATGCATCCCACAGGTCGTCGTCGATGTCGCAGCGCTCGTGAAGCGCATCGCACATCCGCACGAGCAACCGTTCTTCGCCGGTCCAGCAAGCGTCCTGCGCGGAACCGCGTGCCAGCGACAGGATCTGCGCATCGCTGAATCCGGCTGCCCGCGCGAACACCGCGACGTGCACACCCCATTCGTATTCGGACCGGCAAAGCGCGGTGGTGCGGTCGATGACGATTTCGCGCTGCCGGATGTCGAGATGGCCCTTGTCCAGCAGACCCGCCGCAAAGAATTTCGTGAACAGGCGCGCGTCGCGCGCCAGCGTGGTGAAGAGGCGCAACGGTGGCCGCCCCCGCATGATCCGGTCGATCGAAGCCGCGATGTCGGGCGCGAATGGCGGCGATGCGCTGGCAATACGCTGAGTCATGCGAACTCCGGTGCGTGAGCGATGCATGCGTGATAGCGTAGGCATCATGCTTTAAAAAGTAAAGCAACGAACCGATCACGAAAGCCTCGCTTCGCCATCACGGCGACGCATTGACACTGCCGGAATCTTGCTTTAAAAAGTAAAGCATGACCACACCAAGAATCGGACAACGCGTTCGCGGATCCAAGACGGGACGACCCATCATGGTCGTGCTGGATCTGCTCGGGCGGCGCACCGCGCTGCGCATCCTGTGGGAGCTGCGCGGGCCGCCGCTCACGTTCCGCGCGCTGCAGGAGGCCTGCGAAACGAATGCGCGCCTGCTCAATACGCGGCTGGCCGAGCTCAAGGCGTCGGGCCTGGTCGAACATGGCGACGGCGGCTACTGCATGACCGCCGAAGGCCGTCGGCTGGAAGCGGCGCTTCAGCCGTTGCTGGGGTGGGCGAGGCAGTGGGCAAAGCGCGATCCGGACGGGTTTGACGCAGCCGATCGCGAGCAATCGGGTCAGGAGCGCTGACCGATCGGCAGGCGGGCGCGCATTGCAACATCATTCCGATTCATGCGTCATGCGTGAGCCATTTTTGTTTGCGGAGTCCTTTCATGTCTGTTCGCGCTGTCATATTCGATTTCGATCTGACGCTGGCGGATTCGTCCGCCGCGATCATCGAATGCACGGAGTACGCGCTGCATCAGCTTGACGCCGCCGGCGCGACGCCTGCGCAGATCGGTGTCGTGATCGGCTTGCCGCTGCACGAAATGTTCCGTTCGTTGACCGGTGAAACCGACCCGGCGCGGGCCGACGCGTTCGCGCGGCACTTCGTGGCGCGCGCCGACGAGATCATGGTGCACGGCACCCGCATCTATCCCGAAGTACCGCCGCTGCTTGCGCGTCTGCGCGAGCAGGGGCTCGCGGTCGCGATCGTGTCGTCGAAGTTTCGTTACCGGATCGACGCGATCCTCGCGTTGAACGGATTGCAAGCGCTGGTCGACGTGCTGATCGGCGGGGAAGACGTGCAGCGTCACAAGCCGGATCCGGAAGGGCTCGTGCTGGCGCTGGCGCTGGCGCGGCTCGGCGTGCCGGCCGGCGCGGCGATCTACGTGGGCGATCATGCGGTGGACGCGCAGGCGGCCGAGCGCGCCGGCATGCCGTTCGTCGGCGCGGTGAGCGGCATGACGTCGTTCGACGCATGGGCGCGTGCGGGCAAGCAGGCCGTGAACACGCATATCGGCGAATTGGCCGAAATCGTGCAGCGGATACAGCACGACACGGCCGACGCGCCGGGTCGGCGCGACGCCTGACGGCGCGCACCGCGCCTCCTCCTGAATCGGGAATCGCACGATGCCGCGCCACGTGAACCATCTCCGCTGGAAGATCGTCGCCTTTCTGGTCGCACCGCTGACCTTCGTGATGACGCTCGATCGCGCGGCGATGGCCGTGGCTGCGCCGACGATCCAGGGCGAACTCGGCCTGTCGATCGTCGAGATGTCGATGATCCTGACGGTCTATTTCTGGGCCTACGCGATCGGCCAGATTCCGGCCGGGCGCGCGGCCGAACGCTTCGGGTCGCGCAAGGTGTTGTTCGGCACGAGCACGCTGTGGTCGCTGATGATGATCGTCACGCCGTTCGGCGGGTCGTTCGCCTGGCTGTTCGGTTGCCGGCTGGTGCTCGGCGCCGCGCAGTCGGCCGATTGGTCGAGCAGCGTCGTCGCGCTCAAGCGCTGGTTCCCGACCGGTGAACGCGCGAAAGGCAACGCGGTGCTGCTCGCGGGGCTGTATCTGGGCCCGATCGTGTCGGCGCCGCTCACCGCATGGACCATCGTGCGGTTCGGCTGGCATGCGGTCTTCTACGGGTTCGGCGCGCTCGGCCTGCTGCTCGGTGCGATCTGGTGGCTCGGCTATCGCGATGCGCCGGCGTCGCATCCGCTCATCACGCAGGCCGAGGCCGACACCATCGCGGCCGACCAGCCGCCCGGCCAAGCGGCCGAGTCGGGCTCGCTCTTGCGCTGCCTGCGGTTGTGGCGTTTCTGGATCTTCGGCATCCAGTACTTCCTGCTCGTGCTGATCCAGAGCTTCTACACGACCTGGTTGCCGACCTACCTGATGCGCGCGCGCGGGTTGTCGCTGAAGGCGATGGGGCTGTACGCGTCGCTGCCGTGGGTGGCCGTGTTCGCAGCGGTGTTCGTCGCGGGAACCGTCAGCGACCGGCTGCTCCGGAAAACCGGCTCGATCTACTGGGCGCGCACGCCGGTCGCGATCGCCGGATTCGTCGTGAGCACGCTCGCGCTGGTCGCGGCGTCGCGCGCGGATGCGATGGCGGTGGTCATCGGGCTGCTGTGCCTGTCGTTTGCCGCGGTCGGGTTCGCGCAGGTGGTCGTGTGGTCGGCCGCGCAGGATCTCGGGCGGCCGTTCGCCGGTGTGATGTCGGGCTGGACGAACGTGTGGGGTGCGCTGTCGAACGTCGCGGGCCCGATGACGCTCGCGCTGGTCGTCAAGGTCACCGGCAACTGGGGCAGCGGGATGATCGTGATCGGCGCCGCGGCGGCCTGCGGCGCGGTGTTGTGGCTGTTCGTGCACCCCGAGCGGCCGTTGCTCGCCGTGGCGACGGATGGCTCGCCGCCGCCGGCGGGTGGCGCGAACGCGCCGCGCGGCGACGGGCGAGCATCCCGCGCGGATGCCGGGCGGGTGTCCGAACCGGCCGGCTGAACCGTGTTCCGCAACCGGTCGGCAGCGAGCGACGGATTCTGCGACCATCGCCGTTAAAGTCATACCCGCCACCAGGTCCGCCACCATGTCGCTCATTTCCGTCGCTCTTGCCCGAATCCGGTCCTCCCGCATGCTGTCATGTGCCATTCCGCTCGCGGTAGCCTGCGCCACGGCCGGCGTGCCGGGCGGCGCGCGTCCGGCCGAAGCCGCCACGCAGCGCGAACGTCTCGAAGCGCCGGTCAAGGCCGTTGCCGACCAGCGCGTGGCCGTCGATACACCGCAGGGCAGCGCGGTGCTGCCCGTCTATGCGGACCATCCGCTCGACCAACCCGCGCCCGGCGTCACGCGCGTCTTCATCGTGATTCACGGCACGCTGCGCAATGCCGACGCGTATTACGCATCCGGGCTCAAGGTCGTCGAGAAGGCTGGCGCAGCGGGCAAGGGCACGATGGTCGTCGCGCCGCAGTTCCTGACGCGCGCCGATACGCGCGCATTCTCGTTGCCGGCCCAAACGCTCGCGTGGACGCAGGAAGGGTGGAAGGGCGGTGAGCCGGCCCGCCAGCCGGGCCCGATCAGTTCGTTCGCCGCGCTCGATGCGTTGCTCGCGCATTTCGCCGACCGCAGCCTGTACCCCGCGCTGTCGACGGTGGTCGTGATCGGCCATTCGGCCGGCGCGCAGTTGCTGCAGCGCTACGCGGTGGCCGGGCACGGCGGCGACGCGCTGGCGCGCGCCGGCCTTGCGGTGCGTTACGTGGTCGCGAATCCGTCGAGCTACCTGTATTTCGACGACGAACGGCCGGACGACCAGGTGCTCGCGGGCGGCGCGTGCCCGAGCGCGACGGAATGGAAATATGGCTTGAAGTCGGCGCCGCCGTACGTTGCGTCGCAGGACGTCGGCGATCTCGAAACGCGCTACGTCGCGCGCAACGTCGTGTACCTGCTCGGCCAGGCCGACACGAACCCGTACACGCATTTCATCGACCGCTCGTGCGCGGCGATGGCGCAAGGCCCGTACCGGCTCGCGCGCGGGCTCGCTTACTTCGATTACCTGAAGAAGCGGCACCCGGCCGGCCTTGCGCAGCAGGTCGTCGAAGTGCCGGGCATCGGGCACGACAATCTGGGCATGTTCACCTCCGCTTGCGGGCTGGCCGTGCTGTTCGACCAGACATTGCCGCAATCGTGTCCGGTTGTCGCCGGTACGGCGCCGGTCGTGCGCGCGGCCGGGCAGTGAGCGTGCGCCATCCGCGGCGGCACCAGAGGATCGATCAGAAAAATGCAGGAATCGGCAAGATAAATTCATTTCCCGATTGATCGCTCGCGGTTCAGGATGACGGCGTTGCCAGGAGCGCCCCCATGAACATCACGATTCTCGACGATTATTTCGACACGCTGCGCACGCTGCCGAGCTTCCGCAAGCTGGACGGGCACGCGGTCACGATCTGGAACGATCACGTGCAGGACGTCGACGCGCTGGCCGAGCGCCTGCGCGACACGGAAGTGCTGGTGCTGATCCGCGAGCGCACGCAGATTCGCGCGCCGCTGATCGCGCGGCTGCCGAAGCTGCGGCTGATCAGCCAGCGCAGCGTCTATCCGCACATCGACATCGATGCGTGCACCGCCCAAGGCGTGATCGTGTCGTCGAACCAGCATGCAGGGACACCTTCCTATGCAGCCGCCGAGCTGACGTGGGGCCTCGTGCTGGCCGCGATGCGTCAGATTCCGCAGCAGATGCACGCGCTGCAAACCGGCCACTGGCAGATCGGCGTCGGACGGACGCTGCGCGGGCGCACGCTGGGCATTTACGGTTATGGCCGGATCGGCGCGGAAGTCGCCCGATACGGCGCCGCGTTCGGCATGAACGTGCTGGTCTGGGCGCGCGAAGCGTCGCTGCAGCGGGCGCGCGACGACGGCTGGGAGACCGCACCGGACAAGCGATCGTTCTTCGAAACATGCGACGTGCTTTCGCTGCACATGCGGCTCGTGCCGGCCACGCGCGGCATCGTGACGGCCGAGGATCTGGGCCGGATGAAACCCGACGCGCTGCTCGTGAACACGAGCCGTGCGGGCCTCGTTGCACCGGGCGCGCTCGAAGCGGCCTTGCAGGCCGGCCGGCCCGGGATGGCGGCGGTGGACGCCTACGACACGGAGCCGCTGCGCGACCCTCGCCATCCGTTGCTGCGCTTGCCGAATGTCGTGTGTACGCCGCATATCGGCTACGTGACCGAGGACGAATACGAGACGCAGTTCTCCGATGTGTTCGACCAGATCGTGTCCTATGCGGCCGGGCAGCCGATCCACGTGGTCAACCCGGACGTGCTCGCGCGCGAAGCGGCGTCGATCGAGCCGCTGATCCTCGACCTGCTCGAATGGATCGGGCCCGGCGCGCGGCCGTACGACGAGGTGATCGATGCATGGCGCACGTCGTGCCCGCGCCTGCCGGTGTGGGAGGAGGCCTGCGTGCGCGGCTACGTGATCCGGCACCATGCGCCCGGCGGCGTGGCCCAGGTCGAGGTGAGTGCGGCCGGCCGCGCGCGCCTTCAGGCCGATCGCGCGTGATCGCGCCGGGGCGATCGGCGCACGGCTGCGGCGCCGCGCGTCATGCCGGTTTTTCGGCGACGGGCGGTGCGTCCGGGTCGAATACCGTCAGGCCTTCCGTCGGGTCCGTCGGCAGGTCCCACGGACGGGCCGCGATGGCCCGTTTCGCGGCCTCGTAGCCGGCTTGCCGGCGGGCTGCGATGCCGCCCGGCGTGAAATCGATGTCCTTCAACTGATTGTCGCCGGCGAGTCGCGGCGCCGCGAGCTTGATCAGGTGCATCGTGGTCTCGCATCCCCACGCGGCAAGCCGGCGCACGGCCGGCGACGCGCGTTCGGCTTCCGGCACGTGCCGGGCCAGTTCGCGGATCACGTGGCGCAGACGGTGGATCTGCTGCTGGCGCGCGATATGACTGTCGGTGCGGCTCGCGTACTGGATGTCCTTCTGCCGTTCCGACACCTGCCAGATGCTCTCGGGCTCGGGGCCGGCCGGATTCCACACCTGCACCGAGAAGATGATCGAGCTGCGGCGCGGATTGTCGTCGAGCACGACCTCGACCGGCGTATTCGAATACACGCCGCCATCCCAGTACGGCTCGCCGTCGATCCGGATCGCCGGGAACGCGGGCGGCAGCGCGCCCGAACTCATGATGTGGTCGATCCCCAGCTGTGTATCGCGCGAATCGAAATAGCGCATCGCGCCCGTGCACGCATTGACCGCGCTGACGGTCAGGCGCGGGTGGCCCGCGTTCAGCAGGCTGGGCTCGATCAGTGAAACGAGCGTATCGCGCAGCGGCGCGATCCGGTAATACGACGCGTGATCGACGCCGAGGCGGACCATCGGCCCGAACCACGACGCCGGATTGGGCTGGAAGAATCCCGCGATGCCGCCGCCGATGATCATCATCTCGGCCAGCGTCCGGTCCCAGCCGGGCAGCAGCGCGGGGACGTCGAAACGGGTCCGTTCGGTCACGCGCTGCCAGAACGCCAGCAGCTTCTCGTAGCGCTGTTCCGGCGGGTTGCCGGCGATCAGCGCCGCGTTGATCGCGCCGATCGACGTGCCGACCACCCAGTCGGGCCGGATACCGGCTTCGTCCATCGCCTGAAAGACGCCGAGCTGGAACGCACCCAGTGCGCCGCCGCCCTGGAGCACGAGCACGACTTGCCCGGGGAGGTCCATTCGTGCCGGCTGGCTCGCGGTCATGGCTTGCCTCGCTGCGTGTGACGGTGGGTCGGATCCGAACAGTTCGATTCAGTGTAGGCGATCGGCGGCGCGGCAATGCCCGCCACGCCACAGCGCGAGGATGTGCGTCAGGCGTCAGGCGTCCGGGTACGGCGTGCCGTCCTTGTGCAGGAACCGGCCGTCGCGGCTCGGGCTCATCATGTCGATGTCCGGGCACGTGATCACGTCGTCCGGCGAGCGCGAGCCGACCTCGAGATAGACGGCGACCGCATTCGACCGGTTGACCAGATGATGGCCGTTGCCCGAGCCTTTCGGAAACGCCGCGCAGTCGCCCGCGCACAGCACGGTCTCGCCGCCGTCCTCGATCATCACGAGTTCGCCGTCGAGCACGTAGACGAATTCGTCTTCGTCGGAATGCCAGTGGCGCTGGCTCGACCAGCCGCCCGGCGGCACGCGCATCAGGTTGACGCCGAAATCACGCAGCCCGCCGGCGTCGCCGACGCGCTGGCGGATGCGCTGCGCGCACGGCGCGTCGAACGGCTTCGGATAACCGCTGCCCGGGCGTTCGGGCACGGCGCTGATATCTATCCTGGGCATGGGCGGCTCCGGCTGCCACGCGGGCGAATGGGACGGGGCTCATTGTAGGCGGCCGCCGCCCGCGGTTCGTCCGCGCGTTTCACGGGAGGCCGCGTCATTCGACGGTGATCGTCTCCTTCATGTACGGATGAATCCCGCAGAACACCTTGTAGACGCCCGGCTTGTCGAAGCGGAACGAGTACGTGTCGCCCTGGTCGAGCGCCGACGAGTGAAAGATGCCGGCGTCGTTGACGACGGTGTGCGGCTCCCCGTCGAGGTTTTTCCACGTAATCGTCGTGCCGGCCTTGATCGTGGTCGACATCGGCGAAAACATGAAATTGTGGATCGTCACGAGCGGGCCGTCCGGGCCCTGCGCGAACGCGGCGAGCGGGGCGCCGGCGGCGGCCGCGCACAGGATCAGCGCCGCGATGATTGTCGGTTGCTTGAAACGGGTCATGTCGGTCTCCTTGCGTATGGGTCAGGCGAGCGTCGCGTCATGCAGCGTCGATGCGGCGGGATGGCCCGCGAATTCGACGGTCGTCAAGCCGAGCATCGACGGCAGCCGGTCGCGCGGCACCGTGAGCGGCACGGGGCCCGGGCCGTTGCCGGCCGTCGGCTGCGGGAACGCGGTCGAGCGTGCGGTATGGAACGTGATGTTGCCCTCGACCTTCGACACGATCTGGTGGATATGCCCGTTCAGCACGGTGACCGAGCCGAAGCGGCGCAGCAGCGCCATCGTCTGCGGCGCGTCGCCGGTGCCCCATCCCCACGGTTCGTAGATGGTCCACATCGGCATGTGCGAGAACACGACGATCGGCGTGCTCGACGAGCGGCCCTTCAGATCCTGCTCGAGCCACGCGAGCTGGTCGTCGCCGAAGCTGCCGAGCCCGTTCGGCTTGAAGTGCATCACGTTGACGAGGCCGATGAAGTGCACGCCCGCATGATCGAAGCTGTAATAACCGCGGTTGTCCGACGCCTTGCCGAACCGGCTGAAATATTCGGCACCCGAACCGTCGGTGACGTCGTGCTCGCCGGGCACCGTGTGCAGTTCCGGCACGCGCAGCGCCGACAGCAGTTGCGACGCGTGGTCGAATTCCTCGGGCTTGGACAGGTGCGTGATGTCGCCGGTATGGATGGCCAGCGCGGGCATCGCGGGCATCTGGTTCACGAGGTCGATCGTCTGCCGCAGCGTGGCCGACACGTCGGGATTGGCTTCCTTGTTGAAGCCGATGTGCGAGTCGCTGATCTGCACGAACAGCGGCCGGCCCGCACCGGCCGGGAGTGCGTCGCCGGCCTGCGCGAGCGCGAGGTCGAACGGCGTCAGGATGCCGCCCGACAGCGTAAACAGCGTGCCGAGGCCGCCGAAGGCCATGCATTGCAGGGCCTTGCGGCGCGACGGGCGGGTGGGATTCGATGAAGACATGGGAGCCTCGCAATCGTATGACGAAACGGGACGGCCGGATCGTCCTGGAATAAACCGGCGCCTTCGCGTGCCATACCGGCGCGACGACGGTTTTATTCCCGCGATCCGCAAATTCGCGCAGGGGAGTTGGGAGCCCGCGAGGCGGCCGTCCGGATGCCGGGCGACGACTTGTTAATGTCCTGTAAGTGACACGTCACATTTGCGTCACGACCGCCCGATAGCCTGCGACACCGAGTCACCTATCCGGAGCCACCTTCATGCCGAATCTCGCGGCAACGGAAACCAGCGGCGCGGCCAGTCAGCGCACGCGCACCCTCAGCTTCGCGCTGTTTTTTCTGATCATTGCCTGCGGCATCGTCTATATCGCGATCCACCTGAGCGCGGATCTCAGCCCGGTCAAGGAAAGTTCGGTCCTGCCGTTCGTGCTGCTCGTCGTGGCGCTGCTGATCGCGCTCGGCTTCGAGTTCGTGAACGGCTTCCACGACACCGCGAACGCGGTCGCGACCGTCATCTACACGCATTCGCTCGACCCGCACCTGGCAGTCGTCTGGTCGGGCCTCTGGAACCTGTTCGGCGTGCTCGTATCGAGCGGCGCCGTCGCGTTCGGCATCCTGCAGTTGCTGCCCGTCGAGCTGATCCTGCAGGTCGGCAGCGGCTCGGGTTTCGCGATGGTGTTCTCGCTGCTGATCGCGGCCGTCACGTGGAACCTCGCGACCTGGTATTTCGGGTTGCCGTCGTCGAGCTCGCATACGCTCGTCGGGTCGATCATCGGCGTCGGCCTGATGAACCAGATCGTCAGCGGCCCGTCGGGCACGAGCGGCGTCGACTGGAACCAGGCGCTCGGCGTCGGCAAGGCGCTGCTGTTCTCGCCGCTGATCGGCTTCGTGCTGTCCGCACTGGTGCTCCTGCTGCTGAAGGCGCTCGTGCGCGTGCCGGCGCTGTACCAGGAGCCGAAGGGCAACAAGCCGCCGCCGTTCTGGATCCGCCTGCTGCTGATCCTCACCTGCACGGGCGTGTCGTTCGCGCATGGCTCGAACGACGGGCAGAAGGGCATGGGCCTGATCATGCTGATCCTGATCGGCGTGATGCCGACCGCGTACGCGCTGAACAAGGCCGTGACACCCGACCAGACGAGCACCTTTGTCGCGGTTGCGCGCCACGCGTCGACGACGCTCGGCAAGTACACGGCCCCCGCGGTGCAGTCCGCCGACCCGCGCGCCGACGTCGAGGCGTACGTGCGCACGCACAAGCTGACGCCCGCGACGCTCCCCGCGCTGGGCAAGCTCACCGACACGATCGCCGACCAGGTCGCGCAGGCCGGCGGCATCTCGAGCGTGCCGCAGAACCTCGTCGACAACGTGCGCAACAACATGTACGTCGCGTCCGAGGCGATCCGCCTGATGGAGAAGGCGAAGGCGCCGGCGTTCTCGGTCGAGGACGCGAGCGTGCTCGATGCGTTCAAGAAGCAGATGGACCGCTCGACCAAATTCATCCCGACCTGGGTGAAGGTCGCGGTCGCGATCGCGCTTGGCCTCGGCACGATGGTCGGCTGGAAGCGGATCGTCGTGACGGTCGGCGAGAAGATCGGCAAGTCGCATCTCACTTACGGGCAGGGCGCGTCGGCCGAGGCCGTCGCGATGCTGACGATCGGGATGGCCGACGCATACGGGCTGCCGGTATCGACGACGCACGTGCTCGCGTCGGGCGTGGCCGGCACGATGACGGCGAGCGGCGCGGGCCTGCGCTGGGACACGGTGCGCAATCTCGTGCTCGCGTGGGTGCTGACGCTGCCCGCATCGATCGCACTGTCGGCCGGCCTGTACTGGGCACTGCACGGGCTCTTTTGATCCGGGCCCGCTGATGTAACGCCGGCCGCGCGGCACGCGGCCGACCCCATCGAATTTCAATCCGATACAAGACGCTACCGATGGATATCAGTTTCTTCAATCCGAACCGGACCGCGAACGCGTCCGCGTGGCGCGTGCTCCCCAATCGCTGGGATGCCATCGCGTTTCCGCTGATCATCTGCCTGCTGGCGATGGCGATCGTCGGCTTCCATCAGACGATGGCGCCGATCGGCGTGCTGCAGACGCAGAAGATCACGCTCGATCCGTCGAACCTGCCCGAATACGCGTTGCGCACCACGCTGCGGATGCTCGCCGCGATGGTCGCGTCGCTCGTGTTCACGCTCGTCTACGGCACGCTCGCGGCCAAGAGCCGCCGCGCGGGCATGGTGCTGATCCCGATCCTCGACATCCTGCAGTCGGTGCCGGTGCTCGGCTACATCTCGTTCACCGTCACGTTCTTCCTCGCGCTGTTCCCGGGCCGCGTGCTCGGCGCCGAACTGGCCGCGATCTTCGCGATCTTCACGAGCCAGGCGTGGAACATGACGTTCAGCTTCTACCAGTCGCTGCGCACGGTGCCGCGCGATCTGCATGAAGTGTCGCGCGGCTTTCACCTGACGTCGTGGCAGCGCTTCTGGAAGCTCGAGGTGCCGTTCTCGATGCCGGGGCTGATCTGGAACATGATGATGTCGATGTCGGGCGGCTGGTTCTTCGTCGTCGCGTCCGAGGCGATCACCGTCGGCAACCAGACGATCACGCTGCCGGGGATCGGTGCGTATCTCGCGCAGGCCATCTCCGACAAGAACCTCGGCGCGGTCGGCTGGGTGATCGTCGCGATGACGGTCGTGATTCTCGCGTACGACCAGTTCCTGTTCCGTCCGCTCGTCGCGTGGGCCGACAAGTTCCGGATGGAAAACACCGCGTCCGGCGATGCGCCGCAGTCCTGGCTGCTCGACATGATGCGTCGCACGCACCTGATCCACCAGTTGCTGGTGCCGGCCGGCTGGCTGCTGTCGCAGGCGGCCCGCGTGCCGCTGCGCGTGCCGTCGTTCAAGGGCGTCGGCGCGCGCGTCGCACTGAGCCGCCGTTCGTCGCGGATCGGCGACATCATCTGGGGCGCGCTCGTGATCCTGCTGACGGTGTACGTCGTGTGGCGCGTCGTCACCTTCGTGTCGACCGGCGTGACGATGGCCGAGGTCGGCCACGTGCTCGTGCTCGGGCTCATCACGCTGCTGCGCGTGCTGTTCCTGATCCTGATCGCGTCGGTCATCTGGGTGCCGGTCGGCGTGTGGATCGGGCTGCGCCCGGCGCTCGCCGAAAAGGTCCAGCCGATCGCGCAGTTCCTCGCCGCGTTCCCGGCCAACCTGCTGTTCCCGGTGTTCGTGATCGTGATCGTGCGCTTCCACCTGAACGCCGATATCTGGCTGTCGCCGTTGATCGTGCTCGGCACGCAGTGGTACATCCTGTTCAACGTGATCGCGGGGGCGATGTCCTATCCGAACGACTACAAGGAAGTCACGAAGAACTTCCGGATTCGCGGCCGGCAGTGGTGGCGGCAGGCGATCCTGCCCGGCATCTTCCCGTACTACGTGACCGGCGCGATCACCGCATCGGGCGGCGCATGGAACGCGAGCATCGTGTCCGAGTTCGTGCAGTGGGGCGACACGAAGGTCGTCGCGCACGGCCTCGGCGCGTACATCGCGCAGACGACCGCCGCCGGCGACTTCCCGAAGATCATTCTGGGCATCGCCGTGATGTCCCTGTTCGTCACCCTGTTCAACCGTCTGCTGTGGCGTCCGATGTACGCCTACGCGGAAGCCCGGCTCCGTCTCGATTGAGAGTACTCGCGATGCAAAATTCGACCGTTATCAACGCCCCTGTCCAGACGCCCCAGCCGCCGCGCCTCGGCGACGAAATCCTGCGCGTGGAGCACGTCAACCGCGGCTTCAACAAGTCGCAAGGCGAGCTGCTCGTGCTCGACGACGCGAACCTGTCGCTGCGCGAAGGCGAGATCGTCGGGCTGCTCGGCCGCTCCGGCTCGGGCAAGTCCACGCTGCTGCGGATCATCGCCGGCCTGATCGAGCCGACCGGCGGTGAAGTGACTTACCTCGGCAAGCCGCTGAGCGGCCCGGCCGAAGGCGTCGCGATGGTGTTCCAGACCTTCGCGCTGTTCCCGTGGCTCACCGTGCTGCAGAACGTGGAAGCCGGCCTCGAGGCGCTCGGCGTCGGCGCGCGCGAGCGGCGCGAGCGTGCGCTCGCGGCCATCGACCTGATCGGTCTCGACGGTTTCGAAAACGCGTATCCGCGCGAGCTGTCGGGCGGCATGCGCCAGCGCGTGGGCTTTGCGCGTGCGCTGGTCGTCGATCCGACGATCCTGCTGATGGACGAGCCGTTCTCGGCGCTCGACGTGCTGACGGCCGAAACGCTGCGTACCGACCTGCTCGACCTGTGGACACAGGGCCGGATGCCGATCAAGTCGGTGCTGATCGTCACGCACAACATCGAGGAAGCCGTGTTCATGTGCGACCGGATCCTCGTGCTGTCGTCGAACCCGGGCCGCGTGATCGCCGAGATCAAGGTGCCGTTCAAGCATCCGCGCAACCGGCTCGACACCGATTTCCGCAAGCTCGTCGACGACATCTACGCGAAGATGACCGCGCGTCAGACCAATGAAGCGACGAAGAAGGGGCTCGAACCCGGCAGCTGGCTGCCGCGCGTGTCGACCAACCTGATGGCCGGCCTGATCGAAACGCTCGCGATGGCGCCGTACCACGGCCGTGCCGACATGCCGGAAATCGCGCGCACGCTGCATCTCGAGGTCGACGAACTGTTCCCGATCGCCGAAGTGCTGCAGCACCTTGGCTTCGCGGACGTTCGGGAAGGCGACGTGTTCCTCACGCCGCCCGCACGCGTGTTCGCGGAATTCGGCACGCAGGAGCGCAAGCTGATGTTCGCGGATCACCTGCTGAAGCACGTGCCGCTCGCCGCACGGATCAGGAAGGTGCTGAACGAGCGTCCCGGC
Source organism: Burkholderia theae (assembly GCF_048565265.1). Taxonomy (NCBI): domain Bacteria; kingdom Pseudomonadati; phylum Pseudomonadota; class Betaproteobacteria; order Burkholderiales; family Burkholderiaceae; genus Burkholderia; species Burkholderia theae. The sequence continues at coordinate 511,765 of NZ_CP183462.1, forward strand.
CATCGCGCGCCGCGTGTGCGCTTCGAGCAGGAGCTGGAGGATTTCCTGTCCGACGAAGCGGCCGAGGAAACGCTCGACGCGGTGATCGACTGGGGCCGTTACGGCGAAGTCTTCTCGTACAACGACAAGACCGAAGTGTTCAGCCTCGAGGACGTCGAGAGCTGATGCCCGCGCCCGAATGGCGAGCGATCGTCATTCGGGCAAATCGCGCCGGTTGGTGTCGTGCCCGATGCCGCCCGTGCTGAGATGCTCGATCTTTTCCATCCGCTGCCGCGCGAGTTCCGGCAGCCGGTTCGTCACGCCGATCACCAGCGCTTCGGCGAGCGCCAGCGCCGGCACGTTGGTCTGCAGCATCGCGAAAGGGCGCCCCTGGATCCGCAGCACGATCTCCGCGAACTCGCCGATCGGCGACATCCATTCGTCGGTGATCAGCAGGATCCGCGTGCCGAGCCGGTGCGCGGCCTGCGCGAAGCGGATGCTGTCCTTCTGGTAACGGCGAAAGTCGAAGATGACGAGCAGGTCGCCGCGCCCCATGTCGGCCAGCGCGACCGACGCGAGGTTCACGTTGGGTTCGACGTACTGCACATGCGGGCGCGCATAGGCCAGCGTGAACGAAAACAGCGACGCGAGCGGCGCCGTATAGCGTCCGCCGCCGCAGAAGATGCGGACGTCCGGATCGGCCAGTTGCGCCACGGCGGCATCGAACGCGGCCGCGTCGAGCCCGTCGATCGTGGTCGCGAGCGACTCGGACAGCCGCTGGAAAATCGCCGCATGGTTGTCGCGCATGCCCGATTCGGAATGGAACGCATCCATCCGCGCGAGCGGCGAATTCATCGCGGTGTCGATCTCGTCATGCAGCGCCTGCTGGAACGACGAGTAATTCGGAAAGCCGATCCGGACGACAAAGCGGAACACGGTCGGATCGCTGACTTCAGCCTGCTTGGCGACGCTCGCGATCGGCCCGAGGCCGAGACTCGGATAGCGATCCAGCAACGCGTGCGCGACCTTCTGTTCCGACGGCGTGAAGCTATCCATCTGGGATAACAGCAACGCCCTGATGCTTGTCCCCATCGGGCACTCCAGCTCTCTTATCTGAATGACAAACGGCAGACGGGTGTCTGCCGGGACTCCATGCATGTTAGCCGATTGACGTGCGACGGGCCGCGCACGGTCCGGAATTAGAGGGACGTATCACTCGGCAGAGGGTCCGGCCAGTAATGTAATGAAACGAACATTTCTCGAAAACCCTTTCCGCGGGTATTCGCTTCAAATTCAGTGATAACCCTAGGTTTTGGCATAAAAAAGCGAGTGCTATGATCGCGGCCTCGCCGGAATGTATTGTTTATTACATGTCGGATTGGCAGCGTCGGCACGCGATGGCGTGGCGGTGCATCCCGGCCTGACCCGGCCATTTGTCTGGAGGATTCCGTCATGAGGCGGCTCGTCGTACTCACCCTGTTGTCGGCCATGAGCGTGTGCGCGTTCGCCGCGTCGGACCCCGCGGTCGAAGCGAAGAACGGCATGGTCGTGTCGTCGCAGCACTTCGCGTCGCAAATCGGCGTCGACATCCTGAAGGAAGGCGGCAACGCGGTGGATGCGGCAGTGGCGGTCGGTTATGCACAGGCCGTGACCAACCCGTGCTGCGGCAATATCGGCGGCGGCGGCTTCATGACGGTGCACCTGGCCGACGGCCGCGACCGCTTCATCAATTTCCGCGAAACCGCGCCGGCCGCGGCGACGGCGAACATGTATCTCGACGCGTCGGGCAACGTCCGCGCGGGCGAAAGCCTGTACGGTTATCGCGCGGTCGGCGTGCCGGGCACGGTCGCCGGCCTCGATCTCGCGCAGCGCAAGTACGGCAAGCTGACGCGCCAGCAGGTGATGGCGCCGGCGATCCGGCTCGCGCGCGACGGTTTCATCCTGACGCGCGGCGATACGGACATCCTCGACACGACGATCGAACGTTTCAGGAAGGACCCGGACGCGGCGCGCATCTTCCTGCGGCCGGACGGCACGCCGCTGCAGCCGGGCGACCGCCTGGTGCAGAAGGACCTGGCCCGCACGCTCGAGCGCATCGCGCAGCAGGGGCCCGACGCGTTCTATCACGGCGAGATCCCGAAGCGCGTCGAGGCGGCGTCGAAGCAGGCGGGCGGCCTGATCACGGCGGCCGATTTCGCGTCCTATCGTGCCGAAGACATGGCCCCGCTGAAGTGCACGTACCGCGGCTACGAGTTCGTGTCGGCGCCGCCGCCGAGCTCGGGCGGCGTGACGATGTGCGAGACGCTGAACATCCTCGAAGGGTATGACCTGCGCAAGCTCGGTTACCACTCCGCGGCGTCGATCCACACCATGACCGAAGCGATGCGCCACGCGTACGAGGACCGCAACACGCTGCTGGGCGATCCGAACTTCATCGACAACCCGATCGCGAAGCTGACGAGCAAGGACTACGCGGCGCAGATCCGCAAGAGCATCCACGCCGATACGGCGACGCCGTCGGTCGACGTGCAGCCCGGCGTCGGCATTCACGAGAAGCCGGAGACGACGCATTACTCGATCCTCGACCACGACGGCAATGCCGTGTCGACGACCTATACGGTCAACGGCCGCTTCGGTGCCGTGGTCATCGCGCCGGGCACGGGTTTCTTCCTGAACGACGAGATGGACGACTTCACGACGAAGGTCGGCGCGCAGAACCTGTTCGGCCTCGTGCAGGGCACGCGCAACTCGATCGCACCGGGCAAGCGCCCGCTGTCGTCGATGGCGCCGACCATCGTGACGAAGGACGGCAAGGTGTTCATGGTGGTCGGTTCGCCGGGCGGGTCGCGGATCATCACGATCACGCTGCAGACCGTGCTGAACGTGATCGACTACGGGATGACGCCGCAGGATGCGGTCGCCGCGCCGCGTATCCACCACCAGTGGCTGCCCGACGAGGTCTATTACGAAACCTACGGCCTGTCGCCCGACACGCTCGCGATCCTGCGCAACATGGGTTACAAGATGGTCGAGCAAACGCCGTGGGGCGCCGCCGAGCTGATCATGGTCGGCCTGCCGGGTACCGAAGCGGCGAGCCGCCAGAGTTCCGGGAACGATTCGTCCGTATCCGGCAACGTGCGCGTCGGCTTCATCTACGGCTACAACGATCCGCGCCGCCCGGCCGGGTCGGCGATCGGCTACTGACCCGATCGCATCATGCTGAACCGCTGCCGCCGGCGTTCGCCTTTGTGCGAATGACGCTGCGGCGGCAGCGCGTCCGTTCGCGGACATTCGCAGGCCCGACAGGACCCCGGGCCGCGCGCCTTTCGTTCTTCAACACCTTCACCGTGCGTCGAATCCCGTTATGAACAAACGAATGTCCGCTGCAGGCTGGATCCTGCTCGCGATGGCGGCCGGCATCTTCATCGGCTACCTGATCTACACGCAACTTCCGGACAAGCAGTCCGCCGCGGAAATCGCCGGCTACATCTCGCTCGTGTCCGATGTGTTCCTGCGGCTGATCAAGATGGTGATCGGCCCGCTGGTGTTCTCGACGCTCGTCGTCGGCATTGCGCACATGGGTGATGCGTCGTCCGTGGGGCGCGTGTTCGTGAAGGCGCTCGGCTGGTTCGTCACGGCATCGCTGATCTCGCTGCTGCTCGGGCTGCTGATGGCGAACCTGCTGCGTCCTGGCGAGAACCTCGGCCTGCCGCTGCCGGACATCGGCGCGTCCGCGCATCTCGCGACGTCCAAGTTCACGCTGAAGGATTTCGTCGGCCACATGGTGCCGAAGTCGTTCGCCGAGGCGATGACGAACAACGAGATCCTGCAGATCGTCGTGTTCTCGATGTTCTTCGGCGTCGCGCTGTCGGCGCTCGGCGAGCGCGGCAAGATCCTCGTCGCCGCGATCGACCAGCTGGCGCACGTGATGCTCAAGATCACCGGCTACGTGATGAAGCTCGCGCCGCTCGCGGTGATGGCCGCGATGGCGTCGACGGTGGCGATCAACGGGCTGTCGATCCTGCTGAAGTTCGCGGTGTTCATGGGCGACTTCTACGTGAGCCTCGTGCTGCTGTGGGGCACGCTCGTCGCTGCCGGGCTGCTGTTCCTCGGCCGCCGCGTGTTCAAGCTGCTCGTGCTGATCAAGGAAGCGTTCATGCTGTCGTTCGCGACCGCAAGCTCGGAAGCCGCGTATCCGAAGATCCTCGACGCGCTCGATCGTTTCGGCGTGCGTCGCAAGATCTCGAGCTTCGTGATGCCGATGGGCTATTCGTTCAACCTCGACGGCTCGATGATGTACTGCACGTTCGCGTCGCTGTTCATCGCGCAGGCGTACAACATCCACCTGTCGCTCGGCACGCAGATCACGATGCTGTTGATCCTGATGCTGACGTCGAAGGGGATGGCCGGCGTGCCGCGCGCATCGCTCGTCGTGATCGCGGCGACGCTGCACCAGTTCAACATCCCGGAAGCCGGGCTGCTGCTGATCCTCGGTGTCGATACGTTCCTCGACATGGGCCGTTCGGCCACGAACGCGGTGGGCAACTCGATCGCGAGCGCGGTAGTCGCGAAGTGGGAAGGCGAGTTGATGTCGGAAGCCGAAGCGCAGGCGCATGCCGCGCATCTCGACGCCGAACTCGAACGGCAGGCTAGCGATCCGGCCCAAGGCGCGGGCCGCGCCAACCCGGTCTGACGCTAGGCCGTCAACGCTTCGTCGATGCACGCCGCCAGCACCATCGCGGCGGCGTTGCCCGGCGTCGAACCGAGCAATTGCGGCGCATAGACGCTGTCGCCGATCGCGATCGGCTGCCCCGACAGCGCGCAGACGCCGCGCTTGCGCGTCGTGAACAGCCGCCACTTCTGGTAGCCGTAGTGCCCGGTGCAGGCGTCGCGCCACGAAATCATCACGGTGTCGGCGGTGGGCCGTTCGAGCACGCTGATGGTCGGCCGGCTCGTCGCATCCCATGACGGCAGCCGGTCGCGCGTCACGCTGCGCCGCCGGGGCTCGCCCCACGAGACGGACGGCATGTCGAAGCTGCCGATCGCGGCAACGGTCATGAGCCAGGGCGCTATACGGTTATTCATGTGGGTGTTCCTCGAAACGTTACGCGGTGCCACGACGCGCGGCATCACGACAGGCGGATGCGCGGCTGCACACAGCCGTTGATCCGTTCGGCGAGCCACAGCAGGGTCGCCTTGGAGAAGCCGTGCAGCGCCTGCTGGTGCCGCCGGTAGAGCATCAGGTGGCTGAACTGCGCAAAGCGCCCCTGGATGAAGCCGCCGCGAAAGAACCCGAACTGCCCGAGCGTGCCGAACGCGTCGTAGTCGCTGATCGACACGAGCGCGCCGAAATCGTGAAAGGCGAACGGTGGAATCGGCGTGCCGTCGAGCCATGCGGGCAGGTGCTTCGCGAGATGCTCGGCCTGCTGCGTCGCGACCTGCGCGGTCGGCGGCAGCGGCCGTTCGTGGCCGTCGGGCAACAGGCTGGCGCAATCGCCGATCGCGAACACGTGTTCGTCGGCCGTCGCCTGCAGCGTGGGCCCGACGACGATCTGGTTCGCGCGGTTGGTGTCGAGCCCGTCCAGCGCCTGCATGAAATCGGGCGCCTTCACGCCGGCCGCCCAGACCATCAGGTCCGCTTCCGCGAACGAACCGTCGCCATAGTGGAAGCCGTTCGCATCCGCCGCCGTGACACGCGTCGACGTCAGCACGCGAAAGCCGATCTGTTCGAGCCGCCGCTGCGCCGACGCGGAAATCTTCGGCGGAAACGCGGCGAGGATGCGCGGGCCGCTTTCGAGCAGCGTGAGCTGCAGCCGCTCGCGCACCGTCGCGTCGCCGTATGCCTGCGCCACTTCCAGCAAGCGGCTCAGTTCCGCCGCGAGTTCCACGCCCGTCGCGCCCGCGCCGACGATCGCGACGCGAAACGGTTCGTCGCGCGCGATGCTGCGAAACACGCGCATCCGCAACGCTTCGTTGAAGGTTTCGGCCTGCTGCTGGCTGTCGATGAAGTAGCAGTGCTCGCGCACGCCCGGCACGCCGAAATCGTTGGCCTGGCTGCCGAGCGCGACGATCAGCACGTCGTAGTCGAGTTCGCGCGCCTCGATCACCACGTCGCCGCTCTGCGAGCGAATCTCGCCGAGCTGCACGCGACGGCGTGCGCGATCGATCCCCGTCAGTTCGCCGGGCTGGTACGTGTAGCCGTGGTCGCGCGCATGGGCGAGGAAGATCACCTGCTGCTGCTGCACGTCGCGCGTGCCGGCCGCGATCGTGTGCAGCATCGGCTTCCAGATATGGGTCGGGCTGCGGTCGACGACGGTGACCTGCGCCCGACCGGACCGGCCGAGACGCTCGCCCAGGCGGGTCGCGAGCTGCAGTCCGGCGATCCCGCCGCCGACGATGACGATGCGTTTAGGGGTTGTCATGGATAAATCATCACGTGATGAATAAGGTATGATCCTAGCGCTTCCCGGCTCCGCGTGTCAACGGAGCGGGGCAGGCAGCCCGGTCCCGGCGACGTGAAACCGGGGCCCGAACACGGGCATTCGAACCATTCAAGGGGAGCAGGAAAACGTGGCTGAAGTCACTGAGCGCGCGCCGTCGAAGCGGCGTACGCGCGGGCGGCCGCTGGCGGATGCGTCCGTCGGTCCGGACGTGATATTGCGGGCTGCGCGCCGCACGTTCGCGAAGCGTGGCTACGACGCGACGAGCGTGCGCGAAGTCGCGCGCGAGCTGGGCGTCGACGCGGCGCTGATCGCCCATCATTTCGGTACGAAGGAAACGTTGTGGCTGGCGGTCGTCGAGCAGATCGTCGACCTGGCCACGCCGATGTTCGACGCGCTGCGTGCGTTGCACACGTCGTCATTGCCGCATCGCGACCGCGTGCGGCGTGCGCTCGAGCTATGCGTCGATCACGAGTTCGACGAGCCCGACATGGGGATGTTCTTCTCGACGGCGGCGACCGAAGTGGGCGGGCGGCTCGACCGGCTGCAGGAGCGGATCGTGCGGCCGTATCACGAGGTGATGTTCCCGCTGCTGTCGGACGCCGTGCAGGCCGGCGCGATCCGCGCGGTCGATCCGAACGTGCTGTTCTTCATGCTCGCGAGCGCGATCGGCACGACGGTGTCGTACAGCCACATGATGCTGGAGTACACGTCGCTGCCGACGCAGCGGGACGCGTTCCGGCAGGCCGTGCTCGACGCCGCGCTCAGCCTCGTCGGCGACTGAGCGCCGCGCGCGGCCGCCGCATCATTCGACGTCCGTGGGCGGCTTGTCGCCGAGCCAGCGCCGCGCGCCGGGCCCGTTGCGGCCCGCGCGATCCTCCGGGTTGGTCAGCTTGCAACGCTTCAGCGACAGGCAGCCGCAGCCGATGCACTCGTCGAGGTTGATGTAGAGCCGCTGCAGTTCCTCGATCCGGCTCGCGACGCGCTGCTTCCAGCCGCGCGACAGCCGCTGCCAGTCCTTGTTGCTCGGGGCGGTGTCTTCAGGAAGGCTGACCAGTTGCTCGGCAATCTCGTCGAGCGAATAGCCGATCTTCTGCGCGAACACGATGAATGCGATCAGCCGCAGCACCGCGCGCGAATAGTGGCGGTGACTCGAGCCGTTCCGGTGCGACTTGATGAGCCCGCGCGTCTCGTAGAACCGCAGCGTCGACGCCGGCACGCCGCTGCGTGCGGCCACTTCGCGGATCGACATCAGCGGCCATTTCGGTTCTTCCGGGGTACCCATGACGTTCTCCGGGAAAAGCTTGACTTGAAGTTAACTTCAACTTTTATGCTACGCGGCAGTTTAACCCGTCGCGAGGCATCATGGTTTCCTTACCCCTACGCAGGACATCGCCTTTGGGCGCCGCCTGCGCACTGCTGCTGGCGTTGTCGGGCTGTCACGACGGCAAAGGCGCAGCGTCAGCCTATTCTGTTCCCGAAGTCGGCGTCGCAACCGTCGCGCCGCGCACGGTCCGCCTCGCCGACGAATTCAACGGACGCGTCGAAGCGGTCGACGCGGTCGATTTGCGGCCGCGCGTAAGCGGCTATCTGCAGCGTGTCGCCTACAAGGAGGGCGACCTCGTCGCGCAGGGCACGTTGCTGTTCGAGATCGACCCGCGCCCGTACCGCATCGCGCTCGACCGTGCGAACGCGCAGCAGCAGCGGGCCCGCGCGGCCGCGAGTCTCGCGAACGTGCAGCTCAAGCGCGTGCAGACGCTGATCGATGCGCATGCAACGTCGCAGGAAGAACTCGACAACGCGCGCGCCACGGCCGAACAGGCACGCGCGGACCTTCAAGCGGCCGACGCGGCCGTTGCCGACGCGAAGCTCAATCTCGGCTTCACCGAAGTGCGCGCGCCGATCGCGGGCCGTGTCGGCCGCGCGGTCGCGACCGTCGGCAACCTCGCACGCGCGGACGACACGTTGCTGACGACCGTCGTGTCGCAGGATCCCGTCTACGTGTATTTCGACTGCGACGAGCAGAGCTACCTGCGCTACAACGCGCGCCGTGCCGATCCGAAGCATCGCGCGATCGGCGCCGATCCGGTGCGCGTGGGTCTCGCGAACGAGACGGGCTTCCCGCATGCGGGCACCGTCGATTTCCTCGACAACCGGCTCGACCCGCAAACCGGCACGATCCGCGCGCGGGTGCGGTTGCCGAACGCGGATCACACGTTCACGCCGGGCCTGTATGCGCGCGTGCAGCTCGTCAGCGGCCGCGACCAGGATGCGCTGCTCGTCGACGACAAGGCCGTGCTCACCGACCAGGACCGCAAGTACGTGTACGTGATCGGCCCCGGCGACAAGGCGCTGCGCCGCGACGTGACGACCGGCCGCGAGTTCGACGGCGAGCGGATCGTCGAGAAGGGGCTGCAGGCGGGCGACCGCGTGGTCGTCGACGGCGTGCAGCGGATCTACTATCCGGGCGCGCAGGTGAAGCCGAAGGCATTGCCCGCACGCGCCGACGCCGGTACCGGCAATGGCAACGGCAATGGCGGCACCGGCGGCGGCACGCAGGCCGTGGCCGATGCCGGCGCGCCGGCCGCGCAATAACGGGAGACATGCGATGGATTTCTCCCGATTCTTCATCGACCGGCCGATCTTCGCGATCGTGCTGTCGATCGTCATCTTCGCGATCGGCCTGATCTCGATACCGATGCTGCCGGCCGGCGAATATCCGGAAGTCGTGCCGCCGAGCGTCGTCGTGCGTGCGACGTATCCGGGCGCGAACCCGAAGGAAATCGCCGAATCGGTCGCCGAACCGCTGGAAGAGGCGATCAACGGCGTCGAAGGCATCATGTACATGAAGTCGGTCGCCGGGTCGGACGGCAGCCTGCAGGTCGTCGTCACGTTCCTGCAGGGCGTCGATCCCGACACGGCCGCCGTGCGCGTGCAGAACCGCGTGAGCCAGGCGCTGTCGCGCCTGCCCGACGAGGTGCGCCAGTACGGCGTGACCACGCAGAAGCAGTCGCCGACGCCGCTGATGTACGTGAGCCTCTATTCGCCGGACAACAGCCGCGATTCGCTGTACCTGCGCAACTACCTGACGCTGCACGTGAAGGACGAGCTGTCGCGGCTCACCGGCATCGGCGACGTCGGCGTGTACGGCTCCGGCGACTACGCGATGCGGCTGTGGCTCGACCCTAACCGGCTCGCGTCGCGCGGGCTGACCGCGAGCGACGTGATCGCTGCGGTGCGCGAACAGAACGTACAGGTGTCGGCCGGCCAGCTCGGCGCGGAGCCGTCGCCGAAGGCCAACGACTTCCTCGTGTCGATCAACGTGCGCGGCCGGCTGCGCACGGTGCAGGAGTTCAGCGACATCGTGCTGCGCAACGGCGACGACGGCCAGGTCGTGAAGCTGTCCGACGTCGCGCGCATCGAGCTGGGCGCGGGCGACTACACGCTGCGCTCGTATTTCAACGACAAGCATTCGGCCGTGGTCGGCATCTTCCTGTCGCCGGGCGCAAACGCGCTCGACGTCGCGAAGGCCGTGTATGCGAAGCTCGACGAGCTGTCGAAGCGCTTCCCGCCGGGCGTCGCGTACCGCCCCGTGTGGGACCCGACGGTGTTCGTGCGCGAATCGATCCGCGCGGTGCAGCACACGCTGATCGAAGCCGTCGTGCTGGTCGTGCTCGTCGTGATCCTGTTCCTGCAGACCTGGCGCGCGTCGATCATTCCGCTCGTCGCGGTGCCCGTGTCGGTGGTCGGCACGTTCGCGTTTCTCCATCTGCTCGGTTATTCGATCAACACGCTGACGCTGTTCGGGCTCGTGCTCGCGATCGGGATCGTCGTCGACGATGCGATCGTCGTCGTCGAGAACGTCGAGCGCAACATCGCACAGGGTCTGAGCCCGCGCGATGCCGCGCACCAGGCGATGCGCGAGGTGTCGGGGCCGATCGTCGCGATCGCGCTCGTGCTGTGCGCGGTGTTCGTGCCGATGGCATTCATGTCGGGTGTCACCGGCCAGTTCTACCGGCAGTTCGCGGTGACGATCGCGATCTCGACGGTGATCTCCGCGATCAACTCGCTGACGCTGTCGCCCGCGCTCGCCGCGAAGCTGCTGCGCCCGCACGGCGCGCCGAAGGATGCGCTCACGCGTGCGCTCGATCGTGCGTTCGGCTGGCTGTTCCATCCGTTCAACCGCTTCTTCGAGCGCAGCTCCGGTCGCTATCACGGCGTCGTCGCGCGCACGCTGAAGCGGCGCGGCGCGGTGTTCGCGGTCTATGCGGCGCTGCTCGCGGCCACCGCGCTGCTGTTCAACGCGGTGCCGGGCGGCTTCATCCCCGTGCAGGACAAACTGTACCTGTTCGCGGGCGCGAAGCTGCCGGAAGGCGCGTCGCTCGCGCGCACCAGCGCGGTGACCGAGCAGATGACGAAGATCGCACTCGGCACCGACGGGGTCGAAATGGTGCCGGCGTTTGCGGGGCTGAATGCGCTGCAGGGCGTGAACACGCCGAACATCACGAATTCGTACGTGATCCTGAAGCCGTTCGACCAACGCCACCGCAGCGCCGCGCAGATCAACGCGGACCTGAACGCGCGCTTCGCGGCCATCGGCGGCGGCATCACCTATGCGCTGATGCCGCCGCCGATCCAGGGCCTCGGCAACGGTTCGGGTTACTCGCTGTACCTGGAGGATCGCGGCGGGCTCGGCTACGGCGAATTGCAGAACGCGCTCACCGCGTTCCAGGCGGCGGTCGCGAAGACGCCGGGGATGAGTTACCCGGTCAGCTCGTACCAGGCGAACATCCCGCAGCTCGAGGTGAAGGTCGACCGGCTGAAGGCGAAGGCGCAAGGTGTCGCGCTGACCGACCTGTTCAACACGCTGCAAGTCTACCTCGGCTCGATGTACGTGAACGACTTCAACGTGTTCGGCCGCGTGTACCGCGTGATGGCGCAGGCCGATGCCGGTCACCGGCAGACGGCCGCCGACATCGCGAACCTGCGCACGCGCAACGCGAAGGGCGAGATGGTGCCGATCGGCTCGATGGTGACGGTGGGGCCCGCGTACGGACCCGACCCGGTCGTCCGCTACAACGGTTATCCGGCGGCCGACCTGATCGGCGACGCCGATCCGAAGGTGATGTCGTCGTCGCAGGCGATCGCGAAGCTCCAGCAGATCGCGAAGGAGGTGCTGCCGCCCGGCATCACGCTTGAATGGACCGACCTCAGCTACCAGCAGGTCACGCAGAGCAACGCGGCGATCGTCGTGTTCCCGCTCGCGGTGATGCTCGTGTTCCTCGTGCTCGCGTCGCTGTACGAGAGCTGGACGCTGCCGCTCGCGGTGATCCTGATCGTGCCCGTGTGCATGTGTGCGGCGCTGTTCGGCGTGTGGCTGTCGGGCGGCGACAACAACGTGTTCGTGCAGGTCGGTCTCGTCGTGCTGATGGGGCTCGCGTGCAAGAACGCGATCCTGATCGTCGAGTTCGCGCGCGAGCTCGAAATCCAGGGCAAGGGCGTGATCGAGGCGGCGCTCGAGGCCTGCAAGCTGCGATTGCGGCCGATCGTGATGACGTCGGTCGCGTTCATCGCAGGCTCGGTGCCGCTGCTGATCGGCAGCGGCGCGGGCAGCGAAGTGCGCGCGGCCACCGGTATCACCGTGTTCGCGGGGATGCTGGGCGTCACGCTGTTCGGGCTGTTCCTGACACCCGTGTTCTATGTGGCGATCCGCAAGCTCGCGGGCGGCACGCCGGCCGTCTGGAGCGAACAGCACGGCACCCTTGAAGGAGAAAACCGATGAGCGCCGCTTTCCGTCTTTCCGCGCTCGCGATGTCGGTGACGCTCGCCGCGTGCGCGGTCGGCCCCGATTTCAAGCAGCCCGACACGGCCACGGCCGCGCGGTTCGCACGTGACGCGCATCCGGCCACGCAGCGCGATGCGTCGTCGTCCGATACGCTGCCCGACGCGTCGGCCGATGCCGATGCCGCGTTCTGGCGCGGCTTCGGCGATCCGGCGCTGACGCAGTTGATCGACGCGGCGCTCGCGGCGAACCAGGACCTGCAGGTCGCCGTGTCGCGCTACGACGCGTCGAATGCGCTGCTGTCGCAGGCGACCTTCGATCGTTATCCGACGATTACCGCGAGCGGCCAGATCGGCCATCAGCTGATGAGCAAGGACCAGGCGCTCGGCGCGCCGCGCAGCCAGCGCGACACGCCGACGTCCAGCATCGGGATCAATGCCGCGTGGGAGCTCGACCTGTTCGGCCGCGTGCGCCGCTCGATCGAGTCGCAGCGTGCGGAAACGGCTGCCAGCGCGGCGGACGTGCGCGCGGTGCGAGTCGCGATCGCCGGCGAGGTCGCGAGTACGTACGTCGACCTGCGCGGCTCGCAGGAGCGGTTGCGGATCGCGCGCGAGAACGCCGACAACCAGAAGCAGACGCTCGCGCTGATCAATGCGCGGGTCGGCGCGGGGCGCGGCTCCGAGCTCGATGCGGCGCGCGCGCGGGCGCAGTACGAATCGACGACGTCGCGGATTGCCGTGAACGAAGCCGCGATCGGTGTCGACGAGCACCGCCTCGCGGTGCTGACCGGGCAGACGCCGGATGCGCTGATCGGCCGGTTCGACATCCCGAACGCCGCCGCGTCGGCGGGCACACCCGTGCCGCTGCCGGCGCTGGCCGCCGACATCGATCCCGGGACGCCGGGCGACCTGCTGCGCCGGCGTCCCGATGTCGCGGCCGCCGAGGCCCGGCTGCACGCGGCGACCGCGCGCATCGGCGTCGCGACGGCCGACCTGTTTCCGCGCTTCACGCTGTCGGGGCTGCTCGGCAGCGCGACGAGCAGCTACGGGTTCTTCCGCGCGGGCAGCGACACGAACCTGATCGCGCTCGGCATCGACTGGTCGTTCCTCGACGTCGGCCGGGTGCGCGCACGGATCGCCGCGAGCGACGCGGAAGCGGCCGGCCAGCTCGCGCAGTATCGGCAGACCGTGCTCGGCGCGCTGGAGGAGACCGAGAACGCGCTGCTGCGCGTCGCGCGCACGCGTGACGAGACAACGCACCTCGTGCGTGCGGCGGACGACAGCGCGCGTGCCGCGCAGCTTGCGCAGACGCGCTTCTCGGCCGGCGCGATCGACTACTACGAAGTGCTCGATGCGCAACGGACGCTGCTGCAGGCGCAGGATGCGGCAGCCGACGCCCGGATGCGCAGCGCGGCGTCGACGGTCGCGCTGTACAAGGCGCTCGCGGGCGGCTGGCCGTCGGGAACGGGGCAGGGGGCGCAACGCGCGCTCGCGCAGTCGGGGCAGTAGTGCGGGCGGGGCGGCGCGACATCGCGCCGTCGTCGACGAACGCGCGGATCGGCCCGCCGAAGGGTGTGCGTGCCACTGCAATGGCAACGACAGGGAGGGAAATCGTATCGAGGTAAAATTTAATTGCAACTGCAATTAAATGAAAGGAACGACCTGACATGAGCGCACCCGAACCCGATCTGTGGTTCTCGTTCGTCCGCGCGCACCGGACGATGATTCGCGAGATCGAGCGGCGCCTCGCGGATGCCGGCCTGCCCGCGTATGCGTGGTACGACGCGTTGTGGGGGCTCGAAAGCGGGCCCGACGGCACGCGCCGCATGCACGAACTGGCCGACGTGCTCGCGATCGAGCGCTACAACCTCACGCGGCTCGTCGACCGGCTCGAGCAGGAGGGGCTCGTCACGCGTGCCCGTTCGGCCGACGACGGCCGCGCCGCTTATGCGAGCATCACCGACAAGGGGCGGGCACTGCGCAAGAAGATGTGGAAGGTGTACCAGTCGACGGTCGCGGAACGCTTTCTCGGCCAGTTCTCCGGCAAGGATCAGGCGGCGTTGACCGCTGCGCTCGATCGGGTGACCGCCGCGGCGCGCGAAGCGGCGGCCGACGCCAGGTAGCGGCGTCCGGCACGCGCGTCGGACGCGCGCCTGCCGATGCATCGCCTGCGCGGTCCGGCCCGCCCGGATCGCGCAATCTGCATATCCCTCCTTCGAGTATTGGCATGTTGCCGAAGCCACTGGTCCCGGCATAGGATTGCAATTGCAACGATTGCAGTTGCAACGCTAACCGAATGACAAGGACCCGACATGACCTCGACGCACTCCCTTACGTTCTATACGGCCGACACACCGAACGGACACAAGATCGCGATCTACCTGGAAGAGGCCGGGCTCGCGCACGACCGCGTGCACGTGAACCTGTCCGCCGGCGAGCAGCGCAGCCCGGCGTTCCTCGCGATCAACCCGAACGGCAAGATTCCGGCCATCGTCGACCACGACGCCGGGCTGGCCGTGTTCGAATCCGGCGCGATCCTCGGCTACCTCGCCGCAAAGACGGGTTGCTTGCAACCCGAGACGCTGGCCGAGCGCACGGCGGTCCAGCAATGGCTGCATTTCCAGATCGGCGGCATCGGGCCGATGCTCGGTCAGCTCTGGTGGTTCCTGCGTGCATCGAAGACGGTCAATGCGGAGGCGATCGACCGCTACCGGAACGAGGCGCGGCGCCTCTATGGGGTCGTGAACGGCCGCTTGTCGGCATCGGCGTATCTCGCGTCGTCGCGGTATTCGATTGCCGACATCGCCGCGTTTTCGTGGCTGCGCACGGCGTCCGAACTCGATCTCGATCTCGCCGCATACCCGCACGTCGAGCGCTGGCTCGCCGATCTCGAGGCCCGGCCGGCGGTTCAACGGGGCCTGGCCGCATGCCGCGCGCCGGCGGCCGAGCAGGTGCACTGACATTGCATCGCCCGCGCCGCACGGACGGCGCGGCAACCGGCCGGTTTCCTGCCCGGAAACATTGTTCTCCTTCGTCGTAAACGTCTCGAATGCGTGATATTTGCGCCCCTCGATCCGGTTTAGAGTGGCCGCGAATCGATGACGATGTGTCGCATGGCCGCAGCCTCGGGCCGTGCAGACGCACCAGAGGAGTGGGAGACAAATGGGTGAAGGCAGGATTACGCAGGTCGAGTCGTTCGGTTTCGAGCGCATTCCCGATGCATCGCGCTATGCGCGGCCGATCGATCTGTTCAGGTTGCTGTTCGGCGGTTGCAATACGTTTTCCACCTCGGTGCTCGGCAGCTTTCCCGTGCTGGTCGGGCTGTCGTTCAAGGCGGGCGTCGCCGCGATCGTGCTCGGCGTGCTCGCCGGCACCTGCATCCTCGCGCCGATGAGCCTGTTCGGCCCGCGCAACGGCACGAGCGACCCCGTGTCGTCCGGTGCGCATTTCGGCATTCACGGCCGGATCGTCGGCTCGTTCCTCGCGCTGCTCACGTCGATCGCGTTCTTCTCGCTCGCGGTGTGGAGCTCGGGCGACGCGCTCGTCGGCGGCGCGCACAACATGATCGGCGTGCCCGTCAACGGCTTCACGCTCGGCGCGGCCTACCTGGTGTTCGCGGTGCTCGTGCTGATCGTCTGCATCTACGGCTTTCGCTTCATGCTGTGGGTGAACAAGATCGCCGTGTGGGCCGCGAGCATCCTGTTCGTCGCCGGGCTTTTCGCGTTCGCCGGCCTGTTCGACATGAATTACGCCGGCACGCTGCAACTCGGCAGCGCGGGCTTCTGGGCCGCGTTTGTCGGCGCGGTGCTGGTCGCGCTGAGCAACCCGGTGTCGTTCGCATCGACGCTCGGCGACTGGGCACGCTACATCCCGCAGCACACGCTGAAGCATCGTGTGATGGGCGCCGTGTTCGCCGCGCAGATCGCAACCTTCGTGCCGTTCTTCTTCGGCCTCGCGACTGCCACGATCATCGCGGCGAAGGCGCCCGCATTCATCGCGTCGAACGACTACGTCGGCGGGCTGCTCGCGGTCTCGCCGCGCTGGTTCCTGTTGCCGATGTGCCTGATCGCGATCATCGGGGGGATGTCGACCGGCACGACCGCGCTGTACGGTACCGGCCTCGACGTATCGAGCATGTTCCCGCGTTTCCTGAACCGCGTGCGTGCGACGTTGCTGATCGGCACGATCGCGATCGCATTCATCTTCGTCGGCCGCTTCTGGTTCAACCTCGTCGAAAGCGTCGCGACGTTCTCGACGCTGATCGATACGTTCAGCTGCCCGTGGATGGCGATCATGGTGATCGGCTACGTGACGCGCCGTGGCTACTATCTCGGCGACGACCTGCAGGTGTTCAACCGCGGGCTGCGCGGCGGCCACTACTGGTTCACGCATGGCTGGAACGTGCGTGCGATGGGCGCATGGCTACCGGCCGCATTCGTCGGGTTGTCGTTCGTGAACCTGCCGGGTCAGTTCGTCGGGCCGCTCGGCAACCTCGCGGGCGGGCTCGACCTGAGCGTGCCGGTGTCGCTGGCAGTGGGCGGGGTGCTGTATTTCGTGCTGCTGACGCTGTATCCGGAACCGGACGGCGTGTACGGTCCGCACGGGCGCCGTTTCGTACGCGGCGGCAAGCAGACGGCGCGCGGCGTCGGCGCATCGTCGATCCAGCCGAAGGGCTATTGAGCGGCGCGCGGCAACTAGCCCCGGAACGACAACGCCGCCGAGCGGGCCTGGCCACCGGCGGCGTAGTCGTCTCCGTTTCCGGCAGCGCGACGGCCTGCCGGCGTGTCGAGCCGGATCAGTGGAACGTGCTGCCCGCGAGCATCCCGCCGTCGACGATGAATTCCGATCCCGTGCAATACGTGGATTCGTCGGACGCGAGGAACAGCACGAGACTGGCCACTTCGTCGGGCTTGCCGATGCGCGCGATCGGCAGGCCGCTATAGATGGAAGCAGGATCGAAGTCCGAGAATTCGGGCGGGCGCGCCATCACCGTATCGATGCCGCCCGGATGCACCGAGTTCACGCGAATGCCGTGACGGCCGAATTCGAGTGCGGCGACCTTCGTCATCCCGCGCACCGCGAACTTGCTCGACACGTAAGCGCTGCCACCTGCGACGCCTTCCATCCCGGCCGTCGACGACACGTTGACGATCGAGCCGCCGCCCGCGTCCTTCAGCGCGGCAAGCACCGACTTCATGCCGAGCCAGCAGCCGACCTGGTTCACGTCGATCACCTTGCGATAGTCGTCGAGCGAACACGATTCGATCGGCACGAGCTTCAGGATCGCCGCGTTGTTCACGAGGATGTCCAGCCGCCCGAAATGCGCGAGCGTTGCATCGACGGCGGCCTGCCAGTCGCCTTCGCTCGTCACGTCGAGATGCTGGAATCGTGCTGCGTCGCCGAGTTCGGCGGCGACGCGCTGGCCGGCTTCGTCCAGCACGTCGGCGATCACCACGCGCGCGCCTTCGGCGACGAACCGGCGTGCCTCCGCTTCGCCCTGGCCGCGGGCGCCGCCCGTGATCAGCGCCACCTTGCCTTCGAGTCGTTTCATGCTGCTTGCTCCTGTGAGTGAGAAGGGACGCGCGCGGGTCCGCTCACGCGGAGGTCGCCGCCGCGTCGATGATGCGGACCGGATCGGTGCCGTCCCATGCGCGGGCTTCGGCGATGCCGAACGCGATCATGTCGCGCATGCCGGCGCCTTCGATCACTTCGACGCGCACGCCGGGATCGTCGGCGTCGTCGAGATACGCGACACGCGTGGCCGGGTTGTGCGCTTCGAACAGGACGCGCAGGCCGCGCGCCGTGAGCCGCGCCACCGCGGTATCGAGATCGTCGACGACCCACGCGACGTGATGCAGGCCAACGAGCGGTTGCCCGTGCGCATCGCGGTACGGCGACGGCGTGTCGTTCGTCACGTGGATCAGTTCGATCTGCAGACCGCCGCGATACGCGAGACCGACGTCCATCGTGATCGTCACCGGTTCGCCGAGATGGCGGCCGTCGAGGCGTACGTTGCGGAACACGGTCCACGGGCCGATCTCGTGGCGTGCGCGCCAGCGCGCGATGCTGCGATCGAGGTCGGCGACCACGTAGCCGATCTGGTCGATGGGGCCGAGGACTGGGTCGTTCATGTCGTCTCCGTGGCGCGGCGCGCGCGTGCGTGCCGTGCGCTGAATGACGGTCATGATCGCAACAAAGCGCGCGCTTCGTGCCGTCCGAACGGACTAGCGCGCGTTGTTTGCATCGCGACGATGCGGATGCGCGAGATGGAGGGAAGGTGGGGAAAGGCGAGGGTTGCGGATCGACCCGCGCGTCACCGCGCGTTTGGCCCCTTGACCGTCAGCCGGCACACGGTCGCGAGCGCGAGCAGGTTCGGGTCGCGCTCGCGCCGGTGCAGGAAGCTCAGGCCGATCGTCTGGCGGATCGTGGGCCCGGCGAGCGGCACGAGCGCGATCTTGTGCGCGAACAGGTCGCGTACGCGGCCGGGCAGAAGCGAGCAGCCGACGCCGCCCGACACCAGGTTGATCAGCGAGAAGATGTCGCCCACCCGCATCACGATATTCGGCGTGACGCCGGCCGCGCGGAACGCCTCAGTGAAGCCGTGGTGCGTCGCGAAGCCTTCGCCGAGCGACACGAACGGTTCGTCGCGGCACGCGCCGAGATCGATCGCATCGCGCTGCGCATGCGGCGAATCGATCGGCGCGGCGAAGAACATCTCGTCCTCGAACAGCGCGATCGATTCGATCTCGGTGTCCGGTTCGGGCAGCGCCATCAGCGTCGCGTCGATCGCGCCCTGCCTGAGCTTGTCGAGAAGGTCGGCGTTCGAGCCGAGCACGAGCTCGGCCTGCAGTTCGGGGCGGCGCTCCTTCAGCGCGATCACGACCTCGGGCACGGTGCGGATCGTCAGCGAATAGAGCGAGCCGATCTTCAACTGGCCGGCACCGTAGCCGGCCGCCTCGCGCGTCGAGCGGATCCCGTCGGTCATCGTCTTGAGCACTTCGCCCGCCACTTCGGCGAGCACCAGCGCGGCGTCGGTCGGGATCAGGTTGCGCCCCTCGTGGCGGAACAGCGCGCAGTGCATCCCTTCCTCGAGCGTATGCAGCGCACGATGCACGCTGACCGTGCTGACGCCCAGCGCCTCGGCCGCCTTCGCGAGGCTGCCGGCTTCCATGAAGGCGAGCAGCACCTCGAGCTTGCGGAACGTGATCTCTTCGTTGATGCGGTTGCGCATGATGCGGGCGACGGGAAGGGCGGCCGTCGATTCTGCCGCAGAACCCCGGCCGCAACAATGCGCGAATTTCCGGGGTTTTCGCGCGGCAGGGCCAGCCGGGGAAACATTTAATCTCCGGCTAATCATCTACCGCAGGCGTTAATTGATGCGGGTTTTCGGCGTCCCTATCATCGGTTCACGCCGATCGTGCGCGCGGGCCGAGAGGGTCCGTCGGGCCTGTCTCGCATCGGCCGGCGATACGAACAGCCGGTTCGCCCATGGTTGCCACGGAACGCGGCAGCCATGCGGCGCGGCACCATGAGACTGCAGGAGACAAGCATGCGCGACTCACGTCGGAACTCGCGGCATCGGCAGGTGGTTGCCGCTGTCGTCGGCAACACCCTCGAGTGGTACGACTTCATCGTTTACGGGTTCTTCTCCGGCATCATCGCGCGGCTGTTCTTTCCCGCCGAGAGCCAGTACGCGTCGCTGCTGATGTCGCTCGCGACGTTCGGCGTCGGCTTCTTCATGCGCCCGGTGGGCGGCATCCTGCTCGGGCTCTATGCGGACCGCAAGGGCCGCAAGGCCGCGATGCAGCTCATCATCTTCCTGATGACGCTGTCGATCGCGCTGATCACGTTCGCGCCGTCGTACGCGACGATCGGCCCGGCGGCGCCGATCCTGATCGTCGTCGCGCGGCTGCTGCAGGGTTTCGCGACGGGCGGCGAATACGCGAGCGCCACCGCGTTCCTCGTCGAAAGCGCGCCCGCGAACCGACGCGGCCTGTATGGATCCTGGCAACTGATCGGCCAGTGTCTCGCGGTGTTCTCGGGCGCGGCGATGGGCGCGTGGGCCACGCAGTCGCTGTCGGAGGCCGCGCTGCACAGCTGGGGCTGGCGCGTGCCGTTCGCACTCGGGCTGCTGATCGGGCCGGTCGGCCTGTGGATCCGCCGGCACATGGAGGAAACCGAGGCGTTCCTCGACGCGAGCAAGTCGACGGTCGAGCCGCCGGCGAGCGTGTCGCGGGTGCTGCGCGACAACCTGCGCGGCGTGCTGGTGTCGATGGGGCAGACGATCACCGGCACGGCCGTGTTCTACGTGATGCTCGTCAACCTGCCGACGTTCGCGCACAAGACCTTCGGGCTGCCGCTCGACCAGGTCTTCAAGGTGCAGATGGTGGCGGTCGCGCTGCTGACGGTGACGATTCCGGTCGCCGCGATCGTGTCCGACCGCATCGGCCGGCGGCCCGTGCTGATCGCCGGCATGCTGGCGATGCTGACGGTCACGTATCCGCTGTTCTCGTGGCTGGCCGCGGCGCCGAGCATCGGGCGCCTGCTCGTGATGCAGCTCGTGATCTGCACGATCGTCGGCATCTGCTACGGCCCCGCGCCCACCGCGCTCGCCGAACAGTTCGCGACGCGCTCGCGATCGACCGGCATCGCGCTCGCGTACAACGTCGCGGTGATGATCTTCGGCGGCTTCGCGCCGTTCATCGTCACGTGGCTGACGCACGCGAGCGGATCGCCCGTCGCGCCCGCGTGGTACGTGCTGTTCGCGGCGTCGTTCGGGCTGCTCGCGAGCGTGTTCATGCACGACGGCGCGCCGTGCGTGCTCGCGCGCCGGCAGTTTCAGGGCGAACCGCTGAGCGTCAAGTAGCGACGGGCGGCGGCTGCCGCTCGATTCCGGCGGGCAGGCAAGCGCTGCCCGATCCGGATGCGGTCGTCGAGTGCATCGACGCGTTTGTCCCCGCGCCATCGCAGGCCGCTATGATGTTGGCACGCAAGCTCAGCGTGGGGGATGGCAAATGTTTTCAAGGTTGAAGAAACTGCTCGATGGCGGCACGGCACGCGCGGCCGTTTTGCTGCAATCCGGCCGACGGGCCGCGTGGTCGGGCGAAGCGCCGGTGCAGCCGCGCCACGTGCTGTGCTTTCTCGGCCGGGATCGAGAACTGCAGCATCTGCGCGATGCGGCGAACGCGGCGATTGCGGAATTCGCGACGGGGTTCGGCATCGATGACGCGTATTCCGTCGCCGAACCGGACGAGCGGATGAGCCGTTCGTTCGAGGTCTGCCGCGACCGCGTCGCAGCGGATGCGTGGACGCCGGCAGACGACGAAGCCGTCGGCACGCACCAGTCGGTGCTGTATGTGCTCGGCCCGCGCATGACGCGGGAGAATGCCGTGCGTGCATCGATCGGCGCGCTGTTCCTGGTCGATCGGCTGATCGACGCCGGCGCGGTGGCGGTCAAGGGCGAGAGCGCGGGTGTGGCGCACGGGCTGCACCGGTGGCGGGAGCTGATCCGGATGGGCGCGGTCGCGACCGATGCCGACGATGCGCTTGCGCAGAACCGCGTGTGCCGACTGGCGTTCGCGTTGCGCCCGCTGGCGTCGGACGGATACTTCGAAAGCGTGGGATTTCATCTGGCCGGTCTGCCGGACGTGCAGGTGCCGCGTTCGCGCGGCAGCGATCGCGACGCGGTTGCCGTCATCGACGGCGTTGCCGACGAGATCGTGCGGCACGGGATCGACGCGACGTTGCGCGCGCACGGTGCATTGCTGATCGACGACGCGTCTCACGACGAAGACGACTTCAAGTTCAATCCATACGGGATCGTCCGGCTGTCGACGTGAAGGTCGACGCGTGCCGCCGGGTCTGACCGGACCCGAGCCGGGTGCCAGGAGCTGGCGTCGGGCATCGCGGCGATCGATCGGTTGCCGCGTCGGGTCGGGTATCGGCACGGCCGATGATTAGCATCGCGGGCGGCGGCCTACCGCGGCGGCCGCCCGATCATTACGCTTGGGCGATCATCCACTCTGTCCGGAAGGTCGCCATGTCCCGGCTCGACTACAAGCTGCTCGGCCCCTGCCTGCTCGCCATCGCGATCGACGCGATGGGGTTCGGGCTCGTTTATCCAATGATGTCCGCGATCTTCAGCGATCCGCACGCGGGCATCCTGCCGGCCGACGCCGGTGCACACGCGCGCAATTTCTACCTCGGTCTCGGCTACGGGATCTACCCGCTGTGCATGTTCTTCGGCTCGTCGCTGATGGGCGAACTGTCCGATCGCTACGGCCGCCGCAGGATCATGCTGCTGTGCGTGCTCGGTCTCGCGGCCGGCTACGCGATGATGGCGGCCGGCGCATGGCATGCGAGCGTCGCGCTGCTGCTGGCCGGGCGCGGGCTCACCGGCCTGCTGGCCGGCTGCCAGGGCATCGCGCAGGCGGCGATCACCGACCTGAGCACGCCCGAGACCAAGGCGTACAACATGAGCATCATGTCGCTCGCGTTCAGCGCGGGCGTGATCGTCGGCCCCGTGCTCGGCGGCGTCACGTCGGACCGGACGATCTCGCCGCTGTTCGATTACGGCACGCCGTTCGTGCTGGTCGCGGCGCTGTCGGTGGCGTGCGCGTTCTGGACCTGGGTGTCGTATCGCGATTCGGCCGCGCCGCGCGGCGATACGCGCATCGATCCGCTGCTGCCGCTGCGGATCATCCGGGAGGCCGCGCGCCAGCGCAATGTCGCGTTCCTGTCGGTGGTGTTCTTCCTGATGCAGGTCGGTTACGGGCTCTACCTGCAGACCATCATGCTGTTGCTGCAGGCGAAATTCGGCTACACGAGCGCGCGGCTCGGGCTGTTCAGCGGCGTGATCGGCCTCTGTTTCGTGTTCGGCCTGCTGTTCGTCGTGCGGCTGATGCTGCGCGTGTGGCGCGTGGTCGATATCGCGAAGACGGGCCTGCTCGTTGCCGGTGTCGGCCAGATCCTGTCCGCGCTGTTTCCGCACGAGCCCGTGCTGTGGGTGCTCGCGATGGTCGTCGGCTGTTTCGACATGGTCGCGTACACGACCATGTATACGGCGTTCTCCGATGCCGTCAGCGCGGACCGGCAGGGCTGGGCGCTCGGCGTCGCGGGTTCGGTGATGGCCGTCGCGTGGGTCGTGACGGGCGCGCTCACGAACCTGCTGCCGGTGTTCGGCGAGATCGGCCTGCTGCTGATTGGCGGCGCGGGTTTCCTGCTCAGCTTCGTGATGATGGCCGCGTACGGACGCACGCGGCCGGGCGCGCGAACGGCCGCGTTGTCGTAGGCGCTCGCGCACGTTGGCCCGATCCTGTCGGACGTTGTCCCGCGGGCCGCTGTCGCGTGAAGCCGCGCGGCCCGACACTGGCGCCTCGCGGTCGGGGAGGCCCCAGGCCGCGTCCGGAGGCGCCGGCAGGCCCGGCGCGCCGTCCCGTTCGATGTGCCAACCGAGAGAGCGACCCATGCAACATCCGACCATCCGTACCCTGGCAGGCGCGACGGCGCCGACGTCGATCGACGCCGCCCGCACCGCGCTGCTGGTGATCGATTTCCAGAACGAATATTTCAGCGGCCGGCTGCCGATTCCGGAAGGGCCGCGCGCACTGGACAATGCGCGGCGCGTGATCGCGTTCGCCGATCGCGCGGGCATTCCGGTGTTTCACGTCCAGCACGTCGATACGGCCGACAGCCCGATCTTCGCCGACGGCAGCGACGGTTTCCGCTTTCATGCGGACCTGCAGCCGGCGCCGCATCACGCGGTCGTCAAGAAGACGTCGGTGAGCGTGTTCCCGACGACGGACATCGACGCGCGCCTGAAGGCGGCCGGCATCGACACGCTGATCGTCACGGGCCTGATGACGCATGCGTGCGTTGCCGGCGCGGCACGCGATGCGGTGCCGCTCGGTTATGCGGTGATCGTCGTCGACGACGCATGCGCCACGCGCGACCTCGACGTCGCGGACGGCGGCACGGTGCCGCACCGCGACCTCCATCGCGCGACGCTGGCCGCGCTGTCGGACACGTTCGGCGACGTGCTGACGACCGAGCAGGTGCTCGCGCTCGACGTCGCCTGACGGTCGCCCGATCCGCGCGTCAGTCGGCCCAGCCCGGCGCGGCGTACACGACTTCGCCGCGGAAGCACGTCTCGATCACGCGGGTTTGCGCGAACGTCTCGACCGGATGTGCGAACGGATTGCGGTCGAGGATCGCGAAGCTTGCGTCCTTGCCCGCTTCGAGCGAGCCCGTGCAGTCGTCGAAGCGCAGCGCATACGCGGTGTTCACCGTATAGGCTTCGAGCATCGTGAGCAGGTCGAGGCGCTCGTGCGGATTCCATGGCGGGCTGTCGGGCTGGTCGATCAGCAGGTGCGTGACGCCCGTCTGGATGATCTGCATCGGGTCCATCGTGCTGACCGACCAGTCGGAACCGGCCGCGAGCATCACGCCCGCGTTGCGCATGCTCCGGAACGGGTAATTGCGCGCGGTGCGCTCGGCGCCGAGCAGTTCGCGATAGAGCTGTTGCTGCTCCTCGCGCGCGGCCGTCCACAGCGTCTGTACGCTCGCGATCGCGCCGAGCCGGTTGAAGCGGCTCATGTCGGCCGGGTCGACGAGCTGCAGGTGCGCGAGCTGCGCGCGCCGGTCGCGCATTCCGTTGCGGTACTGCACGTACTCGAGCGCGTCGAGCGTCATGCGCACCGCGCGGTCGGCGAGCGTATGGAAGTGCAGGTCGAAGCCGGCCGTATCGGCGAGCAGGCAGATCTCGTTCAGCGCGTCCTGGCTCCACAGCGCGAGGCCGCAGTCGTCGGTGCCGGCGTACGGCTCGAGCAGCGCGGCGGTCTTCGATTCCGGCACGCCGTCGACGAAGATCTTCACCGTATGCAGGCGCAGGTTGTCGCATTCGTATTCGCGACGCCACGCGACGAAACGTTCGACCTGCTCGCGCGGGTCGCGGCGCGGGTTCGCATAGAGGCCCGCGCTCATGTAGGCCTTGAGCGTGCCAGCGCGCTGCGCGGCGGCGTAGGCCTTGAGCTCGGCCTCCTCGACGCGTGCGTCGAACCAGCCCGTGATGCCGAAGCCGTGCGCCATCGCGTGCGCTTTCGCGAGCGATTTCGGGTAGCCGGCCGGGCTCAGTTGCGGAATGATCGGGCAGATGCGGTAGAACGCCGCTTCATGCACGACGCCGTTCGGCGCACCCGCCGCGTCGCGCTCGTAAACACCGCCGGTCGGATCGGGCGTGTCGGCGCTGATGCCGGCCGCCTCGAGCCCCTTCGTGTTGAGACAGCCGCTGTGCACGTCGAAGCCGACCACGAGCAGCGGCCGGTCGGGCACGATCCGGTCGAGCAGCTCGCGGGTCGGATACGCGCCGAACGCGGCGAGGTTGGCGCCGCCGAGATAGACCCACGGTTCGTTCGGCGTCGCATCGGCGCACGCGCGGATGCGCTGCAGGATCGTGTCGGGATCGTTGATGCCGGACAGGTCGAAGTCGCCGAGGATCTGGTGGCCTTCGAGCGGGTGCACGTGACCGTCGATGAGGCCCGGCAGCATCAGCCGCCCGGCCAGGTCGACCATCCGCGTCGCGGGGCCGGCCAGCGGGCGGATGTCGTCGTCGCGGCCGACCGCGACGATCTTGCCGTCCTTCGTGGCGAGCGCCTGCGCGAAGCGGCGCTGCGCATCGCCCGTGTAAAGCAGGCCGTTCAGATAGATGGTATCGGCGTGTTGCATGTGTCTCCTCCGGATCGGGGGCTGATCGACGGGCGCACGTGTCCCGCGGGCGGGCCGTCTGGCTCGTCCGGTCGCGTGTACCCGGTCGGGTTGGAATGGGCGGGCGTTATGTGCCGGTGATGTGCGGCGGGGACGGCGGTGGGCCGCGGTGAAGGCCGGTCGCCGCCGGCGCGTCATGCCGGTTTCGCCGACGCGTCCGTGTCGGCAAATCGATGGGCGGCGCGCTCGCGGCCGTGCGGGCCGGCGTCCATCCGGTATGCGGCATTCCGTGTCTCCGTGGCATCCGACGCGTTCCTGTCGTCGGGTGAGTCAGATACTAGGAGCGGGGCGGCCGGCTGTCTGTCATCGTTTTGAGGACAAACCGCGACAAAGGCGGCGGGGGCGGCGGGTGCTGCGGTGGCGTCGTCTAGTGACCGCGGTCTTCCGGCGTATCGTCTTCGGTCACGCACCACGCGAACAGCCCGGCCCGGTTCGGGACACCGAGTTTCGCGAGCGCGCGCCCGAGATAGGTGCGCACGCTGCTCGGCTTCAGCGCGAGCGTGTCGGCGATCTGCGGGACGGGTTGGCCCTGCAGCACGCCGCGGCACACGAGCCGTTCGCGCTGCGACAGCGCCGCGCCGCTGGCCGACAGCCGCTGTTCGAACCGCTGCAGCAGCGCGCCATCGTCCGAACGCGGCGTCAGGCGTGCGAGCCGCGCATGCTGGATCAGGAGCGGCAGCACGAAATCGCCGAGCTGCCGCAGCAGCGCCAGTTCGGGCAGCGTGTACGACGGCTGGCCGCGCCGGCGGAACAGCGAGAACGCATAGACGTAGTCGCGCTCGCTGCCAAGCAGTGTGCAGTCTTCGCCGAGCTCGCCGAGCGCGAATTGGCGGCCGTATTCGGTCGCCGTGTCGATTTCCTCGTTGCACGAGAACACGAGCTGCGAATCGGTGGTGCGCTCGATATGCGGGAGCAGCGTGTCGGTGCGCCACTCGCCCTGTGTATACAGATCGAGCGCATGGCGCGTGCCGTCGGGGTCGTCGCCGCCGGCGAAGAACAGCACGTCGACGCTGTCGACCGATTTCGACGGCGCGTCGCGCCGGTAACGCGTCGCGACGCTGTAATGGGACTGCGGGTCGACGGTTTCGCGCAGCCACGCCCACAGCCGGGCGGGAAACTGCGGACTGCCGAGGCTGGCGACCAGGTCGCCGGCGTTGCTCAGGGAAATGTGGGCGGGGCTCATCGTTGACACCGTCTTCGCGAACGGCCGCGTGTGCCGGCCGTGCTTCGTGTGCGGCCGCGCGCGGGCGGAGCGGCCGGCGGTGCGGTCAGGCGAGACGGAGGCCGGCGCGGCGGCGATGCTCGATTGTAGGGGAGTTCGCCGGCGCGGGGCAGCCGCGCCTCACCGGTGCGGCGGCCGGATCGGCCGTCAACGGGCGGTGCGCTTCGTCGCGCACCGGCCCCGCGCGTCAGAACATCGTGTTCTGGTTCGCGGATGCGTCGGGCACCGGCTGGATCACGTCCCAATGCTCGACGATCTTGCCGTCCTTCACGCGGAAGATGTCGACGACCGCTTCGCCGCGATCGCCCGGACGCTCGGTCGCATGCACGTGCAGGTACACGAGGTCGCCGTCGGTTGCGCTGCGGACGATGCGTGCGCGCGATGCCGGGTTCTTCTGGAAGGCGCCGACGAAGTACGACACGAACGGCTTCTTGCCGTCCGGCACGTGCGGGTTGTGCTGCTTGTAGTCGTCCGCGACGACGGCGGCGGCCTCGACCGCTTCGTGCTTGTTGAAGAAGCGGTCGTAGAACGTCAGCACGAGCTGGCGATTCGCTTCCTCGGCGGCCAGGTCGCGCGGGGCCGGGCCGGCGGCCAGCGCGGCGGCCGACGCGGCCAGCAGGACGAATGCGGCTACGGCGCGAACGGGGGAGCGGAGCGATGACATGTAGCGTTTTCCTGGTCTGATGGTTCGTGGGTCGGTGCGCGATGCGCGACCGCGGGTTGCGCCGATCGTGATGATCGGCGGGGCAGGCGGGTGTGGCTGCAGGCACGCATGCCCCGCAGCGATGCAAAGGGTTCGCCGTGAAGCCAGTGGCGTCGCGGCTACTGGAATTGCGAGGCCGCGCGGCATCGTCATGCTTCGTTGAACTGGCGAATCCGGGCGGCTGTCGGGCCGATCGAATGGTACAGTTGCCGCGAACCCGTCACAAGAAGTCACCGCGGTGTGAACAGGTCACACCGCGATGACCGTGCGTTGCCCGTGAAAGAGAATCCCGCCATGCCGTTGCCGTCCGCCGACGAAACCGTCGAACTCGATCAGCCGTGCCCGATCCGCGATGTGCTCGACCGCATCGGCGACCAGTGGAGCCTGCTCGTGCTCGAAGCGCTGTCCGGCGGAACGATGCGCTTCAACGAACTCGGCCGCGCGATCGGCGATGTGTCGAACCAGATGCTGTCGCGTACGCTGAAGCGGCTCGAACAGGACGGCTTCGTCAGCCGCACGCTGTTCGCCGAAGTGCCACCGCGCGTCGAATATGCGCTGACCGACCTCGGGCGTTCGTTCCTGACGCCGATGCAGGCGATGATCCGGTGGGCCGACGAACATCATCGCGCGATCTGCGCGGCGCGCCGTCGTGCGCGGGAGTCGGAGGGCGGCGGGCGCTGAGCGGAACGCGTGCACCGTTTCGTCGATTGGCGGTGTGCCGCAGATGGCGCGCGATGCGATGAGAGATGGCCGGATGCATACACATCGGCATCGCATGATTTCGTTATCCGAAGAGTTTCGTCAGGATCGAAGGCCTGTCGATGCCTTGCCGTGTTGGTCGGACATGCGGCAATGCGCTTGCGACGCGACGCCCGGATCGATGGCTTGTTATCGGGGTGAACGAAACATGCAGCCCTTTGTTGGTCGGCGCGCGATCAGGGAGCGGCAGGAATCCGGTCGATGCAGGATTGCGCGCCGGGGATCGGCGGGCATGTTGATTGTCGGCGCGTTGCCCGATTGATGCTTTGGCGTCGGTTTGGGCGGCCGGGATCGTCCCTGAGAAGGGCAGGCTGCGCAGGATTCGCGCGTACCCGGCCTGGCGCCATGATTCCATGCCCGAACGGCGCGGGTTCGTGAGCGCTGTCAGGCTCCGGACCCTCCATCGGCCGGAGCCGGTCGGCGGCCTAGCGCCACGAACCGTCGACGTAGATCCACACCTGCCCCTGGCGACGCCAGTAGCCGGGAACCCACCGACGCCCCGGGCGCCGCGCGACCCAGCGGCCGGACACCCATATATAGCGGCCGCGCTGCCAGCTCCAGTAACCGTCCGTCCATATATAGCCATGCGGCCGCGGCGGCGGCGGGCGGCGGTCGTGCCGTGCGGCCGGCGGCCCGAAGCCCGGGCGGTCGGCGTAGGGCGGCCCGCCGGGCACGCGGTTCGGGCCGGACGGCCGGTACACGGGCGGCGCGGGCTGGGCCGAGGCGGCGCGGAGCCAGCCGGTGCCGACAAAGGCGGCGGTCAATCCGATGGCGCGCAACAACGAGCGTCGATTCATGGCGTGTCCTATTCTGAAATCGGGTTCGCCTTACATTAGCCTGCCGGTCGACGGGCCGGGTTACGCAGGCGGTTAAGCCTGTTACCGCATGTCACGGCCGGTGGCCGAGCCGGCTGCCGCCGCCACACGGGGCCGTTCGGGCATGCCGCGCGGTTGCGTGACGTCGGCTTTGTCCGTCCGACCGGATGTTTATCCGCTGTCCGACCCGTTTCAGGAATCCGGAACCCGGCATTCGAGGTCGGATTGGGTAAAAATTGCCGATTTATGGGGTTTGCCCGGAGTGGTTTGTTGTTTCTATGCAACCGTCAAGACGATGACATGAAAGAATGATGCGATGAAAGCCTCCAAAAAGCTGCCGTCAAGAGGCCAAAAACAAGCGTTAAAACAAATACTTATAACGCGGCCCCACTTTCATTATTTCTAGTTCTGGAAAAGCTTATTTCTTTATTCGCGGATCGCGCCCCTAGGGTACACCCCTAAACTCACGGTTCCCAAACGGGCAACTATCCGGGCGCGGCCAGCAGGACCGATGGCGTTCCCGGGCGGTTGAGACCGTTTATGAAACAAGGTCGCGAGACCTGCCTCTTTTTAGAAGGGAGCTCCACGAATGAACAAGACTCTGATCGTTGCAGCAGCTGCAGCATCGTTCGCTACCGTCGCTCACGCGCAAAGCAGCGTCACGCTGTACGGCGTGCTGGACGCAGGCATCACCTACCAAAGCAACGTCGCAACGGGCGTCAACGCAGCAGGCCTGCCGGTCAACGGCAAGTCGCGTTGGGCGATGGGTTCGGGCATTGACCAGAGCCGTTTCGGCCTGCGTGGCTCGGAAGACCTGGGTGGCGGCCTGAAGGCAATCTTCACGTTGGAAAGCGGCTTCAACATCGGTAACGGCAAGTTCGCGAACGGCAACGGCGGCATGTTCAACCGTCAAGCTTTCGTCGGCCTGTCGAGCCAGTACGGCACGGTCACGCTGGGTAAGCAATACGACGCAACGCAAGACTACCTGGCGCCGCTGACGGCAACGGGCTCGTGGGGCGGCACGTACTTCGCGCACCCGCTGAACCTTGACCGTCTGAGCACGAACGGCGATGTCGCACAGAACAACACGGTCAAGTTCACGAGCGCGAACTACGCTGGCCTGCAATTCGGCGGCACGTACTCGTTCTCGAACAACACGAACTTCGCCAACAACCGTGCGTACAGCGCGGGTGCTGCATACCAGTTCCAAGGTCTGAAGCTGGCTGCTGCATACTCGCAAGCGAACCTGGGTGACGGTACGAACGCAAACGGCGCAACGTCGTCGGCGATCGGTGGCATCGCTAGCCAAGGCCGCGTCCGCACGTACGGTGCTGCTGCTGGTTATGCATTCGGCCCGGCGCAAGTCGGTGCTGCATGGACGCAAGCGCGTCTCGACAACAATGCAGTCGGTAGCCTGGGCTCGGTGCGCACCGACAACTACGAAGTCAACGCAAAGTACAACCTGACGCCGGCTCTCGGCCTGGGTGCTGCTTACACGTACACGAACGCGAAGATCAACAACGGCAGCACGCACTGGAACCAGTTCGGTCTGCAAGCTGACTACGCACTGTCGAAGCGCACGGACGTCTACGCACAAGCTGTGTACCAGCGTGCAGCGAAGAACGGCATCGGCGCATCGATCTACAACGGCGACAACTCGGTTCTGCCGAGCTCGTCGATCAACCAAACCGCAGCAACGGTTGGTCTGCGTCACCGCTTCTAAGCGTGACGGCGGGGTAACCCGCTTCGCAGCATCGAAAAAGGCGCCTTCGGGCGCCTTTTTTTTCGTCAGCAGCATGCGATGACGACAAGCCGGATCGTCCGGACGCAAAAAAGCGAGGCCTGTGCCTCGCTTTTTTCGTTCTGCGCCCGGTGCGGCGCGGCGCTGGCCGGCCGGCGGCGTCAGCGCGTGTATTCGCCGTTGGCTTCCGGCTGGAACACGATCGCGGCGACCTTCATCAGCTTTTCGGCGCCGCTCGGCTGCATCACCTTGACCATCTGGCCGCGTTGCGTACCCAGCAGTGCCATGCCGACGGGCGAGAACACGTTCAGGCGGCCGAGTTCGAGATTGGCGGCGTCCGGATAAACAATCGTCCAGGTGGCCTGTTCCTGGGTCGCTTCGTCGAGCAGCGTGATCTGCGAGTTCATCGTGACGACGTTTGCCTTGATGGTGTCGGGCTCAACGATGTCGGCGCGCTCGAGCAGCGTGTCGAGCATCGTCTGGAAGCGCGGGTTGTGTTCGGCGTGCTTCTCGAGGCGAGCGACGTCGAGTTCGGTCAACTGATAAAGGCGTTGTTTCATGGAAGTTCTCCAAATGATCGGCAGGGGCAGGCGTGGCGTGCCTATGAGGATCGCCCGGAGCCTGTCTGACCTGGCTCCGGGAGGAGACAGAACCGTCAGATCAGGCGCCGGGCAGGGGCGAGCGGCGCCTGGGCCGTGCGTCGAGCGAGAGGATGCGCCGGATGGCCGGCGTGCGCGCGCACGCCGGCCGGGCCGGACGGCGAAACCGAAAGGGGCGTGTGCGCGTGCATGGTGGATGGAATATCGACAGGCGAATATAAGCTTACGATTCTACAACACAACCTTCCGAACATGTGACCTGCCTGTTGGCGTTTCGTCAGCGATTGTTGTGTAGATGAAGTAAGTGATGGCAGCCGCGTCCAGAAACAGTGGGCGATTTTTTCCAAAATCGCAACGCTGTATGTTCAAACTAAGGGTTTCCCCTTGGAATGACGCGCACTACACTGGATTCATTCGCTTCAGACAGTCCTGCCGAGGCGACGTCAAAAGAGAACATATTCCGGAGGTAAATCATGAAGTCGATCATCTACGCAGCCATCGCCGCATCCGTCCTTGCCGCTCCGATCGCATCGTTTGCGCAGTCCGAACAGGGGCTGACGCGCGATCAGGTCAAGGCCGAACTCGTGCAACTCGAACAGAATGGCTACAAGCCGCTGGCGAGCGATTCGCAATACCCGAACAACATCCAGGCCGCCGAACAACGGATCCAGCCGAATCAGCCGATGCTCGCGCAGGCCGATACGAGCGGCTACGGTGCGGTGGCCACGGGTGCCGGCCAAGCAGGCCGTCGCATGACGCGGGAAGCACCGAACCCCGTGAACTCGGTCTATTTCGGTAACTGAACGTCCCCGGGTCTGCCCGAGCGCACTATTTGAGCGAAGAGACGCGCGCCAGCCGCGCGCGTCGTTCGCCCGCAGGAGCAGAACCTCCGTCGCCGCATTCCGGCGGCTTTCCGCCCAGACGCTAACGCGTTTGGGCCTTTTTTGCTGGAGCGGGTCAGACGGACGTAACCGCGGGCGTGCCGTGAATATAGTGTTCGAGCTGGCTGATCGTGAACTGCTGATCGGCAATCACGCTCTTCACGAGGTCGCCGATCGAGATGAGGCCGATCAGCTTGCCGCCGTCGAGGACGGGCAGGTGGCGCATCCGGTGCTCGGTCATCAGTGCCATGCACTCGTCGGTGGATTGCGACGGTTCGACGTAGCGCACCTTCGCCGTCATGATTTCCTCGACGCGGGTGGCTTTTGATGAACGGTCTTGCAGGACGACCTTGCGCGCGTAGTCGCGCTCGGTGACGATGCCCGCGATGTCGTCACCGTCGACGACCAGCAGCGCGCCGATTCCCTTCTCCGCCATCAGCTTGATGGCGTCGTAGACGTAATCGGTTTTCTTGACGGTGTAGATGGTGCGGCCCGAATCCGGCTTGGCCTTGAGAATCTGCGCGACAGTCGTGCTCATTCGCTTTCTCCGTGTGCAGGTCGATGCGAGGCGTGCTGCGTGTCACCCGATGAGCCCCAGTATAGCCGGGCGGGCGGCGGCAGTCGCGTGACGTTTCCAGATTAGCGGTAAACTCCGGTCACGTACTATCCACACAAGTCCTACATTCCTGAACGTTTCGATTGAATTCATGATGTCTTCGCGTCCCCAATCGCCCACGCCGGGCAATGGCCATGCCGACGAGTGCGTGACGCTCGTCGCCACGGCGTCGCTGCCCACGCGCTACGGCACGTTCACGTCATACGCGTTCCGCGTATCGGGCAGCGATGCCGAACATCTCGCGCTCGTGATGGGCGACGTGGCCGGCGAGCAGTCCGTGCTGACGCGGCTGCATTCCGAATGCCTGACCGGCGACGTGTTCGGCTCGTACCGCTGCGATTGCGGCGAACAGCTCGATCTCGCGTTGCGCTACATCGCGGCAGAAGACCGCGGCGTGCTGCTGTATCTGCGCGGCCATGAGGGCCGCGGGATCGGCCTGAGCAACAAGATCCGCGCGTACGCGCTGCAGGAGCAGGGGCGCGACACCGTCGAGGCGAACCTCGACCTCGGCCTGCCCGACGACGCCCGCGAATACGACTCGGCCGCCGCGATCCTCAGGATCCTCGGCGTGACGTCGGTGCGGCTGATGAGCAACAACCCGGAGAAGTTCGACACGCTCGCGAAGCACGGCATTCCTGTCTGTGAGCGCGTGGCGCTTGCAGTGCCGGTGCGCGAGGAAAACGAGCGCTATATCCGCACGAAGCAGATGAAGTTCGGACATTACTTCGAAGAAAACGAGTAACGTAATAAAGGGGCTCTGCGGAGCCCCTTGATTTTTAAGGCGGAAATTCGCGAGAGCCCTGTCAGTAAAGGCTCAGAGCGAAAAGTTGCTTTTTCGTTGAGGCGCATCATCACTTGACGAAACGTAAGGAAACTTGGCACTCTGGCGTAGCATTTCCAGGGGCTGGTCGAGAAAGTTACGCTGATCGGTCGGCCATCGAAGAAAACTTACGCTAGTTTCGCATGAGATTCGACGCCCGCACTGCAAGCAAGCTGCCACCAGGGCAGCACCTGACCTTTGACGGCTTTCCAGGCCTGCGCCTACAGGCGAGCGAAAGCCGTCGCTCGTGGATCTACCGTTACAAGTCGCCTATCGACGACCGCATGCGCCAGGTGAAGCTGGGCGAGTGGCCAGCAATGGCATTCCCTGCTGCGATCGCCGAATGGGAACAGAAACGCTCGGCGCGCGATGGCGGAGCCGATCCTGCGGCCGAAAAGCGAGAGAAGCGCCAAGTGATCGCGGCAACGCGTGCGATCGACGCATATACGGTCAAGCAAGTGAGCCTCGACTACATCGGCGGTTACCTGGAGCCCAATCGGAAAGAGAAGGGGGTGATTGAGGTGACGCGCATGTTCAAGGCAATGTTGGCGCCGATTGCAGCTCTACCTGCCGCCTCAATCACTCGTGCGCAGGCGTTCGAGTTCCTACATTCCTACCGAGCGACGCCTGCGCTTGCGGCCCGGCTCCGCATGGAGCTCGGTGGCGCATGGGACCATGCGATGGACGCAGGCCGGCTGCCTGACGGCACGCCGAACTGGTGGCGAATGATCTTGCGCGGGAAGCTTCGCAGCAAGGGACGCACAATCGACGGGGTCGCCATGGGCACGAAAAAGCGCGTGTTGAGTGAGGGCGAGATCGGCACGCTGCTCCGCTGGCTTCCGAACATTAGCCTAGCGGTGTCGGACGCAGTCACACTGTACCTATGGACTGGTGCCCGCGGAGGAGAAATCGTTTCAATGGAGTCGCACGAGATCGCCGAGGAGGCGGACGGTCTCTGGTGGACTGTGCCAAAGGAAAAGACGAAGAACTCGTGGCGATCAAAGGCAGCGGATTTGCGAGTGCCACTCATCGGCCGCGCCGAGGTAATCGTTCGGCGGCGTAAAGAGCAGGCGGTGAATGGCTTTCTGTTCCCGACGTCGGCCGGTGAAATGATGAAGCAGACCGTGATTTCGCACGGCGTGTACTACCATCAGCCATACTGCAAGCAGGTACCCGGTCACAATCGCCCTCGGCTGCCGGTGACGCACTGGTCGCCTCACGATTTGCGGAGGACCGCCCGGACGATGCTTGCCGTACTTGGGTGCCCGCATGATGTCGCGGAGGCGGTACTCGGGCATATTCAACCCGGGGTGGCCGGTGTGTATAACCGGCACCATTATGATCGCGAGCGCCGAGAGTGGCTCACGCGCCTGTCGCAGTTCCTTGAAGAACTCGCGCTCCGTTATCCGGCGAAGTAAAGGTGTCAAAGGCTAGACTAGACCGAACAGGCAGCGTCAGATCGTCTGACTCAGTGGCCATTCGACACGCTCGCCAACATCGTCGACAATCTGTCTGCCGAACCACGCCGCGCTGCCCCCTGGCAAGCAAAGAAGCGTCGGCGCTACACCGCTATCGACGCGAGGGAAAAGCTCCTTTCGGCAATCTGCCTACCTAAACTCGGGTAGAACAACAAAATCGCTATCAATAACTGGTGGACAAATGACAGTAACAGTCGCGACGGTAGCTACCGGCGCTAGGATTCTGGCGCCGTTGGTAAAAGACTTGTACACGAAGGCAAAAAGTACAGGTGCCACTTATCTTGATAACTGGGCAGCGTCCCAGTTCCCGAAGCGACTGGCGAAGAAAATCTGCAAGATTGAATCCGTAAAGACTCTCTGGCAATTTGAAAAAGAGGTTTTGATCAGGGATTTTTACTATCCGGCGGCTATCTCATCCAATGGTGGAAAGAAAAAAGTTGAGAATCTCGACGGCCTTGGTGCTAGTACAGTCGTTATAGAGGGAATCGTGGGGCAGGGAAAGTCTATGTTCCTGCGATACCTTTGTATACAGGAATTATCCGAAAGCGGCAGCGGTAGGTTACCCATTTTCATTGAACTTCGATCAGTGAAGCCAGGTAAAGACCTGATGGACTACATTCTTGCTGAGATGAAGACGTACGAGATCGAGGCTACGCCCGACTCGTTTCATTTCCTCGCGCAGACTGGAAAAATCGCCCTTTTACTCGACGGATTTGATGAGCTCGACAATTTGCTGATCTCGAGCGTCGTAAGGGAGCTAGAATTAATTATCGAAAAGTATGAGAGCATCGTCGTTTTGGTAACCTCCCGGCCAGATTGCGACATACAAAAGTGTGCACCGTTCGAGGTCTTGCGATTGGCAAAAATAGGGGTAGAGGATCACCTGCCATTCCTTAGTAAGCTCGGGTTGACGCGCGTTCGAGCCAATGAAATTGCAATCGCTATTTCTGAAAGCCCAAACGAAATATCTGAACTTATCGTAACGCCATTAATGTTGACGTTAACGGTAATGGTATATAAATCCGAGAACTCCATCCCGCCGCTGCTTGCTGAATTTTTCGAATCGCTGTTCGCGACAGTTTTCACTCGGCACGACAAAACGAAACCCGGCTTTGAGCGGAAGCTTCAGACTGGACTTGGAGAGCGAACACTGCAGAAACTATTCGAAACGTTCTGTTTCATGTGTGCGCAAGCGGGGTTGACCCGGAGTCTTACTGCCGAGCAGTTTGCGTCGACATTCGAGCGGTCTGCAGAATTTTTTACCGAAGGTGCTACAAAGCTTGAGGCGTTCCGACACGACGTTAGCAAGGTCGCCTGCTTACTTCTTGAAGAAGGAGTCGGCGATATGACATTCCTTCATAAAAGCATTGCAGAATATTTTGCCGCATCCTTTGTTCGTCGATTGCATGAGAGTGCGGCTCAGAAGTTCTATGAGAGGGTGAGAGGTGATTACCATAAATGGCAAGAAATAATTAATTTTCTGTCGAAAATAGATCAATACCGATACAATAAATTTTTCCTTATCCCAGACTGTGAAGATTTCTTGAAGGACTTCCCGTCCGGCGCATCTTGCGAAGCAGGCATGCTAGAAGCCTATTTGCGAAAACTGACCAACGGGGTAAGTTTGCAACTGTCCGAGCGGGAGGGCGCTTTGCGTGTGCAAAGTATGATCACCGTGAGCGATCCTCATACCATGCACGATCGTTCATTTACCATTCAAAAGGTGCTGAGTAATGTAGCATTTTCGTCACACCTGAACGCCTACAGCAACATTTTGCTTAAGGGTAGGGTTCACACAGCGAGTCCGCACCCGGATCGTAAGTCAAGAATGGATGCGTTCCAGATGACTCTTTCGGAGATTTCTCAAGAGATTGGATATGATCCATTCTTGACCTCGTTGAGGATAGGAATTCAGAGAATCGAGCGAGAGCTGGAAATGGCACGTAAATACGTAGCGGACGAGAATCGTAAGGAAGACATCTTCTAACAGTTTTTTGCAAGCGCATGCCGCGATTGAGCGCATTCGTCACAATGCGGTCGTCCGTTGCGGGGCGATGACGACTCTCGATGAAGTGACGGCGAGGCCATCTCGGACCTGATCTGACGCGGGCCGTGAGATCAGGTCTTGACTTGCGCAAATCTTGCGACGTCTGTTGCAGTGACCGGTATTGCGCGGAGGTGCCAGGTCTGACACCGGACACGCCTCCGCCCATGTTTCGATCTCGCGTGTCAGCCACGCGACGCGCCGATCGGACAGGACACGCGGCTTTGGGAATTTGTGCTCGCGCACGAGTTTTTGGATAGTGGCTTCGGATAATGACACTGCAGTGGCAACAGTAGGCAGGTCGAGATAAATCGGTTTCATTGTTTCTCCTGGCTGGTGCGCCGCTCAGTCATGTTTCGGCATAACGCGATCAACTGTGTCCCGGCCGCTTTCAATGCTAAGAACCCACCGAAGGGCGGCAGCACGTTCACCGGTACTGTTCTGCAGCTCCGCAGTGATCTGTTTGCGGGTTTTCATCCGGCGTTCCGCGTGTCCCATTACTTCACGCTGAGCTCGGGACTTTTCGTGCCCCTTCTTCGTGTCAGCTACGTTGACGAGTTCGCGCACCTTATCTCGCTGCGCGTCCGGCTTGAGTCGTGCCAGTTTGACCGCATGCGTTACGGGAACCTTGCCGCCGTCGACCGCTTTCTGTACGTCCGCGCAGCATTCGAGCAAGGCGAGTGTCGAGCGCACGGTTGCAACTTTGCAGTTGAAAATCATCGCCACCTGATCTTCACCGCGGCCAAGCGCCATCAGCTGCCGCATCTTCTCGGCGCGGCCGAGCGGCGTGTCTGCGCGACGGTGTTCGTTTTCGCTAACAATCGCATCGAGGGCATGATCGCGCTTGCCTTTGAACACGACCGCTGGCACCTGGCGAGGCGGGGCGCCACGCTCCTTGCGCCATATATTCGCGAGTCGACAGGCTTTGACGCGCTGCCGGCCCAGTACTACTTCGACATCGCCGGTCTCAGGATTTTTCGAGATCTCGATCGGAGTTGTAATGCCTTGGTAGTCGATGTTGTGCGCCATCATTTCGTCGACAGGCAGATGAACGCGCTCATCGAAAAGAGAGGATGTCTTGTCCGTTACCAGTACCAATTTTTCCGGATCGAAATACAGCAGATTCGTTTTACCGGCAGCGCCATAGGCATCGAGTGAATTTTTCGCCATGGTTATTTTTCGCTTGTAGGATTAGTGGAATTCGTGGTGTTCAGTACCGGCGCAGGTGCCGCGACCGTTGGAGGACCAGTGGCCGACACAGTCACAGAGCATGAGTGTCGTGTTCCCGCGACTGATCTAGCGGTTCACGAGGTATCCGAGTCAGTCGCACACGCGACAAGCGGGCAAGCGCTCGTAACGGTCGGGGTGTCGCCGTAGGCATTTGCGTGTCACGCAATGCGTGCGGAGGAAGTGGCAGTGGGGTATCGATCAGTCCTTCGCGTCGCCAGCCTGCAGGCGTTTGATGTCCGCGCGAGTAGCTGCGCGTCGTTTCTCGCGAGTCTCACGTGCACGCGCCGACGATTCGAGCGTTTGGCGAACGCTTTCGCGTTGAATCGCGATATCAAAATCGCCGCGCATACGTAGCAATTGCCACTCGACGCGAAGTAGATGGGTTGGCAGATGAGCTTTCTGCATGGTCTGCTCACGCGCTATACGCGCCGGGGCTTGAGCAGTCCGACGCTTTGCTGGTGTAAGTCCACGCGACGCAACCGACGCCGACGGCGAGCCAGAGCAGCACGATTTTCCAGAGGGGCATGGGCTTATTCATGCGAACCTCAAATGCTGAATTCCGGGGCGATCGCGCTGGCGATCAGGTAGAGCACGAAGAGTGCGATGAGCGGGTGCCAGTTGCGCGCACGCATTGCACGCGATTTCGGGCGCGAAAGTTCGCTGCACTGGAACAGGGGGATATGCATGAGTGCCTCGTCTGTCGTTTGCAGCGGCAATGCTGCGACGAGATGGACTTTAGCGAAACGCGAAAGCTTTGTCTATAGCGAAACGCGAAAGCGCGCGCTAAATTTGTAATGCCGAATGGCGACGCGGGATGTCAGGTTGCGCGGCCGAGTGGAAAGAGCTCGTACGTTGGGAGGCATCCCGGCAAGACTGACAGTTGTTGAAAGCAATCTGTCTTTTTGATTAAACTACTGTACATACATACAGTATTGTGGCGTTAATGAGGCGGGCTGTTGATGAAAGAAGAACTGATTAAATGCCTACGATGCAGGCCGGGGGATGTTGCGAGGGTCGTGTGGTCGCCCAACGGGGCCCTTGTTGGGCGCATCGTTGAGGTGGTTCAGATACATTTCGACGGGAGGTGGGAGTGCGAACTTGCTGGACCGCCGGTGATGGGTTTGGCCGACGATGGCGACGGTCTGATTTTGACTTGCGACTGGTTGTTTCCGGACTATTGCCTTGAGCCACGGCCCGGTTACAAGGACGCGGCATTACCCGCCCTTGCCGAATCGCTTGCTTCCTGACGTGGAAGTCGTGGGTTGAGAAGTCGATTGCGTTAGGAGCCAGCCGATAAACGATTCAACCTGTGCGCGTTGGCCGGGGTTGAGCTGGCTCCAGCCAGCAGGAATATCAGCTGGAGAACTCGCAGACGCGGCGACGGAGTGGTCGGTATCCATCCAACCGATCGGTTTGCCGATGTTCTGTTCGATTTTACGCGCCGTCACGGCGCGCATACCGCGAGCCCTGCCCGTCTTCGAATCCTTGGCGCCATCTCGCAGGTTGGTAAATTGCGAGTGAGACATACCGATGGCGGCAGCGGCGGCGGCTGGCCCACCATGCTCAGATTCGATGATCTTGAGGTTGTCGCGTCGGATTTGGTCAATGTCCTTCATGTCTGCAATTCAATAGCAAAACGCTAAAGCCGTATATGCGCGAAACGCTATAGACAAACCTTTTGCGTTTCGCTAAAGTTCCGGGATGGACCTCAGAACCTATCTCGATGCCGAGCGCGGTCGACTCGTTAAATTGGCCGCTGCTATCGGTGCTCATGCGTCTGACCTCAGCGCATGGGCAAACAAGAAAAGGCCCGTGCCGATCCCGTTCGGTTGGCCGATTGAGCGAGAAACCGATGGCCAGGTCCGGAGAGTTGATCTCTTCTCCGCGGACGTGATTCCCGATATCTGGCCGGAACTCGCCAATCGAAAGGAGACTGCATGACGCGTCCCCGCTCGCGCTGGTCTGTCGTCCGAAGCCTGCTAATCCATCATCGCAGCCCGATTGCGCGACTCGCGTATCACCATAACTTTCGATGGGTCGATCGGCTTCAGGAGGCGTATATGCGCCGATTAATCCGCACCGGCACCGAACCTGATTTCGTTGTCGGCGAGGATGGGCGCGTCATTCCCCGTCGTCGATCGGTATCAGTCCCGCCTTTTTTGCTTGCTTTTCGAGATCGTCGTAATCGAGTCCCATCGTCCGACGACATTCAGGACACCAGACTGGCGGATCCAAGCGCCCATTGAGCGCACGTTCAATGGTCTCCTTGCGAACGAACCCGCAGAAATTGCAGCGGAAATCGTAGGGGTGGTTTGCTTCCATAGGTTCCGGCTCCGTTGATCGAGTGAATGAATGGTATTCGATCCGGCGCGTGGTTAACAGCATGAAAAACGGTGAAATTCAAGGGTAAAAATGGCTCACCAATACAGCGATTCCGAATGGACCGACGTGCTTTACAAATCGGTCTCAAAAACACCAGGGAAGGTCGGCGACGCGGCTCGCTATTTGAGTGAACGGCGAGGGATTCACATTACGGGGGAGTCTTTGCGGCTGAAGTTGCGCGAGGTCGAGGGTGCGCGCATCACGGGCGAGATGTTCGAAATGTTGATCGAGTGGATGCAGGAGAAAAATCAACCCCATGCACTCGATTCACTGCACGCCTTGAATGCTCGATTCGGCCTGGTGGCCGGCGCGCCCATCCATCGCGAGAACAGCACGGATATCTCCGCGCTTGTGTCGGCCGCGCTGGTGGTTAGCAGCTACGCAGGCCGGTTCGCTGAAGAAATTCACAAGGCCGTTGAGGACGGAATCATCGAGCGGCACGAGGTCGAGGCGATCGAGCGTGCCGCACGCGAAAGCCAGCGTCAAATCGAGGTCGCCGTGTGTACTGCGCGAGCCTTGGTCGTTAATCCGCGCTAACGCGCTTCCAGAAAATTTGGGGAAACAATGGGCGCCAGCCATGAGGCTGAGGCGCGCGGGGTAATTGCGTCCGTAGAATCCGAGCAGGCAGTGCTAGGCGCGCTCATGCTCGACAACGGCGCATACGACCTGGTCGCTGCGGAGCTGTCCGCGGACGATTTCACGGTCGGTGATCATCGCGTGATCTTCACAGCAATTCAACATCTGATCGTCAGCTCGCGCCCGGCTGACGTACTAACCGTTTTCGAGCAGTTGCGCTCGACGCATTCGAAGGTTTCGGAGCCTCTTCGATACCTCAACGATCTTGTCAATTCGACGCCGAGC
This sequence comes from Burkholderia theae, assembly GCF_048565265.1. Lineage (NCBI taxonomy): Bacteria > Pseudomonadati > Pseudomonadota > Betaproteobacteria > Burkholderiales > Burkholderiaceae > Burkholderia > Burkholderia theae. The sequence continues at coordinate 553,877 of NZ_CP183462.1, forward strand.
TCGGCGAATCTGGGCCGATACGCAGACATAGTTCGATCGCGCTCGCAATTGCGCGGCGCGGTGCGGGCGGCTCGTGCCGTGATTGATCAATGCCACAACACGAATGGCCGTGAAGCGACTGAGATTATCGATACGGCGCAGGCGGCATTTCTGCGCCTCTCGGATCGCGGCCAGCGCGCAGCGGACAGTTTCCAGCCGATGCAGCCGGCGCTGACGCGCGTAGTAGAGCGCATCGACGAGCTATTCCACCGTGAGGACCGTGGCGGAATCACCGGAACGCCGACCGGATTTGTGGATTTAGACGGCCGGCTCGACGGCATGCACGGCGGGGAGCTGATTATCGTTGGTGGGCGGCCGTCAATGGGAAAGACCTCGCTCGCAATGAATATCGCAGAGCATGTCGCGATCGTGTCGAGGTTGCCCGTCGGCGTCCTGTCGCTGGAAATGCCGACCGAGCAGCTGACCATGCGCATGTTGGCGTCGACGTCGCGTATCAGCCAAAACCGGCTGCGTACGGGCCGGCTCGAGGACGACGACTGGCCGCGCCTCACTCGAGGCGTCGAACTGATGGCCGATGCGCCCGTGCACATCCTCGATAGCGCGGCCATCACGCCGTCGAAATTCAAGTCAGAGCTGCGTCGCCTATATCGTGAGTGCGGCAAGCTCGGATTGATCGTCGTCGACTATCTGCAGTTGATGTCGGGTGACGGCGGCGGATTGGAAATGCGGGCTACCGAGGTTGCGGAAATATCGCGTGCGCTGAAGCAAATCGCGAAAGAGCTCGATGTGCCGATCATCGCGTTGTCACAGCTCAACCGTGGTCTCGAAAACCGTCCGAACAAAAGACCCGTCATGTCCGATCTGCGCGAATCCGGTGCGATCGAGCAGGACGCCGACGTGATCCTCTTCATTTATCGGGATGAGGTCTACAACCCGGATAGCGCGGATCGCGGCACGGCCGAAATCATCATTGCGAAGCAACGAAACGGGCCGATCGGCACCGTGCGGCTCGCATTCCAGAACGCAACGACTCGGTTCGAGAATTTCGCCGAGCCGGCATCAAGTTATTGACCTGTATGAAAACCGTTTCTCCTTTCTACTCTTGGCGCCGCGCAATGATGTCCAGCGCGCTGCCGTCGACGACGAAGCTCGTGCTATTCGTCGTGGCGGAATATTCAAATGGGATGGATGGCACGTGCTGGCCGTCGCTCGAAACTATCGCAGAGAAAGCGACGCTGTCCATTCGGGCCGTGACGAAGCATCTTGGCATCGCGGTGAAGTTTGGATGGCTGACTAGTTGGCGTTCGCGCCGGCCGGATCGGAAGTGGGCGCATGCGCACTATCGGCTGTCAGTTCCGGAGGACGTTGCGCTCCAACAGCGTGATGCGATCGATTTCGATCTCGCTGCGGCCGATGATGAGCTGGCGGTCGGAGGCCCGAAGCGTAGTGCTGAGGTTGCTCAAAAAGTAGGCAGCTCGGTACCACATGCCAGTAAGTCTGGCGAACCGCTGGCACGTGGTGCCAGTAACTCCGCTGCGGTTCCGGAACGTGGTGCCAGTGAAAGGGCACAGGGGGCAGATCTTACAGATCCGGTGGATAGTTCCTGGCACCACGTTCCAACTAACTACCCAGTAAACAGAAATTTGAGTAAACCCTCTCTATATCAAACCACGGTGGTTAGCACAGGCAGCGGCGATCAGAGAGAAAAACCATGTGACGGGGACTTTTCATTCGCTCGGTGGATGCTCAACAAGCTTCGCGATGACGATCCTGGATTTCTCGCTCCGAATCTCGAGCAGTGGGAGGCCGACGTCGCGGCGATGATTCGAGACGACGGTCGGTCCTTCGATGCCATGGCGAGGCTCGTGGGTTACGCGATGCGCGACAAGTTCTGGAAACGAGTCATTACGTCGCCGGCACGCCTGCGAAAGAACTGGGAGGAATTGAGGCGCCGGCGCAACGCGGCGCTCGAATCAAAGGCCACAGCGTCGGCGCCTGACGCAGTGGCGAGTCATGCGTCTTCCGGTGTTGACGATCGCCAGTGTGCGCACGTCGAAGCGGGTTGCCGTTGCACAAATCCAGCAACAACTCTCATTGGTGCCGGCGCGTCGCGGCGCGGCTATTGCCGAAAGCACATCGGTTTTTACGAAGAATGACGGGGAAACTATGACGATCGAAAAACGACTCCAAAATTGGGCGCGCGCGTATAGCTACGGCGAAGGGCATTCCGATGGAACGGTGGCAAGCATCTATTTCCCGAATTCCGCGGGGAAAACCGTTGCGAGCGACGTGGACGTTGCGGACGCTGAGTTGGTCGAGAAGGCGTGGCGTCGGCTGATGCCGCTCGACAAGCAGCTACTTCGCATGCACTACATGTGGAACGCGCGGCCCGCCATGATCTGTCGGCGGTTAGGTATTAAGGTGCGTCCTCACTCGGTATTCGATTTCGCACTGTCGCACGCGCGCAAGGCAATCGAAGAACAGCTAAGCGAGGCGGTCCGTCAGCATGTGCGGATCGCCGACGTCATTGCGCGAATGCAGAATGATGTTGCGAATTCGAAATAGCTGTTCTACACTTCGATCCACAATTTGATCCGGCGAAAGCTGAGTAGAGTTCGGGCACTCCCCGGGCCCTCTGACGCCCGGAATAATCACGAAGCCTCGACAGCGAAAGCGTCGGGGCTTTATGTTTTCTAGTGACCTTACTCGCCTGCGTAACAGCTTGGAGGGAGAATCGACTTGAGGGTGCCGTAGTAGGCGGCGATAGTTTCCTCCGACGCACCTTCGCCTTGCATCGCTGCTGGGCTGGAGCATTCTCGTGCCAGCTTTACGAACGCCGGGTTATCGCGATGCAGGAGAGCAAAAATCGCAAGCAGCGAATTAACTGCATATTTCTCTCCCGCTGCGTGATGCATCCTAGTTGTGATGTCGTTGAGCGCTTCTGCAACCTCTCTGTTGATGGCTTGCTGGTCGTCGTTGTGCATGAAGTTACCCCCGTTGATGTGGTGATGGACAGGTTGAGTTCTGTCAGATTGGTAGCGTGATTTAGCCCCGATGGCGACTGCCTCGGGGCTTTTTGCTTTGGCGCTTGGTTATTTGGTTCCGGTAATGCTCGATGGAGCGAGATCGCGGAGTTGCGCTTTGACAATCTCGCCCATGTGCTTCGCTTCCTCGCTGTCGTCGACCAATGGCATGTCGATCATGGCCTTGAGCATGGCGACAAATGTTGGATTGTTTTCGTTTTGCTCGACGAGGAGTCGAACCACCAGGGCGAGCGCCGTAACTTTCCCGTTCACTACAGCAAGGTTCTCTGCAGCAGCCTGCAGCGAGTTGAGAATATCCTTGTTTATTTGTTGCTGGTCTTCCATTTGGCCTCTCGTGTGGTTGGTGAAGGGGGAATCATATCGTGTCTAGGAATAGGAAGGCGCCGACGCAGTGTCGGCATTACGGATGCGGCCGACTGGTCAAGACGCCCGGGTATTGCGCGGAGCATGCTGGCGATGCGGTCGGATGGCAGTCGGATCGCCTGCGCGGTTCACGTCATGCTCGAGGTTACGGATCAGCGTGGAGTAAGTTGCGCCGCGAAGCGCTTGCGCGCGACAACGGGCTCTGCGTGCCGTGTCGGAAGAAGGGCCGAATCGCACGCGCCGTCGCGGTCGACCACATCGTGTCGAAAGCCGAAGGCGGAATCGACGAGCTGACCAACCTGCAGTCGATCTGCAAACCGTGTCACGACGCCAAGACGTCGATCGAGGCTGCACGCGGGCGCGGTCGACGATGACTTGGCGCGGGCCGCCGCCCGGGAACCGAGGGGGGGTGGTTTTATTTTTCCGGCCCTTTGCTCGGGACCGAACGTTCAGCCGCATTTTTTCGCGGACCACTTTTTGAAGAGGGGGGGGTAAGACAGCCGCCCCATAGAGCCGATCGCGCAACGCGAGATGAGTTTTTTGTCGGCTCGCTTACGGGAAGCCTCACATGATTCCGAATCAACCGTTTGCCGACGTTGTCGGTGCCGACGAGTCGCGCGCGTCTGGCGGCGGCGTTGGAAAGGCGATTGAATCGCCACCGCCGCCGCCCGGGGTGCATTTCGAGTCCGCGCACCGCAAGGTTTGGGATTACCTTTGCCTCGCGCTGCGCGCGGAGGGCGTGCCGCACCGCACTGCTGGCATTGCGCTGTCGATCGTCTGCGTTGACTTCGTCCGGTGGGTGAAGGTCGAGCTGCAGCTGCGCGACTTCGAAAAGATCAATCACGGATCGTTCATGGTGCAGACGCCGAACGGTCATACGCAGCCGCATCAACTCTATTACGCGGCGAAGTCGCTGAAAGAGGGGCTGCTCAAGTGTCTACCGGAAGCCTGCCTGACGACGCCTTCGATGTTGATCGCGAAATCGAAGATGGAAGATCCGAATCCGCAGGACGATCTGTTCGACCAGCTGCTCGACCACGCGCGCTCGAGGCCGACGAGCTTGCCCGCCTGACGCCGGCCGTCCGGCATCGGTGGGACGTCGACTATGGCCTGCCGGTGTTGCGCGGCGAGATCGTCGTCGGTGAGTTCGTGTTTCTTGCGGTTAAGCGTCATTACGACGATCTGATCGCTGGCCGCGCGCGCGGCATCGTGTTCAGTGCGCCCCATGCAGCGCACATTGTTGATTGGATCGAGAAGCAATTCCTGCACATCAAGGGCGCTCTGGCCGGTCAGGCGCTGGTGCTCGATCCGTGGCAGCGGTTTTGGACTGCGGTCATGTACGGATGGCGCCGCGTCGACACGGGGCTGCGCCGGTTTCGCACCGGATACGAGGAGGTTGCGCGCAAGAACGGCAAGTCTACGTGGAAGGCCGGCCAAGGCGACTATCTGTTTCTGATGGATGGGGAGCAGGGCGCGGAGGTGTACACGATTGCGACGACGCGCGAACAGGCGATGAGCGTGTTCAAGCCGGCGCTCGACAACTACCGTCGCCGGTGTCGTCGATCGAAACGGCTCGCGCGGTCGATCAAGGTGTACGACGGTACGAACCAAGAGCGGATCGTGTTCGGAAGCAGCGTATTTAAGCCGCTGCCGGCGAACGCGGAATCGCTCGACGGTTTGAACCCTTCTGTCTGTATGGTCGACGAGCTGCACGCGCATAAGACGCGCGAAGTGTGGGACGTGATGGAGTCGGCGCTCGGCGCGCGGCTTCAGCCTCTGATCTCAGCTATCACTACGGCCGGCTACATCCTCGACGGGATCTGCACGGAGATTCGCGGCTATCTCGTCATGATTCTGCGAGGCGAAAAGCTCGACGACAGTTTCTTTGGCTACATCTACACGCTCGACGACGACGACGATCCGTTCGATCCGGCCGTATGGATCAAGGCGAACCCGAGCCTTGGTAGTGCGAAAACGGTCGAGTACATGCGCGCGCAGGCAACGAAGGCCGCAGAGCTGCCGAGTGCCAAAGCGAACTTCCTTACCAAAGACCTGAACGTCTGGGTCAATGGGGCGTTGAGCTGGTTCGACATGCAGGTGTGGGACCGATGCGGCGCGCCGTTCGATCCGGCGATTCTCGCAGGCCGGCGGTGTTTCGGTGGGCTCGATCTGGCGAGTACGCAGGATCTGAGCGCGTTCGTGCTGGTTTTTCCTCCGTACGACGACGATGGGGATATCGTTGAAGAGCTGGGCGCAGACGGCGAGTGGTACTACGTCGCGCACATCTTCGCGCCCGAGGCGAAGGTCAATACGCAGGAAGGTAGCGACGCGGCACCGTACAAAAAATGGGCCGAGCTTGGATGGCTGACGGTTACGCCCGGTGCAGTAACGGACTACTCGATTATTCGCGACACGATCATCGGCGCTTGTCGGAAATTCGAGGTGCAGGATATCGCGTTCGATCCGTGGAATGCGACGCAGATCGTAAACGAATTGCTCGAGGCCGATATCCCGATGGTCCAGGTGCAGCAGAACATGTCAGGGCTGTCGCCTGGGGCGAAGCAACTCGAACGTCTGGTGTATGGCAGCAGCATGCGGCACGGAGGAAATCCGGTAATGCGTTGGTGTGCGAGCAACGTGACGCTGATGCTTGATTCGAATGACAACATCCGGCCCGACAAGAAGAAGTCGCGGCCGAACGGGCGCATCGATCCGATCGTTGCCGCGTGTATGGCGACGACGCGGGCCGTGACGTATCAGCCCGAATCCGCTCCGGAAATCTACATCCTATGACGAACGCAACGAACGGTGCGCCGCGAGCGAACGCGAGCGGGTCACGCATCTTGAATCAGTGGAACGCGGAAAGGCAGTCGGCCAAGGCGCAGGCAAACGTCGTGTCGACGAGCGAGATTGTTCCGGGGACGGATGCATTCGACTGGATGACGGGTTTGCAGACGCCGGGCCGGGCGGTGAGCGAGCGCGGTGCGATGAGCGTTGCGGCTGTGTATTCGTGCGTATCGCTGATCGGTGGCGCGGTCGCGGCCACACCGCTAGTCGAATACGTGCGCGGCGCGGATGGTGTGCTCCCGGTCGAATCGGAGTATTGGGAGCTGCTGAACGAAGAGATGCATCCGCGATGGTCGGCGGCCGTCGGTTGGGAGTTCGGTGTGCAGGGGTTGTTGCTGCACGGCGACCTGATGTCGCGGATTCATCGCGTCACGCCCTGGTCGCCGAAAATCGAATCAATCGAGCCATTGCATCCGTTGTCCGTTTGGCCTGATCTCGTCGACGATCGGCTGGTGTACAGCTACGTCGATCCGGCAACGCATGCTGTCGAGACGGTTGATCAGGACGACATGATTCACGTTCCTGGGCCAGGCTTCGATGGCCGGCGCGGCATGTCGCAAATTCGCAGCGCGTTGCGTGGTCCGGTCAACGTATCGTCGTCGGCCGGCCAACTGATCGATTCGATGTTGTCGGAGAACCTGCGCCCTGACTTGGTTATCCGTGCCGATAAGAAGCTCGACGAGGCTGACATCGCGCTATTGCGTAGGCAATGGCTGCAGCGATACAGCGGTTTGCACAACAGCACGGCGCCGATCGTACTGGGCGGGGGAATGGACATCAAACAAATCACGATGTCCGCTGCTGACGTGCAGTTAATTGAAAACCGCAAGCTGACCGACGACGACATTTGCTCGGTATTCGGCGTGATGCCGCACATGATCGGGCGGAGCGACAAGGGTACGACGATCGGGACGACGGCCGAGCAGCTCGCGAAGCATTTCGTGAAATACACGCTCGGCCGACACCTGACAAAGATTGCGCAAGAGGTCGGCCGCAAGGTTGTGCGTAAGCCGAAACGCTCGATTCAGCACGATTACACGGCGCTCGAGCTCGGCGACACGAAAGCGATGTTCGAGGCGTTCCGTATCGCGCTCGGCCGAGCAGGTGAGCCCGGGTGGATGTCGCAAAACGATGTGCGGCGACGGTTCAACATGCCGCCAGTGCCGGACGGAAACAAACTCAATTCAGGGACCAAAGATGCGACGAAACCGAATCCTCCAGCTGCTGAATGACAACCGCGGCGCGTCGCGCGATTTTCGCGTGCAGGGATCGGCGGACGGTGCCGAAGCGACCGTATACCTATACGACATGATCGTTTCGGATGACTGGTGGGGCGGGGTTTCCGCGCAAGCCTTCGTACATGCGCTGTCGGGTATTACGGCCAACACGATTCATCTCAGGATCAATAGTCCGGGCGGGGATGTGTTCGCTGCACGTGCCATCGAGACTGCGCTGCGAGGGCACTCGGCGAAGGTGATCGCGCATGTCGACGGGCTTGCCGCCAGTGCTGCCAGTTTCGTAATGCTCGCGGCGGATGAGGTTGAGATCACCGACGGCGCTTTCGTCATGATTCACAAGGCGTGGTCACTTTCTGTCGGTAACGAGGACGATCATCGAGAGACTGCGGACCTGCTCGGTGTCGTCGACGCGTCACTTGTTCGGACGTATGCAAAGGAGACGGGGCAGGATGAAGGCGATATTTCCCAATGGATGGCGGCGGAAACCTGGATGTCTGCAACGGAGGCTGTTGAGCGCGGCTTTGCGGATCGCATCGCAGGTGACGGTGGCTCGGCTCGAGCGTCGGCGTGGAATCTCTCGGCGTATGACCGCGCGCCGAACGCGGCGCACGCGCAGACTCCGCCGCGTGGCCCTGCCGCGTTCTCCCCGCCGGAGCCTCTGCCGGAGACGCCGCCTGAGCCGAAGCCGGTCCCGAAGGCGTCGGCCGATGCGCCGGACATGGCTGCGATGCGGCGGCGGCTGGAGCTTGCACAACGTTCGTGACGCGTTCCCGCGTCGATTCAAAGGGCTGCCCTCGGGTGGCCCTTTCTTTTTCTGTCGATGGAGACTGTATGGCTATTGCAATTCAAGCACTGCGGGAGCGTCGCGACGCACTCGCGAAGAATCTGAACGCGTTGCTCGAAAACACCCCGGGCGACAAGTGGGGCGCCGAACAGCAAAAGGCGTATGACGAAGGTCTCGCCGAGATGGATCGCGTAAGCGCTGAAATCAAACGTCATGAAGGGCTGATGAACCGGCTCGCCGAAGACGCGCTCGCCGGCAATCCCGAGGGGCTGATCAACGCGCACGTCAGGACGCCGGGTGCACACGAAGGCGAGTCGCGTGCGATCCGTACGTTCCTGCGCCGCGGTGTGCTGGCTCTGACCGACGAGGACCGCGCGCGCATGCTCGCGCGGCAGACGCCGGAAATCCAGAACGCCATGTCGACCGGTGACCCGGCGGCCGGCGGCTACACCGTCGCGCCTGAGTTCTACCGCCGGTTGTCGGAGGCACTTAAGGCATTCGGCGGTCTTCGCCAGATCGCTACCGTACTGTCGACCGGGACCGGTGCGTCGATGACGTTCCCGGGAACGGATGCGACGACGGAAGAGGGCGAGATTGTCGACGAAAACGGGGAAACCAGCGACAGCGATACGAAGTTCGTCGCGAAGTCGCTCGAGGCGTTCCGCTACTCGTCGAAGTCGATCGCGCTGTCGATGGAGCTGCTGCAGGACAGCATGTTCGACCTCGAAGGCTACATCATCCGTCTGCTGTCGACGCGCGTCGGCCGGATCACTGCGCGGCATTTCGCTAAGGGCACCGGCAACAAGCAACCGGTCGGTCTGCTGACGGCGGTCGGCACGGGCGTTACCGTGGCGTCGCCGAACCTGATCAGCTACGACGACCTGATCGACCTCGAGCATAGCGTCGATCCGGCATATCGCGTGCGTCCGAGTTGCGGGTATGCCATGCACGATCAGATGCTGAAGGTCGTTCGCAAGATCAAGGACGAGCAGAAGCGACCGATTTTCGTGCCGGGCTACGAGCAGGGCAATCCGGGCGGTGCGCCGGATCGTCTGCTCGGCCGACCGATCACGATCGTGCAGGAATACGACGTGCCCGAGGCGGGCGCCAAGCCGCTGACGTTCGGTGACCACTCCGAGTACATCGTGCGCGAAGTGATGGATCTCACGATGTTCCGCATGACGGACTCGCGCTACACGCTGAAGGGGCAGGTCGGTTTTGTCGGCTTCAACCGCCAGGGCGGCAACTTGGTCGACATCGGCGGTGCCGTGAAGGCGCTGAAGATGGGGCAGCCCGCGGCGCCGCAGGGCTGATGAGCGGGGCCGCCACGTAGTGGCGGCCGAACATTCGATGTGAGGAAGTAATGGCCGACCAGTTGGCATATCCGCTGCGTGTCGCGGCGGGCCGCGTTGACGTGATGAAGCGCCCCGCCGAGGAAGCGATCACGCTCGACCTGGCGCGTGAGCATTGCCGCATCGACGGCGACGACGAGGATGCGCTGCTGAAGGGAAATATCGTCGCCGCACGCGAAGCGCTCGAGGGGGAACTGTCTCGCCCGCTGCTGCCGCAAGAGTGCCGGGTTCGGGTTGATTCGTTTCCGCCGGATCGGGTTCTGCTCTGGAACGACGTAATCGAGATCATCGACGTGTCGTATACCGACGACGCCGGCGCGCGGCAGGTGTTGCCGCCGGCGGCGTACCGCGTGATGGATCGGGCGTATCTGGTGGCCCGGAAGTCGTTCCCGTACGGCGAGGACGTGCAGGTGCGGTTTCGTTGCGGTGCATTCGAGTCGCCGGATGCCGTGCCCGAATCCCTGGTTGCGTGGATGCTGCTGCAGCTCGGCACGTTGTCCGCGCATCGCGAAACGGAGCTCGACGGCACTGTCAGTTCCCTGAGCGAGGATTTCACGACCCGACTTATCGCGCGTTACGCGATTGTCAGTATTTAGCGAGGAAGGTATGCGGGCGGGAAAGCGGAACGAACGAATCGTGATCGAGCGCCGAAGCGGTGCAGTAAACGAGAACGACGAACCATTGCCTGATGCGTGGGTCGAGCATGCGAAGCCGTGGGCGGACGTGCTGTTTGTCAACGGAAAAGAGCACGTTGTTTCCGGTGCTGTTCGAGGTTCGGCGGTGGCCAGCATGCGCATTCGCTATCGTGCCGGTATCGACGAGCAAATGCGCGTGCGTTATGACGGGAGGCTGTACGACATAACGGCGGTTCTGCCGGCGCGCAAGCGCGGGTACCTCGACTTGTCGGTGAAGGTGGGGGAGAAGTATGTCTAGCGTGCAAATTCTGGGGTTGGCTGATCTGCAGGCCGATTTCACGAAGCTGTCGAAATCGAACTCGACCAAGACGCTCCGGCGCGCGACACGCGCTGGCGCGAACGTCATTCGGGACGAGGCACGAGTGCGTGCCCCGAAACGCAAAGGGAAGCTGCGCCGAAACATCCAATCCGCTGCGCTTCGTCAGAAAGACGCGCCCGGGCTGGCGACGGCCGGCGTGCGTGTCCGAACAAAGGGTAGGGGCGACTCGCCGAGCAACGCGTTTTACTGGCGCTTCGTCGAACTCGGCACGCAGCATATGCGGGCGCAGCCCTTCGTGCGGCCGGCGTTCGACGCCTCGATCGGCCAGGCCGAGGGCGCGATTCGCACCGAGATCGCGCGTGCGATCGACGTTGTGATCGGGGGTGGCCGGTGAGCGCTCTTGTAATTCGAAACGCGATCGGTGTGGTGGGTGCTGCGAAGGGCTATGTCGGCGTCGCACCGGCGACAGCGAAGTCTCCGTATTACGTTGTGTCGCGCGTGAGCGGTGTGCGCGATATCGCGATTGGCGGGCCGACTGGCGGCAAGTCAGGGGTGTTTCAGATTGACACCTATGCGAGCACCTACACGGAGGCCGACGCCCTTGCCGATCAGGTAATCGACCGAGCGTCGTCGACCGGTGAGTTTTCCGTCGGCGGCGTAAGTGACCTACCCGATGACCATTCGAGCGATTCCGGTGATTTCCGGGTGAGCCTCGAAATTTCCGTCGAATTCTGACGGGATCTGATGTGTATATGGCCCGCCGCGAGCGGGCCTTTTTTATTGTGAGGGGCTTATGGCCGAGAAGAGCAAGCGCATCAAGGCGCAAGGTACGAAGGTCGAGATCTCGAAAACGGTGTCGGCGGATCTCGACGATGACAAGCTCGTTTTTGTCGATCTCAACACGACCAGCAAGACGATCAACTGGCAAGGCGGGCAATCGTCGGAAATCGATGCGACGACGCTCGCCAGCGATGAAAAGGAATCCGAGCTGGGCCTGCCCGACCCGGGTGAGTTCTCGGTCGACGGCAACTATTCGTCGGACGACGCCGGGCAACTGATTCTCCGCGCGGCACGCGGCACTGGCGACAAGCATGTGTTCCGCGTGACGTTTCGAGACAAGTCGCAGTTCCTGTTCGTTGGCATGGTGCGCCAGTACACGTGGTCGGCCGGCGTCGACGGCATCGTGACGTCGACCTACAGCGTCCGTGTCAGCGGTTCGCCGAAGGAAGTTCCGCCGCCGGTTGCGCCGGCAGGTTAATCGGTCAGAAAGTCGAAAGGAAAAATGATGACGACAAATCCCACGGTCGCAAGCGCGCTGCGCGCGGCGATTCTCAATCCGCTCGCTGCGTGGCGGCACGAGATGGTTCCGATGCCGGAATGGGGCGACGTGAAGGTCGCAGTGCGTGAGCCGCTGCTCGAGGACCGGGCTTTCTGGCTCGAACCGCTGCGCCTCGCGGCTGGTGTTGAGCCGGGCGACGACGAGGAAGCGGCCCGCGTGAAGTATGCGCGCGTCCGCCCGGACGAGCACGTGCTCGCCTCCGCACGCTTGTTCGTTCGCGTGCTGTATGTCGAGACGGCGGCCGGCTGGCGCCGCGAGTTCGGCGATGGCGACGCGCAGGCGGTCGCGTCTGCATTCGGTTCCGCGCACGAGCGAATCGTCGACAAGGCGCTCGCGCTCGGCAACATGAAGGCCGACGCGGAGGGTGAAGCAAAAAAGCCCTCCGCCGAAACCCCGATCTCCGATTCGAACTGACCTTAGCGCTGCGGCTCGGCAAGACGCTTGCCGAGCTGCGCGCGGATATGTCGACCGCGGAGTTTGCTCTGTGGCAGGCGTTGGATGCCGAGTCGCCGATCAGCGACGATCGTTTCGATTTGCATGCCGCTATGGTCGCGTCGGCGGTGTTCCAGGCGCAAGGCGCGAAGGTCAAGGTAGCCGACATGATGCCGAACTGGGCCGGTGAGTCGGCGGACGTTCAGGAAGTCTCGGACGATCCTTTCTTCGCAGGCCTAATGAGATTGGTAAAGTAGGCGGACAGGAAATATGGGAACGAGTCTCCGCGAGCTGATCGTTAGCGTTACTGCGAATACGACCCAGTACGATCGGCGTATGCAGCAGCTTGGGTCGACGGCAAGCAGCCATTTCAACGCGGTCCGGGATGGTGGTCGGATCGCCGACGCGGCGTTCGCGTCGAACGCGGCCAGCGTGCAGGTCACGGTGCGCGCGATCGAAGCCGCACGCGGGTCGATTCGGGGGTATGCCGAGGCCGCGGCGGCGGCGTTCGGCGTGCACCAACTGATCGAGTACGCCGACGAATGGACGAACCTGAGCAACCGGATCAAGATCGTCACACGCGATCAGATCGATTTCGCGATCGCGCAAAGCGATGTGCTGCGAATCGCGCAATCGACGCGGCAGCCGCTCGACGCGACTGCCGAGCTGTATCAGCGGATCGCGAATAACACGTCGCATCTGGGCCTGTCGATTAAGCAGGTCGGCCCGCTGGTCGAAACCATCAGTAAGGCGGTCGCGCTGTCAGGCGTGTCGGCCGATACGGCGCGCCTCGGTATTGTGCAGTTGGGCCAGGCATTCGCGTCCGGCCAGCTGCGCGGACAGGATCTGAAGAGCGTCCTGGAAGAGCTGCCGGGCGTTGCGGACGCGATTGCGCGCGGTATGGGCAAGGGCACGTCCGAGCTGAAGGCGCTTGCCGAGGACGGCAAGCTGACTGTCGAGAACCTGATCGACGCGCTGAGGAATACAGGCTCGAGCACCGACGCGTTGTTCGGCAAGGTCGATATGACCGTCGGGCAGGCGATGACGCGCCTGCAAACGGAAATCATCGCGTACGTCGGGCACGCGAACGAGGCGACGGGTGCGAGCGCGAAGCTGGCGCAGGGCGTGGTCTACGTTGCGGAGCACCTCGACGAGATCGTGACGATCAGCGCGTCGCTCGCGGCCGGTCGGCTCGGGGTCTATTTCGCGCAGACCACTGTGGCCGTCAGCAAATCGGCGATCGCGTGGAACGCCGAACGGCAGGCGCTGCTCGCCAAAGCGCAGGCGGAAAATGCGGCTGCGCTCATGACGATTACGAAGGCGCAAAGCGATCGTGATGCCGCGGCGGCGAAGCTGCAGAACGCGCAGGCGGCCGAAGTCGCCGCGGCGGCGGAACTGGCCGGGATGCGCGCGATGCGGGAAAGCCTCGCGATGCAGTCGGCGTTGACGGCGGGCTCGATCCAATACACGCAGGCGAAGCTCGCCGAGGCGCGTGCCGTCGAGGCCAGCGCGATGGCGCAAGTCTCGACCGCGCGGTCGAATCTGGCGAATAGCCAGGAGATCGGCACGCGGATCGCGGGCACGCCGTACGCGGCGGTGATCGCGCGCGAGACGGCGGCTGCGCAGGGCGAGCTGGAACGTGCCGAGGCATCCCTGGCGTTGGCGCAGCAGCGTCGCGTCGCATTAGAGGCAGCGGCCGCCAAGGGTACGGGCGACCAGACTCGTTACGCTGCGGCGCTCGCCGAAACCGAGAAGGGGCTCGCGCTCGCCGAGCGCGAGGTAGCGGCGGCGACGCAGGCGCGGGAGCGTGCCGAGCGCGGCGCGACGGCGGCAACGGCCGGGCTGGCCGCCGCAACCGAGCGCGCGGCGGTGGCGCAAATCGCTGCCGCACGCGCTGGCTCGCTGATGCGCACGGTCGGGGTGGGAATGTTGTCGGTGATGGGCGGCCTGCCGGGCATCATCGCGACGGTCGGCACGGTGGTGCTCGGCGCCGCGGTGAACTGGCTCGTATTCCGCGATCACGCCAGCAGCGCAACGTCAAGCCTGCTCGACATGCAGGCGCCGCTCGACCAGATCATCGAAAAGTATCGGCAGTTGTCGCCGCTGCTTCAGGAGGTCGAGCGCAATCGGACGAAGCAGGCGCAAGCATCGGCGCGCAGCGATGTGGCGGACGCGTACGCTGGCCTCGCGACGCGCGCATCGCAGAGCGTCATCGTGCCGGGTATCGGTGACAGCGCGCCGATCATCACGGACGAGAATCAGGTCGCGCTTGATCGGTTCATCGAAGGGCTGAATCAGATCAAGACCGAGAATCTCGGCGTAGACGAAAAGTCGCGCGAACTTGCGCGGTTGGTCGGCGTCTTTGTCGACGCGACAAAGGGCGGCGACGATCTTCGCGCCGAGCTGGTGCAGGCCGCATCGGCGATTGACACGGCCGGCGCTGCGGCGGACAAGGGCACGCGTACGCTCGCTGCAATGGATGCTGCCGCGCGCGGTGCGGCCGACGGCATCCGACTGCTCACGGAAGAGAATAATTTCTTCGCGGGCGGTATGGCGGCCGAGGCCTGGAACAAATACGTCGAAAAGCTGAAAGAGGCCTCCGACGTCATCGGCATGACCGCGCAGCAACGCGCCGAATACGAAGCGAAGACGAAGGGCGCGAACACGGCCGAAGCGCGACAGGCCGGTTTGATCGCCGGACGCGCGGACGCGTACAAATCGCTCGAGAAAGCGATCCAGGATAAGGACGCGAAGGCCGAGGCCGGCGCACGGCGGAACATCGACAATCTGACGCGCGAGCTCGCGCTGATGAATCAGCAGATGGTCGTCGCCGGGGCGCTCGCCGAGTTTCAGGCGGATCTCGTCAGCAAGAAATTCGAGAAATTCGGTTTCAACGCTGACGCGGCACTCGCGGCGGCTGCAGCGCGCGGCAAAAAGGCGTTTGACGACACGGTGTCGGAATCGGCCGGGCAGGTCGCGCGCATTGGCGTCAACGCGCCGGTGCTGGCGCATAAGAGTCGGTCCGGCGGGACGAAGGCTGAGCCGGAAAGCCAGCGCATGCTCGACACCATCGCGCAGCGCATTGCGCAGCTGCGTGTCGAGGCCGTTGCAACCGACAAGCTCACGCAGTCGGAAAAGGATCGGATCGGCTTCGACCAGAAGCTGACCGATCTGGCGGCGAAGCGCACGAAGCTGACCGACGGCGACAAGAGCCTGCTCCGTGATCAGGCTGCTATTCGCGCGGCATACGACCGCGCGGCGCAGCTGGAGAAGGAGGTTCGTTATCACGAAGCGATCAACAAGCTGAAGGAACGCAGCGCGCAAATCGATGCGGAGCTGGCCGATTACGCGTCGGAACGTCAGCGCGAGGTCGAGCGCGAGCTGGCGGCGATGCCGATGGGCGACAACGCGCGCGAGATGAACCAGGCGACGAGTCGTGTCGGCGATGAATTTCGGCGCCGGCGCGACGATTTCACGAAGGGCGCGCGGAAGGACGGCACGCTTGGGTCGCCGGAATACCTGGCGGAAATTGACCGTATCAACCGGGCGGAGTCCGACCAGGTTGAGCGCGAACGCGGCTACTTTGACCAGAGGCTCGCGCGGCAGCGTGACTGGCGCATCGGTGCGAGTCGGGCGGTCGCGCTGTATCAGGAGTCTGCGGAAAACGCGGCTGGTCGCGCGGAGGAAGCGTTTTCGAGTTCGTTCCGCAGCATGGAGGACGCGCTTACTTCGTTCGTGTCGACCGGCAAGCTCGATTTTCGCGGGCTCGTCAACAGCATGATCGCGGATCTCGCGCGGTTCGCTGCGCGCGCGGCGATGGCGCCCGTGTTCAGTGCGCTCGGCTCGACGCTCGGGTTGGGGGCGGCCGGCGCGGGCGGATTCAGTTCATCGTCGTTGCTCGGCGGTGTGGCGGGCGGCCTGTCCGACATGTTCGGGGCGGGTGGTGGCAACGCATACGGCTTCCACCTGGCGACCGGAGGTCAGGTCACTGGCCCCGGTACGTCGACGAGCGACAGCATTCCGGCGTGGCTTTCCAACGAGGAATACGTGGTGAAGGCTGCGGCGGTGCGCAAGCCTGGTGTGCTTCGTCTGCTCGAGGCGATCAACAGCGGACGGGATCTCGGCTTCGCGAAGTTTGCGAATGGCGGGCTCGTGGGTGGTGGCTCT
Source organism: Burkholderia theae (assembly GCF_048565265.1). Taxonomy (NCBI): domain Bacteria; kingdom Pseudomonadati; phylum Pseudomonadota; class Betaproteobacteria; order Burkholderiales; family Burkholderiaceae; genus Burkholderia; species Burkholderia theae. The sequence continues at coordinate 570,397 of NZ_CP183462.1, forward strand.
GCTGGTGGTGGCGTGCTAGGCGCTCAGGGCGGCGGAATCGAGCTGAATATTCCGGTGACGATCGATGGTGGTACGAGCAGCGCGACCCAGATGATGGCGAGCGCTGAGTTCGTGAAGAAGCTCACGCAGATGGTGCAGGGGCTGATCGCGGTCGAAAGTCGCCAGGGCGGGGCGCTCTGGAAACTGAAGAACGGGATGGGGTAATGACCGACACGTTTATCTGGTCGCCGACGGTTGAAGGTTTCGGCGGCGATACGACGCTGCGTGTGCGAAAGGCGGAGTTCGGCGACGGGTACACGCAGCGCGCGGGCGACGGCCTCAATAACCGGCTGACGCCCTACAACCTCCGATTCGTGGGGAAGGCCGACAAGATATCGGCAATCCTCGCATTCCTCGATGCGCATGCCGGCGCGGTGTCATTTTTCTGGACGCCGCCGCTTCGGCCGCAGGCGAGATTCGTATGTGAGAAGTACACCGAGCCCGTGAAGAACGGCAACGTGTACACGATCACGGCGCAGTTTGAACCGACGTTCGCGCCGTAGAGGAAAGCATGTCAAAACTTCAGAAAGCAAACCTCGGCGTGGCGCCGAGCGGGTCCGGTGGGGACGATCAGCGGACCGCGAATTTGCGGTTCAACGCGAACGTCGACGTGCTGAAATCGCATTTGCCGCTCGAGTACACCATTCTCAGCGACGATGCCAAGCTCGAATCAAGCCAGGTCGGCACGCGTTTCAGCGTGGTTATGAAGGCTCCCGGAAAGACGGTCGCGTTCCCTCTTGCGTCATCTGTGGAGCAGAACGCGAGCCTCCATTTCTTCAACCTCGGCCCGGCGTTCTCGATTGGTTTGCAGCCGGGTGACGGTACGCCGGTCAACGTCTTGAATACCGGCGATTGGGCGGAATGGGCATCGGACGGCGGGACGTATTGGCACATCGTCCGTCGTGGTCGCTTGCTGTGGGATGAAACTGTCGGCGGTTTCCTCACGGTTGGCATGGGGCTCACGGTCGGTGGTGATGTGAAGGCTGACGGCCGCATGCGTTCCACTGGGTTGACGGTTGACGGTAGCGCGGTGGTGGGTGGCGGGATTTCCACGCCCGTCATTTCGTTTAGTCAGGGGCTAAAGGATGGTGTTGTTCGGATCTACAACAACGGGGGCGAATACAACGTTGTGATCCAAACCGGGCCGCCGGGCAAAGAGCAGTGGGCCGTGTTCGATCCGACGGGTGTGCTTCGGCTGCCTGCACGACCGACATGGTTTGCTGAAGCTGCCGTCGTGCCGTGGGATAGCGGGAATCTCAAGAATCCGATGACGCTGGATTCCGAGCAGGGCGTATCGGGTGTCAAGCGCTTCTTGTCGCCGACGTATTACGGGAAGCAAGTCACGATCAATGCGAGTGAGCAAACCGGACATTGGACGACTGCCTCGCTGGTTGTTGCTGGCTATCCAGGCAACGGTTCGATTGGGATCGGTAGCGCCAACGCTGCGATCAACATCCGCTGCGCGGCAGCGAGTGAAACCCTCGATGTCCTGTCGTACAACACGTCCACATTTGCTCAGGTCGCCGCGAAGGCTTTCAACGTCAATTCGGATGAGGCGATCAAGGCCGAGATTGAGACGATCGAGAACGCGACCGAGAAAATCAAACGGCTGCGCGGCGTCACGTACGTGATGAAGTCCGACGAGAATCCCGCGCGCCAGTTGGGGGTTATCGCTCAGGAGGTTGCGAAGGTGTTTCCGGAGGCTGTCACTGAAACGGGCATTCGAATCGATGAATCGGGTGTGACAGTAAAGGAGGGTGGCCGGCCCATGCTGGCGGTCAACTATTCTGCGCTTGTCGGTCCGCTGATTCAGGCGTTTATCGAGCTCGAGGCGCGCGTGGCGGCGATGGAGGGGTAACGCGAGCATGGGGATCACATCTGATATTCAGCAGCTGGAACCAGGTCAACGGATCGAGCCGTTCGAGGTCGATTGCACGCTGATCGGCGGTGACGTGTTGCGCTTTCACGGTCATCTGCAGTCGACGTCGATCGTATGGCAGGGGCGGGAATACAAGCCATGGCCGATCCGAGCGGCCGGGTTCGAGCGGACATCGGACGCTCGGCAGCCGGCGCCGACGCTGACGGTGGGCGACATCAACGGCACGATCACGGCGCTGTGCGTTGCGCTCGGTGATCTTGTCGGCGCGAAGGTATTCCGCCGGCGCACGCTGGCTAAATATCTCGACGCGGTGAATTTCCCGGACGGCAACCCGACCGCGGACCCGAATGAGCAATGGCCACCTGAACAATGGCGGATCGAGCAAAAGAGCGACGAGCAGCCAGGCGTGCAGGTCGAATTCACACTGTCGTCGCCGCTCGACTTCGGCGGCCAGCAGGTGCCGGCGCGGCAGATCGTCGGTACTTGCCAGTCTGAATATCGCGGGCCCTTATGCGGATATACCGGCATGGTGTATTTCGACAAGAACGATAGGCCGGTAAGCGATCCGGCGCTCGATCGCTGTAGCCAGAAAATCAGCGGATGCGAATGCCGATTCGGCGTGAACAACCCGTTGCCGCACGGTGGCTTTTTGTGCGACACGCTCGCATAGGCCGTCGACCAACCTCCCTTAACGGACCCGCCAATCGGCGGGTTTTTTTATGGACGAACGAATCAAGCAAGCGATCGCGGAGCACGCGCTCGCCGAGTATCCGCGCGAGTGCTGCGGGCTCATCGTCGAGACAGCGTCCGGCGACGTGTATGTGCCTGGCCGAAACATAGCCGCAGCGCCGACCGAGCAATTCGCGCTCGCGGCGGAGGACTACGCAGATGCGGAGGACATGGGGGAAATCCTCGCGTTCGTGCACTCGCATCCGAATGGCACGGCGCAGCCGAGCATGGGCGATCGCACCGTATGCGAGCGTGCCGGCATTTCCCTGTGGGTGATTGTCTCGCTCGGCGTGCAGGCCGACGGATCGATCGGCGTCGACAACTGGTGCGAGTTCGGGCCGAGTGGGTACATTGCGCCGCTCTACGGCCGGGAATACCTGCATGGCGTGCTGGATTGCTATTCGCTGGTGCGTGATTGGTATCTCGCCGAGCGCGGTCTCGCGCTGCCCGATTTCGAGCGCAAGGACGAGTGGTGGGATGACGGGTATTCGAATCTGTACGTCGCGCACTACCAGGACGCCGGATTTCTGGACGTCGGGCGCGATGCGCAGCTCGAGCCTGGCGACGTGCTGCTGATGCAGGTCCGGAGCAAAAACGGCGTGCCGAACCATTCGGGTGTGTACCTCGGCGATGGCATGTTCGCGCATCACATGTACGGACGCCTGTCATGTCGCGCCGTGTGGGGCTCGATGTGGCGGGACAGCTGCACGACTGTGCTGCGTCACGTAGGGGGTGCGAAGTGATGGAAAGGCTTCGCGAGGTGAGGCTTTACGGGATCGCGGGCGCGCGATTCGGCCGGGTGCATCGGCTGGCCGTCTCGTCGACCGCGGAGGCGGTGCGCGCGCTGTCGGCGCTGATTCCAGGCTTTCGAAAATTCCTGCTCGACGCGCGTGACAACGGGCTGACGTTCGCCGTGTTCAACGGCCGACGAAATCTGACCGAGGACGATCTCGGCGCGCCGGTCGGCAATGACGCAATCCGAATTGCGCCCGTGATCATCGGCAGTAAGAGCGGGGGGCTGTTCCAGACGATTCTCGGCGCAGCTTTGGCGGTGGCCGGCTTCGTGTTCAGTCAACCGACGTTGATCGGCTTGGGCGTCTCAATGGCGCTCGGCGGTATCACGCAGATGCTGAGTCCGCAGCAGGCCGGGCTCGCTGGCGTGGCGGACAACGGTACGTCGTACTACTTCAACGGGCCGGTGAACAGCGCCGCTCAGGGTGAGCCCGTGCCGCTCGTGTATGGCGAGATGATCGTCGGATCGAAGGTCGTCAGCTCGGGCATCTACACAGAGGATCAGGTGTGAAAAAGGTCTATGCGGAATCAGGGCCGAAGCGGATCAACGGCGCGAAGGGCGGTGGCGGTGGTGGCGGTGGGGGTGGTGAATCGCCGGACAGCCTGCACTCGATCGCGCGCGCGAAGGTGCTCGACATCATTTCGGAAGGTCCGATTGTCGGCCTGGTGAAGGGCATGCAGTCGGGGTTTCTCGACGGCACACCTATTCAGAATTCCGACGGGTCGGTCAACTTCCAGAATTACAGCGTCGACGTTCGCACGGGCACGCTCGACCAGGATTTCATGCCGGGCTTTCCTGTGGTCGAGCGCGAATCGGCTGTCGGTGTGCCGCTGACGTCTGATGCGCCGTGGGTGCGGCAGGTGCAAAACACGCAGCTGTCGGCAGTTCGTATTCGCTTCGGCGTGCCGGCGCTGCAAAAGAGTGATCCGGCGACCGGTGTGTTCGGCTACCGCGTGGAATATGCGATCGATCTGTCGGTCGATGGTGGGTCATACGCACAGGTGTTGTCGACGGCATTCGATGGCAAAACGACGTCGCTTTATGAGCGCTCGCACCGGATCGAGTTGCCGCGCGCCATAACCGGCTGGTTGGTCCGTGTGCGGCGCATCACGCCGAACGCGCACAGTTCGCTGATCGCTGATGCGGTGAATATCGAGGCGATCACGGAGGTGATCGATCGCAAGCTCCGCTATCCGATGACGGCGCTTGTCGGCATGACGTTCGACGCACGGTCATTTTCTCAGGTGCCGGTGCGGTCGTATCACGTGCGGGGCCTCATCATTCGGGTGCCGTCGAACTACGATCCAGAAACGCGTACGTATTCGGGGGCATGGGACGGGACGTTCAAGCCCGCGTGGACGAACAACCCGGCGTGGATTTTCTACGACCTGCTGTTGAACGATCGCTACGGGCTCGGTAAGACGGTCGACGCGTCGATGATCGACAAGTGGGGGCTGTACGAGATCGCGCGCTATTGCGACGTCATGGTGTCGGACGGCAAGGGAGGCGTCGAGCCGCGCTTCACGTGCAACTGCGTGATCCAGTCGGCGGCCGACGCATTCAAAGTGCTGCAGGACATCGCCAGCGTGTTCCGCGGCATTTCGTACTGGGGTCCGGGCGCGGTGGTCGCTTCTGCGGACATGCCGTCCGATCCTGTCTACGTCTACACGGCCGCGAACGTGATCGACGGGGCGTTCCGGTATGTCGGCAGCGAGCGCAAGACGCGATACACGGTAGCACTTGTCAGCTACAACGATCCGTCGAACCAGTACAAACAGGCGGTCGAGTACGTGCCGGATGACGACGGCATCGCACGGTACGGCGTCGTCAAGACGCAGGTGACGGCGTTCGGCTGTACGTCGCAGGCGCAAGCGCATCGGCTCGGTCGGTGGCTTCTCCTGACATCGCGCTACGAGTCGGGCACGGTGTCGTTCAAGGTCGGGATGGATGGCGTGCTGGTCGGCCCGGGGCAGGTGGTCGCGATTGCCGATCCGCGGAAGGCTGGTCGACGCATCGGCGGCCGCATTCGCGCGGTGGCGGGCGCCGTCGTTACGCTCGACAAGGCGCCGACCGTGGCGCCGGGTGACCGGTTCACGGCGATTCTGCCGTCGGGGATTGCGCAATACCGTACGGTGAAGTCTGTCGACGGCGACGTGATCACGCTGGCCGGTCGATTCGATGCGGACCCCGTGTCCGGCGCGGTTTGGATGCTGGAAAGCACTGATGTTGCGGCGCAGCTCTATCGTGTTGTGAGCGTGCAGGAAGGCGACGACGAGGGGCGCATCGAGTACACGATCACGGCGACGATGCACGAGCTAGGGAAGTACGCGGCGATCGACGACGGCGCACAGATTCAGCAGCGGCCGGTGACGGTCGTACCGCCATCGGTGCAGGCGCCGCCGACCAACGTGCGCATGACGACGTACTCGGCTGTCGATCAGGGCATTTCGAAAACGACGATGGTGATCGCGTGGGACGCTGAGGATAACGCCGTGTCCTACTTGCCAGAATGGCGGAAGGACAACGGAGAGTGGGTCAGCGTCCCGCGCACGGGCGGCCTGCAGGTCGAGGTCGCCGGGATCTATCAGGGGCGGTACGTGGCGCGCGTGCGTGCGCAAAACGTGATGGGCGTTACGTCGCTGCCGGCCATCAGCGCGGAAACCCAGCTGAAGGGGAAGACGACGCCGCCGCCGGCCGTCGCGTCGCTCAAGGCTGCCGGCATCGTATTCGGGATCACTCTGGATTGGGCGTTCCCGGGTGACGGCACTGCTGGCGATACGCAGCGCACGGAGGTCTGGTACAGCCGCACGCCGAGCCGCGACGACGCGATCAAGCTGTCGGACTACGCGTATCCGCAGGCGTCGACGTCCTTGCAAGGGCTCGCGGTCGGCCAGGTGTTCTATTTCTGGGCTCGGCTTGTCGACACGTCAGGAAACGTCGGGTCGTGGTATCCGGCGGCCGGCCCGGGAGTGCAGGGGCAACCGACGACCGACGAAGGGGAATACGAGAAGTATTTCGCGGGCCGGATTTCGCACTCGGCGCTGGGCGAGGATCTGCGGAAGCCGATCGACGCGATTCCGGGGCTGCAACAAGGTGTGTCGGATAACGCGAGCGCAATCGAAAAGGAGATACACGATCGCGCGGTCGCGATTGCGAAGGAGGTCCGCGATCGCGCCGATGCCGTAGCCGATGAAGCGCGCCAGCGAGGTGCGGCAGTGACGGCCGAGCAGCAGGCCCGGCAGACTGCCGACGAATCGCTCGGGCAGCGCATTGATACCGTGACGGCCAGCGTCGGCGACGCGGCGGCAGCCATCAAGCAAGAGGCAACCGCGCGGGCCGATGCTGACGGCGCGCTGTCGGCGCGGATCGATACCGTCGTCAGCAAGGCGAACGACAACGCTGCGGCCATCTCGTCCGAGGTGACGGCGCGGGCGACCGCCGACACGGCGCTCGGTAAGCGCGTCGACGCTGTGATGGCGGACGTTGGCGCGAACAAGGCGGCGATCACTGGCGAGCAGCAGGCCCGTGCCGATGCCGACGGTGCATTGTCGACGCGCATCGATGCGACGACCGCAACGGCGAAAGCGAATAAAGCTGCGATTGCCGCGGAGCAGAGTGCGCGAGCCGATGGCGATTCGGCGCTGGCCAGCCGGATCGATTCGGTGTCGGCACAGCTAAATGTCCCGATGGCCGGCGACAGCGGGCAGGCGGCCGGATCGACGCTGGTTATGGCCGGCGTCTACTCCGAGCAGTCTGCGCGAGCGGAAGCCGACATGGCACAGGCGCGGCGATTCGATTCCGTTTCTGCGCGCATGCAATCGGCGCAGGCGATGTTGGCGGCGGACGTTCGCACGGAATCAAAGGCACGAGCGGATGCCGATAGCGCGCAGGCCGAGCAGATCACGACCGTGCGTGCGCAGGTCAACGAGAATTCCGCCGCCGTTGAAACGGTCGCGAAGTCGTATGCGGACCTGAACGGGCGTGTGTCGGCTTCGTACCAGATCAAGACGCAGATCACGTCGGACGGGCGCACGTATATCGCCGGGATCGGCATTGGGATCGACAACAGCAGCGGTGTGGTCGAGTCGCAGGTGTTGGTGGCGGCGAGTCGGTTCGCAGTGGTCGATCCGAACAACGGTGGGGCGTCGATCGTGCCGTTTGTGGTGCAGGGCGGTCAGGTGTTTCTCCGCCAGGCGCTCATTGGTTCAGGTTGGATCACGAACGCGATGATCGGCAGCTATATCCAGTCCGATAACTACGTCGCGGGTCGACAGGGATGGCGGCTCGACAAGAGTGGATGGTTCGAGATCAATTCGACCGACGGTAGGGGAAATCGGACGGTCATTGATAGCAACGGTGGGCGTGTGTACGACGCGAACGGTGTTCTTCGTGTTCGATGGGGGGTGTGGACGTAATGGATGCCGGGTTTTGGGTTTGGGATGCGGCCAGCCGTTTGATTCTCGACGGCACGTCACGTGCCGGTCGGATCGTCGGGATTGCATACACAGGGGGCGGCGCAGGTTCCAGCGCGGCGGATCTTTCCGGAGGGGCGCCGTTCTGGGCCTTTATGCCGCAATGGATATTCCGTCGGGTTGCCGGTGCGGAGCCCACACCGATCGTCTCTATCAACGCGAGTGGAATCAGTTGGTATTACAGCGGGAATTCCAGCGGGTCGAATGCGTACTCGCCGGTGCCGGGTTGGCTCGTTTTTGGGGTGTACTGATGGACGCTGGATTTCAGGCATTTACGGATAGCGGTCTTTATCAGATTGATGGTCGGACGCCTAACTATCAGCTGGTGCGGACGATGTCAGGGCAGGCGGTAGACACGTCAGTGCCGCTCGCGATCAATGATGCCGGCAAGCCATTCGGGGCGACGCTTCCTAGCATTGCTTTTTCGTTCAATGCGACAGCGGGGCCGATGTACGGCGTGTACGCGTCTGATGGGGTCGGAATTACGGTTTGGAACGTGAGCGTTGACGGTAGCGTGTACACGATTCGATTCGTCACGGAGCGCCCGTGTACGGTGTATTTCTTTCTGTTCGATCGCACGCCTCCTGTGAACAGCGGATTCGGGTTCCAGGTGTTTGCACCAGATACGAAACTCATCGCTGACACGTCGGTGCCGTTCCTTCGGGTGCTCGATGTGATTGTTGATCACTACGTGCCCGATACGGGGTTTGTGACAATCGGGGCTCCGTGGCCGCCGTGGCAGTCGCGGTCATACAGCAGGCCCGTCTTGGTTTCTGCTATTGCACCGGTGCACGTTGGTTGGAGCTATGACCCTGCGGGCTTGGAGATGACTTCAATTCGAGTGACCGGCGACACGATCGCATGGGGAACGACGCTGTGGGGAGGGGGGAAGAAGCCGAACTTTACGGGGTTTAAAGAGCAGTGGCACCACATGTTCATGGTGCTCGATGCGACAGGGATTGTGTGATGGGCCGCCAAATTGGCGGCCTTTCTTTTTACGGGGCAGGAAACGGGGAGCGGTAATGCAAGAGCACGAGAAGACGATTCTGGAGTTGATCCTCATGGGCGGACTGATTGGCATTGCGAAAGTGTTGGTGAGTAGTGAACAACTGACGTTCCGGCTTGTAGCGGGGCGTGCGGTGCTCGGTTCGGCGACGTCGATGGTCGCGGGCTTGGCACTGCTGCAGATCCCGGATCTACCGCCGATCGCGTTGCTCGGCCTCGGAAGTGCGCTGGGTATCGTCGGGTCGCAGTACCTCGAGGTGCTTCTGCGACGAAATGCAAAACGAATGTTTGGGGGGAAGTGAATATGACGAGTCTCACAGCACATTTCACGCTCGAGGAATTGACCGCGAGCGATACGGCGCGCCGGCGAGGCATCGATAACACGCCGTCGGCCGCAGTCACTGCGAACCTGCGCCGGATGGCCGAGGCGCTCGAGCGTGTGCGCGACGTGCTCGGCGGGCGGCCCGTGATCATCACGTCAGGGTACCGGGCGGCGGCGCTCAACCGCGCGGTCGGCGGTGTTCCGAGCAGCGCGCACCTTTCGGGTCTGGCGGCCGACTTTGTCTGCTCGAAGTTTGGCGCGCCGCTCGATATCTGCCGGGCGATCAGTGCGTCGTCGATTGAGTTCGACCAACTGATCCAGGAGGGTACGTGGGTGCATATCGGCCTCGCGCCGATCGGCACGAAACCGCGTCGTCAGGTGCTGACGGCATCGTTTGGCGCGACGAGCACGACTTATTCGGAGGGGTTATGACCTGGTTCGACCCGCGCATTTGGTTTGCGATCGTGGCGTCGGTGGTCATTGGCTCCGCAGCCGGGTATTTCAAGGGCCATCGCGACGCCGACCAGTCGCACACAGTGGAAACGCAGGGGCAGCGAATTCGCGAGCTCGTCGTTGAGCGCGACGAAAGCGACCGTATCGCGCGCCAACAACAGGGGAATGCTGAAGATGCTTCGAAAAAACGTGACCTGGCGCGCGCTGATGCTGCCGCCGCTGCTTTTGCTGCTGACGGCTTGCGCCGGCAAGTCGCCGAGCTTGTCGACCGTGCCCGCGATTCCGCAGCTTCGGCCGGAGGCGCGGCAGCCGGCGGCGCCCTCGATCTGCTCGCCGACATGTTCGGCCGGACTGACAAGGCTGCGGGAGAGTTCGCGCGAGTCGCTGACGAGCGGGTCATTGCCGGCCGGCAGTGCGAAAGCGATTACGACGCGTTGACGGACGCGGTGCCACGCTAGAAACAGGGCGGCCGAGGGACGTGCGGTAACACGTCCCTCGGCCGCTTTTCCACTGTCTGAGCCAGTGAATCAGCCAAGGCCCTGCATACCTACGTAGGCGGGCCGAATTCTACATCAAGTTTAAAAACGGCTTTCACAATGGCAAATCCGATTATTCCGTGGATCGGCGGCAAGCGCCGCCTTGCAGACCATCTGATCCCGCGCTTTCCAGCGCATGAGTGCTACGTCGAAGTGTTCGCGGGCGGTGCTGCGCTCTATTTCATGCGGCCACCGGCAAGGGTCGAAGTGATCAACGACGTCAACGGCGAGCTGATCAACCTGTATCGCGTCGTGCAGCATCACCTCGAGGAATTCGTGCGGCAGTTCAAATGGGCGCTGACGAGTCGGCAGGTGTTCGAATGGATGAAGCAGACCGCGCCCGAAACGCTCACCGACATTCAGCGTGCAGCCCGGTTCTACTACCTGCAGAAAACGTGCTTCGGCGGCAAGGTTGACGGGCAGACCTTTGGCACCGCCACCGAGGCGCCGCCGAAGCTAAATCTGCTTCGTATCGAGGAAGAGCTATCCGCCGCGCACCTGCGACTGGCCAGCGCTTATGTTGAGCGGCTGGACTGGTTGGCGTGCATTGATCGCTATGACCGGCCGCACACGTTGTTCTATCTCGATCCGCCGTATTTCGAAACGGAGGGCTACGGCGTGCCGTTCCCGTTCGTCGAGTACGAAAAGATGGCGGAGCGTCTTCGCACGCTCAAGGGCAGGGCCATCGTCAGCCTCAACGATCACCCCGAGATCCGGCGAGTATTCGATGGATTCCACATCGAGACGGTTCCTATCCAATACGTCGTAGGTGGCAGGGCAAAGGCGGTCGACCGTAGCGAGTTGATCATTTTCAGCTGGGACGACGCCGCGCAGCCGGCCGGGCTGTTCTAACCGTGGCCCGCGCTTGCCGCGGGCTTTCTGTTTCCCGAAGTCGTAATCAATATGTAAAATCTGCGATCCGGGGATATAACAAATTCCGACCTGAGAACCACAATGAATAAAACTTTGGTTGCTGCAGTATTGGCGGGGCTTGCGCTTTCGGCCTGTGGTGGTGGTGATGAGTCATCTACGCCGGCGGCGGCCGGTCCGGCAATCCGGCTTGCATATTCGGGGGCGCCGCTGGTCGCGACGCAGCGCGCCCGCGTAATGGCCGCTGCCACTGATGTCGCCAGCGCAGCGCCGGCGCCTGGCGCGTCTGCCGGCGACGTGCAGCCGACGATAACTGCGCTGCAGGACGCATTCAAGGCGCGGGGCGCCGACATTGCCGTCTATCCCGCGGTCGTCAACGGTTCGAAGCTGCACGACATCGTCATGAGCGAGAATGGTGGCGTCGGGCCGACCACTGCCGAAATCTTGAATTCGAAAACCAATATCAGCGAGTGGGCGCTGGTTTATTTCGAGCTGGACGATATGTCCGGGTACATCGATTCGACACAGCGACGCGCCGCGGTCGACCAGTTCAAGCGTGATCTTCGGGTATACGGCGGGCGCGAAATGCTCAAGGGGCGGGTGATTTTTGCGGCCCGGCCGATTGTCTCGTGCGCAAAGGCGAAGGAGGTCCGGACCGTTGATGAAAACGGCTATGTCGTCGTGAACTCGTACAAGCCTACGTCGCAAGTTCTGTACGAGGTGATCGACGGCGCTGGCTCCGATGGATTGGTGTCGCCCATTGGTGGCATTTTCAGTTCCGACGCCTCCCATATGGGTGTCGATTGCAGCACGCCGGATCAGACTACGCAGGACGCGCACTTGGCCAGCATCGCCGATCCGCTGGTCGATCGGTACAAGGTCGCTCTCGACACGATCAACAAGTGCAAATACAACCCGGAGGCTATCCCCGAGGATGGTCGTTCGGCGCAGTGTTGGGGTATCGAGCCGGCGAAGAAATAGGGGCTTCTCGAATGTGATGTCTCTGTAGGGCGCTAATCGGGATGTTCGCGCTCTGCAAGAGCACAGTCATTGATGGCGGAATCGCAAAGTACCAGTTAAATTATTACCTCTTTTAAACCATGCGACTAAGGGGCTGGCGATGGTCGGTGAGTCAATGAAAATTGAAAGGGCACAGGCTTTATTTAGGGAGCTTGATAATCTTCTGGGCAAGGAGCGGGTTTTCGAGTATGTGGTCGAGACAGACTATGCAAAAGGGGAGCGTTGGACTCGCGCCAAGAAAAATGAAGAGGCGGCTGATCGTGTTTCTGCGGTGACTGGTGATATTGTTCATAATCTTCGCTCGGCGCTAGATCACGCATTTTGGGATGTAGTTTCGCCGCATGTTCCGGAAAGGGAGCACAAGAGAATTCAATTTCCCTATGCCAAAGATGAGAGTCGATGGCCTAAAGAACTCCAGACACGTTTTGCGGATTGTGTTTCTAATGGATTTTATGATTATGTGAAATCTCTGAATGTGTTCTCTGGAAGCGGAGGGGGTGGGGCGCTTGCGTTGCTGCATGAAATGGATATTCAGGATAAACACAAATTTCCGCTCCCAGTTGGCGATTTCACGAAACTACATTCCTCTGATATAATCCCTTACGTGCATGATTTTCCAGGTGGAATACACGGCATGTCGTTTGGAAGGAATAATAAGGATGTTTTGTGGAAAGTGCCTTCTCGGAAGCGCCCAAAAGATAAGAAAAGTGATTGTGCCGCCGAAAGGTTGTCTTGCCGAATTTTGCCAATCAACATTGATGTTTGCTTTGCGTTTGGAAGTGGGAATAAATTGTGCTTGATTACCGCTACTCTGTCTTCGATGATCGATGATGTGGCTAATGTGGTTGCCGAGATTTTTAAGTACAAAAAATAAACGGTTACAAGTTCAATTATTATCCCCAGAGGACGCCGCCGGGCGAGCATCAAAATACAATTGTCGCGTCACAACATCCCTGCGCGCCCCTTTTCCTTCCGGAGAAGGTGGCGCAGTTCCTGAAATTTTCCATTACCGCCACTGAGTTGCCCGCGATCGGGGATGTTCTTGTCGACGTCGTCGAACCATTCCTGGATTCTGTCGAGCGATTTCCGAAGCGCCAAGATCTCGAGGATGAGCCAGCGAACCTGCAGGTCGGTGAACTCGCGCCATAGGGCGCGAAGCTCTGCATCCGACGGGGCATCGAACTCCGGCATCTTCGGCTTCATCTTGAAGCGCGGATCTATGAGCGGCACACGGTTACGATCGACCCTGGTTGCCTCGATCGGCTCGCACGAGCCTAGGAACGTCGACCTTGCGTCCTGATCGATCCAAAATTCAAATTCCGGTTTCGTGAGCTCAATAGGGGTCCGCAGGCGATTCTTTTCGCCCTGGAACCCGTACTCCCAGATGTATGCCCACTGCGGCTTGATCACGCTGCCACCACTGTATAAAAACACAGTGTAACGCGCGGTAAGATGATCCCGTCAAGAGCGAAAATTGGGGACGACCGATGTGCACCAACTACCGCGCGCCGCATGAGGAATACGAGATCCGCGAACTGCGAATCGAGCCGTTCAGTGACCTCTACCGGGACTTCCCGTGGAAGCCCGAGGTCTACCAGGACTATTTCGCGCCGATCGTCGCAAACTTCGACGGAAAGCTCAGACCATTGGTGGCCGGCTTCGGCTTCTGGCCGCGTGCGCTGCAGAAAGTGAATATCGAGAAAGCCAAGGAGCAGGGCTGGAAGCCGCCGATCATGCGCAGCACGATGAATGTGCGTGATGACAACCTCGGGAAGTCGCCGTTATACGGGCCGGCGTGGCGAGCTGGGCGACGCTGCCTCATTCCGGCGGACTGGATCTATGAGCCGTGCTACGAGACTGGGAAGAACGTGTGGCATCGGATCGGTCTGGCCGATTGGCGAGCGATGTGCATTGCTGGCATCTGGCGAACGCTTCAGGGCCCTGACGGCGCGGCCCATCACATGATGTCGATGATCACGGTGAACGGCGAGGGGCACCCGATCTTTTCGCGGATGCATAAACCGGGTGATGAGAAGCGAGCAATCGCTATCCTGCATCCCGACGACTGGGAAGAGTGGTTGACGACGTCGAACGTCGAGGCCGCACGCGCGATGCTGCAGCTCTATCCGGCCGACGAAATGGAGGCCGAGCCGAGCATTAGTGGCAAATAGTCGTATGTCCCTTGACGTAAGCGGTTCTGACTAAGTGTTAAAAATTGAATTTACCTTAGAGATTTTTCTTGGGAGGGGAGATGCAGGGGCTCGGGGATGAGGGGTGGTATCGTATTGTTTCAATCGTTTATTTTATTGCGGTTATTTTTGCTGCCGCGGCGACCGCAATAAGCATCGTTGCCGGTATTGCGCAATATAAACTCGGAAATAGAATATCTGATAAAAAAGATAGGGAGTTTTCTGAATATAAAGCCCAAGAGGAGGTTAAAGTCGCGCTGGCCAACGAGCGTGCAAGTACGGCAAATAAACAAGCGGCCGATGCGAATAAGACGGTTGCGGAAGCTAACGAGAAGATTGCGTCGTTAAATAATCAGACCAAAAAATTGGAGGAGGTAAATTTGCGCCTTAAGGAGCAACTGTCTTGGCGTGAGATCGATCCAGGCAAAAGGGATCGGATGATTAATGTTCTGAAGAAATATCCTGGCACGAGGGTTGCTGTTAAATACACAATGGGTGATGCTGAGTCGGATAATTATGTTTCTCAGATTTCTGATATTTTTAAAATGGCGGGTTGGAGTGTTGATGTAAGTCAAGCTCTGTTTCAGGAAAGGCCGCCATTTGGAGTTGTTGTTGCGATAAATGCAAATGACGTTGCGAATATGGGAATTCGAGGTCCAGCAGATGCTTTGCTCGATATTCTATATCGAGAAAAATTGAGTATAGGCGGGGTGGGCGAAAAGTCAGACAAGATCCCGCAGGGCGAGCTGACGGTAATCGTCGGAATAAAGAAACCTTTGGATCGGAAGGATTAGGGGTATTTTTTGGAAGATGATGGGCCAGCGCCTTACGAGGTAACGATTTTATGATGAAGCATATTCCAGTGTTTCATAGTAAGCGATTGAAATATATGGAGAATGTGTTGGGATTGTGGTTGCTGACTTCGTGGGCTCGAGTCCCATCAACCGATCGTCTCGCGGATGCACAAGCCAGCCGACGAGAAACGGTCTGTCGTGATCCTGCGCCCCGAGGATTGGGAAGAGTGCCTGACGACGCCGAGCGTCGAGGCCGCACGCGCAGTGTTGCAGCTATATCCGGCCGGCGAGATGTACGAGGATGCGAAGTAATTCGGCGTTACGCCAAAACTACGTCAAATTCAGCGGAGAACCTTGTCGCATAAGGCTGATATGGGGTGTCGCTGGTCCCCCTGACAGGGAGCAACACTCGATAGGACGGCTCCCCTTCTACGGTTACAACTCAAGTATCTCTTTTAATTCTGCGATGAAAAGCGTGGTATCGCCGAAATAGTTCGGATACGCAATTCTCAATGCATGAACGGAATCTGCCATTACCAAGACGGCATCAACTCCCATTTTATTTTCTTCTTCTATTTTTTATAATCGGCTGTCGCTGCTGCGAATTGATCTTGCGAATATGAGACAACGAGAACTTCTTTGTTGGCGAGATCGAGTTTCATTAAGAAGTAAGCGGATTTTCGTCGATCGGGATCGGCAATTACTTCTTTCATCATTGCTTGAAAGGCGGTTAGGCGTTCTACAACATGCAACTCAATTTCGAAAGTTTTGAGTCTTGCGCGAATCGCGTCGAAATCTCCATCGCCCGGAACACCCTCGCGATGCGCAAATGCGGCAGAAATTAAGGAAAAGTATTCAAGCCATGCTTGATCGCCTTGATCTGCTTTAAGCTTTTGATTGGTCAAGGAGCCCACGGTCTCTACGGCAGTCGCCCATGCGTGCTGGCGCTTCGTTCGGATCTGAATTTCAATCGAGTGATTGTTATATGTCTCCTTCTTGTCGCTGACATAGCGATAAATCAAATGAATGCCACGATACCCGTCTTCTTTGGGTGTAATTATGTAGTCTTTTTCATTTACTAGTCGATGCTTAATCCGGCTTCCTTTTATGGATTCGCGTAGTTGATTGACTTGCTCTAATGATGACAGTACGGCTCTGCATCCACCGATGTCTTGCATTTGGGAAAGTCGCATTCGAGGAAATCGTACCAATTTATCAATGATCGATGTTGCCCGCTTGAGGCGCTGCGCGACGAATGCCGCATCGTCAATTTTAATGGCCCGATCTCGCAAGTTTATCTTGAATGTGTTGAGGGGAAACTGGTGAGAGGCGCGCCAGTTGGACATGATCATTGCCGCATCAAGGTATTCGTTGACGTTCACAAAATCGAGAGCTTCGCCATCTTCGCGAATCGCAATACCCGTGACGAGTTGACGGCCTGCAGCATTGACTCGCTCGCGTGAAAATTCGGGCTCAACCCAAGCCATTTCCCACCCCGTAAAATTGTGTTTGCTTCGCATCACGCCCAACCGGCTATCATCACGCTTCATGTGCGGTAGCAGGCCGGCTTTCCGATTCTGCCACGGGAATTACACCGAACGTCGATAGTTGGTGCGCAGTTTGACTGTTCGAGCGTAAGTTTTGGCGTAGCTTTCTTGTATTGGCTATATGTGACGGAGAGTTTTATTACTTCGAGGAAAACGAGTAACCGCAGCGGGCGCCCTGGCGCCCGTTTTTCGCTACTTGTTCGTCCGATCGCCGCCTTCCGAGGCGGCGATCGCGCATTTCCCCTTCATCCGTTCGGCAGCCGGGTTCGTGACGTTGCCCGCGTTGCGTCGTCGAGATCATCCATGACCACGCCAACGAAGATCGAAACCGAACGTTTGACACTGCGTCGCTGGCGACCGTCGGACGCGGGTGCGCTTTCGACGATGCATGCGCATCCGGACGTCACCGCGTGGCTCGCGCGCGGCCCGATGTCCGTCGATGAGGCGGGCGACGTCATCGCGCGCTTCGAAGCGCATTTCGATGCACGCGGGTTCGGTCCGTGGGCGGTCGAGCGCCGCACCGACACGATGCTCGTCGGCATTTGCGGGCTTTCGCACGAAGCGCGCGCAACGCATCCAATGGCGCCATGCGTCGAGATCATGTGGCGGCAGGCGCACCACGCGTGGGGGCACGGCTACATCGCCGAGGCGGCCGCCGCGGCATTGGCCGACGGATTCGACCGCGTCGCGCTCGGCGAGATCTTCGCGTGGACGGCCGACACCAACCTGCGATCACAGCACGTGATGCAGCGGCTCGGCATGCAGCGCCAGCCCGCGCGCGATTTCGATCATCCCGCGTTGCCGGAAGGGCACGCGCTGCGGCGGCACGTCGTGTATGTCGCGCGCCCCGGCGGCTACGCCGGCACTTGACGACTCACGCGCGCCTGTCTGTCAGCGCCATGTGCCGTTCTGCAGCACGATCCGGTAGCCGTCGGCATCCTCGAAAGTCTGGCCTGATATCTCCCAGTACGGATTGAACGACGTCACCGGCATGAAGCCGTGTGCGGCCGCGCGCTCGCATGCGGCTTCCCATTCCGGGCGATCGGGCAGGTAGAAGACGATCAGGTCCTCGGGTGTCGGGGACGGTGCGATCGGGTGGTCCGGACAGTGCGTGAATTCGAAGTGGTAGTCGAGACCTTCGCGCCCGAGCATCACGCCGGAAAAACCATCGTGATCTTCGAAGCGCGCGAGCACCGACAAGTCGAGGGCGTCGCGATACATGCGTTCGGTTCTGGCGAGATTGCCGACCGGGCGGGCAATGCGCAGGTGTGCGTGCAAGATGGCCTCGGGGGAGCGTGGCAGACCCGCCGATGATAATCCGGTCGATCGTGATCGTGGCGCACCGGAATGCTCAAGCAGGCAGGCGGCGAAGGAGGAGGGTGGTATGGCCCCGCAATCCGCGCGGGCAATAAAAAAGCCCGCTGCTTGAGCGGGCTGAATCCATGTTTGGAGACATGGAGGAGACAGACGTAAATTTAAGGGAAAACCCGGAGGTTGGCAAGCCCCCCGTTGTAACCATGCAACTCGCTGCGATACCGGCCGCGTCGCATCGACGCGGCCGTTGCCGCACTCACAGGCCGGCGGCCCGCGCGTGCGCCGCAAACGCGCTGAACCGCTCCTGCGCGACCGGCAGCGCGTACTTGTCGCGCATCTCCGTCTCGATCCAGGCACAGGCTTCACGCGCGCAGTCGGTCAGCGCGTGCCGCGTCGTGTGTCCGTCGATGTCGTAGACGAAACGCACGCCGACCTCGTCGTCGGCAACCTGTCGCTCGAGCTGATTGAGGTGCAGTTGCGGCCCGTGCTGATGCGACAGCGCACGCAGCTCGTCGAAGTGATATTCGAGCCAGTCCGCGAAGAACAGTGCATCGCTATGGCACGGCAGGCGGAAGGCCGCGCTGCGCGACGGGCGCGGCCCGGTCTCGCCGGCCGCCGCGTGCGGTTCGCCGTCGGGGGCGATGGGCGTGTCGACAGGCGCGAGCGGGTGCTGAATCCGCCGGTAAGGCTCGTGATCGCGCAGCGCATGCCACAGCAATTCGTCGCCGGCGGCGCCGGAGGGCTGCATCGTCAGGTCGTGCCGGCCGTCGCCGGTCGGGGCGATGTCGCGGATCACGAGGCGCAGCGAGCAGAGCGGCTCGTCCGCGACCAGCAGCGTCGCCGGACGCGGCAGCCCGCAGACGAGCGGCGCGGCGCCGGCGGCACGAAACACGAGCCCGCGGCGGTCGAGCCGCACGAGCGGCAGCGGCCTGGGGAACGACGGATAGGCGACCGCGATGCGGGCGCCGTTGGCGCTCGTCAACCCGGGCATCATCGCGCGAAAGACCTGAGACTGGTCCACGTTGGTTCTCCTTCGTTACGATGCCGCCCGACCGGAAACGCGCGTTCCGGCTCAGGCGGCGATGGCTTGCCGGGCAGCCTGCCCCGGCTCGATTCCTAGTGCCGCAAACGTTTGCGAATCGATATCGATCCAGCACGCGACCACCAGACGCCCGTCCACCTGCTTCGGCGGGCCCGCCCGGTGCGCGTGTATGCCGATCCGGCGGAACAGTCGCTCCATGCTCGCGAACGTCACGCCGATCAACTGCCGCGCGCCGAGCTGCGCCGCGCATTCGACGACGGCCGCGAGCATCGGGCGCACGGCCCACTCGGCATTGCCCGACCCGCCTTCGTCGTCGGTCGCCGCGAACCTGGACAGCTCCCAGACCGCAGCCGATTTCGGCAGCGGCATGTCCTCGGCGATCAGCTCGGAGAACAGCGACTCCAGCAGATACGGGCGCGTCGTGGGCAGCAGGCGCGCACATCCGCACATGTCGCCGTCGGCGTTTCGCGCGAACACGTAGACGGTATCGTCGCGATCGAACTGGTCGCGCTCGAAACATTCGTTCGCCGACGGAAGCGTCCAACCGAGCTGTTCGATGAACACGCGGCGCCGATAGCGCCCGAGATCCGCTGCAAGTTCGTGTGGCAACCGCCCTTCCTCATGAACGAAGGTCTGCATGGGTGTCCTCGGATCTGTGCTTTTGTATGCATGCATTACATCGCGCAGCACGAGGAGGCTGTAACTGGTAACTCTTACAGGTTGGCGGCGTAAAAACGCCATTTAGGACGTGGTAACGGTTTCTTGATCGACGGGATTGAAAACCGGGCCGCTTTTGCTTATAAAGAGCGCCAGCGTTGCTGAATTAATCCGAGGAATGCTCGACCGGTTGTCACTGGAGCGTGGGACCGGCATGATAGGCGTCGTTGCGATCGAGCAGGGCCGACGCGACGGCGGCGGGCCAGTCGATGCGGGCGAGCCGCGCGGCGAGCGCGGCGGCCGTGCGGAACATGCCGATGTCGGTGGCCGTCGCGTCGACGACCATCACGTTGCTGCGGACGTCGCCGCCCGCAATGACGAACATGCCCGTTGCGCGTTCGAGGTACCAGTCCCAGCCGACCGTCACGTAAGGGACGCCGGCACGGGCCGCGCGATGCCATTCGGTATAACCGGCGAGGCGCGCGTCGATCGCGCTGTCGCGCAGTTCGGCAAGCAGCGATGCATCGAGGCCGCTTGCGACATGGTCGAGCGCAAGCACGGCGAGTGAGCCTTCTGTCAGGCGCACATAGCCGTCCGCGGACGGGCCGGAGACCGGATGCAGCAAAGGTGAAGTCATGCGCGGAATGTAGCAGCCCCAAACGGGTGCTGAAACCTGACAAGTATGACAGCGTGACGTTGTCGGAGAACGAATGGAACTGCGCTGGCAGGATGCCTATCAACAATTCAGCGCCGCGGAAGACGAGCAGCAACTCTTCCAGCGGATGGCTGCCTATTCAAAACGCCTGGGGTTCGAATACTGCTGTTACGGCATTCGCGTGCCGCTGCCGGTATCGAAGCCGGCGGTCGCGATCTTCAATACCTATCCGGAAGGCTGGATGGCGCACTACCAGTCGCGGAACTACATCGATATCGATTCGACGGTTCGCGACGGCGTGCACAGCACCAACATGATCGTCTGGCCGGACGTCGACCGGATCGACCCGTGCCCGCTGTGGCAGGATGCGCGCGACTTCGGGCTGTCGGTGGGTGTCGCGCAGTCGAGCTGGGCGGCCCGCGGTGCGTTCGGTCTACTGAGCATCGCGCGCCATGCCGACCCGCTGACGCCGGCCGAGATCAACATGCTGACGCTGCAGACGAACTGGCTCGCGAACCTGTCGCATTCGCTGATGAGCCGCTTCATGGTGCCGAAGCTGTCGCCCGCGGCGGGTGTCACGCTGACCGCGCGCGAGCGCGAGGTGCTGTGCTGGACGGCCGAGGGCAAGACCGCGTGCGAAATCGGCCAGATCCTCAGCATCTCGGAGCGGACGGTCAACTTCCACGTCAACAACATCCTCGAGAAACTGGGCGCGACGAACAAGGTCCAGGCAGTCGTCAAGGCGATCTCGGCGGGGCTCATCGAAGCACCCTGACGCGGCCGATGGCGGCGGCGCCGAATACGGTCGCCGCCACGCCGCTCACTCCATCAACGGCTCCGCTTCCTTCGCGGTCCAGCTCACGCTGGAAATGCTTTTCTCCATGCTCATCCGGCTCGCGATCTGCTCGAGCTTCTGCTGATCCTTCGGATGCAGCTTCAGCGTCGCGGTCACCTTCAGCCGGTCGGGCTGGTCGGGCACGTCCTCGCTCGTGAGGCTCTGGAACGACAGCGGCTTCGCGTACATCGAGTTCGACAGCAGCGTGCGGATGTGCACCTCGTCAGAGGTCAGGCAGATCACGGTGATCTGGTATTCGCGCACGAGATCGGCATTCGACACCGGTGTCGCGTTGATCGCCTGGCTGACGCCGCGCAGCACCGTATTGGTGAGCAGCACGACGCCCGTGCCGGCGAGCGCGGGCGCGAAATGACCGGAGCCGGACAGCACGCCGACGGCGGCGGAGCACCACAGCGTCGCGGCCGTGTTGATGCCCTGGATCGAGCCCTTGTCGCGCATGATCACGCCGCCGCCGAGAAAGCCGACGCCCGACACGACGTACGCGGCGATCTGCGTGACGCCCGCGACGCCGTTGCCGGTCAGCACGCCGAGCGTGACGAACAGGCACGCGCCGCTCGCGACGAGCGTGATCGTGCGCAGGCCGGCTGTGCGCTGGCGCATCTGGCGCTCGAGGCCGATGGCGACGCCGCAGGCGAACGCGGTGAAAAGACGGAGTGCGAAATCGAAAGTCATGGTTGTCCTGCCGTGCAAGGAGCGCATGCCGGCTCGCGTCGCCGCGGCGTTATGCCGGAGGCGACGCGAAGATAGCCGTCATCGCGCGGTACTGTACCGCGCGAATGCGTCATTCAGTGTGAAACGGTAGGCGTGCGGGCTCGCGGAACGCGAGCCGGGGCAGGAGAACTGCGGCGGACAGGCGTTCAGGCGGCAAGCGGCGCACGCAACGGAGTGCTGCAACTGTCCACGATGGTTCCTGAAGGAAGAATGGGCGGCATTCTAGTAGGCGGCGCGCGCATGCGTCAACCGCCTTGCGGCGGTTGCGCTATTGCGCCGAGCCGATCGTCCCGGTCGCGAGTGCGAGCGCGGCGGCCGCCGACAGTGCGCCGGCGTAGCTGTCGACCTCCGCGTTGCGGGCCGCGAGCAGCTGGCTTTGCGCGATCGTCGCATCGGTCACCGACCCGACACCGTTGCGGTACGCGGTCAGCGCCGCATCGTAGCTCGTCTGCGCGGCATCGACCAGCGCCTTCGCGGCGTCGTGCGACGCGAGGCTCGTCTGCACCGCGTTCTGCGCGGCGACGACCTGGCGGACGGCTTCTTCCTTGGTCCGCGTGAGACGCGCGGAGGCGCTTTCCGCATCGTTGCGCGCCTGCATCAGCACGGCCGAGCGCAGGCCGCCGTCGTACAGCGGGATCGTCACGCCGAGGAAGACGCCGCCACCGTAGCGGCTGCCGTTCAGGTTGACGGTCGGCGCCTGGTCGCCGATCGCGGGCAGCGCGGAGATGGCCGTGCCGCCGCTCGCATACGACGTCGACGCGGACAGGAACACCTTCGGCATGAAGGCGGCCTCGGCGGCCTTGATCTTCGCGCGATTGGCCTTTTCGAGCG
Organism: Burkholderia theae; assembly: GCF_048565265.1. Taxonomy (NCBI): domain Bacteria; kingdom Pseudomonadati; phylum Pseudomonadota; class Betaproteobacteria; order Burkholderiales; family Burkholderiaceae; genus Burkholderia; species Burkholderia theae. Next base: position 593,111 of record NZ_CP183462.1, read on the forward strand.
CAAACGCGCCCTGCAGGTCGGGGCGGCGCGCGATCGCGTCCGACACGATTGAATCGACCGACGAACCGAGCGCGGGCGGCAGCGGCCGCTTCGGCAGCGCGGCAATCGTCGGCTTCGACAGCGGCGAGATGCCGAGCGCGGACACGAGCGCGAGATAGCTGTCGCTCTGTGCGCCGTTCGCCTGCACGAGCGCGAGGTTCGCCTGCGCGCGGTTCTGGGTCGCCTGAGCGAGTTCGACGACCGTGCCGACGCCGTGCTTGAGCCGCGCGCGGGAGGCCGCGAGGATCGCGTCCGAGTTCGCGAGGCCTTGCTGCGCGCTGAGTGCGCGCGAGCGTGCGGCTTCATAACGGTAGTACCCGACCGTCACGTCGTGGATCACCTGCTGGTGCACGGCCGTGAATGCGACGTTCGACGCGATCGATGCCTGTTCGGCCGCTTCGACGCGCGCCGCGCGGCCACCGAAATCGAACAGCAGCCATTGCAGCGACAGCGCCGAGATCGTGCCGTGCACGGTGGTGTCGCTCGACGAGTCGCCGAGGATCGTCGACGTCGAGCCGTGGCTTGCCTGGTACGCGCCCATGGCCGTTGCCGACAGCCGCGGCAGGTAGGCGGCCTTGGCAAGGCCGACCGCGAGCGCCGCGTTGCGCGCGTCGTTCCATGCGATACGGGTCAGCGGGTTCGCCGATTCGGCGAGGTCGATCAGCTCGGGCAGCGTGTACGCATGCGCGGAATCGAGCGCGGCCGGCGGCGATACCGACGCGAGCGCCGGCGACGCGGGCAGCGTGTAGTCGTGCGCGCCTGGCGCGGACGCGCGCGGCGGGCCCGGCACGATGTCGCCCGCGGCCGACGTTTGCGGCTGCCACGGGCGGTCGGACGCCTCCGGCGCCAGATCGATCGACGACGTCGCGCAGCCGGCCAGCGCGACGGCGGTCGCGAGGGCGGCGGCGGCGATCGAGGCGGCCGGCGGTTCAGGTAGGCGCATGAGGGACAGGCTCCTTCGGTGTGGCTTGACGGGCGGCGTCGGCGATGTGCGCGAGCCGCGTGTCGATCAGGTTCAGCAGCGCGTCGCGTGCGGGGTCGGTGGGGGCGGTGCTCGGCGGCGGGGCCGGCGACGCGGGTGCATCCGTATGCGGTGTGGCTTCGTCGTCGCGGGGTTCGACCACGCGTGCGAGCTGCGCGCCGATCGCCGCGTCGCCCGGTGCGCGTTCGGCGAGCAGGAACAGCGGGCCTTCGAGCGCGCCGAGTTCCGCGAGCGCGCGCCGTCGCGCGGCGAGCCACGTCGCGGCCGGCCGCACCCATGACGGTTCGTAGTGGATCAGGCCAAGCTCCTGCGAGATCGCGCCGTGGCGCGCGAACGCGTCGGCGGCCAGTGCACGCCGCTCGGCCGGCTGTGCGATCTGCGCGAGGCGCCGCCATTGGTCGAGCAGCGCCGCGAGCGCCGTGTCGATCTGCTTGCCGATGCTGACGGGCCAGATGCGTGTGAACACGAGATACACGACCACGTTGCCGAGCAGGATGCCGATCGTGCGGTCGCGCGCGAGCGTCAGGTCGAAGCCGGGGCCCGCGCCCTGGATCACGCACAGGAAGAACGCGAATGCGACCTGGAAGCCCGCGTACGCGATGCGCGGCGACCCGAAGGCGACCCACGCGGCCAGCCACGCGCCGGCGAACACGAGCGCCATCAGCTCGCCGATCGACGACAGCGACGGCACGACGAACACGAGCGCGGCGGTGCCGAGCAGCGCGCCGACGATGCAGCCGGCGATGCGCAGCGTGAGCTTCTCGACCGTTTCGGCGGTCGAGCCGAGCGACACCATGTAGCAGGTGATGAAGCAGGTATGGATGCCCGACCAGTCGAGCTGCGAGTACAGCAGGTAGCAGAACATCGCCGCTGCCGTGGTTTTCAGCGCGTAGCGGATGTGGTCGGGGTTGGTGCGCGCGTCGGGCAGGAAGAACCCGCCGCGTGGTGCGGGAGGCGCGGGGGGCGCGGCGGGTTCGGCTGCGGCATCGGCCGGCGCGTCGGTGGCGGCCGGTTCCGCGAAGTGCGTGATCGCCGTGTGCAGGTCCGTCGCGACGACGCGCGCGAGCGGCGCCAGTGCATCGACAGCCGGCAGCGTGAGCGTCACGTCGACCGGATAACCGCCGTGTTCGAGGATGGCGGCCATGTCGTCGAGCGTCGTCGCGATCGGCTCGACGAATGCATCGGGCAGTCGTGCGTCCGGTTCGCGGTCCGCGAGCGCGACCGCCACCAGCAGCGCGGTGCTCGACGCGATGGCCTGCCGCAGCGCGACGACGTCGGCGGCCGACGACGAGCCTTCGAGCTTCGACAGCTTGAGCCACGTGAGCAACTGCTTGTCGCCTTCGCGCAGGCTCGCGTCGAATGCGGCGCGCGTGTCGCTGCGGTCATCGCCGTCATCGTCGCGCAGCCGCCGTGCGGCGAGCCGCAGCCGCTTCGCGAGCTGCGCTTGCGCGAGCTTGCGCGGCGACGGCGCGATCAGCAGGTTGACGACGATCGCGACACCGACCGGGATCGCGACCATCAGCCACGCATAAAGCAGCGCGCGCGTTGCAGCTTCGCCGAACGGCGCGAGGCCGAGCTTGTCGAGCCCGAAGCCGACGATCATCGCGAGGATCGCGCCGACCGGGCGCAGCTTGCTCGCCGACGTCAGGTAGAGCAGGCCGACCGACAGCACGGCCATGCACGCGACGCGGAGGATCGAATAGTCGATGCTGAAGATCGCGACGCCCATCACGAGCGCGATCACGATCGTGACGAGCAGCAGCATCGCGACTGCGAGCACGACGCTCGTCACGCGGTCGGCGCGGTTCAGGAAGAACACGACGTACACGGAAATCGCGGCTTCCGGCGTGCCGTACCCGCTGGTCACGAGCACGACCAGCGCGCAGATCAGCGCGACCCGCACGGCCATCACCGCGCGCCCCGGAAACGGCACGAGCAGTCGCAGGACTTCGCGCGGGCCCGGCGAGCGGACGTCAGCGGCAGGCTGAGCCATGCCGGACCTCGACGATCGCGCTCGCGCCGACGCGCACGAGCTTGCCGTCGGGTTCGTCGAGCTTCACGCGCACGGGGAAGCGCTGCGCGACGTGCACCCAGTTCACGGAGTTCTGCACGATCGGCAACGAGCGCGGCAGGTTGATGCGCGCGCTGTCCGCGATGCCCGCGCCGATGCCGACGACCTTGCCCGTCATCGGGCGGTCGCGGTCGATCATCGAATAGACGGTCGCGCAGTCGCCGAGCGCGATGCGATTCAGCGACGTCTCGCGGAAATTGCCGACGGCGAACCATTCGCTCGCGTCGATCAGCGTGAAGATCGACTGGTTCGGTGCCAGGGTTTCGCCGGCGAGGACGCTGAGGCCCGTCACGAGGCCATCGTGCGGCGCGCGCACGACCGTATCGTCGAGCGCGTGCTGTGCGCGGGCCAGCGCAGCCTCGCGCGCATGCAGCGTCGCGATCGCGTCGGCCTCGTCGCCGATCGTCTGCGAGGATGCGCGCTGCTGTTCCTGCGCCTGCGCGAGCGACACGGCCGCGTCGCGCTGGCGGACCTTCGCCTGGTCGAACTGCTGCGCGCTGACATAACCCTGCGCGGCGAGCGGCGCGAGCCGGTTCACGTCGCGCGTCGCGAGGGCGGCGTTCTGCGTCGCGCGCTTGACCTGCTCGGCGGCGACCGCCGCGTTCGAGCGCTCGCCGATCAGCGAACGGCGGCGCGTATCGAGCGACGCACGTGCGAGCTCGAGGTCGGCCTGCGCCTGCGCCACCGTCAGCCGGTACGGCACGGGATCGATCTCATACAGCAGGTCGCCCTTCGCGACGCGCTGGTTCTCATGCACCGCAAGCCGCACGATGCGACCGCCGACGGGCGAGGCGACGTGCACGACGTCCGCGTCGATCGACGCGTCGTCGGTGGACGGGTAGGCGGTCGTGCGGTGGTACGCATACGCGAGCGCCGCGATGCCGAGCGCGACGATCGCGAGCGCGATCACGCGGCCTTTCATGGAGGGGCGGGCGATTCCGGCGGCTTTCATGCGAACGGCCCCGTGCCGGCGAGCCAGACGAGCACGGCGACCACGAGCCCGATCGCGGTGCAGACGGCCAGCTGGTAGGGCACCGTGGCGGCCCAGCCGGTCGCGACGAACACACGGTGCGCGACGATCGCGCCGACGATGCCGACGATCGCGCTGACGAGCCAGAGCGGGAAATACGCGCCGAACAGGACGTACGACGGTGCGCCGCGCGATGCGCAACCCGCGAGCGGCAGGGCTGGCGCCAGGACGGCGGCGACGCGCAGGGGCGCACGCGGCATTGTTTTTCTCATGGTGTGACGAGCTCGACGATGGGGGTGGATGCCGGGCGCGGCGCAATGCGGTGCGTCGCCGCGACGACGATTCCGCGATACGGAGCCGATAATAAATCAGCAGGATGCGGACCGCCAGCAGTCCGTCCGGCGGCGCGTTTCGGCAGCGACGACCAGGTCGTCACGATTCTGCCAGCGCAAGCTCGTATAGGGTTGCTAACAGACTGTAAAGCATCGTCAGACAAAAGCAGGGTGGCGGACTTTGTCATGTCGATGCCGTGGAATCGGTGCGGAAGCGGTCGATTGCCGCTCGAACGCATGGGAATCCGGTCAGTCTTGCCGGTTGCGGGCATCCTCGACGAGCAGGTCGACGAGATCGCGCGCGAAGCGCGGCAGCGCGTCGAGATCGGCGACGCAGATCTGCAGCTGGCGTTCGGCCCAGTCGTCCTCGAGCGCGACGACGCGCAGCGCCATCGTCTTCGCGTGGCGGCGCGCGGTCCCTTCGGGCAAGACGCCGACACCGACGTTCGCCTCGATCATCCGGCAGGCCGTCTCGAAGTTGCTGACCTGGATGCGCCAGCGCAGCGTACGCTGCACGTTGGCGGCCGCGCGCTTCAGGAAGTTGTGGAGCGCACTCGCCTCGGGCAGGCCGATGAAGTCGTGGTCGAGCGTCGCGACGAACGGCGTCGATGCCAGGCTGGCGAGCGGGTGCCCGAGTGCCGTGGCCAGCACGAGGCGGTCGCTCCGGTACGGCATCGCCTGCAACCCTTCGGTGCGTACGTCGCCGGCGACGATGCCGATGTCGACCACGCCTTCCTGCACCGCGCGCACGATGTCGGGGCTCAGCCGCTCCTGCATGTCGATCGTCACGTCGGGATGCTTGACGAGATAGTGGCGCAGCACGGCCGGCAGGAACTCGCTCATCGCCGTGGTGTTCGCGAACACGCGCACGTGGCCTTTCACGCCCGACGCGAATTCCTGCAGATCGCCTGTCAGTTGCTCGAGCTGGCGGAGCACGCGGTGCGCATGCGTGAGCAGCGTTTCGCCCGGCGCGGTCAGCGTGACGCCCTGGCTCGTGCGGCTCAGCAGTTTCACGCCGACCTGCTCCTCGAGATTCTTGATGCGCATGCTGGCCGCGGGCACGGACAGGTGCGCGCGTTCGGCGCCGCGCGTCAGGCTGTTCGCCTCCGCGATGTGGGTGAAGAGTTTGAGGTCGACGAGATCGAAGCGCATGGCGGTGGCGGCGGGAGGATGGCCGATTATCGCGCGAAGCCGCGCGAGGCTCCACCGGCGGCCGCGACCGGTCGTCGCGGCCGGGATCTGTGTACCATCGTGCGTATGACGCAAAGCGCAGCACGGGGCATCACGGCCCGGTGCGATGCGCGTCGCGGAAGCGGTATCGCAACGAAGGTGAGCGTTCCATGCGAAGTTTCTTTGTCCGGTTCATTGCAATCGGCGTGCTGTTCCATCTGTACGTCGGGATGCGGATCATTCCCGATGCGTTCGCGTCGCCGGTCGCGCGCACGATCGCGGCGCTCGTGCTGGCGAGCTTCGTCGTGCTGATCCCGGTCGGCATGTTCTCGCGTCGTTTCGACGAGGGCTGGGCCGCGACGCTGGCCGGCTGGGTCGGCTCGCTCGTGATGGGCTTCTTCTCGTCGCTGCTCGCGCTGACGTTGTTGCGCGAATTCGTGCTGCTCGGCGTGCTCGCATGGCGGCATCTCGGGCACGACGGCGCATGGAGCGGCGCCGCGGCCGACACGGCGCTCGGCGTGCTGGCGGGCGCGGTGCTCGTCACCGCGATCGGGTTTGTCGGCGCGCGCCGCACGGCGGCGGTCAAGCGCGTGTCGATTCCGGTCGCGGGGCTGCCGGCCGCGCTCGACGGGCTGTCGATCGTGCAGCTGTCCGACATCCACGTCGGGCCCACGATCAAGCGGCCCTATGTCGAACGGATCGTGCGTGCGGTCAATGCGCTCGAAGCCGACCTCGTCGTCGTGACGGGCGACGTGGTCGACGGCTCGGTCAAGCGCCTGCGCGACCACACGGCGCCGCTCGGCCGCATGCAGTCGCGGCACGGCAGCTTCCTCGTGACGGGCAACCACGAGTATTACGCGGGTGCGCATGCGTGGATCGATGAATTCCGCCGCATCGGGCTGACGGTACTGCTGAACGAGCACGTGCTGATCGAACACGGCGGCGCGCGCGCGGTGCTCGCGGGCGTGACCGACTTCACGGCGGGCGGGTTCGATCCCGCGCATCGCAGCGATCCCGCGCAGGCGCTGGCGGGCGCGCCGCACGACGTCGGCACGAAGATCCTGCTCGCGCACCAGCCGCGCAGCGCGGAAGCGGCGAACCAAGCAGGTTTCACCGTGCAGTTGTCGGGACATACGCACGGCGGCCAGTTCCTGCCGTGGCCGCCGTTCGTGCGGATGCAGCAGCCGGTGATCGGCGGGCTCAGCCGCTTCGGCGATCTGTGGCTCTATACGAGCCGCGGCACCGGCTACTGGGGGCCGCCGAACCGCTTCGGCGTGCCGTCCGAGATCACGCTGATCCGGCTGACGCGCGGCGGTTAGGCGGCTGCTGTTACTCGATGCGGGCGATATCGTCGAAGTCGAAACGCGGGCTGCGCGGGAACAGGCCGGCCGGATCGCCGTAGCCGAGATTCACGAGGAAGTTGCTCTTGATCGCGGTGCCCGCGAAGAACGCGGCATCGACCTTCGCGCCGTCGAAGCCGGACATCGGGCCCGCGTCGAGGCCGAGCGCACGCGCGGCCAGGATCAGGTATGCGCCCTGCAGCGACGAGTTGCGGAACGCAGTGGCCTCGATCAGCGCATCGTTGCCGGCGAACCAGCTGCGTGCGTCGGCGTGCGGGAACAGGCGCGGCAGGTGCTCGTGGAACGCGAAATCCATCGCGACGATCACGGTGACGGGCGCGGCCATCGTCTTCGCGAGATTGCCTTCGGACAGCGCGGGTTTCAGGCGCGCCTTCGCTTCGGGCGACTTGACGAACACGAAGCGCGCGGGGCTCGAGTTCGCCGACGTCGGGCCGAATTTCGTCAGGTCGATCAGGCGGTGCAGCAGCGCGTCGTCGACGGGTTTGTCCTGCCACGCGTTGTGCGTGCGCGCGGTGAGGAACAGTTGATCGAGGGCGGAATCGGAGAGGGTCGTCATGATGGGATCCGGGAAGAAGGCGGCCGGGTCGCGCCGGCCGGCATGGCGAAAGAAAGCGGCGCTCCCGGCAGGGCGCGCCGCGACACGCCGCGATGATAGCGTGATGCGCGAAAGCGCATCGCGGCGCGCGGCGGTTTCCTTTCATTGTCGAATGAGAGCGCATGGCGGCGCGCGGCGCCGTTGGCTAGTATGCAGGCATGCACTGTTCGCCCCGTTCATCACCCGTTCCTTCCGACATGTCGACGCCCGATCTCTTTGCCGACACGCCCGCGCCCGACGTGGACTGGTATCCGGACTGGCTTGCGCAACCCGACGCCGATCGCGTGCTGGCCGCGCTGATCGGCGAGGTCGCGTGGCGGCAGGACACGATCCGCACGCCGCGCGGTCGCATTCCGTTGCCGAGGCTCACCGCATGGCAGGGCGAGCCCGATGCCGTGTACGTGTATTCGGGGATCCGCAACGTGCCGGCGCCGTGGACGCCGGCCGTGCTCGACCTGAAGCGCGCGGTCGAGGCGACCTGCGGCGCGCGCTTCAACAGCGTGCTGCTCAACCGCTACCGCAACGGGCAGGACAGCCTCGGCTGGCATGCGGACAACGAGCCCGAACTCGGCGACGCGCCGGTGATCGCGTCGGTGAGCCTCGGCGCGATGCGCGTGTTCGATCTTCGCCATCGCGCGACCGGCGTCACGCATGCGTATCGGCTCGTGCACGGCAGCCTGCTCGTGATGCGCGGGCGCACGCAGGCCGAATGGCAGCATCGCGTGCCGAAGGCGCCGAGCGTGCAGGGCGAGCGCGTCAACCTGACGTTCCGGCGCGTAATGCCGGCCGGATAGATCGCGCCCCGTTTCCAAGATCCATGAATGACCGATGCAGGCAATCGATCTCGCGTGCGGCACGTTGCCGCACGAGGGTCGCGCGGTGTGGCCCGATATGGCCGGGAGGCCCGTGCCATATGGGTTTCAGTCGGATTCGATCGACCGCCCGGTTCCGATAGATGAGTGAAACCTCTGATGGTGCGTCGCAACAATCATTGACTAGACTGTCGAATGGCAGAAACGCGTCGCATCCCGGCGCGACCTTTTCGACATGCCCCGTGTGTTGCCGATGCAACGCGCAAGGGGGCAGGAGCATAACGCGTGACCCTATTCGACCCTTCCTTCGAACCCTCGCTGCACGTCTTTGAACAAGACGGCGGATGGCAATGGGCGCTGACGGTGAAGCGGGCGACCGGCGTCGGTGTGAAAGTCGTCGCATTCAGCCAGGAAGGCTTGCGCGGCGAAGCCGAGGCTTACGCCGCCGGCCAGCTTGCCCGCGCCGAGTATGACGCCGCCGTGACGGCCTGACGCCGTCGCGGCGATCCCGCCCGAGGATCGCCTCTACCGCCCACCGCCCGTTGCCGGGCGGTTCTCTCCCGATCGTTTTCCGTTTTCCGTCGGCCGCGATGCATGCATCGAGCGACACCGCGCGTCGCACGCGGTGCGTCGGCGCGCGTGTCCGCCCGCGCTTGTCGCGCCAAATGGTCCGTACCATTCGACACGTGTGTGCCATACGCGGCGCTTAACGTCTTCGCACGGCGTCCGTCGCGCCGGCGATGCGGCCTGCGCCGCAGTCTGGACGCCGGACGCCGGGCGGCGACCCATCGACAAGAACGCAGGTCATGTGCGACGACAGAACCGACTACAACCGCCATGCGCGCGGCCGATCGCGCATCGCGCGGGCGCCGGAACGGGGATTCACGCTGATCGAGGTGCTGATTGCGCTGGTGATCGTGGCGGTCGCGCTCGGCGCCGTGATGCGCGCGATCGGCGCGCTCGCGTCCGATACCGATACGGCCCGCATGCGCCTGCTCGCGTTATGGAGCGCCGACAACGCGCTCGGCGAGATCCGCATCGCATCGACCTGGCCATCCGTCGGCACGAACACGTTCGCGTGCCCGCAGGGCCGCTACCGGTTCGTGTGCCGCCAGTCGGTGGCCGCGCTGCCGAGCCCGCTCGTGCGTCGCGTGACGGTGAGCGTCTTTCCGTCCGCGTCGAGCCGCAACGTGCTCGCCGAAGTCGTCACGGTGATCCAGAATGAAGCGCGCCGCTGAACCGCGCGGGGCGGCGCGCGCCCGCGGCTTCACGCTGATCGAGATGCTGGTCGCGATCACGCTGCTCGCCGTGATCGCGCTGCTGTCGTGGCGCGGCCTCGACGCGACGATCCGCGGCCGCGACGATATCGCGTCGAATCTGGCGCAAACGCGTCTGCTCGGCCGCTATTTCTCCCAATTGCAGTTCGACCTGACGAACCTCGTGACGGCTGACGAGGTGTTCGGGCCGCCGCTGCGCATCCGCCCGAACGAACTCGTGATGGTGCGCCATCTCGGGGTCGGCGGCGGACCGACGCAGATGCAGGTCGTGCGTTACCAGCTCAAGGGGCGCGAACTCGTGCGCAGCGCGTCGCAGCCGCTCGCGTCGCTGGCCGAGGTCGACGACGCGCTGCATCACATGGATGCGTTCGCGCGTGTCGTCGTCAGCAATGATGCGCGCTCGATGCAGCTTTCCGTGTGGATTCCGCCGGGTGGATGGACGACGAGCCAGACCGTCATCGAACAGGCCTACGCGCAGTTTCTCGCACAGCACGGCATCAGCAACTCGACGTCGATCGGCGCGCCGGTGCCGCGCGGCGTCCGCTTCACGGTCACGATGGGCGCGCCGGCGGTCGAATTCGTGCGGACCATCCCGATTGGTCAATGAAAGCGCGATGCCGTCCGGCGCACGCGGCCACGCCCGGAAAGCCGTTCCGTCCCCCGGACAAAATGGTCCGTAACTTTCGTCATACGTCTGTTATTGGCTGTCCATTAGTCTCGTGACGAGCATGACCGCCGCGACCGGTTCCATCGACCGGTTCAGCGGCGGCATCGGCAAACGGGAAGGGGGCGAACGTGACGGTCGAGCACCGGCATGATGCATACGCGGGCGCGTCGGGCCACGACGCGCGCGGGCAATGGCAATCGGCGGCGATCCTGAGCCGAGCGCAGCAATGGCACGGCGCAGGCCGGTTCGACGACGCGGCACGCGAATATCTCGCGGTGCTCGCGAACGAGCCCGATCATCCGCAGGCACTCCATCTGTACGGGGTGCTGCAATTCCAGCGCGGCGCGGCCGACCATGCCGAAGCGCTGCTGCGCCAGTCGATCGCGATCGAGCCGGACGCGCGTGCGCTGTCGGATCTCGGCGCGATCGCCGGCGAGCGTGGCCGCATCGACGAGGCGCTGGACCATTTCGCGGCCGCGCTGCGCGCGGCGCCCGACGACGTGCAGACGCTCGTGCGCCGCGGCAACACATTGATCGGCCTGCGCCGCTACGACGACGCGCTCGCGTCGTTCGACCGTGCGCTCGCGGTGTCGCCGCTCGTGCTCGACGCGCTTTGCAATCGCGGCGGCGCGTTGCGCGCGCTCGGCCGCCTCGACGATGCGCTCGACACCTACGACCGCGCGCTGATGGTCGATCCGCATTCGTTCGAATCGTGGTTCAACCGCGGCCTCGTGCTGCGCGAGCTGCGGCGCGCGGCCGATGCGCTGCACTGCTTCGATCGCGCGAACGCGATCCGGCCGGGCGTCGCCGCGATCATGGCCGAGCGCGGCCGCACGCTCGCCGGGCTCGACCGTCTCAACGAAGCGCTTGCCGCGTTCAACGAGGCGATCGCGGCCGATCCCGCACGGTTCGACGCGCTTTGCGACAGCGCGGCCGTGCTCGAACGGCTCGGCCGCGCGGACGAGGCGCTCGCGCGTTGCGAACGCGTGCTGGCGGTCGATCCGGATCACGTCCGTGCACTCGCGAGCCGCGGCAATGCGTTGCTGCAGCTCGAGCGCCACGACGAAGCGCTCGGCAGCTACGACCGTGCGCTGGCGCTCGATCCGCGCTCGATCGACACGTTGTGCAATCGCGGCGCGACGCTGCGCGAACTGAAGCGCTTCGACGCGGCGCTCGCCAGCTACGATGCCGCGCTGGCGCTCGACGCGCGCTTCGCCGAAGCGTGGACGAACCGCGGCAGCGTGCTGCAGGACCTGCACCGTTACGACGACGCGAGCGCGTCGCTCGATCGTGCGCTCGCGCTGCGCCCCGATCAAGCGACGCAGTGGCTTGCACGCGGCAACCTGCTGGCCGACATGGGACAGGTGGACGTTGCACTGGCCGCCTACGACCACGCGCTCGCGCTGCAGCCCGATTTCGCCGGCGCGCATTGCGCACGTGCCGCGCTGCACCTGACGGAAGGCGACTTCGCGCGCGGCTGGCACGGGTACGAATGGCGGCTGCGCGACGCGCAGTTCGCGCGGCATGCGCGGCCGTTCACGCAGCCGGCGTGGCGCGGCGATGAACCGCTCGACGGCAAGACGATCCTGATCCATGCGGAGCCGGGCCTGGACGACACGCTGCAGTTCTGTCGTTATGTGCCGCTCGTCGCCGCGCGCGGTGCACGCGTGGTGCTCGAGGTGCAGCCGGCGTTGCGTTCGATGATGGCGTCGCTCGCCGGTGCAGCCCACGTGATCGCGCGCGGCGAGCCGCTGCCCGCCTTCGACTGCCATGTGCCGCTGCCGAGCCTACCGCCTGCGTTTCGCACCGACGCCGACACGATTCCGAGCCCTGCCGCGTACCTGCATGCGGATCCGTTGCGCACGCGCCAGTGGGACACGCTGCTCGGCGAACGGCGCAGGCTGCGCATCGGGCTCGCCTGGGCGGGCCATCCGGCGCAACGGAACGACGCCGGCCGGTCGATCGATTTCGCGCGGCTCGCGCCGCTGTTCGATCTCGACGTCGACTGGATCAGCCTGCAGAAACCCGTTCATGCACACGACGAAGCGCTGCTGGCGGACACGCCGGTACGCCGCGTCGACGACGAACTCGGCGACTTCGTCGATACGGCTGCATTGATCGGCGCGCTGGATCTCGTGATCGCGGCCGATTCCGCGGTCGCGCACCTGGCGGGCGCGCTGGGCGCGCAAGTCTGGGTGCTGCTGCCCGACCCGCCGGCCTGGCGCTGGATGCGTATGCGCGGCGACAGCCCGTGGTATCCGTCCGCGCGACTGTTTCGGCAGCCTGCGCCCGGCAACTGGGCGGATGCGATCGGCGCGGTGCGCGCCGCGCTCGAACCGATGACACGTTAGACACAACTCGCGATACGAACAGCGACCAGTGGGGGCCATACGATGACACCAAACGGGGAAGGGACGTCCTTTGCGAGCGCGCCGGTCGCGCCGGATTGCCGTCCGCCCGACACCGCGCAGCTCGAACGGCTGCTCGTGCGCGCGCGCAAGGCGCATCACGAGGGCGCGCTGCAGCATGCGGAGAACGCGTATGCGGAACTGCTGGCGCTCGATCCCGAGCATCCGGAGGCGCTGCACCTGCTCGGTGCGGTGCGTTTCCAGCAGGGGCGTCTCGACGATGCCGAGCCGTTGATGCGGCGCTCGGTCGAGCGCCAGCCGGTGCCGCTCGCGCTGGCGAACTACTCGGCGGTGCTGGCCGGGCTCGGGCGCGAGCACGATGCGCTTGCGCGCCTCGACGAGGCGCTCGCGATCAATCCGGTGCATCAGCGCGTGCTGTTCCAGCGGGCCGGCCTGCTCGCGCAACTCGCGCGGTACGACGAGGCGCGCGCGGTCTACGATCGCCTGCTCGAACTGACGCCCGGTTTCGCCGACGGTTATGTGAAACGCAGCGACATGCTGCGTGCGCTCGGCCGCTTCGAAGACGCGCTCGCCGACTGCGACCGCGCGATCGCGCTCGCGGGCCGCACGTTCGACGCGATGCGCGGGCGCGGGCTCGCTTTGCGTGAACTCGGCCGCTACCGTGACGCGGCGGACAGTTATGGCCACGCGCTCGCGCTGCGGCCGGGCAGTGCCGATGCGCTGTTCCTGCGCGGCGTCGCGTATCTCGACCTGCACGACCCCGAACACGCGCTGGCGGATTTCAATGCGGCGATCGCGGCGAGCCCCGCGTTCATCGATGCGATCTTCAACAGTTCGGTCGCGCTCGAACAGCTCGGCCGACACGATGAAGCGCTGATGCGTTGCGACCGTGCGATCGCGATCGATCCGCGCCATGCGCGTGCACTCGCCAATCGCGGCAATGCGGCGAGCCACCTGGGCCGTTATACGGATGCGGTCGACAGCTATGCGCGCGCGGTCGATGCCGAACCCGGCAGCACGGGCGTGCTGTGCAACTACGCGAGCGCGCTGATGCGGGTCGACCGTCACGACGACGCGCACGACATGTGCGACCGTGCGCTGGCGATCGATCCGCACTACGCGCCCGCGTCGTTCACGCGTGCGCGCGTCCGGCTCGAAACGCATCGCTACGACGACGCGCTCGACGATCTCGCGCGCGTGATCGTCGCGACGCCGCGCGACAAGTTCGCGCATTTTCATCGCGGCAGCGCATTGTCCGCGCTGCGGCGGCACGAGGATGCGCTGCGCGCGTATGCGGAAGCGATCGACATCGATCCGGACTACGCGCACGCGCACTGCATGCGCGCGTTCCTGTGCCTGTCGATCGGCGACTTCGCGGCCGGCTGGGCCGAATACGAATGGCGCTGGCGCGACAGCCAGCTCGACGGCAGCCGGCGCGACTTCGCGCAGCCGCGCTGGACGCACGGGATGCCGCTCGACGGGCAGACGATCCTGCTGTATCCGGAGCAGGGGCTCGGCGACACGCTGCAGTTCTGCCGTTACGTGCCGCTCGTGAAGGCGCTCGGCGCACGCGTCGTGCTCGAGGCGCCCGTCGAGTTGAAGGCACTGTTCGCGACGCTCGACGGTGTCGACGTGCTCGTCGCCCGCGGCGACCCGCTGCCGCCGTTCGACCTGCATTGCCCGCTGCTGAGCCTGCCGCTCGAATTCCGCACCGATCTGTCGTCGATACCGGCGGGCGCGCCGTACCTGCGCGCCGATCCCGTGCGCGTCGAGCGCTGGCGTGCGCGCCTGGGCGCGGCCGACCGGCCGCGTATCGGCCTCGTGTGGGCCGGCAACCCGCTGCACCTGAACGACCGCAACCGCTCGATCACGCTCGTCGACCTGCTGCCGCTGCTCGACGACCGCTACGAATGGATCAGCCTGCAGAAGGTGATCCGCGACGAGGACCGTGCGGCGCTCGACACGAGCGCGATCCGCTTCGTCGGCGACGAATTGACGGATTTCGCCGAAACGGCCGCGCTGATCGACGCGATGGATGCGGTGATCAGCGTCGATACGTCGGTCGCGCACCTGGCCGGCGCGCTCGGCCAGCCGCTTGCGGTGATGCTGCCGCACACGCCCGACTTCCGCTGGCTGCTCGATCGCGACGATAGCCCGTGGTATCCGGGCGCGCGACTGTTCCGCCAGCCGGAGGGCGGCCAGTGGGCGCCGGTCGTCGAGCGGATTCGCGACGCGCTGCCGGCGCTGGTGACGGGAGCGCTGCGATGAGCACGGCGCAGGCACCGTCGTATGGCGCGGGTGCCGTGCCGCTGCGGGCCGCCGTCGACGATGCGCTGCGCAATGCGCGCGCAAGGCTCGAGCAGCGCGATTTCGCGGGGGCGGGCAGGCTTTACGAAGGTGTGCTGGCGATGATGCCCGACCATGTCGAGGCGCTGCATCTGCTCGGGTTCGTGCATCTCCAGCGCGGCGATCCCGTGCGCGCGGAGCCGCTGATCGCGCGGTCGATGCGGTCCGGGCTGAACCAGCCGTGGAATTTCGCGAATCATGCGGCGGCGCTGACTGGCGCGGGCCGTCATCGCGACGCGCTCGAGGCGGCCGCACAGGCGCTCGCGCGCGATCCCGGCCATGCGCCCGCGCAGGCGGCGCGCGGCGACGCGCTGCACGCGCTCGGCCGGCATGGCGAAGCGGTCGGCGCCTACGATCTCGCGCTGACGCGCGAGCCGGGCCGCACGTTGACATGGGTCCGGCGCGGCGAGGCATTGCGCGCGATCGGCCGGCCGGCCGACGCGCTGATCAGCATCGAACGCGCGCTGCGGATCGATCCGGATGACCCGGCCGCGCTCGCCGAACGCGGCCATGCATTGCGCGCGCTGGGTCGCGGCGACGAGGCACTGCATTGCTTCCAGCTCGCGATGGTCGTGCGCGGCAAGACGCCCGATCTCGTCTATGCGTGCGGCTACACGCTGATCGAACTCGGTCGCCCGGCCGAGGCGCTGGCGTGTCTCGACGAAGCGCTCGCGCGTCTGCCGGACGACACGCAACTGCTGTTCGTGAGCTGTGTCGCGCTCGATCTGCTGCATTTGCGCGACGAGTTGCTGAAACGCAGCGACCGGTTGCTTGCGCGCGACCGCGACAACGTCGGCGCGTGGGTCGGCCGCGGCAACGCGCTGCTCGGGCTGCGGCGCCATGAGGAAGCCGCGCATGCGTACGGCGAAGCCCTCGCGCGCGCGCCGGCGGATTTCGACGCGCTGCGCAATCGGGCCGGCGCGCTGCGGGCGTTCGGCGCGTACGACGACGCGCTCGCGCATTACGACCGTGCGCTCGAAGCGCGCGGCCCGCACGCGGAAGTGCTGTGCAATCGCGCGATCGCCCAGCAACTGCTCGGCCGCTACGACGACGCACTCGCGAGTTACGCGGCGGCGGCCGGCACGCAAGGCCGGACGGCGCAGGAGATCTACACCCGCGCGGTCGCGCGCCAGCAGCTCGGCGACTACGACGCCGCGCTTGCCGATTTCGCGCTTGCCTGCGTGCGCGACCCGAATCACGGCGTCGCGCGCCGGTCCGAGGCGTTCTGCCGGTTGGTGATGGGCGACTTCGATGCCGGCTGGCGGCAGCACGAAGCGCGCTGGGATGCCGCCGACGTGATGCTGCACCGGCGTCATGCGGACCGCCCGCAATGGACGGGAGACGAACCGCTCGCGGGCCGCACGCTGCTGCTGCATGCGGAGCAGGGGTTTGGCGACACATTGCAGTTCTGCCGCTACGCGAGCCTCGCGCACGAGCGCGGCGCGACCGTGCTGGTCGATGCGCCGGCCGCGCTGGCCGACCTGCTCGGCACGCTGCGCGGCGTGAGTCGCATCGTCGCCGACGGGCAGCCCGCGCCGACGTTCGATCTTCATTGCCCGATGATGAGTCTGCCGTTCGCGTTCCGCACGACGCTCGACACGGTACCGGCCGACGTGCCATACCTGCATGCCGACCCGCGGCGGCGCGCTGCGTGGATCGAGCGGCTCGACGCGATCGCGCCGGCGCGACGCTTGCGGGTAGGGCTCGCGTGGTCGGGCAATCCGGATCATGCCAACGACGAAAACCGGTCGATGACGTTCGCCGCGCTCGCGCCGCTCGTCGCGCTCGACGCGACCTTCGTGAGCGTGCAGGTCGGGGTGCGTATGCGCGATGCCGAAGCGTTCGCGGCAAGCGGCGTGCTGTCGTTCGAAGCGGAACTGAAGGATTTTGCGGAAACGGCCGCGCTTGTCGACACGCTGGATCTCGTGATTGCCGTCGATACGTCGGTCGTGCATCTGGCCGGTGCGCTCGGGCGCCCCGTGTGGGTGCTGCTGCCGCGCGTGCCGGACTGGCGCTGGCTGCTCGAACGCGCCGACAGCCCGTGGTATCCGGGCGCGACGCTGTTCCGGCAGCAGCGGCCCGGCGACTGGCCGGCGCTGGTCGAACGCGTGGCGCAAGCATTGGCGGACCGCATCCGTGCGCACCGCGAAACGGCGTGACCGGCCGACTGTGACAAAAGCTACGGACCTTTCACGCGCGGCCGGAATGGTCCGTAACACCCGCCACGCCACTGCCATCGGGCCTTCGTATGTTCTTGTGATTCCAGCGTCCGGGTTCGGGCCCGGGCGCAACGACGAAGCGCGACAACGGATCGGCGCCGCTTTCGGCGCGATCGTCGTCAAGCGCAATTTCATAGGATTCGGGGTGAAGAATGGCAGCACGCGCACGCACGGCACGACAACCTGACGCGACGGGTTCGCGCCCGGTCCTGAAATCGGAACTGCGGCCGCTGGTCCGGGCCGTGGCCCTGATGCTGCTGGCGGGCGTGTCCGCGCACGCGCAGGCGGCCGGCATCATGAACCTCGGCGCGGCGACCGCGCGCGCATCGGGCGGCGGTGCGGGCGGCGCCGGTGGCGCGCCGGGCATGCCGAATCTCGGCGTGTCGCCGCAGCAGGCGCAGCAGGCGAGCCAGCCGTCGATCCGCAACCTCGGTTATGCCGCGCATGCGATTGCCGCGCAGATCGCCGCGCAGCAGAACGCGGCCGCGGCGGCCGCGAAGCTGCCGTCGACCGTGCCGAACGGGCTCGCGCCGGGCGGGTTGCAAGTGGCGGCCGGCGCGACGAGCGACACCAGCAATCCGGTGCTGTGGTTCAACGCGAACGCGCCGACGCAGAACGTCGACGCGAACGGGCACGTGAACGTCGACGTCAAGCAGACCGGGCAGAACGCGGTGCTGACGTGGGAGACGATGAACGTCGGCCGGCAGACGACGCTGAACTTCGACCAGTCGGCCGGCACGCAGACGAACGGCGCGAACAACTGGGCCGTGCTGAACCGGATCAACGACCCGAGCGGGCGGCCGAGCCAGATTCTCGGCAACATCACCGCGCAAGGGGCCGTGTATGTGATCAACCGGAATGGCGTGCTGTTCGGCGCGGGGTCGCAGGTCAACGTGCATTCGCTGGTTGCGTCGTCGCTGAACCTGCTCGATATGAAGAATCAGCTCGTGCCGACGCCGGCGGGTATCGTCGCGAGCAACCAGCAGTTTCTGAGCATGCCGGCGGGGACGACGGGTGGGCTGGCTTATCCGGAGTCGGGGAGCTCGAACGGGACGGTCGGGTCGGGGGGCAAGCCGAACGAGGTGCTGGGGCTCGGCAATCAGGCGCTGCTGACCGGTACGTACCAGGCGCCGGGCGACGTCACGATCGAGCAGGGCGCATCGATCACGACGCACACCAACGGCACGGCAAGCGACGGCGGCTTCGTGCTGGTTGCGGCGCCGAACGTGACGAACGCCGGCAGCATTTCGGCGACGTCGGGGCAGGTCGTGCTCGCGGCGGGCGTGGGGGTGAGCCTGCGGCCGAACGGAGCCGGGACGACGGGCAACCCGCAAGTCCTGCTGCCGGAGTTGAGCGGGCAGATCGTGACGGTCGATCCGGCCACCGGCGCGTCGATCGACGTGACGCCCGCCGGCACGCTGACGAACACGGGCATCGTGCAAGCCGCGCGCGGCAACGTGAACCTGCTCGGCAGCCGCGTCGCGCAGAACGGTGTGGTCGGCGTGACGACGAGCGTGAACACGCCGGGCACGATCACGATTTCGACGGCGGACGAGTACGCGTCGAACAATCCGCTGGGCATTCCATATCCGAATCAGGTCCTGAGCGGCGTCGACAACGTCAACCGTGCCGGCCTGCTGAGTTTTGGACCAGGTTCGGTAACGACGGTACTGCCGGACAACAATGGCCAGACCGCGACGTCGACGCCCGGCACGACGTTCACGCCGGGCGGCATCACGATGACGGCCGGTTCCGTGTGGTTCCAGGGCAGCTCATTGATCGAGGCGCCGGGCTCGAACGTATCGGTGACGGCTTATGCGCCGTCGATCGTGACGAACAAGGTGCCGGGTCAAACCGCGGTGCCGGGCCGGATCTACGTGGACGATGGCGCGACGATCGACGTGTCGGGCCTCGCGAACGTGCAGGTGCCGATCTCGCAGACGCTCGTGACGGTCGACCGGATCGGCCAGAACGAACTGGCGGATTCGCCGCTGCTGCGCAACAGCTTTCTGTTCGGGTTGAAGGGCGTCGTCGTCGACAGCACGTTGACGGGCACGCGCAGCGACGGTGTGCAGTGGGTCGGCAGCCCGATCCTGAACCTGTCGGGCTACGTGAACCTGATTCCGCGCACCGTCGATCAGTTGCTGACCAACGGCGGCACGATCACGCTGTCGGGCAACGAGGTGATGACCGCGACCGGTTCGTCGATGAACCTGAACGGCGGGTATGTGCATTACAACGGCGGGATGGTCAACACGACGCGGCTCGTCGATGCCAATGGTGCAATCGTGCCGATCGGGCAGGCGAGCCCGTACGACCGCTATGTCGGCATCGCCGGGCAGTTCGTCGAAAGCCATCCGCGCTGGGGTGTGACGAAGTCCTGGTTCAACCCGCTGCAAACGGGCGGCACGTACCAGTCCGACTACATCGTCGGCGGCAATGCGGGCACGCTCGATCTGTTCGCGTCGCAAGCGCTGGTGCTCGACGGCGACATCAGCGCGCAGGCGTTCGGCGGCGCGAAGCAGATGCAGGGCAACAGCCTGCCGTCCGGCGGCACGTTCAACCTCGGCGCCGATCCGAAGCTGGCCGGCGGTACGCTGGCCGGGATGACGTGGAACACCGTCGCCAACCCGACGATCACGTTCAACGGCATTTCGGGCTTCGCGATCCTGCAGGACAACGCGCCGCAACTCGGCGCGCTGATGCCGGGCTTCTCGATCGGTACGCCGCTTGACAAGACCGCGTACCAGTCGCTGGCCGCCAACGATCCGAACAACTTGATGACGACTCAGGTCGTGCCCATTGCGAAGCTGAACAACGGCGGTTTCGCGAACCTGAACGTGTCGGAGGACAAGAACGCGGGCAAGGGCATCACGGTTGCACAGGGTACGCAACTGAACTTGCAGCCGGGCGGGTCGATCTCGCTCAACAGCACGGCGATCGGTGCCGGCGTGAATGTCGCGGGGCGGTTGTCCGCACCCTCCGGTTCGATTTCGATCACGAGCGGCGGCAATGTCGTCGTCGGGCCGCAGGGCGCGATCAGCGCGGCTGGCCAGTGGGTGAACAACGACGTGCAGGCCGCGCCTGGCACGACGCCCGGCAACGGCCAGTTCATCAACGGCGGGAGCATTGCGCTGTCGGCGACGCAGGGATCGACCGTTGTGAACGGCGGCAACGTGGACACGACGGGTTCGATCCTGCTGCAACCGGGCAGTGTGCTCGATGTGTCGAGCGGCGGCGAAATGCTCGCGAACGGCCAGTTGCTGATGCAGAATGGCGTGCCGGCCGGGCGCGGGGGAAGCGTCGCGCTGCAGACGTATGCCGCTCCGCAGTCGACACAGCAGTTCGGTCATACGCGTGACAGCGGTTCGGCCTTGCCGACTTCACAACCCACGGCGGGAACGATCGCGATGGGCGGTACGATCCTGAGCGAAGGTTTCTCGGGGGGCGGCACGCTGACGCTGGAGGCGCTCGGCTTCCGGATCGGCGGAGACCGCGCGGCAGCGTCGCCATGGGACGTGTATCTGCCTGAAAACTTTTTTTCGCAACAGGGCTTCGGCAAGTACGTGCTGAACGCGTACTACGACTCGACCATCGCCCCGGGTGCAACGGTCGCATTGACGCAGTTGAATCGCATTCCGGATGCGTTGGCGCTCCAGCAGGCCGGCTCGGGGACGAATCTGTCGGCTGGCGGTCTGACGACGATCGGTCAGCTCGACTCATATCACCGGCAACCGACGAACCTCGTGTTGACGGGCGGGAATTACGGCGCGTGGCTCAGCACGCCAGACGGCCCGCCGCCGTCGTATTCGGGCGTGACGGGTGCGGTCACACTGGCGGCGGGGGCGTCGATCAATGCGGACGCCGGTGCGAGCATCGCGCTCGCGTCGCCGAAGCAGGTTACCGTGCTCGGCTCGGTGGTCGCGCCTGGCGGGTCGATCGTATTGAGCGCCGATACCGGCACCACGATCGCTCAACCGGGGCAATTCAATGTCTTCACGCCGAGCAACAGCCGGTCAGTGTGGCTCGGCTCCGATGCGACGCTCGACGTATCCGGTGTCGCACTCGCCAATCCGCTGGCAGCGCCGGTCAAGGTCGGCGGAACGACGATCGTGCCGAATACCGGCAAGGTTCTGCCGGGCGGATCGGTGACGTTGTCGAGCGATTCGGGCTACGTGGTTGCGCAAGCCGGCTCGAAGATCGATGTGTCGGGCACATCGGCGAGCTTCGACCGGTTGCAGGCGAACGGCACCTATGCGTCGCAGCCCGTGTGGAGCGATGCCGGGTCGATCACGCTGTCGGCCGCATACGGTCTCTTCGCGGATGGGACTCTGGCTGGCCACGGCGGAGCGTCGCAGGCGCGCGGCGGCACCTTGTCGATCCTGCCGCATCAGAACGACGGGTCGGCCGGTGCAACGGCGCTCGTCGTACGGCAGAGCGGAACGCTCGTTCCTGCCGGGTTCGCACCCGGCCAGGATTTCTCGACCGCGATCGATCCGACCACCGGACAACCGATCGGCCAGCCGACCGGCGTGATCCAGTTTGCCGCCGATCGCCTGAACGATTCGGGAATCGCGAATCTCGTGCTGGGCGACGGTACGCCATCTCCGTTCGCCGTGCCGCCGATCGCGTTCGCCGGCAACGTCAACCTGACACTCCCCGAATCCGTGACGCTGAATACCGGCCGGATCGCGGCGATCGGGATGGATCAGCTTTCGACGCTGCTGTCGACGCCGGCCAAGCCGGCAGGCGGCAGTTCGGTGTTCGCGGACCTGCTCGCGCAACCGCCGGCCCATCCGCTCGGTACGACGGTGGCGATCAACGCGCCTTATGTTGCGCTGGTCGGTCCGACGGCGCCTGCAGCGACACCTGCATTTACGCCCGTCGCGACGCGCTCCGATGCGACGTTGAGCGTGAACGCGTCGTTCGTCGATCTGCGCAACCAGTTCCAGCTCAACAACTTCGGCCAGGCGAATTTCAACAGCAGCGGCGACATCCGTCTGAGCTCGACCAATCAGTCGGGCAATCTGCTTTCGCCGGGCATGCTGTATACACCCGGCAACGTGACCTTCAACGCGGCGAACCTGTATCCGGCCACCGGCAGCACGTTCATCGTCGATGCGGTCGGTCCCGTCGACCCGGTGACGGGCAAGCCCGCGCCGACTACCGTGACCTTCGGAACGACCGGCTCGTCCGGCACACCGCTGTCGGCGGGCGGCACGCTGCTCGTCGATGCAACCAACATCGTGCAGGGCGGCATCGTGCGCGCGCCGTCGGGCACGCTCGTGTTCGGTGTCGGCGATCCGACGAACGCGGCGACGCAGAAGCAGTTCGGCAACCTGCCGCTTGTCGCGACCGATTCGGTGACGTTCGCTAACGGCAGCGTGACGTCGGTTTCGAACGGCGGATCGATCATTCCTTATGGCACGACGATCGACGGCGTCGAATGGCAGTTCAATCCGCTTGCGGGCACGAGTGTGTCCGACCTGAATGCACCGCCCGCCAAGTACATCGGCGTGAACGGCACCAGCGTCGCGCTCAACAAGGGCGCGACGATCGACCTGTCCGGCGGCGGTGACCTGCAGGCCGCCGAATGGGTGCCGGGCACGGGCGGCACGCGCGACGTGCTGTCGCAATACAACGTGAGTTATGCAAGCGGCAAGGGTGCGACGGCGGTGCCGGTCAATGCGGGTGCCGGGAACGTCTATGCAATCGTGCCGGGCGCGCAATCGCCGGTTGCTGCGTACGATCCGCTGTTCGCGCAGACAGTGCAGCCGGACATCGCCAGCAACGGTACGCCGACGACCAAGACCGTGGCGCTCGGCGTCGGCCAGGCCGGGATGAACGACGCGATCGGCAAGGCTGTGTACCTGTCCGGCGTGCCGGGACTCGCGGCCGGCTACTACACGCTGCTGCCGGGCAAGTACGCGACGCTGCCGGGTGCATACCGCGTAACGGTGTCGGCGACGACCGGCAACGTCGTGCCGGGCGCATCGCAGGTGCTGCCGGACGGTACTGTCATGACGGCCGGGTACTTCGCCGATGCAGTGACGGGCGGGCGCAGCGCGACGCCGACGCTCTTCAACGTGCAGTCGGGCGCGGTGTGGCAGCAGTACTCGCAGTACACGCTGAAAGGCGCGAATACCTTCTTCACCGCGCAGGCCGCGAAGCAGGGCAACGTGACGCCGCCGTTGCCGGTGGACGGCGGCCAGCTCGTGCTGGCCGCGACGAAGGCGCTCACGCTCGGTGCGACGCTGAACGCGGCGGCGGGTGCGGGTGGCGCACCGGCCGAGGTCGACATCGCGTCGCAGGACATTCAGATCACCGGCAACGGCAATGCGGCGCTGCCCGGTTATCTGCAGATCGGCGGTGATGCGCTCGATTCGCTGAACGCGGGCAGCCTGCTGATCGGCGGCACGCGTGCCGCGACGACGAAGGGTGTGACGATCACGCCGATCGCGAACAGCGTGGTGGTGTCGAACGACGGGAACTCGTCACTGAAGGGCCCGGAAATCCTGCTCGTGACGAAGACCGATGCGAGCGGCACGGACCCGAACGCGGCGAACGGCTTGCGCGTCGACGCAGGCGCATCGATCGTGGCGGCAGGCGACTATCCGGCTGCGAAGGATCAACCGATCACGATCGCCGGCGACGGCGCGCTGCTGCGTGTGTCGAATGGCGCGATGGCGCCGCTCGCGCGCACGGGCGGCACCGGCACGGGGCTGCTCACGGTTGGCGCAGGCGCGACGCTGTCGGGCGGCCAGGCGCTGATGCTCGACTCGTCGGGCAACCTGAAAGTCGACCCGAGCGCGGTGCTGTCGGCGAAGGCGATCACCGCGGACGGTTCGGCGATCACGTTCACCAATGCGACTGGCGCGGCTGCTGCGAACCTGCCGGGCTTCGTGATCGATCAGGCAGGACTTGCGCAGCTCGCCAACGCGGATCTCGTTTCGCTACGCAGCTACGGCGCGATGGGTTTCGTCGGCGACGTGAACGCGACGTTTGGCAAGAGCGTCGACCTGAGCGCGGGCACGTTCGCGAGCGATGGCGGCCGCGTGACGCTGAACGGGCAGCAGATCGCGTTCACGAACGAGACGGGTGCGCCCAACGGCACGGTCGTGCCGGGCAACGGCACGCTGACGGTCAACGCGAAGGAGATCGACTTCGGCACGGGCACGAAGACGTTGAGCGGATTCTCGTCGGCGAACATGACCGCGAGTGGCGGCATCGTCGGGCAAGGCACGGGGACGTTCGATTTCGGCGCGCTGCCGGTGACGCTGAATGCACCGGTGTATTTCGCCGATACGAGTTCCGCGGCGACCGTGAAGACGACCGGCGCGTTGACGCTGAACGGCGCAGCGGGCACCGCGTTGACGAAAACGCCGGTGGGTGGCGCATGGCATTTCATTGGCGGCACGCTCGCCGACAACGGCGCGACGATCGCCGCACCTGCCGGCAACGTGAGCCTCGAGGCGACCACCGGCAACCTGACGATCGGCGGTGGTTCTACGGTCAGCTCCGCGGGCGTGTCGAAGCAGTTCTTCGACGTGACGCAATACGCGCCGGCCGGTTCGATCGTCCTGACCGCCGATGCGGGGACGGTCGATGTGCAACCGGGCGCGACACTCGATTTTTCGGGTGCGAAAGGCGGCGGTGCGGCGGGCAGCCTGACGCTGTCGGCGCCGAAGCAAGTCGTGAACCTCAACGGCACGATCAAGGGCGGGGCGACGAACGGCTATGCAGGCGGTTCGCTGTCGCTCGACACGGCCGGCGCGGCCGATCTCGATTCGCTGGCGAAGACGCTCGCGTCGAGCGGCGTGAACCAGTCGATTGCCGTTCATACGAAGTCGGGCAACCTGACACTGTCGGCCGGCAATGCACTGACCGCACGCTCGGTGTCGCTGACGGCCGACGGCGGCGCGGGCAATGCATCGGATACGGCGAACGGCAACGTGAACGTGCTGGGGACGATCGATGCATCGGGCAAGTCGGGCGGGCAGATCGACCTGTACGGGCGTAGCGGTGTCGACCTGGAGGGGACGCTGCTCGCGCGCGGCTCCGATCCGACGCAGCGCGGCGGCAAGGTGAACATCGGCACGAGTGCGGTATTCGATCCGGCCGTTGCGAATCTGTACAACGCGACCTACGGTTACGAGAACATCGATCCGTCGCGCTCGGGGGTGATCCGGGTCGGCGCGAATGCGTTGATCGACGTTTCGGGCGGGGCGGCCGGCGGGTTGTCGGGCGGCACCGTGAATTTCCGCGCGCCGCTGCTTGCGGACGGCAGCGTCGATGTCCAGTTGCCGAACGCGTTCAACAGCGGCAAGGGCATCGTCGGTTCCCGTGCGACCACGCTCGAGGCCTACGCGGTGTGGAGCACGACCGACGCGACGTCTGGCGCACGGCACTTCGACGGCATCGTCGATCCGGCGGGCTGGTACGACAGCAACGGGCATTTGCTGGCCGGCACGTTCACCGCGCAAGGTACCAATCCGCCGACCTTCACGTTCATGCCGGACGCGAACGGTGACGGCGGCGGCACGCTGAAGAACAACGCGACCGGCGCGCAGGTGGTGCTGACGGGCAGCCAGGCTGATCTGGCGTCGCTGTACAACGGCGTCACGTCGATCGGCTTCCCGGGAATGAACAGCGCGTACTTCGTACCGACGACCGCGAACGCCGATCATCAGAATTACTACGGCGGACAGATCGTCAAGGCGAGCGACGGCACGTTGTCGATGACGCCCGGCACGCTGATGGGATTCATTCAGGGCGGGCTCGGCGCCAATGGGCCGAAGCTGCAGGGATCGACGGCGAACATCGCGAATTTCCGGGTCGCGCCTGGTATCGAGTTCGACAACCCGGGCACGGCGATCAACGGCGGCAACATCTCGATCCTGTCGAACTGGAATCTCGGTGCGGGTCTGCCGAACAACAGCGGGACGATCGTGCCTTCATATCGCTACAACGGGACGGTCGCGCCGATGCTGACGTTCCGGGCGACGAACAATTTCGATGCGGAAGCGAGTATTACCGATGGATTTTTCCAGAGCCAGGTGGCGACGATTCTGGGGGCGACGGGGAGTGCTTCAGCCGGCGGAACCTACGCGGGTGCGCTGACGCTGTACAACAACTTGCTGTCGGTTGATAACCCCGCGTCGATAACGGTCCAGTTCTATACCGGGGCGGCGCAGTCGCTGGCATCGTTCTCCAGCAGCCCGCAGAACCCGTTATACGACCCGAACGTGCCACTGGGCGCTCCGCTGACGAACCAGGCGGCCCAGTACTATTCCAACTATCTTCAGTACGCGAATTCGTGGGGCGTGTATTACGGCGATTGGGCCAGCGGTCTGTACATGTCGCACATCCTGCCTTACAGCCCGCTGCATACGCCGGCACCGGTCCTGTCGAAATACGCGTCTTACGCGGATTATGCAGCAGCGTACTTTGGCCCCGGAAGCTGGTTGAACGGCTACACCAATGTTTCCATCGTCGGGCTGGTCCGAAACGGCACGACCGTGACCCCCAAGTTCGGAACGCCGACAGCCCCCACCTTGCCGACGAGTCCGGGTGATTACGGTCAATACATCGCGTTGTACAACAGCTATCTGAACCGGATTGCCACCACGAAGCCGCTGAACAGCCCTCTGCTGCAGCCGCAAGGTGTTTACAGCTTCTTCTTCGCGCCGACGGCACCGACGTCGATTCCGTTCGCCGGCGTGAATATCGGTGCGTTGGCCGGCAACCTGCCGGCCAACGTTGCGACTGCCGACAATCCGTTGCCGATCAGTTTCGCCGCACTGTTGGGCGGACAAAGCTCGTCCTATCGCATCATCGCCGGCGCGGACCTGGCCAGTGCCAATCCGCTTGCCGTGCAACCTGTTGGCGCATTCAACGCCGGCGGCGCGCCTGCCGGTGACGTGACGCTGAGCCAGCACACGGCCTACGTCGATTCGAAGGGGCTGACATTGCTTCAGCCGACGACGATTCGTACCGGCACCGGATCGATCGACATTGCCGCGGGCAACGATTTCACGCTGGCGGATACGACCGCGCCTGGGGTGGTATATACGGCGGGTGCGCCTGCGCAGGGTTCGCCTGCGTTGGGTATTCCGACGGCAGTTATGAAGGGCGGCCCGGGCATGCAAGACATCCTGGTTACGCCGACCGTGAATCCTGATTCGGCCGGCGACATATCGATCCGTGTGCAGGGCGATATCAACGGTGTCCAGAACGTGACCGATGCAACAGGTGCGGTGACCGGCGGCGCCGGGAACAGCATCAGCCAGTACTGGTGGCAGTGGATGCAGATTACCCCGGGGACAACCGCGAGTAACGTTGCCATCCTCGCTCCGCTGACCCGGACCTCGATCGATTTCGGTGCGTTCGACCAGGGCGTGATGAGCGTCGGCGGCAACGTCTCGGTCATTGCCGGCGGCAATATTTCGGACCTGGCCGTATCGTTGCCGACCACGTGGTACCTGAACGGAAACAGCAAGCCCGTCACCGTCGGCGGCGGAAATCTGACGGTGCGAGCGGGCGGCGACATTCTGAGCGGCGACTACTTCGTGGCGAAGGGAACGGGGACGATATCGGCTGGCGGAAGGATCGGGTCGGATATTTCCGTGGCATCTCGGCAAATTGGCGTGGCTCCGATTGACGTGTCGACGGTGCTTGCAACGCAGGACGGAATATTCGACGTTACCGCGCGGCAGGGCGTGGATATTGGCGCGGTACTGAATCCGTCTTATTCGAGCAGCTATGCGCAGAGCGGCGGGCAGCCGACTGCAGTAGTCCGTCTTTTCGATTACGGCCAGTATGCTGACAACCAGGGTTATTCGTCGACTTCCGCGGTCAATGTGCTATCCACGACCGGCGACGTCCGGCTTGGTACACCCGGTGGCATGTTGACCGGTGCGAACGGCGTGTTGCCCGCCAGCATGAATCTGACCGCGTTCGACGGTGCGATTGATATGCAGTCCGGCGGGGTTCTCTATCCGTCGGCCGTGGGTCAGTTGAATTTGATCGCGGACCAATCGGTGACCCTTTCCAATGTATCGGCCAAGCGAACTGACGCCGCATTGCCCGATACGTTCGGTTTGTCCGACGCCGATCCATCGCAGATGCCTTCGCCGACAAACCCGCAACTGAAGGTAACCATTCCGGCGTTGACGAATACGACGCTCGCCGCACATGCGCAAAATGCGCTTCATGGCGACGATTTGCAGCCCGCGCGCCTTTACAGTCTGAACGGAAGCATCGTCAATGGCACCGTCGATACTCCCGGCAATAGTGACGACTTCTACCGGAGTCTCGTCACGCTGTCGATCGACAAGCCGGCGCTCGTGCAGGCCGGGCTGGACATCGTGAACCTGGCGTTCTGGGGGCAGAATCTGCGAAGCTCCGATGTGACGCGCGTCGTCGCAGGGAGGGACATCTACGACACGCCGATTCCGTTCCTTGGAGGCGGCGCAGTTCCGGTTCTGTCGCTTGGCGGGCCGGGTTGGTTCGACGTTCAGGCCGGACGCAATATCGGTCCGCTGACGAGCCAAGCCGAGTTGTATAACCAGAAAGCCAACACGGGTGGAGTCGCGCACCCGTTCACCGGTATCGATGCAGTCGGTAACGCGAACAACCCGAACCTGCCGCACGAGAGCGCGAACGTCAACGTGCTGTTTGGCGTGGGCCCCGGTGTCGATCTACCGGGGTTCGTCTCGACCTATATCGCGCCGGGCAGCTCGGTTGCCGGCGTGCCGAGCGCGACGCCCGCGTTGATCGCGTTCATGGAGCAGTACGACGCGGGGCTCGGCGTCGATACGGGATTGCAGGCGGACAAGGACGCCGCGCTGGCCAAGGTCGGCCGGTTGACGGCCGACGACGCGTGGAAGCAATTCCAGGCGTTGCCGTCTTACGTACAGCAGCTCTTCGCGGAAAAGGTGTTGTTCGGCGTGCTCGCGCAGGTTGGTGCGGACTTCAACGACCCCGCGAGCCAATACAACGGCCAGTACGCGAGAGGTTACCAGGCGATCAATACGCTGTTCCCGGCTTCGTTCGGCTACACGGCGAACAATCTGGGTGGTGGTTCGAATGGCGCGAACAAGCAGGTCGGCACGGGCAACCTCGATATCCGCAGCACGACGATCCAGACGCAGCAAGGTGGCGACGTGACGATCCTCGGGCCGGGCGGGCAAGCGCTCGTCGGCAGCACGACGGCGCCGCCGCAGATCGTGGACGCCAACGGAAACGTGGTGGCGGGCCCCGGCACGATGGGGATCCTGACGCTCGAGAAGGGCAACGTCGATATCTTCACGGACCAGAGCGTGCTGCTCGCGCAGAGCCGGATCTTCACCGAGCAGGGCGGTGACATGACGATCTGGAGTTCGAACGGCGACATCAACGCGGGCAAGGGCGCGAAGACGTCGGCCGATACGCCGGCGCCGCAGTATGTATGCGATGCAAACCATTACTGCACGGTCGATTCGCGCGGGCAGGTGACGGGCGCGGGTATCGCGACGCTTCAAAGCATACCGGGTGCGCCGAAAGGCACGGTCAATCTGATCGCGCCGCGAGGGACCGTCGATGCGGGTGACGCGGGTATTCGCGCGGGCAACCTGAACGTGGCAGCGTTGCGTGTCGTGAACGCGGACAACATCCAGGTGACGGGCAAGGCAACCGGTATTCCGCTCGTGCAAGCCGTGAACACGGGAGCGCTGACGGCGGCGAGTTCCGCGGCATCGGCCGCGAGTCAGGCCGCGCAGGATATCGCGAAGAACAATGCATCGGGCGTGGCTCCGCGTCGCTGGACGATCAGCGTGCAGGTCGAAGGCTTTGGCGATAACGGTCCGGATGGCGGGTCGAAGCGACGCAAGTCGGAACAGGTTGGCTACGATTCGTCGAATTCGGTTTCGCTGTTGGGATTTGGAGCGGCCGGGTCGACGCAGCGGACGCTGCTCAGCAAGGAAGAGCTCGCGAAACTGAACAGGTTCTGATCAGGCTGCATCGGTATCGATAGAATCGAACCGGAAGAGAATGCCCCGCCTTGGAAGGTCGGGGCATTTTTTTGGTTCATCGCGGAATTCCGGGGAACGCGGCGCGGATCTTGAGGAAGAAGTATTCCTCGTCGCGGTACCCGTAAGCCCTGCGCTTGATGACCTTGATAGTGTTGTTGATGCCTTCAACAACGCTGGTATTGAGCGGATGGCGGCAGCGAGTCACGATTCCATGCCAATACCCCTGCAAGCGCTGGGCGAACTTTTGCAGGGCGGCAATCCCGCTTTGCTGGGCCTGTTCGAACCATTGCCCCCAGGCTTTTTCCGCCCAGGCTGGCTTTCGGTAGAACCAGAGCCGCTTGAGTTCGTCGCGCAGCACATAGACGCATAGCAGCGATTGATTGGCGGCCAGCAGTTCCTTCAGGTGTACCGCCTGTTCTGGTTTCAAGTTATGGCGGTTGCGCAGCAACAGCCAGCGGCTGGACTTCAGAACCTTCCGCGCTGGTTTGTCATCTCGCAGTTGGTTGGCCTGATCCACCCGAACTCGGTCGATCACTTCGCGCCCGTACTTGGCCACGACGTGGTACAGATCGAAGACGATTTCCGCCTGCGGGCACTGTTCCTTGATCTCCAGCTCGTAGGCCGTGGTCATGTCGATCGCAACTGCTTCGATACGCTCGGCCACGCCTTCAGGGAGTTGTTCGAAGAAGGCTCGCGCCGTTTCGCGCGAACGTCCTGGCCCGACCCAGAGCACCTGCCGGCCGATCGGATCAACCACCACCGTGGCGTAGCGATGGCCTTTGTGCAGCGCGAACTCGTCCATCGCCAGATAGCGGATCGTCGACCAGTCCGGCTCGGCCACGCGTGCTCGCAGGCGCATCTTGTCGATCGATTTGACCGTGTGCCAGCCCAGATCGTAGAAGCCCGCCACCGCTTGTACGCTGGCCGCTTGCAGCAACTTCTCGCAAGCCTTGGCGAACCGCTCCGTCACTCGCTGGTAGCGGCCCAGCCACGCCAGCTTCTCCAGTCGCGGGCCGCCGCAGTGTTCGCACCAGACCCGGCGACGGGGAACGTGCAGCACCACCCGATATTCGAACAGCGGCAGATCGCGCACTCGACGAACCACCGTCTCATGGATTTGCTGGCAGCGTGCACCGCATTGCTCGCAGTACATGACCTTGCTGACCGGCCTCAGATATAGCGACAGCGTGCGCTCTTCTCCTTGCGGCCATTCCACCCGTTCCAACCGATAGCCGGTCCAGCAGCCCAGCGCCTGAAGTGCCTTTCGATCGAGCAATTGCTTCCTCCGACATCCTTAAAATCATGTGTCAGATTATGCAATCGCTCGAAAACGCTCCACGGTTTCCTGCGATGAACCAAAAAAAAGGACCCCGCACGCCGACCAAGGCATGCGGGGCCAAGAGAGACAAACTGTTGTGCGTTAAGCGGCGACCGCTTCTTCGGCCTGCGACTGAGCGGCTGCAACCGGCGCCACGTCCTGCCGGATCAGGTGATCGAACGCGCCGAGCGATGCCTTCGCGCCTTCGCCGACCGCGATCACGATCTGCTTGAACGGCACCGTCGTCACGTCGCCGGCCGCGAACACGCCCGGCACCGACGTCGCGCCGCGTGCATCGACGACGATCTCGCCGTGCTTCGACAGTTCGATCGTGCCTTTCAGCCATTCGGTGTTCGGCACGAGGCCGATCTGCACGAACACGCCTTCGAGATCGATGCGCTGCGCTTCGCCCGTACGCAGATCCTTGTAGACGAGCCCGTTCAGCTTGCTGCCGTCGCCGGTCAGCTCGGTCGTTTGCGCCTGCGTGACGATCGTCACGTTCGGCAGGCTGCGCAGCTTGCGCTGCAGCACTTCGTCCGCGCGCAGTTGCGCGCCGTATTCGATCAGCGTGACGGCCTTCACGATGCCGGCGAGGTCGATCGCGGCTTCGACGCCCGAGTTGCCGCCACCGACCACCGCGACGCGCTTGCCCTTGAACAGCGGGCCGTCGCAGTGCGGGCAGTACGCGACACCGCGATTGCGGTATTCGCGCTCGCCCGGCACGTTGATTTCGCGCCAGCGCGCGCCGGTCGCGAGGATGATCGTCTTTGCCTTCAGCACCGCGCCGTTCGCGAGGCGGATCTGGTGCACGTCGCCCGGGATCAGCGCGTCGGCGCGCTGCACATCCATGATGTCGACGTCGTACTGCTTCACGTGCTGTTCGAGCGCGGTTGCGAACTTCGGCCCTTCGGTTTCCTGCACCGACACGAAGTTCTCGATCGCCATCGTGTCGAGCACCTGGCCGCCGAAACGCTCGGCGACGACGCCCGTCGCGATGCCCTTGCGTGCCGAGTAGATCGCCGCGGCCGCGCCTGCCGGGCCGCCGCCGACGATCAGCGTGTCGAACACCGGCTTGCTTTCGAGCGACTTCGCGGCACGGGCGCTCGCACCCGTATCGAGCTTCGCGAGGATTTCCTTCACGCTGCTGCGACCCTGGCCGAACGATGTGCCGTTCAGGAACATCGTCGGCACGGCCATGATCTGGCGCGACTCGACTTCATTCTGGAACAGCGCGCCGTCGATCGCGACGTGACGGATGCGCGGGTTGATCAGCGACATCACGTTCAGCGCCTGCACGACTTCCGGGCAGTTCTGGCACGACAGCGAGAAATACGTTTCGAACGCGTAGTCGCCGTCGAGCGCGCGGATTTGTTCGACCACATCGTCGTCGAGCTTGATCGGGTGGCCGCCCGTCTGCAGCAGCGCGAGCACGAGCGACGTGAATTCGTGGCCCATCGGGATGCCGGCGAAGCGGATGCCGGCCGGCTTGCCGGGCTCGCCGATCGAGAACGACGGCTTGCGCTCGGCGTCGTCGCGGCGTTCGGTCACGGTCACGCGATCCGTCAGCGACGCAATCTCGTTCAGCAGCGCCAGCAGTTCCTGCGATTTCGCGCTGTCGTCGAGCGAGGCGACGAGTTCGATCGGGCGCGTGATCTTTTCGAGGTACGCTTTCAGTTGATTCTTGAGATTGGCGTCGAGCATGGCGTTTCGGATTCCGTATTAATGATTATGGTCGGGCACGTCGTGCCGGAGGGGGCGCGGGCCGTGTGATGCGGCGGCCCGTATTCGCGTGTCTCGCGCGCCTCGTGCGAGGCGCGCGGAGCGATCGTCAGATCTTGCCGATCAGGTCGAGCGACGGGGTCAGCGTTTCCGCGCCCGGCGTCCACTTGGCCGGGCACACTTCACCCGGGTGCGCCGCGATGTATTGCGCAGCCTGCACCTTGCGCAGCAGTTCGCCCGCGTCACGGCCGATGCCGTTGTCGTGGATTTCGCACAGCTTGATCTCGCCTTCCGGGTTGATCACGAACGTGCCGCGCAGCGCCATCCCTTCTTCCTCGATCAGCACGTCGAAGTTGCGCGACAGCGTGAGCGTCGGGTCGCCGATCATCGGGTACTTGATCTTGCCGATCGTGTCCGACGTGTCGTGCCATGCCTTGTGCGTGAAGTGCGTGTCGGTCGACACGCCGTAGATTTCGACACCCAGCTTCTGGAATTCCGCGTAACGGTCGGCGAGGTCGCCCAGCTCGGTCGGGCAAACGAACGTGAAGTCGGCCGGGTAGAACACGACGACGGACCACTTGCCCTTGAAGTTCTCTTCCGACACGGGCACGAAATCGCCGTTGTGGTATGCGGTTGCCTTGAACGGCTTGATTTGGGTGTTGATGATCGGCATCTGGTGAGTTCCTTTGCTTCAGTGGTGAGTGGAGTGTTGCCAGTATCCGGGTTCACCCTGATCTTGTGAAATTGCTTGTTTCAATCCGGGGCATCGGGAATTTCTATCTGCTTCCGGCCCTTGATTGGGTGGGGCGGACGACGTTTGAGATGTTGCGCGTATGCGGGCCGGGAGGCGATTCGATGGGAATGTGAGGGGGAGAGGGGGGGCGTCGCGTGAATCGACGCCTTCAATCCGGATGCAGGGTAGCGCTACGAGCGATTCGGTTGCGTCGAGTTGACGCATTTGCAATGCTGCCGCGCAGATCGACTCAGACCTGATAGGGCACGCGAACGCCGGGTTCGGTGGCGGGGAAGTCCTTCGTGTTGCGCGACACAAGCAGCAGCCCGTTCACTTGCGCCGATGCCCAGACGATCGCGTCGGGCAGGCGGATGCGGCGCTCCTGGCGAATGGTCACGGCGCGATTCGCGACCGTGCTGTCGAGCGCGATGACATCGAACGACGAGAGCCATGCGCGAGTCGTGGCTTCGTTATGTGCGGACGTGCCGACCAGGACCTCCATCCACGAGATGATGCTGATCGCACGATAGTGGTAGCGGGCCAGTTCGACGCGGGCGGATTCCACGCCGCCCAGATAGTCGATCAGGATGTTGGTGTCGAACAGAGCTTTTACCATTCCGAGCGCATTTCCTCCTGATACGCGAGCCCGTCGACCGTGCGATCTTTCCAGAGACCGAATGCGTCGTCGGCGAGCGGACGTTTGTGCAGGGCAATGTAGGCATCAATCGCGTCGCGAATGATCGCGGCGCGGGGACGATGTTCAGTCTCGACGATAGCGGCCAACTCGTCGAGCTGGCCGTCCGACAGATCCACCAGAATCCGGCTCATGACAGCCTCCGATATATGATATGCATATCATATATACTTGAGCCGGCGCATGCAAGACTCAGGCGGGTGCGGTGGGTGCTGCGTCCGCGTCAACCGATGTTCGGCAACACGAGAAGGCACGCCGCTCAAATCCCCGCCATCTTCCTCAACCACTCAGCCAGCCGCCGTGCCCCGTCCGGCATGTCCGCGTCCTCGCGCGTGCACAGGTAGTAGTCGCGCCCATCATCCAGCGCATGATCGAACAGCTTCACGAGCTCGCCGTTCGCCAGTTCGCGTTCGACCAGCGGCGCGCGCAGCAGCGCGGCGCCCAGATCCGCGCGCGCGGCGCTCAGCGTGAGCTGGCCGTCCTCGAACATCGGTCCCACCGCGTGTGACACGTGCCGCACGCCGGCGCCCTGCAGCCAGTTGACCCACGTGCTGCGATCCTCGTCGTGCACGAGCGGCGCGCGCGCGAGATCGGCCGGCGTGCGGAACGGCCCGTGGCGCTTCAGGAACGACGGGCTGCACATCGGCACCATCGCGCCCGGGAGCAGCCGCTCGCAGCGGTAGCCGGGCCAGTCGCCGGTGCCGAAGCGGATCGACAGGTCCGACGCATCGCTTCGGTAGTTGCGGTGATGCGCGTACAGCACGGTCACGTCGACGTCCGTGTTGTCGGCCAGGAACGCGTGCAGCCGCGGAATGAACCAGCCGATGCCGAGCAGCGGAATCAGGCTGACGGTGATCTGCCGCAGCGACGAGCGGTCACGCACGAAGCGCGTCGCACTGCGCAGCACCGAGAACGCGGCGCTGATCGAGCGGTAGTAGTCGCGCCCTTCGTCGGTGAGCGCGAGCAGCCGGCCCTCGCGCACCGTCAGCGGCGTCTGGATGAACGCTTCGAGCAGTTGCAGCTGATGGCTGACCGCCGACGGCGTGATGTCGAGTTCGCCCGCCGCCGCGGTGACCGACCCGAGGCGGGCGAATGCTTCGAACGCACGCACCGCGCGCAGTGGCGGATCGTGCGGCAATTGTTCGATATTTTTCATGTATCGAATTTTATCGAAAAGTCGGGGTGAGCGACAATCTGAAAATATTTTGTGTTTACAGATACTTGGTTTAATGTGCAGGGAACGGCATAAGCATCCAACAATTGGGTATTTGGGGTTTGGGTGCTGAATATTTAATATTTTTCATGTTTTGATCCGAATCACCGATCCCCATACATGAAAATCGCTTTCCTACCCGTCAGCCTCGTTTTCTCGGCGGCCGCCCTGGCCGCATCCGTTCCTGCGTTCGCGCAGTCCGCGCCGCAGACGGTCCTGATTGGACTCGCCGCGCCGCTTACCGGCCCGTCCGCGCGTATCGGCAAGGACCTGCAGAACGGCGCGCAACTCGCGATCGACGACGCGAACGCGAAGCATCCGACCATCGGCGGCAAGCCGGTCGTCTACAAGCTCGTCGCGGCCGACGATCAGTCCGATCCGCGCACGGCCGTCGCGGTCGCGCAGCAGCTCGTCGACCAGCACGTGATCGGCGTCGTCGGTCACTGGAACACGGGCTGCAGCGTGCCGGCGTCGCGTGTCTACCGCGATGCGGGCATCCCGCAGATCGCGCCGGCGTCCACCGGCCACCAATACACGCAGCAGGGTTACGCGACGGCCTTCCGCATCATGGGTCACGACGATGCGGGCGGCAACTTCACCGGCGCGTATGCGGTGAAGACGCTGAAGGCGAAGCGCATCGCGGTGATCGACGATCGCACGTCGTTCGGCGCGGGGCTGGCCGACCAGTTCATCAAGGGCGTGCAGGCGAACGGCGGCGCGATCGTCGATCGCCAGTACGTGAACGACAAGACGACCGACTTCAGCGGCGTGCTGACCGCAATCAAGGGCAAGCGCGCGGATCTCGTGTTCTTCGGCGGCCTCGATGCACAGGCCGCGCCGATCGCGCGCCGGATGCGCCAGCTCGGCGTGAACGCGCCGCTGCTCGGTGCGGGCGGCTTCGTGAGCCAGACCTTCCTGTCGCTCGCGGGCAAGGACGGCGACGGCGTGACGGCGCTCGAACCGGGCCTGCCGCTCGACCGGATGCCGGGCGGCAAGACGTTCGACACGCAGTACCAGGCACGCTATCGTGCACCGATCGAACTGCATGCGCCGTTCGCGTACGACGCGGCCGCCACGCTGATCGCGGCCGCGCAGAAGGCCGGTACGACGCAGCCGGCGAAGCTCGTCGCGGCGGTCCGCGCGATCGATCGGCCCGGCGTGACGGGGCGGATCGCGTTCGATGGCGAAGGCAACCTGAAGGACCCGGCGTTCACGATCTATCAGGTGCGCGGCGGCAAGTGGACCGTCGTCGACGTGCTCGGCGGCTCGCGCACCGTGGCCAAGTAAATCAACGACAAACACAATCCCCATGACCGAACCGACCCAGACATCCGCCGCTGCACCCGAGGACACGCGCCTCGGGATCCTCGCGCGGCGCCGCATCGAAGCGGAAATCATCAAGCCGATCTACGAGATCATGAAGCGCGAGTTCGGCGCCGAGCGCGCGCAGGCCGTGATCGCGGAAGCCGTGCGCGGCGCGGCCGTCGACGCGGGCCGCACGTTCGCCGCGCAGGAGCCGGACGGCACGAGCGTGAAGTCGTTCATCGCGCTGCAGGTGCTGTGGGAGAAGGACGATGCGCTCGACGTCGAGGTGCGGCGCGTGGACGACGCGCACTACGACTACGACGTGCATCGCTGCAGCTACGCGGAGATGTATCACGCGATGGGGCTCGGCGAGATCGGCCACCTGCTGAGCTGCGCGCGCGACAGCCATTTCATCCAGGGTTATGCGCCGGACATCACACTCACGCGCACGAGCACGATCATGCAGGGCGGCAAGCGCTGCGATTTCCGTTACGCACGGCAACCCGCGTCGGAGCAGGGCGATGCGTGACGGCAACGTGAGCGCGCCGCGCGTCGACGGCGACCGCCTGTGGGCATCGCTCGAGCGGATGGCGCAGATCGGCGCGACGCCGAAAGGCGGCGTCTGCCGTCTCGCGCTGACCGATCTCGATCGCGCATCGCGCGACCTGTTCGTGCAGTGGGCGCAGGAGGCCGGCTGCACGGTGCGCGTGGACAGGATGGGCAACGTGTTCGCGCGCCGCGCGGGCCGCAACCCCGACGCCGCGCCGGTGATGACGGGCTCGCACGCCGATTCGCAGCCGACGGGCGGCCGCTACGACGGCATCTACGGCGTGCTCGGCGGGCTTGAAGTCGTACGTGCGCTGAATGACGCGGGCATCGAGACCGAGCGTCCGGTTGATGTCGTGATCTGGACCAACGAGGAAGGTTCGCGCTTTGCGCCGGCGATGATTTCGGCCGGCGTGTTCGCGGGTGTCTATACGCTCGAATACGGGCTGTCGCGCACGGACACCGCGGGCAAGACGATCGGCGAGGAACTGGAACGGATCGGCTACGCGGGCGCCGAGCCCGTCGGCGGTTATCCGGTGCACGCGGCGTACGAGCTGCATATCGAACAGGGCGCGATTCTCGAACGGGCCGGCAAGACGATCGGCGTCGTGACAGCCGGGCAGGGGCAGCGCTGGTACGAGGTGACGCTCACCGGTGTCGATGCGCATGCGGGCACGACGCCGATGGAGTTTCGTCGCGATGCGCTGGTCGGCGCCGCACGGATGATCTCGTTCGTCGAAGTGCTCGGCCGCCGTTACGCGCCGTATGCGCGCGCAACGGTCGGCATGATCGAAGCGCGGCCGAATTCGCGCAACACGGTGCCGGGCGGCTGCTTTTTCACGGTCGAATTCCGTCACCCCGACGATGCGGTGCTCGACGAACTGGACGCGGCGCTGCGGACGGAACTCGCACGCGTGGCCGACGAAACCGGTCTCGGTGCGCAGATCGAGCAGATCTTCACGTATCCGCCGATACCGTTCGCGCCGCGCTGCATCGACACGGTGCGTGACGCGGCCGAGGCACTCGGGCTGTCGCACATGGATATCGTGTCCGGCGCCGGCCATGACGCGTGTTATATCGCGCGCGTCGCGCCGACCGGGATGATCTTCGTGCCGTGCGTCGACGGGCTGAGCCACAACGAAGCGGAAGCGATTACGCCCGAGTGGGCGGCGGCGGGTGCAGGTGTGCTGTTGCGCGCGGTGGTGCTGAGTGCGCAGGAAGCCTGAGCGTGACGCGTGCGGTCCGGCACAAGGTGGTACGCCGGGCCGCGCAGATTCTCTCCCGATGATGCCGACGCGCGGTCCGCCTCACGCAGGCGGCGCGTGACGATCGATGTACCGTCGCATCACATGGAACGCCGTATCGGTGCGCCCCGGCATCGTCACCGGCGCACCATCGGACACAAAGCCGAGCTTTTCATAGAACCGGTATGCCGATTCGCGCGCCGTGCACCACACGAGCGCGGCCCCGCGTTCTTCCGCGTGCCGCACGCACACCTGCACCAGCACGCGCCCGAAGCCCATGCCGCGAACGGCAGGGTCGACGGCCATTCCGCGAAGCCGCCACGCCGGCCGCGCACGATCGTCGTCGCGCGACTCCTCGCAAACCGACGCGACCGCCACGATGCCCGACCGATCGTCGCGTACACCGACGTGCAGCGTCGTCGGTGCATGGTCGCCCGCCAGTTCGCACGCGTTCAGATCGCCGTTCAGCAGGATCGCTGCCCGGAGCGGGTGGGTCTGCGCGGCTTCGATCGATGCGATGGTGAACAGCGTGTCGCCTGGCGTCATCAACGTTCCTTGCGTGATCCGACCGCGCGTTACTGAGCGGCCTTGCGCCGCGCCACATACGCGAGATACGCGACGATCTGGTCGAGTTCCCGGTCGCTCAGCTGATCGGGCGGAAACGCCGGCATGCTCCGGCCCGGCCAGTCGCGCACCGACGCCGGGTTGCGGATATAGCGGCGCAGCGCGGCCGGCTGGAAGTAGTCGACCGGATTCATCGGCGTGTTCAGGTCGGGGCCGGCATGGCTGCTGCCCGCGCCGTCGAGACGGTGGCACGCGAGGCACTGCGTGACGAACAGGTGCTGGCCGGCACGGGCCGGATCGTTTTCGGGCAGCGCGGAATCGACGGCGAGCGATGGCCAGCGTGTGACCGGCGACGATTCGATCGTGACGCGCACGATCTGGTACGGCCACTGCTCGCCGCGTACAGACGACGCATCCGGCCCGAGCCAGACGAGATAGAACGGCCCGGCGCTGACCTGCTTGCCGGGCAGTTTCGGCCACGGATGGGCCGGATCCTCGATCGCGAGCCATGCAACGGCGCCGGCCGGCGCGCGGTGGCGCACGAGATCCATCGGCAACTGCGCGGCAAAGCCGTCGGCCGCTCGGGTTTCGAGCACGCCGTTGGTCGGCAGCGGCGTGTCGCCGAGCAGCGCGGCGAACGGCACGGCGCGGAACGTCATCGGGCGGCCGTAGGCGATGTCGCGCGGCACGCGGATGTCCGTCGCATCGGGGCGCGCGAGCAGCGTCTGGCGGGTGAGGGTGCGGGCCGTGCCGTTGGTTTCGAGTTCGAGCGTGGACTGGGCCGACGCGCGTTGTCCGATCAGGCAAACCGTCAGCAGCACAAGCAAAAACCACTGGCGCTTCAGCATTCGTTCTCCGGAAAAGGGCGTTCCGGCGGCGGCAGGAGGCGGAAACCGCGGCCGATGGAAGGAATCGGGCGACAGTCTATCCGGTACGCGCGGCGCTGGCGACTGCGGCGCGGGGTGTGCGATCGGCGCACACGCGATGTAAGATCGTGCTCCGACACGGCCAGCAACACCCGGCGCCGGGCCGCGAGCGCCACGACACTGTCGGCGATGCGCGGCCCGGTGACGTTCGACGCGACCGGACAACACACATGGACACTCCTGCAGAGCGGGCGATCGCCCATATCCGACGATCCTGGCCGCCGGCGCGGCAAGGCCCGGCATTTCCCGTCACGCTCAATTTCCATCCGGACACACTGGCCGACGGCATCGGTACGCTCGAGCGGATCGTCCGCGACGGCCTCTACCGGTCGCAGTTCGAGACGGCGACGAGCAATGGCGGCCTGACCGCATATCCCGGCGGCGATCGCTGGCTCTGGGAAAGCAGGATGTTCGGGCAGGCGTATGACGCCGCCGATCCCGCGCTGCGGCCGAAGTACGGCGCACTGAACCATCTTCTCGATCCTGTCGGCGGGTCACGCCGCTTCGGATCGTGTCATTTGCGCCTGCGAAGCGATGCGCATCGGCGAACGACCTTCTGCTACCCCGACAGCCATTACCGGCCCGAGCATTTCGCGGTTCACGACTGCACGGCGCTGATCGCGCTCGCGGCCGAAAACCGCGACGACCTCGATCCGCTGCTCGACAACTACATCGAAGCGCAGGTGCACGGCGTGGTCAGCCTGGACGACGATGTCGACGCGATCGTGCTCGATCCGAGTTACCGCGATACGTCGGTCGAGGAAGCGGCTGCGCGGTCGGGCTGCCGGGTCGAGTGGCATGGCGGTTTCCGGCTTTCGCTGGACAGGCTTGCCGAGTGCGTGCAGTTTCGTGGGCAGGTGGCGGCCGATGCGATCGCGCGCATCGCTGTCGATCGCATCGTGACGCCCGCCGTGATTGGCCGCGTGCGAGGCGGCATCCTCGACTATCAGACGGCCAAATGGGTGTGGCATTGCGTGGCGCGGTTCGGGCAGGGTAACGCGATCGCGGACTGAACGCGTTCAGTCCGCGCGGGCCACGCGACGCCGCGCTCGCCGTGCCGTCAATGACTCGAACACGGCGCTTCGCGCTTCGGCAACGGCGTTTCCTGCTCCGGTTCGAAATCGACTTCGCGCGTACCCGACGGCGTCAGCGACACGAAATGCATCGTCGCGCCGCGCGCCGGGAAACCGGCGATGCCCGTCGTGCCCCACGGAATCGGCGAACGCTGCACGCCGCTCACCGAAATGTCCGCCGGCGCAAGCGCCAGCGTCAGCAGCCGTCCGTCGCGAGTCGGCACATACGCATGCGTGCCGGAGACGCCGATGCCGGATTCGCGCACCGACGCCGGCAGGCAGCCGAGCGTTGCCGTGCGGCGCCCGTCCGGGTCGATCAGCATCGCGACGCCGCGATCGTCCGCCGCCGCCGTCGTGACGACGATGAAGCGGTCGATCGCCGGCACGTAGGCCGACGCGTACACGTAGTACCGGATGGCCTCGTTCAACGGCCCCAGCATGTCCAGCTTCGCCGTGACCGGATCGAACAGCGCGTATTCGAGCGTCGCGTCCGTGCTGCCGTCGATGAATTTTTGCCAGACGAGCAGCGCGTTGCGCGGCGAGCCCGCGATCACCGGCCACCACTCGCGGCGGTGCGGCGCGACCGCGACGTGGTTCAGCACGCGCCCGGCCGCGTCGTAGGTCTTCAGATAGACGCCGTTGCCGGTGCCGAGGTTGTCGACGCCGTCGCCATCGACCCAGTCGGCGGAATAGAACACGACGAAGCGTTCGCCGACCGTGGCGACATGTCCCGAGTGACCGCCCGACTCGACGTCGTTCGGGTAGGGCTTGATCGGCTTCAGGTCGCGGCGATAGACGCCGTAACGCTGGCTGACTTCCTGCGGCGCGTTCCAGCCGTCCTCGAACGTGACGAAGATGTCGCCGCGCGCGTTCTGCGCGATCGATACGGGCTCCTGCGCCTCGGGGCGGCTGATGAACGTATGGACGTGCAGCAGGTGCGGCTTGCCGGGCAGCCATTCGCCGACGTACACGTCATGCGGCCAGTTGCCGTTGCGCATCGCGCCGCGCGGCACGATGCCCGAGCTGCTGAAGAACACCCAGCGGTTGCCGTTGCCCGCGTCGGCCACGCCGATGCCGTGCATGAAACGCCGCGGGTCGCCAGTCTCCTGCGATGGCGGGGAGTTCTGCACGGCGACCGTATGCACGGTCGGTGCGCCGGCGAAGGCCGGCGGCGGTGCCGCGACGACGCAGCACGCGCCACACAGCGCAGCCGCGACGCGCCGCGCGACCGCCTGCGCCGGGCGCGTGCGCCGCGTCATTCGACGGTCACCGATTTCGCGAGGTTGCGCGGCTTGTCGACGTCGGCGCCGCGCGCGCAGCCGACGTGATATGCGAGCAACTGCAGCGGAATCACGTTGACGATCGGCGACAGCAGGTCGCCCGATTCGCGCACGCGGATCAGGTGCGTGTCGCGGTCGGCGTCGATTTCGAGCTGATTGCCGGCCAGCACGTAGAGCCGCCCGCCGCGCGCCCGCACCTCGGCCATGTTGGACTTCAGCTTCTGGAACAGGCGGTCGTCCGGTGCGATCGTGACGACCGGCATCGCGCTCGTGACGAGCGCGAGCGGGCCGTGCTTCAACTCGCCGGCCGCATAACCTTCCGCGTGGATGTACGACACCTCCTTGAGCTTCAGCGCACCTTCCATCGCGATCGGGAAATGGATGCCGCGCCCGAGGAACAGCGCGTTCTCGGTGCGCGCGAACTTCGCGGCCCAGCCCATGATCTGCGTTTCCAGCGCGAGCGCGTGGCTGATGCGGCCGGACAGCGCGCGCAACTGCTTCAGGTGCATCGCGACCTGCGCCGCATCGAGCCGGCCGCGCAGCTGCGCGAGCGTCAGCGTCAGCACGAACAGCGCGACGAGCTGCGTCGTGAACGCCTTGGTCGACGCGACACCGAGCTCGATGCCGGCCCGCGTGAGGAACCGGAGCGGCGCGTTGCGCGCGATCGTGCTGGTCGCGACGTTGCAGATCGCCATCGACAGTTCCTGGCCCATCTCGCGCGCGCGCTCGATCGCGCCGATCGTGTCGGCCGTTTCGCCCGACTGCGAGATGCCGACCACGAGCGTGCGCGGATCGGCCACGGTATCGCGGTAGCGGAACTCGCTGGCGACCTCGACCTGTGCCGGCACGCCCGCGATGCTCTCGAGCCAGTACTTCGCGGTCAGGCCCGCGTAGTAGCTGGTGCCGCAGCCGAGCAGCAGCACGCTCCGCACTCGCGACAGCAGCGCGCGCGTGCTGTCGGTCGCATCGAACAGTGCCGGCGAGATCGTGTCGATGCCGTCGAGCGTGTTGTCGATCGCCGTCGGCTGCTCGAAGATCTCCTTCTGCATGAAGTGCTGATAAGGGCCGAGCGCAACGTCGCCGTCGCGCGCCTTCACCTGGCACAACGGGCGCTGTGCTTCCTGTCCGCCCGCGTCGACCACGGCGATACGTTCCGGCGTGATCAGCGCGACGTCGCCGTCTTCCAGATAGATGAAACGGTCGGTCAGGTCGCCGAGCGCCGCGCAGTCCGACGCCAGGTAATTCTGTTCGGCGCCGATACCGATCACGAGCGGCGAGCCGGCGCGCGCGGCGACGAGACGCTGCGGCTCGCGCGCGCTCAGCACCGCGATCGCGTACGCGCCGTGCAGCCGCTTGACGGCGTGCACGACCGCGTCGAACAGGTCGTCGCGATAGACGCTGTGGATCAGGTGCGCGATCACCTCGGTGTCGGTTTCGCCGCGAAACGCGTAGCCGCGCTGCCGCAGCTCGGTGCGCAGCGCGTCGTGGTTCTCGATGATCCCGTTGTGCACGACCGCGATCGTGTCGCCCGACATGATCGGGTGCGCGTTCATCTCCGACGGCGCGCCGTGCGTTGCCCAGCGCGTATGCGCGATGCAGGTCTGCGCTTCTAGACC
Source organism: Burkholderia theae (assembly GCF_048565265.1). Lineage (NCBI taxonomy): Bacteria > Pseudomonadati > Pseudomonadota > Betaproteobacteria > Burkholderiales > Burkholderiaceae > Burkholderia > Burkholderia theae. The sequence goes on from NZ_CP183462.1 coordinate 637,562, forward strand.
GAGCGTCATCACGCGATCCTGCAGGTCCGTCACGCGCCGCAGCGTGCGTTCGCTGCGCAGGCGTCCGGCATCCTGTACGGCGATGCCGCATGAATCGTAGCCGCGATACTCGAGCCGGCTCAGTGCATTGACCAGTTGCGGCACCTGATTGTTCAGGCCGCTTGCTCCGACGATTCCGCACATGATTCACCTCGTCCACAAGAAGTTGCCGGCCTGCCGGCGAAACACGGCAGCGCGGCGTCAGGAGCTACGCCGCGCCGCACGAATGCGGTCTCGTGCGCGGCGGCGCGTCTCCGCTGTTCTACTCGCGGGGCGGCGGCCCCGCGTGGGCTACCCATTCGATGCCCGAGATCGAGCCGTTCGCATCGTGCGACGCGACCAGAATGCGCGTCGTGCGTCGCGCGCCGCGCCGGCGAGCGCCGGCCAGCGCGGTCGCGGGTACCGAGCGCACCTTCGCGCTGGCCGAGCGTCGCAGCATCTTCGATATGCGCAGCCGGTACGCGAGCGGATGCACGACGCGCCCCGCGATCAGCCACGTGACGATCGTGCCGCCGATGATCGCGATACACGTCGCGTAGAACACCATCTGCTCGATCGGCATCTCCGCCTGGTTGAACGGCAGCAGGTAGCGGTACGTGTAGATGCAGATCGATGCCCACACGGCGCCCACCAGCGCGGGCCGCACGAGGCGGAACCAGACGACGAGCCCGAGCCCGACGATGCGACCGCGCTCGGCGATCATTTCGCGCGGTGCGCGCAGGGAAAGGTCAATAATCGGCGCGTTCTTCATGTTGAATGCCTCGGTCGGGGCTGACCCATACGGCCCGCTTGCCGCGGCCCCGCAGCACGACGGCGGGCAGGGCGACGACGGTGGTGATCATGCTGATCAGCCAGAAGGCGACGGGGTACCAGACGGTGTCCAGGAAGTACATCAGGAGTTTTTCGTCGTAACGACGATCGATCATGCTGCCGACGATCAGTTGCAGGATGCAGGTTGCGACCAGCAGCATCCCGTGCCAGTGCGGCACGACCGATACGTGCCAGTTCAACGGCAGCGGATGGACGACGTCGACGAGCGCGAGCAGCAGGATGAACGACATCGAGTAGGCCCACGCGATGCCGATCAGGTATTCGATGAACAGCGGCCACATCATCATCTGCGTCGGCCGCGCGAGCGTACCCGCATACTTCATCAGTACCTGGATGCCGCCTTTCGCCCAGCGCAGCCGCTGCCGGTAGAGCCCCTTGAGCGTCTCGGGCATCAGGATCCAGCTCAGCGCATGCGGCTCGTACACGACGCGCCAGTCGCGGCACTGCAGCTTCCAGCTGATGTCGATGTCCTCGGTCAGCATGTCCGAGCTCCAGTAGCCGACGTCGGCGAGCGCGGTCTTGCGGAACATCGTGACGACGCCCGACACCGTGAAGATGCGGCCGTACACCTGCTGCGTGCGCTTGATCAGCCCGACGATCGACGAGAATTCGCCGACCTGCATGCGACCGAGCAGCGACGTGCGCGTGCGGATGCGCGGGTTGCCGGTCACGGCGCCGACGCCCGGGTCGGTCAGGAAGTGTTCGAGCATCCAGCCGATCGCGTCGTGCGCGAGCAGCGAATCGCCGTCGATGCACAGCAGGTATTCCGCGTTCGACACGGCCGCCGCGGTCGTGAGCCCGACTGCCTTGCCTTCGTTGTGCGCGTGATGGATCACGAGCAGCCGCGGGATCTCGACGGCGAGTTCGTTGAGGATATCGCCGGTGCGATCCTTGCTGCCGTCGTTGACCGCGATGATGTCGTAGTTCGGATACTGCATCCCGTTCAGGTGGCCGATCACGCTGCGCGCGTTCGCGGCTTCGTTGAAGCAGGGCACGACGATCGAGATCTTCGGGATGCCGCTCGACGCGATCGTCCGCGTCGACAGCACGCGGCCTTCCTCGAGCAGGAAGTAGTGCACGACGCCGCCGATCATCCACAGATACGACATGAAGAACGGGTAGTAGAAAACGAAATCCTGCAGGCGCTGGATGATGCCGTGGGTCGTCATGGCGTTTTCGTCCCCTGCTGATGCTGCGTCTGCATCAGCGCGTTGATCGACGTCGGATCGAGGCGCGACTTCAGCGACATCACGTCGCGCATCGTGTCGAGATCCGGCTGGTTGTTCAGGAAGTTGTCCGGGTAGTAGCCGAAGTTCACCGCGCCCTTGCTGCGCAGCCGCCGCATCTGCGCGAGCAGCGCGCCGCCGCCGATGTCCTTGCGCGCATGCCAGTCGTACGACTGCAGTTCGAACACGGTGCGCGCGAAGCCGCGCTGTTTCGCGCGGACCGCGTCGACGAGCTGGTCCATCCAGCGCACGGGGTCCTGCGCCTGTTCCATGTACGGCATCGCCATCAGCGCGACGAAGTCGTAGGTGGCGAGGAAATCGTCGTAGTTCTGCGCGTACCACGCTTCGGATTCCGGCTTCAGCACCGGCAGCGCGAAGATGTTGCGCGCGGTCAGCACGTCGCCCGCGTTCTGGTTCGCGAGCACGATCTGTTCGAGCTGGCGTGTCAGGTCGATCAGGTAGCGCGTCTTCTGCCGCGTCCAGCGGCTCATCAGATCGGGGGTCGCGCGGATCTTGCCGATGTCGGCCGGCAGCCCCCACTGCGCGTAAATGCTCAACGCGTGCCGGCCTGCATCCTCGTAATCGTCGAGCACGGCGTCGTCGCTGAACAGGATGCCGCTGAACGACGCGTACTTGCCGAGATCCTCGTAGATCTGCTCGATGAACAGCCGCGCTTCGGGATCGAACGGGCTCAGCCGGTACATGCGCGAGCCGTTTTCGCGCGCGGGTGCGCCGCCGTACGCGCTGACGGCTTCGAGGCCGCGATGCTTGTCGGCCGGCGGCCGGAACGCCAGCACCGGCATCCACGCATACACCTGCACGTTCGAGCGCGTGTTGAGCTGCCATGCGGCGCGCGAAAACAGGTCGGCGCGCATCGGCAGGTGCCGGTTCGGGAAGTACAGCGATTCCGCGACGCCGGTGCCCTTCGGATCGGCGAACGCCTGCAGGTACACCGATTTCGGCTGCATCCGGTAGATGCGCTCGACGAGCTTGCCGAGATTGGTTTCCTGCCGCGCCGGATCGGGATCGTAGACCTGGTCGAGATCGACCTGCACGACGCGCTCGGGCACGTCGACGTCGCCGCGGTTGGTCGCCGGCTCGCGCATCGACCGCTCGAACCCGCCGATGTCGACGTCGTACATCATCAGGATCCGCCTCAGCCGGTCGAGCGGCACGTCCGGCGTATTCGGGCCGGCGTCGAGGCTGAACTGGATGTCCATGCCGAGCGACGTCGAGATCTTGCGCACCGGCTGGTTTTCCGCGCCGTATGGCCAGACCATCGAGCGTGCGACGATGCCGGTGCGGTCGCGAATCTGCCGCACGCATGTCTGCAGGTCGTCATGCACGCGGGCTTCGAACTCCGCATCGGTTTCATAGCGCTTCTCGTTGTCGAAGTACAGGTGCGACGTGGTGGCCGGCAACTCGTTGCCCTGCGGATTCGCGACCGCGCCGTGATGGAGGTTGTGTGTGTGGCACGCAAGCTCGACGAGATTCGACTGGCCGACCTTCTGCACCTCGTCCCACGACATGAAGTAGTCGCGCGGCATCTGAATCTTGTCGCTGATCTTGATCGGCACATCCGGCGGCGCGTCGATCCACGCGGTGACGATGCCCATCACGGCCGGATACTTGAAGCGCTCGAGGAGCGGCAGCACTTTCGTGTAGTGGCTGCGGTAGCCGTCGTCGAACGTGATCAGCACCGCGCGGGGCGGCAGCGGCTTGCCGCCGTGCCGCGACGCCTCGATCTGCTTGACCGTGACCGTGTGGTAGTTGTTGGTCTGCAGCCACGAGAAGATGGCCGTCAGCGTGCCGGTGTCGACCGCGTACGGATCGACCATCGTCGACGTCGAGAAGGTCGACAGCAGGTTGTCGCGCACGTCGTGCATGCAGATCACGCGGAACGTCTTGCCGTCGACCGGATCGGACGGCGGCAGCAGGTCGATCATCCGCGCGTTCGCCACGCCCGGAAACAACGAGCAGGCCGTAAACGCGCCGAGGCATCCGCACATGAAGGTCCGTCTGGATTGCATTGTCCGATCTCCTTGCTAGAACGGCAGGTTGACCGACAGGAAGCCGGTTTCGGAGCGCTCGCGCTGGCCGTCGTACGCATGGCTGCTGACTTCGACACCGTAGCTCAGCGTGATGTCGTGCTTGAACGTCCACACGTGCTGGAGGCGGGCGGTCCATAACGCGCTGGTGCCGAAGCCGCGCTCGTTGTACACGCCGCCGGACGCCGACAGGCGCTGCTGCAACGACATGTCGCCCTTCTTCCACAGCGTCAGCTGGTGCATGACGGTTGCTGCCGCCGCATAGTCGCGGCCCGGGTTGAAGTAGGGCGCGTCCTGCCGCGTGTTGCTGTCGGTGCCGAGATCCAGCGAGACGTTGACGAGCTGGTTCGCGGACGTGTACACGCGCTGCGTGCCCGTCGCGGAAATTTCCTGGTGAAGGTTCGTGTCGCTGTAGCGGCTCACGCCGTAGCTCAGCTTGACTTCGCGGCGGTCGTTCTGGCGATACACGACCTCGACGTTCGCGGAGCGGCCCCAGATGTGCGCGACATAGGCCTTCCACGGCAGCGTGTTGTCGTTGGAGTCGAGCGCGCCGCTGACCGTCCAGTAATCGTTCAGGTTGTACGTGACGGAACCGCGGCCGCCGGTTCGCCCGTCGGTGCCGAGCGAGCGCGTGACTTCGCCCTGGACCGTGAGCGGCCCGTGCCGGTAGTCGCCGCCGACGCCCGTGCGCGTGCGGCTGATGTTGCCGCTGTCGGTTTGCGCATAACCGAAGAACGTGTGCGAAAACACGCGCCAGTTGTCGCCGAACGGTTGCGAATACACATAGCTGTCCGACGTGAAGCTGTTGTCGGCCAGCGCGCTGTTGCCGTGCTCGTAGCTCAGGTCGGTCGTGAACACGGGGCTGCGGTACGCGTTGTAGTCGCGCTTGAATGCGCGCACGGAGCCGCTGTCGGGGAACGTGTTGTCGAAGGTCTGGTCGACGCTCTTCGCGGTCGCGTAGTCGTCGGCCGACAGCGCCGCGCGGCCGAGCCCCGCGAGCATTTCCACGTTGTCCGGGTGGTCGGTCAGCGACGCGTGATACATCGCGATCGCCTGGCGCGGATGCGACTGGCCCGATACGGCGTCGGCATGCGCGGAACGGACCTCCGCGTTGAACGGCACTTCCTTCTCGAGCTTTTCCAGCGCGGCGATCCCTTCATCCACGCGGCCCGTGTAGATCAGGTACTGCGCGCGCAGCCGGTAGTAACGCAGGTAGTCGTCGTTTTCCGGCCCCCACACGCGTACCTCCTTGGCGGGCGGCAGCGACTTGCCCATGTCGTCGAGCACCTGGTTCGCATCGGCCGCGCGCCCCTGGTCGACGTACGACCAGAACAGCCCTTCGCGCAATTCGATCGGACGCGTGCGCGCGCCGTACTGGAAGCCGCGCGTCGCGCTGTCCGTCGGCGAGGCGGTCGCCTGCTTCAGCGCGCGCTGGTACACGGCGTTGGCCTTGCCCGGTTCGCTCAGGTACAGGTACGCGTCGCCGACGGCCGCCAGCGCGTCGATCGAGATCTCCGCGTCCGGCGGAATCGTCTCGAACGTCGCGACGGCCTTCGTCATGTCGCCGCGTGCCGCGTACGCGATCGTCCGGTCGCCGGCGAGCGCCGTCCTGACCGGCGAATACTCGGGCGTGGGCGGCATCCGCTTGTCGAGGTCGTCGGCGGCGCGCAATGCGGTGTCGAGCCCGTCGAAGCGGTCGGCGCTCGTCATCGAGCGCGACTTGTCGCGCCCGCCGCGCACTTGCTGGCGAATCGACAGTTCCTCGAGCCGCGCGAGATCGACGGCGGAGAACACGTCGGGGCGCGCTTTCGCTTCTTCCAGCGCCTTGATCGCGCCGCCGCTCGACGCGAGGCCGAACACGTCGTTGCGGACGGTGGCCGGGTCGGCGGTACGGAGGTCGGGCGCCTGCGCATTCGGGGTTTCCGCTTCGGGGGTCTGCGCGGCCGGCGACTGGGCATTCGGCATCGGCGTGTCCGATGTCTGCGGGGGCGGGGTCTGTGCCGCGGGCGCCGCGGTATTCGGCATCTGGGCACCTGAGGCCTGCGCGATCAGTGTCGGCGCATTCGGCGGGGGGGCGTCCGGTGCGAGCGAACCCGGTGTCGGCGCGTCCGGCGGTTTCGGATCCGGCACACCATGGGTGCCGGCGATTTCGCTGACGCCGCCCGATTCCGTATCGCTTTCGGCGGAGAAGCAGGGGCCGGACGCGACGAGCAGCACCATCAGCGGCGCATGCAGGAAGATCCGCCGGTTGGACGGAGCGACGGCAGTGCGGTGTTGTTTGCGATTGTTGGCCACGGTGTGTCCTCGCTTCGAAACGATCACAACGGTTGCACACCCGACGATCCACGCCACCGTTCGTCGCGCGGCCGGGCAGCGGGCCCGGCCATGCGGCGCCGGTTCACAGGCGATTGCGGATCGCCTGCCCAAGCAATGCACGCGATTCGCTGTTCTTCGGGTCGATCGCGAGCGCCCGGCTCGCGTTTTGCTCCACACAGTTCCATTCGTCGATCTGCGCGCACGAGCGCGCCTTGGCCAGCGCACGCGCACCTGCCAGGTCCGCGCGCGTGACGCTTGCCGTCTGCATGCGCGCCGTGTCGGGGGCGTACGACCGTGGCATCGGTGCGAAGTCCATGCGCTTTCTCGTGCCCGCCAGCGTCTCGGTTCGCGGCGCGCGATGCGCATCGCCGAAGCGCGCGCTGAGGTGGCCGTGAGCCGGCGTGGCGTGCGGGATGGCGGCGAGCGCCATGGGCGGCGCATGCACCGGTTGCCGGTGTTTCGCGACGGCGCGGGTCGCTGCCCGCGGCGCGGCTTCCGGTTCGGCCGCGAGCGTGACGGGCGGTGCGGCCGGTGCGGCCGGTGCGATCGCCGGCTCCGGCTCCGGCCCTTGGGCGACCGAGGTTCCGGACCCACCGGTCGAGCGGGAAGTCGCGGCCACGATCGCGTTGCGGTATTTCCCGGCGGCGGTACGGATCACGCCGGAGATGTCGTGCGTCACGCTGGCATGGCCGGTCGCCGTGTCGCGCTCGGCATACGCGAAGATGCCGAAGATCGCGGCGAACGTGACGAAGCTGAGTGCCGCGTTCTTGCCGGGGCCCCAGGAGGGTTTCGGCCGGCTGGCGGGCGGGTTGTCCGGTCGTTCTGCACGAGTCATTCAATGCTCCTCGATTCGATACGCTGCGGTGAGTGACGCGATCGGGGCGGGTCAGCTGGCGCTCACCATCGCAACTGCGTGGTGAGGGTGCCCGTTTCGACGATCGCGAACTGCATGGCCCCCTGATAGGTGCCTTCGACCCGGTAGCTCGCCTCGGGCACGCTGAACAGGCAGCGCGATCCCGATGCGTTGAATTCGACGAGCACGCGGCCATGCCGCCTCAGCCGCACCTGCACGTTGGCGAGCGGTTGCCCGGTCCGGGCCGACTCGAACGACACGCCCAGGTTGTACGGGCGGCCGTCGGGGGGAAGCGGCGCCGTACCGTCGATCCGTGCGTCGCCGCAGATATAGGAAATCACGTAGCGGCCCGTGCCTGGACCGGACGCGGGGGTCTGGGCCATGGCGTTGATGCAGAGCGTGGAGAGGACGACGCTCAGGAGAGGGCGAGCATGCTGTCGAAACGAGGTAGACATTGCAACCTCCCGTCCGGAATCAATGGCAACGCATTTACTCCGAGTCAAATTTCCAGCGTTCTTTTTGCGACACGCTATTGATACACGATGGTTTTTGAACCAACAACCGCGTGTGGCTGGAATGGGACGAGGGTGAATAATCTTATTTAAATAGGATAACGACCAATTTGTCTGACTCGCTTGGTGCTGAAGAAAGTCGATATTGCCGGATATGATCATTGCTGTTCGGTAGCGATGATCGAGAACGCATTGAATCACGTCGGAGGTATCGACATTCGTGCCGAAACATAACGACTGATAAAAGAATTTTTTGCGTCTGTGTTCGATGCGTATTGATGAAGGCCCGGATACAGGTCGCGTGATTTGAAATGAGGGTGCGACGTTTTTGATATTCGGGTTGTTACAGGTAAATCGAAACTTTCTATTTGTTGTGTAACGAGGTATTTCTACCCGGAAAATCAGGCCGAATATTCGGACATTACAATTGATGAGTAAGAAATGCGACTTTCGAAAGCAAACGTTTGCGATTTCTCCGCTGTCGATTACGGGTCGGGTACGGTGATTTCACGGGCTGCGGCGAGAGGATCGATTGCGGCCGGAAAGTCGATCGCGTTCGATATGAAGCAGTGCGACGCGAATGTATGGCAACGCTGGATTGCCCGAGACCGCATCCGCGTTCGCGCCGTGAACAGACCGGACGCGAACGCAAACCCGAACGCGAATCTCAGCGGCTGCCGTCCGCGCTTCGCCGCGCGATGCGTATCGCCGGCGCGGCCGTTTGCTCGGCGGCATCGACCACGCCTTCAAGCGCCTTGCGCGGCCGGTTCATGATGTAGGTCCACAGCTGCTCGGCCGCGAGCCCGCGCTTGCGTGCCGACCGGTACAGGCGGATTTCGAGTTCGGTGATCCAGTCGCCGGAACCCGCACACACGAGCGTGCCTTCCGCGAGCTCCTTCGCGACACAGCTTTCCGGCAGCCAGCCGATCCCGTGCCCGGCCACGACCATGCCCTTCAAGGCCTCGGACATGTGCGTTTCGAAGCACCGGTGCAGCACATACGGCTCGGTCGCATTCAGCAGCAGCATCTCGACGATGTTGCCGAGAAACGCGCCCGACGAATACGCGAGCAGGGGCAGCGGCGCGTCGGGCGTGCCCGGCAGCTGGAACACGGGCTTGCCGCGCGCGTCCGGCGTCGACACGGGCAGGATCCGCTCGACGCCGAGGTTCACGAACGGGAAGTGGTTCGGGTCGAGCACGATCGGCAACTGCGGATGGTGATAACCGAGCAGCAGGTCGCATTCGCCCTCGACGAGCTGCTGCACGCCTTCCGGCACGTTCACCGCGTTCACGCGCGCGGTCACGTGGCCGACCTCGCCGTTGAGCTGCTTGAGCCATTCGGGAAACAGCGTGAAGACGAGCGTATGGGCGACGGCGAACCGCACGACCTGATCGCTGGCCGCGAACTGGTCGTAGCCGTTCACGAGATTGCGCGCCGCATACATGCTGCGCAGGATGTCCGCGGCGAGCCCGCGGAACATTTGTCCGGCCGGCGTCAGCGTGATCGGGTTGATGCTCCGGTCGACCAGCTTCGCGTCCATCCAGGTTTCGAGCGACGCGATTCGTCTGCTGAATGCCGACTGCGTGAGGTGCCGGTTACGCGCGGCCCGGGAAAAGCTCTTGGTATCCGCAAGGCTCAGGAAATCTTCCAGCCACTTTGCTTCCATTTCGATCTTCGCTTTTTATAGTCGGGCGTCAGAAGGCGCGGCGCCGCTTCGCTGCACGAACTTTCTAGCGTACCGCGCCTCGCGTGGGTCGGCCCGATGTTTTTTTTCGATGGGTGTCAGTCGAAATATGCATGGGCATTGTCGGCGGGATTACGGCTGCATAGGTTTGAGGTGCCGGACCCGGCTAACCGGACAGTTCATCGCGTCGAGCTGTCCGCGCTGCCGCAGACGGTACTTCCCCAGGGCCGGCTGCGCTGTACGCGTGCCGGCCCGCCTTTTCGTCCCGACGTTCCGGCGGCCGCCGAGCCGGCGCTCCAGGTGTGCCAGGGCGCCCCAGGCGGGCCGTTTTTTGTGCAGTGCAGATTGCACAGTCGTGACACGCGGGGGAACTATGTTCGAAAGACGCGGCGCAGCATCGGCCGTGCGCGCTCGCGACGCACCGTTGCCGAGTGTCGCGCCGGGTGCTGCACCGTTGTGGTGCGGAATGCCGCGCGGGCGTGTCCGGCGCGGCGCAAAAAGGGGGGAGGATATCGACGGGATATCGCAAGGCACGTTCCTTGCGAGGCATTCATTACGCCGGTCCGGCATGCGCAATGCCGGGGAAAACGATCGATGGAGAAAAGATCGATGAAGCCATTCGATGAAATGCTGCAATCCGGCGACATGGTAAGGGCGCCTTACGCGCGCCTGAAGCGTTGGCTCGACACGCAGAATCCCGCGAGCCTCGCCCAGAAAGCCCACGACGCGGAAGGTGTGTTCCGCAAGACGGGCATCACGTTTGCCGTTTACGGCGACGCGGAGGCCGCCGAGCGGCTGATCCCGTTCGATATCGTCCCGCGCATCATCTCGGGCGCGGAATGGAGCCGGCTGTCGCTCGGCATCGAGCAGCGCGTGATGGCGCTCAACGCGTTCCTCGACGACATCTATCACCGGCAGGAGATCGTGCGCGCGGGCATCGTGCCGAAGCACCTGATCGCGCACAACGAGGCATTCGTGCCGGAGATGATCGATTTCCGGCCGCCGGGCAACGTTTACACGCACATCATCGGTGTCGACATCGTGCGCACCGGCGAGAACGAGTTCTACGTGCTCGAGGACAACGCGCGCACGCCGTCCGGCGTGTCGTACATGCTGGAAAACCGCGAGACGATGATGCAGCTCTTCCCGGAGCTGTTCCAGCAGGTGAAGGTGCGCCCGGTCGAGACCTACCCGCAGATGCTGCGCCAGTCGCTCGCGGCCGTGTGCCCGCCGGGCGGCAACGCCGACAACCCGACCATCGCCGTGCTGACGCCCGGCATCCACAATTCCGCGTACTACGAACATTCGTTCCTCGCCGACCAGATGGGCGTGCACCTCGTCGAGGGCAGCGACCTGCAGGTGATCGACGGCCGCGTCGCGATGCGCACGACCGAGGGTTTCCGCCCGATCGACGTGCTGTACCGGCGCGTTGACGACGCGTTCCTCGACCCGCTCACGTTCCGCCCCGATTCGGTGCTCGGCGTCGCCGGCATCATGGACGTCTACCGCGCGGGCAACATCACGATCACGAACGCGCCCGGCACGGGCATCGCCGACGACAAGGCGATCTATTCGTACATGCCGGAGATCGTCGAGTTCTACACGGGCCGCAAGGCGCTGCTGGAGAACGTGCCGACCTGGCGCTGCGGCGAGGCCGACAGCCTGAAGTATGTGCTTGAGCATCTCGACGAACTGGTCGTGAAGGAAGTGCACGGCTCGGGCGGCTACGGGATGCTGGTCGGGCCGTGCGCATCGAAGGCCGAGCTCGAGGCGTTCTCCGCGAAGCTGCGTGCGCGGCCGGCGAACTACATCGCGCAACCGACGCTGGCGCTGTCCACGACGCCGATCCTGACCGAAGCCGGCCTCGCGCCGCGCCACGTCGACCTGCGGCCGTTCGTGCTGGTGTCGGACCGGATCCGCATCACGCCGGGCGGGCTCACCCGCGTCGCGCTGAAGGAGGGATCGCTCGTCGTCAACTCGAGCCAGGGCGGCGGCACCAAGGACACCTGGGTGCTGGCCGACTGAGCCGGACACGACCGCGCGCGCCGGAGCCGGCGCGCGAACCGAACGAAGACGGAGTGGACACGAGATGCTTCTGGGACGTACTGCAAGCGGTCTCTACTGGATGTACCGCTATATCGAGCGCGCGGAGAACATCGCGCGCATCGTCGATGCCGGGCTGCGGATGGCGCTCACGCGCACGTCCGACGCGCCGGCCGAATGGTCGTCGGTGCTCGTCAGCTCGGGCACCGACGACGGTTACCGGCAGAAATACGACGCGTATGCGGCCGATACCGTGACCGACTACCTGCTGCGCGACCGCGACAACCCGTCGAGCGTGCTGGCGTGCATCGAGGCCGCGCGCTCGAACGCGCGGATGGTGCGCACGGCGCTGACGCGCGAAGCGTGGGAGAGCGTGAACGGCGCATGGCTCGCGTTGCGCCGCGCGCTTGCGGAACCGGTGCCGGAGAGCGGGCTGCCGGCCGTGCTCGACGAGGTGAAGCGCGAAACCGCGCTGATCCTCGGCAGCTTCTACAGCACCATGCTGCGCAACGAGATCTTCGATTTCGCGCAGATCGGCGCGTACATCGAGCGCGCGGACAACACCGCGCGGATCATCGACGTCAAATACCACCTGCTGCTGCCGTCGGTGTCGCACGTCGGCACGATCCTCGACAACTACCAGTGGGAGACGATCCTGCGCTGCGTGGCCGCGCACCGTTCGTACCGCTGGGTGTACGACGTGCAGTACAAGCCGCTGAACATCGCCGACTACCTGATCCTGAACGGCCGCATGCCGCGTTCGCTGCGCTATTGCTACGGGCGCGTCGTGTCGAGCCTGAACCTGCTCGCGAAGGATTACGGCGTGACACATCCGTGTCACGACACGGCCACGAAGATCCTGCAAATGCTGTCCGATACCTCGGTCGAGCGGATCTTCAAGAGCGGCCTGCACGAATTCCTGACCGACTTCATCGGCCGCAACAACAGCCTCGGGCTCGAAATCGCCCAGGCCTACAACTTCGACTGAGACTTGCCATGCGACTCGCCATTCGACACATCTCGCGTTATCAGTTCGACGATCAAGCCACCCATGCGCTGCAACGGCTGCGGCTGCGTCCGCAATCGGGCCCCGGGCAGACGGTGCGCGCGTGGCAGGTCACGATCGACGGCGTCGAGCCGACGCTGTCGTACGCCGACGGGCTCGGCAACCGGATCGACCTCGTGCGTCACGACCGCGGCGCGAAGGCCGAGATCGTCGTCATCGCGGCCGGCGTCGTCGAGACGCAGGACCGCGCGGGCATTCTCGGCAATCCGGAAGGTTATGCGCCGCCGTGGATCTTCGAGCGCGAGACCGCGCTGACGAAGGCCGGCGACACCGTGCGTGCGCTCGCGGAGGCGCTGCCGATCGAACCGCACGGCCTCGACGCATTGCACTGGCTGATGACGGAAGTGCACGGCCGCATCGCATACGCGCCGAACCTGGCCGCCGACGCGCCCGTCGATGCGGAAACCGCGCTACAAAGCGGCGAGGGCACGAGCCGCGACCATGCGCATGCGTTCATCGCGGCCGCGCGCGTGCTGAAGATTCCCGCGCGCTATATCTCGGGTTACGTGCTTGCCGACAGCGCGATGCAGCGCATCGCCGACGCGAAGCAGAACGTGGCCGACGACGAGGAGGAAGCGCTCGCGCTGCAGAGCGGCGACGGCATGCAGCAGGTGCTCGGCGCGTCGCATGCGGGGCAATCCCAATCGCAATCCCAATCGCAGTCGCAGGGGCTGCCGCAGCAGGCGCTCGGCGCGCAGCCGCAAGCCGCCGCGCTGACGCAGCAGCCGGCCGGTCATGCGTGGGCCGAGGCCTATGTCGAAGGGCTCGGCTGGGTCGGGTTCGATCCGTTCATGAACCGCTGCCCGGACGAGCGCTACGTGCGTATCGCGGTCGGCCTCGACTATCGCGACGCGCAGCCGGTGACGGGCCTCGGCGCGACGGCCGTCGGCGTCGAGATCAGCGTCGTGCAGTCGCCGGAATTCGTCTGACCTGACGCGCGCTTTCGCCGAATCCGCCATGCCGGGCCGCCGCGTCGAGGGCGACGCGGCGTGTGCGGCCGGCCCAACCCGAACCGAGCTCCCATGTCCATCCACGTCGCGCTGCATCACACCACCCGCTACCGTTACGACCGGCTCGTCAATCTCGGCCCTCAGGTCGTGCGGCTGCGGCCCGCGCCGCACTGCCGGACGCCGATCGTCGCGTACTCGATGACGGTCGAGCCCGCGGAGCACTTCATCAACTGGCAGCAGGACCCGTTCTCGAACTATCTCGCGCGGCTCGTGTTTCCGGAGCGTACGGAGTCCTTCGAGATCACGATCGATCTCGTCGCCGAAATGTCGGTGTACAACCCGTTCGACTTCTTCCTGGAAGCCAGCGCGGAGCAATACCCGTTCAGCTATGACGATGCGCTGAAGACCGAACTCGCGCCGTATCTCGCCTGTGATCCGAAGACGAGCACGTCGCCGCTGTTCCGCGCGTATCTCGACGGCGTCGACCTCACGCCGGCCGGCACCGTGAACTTCATCGTCGCGCTGAACCAGCAGCTGCAGCGCGACATCGGTTATCTCGTGCGGCTGGAGCCCGGCGTGCAGACGCCCGAACAGACGCTCGAACTCGCGTCCGGCTCGTGCCGCGACAGCGCGTGGCTGCTCGTGCAGCTGTGCCGGCATCTCGGCATCGCCGCGCGTTTCGTGTCGGGCTACCTGATCCAGCTCACGCCCGACGTGAAGTCGCTCGACGGCCCGAGCGGCACGTCGGTCGACTTCACCGACCTGCATGCGTGGTGCGAGGTCTATCTGCCGGGCGCCGGATGGATCGGCTTCGATCCGACCTCGGGCCTGCTCGCCGGCGAAGGGCATATCCCGCTCGCGTGCACGCCGCAGCCGACCAGCGCCGCGCCGGTCGAAGGGCTGATCGACGAGTGCGAGGTGTCGTTCGAGCACGAGATGGCGGTGACGCGCGTGTACGAATCGCCGCGCGTGACGAAGCCGTATACGGAGTCGCAATGGGACGCGGTGCGCACGCTCGGCACCCAGGTCGACGGCGCGCTGGCGGCCGGCGACGTGCGGCTCACGCAGGGCGGCGAGCCGACCTTCGTGTCGATCGACGATCGCGACGGCGCCGAGTGGAACACCGATGCGCTCGGCCCGACCAAGCGCGGCTACGCGACCGAGCTCGTGCAGCGGCTGCGCGCCGAATACGGCGACGGCGGTTTCCTGCATTTCGGGCAGGGCAAGTGGTATCCGGGCGAGCAGCTGCCGCGCTGGGCGCTGTCGATCTTCTGGCGCGCGGACGGCCAGCCCGTGTGGCACGACCCGTCGCTGTTCGCCGACGAGCGCGAGCCGTCCGCCTGTACGACCGATGACGCGAAGCGCTTCATCAACGCGCTGGCCGCGCGGCTGAACCTGACCGGCGACTTCATCCTGCCCGGCTACGAGGACGTCTGGTACTACCTGTGGCGCGAACGCCGGCTGCCGGTCAACGTCGACCCGTTCGACTCGCGCCTCGACGACGAGCTCGAACGCGCGCGGCTGCGCAAGGTGTTCGAGCAGCAGCTCGACAGTGTGGTCGGCTACGTGCTGCCGGTCCAGCGCACGGAAGATGGGCCGGGCCTCGACGGGCCGCGCTGGCAGACGGGCCCGTGGTTCTTCCGCGACGAGCGGATGTACCTCGTGCCCGGCGATTCGCCGATGGGCTATCGGCTGCCGCTCGATTCGCTGCCGTGGGCCACGCGTGCCGACCATCCGCACCTGGTCGAGCGCGATCCGTTCGCGCCGCGCACCGCGCTGCCGGAAGCTGCCGCCATCCGCGCGCGTTATGCGGGGCCGGCCGACGCGCCGCGCTACCTGTCCGGCGTGCATCGCGAAGCGTCCGCGCAGACCGTGATGCAGTGGCGCAACGGTGGCACGGCCGCGGACGGGCGGCCCGCCGCGCACGATCCGCAGCGCCGGCCCGAGCGCTTCGAATCGGCCGCGTGGATCACGCGCACCGCGCTGTGCGTCGAAGTGCGCAACGGCATCCTGTACCTGTTCATGCCGCCGCTCGCCGCGCTCGAGGATTATCTCGAACTGCTCGGCGCGATCGAGCTGACCGCGCACGCGCTCGGCGTGAAGCTCGTGCTCGAAGGCTACCCGCCGCCGCGCGATGCGCGGCTGAAGATGCTGCAGGTGACGCCCGATCCCGGTGTGATCGAAGTGAACATCCATCCGGCCGCGAGCTTCGACGAGCTCGTCGACCACACCGAATTCCTGTACGACGCCGCATGGCAGTCGCGGATGTGCAGCGAGAAGTTCATGGTCGACGGCCGCCACGTCGGCACGGGCGGCGGCAACCACTTCGTGCTCGGCGGCGCGACGCCGGCCGACAGCCCGTTCCTGCGCCGCCCGGACCTGCTCGCGAGCCTGGTCGCGTACTGGCACAACCATCCGTCGCTGTCGTACCTGTTCTCCGGGCTCTTCATCGGGCCGACGAGCCAGGCGCCGCGCGTCGACGAGGCGCGCAACGACCAGCTCTACGAACTCGACATCGCGTTCGCGGAGATCCAGCGCAACAAGCTGCTGTACGGGCAGGACATGCCGCCGTGGCTCGTCGACCGCGTGCTGCGCAACCTGCTGATCGACGTGACGGGCAATACGCATCGCAGCGAATTCTGCATCGACAAGCTGTATTCGCCCGATTCGTCGACCGGCCGGCTCGGCCTGCTCGAACTGCGCGCGTTCGAGATGCCGCCGCATGCGCGGATGAGCGTCGTGCAGCAACTGTTGCTGCGCGCGCTGGTCGCGCGTTTCTGGGCAGCGCCGTACACGACGCCGCTGACGCGCTGGGGCACCGCGCTGCACGACCGCTTCATGCTGCCGGCGTTTCTTCAGATGGATTTCGACGACGTGCTGGCCGAACTGCGCGACGCGGGTTTCGCGTTCGATCCGGCCTGGTTCGCGCCGCACTTCGAATTCCGCTTCCCGCTGTTCGGCGAGATCGCGGTGAACGGGATGCAGCTGTCGCTGCGCGGCGCGCTGGAGCCGTGGCACGTGATGGGCGAAGAGGGCGCGCCCGGCGGCACGGTGCGCTACGTCGATTCGTCGGTCGAAAGGCTCGAAGTGCGCGTGACGGGTCTGAACGACAACCGGCACGTCGTGACCGTCAACGGCCGCGCGCTGCCGCTGCAGCCGACCGGCACCGTCGGCGAATACGTCGCGGGCGTGCGCTACAAGGCGTGGGCGCCGCCGTCCGCGCTGCATCCGACCATCGGCGTGCACGCGCCGCTCACGTTCGACATCGTCGATACGTGGCTGCAGCGCTCGCTCGGCGGCTGCCGTTATCACGTCGCGCATCCGGGCGGGCGCAACTACGCGACGTTCCCCGTCAATGCGTACGAGGCCGAGAGCCGCCGGCTCGCGCGCTTCGTCGAGATGGGGCACACGCCGGGGCGGATGGACGTCGCGGCCGCCGCGCCGAGCCGCGAATTCCCGTTCACGCTCGACCTGCGGCGGCCGTGACCGGCCGATGACAGGCATCACGACGATGCGCGGCTCGCGTTCTCCCGGCGCACCGGTCGATAGCGGCTCCGCCGGAGTGCTAGGATGCGGGCAGATTGCGGCCGCGCGCAACGGCCCGCCGCTCGTGCGGCGGCGCCCGTGCGCGGCCGCACCCTGAAGACGAAACGATACTGTGTCGCCCATTCAAACCGATCATCTCGCCGCCCTCGACGCGATGCCCACGCTTTTCGATACCGGTGCGCAGCCGGACGCCGCGGAACTGGCCGCCGCGCTCGCGGCGCCGGCCGCCGCCGGCCGTTACGACGAACTGCGCGGCAGCGCGGCCGGCCTGAACGCGCCTGCGCTCGCGCCTGCATGGCGCAGCTTTTTCACGTCGATCGGCAGCGACGGCGTGGCCGACCTCGATCGCCGCGCCGACGCGCTGCAGCGGCGCATGCGCGAGAACGGCCTGTTCTATCAGTTGCACGAGCAGCGCGCCGGCGCCGGCGCGGTCGGCCCGTGGTCGCTCGACCTGCTGCCGCTGATCGTCACGCCCGAGGACTGGGTCGCGATCGAGCGCGGCGTGCTGCAGCGCGTGCGGCTGCTCAACGCGACGATGGCCGACCTGTACGGGCCGCAGACGATCCTGCAGCGCGGGCTGCTGCCGCCCGCGCTCGTGACCGGACATTCCGGCTACCTGCGTGCGATGCGCGGCGCGCGCGTGCCGGGCGACACGTGGCTGCACGTCGTCGCGTTCGATCTCGCACGCGGCCCGGACGGGCAATGGCGGATCGTCGCGCAGCACACGCAGGGCGCGGCCGGGCTCGGTTATCTGCTCGAAAACCGGCTGATCGTGTCGCGGCTGTTTCCGCGCGGGTTTCGCGGGCTGCGCGTGCAGCGGCTCGCGTCCGCGTACCGCGCGCTGCTGCAGAGCATGCAGGCACTCAGCCCGACCGCGAAGAATTCGCGGATCGTGCTGCTCACGCCAGGGCCGCACAGCGCGACCTATTTCGAGCATGCGTATCTCGCGCGTTACCTCGGCCTCACGCTCGTCGAGGGCGGCGACCTGACCGCGCGCGACAGCCGTGTTTTCCTGAAAACGCTGCGCGGGCTCGAACCCGTGCACGGCATCCTGCGGCGCGTCGACGACGCGTGGCTCGATCCGCTCGAACTGCGGCCCGATTCGATGCTCGGCGTGCCGGGGCTGCTGCAGGCCGTGCGCGCGGGCAACGTGCTGCTCGCGAACGCGCCGGGCTCGGGCTTTCTCGAATCGCCGGCCATGCTCGGTTTCATGCCGCGTCTCGCGGAGGGGCTGCTGGGCGAAACGCTGACGCTGCCCGCCGTGCATTCATGGTGGTGCGGCGAGGCGGCCGCCTGTGACGATGCGTTGCCGCAGCTCGCGCGCGGCATCGTGAAGGCGTCGTATCCGCCCGACGTGCAGGCCGGCGGCCCGTTCGACCCGGTGATCGGCGCGCGGCTCACGCAGGCGCAGCTCGCCGACTGGCGCGCGCGGATCCTGGCACAGCCCGAACACTACACGGTGCAGGCCGACCTGCCGCTGTCGCAGGCGCCGACCTGGCCGCGTCACGACGCGCCCGACGGCAACGACAGCGCGCGCATCGTGCCGAAGCCGGTGCTGCTGCGCGTGTTCGCGCTCGCCGACGGCGCGCAGCGCTGGCGGCTCCTGCCGGGCGGGCTGTCGCGGGTCGGCACGCGCGACACGCTGTTCAACGCGCCGATGCCGCGCGGCGGCAGCACCGTCGATACATGGGTGATGACCGAAGGCATCGTCGATTCGACGACGCTGCTGCAGACGCACCTCGGCCCCGACGATCTCGTCGAGCGGCCGCGCGCGATCGCGAGCCGCGCGGCCGAGAACCTGTTCTGGCTCGGCCGCTATACCGAGCGCGCGACCAACCTGATGCGCCTCGCGCGCGCCGCGCTCGAACGGCTGCGCGGCGAGGACGACGTCGACAGTCCCGCGCATCTGGAACTGATCGACACGCTGTGCCGCGACACCGGCCTGATCGCGGCCGACGCGCCGAACGCCGTCGATGCGCCGCGTGCGTTCCAGCACACGCTCGCGACGTCGCTGACGCGCGGCGCCGATCGCACGTCGGGAATCGCGTCGTGCCTGTTCGGGATGCGCGGCGCCGCCGCCGCGATCCGCGAACGGCTGTCGAGCGATCAATGGCGGCTGATCGACGACGCGACGCAATTGTTCGCGGACAGCGCCGGCCTGCCGGAAGCCGAGGAGCAGATCGGCAACGACGCGCTGCAGTTGCTGGAGCGTCTCGGCCTGCTGCTCGGTGCGATCACGGGCGCGCAGACCGACAACATGACGCGCGACGACGGCTGGCGGTTGCTGTCGATCGGCCGCCAGATCGAACGCCTGGACTTCCTGTGCGCCGTGTTGAAGTTCGCGTTCGACGAGGGCGCCGTGCATCGGCAGGACGGCTTCGAGCTCGTGCTGGAGCTGTTCGACAGCACGATCACGTTCCGCTCGCGTTTCCAGCGCGGCTTCGACGTCGCGCCGCTGCTGTCGCTCGTCGTGCTCGATACCGACAACCCGCGCTCGCTCGGCTGGGTCGTGCAGGCGCTGCGCGGCCGCTTGACGAAGGTCGAGCGCAGCGAGGGTTATGCGTTGTCGGAGTTGGCCGAGACGATTCCGGACGTACCCGCGTGGTCGCTGCACGAACTGTGCGAAACCGCCGACGGCGGCCGGCACGACAAGCTGCTCGATGCGCTCGACGCGACGGTGAGGGCGGTCTGGGAGCTGTCGAACCGGATCGGCGAACGCTATTTCAGCCACGTGCGCGAGGCGGGCAGGACGCTATGGTGACGACGAAAGGCGCGGCGAAAACGCCGTCCGGTTCCGGCCACGCGCGGCAGTCCGCGGCACCCGCTGTACCACCCGCATCGGCCACGCCGGCCGCCGTTGCGCCCGGCCGCTTGCTGCGCGTCACGCACGATACCGAATACCGTTACGCGGCACGCGTCGAATCGGCCCAGCACCAGGCCCGCCTGCAACCGCTCGCGACGCCGCGGCAGCAGGTGTTGTCGTTCGCGCTCGACATCGAGCCCGCGCCGGAATCGGTGTGCACGGAGATCGACGCATTCGGCAACGCGCGCGCGTCGTTCGCGCTGAACCAGCCGCATGACGCGCTGCTCGTGCGCAGTTGCAGCACGGTGCGCGTGACGCCGCCCGTGTGGTCGCTCGGTGCGCGCGGCGCGCCGCCGCCCGCGATCGCGCGTCCCGATGCAAAGCAGGCGACCGAATGGGAAGCCGTGCGCGACCGCTTGCGGTTTCGCGCGGGGCAGCCTTACGACGCGGCGAGCGAATTCGTGTTCGCGTCGCCGCATGTCGCGTGCGATCCCGAACTCGCCGCGTACGCGGCCGCGAGCTTCACGCCGCACCGGGCGCTCGTGCAGGCCGCCTGGGACCTGATGCGGCGCGTGCACGCCGACTTTGCGTATACGCCGAACAGCACCGACATCACGACGTCGGCACTCGACGCGCTGCGGCTGCGCAAGGGTGTCTGCCAGGATTTCGCGCACGTGATGATCGGCGCATTGCGCTCGCTCGGGCTGGCCGCGCGTTACGTGAGCGGCTATCTGCTCACGCAGCCGCCGCCCGGGCAGCCGCGGCTGATCGGCGCCGACGCGTCGCATGCGTGGGTCGAGGTGTACGACCCGGCGTGGCCCGAGGACGGCGGCTGGCTGCAGCTCGATCCGACCAACGACCGCGCGCCGGGCGACGACTACGTGATGCTGTCGATCGGCCGCGATTACGCGGACGTGACGCCGCTGCGCGGCGTGATCCGCGGCGGCGGCGCGGATCAGGAGCTGAAGGTCGGTGTGACGGTCGAGCCGCTCGATGCGGCTTGATGACGAGCGGCGGCACGTGTTCACCCTTCGATGATGCGTTGATCCCGCGCGTTTGCAGTGCTCCCGTCTTCTCTCGGTTGGCGGCACTTCCGTGTCGGCCGACCCTGTCTCTCGTCTGTTGACTTCCACACGATCGTAGAAATGCACGCCCGTGACGTGCGGCATGAAGTTGCCGGTCGGCCGTTCATGGTGAGTGCGTGGCTTCGTACTTGACCGTGAGACATAGCGGCAGACAGACGCGTCATTTCACGTGATTTGATCAGACGGGTTCGATTTTTATCCAGAGCGAGAAACAGCGCTTGCGCGCTGATGGGCTGATTTCCGATGATCCGGATGCCCAACCACGCGCAGGAGCCAGGATGACTCAGCCTTACCCCGCTCTTCAATCGACTACAGACGAGTTCGGCGCATCGTCAGTCAATGCAGCCGCGTCAGCTGGCCCTGCATCATCGGTTGAACCGCCGAAGATCGTCGTCGGTCGCGTTGAAGGGGTAACGATGTTTGCCGCGGACACACGGTTGATCTGCGTGAAGCAACTGCCATTGCCGGGTGTCGTTATCTTCGTGCACGGCGTGAATTCGGAGGGGGAGTGGTTCGAAGCGGCTGAACAGGGCTTGTGCGATGGCTTGAATCGCCGGCTCGGGCGCCTGAACGATCAGATGATGTATCTCGGTATCAACGCGGGGCAGATGTTACCGGCAACGTACACCGAAAGCGTGACGCCGGATGGGTTTCTGAATCCGGATCTGCTGCCGGACAATTACGTCAGGCCCGATCCGTCGTTTTCGCCCGTCATTCACTTTCGCTGGGGCTATAAGGCGACCATCAAGGAGCTCAAAGAGTACGGCGACAAGATTTTCTTGAACGAGAAAGACTATTGGGGCGGTGGCCCGTTCGTCAACGGTTGCTCGAGCCTGCCCGATCTTTGGCAGGCCGGTCTCGACGACCGCGCATTCGGATGGACGACCGTGCAGGGCATCAATCCGATCAATCGGCCGCTCTATCGCGCGCCGCCGCGCGCGTATGGCGTGCTCGCTGCATTGCGACTCGCGAAACTGATCGAATCGATCCGTCGCATGCAGGCCGACGTGCCGATCACCGTCGTGTGTCACAGTCAAGGCAACATCGTCGGCCTCACGGCGGCATTCTTTGGCGATGCGCTGCCGGACGTGATGGATCCGTGGGGACGCAAGGGGCGCTGCGTGGCGGACGCCTACGTGCTGGCAAATGCGCCATACAGCCTCGCGAACGGTAGCGGCTCGAAAAAATCCGATACGTTCATGGATACATGGTCGCAGCGCGGGGTGAAGGATGCGAAGGGAAACCGGGGGCGTCAGACATATGCAGCGCGCGCGCAGACCTTCGGCAAATTCCTGTCGATCGTCGGTACGCGTGCCGCTTGCGAGCCTGCGCCCGACAAGGTCGACGAAGACATGGCGAACAGCCGTGTGTCCCCGACCAGCCAGAAATCCTACGCGGCGCAGGCGGATCGTGAGCGATTCGGCCTGAACGCATCGACGTACGGGCGCGTCACGGTGTATTGCTGCCCGCATGACCAGGTCATTTCGGCGTTGACGGTCCAGGGTATTGGCTGGCGGGGCATCAGCGAAGACGAACTGACCGACATCGGCGCGTCCGGCATCCTGACTCAACGCGTATTCGCGTCAGGCTTTCAGGTCGGCGTTCAGCAATCCTATCGGTATTGGCAAGACGACTGGCGATATCGCAAGCGAGAGACAAAACCGGGCTTCTGGTATCCGCCTTCGCCGTCCGCCAGATTCAATCTGATCGGTGCACTCAATGGCAACGAAAGCGTGCTGGGAATGATGGTCACGCTGGTGACCGCGCCGGTCATGTTCGCGTTGACCAGGGTGAGTTCGACATTGGACATGTTTCGCGTGAACGCCGATCCGCCCGAGGATTGGGCGGTGGCCGCCGATGCCCCTGCGCTGGACGAGCCGTTCACGCCGAAGGCGTTGCGCTTCGGCAAACCGATCGAGACGCGGGACGGCGACGCGGTCAGCGATTTCAACGAAGACTACGATCCGCCTGCTGCGTGGCGAGATGCAGGCAAGACCGATGCGGACAAACAGGCAGACGATCCGTACGACCGGTACAGGGCGAGGAACAAGGACGGCAATGCCCAGGGAACCGCGATGACCGAGTCCGGACAGCGTTACGAGGATCGGGCCGTGATGCGCATGGAGGCACGCCGCGAGCGGAATGCCGCATGGCTCGACGAAGCCGGCCGCGCAATCGGCGAGAACGCCAATAGCGTGGCGCCAGAAGGCTACAAGGAATGGCGCGACAAGAAAATTACCGACTTGCTCGATCGCGGTATGACCAATAGCCCGACGAACCATTCGACGACGATGACCAACCCCGAGCACGCAGAAAAGGCGCTTGCGTATGACGTGGCTATTGGTTTGTGTTACCTGACGCCCGCTCAGATGGTTGGCTTGCGGATTGAGGCGGATTGGAGAATGGGCGAGGGACTGGGGGATGATCACCCAAACAAAAAGTACGCTGACTATTTTTTATCCGGATGTATCGACGACTTGGCGGTACACGAATGGGCGCACGCGGAAGGTAGCGAGGGCAACACGCCGGGCAAGATCGTCGACGAACGCGAAGGGCAGTTTTATCTGAGCGTCGGAGGCGTCGTATGAAGGCAGTGATTGCTACATGGCCACGACGCATCGCGTTGGCGGTAGTGACGTGGATTGTCTCGACCCTGCTGATGCTCGCCCTGATGGAACATCTGGATCACCCACACCCGTCATTACTCGAAACAGGAGATTGGATGAAGCGACTCGTGATTGCTCCCGGCCTGATGGCTCTGATGGTGCTCTTGTTGACTACTGCAATGGTGCGCCCCACTCAAGCCGGACCGAACCCGGAATCAGTACCTATTGCCACTGCACCGGCGGACGAATCCCCAAAGCCATTCGTGGCACAGGTAGTCGGCCTGATCTGGTTGAATCCGTTGCAGCGTCGGGACTACCCGACGGAGTGGCAATTGTTGTGGACGCAAGGACTTGTTAAACCGAACAAGAACGATGACATGGTGCGAACGAATGCGGAGAAATACTCGTCGCTTCGGTCAATCGGGGCTTTGGTATACGGCAATCGTGGAACAGAAACTTTCAACGGCTTCTATGCCAAGTATGTCGATAAGTTTCTCTTGCTGATGAACACGCGTTATGCAACAAACGCGAAATACTTCTATACGGTGGCGCCCGAAAATTCGAAGGATTGGCGTGAGCTTGCCGGCCAGCGTATCGAACTTGCGATTCCGAATCGACTTGATCCACAGGTAGCCCACGACCGGTTGCGCAAGCGCATGAAGACTTTCTACGGAATTGGCGAACCGTTCCCGAAGACACTCTGGAGCCGCAGCACGCTTCCCGACGTGCAGATCACCCAGGGTGACGCGAACGCCGGATTTACGTCGCTGAACAAGGCACTCGACTACTTGCAGGCGAACCCCGACAAGACCGTGTGGGTAATGAACTGGGATGCGCCGAACTTTCCGCCGACGGATGCACAGATCAACGAGAACCTCGTCGTGCTGTTCCTCGCCGGCCCGACCTTCAACACGGAGCGCGAGCCGCTCGCCTGGATCGGCAACGCGGCGACTGGCGACACGGAGGATTTTTCGCCGAAAGTCGGCACGACGCGCGCCGTGCAAGCCTGGAAGGTAACCATCGATCAGGCTGCACGCAACGCCGGCATCGCCGTTCCGGACATCAAGTACATCGTCCACGACGCGGGTAACGGCAGCGATGCGGCGTCGATGCGCCTTGTTGCGCTGTCGCAGACCCTGACCGAAACCCTGCCGGAATACGACCACGGTAAACAGGCATTCAACACGGCAGCCTTGCTCGGCGATATGGGCACGGGCAGTGCGCTTACCGACGTCGCGTTGGCAATCGGTCGTATCAACCACTTCGGCGGAAACGCGCTCGTTGCCGGTACGACCGACCCACGTCATCCTGTCGCCGTCGTGGTGACGCCGCCGTCGAAACTCACTCGGATAGATCCGGACACGGATTGGTTTCGTGCACGCGGCGAAAACAATGCCTATCTACCGTGGTGGGGCCGTCGACACGACACCAATTACGGGATACAGGGCTTTTCGTGGTGAGTTTCGATAGCGCGTGGAGTCGGCCTGTTCGGCCCGCCATCATGCTTTTCGGGCTGGAACGAGAAGCCGCATGATGCCCGGAGCCGCTTTAAGTCTTCGTTAATACTGCACGTCTAGCATGGTGATGCCGGCGAACGGATCGGACCCCGGTCCGGCGCCGGCGGCACACGCGGGTGCGTCGACGTCACGGCGCCGCGCCGTCGCGCGTCGCCATTCCCTTGCAACGACGGCAGACCATGATCAAGCACTTCGACTACACGCTCGGCAGCGAGACGATTGCGCTCTGCGCGAGCTTCGGCGCGGGGCCGGCGTTGCGCCGTGTGCTCGTGAGCCGCGCGGATTCGATGGAGACGCTGGTGGTGCTCGACGCGCGCGGCCTGTCGGGTCTCTTGAAGGTCGCAACCGAAGAACCGGAAGGGCTCCTCGACGACGCGATCCGCAAGGTCGGCGACGAACAGCTCGTCGAACGGGCGATCAGCGGCAGGACGATCGTCGAAACCGCACTGTGACGGCATAAGCACGGCGCGGCGGCGCGGATCAAGGAGTATGCTGCCGGTCCGACCGGCTCACTCACGCATGCCCGATGCCCGCAACTGGCGCTGCCATTCCCGTTTCCCGCCGCTATACGACGATTCGCGTGATCGCGTATCACGGCATCCTGCAAAACATCACGGCCTTGCTGGCGTTCGTGCCGTTCATGCTGTTCCTGCACGAACGGTCGCTGGCCGCATTCTCGTCATGGTCCGGGCAGATGTGGGCGCTGCAGGGTGTTTCGTTCGCGGCGGCGATCGCAGGTCTCGTCGGTCACATTGCGCTGGTATTTCGTCGCCGATGGGGACGGACGCTGGATGTGGCGACCTGGGTGGTGTTGAGCGCCGCGTCGCTCATGCTGTCGTCGTGGATCACGGTGCTCATCGGGCTGCCGTTGGGTATCGCCGGCCTCGCGCTGATGTACAACCGGCTGAGCAATGACTATCTGAACCTGCCGCATACGGTGATCGAACCGACGGTACGGCGCTTCGCATCCGTCGGCCTGCTGGCCGCTTCGTCCGCGCTGCATTACTGGGCGATCTCGTTCGCGACGATGCGTACCGGCACGTTCGGCTACCTGCTGCCGAATGGCCGGCCGATGGACCTGCTGATCGCCGCTGCGATCGCGCTGGTCGTCGGCACCGCTGTCGCGCCACGCGGGCAACGCATGTGGTGCTGCGGGATGTCGCTGATGACGTCCGCCGTCGCGATGCTGGCGATGCTGTTGAGCTACGTGTCGGTCGCGACGCCGCTGGTGCGCTACCTGCCGCACGAATACCGGCGCATCGCCATCCCGTGGCAACCGATCACGGTTTACGCGATCGTCACGTTCTGCATTGCGCTGGTGCTGATACGTGCGACGAAGCCACCGAAGCAGAGCGACTGGGAGCAGTGGTCGAATCCCGACGCTTCCACCGGGGCGGGCGCTGCGCGCCGGGAAACGACCTCCTGACGCTGCGTGGCTAATCCGCGAACCGGTCCGTCGCCGCGATCAGCGCTTCCAGGATCCCCGGTTCGTTATACGCGTGCCCGGCGCCTGGGACGATCTCGAACGTCGCTTCCGGCCAAGCCTTCGACAGATCCCATGCGGTGCGGGCGGGCGTCGCGATGTCGTAGCGGCCTTGCACGATCACGCCGGGAATGCCGGCGAGGCGATGTGCGTCGCGCAGCAACTGGCCTTCCTCGACGAAACCGTGGTTGACGAAGTAGTGGTTTTCGATCCGCGCGAACGCGAGCGCATAGTGGCCGTCCGCGAAGTGCGCGGCGAGCGCGGGATCGGGCAGCAGCGTGATCGTGCGGCCTTCCCAGATGCTCCACGCGCGCGCGGCTTCGAGCTTCGCGGCTTCGTCGTCGCCCGTCAGCCGGCGATGGTAGGCGGCCATCAGGTCGCCGCGCTCGGCTTCCGGAATCGGCGCGACGAAGGCTTCCCACAGGTCGGGGAACAGCCACGACGCGCCTTCCTGGTAGTACCACAGCAATTCCGCGCGGCGCATCGTGAAGATGCCGCGCACGATCAGCGCGCTGACGCGTTCCGGGTGCGTTTCCGCGTACGCGATCGACAGCGCGCTGCCCCACGAGCCGCCGAATACGAGCCATTGCTCGGCGCCGACCATCTCGCGCAGGCGTTCGATATCGGCGACCAGATGCCACGTCGTGTTGTTCTCGAGGCTTGCATGCGGCGTCGAGCGTCCGCAGCCGCGCTGGTCGAACAGCAGGATGTCGTAGCGCTCCGGGTCGAACAGGCGGCGATGATCGGGGCTGCAGCCCGCGCCGGGGCCGCCATGCAGGAACACGGCGGGCTTGCCGGCCGGGTTGCCGCAGCGCTCCCAATAGATGCGATGGCCGTCGCCGGTGTCGAGGTGGCCGTGGGCGTAGGGTTCGATCGGTGGGTACACAGACAGGCTCCGGGTGAGGGTCGACAGGAGGCGGACGAGCGGGCCGGTGTGCGGGCGGGCACGGTATTTTGAATATTGCGGCGCCGCAAAAAACTCGTTGCGCAGGCATCGGCCGGCCGCCGCCGGACAAGGCTTGTCATTATGCCCATTCGCCGCGCCGGACGTTGGCCCGCTTTCGTGTGTGCCGTTGCCAGGGTTCGCGCCGGGATTTTTGAAGCAATTTCATTCCGATATTTTTCATACAAAATCCCGGCGGCATATCGGTGCACCGGATTGTGTGCGCCTGCCTATCTCCTGCTTCTTTACCGTGCCAACGGGAATCAGTCGATGAACCATCGCGTCACGCAGTTGACCGGGTTGCGCGCCGTCGCGGTGTCGATGGTCGTCGTCGGTCATGCCGAGCACGTGCTGCCCGGCGGCTACACGGGCTGGTACGCGCCGTTGCGCCTGATCGCCGACGGCAAGCTCGGCGTGCTGATCTTCTTCGTCCTCAGCGGTTTCCTGATCACCAACGTGCTGCGCGCCGAGTTCTCGCGCACCGGCGATATCGCGCTGACGTCGTTCTACGTGCGCCGCGCGCTGCGGATCTGGCCGGCCTGCTACGTCTATCTCGCGGCCGTCGCGATCGTGGCTTTCGCCGGCTGGTTCGACGTCGATCGCCGACAGTGGCTGTATGCCGCGCTGCACCTGTGGAATTACTCGGCGTGGTTCGGGCTGACCGCCGACAACCTGTTGCATCGCGACGGCGCGTGGTATCTCGGCCATTTCTGGTCGCTCGCGCTCGAGGAACAGTTCTACTGGTTCTGGCCGTTGCTGTTCGTGTACGGCATCCGCCGCCGCGGCACGCGCTGGCTGGCCGCGCTGATCCTGATCGTGCCGCTGGTGCGCGCCGTCACGTATTTCGTTGCGCCGGCGCTGCGCGGGCAACTCGGGATGATGCTGCACACCGGCGTCGATCCGATCCTGATCGGTTGTTATGCGTCGCTCAACCGCGAACGGCTCGAAGCGTGGATCCGTTCGTGGCGCGGCGAGACGCACATCGTGACGGCGATCATCTTTGTCGTGCTGCTCGGGATGCCGCTCGCCGAACACCGGCTCGGCGGCTTCTGGAATGCGACGTACGGCGTGACGCTCGAAGCCGCGCTGATCGCGATCGTGATCGTCGTGCTGAATTTCCGTAACGAGTTCTGGTGCGCGCGCTGGTTGCGCGCCGGGCCGGTCGTGTTCATCGGCACGATCTCGTTCAGTCTCTATCTGTGGCAGCAGCCGTTCGCGAATCCGGACCTGCCGGTTGCGCACGCGTTTCCGCTCGGGATCGTGTGGGCGCTGATGGCGGCGACGGCCAGTTACCTCCTCGTTGAAAAGCCGTTCCTGCGGTTGAAGGATCGTTATACGGCGCGCGAGGCGCGACGCGTGCGGGATGACGTGTTGCTCGGATCGGTGGCATCGGAGTGTGTCGAGACGAACGCGGCCGTCAAGTAGGGCGAACCTGCGACCCGGTCGAGCGGATCAACATCGCCGTGCGCATCGGCTATCATCCGGATTCCGCTTTTTTGATACCACCGGATGACCCTGGACGCATCGTGACGCCGGCGATCGAGCGGATCGATTCGATTCGGAAAACCCGTTTCATGCTTGAGAGCTGGCGGAAGTTGTTGCCGAAGATCGGGCAAAGCCGGACGGACAGCAGGGCGTTTTCGAACCGACCGCCGGGGAGTGGCGACACATGACATTTGCAGGCCGGGAAAGTACCGCAATCGAGCAAGCCGCTGTGTCGGATGTCGAGGCGATCAAGGCGATGGTCGTTGCCGCGTACACAAAATATATTGAACGTATCGGCAAGCGACCCGCGCCGATGAACGCCGACTACGAAGCGTTCGTAAAGTCCGGCGATCTTTATGTGCTTCGCGTCGACGGAACCACCGTGGGCGCTATCCATGTTGCCCGGGCGGACGATTCGCTCTCGATCGGCAATCTTGTCGTGGCCCCTGAGTGGCAAGGGCATGGCCTCGGTCGATTGCTCATCGGCTTTGCGGAGGACATGGCTCGCTCACTGACGTTGCCGGCGCTGACGTTGTATACCAACGAGATGATGCACGAGAACATCGCGCTTTATACGAAGATCGGATTCGTGGAAACGGCCCGCAGAACCGTTGACGGTTACAACCGCGTGTACTTCAGGAAGCAACTGCAAGAGTAGGCCGCCTCACTTCATCGCCGATGGCGGATACCAGAAGTTCCGGAACATATCGATTCCGTACGTCTTGCCGTCATACCTGACGATCGTGCGGATCGGGCGCTTGTCCTTGCGCTGCGGCGGATCGACACGCGCGGTGATCGACAGGTCGGCGAACCCGTGGGTCGACGTCTTTTCGACGCCGATCGTCATGTTTGCCGAGACGATCGCGTCGTCGCTTCCGCCGGGGCTGCAGACCGGATGGCTGACGTCGGTGTTGACCCAGCCGGCGAGGTTGGTGCCGAACACCGGACGCAGACGATTCCCTTCGCGTACCCACAGCGTCAGTTCATCGCTGGCGTTGGCATCGGGGCAACTCGGCCCGCGCGCGCTGCTTGAGAACACGATGCCGAATGCGCGTACCTCGGGCGACAGCCGGTACGGCGCGGTATCGATGCGGTAGCTGTTCGGGCCGATCTCTGTCGCCGCATCCTCTTCGACCACCGATCGCTCGGCCGCAACGACCTTGCCGCCCTCGACGAGCGCGACGATCTGCAACTTGTTGCTGTCGTCCGGGTTCTTGCTTTTCGGAAGCGAATCGAACGCGACGGCCGCGATCGTCGTGTCCGGCGCGTTCGGCATGACCTTGCACGCCGACGCGACGACGAGCCGGTCCGCGTCGCGCGTGGCGATCCGTGCGCTCACGATGCCGGCCCAGCGGGCGACGGCAGTCACGATATCGTCGCCGCAAGGCTGGTTGTCTGCAGCCTGAACGGCGGGGGGTGCGACGAGCGCCAGCAGCGGGACGAAACAAAAAATTCTCATAGTCAAAAGGTTCTTCATTGATGCTGTGGATGTCGCTTACCGGCCCATAGCAGCCAGTCTCCCTTGCTGGGTTGGCGCGCAACTAATTTCACATATGCCAGTGTGTCCTGTAAGAACACGGTTGCGTCGCCTCGCGTGGCTACTCCAGTAGGGTGGCCGCGGCTGACTTCTATTACACTTTCCAGTAGCCGGGCCGCTTTGTCGATCGGCTAGCTCAGCCCCCTTCTTGATCGTCGTCTAAAAATGGTTGCCAACTGTGTTCCGCCCGCCCCTCCCGCAGCGGAAGCCGCAGCATTCTCACCCAGCCATTATTCTATGGCTGATAAATACTCTAATAGAGTAAAATTCTTGCTTGACCTTCGGCCAACCATAAACCTACCTAATCGTAGTCATGAAAAACAAAAACAAGCAGATTGGCGAATTCCTCTCATATTACTACAATCTCTCGTCGCCCCCGGGTTATGCGGTATTAATTCGGGCAAATTGGGGTGCGGGTAAAACTTGGTTTATGAAGGATTCTATACAGAAATTAGAACACTCCGCAGGATTTGGTGAGACGGAGAAAAAAGGGCGTCGCGCACTGTATGTTAGCTTGTATGGAATGAGCTCGACGAAAGATATAGAGAGTGAATTTTTTCGTCAGTTGCACCCAATCCTGGGCTCCAAAGGGATGGCCATTGCCGGAAAAGTAGCGAAGGGCATGCTCAAAGGGACGCTGAAGATCGATTTGGACGGAGACGGTAAGGCGGATGGCAGTATTAGCGCCAATGTGCCGGACATCGAACTGCCTAAATACTTGCGGAATACAGAAGGCCTTGTGCTGGTTTTCGATGATATTGAAAGATGCTCGATTCCCATCGGTGATCTAATGGGATACATAAACTACTATGTAGAGCATGATGGTTACAAAGCCATTCTTGTGGCAAATGAGGAGGAGCTGCTGCGTCGCGATACAGAGGAAAGCCGGCAGGGTGCCGAATATAGAAGAATAAAAGAAAAGCTTATCGGAAAAACATTTGAAATTGAATCAAATGTCAACGACGCAATTGATGCATTCCTAGGTGAGCTTGAACCAAGTTTCTTCGCCAGCTTCTTGCAAAGCAAGAAGGAGCTTGTGGCGAATCTTCATTCGGCTTCTGGGTACTCCAATTTGCGACACCTTCGACAGATTTTTCATGACTTCACTCGAATTGGCCAGATGTTGCCTGAGAAGGCAAGGGGGCATGACGATCTATGCACGGACCTTCTGAAGGCGTTTGTCGTCTTTTCAATCGAAATAAAAAGTGGATCTATTACTGTTTCAGACATTGGTAAACTTGCGGGGTTTCAATTTCAGCAAGCAATAGGCAAAACTTCCAGCGAAGACGACATATTTAGGAAAGTCTTGTCAAAGTATCCACACTTTTCACCTAGTGATGCGGTGCTTTCCACAGAGCTTTGGCAGGAGTTGTTAGATACTGGTCTCGTGGGTGAAGATCAATTCTCGGAAGCCATACTGCATAGCAAATATTTCGCACGTGATAATGCGGAAGAGTGGCGCCTGCTATGGGATCCTTATTCGCTGACGGACGAAGAGGTTGCCAGTCTCGCGAAAATTGTCCAAGATAAATTCATCAATGGGCGGTATAAGAATGTTGGGATATTGCTGCATGTCTGCGGAATTCTCCTAGAACTATCAAGTATCGGTGTGATTGCGGAGTCATTCGACACTGTCATTGATATTGCCAAGAAAAATATTGACTCCCTTGATAAATCGAGTGAAATTTTAGAGTCTCGGAGTTTTCTTACGCTTCGGACTTTGACGGGTTGGAGTGGTCTGGGGTGGAGGGCGCCGGACAACACACAATTCGGGCAGCTGCTTTCATATGCGAAAGACAGGATTACGACGGCAGCTGAAAATAAATATCCTGACGATGCGCTAGAACTTCTTAATGTCATGGACAAAGACACATGGAGCTTCTCGCAGGACTTGACGATTCACAACGGACCGAGCCGGTACTACGACGTACCAATCCTTTCATATATTGCCCCGGATTTGTTTGTAAGGCATGTGGCGGCACTGCATCCAAGACAGCTCCAATACATTCCCGGGACATTAAAGGAACGATACTCCTCCCGACATGCGCAGACGAAGCTGCGGATGGAATACCGCTGGCTGATACAAGTGGCGCGTGAGCTGGGAGAGGAAATGGAAAGAAGGAAAGGGAAAATCAGTGGCGTCCTTTTGGGTCATGTTCGCCAAACCGTTCTTACGGCTGCCCAAACGCTCCATCAAGGAAAGAGTATGATTTTTTGCAAAATTCCAATGCAAAGAAAATTACCGAATTATAAGAGGAAGGTCTGAGACAGGAGGTCTATTGGAACTGTCCTCCAGCATCTGCTGTCTCCGGCAGGAGCAGGAACTTAAGGCTCGGACGTCAGCTCCTGGCCGAATGCCGACACCTCGCCCAGCGTTTCCGAGAAATCTGCAAAAAATAAAAATGGCCCTTGCGGGCCATTCATGGACGAAGGTACGAGCAACGCTTACCGCGTCAGCGCCGTGAAACCCTCCAGCAACCGATCGACATCAGCCGCTTCGATCGCCCCCATCGTCGAAATCCGGAACAGTTCCTTCGACAACCCGCCTTGCCCTGCATAGATCACGAAGCCACGCGCCTTCAACCCGTCGTGCAGCGTCTCGTACGTAACGCCCTGCGGCAACCGGTATGCGCGCAGCACGACCGACGACGCACCTTCCGGCAGCACCAGCGGCATCCCGCGCGCGGCAAGCCCGGCTTGCGCCTGATCGGCGAGCGCCTTGTAATGCGCATGACGCGCGCGCCATCCACCAGCCTCATCAAACTCGCGCAGCGCCTCGACGAGCGCGTAGTACGCGTGCACCGACGGCGTAAACGGCGTATTCCGCTGGTCCTGCAGTTTTGCGAGACGGCCAAGATCGAGGTAGTACGTGCGGCTTGCGGCCTTCGCGAGCGCGCTGCGGCGCACGATCACGAACGCCGCGCCCGGCACGCCGTGCAGGCACTTGTTCGCGGTCGCGGCAACGGCGTCGATGTCGCCGCCGGCGAAGCCGATCGCTTCCGCGCCGAAACTGCTGACGCCATCGACCAGCATTTTCACGCCGCGCGAACGACACACCTCGGCAATCGCACCGAGATCGTTCAACCGGCCCGTCGTCGTTTCATGATGAATCACGGCGACATGCGAGTACCCGCCCGCATCGAGGCGCGCCGCGATCTGCGCGAGATCGGGTGCCTGCATCCATTCATGCTTCAGCACATCATGCGCGATCCCGTACTGCGTCGCGATCTGCGTGATCCGCTCACCATACACGCCGTTCTCGATCACGAGCAGCTTGCCGTCCTGCGGCACGAGCGCCGCGATCATGCTCTCGACGGCGGCGGTGCCCGAGCCCGTCATCAGCACGGCGGCCCATTCGGCCGGATCGAGTTCGTACGCGGCGACGAGGCGAGCGCGCGCTTCATCCTGCAGGTCGAAGAATTCGCTTTCGCGATGGCACAGGTCGGGTTGCAGCAGGCTGCGGCGCACGCGTTCGGTCAGCGTTACCGGGCCGGGGTTCAGCAGCAGCATCAAAGGGCTCCTTCAGCGTGGGCTTCGGTCTGCGCGGCGCCGATGTGCCGCATCAGACGGGTCTTGACCTCGACCGGCGTGACGGTCGGGCGGGGCAGGCCGTCAGGCACGCCCGTGCGGATCGCGAGACGCACGAACTGGGCACCGTCGTGCGACGCGGCCAGCGCCGTATCGAGCACGTCGAGTGTGTCGCCTTCGACCGCCGACGCATAGCCGCATGCGGCCGCGACGCCCGCGAACGATACGTGCCGCGACACCGTTGCCTGGCCGCCCGTCGATTCGTGCGCGCCGTTGTCGAGCAGCACGTGCGTGAGGTTGGCCGGGCCGTAGGTGCCGAGCGTGGCGAACACGCCCATCCGCATCAGCGCGGCGCCGTCGCCGTCGACCGCGACCACGCGCAGGTCGGGGCGCGCGAGCGCGAGGCCGAGCGCGAGCGGCGTCACGCAGCCCATCGAGCCGACCATGTACAGCTGGTTCGGGCGATCGTCGATCGCGTAGAGTTCGCGGCCGCAGAAGCCGGTCGATGCGAGCACGACGGTCGAGTCGACCGGCGTGTGCGCGATCACGCGCTGCAGCGCGTCCTGGCGGGTCGGCCACGCATCGGCCGACGCGGCGCGCGACGACGATTGCGCGGCGACATGCGCGCGCGGCTGTGCCGCCGGGTTCGCGTTCAGTTCATACGGCGCGACGCTGCCTTTCTGCATCACGAGCGCGTACGGGCGGCCCGTCGCGTCCATGTGCGCGATCGCGCGGTCGAGTGCCGGGCCGACCTGTTCGGGGTCGGTCGGGAACGTCTCCCACGGGATCTCCATCGTGTCGAGCATCGCGGGCGTGATCGGGCCCATCAGCGCGTGCTGCGGCTCGTCGGCGACGCCCGGCTGGCCGCGCCACGTGACGATCAGCAGTTGCGGCAGGCGGAACGTCCAGGTCAGCGACGTCAGCGGGCTCACCGCGTTGCCGAGCCCCGAGTTCTGCATCATCGCGATCCCGCGCTTGCCGCCGAGCGTCGCGCCGGCGATCAGCGCGACCGCGTCGCCTTCGTTCGCGGCCGACAGGTAGTGCAGCGTCGGGTCCTGCAGCACATAGTTGATGAACGGCGTCAGGTACGAGCAGGGCACGCCCGCGTACCAGTCGAAGCCGCGTTCGCGTGCGGCCTCGACGAACTGGGCCGCTTCGATCATTGCGCGCCCCCGTTGCCGGCACCCGGTTCGGACAGCGGCGTCTGGCCGTGCGCGAAGTCGCCCGCGCGGCGGAAGTCTTCCAGATCGTTGACGCCGCGCCAGTGGCCGTGCACGTACTGCACCTCGATCTTCTCGCCGGCGGCGATCAGTTCGTTGAGCAGCGACGGGATGTCGAGCGTGTCGAAATCGTCGCGCGCCTGCAGCGTCGCGAGCATCACCTTCAGGCGATCGACGCCCGCGCCGCGTACGTTCAACAGGCCGATCCAGCGGCCGTGCGGCGTGCCTGCGGCGACGTCGCTCGATACGCGTTGCAGATAGGTCTTCTGGCCGAACAGGCCGCGATCGTCCGCCGCCGAGCACAGCGCGAAATCGCGCACGCTCTGGTTGGTCGGCTCGGTCAACGACGAATCGACCACCACGCTGAACTCGGCCTCGCTCTCCGCGAGGTCGCGCACGATGTAGCTGCGGAACAGCAGGTCGCCGTACGAGATCACGGTGTCGCCGGTCAGGCGTTCGGCCGCACATGCGAGCGACGCGAGTTCGCCCGTCTGCGCATGGCGTTCGTTGACCACGAGCTTGATGCCCGACGTATCGATCGCGTCGGCGCGATAGCCGCCGACCACGGTGATGTCGTTCACGCCGTGCGTCTTGAAGCCGTCGACGAGCCAGCGCAGCAGCGGCTTGCCGGCGACCGGCAGCATGACCTTGGGCTTGTCCTCGGTCACGGCTTCGAGGCCCTTGCCGCGGCTCGCGGCGAGCACGATCGCGGCGTTCGACGCGCGTGACGACGACGACAGGTAGATGCGCTCGGCGGCCGAGTACTCGTCGGCGTCCTGCAGGCGGAAGATCTCGTTGACCGATGCCACGCGGTCCTCGACGTTGATCAGCGTTTCGCTTTCGTGGATCTCGCGCGCGGTCGCCTGCATCGCGGATGCCGACGCGCGGATCAGGTGGTTCGCCCAGATCACGGTGCTGATGCCGGCCTGGCGGAACACGTCGGTCGGCGTGCTGTAGTACTTGGTCGGCACGATCACGAGCGGCGCCTTGCCGCTCCATTCGCGCGCGAACTGCAGGATCTCGTCCGGGCGCGACAGCTTGCTGTGGATCAGGATCGCGTCGGCGCCGGCTTCCGCATACGCGTTCGCGCGGCGCAGTGCCTCGTCCATCCCCCAGCCTGCGATCAGCGCTTCGACACGCGCGACGATCGAGAAGTCGGGATCGGTCTGCGAATCCTTGCCGGCCTTGATCTTGCCGCAGAACTCGTCGATTTCCGCGAGCGGCTGGCGCTCGCCGCCGATGAAGCTGTTGGTCTTCGGGAACTGCTTGTCCTCGATACAGACGCCGGCAATGCCGCGCTGTTCGAGCTTCTTCACGAGGCGGCGCACGTTGTTGAAGTTGCCATAGCCGGTGTCGCCGTCGAGCAGGATCGGCAGGTCGCTCGCGTCGGCCATGAATTCGAGCACGTCGACGACCTGCGTCCAGCTGGCCTCGTTGTTGTCGCGCACGCCGAACTGCGCGGAGATCGCGAGGCCCGACGCCCAGATCCCCTTGAAGCCGGCTTCGCGGACGATCCGCGCGGACAGGCCGTTGTGCGCTTCCATCAGGAATTCGAGGTCGCTGCTGACGAGCATGCGGCGCAGGCGTGCGCTGCGCGATTCGGTGAAATTGGGTTCGCGTGCGTTCATCGTGCGGCTCCAGCGGTAGTGCGTTGAATCAGGGGGAGGATTTCTTGCGTGGCGCGTGCGACGTCGTTCGGGAAGTCGATCTCGATCCACGGCGAGCCCGTCACGTCAGCGATGTCGAACGAATGGCCGCCTTCGAGCAGCAGGTCGCGCACGGCTTCTTCGTGCGGCATGTTCGCGCGGCCGCTGTCGACGTAGCCCGCGACGATCGTCGCGAGGCGGCGCGCGGTGCCTTCGGTGAAGCGGAAGAAGCCGACCGATTCGCCGATCGTGTCGTAGTCGAGGTCGACCGCGAGCTGCTTGCGCAGCTCGACCGGCACGCCGTTCTTCACGCACAGCTTGACGGGCTCGTCGCCGGCCTCGAAGTCGCGGTCGATCAGCAGGCGGTCGACCGCCTTGTCGGGATCGGCCATCAGCGCATGCAGGATGTTTTCGTCGTACAGCACGTCCGCGTCCATCAGCAGCACGTCGCCGCCGCGCGTCATCGCATCGGCGACGGTATGCACGGTCAGCACGCTGCCGAGGTCGTAGCGCTCGTTCAGCACGATTTCGGCCTGGCGGCCGAGGCGCTTCAATTCCTGCTCGACCTTCTCGGACTGAAAGCCGAGCCCGAGCACGATCTCGTCGACGCCCGCGGCGTCGAGCACGCGCAAATGGCGCTCGAGCAGCGAAACGTCGTCAAAGCGCAGCAGGCACTTCGGGAACTGCGCTTCGGGCGGTTGTTGCAGGCGCAAGCCGAGGCCTGCCGCAAGAATGATGGCTCGCATGGGTTCTCCAACCAAAAAGCCGGCGGATCTGAACGATCAGTCGGCGAGCGGCTGCGGCGCACGGCGCCGCTGCCAGTTTCTTTCACTGAAATGCAGATAGAGCAGGCCGGGCAGGCCGAGCGCGAGTTCGCGCGCGCGCTTCGCGAGCGACAGCGCGAGCGCCGCGTCGGGCGGCAGGCCGACCAGCGGCGCGAGCAGCAGGTAGCCGCCTTCCTGCGCGCCGAGCGAGCCCGGGATCGCGAAGGCCGCACCGCGGATCGCCTGGCCGACACTCTCGAGCAGCAGCGCGTCGAGCCAGCTGACCGGGTGCCCGAGGAAGTGCAGCGCGAGCCACACTTCCGCGGTGCCGACGATCCAGCCGACGAGGCTCAGTGCGAACGTCTTCGCGACCTTCGCACGATCGCGGTACAGCGCGCCGACCGCATCGTCGATCGCATCGGCCCGGGTCGCGAGCGACGACCAGTCGCGCGGGCCGAGCAGCTTCGACGCGAGACGCATGCCGCGGCCGAACAGCCCGCGCCGCTGCGCGACATAGAACAGCGCGGCGAGGGTGCCGAGCACGCCGGTGGCGATCAGCGCGGGCGTGCGCAGGTGCGCGACCGACTCGTGCGTGGCATACAGGCTGAACGCGCAGATGCCGATCAGCGCGAACGCCATTTGCGCGAGTGCTTGCATCGTCGTGCTGACGGTGACCGCCGCCGCCGCATCGGCCATCCGCGTGCCGCGCTGCGCGAGGTGGCGCACCATCAGCACGGGGCCGCCGATCTGCCCGGCAGGCAGCAGGCTGTTGACCGATTCGCCGACCCAGCGCGCGCGCAGCGCGTTGCCGAGCTCGGCGCCCGGCTGGCCGCGACGGAACATCACGGAGATCGCGATCGCGTCGATTACGAGCGGCACGACGTGGAACGCCGCGACGAGCGCGAGGCCCCAGCCGGCCGCGAGAAACGTGGACGCGACCGCGCCGACGCCTTGCCATGCGAGGAGTGCGATGAAGAGTGCCGTCCCGAGGGACAGCAGGATCAGGCCGGCGCGTGTCATGACCCGGTCGTGCGTCGCGTGGCCAGTTGCTTGAACACCTGGCGGAAACCGAAATACGCGATCGCGTCCTTCATGTTCGAGATGAAGCGCTTCCACGGCCGCATGCCGGGGTTCGTCACGTATTCGAACGTGAGCGACACGCGCATCTCGTTCTGGCCGAGCGGCGTGATGCGGTGGCGCAGCTTGTCGCCGTCGAACAGCACGATGCCGCCGTCGGCGATCTGCACCGAACCCGGTTCGTCGGCCACGTCCGGATTGCGCGTGTGCAGCTCGTAGTCGAGCCGGCATGACGATTCGTCGATCACGCCGATCAGCAGCGTGTAGCGGCGGCCGTCGTAGTACGACGTGTCGTAGTGCCAGCCGATGTGGTCGCCGGGCTTCGTGTAGTAATACAGCGCGTACGCGTGCGGATCGTCGTCCGGCGACAGCATCAGCTTGTCGCCCGTGACCTTCTCGAGGAAGCTGATCAGCGCCTTCGATCGATACAGTTCGGCGATGTACGGCGCCTGCTCGTCGATCGTATGGCGGCTCACGCTGCCGCCCTGCTTGTGGCCGGGCAGGTAATTGCGGTTCAGGCCGGCCTGCATCGCGCGGGCGGCCGCCGCCAGCTTCGCGTGCGCGTCGGCCGGCAGGAACGTGTCGAGATACAGGAACGACCCCTGGCGCGTGTAGTCGCCGCGCAGGCGGTCGAGGTCGAGATGGCCGACGCGGTCGGCCACGGTGCGATCGGGGTCGGACGCGGCCGCGCGTGCAGGCGCGGGGCGTGCCGGGCTCAGCACGGAGTCGTCGCGCGTGCTAGGAGTCATTTGGAAGCCTGGATTTCAGTAGGGTTCTGCGGGAGGTTGCCGCGCCGGACGATGCGCCACCAGTCGATCACGACCCAGGCTGCGAACAGCGGCGCGCCGATCGACGCCGCGAGCAGGAACGGCTCGACGCCGTCGACGAGCGTCACGAGCGGCAGCAGGTACAGCACGTCTTCGGTCTCGAAGCCGCCGGCGAATGCCTGCTTGGTGCCGGCCTTGCCGGCGATCGATTCGATCCGCATGCGCAGGAAGAAGATCAGTGCGACGGCCGCACCGGCCACCGCGCCGAGCAGCACCGGCGACGCGGCCATCTGGCCGCCCTGGGCGACGATGCCGAGGCCCATGCTGACGAACAGCGCGATCGTGACGAGCGCGTCCGCCGCGAGGTCGTAAAAATGGCCGATCTTGCTGGTTTTGCCGCTGATACGTGCGAGCTCGCCATCGGTGTGGTCGACGAAGTTCGACAGCACGATCAGGAACGCGCCCGCGTTGCTCCAGCCGAAACCGCCGTGCGCGAGGCACCAGGCGCCGGCGAGGCCGATCAGCAGACGCAGTGTAGTGAGGTGATTCGGGGTGACCGGCGTATCGACGAGCGGTCGGACAAGCGAGCGCGCGAGCCGCGCATCCCAGGTGCGTGGCAGGGGGGGCTCGGAGCGTGTGGCGGTTTTTCTTTGGTCCATCGGCGAAATATATACGGAATTGTAATTTGTTGCTTTTTATTCAATCAATGTCCTGACATA
Organism: Burkholderia theae; assembly: GCF_048565265.1. Classification (NCBI taxonomy): domain Bacteria; kingdom Pseudomonadati; phylum Pseudomonadota; class Betaproteobacteria; order Burkholderiales; family Burkholderiaceae; genus Burkholderia; species Burkholderia theae. Next base: position 677,856 of record NZ_CP183462.1, read on the forward strand.
CAAGAGTGTTACCGCGTCCTGCGGGTGTCGGCCGGTCGAAAACCGCGCATGCGAAAGGGCAGGCAAACGGGGCGGCCGCACCCGTATTCCAGTGTGGTTCGCATCGTGCGGGTGTCAAGGGCGGACGGGCCTCCGAGGCCGGCGCGGCCGTTATTTTCGCGCATGCCGACAGGCGGCGCGCAGCGCGTGCGACCTTGACCCGCGTCAGGCCCGGAAACGCCGCATCGGGCGACAATTGGCCGCGCCGCCAGCGGGTCGTCGATTGTTGATGGACAGGCGATAAATTTCAATGGAAATCCGCCGATTAATGCGCACGGGTTGGCGATCGTCGGCCGGTCATTCGATCGCGGCTTTCGTGCACCTTTCGTGTGCATTCGGCGCATGCGGATCGCCTGTCACAGAACGGTCGTTCGATACCCGGCAAATTCGGTAAGGATCTTTTGCATTCAGCGGACATTTCGCGGCGATTGCCTCTGCGATACTCCGACCGTGCCTGTGGTGCCGGCCGCCCCGAGCGGCCCCAAGGGCTTCATGTCGCTCCGGAGACACCCCCGCGACGTCAACGACAGACCAAATCGTCAGAAACCAGCCATGTCTTCATCACGCATCCTCGCTCCCGCCCTGCGTTCGCTCGTCCGCACCGCCGACGAAGCCGCCGCGCTGATCCGTCCCGGCATGACCGTCGCCATGAGCGGCTTCACGGGTTCCGGTTATCCGAAGGCCGTGCCGGCCGCGCTTGCCGCCCACATCGACGCGGCGCACACGCGCGGCGAGGATTTCCGGATCAACGTGCTGACGGGCGCGTCGACCGCGCCGGAACTCGACGGCGCGCTCGCCCGCACCAACGGCATCTCGATGCGGTTGCCGTACCAGTCCGACCCGACGCTGCGCGACAAGATCAACAGCGGCGAAGTCGACTACCAGGACGTCCACCTGAGCCACGTCGCGCAATATGCGTGGTTCGGACTGTACGGCGATCTCGACGTCGCGATCGTCGAAGTCGCGGGTATCCGCGAGGACGGGCTGCTGATTCCGTCCGCGTCGATCGGCAACAACAAGACCTGGCTCGAACGCGCGAAGCACGTGATCCTCGAGGTCAACGCGCGCCAGCCGCTCGGCCTCGACGGGATGCACGACGTCTATTACGGCACCGCGCTGCCGCCGCATCGCAAGCCGATTCCGCTGACGAAGAGCGACGACCGGATCGGCGAGCCGTACCTGCGCTGCCCGGCCGACAAGATCGTCGCGATCGTCGAGACCGACGCGCCGGATCGCAGCAACGCGTTCTCCGCGCCGGACGAGACGTCGAAGCAGATCGCGCTGCAACTGATCGACTTCCTGCGCCACGAAGTGAAGCGCGGCCGCCTGCCGGAAAACCTGCTGCCGCTGCAGTCGGGCGTCGGCAACATCACGAACGCGGTGCTCGCGGAACTCAGCTCGGCCGGTTTCTCGAACCTGACCGCGTACACCGAAGTGATCCAGGACGCGATGCTCGACCTGCTCGACGACGGCACGCTGAGCTTTGCGTCGGCCACTGCGCTGTCGCTGAGCCCGGCCGCCGTGCAGCGCTTCGCCGAAGAGATCGCGACGTTCCGCGAGAAGATCGTGCTGCGCCCGCAGGAGATCAGCAATCATCCGGAACTCGTGCGCCGCCTCGGCTGCATCGCGATGAACGGGATGATCGAGGCCGACATCTACGGCAACGTGAACTCGACGCACGTGATGGGCACGAAGATCCAGAACGGTATCGGCGGCTCGGGCGACTTCGCGCGCAACGGCTACCTGTCGTGCTTCATGTCGGCGAGTACCGCGAAGGGCGGCGCGATCTCGCGGATCGTGCCGATGGCGAGCCACGTCGACCATACCGAGCACGACGTCGCGGTGGTCGTCACCGAGCAGGGCCTCGCGGACCTGCGCGGCCTGTCGCCGAAGCAGCGCGCGCGCAAGGTCATCGCGACCTGCGCGCATCCGGATTACCGGCCGATGCTCGAGGACTACTTCGAGCGTGCGTCGCACGACAGCTTCGGCAAGCACACGCCGCACCTGCTCGCCGAGGCGCTGTCGTGGCACGAGCGCTACGTGCGCACGGGGACGATGAAGGCCTGACGCGGCCCCGCGGCGAGCGCGCGTCGAACGTGCGCCCGCCGTGATCGTCAATCCATCGCCGCGTGCGCGACATCGACGCTCGCCGTTTTCTGCGGCGGGCGGATCAGCAGCAACAGCGGAATCATCAGCAGCGTCGCGACGAACATCAGCTTGAAGTCGTTCAGGTACGCGATCATCGTCGCCTGCTGGTTGATCGTGCTGTCGAGCAGTGCGAGGTCGAGGCGGCTGCCGGACATTGCCTGCACGGCCGGATTGAACGGCGTGATGTGGGCGGCGAGATCGGCATGCGAGACCTGCGTGTTGCGCGTCATCAGCGTCTGCACGATCGAGATGCCGATGCTGCTGCCGATGTTGCGCATCAGGCTGTAGGTGGCCGTGCCGTCCGCGCGCAGGTCGGGCGCCAGCGTCGAGAACGACAGCGCGCTCAGCGGCACGAATACGAGCCCCAGCCCGAAGCCCTGGACCACGCCCGGCCACACGATGTCCGATTCGGACAGCACGACCGTGTACTGCATCATCTGCCAGAGCGCGAGCGCGGAAATCGACAGTCCCGCGAGCAGCAGCAGCCGCGCATCCATGTATTTCAGCAGTCTCCCGACGAACAGCATCGCGATCATCGTGCCGGCGCCGCTCGGCGCGGTGACGAGGCCCGTCGTCGCGACCGGGTAGCCCATCAGGTTCTGCAGCATCGGCGGCAGCAGCGCGCGCGTCGCATACAGCACCGCGCCGACCACGAAAATGAACAGCGTGCCCGTGGCGAAATTCGGGTCGCGCAGCAATTCCGACTTGAAGAACGATGCCTTGCCGACGGTCGCCGTATGCACGAGGAAGAACGCGAAGCTGAGTGCCGCGACGAGCGCCTCGATGCGGATCTCGTACGAACCGAACCAGTCGAGTTGTTCGCCACGGTCGAGCATCGCCTGGAATGCGCCGATCGCGAGCGCCAGCGTCGCGAAGCCGAACGCGTCGAATTTCACGTGCGGACGCGGCGCGCGCGCGGGCAGGAAGGTCATCACGCCGGCCAGCGCGAACGCGCCGATCGGCACGTTGATGAAGAACACCCAGCGCCAGTTGTAGCTGTCGGTGAGCCAGCCGCCGAGCGTCGGGCCGAGGATCGGGCCGACCATCACGCCCATTCCCCAGATCGCCATCGCCTGGCCTTGTTTCTCGCGCGGGTTGATGTCGAGCAGGATCGACTGCGACAGCGGCACCAGCGCGGCGCCGAACACACCCTGCAGCAGGCGCGCGCCGACGATCTGCACGAGCGACTCGGCCAGCCCGCACAGCGCCGATGCGACCGTGAAGCCCGCGATCGAGACGATCAGCAGCCGCTTGACGCTGAGCCGGTCGGACAGCCAGCCGGTGAGCGGCGTCGCGATCGCCGCGGCGACGATATAGGAGGTCAGCACCCACGTGATCTCGTCCTGCGACGCGGACAGGGTGCCCTGCATGTGCGGCAGCGCGACGTTCGCGATCGTGCTGTCGAGGGTCTGGATCAGCGTGGCGAGCATGATCGACAGGGTCAGCATCGGCCGGTTCAGGGCGGGCGAGGCGGGGGCGTCGGTGGCGGGGTTCAAGCGGGTGTCTCCGTGGGGCGGTCGCCGTGGGCGGCGATCCGGCATGGCGCAAATTATAAGCATGCTTATCATATATGCGCTTATCGCTGGATCGCGAGCCGCGGGCCGATGACGGCTTGACCCTATAATCGGCGGATGGACAAGACCTACGAGAGCCGGATCGGCTACCTGATTTCAGACGTGGCCCGCCTGCAAGGACGCCTGTTCGACCGGCGCGCGAAGCGCATCGGGCTGACGCGCGCGCAAAGCCGTGTGCTCGCCTACCTGACGTGGAAGGGCGAGATGAATCAGGCGCGGCTCGCCGAATGGCTCGAGATCACGCCGATCTCGCTCACGCGGCTGCTCGACCGGATGGAAGGCTATGGCTGGATCGAACGCATCTCGAACGACGACGACCGTCGCGCGTTCGTGATCCGGCTGACCGACAAGGCGCGCGAGATATTTCCGCAGATGCTCGAAGTCGGCGATACCGTCACCGACGACGGGCTGCGCGGCTTCACGCCCGACGAGCGCGATACGCTGGTACGGCTGCTCGGGCGCGTGCGCCACAACCTGATCGACTGCGGCGGGGAGTGACGCACATGTCCATCCGGGCGCGCCGGGTGGCGGGATCGAAAATGACGAGGACGGCGGGAGACAGGGCACCGGCACGACGCATCGCAGGCTTCGGCGATGTCGGCATGGCGCCCGCAAAGCCGCATGTTCAACGGCCCAGCGCCGCGAGCGTGAACGCCGCCAGATAGAGACCCACACCGTACGACAGGTGCGTGACGATGCTGCGCCGGCGCGCGACGCCCGGATGCGGCGTGCGCGATGCCGCGATGCCGAAACCGAACGCGGGCTGCATCACGAAGAACGGCGCGACCACGCTGGCGAGGCCGGCGACGAGCGCGGGCAACGGCGTCGGCGTGCCGATCCACGCCGTGCCCGCGATCGCGACGGGCAGCGCCGCGAACGCGATGCCGATCGCGTAATGCGCGATCCAGCCGAGTGCATGCTCGCCCGGCACGGGCGGCGCGGCGACGATCGACACGTGCCGGAACCGGCCGCGCATCATGTGGCCGATCCAGCGGCCGACCAGCGCGTAGTCGAGCGACGGAATGCCGAACGCACGCCGCCGGAACAGCGCCCACAGATCCATCACGAGCGTGGCGCCCGCGCCGATCAGCAGCAGGTCGAACAGGATATCGGCCGGGCTCATCGCGCACCTCCGCGGTGGACGGTGACGGCGACACGGCACAGCGGAAGGCGGGTTGGGTTCAGCGGTTTCATGATGGTCCAGGCTTGTTTTTACAGAGTCGAGCGACTATCTTGCTACCTCAAGTTCACTTGAGGTCAAGCATGAGCCGTCTGGACATTGCGGTGGTCGCGCGTCGCACGGGATTGCCCGCATCGACGCTGCGCTACTACGAGGAAAAGGGGCTGATTGTCCCGATCGGTCGGCACGGGCTGCGGCGGCAATACGACGAGTCGGTGCTGGAGCGTCTGGCGCTGATCGCGCTCGGCCGCGAGGCCGGTTTTTCGCTCGACGACATCCTTGCGATGGTCGGCACCGACGGCCGGCCCGCGATCGATCGCGCGAAGCTCGACGGCAAGGCCGACGAACTCGACCGTACGATCCGCCGTCTCGGCGCCGTGCGCGATGCGCTGCGCCATGCGGCCGTGTGCCCGGCGTCGAACCATCTCGAATGCCCGTCGTTCCAGAAGCTGCTGCGCATCGCCGCGCATCGTCATCCGGTGCGCCGCACGAAGGCGGAAGGCGCGTAGGCGTCAGCCCGCGCGATGCGCGTCATCGGCGGGATGCAGGGGAGGTCCGGAGGCAGGGTGGCGCGCCGCGCTACGCCGGGCCGGACGTCGCAAACAGGAACAACGGGGTTGCCGCGTGTGGTTTTTCTTTCTGCTTTACGTGCTTCCGGCCGCGTACGCGGCATCGAAGGTCGGGCCGCATTACGGGTTTCTCGCCGGGTTCGCGACGCTGGCCGCCGTGCTGGCGACGCAGACCGCGCTGCTGACGTGGGGTGCGGCCTGGGTGAAACGGCGGCGCGCGGCCGCCGCGCCGCCTGCGGCGATCGTGCCGGCCGGCATCCCTGAGGCCGAGCCGGATGACGAGCCTGACGTGCGGCTGCGATACGGCGAGCATGCGCGATTCAAGCAACTGGTGCTGGTGGCCGACGACACGCGGCTCGACGTCACGCGCCGTTTCTACGACGAGTTGAAGCGGGGAATCGAATCGTTCGTGGAGGTCGACGCAGGCCGCGACGGTTCGAGCGCGGCGATGGTTTCGGCGGCCGAGCTTGCGGCGGCGGACGACACGCTGACCGTGTTCGTGTCGAACGACGGTGCGTGGTCGGGGTTCCGCGTCGGCGACGACGGCTTCCGGTTCCGCCACGGCGCGATCACGAGACTGCAACTCACGCTGGTGATGCCGCTGCGCTGGGTGGGCGGCTACATGGTGACGTTATGGTTCGACGTGCCGAACCGGGAAAGGGCTGCCGAATACGTGTCGCATTCGACGTTGTTCGATCTCGATCTGGAACATTCCGATCGTCGTTCACGTGCGCTCACTCATGCGTGTCGCGAGATCGCGTCCGTGCTCGACGCGGCATTCGACGTCAGCGAAGCCTCCGACGCATGACTCATCCCGCGTAATACACGCGGCATTCCCTCTCGCGCCCGCGCACGATGCGCTTGCCGACGAGCGAGCCGAACGTTTCGGTGAAGACGGTGCGCTGGTGCTCGCACTGCGCGGCGTCGTAGAAATAGAGTGACACCCAGTTCGTGGGGCGGCCGGCTTCCGGCGTGCGCGCGGCGGCCAGCAGGCACAGCGCCGTGAAATGCCAGCCGCCTTTGGTCATGTGCATCACGGGCGGCGGCACGTAGCCGTCCGCGTTCAGGCGCCGGTGCGCGAGCGTCGGCAGTACGCCGGCAGCAGCCTTGTTGCGGTACAGGCGGTCGATGTAGAGCAGCAGTTCGACCGGCGGTTCCGTACCGGGGCCGGCGTCTTGCGCGTGGCCCTGCCAGCGCCGGCGGCGGGTCAGCACGTCGTCGAGCGCGCTGCGGATGCCGGCCGCGCGCCGCGGGCCGACGCCCGAGATCGTCTCGAGCTGGCCGTTGCGGGCCGCGCGTTCGAGCTCCTCGAGCGTATCGATATGCAGCAGGTCGTGAATGCGCAGCGCGAGCCCGTGGCCGATGCCCGGCACGGCTTCGAACGCGGAGGCGCGTTCGGCGTCGCCGCACAGGCGGTCGAGCTGGCGCCAGCGCCCGGTCACCAGCAGCTCGGCGATGGCCTGCGCAACGCCCGTGCCGATCTCGGGCAGCGCGCCGAGCGTATCCACGCCACCGGCCTCGAACAGCGTGCGGATGTCGTGGTCAAGCGCATCGACCGTATCGGCCGACGCGCGGTACGCGGCGACCCGATACGGATTCGCACCCTGGTCGGCCAGCCGTTGAGCAGCCTCGCGCAGGCATGCCGCGATATGCCGGTTTTCCTCGTACGTTTGGCTGATGGTCGTCTGCATGGCGCGGGACCTGGGGAAGCACAAACGAAATGGACGCGGCGAGCGATGCGCCGGTCGGCCTTTCACCATTGTCGCGGTACGCGATGAACAAAACTTGACGCACGTCAATGGCAAACGTAGCACATGCGCGAAGCGCACGGTCGTGCCGGCAGATGGCACGGCCGTGCGTCGCTTGACGCGATCACGCGTCGAGAAACGACTGCGCGTTCTCGGCCTCGGCGGCCGTGCGCAGCGTGGCGAGCGCGCGCTTTTCGATCTGCCGCACGCGCTCGCGCGACATGCCCGCGTCGTGCGCGATCGCGTCGTACGTATCGGGCTCGGTGCCGCCGAGCCCGAAGCGCCGGCGCAGCACGTCGGCCTCGGCCGGCGTGACCGACCGGAGCAGCGACGTCACGCATTCGCGCATGCGCGTGTCGGCCAGTTGCTCGAACGGGCTGGCCGACGCCTGGTCCTCGATCAGATCCACGAGGCCGGTGTCCGCGTCGGGCAGCGGCGTGTCGATCGAGAGGGGCTCGGCGGGCAGCGCGAGCACCGCGCGCAGCTTGTCCTCGTCGAGGCCGGTTTCGGCCGCGAGTTCGGCCGGCGTCGCCTTGCGGCCCGTGCGCTGGCGAAAGCGCAGCGCGTGCCGCTGCACGCGCTGATACTGGTCGCCGACGTGCACGGGCACCCGGATCGTGCGCGAGCGATCCGCGACCGCGCGCGTGATCGCCTGGCGGATCCACCAGGTCGCGTAGGTCGAGAACTTGAACCCGCGCCGGTATTCAAATTTCTCGATCGCGCGCATCAGGCCGAGGCAGCCGTCCTGCACGAGGTCGGGCAGGTCGACGCCGCGGTTCATGTACTTGCGCGCGATCGACAGTACGAGCCGCAGGTTCGCCTCGAGCATCGCGCGGGTGGCGTCGTGCACTTTCTGCTGGCCGTCGCTCAGCGCGGCCGCGAGTGCCCGTCGCGCGACTGCGTCGAAGCGGGCGCTTTCGCCGGTGGCGCCATCACGCGGCGCCGCCGCGAGCGCGCGCACGACGCGGCTCGCGTCGTCGACGGCCGGCGCGACCCACGCGATCGAGCCGAGCAGGGCGGCCATGCGGTTGCGTGCGTCGCGGTATTCGTCCGAACGGCAGCCATGCGCAAGCAGTGCGCCGCGCAGCGCCGAGACGGCTGCCTGCAGTGCGTCGTAGCTGGCGGGCAACGGCGTGTCTGCGGTGTCGTCATCGGACGGACCGGTTGCGGTGGCCGCACCCGTCGCGCGGTGACGCGCAAGCAGCGCGTCGACCGCCGCCGGACAGCCGGCCACCGCATGCAGCACCTGGTGGCGGCCCGTCTCGATCTCGCGGGCGAGCAAGATTTCGCCTTCGCGCGTGAGCAGCGGTACCGCCTGCATGCGCCGCATGTAGAGCGCGAGCGGATCGGTCGATGCGCTCGTGCCGCGTGCGAGGTCACCGAGCACGGCCCGGCCTTCGTCGAGCGCGTCGCGATCGACGTCGACAGGCGCCGTGCCGGCAAACGGCGCGGGCGCGGCCGGCTCGTCGAGCACGGCGATGCCGATGTCGGCGAGCGCGGCGCGCACGACCTCGAGCGCGTCGGGGCTGTCGCTTTCGGGCGGCAGCGCGTCGACGAGGTCGGCGTGCGTCAGATAACCCTGTTCGCCGGCAAGCGCCAGCAACTGGATGATCGGATCGAGCGGCGAGTCCGCCCGGGGAGTGGGGCGTGGCGTAGTCATGTCGATGGCGGCGTGAGCCGCGTTCCTGTCTGGGCGGGCCGAAGTCCGCCTGGTTCTGGCAACCCGGGTGCTCGCGAACGCCCGTTCGCGCCGGTCAGCCTGACATCGTTCAAGTTGAGGGCATTTCCGCCAACTTCAACGCGGGTGCGGCAGACGTGCCGGCACGCGCCATGCTCGCACGACCGTCCGGTGCAGGAAACAAAAAGTAACCGATCATACCCGCGGAAATCTGCAGGGGACGTAAGCTAGAGTCAAGCGCGCGCCCGGCGGCGACGCGCGGATTCTGCCGGAGCATGAGATGAACCCGATTCCCGCCGCGAGGCCTGCCGTCATCGCGCTCGCCGCGCTGACGCTCGGCGGCTGTTACTACACGAGCCCGTACGGCTATGCGCCTTATTACGCGCCGGTGCCCGCCACGGTGACGCAGCGCGAAATCCCGGTGGCACCGGCCCCATCCGGTCCGGCCCTTTCACCGGTGCCCGGCACACCGGCCGACGTCGACGCGCAGGCACCTGTGTATGTCGCACCGGCCTATGTGCCGCCGCCGTATCCGGTCTACTACCCCGCATACTACCCGGGCTGGTACGGGCCGCCCGTGACGATCGGCTTCTGGGGCCGTTGGGGCGGCGGATACTGGGGCGGCCGCGGCGGCTACTGGCACCGCCCGTGGGGCGGTGGGCATTGGGGTGGCGGCGGCCATCGGCACTGACCGGCGCGCGGCGGTACCGCGCGGGAGAGCATCATGAGCAACACGATTGTCCGAAGTCTGTGCGTCGTCCTGCTTGGCCTCGCGGCCGCGCCGGGCGTCGCCGATGCGCAAAGCAGCGCTTATACGAATTCGCCGGCCGAACTGTACGCGGGGCCGGCGCCCGATTATCCGGTGGTCGCGCAGATCCCGCCCGATACGGCGCTGGATGTGTTCGGCTGCCTGAGCGACTACTCGTGGTGCGATGTCGCGCTGCCGGGCGTGCGCGGCTGGATCGATGCGCAACTGCTCGAATATCCGTACCAGGGCAGCTACGTGCCGATGCTGGAATATGGCGCGATCATCGGTGTCCCGATTACCGGATTCGCGATCGCCGCGTACTGGGATCGCTACTATCGCAACCGGCCGTGGTTTCACGACCGCGATCGCTGGGCGCATCGTCCGGAGCCGAGGCTCGGCCCCGGAGGCATGCCGCCGGGACAGGGGCGTCCGCAACCGGGCGGGACGATGCAGGTCGCACCGGGCGGCCCGCCCGCGCAGCATGACGCACGGCCGTCGGCCGCACGCGGTGGCTGGAACGGTGCGATCCGCACGCCGCCGCCGCAGGCACCCGCGCCGATGCCGAACGCCGGCGGTAATGCCCGTCCGGCGGGTCCGCTGCCGGCCGTGCTGCATGCGCCGGCCGGGCCGGGCGGAGAGGCGCGCACGATGCCTCCGCCGATGCGCCAGGGCGGTGGAGGGGGCGGTGGTGGCTACGGTGCGCGGCCGCAAGGTGGTGGAAACGGCGGCGGCAGCCACGGTGGCGGTAGCGGTGGTGGTGGCGGAGGCGGTGGCGGTGGTGGCACCGACGAGTTCCGTCACTGACGGCGGCAGCGCCGCGGTTTCTCCCGGCGCCGGACGAAAAAAAGCCGCTCCGTAGAGCGGCTTCTGGATCAGGCGAGCGGGCGGCGCTGAGCAGCCCGCGCCCGCCCCGTCAGTCGTCGAGCAGCGACAGGTCGCGCACCGCGCCCTTGTCGGCCGACATGACCAGCTTCGCGTACGCCTTCAGCGCTGCGGATACCTTGCGCGGGCGCGGCTGCACCGGCTTCCAGCCCTTTGCGTTCTGCTCTTCGCGGCGGCGCGCCAGTTCCTCGTCCGACACCAGCACGTTGATCGTGCGGTTCGGGATGTCGATGCGGATCTTGTCGCCGTCGCGCACGAGGCCGATCGCGCCGCCTGCTGCCGCTTCCGGCGAGCAATGGCCGATCGACAGACCCGACGTGCCACCCGAGAAGCGACCGTCCGTCAGCAGAGCGCAAGCCTTGCCGAGCCCCTTCGACTTGATGTAGCTGGTCGGGTAGAGCATTTCCTGCATGCCGGGGCCGCCCTTCGGGCCTTCGTAGCGCACGATCACCACGTCGCCGGCCTTGACCTTGTCGTTCAGGATGTTTTCGACCGCTTCATCCTGCGATTCGGTCACGTGAGCCGAGCCCTCGAACACGAGAATGCTCTCGTCGACGCCGGCCGTCTTCACCACGCAGCCGTCGAGCGCGATGTTGCCCGTCAGCACGGCGAGGCCGCCTTCCTTCGAGAACGCATGCTCGTACGAGCGGATGCAGCCTTCGGCGCGGTCGAGGTCGAGGCTCGGCCAGCGCGTGTCCTGGCTGAACGCGACCTGCGTCGGGATGCCGGCCGGGCCGGCCAGGTAGAACCTGCGGACCGCTTCGTCCTGCGTGCGGACGATGTCCCACTGATCGAGCGCGTCCTTCAGCGTCGGTGCGTGCACGGTCGGCACGTCGGTGTGCAGCTTGCCGGCGCGCTCGAGCTCGCCGAGGATCGCCATGATCCCGCCTGCGCGGTGCACGTCCTCGATGTGGTACTTGTTCGTGTTCGGCGCGACCTTGCACAGCTGCGGCACGGTGCGCGACAGGCGGTCGATGTCCTTCATCGTGAAGTCGATGCCGGCTTCCTGCGCGATCGCCAGCAGGTGCAGGATCGTGTTGGTCGAACCGCCCATCGCGATGTCGAGCGTCATCGCGTTCTCGAACGCCGCGAAGCCGACCGAGCGCGGCAGCAGGCGCATGTCGTCCTGCTCGTAGTGCTGGCGCGTCAGTTCGACGATGCGGCGGCCGGCGCGCTTGAACAGCTGTTCGCGATCGGCGTGCGTGGCCACCACCGTGCCGTTGCCGGGCAGCGACAGGCCGAGCGCTTCGGTCAGGCAGTTCATCGAGTTCGCGGTGAACATGCCCGAGCACGAACCGCAGGTCGGGCAGGCCGAGCGTTCGACTTCGGCGACTTCGGCGTCGGAATACGACGGGTCGACCGCGATCACCATCGCGTCGACGAGGTCGAGCTTCTTCAGTTCGACGGTCTTGGTGACCGGGTTCGCGAGGCGCGTCTTGCCGGCTTCCATCGGGCCGCCCGACACGAAGATCACCGGAATGTTCAGGCGCATCGCTGCCATCAGCATCCCCGGCGTGATCTTGTCGCAGTTCGAGATGCAGACCATCGCGTCCGCGCAATGCGCGTTCACCATGTATTCGACCGAGTCGGCGATGATGTCGCGGCTCGGCAGCGAATAGAGCATGCCGTCGTGGCCCATCGCGATGCCGTCGTCGACCGCGATCGTGTTGAATTCCTTCGCGACGCCGCCGGCAGCCTCGATCTCGCGCGCAACCAGCTGGCCGAGATCCTTCAGGTGCACGTGCCCGGGCACGAACTGCGTGAACGAGTTGACGACCGCGATGATCGGCTTCGAGAAATCGTCGTCTTTCATGCCGGTGGCGCGCCACAGCGAGCGCGCGCCTGCCATGTTGCGGCCGGCGGTGGAGGTTTTGGAACGGTAAATGGGCATTGTCGTTGCTGAAGAAATATCGCGGGAAAAGGGTGGAGGCACGGGAATAAAGGCCTCTCTCGCGCCCGTGCGAACAACCTCTTGAGCTGCGCCCTGGGCAAACCGCACGATTATCCCACAGCCGCCGGGCGCGTGGCGCCCGCGGGGCCGGCAACCGGCGCGTGCGGCGTGCCCGGCGCGCAATGCGCGGGCGGCTGCGGCACGCCCGCGCGACCGTCCGGATCGCGCGTTGATCGGCGATGAATGCGCGCGGCTTCCGCCCGCCGGCGTCAGTCGAGCAGCGTCAGGATCTCGTCGTACAGCGCCTTCGGAATCCGCACGCCGTTCGCGATGCTGCGCGCGCGGGCGTCGAAGCGCCGTTGCGACGGCAGCCGCGCGCCCTGCGCGACGATCGAGCCGAACATCCGCTCGCCGCGCGCGAGCCCCGCGTCGAGATCGTCGCCGAGGAACACCTTCGGGTCGAACGCAATCACGAGCTCGCCGTGGCACGGCGTCGCGCCGACGCCTTCGTCGAAGTCCATCGATTCCCGGCTCGTCATGTCGCCGATCAGCGCGCCGCCGAGCAGTTCGACCATCGCCGCGAGCGCCGAGCCCTTGTGACCGCCGAACGTGCGCATCGCACCCTGCAGCGCGGCCTTCGGGTCGGTGGTCGGCTGGCCGTCGGCGTCGATCGCCCAGTGCGGCGGAATCGCCTTGCCTTGCTTCGCGTGCAGCTCGATGTCACCGCGCGCGATCGCGCTCGTCGCGAAGTCGAACACGAATGGCTCGCCACCCGGGCGCGGCCATGCGAACGCGATCGGGTTCGTGCCGAACACGGGCTCGCGGCCGCCTTCCGGCGCGACCCAGCTATGGCTCGGGTTCATCGCGATGCCGACCAGCCCCTCGGCCGCGATCGCCTCGACCTCGGGCCACAGCGCGGAGAAGTGGTAGCAATGGTTGATCGCCATCGCGGCGATCCCGTGCTGCTTCGCCATCTCGACCAGCACGGGCAGCCCGGTTTCGAAGCTCAGCAGCGAGAAGCCGCGATGCGCGTCGACCGCGACGATCGACGACGACAGCCGCCGCAGCGTCGGCACGGCCTGCGGATCGACCTTGCCCTTGCGCAGCGAACGCACGCACACGAGCAGCCGGTACACGCCGTGCGAATGGCATTCGTCGCGCTGGCCCTGCGTGATCACGTTGGCGATGGCCTGCGCATGCGCATCGGACATCCCGTTATGCGTCAGCACGCGCAGCGCGAGCGCGTGGACCTCATCGAGCGACAGGACGACTTCGGTGGTGTGCTCAGACATGGTTCGCCTCCCGCGATGCGGGCATGCCGTCGATGCGTTGCGGCACGTTCAGCGGATTACCGTCGCGGATCGCGTCCGGCAGCAGCGCGTCCGGCAGGTCCTGGTACGACACCGGGCGCAGGAAGCGCTCGATCGCGCGTGCGCCGACGGAGGTCGTGCGCGTGTCGGAGGTTGCCGGGAACGGGCCGCCGTGCACCATCGCATGGCCGACTTCGACGCCGGTACCGAAACCGTTGACGAGAATGCGGCCGGCCTTGCGTTCGAGCGTGGGACGCAGCGTGGCGAACAGCGGCGCGTCGCCGTCGGCGAGATGCGCGGCGATCGTCAACTGGCCTTCGAGCGACTTCAGCACGCGATGCAGCGTGTCGGCGTCCGGGCAGCGCACGATCAGCGACGCAGGGCCGAACACTTCCTCGCGCAGTTCGGGGTGCGCGATGAACGCGTCGGCCGACGTCGCGAACAGCGCCGCGCGGGCCTGATGGCGGCCGCCTTCGGCGCCTTCCGCCAGCAGCTCGACCGCCTCGTGATCGCGCAGCGCCGTGACGCCGTGCACGTAGCTCGCGTGGATGGGGGGCGTCAGCATCGTCTGCGCGGCCGCCGCGCGCACGGCATCGGCCGCCGTGGCTTCGAGCGCGCGCAGCGCGGGGCCGTCGACGGCAAGCACGAGGCCCGGGTTCGTGCAGAACTGGCCGGCGCCGAGCGTGAGCGACGCGACGAACTGCGGCGCGATCGTAGCGTGGCGCGCATCGAGCGCGGCGGGCAACAGCAGCACCGGATTGATCGAGCTCATTTCCGCGTAGACGGGAATCGGCTCGGGGCGCGCGGCCGCGATGTGCATCAGCGCGACGCCGCCGCGGCGCGAGCCGGTGAAGCCGACGGCCTTGATGCGCGGATCGGCGACGAGCGCCTGGCCGATCTCGCGCGACGCGTCGAACAGCAGCGAGAACACGCCGGCCGGCATCCCGCATTCGCGCGCGGCCTGCTGGATCGCGCGACCGACCAGCTCCGACGTGCCCGGATGCGCGGAATGCGCCTTGACGATCACCGGGCAGCCGGCCGCGAGGGCCGACGCCGTATCGCCACCGGCGACCGAGAACGCGAGCGGGAAGTTCGACGCGCCGAACACGGCGACGGGCCCGACCGCGACGTTGCGCAGGCGCAGGTCGACGCGCGGCAGCGGCTTGCGCTCGGGGCGCGCCGGATCGATTCGCGCGTCGAGAAAGCCGCCATCGCGCACGAGCGACGCGAACAGCCCGAGCTGGCCGACCGTGCGGCCGCGCTCGCCTTCGACGCGGGCGCGCGGCAGGCCCGTTTCGGCGACGCAGCGCTCGATCAGGTCGTCGCCGAGCGCCATGATGTGGCGGCCGATCGCGTCGAGAAACGCGGCGCGCGCGTCGAGACTGGTTTCGCGATACGTGTCGAACGCGTCGTCGGCGAGCGCGCAGGCCGTCTCCAGGTCGTGCAGGCTCGCGCCGCCGAAAGCGGGTTCGAGCCGTTCGCCGGTCGCGGCGGCGATCGGGTGAAGGGTGCCGTTCTGTCCGGTGACGGCGGACGGGCCGATCAGGAGCTGACCTGTGATGTGCATGGCTTTCCTCGGAAAAAAACAGGGGCCGGGCGTGGGGCGCCCGGCCGAAGGGATGGTGTGAAGGGGAGACGGGCGCGTCAGTCCTCGTCGTCGTCGAGTTGCAGCTTGTCGGAGCGGACGCCTGTGTTGGCGCCCCAGTAGTAGATGACGAGCGCGACGGCCGCGACGACGACCGTGTCGTACGGATGCGCGAGCTGGCCCGTGCCGCCGAAGCCGCCGAGATACGACAGGACGATCATCGCCGCATAGAACGCGATCAGCCACGCGGACGAGCGCACCTGTTCGGCGAGGCTCAGGTGCGCGGTCGGCACCCAGCGGCGGCACGCGAGATAGATGACGAACATCACGATCTGCAGGCCGAGCAGCCAGGACACCGTGCTCCAGCCCGACCAGTAGACGATCAGCGCGGCGATCACGAACGACGCGGGCCCGGTGATGCCGAACGCGCTCGCGCGGAACGGTCGCGGCAGGTCAGGGGCGGTGCGTCGCAGTGCGGCGACCGACACGGGCGCGACCGCATAGCTCAGCACCAGCGCGGCCGACACGATGTTGATCAGCGCTTCCCACGACGGGAACGGCATCGTCCAGAAGATCGCGAGGCCGAACGTGAGCCACAGGCCCGCGCGCGGGATGCCCGACGCTTCGTCGACGCGCGTGAACACCTTGAAGAAGGTGCCCGTCTTCGCCCAGCCGTAGACGACGCGCGGCGTCGCGTTCATGTAGATGTTGCCGCAGCCGCTCGGCGAGATCATCGCGTCGGCGACGACCATCACCGCGAGCCAGCCGACGCCGAGCGCAAGCGCGATGTCGCGGTACGGCAGCGAAAATGCCTTGCTCACGTCATGCCAGCCGCCCGCGAGCATCGCGGTCGGAATGCTGCCGATGAACGCGAGCTGCAGCAGCACGTAGATCAGCGTCGACAGCAGGATCGACAGGATCAGCGCGATCGGGATCGTGCGCTGCGGATTACGCACCTCGCTCGCGACCGACACGATCGGCGTGAGCCCGAGGTACGCGAAAATGATGCCGCCCGCGGACACGGCCATCTCGATGCCCGGCATGCCGAACGGCGCGAAGCCGTGCACGGTCAGGTTCGCGGGCTTGAAGAACGTGAACAGCACGCCGATCACCGCGAGCGGCACGATGAACTTGAAAATGCTGATGATGTTGTTCGCCTTCGCGAACGTCTTCACGCTCGAATAGTTCAGGTAAAAGAAGAAGCACAGCAGCGCGGCCTGCACGAGCCAGCCGATCGTCGTCGGGTCGCTCGATCCTTCCACGGTGAGGCCCGGAAACCACGCGGCCGCATATTGGCGTGCGGCGACGACCTCGATCGCGATCAGGCTCGAAAAGGCGATCAGCGTGATGAAGCCCATCAGGTAGCCGAGCAGCGGGCCGTGCGAGAACACCGGATAGCGGACCACACCGCCCGCGCGCGGCAGCGCTGCGCCGAGTTCGCAATAGACGATGCCGAGCAGCAGCACCGCGAAGCCGCCCAACAGCCACGAGAAGATGCCGGCCGGGCCCGCGATCGTCGACACGTGACTCGCGGCGAACAGCCACCCCGAACCGAAAATGGCGCCGAGACCGATGAACGTGAGATCGGTCAGCGACAGCTGTTTCTTGAACTTGCCGTGACCCGCGTCGGGGTGCGCGGAACCGGAAAGCGGGACGGACGGGTGAGCATTGCCTTGGCCTGGCATGGGCTTGTCTCCTGGGGGAAGGGCGGTGCAGGCGTCGAGTGCGCCGCGCTCCGACGGAGCAGCGGCGCACGCCTGCCGGCCGGCGTCGCCCGGTTCGAACGACCGGGGCGGGCCCGTGCGGGCCATGCCGGACCGGAGACGGCGTCGCGAGGGGGAAAGCCTTGCGCCGCCGCCGGGGAGAATCGGTCAGAGACCGACGTCGGGCAATGCCGGGCGCGTTTCGAGCGCCTTCGCGACGATTGCCTTCACTTCCGCGAGCGTGTCGCCCTGCAGCGCGAGGCGCGGCGGACGCGTGATCGCGCTGCCGCGGCCGACCAGCTCTTCGCACAGCTTGATGCACTGCACGAGATCGGGGCGCGCGTCGAGGTGCAGCAGCGGCATGAACCAGCGGTACAGCGCGAGCGCTTCGTCGAACCGCTTCTGCTTCGCGAGACGGAACAGCGTCTCGCCTTCCTTCGGGAACGCATTCGACATGCCCGACACCCAGCCTTCGGCGCCCACCGCAATGCTCTCGACCACGACGTCGTCGAGGCCCGCGAACAGCACGAAGCGATCGCCGACCGCATTGCGCAGGTCGATGAAGCGACGCGTATCGCCCGACGAATCCTTGAAGCAGACGATGTTCTCGCAGTCCTGCAGCGCGATCAGTACGTCGGGCGTCACGTCGTTCTTGTAGATCGGCGGGTTGTTGTAGACCATCACGGGCAGGTCGGTGCTCGTCGCGACCGCGCGGAAGTGCGCGGCGGTTTCGTGTGGCTTCGCCGAGTAGACGAGCGCGGGCATCACCATCACGCCGTCGACGCCGACGCGCTGGGCTTCACGCACCGTGTTGCGCGCGAATTCGGTCGTGAATTCGGCGATGCCGGCGATCACCGGAATCTTGCCGCCGGCCGCATCGCGCGCGGCTTCGATCACCTGGAGTTTCTCGCTCGTCGACAGCGACGTGTTTTCGCCGACCGTGCCGCAGACCACGAGGCCCGACACGCCGTCGTTCACCAGGTTCTTCACCACGCGGTGCGTGGCGTCGATGTCGAGGGAAAAGTCCGGCTTGAACTGGGTGCTGACGGCCGGGAAAACCCCGGTCCACTGAATGGCTTTGCGGCTCACTGAAATCTCCTACGTTCGTATCGGTCGGCCGACAGGTGTGTCGGTGTGGCAACCAGTATCGCCGCGCAAATGCCCATCACGCTTGAGTCGTATCGCGGAGCAAAATGACGAAATCGGCACAGCGGCCGGGCGGCGTGCGAAGGGCGCTTCGTACTATGCCGATTTCGTCGTCGTCCTTATCGAAAAGCCACAAGCGGACGGACGCGCGACGGAGGAAGCTATGCTCCTTTCCCCACTTCTCCATTCCCCACTTCGGACGGCTCATGATGAAGCGCATCCAGATCATCGATTCGCACACGGGCGGCGAACCCACTCGGCTCGTCGTGTCCGGCTTTCCGTCGCTCGGCAACGGCACGATGGCCGAGCGCCGCGACGTGCTCGCGCGCGAGCACGACCGCTATCGCACCGCGTGCATCCTCGAGCCGCGCGGCAGCGACGTGCTGGTTGGCGCGCTGCTGTGCGAGCCCGTGTCGCCCGACGCGGCGGCCGGCGTGATCTTCTTCAACAATAGCGGCTATCTCGGGATGTGCGGGCACGGCACGATCGGCGTCGTGCGCACGCTGCATCACATGGGGCGCATCCGTCCCGGCACGCACCGGATCGAAACGCCCGTCGGCACCGTCGAGGCGACGCTGCACGACGACCTGTCGGTCAGCGTGCGCAACGTGCCCGCGTATCGCCACGCGCAGGGCGTCGCGGTCGACGTGCCGGGTTACGGCCCCGTGAAGGGCGACATCGCGTGGGGCGGCAACTGGTTCTTCCTGATCAGCGATCACGGGCAGCGCGTCGCCGGCGACAACGTCGCGGCGCTCACCGCGTATGCGTCGGCCGTGCGCGAAGGGCTCGAACGCGCGGGCATCACCGGCGCGAACGGCGGCGAGATCGACCACATCGAGCTGTTCGCCGACGATCCCGCGCACGACAGCCGCAGCTTCGTGCTGTGCCCGGGCCTCGCGTACGACCGTTCGCCGTGCGGCACCGGCACGAGCGCGAAGCTCGCGTGCCTCGCGGCCGACGGCAAGCTCGCGCCGGGCGCGGTGTGGCGGCAGGCGAGCGTGATCGGCAGCGTGTTCCAGGCGAGCTACGAGCAGGCCGACGGCGGTATCGTGCCGACCATCCGCGGCAGCGCGCACCTGAGCGCGGAAGCAACGCTGCTGATCGAGGAAGACGATCCATTCGGCTGGGGCATCGTGTCGTGAGCGAAACAAGGACCGACGTCGTCGTGATCGGCGCCGGCATCGTCGGCGCGGCGTGCGCGCACGAACTCGCGCAGCGCGGGCTGCGCGTGCTCGTCGTCGACGACGCGAGCGGCGGCGCGACCGGCGCGGGGATGGGCCACCTCGTCGCGATGGACGACAACGCGGCCGAGCTCGCGCTAAGCCATTACTCGATCGAGCTGTGGCGCGCGTTGAGCGGCGAGATGCCGGAAGGCTGCGCGTACCGCAACTGCGGCACGCTGTGGCTCGCGGCCGATGCGCACGAGATGGATCTGGCCCGCGCGAAGCAGGCGACGCTTGCCGCGCACGGCGTGGCGGGCGAGCTGATCGGCGCGGCGACGCTCGCGCAACTGGAGCCGATGCTGCGCGCGGGCCTCGGCGGCGCGCTGAAGATTCCCGGCGACGCGATTCTCTATGCGCCCGTCACCGCGAACTGGCTGTTGCAGCGCGCACCGCGCATCACGCTGCGCCGCGACAGGGCCGTTGCGGTCGATGGTCCGAGCGTGACGCTCGCGAGCGGCGACACGCTGCGTGCGGAACGCGTGGTCGTCGCGAACGGCGTTGCGGCCCGCACGTTGCTGCCCGAGCTGCCGCTGCGCCCGAAAAAAGGCCATTTGCTCATTACCGACCGCTATCCGGGCCAGGTGTCGCACCAGCTCGTCGAGCTCGGTTATGCGGCGAGCGCACACGCGAGCGACGGCACGTCGGTCGCGTTCAACGTGCAGCCGCGGCCGACCGGACAACTGCTGATCGGCTCGTCGCGTCAATTCGACACCGAGGATGCCCGCGTCGAGCCGCCCGTGCTCGCGCGCATGCTGCGCCGCGCGGTCGGTTATCTGCCGGATCTGGCCGACCTGAACGGGATCCGCGCATGGACGGGATTCCGTTCGGCGAGCCCCGACGGCCTGCCGCTGCTCGGCGAGCACCCGGCGCGGCCGGGCGTGTGGCTCGCGGTCGGGCACGAAGGGCTCGGCGTGACGACGGCGCCGGGCAGCGCGCGGCTCGTTGCCGCGCTGATGACCGGCGAACGGCCGGCCATCGAGATCGAACCGTATTTGCCGGGACGCTTCCTGACCGCGTCCCCCGTAGCCGGAGCGCTGACATGATCATTCATCTGGACGGCCGCGCGCTGACGGTGGCAGACGGCGCGACCGTCGCGGCCGCGGTCGCGGCGAGCGGCGACGACACGATGCGCGTGTCGTGCACGGGTGCGGCGCGTGCGCCGTTTTGCGGAATGGGCATCTGCCAGGAGTGCAGGATGACGATCGACGGCCGGCGCCGGCTGGCTTGCCAGACGCTGTGCCGCGACGGGATGCAGGTGGAGCGCACGCGATGAACCAGGAACGACTGAGCGTCGACGTCGCGATCGTCGGCGCGGGCCCGGCCGGGCTGTCGGCCGCGCGGGCTGCCGCAAAGAGCGGTGCCACGATCGCGATCGTCGACGACAACCCGCGTGCGGGCGGGCAGATCTGGCGGCAGGCGGCCACTGCCGCGCCGACGCCGGCCGCCGCCGAACGTCTCGCCGTATTGCGGCAACCGAACGTCACGCATCTCGCGGCGACGCGCATCGTCGCCGAAACGCAGCCGGGCACGCTGCTGCTCGAGGACGACGAACGCGGGCTGCTGCTCGACTACCGGACGCTGATTCTCTGCTGCGGCGCCCGCGAGTTGCTGCTGCCGTTTCCGGGCTGGACGCTGCCGGGCGTCACCGGCGCGGGCGGCCTGCAGGCACTGATCAAATACGGCCTCGACGTGCGCGGGCAGCGCACGGTGATTGCGGGCAGCGGGCCGCTGCTGCTGGCGAGCGCGGCGACGGCCCGTCAGGCCGGCGCGCGCGTGTCGCACGTGCTCGAACAGGCAGCCTGGGGCGACGTGGCCGGCTTCGGCGCGGGGCTGTGGCGCTGGCCGTCGAAGCTCGCGCAGGCCGCGAAGCTCGTGACGGCCGTCTATCGGCCGGATGCGCACGTTGTCGAAGCGTTCGGCGACAAGCGGCTCGAACGCGTGCGGATCCGTCACGGCGATCGCGAGTTCGATGTCGATTGCGACCGGCTTGCGTGCGGTTTCGGCCTCGTGCCGAACACCGTGCTGCCGAGCCATCTCGGCTGCCGGATCGAGAACGGCGCGGTGGCGGTCGATGCGCACCAGCGCACGAGCCGCGACGGGCACTTCGCAGCCGGCGAGTGCACGGGCGTCGGCGGCAGCGAGCTGGCGATGGTCGAAGGTGAAATTGCCGGTTATGCGGCGACCGGGCAGACGGCGCCGTTGGCTGCGCTCGTCGCGCGGCGGGCGCACTGGCAGGCTTTTGCAGATTCGGTACGCGAGCGTTTCGCGATTCGCGAGCCGATCCGCCGGCTCGCGCGGCCCGATACGCTGCTGTGCCGCTGCGAGGATGTGCGTTTCGATGCGGTCGCACAGGAACCGGGCTGGACGGCCGCGAAGCTGCAGTCGCGTTGCGGGATGGGCGCGTGCCAGGGCCGCGTGTGCGGTGCGGCTGCGCAGGCGCTGTTCGGCTGGACGCCGCCCGCGCCGCGCACGCCGCTCGTGCCCGCGCGGGTCGGCACGCTGATGCTGGACGGCGCGGCGTCGTGCGACGGCGCGTGACGCGTCACGGCGAAGCGGCCCGGTTCGCGCCGGGCCGCGCCATTCACTCCACCTTCATTTTCTTCCATCCGCCCATCTGAGGCGCCGCACAGGCGCGCAGGCGCTCGATCG
Organism: Burkholderia theae; assembly: GCF_048565265.1. Lineage (NCBI taxonomy): Bacteria > Pseudomonadati > Pseudomonadota > Betaproteobacteria > Burkholderiales > Burkholderiaceae > Burkholderia > Burkholderia theae. The sequence goes on from NZ_CP183462.1 coordinate 699,929, forward strand.
TCGCGGCCACGGCCGCGCGATTCGCGCTGTCGGGGTGCCAGACCATCGACACCGCGCGCTGACTTTGGCGCTTCATTGGCAAGAGGCTGGCGCTCAGCGTGGTGCGCGCCGAAGCGACGCGGGCGAGCGAACCTGAACAGGTCCGAGGAGGGCACAAGGTCGCTGACAGGCAAGCAGCCAGAATCAATATTATATAAGTTGATATAATATTGATTCTTTAATTGTTCTCCTGCGCTGATGAACGACGATCTTCCCGCCGGGCTGCCCGAGCCCGACCAGATGCGCGCAGCCGCCGAATCGGCCTGCGCGCTGCTCAAGGTGCTGTCGAATCCCGACCGGTTGCTGCTGCTGTGCGAACTGTCACAGGGCGAGCGCTGCGTGAGCGATCTTGAGACGAAGCTGGACATCCGCCAGCCGACGCTGTCGCAGCAGCTCGGCGTGTTGCGGGACAACGCGCTGGTCCGTACGCGCCGCGAAGGCAAGAACATCCACTATTCGCTCGACAGCCCGGCCGCGATCGCGGTGATGGGCGTGCTGTACGAACAGTTCTGCGGCCCGGCCGCGAAGGGGGCGCGCGATGCAGCTTGATGCGATTCATTTCACGCCGTGGCTGTCGCTGGCCGGCGGTGTGCTGATCGGGCTGGCGGCCGCGTGGCTCGTCGCGTTCAACGGCCGGATTGCCGGCATCAGCGGCATCGTCGGCGGCCTGTTCACGGCGGGCGCGGGAGAGCTCGACTGGCGCGTTGCATTCGTCGCCGGGCTGATCGTCGCACCGCTGGTGATGCGCGTCGCCGGAGCCGGCTTGACGCCGCAGGTCGATGCAGGCTGGTTCGACCTGCTGGCGGCCGGGCTGCTGGTCGGGATCGGCACGCGGTACGCAGGCGGATGCACGAGCGGCCACGGTGTGTGCGGGATGTCGCGCGGTGCGTTGCGCTCGGTGGTCGCGACGGCAGTCTTCATGGTCGCGGGCTTCGTGACCGTATTCGTGCGGCGGCACGTGCTGGGAGGCTGACATGCAGGCAGGATTCGCGTTTCTGGCGGGGCTGCTGTTCGGCGTCGGCCTCATCGTGTCGGGCATGGCCAATCCGCAGAAGGTGCTCGGCTTTCTCGACCTGGCGGGCCGCTGGGATCCGTCACTCGCGTTCGTGATGGCCGGCGCGACGGGCGTGGCCGTGTTCGCGTTCGCTTGGGCAAAGCGCCGGACGCGGTCGTGGCTCGGCTTGCCGATGCAGTTGCCGGCCCTGCGGGCGATCACCGTGCGCCTGGTCGCCGGGAGCGCCGTGTTCGGCATCGGCTGGGGGATCGCCGGGTTCTGCCCGGGGCCCGCGATCGTGTCGATCGGCCTCGGATCGGCCAAGGGGATCGTGTTCTTCGTCGCGATGCTGGCCGGGATGGCGGTATTCGAATGGGCCGAGCGGCGCAGGAGCGCGCGGTGACGCGATGGCCGCCGCGTGCCGGACCGGTAGCGGTGGTCGATGCCGTCATCACCGGATGACGAGGGCTGAAGCGGAATGCGTCTGCTCGTCGCCTCGACTGCGCCAGCACGGCGGCTGCCGGCCAGGCTCGCCCGTGTGCGCCGGCATGCCGACCCACCGCGGCCGCCGAACGCCGCCATGTCAGCGGCCAGCCGAGTGCGTGGCGAGGTGCTGGCGGATCAGCGACAGGTAACGATCACCGACCGAGAAATCGCGGGCGGCGCGCGGCTGGGTAGCCGGGCGCAGCGTAGCCGGCACGCTCATGCCCAGGTACCGGCATACGGCGGACGGGAATGGCTTCCGCGTATGCCCGAGTTGGCGCGCCGCGCGCTCGACGCGGGCATCGCCGGCCTGCGCGCGAAGCCACGCCAGCACTTGGCGATCGGTGTCGTTGACGATACGGACCAGATGTTCCATCGCGCACCTCACTGTTCATAAATACAGTACTGTAAATATAACCAGTATATGAGGCGACTGCAAGCGGGCGCGTGCGATTGGCCGTTCGGCCAGGGTCAACGCGCCGGCACGGCGGCTCCGGTGATCCGCGCGGCGGGAGCAGCAGGCGGGGCGATGCCCGCATAGCGCGCGTCGGTCAGCGTGCCGAGGAACGCGACGATGTCGTCGATTTCCGCCTCGGTCAGCGCGGGCGGCGTACCGGGCCGGCGATTCATCGGCGTCGAATTGACGTTGATGTTGCCGCGATAGGCGGCCGGCACGTCGTCGAACGTCGTGGCGCCGTGGTACCAGAAACCGGGGTCGGTCGAGCGCGTGTTGTAGAACGCGACCGCATCGCGCAGCGTCGTGAACACGCCGTTGTGCATGAACGTCTGCTTGACCGCGACGTTGCGCAGCCCCGGCGTGCGCAGGTAGCCGCACCATTGCGTCGGCTCGGGCCAGCGCAGCCGCCGCGCGGTGTCGCACAGCCCGTTGTCGAAATGGCGCGGATCGCGGTTCGCCGGCAGCGCGCGATTGCGCGGCACCGCGATCGCGTCATAACCGAAATCGGTGAAGAGCGAGCGCTCCGGGCGGCTCGAGGTCTCCGACAGCGTATGGCAGGTCATGCAGTTGCCCTTGTCCGGATTCCGGAACAGCGCGAGGCCGCGCATCTCGGCAGGCGCGAGTGGCTTGCGCGTGCGCAGGAACGCGTCGAAGCGCGACGTGAACGGCGCCATCTCGTCGCTCTGCAGATAAGCCTCGACGGCCGAACCCAGCGCGCGCACCAGTTGTTCGGGATCGCGCCGCACCGGTGCGCCGAAACGCGCGGCGAGATCGGGTGCGAGCTCGGTCGCGTTGACCTTGCGCAGCAGCGCGGCCGGCGACCGGTTGTTCATCTCGTTCGAATCGAACAGCGGCCCGCGGATCTGCTCGGCGAGCGTATCCGCGCGGCCGTCGCTGAACAGGCCGCCGAACGGCGACGGCGCGGGCGCATCGTCGTCCTGGTAGAAGTGGCGGCGCGGCACGTAGCGCACATAGAGCAGCGACGGTGCATTGCGCTGGCTGAAACGCCCGTGCCGGCTGCCCTCAGGCACGCCGGGCCCCGCGAGCGAGGCGGCCGACAGTGTCGGCGCGAATGCGCGGCCCGGATCGTGGCAGCCCGCACACGACATGCCGCGCGGCTCGGACAGCCGCGGGTCGAAGAAGATCCGGCGGCCGAGCGCGACGAGTGTCGGGTCGGGCGCGAAGCGCGCGGTGGCCGCGTCGATCTTGCCCGTCACCTGCGGCGTGCCGTTGCCGATCGTGTCGACGACGCGCGACGGCGGCGCGCCGGGGAGCAGGACCGTATCGGCCGGCGCGGCATGGGCCGCGAGCGCCAGGCCGGCGAGCACGGCCGCGGCAAGCGCCTGCAGCGTTTGCCGGCCGCGCGCAACGCGGCCGTCACATCGAACCTCGTCACTCACGGCGCAATGAACCCCGTCTTGTCGCAAGCGAGTGTCGTCCCCGACTGGTTGCACGACGCGAGCAGCTTGCCTGCGGCCGAATACGCGCGGAACACCCAGCCCGTCGCTGGGGCGGCGTTGCGCTCCATGATCAGGAAGCCGAAGCTGTTGTTGTGCGACAGCCGCTCGATCACGGCGCCCGGTGCGGGCGTCAGGCCGGCCGGGAACGGGTCGGGCAGCGCGACGTCGAGGTTGTCGCCGCCGTTGCCGGACACGATCGTCGCCGGGTGTCCCGACGAGAAATTGATCGCCTGGAAGTCGTGCACGTGCCCGTGCAGCGCGACGTGCACGCCGGGCGGGTAGTACGCCTGCGCGTTGAGGCTCGACATCACGGACTGCAGTGCGAGGTTGCCCGGCGCGGGCGTGCTGCCGGCGATCGGCGCGAACGCGAGGATCGGATGATGGTTCGTGAAGATCGTCGTCGTCATGCCGGCCTTCGACGCGAGCGATGCCACCGTCTGGAACTGCTTCTGGTAGATGCGGAATTGCGCGTCGGTCGTCTTGAGCGGCGTGCGGCCGACCTTCGCGGTGTCGAACACGATCACCTGCGAGCCGCTGCCGAGCGAGACCGCATACGGCTCGGAGTAGTTCGCGTCGTTGTCGTTGGCGGGATCGTCGCACGAGCGGGCGGCCGAATACGGGCGCGGATCGAGGAAACGGAACCAGCCCTGGCCGGCCCGCGCGCATTCCTCGTGGTTGCCGCGCACGACGACCCACGGCGCCTTCGCGAGCAGCGGTGCGGCCGGGCGGAACAGGTCGGCCTGCCACGTATCCCAGCCATAGCCCCACGGGCTGTCCTTGCAGCCGGCGATGTCCGGCGGGCATGCGTTCTCGCGATAGTGGTAGTCGCCGACGTGCAGCACCAGGTCGGGCGACAGCTTCGCGACGCTGGCCGCGATCGTGTCGAGCGGCCAGACCGTCGCGTCGTTGCATGCCTGCCACGCGTTGTCGGCTTTCTTCATCCGGCAGCCCGTGTCGGCGATGATCGCGATGCGCTGCGGCTGCGCTTTCGGCAGCGGCAGCGTGCGGCCCGCGACGCTCGCCGCCTGCGCGTCGGCCGGCAGCGTCGTCTCGCAGATGGACACCGGGAAGCTCGACGGCTTCGAGTCGGACGGATCGCTGGCGGTCGGCCGCTGGGCCACGGTCGCGGCGCCCGCGCGCAGCGTCATGCGCGACAGCTTGCCGTCGACGGTCAGTTGCGGACACAGCGGCTCGCTGGCCGACGCGGGCGTGTAGTTCGTGATGACGCGCGCGATCGCCTGGTTCGCGTCGCCGATCTCGACCCATGCGGCCTGGACGTTGACCGACGCGCTGGCCGGATCGGCCGGCGTATCGATGTGATTCGAACACGCGGAGAGCGCGGCGAGGACAACAAGAGGGGCGCAGCGCACGTGCAGTGCGCGCGGGAAGAGTCGTCGCATGGGAGGCACCGTAGGAAAGTCGTCAACGATACGCAGCGCGAATGTAAGAAATATGAAAAGACCGGGCGCGTAGCCGGGTCGGGACCGCTGCGGCAGGTTGCCGCCGGGGCCTTGACCTCAAGCCGGCTTGAAGCGGCACAGTCCGGTTCATGATCAATGAACCAGAAGGGGAATCGACGATGGAAACCAACCGGCCCAACGACGAACAATTCGCGCTGTGGAACGGCCCGTCGGGGCGCGCCTGGGTCGATGCGCAGGCGTCGCTCGACCGGATGTTCGCGCCGTTCGAGACGCTGCTCGCGGATGCGGCGGCCGCGTCGTCCGCGCGCAGCGTGCTCGACGTCGGCTGCGGCACGGGTGCAGTCACGCTCGCGATCGCGCGCCGGCTCGGCGCGCATGCGCAATGCACGGGCATCGATATCTCGGCCAGGATGATCGATGCCGCGCAGGCACGCGCCGAACGTAGCGACCTTCACGCCAGCTTCGTGCGCGCGGATGTGCAGACACATGCGTTCGCGCCCGCAAGCGTCGACCTGATCGTGTCGCGCCTGGGCGTGATGTTCTTCGACGATCCGGTGCGGGCGTTCGCGAACCTTCGGCACGCGGCGCGGCCGAACGCGCAGATGCGGTTCGTCGCGTGGCGCAGCGCGGCCGACAACCCGTTCATGACGACGGCCGAGCGGGCCGCCGCGCCGTTGCTGCCGAACCTGCCCGCGCGACGGCCCGGTGCGCCGGGGCAGTTCGCGTTCGGCGATCGGCAGCGGATCGCATCGGTGCTGTCGGACAGCGGCTGGGCCGACGTCGAGATCGAGCCGGTCGAGATGGCATGCGTGCTGCCCGAGCCGGCGCTGGATGACTACATCGCCCGGCTGGGACCGGTCGGGCTCGCGCTGCTGGAGACGGACGACGCAACCCGGCGGCGCGTGGTCGATATGGTGCGCGCGGCGTTCGAGCGTTACATCCACGGCGCGGACGTGTGCTTCGACGCAGCGTGCTGGCTCGTGACGGCGCGTGCGTAACGCGTTGCGATAAAACGGATCGGGGAAGGGGCGGCGGCCGGGCCGCCCGGCGCGTTGCCGTTCGCGCGTGATGAAGCCGGGCCGCGCGACGTGCGCGCGTCAGCGTCGCCGGTTGCGCAGCATCAGCCACGCACAACCGCCGGCAACGAACGCGAGGCCGAGCAGGACGGCTTCGACGCCGAGCGCGAAACCGGGCGGCATTTCACCGCTGTTCGGCGCGGGCGACAGGTTGCCGCCCATCGCGATGGCGCCACCTGCCAGCAGCATCATGCAGACGACCCAGTAGACCTTGCCGCGCGGCGCCGCGGCCCGGATGCGCCACAGCGCGATGCCGGCTCCGCCGAGATAAAGCAACGCGAGCGTGCCGAGCGCGACGATGTCGGCGGAGCGGCTTTGCAGGAGCCAGCTCATCGCGTGGCTCCGTCGAGCGTGGCGGACCGACGCGGCGTTGTAAAGGCTGCAGCGTGCGCGTTCATTCGGCCTCCGTCGCGTGCCCCGGCGCGCGGCTCAGCAGATGCGTGCGCTTGTCGCCCGCGAGCGATACGTAGCGTTCGTACTGGCGCAGCACGTCGGCGATCACTTCGTCGCCGCGCAGGTATTCGACGTCGTAGCCGAGCCGTCCGTCCTCGAAGAACGTGACGATCCCGTACACGTGCGCCCGCGCGGCTTCCGGCTCGGCCGCCTCGCGCATCAGGAACGCGGCCGCGGATTTCACCGTCACGCGCACGCCGTACACGAAATCGCGGTGTTCGGCGGTCGGCACGGTGAGCCGCACGGCGTCGTCGCTGTCGCGCTGCACGTGCGCATCGACGCCGCTCACGCGCAGTTCGTCGGCGACCTTGCGCAGCGCCGGCTCGACCGTCTCGGCAACGAACTGACGTGCCTCGGCCTCGGTCGTCTGCCGCAGGATGTGCGTCAGGCGGTGACGCCAGTGCTGGCCGGTCCAGAAGGTCGTCGCGGGCGCGACGTCCTGCGAATAGTGTGCGCGGTCGGCCGCGAGCCCGCGCCACAGCCCGTAGCAGAGCGCGAGCATGATGATGGCGACCGGCAGCGCGGCGATCAGCGTCATCGCCTGCAGCGCACCGAGACCGCCCGCGACGAGCAGCACCGCGGCCGTCACCCCGAGCAGCGCGGCCCAGAACAGCCGCTGCCAGACGGGCGAGTGCGCATTGCCGCGCGTCGCGATCTGGTCGATCACGAACGCGCCCGAATCGGCGGACGTGACAAAGAACACCGCGATCAGCACGATCGCGACGATCGACAGCAGTTGCGGCAGCGGCAGGAAATCGAAGAAGCGGAACAGCAGCGCGTCGACGTTGGTGGCCGTCTGCGCGAGCGCGCCGGCCGCGCCGTGCGTATCGAGCCAGATCGCGCTGTTGCCGAACACGGTCATCCACACGAGGTTGAACGCGGTCGGCACGAGCAGCACGCCGATCACGAACTGGCGGATCGTGCGGCCGCGCGAGATGCGCGCGATGAACATGCCGACGAACGGCGACCACGAGATCCACCACGCCCAGTAGAGGATCGTCCAGCCGCCGAACCAGCCTTCCTCGCGCGGCGGCGCATACGCGTACGTGCGGAACGACAGGTCGACGAGTCTCGACAGGTACTGGCCGATGTTGTCGCCGAGCGCGCGCAGCAGGAACGCCGTCGGGCCCGCGACGACCACGAACGCGAGCAGCAGGAACGCCAGCAGCAGGTTCAGCTCGGACAGCCGACGCACACCCTTGTCGAGGCCGGTCGCGGCCGACACGCCCGCCAGGATCACGACGACCGCGACGAGCCCGATGCGAAACACGTTGCTGCCCGTGTCCCAGCCGGCAACCGTATGCAGGCCGGCGCTCAACTGCATCACGCCGTAGCCGAGCGTCGTCGCGATGCCGGCGACGGTGCCGACCAGCGCGAACGCGTCGACGGTGTGGCCGATCCAGCCGTTGATGCGTTCGCGCAGCACCGGATACAGCCCCGAGCGCAGCGTCAGCGGCAGGTTGTAGCGAAAGCCGAAGTACGCGAGCACGAGCCCCATCAGCCCGTAGATCGCCCACGCATGGAAGCCCCAGTGGAAGAAGGTCATCAGCATCGCTTCGCGCGCGGCGGCGGGCGTGCCGGGGGCGACGGTCGGCGGTTTCAGGAAATGCTGCATCGGCTCGCCGACGCCGAAATACATGAGGCCGATGCCCATGCCGGCCGCGAACAGCATGGCTGTCCACGACACGAAACTGAATTCGGGTTCGGCGTCGTCGGGGCCGAGCCGGATGTTGCCGAAGCCGCTCGCGGCGATCAGCACGAGAAACACGAGGAAGCCGGTGACGGCCAGCACGTAGAACCAGTCGAAACGCGCGATGACCCATTGCTGGCCGGCGGAGAACAGCGCGCCGGCTTCGCTCGGACGCAGCGCGCACACGACGAGCAGCGCGCCGATGACCGCGAGCGCGGGCAGGACGACCTGCGGCTTGAATGTCGTGCGGGGCGAGGGACGGGAATCTGGCATGGCGGGCATCCAGTTGTGGGCGCAACGAGGCGCGACGCCGCCCGGCGCGCGCGTCGCGCGTCGGACCCTGATACGGCGTGCGTCGAGTGTACCGCGGTGTCAGGACTGCAAGAAGGGGCATGCAGAAGGGATCAACCTGACGAATTGTAAGGTATTGGGGCGATCGAGAAAACCCGCGTGATTCGCGCGGCGGGCGGACGGAACGAGGAAAGCGCTGCGGTGGGGGTACAGCAGGCGCCCGGACGGCGCGCGCGAAGTGCGCGTTGTCCGGGGCGGGGCAGCGCGCGGAAGGCGCTGCCGTGCGGGGTCTCAAGAAAACGCCGGGCCGCCCCAAGTTTTCTTGACCCCCTCGGGGGGCCTGGCGCGAAGCGACAGGTCTGGGGGCGCTCAGAAAGTGACGGCGATCCCGGCCATGCCGACGAACTGGCCGTGCGTCGTCGACGGCGTGAGTTGCTGCGAATCGCCGACGATCGGCGCCGCGTCGATGACGTGGCCTGCGCCTTGCGCGCCGAGCGTCTGTCCGCTCGAATGCGTGTACGCCTGCAGTGCGTAGAGCGTCGTGCGCTTCGACAGGCTGTACGACTCCTTCAGCGAATACTGCTGGTAGCGGGCCGCGTTCGGGACGCCGTTCGCTTTCGACGCGAGCGTGTACGCGAACGCGCCGGCCACCGAGAACGCCGGCGTGAAGCGGTACGCGGCGAGTGCGCCGTAGGTGTTGAACACGGCCGTGTCCGTGAACGCGGAGCCGTTGCCGGGCAGGTACTTCACGTTCGAATAGTTGACGCCCATCGTCAGGTCGCCGAGCGTGTAGTTGCCGGCTGCCGCGACCTGCTCGACGGCCTTCGCGGTCAGGTAGCCCTGGTTCAGCACGGACACCGCGAAGCTGCCCGACGGCGCGGTGGCCGGGTTCAGGAAGCCCGCGGACGAGCCCGAGCTGTTGATGCGCAGGTAGCCGGCCGCGATCCCGATCGGCCCGTTCGCGTAACGCAGCGCGGCGCTGAACGTGTTGCCCTTGCCGGTCGCGCCGGCAATGCCGCCGAAAGCGTACATCGCGCTCGCGCTCAGCCCGCCGAAGATCGGCGACGTATAGGTGACCGAGTTGTTCACGCGGATCGTCGTGTCGAGGCCGTCGATGTCGCCCGGATGCGCGCCCGTCGCGCCGGTCAGCCAGCTGCTCGACGCGTACGGGCCGACGAACAGGAAGTAGGGCGTGTACTGGCGGCCGGCCGTCACCGTGCCGTAGTGATCGTTGCGCAGGCCGACGAATGCCTGGCGATTGAACATCGTGCCGGCGGCGGCCTGCGCGCCGGTGTTCAGGTTGAAGCCGGACTGCAGATCGAAGATCGCATGGGTGCCGCCGCCGAGATCCTCGTCGCCGCGCAGCCCGAATTTCGATGCATACAGGTTGCCGTCGCGCATGTAGATGTTCGAATGGCCCTGCTGGTTGTTCACGTACGCGAGCGAATCGTCGACGACGCCGTACAGCGTGACGCTGCTCTGTGCGCGGGCGGCGGTCGAGCCGAGCGATGCGGCCGATAAAATCAGGATTGCAAAGCGGTTGACGGGTACTTTCATTGTCGATCTCCAGATCTCTTCATCAGTTCAACGGGGCGGGAGGCTTGGCGACCTCCTCTGTGGCGGGCGGCGGGCCGCGCGAACGGCCCGCCTGATCGGTACAGTGCTTGACGTATCAGTCGTCGAGCGCGACGCCGATGCGGCGCCATGCGCCGTCCTGCGCTTCCTGCTCGACGCGTGCGCCGCGCACGGCGACCGGGCCTTGCAGCGACGCGGGCAGCAGGATTTCGACGTGGTCGGCCGGGCGGCCCGGGCGGCCGTCCCAGCGGACCGACACGCCGAGCGTGCCCGACGCCTCGCGGCCGGTTTCGATCCGCCACAGTCCGTATTCGCCGTCGCGCCACGCTTCGGTCTCTCCGTCGTCCTCGACGCATTCGCCGTATGCGACGCCGTCCTCGATGCGCGGCGCGACGATGAAGCCGCGCGTGTCGGCGCGTGTGCCGAAATGCTGTTCCGCGACGTTCAGCGGCAGCACGCGGCCTTCGCGCAGCAGCATCACCGGCGTGTCGAGCGGCGCGGGCAGCGTCACGCTTGCGCCGCCGTCGAACGACCGCGCGCTCGCGCAGCACATCCAGCGCGCGCCCGCCGGCAGGTAGACCGTGCGTTCCGTGCGGCCGGGATCGACGACCGGCGCGACCAGCAGCGCGTCGCCGAGCATCATGTCGTCGCACTCGTCGTAGCAGCGTGCATCGCCGGGGAAATCGGCGAAGGTCGGCCGCAGCACGGGCTCGTAGCGCGTCGTCGACAGCCACAGCAGGTGATAGAGGTAGGGCAGCAGCCGGTAGCGCTGCTTGATCAGCGACGCGACCTGCGCGGTGACTTCCGGATACATCCACGGTTCGTTGACGGTGCCGTCGTCGTTCCACGAATGGATGCTGAAGCGCGGCATGAAGATGCCGAACTGCACCCAGCGCAGCAGGAGCTCGGGCGACGGCGCGGGCCCGGAGAAGCCGCCGATGTCGTGACCGATGTTCGATACGCCCGACAGCGCGAGCCCGAGGCCCATCTTCAGGTTGTAGCGCAGCGTTTCCCACGACGTATAGTTGTCGCCGGACCAGGTCTGCACGTAGCGCTGCATGCCGGCGCCGCCGGAGCGCGACACGAGGAACGGCCGCTGCGCCGGCGCATGCGCGCGCTGCGCTTCGCGCGATGCACGCATCATCAGCATCGTCTGCAGCACCTTCGCCTCACGCGCGGGGAACGGATGGCCGAAGCCGTGCGCGATCGCGTCGGGCGACCAGATCTCGTATTCGTTGTTGTCGTTCCAGGTTGACTCGATCCCGTATTCGAGCAGCGCCGACGTGACCTGCTCGCGCCACCAGCGGTATGCGTCCGGCTGCGTGAAGTCGAGATACGCGCCGACCTCGTCCCAGAACTGCACCCACGCAGGTTCGCCGGACGCCGAGCGGATCAGCAGCCCGCGCCTGGCGGCATCGTCGAACGCGGGATGGTCGCGCAGCAGGCACGGCTTGATGTTCGCGCACAGGCGGATGCCGTGGTCGCGATAGTGCTTCACGAAACCCTTCGCGTCGGGAAACTTGTCGCGGTTCCAGTTGAACACGTAGCGCTTCGCGCCGATCGACGTATAACCCGACGACAGGTGGAACGAATCGCACAGGATGTCGTGCGCGTCGCACTGCTCGACGAACTGGTTCATCTGCTGCTGCGCGTCCGGCGCATCGGTGTAGCTCATCGTCGAGCCCGAGTAGCCGAGCCCCCATTTCGGCGTGCGTGCGGGGCGCCCGGTGAGCCACGTGAAGCGCCGTGCGGCCGCGAGCGGCGTATCGGGCGACGCAATGAAGTAGTAGTCGAGATCGCCGTGCTCGGCGACGAAATAACGGTACGGGCCGTGATAGTTGTCGAGCTCGCGGCCCATGTCGAACGAGCAGTCCGACAGCGTGTCGTAGAACAGCCCGAACCCCTGGCACGCGTCGGGCGACCACGTGATGTAGAACGGGATGTGCTTGTACAGCGGGTCGGTGTGCTTCGCGCTGTAGCCCATCGCGTCGATGTTGCGCATCTCGAAGCGCGCGCCCGTGCGGTCCAGGTCGCCCGCGCGTTCGCCGAGACCGAACACCTTGTCGCCGCGCTCGCGAGCGACGTAGTGATACGCGCGATCGTCCCACCAGCCGAAGTTGTACGCCTGCGTCGCACGGTCGGCGAGCGCGACGCGCCACGTGCCGTCCGCGCCGCGCATCGACCACGTGCAATGGCCGCCTTGCCAGCGCACCGCGAGCCGGATCCGCGCGGTTTCGATGCGCAGGCCGTCGTCGTCTTCGGCGAGTTCGTAGGCGGGCAGCGCGAAGCCGTCCAGGTCGAGGCGGTCGCGCCCGTCGAGCGGCACGTCGTCGAGGCCGGGTGCGATCGTCCACGTGCGCGGGTTGCGTGCCGTCGCATCGGGCAGCACGCGAACACGCACGATGTCGTCCTCGAGCACGAAGATCTCGAGGGTCGCGCCCGCATCGGACGCGAGCAGCACGCGGTTCGCGTGCCGGCCGGCGATGCGGAACACGGGCGGATGAAGAAGCGAGGTCATGAATGCGATTCCTGGTAAGAGCGAATGTCAGGCGTGCCGTGCGAGCAGGCGTTCCTGCTTCGACTGTCCGCGGATCAGCACCGCGAGCAGCGTAACGCCGATGATGTCGAACAGGCCGAGGCACGCGAACAGCGGCGCATAGCCGATCTTGTCGGCGAGTGCGCCGACCAGCAGCGAGAAACCGAGCCCGCCGATCCACGCGGCCATCCCGGCGAAGCCGCTCGCGGTGCCGACTTCCTCGGGATCGAACACGTCGGCCGACAGTGTGTTGACGAGCGCGGAGATCATCTGGTGCGCGAAGCCGCCGACGCAGAACAGCGCGATGGCCGTGTACGGCGACGATACGAGTCCGATCAGCGCCGGCCCGAGCATCAGCACCGCGCCGAGCGCGACACCGGCGACGCGCGACCAGATGAGCGGCAGGCTGAACCGTTTCGCGAGATACGGCGACAGATAGCCGCCCGCGATGCCGCCGGCGTCGGCTGCGAGAAACGGCATCCACGCGAAGATCGCGATCTGCGTGAGCGGCATGTGGCGCTCGGTCGCGAGGTACAGCGGAATCCAGAAGCTGAAGGTTTGCCATGCGGGTTCGGCGAAGAAGCGCGGCAGCGCGATGGCCCAGAAGCGCCGCGCGGTGACGACGTCGCGAATGCGGCGCTTCGACACCGGCGGCATCGTCGCCTGGCCGTCGCGGATCAGCGCGCGCTCCTGCGGCGTGATGCGCGGATGATCGGCGGGCGACCGGTATTGCGAGTACCACAGCGCGGCCCACACGAACCCGAGTGCGCCGGTCGCCATGAACGCGGCCTGCCAGCCGAACCGCATCGACAGGAACACGACGAGCGGCGGCGCGATCGCGGCGCCGAGCGACGTGCCCGCGTTGAAGTAGCCGACCGCGACGGATTTCTCGCGATCGGGAAACCATTCGGCGACGGCCTTCATGCCCGACGGGATCGCGGCGGCCTCGAACAGCCCGAGAAAACCGCGCAGGATGCCGAGCGACAGCCAGCCCGACGCGAAGCCGTGCGCGACGCCGACCACCGACCACAGCATCGCGAACAGCGCGAATCCGAGCCGCAACCCGATCAGGTCGACGACGAACCCGCACACGGGCTGCATGATCGTGTAGCCGATCTGGAATGCGCCGACGATGTACGAGTACTGCTGCGTCGAGATCGCGAATACCTGCTTCAGCTCGGGGGCGAGCACCGCGAGGGAGTTCCGTGCGAGGTAGTTGAGGATCGTGCCGAGACATACGAGCACGATGATCCACCAGCGCAACGCCTTGACTGTCTTCACTGCTGTCTCCTGTTGGGCAGGGCGGGCATGCGCGCCCGCCTGATCCATGCAAGCCGTCCGGTCAGGCCGGCTTTATCGGCTTATTCATACGATGTCCGATCTTAATAGGCGCCGGCTTTACCGGTTTATATCGAAATTACGCTGTTCAAGCGAACATTCCGTGGTCGTCGGATGGGGATGTTATCTGACGACTGATCATTTTCGAGCATCCTATGTTCGAATTCGAATCCGGTCAACGTGAATTTGCATTCGAACGAACATGATCGGGGTTTTCCCGAAGCACGGGTGGCGGCGGCGCGCGGAGATGCACGGCGGTCGCGCACCGGATGCCCGTGCGGCGGGGCTGTGCGACGACCGGGCGATCTGCGGGCGCGGCATGAGGCGCGACAACCCCAGTGAAAATTTATTTTTTTCTTGGTCGCTTATTGTGTAAATTCATTTTCATCTACCTTGCAACGACCCTTCGCATGACGCCTCTCGTTTCACACGACGCCAGTCACGACGAACCCGCGATCGCCGAGCGGATCGCGTCGGCGATGCCGTTGATGACGCCGATCCATCGGCGCATGGGCGAGTTCGTGCTCGCGAATCCGTTTCGCGCGGCGACGATGCGCATCGACGAACTCGCGCAGGCCGTGAATGCATCGATCGCGACCGCGAACCGTTTCGCGAAGGCGCTGGGCTTCGACGGTTATCCGGCAATGCGCGCGGCGCTCGTGCGCGGCTTCGAGGCGACGCTCGGCCCGGTCGAACGGCTGCGTTCCGCGCAGGAGCAGGAGCCCGGCGTACGTGGCGCCGCATGGATCGACGCGGTGTTCGACCAGGCCGTCGCGAACATCGAGAACACGCGCGTGCAACTGGACGCGGCGGATGTCGAGGCCGTGGTCGAGGCGATCGTCGGCGCACGGCGCGTGCTGATCCTCGGCGCGGGGTCGAGCGCGTTTCTTGCCGGGCTGATGGAGCACGGGCTGTCCGTGTGCCACGACAGCGTGCAGTCGCTCGCGCTGCTCGGCGGCCCGTCGCACGCGGCGCGGCGCCTGTATACCGCCGACTCGCGCGATCTCGTGATCGCGCTCGCCTTTCCGCGCTACGTGAAGGACACGATCGAGTTGGCCCGCCGCGCGGCGGCGCGCGGTGCGCAGGTGCTCGGCATTTCCGACGGCCCGCAATCGCCGCTTGCGCCGATCGCGTCGCTGAACCTGTACGTCAAGGCCGAACGACGCTTCGCGGCCACGTCGGAAGCCGCCGTGCTCACGATGATCGAGGCGCTGATCGACGCGGTCGCGCTGCGCACGCACCGGTCCGCGAAGTCCGCCGCCGAAATGACCGAATTCCTGCTGCCGTGGCTGATGCAGCCGCAAGCGGCGCTGCCGGCCGCCAACCCTTCTTCCTCTCGTCCGAAAAAATCATGACTTCATCCGCGATCGTCGCGATTCACGGTGGCGCAGGCACGATCCTGCGCAATGCGATGGATACCGACACCGAACGCCGGTACCGTGCCGAACTGACCGCGATCCTGGAGGCCGCGCAGCAAGTGCTGGCCGACGGCGGCAGCGCACTCGACGCCGTCACCGTCGCGGTGCGGATGCTCGAGGATTGCCCGCTGTTCAACGCCGGGCACGGCGCCGTCTATACGGCCGAAGGCAAGCATGAACTCGACGCGGCGGTCATGGATGGCGCGACGCTCGGCGCCGGCGCGATCTGCTGCGCGACGCGCGTGCGCAATCCCGTGCTCGCCGCGCGGCGCGTGATGGAAGCGAGCGAGCACGTGATGTTCGCCGGCGCGGGTGCCGATGCATTCGCGGCCGCGCAAGGGCTCGAATTGGCGGAGCCCGGCTACTTCGACACCGAAGCGCGTCATGCGCAATGGATCAAGGCGCGTGCGGCGGCCGGCCCAATGCTCGACCACGATGCGGCGACGCTCGCGTTCGGCAGTTCGCAGCCGCAGCCGGCCGAACCGCTCGATCCGGACCGCAAGCACGGCACGGTCGGCGCGGTCGCGTGCGACCTGCATGGCCACATCGCGGCGGCGACGTCGACGGGCGGCATCACGAACAAGCAGCCGGGGCGTGTCGGCGATTCGCCAATCATCGGCGCGGGCTGTTATGCGGACGATGCAACCTGCGCGGTGTCGTCGACGGGCACCGGCGAGATGTTCATCCGGCTCGCGACCGCGCATGATGTTGCCGCGCAGATCGCGTATCGCGGCGCGTCGCTCGCCGACGCCGCGCACGACGTCGTGATGAACAAGCTGCCGCGCCTGGCGGGCCGCGGCGGGCTCATCGCGGTCGATGCGCACGGCAACGTCGCGATGCCGTTCAACACCGAAGGGATGTACCGCGGCTACGCGCGCGTCGGCGAAGCGCCGGTCGTCGGCATTTACCGCGACGACGCGGCCTGATTCCGGATCGTACGAGGAGACACGCATGACTTCGAGCCGTAACCCGTCCGGCCTGACGCTGCCCGAGCAGCGCGTGGTGGCCGTCGACGACCTGTCGGTCACGTTCCGCCGCGAAGGCGCGACGTTCGACGCGGTGCGCAACGTGTCGTTTCACGTCGATCGCGGCGAGACGCTCGCGATCGTCGGCGAATCGGGCTCCGGCAAGTCGGTCACGTCGCTCGCGCTGATGCGGCTCGTCGAGCACGGCGGCGGCGCGATCACGAGCGGCAGCATCGCGTTCCGGCGCCGCGGCGGCGCGCTCGTCGATCTGGCGCAGGCGAGCGCTTCGACGATGCGCGGCATCCGCGGCTCGGATATCGCGATGATCTTCCAGGAGCCGATGACGTCGCTGAACCCGGTGTTCACGGTCGGCGACCAGATCAGCGAGGCGATCGCGCTGCACCAGTCGAAAAGCGCGGCCGAAGCGCGCGCGGAAACGCTGCGGCTGCTCGACCTCGTGCGGATCCCGGAAGCGCGCCGCGTGTTCGCGCGTTATCCGCACCAGTTGTCGGGCGGGATGCGGCAGCGCGTGATGATCGCGATGGCGTTGTCGTGCCGGCCCGCGCTGCTGATCGCCGACGAACCGACGACCGCGCTCGACGTGACGATCCAGGCGCAGATCCTGCAACTGGTGCGCGGGCTGCAGGACGAAATGAACATGGGCGTGATCTTCATCACGCACGACATGGGCGTGGTGGCCGAAGTGGCCGACCGCGTGCTCGTGATGTATCGCGGCGAGAAGGTCGAGGAGGGCGAGTCCGATCGCCTCTTCGCGGCACCCGCGCATCGCTACACGCGCGCGCTGCTCGCGGCCGTGCCGCGGCTCGGCTCGATGCAGGGCACCGACGCGCCCGAGAAATTCCCGCTGCTCAAGGTGGATGGCGCAGGCGCCGCTGCGCCTGCGGCGAACGACGTTGCGCATGCCGACGTGCAGCCGCCCGTCGATCACGCGGCATCGCCGATCCTGCGCGTGCGCGATCTTGTGACGCGCTTCCCGGTGAAGAGCGGCGTGTTCGGCCGCGTGTCGCAATACGTGCACGCCGTCGAGCGCGTGAGCTTCGAGCTGCGCGCGGGCGAGACGCTCGCGCTCGTCGGCGAGTCGGGCTGCGGCAAGTCGACCACCGGCCGCTCGCTGCTGCGTCTCGTCGAATCGCAGAGCGGCTCGATCGAATTCGACGGCCGCGACATCAGCGCGCTGAAGGGCCACGACCTGCAGGCGCTGCGCCGGAACATCCAGTTCATCTTCCAGGATCCGTTCGCGTCGCTGAACCCGCGCCTGACCGTCGGCTTCTCGATCATGGAGCCGCTGCTCGTGCACGGCGTCGCGAGCGGCCGCGAAGCGCAGGCGCGCGTCGACTGGCTGCTCGACAAGGTCGGCCTGCCGCCCGAGGCCGCGCGCCGTTATCCGCACGAATTCTCCGGCGGCCAGCGCCAGCGGATCGCGATCGCGCGGGCGCTCGCACTGAACCCGAAGGTCGTGATCGCCGACGAGTCGGTGTCGGCGCTCGACGTGTCGGTGCAGGCGCAGATCGTCAACCTGATGCTCGACCTGCAGCGCGAGCTCGGCGTCGCGTACCTGTTCATCTCGCACGACATGGCCGTCGTGGAGCGCATCAGCCATCGCGTCGCGGTGATGTATCTCGGCCAGATCGTCGAGATCGGCCCGCGCCGCGCGGTGTTCGAAGCGCCGCAGCACCCGTACACGAAGAAGCTGATGAGCGCGGTGCCCGTGGCCGACCCCGCGCGCCGGCATGCGCCGCGCCAGCTCGCGGCGGACGAAATCCCGAGCCCGATCCGCGCGGCCGGCGACGAGCCGGTGATTGCGCCGCTGGTCGCGGTCGGCCCCGATCATTACGTCGCGACGCATCGCGTCGGCGGCGCGTACTGAACGTGCGGGAGGTTGCATATGGACCGCAGCTGCGCACGAGCGAGACAACGGCGGCTTTATCCCGAACGGGGGCAGTCACGCCGCGATTTCCACCACGCGTTACCGAATCATCCACAGGAGCCCAACAAGATGAGCAAGTCGTATTCGTTCCCGATGTTCCGACCGCGCGCGCTGCTCGCTGCGGGTGCAGGCGCGTTCGCGCTGTCGGCCGCGGTACCCGCGTTCGCACAGCAGACCGCGGTGATGGCGGTGGATTCGACGTTCACGACGATGGACCCGTATGACGCGAACGACACGGTGTCGCAGGCCGTCGTCAAGTCGTTCTACCAGGGGCTGTTCGGTTTCGACAAGGACATGAAGCTCGTCAACGTGCTGGCGACGAGCTACGACGCGAGCGCCGACGCGAAGACCTACACGATCAAGCTGCGCCAGGGCGTGAAATTCCATGACGGCACCGATTTCAACGCGGCAGCCGTGAAGGCGAACTTCGACCGCGTGACCGATCCCGCGAACCACCTGAAGCGCTACAACATGTTCCGTGTGATCGAGAGGACCGAGGTCGTCGATCCGTATACGGTGAAGGTCACGCTGCACGAGCCGTTCTCGGCGTTCATCAACACGCTCGCGCACCCGTCGGCCGTGATGATCTCGCCGGCCGCGATGAAGAAGTGGGGGCGCGACATCGCGCTGCATCCGGTCGGCACCGGGCCGTTCGAGTTCGTCGAGTGGAAGCAGACCGACGACCTGAAGGTGAAGAAGTTCGCCGGCTACTGGAAGAAGGGTTATCCGAAGATCGACGCGATCGACTGGAAGCCGGTGGTCGACAACAACACGCGCGCCGCGCTGATGAAGACAGGCGAAGCCGATTTCGCGTTCCGCATCCCGTTCGAGCAGGCGGCCGACCTGAAGGGCAACCCGAAGGTGGACGTCGTCGAACGGCCGTCGATCGTGCAGCGCTTCGTGTCGCTGAATACGCTGCAAAAGCCGTTCGACAACCCGAAGGTGCGCCAGGCGCTGAACTACGCGGTGAACAAGGAAGCGCTCGCGAAGGTCGCGTTCTCCGGTTTCGCGACGCCGTCCACCGGCGTGGTGCCGCAGGGCGTCGACTATGCGACGAAGCTGGGCCCCTGGCCGTACGACCCGGCGAAGGCGCGCGCGCTGCTGAAGGAGGCCGGTTATCCGAACGGCTTCGAGACGACGCTGTGGTCCGCGTATAACAACTCGACGTCGCAGAAGGCGATCCAGTTCGTGCAGCAGCAGCTCGCGCAGGTCGGCGTGAAGGTGCAGGTGCAGGCGCTGGAAGCCGGCGAGCGCGTCGCGAAGGTCGAGAGCGCGCCGGATCCGGCGAAGGCGCCGGTGCGGATGTACTACATCGGCTGGTCGTCGTCGACCGGCGAGGCGAACTGGGCGATCACGCCGCTGCTCGCCGGCGCGTCGGCGCCGCCGAAGCTCGTCAATACCGCGTACTACAAGAGCGACGCGGTCGACGGCGATCTCGCGAAGGCGCTCGAGACGGTCGACCGCACGAAGAAGACGGAACTCTACGGCGACGCGCAGAAGCAGATCTGGGCCGATGCGCCGTGGATCTTCCTCGTGCAGGAGAAGATCGTGTATGCGCGCAGCAAGCGGCTGCAAGGCGCGTACGTGATGCCGGACGGCTCGTTCAACTTCGACGAGATCTCGCTGAAATGACGGCGGTTTGCCCGCCACGCGGCGCCGGCGGCGCAAGCTGCCGGCGCGCTGATTCGATCGGTGCCCCATGCTGAATTTCCTCGTCAAACGCCTGTTCGGCCTGCTGCCCACGCTCGCGATCGTCGCGGTGCTGGTGTTCCTGTTCGTGCACCTGCTGCCGGGCGACCCGGCGCGGCTCGCGGCCGGGCCCGAAGCCGACGATGCAACGGTCGCGCTCGTGCGCGCCGACCTCGGCCTCGACAAACCGATGCCGACCCAGTTCGCGAACTTCTTCGTGAAGATCGCGCACGGCGATTTCGGCATGTCGACGCGCAGCAAGCGGCCGGTCTCGACCGAGATCGGCGAGCGCTTCATGCCGACGCTGCTGCTGACGCTCGTCAGCATGGTGTGGGCGACGCTGTTCGGCATGGCGATCGGGATCGCGTCGGCGGTGTGGCGCAATCGCTGGCCCGACCGCCTCGGGATGACGATCGCGGTGTCGGGCATTTCGTTTCCCGCGTTCGCGCTCGGCATGCTGCTGATGGAGATCTTCTCGGTGAAGCTCGGCTGGCTGCCGGTCGTGCCGGACGGCTCGTGGCGGAGCTACGTGCTGCCGTCGCTGACGCTCGGCGCCGCGGTCGCGGCCGTGATGGCGCGCTTCACGCGCGCGTCGTTCGTCGAGGTGCTGAACGAGGATTTCGTGCGCACCGCGCGTGCGAAGGGCGTGCACGAGCCGATGGTCGTGCTCAAGCACTGCCTGCGCAACGCGATGATTCCGGTCGTCACGATGATGGGGCTGCAGTTCGGGTTCCTGCTCGGCGGCTCGATCGTCGTCGAGGTCGTGTTCAACTGGCCGGGCCTCGGGCGCCTGCTCGTCGATGCGGTGACGATGCGCGACTACCCCGTGATCCAGGCGATCGTGCTGCTGTTCTCGCTCGAATTCATCCTGATCAACCTGACCGTCGACGTGCTGTACGCGGTCATCAACCCGACCATCCGGTTCAAGTGAGGCGCGCATGAACGCGACTGTCCAGACCGCGGCGCCGGCCGCCGCGACCGAGATCCGTACGCCGTGGCGCGAATTCTGGCGCAAGTTCCGCAAGCAGACCGTCGCGCTCGTCGCGGGCGGTTTCGTGCTGGCGCTCGTCGTGCTGGCCTTCGTCGGCCCGCACATCGCGCCGTTCGATCCGGAGAACTATTTCGACTACGACGCGCTGAACGCGGGGCCGTCGGTCGTGCACTGGTTCGGCGTCGATTCGCTCGGCCGCGACATCTTCAGCCGGATCATCGCCGGCACGCGCATCTCGCTCGCGGCCGGTTTCTTCTCGGTCGCGCTCGGCGCGCTGATCGGCACGTTCTTCGGGCTGCTCGCCGGTTACTACGAAGGCTGGTGGGACCGCATCACGATGCGCGTCGCCGACGTGCTGTTCGCGTTCCCGGGCATCCTGCTCGCGATCGGCGTGGTGGCGATCCTCGGCAACGGGATGGTCAACGTGATCTGCGCGGTCGCGATCTTCAGCATCCCGGCGTTCGCGCGGCTCGTGCGCGGCAACACGCTGATGCTCAAGCACATGACCTATGTCGAGGCCGCGCGCAGCATCGGCGCGTCGGACTGGACGATCATCATGCGGCACATCCTGCCGGGCACCGTATCGTCGGTCGTCGTCTACTTCACGATGCGGATCGGCACGTCGATCATCACGGCCGCGAGCCTGTCGTTCCTCGGGCTCGGCGCGCAGCCGCCGACGCCGGAGTGGGGTGCGATGCTCAACGAGGCGCGCGCCGACATGGTAACGGCGCCGCATATCGCGATCTTCCCGAGCGTCGCGATCTTCCTGACCGTGCTCGCGTTCAACCTGCTCGGCGACGGGCTGCGCGACGCGCTCGATCCGAAGCTGGAGCGCCGTTGATGGCGACAGGCAGCAGATTCAACGGCGCGTTGCGCGGCGGCGTGCTGCCGACCGGCGCGCATGACACGATCGCCGACGTGCCGGGTGTGACGGTCGGCCATTGCACGCTCGATGCCGGCAACGTGCAGACGGGGGTGACCGTCGTGAAGCCGCATCCGGGCGACGTGTACCGCAGCAAGGTGCCGGCCGGCGCGGCCGTGATCAACGGTTTCGGCAAGAGCGTCGGGCTCGTGCAGGTCGACGAGCTCGGCACGCTCGAGACGCCGATCGCACTGACCAATACGTTCGGTGTCGGCGCGGTTGCACAGGCGCAGATCCGCGCGGCGATCGCCGCAAATCCGGCCATCGGTCGCGACTGGCCGACCGTCAATCCGCTCGTGTTCGAGTGCAACGACGGTTACCTGAACGACATCCAGGCGTTCGCGGTCACGGCCGCGCATTACGACGACGCATGCCGCGCGGCGTCGCGCGACGTCGCACGCGGCGCGGTGGGCGCCGGGCGCGGGATGTCGTGTTTCGACCTGAAGGGCGGGATCGGCTCGGCGTCGCGGGTTGCCGTGGCGGCCGGCCACATGTATACGGTCGGCGTGCTCGTGCTCGCGAATTTCGGCCGGCTGCCGATGCTGACGCTCGATGGCGTGCCGGTCGGGCAGATCGCCGCCGCGCGCGCTGCACGTGCCGCTGCCGCGGTTGCGGCGCCGCCGCCCGAGCAGGG
This sequence comes from Burkholderia theae, assembly GCF_048565265.1. Classification (NCBI taxonomy): domain Bacteria; kingdom Pseudomonadati; phylum Pseudomonadota; class Betaproteobacteria; order Burkholderiales; family Burkholderiaceae; genus Burkholderia; species Burkholderia theae. The sequence continues at coordinate 722,309 of NZ_CP183462.1, forward strand.
CTCGATCATCATGGTGCTCGCGACCGACGCACCGCTCGACGCGCGGCAACTGTCGCGGCTCGCGCGACGCGCGGCAGCGGGGCTGGCGCGCACCGGGTCCGTCTACGGACACGGCAGCGGTGACATCGCGCTGGCGTTCTCGACCGCCGGCACGATCGCGCACGACGCCCGTTACGTTTCGCTACCGGCGTTGCTGGCCGATTCAATGCTCGATCCGCTGTTCGCGGCAGCGGCCGACAGCGTCGAGCGCGCGATCGTCGACGCGCTGCTGCAGGCCGTTACCGTGACCGGCCGCGACGGCCACGTGCGGCAATCGCTGCGCGACGCGGTGCCCGATCTCGACCCTTTGCTCAACGTACACCGTCCCAACTATTCATGAAGATCCTGATTTCGACCGACATCGAAGGCGTCGCCGGCGTGTTCGCCACCGAGCAGACGCGCGCCGGCAATCCGGAATACGAGCGCGCGCGCCGCTGGATGACCGCCGAAGCGAACGCGGCGATCGAAGGCGCGTTCGCGGGCGGCGCGCAGGCCGTCTGGATCAACGATTCGCATGGCGGCTATCGCAACCTGCTGCCCGACGGGCTCGATGCGCGCACGCGCGTCGTGCTCGGCAAGCCGCGCACGCTCGGGATGATGGCGGGCCTCGAACAGCAGCCCGACCTCGTGTTCATGATCGGCTATCACGCGAAGTCGCAGACGCGCGGCGTGCTCGCGCATACGATCAACAGTTTCGCGTTCACGCAGGTGTGGCTGAACGGCGTCGAGCTCGGCGAAGCCGGGCTGTACGGCGCGCTGGCGCGCGAATATGGCGCGCACGTCGCGCTGGCGACGGGCGACGACGTGTTCGCGGAAGAAACCCAGCCGCTGTTTCCGGATGCGCGTTTCGAGACGGTCAAGACGGCCGGCGGCGCATCGAGCGGCGATACGCTCACGCCCGCCGCGTCGTGTGCCCGCATCGCAACCGCCGCGCGCGAAACGGTTGCGCAGGCACTGTCGTCCGGTCGCCGCGCGGGCGCGCATCGGCCCGCACCGGCGGCGTGCACGCTGCGCGTGCAGACGGCCGCGCTCGCCGACCTGTTCTGCGTGCTGCCGTCGCTCGAACGTGTCGACGCGGTGACGCTGCGCTTCGACGGACCTTCGGTCGAGCACGTGGTGCGCACGCTGAACAGCCTGTCGGCGATGTCGTTCATGCTGCGGTGATGCGTGCTGCAACGAGGCCGCTTGCACGCAGCGTGTCAGCCGCTGAAGGCGGGATGCGCCGTCGAGGCGAGCAGGAACGCTTCCATCGCCGCGACCAGCGCGAGCGGCGTCTCGTTGATCGGATAGTGGCCCGCGTTGCGCAGTACGTCGACGCTGGCGCGCGGGTAGCGCCGCAGGTAGGTGCGCGCCATCAGCGCCGCATCGAATGCCTGATCGTGCTCGCCGATCAGCACTTTCACCGGATGCACGCCCGCAATCTCGTCGCTGAAATCCGTATCGGCCCACGCGCGGAAGTACGCGCCGAATGCCTGCGGCGACGAATGGGCGGCCGAATACGCGGCTTTCCACTCGACCCAGGCGGCGGGCAGCCGGCCGCCCGTGCTGCGATCGATGATGGTCCTGCGATCGGCGACATGGTCGGCGGCGCGTTCGAATAGCGCGCGCCGCTCGGCATCGAACGGCAGACCGCCGCACGGCACGGGTGCGATCGGCACCAGCGCGCGTACGCGTTCGGGTGCGATGGCGGCGACTTTCTCGATCGCCATGCCGCCCATCGAATGGCCGACGAGGCTGAAGGTCGGGAAGCCGAGCGCGTCGGCGAGCGCGAGCGTGTCGGCGGCGATCTCGTCGATCGTGTAGTCGCCGCGTGCGTCGCGCATGCGGCCGTAGCCGCGGAAGTCCATGAATACATAGCTGAAGTGCTCGCGCGACAGCCACGCTTCGATGGGTTCGAATGCGTGGGCGTCGCCGAACCAGCCGTGCAGCACGAGAACAGGGTGGGGGCCGTCCCCCACGCGATGAAACGTATTCGGCATGTCCGCTCCGAGGGTGTTGAAATCCGGCCGATCAGGCCGACGGGTCTTGCGGCCGTCAGGTCGCGCAAGGGTGGAGCGGATCGTAGATCGATCGAAGGTGACCCGCCTTCGATATCGGGTCATTGATGATGGAATTCGGGCCGTGAGAAATACGCTGTTAGATCCCTACGAACACATTCCCCGGAGCGTGGTCGTGACCGCCAACGACTATGCTGCGGGCACGACGTTTCCGGACCACGCGCACGGGCGCGGGCAATTTGCGTTCGCGTCGCGCGGCACGATCAGCGTGTCGACGCCGCATGGGCGCTGGCTGGTGCCGCCGCAGCGCGCGTGCTGGGTGCCGGCCGGCGTACGGCACGAGATGACGATGACCGGGCCGGTCACGATGCTCAACACGTTCGTGTCGGGCGACGCCGCGCAGGCGGCGGGCCTGCCCGAGCAGTGCGGCGTGTATGGCGTGTCTGCGCTGCTGCGGCATTTGATTGACGATGCGATCGACCTGCCGGCCCTGTACGACGTCGACGGGCGCGCGGGCAAGCTGATGGCGCTGCTGGTCGCGGAAATCGCGACGATGCCGCGCTTATCGCTGCATGCGCCGCTGCCGGCCGACGCACGGCTGGCGAAGGTCTGCCGGCACCTGTTCGCGTCGCCGTCGATCGCGGCCGATCTCGACCAGGTGGCCGTCGACGCGGGCGTGAGCCGGCGCACGTTCACGCGGCAGTTCCGCGCGCAGACGGGCGTGAGTTTTGCCGCATGGCGTCAGCAGGTATGCATGCTCGCGGCGATTGCCCGCCTGAGCGACGGGCAGCCGGTGACGCGCGTCGCGCTCGATCTCGGCTACGCGAGCGCCAGCGCGTTTACGTCGGCGTTTCGGCGCATTCTGGGCGACACGCCGAGCCGGTATCTGGAGATTCGCCGCTGACCGAAAGAGAACGGCGCCGGTGCGGGTGATGCCCGTTCGCCGGTCGTAGCGGCAAGGCAAAAAAATACGCGCCTGCCAAATTTGGTCAGACGCGTTTAAAGGCACTCGGTCAGAAAAAATGCGCGAACAGCCAGCAAGGGCGGTGCGCGCATGACTTGTGGGATTGTTGCTTTTTCCGATTGAATCCTGCCGGCTCGTCTTTGATACCCAAGAATACGCCGCATAACGCGCAAACGTAATCGTGCTTTTCCGACGATTCATGTGCTCTCGCAGCATGCGTTTGAATCGCGTGTTCGATGTGGGGGCAGAAGCCCCGGCCAATGGACATCGGCAACCGTGCGTCGGCGCGATGCGCTGCAGCATCGAAAGATTTCGGCGGAACACGAAAAACGCCGCGTGGCGCGCTCCCTGTCGGATTCGCGCCACGCGGCGGTGTGTCGGCATTCGAAACCGGCCTGCGCGGGCGTGCGTCACACGTCGAAGAACACCGTTTCGTCCGGCCCCTGCATGCGGATGTCGAAGCGGTAGACGGTCGGGCGGCCCGGCTGCGCGTCGCGTTTCGCGACGAGCGTCGCGCGGCGCTCGGCCGGCACCGCGTTCAGCACGGGGTCGACCGCGTTCGCCGCGGCTTCGTCGTCGAAGTACACGCGCGTGAACGCATGGGTGAGGATCCCGCGCATCATCACGGTCACGTTGATGTGCGGCGCGTCGTCGGCCGTGATGCGGCCCGGTTTCACCGTCTCGACGACGAAGCGCTGCTGCGCATCGGTGCCGGTGCCGACCCGTGCGAAGCCCGTGAAGCCGGATTTCGCGATGTCGTCGCGCGACGCCGGGTAGCGACCTGCGCTGTCTACCTGCGTGAATTCGAGCACCGCGTCGCCGACGACGTTGCTGTCGCCGTCGAACACCTGCCCGACCAGCAGCACATGCTCGCCGTCGGCGTGCGTCGCGGCGATCGTCGGCGTGAACAGGCTCTTCAGGTCGTAGTCGTATTGCTGCGGGCACAGGCCGTAGGCGAAGTACGGGCCGACCGTCTGCGAAGGGGTTTGCTTTAGCGTCGTCATGGTTCAGCGCTCCATCGGGGTAGCGTCGCGGCCGCGCAGCACGATGTCGAATTCGTAGCCGAGCGCATAGCCTTCTTCGGTGATGTCCATCGAGAAGCGCGAGATCAGGCGATCGCGCGCGGCCTCGGGCGTGCCCTGGAAGATCGGGTCGTACGCGAGCAGCGGGTCGCCGGGGAAGTACATCTGCGTGACGAGACGCGAGCCGAAGTAATCGCCGAACAGCGAGAAGTGGATGTGATTCGGGCGCCACGCGTTCGGATGGTTGCCCCACGGATACGCGCCGGGCTTGATCGTCAGGAAGCGGTAGCGGCCTTCGTCATCGGTCAGGCAGCGCCCCGCGCCGAGGAAGTTCGGGTCGAGCGGCGCGTCGTGCTGGTCGACCTTGTGCACGTAGCGGCCGGCCGCGTTCGCCTGCCATACCTCGACGAGCGTGTTGCGCACGGGCTTGCCGCCTTCGTCGAGCACGCGGCCCGTGACGACCATGCGTTCGCCGAGCGGCTCGCCGTTCTTCACGGCGTTCTTCGTCAGGTCGTGGTCGAGCGCGCCGAGATCTTCTGCGCCGTAGACGGGCGCGTACTGGTCGCGCAGCTTGTCCTTCAGCGGGATCAGCGGGCGGGTCGGGCCGCGCTTCACGGACGAGCGGTACTCGGGGTGGACATAGGCCGGATGCGACGGCCAGTCGCGCGGCGTGAGGATCGTGGGGGAATCCATCGGGCGTCTCCTGATAGGTATTTCGCGAAGTGGATGGCAGGACTGTAGCCAATCCGGAAAGTTATGCAAAATGACCTTTTTTCGCGAGACGCATAACGGTTCGTTATATTTGACGCGCGCGCTCCGGGCCGGGCCGGCTTACGGCGTGCCCGATGCGGTCCATCCCTGCGCCTGCCCGAAGTCGCCGATTTCCTTCGCGATCGTGTCGGCCACGCGCTTCGCGTCGTCGTTGACCGAGTCGCGCAGCGTCTCGGTCGCCGCATGCGCGCCTGCGCTGATCCCGAGCGACGTGCCGAGATGGCCGATCGCCGCGCCGATGCCGGCGGTTTCGGCGATGCCGGGCTCCTTGCCGCCCTCGGCGCTCGCGTCGTAGCGGCGGACCAGTTCAGGCGTGCCGTCGGCCGCCTGGTACCAGAGCCGCACATCGGTTTCGACGTCGCTCTTGCCTGCACCGAGCCCGATCACGAGCCGGCGCGTGCGGTTGCCTGCGCTGACCTTCCTGAAAGCGCCGTTGACGATCAGCACGTTGCGGCCGGCCGGCGGCGTCGCGGTCGCGCGCAGGGCGGGGAGGCCGCCGTCGCGCAGGCGTTTCACGATTTCATCGGTCACCGCGTCGCGTACCTGCAACGCTTCCTGCTGGATCGCGTGGCGGGTCGTCGCGGGATCGCCTGACGATTCGAGCCGCGACAGCAGGCCCGAATCGGTGCTCGTGTCGCCGAAATCGGCGGCGAACGGATACACGTAAATCTCGTCCGGGCGAGGCAGTTGCCGGTTCGAATACGACTTCATGTCGTGGATGTCGCCGCCGGCGCAGCCGCCGAGCGCGAGCAGCGCGCAGACGGCGAGGATCGTGCGGCGGCGGCCGCGTGTACGGTTCGTTACAGTCATGGTCTTGTCCTGTTCGGTCAGGTCCGCACGCCGGCCGGTCGGGGGGCAGGGGCCGTGGGAGTGGCGACGACTGCCCAGCGGCGGATGCTCGGCGTTCGCATATGGCAGCGTGTCCGAAGCTCTGCGGTAATCGAGCGTTTTAAGTGCGGCCGCGCCCACCGGCCGCCGCCGAACATCCGCCGCTGGGCGCGGGAAAGCGGGGCGGCTGGGCCGTCCCGCCCGCGGTCGCGGAAGCTTGCGTAGTGGGCGTCAGGGCGGCGTCACGGCGCGCCACGACGGATCGGGGTCGTAGGCCCGGATGGACTCGACGACTTTCGCCGTGCGCGGCCCGAGGTTCTTCTCGTACACCTGGCCGTCGGCGTCGACGATGAATGTCGTCAGGCCCGTCTGCCCGTACGCGGCGGGCCACGCGACGAGCGCGAAGCCGTCCGACAGCCCGCCTTTCGAGCGGTAGTCGCGCGGGCCGTCCGGCGCGTGCGCACCCTGTGCCGTCAGGATCCGGTAGTGATAACCGTGATAGGCCTCGTTCGCCGTCGTCTGGTTGCCCATCACCTGGGCGAGCGGTCCGAGCGGGCTGGGCGGCTCGCCGGGCGCGGTCGGCCAGTAGAGCCCGTCGCGCTGGCCCGACGTGCTGACGAGGCGGGCCGCGTAGCGTCCGGTGCCGTCGTGATAGTCGCGTTGCGCGTCGACGTACGCGAGCGACGTCAGGATCGCCGCGTTTTCGTTGCGGCCGATGCGGCGCGTGAGGATTTCGTCGCGCGCGCCCTTGATGTCGAATTGCCAGCCCGCTTTCGTTTCGACGATCGGCACCGGCAGCGGCCAGTCGCTGTCGCCGACGAGCAGGTGGGCGGTCGGCAAGCGGCCGTCGGACGTGGGCGCCGTCTCGATCTTGTGGCCTTTCGACCAGGCGGCCAGGAACAGGTCGATGTCGTTGGGATCGAAGCCGCCCGGCGTCGCGATCGATCGGGCGTCCGGCCCGAGGATGCGGTGCAGCGCGTCGGGGTCGCTGGTTGCGACGGCGTCGACGAACGCCTGCGCCGCGGCGTCGGCGGTCGGAAAGACGGTCTGCGCGTGCGCGGCATGCATGCCGACCAGCAGTGCCGGGATCGCCAGCAGGCTTCGGGCGCGCCGCTTCGATGCAGATTCTGCATGGCTGCGCATCGCGCGGAGGAAGGAACGGTTCATCGTGAGCTCCTCGAGCGGGTTAGCGTTGCCGGCCGAAGCGGCCGCCTTCTGCGCGCAGGCTGCTGTCGCGTTCGCGCCGGCTGCCGCGCGTCGTCGTGGTTTCCGTGCGCGATGCCTGGAGTCCGCCGGCGCGTGTCGTTGCGGCCTGACGGCTCGCCTGGCCGCGCTGCACGTCCTGGCGCGCCGCGTTGCCGTCGCCGGCGCCGCGCAGCGCGCCGTCACGGTTGACCGACTGCGCGCGCGACTGCAGGTCGGCATTGCCTTGCCGCGTCGATGCGTGCGTGCGGTCGTGCGTGTCGTCCTGCCGGATCGCGCCGACGCGGTCCGACGCGGAGCCCGACACATGCTGTCCGGTGCGCGTCTGGAGCGTCTGCTCCGCGCGCGTGCGCGAGTCGTCGCGGCCGCGATACGCGTCGTGCGTCGAACGGTCGACGGTGGTGCGGCGGTCCGAAACCGTCGTGGAGCTGCGGTTCCAGTGCGTCACGTTCGTTGTCGAACTGATCCGGTGATTCACGTTGATGTTGTTGTAGTGATTGACGTTGATGTTGACGTTGTGATGATTCCAGTCGAATCCGCCCCACAGCGCGTTCGTGATCGCGACGCCGGTGCCGAACGCGAGGCCCGCGACGAGGCCGTTCACGGCCGCATAGCCGGGCGGCGGCGGGACGTAGACGGGCGGGTAGGCCGGATAGGGCCACGTGCCGTAGACGACGGTCGGGTTGTAGGTCGGCACGTAGACGACCTGCGGATTGACCGGCTGGATCTGGATCGTGCTCTGTTCGACGACGATCTTCTGCTGGCTGTTCGATTGCAGATGGCCGGCCTGTTGGGCGGCGCGCCTGAGCCGCTGCGCCGAATCCATCACGTCGTTCGGCTGCGCGAGGAACGCGTTGCCGAGCTGCGCGGTCCAGTCGGGCTTCGACGCCATCGTGGCGAGCACCTGCGGGAATGCGACGAGCGACTGCACGCTCGGGTCCCACGGTTCGGACGCGACAGCCTTCACGGCGTCGTCACCCTTCAGGTTCGAATGCGCCTGTGCCCACGCCGCCGCGGCATTGACCTGATCCGGAAAGGTCGCGGCCATCAGCACTTGCGCGAGCAGCGCATCGGGATAAAGCGCGACGGGCGCGGTGAGCGAGTCGAGTTGCTGGCTCGACAGTTTGGCCTGCGTCTGCGCATGGGCCTGCCCGACCGACGCGAGGACGAAGGCGGCGGAGCCTGCGAGCATCGCGCAGACAAGCGCAATGCGCGATCGGCGAAGCCATGGCGTGGTCGTCATGGAATTCTCCTGTTCGACGGATGAGGGCGATAGCGGGCGCACACCGGCATGGGCGTGCCGCGGTCCGGCGCGACCGCCGGACCGCGAGCGTGGGCGTTACTGGGCGACGGCCTGGCCGGGCACGATCTCGACGGCAGTGGCCGACTGGAACACCGCGTGCACGGTGTCGCCCGGCTTCAGCGTCTTCAGGTCGATGGCCGGATTCGCATAGAGCGTCTGCGTACGCGTCGCGCCGCGCAACGTGACCAGCCGCTTCTTCGTATCGATCTTCGACACGGTCGCGACGACCTCGACCTTGCGCGTCGAGTCGTAGCTGGTGCCGCCCGGTGCGTAGGTCTGCGTCTCGACGCGTTCGCGGATGCCGCCGTTGCCGCCCTTGACCTTGTCGGCGGTCAGCAGGAATGCGCTCTTGTACGCCACCTTGACGGTGTCGCCGACCTTCAGGTCGTCGAATCCGTTGACGTCCGGGCGCACGGCGATCAGCACCGAGTTGCCGCGCTTGCCTTCGAGCACCAGCGTGCGGGCCGCGTGATCGATCTCGACGATTCGGGCCTGCATCTCCAGCGGCGCGACGTTGTCGATCAGCACCTGCGTGGCCGTCGCGAGCTTGTCCTGCTTGGCTTGCGTGTCTTGAGCATCTTGCGCATGGGCGTTCAGGCTCAGCGCGGAGGCCAGCAACGTTGCCGCGATGACGGACATTTTCATCTCATTTCCCTCGTTATCAATAATTGTCCGGAAAACTGCTTCAATATTTACCGAAAACGCTCCGTGCATCGGAAAAAAGTTCTCGAAAATACTCCGGAAATATCGTTTGAAATGGTGAGCCATGGATGCGAGGCCCGGATTCACGATAATCGGCGGAATTGAAACGCCTATTTGCGACCGGTGCCGGCAATGCCATTCATGCATCGCTGCGGGCAGGGCGTTCGATTGTCCGATCGTCGTTCGGTCATCCCGGAGAAGCCTATGCACAAAGGATCCGATCCGGCCGGCCGGGCTGACAGGCGATGATGATGCGTTTTCGATCACGCGATGTCCAATGCATTGTATGCATTTGTAAGGCCTGTTTTTCTGGGGCAGAATCATCCGTCGAATTTCAATGGAATCGATGTCGGCTGGTAATTGCCAGGTCTATTTATATTTTCGACTTAATGACGTTTCCTGGAATTCGTATTCATAGAACAGGTAAAAGGCATTGTCCGTTCTTCGTGCGCGCGTTATTCGAGCCGCGAATCGGCGTGGAGTCGTTCTGCTCCGCGCCGGCCGCCGGCCGCACGGCGGGCGACGGCGATTTCCCGACTGTGCAGATCTACGAGGACTGACCATGAGAAAACCGGGCCTGGCGTCGAAGCGCGATTCCCAGACATCCGTCGGCGTCGCCGCGCGTGGCGCGATCGCGCTGACCGCGACGCTCGCGGCGCTATACGGCTGCAAGCCGGGCGGCGTGCCGCCCGCCTCGGGTCCGGCCCAGGTGACGGCGCAGCGCGTCGGCGCGCAGGCGGCGCCCGCGACGATGGAGTTCGTCGGCCAGACGCAAAGCGATCACGAGGTTGAAATCCGCTCGCGAGTGTCGGGCTTCCTCGTCAAGCGCAACTACGTGGAAGGCTCGGACGTGAAGGCCGGGCAACTGCTGTTCGAGATCGACCACCAGCCATTCCAGGTCCAGGTCGATGCGGCCAAGGCGGAGCTTGCGCAGCAGACGGCGCGGCTCGGGCGCGCGCGGGCCAATCTCGCGCGCGTGCAGCCGCTTGCCGCGCAGAACGCACTCAGCAAGAAGGATCTCGACGACGCCGTCGCGAGCGAGCATGAAGCGGCAGCCGCGGTCGATGCGGCGCGCGCGAACCTCGCGGCGAAGCAGCTCGACCTGTCCTACACGTACGTTCGTTCGCCGATCAACGGCGTCTCCAGTTTCGCTTCGCAGATGGAAGGCGCGTACGTCAATGCGCAGAACAGCCAGCTCACGAGCGTGTCGGCGCTGTCGCCGATGCGCGTGAATTTCAGCGTGTCGGAAAACCAGATGCTGCAACTGCAAAACGCGCGCAAGGAAGGGCGCCTGGTCGCGCCGCAGGACGGCCGCTACGAAGTCGAGATCACGTTGAGCGACGGCTCCGTCTATCCGGAGCGCGGCCGCATCACGTTCGCCGATTCGACCTATAGCCAGCAGACCGGCACGTTCCTCGTACGTGCGGAGATGCCGAATGCGAAGGCCGTGCTCAGGCCCGGGCAGTTCGTCCGCGCGCGCGTGCTGGGTGCGACGTTCCCGGCGGCGATTACCGTGCCGCAGCGCGCGGTGATGCACGGCCCGAAGGGCGATTTCGTGTACGTGGTCGAGTCGGCCGACAAGGGCGGGGCAGGCCAGGCGACCTTCAAGGCCGAGCAGCGCCCGGTGACCGTCGGCGAGACGGTCGGCGATCGCTGGTTGATCAGCGAGGGCCTGCAGAACGGAGAGAACGTCGTCGTCGACGGCGCGCTCAAGCTGAGTGCGGGTGCGCCCGTCGCGGTGTCGCGTCAGCTGCCGGCGGATGCGGCCGACGCGCCGGCATCCGGCACCGCCGCCGCGGCCGCCGCATCGGCGCCGTCGGCCACGCTTGCGAACCGCTGAGGAGACCGCCCATGCTATCCGCGTTTTGCGTGAAGCGGCCGGTGTTCGCGGTCGTCCTGTCGCTCGTCATCGTGATCGGTGGCCTCGTCGCGATGTTCAATCTTCCGATCGCGCAGTATCCGGAGCTGACGCCGCCGCAGGTCACCGTCACGGCGACCTATCCGGGCGCCGATTCGCAGACGGTCGCCGAAACGGTCGCCGCGCCGATCGAGACGCAGGTCAACGGCGTCGACAACATGATCTACATGCAGTCGACCAGTTCGCCCACCGGGCAGATGTCGCTGAACGTATATTTCGATACGGGCACCGATCCGGACATCGCGCAGGTCCAGGTGCAGAACCGCGTGAGTCTCGCGCTCGCGCAGTTGCCGACCGCCGTGCAGCAGAACGGCGTCAACGTGCAGAAGCGCTCGTCGAGCTTCCTGATGCTGATCGCGGTCTATTCGCCGGATGGACGCTACGACCAGCAGTACGTCGGCAACTACGCGAACCTGTACGTGCTCGACGCGATCAAGCGCGTGCCGGGCGCGAACCAGGCGCAGATCATGGGTGACGCGGATCTCGCGATGCGGATCTGGCTGAAGCCCGACCGGATGGCCGCGCTCGGCATCACGGCGACCGACGTGCAGAACGCGGTCGCGAGCTACAACCAGCAATACGGTGCGGGCAGCATCGGGCAGGCGCCGAGCCCGAAAGGCACGGTGCTGAGCTTTCCGATCGTGACGCCCGGACGCCTCGCGAAGCCGGCGGACTTCGACAACATCATCGTGCGCGCGGCGAGCCAGAACGCGGCCGCGGTGCGCGTGCGCGACATCGGCCACGCGGAGGTCGGGCTCAACAGCTACGCGCTGCGCTCGTCGCTCGACGGCAAGCCCGCGACCATCATCGCGGTGTACCAGCAGCCGGGTTCGAACGCGCTGCAGGTCTCGAAGGGCGTGCGCGACACGCTGGAGAAGATGCACGCGACGCTGCCGCAAGGCATCGCGACCAAGGTTTCGCTCGATACGACCGAGTTCGTGCGGGCGTCGATCGACGAAGTCGTGAAAACGCTCGTCGAGGCGATCGTGCTCGTCGTCGCCGTCGTGTTCGTGTTCCTGCAGAGCTGGCGCACGACCGTGATTCCGGTGATCGCGGTGTTCGTCTCGGTGATCGGCACGTTCGCGGGGCTGCTCGCGCTTGGCTTCTCGATCAACCTGCTGACGCTGTTCGCGCTGGTGCTCGCGATCGGCATCGTCGTCGACGATGCGATCGTCGTCGTCGAGAACGTCGAACGCAACATGCACGAGTTCAACCTGTCGCCGCGTGATGCGACGCTGCGGGCGATGGAGGAAGTGACGGGGCCCGTCATCGCGATCGTGCTCGTGCTGTCCGCGGTGTTCATCCCGGTCGCGTTCGTCAGCGGCACGACGGGGATGCTCTACAAGCAGTTCGCGCTGACGCTCGTCGTGTCGGTCGTGATCTCGGGGTTCGTCGCGCTGACGCTGTCGCCCGCGATGGCCGCGATGATCCTGAAACCGACGCACGGCAAGCCGTGGCGCATCTTCACCTGGTTCAACACGCGCTTCGAGCGCCTGACAGCCGGCTATACGGCGATGGTCCGCGCGGTGATGCGGCGTGCGCTGCTGTCGGTCGTGCTGTGCGGCGCGATGCTGGTGGCCGTGTGGGGGCTGTTCGCGCACATACCGAGCAGCTTCGTGCCGAACGAAGACCAGGGTTACGCGCTCGCGGCGATCTTCATGCCCGATTCGGCCAGCCTCGATCGTTCGCAGCAGACCACCGAGCAGGTCGCGGCGCTGTTCCGCAAGCATCCGGCCGTCGCGGATGCGTCCGCGCTGTCGGGCTACAGCTTCGTTGACGGGCAGTACAAGACCAATGCCGGCACCGTGTTCATCGCGCTGAAGGACTTCAAGGAGCGTTCGGGCAGCCTCGAACTGTCGATCCTCGGCGTGATGCGCTCGCTCGTGCCGCAACTGCGCGAGATCCAGGAGGCCGTCGTCGTGCCGGTCGCGCCGCCGTCGATTCCGGGGCTCGGTACGCAGGGCGGGTTCGAGTTCTGGGTGCAGAACCGCAGCGACGGGACGGCCGCGCAGCTCGAGGCGACGACGCGCGCGCTCATCGCGGCCGCGTCGAAGCGTCCGGAACTCGCGAAGCTGATGACGACGATCAAGTCGTCGTCGCGCCAGCTGCGCGTGGAGGCCGACAACGACAAGGCCGCCGCGCTCGGCGTGCCGATCTCGCAGGTGTATGGAACGCTGCAGACGTTGTTCGGCTCAGCCTACGTGAGCCAGTACACGCTCGACAGCCGGGTGTGGCAGGTGATCCTGCAGGCGGAGCCGCAGTATCGCGATCGCGTGCAGGACCTGCAGAACCTTTACGTGCGCCAGGGCGACAACAAGATGGTGCCGATCGCCGGGCTCGTGAAGGCGTCCTACATCAGCGGCCCCGATCTCCAGACGCGCTTCAACGGCTTTCCGGCGGCGAAGATTACCGGCGACGCGGCGGATGGCTACAGCTCAGGGCAGGCGATCGCCGCGATGGAGGAGGTCGCGCGCGCGACGTTGCCGCCCGGTTATGCATTCGCATGGAGCGGCGAGGCGTTCCAGGAGCAGAAGGCCGGGAACACGACGGTCGCCGTGTTCGCGTTCGGCATCGTGATGGTGTTCCTGATCCTGGCCGCACAGTACGAATCGTGGACGCTGCCGCTGTCGATCCTGACCGCCGTACCGTTCGGCATCTTCGGCGCGCTGGTGGCGATCTGGTTGCGTGGGCTCGAAAACGACGTGTATTTCCAGATCGGCCTCGTCACGCTGGTGGGGCTCGCCGCGAAGAACGCGATCCTGATCGTCGAATTCGCGGTGGAAAAGCGCAAGGAAGGGCTGAGCGCGCTCGAAGCGGCGATCGAAGCGGCGCGGCTGCGGCTGCGCCCGATCGTGATGACGTCGCTGGCGTTCATCCTCGGCGCGATTCCGCTCGCGATCGCGTTCGGTGCGGGCGCGAATGCGCGTCATTCGATCGGCACCGGCATCATCGGCGGGATGATCGCGGCGACGTCGCTCGCGCTGCTGTTCGTGCCGCTGTTCTTCAACCTGATTTCGCTGTTGGCCGAGCGTCTGTCGCGCGGGCCGCGGGCGCCGGATGCGGACGCGGGCGGCTCGGTTCCGCCGGGCGCGACGCTGTCCGGTGCGCAGCACGGCGAAGGAGACGCGCGATGAAGGCCCGTTACCTGACGTTGGCGCTGGCGGGATGCCTGTCGTTCGCCGGTTGCGCGATCGGCCCCGATTACGCGCGTGCGCCGACCGCCGCACCGGACGCATACCGCAATGCGCCCGCACCGTCGATGCAGGTCGATCCCGACATCGCGTGGTGGCGTGCGTTCGGCGATCCGGTGCTTGCGTCGCTCGTCGACGAGGCCGTGCGCAACAACTACGACGCGCGCGTCGCCGTGGCGCGGCTCGAACAATATCGCGGCCAGCTCGAAGCGGCGCGCGCCGGACTGTTTCCGCAGCTCGGCGCATCGTTCGGTGCGAGCCGTGAACGGCGCTCGGTGTTCGCCGGCACGCCGCTCGCGGGTTTCGACGAGCCGGGCAACCAGTTCCAGTTGCGCGGCAGCGTGAGCTGGGAAATCGATCTGTGGGGCAAGATCCGCCGTCAGACCGAGGCAGCCCGCGCGGACCTGTGGGCGGCCGAGTATGCGCGGCGCGGCGTGGCCTTGTCGCTCGCTGCGTCGGTCGCACAGGGATACCTGAACTTGCGCGGGCTCGACGCACAGCTCGCGATCGCGCAGCAGACGCTCGATTCACGCGCGCACGCGCTCGACATCTTCAAGCTGCGCTACGCGCACGGCGTGATCTCGGAGGTGGAGCTCAGCCAGGCACAGGACGACTACTATTCGACGCAGGCCGCCATTCCGCCGCTGCGCGCGAGCATCGCGCAGACGGAGAACGCGCTGTCGGTGCTGCTCGGCCGAGCGCCGGGCCCGATCGCGCGCGGCCAGCCGATCGGCGCGCTGACGCCGCCGCCGCTCGGCGCGGATACGCCGGTCGCGCTGGTGAACCGCCGGCCGGACCTGCTGCAGGCCGAGCAGACGGCGGTCGCGGCCAACGCGCTGGTCGGCGCCGCCGAGGCGCTCTACCTGCCGTCGCTCGATATCGGCGCGTTCATCGGGCAGGCAGCCGGCACGATGGGCGGGCTCTGGCACGGCGCGTCGCGCATCTGGGGGCTGTCGGCCGGCGTCGCGCAGCCGATCTTCGAGGGCGGTGCGATCCAGGGGCAGGTGCGTGCGGCGCGCTCGCAAAGCGAACAGGCGCGGCTCGCCTATCAGGGTGCCGTGTTGTCGGCGCTCGCGGAAGTCGACACGGCTTATGCGACGACGCGCGAGGCCGAGTCGCGGCTCGCGAGCCTCGACAACCAGCAGGACGCGCTGACGGTTTATTCGAAGCAGTCGAGTGCGCGGTACGAAAGCGGCTACTCGAGCTACCTGGAGGTGACGACCGCGCAGGAGAAACTGTTCAGCGCGCAACTCGCCGCGGTGCAGGGGCGCGTTGACTTGCTGAACGGCTATGTGACACTGTACAAGGCGCTGGGCGGCGGGTGGGGCGCGCTGCCGGACGACGTGCGCAGTGCCGGCGAGCCGTCGGTCGCGGCGCCCGCGCCGGCCGTGCCGCATCCACAGGGTGCCGTCTGATCGCCATGTGCGGCATGAAGGTGCGTGGCCAGGCGCGCGGTGGCAATCGTTTTTTGGGCGCCCGCCGGGCGCATGGATTGAACGCATGTTGAACCTGAAGGGACTGCGTGGGCGCCCGGCGACGGCGCCCGCATGGCTTGCGGCCTGTGTGCGGATCGTCGGCGCCGTCATCGCCGTTGCGTTTGCGCTGCCGGGCATGGCTGCCGCCGTATCCGGCCCGGCCGGCGCCACCGCGCCGGAGCCTGCCGAATTGCGCTTTTCCGGGCATACGGTCGTCGTGTTTCGCGGCGACGTGGCCGGCGCGCCGCCGCAGGCGCGTGCCGCACGGGCGCGCGCCATGCTCGATACCTTGCCCGAGGCGGCGCTCACCCTGCCGGTCGAGACGGCGGACGCGGCCCTCGGAGGTGTGACAGGCACGGTGTTCCGGCTCGGCAACCACCTCCTGTTCGTCGTCACGCGCGACGACGCCGATGCGGCGTCGTCCGAAACGACGGAGCAGCTCGTCGCGGCAACGCGCGAGAATCTCGCCGCGGCACTCGCGGCCCGGCGCGCGACGCTGCATTGGCCTAACCTGCTGCGCGGCGTGCTGTTCAGCATTGCCGCGACGTTCGTGCTGGCTGCCATCGTATGGGTCGTGCTGAAAATGCGCACGCTGCTGCAGGTGCGATTGCAGCGCACGCTCGAGGACGGCCTGCTGCGCCGGACCTCAACGCGCTTCGACTGGTCCGGCTCGGCGGTCCAGCTCGTGCGGCAGCTCGTCCAGCTCATCGCCGCGTTCCTGATCGGGCTCGCGGTGTATGCGTGGCTGATCTTCGTGCTCGACCGCTTTCCGGCGACGGAACAGGAAGGCGCGCGGCTGAGCGCGTTCCTGCTCGACCTGGCCGGCCGGATCGGCATGGCCGTCGTCGACGCGGTGCCGGGCATCGTGACCGTCATCGTGATCTTCCTGCTCACGCGCGCGGTGCAGAGCTTCGTCGCGAACCTGTTCCGTGCGATCCAGGGCGGCGGGCTGGCCGTGCCGGGCGTGCATCAGGAGACGATCGGCGCGACGCGCCGGCTCGTGTCGATCGGCATCTGGGTGCTGGGCATCACGTTCGCGTATCCGTATATCCCCGGTTCGCAGAGCGAAGTATTCAAGGGCTTGAGCGTGTTGCTCGGTTTCATGGTCACGCTCGGTTCGTCGGGGGTCGTCACGCAATTGATGGGCGGGATCGTGGTCGTCTATGCGCGTGCGCTGCGCAAGGGCGATTTCGTGAAGATCGGCGATACCACCGGTGTCGTGCTGGCGATCGACGCGCTGTCGGTGAAGATCGCGACCGTGCGCAACGAGGAAGTGACGATTCCGAATGCCGTCGTCGTGAACTCGGTCGTCGTCAATTACACGACGCGCCTGTCGGGGCGCAAGGCCAGTGTGTCCGCGTCGGTCACGATCGGCTACGACGCGCCGTGGCGGCAGGTGCGCGCGATGCTCGAGGAAGCCGCGCGCCGCACGCCGCACGTGCCCGCCGAGCCGGAGCCGCTGGTGCTGCAGACGAGCCTGTCCGACTACTACATCGAATACTCGCTGGTCGCGCCGCTCGATCGGCCGGAACTGCATCCGCGCGTGCAGTCGGACCTGCACGCGCATATCGTCGACGTGTTCAACGAGCACGGCGTGCAGATCATGTCGCCGCATTTCCGCGCGCAGCCGGACCAGTCCGTCGTCGTGCCGCAAGCGGACTGGTACCGGGCGCCGGCATCGACCGATCCCGCGCGCAACCGCTCGACGCCCGGCGACGCGGCGTAACGCTTTCGCGGGCGCGTCGTTTGGGCCGGATTCAGGCGATTCCGGCCCGGTCTCGGAATTTTCCGAGCGCTGCGACTCCGCCGGTCCGCCAGAATGAATCCATCCCAACCGATGGAGCCAGCGCCGAAGTCCGGTGCGATACGCACGATGACGCAACCCCGCCTTTCCGTTTCCGTTCCTGACGACGCGCGTGCCCTGCGGGCCGTGTCGTACGCGTCGGCCCGAGCGGACGTCGTCTCGTGACGACGATCTCCCGATCCCGTTCCGATTCGCAGCAGGACTGAATCGCGGCCCGCGTCGCCCGACGGCACGCGCTTGCGTTGCGCGATCGTTCGTCCTGCGTCCTGTTTCCGCGGCACACCGGTGCCGTGACATTGCCCGACTCGCGGCAAAGGAGAAAGAGATGAATACCCGACACATGAAGCGCATTGCCCGCAACGTGATCTCGGCCTGCATGATCGGGATCGTCGGCGGCACCGCGATGCTTGCCGCCGCGCCGTCTGCCGTGGCCGCCACGACGACCGCCACCGCAACGTCCGCAAGCTGGTCCCGCCAGCAACTCGATTCGGTGACGGCACCGATCGCGCTGTATCCCGATGCGCTGCTGTCGCAGATCCTGATGGCGTCGACCTATCCGTCCGAAGTCGTGCAGGCGGCCCACTGGCTGAATGCGCATCCGACGAAGGGCGGCGACGACGCGGTGAAGGCGGTCGCGTCGCAGCCGTGGGATCCGAGCGTCCAGTCGCTGATGGCCGTGCCGTCGGTGCTCGCGATGATGGGCGGCAAGCCCGACTGGGTGCATCAGCTCGGCAGCGCGTTCCTTGCGGATCCGAACGGCGTGATGGATTCGGTGCAGCGCCTGCGCGCCAGTGCGCGGGCCGCCGGTCACCTGAGTACGACGGCGCAACAGACGGTCGTGGTCCAGCAAACCGGTCCCACGGAAACGATCGTGATCAAGCCGACCAACCCGCAGGTGGTCTACGTGCCGACTTACGATCCGACGGTGGTGTACGGCGTCTGGGCCTATCCGGCCATGCCGCCCGTCTATCTGCCGCCGCCTCCGGGGTATGCGTTCGCGTCCGGCGTGGCCGCAGGCGTCGGTTTCGGCATCGGCATCGCGGTAACCGATGCGTTGTGGGGCAATTGCGACTGGAACAACCACAACGTCAACATCAACGTGAACCACTACAACCATATCAACGTGAATCACCCGATCACCGCGCACGGCTCGACGACATGGCGACACGACTCGATCCGCAGCGCGGGCATCGATCGCGGCGGCTGGTCGCGTGGCCTCGCGCACCCGGGCGGCCCGGGGCCGGTGGATCCCGCGCGCCGGACCGGCTTCGCGCCGAACGATTCGGCCCGTGCGCGGGCGCAGCAGGTGCTCGGCGCCCGCACGGGCGAACCGGTTTCCGGCAGCGCGATGCAGCGGGTCCAGGGCATGCACGACACGCGCCCGGTTGCGCAGCGCGGTCGCGCCGACGAAGGGATGACATCGCACGCGGTCGGGCGTGGCGAGTCGGGGCGCGTGAGCGGCCGCGCGATGACGGTGGCCGCCAATCATCCGACGCTCGCACATGGGGCCGAATCCTACGGCAGGATCGAGCGCGGCGCGTTTCACGGGCTCGCGGCACGCGGACGCTTCATGCGCGGCTGATCGCCGTGGTGTCGGTTCGCGACACGGCGAAACGGCCCTGCGCGATGCGCGGGGCCGAACGGCCTGCCGAGCGGTTGCGGGCGCAACCATTGCGGAATGAAGGCGCGTATTGCTGCAATGCGAAACGGTTGAGCGATATCGTGACCGGCCGATGTAACCCTGGCCAATTCCGGGAATTAGAGTGCCGCGGCTTGCCAGCCGGATGGTGTTCTGAGAGGATCGGCGCACATAAGAACCGATCGAACAAACAACAAATACAGGCCCACTGGACATGCACGATCTCAATCCACGGCGTTTGAATCATCTGGTTGCGCTCAGCGAGGAGGGCAGTTTCGCGAAGGCCGCCGCGCGTGTGCATCTCAGCCAGCCGGCGCTCAGCCGGAGCATCCAGTCGCTAGAGGACGAACTGGGTGTCAGGCTGTTCGATCGCGCGGCGCGCGGCGTGACGGCCACGGCTGCCGGCGTGATGGTCGTCGACCGTGCGAAGCGTGTGCTGTTCGAGGCCCGCCGCCTCGAGCGCGACGTCGAGCTGCTGAAGGCGAACGAGATCGGCGATCTCTCGATCGGGCTGGGCCCCTACGTCGCCGAAATCCTGTTGCCGGATCTCCTCGTCGAATTCGCGAAGCGTTACCCGCGCATCAGCGTGCGGGTGCATGTATCCGACGGCGCGGCGCTGCTCGGCGGCTTGCTCGACGAAAAACTCGACCTGATCGTGACCGACCAGCGCGGGCTGCTCGCGAATTCGAGGCTCTCGATTCATCTTCTGCCGCGCCAGCAAGCATCGCTGTATGTGCGGGAGACGCATCCGCTGCTGGCGCGCGACCGGATCGTGATGACCGATCTGCGCGACTATCCGATCGTGTCGGTGCCGGTGCCGCCTTATCTGCTGGCGGCCGTGAGGCGTGTGCTGAAGCTGCGTCCGCACGAGGAATTCCGCCTGCAGTCCGAATGCAACGACGTGTCGGTCCTGAAAGGCGTGGTGCGGCGCACCGACGCGATCATGTTCGCCACTGCTGCGACGGTGACGCCGGATGCGGACGGCACGCTCGTCCCGCTGCGTCCGGTCGACAGTCCGGAGATGGGGCTCGAATTCGGGCTCGCGTATCTGGCCGATCGAACGTTGTCTCCCGCATCGGAGACGGCCCTGATGATGATCCGCGACACACTGCGCATGTGACGTGGCCGCGCGATGCGCGACCGGTTACGCGTCGCTGTCTGCCTGCGGCCGCGCGTGTTGCTCGATCCGGGCGTCGATCGCGTCGCCGAGCCGTGCCAAGGCTGCTTGGACGGCGGGCTCGAGTTCGGACAGCGGTGAGCCTTCGTCGAGTGCGCGTTGCTCGGCGAGCCGGCACGTGTGCTCGGCCGAGTGCGCACCGATCAGCGTCAGCGGGCCGCACAGGCGATGCAGGATCGCGCGGAATGAGGACCGGTTGTTCGACGCGGCGGCGGCAGAGAGCCGCAGGCCGTCATCGCGATTCGCTTCGGCGATTTTCGTCAGCAGTTGCCGTTCCGCATCGACGTCGCCGGCGGTGATGCGTTCGATGGCGGCGGCGTCGAGCAGGATTTCGGCGGTCGCGTCCCGCACCGGGATGTCGGCTGCCTGGAGCGGAGCGGTACAGGTCACGCCCAACAGACGCTCGAGGTGTTCGGCGAGGTCGCGCAAGCCGAGCGGCTTGCGGACGCAGTCGTCCATGCCGGCCGCCCGCGCTCGATCGACGAGCCCCGGCTGAATGTCGGCGGTGCAACCGATGATCGCGACCGGCGTGCCGTGCCCATGCGCTTCGTCGTCGCGAATGGCACGCGCGAGCGCGTAGCCCGTCATGCCCGGCATGTAGCAATCCGTGACGACGACGTCGGGGCGATCCTGCTTCCATTGCGACAACGCGGACGATCCGTCGGCGGCGCAGGCGACCCGGAACCCGAGATGGGTCAATTGCCGTTCGAGGATGAAGCGATTCGCGGGATGGTCGTCGACGATCAGCGCCGTGCGCCCGGCGAAACGCTGCCGCAGCGCGTCGGACGATGCGCGAGGCGAGTGCGTTGACGCGGGGATGGCGGCGGCATGGGCGCGCAGCGTGAAGCGAACGGCGGTGCCGACGCCGGGCGTACTCGTCAGCGACAGTTCGCCGCCCATCAGGTCGGCGAGCCGGCGGCAGATCGACAGGCCGAGCCCGCTGCCGCCGTAGCGCGGGCCGATATCGGCGGCGGCCTGGCTGAACGGTTCGAACAGGCGCGCCTGCTGGTCGGGCGTGATGCCGATCCCGGTGTCGGTCACGTCGACGTCGATGCCGACGGTGTCGCCGTCCCGCGACAGGCGGGCGCTCAGCGCGACTTCGCCTTCCTGCGTGAATTTCACCGCGTTTGACAGCAGGTTGCTGAGAATCTGGCGGAAGCGAACCGGATCGATCAGCACGCCGCCTGCGTCGCCACCGTCGATGTCGACGCGAAAGCCGACCTGACGCTGACGCGCAACCCCCGCGAAGATCGCGGCGACACCCCGGATCAGCGCCGCGCAATCGGTCGGCTCGGCGTGCAGTTCGAGCTTGCCCGACTCGATCCGGGACAGGTCGAGGATGTCGTCGATCAATGCGAGCAGGCTGCGCGCCGCTTCCTGCGCGGCGTCGAGCGACACCTGCCGGCGCTCGGCCGGCTCGTCGGTTTCGCCGAGCAGTTCGAGCACACCCAGCACGGCATTCATCGGCGTGCGGATTTCATGGCTCATGGTCGCGAGGAACGTCGATTTCGCGCGGTTGGCGTCTTCCGCTGCCAGCTTGGCCGTTTCGAGCTGCGCTTCCGCGCGCTTGCGTCGTGCGATCTGTCGGCGCAGCCGGTGGTTCCAGACCAGGAACAGGATCGCGAGCACGGCGATACCCGCGACGAATGCGAGCACCTCGGGCCTGCGCCGGTCCCAGCGCGACGGGATCCGGACGTCGGCTCGCCATTGCTCGCGCAACGCGTCCATGCGCGGCGCGGGAATCGACGCCAGCCCGCGGTCCAGCAGCGTCGCGAGCGGCGCATCCTGGGCGCGCACCGCGAACGCGAGCTGCACGGGTGCGTCGCCGGCCCGGCCGACGATCGCGAGGCGCGTCTGGAAGCGCTGGTCGATCACGTAGCTCGCCGTCACGATGTTGGTGACGAACGCATCGGCCTTGCCGCGTTCGACCCGCTCGGCGGCGGCCCATGCGTCGTCGGCGCGTTCGACGTTGACGCCGTCTGCCGACAGCGTAGCGAAAAGGCCGCCCGATCCGGGCGCGACCACAATGCGGCGGCCGCGCAGCGACGCGAGATCGCCGAAGGTCTGGCCGGCGCGTGCGACGATCACGGCCGGCGTCGATGCGTACGGCGTGGTGGTCGTCCAGCCGGCGGGCGCGTGGCCGGCCTCGTCGACCATCATCGCCGGAATGTCCGTCGGCACGGCGGCGCCCGGCGCGATCGGCACGCGCACCGGATCGAATCCGGCACGCGCGCCGATCAGGTCGAGCAGGTCAGCGGCGAAACCGGCGACCGTGTCCGAACCGGTTGCCACCGCGAACGGCGGGACATCGGCGGGCGCCGCGAACCGCACGTCATGGTGCGCCGCGATCCAGTCGCGCTCGCGCTGCGACGGCACAAAGCGTGTGCCGAGCGCATAGTGTGTGCCGAGGCCTTCCCAGCGCGTGCGAATCGCGGCGCGGTCGGTGGCGGAAATCGTCGCCAGCGCCGCATCGATCATCTGCACGAGCGGCGCATTGCGCGGGAGGGCCGCGAACCGGAAATCGTCGCCGTCGAGCAACGCATCGCGCGTGATCGCGACGTTCTGCAACTGCTGCCGCTCGATCAGGTAGTTGAGCGCCGTTGCGTTGCCGATGCATACGTCGGCCTCGCCGAATGCAACGGCCGCGAGCGCACGCTCGAGCGTCGGGTAGGCGCGCGGCGTCATCGACGGATACGCGCGCCGCAATTCGTCGGGGTCGCCGTCCCCCGAGACGTACGCGATCGCGGCAGGGCCGGCGTGTTCGCGGATCGCAAAGGCCGGATGATCGATCCGTGTGGCCAGGACCAGCTTGTTGGCGAAATAAGGCGCGCTGGTCATGCGCGTGCGATCGGCAGGGTTGCGCCGGGCAGTCGTCGCGAGATCGACTTGCCCGTCGGCCAGTGCGGCATCGAGCGACGCGCGGTCGGGAAACGCGATCACCGACACGCGGGCGGGCAGGCTGTCCGCGAGCGCGCCCAGATACTCGGCGGAAATGCCGACGTAACCGCCGTTCGCGTCGACGAGGTCGAGCGGGCCGAGTGCGCCGGGCACCGTGCCGACGCGAATCGCGTCGTGATGGTCTGCGAGCCACGCGCGCGCCGTGGTCGACAGCGGCATGGGGGTGTGCGCGTTGGTGTCGTGCGCGACGAGCTTCAACTCGGTCTGCGCCGACGCGATACCGACCGCGCAGACGAACGACGCGACGCAGGTGAGCAGTCTGGGCCAACTGGTCCGGAGCACGCGCATCGGTCAGATCAGTCGATGGGACCGGGCGAGCGCCGCCAGGTCGACGACGCTTTTGACGCCGAGCTTGCCGAGGATGTTGGTCTTGTGCGTACTGACGGTCTTGCCGCTCAACGACAGGATTTCGGCGATTTCCTTGTTGCTGCAACCTTTCGCGAGATACCGGAAGATCACCTGTTCCCGCTCGCTGAGTCGTGCGAGCGGCGAACCGGCGGCGTCGCCCGGTGCGGTATTGGCGATGGCTTCGGGAAAGCAGCTGAATCCCGACAGCACGGCCTTGGCACCGTTCAGGATGTGCGATGCGTCATTCGATTTCTCGACATAGCCATTCGCACCGAGCGCCCGGCAGCGCGCCGCGACCAGTTCGCCGGGCTGCGACGACATCACGAGAATCCGCACATCGCGATCCGACGTACGAATCCTCTCGATCAGGTCGAGCCCGTTGAGGCCGGCCAGTTCGATATCGACGATCAGCAGGTCGAGCTCGTCGCGATGACGGCGATAGAGCGCGAGCGCATCGTTGCCGTCGCCCGACGATCCGATGACCTTGATCATCGGATCCTGCTCAAGCACCATCGTGATCGCCATGACCATCACCGGGTGGTCGTCCACCACCAGGACCTTGAACATACGCAGACCTCGATCGGAAAAAAGTCGCGGCGCCGGACAGACGGCGCCGCGTTCGATTTTATTACGATAAGGTCGACGATTTCATCGCGGCGTGCATGCGATCGCAATCTTGGGTGCGATGCGCATCGCGCAGGTGGTTGCGGTCGCAACGAAGCCGGCGCCGTGCGACCAACCGGGCCATGCACCAATGAAAATTCCGCCGGACGGGATGCCCTGTCCGGCGGAAAAAAGCGATCGGGCTTCGCGTCGTCGGTGACGACCCCGTGCACGGCCCTCCAGCCAGCCCGTCGCTGCTTTTTTGTCTTTCGTTCTTGTTGTTGTTATGCGGTCTCCCCGAGCGTGCCCGTCGTTATGGGTGGCCGGGATCGAACACGATCCCGTCGAATTCGAGCGACAGCATGCCGCTGCGCAGCAGGGCGGCCGGCGTCGCGGCCCGGTCGGCACCGATCACGTCGCTCACGTACTGCGCGCAGAACCCGCGCCGCGCCCGCAGGTTGAAGCGGCTGCCGAGCAGCGCGTCGATCCGCTGTTCGGCCGTCGCATGGGCCCGGCGCTGCGCGTCGGTAGTCGATGCCGCGACGCGGCGCGCCAGCGCGATGCGTCCGCCGTCGGTCCGGGCGACGAAGCGCGACAGCGGCGTGAGTTTCGTCCACGCCAATGCGGGCTCGGCGATCACGGGTTCGTCGCCCGACGTGTCGACGACGATCCCGAAGCGGTTGGTCCACGCGCCCGTCGCGCCGGCAGCATCGCGCGGCGTACCGGCCGGCACGCGGATGAACACGAGATCCCCGACATGCGCGCCGGCGGCCAGCGTGCGGACGGTGGCGAGCGGCATGGTGCGATCCGTATCGCGTGCATCGCGCGGTGCGGTGTGCTGCGTTTCGTAGGCGGCGGTTTCGGTTCGGGTGGCCATTTCGGCTCCGTCGTTGAGTGACAGGACGGAGCGGATTATGCAGACAAGTATCCAAAAGTGTTCATCCGCATGCGCAGGTAGCCTAATATCTGACCTCGAGCATCGTTTTTCGATACCAAAATGACCGAAACCGCCCAACTCATCGAAACGCTGAAGCGCCAGTTGAAGGCGCAGGGAATGACCTACCGCGACGTTGCGCGCGCACTCGACGTATCCGAGACCAGCGTGAAGCGGCTGTTCGCGAGCGGCCGCTTTACGCTGGAGCGCGTCGCGGAGATCGCGCAGTTGCTCGGTTATACGCTGGCCGAGCTCGTGCAGGAGGCGTCGGCGTCGGCGCCGAGGCTGCACGTGCTGACCGAGCAGCAGGAGGCGCTGCTCGTGTCGGACGAAAAACTGCTGCTCGTCGCCGTGTGCGCAATCAACTACTGGACCGTGCAGGACATCGTGTCGGCCTATCGCGTGACGAAGGCCGAGTGCGTGAAGTACCTGCTGATGCTCGACCGGATGAACGTGGTCGCGCTGCTGCCGGGAGACCGGATACGCGTGCGCGTCGCGCGCGATTTCGACTGGCTGCCGGGCGGGCCGATCCGCCGTTATTTCCATGCGCACGCGCTCGGCGATTTCCTCGACAGCCGCTTCGACGGCGCGGGCGAGACGATGACGTTCTCGCAAGGGATGCTGACCGAGGCTGCCGCCGCGGAACTGGAGCTGGAACTGCGCCGGCTGCGCAGCAAGGCGGCCGCGCTGCATGCGGAGTCGTCGTCCGCGCCGCTCGGGCAGAAGCACGGGACGGGCTTGCTGATCGCGAAGCGGATCTGGGAGCCGTCCGGTTTCCAGGCGCTGCGGCGCGACGCGTGATGCATCACCGATTGCTTGGGGATATCCGGAAAGTTATGCAAAATGGCATTTCACTCGCACTCGCATAACTCCCCGTTATGAATAACCGTATCGCCGACGGCCGCGTCAAGTTCCGGCACCTGCAGTGCTTTCTCGCGGTCGCGCAGTTGGGCGGCGTGCAGAAGGCGGCGGAAAGCCTGTCGATCACGCAGCCGGCCGTCTCGAAGACGATCGCCGAACTGGAAGCGATCCTCGGCGTGAAGCTGTTCGAGCGCGGCCGGCACGGCGCGCAGCCGACCCGCGAAGCGCAGTTGTTCATGCCGCACGCGAACGCGTGCGTGCTGGCGCTGCGGCAGGGCGTGGGGTTGCTCGCGCGCGAGGGCGGGGCCGCCGCCGCGACGCTGGAAATCGGCATGCTGCCGACCGTCGCGGCATCGCTCGCGCCGGCGCTGATGAAGGCGCTGGCCGAGCGCTGGCCGCGCATCGTCGTGCGGATCGCGACGGCCGCGAACGCCGATCTGCTCGAGCGGCTGAAGGCCGGCGCGATCGAATGCGCGATCGGGCGGCTGTCGGAGCCAGAGCGGATGATCGGGCTCGCGTTCGAGCAGTTGTACAACGAGCCGCTCGTTGCGGTGGTGCGCGCCGGGCATCCGCTGCTGTCGAGCGCGGCGCCGGCCACCGAGCTCGCGCGTTATCCGGTCGTGCTGCCTCCGTTCGGCACGCTGATCCGCCAGTCGGCCGAGCAACTGCTCGGCGCATGCGGCGTGCCGCCGCTGGATTCGTTCATCGAGGTGCTGTCGGTATCGGTCGCGCGCGCGCTGGCACTCGAGAACGACGCGGTGTGGTTCGTGCCGCTCTATGCGGCCGAATACGATCTGTCGGCCGGTGCGCTGGCGCGCCTGCCGCTGCCGTCGGCGGGCACCGACGAACCGGTCGGGCTCGTCCTGCGCACCGACGCGCAGCCGTCGCCGGTCGCGCGGACGCTGATCGATGCCGTGCGCGACATCGCGCGGTCGCGGTTCGGCGATACGCGCCGGGACCGGACGCCGCGCACCGCGCGCAAGCCGGCTCGCCGCGATCGTTGACGCGCCGTGCCGGGCGGCAAGCCCGGCTCATTCCCTTTCCGTGTGGGCGGATCGGCCATCCGGCCAGTAGCCGGTCTCGCGGTGCTTGGCATATCGTATCGTTTTTGGTACGATTGGTGACAAGACGATGGCGAGACAGCAGATTCAGGTCACGCTCGGCGTGCGGTTCTTCCGCACGGCCGCGGCAACGAGCCGGTGCGCGAATGGCTCAACGCGCTGGGGCAAGCGGAGCGAAGGTTGATCGGCGAAGAGATCAAGACCGTTCAACTCGGCTGGCCGCTCGGCATGCCGGTGGTCCGGAAGATGGCGAAGGGTCTGTGGGAGATCCGCGTGATGCTGCCGGGGCGGAGCGCGCGCGTGATGTTCACGGTCGTCGGCGACACGATGGTTCTGCTGCACGGCTTCTTCAAGCAGTCGCGGGCCACGCCGTCGGACGATCTCGACGTCACCGTCGCGCGCCTGAAAGCGCTGACGCACGCCATCTGAATTTCCCGGTTGTGCCGGAACGTACCGTCCTCGACGGTCGGGCAACCGGCAACGCCATGCACTGGAGTACGACATGACGAGCACGAACAATCCGCATATCGGCAGCGACTTCGATGCCTTCCTCGAGGAGGACGGCAATCTCGAAGCGGCCACCGCCACCGCGATCAAGCGCGTGATCGCGTGGCAGATCGGGCAGGAAATGAAGGCACAGCACATCACGAAAACCGCGATGGCCGCGCGGATGAAAACCAGCCGTGCCGCGCTCAACCGGCTGCTCGACGAAACCGACACGAGCCTCACGCTGGCGACGCTCGCGAGCGCGGCCACCGCGCTCGGCAAACGGCTCAGTTTCGAACTGGTGTCGGCCTGACGGCGTGACGAATCGGCGCGCGGTTGGTTTGCGGCGACCGTCCGCACGATGTGCGCGGTGAATTGGCGGGTGATTCGACCTGCGATTCGGTTTGCGATTCACCGGCGCGTTGCCGCGCACGAGCGGGCATCAGCTCATGCGCACACGCCGTGTCACTTGCGCCGTGTCATTTGCGCGGTCCGCTCACCTGCAGATACAGCAGCGCACCGCCCGCGAGCAGCAGCGGGCACAGCAAATACCATCCGGTCGTCAGGAACAGCCCGGCGACCGCGACCAGCGAAATCCATGCGCAGCGGTAAGCGATGCCGCCGCGCGGCAGCAATTTCAGCGCGGCAGCCGCGCCGAGCCCATACACCATCACGAAGCATCCGGACGTGACGAGCACGAGCGGTTTCGGTCCGACGTCCGAGATGATCGTCGCGGCCAGCGCGACGGCCGCGAGCGCGGCGATCACGCCGAGGCTGCGGCGCGGGACGCCGCCGACCTGGCTGCCTTGCGCGAGCCACGCAGGCAACGCGCCGTCGCGCCCAAGCGCCGCGCCAAGCTTGGCGGCGCCCGCGAAATACGCGTTCATCGTGCCGAGCGTGAGCAGCACCGCGGCCGCGGCGGCCAGCACCTGCGCGTGACCGCCGATGCCGCCCGCGATCAGTTCGCCGAGCGGCGCGCCCGATGCGCCCGCGGACGGCCCGAGCACCATCACGCTCGCCGCGGCGACCGACAGATACAGGAACCCGACGACCACGACCGCGATGCCGGCCGAGCGCGGCATGTCGTGCGCGGGCCGGCGGAATTCGGCGGCGAGATGCGTGATCGCCTCCCAGCCCGCGAAGCTCCATACGAGCAGCGCGGCGGCCTGGCCGACCGCGAGCCAGCCGTGCGGCGCGAACGGATGCAGGTTCGCGGTGCGCGCATGCGGCGCGGACGCGAACACCGCGGCGACCAGCAGCGTGACCAGCAGCGCGGACAACACGAGCTGCATGCGGCCCGATACGGTGACGCCGAATGCATTCGCGGCCGACACGGTCGCGATCAGCGCGGCGGCCGTGACGATGATCGTCGTATGCCCGCCGCCCGTGACGGCCGCGACGTACGCGCCGCCGAACATCGCGGCAGCCGGCGCGCCGGCCGGCACCGCGAAGTAGAAGCACCAGCCGACGATCGCCGCGGCTTTCGGTCCGAATGCACGCCGCGCGTAGGTCGATACGCCGCCCGCGTCGGGATAACGCGCACCGAGTGCGGCGAAGGTGGCCGCGAGCGGCCCGGACAGCACGACGAGCGCGGCCCACGCGAGCAGCGACGCAGGGCCCGCGACCTCGGCGGCCAGCGCGGGCAACGCGATCACGCCAGTGCCGAGCACCGCGCCGATATACAGCGCGGCGCCCTGGAAAATCGTCAGCGAGCCGGCGTGATGGGCGGTGGGCGAATCGGCATGTGAAGGCATTGGCGGCAGTCTCCGGAAGTGTTGTTGTGTTCGGGCGCGGGGGCCCGCGCGGTCAATCGTTCGATGCTACCCGAACGATGACGGCAGCGCGGCCCGGCGATCAGTAGTCTGCGTGGTGCCGCGTGTCAGTCGGTGTCAGCAGTGGCGCGCGAGCCGCAGGCGCGCATCCTCGCGCGCGGCGGGCGACAGCTCGGGTGCGTAGTGGAACGTCCCCGATACGAGCGACGCGACGGGCACGCCGTCGCGGAACAGCACGCGATTGCCGGCCAGCGCCGGCACCTTGTCGCCGGGCAGCAGCGTGCCGGCGAGATTCAGCGGGTCGGCGCCCGTCACGCAGACGTACTGTCCGTCGCCCGGTTGCCGTCGCAGCTCGCGCAGGATCGGGATCGCCTCGGGCAGCGCGAACTGCTCGCCCGCGAGCCCGGCGACGAAGCGCCCGCCGCGAATCTCGCCGCGTGCTTCGAGGCGCTGCAGCACGCGCACGAGTTCGCGCCAGCTCGGCAGCCAGTCGGCCTCGCGTTCGAGCAGCCGCCAGAACACGACGCCATAGCGGCGCAGCAGCGTCCACGCGATGTGTTCGAGCGCGTCGGGATCGGTCGCGGCCGGGCCGCGTTTCGGCGCGGGTGCATCGTCCGGCGGCGTGTGGCGCTGCACGAGCGCCCAGCGGCCGGCGTCGTCCATCCCGCCGATCAGCGCGCCGCCGCGCCGCGTGCGCGGCGCATAGGTCGCGCTGCGCTTGACGGCCGGCTTCAGCAGCGCGCGCAGGCCCGCGTAGCTGTCCGCATTCACGAGGCCGGCCGACACGAGCTCGCCGAGCGCCTGTTCGAGTTCGACGGGCAGGATGTGCAGGTCGTCGAGCAGCGCATCGAAGAACATCGCGCCGTGCGCGGCGAGTGCGTCGCGCACCTGCGTGGCTCGCGCGGACAGTGCCGGTTGCGCGTCCGGGTCGCGCAGCGCTTGCCAGGCGGCGAGATGGCGGCGCGGCAGCAGCACGATCGGTGTCGTCTTCACGGGCGTGCCGGCCGCGCGCGCCGGCGCGCCGATACGTGTCCACACGAGCTTGCCCGAGCGGCACAGCTCGTCGAGGCCGCCCGCCATGTAGTCGGTGAGCCGCGCGGGCAGCAGCGCGTCTTCCCACGCGCTTGCCGCGGCCTCGAAGCCTTCGAGCTGTTCGACCACGGCCGCGAGTGCATCGCGGCCGGTGCCGCGCGTGTCGGGCGTCAGGTGTTGCCAGTGGAACAGGAAGCGCATGAAATCGGCGCGTTCGACCGGTTCGATCTCGCGACGCAGCCGCTTCACCGTGTAGCGATGAATGCGGGCGAGCAGATGCCGTTCGCACCATTCGTCCGTCGTCGCGCCCGGCGTGAACCGGCCGCGCATCACATAACCTTCGCGCTCCAGCGCCGCGAGCGCCGTCGCGATCGACGCAGGCGGCAGGCCGAGCGGTGTTGCGATCGCGTCGAGCGCAAGCGGTCCGAAGCCGGTGAGCCGCGCGCGGATCACGTCGACGAGCGCGGCATCCGCTTCCCACGGCTGTGCGCAGGCGGCCGGCACCTTGAGCGCCGGCGCCGTGCGCGCGTCGGGATGCAGCGCGCGTACGCACACGAGCCGTTCGACCGGCACCCACAGCGCGGCGCCGCCCGGCGCGACGAGTTGCGTCGCGCGGCGGCGTTCGGCGAGTTCCGCGAGCCGGTCGGGCCAGCCATCGTGGGCTTGCGCTTCGCTGTCGGCGACGCACGCGAGCGTGAGCAGCGCGTCGTGCATTTCGTCGGCGTCGCGCACGAGCGGCCATGCTTCGTCGCGCACCGCGTCGATCGCGTCGGCGTCGAGCGCGCCGAGATCGTCGGCCGATTCGGGATCGCTCCAGCGGCGCGATTGCACGGCCTGCGTGCGGCGCTCCTCGAGCGGCGCATCGTCGAGGAACGCGTACGGTTTCGCGTTCAGGATCTCGGCCGCGAGCGGCGACGGCGCGGGCAAGTCGCGCGCGACGAGCTCGATCGCGCCGCTTTCGATCCGGCGCAGCAGCGCGAGCCAGCCGTCGGTGTCCATCGCGTCGTGCAGGCAGTCGTCGAGCGTCTGGTCGACGAGCGGATGATGTGGAATCTCGCGCTCGCCGACGATGTTCTCGAGGCACGCGACCTGATCCGGGAACACGGTCGCGAGCAGATCCTCGCTCTTCATCCGCTGAAGTTGCGGCGCGGTGCGCTTGCCGCCCGTGAAGCGCGGCAGCGCGAGCGCGGTCGTCGCGTTCCAGCGCCAGCGCACGCCGAACATCGGCGCGTCGAGCAGCGCCTGGACCAGCACGTGCTCGGCGCTGGCCGAACGCAGGTAGCGCCACACTTCGTCGAGCGCGAAGCTGTGCGCGAGCGACAGCGACAGGATGATCGCGTCGTCGGTCGCGGCGGCCTGCAGCTCGAAATTGAAATTGCGGCAGAAGCGCTTGCGCAGCGCGAGCCCCCATGCGCGGTTGATGCGGCTGCCGAACGGTGAATGGATCACCAGTTGCGTGCCGCCCGATTCGTCGAAGAAACGCTCCATCACGAGCGTGTCCTGCGTCGGCAGCGCGCCGAGCGCGGCGCGCGTGCGGGCCAGATAATCAGCGATCTGGTGCGCGGCGTCGGGCGACAGGCGGAGATCGTCGATGAGCCAGCGCAACGCCGGTGCGAGTCGGCTTTCGGCGGTGCTTGCTACGGCTCCCGCCTTGGCTGCTGCCTTGCTCGCCGCGTTACCACCCGCGCGCTTGTGTCCGCCGGTGTCGCCTTGCCGGTCGCCGTCGGCGAACAGCCCGTCGAGTCGCGCACGCAGCCGGCCGACCGCCGCCGACAGCTCATCGCTGCGCCCCGGCGCCTCGCCGATCCAGAACGGGATGTTCGGCGACTGGCCCTGCGCGTCCTCGACGCGCACGCGGCCCGTTTCCACGCGAATGATCCGGTACGACTGGTTGCCCAGCTGGAACACGTCGCCGGCCAGGCTCTCGATCGCGAAATCCTCGTTGACGGTGCCGACCTGGATGCCCTGCGGTTCGAGCAGCACGGCGTAGTCGGCCATGTCGGGGATCGTGCCGCCCGAGGTGGCCGCGGTCATCATCGCATTGCGGCGCCCGCGCACCGTGCCGCCAACCACGTCGCGATGCAGGTACGCGCCGCGCACACCGCGGCGGCTCGTGAAGCCTTCGGCGAGCATCTTCATCACTTCGTCGAAACGCTCGCGCGTCAGGCGTGCATACGGCGCCGCGCGCGTGAAGCTGGCGTACAGCGCGTCCTCCTGCCATTCCGCGCACGCGACTTCGGCGACGATCTGCTGCGCGAGCACGTCGAGCGGCGCTTCGGGAATTCGCAATGCATCGAGTTCGCCGCGTTGCACGCAATCGAGCAGCGCCGCGCATTCGACGAGTTCGTCGCGCGACAGCGGGAACAGGCGGCCCTTCGGCACGCCGCCGACCTGGTGTCCCGAGCGGCCGACGCGCTGCAGGAACGGCGCGATCCCGCGTGGCGAGCCGACCTGGCAGACGAGATCGACGTCGCCGATGTCGATACCGAGTTCGAGCGACGCGGTCGCGACGAGCAGCTTCAGTTCGCCGCGTTTCAGGCGCTGCTCGGCATCGAAGCGGTGCTCTTTCGCGAGACTGCCATGATGCGCGGCGATCGCTTCCTTGCCGAGCCGGTCGGCGAGATGGCGCGCCATGCGCTCGGCGGTGCGGCGCGTGTTGACGAACACCAGCGTCGTGCGATGTGCGGCCGCGAGCCCCGCGATCCGGTCGTAGATCTGGTCCCACACGTCGGTCGCCATCACGGGTTCGAGCGGCACGTTCGGCAGTTCGAGCGCGAGGTCGCGCTCGCGCGTGTGGCCCGTGTCGACGATCGTGCAGTCGCGCGGCGCGTCGGTCGGGCCGCCGACCAGGAAGCGCGCCACGGCGTCGATCGGCTTTTGCGTGGCCGACAGCCCGATGCGCGGCAGCGCGCGGCCGGCCAGCGCGTCGAGACGTTCGAGCGACAGCGCGAGATGGCTGCCGCGCTTGGACGATGCGAGCGCATGGATTTCGTCGACGATCACCGAGCGCACGTTCGACAGCATCTGTCGCCCCGATACGGACGACAGCAGCACGTACAGCGATTCGGGCGTCGTGACGAGGATGTGCGGCGCACGCTTGCGCAGCGCCGCGCGTTCGGCCTGCGTCGTGTCGCCGGTGCGCACGGCGGTGCGGATCGCCGGCACCGGCAGGCCGAGTTGCGCGAGCGATTCGGCGATGCCGGCGAGCGGCGCGTCGAGGTTCACATGGATGTCGTTCGACAGCGCCTTCAGCGGCGACACGTAGACGACGAGCGTCGCGTCGGGAAGCGTGCCGTCGTGCGACAGCGCATCGCGCACCAACTCATCGATCGCGCACAGGAACGCGGTGAGCGTCTTGCCCGAGCCGGTCGGCGCGGCGACGAGCGTCGACCGGCCGGCCTTGATGTGCGGCCACGCGAGCGCCTGCGCGCCGGTCGGTGCGGCGAACGTGCGCCGGAACCACGCGGCGACGGCCGGGTGGAACACGTCGAGCGCACTGGCGGCAGGGCGGGTAGCTGTGACGTCCATCGAAGCGTTGAAATGGGGTGCGAGCGCGCGGACGAATCGCACGCAAATCGAATCGTCAGTGTGCCAGACGTCGTGCGTGCGTGCCGGGCATCGCGTGCTGTCCGGGCACGTGGGTCGACCCTTCAGATGAGGTCTCGCGCGGTACTTTCAACGGACGTGATGGACATGCACGGGCCACCTTCGGTCCCGCGCCGAAACGCGACTACACGCGATGCAGCCAGCCGAGCCAGTGTTCGAGCAACGGCGCGCGTGTCCACAGCGACTGCGCGAGCCACAGCGTGCCACCCCATGCGGCGGCCACGACGATCAGGTCGCAATGTCCGCTATTCCACAGATTGAGCGAGTGACGCCGCCAGATCCATGGCACGCCGAGCGGGTTCGGCCAGTCGGCGAGCAGGTGCATCACGCCGCCGCACGCGAAGCCGAACAGCGGCGCGGCCCACAGCGGATGCGGATGATGGGTGAGCCCGTGCCAGCCGAGCGCGAGCAGCGCGATCCAGCCGATGCCCCAGTGCGTGACGGTGCGGTGCGTGATCCACAGGCGGCGCTTGCGGCTCCACCATGCGACTTCGAGCCAGTCGGGCGCGGTGCCGCCCGCGATGCCGGCCACGAACGCGGCGAGCAGGCCCATGTGCCACGGGCCGGTCCCGCCGGTTTGTGCAACGAGGACGGCGGCGGCGACGCCGGCTGCGAAGCCGGACGCGTGATGCGCATTGTGTGATGCCATACGGAGCGAGACGAAGAAGCGTGAAGCGGCGCGTGAACGAAACAGCGATGCCGTGCGAAAGCGGGGCGCTATCTTCTCAGATCGGCTCGCGTAGCGGGTGGTTCGCTCGCAGATTTTTTGCGTGTGCTGCATCGCATGCAGTGAGGTTTGCAACTTTCTGTTTTGTGCATTGCGCGATGACGCGCATCGCGTGCAATTTCGACCGATCCGCATGCGTGCGTCGGCACCGCAGTGTGATCGTGCGCACACAATCGATGCGCTTTCGTGGCGCGCCGCGTGTTCGACCCTTTTTGTCCCCCTATACTACGAAACCGGTATATGGCCGTCGGCGCGCCAGCGGCTATAAGCGGATCAGGTGTTTTTCCTGCCTGAACGAGATCCACATGGGGGACATGCAATGACTACGCTGAATCGCTTCAAATCATCCGCTGTCGTGCTCGCGACGGTGGCCGGCATCGGGTTCCTGCCGAACGCGCCTGCCTATGCGAAAGGGCCGCAGCCGGCGGTCCTGACGAGCTCCGCGGTCGCGGTGGCCGACAAGTACAGCGCGGATGCCGCGGAGCGGATCTTCAAGGAAGGCGGCAACGCGATCGACGCGGCCGTCGCCATCGCGTTCACGCTCGCCGTCACGTACCCGGAAGCTGGCAACATCGGCGGCGGCGGCTTCATGACGATCTACAAGGACGGCAAGCCGTACTTCATCGACTACCGCGAGCGCGCGCCGCTCGCCGCGACCAAGGACATGTATCTCGACAAGGACGGCAACGTCGTCAAGGGTATGAGCCTGTACGGGCCGCGCGCGGTCGGCGTGCCGGGCACGGTCGCGGGCATGTGGGAAGCGCAGAAGCGCTTCGGCAAGCTGAAGTGGAAGCAGGTGCTCGCGCCGGCGATCCACTATGCGCGCGACGGCTTCGTCGTCGACGAACAACTGGCGCAGCGTGGCGTCGACGCGTCGAAGGAGTTCGGCGGCAAGACCAACTTCGACAAGTACTTCGCCGGGCTGAAGGCCGGCACGAACTTCAAGCAGCCCGATCTCGCCGACGTGCTCACGCGAATCTCAAACGACGGCGCGGAAGGGTTCTACAAGGGCAAGACGGCCGAGCTGATCGCGGCTTCGATGAAGACCGGCGACGGCAACGGGCTGATCACCACCGAGGATCTCGCGCAATACCGCGCGGTGTGGCGCCAGCCGGTACAGGCGAAGTGGAACGGTTATGACGTGATCACCGCGCCGCCTCCGAGCTCGGGCGGCATCGGCCTCGTGCAATTGCTGAAGATGAAGGCCGACCTCAAGCAGGACTTCGAGGGCGTGAAGCTCAACTCGCCGCAATACATCCACCTCGTCGCCGAAATCGAGAAGCGCGTGTTCGCCGATCGTGCGCAGTACCTCGGCGATCCCGACTTCTACAAGGTGCCGATCGCGCAGCTGACCGACGACGCGTATATCGCGAAGCGCGCGGGCGAGGTCAACCCGAAGGAGCCGTCTGACACGAAGAGCGTGCAGCCGGGCCTCGGCACGACGATGCCGGAGAAGGCCGAAACGACGCACTTCTCGGTCGTCGACAAGTGGGGCAACGCGGTGTCGAACACGTACACGATCAACGGCTATTTCGGTTCGGGCGTGATCGCCGACGGCACGGGCATCGTGCTGAACGACGAGATGGACGACTTCTCCGCGAAGCCGGGCGTCGCGAACATGTTCGGCGTGGTCGGCAGCGACGCGAACGCGATCGAACCGAAGAAGCGGCCGCTGTCGTCGATGTCGCCGACGATCATGACGAAGGACGGCAAGGTGTCGCTCGTGATCGGCACGCCGGGCGGCTCGCGTATCTTCACGTCGATCTTCCAGGTGATCAACAACATCTACGACTTCAAGATGCCGTTGAAGGACGCGGTCGGTGCGATGCGCTTCCATCACCAGCTACTGCCGCCGAACACGATCTTCTGGGAGCCGTACCATCCGATCGAAGGCGAACTCGCGAAGCAGATCGAGGCGCGCGGTTATACGCTGAAGGGGCAGGATTTCAGCGGCGACATCCAGGTCATCAAGATCGACGGCAAGACGCCGGAGGCGATGGCCGATCCGCGCGGGCGTGGTGTGACGCGGATCATCCATTGATAAGCGAGTGGTCGGTTGTAGTGATCGGCCATGCGATTGAGGTAGAAGCCGCCAAAATACCAGGCGGCTTTTTTGTTGGTGTTGAATTGATTGAAAAAATATTCCTGTCGTAAATTTGAAATCTTGTCGGGGATGAGAGTTAACTATGGAAGAGAAATATAAATACACGCTGGGTATGGCCGGGCAGTCACATTTTATGGAGGTGGCGATCGATGCCATCGGGTCGCTGGAAACCGCCTGGAATGAAGATGGATGGGAGGCTGCGCCAGAATATTTCAAGGGAAACCCTGTCCTTCGTATAACGCCTCGTATAACTGCATTTTCCGGAATGGAAATTGTCGGTGGAATTATGGCGTTCACGGCCACCTGCTTTGCTAAAAAGGTCTTTGATGAATTCTATGATCGTCTTCTGAAGCGGCGAGTTGGCGAGTGTGTTGAGAGGGTCATTGAGAAAATCAAGATTCCAGATGAAAAGCTGCTTGAATTCAGGGATGTTGTGTATTTTGATGATCTTGATGTGGCAGTCGTCGTTCGTTTCCTTACGAGGGCGCCTCGAACTCAACGTATCGATGCCCAACTAATTGAAGGGCATCGCATCGCGTATCAGTACCTTTCGGAAAATGGAAAAAAAGCACCGATCCACTGCCATCGAATTCTGGAGGGTAAGGTCGATGCAGAGCCGGAGTTCTTTATAAGTATGGATGACCTGCAAGACAAGGATCGAGCACATTTGGCGAACACCAAGGTCCGAGGTGTGTCTACGTCGGGTCTTTCGTGAGAGATCAATCGTAAGTGGTGAATGGTCGGCGGCGGCGCGTTTGCCGCCGCGTCACCGCTTCAGCAGCCCATGCGCGT
Source organism: Burkholderia theae (assembly GCF_048565265.1). NCBI lineage: Bacteria > Pseudomonadati > Pseudomonadota > Betaproteobacteria > Burkholderiales > Burkholderiaceae > Burkholderia > Burkholderia theae. The sequence goes on from NZ_CP183462.1 coordinate 759,626, forward strand.
GCACGATCTGCTCGGCGAGCTGGTTGATCGAGATACGCCGCTCCATCGCCTGCGAGCGGATCTGCTGGTACGCCTCTTCCTCGCTGATCGCGTTGTGCTGCATCAACAGCGATTTCGCTTCCTGCAGCGTGCGCGCGGACATCACGCGCTGTTCGAGCTGCGCGATGCGGCGTCGGTATTCTTCGTGCCGGCGGCTCTGGTGGCACGCGAGCGCCATCGCGCTCAACAGGCCGAACGAACGCACGGGCGTCGTGACCGCGCTCTGCGCGTCGATGCGCAGCATCAGTTCGAGAATGGTCGGGCTTTCGTAGGTCGTGACGGCGATGACCGGCGGCCGTGCGTCGTCTTCCAGCCACGGGATCGACAGGTGCAGCAGGTCGGGCCGTACCGCGAGAATCACGAGATCGACGCTTTCCGGCAGCGTCGCGGGCGGCGGCCAGCGCTGCTCGCTCGGGCAGCCGATACGCGACAGCTGCTCGACGATCAGCAGGCCGTTGTCGTCATCCGGGTAGTAGACCATCACGCGGAGCGAACGCAGTTCGGCGAGCAGGCGAGGCGTCGAGCGGATCGGGGTGCGGGCGCGCATCGTCGGTTACGCCTTCTGTTCGTCGGGCGTGTGCACGCGATCGCCGAGCGAGTGCGTGACGAGGTACGATCGGGATGCACGCGCCGCGTCGCTTCGCGCACGATCGTGAAATTGCCGTCGGCCGTCGCGCAGCCGATGCGCGGATAGAGGCAGGTGTGCTGCGTGAGCCGGTCGATCTTCACGCGCCCCTGCGGCGCGTCGAATTCCGCGTCCGCAAGATGTTCGACGAGCCGGTCGCGCTGGTCGGTGCCGGCCCGCGCGAGCGCATTGGCGAACAGGTGGACCTGGAAATACGCGGCCTCCCACGGCGCGGACGCGCTCGCATCGTCGCCGAAGCGCGCCTTGAGCTGCGCGATGCAGCGACGGTTCACGTCCGAATCGATGGTCTGGAAATAGGGCGACGACGTGTAGTGGCCGGCCGCGGCCGCGCCCATCTGGCCGAGCTCGATCTCGGACGTCGTCAGGCTCGCGATCGGCATCTTGCGCGCATCGAGGCCGGCTTGCGCATAGGCGCGGTAGAACGCGGCCGTGCTGTCGCCGACGAGCGTGCTGAACACGAAGTCGGGCGCCTTTGCGCGGATGTCCGCGACGACCGCCGCGAAATCCTGCTCGGACGCGACGAGCGGCATGTACACCTCGCCGAGGATCTGGCCTTCCGGATGCTGCGTGACGAGGTCGATCATGATGCGGTTCGACTCGTACGGATAAATGTAGTCGGACCCGACCAGATACACGCGCGCGCCGAACTGCGCGGTCATGAACGCGGCGAGCTGCACGCTGTTCTGGTTCGGCGCGGCGCCCGTGTAGATCACGTTCGGCGAGAACTCGAAGCCTTCGTAGAGGGTCGGGTAGAACAGCAGCTTGTCCCACTTCTCGACGATCGGAATCAGCGCCTTGCGGCTGCTCGACATATACGCGCCGAACAGCACGTTCACGCGTTCGGTGGCGATCAGCTCTTCGGCGAGCCGCGCGTAGACGGCAGGGTCCGAACACGCGTCGCGCACGACGGGCACGATCTCGCAGCCGTTCGCGCCGCCCGCTTCGTTGATCTCGGCGATCGCCTGCAGCGTGCCGCGCAACTGGCTCTGGCCCAGGTGCGACGTGCATCCGCTCTGCGAGAACAATACGCCAACCTTCACACTGTTCATTCGTGTCTGTCCTGAGTCTGCCCTGTTTGTTCCGGGTAAGGGCGTTACGCGGTCAGCCGCCCGGCCGCGTGCGCGACGACGGCCGGCAACGCGTCGCCGTTCGCCGCGTGAACGCAGCCTGGGCCGACGCCAAGTATTGTAGACAACCCGGGCGGCGCGCCGAACGACAGGCCGGCGATCGCGACGCCGCGCTGCCGGCCCTGGCGCGCGGCATGGCGCGCATCCTCGACGAGGTAGCGCGGGTCGAACACGTCGATGTCGGCGGCTTCGCCGTCGCCGATCATCAGCACGGCGGCCCGCGCGCAGGCGGCTTCGCGGCGCAGCAACGCCAGCGCATGGCGCAGTGCAGCGCCCGTGCGCGTGCTCATCCCGGCGTCGGCCGCGAGCAGCGCCGCGCGGCGACCGGCGTCGAATGCGTCGCCGAAATCCTTGAAGCGCGCGTAGTACACGCGGTGCCGGCCATCCGACGTGTAGCCGTGCACGGCCCAGCGCCGCCGTTGCCGGTCGAACAGGTCGCCGAGCACGAACGCGGCGCGCTTCTCGAGCGCGGCGACGTGCGCGGCCGTCGACGCGGACAAATCGAGCAGGATCAGCACCGGCCCGCGCGCATCGTGCGGCACGCGGCGCCGGAACACGCGCGGATCGGGCGCATGCCCGGCACGGCGCGCGATGCGTGCCGCGATCGCCGCATCGACATCGAGCGCATCGCCGTCGAGCTGGCGGCCGACGCGCCGCATCGGTTCCGCCGCGCGCGCGGACGGCATCCGCTTCGCCGCGCGGCGGTCGGCTTCGATCAGCGCGGCAAGCGAACGTGGCGGCGCGGACGTGGCAGGCGCGCGTTCGACGACCGTGGTCCAGTCGCGGCGCTCGCGCTGCGTGTGGCAATTCCATTCGGGATAGCGCCGCGCATCCGGCGCCTGCGGCGGTGGGTCGTCGGGTTCGTTGCTGTGGCCACCGGTCGCGGCCGACATCGCGACGCCTGCGTTGCCCGCGCGCTCGGCCGCGCCGGCCGGTTGCGCCCACAACCACGCGTTGTCGTCGCGATAGCGCAGCCATGCGCCGTCGTCGGGTTCGAAACGCACGCGCATCTGCCCGAGATCGTTCGCGAGCCGCGATGCGATCGTGCGGAACGCGCGATAGTCGCCGAGCCTGTCGCGCTGTGCGGCGAACAGTTGCGCGCCCTTGTCGACCCACGGGTTGCCGTCGCGATACGACGGATCGAACAGCGCCTTCGCGAGCCGTGCGCACAGGCGGCCGAACGTGAGCCCTTCACGATCGATCGGCGCGAACGCGGGGGCCCAGAACGTCGCGAGTCCCGGCCATTCGTGCGTGAGCAATGCCTCGACGCGCGCATCCTCGATCAACCCGGCGACGGCGATGCCGAGCGGCGTCAGCGTATCGACCGGCTCGCCGGACGGCGAATGCAGCCAGTGCGCGAGCGCATGCGAGGCCGCCGCGATGCGTGCATCGGGCGGCAATGCGCGTGGCACCCGCAACGCTGCGTGGCCGAGCGTCGCGCGCAGCGTCGCATCGTCGAGCCGCACGTCGGTTTCACGCGCGGTCATCCCGTGCAGGAAGCGGGCAAGCTGCAGCGCGCTCATGTCGCGAAGTGCGCGGCGGCCATCGTCTGCAACGCGGCGCGCGTGTCGGCGTCGTCGGTTGCCGCGTCGCTGATCGCGATCCGGCACGCATCGAGCGGCGCGAGCCCCGCGACGATCAGCCGGGCCGCGTGCACGAGCAGGCGCGTCGATGCGCCTTCGTCGAGCCCGTTGCCGGCCAGCGCGCGCGTGCGGTGGGCGAGATCGACGAGGCGGCGCGCGGTTTCCCGGTCGGCGCCGCTTTCGCGCACGACGACGTCGGCCTCGTGCGCGGCATCCGGATAACCGAAGTCGATCGCGACGAAGCGTTGCCGCGTCGACGGCTTCAGCCGCCGGTGCTCGCCGTGATAGCCGGGGTTGTACGAGATCACCAGATGGAAATCCGGATGCGCATGCACGACCTCGCCGAGCCGGTCGAGCGGCAGCACGCGCCGCGAGTCGGTCAGCGGGTGGATCACGACCGTCGCGTCGGGGCGCGCCTCGACGATCTCGTCGAGATAGCAGATCGCGCCATGCCGCGCCGCGAGCGTGAGCGGCCCGTCGGCCCAGTAGGTGCCGTCGGCATCGAGCAGGTGCCGGCCCGTCAGGTCGGCCGCCGACGTGTCGTCGTTGCACGCGACCTGGATCAGCGGCAGGCCCATGCGCCACGCCATGTATTCGACGAAACGCGTCTTGCCGCAGCCGGTCGGCCCTTTCAGCAGGACCGGCAGGTGATGGCGGCAGGCCGTCTCGAACCAGTCGGCCTCGGCGCCGGCCGGCTGGTAGAACGGCGCGTCGGCGATGCGGTGTCCGGCGAGCGGATCGGCGGCAAGCGGCGTATCGCCTGCGCTCATTACCACCTCCCCGTCATCATCAGCATGCCGGGCAGCCAGCAGGTGCCGATGCCGATCGCGATCGTGTAGCCGGGCAGGAAGCGCACGGTCCGCTTCAGCCCGAGCGCGACGAAGAACAGGAACCACAGGCTCGACCACAGCAGCCACATCGCACCGAAGCGCACGTCGTGCGACGTGCCCGCATAGACGAGCGCACTGATCGCGACGAACAGGCAGTACCAGCCGAGGCCCGCGCCTTGCAGGCCGCGCCACTGGACGGCGGCGAGATACAGATACGTGAACGCGAACAGCAGGCCGCCGGCGCTCGAGAAAAACTGCGGCGGCGCCGATGCCTGCACGAGGCCGGCGAGATTGATCAGCAGCGCGAGCAGCCCGACGAGCAGGTTCAGGCCGGCCGCGTCGCGCGGTTCGATGCGGCCGGTGAGCGCGACGCCGTTGACGACCAGCACCGCGCCGATGAAGAAGAGAGCGACACCGAGCATGATGAGGGCTCCAGAGTGAGACGGCGCCGTTCGCGCACGCGGCGCGAACGGCCGGGCGGGGCACGTGCTCAGCGGTGCGCGGGCGCTTCGGACGGAATGCCCTCGATCGGGCATTCGGGCGTGCCGGGCGTCGCGCGGGTGAGGCGTTCGACGGCCTGGCGCGTGCCGTCCGGGTCGTTCACCCAGTTCGCGTAGAACTCGAACGGGCATTGCGCGACGCCGTTCGGCGATTCGCCGGAACCGATCTTGCCGGTGTAGCCGCGATGCAGCAGCTTGTACAGGTGGTTCTGCGACTGCATGTTGCGGCGCGCGTCGCGGATCAGGCTCACCGACAGCTCCGCATACTGCACGCCGTTCTCCTCCTCGCCGCATTCGCCGAGCGTGCGGCCGTCGAAGCCGACGATCGCCGAGTGCCCGAAATACGAGTACACGCCGTCGAACCCGGATGCGTTCGCGACCGCGACATAGCAGTTGTTCATGAACGCCATCGCCTTCGACACGAGCACCTGCTGGTCCTTCGCCGGGTACATGTAGCCCTGGCAGCGCACGACGAGCTCGGCGCCGCGCATCGCGCAGTCGCGCCAGATCTCCGGGTAGTTGCCGTCGTCGCAGATGATCAGGCTGATCTTGAGCCCCTTCGGCCCGTCGGCGACATACGTGCAATCGCCCGGATACCAGCCTTCGACCGGCACCCACGGCATGATCTTGCGGTACTTCTGCACGATTTCGCCCTGGTTGTTGATCAGCACGAGCGTGTTGTACGGCGCCTTGTTCGGGTGTTCCTCGTGGCGCTCGCCGGTCAGCGAGAACACGCCCCACACGTTCGCCTTGCGGCACGCGGCCGCGAAGATGTCGGTTTCCTCGCCGGGAATCGTCGAGGCCGTGTCATACATCTCCTTCGCGTCGTACATGATCCCGTGCGTCGAATATTCGGGAAACACGATGAGGTCCATGCCGGGCAGGCCGCGCTTGATGCCGACCACGCGTTCCGCGATTTCGCGTGCGTTCGCGATGACATCGGCGCGCGTGTGCAGGCGCGGCATCTTGTACTGGACGACGGCGACGCCGACGGCGTCGTTGCTGCTGGAAATATCGCCATGACGCATGGTGTGCTCCTGGTTCGGGTGAAGACGTGCGTTTTCGAAGCGCAAAAAAAAGGTTCATCGCAGGAAACCGTGGAGCGTTTTCGAGCGATTGCATAATCTGACACATGATTTTAAGGATGTCGGAGGAAGCAATTGCTCGATCGAAAGGCACTTCAGGCGCTGGGCTGCTGGACCGGCTATCGGTTGGAACGGGTGGAATGGCCGCAAGGAGAAGAGCGCACGCTGTCGCTATATCTGAGGCCGGTCAGCAAGGTCATGTACTGCGAGCAATGCGGTGCACGCTGCCAGCAAATCCATGAGACGGTGGTTCGTCGAGTGCGCGATCTGCCGCTGTTCGAATATCGGGTGGTGCTGCACGTTCCCCGTCGCCGGGTCTGGTGCGAACACTGCGGCGGCCCGCGACTGGAGAAGCTGGCGTGGCTGGGCCGCTACCAGCGAGTGACGGAGCGGTTCGCCAAGGCTTGCGAGAAGTTGCTGCAAGCGGCCAGCGTACAAGCGGTGGCGGGCTTCTACGATCTGGGCTGGCACACGGTCAAATCGATCGACAAGATGCGCCTGCGAGCACGCGTGGCCGAGCCGGACTGGTCGACGATCCGCTATCTGGCGATGGACGAGTTCGCGCTGCACAAAGGCCATCGCTACGCCACGGTGGTGGTTGATCCGATCGGCCGGCAGGTGCTCTGGGTCGGGCCAGGACGTTCGCGCGAAACGGCGCGAGCCTTCTTCGAACAACTCCCTGAAGGCGTGGCCGAGCGTATCGAAGCAGTTGCGATCGACATGACCACGGCCTACGAGCTGGAGATCAAGGAACAGTGCCCGCAGGCGGAAATCGTCTTCGATCTGTACCACGTCGTGGCCAAGTACGGGCGCGAAGTGATCGACCGAGTTCGGGTGGATCAGGCCAACCAACTGCGAGATGACAAACCAGCGCGGAAGGTTCTGAAGTCCAGCCGCTGGCTGTTGCTGCGCAACCGCCATAACTTGAAACCAGAACAGGCGGTACACCTGAAGGAACTGCTGGCCGCCAATCAATCGCTGCTATGCGTCTATGTGCTGCGCGACGAACTCAAGCGGCTCTGGTTCTACCGAAAGCCAGCCTGGGCGGAAAAAGCCTGGGGGCAATGGTTCGAACAGGCCCAGCAAAGCGGGATTGCCGCCCTGCAAAAGTTCGCCCAGCGCTTGCAGGGGTATTGGCATGGAATCGTGACTCGCTGCCGCCATCCGCTCAATACCAGCGTTGTTGAAGGCATCAACAACACTATCAAGGTCATCAAGCGCAGGGCTTACGGGTACCGCGACGAGGAATACTTCTTCCTCAAGATCCGCGCCGCGTTCCCCGGAATTCCGCGATGAACCAAAAAAAAGCCCTTGCCTCGACGAGCGAGGCAAGGGCTTCTTTGCCGGTCCGTTCATCCGACAACGCTGTCGGATAACGGGAATGCGGATAGGTGGCCGGATGTGCGGCCGGCGAAGCGCGGGCTATCGGGCTCGCGCTGCGCACGATCGTGGGACGTCTTTGTCCGCCGGATCGATGGGATGCACTCTATGCAAAGTTTTTTTCGGACGCAACATCGCGTATACCCCTGCACGTCGTGACCGCTGCGCGAGCCGGTGGGGCACGTGCGGGTACCCACGTTGCGCGTTGCGTCGCATTCAGCTCCGGTCGTTCGCCGCGTTGCTTTCGAGGAAGCTGTCCACCGCGATCAGCGATTGCTCGTCGAGCGTGCCGAGCACGCTTTTCAGTTTCAGTTGCAGCTTCAGTGCATCGAGATAGCTGTCGAACAGCTTCTGCCGGATGCCCGAGATGTCGCGCCGCAGGTTCAGTGTTTCGTACGTCGTGCTGTAGCCGACCTGATGCGCCTTCATCGACGAGTCGTACGCGAGCCGTGCGGCCTGCAGCGACTGCTGCAGCGCACGGATGCGCGTGCCGACCGATTCGAGCGCGGACAGCGCCTCGCGATGATCGGTGCCCAGTTGCTCCTCGACCTCGCGCAGCCGGTTGCGGTATTGCTCGGTCACGTGCTCGGCTTCGACCTGCCGGTAGTACACGCTGCCGCCGGAAAAAATCGGGATCGTCACCTGCACGCCGAACGCACTTTGATGGAAGTCCGAACGATCGGTGAGCCCGCGCAGGTTCGGATTGAGCCCGCGCGAATACGACGCGAACAGGTCGACGGTCGGCAGGTGCTCCGCGCCGACACGCTTCGCGGCGAGCCGCGCGACCTGGACGTCGCGGTACGCCTGCTGGTACGCGGGGTTGTCCTGCGGCGCGTAGTCGCCGGACGGAATGCGCGGCGACGTCCCGCGCATCGCGAGCCGCGGCCAGCGCGCGAAATCGATCGTCGAACCGAGCAGCGTCTCGTAGCGCGCGCGGCGTGCATCGACGTCGGTCTGCGCGAGCGCTTCGTCGGATTGCGCGAGGCTGCGGCGCGCCTCGATCTCGGCCGTGTCGCCGATCGTCTTCATCCCGAGCTGCGCCATGCGTCGCGTATCGCTTTCGAGCCGCGTGAGCGCGTTCACCTCGTCGTCGGCCGACTGCAGCTTCTCGCGCGCGCTCAGCAGGTCGAAGCATGCGTTCGCGACGCGCAGGATCAGGTCCTGCTTCGCGACCTCGAGCTTCTGCTTCGACGATTCCTCGTACTCGGTCGCGCGCCGCATGTCGTAGAGGTAGGGCACGTTGAACAGCGCCTGCGTGACCTGCGCGGCACCGTAGGCGGCGTTGTTCGAGCCGCTGACGTCGATGCCGAACAGGTTCGCGTGCGTACCGTAGCGCCCCCATTCGAGCTGCGCGGTGGCCTGCGGCAGCATCTGCGCGCGCGCCTCCGGAAATTTCTGCCGGGCCGCATCGTATTCGCTGCGCGCCTGCAGGTAGCGCGGATCGTGCACGGCCGCGTACTGGTAAGCGGTGTCGAGGCAAAACGCATGCGCGTGCGCAGGCATGCCGACTATCGTTACAGTGAACAGTGTTACGGTTGCAAGTAGGGGATTCCACCTAGTCGAAAATCTTGATAGGGAATTACCCTTATCTCGCTCCGCCGATCCGCGATTCGCACGCCTCGTTTCAAACATGGCCGTCTCCGTCTCCTGCCCGTGCCGCAACGCATTGCGGCGGGATTTAAACGTTTTGAAATTGAAATTCAAACAGCGTGAATGACTGCTATCCATCGAGCATCGGAAAACGCGCATGTAAGAGTGTGTCCTCCATTGAATTCCGATGCGCTCGCATGATAGCCTGATTTCGGCTCGTAATCGCAGTGATTATTAGATTAACAAGTCGCTAGGGATTAAAGGCCGTTTGTCTTTCAATGAAGGTTCTTTGCATCATCTTTATTTTTTTACGAGGAGAGAATGATGAAGGTCATGACGACGGAACAGGTCAGGAATGTGCATGGCGGCGGTGCGATCAGCTCGCTGGGTAGCCTCGCCGTTGACGCCGCGCCGGTGGTGACCGCGCTCGGCCAGTTCCTGCCGAGCCTCGGCAATTACCTGCAGAACCCGAAGACGTTCAATAACACCGGCAAGTAACCGCCGTGCGCGGGGAGGCGCCCCCCGCGTGAAATGCTGCGAAACAGAAGGAAAAGAATCGATCGCCGCAATCGCAGTAAATCGAATCCGAAATGCACCATTTCGGTTCGGGCGATTATCAGGAGGCAGGAATGCCGGATTATCCTCGTAATAAAGTCAACGGCTATTGATTTTCAATTGGCTGACGGCTGCAGGCATTCCGACAATATAAAGGCCACAAAAATGCGAGACATCACGGAAGACCAGGCCCGCCAGATTCGCGGCGGCGCGTCGCTTTACTCCAATTCGGCCGCCTATACGGTCGATCTCGTCAATCAGTCGATCGGATCCACGCTGCAGGGCCTGATGACCCAGTACCAGACCCGCGCCGTCGAACAGTTCCGGATGTCGCTCGGCTCGTCGCGCTGAGCGGCCGGCAACACCGATCTTCCGTCGCAGCCGGCAGCGTGCCGGCTGCGCCCATGCGTATCGCGCACGACCCGCCACGGGCCCGCACCGGCAGGCCCGGGCGGCGCGTTGTCGCGCCCCGGGTGCCCGACCATGCTTTTCAATACGCGTAAAGTCCGTCCGGTCCTGCAGGACGAGGTGACGGAGTGCGGCCTGGCCTGCCTCGCGATGATCGCGTCGTGGCACGGGCGCGAAACGACGTTGCGCACGCTGCGCAACCGCTATCCCGTGCGGATCGATTCCGGGCTGTCGTTCTTCGACCTGATGGAGATCTCGAACGATCTCGGCCTGCGTGCGCGCGGGCTGCAGTTCGACGCGGGCGAGCTCGACGCGCTCAAGACGCCGTGCATCCTGCACTGGGGGATGAACCACTATGTCGTGCTGACGAAGGTCGGCTACGGCAGCGTGCACATCGTCGATCCCGCGCTCGGCGAGACGAAGCTGCCGCTCGCGCAGGCGCTCACGCACATCACCGGTTATGCGCTCGAACTGAATCCGGACATCGGCTTCGCGCATGCGGGGCCGGCCGACCGGATCCGGCTGCGCGATTACCTCGAAGGGCTGACGGGCATTCGCAAGAGCCTCGCGATCGGCATCGCGGGCGGCGTCGCCGCGCAGCTCCTGCTGCTGCTCGGCCCGTCGTACGTGCAACTGACGATCGACGAGGCACTGAAGAAGACCGACGTCGACATCCTGTACCTGCTGACGATCCTGTTCGCGATCGTGTTCCTGTTCGACACGCTGTACGCGAACCTCGTCGGCAACATCAAGAGCTACCTGCGCAACATCGTGTCGCAGCAGTTGTCGGCGAACATGGTCGGGCATCTCGCGCGGCTGCCGATCGGCTATTTCCTGTTCCACAACACCGGCGATTCGATCTCGCGCGTGTCGTCGGTGTCGGAGGTCGGGCGGTTTCTCGTCGACGGCCTGGTCGGCGGGCTGCTCAATATCGTCACCTGCACGCTGACGCTCGTGCTGATGCTGTACTACAGCCCCGTGCTGGCCGGCATCAGCCTCGCCGGGATGGTGCTGTTCGCGCTCAGCCGGCTCGCGATCCAGCCGCAGCTGCAGGATGCGATGTCGCAGATCCTCACGCGCGGCGCCGAGGCCGACGCGCTGCTGATCGAGAACATCCGCTCAGCACATTCGATCAAGCTGCTGTCGGCCGAGACCGCGCGCAGCAGCCTGTGGATCAACGCGTTCACGCAGAAGCTGCAGGCGATGCGCCAGCAGGAGCGGCTGCAACTGCTGTTCGACGCGGTCTCGAAGGGGATCGTGCATGTCGAGCAGCTCGTGATCGTCACGTATGGCGCGTGGCTCGTGATGCACGGGCAGAGCACGATTGGCGTGATCTACGCGTTCATCCAGTACAAGAACCTGTTCGCGGACAAGTTCATCGATTCGATCCAGCTCTACGTGCGCCGCAAGGTGCTGCAGGTGCATATGGATCGCGTCGCGGACGTGCTGCAGACCGAGACCGAGGAGCCGGCGCCGGACGCGGTCGTGCGGCCGGTCGACGGTTTCGACGGCGCGCTGTCGATCCGCGCGCTGTCGTACACGCCGAGGGGCGGCAATCGCCCGATCCTGCGCGACGTCGCGCTCGACGTGCCGGCCGGCGGCAAGATCGCGATCGTCGGCCGCACCGGCAGCGGCAAGACGACGCTGCTGAACCTGATCTGCGGGCTCGTGCGGCCCGAACGCGGCACGCTGTTCGTCGGCGACGTCGATCTCGCGGACGTGAACCTGCGGCAGTACCGCAAGCATCTCGCGGCCGTCACGCAGTCCGATCAGCTGTTTCGCGGCACGATCCGCGACAACATCACGAACTTCGCGCCCGCGCCGCGGATCGGTGCGATGTTCGACGCGGCGAAGCTCGCGTGCATCCACGACGAGATCGAGCGGCTCGATCATCGCTACGACACGCCGCTCGGCGACACACAGAAATTCCTGTCGGCCGGCCAGATGCAACGGCTGCTGATCGCGCGGGCGCTGTATTGCGAGCCGCGCCTGCTGATCCTCGACGAATTCTCGTCGAACCTCGACCAGGCGACGACGCACGAAATCTGCCGCAACGTGCTGACGCTGCCGTGCACGATCGTGCTCGTCACGCACGATGCGTCGATCCTGTCGATGGTCGACCGGATCTACCGGATGCAGGACGGCGTCTTGGCCGATGCGACCGACGAGTGGCGCACGATCGAGGAGACGCGGTGATGCTCGGGCGACTCTTTCTGCTCAATCCGTTCTCGTATGCGTTCCTGGTGCGACGCGCGGTGCGCGCCGTCGCGCTGCGCACGTCGCCCGCGCGTGGGCTGCGGCTGATGCGCTGGTGCTCGGGCGCGTGCCTGCGCTGCTTTCCGTGCATTCGCGAGTCGATCGAACGCGCGGTTGCCTACATGCTGAGCGGGCACCTGAACGACGATCCGCAGCGTGTGCGGGACGTGTCGGCGGCCATCGTGCGCGAGCTGTTCGAGGCCGAGTTCGCGGGGCTCAAGCTGCGCACGCACAGCCTCGAATCGATGAAGGCGATGATCGACGGGATGGCATGCGAAGGCGACGCGCAACTGCGCACGGCACTCGCGCGCGGCGGCCCGCTGATGCTCGCGGGGCTGCACTTCGGCAACCTGATGCTGTTCGTCACGAAGCTGCGCTTCATGATCCCCGACGACCGCAAGCTGATGGTGATCCTGCACCGCGATGCGCCCGGCGCGTTCTTCGACGACGCGCTGCGGCTCGTCGCCGAATACGGCGCCGGCGAAGTCGAGTTCATCGACATCGAGGAGCGCGTGCACCTGCGGCGGCTGATCACGAGCCTGCGGCGCGAGGCGCCGGTGTTCCTGCTGTTCTCCGACCTGCACGGCAAGTTCGGCAAGACCAACCGCTGCCGGCTCGGCGGGCGCTGGGTGCGGATGGCCGGCGGCGGCGTGAAGCTCGCGGTCGAGCAGGGGATTCCGCTGCTCGTCGCTTATGCGACGGGCGTGCCGTTCCGCGATCGCTGCGCGGTGCATTTCACCGAACTCGCGGCCAGCCCGCTCACGCCGATGCTCGGCGCGGACGACGACGCGTCGCCGGTGCGCGCGACGCATCAGCGCATCGTCGACCGGCTCGAGCAGGCGCTCGTGCGCCAACCCGAGCAGTGGCATTTCTGGGAACACTTCACGCCTTACCTGATGCCGACGCCGCTGCTCGATGCGGCCGCGCGGCGTCGCTCCTGACGAGCCCGCGCCATGCCGACCTGGAACTCCGCTCTCCGAGAACAGAAGCCGTCGCGCAAGCTCGCGCGCGGCACGACCTTCGGCACCGTGATCCACGGCGTCGTCGACGTGCCGGTATCGATGCGGTTCTTCTGCTACCTGTCGCTGGCGATGTTCGCGATGTTCGTGACCGCGCTCGTCGAACTGAGCTACGCGAATACCGAGAGCGTGTCGGGGATGCTGACGCCGCGCTCGGGGCTGATCGGCGTCAGTGCGCTGCCGGGCTGGGCCGTGCGCGACATCTACGTCGGCAAGGACCAGCAGGTGAAGGCCGGCCAGCGGCTGCTGGCGGTGACGCGCGACACGAGCTTTGTCAGCCAGGGGAACAACGTGCAGGGGATGCGCGCGGCACTCGACCGGCAGCGTGTCGAGGTGACGCAGCAGATCGACGCGGCGCGCCTCGAATACCGGTCGTCGGTGCAGCAGACCAACCAGCAGATCGCCGCGCAGGGCGAGAGCCGCGGGCTGATCGACCGGCAGATCCAGAACCAGAAGCGCATCGTCGACGAGTACGGCGAACGGCGTGCGCGCGTGAAGCAGCTGCTCGACGAACAGGTCGTGACGCTCGAACAGTACAACCAGGTCAACACGCAGTACCTGCAGGCCGGCCAGGCGTACCAGGACCTGCTGCTGCGCCGCGCCGAGCTGGCGAAGAACGCGATGAAGCTGCGCGGCGATCTCGACACGATGCAGAGCAAGTACGACGGCGCGAACGCGGAACTGAAGATCAAGCAGGAGGAGCTGAACGCGAAGGAATACAACATCGACGAGAACGTGAACCAGGTGCTGTACGCGCCGGCCGACGGGCAGATCGTGCGGCTCGACGTCGTGCAGGGCGGCGTGATCGACCCGCCGGGCACGCGTGTCGTCGAGATCCTGCCCGCGAAGGCCGACGGGCTGATCGCCGAGGTCTACATTCCGTCGTCGAAGGCCGGCTTCGTGAAGAAGGGGCAGGAAGTGAAGGTTGCGTACGCAAGCTATCCGGTCGAGAAGTTCGGCACCTATCGCGGCAAGGTGCTGTCGATCTCGCCCGTCGCGTTCTCGGCGAAGGAACTGAACCTGCCGGGCGATTCGGCTGCGCCGCAGACCTACTTCAAGACCTGGGTCGAACTGGCCGACCGCACGCCGTCGTTCGACGGGCGGCCGCTGTCGCTGCGGGCCGGGATGATGCTGAAGGCCGACATCGTGCTCGAACGGCGCAGCCTGCTCGAATGGCTGTTCGAGCCGCTGTACCGGATTCGCCAGCGCCTGTTCGGCGTGCCGGCCTGAGCCGATGACGCGTCGCGACGAATGCCGCCGCGCGCGGCCGGGATCCGTGTGTCCGCTGTCGCGCTGGCTCGGCGCCACGCTGTTCGCATGCGCGGCCGCCGCACACGGCGCGCCGCAGCCGGACGGCGACACGCAGGCCCGCTGGCAGGCCGGCGCCGACGGGATCGGCTTCTGGCCGGGCGGCGATGCGGACGGGTTCGATGCGAGCGCCTGGGCGACCGAGGCCGGGCCGGCGCGCGGCGGGCGCGACGGTTCGGCTGAGGTGTCGCAGCCTGACGTTCCGCTGACGGCCCGCAAGATCACGCTTGGGCAGCGTGCCGGCGGAGCGGGGCGCGCATGCGCGGCAGCGCGCGACGATGGCGCGGACGGCATCGGCTTCGACGGCAACGGCGCGGCCGGCGGCTGCAATCCGGCCGCGACGCAAGATGCAACGGCGGACGACGCCCCGGCCGGCGGCGTCGTCCACGCCGACCGGATGCCGTACGAACTGCATCCGGTCGATCCGTCGCGCCTGCCCGATCTGCCGGCCGCGCAGGCGCCGCCGTTGCTGGAGCAGTTGATGGGCGACGACCACAACATGGTCGGCCTCGGCTGGCACTTCATCGCGACGACCGGCCGGTCGACGCCCGTGACGACACACACCGATGCGCTCGGGCTGAACAGCTTCGAGAACCAGGGCTCCAGCCTGTCGCTCAGCAATACGAACACGCTGGCGTTCACGTTCACTCACTTTTTCTCCGAGAACTGGGCGGCCGAAGTCGGCGGCGGCATTCCGCCGGTGCTGACGCTGCGCGGGCACGGCAGCATCGGGTTGCCGCTCGACCGGATTTTTTCCGGCGTCCAGGGGCGCCTGCCGCTGATCGATCTCGCGAACACGCAAAGCAACCCGCTCGCGACCACGCGCGCGTGGCTCGGGTCCGTCGTGTTCAAGTACTACCTCGGCGAGCGCGACGATCGTTTCCGTCCGTTCGCGGGCATCGGCATCAGCTATACGCGTTTCACGAACACGAACCTGAACCCCGTGTTCCAGCGCAAGCTCGCATCGCTCGGCGGGCTGCTCGCGGCGGGCGCGGATATCGGCAGCCTGCAGTCGCTGCTGCTCGATCCCGCGTTGTTCCAGCGGATCTGGGATGCCGGCGGCGACCTGCTGCTGTCCGGGAAGACCAATGTGTCGGCCAAGGTGAAGAGCGTCTGGGAGCCGGTTTTCACCGTCGGCGCGAGCTACCAGATCACGCGCCGCTTCTGGGTGACCGGCATGGTCACGTATGTCCCGTTACGTACGAAGATTACGCTGGACATCGACCAGCCGAACCGGCAGCTCGCGTCGAACACGTTCGACATTTCGGCGAACCCCGTGCTGGCCAGCGTGCTGTTCTCGTTCCGATTCTGAGGGGGCAACCGGCCGTTTTCATGATTTTGACGCGTGACACTGAGATAATGGCCGAGTTTGGCTGCGTCAATGATGGAAGGAGGCCCCATGGGCGAAAACGATACCCGCACCGAGACCGACAACCTCACCGATATGGCATCGCTGGAGACGCGTCAGCGTCGCTTCGAGGAAGACCTGGTCGATGCCTACGACGAAGAGCTCGAGATGGAGCTCGACGACCGCCGCTTCGACGACAGCGACGACCTGCTGTTCTCGCAGGAGCGTCGCGAGGCGCGCAAGCAGTATTTCCGCGAACTGTTCCGGCTGCAGGGCGAGCTCGTGAAGCTGCAGGACTGGGTTGTGAACACCGGTCACCGGCTCGTCGTGATCTTCGAGGGGCGCGACGCGGCAGGCAAGGGCGGCGCGATCAAGCGCATCACGCAGCGCCTGAATCCGCGCGTGTGCCGGGTGGCCGCGTTGCCGGCGCCGAACAACCGCGAGCGCACGCAATGGTACTTCCAGCGTTATGTCGCGCATCTGCCGGCCGGCGGCGAGATCGTGCTGTTCGACCGGAGCTGGTACAACCGCGCGGGCGTCGAGCGCGTGATGAATTTCTGTACCGACGACGAGTACGAGGAGTTTTTCCGGTCCGCGCCGGAGTTCGAGAAAATGCTGGTGCGCAGCGGCATCCAGATCGTCAAGTACTGGTTCTCGATCACGGATCATGAACAGGAGGCGCGCTTCCAGAGCCGGATCGAGGATCCGCTCAAGCAGTGGAAGCTGAGCCCGATGGACCTCGAGAGCCGCCGCCGCTGGGAAGCCTATACGGTCGCGAAGGAAGAGATGCTGGCGCGGACGCATATTCCCGAGGCGCCGTGGTGGGTCGTGCAGGCCGTCGACAAGAAGCGCGCGCGGCTGAACTGCATCCACCATCTGCTGGGCCAGGTGCCATATCACGACGTGCCGCGCCCGACGATCGATCTGCCGCAGCGCGAGCATCACGAGGATTACATTCGTCGTCCGGTGCCGGACAACATGATCGTGCCGGATATTTACTGACGCCGGCATTCATCCGGTATGCGCGTCGCGCGGGCGGCGCGCTTGCCGGCTCGCGATCGGCAGGGCGGTGAAGGGTAGATGCTTGACCCGTGCTTCACAGCGCCGGGAACCCCGATCGCCCCTGCGTCAGATCGAACAGCTCGGTTCTCGCATTCGCCTCGGCGGTTTCCGGCAGCTTGATCACGAGCTTCACCGTCATCCCGTACGCGCTGTCCACCAGTTCATACCCGGCCTGTTCGACCCAGCGGCGCACGCGCGCCTCCTCGGGGTAGCCGATCTCGATCGCGAGCCGCGTCTGGCGGATGCGTTCGATGCGCTCGGCATCGAGCAGCGCCGACGCGATCGCATCCGTATAGGCCCGCACCAGCCCGCCCGCACCGAGCTTCACGCCGCCGTAGTAACGCACGACCGCGCCCAGCACGCCGTCGAGATCGTGATGGCGCAGCACCTCGAGGATCGGCCGGCCCGCGGTGCCCGACGGCTCGCCGTCATCCGACATGCCCGACTGGCCGCCCGCCAGCAGCGCCCAGCACACGTGGGTGGCCGCCGGATGCTCGTTGCGCAGGCGCTGCAGCACCTGCATCGCGGCGTCGCGGTCGTCGACGGGAATCGCGAACGCGATGAAGCGGCTCTTGCGGATCTCGAGTTCGGTCGTGCGGGGAGCGGATAGGGTGTAGGTCACGTTGATCGTCAGGGGCAGGCGCGATCGATGCCGTCGCCTGCCGGTATTCCGGGTGTTGTCTGTCTCGGCCGCGGCGGATGCACGGCGCGTGCCGAAGCATACCGCGTGCGACGCGGGAGGGCGGCGAAACATCCCGCGAACGCGCTTTCGTTCGGCCGCCGGCGCGCATGCCGGCTTGCCGATGCCGCGCGTGCGGTCACCGCACGCCTACCGACGACCGCAGCGCCGCGCCCAGCGTGCGCAGTGCTTGCTTGGCCCGCGCATCGGTCTGGCTCGAGTAGAGCACCACCTCTCGTGTCGGCAACGGCGGCAATCCGTATTGCGCGCCGACGTCGACCGTCCCGGCGGGCGCCACGCGATGCCCGAGCGCCGCGACGGCCAGCCCCGCGGACACCGCCGCGCCGATCGTCGCCACGCCGCCGCCGACGAAGACTTCCGTCCATGCGACGCCGGCTTCGTCGAGTGCGCCGACCGCCATGCGGCGCACGCTGCAGGGTTCGGCCTGCGTCGCGAGCCGCAGCGGTTGCGGCGGATGGTACTCGAAATCGGCCGCCGCCATCCAGCCGAACGACTCCGACAGGATGGTTTCGCCGTCGAGCCGGCGGCTGTCGTGCTGCAGCGCGACGGCGGCGTCGAGCTGGCCGCGGTCGAATGCATCGAGCACGTCTCGCGACGCGGCGACCCGGATCTCCAGCACGAGCCCCGGCTCCGCCTCGCTCATGCGCCGCAGCAGCATCGGCAGATCGGCGCCGACGACATGGTGGCTCACGCCGATCACCAGGCGCCGCTGGCCGGTGCCGAATGCGCCGACCGCCCCCTGGTGAGCGGCCACCAGTTCGCGCGCCGGTTCCAGGAACGCGGTGCCGTCGGCCGACAGGCGGACCTGCCGCGGCGTGCGCTCCAGTAGGCGGCGGCCGAGCCCGTCCTCGAGCCGCTTGATCTTCAGGCTCACCGCGGACTGCGTCGTGTCCAGCGCCTCGGCGGCCCGCGTGAAGCTCTTGAGGTCGGCGGTCAGCACGAACGCCTGCACGGCTTCGATGTCGAGCGTTTTCATCGCGCACCCATCCATTTCAGAATTGAATCATTGAAATATTCTGCCATCGTCTTTTCAAATGATTCAAGGTCTTCTACGCTGTTTTCAAGCCGTCCGGAATCTCTCCGTTTCTTTCGCCAGGAGTCGACCATGCTGACCGCGTACTACGTGCACCGCCTGCCGGCGGACTACGACCTCGACATCATCCGCAATCGCGTCCGCGAGCGCGGCAAGCTGTGGGACGACACGCCGGACCTGCTGTTCAAGGGGTTCCTGCTGCGCGAGGCCGGCCGCCACGGCGCGACGGAAAACGGCTATGCGTCGTTCTATCTGTGGCGCAACGACCGCGCGTTCGCCGAGTTCGTGACGGACGGCCGCTATCGGATCGTGACGGACAGCTTTGGACGCGCGCCGATCGACGTGCAGGTCGCGCTCGATGCGCGCAAGGGCAGCGCGTCGACGGCGCGCTTCGCCCGTCTGGAAACCGTGGATATTCCGGCGGATGCCGATCTCGACGCGACGCTTGCTACGGAGGTCGCGCGCAATCGTGAAGCGGCCGCGCGGCAGGGCGTGATCGCGGCGGCCGTCAGCCTCGATCCGCAACGCTGGCGGCTGACGCGGATACGCATATCGGAACACGAGCCGGACGACAGTGGCGCGGGCACCGTGTATCAGGTCATGCATCTGGCCAGGCCGTTGCTCGACACGCTGGAAGGGAGCGGCGCGTGATGGCCGGGCTCGCGTCGCGCGCGCGGGTCCGGCCGGCGGCGCGCGGCCGATGGTCCGGCAGCGCGGGCGATGCACCATCGACGCGATTGCCCGCCGGCCTGGCGGTTGCCGCGCATCTGGCGGGCATCGCGGCGGCGATAGCGGCGATCGCCGTGCTGACGATGGTGTTCGCGCTGATGTTGCGGTAAAGGTCGTCAGCGGGCGGGCGAGTCCGCCCGTTGACGCAGCAGCACAAGCCGATGGCACGAGATGCGATGCGGCCGTCGTACCGTCGGATGGCCGGGGGTGCCGCACACGATACGTGCGGCGCCCCCGGCCGTTTCACGTCACGCTCAGTTGCCCTGCAACCGGATATCGCGCGACGACGCCCCGACATACACCGTCCCGCCCGACACGAACCGCCAGCCGTTACGCGACGTGTCCCACACGCTCTGCATCCGCGGCGACACGGTGACGCGCACATGCCGCGCCTCGCCCGGATTCAGCCGGATCTTCTCCCAGCCGACCAGCCGCTTTGGCGGCTCGTCCTTGTACGGCACGCCGAGATAGACCTGCGGCGTTTCCGCGCCCGCAACGCGCCCGTCGTTGCGCACGGTAAACGCGACGCTCAGCGAGCCGTCCCATTGCCGCGACACCGACAGCCCCGAATACGCGAAGTGCGTATACGACAGCCCGTAGCCGAATTCGAACATCGGCTTGATGTTGCGCGCGTCATACCAGCGATAGCCCATGTTCAGCTTCTCCGCGTAGACGGGATCGGTGTCGAACGCGCCGTTTTGCCCCCAGGTCGGCGAATCCTGATCGCGCGCCGGGAACGTGACGGGCAGCTTGCCGGACGGATTGACCGCACCGAACAGCACGTTCGCGATCGCCTTGCCGCCGGCTTCGCCCGGATACCACGCCTCGACGATCGCGGACACCTGGTCCTTCCACGGCATCAGCACCGGATTGCCGCTCTGGACGACGACGATCGTATGCGGATTCGCGCGCGCAACGGCTTCGACGAGCGCATCCTGGTTCGACGGGTTCGCGAGGCTCAGGCTTTGCAGATCGCCGAAATCCTCGCCGGCCGGCTGCGCGACCACGACGATCGCGACATCCGAGCGGCCCGCGAGTGTGGCGGCCTGGTCGATCTCCTGCTGCGTGTACGCGCGGAACGGCGACTGCTGGTCGCTGTTGCCCGCATACGTGACCTGCGCCGCCGGCGCGAGCGCGCGGATCGCCGCGACGATCGGCACGTCGACCTTCAGCCACGGATTACGCCACCAGCTGCACCCCGTCGACGATCCGAACGTCAGCCCGCCGCAGCCCGCGAACGAACCCGACACCGGGTCGCGCGTGTTGCCGGAGCCGCCGCCGGACAGTACGGCCGCATCCGCATGGCCGCCGATCACGGCGATACGCGACAGCGCGGACGCGGCCAGCGGCAACTGGTTGCCGTCGTTCTTCAGCAGTACGATCGACTGCTCGGAGGCTGCCTGCGCGAACCCGTTCGCGGCCGCGAAATCGATCGTGCCGCCGCCCTTGGCCGGATCGTCCATCACGCCGACGCGGATCATCACGGCGAGCTTGCGGCGCACCATGTCGTCGAGGCGCGAGGTCGATACCGAGCCGTTCGCAATCGCCTGCTTGACGGCCGTCGGCGTCAGGTACACGGTCGTCCCGACGTCTTCTTCCTCGTCGAGCCCCGCGTTGATCGCGGCGGCGGTGCTGTGCGTGGCGCCCCAGTCGGACTGCACCTGGCCCTGGAAGCCCCATTCGTTCTTCAGCACGTCGTTCAGCAGATGGTTGTTCTCGCACGCATACGCGCCGTTCAGGCGGTTGTAGCTGCACATCACGCTGCCGGGCCGACCGCGCTTCGCGGCGATTTCGAACGGCAGCAGGTACAGCTCGCGCAGCGTGCGTTCGTCGATCTGCGTATTGCCGCCCATCCGGCCATGCTCCTGTTCGTTGCCGGCGTAGTGCTTGATGGTCGCGATGACTTTCTGCCGTTGCGTGGCGAGCGTGCGTTCGGCGAGCAGGTCGCCCGCGAGCAGCGGATCCTCGCCGAGATACTCGAACAGGCGGCCGCCGCGCGGCTCGCGCGCGAGATTGGTGCCGCCGCCGAGGCCCATGCCGAACCCTTGCGCGCGCAACTGGATCGCGACCTGCTTGCCGTAGTCGTACGACAGGCGGCGATCCCAGCTCGCGGCGACGGCAATCGTCGCGGGAAACGTCGTGCTGGCCTGCGACGTGCTGCCGGAACCGGTCGCCGAGTCGACCATGTTGAGATCGGGGATGCCGAGCCGCGGCACGCCCTGGATGTAGCCGGCACCGCCGCCCGGCACCTTGGACATTTCGTATTGCGAATGAATGAACTGCAGTTTCTCGTCGAGCGTCATCTTGCGCACGAGCCGGTCGGCGCGCTGTTGCGCGGCGGCCGACGCGAACGCTTCGGTGGCGTCGCCCTGCGAGTTGAAATCGGCGTTGCTTGCGTAGGCATTGGTGCAGAGGGTCGCTGCCAGCACGACGGCCGGCCAGAGTGTGTCCCGCATGTTGCTCTCCATGATCGTATTGCCGGTTGTTCGAATGATGTCTGGAGCTGCGCACGTCCGGTGGATTCGCACCGGACGTATTCGGCTGGCGATGCAGGGTGGTTGCGCGTCGGCATGCCAGGCCAGGCGGGGAATCGTTACGGCCGGTTGGGCTCGACCGGTCAACGCGGGCGGCGACGCACAGGCCGCCCGACGCTGTCGAATCGGATGTAGCGATTCTCTGCAGCGACTAATGGTATGAATGTAGTTTGACTACAGCATCGGTGTTTCTACCGATACGTACGATCTTTATTCGGCACGGCCGTGAGACGCGACGAAAAGACGGTCATCGTTCCCGATTGCGGTGGTGGAGCGGAGTAAGAAGTACCTGCGAATGGGCGTTTGCGCGGGGGAATGTGACGAGGAGGGCGGTGCGGCTCGTTGCGTGCGCATCGAACCGGGCCGGGCGCGCGGAGACCCGCGCGACCCGGCCGGCATGTGGAGCGTTACTTGGTGACGAGTGCGCCGGTCAAGCCCGCGCTGATCGCCGGCAGCAGCAGGTTCAGCACGCGGCTCGCGCGGACGAGCCCGGTGTTGTCGACATAGACGATGTCCTTCGATGCCAGCGGGAACTGGTTCGCGAGCAGCATCGAAACCGGCGACTCCATGTCGAGGTGATAGATGACGGGCGCGCTGTCGGCGTCCTTGCGCAGCACGAACACCTGCTTCGCATTCGAGGTCTGCTGGTTGAGCTGGCCGGCCTGCGTGAGCGCCTCGCTCAGCGTGAGCGAACCGTCGCGCAGCGGTGCAACGGCTTGCGGCCTGACCACTTCGCCCATCACGTACACGGGATTGTCGTCGCGCGCGCCGACATGCAGCATGTCGCCGGGCTTCAGCATGATGTCGGCCGGATTCTTCCCCGTCTTCATCATCCGCGCGACGTTCAGCGGATAGATCGTGCCATTGCGGGTGATCGTGACGCGGCTTTGATCCGCGGTCGGCGCGAAGCCGCCCGCGCGACTGACGGCTTCGATCAGCGTCATCGGAATGTCGTTGATCGCCTGTGCGCCCGGGTTGCGCACTTCGCCGTCGATATAGACCTGCGTGGCGCGGAACGACGCCACGCGAACGGTGACCTGCGGCTTGACGAATACCTTGCTGAGTTCGGTCGTGACCTCGTGCTGAATCTGCGCGGCGGTTTTCCCGACCGCGCGGATCGCGCGCGGGACGTACGGAAACTGCACGTTGCCGTTGTTGTCGACGACGAAACCGGGCGCGGCGTCGGCAGCCTTCGTGTTCTGCACCGGTTGCCCCGCGGCCGTGGCGAATTCCGGGTGATCCCATACCGTGATCTGCAGCACGTCGCCGGCGCCGATCCGGTAGATGTCCGGCTTCGCGAACAAGTTCGGCGGGACGGACGTCGCGGGCGCGTTTTTCTGTTCGGCCCGGATCCGCTCGATCTGCGTCAGGTCGATCTGCTTGACCGGCACCTGCATGTCGCTGGTCACGTCGCCGTTGTCGGCGGTCGTGACCGGCAACGCGGTCGAGCTCATGTGCTGCCCCGGCACCAACGTGCAGGCGGAAAGCATCGCGACGGTCGCGAAGGAGAGGGCCGTGCACACGCGGCGCATGGCAGTGCGATGGTGATCCGGCGTCACGGCATCGAACGGTCGATCGTTGTTCATTTTTTTATCCAGCATCGTTGAATCGGGAAATTCGGGTCGTCAAGTCGGTGTCGGGGTATCGGGCTGCTTGCCTGCGGATTGCGAAACAACGACTACCCGGCGCAGTCGTCGCCGCAACGCTTCGGCGGCCGTTCATTTGATACGGTATCCGGATCGAATTCGGGCCGGCTGTCGCGAGCCCGATTCGCTCTTCACATCGTCGTGACGCTCCTTGATGGCATACAAATCCACGGCAATCGATCCGTTCTTCATGGCGACGTCGCTTCCGGAATCGATTGTCAAAAATCGGCAATGACGGATTGACGTTTGCATGCCCGGCCGGGGACGTGGCGGCGATTTCGATGCCGATTCGCACGTCGCGATTGCCGATCGCGAACAGAGCGTAACGCAGGTTGGCCGCTTCCATTTCGCGGAGACGGCTTAATGTAAGCCATCGCACGCAGCGTGTTGCGCATCTATCGCATAGTTGCGCCAACGAACATGGTCGCGCATTCCCGGCGGCAAGGCAGCAGCTTCCTGGTCATGCGCATTCGTGTTCCGGCACCGGTGCCCGGCGCGATGCGTCAGGCGAGCGGCCCGGCATGAACGACGAATGTGCGGGTCGGGCACGGCATCGCGCCGGCTTCCGACTCATTGCCTGCGAGAAATTTCATGACACGCTTCATTGCCCGTTCGAGGGCTCCTTTGCGGTTGGGTTTGGGCGGCGGCGGAACGGATGTGCCGCCTTATTCGGACCGGTTCGGCGGTCTGGCGCTCAATGTGACGATCGAAAAATTCGCGTATGCATCGATCGCGCCGCGCGACGACGCGAAGGTCGAGCTGGTGGCGGCCGATACCGACACGCGCTGGATCGGCTCTGTGGCGCCGGTGCTCGAGGTGCAGAACGGGCTCGGGTTGCACGTCGGCGTCTACAACCGGATCGTCCGGGATTTTCATGGTGGTCACCCGTTGGCCGTCACGATCACGACGTGCTCCGAAGCACCGCCGGGATCGGGGCTCGGATCGTCGTCGACGATCGTCGTCGCGCTGGTCCGGGCGTTCTGCGAACTGCTGTCGTTGCCGCTCGGCGAATACGACATCGCACACCTCGCGCACGACATCGAACGAGAGGATCTCGGGCTGGCCGGCGGCAAGCAGGATCAGTACGCGGCGACCTTCGGCGGGCTGAACTTCATGGAGTTCTACGGCGACCGCGTGATCGTCAATCCGTTGCGGATCAAGCAGGAAATCAAGGCCGAGATGGAGGCGTCGCTGGTGCTGTACTACACCGGCGTCTCGCGCGAGTCGGCCAACATCATCAAGGAACAGAGCAGCAACGTGACGGAAGGCGTCGTCGATTCGCTGGCCGCGCTGCACGAAGTGAAGGACGAAGCCATCCGGATGAAAGAGGCCGTGCTGCGCGCCGATTTCGATGCGTTCGCCGCGTCGATGCGTGACGCATGGGAATCGAAGAAGCGGATGGCGAAGAACATCTCGAACTCGATGATCGACGACCTGTACAAGGTCGCGGTCCGCGCCGGCGCGAAGGCCGGCAAGGTGTCCGGCGCCGGCGGCGGCGGTTTCATGATGTTCTTCGTCGATCCGGTCGAACGGTCGGCCGTGATGCGTGCGCTGGATACGTACAAAGGGATCAATGGCCAGGTGCTCAACTGCACGTTCACGGATATCGGCGCGCAGTCGTGGAGAAAGAATCAATGACGATCGGAGTAGAGAGCGAAATTCGCCAGACGCTGTCGGTTTTGACGGCGCTCGTGTCCGACCGCGAGCAACTGGCGCGGATCGAACAGGTAGCGGATCGGGTGACGGCGGCGCTGCGCACGGGCAACAAGATCCTGCTCGCGGGCAATGGCGGCAGCGCGGCGGATGCACAGCATATCGCCGGCGAATTCGTCAGCCGTTTCAACTTCGACCGGCCGGGGCTCGCGGCCTTTGCACTGACCGTGGACAGCTCGGTCATGACCGCGATCGGCAACGACTACGGCTACGAGAAACTGTTCGAGCGCCAGATCCAGGCGACGGGGCGTCCCGGCGACATCTTCTGGGCCTATTCGACGTCCGGGCGGTCGCCGAACATTCTTCGTGCACTGGAAGTGGCGAAGGCGGCCGGCATGTTTTCGGTCGGCTTCACCGGCAACGGGCCCGGTGCGGCCGAGATGCGTCAGCGTGCCGACATCAGCATCGAGATTCCGTCCGCGTCGACCCCGAAGATCCAGGAAGGGCATCTCGTGTGCGGCCACATCATTTGCGGCATCGTCGAAGAGCGGATCTTCGGATGAACGCGATGTTGCCATGCCTGATCCTGGCGGGCGGCCTCGGCACGCGGCTGCGCCCGGTGTTGGGCGACACGATGCCGAAGGCGCTCGCATCGATCGATGGCGAGCCGTTTCTGTGCTGGATGCTCAGAGGACTCCTGCAGCAGGGCGTGACGGATGTGGTGCTGTCGCTCGGCTACGGCAGCGGCCCGATCAAGGAACTCGTGACGTCCCGCGACTTCGGGCTCGCGATTTCCGTGATCGAGGAGGACGAGCCGCTCGGCACCGGCGGCGCGATCGTTCACGCGATGAAGGCCCACGGTGCGCCCGACATGATCGTGATGAACGGCGATACGTTGTCGAATCTGGATCTGCGGTCGTTGTCGGCGTTTTATCGCGCGACGGGCCCCGATCTCGTCGTGGCGGCGGCGCAGGTCGACGATGCTTCACGCTACGGCACGCTCGATTTCGATGCGGCGTCGCGGCGGTTGTCGGCGTTCCGCGAGAAGCGTCCGGGACAGGGCTACATCAACGCGGGCACGTATGTCGTCAATGCGCGCACGTTGCTTGGCTTCGATCTCCCGGCGAAATTCTCGTTCGAACAGGATTTCCTGGGCGAACAGGTCGCCACGCTCGACATTCGCGTGTTCCCCGAGGTCACGGAGTTCATCGATATCGGGGTGCCGGCGGATTATGCGCGTGCGCAAACCGTCATTCCGCTGATGCTGGAGACCGGGACCAGTGAAGCGTAAAGCCCTTTTTCTGGATCGCGACGGCGTGATCAACGTCGACTACGGCTACGTTCACCGGCAGCAGGACTGCGTGTTCGTCGACGGGATCTTCGATCTCGTGCGGCAGGCCAATGCGACCGGCCACAAGGTGGTTGTCGTGACGAATCAGGCCGGGATCGGCCGCGGGTATTTTTCGGAGTCGCAGTTCGTCGCGTTCATGAACTGGATGCGCCGCAGTTTCGAGGAGCGCGGCGCGAGAATCGACCGCGTCTATTTCTGCCCGCATCACCCGGTGGCCGGTATGGGCCGCTACCGGCAGGCATGCGCGTGCAGGAAACCGGAGCCCGGGATGCTGAACGACGCACAGCGGGATCTCGGCCTCGATATGTCCGCCTCGATCCTGGTCGGCGACAAGCCATCCGATCTCGATGCCGGCGCGCGGGCCGGCGTGGGGCGTCGTTTCCTGTTCGTCGGCGACCGGCCCGGTCGCGCGGAAACCGAATCGGGCATCGACGTCGTGACGCGGCTGTCCGACATCGGCGCGGCGCTGGAAGAGACCGGAATCGCAGCCGCGCGTGTTTAGGCGTGGCGGCAGGGTCGACGGCCGCATACCGGAATGAAATGAACGAGGCCTCGATAACGGCTTGCCGGCCGTTGCGCCGATTCGAGCGGAAACATCCGGGGAATTCAGGTTTCCGGCGCGGTGGATTCCCGGTCGGCACTGAAGGGTTTTCAGCCGGATTTTCAAAGAAATGAATGTGAACAACAACGCGCGTAAAGCGGCGAAGCCAGCCGGCTCTTCAATTCTGGAGTTCAGCATGAAGATGGACCGACCTGCATTGACCGGGCACCAAAACGAAACGAAACCTGTTTCCCGGCATGTGACGCGGTTGTCGCCGATCGACTTGGTGGAGAACGTGCTCGACAACGGGCGCCTCTTCGCGGCCGTCGTCGCGGCATGCCTGTTGCTGGCGATCGTCTATGCGATCGCGGCAACGCCGGTGTATTCGGCCGACACGCTGATCCAGATCGAGGAAAACAAGGCCAGCGCGCTGGGTTCGCTGTCGTCGATCTCCAAGGCGCTGGATATTCAGAATTCGGCCGTGGTCGGCGAAATCGACATCGTCCGCTCGCGCTCGGTCGTGATGGAAGCGATCAACGCGACGGCCGCCCAGGCCGAGGTGTCGGTCGAGAACCGCTTCCCGCTCGTCGGCGGCCTCATCGGCGCGTTCCTGTCGAAGGACGCGAATGGTCTCGCCGAGCCGCCGCTCGGGATGTCGTCGTGGGCGTGGGGCGGCGAGCGTCTTGAATTCAGGACGTTCGAGGTTCCGTCCGCGCAGATCGGCAAGGCGCTGGAGTTCGATTATCTCGACGACAACCGGTTTCAGCTGAGGGACCGTAACGGTCAGGAAGTGCTGAGCGGGGTGGTCGGCGTGCCGAGCGCGAGCAACGGTTATCAGGTCGACGTGGCGCGGATCGTCGCGCGCCCCGGTGCGGAATTCCGCGTGCGGCGCGTGGCCACCGACGTTCGCGTTGACGCGATCCTGAAGAAGCTGGGCGTGACCGAGACGAAACGGCAGTCGGGCATCATGCAACTGAGTTTCGAGGATGCCGATCCGATCTTCGCCGCGCGCATGCTCAATGCGATCGCCGCGGCCTACCTGAGCTTCAACGCGCGCCGCCGCGCCGACGATGCCGAGCGCAGCCTCACGTTCCTCAACGCGCAAATGCCGATCGTCAAGGCCCGGCTGCAACAAGCCGAGCAGGCGTTGAACGCGTTCCGCAATCAGCAGGGTTCGATCGATGCGCAGGGCGACGTCAGGCTGCTGGTCGAACAGCTCGCGTTCGTCGACAAATCGCGGCTCGAGACCAAGCTCGAATACCAGGACCTGTTGTCGAAATACGTTCCGGGGCAACCGCAGGTCGTCGCGGCGTCCAACAAGCTGAAGGAACTCGACAAGCAGGCCGCCGTGCTGAAGGACAAGGCGGCGCGCCTGCCGTCGCAACAACAGACGTACTTGCGCCTGGCGCGGGACGTCGAGGTCAACAATCAGCTCTATGTCGGGCTGCTGAACAACACGCAGCAGTTGCAGATCGCGGAAGCCGGGACGGTCGGCAACGCGTCGATCGTCGACAAGGCGGTCGTCAGCGACAAGCCGGTCCGGCCGAAGCGCCTGATCGCGATCCTGGCCGGTGCTCTGATCGGACTGATGCTCGGCTTCCTGGCCGCGCAGGGCCGTGCATTGCTGTCGGGGCGCATTCGCGATCCGCACGACCTGGAAGCGGCGCTCGGTATTCCGATGCTCGGCATCCTGCCGAATTCGCGACGCCAGGCGGACGCGGATGCGCATCGCACGCCGGCCTTCATCGCGACGAAGGAGCCGGCCGACGTGCCGCTGGCCGATGCGATGGACAGTCTCGCGCTGACGTTGCGGCACCGGCTGGCCGCCTATGGCGGCGACGCGAAGATCGTGCTGGTGTCGTCCGCGGCGCCCGCGCAGGGCAAGTCGATGATTGCCGCCAATCTCGCCTACCTGTTCTCCGAGAGGGGGCTCAAGACGGTGATCGTGGACGCCAACGTGCGCGCGCCGGGGCTGCATCGCTACTTTCCGGTGACCGCGACGAAGGGTCTGTCCGAGGTGTTGAAGGGTTCGCTGCCGGCCGAGGAGGCGATCACCCGCGCGACCGAACACCTCGACGCGCTGTCTGCCGGAAAGCAGGGCACGTCGACGCGCAACCTGTTCAACATCGCTCGTCTCGACAAGCTGGCCGCGGCGTTGCGAGGCCGGTACGACATGATCGTCGTGGATGCGCCGTCGGCGCTGCCGGTGGGCGATATCGCCGCGTTGTCGCGCATCTCCGACATGACGCTGCTGGTGGCGCGGCAGGGTTCGGCCAGTTCGGCCGGCGTGACGGATGCGCTCGAGAGCCTGGGCAAGGTCGGCGTGCGCGTCGACGGGCTGGTGTTCAACGGCTTCGCGCCGTCGCCGTTGCAGGGCGTTCGCCGAATCGGCGCCGGCTTCGCCGCGGCACGCGCGTGATTGCGCAGGCGAGGAGCGCATCGCATGAGTGATTCGATGGCAAGCAAGGATGGACTGCGACGCGCGTCGCAAGCGGTGCGGGTCGTGTGGTTTCTCGGGCCGCGACCGGTGAGCTGGAATGGCGTGATGCGGTACAGCCTCAAATGTATCGATTTCATCCCGGCATTTGCGGGGTTCGACGTCGAGCCGATCGACATTCCGGCCGAGCCGCGTTCGTTGCGGCGCTACTGGACGCAGTTCGTGCTGTATCCGCTGCGTGCGGTGTCGGCGGCGCGCGCGGGGCACTTCGTGATGCTGTACCAGGAGGACCTGGCCTTCATGATTCCGCTGATCCAGTGGGTCGGCGGGCGGGTCGGCATCGTGCTTCATCACGTGCAGCGTCCGGGGCAGGTGCGCGGCGTGGTCGAGAAGCTGAAGAACGCGTATATGCGGTTGACGCAGTCGCTGATCGCGACGGCGGACGTGGTGCTCGCGCCGTCGGAGGTGACGGCGCAAGAAGCGCTGGCGGATCTGCACATTCAGGCCGACCGGCTGCAGGTCGTCCCCAATGCGTTCGACGATCGTTATGCGCCGATCGACGCCGGCGTGCGCGAACAGGCGCGCGCGGCGCTGCTGGCGCGCTTCGGCATCCGGATCGGTGAAGCGCTGGTGGTGCTGAACGTCGGCTCGGATGAAACACGCAAGAACAACGCGACGCTGTTTCGCGCGCTGGCGTCGCTCGGGCGCAAGGACGTCGTGGTGCTGCGCGTGGGCAGCGCGCAAAACCAGGCCAATCGCGACGAGTGCCGGGCCATCGCCGCGCAGGCGGGAATCGTCGCCCATTTCGTCGAGAACGTCGGCGACGACGATCTCGGTTATTTCTTCCAGGCGTCGGACCTGTATGTGTCGCCGACGCTGCATGAAGGTTTCGGCCGCACGGTGATCGAGGCGCAGTTCGTCGGCGTGCCGGTCGTCGCATCGGATCTGCCGGTGTATCGCTACACGATGGGGGATTCGTTCGTGGCCGTGGCCGATGCGATGGATGCCGCCGAATGGGGCCGGCAGATCGATCGCGTCGCGGGCGACCCGACACTCCGCGCGAGACTGGTGAGCGACGGGCGGGCGAACGCACAGCGCTTTTCGTCTCGCGCGGTCAGCGCGCAGCTGCACGATGTGCTGGACCGTGCCGTGCATGACGGCTCGCGCGCAAGCCGGGCCGAAGCGTGAAAGAGGCGGTGATGCGAACGATTCGAGCCGACGGCAGGGCCGAAGCGGCATTGGGGCTGACCGTCGCGACGCTGTTCCTGCTCGCGTTGACGGTCAACGCGATGCTGCCGGCGCTCGGCGCGATGGAACCGAGCGCGACCTGTACGTTGCTGTTGGCGGTGGCGGGGGTGATCGCGCTGATCGTCGCGCGCCCGGTGTTCGCCGTGTCGATGCTTTACACGCTGGTGATCGGGTTGACCGCTTTCGTGGCCGGCGTGGGGATCGAATCCGGCGGGTTTCTCCGGGAAACGGACATCTTCGGCGTCGCGAACGGCGCGTTCAGCCGGTTGCTGTCGTTCTATGTGATTTTCGTTGCGTGCGCACTGTTCGGGTTCAACCGGTTTCTGAAGGTGCGTACCGCGCACGAGCCGATCCGCGCGCGGTTGACGCTCCAGCCGATCAGCGTTGCACTCGGCCTGGGGCTGGTCGCGGCGATCCTCGCCACGGGCGTGCTGGCGGGCTTGACGGGCGGCTTTGCGGTGCTGAGCGGCATCAACCGCTACGCGCTGCGCAACGACGCGTCGAACAGTACGCTGTTCAACCTGTTCCTGAACAACCAGACCTTCGTTGCCGTGCTGCTCAGTACTTTCTGCACGAGTTCGAACAAGACCGTGCGATGGGTGTCCGTCGTCATGATGGTCGCCGATCTGGTGCTCGAGGCGTTGCACGGCGAGCAGTTCATGGCCGTATTGCATGTGTGCCTGACCGTCCTGACCCCGCTCATCGCGATTCAGGCGATGAACGGCAAGCCGGTGATGCGCTATCTGGGAATCGGCTCGGCCATTGCACTCGTGATCGGCGGCGTGTCCGTGTTCTACGCATACAAGGGGCAGGGGCTGGATGTCGCCGAAACGGTGATGTCGCGTTTTCTCGAGCAGGGGCAGGCGTGGTACGTGGTGGACGGCGACGCGCACCTGTTCGGCGCGCCGGCGCTCGGCGGGATGGCGGCGTTCGGGCGTTTCGCGGCATCGCTCGGCTCCTTCACGGAACCGACGTTCTTCAGCGATGCGCCGGTGAGCGGCTTGCGCGACCTGATGCTGTCGTACGGCACGCCGGAGATCCTGAAGGCCTACGTGTTCGACGACGTCACGTTCACGATGGGAAACATGGCGGTGCCGGTCTACTGGTTCGGTTATGCGGGCGGCGCGCTCTTCGTTGCATTGACGGGCGTGATATACGGGGCGGTGAGCGCGATGCTGATTCAGGTCGCGATGCGCGGCGGTGTCGTGATGCTGTGGCTGACCACGAAGATCTTTGCCTACGCAACCTACTCGATCCAGCAAGGCGACTACTGGACCCTGTTCGGCGCGCGCACGCTCTTCTACCTGCTGATCGCGCTGATCTGGTGGGTTTGCATCGACGCGAGGCGTGCGAACGTCGATGCGACGCGGACGGGGCTATCTTGAACGCGTTCGTCAGGCTTCTGTTCTCGTCGTTCGCGGGCGTGGTGTGCGAAAAGATCATCGGAGCGCTCGCCGCGATCGCGAGCAATCACCTGTTCGCGAACATCTACGGCGCGCGCCTGTTCGGCGAACTGCAGTTCGCGTTGTCGCTTGCCTATGTGATCGGCAGCGTCGCGCTGATCTTCGGTGCGCAGGTGATCCAGCCGATCCTCGGCAAGCATCCGCGTTTGCGGCACATGGTCGTTTACCGCGCGTTTCGTCTGCGGCTCACGCTGACGCTGGCCGTCATGCTGCTGTTCATGGGCATCGTGGTGATCGTCATGCGCCCGTCGAGCGTGTCCGAGCTCACGTTGATCGCGGCCTTCGCGTTGATCGTGGAGCCGATCGCGCTCGGCTCGCTGATGGCCTATGCCGAATCCAAGCCGTGGGTCATCACGCGGGCGAGGGCCTATGCGAGCTGTGTCCGGGTGCTGTGGCTGTACGTCGCGGCACACGCGTCGATGGGCGTGATCGTGGCCGCGTTCGCGTGGCCGCTCGAGGCATGCGTGGCGGCAGCCGCGCCGTTCAGCCGTTATCGCTCGCTGGCGCTGAAGTCGCCGAAATCGTTTCGCGGCAATGCAGCCGTGACGAAAGCGCTGGTCGTGCGCGGGCTGAGGATCTGGCCGGCCATCGCGGCCAGTGTCCTGGTCTTGCGGATGGACCGGCTGCTGCTCGGCGTGCTGGTCTCCAAGGCGGATCTCGGCATCTACGCGTCGGCGGCGTCGCTGGTCGAGCAGTGGAATTCGGTCGGAACGACGCTGGCGCTGGCATTGGCGCCGAGCATGGTCTTTGTGGCGCGGACCGAGTCGCTCGTGCGTGCGAAGGCATTCAAGCTCGGCCTGTATCTCGGCCTGGTCGGCTGTGTCGCGTGGGTGGGCAGCTATTTCATCGGCCAGAAAGTGTTCCTGATGATCTACGGGCCCGCGTTCGTCCAGGGTGTGCCGATCATGATCTACGCGACCGGATGCTCGATCGCCACGTTCGTCGATGCGGGGCTGAGCACGTGGCTGCTGGCCGTGCGCCGTTACCGGCTCATCATGATCAAGCAGGTGCTGATCGTCGCGGCCATCGTCGCCGCGCCGTTCGTCATGCCGCGCTCGCTGGTGATGTATGCGCCGTCGACGGGCATCGCCGTATCGCTGGTCGCCTTCTGGTGCATCGTTCTCGGGAATCTTGCATACAACCGGGAGCGCTCATGAAGAACCGCTTCCGGGCAGCCCGTGGTTTGCCGCACCGGCAACCGGCCGAACGCGGGCGCCGGGATTCGCATGCAGTGAATGGAATGAAGAGAGTTTCGGATCGATGGAGGGGCCGCTCGTGAAGAGTCGAGTGCTGATGGTGATGACGCGGGACATTCCGCAGGAAGTGACGAACGGGCGGGAGCGTACGCTGAGCTTCATCCGGAAGGCGCTTGGCGACCAGACGGAAGTGGCCGAATTCAAGATTCGGTCCGTGTTCGAGGATGGTGGCTTGCGCGCGAAGATCGGCGCGGCAGTGCGCGTCGGATGGAGCGTGTTGCGCGGTGCGCCGTGCGCGCTTCAGGTGGCGATGTTCTCGCACCCGGGCAAGCGGACGGCGCTGTTGCGCGCCGTCGATGCGTTCAAGCCGGACGTGATCTATTTCGACGGCATCCGGCTGGTGGATTACGCGATCCTGGTTCGGCGCAACGTGCCCGCATGCCGGATCGTCGTGGACTTCGACGATCTCATGTCGCGCCGCGCGAACATCCTGCGCGAGCAGGATTTTCCGCTGTCGGCCGGGTATCTGGAAAAGTCGATTCCGGGGCCGTTCGTCAAGCTCGCCAACGCGAGGATGATCCGCAACGCGTTCCTGGGTTATGAAGCGTTCGCGCTCAAGCGGCAGGAACGCGCGGCGATCGGGTCGTCGAATGTCGTCACGCTCGTTTCCGCGGAAGACGCGCATTCGTTGAGGATGTCGCTCACTGACGACGAAGCCGTGAAGACGCATGTGATCGCGCCGCCGATGAATGCGCTGAAGCCGGTGCGTCATCCGGCGGCACCGTTCCGGTTCGTGTTTATCGGTTCGGACCGCCAGTTGCAGAACCGGCTCGCGATCGAGTACCTGGTGGCGTTGTGGGCGCGTGTCAGGCCGGCCACGCCGCTGGTGATCTTCGGGCGCATGACCGGTCGCTACGATCCCGTTCCGAACGTCGAATTCGCCGGATTCGCGCCAACGCAGGCGGACGTCTATACCGGATCCTCGATCGCGCTGTGTCCCGCGTTCCTTCGCGGCGGCATCAAATCGAAGGTGCTGGAAGCCATTTCGTACGGGTGTGTGCCGGTCGGAAACGAAGCCGCTTACGAGGGCCTCGGATTCCACGACGATGCGCTGGCGATGAGCGAAGCGCGACTGGAGCGGTTCGTCGCCGAACCGTCCGCGGATCTGGTGCATGTCGTCGAAGCGGCGACGCGATTCGCCGCCTATTGCGAGCAGCATTTCAGCATGTCGGTATTCGATCGGCGCTGGCGCGACGTGATCGCGCCCACGCCGGGCAGCCCGTCGTGACGGGCCGGGCAGCGCGCCGCGCCCGATCCAACCGGAAAGCCGGCGCAGTCGAAAGGAGGGCCTCGACGTCGTGATCTGAACGGTTCGCGGATGGCCGGCTTCCGGACCCTCGCATGGGGATGCGTGGTAACCGGAAAGGGGAGAGCCTTCCGCGAGCGACTTGCCGTCCTTCGGCCGATCGATTCAACCGCTCGGCCGAAGGACGCCATATCCCATTCTTCACCGATATCTAATTAAAAATGAGACCGATCATATTTGGCGGGCGGTTCGGATGGTTGCATCCGGGCGAAGGGACGAGGGGTGTCGTCCTGTGCAACGCTTACGGGCACGAATCCGTCTGGAGTCACGGTGGCATGCGGAGCCTGGCGGACCGACTGTCCGCCAGCGGGATTCCGGTGCTGCGTTTCGATTACCGCGGAACGGGCGATTCCGACGGGGCCGATGGCGCGAACGACCAGTTCGAGACGGCCGTCGACGATGTGCGCGCGGCCATCGCGCGGCTTCGCGAAGAAACGGGCGTCGCCCGGGTGACGCTGTGCGGCCTGCGGCTGGGCGCGGCATTCGCGCTGGTCGCGGCGAGCCAGTGCGACGTGGATGCGCTCGTGCTGCTGGCGCCGGTGGCGAGCGGGCGCAGCTACGTGCGCGAGTTGTCGATCATGCGCAATATCTGGCTCGACCAGTTGCCGGCGCCCTTGCGTGAGGCCCAGCCGAAAGACGCACCATTCAACGTGCTCGGGCAGGTCTACAGTCCGGTGTTTCGTGCGCGGCTCAATGCGTTCGACGCGGTCGATGCGTTGAAGGACAGCGTACGCGCGCCGGCGCCGGACACGCTGATCGTCGACGTGAATGTCGGCGGCAGCGAAGCGCTGAAACAGAAGCTGGAAGCGCTGGGCGGTGAAGTCGAGTCAAGGTCGTTCGAAGGCTACGCCGCGTTCATGCAGGAAACGACGTTCTCGAGCATGCCGACGCGTGTATTCGACGCCGTGGTCGACTGGATCGCGGCCAGGGCGACCGGGCAGGCGCCGTCGCCCGGCGTCGCGTTGAAAGCGGACTGGGATGCCGGCCTGATGCTCCGGACGCCGGAAGCGTGCGAACAGCCGGTCAGGTTCGGTGTTGCGGGGCTGTTCGGCATTCTGTGCCTGCCGCCGGCCATGCGCGATCGTGGCCCGGTTCTGCTGATCACGAACACGTCGGCCAGCGCGCATGTCGGCGACAGCCGGCTTTCGGTGCGCATTGCCCGGGAACTGGCGCGCCGCGGCATCGCATCGCTGCGGTTCGACGGACGCGGGATCGGTGACAGTGCCTCTGCGAGCGGTGCGCGCGCGCCGGTCTATTCGAGTACCGTCGTCGACGATGTCGCGACGGCTGCCCACTGGTTGAAGGAACAAGGGTATCGCCATGTCGTGTCCTTCGGCATCTGCTCGGGCGCGTACAGCGCGTTGCGTGCGGCGCTCGTGGGGCGCGCGCTGTCGGGTGTCATCTCGGTGAACCTGCAGAGTTTCCATATGCCCGACGACATGCCGACGGACGCGCTGCGCAGGCATCGGCCCAATTCGATCGCCGGTTACCGGTCGTCGTTCTTCGAGCTGAAGAAATGGAAGCAGGTGCTGTGCGGCGATCGGAAGATCATGCCGTTCGTCCGGCTCGTCCTGAAGCGCGTGGCGACGCTTGCGGCGGTCCGGATCGGCGCGTGGCGACACCGGATCGCCGGATGGTCGTGCGCGCAGACGATACCGGTCGATCCTCATGAAATCCTGCGCACGCTGCAGCGCAAGGAGGTGAGCACGCTGTTCGTCTGCGGCGCATACGACAGCAGCCTGGACCTGATGACGATGTATTTCGGCCCGCGCGGAAAGCGGCTGTCGCGCTTCTCGGGCGCGCGCACGGTCGTGCTCGACGACCTCGATCACAGTCTGTTCAGTTCGCATGCGGCCGAACAGGTGATCGGGTTGTGCAGCGAATTCGTCAAGGGTCTCGATTCCCGCCGCGCGCCGCTCGGCAGGATCGTCAAGGCTGGATCGCCCGCGTGATGCGAGGCCGGCGCCGGTCTTTGCCATGTGCGCCGGCCTCATTGTTGCCCGACGGCACGGGGCTATGTCAGATGTCGCACAGTCGGCGAGCGGGTGCGGTGATACGGTAACTCGCCTGTCTTTGGCCATGCTGCCTGCCCACTACACGACCCCAACGATGAACTCCAAAAGCCCCGGACGTCTGGATCATATCGACGCGATGCGCGCCGTCGCGGTCCTGCTCGTCATCTGGACGCATTACGCCGAGCGGTTCGTCGCGCTGGCGGGCGCCCAACAGTGGCTCGACACGCTGCAACGCTCCGTCAATTTCGGGCGGATCGGCGTGGTGGTGTTCTTCGGCATCAGCGGTTTGCTGATTCCGAGTAGCCTCCGCGGCGCCCGTGGACAAGGCACACAGCGCTTCCTGATCCGTCGCTTCCTGCGGTTGTATCCGGCGTTCTGGTTGTCCATTCCGGTCGGCTGCCTTGTCTTCTGGACGTTGTTCGGAAAACCGGTGAGTGTGTCGCTGCTCGTTGCCAACGCAACGATGATTCCGACCGCGTTCGGGCAGGAGCCGGTCATGGGGCATTACTGGACGCTCGAAACGGAACTGTATTTCTACGCGCTGTGTCTCGTGTTGTTCTGGTGGGGCGGGCTGCACCGGATGCGTGATCTCGCGCTCGTCTGCATCGCGCTCTGCACGGTATTCGTGATCACCCTCGGGTTGCACATCATTCCCGAGAATGCGCTGGGCCAGTACAAGGCCATGCCGTATCACCTCGCGATCATGTTCTGGGGGGCCTGTTTTCGTCAGGCCTACGACCATCCGCTCGACGTGTTGCGTGTGAGATGGGGGCGCGGCGAGCGTGCCGGAATCACGCTGACGTACCGATCCGTCGTTGGCCTGCTGGCGGCGATGATCGTGGGCGTCGCACTGATTGGCGCCGTCAACGATTGGCGACATCACAATCTGGTTCATCTGCCGTCGTCACTCGCTTACGTGATCGGCATCACGATATTCGCGGCGATGGCCACGGTATTGAAAATCCGCGCGCGGTCGTTCGCGAAGCTGGGCGAAGTCAGCTACTCGATCTACCTGTTTCATGCGATCCCGTTGTTCGGGTTTTACTGGCTGTGCGAGCGTTATCAATGGACCGGGTGGCCGCTGGGCGTCTACATGATCGTGCCCGTTGCGCCGTTGATTGCGTTGTCGTATGCAAGCTACCGGTATTGCGAGGCGCCCTGTGTCCGGCTTGCGCACCGCCTGACCGTGTCGCGGCCACGCGGCGATCTGCCGACCGGCAATCGTCCGGTCAGCGCGGCGCAGGATCCGGTTCGAAACTGACCGGGCGCGGAAGCGTTGCGGCTGAAAGTGGCGACCTCGTGTCGCCGACGTGAATGGAATGGACTGTACGGAGTGGGAGAGGATGGTGGCGAGTGATGAAGGCGGCGGTGTGCCGCGATATCGAATGTTTCAACCCGCGTCCGGGAACTTCAATTGAATCGCTTCCCGTCGGTTGACTCCCGCGCGGAAGCGACGCGCATCGTCGTGATCAATGACTACGCGCGAAAGGGTGGCGCGGAAGAGGTCTACCGGACCTCCATCGAAATGCTGCGCAAGATTCCCGGCGTCGACGTGTACTCGTTCGACGAGACGAATTTCCCGCCGGGCGAAGGCTCGTTCACGCGCGGCTGGAACCGCGCCGCGGCGAGTGCCCTGGCGGCGCTGCTCGACGAGGTGCGCCCGCATCGCGTGCTCGTGCACAACTATCACAATCTGCTGACGCAATCGATCCTGCCGGTACTCGCGCGTTACCGACGCGAGCAGGGATTCCGTACGTATCTCACGTGCCACGACTACCACCTGGTCTTTTACAACCCGAATCTGCTGGCCTATCGCAACGGGCGTCCGGTGCCGGTGCCGGTCGATGCGCTGTCGAAGCCGGCGCGATTGTTCAGGCTTGCGAGCCCTCGAGGGCGTATTCACGACACGGTGAAGAAGCTGCACTGGCATGCGGTGTACGCGTATTGCAACCCGCAACACGTATTCGACCTGTTCCTGTGCCCGAGCCCGTATATGCGCACCGCACTGGCGCAGCGCGGCATCACGCGAAGCGCATTGCTGCCGAACCCGGTGAGCACGCTGGCGGAGCCGTTTCCGCCGCGCGTGTGTCATCGTGAGCGGTTCGATCTCGCCTATGTGGGGCGCCTCGATGCGGAAAAGGGTATTCACGAGTTCATCGAACTGGCGCGCCAGACCGGTTTTCATCGTATCGGCAGCCTGACGCTTTACGGCGACGGGGCGATGCGCGCGCAGCTCGAAACGCACCACCAGGATCTGGTTCAGGCGCAACGGCTGCGCTTTGCCGGGCGGCTTGACCACAGCGAGCTGTTCCACGCACTGCGCGCCCATGATGCATTGGTGTTGCCGTCCGTCTGGGCCGAGAACGCGCCGCTCGTGCTGGTCGAGGCGGCCACGCTCGGGTTGCCGGTTCTCGCGCACGAGATCGGCAGTCTGTCGACGTTCGGCAGCGAGATTGGCAACAAGATCCTGTACCGGAATTCGCCGGCCGGCCTGACGAGCGCACTCGACGAGTTGAACCGTCACTTGCGTACCGACGATCGCCATTACGATTGTTCGGCATACACGCCGTCGCACTACGCGGAGCAGCTTGCGTCGTGGATGGGCATTGACGGGCAACGGAACGTCTAGGAAGAGGAGCGTCATGCGGGTACTTCGACGCAACGCGGTGGCCGTGCTCGTCGCATTGGCCTTGTCGGCGGGGCATGGCTACGGCGAAGAGCGGGTGGCGACGATCGCGCCCGCCAATACGTCCGGCAGCCGCGATTTCAAGGGTTCATCGAACGGGCTGCTCGCCGGCACGTCTTCGGTTTCGAAGATCGATGTGCATACGTTGCTGTATCCCGGCAGCACGACCCGGGTGCTGGCCCACTACCTGCCGTGGTGGGGCCCCGACCCGCGCGGCGTGGACGTCGGTTACCGATCCGACGATCCTCGCCAGGCCTATCGCACCTTCGCCGACATGCAGTCGCGCGGGATCGACGGCGTGATCGTCGACTGGTACGGCCAGGGCCA
Organism: Burkholderia theae; assembly: GCF_048565265.1. Lineage (NCBI taxonomy): Bacteria > Pseudomonadati > Pseudomonadota > Betaproteobacteria > Burkholderiales > Burkholderiaceae > Burkholderia > Burkholderia theae. Next base: position 799,287 of record NZ_CP183462.1, read on the forward strand.
TTTCGTCGACACCGCGTGGCAGGCATCCATGCCCGAACTCGCGAAGTTTCCCGGGATGACGTTCTCGATCATGATCGACAGCGGCAGCTTCAAGTTCAATGCATGTCACGGGTGCGACCTGACCGAAACGATTCTGAACAACCTCGCGTACATCAGCCGCGAATTCTTCACGTCGACCCAGTATCTGCGTTACGAAGGCCATCCGGTCGTGTCCGAGTTCGGGATGGATGCGGTTGGAAAGGCGGACTGGGCGCGCATTCATGCCGCGTACCCGGACATCTACTGGATCCATACGCTTGCGCCGGGTTTCGATCTGCCGTACAGCAAGGGGGCGTTTGTCTGGGCGCAGCCGTCGTCGTGGGCCACGCCGCAACCGGCCGGCACGCGGCACGACCTGCTGTATCGCGAGCGCTTCTACAACATTGGCCGGAACCAGCCGCCGGGGATGATCACGGTCGGCGGCGTGTGGAGCGGGTTCGACGACAAGAAGGCGTCGTGGGGTGCCGCCGCGCCGCGCTTTCTCGCGCCTGCGTGCGGCCGCACCTGGCTCGACACGTTCAGGAGCATCAACGAGCGCTACAGCGCGCGGCAGCAGCTTCCGTTCGTTCAGCTGATTACGTGGAACGACTACGAGGAGGGGAGCGCGCTCGAAACCGGCATTGCGAGTTGTACCGAGATCGATGCGCAGCCGTTGGGCGCGAGCGTGACCGTCCGGATCACTCATCCGGACACCGTCGATCATCTGGAGCTCTACGAGCAGCTGGGTCCGTCGTCGTTCAGGCTGGTCGGACGCTATCCGTCCGATGTGACGAGCATTGCGCTGCCGGAGGCGCGGGTGGGCACGTATTTCATCAAGGCGGTGGGCAAGCCGTTCATCCAGAACGTCGTTTCGGCGGCCATCGTCGTGCGCTGATGCGCGGCTATCGCACGTCGTCTGCCGTCGATCGGGCGAGCGGCACCGCCATCGCCGCTTCGAGTTCCGCCGGCGCGCAAGTCGGCCGGCCGTATTGATCGTCGAAGCGGACGATATCGTCCTCGCCGAGATAGTTGCCCGACTGCACCTCGATGATCTCGAGCGGGATCCGGCCGGGATTCTCGAGTCGATGCACTTCGCCGACCGCGATGTACGTCGACTCGTTTTCGCACAGCAGGAACGTCTCGGCGCCGCGCGTCACCTTCGCGGTGCCGCGCACGACGATCCAGTGCTCGGCGCGGTGATAGTGCATCTGCAGCGACAGCCGCATGCCGGGCTCGACGACGATCCGTTTCACCTGGAAGCGCTCGCCGAGATCGATCGAATCGTAATGACCCCACGGCCGCTGCACCTTGCGGTGCTCGCTCGCCTGCGGGCGCCGGTCGGTCTTCAGGCGAGCGACGATGTTCTTCACGCGCTGCACGTCGTGCTTGTTCGCGACCAGCACCGCATCGGGCGTCTCGATCACGACGACGTCCTTCATCCCGACGCATGCGATCAGGCGCCCCTCCGAGCGCACGAAGCTGTCCTGCGTGTCCTCGAACACGATCGGGCCGCGCGCGACGTTGCCGTGATCATCCTTCGGCATGATTTCCCAGATCGCATCCCAGGTGCCGACGTCCGACCAGCCGGCCGCGAGCGGCACCACGATGCCTTCGATGCCGAGTTCGCCGTGCTCCGCGAGGCGTTCCATCACCGCATAGTCGATCGAGTCCGACGGGCACGCGTCGAAGGCCGCCGCATCGATCCGGAAGAACGGATCCTCGGCGACGCCCGCGCGCCATGCGGTCTCGCAGGCCGCGAGGATGTCCGGCGCGAGCGCGCCGATCGCCTTCAGCCAGACCGATGCGCGCGTGACGAAAATCCCGCTGTTCCACCAGTAGTCGCCCGAGTGCAGGTAGCGCTCGGCGAGCGTCGCATCGGGTTTCTCGACGAAGCGCCCGATCGCATAACCACCCTGGCCGCCGTGGCGGCCGGTGCGCGGCTCGCCGACCTGGATGTAGCCGTAGCCCGTTTCCGCGCGACGCGGCAGTACGCCGAGCGTGACGATCGCGCCTTCCTGCGCGTAACGCGCCGCGCGCGCGATGGCGTCCTGGAACGCACCGACATCGGCGATCACGTGATCGGCCGGCATCACCGCGAGTACGGGATCGTCCGCGAGCGCGCTCGCGTCGAGCGCCGCAAGCGTCAGCGCGGGCGCGGTGTTGCGCGCGGCCGGTTCGAGCAGGATGCGGGCGGGCGCCGCGCGACCGAGCACCTGCGCGGCGCTCATGACGCGATGCTGCTCGCCGCAGACCAGGAGCAGCGTGTCGCCGAGCGACGCGTTCTCGATGCCGTTCAGGCGACGTGCCGTCGCCGACAGCGGCGATTCGTTCGAGACCAGCTCGATCAGCTGCTTCGGGAACTGCTCGCGCGACAGCGGCCACAGCCGCGTGCCGGAGCCACCGGCGAGGATCACCGGCAGGATGCGCGGCAGATCGGGTTCGGGAACCGGGCGTAGGGTGCGGGTCATCGGGTGACTCCGGTATCGGCGGGCAGCCGGTTGAGCGCACGACCGTCGGCGCGCGATTCATCGTGGCGCGACCGCGGCGCCGAAACGGCCCGGGACAGCAGATTGCGCAGCGCGCCGGCGGCGCGGTCGGCGGACCGGACCAGGCCGACGAACGGCGCGCCCTGTTCGAGATACGGGCCGTAGGCCTTGCGGAATCCGAAGCGCTTGTAGAACGCCTGGCGCGGGGCGGGTACGTGCGTGCGCACCGCGGCGTCCGGCCATGCGGCCTGCGCGGCGGTGAGCGCGCGCCCGATCAGCCGCTCGAGCGTGTCGTCGTCGCGGCAGCTCTCGCTCGTCAACACCTTGTCGATCACGACATCCGGATCGATGTCGTCGCCGGGCAGGATGCGTGCGTAGGCGGCGACTTCCGTCGTGTCGCCGTTGTTCACGCTCGCATAGACATGCAGCGCGCCTGCGTCTTTACCGTCGATGTCGAGATGCGTGTGCGCGTCCTCGACCACCAGCACGGCGCTGCGCGCGCGCAGGATTGCATAGAGATCCACGGCGCTCAGATGTTCGAATTCACAACAATGCCATTCCATGATGCGGTCCTCGCGTGATGCCTTCGGCACGCCGCATCGCACGGACGCGATCGTTCCGTGCGATGCGACGATCCTCATCATCCGGATACGCCGTGCGCCGGTCTGTTCGAAAGCGTACTCACGCTCCGGATTCGCACGGGAGGCAGGGGGCGGCGTGGCCGCGCGCGGGCCCCGGGAACGCTGCAATGTGCGGTAGCACACACCGCCGGGGCAGGTGCCTTTTCATAATTGACCCATCCCGGCGGGCCGCGGCGACGCACCGTTGTTTGCGCGCGTGTTCAACTGGACGGCCAATCCGGTGACGGCAGCGTGCCTTTGCATGCGTGCCGGACGGTCATGCTGCACTGCGGGGAGCGAGTGCAACCCCCACCGATTTCGCGCCGGGCAACAGTGGTTCGCCGGAGAATGGCGTGCACGAGAAGCGCACATCCCGGGGTGCGTCGGCACCATGAACGTGACGCGCGCCGCGACCTGGTTGATTACGACGTGTAACGGAAGAGCGGGCCGCGCGCCGTCGCGGCGCGCCATGGGCGTACGGCGGCGCGCGCGATTATGCGATGCATGGAATGCGGTGCCGGCCTTTTTCGGGGATTTCGGTGGAATTGGCAGGCAATCGACTGCACCTATCTTGCGGAAAAGTAGTATTTGCCACTGATTGACGGGAATGGTTAGAGATAATCAAATCTCAGTGGTCAAAGGCACAAAGTACGGGGCGACCGCTAGCGTAACCGGCTGAATCAGGATTATCTTTTGGTAACACGACCATCTTGAAACGGGGTGTAAATTCAGGAGCGGATGTAATGAGGCGGTCATTCCGGAAGCGGGGTGGCCGCCATTCGGTTCAGCATCGGGCGCGACTGTCGTGTACGACGCGACGCACATGCGGACGGAATTTCCGTTTGCCGACGTGCCCCGCCTGACGGCGGGTCGCATCAAAGCCGGAACGTCGTGGCTTCCGCAGCCGCGCGTTCCGTTCGAGTTCGATGACAACGAGGCCGGATAACATCCGGCTCGACCTCCGGGGGCTCTCGCCGTGTGCAGTTTCGATCTTCGCCAAAGCTGCGGAAACGCGGCGCGGACAGGCGGCCATGCGCCGCCGGCCGCAGCGCACGCGAACGGTTCGCGGAGTGGAGAAAGTGATGGTTCGTTATGAATATGCCAATAACGCGCGATAAGAGCGCCGGCGCGGGGAGCGGTAACGGGCAGCGTCCGTTGATTTACTGGACGCAGTCGCCGTCCGTCATGCTGCGAAAGGAACTGGCGCGACGCGACTGGAAAGTCTCGATCGTCGCGCAGGCGAGCGAGTTGCGCGACACGTCCGGTGAAATCACCTGCGGCATCCTCGACCTGAGCGGCGGTCATGCCGATGCGATCGGCAGCATCGCGTCGACCTGCGCGTCGATGCGCGATGTCGTCTGGGTCGCGCTCATCGACGTCGGTCAGACCGCGTCGCCGAACGTGCGCGCGCTGTTGCGCGACTATTGTTTCGACTACGTCACGTTGCCCGCGTCGCACCAGCGGATCGCCGATACGGTCGGCCATGCGTACGGCATGGAATGCCTGTTCGCGCGCGACCGTGAACAGCTCGAATCGGAAGAGAAAGGCATCGTCGGCACCTGCAGTGCGATGCTGCGGCTGTTCGATACGGTGCGACGCTTCGCGCGCACCGACGCACCGGTGTTCGTGTTCGGCGAAACCGGAACCGGCAAGGAACTGACGGCGGTCGCGATCCATCGTCATTCGGAGCGGCGCAACGGCCCGTTCGTCGCGGTGAACTGCGGCGCGATTCCGCCGCACCTGCTGCAATCGGAGCTGTTCGGTTACGAGCGCGGTGCGTTTACCGGCGCGAACGCGCGCAAGATCGGTTATGTCGAGGCCGCGAACGGCGGCACGCTGCTGCTCGACGAGATCGGCGACCTGCCGCACGAGAGCCAGGCGAGCCTGCTGCGCTTTCTGCAGGAGCGCTCGATTCACCGACTCGGCGGCAGCGATCCGGTGCCGGTCGACGTCCGGATCGTGTCGGCGACGCACGTCGACCTGCGCGGCGCGATGGAAGAAGGGCGCTTTCGCGCGGACTTGTTCCACCGTCTGTGCGTGATGCGGATCGACCAGCCGCCGCTGCGCGCGCGCGGCAAGGACATCGAACTGCTCGCGCATCACATGCTCGAACGCTTCCGCGGCGACGCGCGCCATCGCGTGCGCGGCTTCTCGACGGATGCGATCACGGCCCTGTACAAGCACGACTGGCCCGGCAATGTCCGCGAGCTGATCAACCGCGTGCGCCGTGCGGTCGTGATGACGGAAGGGCGCCTGATCACCGCGCAGGACCTCGAACTCGAATACTGTCTCGACGCGGCGTCGCCGTCGGTGGCCGACATCCGCAAGTCGATCGAGCGCGAGGCGATCGAAACCGCGTTGCTGCGCACGCGCGGGCGTGTCGCGGCTTCGGCGCGCGAGCTCGGCGTGTCGCGCGCGACGCTGTATCGCTGGATGGAGGCGTACGGGATCGAGCGGCCGCGCGGCACGGGCTCGTCCGACTGAGATTGGACTGGCGACGCTCGCGGCGGCCGCGAGCGTCGCGTCAACCGGCCTGCGTGGCGCGCACCGTTCGCGCGGCGTTCACGGCGCGGATTTCGACAACGGGCGGCGCATCGGCGGCGGCCGGATGCTTCCCGGCATCCCCTGCAATTTCCAGCGGAACGAGCGCGACACGCGCCGGTGTGCCGGGCGCAAGATGGAACCAGTCGTCGCGCGGCATGAAACCCGGCGCGTCGATCTGCACGTGTCGCGCGACGTGTCGCGTATCGATGTCGACGTGCCACGTGTCGCCGCTACGCGATACGCATGCCTCGATCCCGAGTTCGCGACGTGCCAGCACGGCCGGGTGCGTGCGGGACGGGAAATGGAACGCCTGCGACAGCAGCGTGCCGTCGTCGGCGCGCAGCGTCGTGACGACGGTGTCGTGTTCACACGGCCCGAAGCGGTACGCATAGGTCCAGTCGAAGAAGCGACCGAGCAGCTCGGCCGAGCCGATCCGCATTGCGTCGTGCGCGGCGATCCGCACCGGGCAGCCGGCTCGCGCGACCGGCGTGCGGCCGTCGCGCAGCGCGACCAGCTCGAGCGCCGCCGACAGCGGCGCCGGGTGCTCGTTGACCACGTGGACGTCGAGCCCGTTCAGGCCTTCGTCGACGAGCAGCACCTGCACCGGCTGCAGCACCTGGCGCAGCGCATACCACGCCGATTTCGGCCGGTGCGCGGCGTCGATCACACCCCATCCGGCGCCCGGCATCACGTCTTGTAGCTGCCACACGAGCGCGCCGGCGCAGCGCGAGCCGGTGCGCCGCCATTCGGAAAACGTCTCGCGCATCAGGTCCGCGATCACCGCGCGCGACAGCTCGAAGTAGCGCGCCGGATCCTCGCGACGCAGCCGGTCGGGTGCGACGTCGTACAGCGTCTGCAGATAGTGGTCGCGGATGTCGTCGAAATCCCACGACGTGCCGGGGTCGCGCGGCACGGCCGCCTTCCAGCGCGGCTCGTGCACGCCGGGCCAGCCGAGCTCGGCGAGCGTCGCGTCGCATGGCACGTTCGCGAACGCGAGGCATTCGCTCGCGAAGCGCACGTCGGCACGGCGCGCGTCGTCGAGCGGGCGCAGGTACGCGCCGACGCCGTAGTAGTGCGACACGCGTTCGCGCGGCATGAACGGCAGCACGCCGCCGTCGGGCGAATCGGGCACGTACGGGACGTCGGGGCGGCGCGCGGCCGCCAGGCCGGCCAGCCGCTCGGCGGTCAGCTCGACGAAGCGCTGCTTCGGCCCGAGCCCCGACATCGCGGCCTGTTGCGCGATCTCGCTGCCGCCGCACAGCACCGCGAGCGACGGCGACGCGCCGTGACGCGCGAGGAACTGCCGGGCTTCACGGTCGATGTTCTCCGCGAAGCCGGGATCGTCGAGCGCGTAGTCGAAGTTCGCGAACATGAAATCCTGCCAGACCAGCAGCCCGAGCCGGTCGCACCACGCGTGGAAGGCGTCGGCTTCGTAGGTCATCGTGCCGCCGACACGGATCATGTTGAAGCCGGCGTCGCGCGCGAGCCCGAGCAGGCGGCCGTAGGTCGCGTCGTCCGCGTGCAGCGCGAGCGGTGCGGCGCTGCTCCAGCACGCGCCGCGCGCGAACACCGGCACGCCGTTGATGCGCAGCCCGAAGCCCTTGCCGTCGGCGCCGGCGTCGATCTCGATCGTGCGAAAGCCGGTCGAGCCGAGCGGCCGCCGCTCGTCGCCGAGGTGCAGCGCGATCTCGTAGAGTGCCGGCTCGCCGTGCGTATGCGGCCACCAGCGGCGCACGTTGGGTACCGCGATGCTCGCGCGCAGCCGGTCGGCGCCGGCGCGTTCGAGCGTTGCGTGGTGTTCGCCGCACGACAGCCGCGCCGCGAGCGTATCGGGCAGCGGCGCGGAGAACGTCAGCTCCGCGTCGAGCCAGCCCGTGTCGCCTTCGATGCGCGCATGCAGGTCGCAATCGACCAGAACGGGCCCGGCGGCCGGATCGAGCACGTCGACGGGCCGCCACGGGCCCGCCGGCACGTACGGCGGAAACCACCCGGGCATGTGTCCGAACAGCGAGGTGCGGACCGTGCGCAGTGCCGCCGGCTCCGCGAGCCGCGTGCGCCAGCGCGCACGGCGCGGCGCACGCGTGTCACGCAGGTGCGGGGCGAGTGCGCGGAAGCAGAGGGTCAGCCGGTGCGTGCCGTCGAGCGACACGGTAACGTCGTGCGCGACGAACATGCTGTCGGAGCTGAGGAGCAGCGTGTCGTCGAGCCACGCTTGCGCGAGCGTCGCGAGGCCGTGAAAGCGCAGCACGCGCGGCCCGCGTCCGCGCAGCTCGATCCGGTACCAGTGGTCGCGTTCGTCGAGCGTCCCGGCTTCGTCGAGCCGGCCGGCGAGCGCGAGCGCCTGCGCGACCGTGCCGGGCACGGGCGCCGCGATCCAGCCGTCGCCGGCGGCCGGGAGGTCGCGCGGTGCCTGCGCGGCGCCCGCGGCCGTCGCCAGCATCGACCATGCGGGCAGGGCACGTGCGCGCGTCACCGCATGACCGGCACGGGCGCCGTGTCGCTGCGTGCAGGCGTCATGTTCCGCAGCGGCGCGCCAATCTGCCGCGCGCAGGCCACGAGGTCGGCATACGCGGTTTCGATCGCTTCGAGCGTCGAATCGCCGCGCTCTTCCTTGCCGCGCGCGCAGGCGCGCGCGAGCCGGAATTCCAGCACCATCGCTTCGGACGCGATGCGCTCGCATGCGGCGCGGATCTCGGCGAACGGCCCGACGCAGCCGCTGGCCTGCAGCCAGCGCGCGTAATGGCCGAACAGTTCGAAATTCGCGCCGAGCTGCCGCACCGAATTGAACGAGTACGCATGGAAGCGCTCGAGCGGCGAATCGGCGAGCGTCCGCGCATCGGTCTGCAACTGCCGCCGGAATGCCGCGATCGGATTGACGACCGGCAGGCGCCGCAGGTGACGCTGCAGCGCGCCGAGCGACGCTTCGCACAGCGCGCGCTCGTCGAGCGGCGCAAAACGCCGCTTCGCGCATTCGACGTACGGCGGCAGCGTCATCGTCGAGCTGTCGCCGACGAGCCCGTTGTAGTCGAGATCCTCGGCCACGTAATAGCCGCTGTTGTGGAAATAGCCGATCTGGTGCTTGTCGCGGTCGATCGCATCGATGCCGATCGTCGTCTTCGTGTGCTGCGTGCGATAGCTGCTGCCGCGCGTGTCGGGCAGGAACCACGCGTCGACCTCGACGATCATCAGGTGACCGCGCGCGACCTGCGTTTCGATGTGCTGGTCGAGCGGTTCGTAGATCGAGTGTTCCTGCACGACGACGCCGTAGAGCCGCTCCAGTTCGTCGTGCGGAAACTTGAAGAACGTGAACTGGTCGCCCTCGAAATCGAGCGCGATCGTAAACGGCAGCGCCGCGTACGGATTGAAACCCCACCACCGGAGCACTTCGAGCCACATGTCGACGTAGCAGTTGGTCTGCTTCCAGACCATCTCCTGACTGTGCAGCGGGTGCGGCCGGTAGTGGCGCGCGCGGTGGCGCACATCCTCGAACGACGCGTCTTCGCCGTCGCGGGACACGAACCTCATCGCGTGCCCCACAGCACGTCGCGGACTTCGCGCGGCCATGCGTCGAGATCGAAGCCGTGATGGCGGAACAGCGCGAGCGTGAGCCGTTCGAGGCCGAAGCCGACGCAGCCCGTGTGCGCGACGTCGCCCGTCGCGGTGCGGATGTCCCACAGCAGGCCGAAATGGTCCATGTGGTAGTTGAAGCTCAGGCAGGCGGTCTGGCGGTCGTCGTGTTCGATCGGGATCAGCAGCTCGAACTTCAGGTTCTGCTCGCGCTGGCTGTTCGCGACGATCTTGCCGCCGCGGCCGAAGAACGGGTCGTTCGCGAGATCGATCGCGTTCGGCAGGCGCAGCGCCTCGATCATCCGCGTGCCGCGTTCGATCCAGGTCTCGCGGAACGCGACGATCTGCTCGGGCGTGCCGATCCGCACGAACTCGCGCATCCGGAACAACTGCATGCGGGTCGGGTCGAGCGACGGCTCGTGGCGGAAGCAGTACGAGAACACGTCGACGATCCGGCCGTCGCCGGGCAGCGCGCCCGCGCGCGCGACGACGGGATAGACGGGGTAGCACGCGGCCGGCGTCATCACGACGTAGGTCGGCTTCTGGTTTTCGGTCCAGTCGTCGCCGCGATCGAGGCACTGCAGCAGGCGCTGGTGCTGATGCTCGTCGCCGCAGAACGCATGCACGCTGCCCGCGAGCTGCGGAAAGCTCTTCATGTATTCGCTGCGCTCGAACTCCAGGCGGCTCATCGCCGGCGGAAAGCGCAGCACTTCGGCCTGCTGGTCGGCGCCGACGCGCGTGACGAACGCGTCGAGCGCTTCCACGACGCGCTCGAACCGTTCGCTGCGGCCGAACAGGCCCTGGATGCCGGTCGAGACCAGCAGGCCCGCATCGATCAGCGCATCGCGCAGCGGGTTGACGCCCGCGCGGTCGAGCGGTGCATCGGCGGGAGCGGAGGCGGCGGAGGGCACGGCGAGGCGATCGTTCACGTATGTTTCTCCAGCGTCGCAGGACGCAGCGCGAGCAGCAGGCTCGCGGTGTTGGCGGCAATGCGGTCGTTGCTGATCATCAGCGGCGCCGCGTACAGGTCGCGAATATGGCGGCCGATGCTGAACGGCGTGCCTTGCTTGTAACCGGCCATCCCGCAGATCATCATCGCCTGGTGCGCGACTTCCAGCGCGGTCGCCGACACGTAGGTCTTCAGCGTGTTGATCTCGGCGGCCCAGGCCATGCCGGCCGACCACGAACGGGCTGACGCGTTCGCATAAAGGTGCAGCACGTGGTCGACGCGGGTCTGCATCGCCTGCATCAGCGCGAGCGATTCGGCGATGCGCCGCGCCGCGGGCGACGGCGCGCCGTCGGTCTGGCGTGCCTGCGCGCGGAAGAACTGGTGCGCGCGGTGGAACGCGTCGCCGGCCACGCCGATCCACACCGCGGCCCACAGGATGTGCGAGACCGGCACCATCGTTTCCTCGGCGATCTTCGCGAACGGCACGGGCAGGCACTGGACGGTGGCGCCTTGCGCATCGAGCGCGAAGCCGTTGCTGCACGTGCCGCGCATGCCGAGCGTGTCCCATTCGCCGCGGCGCGTGAGCGTATAACCGTCGCGCAGCAGCGTGACGAGTACCTGTTCGGAAGGCGGCGCGTCCGCGTCGCGTCGCGCAGTGGCCAGGATGCCGTCCGCGTAGTCGCCGTACGAGATCGTCGGCGCGGATTTGCGCAGCCGGAACTCGCCGCCGTCGGTTTCGAGCGCGCACTGGCTCGCGCGCAGGTTGCCGCCGACGCCGTCTTCCGACGTCGCCGACGCGAGCAGCCACTGGTGGCGCACGAGCTGTTGCAGGAACAGCTTGTGCCAGCCCTGGTCGACGGCGTGGTTGACGATGCAGGCGACCTGGATCTGGTGCATCGCGAACACCATCGCCGACGATGCGCAGGCCTGGCCGAGGATCGAGCAGGCGGACGCGACGTCGGCCAGCGATGCGCCGGCGCCGCCCAGATGGGTCGGCACCATCGCGCTCAGCAGCCGGCGCGCGCGCATCGCCTCGATTGCCTCGACGGGGCAGCGCGCGTCGCGATCGACCGCATCCGCGTGCTGCGCGGCGATCTGTGCTACGGCATGCGCGGCCTCGTCGAGCCGATGCGCGTCGCTGTCGGCCGCGAGTTCGGGAAGCAGCCCGCTCATGCGGAATGCTCGGTGCGTTGAAGTGTGGCGATCGTGTCCGCGAGCGCATCGATGCTGCGGAACAGGTTGCGGTTCAGCATCTCGTCGGGAATCTCGATGTTGAACTGCTTCTCGATCGCGAGCATCAGCTGGATCGTATCGAGCGAGGAGAGGCCCGCTTCGTAGAGGTCGTCCCCGTCGCCGATCGAATCGATCGCGGCTTCGAGATGGGCGACGTGCCTGAGGATGGTTCTGATTTCGTTTTTCACGTGCTGCTCCGGCGTGCGTGGTGTCGTCCGCTCGGGCAGACGCGCGTTATGCGCTGACGTCCCCCCGGCAGTCCGGCATCAGTAGACCATTGGCAGGCACGGCGTTCTGTTCGCCACCCTACAAACAGCTAACCCCGATGCGGCTGGCGCCAAAGCGCCGCACCGATCGGGCAGGCCAATCAGGCGCGCGCCGCGGCCGGCACACCCGAGTCGGCCGACAGGATGCGCTTCATCTCGTCGCGCACGATCGCGCGGCAGCCGCACGACATTTTTTCGAGGCCGTCGAGGTCGGCCAGCTCGATCGAGCTTCGGTATTGCCGGATCAGGCCGAGCTTCTGGATTTCGCCGGCGGCATCCGTCACCGTTTCCCGCCGCACGCCGAGCATCTGCGCCAGCATGCTGTGCGTCACCTGGATCTCGATGCTGCGCGTCCGGTCGTACGCCAGCAGGAACCATCTGCATAACTGATGTTTGAGCACGTGATGACGGCTGCAGAACGTGATCTGCGACACCTGCGCCATCAGCAGCCGCACGCAGACGAACACCAGATGGCGGATCACCGGCGACGCATCGAACGCGGCGGCGAATACACGCCGGTCGAGCCGGTAGACGAAGCCGTCGCGGCAGGCGACCGCACGGCAGGGCATCCGGCCGCTGCCGCCGGTCACGTCGTCGCACACCACGCTCTCGCTGCCGATCTCCGCGACCTCCAGCGTCATGCCGCCGGACGACACGTACTGCAGCGAAATCGCCGTCGTGACGGGCAGGTAGACCGCGGCCAGCATCTCGCCGGGTTCGCAGAGCACTTGCCCCGATTTCAGGTGGACGAGTTGAAGATGGGGGACCAGCGTGGCGAGCTCGTCCCGATCGATGGCCGCGAGAAACCGGTTGGCATCGAAGCTGTGGGAAAGCTCGATCATGCCGTTCGCGTGCGCGACGGCGTCAAGGGCCTGGAGAGTCACGGCACATCCTCGTAGGGTGGCGGTCGCGCGTCGTCGCGGCGATACCCCGTAAATCGGGATTTCGCACGATCGTGCGGACTTGTGTTCGTCGAAAATAAAATGACGATGCTGGCGAAAAGGCTAACACGCAATTGAATTAAAACAATTGCACCTTGCGTCATCTCACAAAGTTTGACGATTGGGATTGGGCGAAAACGTTATGTGGATTTAATGATTCATTTCCACGAAATTAATCATCCGGAAACGGAATGACAGGCCGGCGAACCATTCGATGTCGAACGGGAATCAATCGCGCGACGCAGCGCATCGTACAGCGAAAAGTGCCGGGCGCACATTGAACACTATTTGACAAATGCTCGAGCAATGAAAAATTGGTCATATGGATCAATGGCTTGCGTGCGATGTGTGCGGTGGCGTACAGATCCGGGAATTAGTGCACAGATTCAAATTTGAGACAGTTTCAAACGTGTGTCTGAGGCGTGGGGTCGCTGCGGAGCGCCGCCCGGCACATCACGGAAACAATTGAAAATCGGCTGTAAGTATTTGAACGATAAGCCTCGCAGGCTCCGAAGCGACTGCTCCAGCACGACGTGCGCGATTTGATCAGTCGAATGGCGAGCCGGGTCCTTTGCACGGAAGAGTGTCCGTCGCACGGAAGAGTGTCCGGAAATGAGACGCTTTTTTTGCTTTTAGACGGCTAATTCGATCGATCTAAATCGGACGTGATTCATATATTAAGCATGGGCGGGTATTGGCACGTAAATCGCTTATTCGGGCTGGCGTGTCGAAACGGGACGGTCGATTCAATCCGACGGCAACAAGCCGACGGTCAATCGGATTCAGGGTTGTGGGCCGCAACCACTGTCAACGTCCGGGCGCGCATCGCGATAACGAGTTCCGTGCACGCGGCTGCAGGCTGCACGGACAATAAAAGGATACAGACATGCTTCATCTTCACTCGAGCTACTCGGCGAATGCCATCCTCGATGCCCTCCCGGAGGACAGCATCCGCGCCATCGCACCACACCTCGAACTGGTCAGGATCAAGGCCGGCATGCTTGACCGGGTCGGCGAGCCGATGCGTCACATGCATTTTCCGACGACGGCGATGATGTCGGTGCAGCACCTGATGGAGGACGGTGCGATGGTCGAGGTGGCGGTGGTCGGCCGCGAGGGCGTGGTCGGGCTCGCGACGCTGGTCGGCGGCGCCGCGGCGTCGAGCCGGATCGAGGTCCGCATCGGCGGGATGGCGTATCGCGTGCCGAGCTGTGTGATGCGCACCGAATTCGAGCGCTCGCCGGCAACCTACCGGCTGCTGCTCAACTACTGCCAGGCGACGATGGCGCAGATTTCGCGCAGCGCGCTGTGCAACCGGCATCACTCGGTCAGCGAGCAGCTCAGCCGCTGGCTGCTGCTGGCGCACGACCGTATCGACGGCGACGAGCTGGCCGTCACGCAGCAAACCATCGCGAACATGCTCGGCGTGCGGCGCGAGGGTGTGACGGAAGCGGCCGGCAGCCTGCAGGAAGCCGGGCTGATCCGGCAGCGCCGCGGCCGCATCACGGTGCTCGACCGCGACGGTCTCGAACATCACGCATGCGAATGCTACGACCTGATTCGCGCCGACTATCGCCGGTTGCTCGGCACGCGCGGGAATACGAGGCCGACGCCGGTTCGCCCCCGCCTGCCGGAGGTACGTTGCGGATTCCCGGCACATGGTGCGTGACGATGCAGTCGATGTCCGGTGGAACGAATGCGATGCGGCGTGCCGCGATCGCGGCGGCCGACGTCGTGCTCGCGCTGGCCGGCGCGCTTGCGGCGCAGGCGGCGTCGGGCCTTGCCTGGCGCGAGTTGTCCGACGCGCAGCGCGGCGCGATCGCGCTGCTGTGCGTGCTGACCGCGGCGCTGCTGCCGCGCTACCTGCGCACCGTGCGCGGCGGCATGGCGGCGCAGGGCGGCGTGCACGCGCTGACGCAGACGATGGTTGCCGTCGTCTGCGCGAGCGTGCTCACGGTGGCCGGCACGATGTGGATCATGAACCGCGGCGGCACGGTCACGCCCCGCTGGATCGTGCGCACGGTGCTGGCCGGCGACGCGGCGCTGCTGCTCGGTCGCGCGGTGCTGCTGGCACTCGCGCTGACACGTGACGATCCGCGCGCGCGACAGCGCCGCGTCGCCGTCGTCGGCGCAACGGCGTACGGGCGCGTGGCGATCGAGCGGATGCAACTGGCGCCGAATGGCCCCTTCGTGGCGGCGTGCGTATTCGACGACGACACGCAGGCCGCCACGGGCGGCATCGGCGGCGTACCCGTGATCGACGACTGGAACACCTTGCGCGACCTGATTCGTGGCGGCGAGATCGACGAGGTGTGGCTCACGCTGCCGATGTCGCACGAGTGGCGGATCCAGCGCATCGTGCGCGAGTTGCGCGACGAATTCGTCGAGCTGCGGCTGTTGCCCGACGTGCGGCGGATGGCGGTGATCGATCGCTCGGCGACCGACGTGCTTGGCATGCCGGCGATCAATCTCGCGACTACGCCGCGCTCCGCGCCGGAGCTGTGGGCGAAGTTCGCGTTCGACCGGCTGTTCGCGGTCGGCGTGCTGATTCCGTTGCTGCCGCTGCTGTCGATGCTGGCGATCGCGGTCAAGCTGTCGTCGCCGGGGCCCGTGCTGTTCAGGCAGCGCCGCAAGGGCGTCGACGGCCGCGAGTTCAACATCCTGAAGTTCAGGACGATGCGCGTGCATCGTGCGCAGCCGGGCGTCGTGCGGCAGGCATCGCGCAACGATTCGCGGATCACCTCGGTCGGCGCGTTCCTGCGGCGCACGTCGCTCGACGAGCTGCCGCAGTTTTTCAACGTGCTGTTCGGGCAGATGTCGGTCGTCGGCCCGCGCCCGCACGCGATCGAACACGATGACTTCTATCGGCAGCTGATCGACAGCTACATGTACCGCTACCGCGTGCGGCCCGGCATCACCGGGTGGGCACAGGTGAACGGCTATCGCGGCGAGACGCGCAAGGTCGAGGCGATGGAAGCGCGCGTGAAGTTCGATCTCTTCTACATGCAGAACTGGAGCTTCTGGTTCGACATGAAGATCATCCTGTTGACGGTCGTGCGCGGTTTCACCGGGCGGAATGCTTTCTGAGGATTGCGAATCATCCAGGAAGTGGTGCGTCGTGTGAAAAGCCGCCAACGAACGGGTTGGCGGCGGTACGAGTGTGTCGAAGGAAGCCTGCAGTGGCGCAGCGAATTGCTGCACTGCAGTTGCGCCACCGGGCTTCCCGGCACACATCGAGCGTGGCGATTTCGCGTCGGTCCCCAGTTTCCGCGAGCGTGTCGCGCGCGTCGACGGCCCGCTGATTCCCGTCAACACACACGTGTTCAATGGGTTTATCCTGCATCGAATGCGTTCGGCGCTTCACGTGTCCGGGCGTGCATCCGGGCGCGGCGGCGCCGGTCTTGCCATGCCCGCCGCACACCGGCGCGACACCGCGCGCCGCATTTCCGCGCGGAACCCGGAACAGGAGAGATGGCCATGGCGCTCGACCAACAACAACGGCGGACGCTGCAACAGCGCCTGAACGAGAGCGAGTTGACGTTGCGTGCGGAAATCCGCACGAGCGAAGACCAGCGCGCGTCGGAATCCTATGCGGACCTTGCCGGCGCGGCGCCGGACGAGGGCGACGAGGCAAACGCGGACCTGTTCGTCGACGTCGACCATGCACTGATCGGCATGAAGCTGACCGAACTGCGTGCCGTCGGCCGCGCCCAGCAGCGGATGCGCGACGGCAGCTACGGCGAATGCATCGATTGCGATGCACAAGTCGCCTACGCGCGCCTGCTCGCGCGTCCGACCGCCGAACGCTGCACGCATTGCCAGTCGATCTACGAACGACGGTACGCCACGACACCACGCGCATCGCTCTGACGTGACGGCCGCCTGCGCGCTGCATGTGCTGCGCGGTCGGCGTACGATGACGAACGGGCGCCCGGCGGCGTCGACATGCGGCGCCGGGCAGGCAGGCGCCGTCGCGCACGCGCGGCGTCATCCACGTGGAAGGGAGCCACGCCGATCATGCCGATCCGCAATGCCGAGTGCGCGGCCGTGTTCGCCGAGATCGCCGACATGCTCGAGATCCAGGGCGCCAACCCGTTCCGCGTGCGTGCGTACCGCAATGCCGCGCGTACCATCGCCGACTACGGGCGCGATATTCCGACGATGGTCGCGAACGGCGACGATCTCGGGAAGATTCCGTCGATCGGGCCCGACCTCGCGTCGAAGCTGCGCGAGATCGCCGCGACCGGCACCTGCGAACTGCAGCAAACGCTGCGCCATGCGCTGCCGGGCGCGATCGTCGAACTGCTCGAGGTGCCGGGGCTCGGCGCGAAGCGCGTGAAAGCGCTGCATGACGCGCTGCACGTCGATTCGCTCGAACAGTTGCGCACCGAAGCGAAGAACGGGCACGTGCGCGAGCTGCCGGGCTTCGGCGCGAGAACCGAAGCGCACCTGCTCGACGCGATCGACGAGCGCTTGCGCGATCCGCAACGTTTCCTGCTGCCGGATGCCGCGCACGCGCTGATGCCGTTGCTCGAACGGCTGCGCGCGGTCGCAGGCGTCGGCAAGGCCGTGCCGGCCGGCAGTTTTCGCCGTCGCCGCGAGACGGTCGGCGATCTCGACATCCTCGTTACCTCACGCGATCCGGTCGCCGTCGCCGACGCATTCGTCGGCTACGGCGACGTGGCGCGCGTGCTCGCACACGGCAAGACGCGTTCGAGCGTCGTGCTCGTCAACGGGTTGCAGGTCGACCTGCGCGTCGTCGATGCCGATGCGTTCGGCGCGGCGCTCGTCTACTTCACGGGATCGAAGGCGCACAACATCACGCTGCGCAGGATCGCGCAGGCCGGCGGGCTGAAGATCAACGAATACGGCGTGTTTCGCGGCGACGAACGGATTGCCGGCGCGACGGAGGCATCGGTCTACGAAGCAATCGGGCTGCACGAGGTACCACCCGAACTGCGCGAGGATCGCGGCGAGATCGACGCGTCGCGCGCCGGCACGCTGCCGGTGCTGGTCGAGCGCAAGCACGTCCGCGGCGACCTGCATGCGCATACCGACGCATCGGCCGGCCGCGACAGCCTGCGCGCAATGGCCGATGCGGCGCGCGCACGCGGGCTCGCGTATCTGGCCATCACCGACCGGACGCCGCATGCCGGCGGTGGCCGCAACGCGTTCGAATGGCTCGCGCGGCAGCTCGACGAGATCGATCGCGTCAATGCGTCGTTCGACGATTTCGTGCTGCTCAAGGGCGTGGAGGCCGGCATTCGCGAAGACGGCAGCCTCGACGTGCCCGATGCGATGCTCGGCCGGCTCGATCTCGTGGTCGGCGCGGTACGCGACGGCTTCGACCTGTCGCGCGACGCGCAGACCGAGCGCATGCTGCGCGCGATGGACCATCCGCATTTCACGATGCTCGCGCACCCGACCGGCCGCATGCTCGGCGAGCGCGACGCATGCGAACTCGACCTGCCGCGTGTGATCGCACAGGCCGCGGCGCGCGGCTGCTTCGTCGAACTCGATGCGCAGCCGCGGCGGCTCGACCTGCCGGACATCTGGTGCCGCGAGGCCGCGAAGGCCGGTGTGCCGGTGGCGATCGGTTCGGATGCGTGCAGCGCGGATGAACTCGACAATCTCGCGTACGGGGTCGATCAGGCGCGGCGCGGCTGGCTTACGCGGCAGGACGTGCTGAACACGCGCACGCTCGCGCAACTGCGGCCGCTGCTGGCGCGCACGATGGGGGCGGGCGGCGCGTCGAAGCGCGGCCGCTCGAAGGGCGCGTGAAGGCGGCCGGCAGCGCGTGCCGCCCGCCGTGCGTCCAGGTCAGGCCAGCACGCCGGCCGCCGGGACATAAGGCAGGCCGAGTGCCTGCGCGACCGCTTCGTACGTGATGTGTCCGTCGCAGACGTTCAGGCCCGCGCGCAGGTGCGGATCGTCGGTCATCGCCTGCTTCCAGCCCTTGTCGGCGAGCGCGAGCGCAGCCCCAAGCGTCGCGTTGTTCAGCGCGAAGGTCGACGTGCGCGCGACCGCGCCGGGCATGTTCGCGACGCAGTAGTGCACGACGCCGTCGACGACGAAGGTCGGGTCCGCGTGCGTCGTCGCGTGCGATGTCTCGAAGCATCCGCCCTGGTCGATCGCGACGTCGACGACGACGGCCCCCGTGCGCATCGTCGCGATCATGTCGCGCGTGACGAGCCGCGGCGCCGATGCGCCGGGCACGAGCACGGCGCCGATCACGACGTCGGCATCGCGTACGGCTTCGTCGATCGTGTGCGCGTTCGAGCAGACGGTCGTGATCCGGTTCGCGAAGACCAGGTCGAGCTGGCGCAACCGGTTCACGTTGGTGTCGAGCACGGTCACGCGCGCGCCGAGACCGACCGCCATCTGCAGCGCGCCGGTGCCGACCACGCCCGCGCCGAGCACGACGACATGCGCGGCCGGTACGCCGGGCACGCCCGCCATCAGCAGGCCGCGGCCGCCGCGCGGGCTTTCGAGATGGGTCGCCGCGACCTGGATCGACATGCGTCCGGCCACCTCGCTCATCGGCGCAAGCAGCGGCAGGCCGCCGCCGGGGCCCGTCACGGTTTCGTATGCGATGCAGACGGCGCCGGATTTCACGAGCGCGGCCGCCTGATCGGGATCGGGCGCGAGATGCAGGTACGTGTAGAGAATCTGGCCGCGCCGCAGCATCGCGCATTCGACCGGCTGCGGCTCCTTGACCTTGACGATCATGTCGGCGCGTGCGAAGACTTCGTCGGCCCCGTCGCACAGCGACGCGCCCGCGGCCGTGTAGTCGTTGTCGAGCAGGCCGATCGCAGTACCCGCGCCGCGCTGCACGAGCACGGAATGGCCGTGCCGCGTGAGTTCGTGTGCGCTGGCCGGCGTGAGGCCGACGCGGTATTCGTGGTTCTTGATCTCCTTCGGCACACCGATCAGCATGAGTCACCTCCATGGCCTTCGTTATCGTTGTCGTGCATCCACTCGGCGCGGCGGACGATGCACGTGCGGCCGCTGGCGCAGGGGCGTGCGGGCCGCAGTACTGGAATAACAGCGTAGTAGTGCGCGGAGGGAAGTCAAGCGGCCGGCCGGCGTAACGATGCACGCGCACTGCATCGCAACATGCGCAGTCGCGGGTTGCGACCGGACGTCGCAATGCACGCGTTGCCGGGTTTCGGTATCGTCATGCGTGGCGCGGGCCGGGGCCGCGTGCCGGAACCGTTCCGGCAGAACAACGACACATCGAGACGAGGACATTTACCGACATGACCGGTGCGTATTTCAGCGTGCCGACGCTTTGCGCGATTGCGCTCGTTCACGTCTACTGGGCGTTCGGCGGGCGGCTGGGCAAGCGTGCGGCCATTCCGGAACAGGACGGCGAGCCGCTGCTGCGGCCGACCGCCGTCGGCACGCTCGCCGTCGCGGCGGCGCTGCTGGCCGGCGCATGCATGGTCGCCACGCGAGCCGGCTGGTTCGGGCGGAACCCGTATCCCGGCACGATCGCGTGCGCGGTCGTTGCGCTCGCATTGATCTTCGCGGTGCGGGCCGTTGGTGATTTCCGCTACGTCGGTTTCTTCAAGCGGATTCGCGGGTCGCGTTTCGCGCGGATGGACACGCTGTACTACTCGCCGCTTTGTGCGGCCCTCGCGCTGTCCATCGCGTCGATGTTCTGGCCGTGGTGAGCGGCGTGCGGCTCAGCACGCAGGCGGATCGATCGGTGTGAGGCATTCGGCCGGCACCGCATCGGTCAGCCATACGCCGTTTTCGGCGACGAAGAACGTGTGGCCTTGCCGCTGCATGCGCTGCGCATCGATCTCGAGAATCACGGGTACGCCGTAGCGTGTACCGACGGCCAGTGCCGTCCCGATGTCCGGCGACAGATGTACGTGATGTCGGGCGCCGGGCTTCAGCCCTTGTGCACGAATCGAATCCAGAAAGCGCGTCGCGGTGCCGTGATAGAGGCGCTCGGGCGGCTGCGCGGCCGGATACCGGCGTTGCACGGCGGACGTCGAATGGCCTTGTACCGCGCGGATGCGTCGACGGTCGTCGGAGAGGGCGAAACGCTGCTTGTCGCTGGTCGCGCAGACGGTTTCAATCGTCGCGCGATCGAGGCTGCGCCCGTTGCGGGCAGCGCCGGCGATCAGCTCGCCGATGTCGGCCCAGCCTTCCGGGTCGAGTTGCAGGCCGATCGTCTGCGGTGCGTGGCGCAGCAGGTAGCTGAGGGTTTTGCTGATACTGGTCGCGTCGGGCGCCAGCGATTTGTTGTTCTGTGTATTCATGAGACGCGGAGGCTACCAGACCGCGTTGCAAACCGGCACCGTCGCGTTGCGCCAGCGTGGCTGGAAAGAGACAGTCATTGGCCCGGCCCGACGCAGAACAATCGTCTGCCCGGCGGGCGGTTCGGCCTGTCATCGCGCGGTCCTTGCGCATTCCACATCCCGGATTTTTCAATTGTTGCAGTTTTCGATGCATTGAATTGCATTGAACCGTCTAGTAATGGAACCGGTTCCATTTATAATTCGCGCCACGCGTCGCCGGACCCGAAAGAGGGTCGTGCACGTTGCGCTTGCCGTCGGCAAACGTGGCGTCTAAGTTGAATCAGGGTCATGGCGATGGCGGGCAGATACGGGCCGATGGCTGGTATTTGTCCGACGATAAGGCCCACGTAGAGGTCGATCCGCGCAGCGCCTCCGGAACCCGGCGCGCACGCGGCTGCATCGAGGTTGTTCGCAGCATCCGAAAGAACAGGACGGCCGGCCGCGTGCGGCATGGCTGCCGTGCCGGACACGCCGCACGCGGAATGCGCGCGTCCGGCCCCCGATCCCCAACGATCAACATCCGACCATGTCCACGCCATCTGACAAACCCAACTCGCGCCGCCGTTTCCTGCGCACGTCGGTCGCGCTCGTGCCGATCGCGTCGGTTGCCGGCTGCGACCTGCGCTCGTCGTCGCAGTCCGCGACGACGGCCGGCAGCGCGCCCGCTGCATCGGCCGGCGCCGAACGCGCCCCGTACAAGCCGACCTTCTTCGATGCGAAGGAATGGGCGTTCGTCCAGGCCGCCGTCGACCGGCTGATCCCCGCCGACGCCGAAGGCCCCGGCGCGCTCGAATCGGGCGTGCCCGAATTCATCGACCGCCAGATGGAGACGCCGTATGCACAGGGCGCGACGTGGTACATGCAGGGGCCGTTCCAGCAGGGCGTGCCCGAGCTCGGTTACCAGCTGAAGCTCGTGCCGCGCGACATCTACCGGCTCGGCATCGCGGCCGTCAACCGCTATTGCGAGAATGCCCACGGCAAGGCGTTCGCGGAGCTCGACGCGCCGACGCGCGACACGATGCTCGGCGCGCTGGAGAAGGGCGGCGCGCAGATCGACGACGTGCCGCCGGAGGTGTTCTTCGGGCAGCTGCTGCAGAACACGCGCGAAGGCTACTTCTGCGATCCGGTGCATGGCGGCAATCACGACATGGCCGCGTGGAAGATGATCGGTTTTCCGGGCGCGCGCGCGGACTTCATGGATTTCGTCAACCAGAACGGCAAGGCCTATCCGTACGGCCCCGTCTCGATCAACGGGGAGCGCAGCTGATGGCCGCAGATAAAAAACCGCATGTCGATGCGGTGATCGTCGGCTTCGGCTGGACCGGCGCGATTCTCGCGAAGGAACTGACCGAAGCGGGCCTGAAGGTCGTCGCGCTCGAGCGCGGCGAATATCGCGACACCTATCCGGACGGCGCGTATCCGAACACGATCGACGAGCTGACCTACAACATCCGCAAGAAGCTGTTCCTCGACCTGTCGAAGACGACTGTGTCGATCCGCCACGGCGTGCAGGACACCGCGCTGCCGTACCGGCAGCTCGCCGCGTTCCTGCCGGGCGAGGGCGTGGGCGGCGCGGGGCTGCACTGGTCGGGCGTGCATTTCCGGATCACGCCGGAAGAGTTGCGCCTGCGCAGCCACTACGAAGAGCGCTACGGCAAGAAGTTCATCCCCGCGGAGATGACGATCCAGGACACGGGCGTCAGCTACGACGAGCTCGAGCCGCATTTCGATTTCGCCGAGAAGGTGTTCGGCACGTCGGGGCAGGCGTACAAGGTCGGCGGCAAGGTGGTCGGCGACGGCAACGTGTTCGAGGCGAACCGCAGCGACAACTTCCCGCTGCCCGCGCAGCTCAATACGTATTCGGCGCAGCGCTTCTTCGATGCGGCCCAATCGCTCGGCCTGCACCCGTACCGGTTGCCGTCGGCGAACACGTCGGGCCCGTACACGAACCCGTATGGCGTGCAGATGGGCCCGTGCAACTTCTGCGGCTACTGCAGCGGCTACGCGTGCTACATGTATTCGAAGGCGTCGCCGAACCTGAACATCCTGCCCGCGCTGAAGCAGGCGCCGAACTTCGAGCTGCGCTCGAAGTGCCACGTGCTGCGCGTCGACCTCGACGACACGAAGAAGCGCGCGACGGGCGTGACGTACGTCGACCCGGCCGGGCGTGAAGTGCACCAGCCGGCCGATCTCGTGATCGTGGCCGCGTTCCAGTATCACAACGTGCACCTGCTGCTGCTGTCGGGCATCGGCAAGCCGTACGACCCGATCTCGGGCGAAGGCGTGGTCGGCCGCAATTTCGCGTACCAGAACCTGTCGACGATCAAGGCGTTCTTCGACAAGGACACCTACACGAATCCGTTCATCGGCGCGGGCGGCAACGGCGTCGCGGTGGACGACTTCAACGCGGACAACTTCGACCACGGCCCGCTCGGCTTCGTCGGCGGTTCGCCGCTGTGGGTGAACCAGGCCGGCGTGAAGCCGGTCAGCGGCATCGCGACGCCGGCCGGCACGCCGCAGTGGGGCTCGGCGTGGAAGAAATCCGTGAAGGACTACTACGCGCACACGATCTCGATGGACGCGCACGGCTCGAACATGTCGTACCGCGACGTGTATCTCGACCTCGATCCGACCTATCGAGATTCGTACGGCCAGCCGCTGTTGCGGATGACCTTCGACTGGAAGGACAACGACATCAGGATGGCGCAGTACGTGACCGGGCAGATGAAGAAGATCGCGGAGGCGATGGGGCCGAAGTCGATCGGCGTATCGACGCGCGAGTTCGGCAAGCACTTCGATTCGCGTGCGTACCAGACGACCCACCTGGTCGGCGGCGCGGTGATGGGCACCGACCCGAAGACGAGCGTGCTGAACCGTTACCTGCAGTGCTGGGACGTGCACAACGTGTTCGTGATGGGCGCCTCGGCGCTGCCGCAGGGCATCGGCTACAACCCGACCGGGATCATCGCGGCGCTGGCCTACTGGTCGGCACGCGCGATCCGCGAGCAATACCTGAAAAATCCCGCCCCGCTGGTGACCGTATGAAGAGGACGATGAACCACGACGCCGCGCGTCGCCTTTCGCCGGTGCGACGCGCGCTGGCGGCCGGTGCGGCCTGGGCCGCATTCGGTCTCGCGGGCACGGCGGCTTTCGCCCAGCCGGCGGCTGCGCCCGCGGCCCAATCCGCCGATGCGAACCTCGTCAAGCGCGGCGAATATCTCGCACGCGCGGGCGACTGCATCGCGTGCCACACCGCGAGCGGCGGCAAGCCGTTCGCGGGCGGGTTGAAGTTCGACACGCCGATCGGCGGCATCTATTCGACGAACATCACGCCGGACCCGAAAACGGGCCTCGGCGGCTGGACGGTCGAGGACTTCACCCGCGCGGTGCGCGAGGGCGTGCGCAAGAACGGCGACACGATGTATCCGGCCATGCCGTTCCCGTCCTATGCGCGCCTCACCGACGACGACATGAAGGCGCTGTACGCGTACTTCATGCACGGCGTCGCGCCGGTCGAGCACGAGAACCGCACGGTCGACATCGTGTGGCCGTTGTCGATGCGCTGGCCGCTCGGGATCTGGCGCAAGATGTTCGCACCGTCGCCGAAGCCGTTCGACGCGGCGCCGTACACCGATCCGGTGGTCGCGCGCGGCGCGTATCTCGTGCAGGGTCTCGGCCACTGCGGCGCGTGTCACACGCCGCGCGCGCCGACGATGCAGGAGCGCGGGCTGACCGACGCGGACGGCCCGGACTTCCTGGCCGGCGGCGCGGCGATCGACGGCTGGGTGCCGACGAGCCTGCGCGGCGAGCCGCGCACGGGGCTCGGCACGTGGACGGACACCGAGATCGTGCAGTTCCTGAAGACGGGCCGCACGCTGCGCACGGCTGCGTTCGGCGGGATGACGGACGTGGTCGGCCACAGCATGCAGCACATGACCGACGACGACCTGAACGCGATCGCACGTTATCTGAAGACGCTGCCGCCGCGCGCGCAGGGCGAGCAAGCGCACGTGTACGACGCGGCCGCCGCGAAGGCGCTGCAGACCGGCGACGCGAGCAAGCCGGGCGCGGCCGTCTATCGCGACAACTGCATGGCTTGCCACCGCAGCGACGGCCACGGCTACACGCGCGTGTTCCCGGCGCTGGCCGGCAACCCGGTCGTGCAGGGCGACGATCCGACGTCGCTGATCCACGTCGTGCTGGAAGGCAGCGCGCTGCAAGGCACGCGCACCGCGCCGTCGACCTTCACGATGCCGCCGCTCGGCTGGCGCCTGTCGGACCAGGAAGTCGCGGACGTGTCGAACTTCGTGCGCACGAGCTGGGGCAACACGGGCGCGCCGGTGACGGCCGCGCAGGTCGCGAAAGTGCGCAAGAGCGTCCCGTCGACCCGGCCCGAACCGCCGCCGGGCGCGCGGTTCCCGCAAGCGTCGCGCTGACGGCAGCGGCGGGGCGCCAGCCCCGCCTGTTCGGGCCGTTTCAACGCGCCGGCGTGCTCGCGCGGCGCCTTGCGTTTCGCCGGGGTTGCACCCCGCCAAGGCGCGCCGCCACGTGAAATTTTCGCGGCGGCGCGCCATTGTTCCGCCTCATCCCTTATCCTTCCATTCTTGAACCTTACTAAATAGTTACAAGAACTTGGGAGGGGGGATGCCTCATGACGTCAGCCTGATTGCGTTGCTCGCGGCCGGTTTCGGTCTCGCGATGATCTTCGGTTACTTCGCGTCGCTGCTGAAAATGCCGCCGCTCGTCGGCTATCTGCTCGCCGGGATCGTGATCGGCCCCGGCACGCCCGGTTTCGTCGGCGATCTTTCGCTCGCGCAGCAACTCGCCGAAGTCGGCGTGATGCTGCTGATGTTCGGCGTCGGCCTGCATTTCTCGCTCGGCGACCTGCTCGCGGTGCGCAAGATCGCGCTGCCGGGCGCCGTCGTACAGATTACCGTCGCGACGCTGCTCGGCGGCGGCCTTGCGCTCACGTGGGGCTGGAGCGTCGGTGCGGCGCTCGTGTTCGGGCTCGCGCTGTCGGTCGCGAGCACGGTCGTGCTGCTGCGCGCGCTCGAAGGGCGCGGGCTCGTCGAGACGGTCAACGGGCGCATCGCGGTCGGCTGGCTCGTCGTCGAGGATCTCGTGATGGTCCTCGTGCTGGTGCTGCTGCCGCCCGTCGCGGGGCTGCTCGGCGGCACGCCGCCCGGCGACGCGCATGCGGCCGGCGGCAGCATCTGGGGCACGCTCGGCGTCACGATGCTGAAGGTCGCGGCATTCATCGCGCTGATGCTCGTGGTCGGCAAGCGCGTGTTCCCGCGGATTTTGTGGCTCGTCGCGCGCACGGGCTCGCGCGAGCTGTTCACGCTGTGCATGATCGCGGCCGCGGTCGGCATCGCGTTCGGCGCGGCGAAACTGTTCGACGTGTCGTTCGCGCTCGGCGCGTTCTTCGCCGGGATGATGATGCGCGAGTCGGAATTCAGCCGGCGCGCGGCCGACGAGACGCTGCCGCTGCGCGACGCGTTCTCGGTGCTGTTCTTCATTTCGGTCGGGATGCTGTTCGACCCGAAGGTGCTGCTCGACGAGCCGCTGCACGTGATCGAGGTCGCGGCGATCGTGCTGGTCGGCAAGACGCTCGCGGCGGTCGCACTCGTGATCGCGTTCCGCTATCCGCTGAACACTGCGCTGACGGTCGGTGCCGGCCTCGCGCAGATCGGCGAATTCTCGTTCATCCTCGCGGGGCTCGGCCGGGCGCTCGGGCTGCTGTCGGCCGAGGGGCAGAGCCTGATTCTCGCGGTCGCGCTGATCTCGATCGCGATGAATACGCTGCTGTTCGCGATGATCGATCCGGCGCTCGCATGGATCCGCAAGCATTCGGCGTTCGCGCGCAGGCTCGAGGCGCGCGACGATCCGCTCGCCGCGCTGCCGATGTCGACGCCGCAGACGCACCTGACCGGGCAGGTCGTGATCGTCGGCTACGGCAAGGTCGGCACGCGCATCGCGCATGCGCTGGACGAGCGCGGGATTGCGTATGTCGTCGTCGAGCAGAACCGCGAGCTCGTCGAGAAGCTGCGCGCGGACGGTATCGCGGCCGTGTCGGGCGACGCGATCGAGCCGATCGTGCTCGTGCAGGCGCATATCGCGCGTGCCGGGATGCTGGTCGTCACGCTGCCCGACGTGTTCGACGTGCGGCAGATCGTCGAGATCTCGCGCACGCTCAACCCGACGCTCGAGGTCGTGCTGTGCACGAACAGCGGCGACGAGGCCGCGCTGCTGTCGAGCGAGGGCATCGGCACCGTGTTCATGGGCGAGACCGAACTCGCGCGCGGGATGACCGAGCACGTGCTCGGCAGGATGGTGAAGCCGGTCGCGGCTGCGCATTGAGACGGCGCGCGGCATCGCGCCGCGCACCGGGCAGCGCGGCGGCCAGGCGGCCGCCCGCGCTGCGGTCAGTAAAACGTCTCGAGCGTCAGTTCCTGCGCCATCACGCGATTGCCGGCCAGCAGGCCGCCATCGACGGGCAACGCGACGCCGGTGATGATCCGCGCGGCCGGCGAGCACAGGAACAGCGCGGCCTGCGCGACGTCGTCGGGCGTCGCGAAATCGTCGAGCGGATACCACTTCCTCAATTGCTCGAATACCTGCGGGTTGCGCTGCACGCGCGCTTCCCACGCGGGCGTCTTCACCGTGCCCGGCAGCACGATGTTCGCGCGCACGCCGTCGCGGCCGTATTCGATCGCGAGCGATTTCGTGTAGCTGATCAGCCCGGCCTTCGCGGCGCTGTACACCGGATGCCCGAGCGCGTGCACGCCGTTCACCGAACCGATGATCGCGATCGCACCGTGCCGGCGCGCACGCATGCTGGCCAACACGGCTTCGACGCTCACGTAGGTGGCCGTCAGGTTCGCATCGAGATCGGTGCGCCAGCTGGCAGGCGTCGTATCGCGCAGCGTGGTCGACGCGGCCGTGCCCGCGTTCGCGACCAGCACGTCGACTTCCGGATGCGATTCGAGCATCGAATGCAGCCGCGCCGCGTCGGTCAGGTCGTCGACGATCGGTGTCGCGTGCGCGTCGGCGAGCGTGTCGATGAAGTGGTCGAGCGCCGCGCGGTCGCGATCGAGCGCGAGCACGCGGTCGCCGGCCGCGAGGAAGGTGCGGCACAGCGCCTGGCCGATGCCGCCGGCGGCGCCCGTCACGAGGGTGGTACGTGTCATGTCGGCTCCTGGTGCAGTCTCACAGACCGAGCGCGGCGCGCGCCTGCTTTTCGTTGTCGCGCGTGATCAGCGTGCCGGACGTCAGCACGAGCGGCGGCGGCGCCTGGTTCTTTGTGATCCAGTCGTACATGTTGAGGCTCGTCTGGTAGCCGTGCTGGCGCGGATTCAGCAGGATCGAACCGTAGAAGCCCGTCGGCTTCGGCTTCGCGAACTCGTTGAGCGCGACCTGGCTGCCGTTGATGCCGACCGCGACCATCGCATCCGCGCCGATGCCGCGCCCCTCGGCGGCGCGCACCGCGCCGACCGTCGTGTCGTCGTTCGAGCCGAACGCCACCCAGCGCTTGAAGTTCGCATGCTTGGTGAGCGCAATGTTCGCCGCATTGAACGCGCCTTCGGTGTCGGCCGTCATCTCGGGCGCGTCGATCACGTTCGCGGCCGGAAAGCCGGCGGCCTTGAGCGCGTCGACCGCGCCGGTCGTGCGCTCGCGCGCGGTCGGCAACTGGTCGTAAGCGAGCCGGATGATGCCGACCTCGGCCGGATTCCAGCCGCGCCGCTTCGTCTCGTCCGCGATGGCCTGGCCGACCTGCTGGCCGATCTTGTACGCGGAGATGCCCATGTGCGGCACACCCTGCAGCGGCGCGCCGTGGCCGTCGACGAGCTGGTCGTCGACCGACATCAGCTTGAGCCCCGCGCGTTTCGTTTTTGCCGCGATGCCGGGGCCGAGCTTCACGTCGGGCGCGCAGATGATCACGCCCTGCGCCTTCTGCGCGGCGAGGCTGTCGAGCGCGGTCGACACCTTTTCGCCGCTCGGCGTCGCGATCTTGATCAGCGTGAAGTGTTTTTCCTTCGCCGCCTGCTCGGCGAAGCGCCATTCGTCCTGGAACCACGGATCGTCCGGCTGTTTGACGAGGAAGCCGATTTTCACGTCGGCGGCATCGGCGGCGCGGGCCGGGGCACCGCCAAACAGCGTGAGGCTCGCGGTGGCCAGCACGAGCGTTTTCCAGTGGAATCGCATGCGTCTCACTCCATTGTTGTAGTCGGGCGCGCGGGCAAGGCCGCCCGCGGCGCGAAAAAATTGTAGGAGGACGCGGCGGGAACGCTCAAATAATGCGGTGTGTTCCTAGTAAGTGGGATGAAAGCGAGATGGGGGTGTGGGGCGTGCGGCATCGCCCGCGTGGCGGTTTCAGCTTGCCGTCGCCTTCGCCTGCACGGCGGCCGTGCCGGCCTGCGCGGCTGTCTTGACCGGCACGGCGGCTTTCTGCGCGGCAGCCGTTTTCGGTTGAGCCGCCGCCTTCGGCGCCGCGACCGTCTTCTGCGGTGCAACCGCCTTGGCCGGCTGCGGCTTCTCCGGCTCGACCGGCGCATCGGGCGGCACGCCGAGCAACTGCAGCGAGCCGCTCGTGACCGACGCGAACACCGGGCCGGCCACCGTGCCGCCGTAGTAGCCCTTGCCGCGCGGCTCGTCGATCATCACCGCGACGATCAGGCGCGGGTTGCTCATCGGCGCCATCCCCGCGAACAGCGCGCGGTACTTGCCCTTCGCATAGGTCGCGCCGACCTGCTTGCGCGCGGTACCGGTCTTGCCGCCGATCCGGTAGCCGTCGACGCGCGCGCGGCGCCCGGTGCCGCCTTCGCCGACCGCCATCTCGAGCATCGATCGGATCGACGCGGCCGTTTGCGGCGTCGTCACGCGGTGGCCGCGATGCGCGTCGATCGTCTGCTGGTCGGTGCCGTTCTTCAGCAGCGACACCGGGTGCAGCGTGCCGTCGCCCGCGTAGGCCGTGTAGGTCTGCGCGATCTGCAGCAGCGACATCGACAGGCCGTAGCCGTACGCCATCGTCGCCTGCTCGATCGGCCGCCAGCGCTTGTAGCCGCGCAGCCGGCCCGACGCGACGCCCGGGAACGTCAGTTCCGGTGCGCGGCCGATCCCGTATTCCTGGTACTTGTTCCAGATCGTTTCGGCGGGCAGGTTCAGCGCGAGCTTCGCGAGCGCGATGTTGCTCGACTTCTGCAGCGCCTGCGACACCGTCAGCGACCCGTGGTTCGACGTGTCGTGGATCACGGCCGGGCCGATCTTGTAGGTGCCCGGCGACGTGTTGATGATCGTGTTCGGCGTGACCTTGCGTTCGTCGATCGACAGCGCGACGACGAGCGGCTTGATCGTCGAGCCGGGTTCGAACGTGTCGATCACAGCGCGGTTGCGCAACTGCTGGCCGGTGAGGCGCGCACGGTCGTTCGGGTCGAAGGTCGGGTAGTTCGCGAGCGCGAGGATCTCGCCGTTCTGCGCGTCGAGCACGACGACGCTGCCGGCCACCGCGTTGTTTTCGACCACGGCTGCCTTGAGCTGACTGAACGCGAGCTGCTGGATCCGGCGGTCGATCGTCAGTTCGATCGTCGCACCGTGCTGCGCGGGCACGAGCGGGCGCGTGTCCGACACGATGCGGCCGAGCCGGTCGCGGATCACCTCGCGCTGCCCCGACGTGCCCGACAGGCGTGCATTCGCCGCGAGTTCGACGCCTTCCTGGCCTTTATCCTCGACGTTCGTGAAGCCGACCACGTGCGCGGCCGATTCGCCTTCCGGGTAGAAGCGCTTCGAATCGGCGATCTGCGTGACACCGTCGATCGCGAGCTTGTCGAGCCTGCCTGCGGTGTCCGCGTCGACCTGCCGCTTGAGCAGCACGAACGTCTTGTCGTTGCCGAGGCGCCGTTTCACCTCGACGAGCGGCATGTCGAGCAGCTTCGCGATCTGCGGGTAGTCGGTATCGGCGACCTGTTTCGGGTTCGCCCAGATTTCATAGGTCGACAGGCTGACCGCGAGCATCGCGCCGTTGCGGTCGACGATGCCCCCGCGCATCGCGCCGAGCTCGATCGTGCGCTGGTAACGTTTCTGCCCTTGGCCGACGTAGAAATCCTGGTTGGCGACCTGCACCCAGAAAGCGCGCCCGATCAGTGCGGCGAACGCGAGGAACACGACGATCACGATCAGCTTCGAGCGCCACATCGGCAGGCGCGACGCGAGCATCGGATTCTTGGTCGCGGCCGCGTACGGATCGGCGGGGTGGGTCTTCTTTTTTACGCTCATGCAATGGCCGGGTCGGGCCGCCGGGCGGCGGCAAGTCAGTCTGAATAAAGCAATTGTAATAAAGGAGTAAACGTCGTGTGGGGAAAGTGTGTTCCGGCCCCGTGAAAGAGCGTTCGGCGACCATTCGGCGACGTGCGGAAAAGGGGGCAGGAAAGGCGGGCGGAAGCGGAATTTCACCGCCGCGGCAGACGACGAAAGACGGGCGATCGGCGGCGTGTCGATCCGGGTGCAGAACATCCGGGTCAGGTCGATCGCGACCGTCACTTGCACGCGATCAATTGCCCGGTCGCCGATTATTTATTTGGTGCAGAAAATAAAAAGCGCCCCAAAATGAGGCGCTGTTAATACTGAATATCGAAATGAATATCGGTGAGCCTGGAATAAACCCGAAAACCGCAGACGATTCAGGTCAATATTGCTATCGCGCGACGGAAATAAATTCCCGGTATTCCGGCTGGGTCGTGCAACGATCGACGGCCTGCAGCCGCCATGCACCGGCGTGATCGCCGGCGAGCACGGCGGGGCCCTGTTCACGCTGCGTCGCACCGAACGACAGGCCCTTCAACTGGCATACGGCATTCCCGCCGTCGGCCGCGCAGAGCGCCATTGCGCCCTCGACATCGCGGACCTTGCCCCAGGTCGGAAGATCCATGCCCTGATGTGCCTCGCGCGACCACAGCCCCTCGTCGGTATCGACCCACAGTACCGCGAACGATTGCCGGGTTGCTGATTCGCTGCCATTAATCCGAATAGTGAGGCGCATAGGATCGTCTCCCAAGAAATTGACGTATTCGACCGTTTTGACTTGAACAGTCTAGATAGACTGGTGTGAAACGCAAGTGATAATCCGCAATAAATCCGTATTGAGTCTATTTCGGTTTCGGATGAAACGACGTCTGACGATTCATGGTTATTCCGGCGGCGCGTGCGCAATCGCAGGCGACACCGGCGATCGTGGTATCGACGCCCGCATGGCCGACGTTCGAGACATGCGATGACATGGCCGTGGGGCGCGTCGATCTGTCGCGTGCGGCCGGCCGGCGAAACCGCGCCGGCCGATGCGACACGGCACCGCCCGAATGTCGCCCGATCGGATGTGTCAGTGTTCTGACGGCGCGTCCGGAACGACACACTCAGACAATCGCGTACAAATCGGCACACTTTCGCGAAACTTTCGGGACAGACTTGCATACGGTCGGGCCCCACACTGGGACCTTCCCGATCCTGTGCCGCGGACGCCCGTCCTCGGCGGCTGCCGCCGCCTCGTGCCAGAGACGCGATCGACGCGATCGCGGGCCGCATGCCCGATCGGGACTGCCAGGGCGCGCGTTAGCCCCGGCCCGGCCGGTGAGCCGTGCGCAGCCCGCAACCGCGGGTGCTGCGCCGCCCGGCCGACTCTTCGAAGGAGACTATCGTGCTGATCTGGAAAACCGCGTTGTCGCTCAACTGGCGGACCAGCCTCGTGTCGCCGGCCAGCGCACCGGTCGCGGCGGCCAACGTCGGACGCCTGGTGCTGACCGGCGCAACCGGCTTCATCGGCAGTACCGTGCTGACGGCGCTCGTCAATGCAGGGCTGCTCGAACGTATCGTGTGCGTCGTGCGTGCGCAGAACCGCGGCCACGCCGTCGCGCGACTGCGTGAAGCGGCGTTGCGCGCGGGACTCGCGCCGTACTGGGCGTCGCGCCTGACCGAAGCGAACGTGATCGTCGGCGCGCTCGGCGACGTATGGCAGGGCGCCGACGCGCCGCGTCTCGGCGGTGCGACCCACGTGATTCACTGCGCGGGTCATGCATCGCCGGCCGACGGCGCGCACCTGCAGTCGGACATCGCCGATTCGGTGCGTTTTGCCGAACGCTTCGCCCGGGCGCCGCGCCTGCAGCGCTTCGTGTATGTCGGCACGGCCTACGCGCATGCGGGCCGTGGCGGGATCGTGCAGGAAGAGGCGGCGGGCGACGCGGCGAACGACGTCGCGGACGACGACGAAGGCTTGCCGGGCGCGGTGCTCGCGGCCGACTACCTGCACGCGAAGGCGGAAACGGAGCAGCGCCTGCGCGCGCTCGGGCTGCCGCTCGTCGTCGTGCGGCCGTCGCACGTCGTCGGTCACACGGTGCTCGGCACACGGCCCGCGCCGAATTCGTTCTGGATGTTCCGGCTTGCGCATGCCGCGCGCCGCTTCACCGCACGGCCGATGACGCGCATCGACATCGTGTCGGTGGACGACGTGGCACGCGCGACGATGCTGCTGGCCGTCAAGCCGACGCTCGCGCACGACGTCTATCATGTGTCGGCCGGTGACGAGGCGCCGCAGGTCGCGCAGATCGTGCGTGCGATGGACGAGGCGGCGGGGATGACGGGCGCGCCGCGCTACGCGGCATGCGCGCCGGCCGAGTTGCCGCTCGTGGTGCGTGACGTGCTCGGGCGGCCCGATCCGGCACTCGAACGCGTGATCGGCCGGGCGCTGCAGCGTTGCGGGGAATTCGCGACGGTCGATCGCGTATTCGACAACCGCCGCGTGCGCGATGAAATCGATTTCGAGCCGTTGCCGTTCATCGATTACGTCGAGGAATGCATGCGCACGTCGCGCGGCGTCGCGGTGACCGAGCTGATGCGCGGCGCGGTGCACTGACTGCCGGCGCAATATCGGCGCCCGTTCCCGCGACTGGCGGGAACGGGCGTCATCCTCACGCGTTACCGCCGAGTTCGATCAGCCGGTCGAGCGCGCGGTAGATATCTTCGAGGCCGTCCTGGCCGAAGCGCGATTCGAGCTGCCGGTATTGCTCGTCGATGCGCGGACCGATTTCCGTGACGAGTTTCCTGCTTTGCGGCGTCAGGCTGACCAGCAGCCGGCGCTGATCTTCCTGCGCGCGCGTGCGCGTGATCAGGCCGTCGCGCTCCATCCGTTCCAGCACGCCCGTGAGGCTCGGGCTCAGGATGCAGCAGCGCCGGGCGATCTGTCCCGCTTCGAGCGCATGCGCCGGTTCACCGTCGAGCACGCGGATGATCCGCCATTGCTGTTCGGTCAGCGCGAATTCCTTGAGAATGGGGCGGAACATACCCATCAGCGTTTCGCGGGCCTCGAGCAGCAGCATGGCCAGGTTGCGATGGTCGAGCGTACGGTTCATCGGGGTGGACAGTGGACGGGGACGCATCAATCTTAACAGCCGAAGGTGGTGAATTTCGCGTATCAGGGTAATCGAGGTTGCCAGCGCCCGATTGTTTACTTAAGATATTAACTATTGACGATGCGCCGCGACGCGCGGCAGGGGAATGACGCATGGAGCTGTCTTGCACGACCGCCGCGGCGCCGCCGTTGCCGGTCGCCATCGGTACCGTCTACGGTGCGCTGCTCAACGAGCGTGCGGCGCTCGACGCACTCGGCGCTGCCGTGAACGCACCGCCTTACGGCCGCCCGCCGCAGGCGCCGATCCTGTATATCAAGCCGGCCAACACGCATTCGACCGACGGCGCGGCCGTCGTCGTGCCGGCCGATGTCGACGCGCTGGAGATCGGCGCGTCGGTGGCCGTCGTGTTCGCCCGGCGCGCCACCCGCGTGCCGGCCGCACAGGCGCTCGACTACGTGCACGGCTTCACGCTCGCGAGCGACGTGTCGGTGCCGCATCCCGATTACTACCGTCCGGCCGTGCGTTTCAAGTGCCGTGACGGCTTCTGTCCGCTGGGTCCCGCCATCGTGCCGGCCGCCGCGCTCACCGATGTCGACGCGCTCGTGTTGACCGTGTGGATCGACGGCGAGCTTGCCGTCTCCGCTTCGACCGCCACGCTGATCCGCCCCGTGCGCGAACTGATCGCCGACGTGACGGCGTTCATGTCGTTCGACGCGGGCGACGTGCTGCTGCTCGGCGTCGCGGGCGGCGCCCCGCGCGCCCGCGCGGGCAGCACGGTCGAGATCGCCGCCGCCGGCATCGGCACGTTGCGGCACACGCTGATTGCGGAGGAAACCCGATGAAGACGGCGCGCATCATCTACAACGGCGCACTGCATGCGGCCGAACCGGCCGGCGACGGCGCGATCCGCCTCGATACCGGGCGCGTCGTGGCCGAGGAGGCGGTTGCGTGGCTGCCGCCCGTCGCGCCGCGCACGACGTTCGCGCTCGGCCTCAACTACGCCGACCACGCGAAGGAACTCGCGTTCAAGGCGCCGAGCGAGCCGCTGATCTTCCTGAAGGGGCCGAACACGTTCATCGGCCACCGGTCGCATACCGTGCGCCCGGCGGATGCCACCCACATGCACTACGAGTGCGAACTGGCCGTCGTGATCGGCCGGCCCGCGCGCAACGTGCGCCGCGCGCAGGCGCTCGACTACGTGGCCGGCTATACGGTCGCGAACGACTATGCGATCCGCGACTATCTCGAGAACTACTACCGCCCGAACCTGCGCGTGAAGAACCGCGACACCTGCACGCCGCTCGGGCCGTGGTTCGTCAGCCGCGACGAGATCGGCGACCCGGGCGACCTGACGCTGCGCACGACGGTGAACGGCCAGGAGACGCAGCGCGGCAGCACGCGCGACATGATCTTCGACGTGCCGGCGCTGATCGAGCACATCAGCGGCTTCATGACGCTCTCGCCGGGCGACCTGATCCTGACCGGCACGCCCGAGGGGCTGGCGGACACGAAGCCGGGCGACGAGGTCGTGACCGAAATCGAAGGGATCGGCCGGCTCGTCAACACGATCGTCGGCGAAGCAGACTACTATCGCGCCGGCTGAGCCCGTCGCCCAAGGAGAACCCATGACCATCAAGCACTGGATCGACGGCCGCGAAGTCGAGAGCCGCGAGACCTTCACGACGCTGAATCCCGCGACCGGCGATGTCATCACCGACGTCGCGTCGGCCGGCGAAGCCGAAGTCGACGCGGCCGTGCGCGCGGCGAAGGAAGCCTTCCCGAAATGGGCGAACACGCCCGCGAAGGAACGCGCGAAGCTGATGCGCAAGCTCGGCGAACTGATCGAGAAGAACGTGCCGATGCTCGCGGCGCTGGAGACGCAGGACACCGGCCTGCCGATCGCGCAGACGAGCAAGCAGCTGATTCCGCGCGCGTCCGAGAATTTCAACTTCTTCGCCGAAGTGTGCGTGCAGATGAACGGCCGCACCTATCCGGTCGACGACCAGATGCTGAACTACACGCTCTACCAGCCGGTCGGCGTGTGTGCGCTGGTGTCGCCGTGGAACGTGCCGTTCATGACCGCGACGTGGAAGACGGCGCCATGCCTCGCGCTCGGCAACACGGCCGTGCTGAAGATGTCGGAGCTGTCGCCGCTGACGGCCGACCAGCTCGGCCGGCTCGCGCTCGAAGCCGGCATTCCGCCCGGCGTGCTGAACGTCGTGCAGGGTTACGGCGCAACGGCCGGCGACGCGCTCGTGCGGCATCCGGACGTGCGCGCGGTGTCGTTTACCGGTGGCACCGTCACCGGCAAGCGGATCATGGAGCGCGCGGGCCTCAAGAAGTATTCGATGGAACTCGGCGGCAAGTCGCCGGTGCTGATCTTCGACGATGCCGATTTCGACCGCGCACTCGACGCGTCGTTGTTCACGATCTTCTCGATCAACGGCGAACGCTGCACGGCCGGCTCGCGGATCTTCGTACAGCGCACGATCTACGATCGCTTCGTGCAGGAATTCGCGCGCCGCGCGAACAACCTGGTGGTCGGCGATCCGTCCGATCCGGCCACGAATCTGGGCGCGATGATCACGCGCCAGCACTGGGAAAAGGTGACGGGCTATATCCGCATCGGCGAGCAGGAAGGCGCGCGCGTGGTCGCGGGCGGCGCGGACAAGCCGGCGGGCCTGCCCGACCATCTGCGCAACGGCAACTTCGTGCGGCCGACCGTGCTGGCCGACGTCGACAACCGGATGCGCGTCGCACAGGAAGAGATCTTCGGGCCGGTTGCGTGCCTGATCCCGTTCGAGGACGAGGAAGAAGGGCTGCGGCTCGCGAACGACACGTCGTACGGCCTCGCGTCGTACATCTGGACGCAGGACGTCGGCAAGGTGCATCGCCTCGCGCGCGGCATCGAGGCCGGGATGGTGTTCGTGAACAGCCAGAACGTGCGCGACCTGCGCCAGCCGTTCGGCGGCGTGAAGGAATCGGGTACCGGGCGCGAGGGCGGCGAGTACAGTTTCGAGGTGTTCGCGGAAATCAAGAACGTGTGCATCTCGATGGGTTCGCACCACATTCCGCGCTGGGGCGTGTGACGGGCGCGGGTCGTTTCGGCGCTAAAACGAACGATACGGAGACTTAACGATGGGCAAACTGTCCCTCGCCGCGAAAATCACGCACGTGCCGTCGATGTACCTGTCGGAATTGCCCGGCAGGCATCACGGCTGCCGGGAAGCGGCGATCCGCGGCCATCAGCTGATCGGCGAGCGCTGCCGTGCGCTCGGCGTCGACACGATCGTCGTGTCGGACGTGCACTGGCTCGTCAACGCGGGTTATCACGTGAACTGCAATGCGCACTTCGCGGGCACGTACACGAGCAACGAACTGCCGCATTTCATCCGCGACATGCAGTACGAATATCCGGGCAACCCGGCGCTCGGCCGGCTGATCGCCGAGACGGCCAGCGCACGTGGCGTCGCGACGCGTGCGCACGAGATCGACAGCCTCGAACTCGAATACGGCACGCTCGTGCCGATGCGCTACATGAACGGCGACCAGCACTTCAAGGTCGTGTCGATCGCCGGCTGGTGCATGTGGCACACGCTCGACGAAAGCCGGCGCTTCGGCGAGGCGCTGCTCGAGGCGATCGAGAAGAGCGATTCGAACGTCGCGTTCCTCGCGAGCGGTTCGCTGTCGCACCGCTTCAACGACAACGGCAGCCCCGAGGAATCGATCCACCAGATCAGCCGCGAATTCTTCCGGCAGGTCGACCTGCGCGTGGTCGAGCTGTGGAAGCAGGGCGATTTCAAGACCTTCTGCGCGATGCTGCCCGAGTACAACACGCATTGCCACGGCGAAGGCGGCATGCACGACACGGCGATGCTGCTCGGCCTGCTCGGCTGGGATCGTTACGACAAACCCG
This sequence comes from Burkholderia theae, assembly GCF_048565265.1. Classification (NCBI taxonomy): domain Bacteria; kingdom Pseudomonadati; phylum Pseudomonadota; class Betaproteobacteria; order Burkholderiales; family Burkholderiaceae; genus Burkholderia; species Burkholderia theae. The sequence continues at coordinate 837,533 of NZ_CP183462.1, forward strand.
TCGAGATCGTCACCGACTATTTCGCGAGTTCGGGCACGGGGCAGATCAACGCGATCTTCCCGCTGCCCTGAACGGCGCCGCCCCGCAACGACTGGAGATCAAGCCATGCCACACATCGTCGTCGAATACACCGCGAACATCCGCGACGACGCGCGCATCCCCACGCTGCTGCGCACGATCAATGCAACGCTGATCGCGCAGGGCGGCGTGTTCCCGACGGGCGGCATCCGCTCGCGCGCGATCGAACTGCAGGACTACTGCGTCGCCGACGGCACGGAGGACGACGCGTTCGTCCACGTGACGCTGAAGATCGGCTCGGGCCGCAGCGACGAAACGAAGAAGGCCGCATGCGACGCGCTGTTCGACGCGATCAAGGCGCATTTCGCCGAGCTGTACGCGAAACGCTACCTCGCGCTGTCGATGGAGCTGACCGAGTTCAGCGAAAGCGGCTCGTACAAGCACAACAACATCCACGCCCGCTACAAGCGGGCCGGCTGAACCCCATTCCCGATCCGACCATGCTCGAACCCGCCCTCATCGACCAGCTTGCGCAGCGTCTGCACGACGCCGAGCGCGAGCGCACGCAGATCCGCCAGATCTCGCTCGACCATCCCGACATCACGATCGACGACGCGTATGCGATCCAGCGCGCGTGGGTGACCCTCAAGCTCGCGGAAGGCCGCACGCTGAAGGGACACAAGATCGGCCTCACGTCGAAGGCGATGCAGAACACGTCGCAGATCGACGAACCCGACTACGGCGCGCTGCTCGACGACATGTTCTTCGCGGACGGCGGCACGATCCCGACCAGTCGCTTCATCGTGCCGCGCGTCGAGGTCGAACTCGCGTTCGTACTCGGCAAGCGGCTCTCGGGCCCGGACTGCACGATCTTCGACGTGTACGACGCGGTCGACTACGTGGTGCCCGCGCTCGAGATCATCGACGCGCGCAGCCAGTCGATCGACCCCGATACGAAACGGCCGCGCAAGGTGTTCGACACGATCGCCGACAACGCCGCGAACGCGGGTGTCGTGATCGGCGGGCGGCCGGTGAAGCCGCACGACGTCGACCTGCGCTGGGTCGCGGCGATCATGTCGCGCAACGGCGTGGTCGAGGAAACGGGCGTCGCGGCCGGCGTGCTGAACCATCCGGCGAACGGCGTCGCGTGGCTCGCGAACCGGCTGTCGCGCTTCGACGTCGCGCTGGAACCCGGGCAGATCGTGCTCGGCGGCTCATTCACGCGGCCGTGCGCGGCGCGGCCGGGCGACACGTTCAGTGTCGACTACGGCCCGCTCGGGACGATTCAGTGCTACTTCGAGTGAGCGAGCGATGCAGATTCCTACGAATGTCTTCAAGGCCGCGCTCGCGCGCGGCGACGCGCAGGTCGGGCTGTGGCTCGGGCTCGCGAATCCGTACAGCGCCGAAGTGGTCGCGGGCGCCGGTTTCGACTGGCTGCTGATCGACGGCGAGCATGCGCCGAACACGGTGCCGACGATCCTCGCGCAACTGCAGGTGATCGCACCATATCCGTCGCATCCGGTCGTGCGCGTGCCGTGGAACGATCCGGTGATCGTCAAGCAGGTGCTCGATCTCGGCGCGCAGACGCTGCTCGTGCCGATGGTGCAGAGCGCCGACGAAGCGCGCGCGGCCGTTGCCGCGACGCGTTACCCGCCGCACGGGATTCGCGGCGTCGGCAGCGCGCTGGCGCGCGCGTCGCGATGGAACCGCGTCGGCGACTACCTGCATCGCGCGAACGACGAGATGGCCGTGCTCGTGCAGGTCGAGACGCGCGCCGGGCTCGACGCGATCGACGCGATAACGCGGGTCGAAGGCGTCGATGGCGTGTTCATCGGGCCGGCCGACCTGGCCGCCGATCTCGGCCATCTCGGCAATCCGGGGCACCCGGACGTGCAGGCCGCGATCGACGGTGCGATCCGCACGATCAAGGCGGCCGGCAAGGCGCCGGGCATTCTGAGTGCGGACGAAGCGGCGGCGCGGCGCTATCTGGAAGCGGGCGCGTTGTTCGTCGCGGTCGGGGTCGATACGACGCTGCTCGCGCGAAGCGCGGAGCGGTTGGCGGCGCAGTTCAAGGGAAGCGGCGGCGAGGCAGGGAAGAAGGGCGACGGCACGTATTGACGAAGCGACAGCGGCCGGCCGTCTGCGGAACGCCCGCCTTCCGCAGTGCGGCTTCATGCCTGCGCATGATCGCGACTATCGCGTTCCGCGCTGCCCGATTTCCATATATCTCCCCGGCGTCGTCCCCAACGCCCGCCGGAACATGTCGATGAACGCGCTCACGTTGTCGTACCCGAGATCGAGCGCGATCGTCGTCACCGGCACGCCGTCGGCGATTTTCTCCAGCGCACGCAGCAGCCTTGCCTGCTGACGCCACTGCGCGAACGTCAGCCCGGTCTCGGCGACGAAGCGACGGCTCATCGTCCGTGCGCTGATGCCGGCCCATTCCGCCCATTCCTCCAGTCGCCGGTTGTCCGCGAGATCCGCGGCAAGCGCATCGGTGATCTTCATCAGCCGCGGGTCCTGCGGCCGCACCAGCCCCAGCGCTTCGACCTCCGACGACGCGATTTCATCGAGGATCACGTCGGCGATCCGCGTCTGCGCGGCATCCAGTTCCGCATCGCCCCAGCTTGCGGCGCGCTGCACGGCTTCGCGCAGCAGCGGCGTCGTGCGGATCGCGCGTGGCGTGTCCGGCAGTGCCGCGCAGCGCGCTTCGGCGACGAACGCCGACCAGCCGGAAATCGGCCCGAACGAACGCAGCGAATGCCGGCAATGCGGCGGAATCCAGATCGCGTGGATCGCCGGCACGACCCAGTCCTGGTCGTCGAGACCGATCGTCAGCAGCCCGCTCAGCGCGCCGACGAGCTGACCGCGCGTATGCGCGTGCGGTGCGGTGATACGCGGGTCGCGTTGCGACAGGACCGCGGCGACGACGAACGGGCCGTCGTCGGACACGACGAATCGGGCGGGCAGGAGTGGATCGGACATGGCCGGATAGCGGTATCGAATGGCTGTTATACCGGAGATTGGCCGGCTTCGCACGCCTACACTGCGTCCATCGATGACAACCGGAGTACGACACGATGCGAGCAGAACAAATGCTTCCCGACCATGCCGACCGGATCGAGGCCGGCGGAACGACGATCCGCAAGGGCACCATCGGCGCGTTTCTGGTCAACGCGCGTGTGCTGACCGATCCGAACGCCGCGCCCGCCGACCGGGCGCGCGCGGAGGCCGACACGATCGACGCGTTGCCGGCACTACACGCGCTCGGCCTTTTCGACGTGCTGGAAGTACGCGATCCCGCGCTGCGCGCGTGGCTCGCCGCACGCTGATGCCAGCCGGAACCGTCAATCGAGATCCCCGATTCAAGGAGCCAAGATGAAAGCTGCAGTCGTGACGGGCGCCGGCGAGCGTCCCGTCCATATGGAATTCGAAGCGCCGCGCACGATGCCGGGCCACCGTCTGATCGACGTGACGGCGTCCGCGCTGAGCCGGATCGCGCAGGCGCGTGCGTCCGGCACGCATTACTCGTCGGACGGAGGCTATCCGTTCGTCGTCGGCGTCGATGGCGTTGGCCGCCTCGACGACGGGCAGCGCGTCTATTTCTTCGGTGCGCCCGCGCCGTTCGGCGCGATGTCCGAGCGCACGATCGCGCCCGACGCGCGGTGCGTGCCGCTGCCGGACGCGCTCGACGATGTCACGGCCGCGGCGATCGCGATTCCCGGGATGTCGTCGTGGGCCGCGCTGACCGAACGCGCGCGGCTCGTCGCGGGCGAGACGGTGCTCGTCAACGGTGCGACGGGGACGTCGGGGCGGCTGGCGGTGCGGATCGCGAAGCATCTCGGTGCTGCAAGAGTGATCGCGACGGGCCGCAACGCGGCTGCGCTGGACGCCTTGCTGAACGCGGGTGCGGACGCCGTCGTGTCGCTGCAGCAGGACGATGCGCATCTGGCGCGTGCGCTCGAACCGCATTTCCGCGCGGGCGTGGATGTCGTGCTCGACTACTTGTGGGGTGCCAGCGCGCAGACGCTGCTGGTTGCCGCGGCGAAGGCGACGCCCGATGGGCGCCGGCTGCGATTCGTGCAGATCGGCTCGATCGGCGGCGCGGACGTGTCGTTGCCCGGTGCGGTGCTGCGCGCGACCGCAATCGAATTGATGGGCAGCGGCATCGGCAGCGTATCGCTGCCGCGTTTGCTGGACTCGGTGCGCGGCGTGTTCGACGCGGCCGGGCCGGCGCGGCTGGCAATCGATACGCGTACCGTGCCGCTGTCGGCGGTCGGCGAACACTGGGGCGATGCAAACAGCCTCGTGCGCACGGTGTTCACGATGCGCGGCGACTGAGCCGCGGTTGAATCGCGGTCGGATCGCGGCGGGCCGGATACGGCACGACGGTCGAGCCGCGCGGCGACACGCCGTCATCCGTCGTGAAGCCGCCGCGCGTGGGGCGAAAGCAGGGCGGCCGCGCGCGAAAGACGCCCGTCGCCGCCCGCCGCATCAGGCTCAGAACCGCTGCTGAATCCCCGCCGTGACGCCGACCTGCGTCGTGCCGTACCCGTTGAAATCGCGCGACACGCCGACCTTCTGGTCGTGCTTCGCGATCGCGAACGCGCCGGCCGCGTACAGCACCGTGCGCTTCGACAGCGCGTACTGCGCACGCAGCGACACGAGCGTCGGATCGGCATCCGTGCCGCCCTTGACGTTCTGGTGATAGACGGCCGCGATCAGCGAGAACGTCGGCGTGAACTGGTACGACCCGCCGATCCAGGCCATGTCGCTCAGCTGGTTTGCCGCCGTGGTGCGGAACGTGCGCTTGTAATTGCGATAACCGGCCATCGTCTTCAGGTTGCCGAAGTCGTAGCTCAGGCCCGCGTGGATGCCCTGGATGTAGTTGACCGTGTCGGCCGGCGTGACGCTGTCGGCCGCGCCGTTCTGGCGGTCGAACGTGACCACGGCCGCGAACGGGCCGGTCTCGTAGCCGAGCGCGATGTCGTACTTCGAGCTGGTCTTCACGCTGCCCGGCACGTTGCCGAAGCCGTACAGCGCGCCGAACTTGAAGCCGCTGAATTCGCCGTCGTAGCGCACCGCGTTCGACGAGCGCGTGAACATGCCGTCCTTGCGGCCGCCCGTCGCCATCGACGATGTCGCCCACGAGTAGTTCTGCGCGTAACCCATCGGGTCGAACGGCAGCATGTAGTCGTAGGTGACGGTGAAGTTGCGGCCGAGCGACAGCTCGCCCCATTTGCCTTTCAGGCCGACCGTCGCGCGGCGCGCGAAGATCGAGTCGGGGCCGTCGTCCGACGCGCCGTTCGCGAGATCGATCCCGCTTTCGAGGCGGAACACGGCCTTCAGCCCGCCGCCGAGATCCTCGACGCCGCGCAGGCCCCAGCGCGACGTGTTCTTGTTGCCCGACTTGAGCTTGACCGAATTGCCGCCCTCCGGCGCCGCGTGGTTCGCGAATTCGATGCCGGCATCCATGATCCCGTACATCGTGACCGACGACTGCGCGTGCGCGGCGGGCGCGGCGATGCAGGCCGCGGCGGCCGAGCCCGTGAGGACTACTGTACGAATCGAACGTTCTGCGCGTGACTTCATTGACGGTGTCTCCTTGGTTCTTGTGGGTTGGGTGAAACGGATGCGGCGCGCGGCAGCCCGCGACGGACGCCTGAAGACGTTCGCCGGTCATGCAAGTCATCGCACGGCGGGGCGCGCGCAGTGCATGCGCGGCGGCACGCGGGCCGCCGCGCTCGGGTCAGCCCGCTTTCGCGAACGCCCAGCAGTCGTTGGTCGGGAATTCGATCCAGTGCTTGCCGGCCGCGCGCGGCACGTTGCCGAACGCGCGCAGGCGCATGTCGCCGCAATGGAACAGGTATTCCCAGCGGTCGCCGAGATACATCGACGTGACGAGGTCGGCCTGCAGCCGGTTCGCGCCCGGGCCGTCGGTCACCTGCACGCGTTCGAGACGGATCACGGCCTGCGCGTCCTGGCCCGGCGCGAACGTGTCGCGTGCCATCGCACGGATTTCCCAGCCGTCGCCGGCGAGCGTCACGCATTCGCCGTCGATCGCGGCGACGCGCGCGTCGATCCGGTTGTTGCTGCCCATGAACTCCGCCGTGTACAGCGAGCGCGGCGCGCCGTACAGCTCGGCCGGCGTGCCTTCCTGCTCGATGCGGCCGTTGCGCAGCAGCAGGATGCGGTCGGACATCGCCATCGCTTCGGTCTGGTCGTGCGTCACGCACAGGGCCGACAGCCCGAGCGACACGATCAGCTCGCGCAGCCACGCGCGCGCTTCCTCGCGCAGCTTCGCGTCGAGATTCGACAGCGGCTCGTCGAGCAGGATCACCGGCGGGTTGTAGACGAGCGCGCGTGCGATCGCGACGCGTTGCTGCTGGCCGCCCGACAACTGGTGCGGAAAGCGTTCCGCGAGATGGCCGAGGCCGAGCTGGTCGAGCGCGCTCTGCACGCGGCGCTTCTGTTCGGCCGGTGCGACGCGGCGCAGCTTCAGCCCGTAGCCGACGTTGTCGGCGACGGTGCGGTGCGGCCACAGCGCGTACGACTGGAACACGAGGCCGAGCGAACGCTGCTCGACGGGCAGGTCGACGCGCCGCGCGCCGTCGAAGAACACGCGGTCGTCGAGCTGGATGCGGCCGTCGGACGGCTGTTCGAGGCCGGCCACCGCGCGCAGCAGCGTGGTCTTGCCGCTGCCCGACGCGCCGAGCAGGCAGACGACTTCGCCGGCCTTCAGTTCGAACGACACGCCCTTGAGGATCGGATTGACGCCATAGCTGAGATGCAGGTCGTCGACGATGAGCTTATCCATGAAGTTTCACTCCGAAACGCAGGGCCACGCCGAGTCCGACGCCGACCATCGCGATGTTGATGACAGAGAGCGCGGCGACCTGGTCGACGGCGCCGGTCGCCCACAGCGACACGAGCAGCGCGCCGATCACTTCGGTGCCGGGCGACAGCAGGTAGACGGCCGTCGAGTATTCGCGCTCGAAGATCATGAAGATCAGGAGCCACGCGGCGAGCAGGCCGAAACGCACGAGCGGCAGCGTCACGTCGAGCGACACGCGGCTGCGCGTCGCGCCGACGCTGCGGCCGGCTTCCTCGAGCTCGGGGCCGACCTGCAGCAGCGCGCTCTGGATGAGCCGCATTCCGTACGCGAGCCACACGACCGTGTACGCGATCCAGATGCTCCACATCGAGTTCTTCAGTTCGCGCAGGCCGGGGACGAACAGGAAGATCCACAGGAACGCGAGGCCGGCGAGCAGGCCGGGCACCGCGCGCGGCAGCAGCACGATGTAGTCGAGCAGCTTCGTCGCCCAGTCGTGGCGGCGGTGGCCGGCGAACGCGACGAGCGAGTAGAAGCCGACCGCGAGCGCACCGCCGATCACGCCGATGCCGAGCGTGTTGACGATCGCGCGCACGAGGTTGTCCTGCTCGAACAGCTCGATGAAGTTCGACAGCGTCAGCACCTCGGCGAGCGCCACGCCTTCGCCCCAGTTGGTCACGAACGCGCGCAGCACGATGCCCGAGATCGGCACGATCACGGTCAGCATCAGCCACAGCGCGACGATCGCGAGCGCGACCCAGCGCCACACGCCGAGCGGCAGCACCGTCGCGCGGCCGGCCTTGCCCTTCATGGTGACGAAACGGTTCGCGGTCTTCAGCAGGCGGCGCTGCAGCAGCACGAGCGGGAACGTGATCGCGACGATGCACACGGCGACCGCGGCCATCAGGTGATACGACGGCACGCCGAGCTTGTTGGTCAGCTTGTACAGGTAGGTCGCGAGCACGAGGTGGCCTTCCGGATCGCCGAGCACGAGCGGCAGCCCGAACACTTCGAAGCCGAGGAAGAACACGAGCACGCCGGCGAACAGCAGCGCGGGCATCGTCATCGGCAGGCTCACGTCGAGCGCGACGCGGAACGGGCGGGCGCCCGTCACGCGCGCGGCTTCCTCGACGTCGGAACCGAGATTGCGCAGCGCGGCCGACGAGTACAGGTACACGTGCGGCACGTGCGTGAGGCCGACGATCACCGTGATCGCGAAGATCGAATACACGTTCCAGGGCACGTTCGCGACCCCGAACAGTTCCTTGAACCACACCGAGTAGAAGCCGACCGGGCCGGCCGCGACCACGTAGCCGAACGCGAGCACCATCGGCGACACGAACACGGGCGTGAGCAGCAGCGGTTCGAGCCAGCGGCGGCCGGGCAGGTCGGTGCGCACCATCAGGAACGCGAGGATGCCGCCGAGCGGGATCGAGATGAACAGCATCCCGCCGGCGATGATGAACGAGTTCTTCACGGCCGACCAGAAGTCGGGATCGCTGAAGATGAAGCGGAAACCTTCGATGCCGAGCGTCTTGTTCGCATCGAAGAATGGCGCGGACAACAGGCTCTGGAACAGGATGAAACCGAGCGGCAGCGCGACCGCGATGGTCAGCACCGCGACGACGATCCAGCGCAGCATGCCGGCGAGCGGCTGCAGGCTGTTGACCGGCAGCGCGGGGATCGCGCTGCTCTGGCCGGTAGAGGGCGGAACGGCCGGCGCCGTTCCGCGTGTGCTGGTTGAAAGCATGAGTTCGCCCCTGCGGCCATCCGGATGGCCGCCTTTAGGAAGTCGGTAAGGGGAAGGGGCCGCCCGCGCCAGATGCGGCGGGCGGCCGGCAATCAGCGGATCAGCGCTTGATCGACTGCTGCCATTGCTTCAGGAACGCAAGCCGCTTCGACTGGTCGAGATAGACGAGCAGCCCGGTGCCGATCTGGATCGGCTTCAGCGAATCGCCGAGTTCCTTCGACAGGCTCGCGGCCGACGTTTCGCCCGTGACGTCCGCGCGGATCGCGTACAGGTTCGCCTGGTTCGCGATCAGCGTCTGGCCGCGCTTCGACAGCAGGTAGTCGACCCACAGCTTCGCGGCGTTCGGATTCTTCGCCTTCTTCGACACGGTGGCGAGGCGGCTCACGACTTGTGTGTAGTCCTTCGGAAACACATAACCGATCGACTTGTCCTTCTTCGCCTTCGCATAGGCATACGAACCGATGATGTTGTAGCCGATCAGGTTCTCGCCCGACGAGATCCGCTCCATCATCGCGCCGGTGCTCGACTGCAGCTTCGGGCCGGTCGCGCCGATCGCCCGCACGAGTTCCCACGTGACCTTCTCGTTCACGTGCGCGTCCTGCGTCAGGTAGTTGAAGCCGACGCCCGATTTCTCGATGTCGTAGGTCGTGACCTTGCCCTTGAACTTGTCGCCCTGCGTGGTGAGCAGCTTGATCAGGTCGGCGCGCGTCGTCGGCACTTCGTTCTCGGGAATCAGGCGCTTGTTGTAGACGATCGCGAGCGGCTCGAACGTCGTGCCGTACGCCTGCTTCTGATATTGCGACCATTGCGGCAGGTTCGGGCTTTCGGGCGAATCGTAGGACGCCATCAGGCCGTCGTTGACGAGCTTGACCTGCAGGTCCATCGCCGAGCTCCACAGCACGTCGGCGCTGGTGCTGCTCGCCGCGTTCTCGCTGATGTAGCGGTTGTACAGCTCGGTGCTGTTCATGTCGTTGTACTCGACCTTCACGCCGTACAGGCTTTCGAAGTCCTTGATCAGCGGACGCACGAGGCCCGTGTCGGTCGTCGAGTAGACGATCAGCTTGCCTTCCTTCTTCGCGGCGTCGATCACGCCCTGGTAGTTACCCGGATACCCGGCCGGAACCTGCGCGGCGGCGCTGCCGGCGGCAGTGCCCAGAACGACCGCCAGCGCGGCGGCGAGGGTCTTCGGTGCAAACGACATGTCTTCCTCCAGTACGTATCGGTGTTGTTCGAGTGACGCGGATGTTAATTGCGAGGCACTTTCAGCCTGCTTTCATTTCCGTTCACAATCGCGTCCTTTGTGTCATGGATTTCCCGAGGTCGAAACGACGGCGGCCGCGGTTTTCGCGGCGCGCGACACGGTTTGAAAAGGGAGGGAAGTGCGTTGCCGACGGGCGCGGCAACGATGCCGAAGACGGCTAGGCGGATTGCGCCAGCAGCTTTCCGAGGATCCGGCCGCCGTGCCGCGCGTGCGCGGCCGTCAGTGCCGAATAGCCGACGACGACACCCGCTTCGCGCTCGGCGCTTCGGCAGAATCCGCGGATCGCCTGCAACGTGACGCCGGCCGCGTGCGCCTGCGCGACGTACGACGCGTCGTCCATCCCGGGCGGCAGCCACAGCACGAAATGAAATCCCGCGTGCTCGCCCGACACCGTGTACCGCCCGCCGGCGTGCTTCGCCAACTGGTCGAGCACGATGTCGCGCCGCTGGCGGTACGCGTGGCGGCTGGCGCGCAGGTGCTTCGCGAAATCGCCGTGCGCGATGAAGCGGGCCAGCGCAAGCTGCGGCGCCACGCCGACGGAGCGTGCGGTCGCGTGCCACACGGCCGCCAGCATCGGCCGCAATTCCGTCGGCACGACCATGAAGCCGATGCGCAGCCCCGAGAACAGCGTCTTGTTGAACGAGCCGCAGTAGATCACGCGATCGCATGCGTCGAGCGATTTCAGCGCGGGCAGCGGGGCGGTCTGGTAACTGAATTCGCCGTCGTAGTCGTCCTCGATGATCCATGCCCGGTTGCGCTGCGCCCAGTCGAGCAGTTCGAGCCGGCGCGACACCGACATCGTGACGCCGAGCGGTGCCTGATGGGCGGGCGTCACGTAGGCCGCGCGCGCATCCGGATGGCGATCCAGCGATGCCGTGTCGATCCCTTCTCGATCGACCGGCACGTCGATCACGGTCGCGCCCGCGATCGTGAAAATCTGCCAGGCCGACGCATAACCCGGATCTTCCATCAGCACCGTCGCGCCGGGCGCGAGCACCGTTCGCGCGACGAGATCGATCGAATGCCGGATGCCGGTCGTGATGAAGATGTCGCCGGCTTCGCACGGAATGCCGCGGTATTCCCGCAGGTACGCGGCGATTTCGGCGCGCAGGCTTTCGACGCCTTGCGACGGCGTCGCCCCGAGGTCGTTCGCCGTCGCGGCGAGCAGGCTCGCGCCGAGCGCCTTCTTCCATTGCTGCATCGGCAGCAGGCCGGGATCCGCGAGCCGCGCGACGAACGGGACGCCGGGGCGCACGCCATGTTCCGGCTCGGCCGTGTCCGTCGTGCCCGCCGACGCGCTCGGCGTGTCGGGGCGATCGGCGCCGCCGTGACGCGGCTGCGCGGCCGCGCGCAGATAGCTGTCCGGCACCATCGCGCAGACCCGCGACCCGGAGCCGCGCGTGCGCGCAATGTAGCCCTCGGAGCACAGCAGGTCGTACGCCGCTTCGACGGTTCCCCGCGCGACGCTCCAGCGCGCGGCAAGCGTCCGGCTGGACGGCAGCGGGCTGTCGCCGGGCAGCAGCCGCTTCAGGATCGCGTCGCGAATCGCGTCGGCAATGCACGCCTGCTTCGACTGCGGGCTGCCGGTCGACAGCCCGGAAGGGCGCGGCAGATCAAGCGGAATCGCGGCTTTGCCTCGCGGCATAGTGGTCCAGTCGGTGTTCGATTTAATGGTCCTTCAGCTTATATCACTTTCCCCTTAGATTGCTGTCGACCCCACCTATCCGACCGAAGACGGACTCACCGCATGAAGACGCGTTTATTGCCCCAGTGGGGCTGGTTGTTCCTGTTGATGCTCGTCGTATGCCTGCCGCGGGTCACGATCGATGCCTACCTGCCGTCGCTGCCCGCGATGGCCGACGCGCTGCACGGCACCGATGCCCAGTTGCAGCTCACGCTGACGCTCTACATGGTCGGTTATGCGTTGTCGATGCTGGTGTCGGGGCCGTTGTCCGATCGGTACGGACGCCGTCCGGTACTCGTCGGCGGCCTGTGCATCTACGCGATCGCGAGCGTTGCCTGCGCGTTGTCGACGAGCATCCCGGCGATCATCGCCGCACGCATTTTCCAGGCGCTGGGCGGCTGCAGCGGAACGGTGATCGGGCGCGTCATTGTGCGCGAGCGCTTTCCGACCGCGATGCAGGCCACGATGCTGGGTCGTATCTCGGCCGGCATGGCGTTGTCGCCGGTGATTGCGCCGCTGGCCGGCAGCGCGGTCGCCGAGTGGTGCGGCTGGCGCGGGGTGTTCGGGTGTCTTGCGGCGGGCGGGCTGGTCGCGACGGCGATGGTGCTGCGCTACCTGCCCGAGACCCGCGAATACGACGCGCGGCCGGTGCCGGGCCGCGGGCTCTTGCGGACGTATGCCGGCCTGCTGCGCGAGCGCCGGTTCCTGCGCTATTCGCTGGCGATCAGCTTCGCTTACTGCACGTACTATCCGTTCATCGCGGAGTCGTCGACGCTGTTCCAGCGGCAGATGGGCGTGTCCGGCCCGGTCTATGCGGCGATCTTCGGCCTGACCGTGCTCGGCTACCTGATCGGTTCGAGCCTGTTCGCGCGGACCAGCGGCCGCTGGGAAGCCGATGCGGTCATCGTCGCGGCGGCAGGCGTCAATCTGGTCGGCGCCGCGGTGTTGTGGGCGGGCGGTGCGATCGCCCCCACGGCGGTGACGGCCCTCGTCGTGCCGATGTTCGTCGTGATGATTGCCGTCGGGATCGCGATTCCGGCCTGCCAGTTTGCGGTGATGCAGCCGTACACGAAGATCGCCGGCACGGCGTCCGGGCTCTTCTTCTTTATCCAGATGGCGATCACGGCCGCGTGCGGCGGCGTGCTGGCGTGGCTGTCGGACGGCACCGCCCGCCCGATGATTGCCGTCACGGTCGGTGCGAGCGTCGCGTTCGTCGCGGTGGCCGTCGGTCTGCGTGAGCGTCGCGTGACCGACGGTTCGCGCTTCGCGACAGGGAGCCGTCGCGCGCCCGAGCGATGAGCGACAGTCGACCGGACCGCGCGGCGCGGGTTCGCAGGCGCGGTGCAACAGGTGTTTCCGCGAGGCGTCGAAATGGAAAGGATCATGTAATGTAGCGGCCTGTCGCTGACCTTACCGGATTCCCCATGCGTGTGCTGCTCGTCGAAGACAACCCGAACCTGGCCCAGTCGCTGAACGACGCGCTGAGCGCCGCGCGCTTCGCGGTCGATCACATGGCGGACGGGGAGGCGGCGGACCACGTGCTGCGCACGCAGGATTACGCGCTGGTCATCCTCGATCTCGGGCTGCCGAAGCTCGACGGGCTGGAGGTGCTGCGGCGGCTGCGCGCGCGCCGCAATCCGGTGCCGGTGCTGATCCTCACCGCGCACGGGTCGGTCGAGGACCGCGTGAAGGGGCTCGATCTCGGCGCCGACGACTATCTCGCGAAGCCGTTCGAGCTGACCGAACTGGAGGCGCGCGCCCGCGCGCTGATCCGGCGCAGCCTCGGCCACGAGCATTCGCGGGTCGAATGCGGGCCGCTTTCGTATGACAGTATCGATCGCAGTTTCCACCTCGCGGGCGAACCGCTGTCGCTCACGCCGCGCGAGCGCTCGGTGCTCGAGGTGCTGATCCTGCGCAACGGCCGCGCGATCAACAAGGAAACGCTGTCGGAGAAGATCTTCGGGCTCGACGAGTCGGTCAACGCCGACGCGATCGAGATCTACGTGTACCGGCTGAGGAAGAAGCTCGAGAACACGGGCGTCGCGATCGTCACGTTGCGCGGGCTCGGATATCTGCTGGAAGCGAAGGCGGTATGAGTGACTGCCCCCACGCTCACTTTCGTTCGCTGCCCCCCAAGGGGGCGCATGCCTTCCTTGGGGCGGCCCGGCGGGAGGCATGGTGACCCGCCCGAACCTGCGCACCCAGGTTGCGCTGTGGCTGCTGCTGCCGCTGCTCGGCCTGCTCGCGCTCGACTCGTGGCTCACGTACCAGCGCGCGATGAGCGCCGCGCACGTCGCGTTCGACCGCACGCTGTCGTCGTCGCTGAAGTCGATCCGCGAAGGCGTGCGGCTCAACGACGGCGAAATCGAGGTCGACCTGCCGTATCTCGCGCTCGAAATGCTCGAATCGAGCGACGGCGGCAAGATCTACTACCTGATCCGCGAGGACAACGGCCACACGATCACCGGCTACCCGGACCTGCCGCTGCCGCAGGGGCGCGACGCGGGCGACGGCGCGCTGTTCGTCACGCGCTACTACGACGTCGTCTATCGCGGCGAGCAGTTGCGGATGGCCGCGCTGCGCATTCCGGTGCACGACGTGCCGACCGCACAGTCGCGCATCGTGTGGGTGATGGTCGGCGAGACGATCGAGGCGCGCCAGGCGCTCGCGCGCGAGATCCTGGTCGGTTCGCTGCTGCAGGAAGGGCTGCTCGTCGTGCTCGCGCTCGGGATCGTATGGCTCGGCGTCGGGCGCGGGCTGCGGCCGCTGAACCGGCTGTCGGCGACGGTCGCCGCGCGCAGCGAGGACGACACGACGCCGCTCGACACGGGCGCGATGCCGAGCGAGCTGACGCCGCTCGTCGATTCGATCAACCAGTACATCGGCCGCACCCAGCGCATGCAGGTCGCGCGGCGCCGCTTCTTCGCGGATGCGGCCCATCAACTGAAGACGCCGCTCGCGGCCGTGCAGGCCGGCGTCGAGCTCGCGCTGCGGCCCGACGAGCAGCCGCGCGCGAACGCCCACCTGCGGCGCGCGAACGGCGCGGTGCGACAGGCCGCGAAGATCGTCCAGCAATTGCTGTCGCTGTCGCGGCTCGATTCGGACAGCGGCCACGCGGTCGCGCGCAAGCCGGTCGAACTGCACCGGCTCGCGCGCAGCGTGACGCTCGACTGGTCGCCCGTCGCGCGCGCGCGCGACATCGATCTCGGCTTCGAACACGAGGCCGACGTCGACGTGCATGGGCAGTCCGACCTGCTCGGCGAAATGATCGGCAACCTGATCGACAACGCGATCCGCTATGCGGGCGATCGTGCGGTGATCACGGTGCGCGTGTCGCGCGACGGCGAGCATGCACGGCTCGACGTGATCGACAACGGGCCGGGCATTCCGGCCGACGAGCGCGACGCGGTGTTCGAGCGCTTTCATCGCGGCAGCAAGACGCAGACGGTCGAAGGGACGGGGCTCGGGCTGTCGATCGTGCGGGAGATCGCACGCGTGCACCAGGGCACGGTGGCGCTGGCCGATGCGGGCGGCGGCGGGCTGATCGTCACGGTGGCGCTGCCGATCAGCCTTTAGAAACACATTTCGGAATGTGTTTCCCGGATGGCGATGGATATGCGGAGCGCAGGTGATTATCTGCGCCATTATGCACAGTCGCGAGATTTCATAAAATCGAGATATTCAATAATGGAATTGAGTATTTTTATACTCACATGACATGCTGCTATTTATAACAGCTACAAATTCCGATTATCCGACCTAAGCTGAATCAGCCGTTCAATGCACGGCGTCGTCTCGTTAATTCAGGGATGAATCGTAATTTTCCACAATTATGTGAGGGAAAGGCCATGGCCACGACACTCGATGAAGAAGTTCTGCCGGAGATTTTCGTCAAACGATTCAGAATCAGCGGTGGGCAGGTCACGTCAGGAAAGGGACATGCGCCGGCCATCCAGTTTGCCGCCGCTTTCCACCCGGAACTGGATCATCCGTCGGGCTCGCTGCAAGGCTCCGGCACGATTGTCTGGGCTCATCGGCCCAATAACGTGACCAGAATCACGATCGGCGGAAACTATACCTACTTCCCGTCAAAGGAAGAGGAAAGCGCGTCCGCTCTTCTGGTACGGTCGCTTTTGCTGCACGTGCATGGTTACGTCGGCGGAATCATTCCCGTCAACAAGTATCATGGCATCCCGCCGGCACTGTTTCCGGTGCTGGATTTGTCGTCCCTTATTCCGCAGGGTTCGAAAACCGGAACGGCCAGTTATACGAGCGTCGATCCCCAAAATCCGGAAGAAAAGATCACGGTGAGCGACGCAAAGATTACGGAACTGTGATTCCAGCGGAAATCAATCGACACATTGTCTGAAATCGAATCCGGTGGCGCATTGCGGTAAACGATCGCATGCGCCGCCTTCCGATTCAGCGCCTTGTGCCATTCATGCGGGTTCGCGATTTGTTAATCGCCGAACCCGATCTCCGCTTCGAGCGGCTGGCCGATTTCGAGCCACGCACCCGCGCCTTCGACGACGATCGCATTGATGCCGAACGTCAGCGCGTCTTCGTAATTCGGATTCGCGCGATAGGTCTGCATCGTGTCGGTCGGCTCGTGCGGCCATGCCGGATCGGGTGCGGCGGTGGCCTGGTCGATCGTCGGCATCGGGCAGCGCGTGCACAGCTTCACGAGGCGCAGCCGCACGGGCGTCGCGCCTTCGGTATCGAGGTGCTCGACGAAATCCTCTTCGTACGCATCGAGATCCGACACGACGATGTTCGGGCGGAAGCGGTTCATCGGAATCGCCGGCGCGCCTTTCGCGGCGAGCCGCGCGTTCAGGTCGTCGAGCGACGACTGGCCGATCACGAGCAGCGGATAGCCGTCGGCGAACTGCGTGTGCGTATCGATCTCGCCGGTCCATTTGCGGTTGCAGCCGCGGCGCGCGTCGGCGCCGAAGCGGGCGAGCTTCGCCGGCGTGCCGAGGAATTCGGTGAGCCACGCGGCCGTTTCGGCGCCCGTGTCGATCGCGTCGACAGTGTCACGCCAGACGGTCGCGGCCATTTTCGGCGTGGCGGGCGACGCGTCGCCGTCGAGCGGCGTGCGGATCTCGCGCATGCCCGGCGCATTCAGCACGAGCGCGTCGCTGTCGAGCGCGGTGCGGATCAGCGCGAGGCGCGGGTGCGTGCGCTGCGTGATCATCTGCCCGTCGCGATCGGTGATCAGCCAGTGGCGGTCGTAGGCGAGGCCCGTTTCGAGCAGTTGCGCACGCGTCAGCGCGATGCCGGCACAGGATTTGATCGGGTAGACGAAAAGTTCGCTGATGGCTGGCATGGCGCTGGCTTCGAATGACGTGGAGAGTCAAATCGCGATTGTGCCAGATCGGGCCGAAGCCGTTTGGCCGGTTACGCGAGCGGGAAGCCCGTGTCGAACGTCGTGCGCACGTCGAGCGGCTGACGCAGCAGCCCGGCCTTCAGGTAGAAGTCGGCCGTGCGTTGCTGCCCGGCGATCACCGTCGCGTCGATCGGCAACCAGCGCGTGTTGCGGCGCTCGAACTGGAGCTTCGCGGCGGCCGGCGGAATGCCGATGATGCGCGCGAGCGCCGCGGAATACGCGTCGACATGCCGGTACGACCACGTCTGCGCGCGCACGACGCGCAACAGGAAATCGTGCAATACGTCGCGCTTCGACGCGATCGCCGCGTCGGTCGCCGCGACATAGCTGAGGCCCGACCACAGTCCGCGGCCGTTGACGAGCACGCGCGCGCGGCCGCTCGTTTCGGCGAGCGCGGTA
Source organism: Burkholderia theae (assembly GCF_048565265.1). Classification (NCBI taxonomy): domain Bacteria; kingdom Pseudomonadati; phylum Pseudomonadota; class Betaproteobacteria; order Burkholderiales; family Burkholderiaceae; genus Burkholderia; species Burkholderia theae. Next base: position 854,863 of record NZ_CP183462.1, read on the forward strand.
TAGGGCTCCCACGTTGCCCACGCGTCGATCGATCCGGTCGCGAGTGCAAGCATCGTGTCGGCCGGCGGCAGGAAGCGGAACGACACGGCGTCCGGCGGCAGGCCGGCCGCGTCGAGCGCCTTCAACGTTACGAAATGGCCGATCGAGCCGCGCGTGGTGCCGATGCGCTTGCCCTTCAGGTCGGCCGCGCTTTTCAGCGCCGCGTCGGGCTGCACGAGCACGGCCGTGCCGTACGGATCGGAACGGTTCGCGCCGATCACCTTGATGCGAGCACCCGACGCGAGCGCGAAGATCACCGGCGCGTCGCCGATCGGCCCGCAGTCGACGGCGGCCGCGTTCAGCGCTTCGGCGAGCGGCGCGGCGGCCGGGAACTCGGTCCATGCGATGTCGTACGCGAGGCCGTTCAGTTCGCCGGCCGCTTCGAGCAGCGCGCGCAGCCCGCCTTTCTGGTCGCCGGCGCGCAGCAGCGGCCGTGTGCCCGATTGCGCGCGCAGCGCGGCCGGGGCCGCGGCGATCGTGGCGAGGGCGCTCGCTTGCGCGAGGAAATGGCGTCGGGTCGGATTCATCGTGAAGTTCGGTCGGTCGGAGAAAGGGTTCGGGAATTCAATGCGGGAGTCCGGCCTGCACGTCGCGGACGGGTTCCGTGTCGACGCGCAGCAGCAGCGCGGTCAGCGGATCGCCGGTCGCCGACGCCGCGGCCGGCCGTGCGGCGGCGTCCGAGCGGCACAGCAGGTCGGCGTCCGACCAACCGGCGCTGCCCGGCAACGCGCGCGCCCGCAGCCAGCCGCGACGATCGGCGAGCAGTTGCGTGCCGCCGAGCGCATCGGGCGCTAGGCCCGCGATCGTCGCGAATGCGAGCCATGCGTCGGGCGTCGACGCGACGCAGTTGGCCGCACGCGTGCCGGTTGCGGGCGGCATGGATGCGCCGCGTGCCGTGACGAGCAGGGTCTGCCAGCGCGGGTCTTCCGGCGGCGCTGCGACGCCCGGCGCGAGCGCGACGATGCGCACCCGCTGGCCTTCGCGCCAGTGTTCGAGTGATTGGGGCGCGGCGTCGCCGCAGCGCACATCGAGCGTCGGCAGCGGGACGGGCACGGGCCACGCGCCTTCGGCTCGCGCGCCGCTGCCCGCGGAAAGCGCCTTCAGGTAGTCGAGCACGGCCCACGTGTCTTGCGGGCCGAGCGTGGCCGCAAAGCCGGGCATCGTCGACACGCCGTGTTCGTCGCGCGTGCCGTGGCGCACCCGCCAGAACAGTTCGCCGTCGAGGCGACGGGCGAGCAGCGCGCCGGCGAAGGTCGGCGGCCAGTGCGCGAGCGTGGCCGCGAGCGGCCCTTCGCCACGGCCGTCCGCGCCATGGCAGGCCGCGCAGTGTTGCGTGTAGAGATGCGCGCCGCGCACCACGTTCGACACCGAAAACGGCGCGGGATCGCGCTGGAAACTCGTCGGCACGGCGGGCGAGAGCCACAGCGACGACGGCGGCCAGGGCGCGAACCAGGCAACGGCCAGCGCGGCGATCGCCGACGCGAAACGCCCCTTGCGCGAAACGAGCGCGACGCACGCGAGCACGACGGCACACGCGGTCGCCGCCAGCGCGAACGCCAGTTGCCGCGTGAGGCCCGCGTCGATGCGCAGCGTCTCGAGCGCGATGCGGTGCGCCCATGGCCACGCGGCCTGACCGTCGGCGTCGCCCGTGAGCCCGAGCATGTGCAGCACGCGTGCCAACGCGAGTTGCGCGCGATACAGCCCTTGCAGGAACACGAGCGCCCAGTCGGCGAACGGCGGCGCGTTCATCGGCCGCGCGCCCGCCGCGTGGCGGCCGATCGTCGAACGGCAACCCGCATCTACCAGCTCGCATCGAGCCCGAGATGCCGCAGCGCGTCGTGGCGCAGTGCCGCGAGGCGCGGGTCGCCGCGATGGCGCGGGTAGGGCAGGTCGACATGCAATTCGGCGACGATCCGTGCGGGACGCGGCCCGAACACGATCACGCGCTGCGCGAGGAACAGTGCTTCCTCGACATCGTGCGTGACGAGCAGCGCGGAGAACCCGTCGCGTTGCCACAGCGCGGTCAGCTCGCCCTGCATCGTGAGCCGCGTCAGCGAATCGAGCTTGCCGAGCGGTTCGTCGAGAATCAGCAGGCGCGGATCGTTGACGAGCGCGCGGGCGAGCGCGACGCGCTGCGCCATCCCGCCCGATAGCTGATGCGGGAACACGTTCGAGAATTCCTGCAGCCCGACGCGCGCCAGCGCATCGTCGACGCGATGCTGTGCGACGCGCGCCACGCCGCGCGCTTCGAGGCCAAGTGCGACGTTCGCGCGCACGCGTCGCCACGGGTACAGCGTCGGGTCCTGGAACACGACGATGCGCGACGGATCGGGGCGCTCGATCGGCACGCCATCCTGCGCGATCGTGCCTTGCCGTGCGGCGTCGAGGCCCGCGACAAGGCGCAGCAGCGTCGATTTCCCGCAGCCGCTCGGGCCGAGCAGCGCGACGAATTCGCCGGCCGCGACCGACAGCGTGACGTCGTCGAGCACCGGCAGCGGGCCGCCGGGGCCGTCGAACGCATGGCTCACGCGGCGGATGTCGATGCGCGCGCCGCGCGGCGCCGTGATGATGGGCGCAGCGGTAACGGACGGTTCGAGTACGGCGGTGCTCACCATTTGACGGTTCCTTTCTGCCACGCGAGCACGCGGTCGCGCACCGCGAACAGCAGCGCGATCAGCCCGGAAAACAGCAGCGCCATCACGATCAGCGCCGCATACATGTTCACGTACGATGCCCAGCCTTGCGCCCAGCTCAGGTACCAGCCGAGCCCCGACTTGACGCCCATCATCTCGGCGACGACCAGCACCGTGAACGACGCGCTCAGCCCCATGAAGATGCCGACGAACACGTGCGGCAGCGCGGCCGGAATCGCGACGCGCAGCACGAGGAAGCGCGCGTTCGCGCCGAGCGTGCGCGCGACGTCGTAGTACTGCCGGTTGACGCTCGCGACGCCGGACCACGTCAGCACGGCGACCGGGAAGCCGGTCGACAGCGCGATCAGGAACGCGGCGGCCGAATAGCTCGACGGGAAGAAGTAGAACGTGAGCGGCAGCAGCGCGGTGGCCGGCACGGGGCCGAGCACGCGCAGCACCGGATGCACCCAGTAGCCGATCCGGCGCGACCAGCCGATCGACACGCCCACCGCGAAGCCGACCGTGACGCCGTACGCAAACCCGAGCGCGAGCAGTTTCAGCGTGTTGCCGGCGCTGCCGAAGAGGCGCGGCCAGTCGTCGACATAGACCTCGATCAGCGCCTGCGGCGGCGCGAAGAACGGCGTCGGCAGCCAGCCGGTTTTCGCGGTGACGATTTCCCACGCGGCGAGCACGAGCGGCAGCGCGACGAGCCACGGGCCAGCCGGACGCACGCGTGCGAGCCGCGTGCGGGTGGCGGGGACGAGATGGCCGAGCGTCGCGGCGGCGAGCAGCAGCGCGCCGATCGACCAGGCGGCCGTGCCGAACGTGTCCGTGTACGCCCAGTCGCTGAAGCCGACGATGCGGTTCGGCCACAGTTGCGTGAGCGCGCCGAGCGCGGCCCACGCGAGCGCGGCGGCGATGCCGGTCGGCCAGGTCCGTGCACGGCGGGCTTCGGCGGCGAGCGTGGCTTCGCACACCGTGCATGCGGCTCGCGCGGATGCGGTGGCGCTGGGTGCGGATGCGGTGCGTGCGGGGGAAGCGTGTTCGATCGTCGACATCGCGTCACCCCAGCACGTTCGCATAGACCTGCTGCGCGAAGCGCTGCGGGTCCGTGCTTTTCTTCAGCACGCTGATGCGGCGGAAATCGTCCGCATAAAACGCGATTTCCTGCTGCAGATCGACGTTGGTCGGGTGATGCGTGTAGGTGAGCGTCGCGTAGAGCTTGCGCAGATCGTCGGGGCTGATCTTCGGCGAATACTTCGCGAACACCTTCGCGGCCTCGTTCGGGTTGTCGTGCGTGTACTCGGTGGCCTGCACGATCGAGCGCGCGAGCGCGGCAGCCGACGGCCGGTCGTTGCGCACGAGGTCGCCGCGCGCGCCGATCACGCAGCACACCTTGCGCGCGTACTCGCCGGACAGGTTCGTCGCCAGTTCCGTATACGCGCCATTGCTGCGCTTTTCGAGCAGGAAGAGATTCGGGTCGCCGTCGGCGATCGCGTGGATCTCGCCCTTGTCGACCGCGACGCCGAGCAGGTCGGCCGGATACTGCCGCCACGTGATGTCGCGCTCGGGATCGATGCCGTTCTTCGCGAGCAGGATCGAGAAGAAATGCTTGCCGGGCGCGGCGAGATCGCTGACGCCGACCGTCTTGCCCTTCAGCGCCTGCAGCGTCGTGACGCCGGCCGCCTTCGCGCCGAGCAGGCGCACGCAACCGCCGTGCGAGCTGCCGATGATCTTCACGTCGAAGCCGGCTTCGAGCGGCTTCAGCCAGCGGTGGATCATCCCGACCGCTGCATCGGCCTTGCCGGTCGCGATCGATTCGAGCAACTGGTCGGTCGACCCGCTGTAGTTGATCAGCTCGACCTTCAGGCCGTTCTTCTCGAAGAAGCCGCGTTCCTGCGCGACGACGATCGGCGTCAGGCAGAACGCGTTCTGGTTCCACGCGAACGTGAGTTTCTTCAGCGGCGGCGCGGACCAGGCCTTGCGGCCGAGCGTGATCGCCGGCGCGGCAAGCGCGGCGGCACCGGCCGCGCGCAGCAGCCTGCGGCGCTTGTCGTCGTGCGCGTCGGTGGGCGCGGGTGCGGTGGTTCGGGTCATGTGGTCGGGTCTCCGGTCGTGCGGAAAGGCGCTCAGTCGAGCAGGTCGGGTTCGTCGGCGACGACGCGCGCGAACAGGCTGTCGAATGCATGCAGCGCGCCCTCGGGGCCGCCGATCTGGCCGTGCGTGTGGCGCGCGGTCGCGTGATCGATCGGCTGCGGCGTGCCGGCCGCTTCGGCCAGCAACTGCGTGTGCGCGGCATTGTCGAGCGCGATGTACCACCATGCGGCGGCCTCGACCGTCGGGCCGGCGGTCAGGATCCCGTGGTTCTTCAGGATCACGCCCTTGTGCGTGGTGCCGTCCGGTTTCGCGAGCGCATCGGCGATCCGCGCGCCTTCGCTCGTGTCGACGACCATCCCCGTGAAGTCGTCGAACAACGCGTGATCCTCGTAGAACACGCAAGCGTCCTGCGTGAGCGGATCGAGCGGGCGGCCGAGCGTCGACCAGGCCTTGCCGTAGGTCGAATGCGTGTGCGCGGCGGCGACGATGTGCGGATGCGCGTCGTGAATCGCCGCATGGATCGCGAACGCGGCCTTGTTCAGCGGGCGCGTGCCGATCGCGGTTTCGCCATGCGCGTTGACGAGCAGCAGGTCGGACACCTTGATCTGCGAGAAATGCACGCCGAGCGGATTCACCCAGAAATGGTCGGGCAACTCCGGATCGCGCGCGGTGATGTGGCCGGCGAGGCCCGACGCGAAACCGAAGCGCGCGAACAGGCGGAACGCGGCCGCGAGCCGCTCCTGCCGGTGGCGGCGTTCGGCGGCGACGTCGATGCGCGGCGCGGGCGGGTCGAACCAGAAATGCTGGCGCGGCGCGTCGGCGAGCACGAGGCCCGATGCGGTGCGGACGGGCGAGGAAAGAACGGCGGACATGGCGTATCGCTCCGTTGGCGTCATGCGGCGCGCCGTGCCGCGTCGCGTTCCGCGACAGCGCTGCGCACGCGCGGAATCAGTTCGCGGCCGTAGTCGATCGCGTCCTCGAGCGGATCGAAGCCGCGGATCAGGAACGTCGTCACGCCGAGGTCGTAGTAGTCGAGCAGCGCGTCGGCGACCTGTTCGGGCGTGCCGACCAGCGCCGTCGAATTCGAGCGTGCGCCGGTGAGCTTCGCGATTTCCGTCCACAGCCGCTTGTCGACCCGCGAGCCGCGTTCGGCCGCGGCCAGCAGGCGGCGCGCGCCTTCGCTCTGCTGCGGGCCGCCGGCGCCGAGGCCGGCCGCTTCGCGCAGCCGGCGCGTTTCGTCGAGGATGCGGTGCGCGCGCGCCCATGCTTCGTCCTCGGTCGCGGCGAGGATCGGGCGGAACGACACGGAGAACCGCACCTGCCGGCCGTGCTGGGCGGCTTCCGCGCGCACGCGTGTCGTCAGGTCGCGCACCTGGTCGAGCGATTCGCCCCACAGCGCATAGACGTCCGCGTGCTTGCCGGCCACCGCGAGCGCGGCTTCCGATGCGCCGCCGAAATAGATCGGCACGTGCGGCTGCTGGAACGGCTTCACTTCCGAAAAGCCCTGTTTGAACCGGTAGTGCGTGCCGTCGTGATCGAACGGCTGCGCTTCGGTCCAGATCCGCCGCAGGATGCCGAGGTATTCGTCGGTGCGCGCATAACGCGCGTCGTGGTCGAGGAAATCGCCGTCGCGCTGCTGCTCGCTGTCCGAGCCGCCGGAGATGAAGTGCACGGCGAGCCGGCCGCGGCTGAACTGGTCGAGCGTCGCGATCTGCCGCGCGGCGAGCGTCGGCGCGGTGAAGCCCGGCCGATGCGCGAGCATGAAATGGATGCGCTCGGTCGCGGCCGCCGCGAACGCGATCGTCAGCGTCGCCGACGGGCCGGTCGAGTGATGCGGCACGAGGATCCGGTCGAAGCCGGCCGTTTCGTGGGCGCGCGCAAAGTCGCGCACATAGTCGGGATCGACCACGGGGCCGGACGCCGGATGGATTTCCGACTGCTTCTGGCTCTGGATCATGCCGATGAATTCGACGCTCATCTGGGTCTCCGGTGCAGGGACGTCCCGGCGCACGGCCGGGCAGGAATGGAGCGCAGGTTAACGCCGCGATCATGCGGAATGGAAATAATCAATCCCGATTTGAATATCAGATTTGCATGGTTTGGGCGGGTGCGCGGTGCGCATACGCTGTGGGCTCACGAACGATCGGGCGCGCGTTGGCGCCGTATCGTGCGCCGCGCATCGCGTGCCGATCGATCATCGCCATGGCCGGCATTGCCGCGCTTGCACTACCCAGGGAATCCGTCTCGATGTCCGCCAGCCTTGCCGCTTCCTCGCCGTCGCCGCAGCCGCCTTCGCTGCGTCTCTTGCCTGCCGACACGGCCGACGCTGCCGACGCCGCGCGCGTCGCCGCGCTGCTCGACCGCCTCGCGCCCGAACTCGCCGCCGATGCGGCCCGCAACGACGTCGACGGCCGTTTTCCGCACGAGAACTTCGCGCGGCTGCATCGCGCGGGGCTGATCGCGCAGGTCGTGCCGCGCGAACATGGCGGCGCCGGTGCGACGCTCGCGCAGGCGAGCCGGATCGTTGCGGCCGTCGCGCGCGCCGATCCGGCGACCGCGCTGGTGTTGACGATGACGTATCTGCAGCATCGCGCGCTCGGCCGCGCCGACAACCGCTGGCCGGCACCGGCACGGCGCGCGGTGTTCGACAGCGCGGTCGCGCACGGCGCGCTGATCAACGCGCTGCGCGTCGAGCCCGCGCTTGGTTCGCCGTCGCGCGGCGGTCTGCCGGAAACCGTTGCACGCCGCGATGGCGACGGCTGGCGGCTGTCCGGCCACAAGCTGTACAGCACCGGGATTCCGGCACTGCGCTGGCTGGCCGTGTGGGCGCGCACCGACGAGCCGGAGCCGCGTGTCGGCGTGTTTCTCGTGCCGCGCGACCGCGATGCGGATGGCGATCGGATCCGCGTGATCGAAAGCTGGAATCACCTCGGCCTGCGCGCATCGGGCAGCCACGAGGTCGTGTTCGACGACGTGCGGCTGCCGGCCGATCACGCGGTCGACGTGCGCGCGCCGCAAGCTTGGGCCGTGTCCGCCGCGACGCATGCGGATGCCGACGCACAGGCCGACCAGCAGGCGTGGATGGTCGCGCTGCTCGGCAGCCTGTACGACGCGGTGGCACGCGCGTCGCGCGACTGGCTGACCGGATTCGCGACGACGCGTGCGCCGAGCGGGCTCGGGGCGCCGCTCGCGACGCTGCCGCGCGTGCAGGAGGCGGTCGGCGAAATCGAGGGCTGGCTGCATACGAACCGCGTGCTGCTCGACGATCACATCGCGCGCACCGACGCGGGCGATGCGCCGTCGGTCACGACCAGCGGCCTCGTCAAGCGGACGGTGACCGAGCACGCGATCCGTGCGGTCGAACAGGCGCTGAAGCTGTCGGGCAATCACGGACTGAGCCGCGGCAACCCGCTCGAGCGTCACTATCGCGACGTGCTGTGCAGCCGCGTGCATACGCCGCAGGACGATGCGATCGCGGTGGCGGCGGGGCGCGAGGTGCTCGAAGCGGCGAGCCGGGGCGAAACGAAGGGTGAGGCGGGCGGGACGTCACGCCACGAGGGCGAACGCGGTCGAAACGATGCGTGAGCGGTGCAGGGCTGCCGCGCAGGCAGACAGGGCGATGCCATGCAGACACCGCCCCATACGGTCACGCAGCCTTGCCGTGCGTCTGTTCGGGCAACGCGAACGCGGTGCGCGCATGCGCGGCGACGGCCGCGAGCGGCGCGTCGAAACGGGCCGCGTCGTGCCGGCGCAGCAGCCACAGATCGATCTGCGGCTTGAAATCGGCGAGCGACACGATGTCGAGCGCATCGCGCAGCGGGCTGCCTTCGACGAGCGGCAGCGGCATCAGCCCGACGCCGAAGCCGTTCGCGACGCTCTGCAGTTGCAGGTCTCGGCCGTAGGTGTCGAGCGTGACCGGCATCGGCAGGCCCTGTGCGTCGAGCGCACGCCGCAAGCCCGCGCGAAAACCGCAACCGTCGGGATTGAGCACCCAGCCGCGTGCATGGCAATCGGCGAGTCGGTAGCCGCGGCGCGGCCAGTCGCCCTTGCGGCCGACGACGACGAGCCGCGTGGCCAGCAATCGCTCGCCTTCGACCTGCGCCGGCAGCACCATCTCGCGCGCGAGGAACACGAGCGCCGCATCGAGCTCGCGGCGGGCGACGCGCTCGACCAGCATGCCGCCCCACGCGGTCGTGACCTGTGTCGCGAGCGCCGGCCACTGCGCGGCGAGTTCCGCGATCAGCGCGGGCAGCATCAGCTCGCCGAGCCCCTGCGTGAGCCCGATCCGGAATTCGCCGGCGGGCGGCTGCTCGCCGGCCGTCAATTCGCGCAGCGCATCGACTTCGCGCAGGATCGCGCGACACTGCTCGAATACCCGCCGGCCGATGTCGGTCGGGCGCGGCGGTTTCGTGTTGCGATCGAGCAGGATCACGCCGAGCGCTTCCTCGAGATTCTGGACGCGCCGCGTGATCGCCGGCTGCGTCATCCCGAGCTCGGCTGCGGCCTGGCTCAGGGTCTGGCAGCGGACGACCGCTGCAAAAGCGTCGATATCGCTAATTTTCATGTTTGTTCTGCATGGTCTTTCGGGTGCATCATGACGATCCATCATATTCGGCATCATATTCGAGGAGCCAGTCGATGAGTACGCTTTCGTTGCATCAGACGCCGCTGCGTCCGTTCGTCGACGCGCTGGGCGCACTGCTCGCGTCCGGCGCGAACGAGGCGCGCATTCTCGACGAGGGCGGTGCGCTGCTCGCCGCGCTCGTCGCACACGACGACTGGTTACCCGACGCATTTGCCGAGCCCGATCCGGCGCGCTATCGGCAGTACCTGCTGCATCTCGACCCGGACGAGCGGTTCTCGGTCGTCAGCTTCGTGTGGGGGCCCGGCCAGACGACGCCGATCCACAACCACACGGTGTGGGGGCTGATCGGGATGCTGCGCGGCGGCGAGTTCTCGCAGCCGTACCGGTTCGGCAAAGCGGGCAAGCCCGTGCCGTTCGGCGAAGCCGTGCGGCTGGAACCGGGGCAGGTCGAGGCCGTGTCGCCGCGCATCGGCGACGTCCATCGCGTGACCAACGCATTCGCCGATCGCGTATCGATCAGCATCCACGTGTATGGCGCGAACATCGGCAAGGTCGAGCGCGCGGTGTTCCTGGACGACGGCACCGTGAAGCCGTTCGTGTCGGGCTATTCGAACGCCTGACGCCGGGCCCGCTGGCGTGGCCCGTTGCGGGCGTGCGCCGGCAGGCTCAAGATTCATCCGTTTTGTTTTCTTCACCGACTTCAACCGAATCAGACAGAGACATCGTGACGCAATCCGCCGATTCCACCTCCCGCTTTCCCGTCGCGTCGTATCAGGACGTGCGCGCGCGCCTGCTTGCCCGCGACGAGATCGCGCTGATCGACGTACGCGAGGAAGATCCGTACGCGCAGGGCCATCCGCTGTGGGCCGCCAACTTTCCGCTGTCGAAACTCGAACTCGACGCGTGGACGCGGATTCCGCGCCGCGACACGCCGATCGTCGTGTTCGGCGAAGCGGGCGGCGAGGATCTTGCGCCGCGCGCGGCCGCGAAACTCGCGCAGCTCGGGTATACCGACGTGCGGCTGCTCGACGGCGGCCTCGCGGGCTGGGTTGCCGCGGGCGGCGAGCTGTTCATCGACGTGAACGTGCCGAGCAAGTCGTTCGGCGAATGGGTCGAGGCGGAGCGGCATACGCCGTCGCTGTCCGCGCAGGAAGTGCAGGCGCTGATCGACGCGAAGGCCGATGTCGTGATCGTCGACGCGCGCCGTTTCGACGAATACCAGACGATGAACATCCCGACCTCGACGAGCGTGCCGGGCGCGGAACTCGTGCTGCGCGTGCGCGCGCTCGCGCCGAACCCGGCGACGCAGGTGGTCGTCAATTGCGCGGGCCGCACGCGCAGCATCATCGGCACGCAGTCGCTCGTCAACGCGGGGCTGCCGAACCCGGTCGCGGCATTGCGCAACGGTACGATCGGCTGGACGCTCGCCGGCCAGACGCTCGAGCGTGGCGCCGCGCGCCGCTTTCCGGATGAAATCGACGCGACGCAGCGCGCCGCTGCGCGCGAGGCCGCGCGTGCCGTGGCCGAACGTGCGGGCGTGCCGCGCATCGCGCTCGCGGACGTCGCCGCGCTCGACGAGCCGGGCCGCACGCTGTACCGCTTCGACGTGCGTACGCCGGAAGAGTACGAGGCAGGCCACCTGCCGGGCTTCCTGAGCACGCCGGGCGGCCAGCTCGTGCAGGAGACCGACCATCATGCGGCCGTGCGCGGCGCGCGGATCGTGCTCGCCGACGACGACGGCGTGCGCGCGGACATGACTGCGTCGTGGCTCGCGCAGATGGGCTGGGACGTGCGCGTCGTCGAGCCGGCCGGCGCGGCGGCGTTCGGCGAGCGCGGCCAGCCGCCGCGCGACGTGCCGGTCACGCCGGCGGCGACCGACGTGTCGCCCGCGACGCTCGCGGGCTGGCTGAAGGAAGCCGCGCCCGGCGAACTGGCGATCGTCGACGTGACGGCCAGCGCGAACTACGTGAAGCGCCATATCCCGGGCGCCTGGTTCGTCGTGCGTGCGCAGTTGCGCGACGCGCTCGCGGCGATCCCGCCCGCGAAGCGCTACGTGTTCACGTGCGGATCGAGCCTGCTTGCGCGGTTCGCGGCCGCCGACGCACGCGCGTTGCTGCCGGCTTCGGCCGACATCTCGGTGCTGACCGGCGGCACGGCTGCCTGGATCGACGCCGGGCTGCCGCTCGAAAGCGGCGAGACGCGCCTCGCGTCGCCGCGCGTCGATCGCTACCGGCGCCCGTACGAAGGCACCGACAACGCGGCTGCCGCGATGCAGGCGTATCTCGACTGGGAATACGGGCTGGTCGACCAGCTGAAGCGGGACGGCACGCACCACTTCAACGTGATCTGACGGATGCGGCACGACCGGGCGCGGCACGTTGCGCGCCGCGCCCGGTTACCGCATGTTCGGCGCGTCCGGCGCGATCAGCGCTTGAACGTATCGACGGCCGTGCGGCCGACGGCCGGATCGTCGGTGAAGAAGCCGTCGATGCCCGCGCGCAGGTAGGCCTGGATCTCGCGCACGGAGCCGGCTGTGTTGCGCGTGCTCGGCGTACCGCCGTCCTTCAGCGATGCGGGAAGGAAGTTGTTCTCGGGGCGGAACGTGTACGGATGCACGACGAGGCCGGCCTCGTGCGCGTAGCGCACGTACGGCGTCGGCTGCTGCAGCGTGCCGTCCGCGGCAACCGCGATGATCGACGTCTTGTACGGGCCGACGCCGTTCGCATAGGTCGCGATCTCGCGCATGCCGTCGCGCGTCGACAGGTCGCCGTAGGTGCGCTTGTCGTTCGCCTTCACGAAGTCGTACGGGCGCTGGCCGGCTTCGTCCATCAACTGCACGAGCTTCCAGTTCGGCTGGCTCGACTTGATCCGGTTGCGGATCGTCTTCAGGTTCGCGACCTCGAACGACTGGATATAGACGGTCGCGGTACGCGACGTGTACGCATCCTTCAGCAGCGCGTCGACGAGGCGGTCCTCGAGCGGCAGGTTGATCGACTGGAAATAGGTCGGATGCTTGGTTTCCGGATACAGGTGGATCGTGCGGCCGGTCTGCGCGGACATCTGCTTCGCGAGCGCAACGATCTCGTCGAACGTCGGAATCTCGAACTGGTCGTTGTACGCGGTGTTCGCGGGGCGGACCTGCGGAATGCGCTCGCGGGCGCGCAGCGTCTTCAGCTCGGCCAGCGTGAAATCCTCGGTGAACCAGCCCGTCAACTGCGCGCCGTCGATCGTCTTGGTCGCCTTGCGGCTCGCGAACTGCGGCAGTACCGACACGTTCGTCGTGCCCGAGATCTCGTTTTCGTGGCGCGCGACGAGCACGCCGTCGCGGGTCGACACGAGGTCGGGCTCGATGACGTCCGCACCGTCCTCGATCGCCTTGCGGTATGACGCGAGCGTGTGTTCGGGGCGCAGCGCGCTCGCGCCGCGATGGCCGACCACCTGGACCTTCGCGGAAATCGGCTGCGTGGGATCGGACGTCAGATCGTCGTTGCCGCCGCACGCGGCGAGCAGGAACGTGGCGGCACAGGCGAACGGGACGTAGCGCAGGGCGCTCGGGCGCTTGAGGAGCATGTCGATGAACCTTCGAAACGGGAGTCGGAAAAGGGCGGTCGTTCCGCCGGTACGGCTGTCATGTCGCACCGGACGGAATCGAACGGGACGCGATCGTCGCATCGAATAATTACATATGTATTACTTGTGTCTTTCTATTTTGTTCGAGACGTGATGCACGCAGTAGAAGGGGGCACGGCGGCCGTGCGCGCACCGCAATCCGGCCGTCGCCGGGAGGTCGCGCGCCGGATGCACTAAACTTGCGGGAATTTTGCATCGCCGCACCGGGGCCGACGCCCGCCTGGCGTGACGATGCGGCGACTCGCGGGCCGGCGCGGGCGCCCGGCGCTCTGTGCGTCCGAGGCGCGCGCCGGCCGATTTTTTCCGACCCATGACGACCCATACCGATCCCGCCTATCTGCTCGGCGAGCTGCTGAAGAACGTTTCCCGCTCCTTCTACCTGACGCTGCGCGTGTTGCCCGACGGCATGCGCGCCCCGGTCGGCCTCGCGTACCTGCTCGCGCGCGCGGCCGACACGATCGCCGACACGGCGCTCGTTGCACCCGACCGCCGGGCGGCGTTGCTGACCGACCTGCGTGACGAGATCGAACGGCTCGGCGACGGCGCGGCGCTGTCGCGTTCGCTCGAGGACGTGACGCGGATGCAGACGGATTCGCACGAACATGTGCTGCTCGGCTCGATGGAGCCGATGCTCGCGCTGCTGCGCGCGCAGCCCGACGCGGACCGCGCGTCGATCCGCAAGGTCGTCGCGACGCTCACGTCGGGTATGGAGTTCGACCTGCGCACGTTTCCCGACGAGCAGTCGGGGCAGGTCGCGTCGCTGCCGACGCGCGACCTGCTCGACCGCTACACGTATCTCGTCGCGGGCTGCGTGGGCGAGTTCTGGACCGACATGACGGGCGCGCACACGCGCGCCGCACGCAACTGGGATCTGCCGGACATGCGCGAGAAGGGCATCCGGTTCGGCAAGGCGCTGCAGATGACCAACATCCTGCGCGATTGCGCGAAGGATCTGCGCATCGGCCGTTGCTACCTGCCCGACGACGTGCTGGGCGCGCACGGGCTCGTCGTCGCCGACCTGATGCAGCCCGATGCGTCGGCGCGTGCGCGCGGCGTGCTGGTCGACTTGCTGCGCGTCGCGCTCGACCAATATCGCGACGCCTGCCTGTACACGCTCGCGATCCCGCGCCGCTTCGTGCGGCTGCGGCTCGCGTGCCTGTGGCCGATCATGATCGGCCTCGAAACGCTCGAGCTGCTGGCCGGCCACGATGCGTGGCTCGACCCGGCGCAGCCGGCCAAGGTGCCGAGAAAGCGCATCTACCGGATCATGGCGTCGTCGCTCGCGCTCGTCGGCTCGAACGCGGCGATTCGCGCACGCATGACCGCGCTCACCGATGCGGTGACTGCGCGGCTCGTCCAGCCCGCATCGCGTTGAATCTCGCCGGCGCGGTGCGCCGGCATCCCCTTCGGCCCGCGTTCGCCGGGCCGCTCCCGTTCGATCTCCCGTGTGCGGACTAAAACGTTTTCATGATTTCGTTTCCCGAAATGTGGGTGTCATGAATGTCAGCGATCCTGCGCGGCGGCGTGAATCGGATGTCAGGTCCCGATCGCGCATTTGTAAGATGAATTTATGCCGAAGGCGTCTGACGACATCGGACGGTCGTGTTACACCAGTAAAAATGTAAAGCTAGGGTTTTCACCGGGAAAGGCCGGAAATGCCCGTCGCGTAAGCGTTTTCAGGTGTTATGTAACCGCTTGGTGAACCCGCGCGTTGCGTCGATCATACGATGACCGACTGCACATGTTGGGAAACAATCGGTAATCCGTCAGAATTGCGCCGGCATGTACTCGCACATGTGTCAGTCATAAAACCACACCAGAAAAGAAATCATTCTTTGAGGACGGAGAATCAATGAAAAAGCGCGTCGCTTTCGCCATGACGGCAGTTGGCCTTGCAGCCGCTACCGCCGCCCACGCCCAGAGCAGCGTGACCCTGTACGGTATCGTCGATAACGGTATCGCTTGGCAGAACAACTCGTCGGCAGTCGGTGCGACCACGGGCGGTCACTCGAAGGTGCAGATGTCCACCGGCGTGTGGGCAGGCAGCCGCTTCGGCCTGAAGGGCAGCGAAGATCTCGGCGGCGGCACGAAGGCGATTTTCCAGTTGGAAGCCGGCGTCAACACGGCTAACGGCTCGTCGCAGTGGACCAACGGCATCTTCACGCGTCAGGCATGGGTCGGTATGACCAACGCGACGTACGGTACGCTGACGGCCGGCCGCCAGTACACCGCGTACTACACGCTGCTGTCGCCGTACAGCCCGACGACCTGGCTGACCGGCTATTACGGCGCGCACCCGGGCGATATCGATTCGCTGGATACCAGCTACCGCGCGAACAACTCGCTCGTCTACATGTCGCCGAAGATCTACGGCTTCACGGTCGGCGGTTCGTACTCGTTCGGCGGCGTCGCAGGCGCGACGAACCGTGGCTCGACGTGGAGCGCGGCGATCCAGTACCTGAACGGCCCGGCAGGCATCGCGGTCGGCTACCAGAAGGTCAACAACGCGACGCTCGGCGGCGGCGTGTGGGGCGCGAACTCGACGGTCCAGAACGGCCTGACGGCGACGGGCGACGGCAACCAGCCGGCTGTTTCGTCGATCAACAACGGTTATGCAACCGCGCAATCGCAGCAACGCGTCGCTGTGACGGCGGGCTACCAGTTCACGCCGGCATGGGACATTTCGGCGTCGTACTCGAACGTCCAGTACACGCCGGGCACGGGTTCGTTCTTCAAGAACACGGCAATCTTCAACACGGCAGGCGCCGTGCTGCACTGGAAGGCAGCGGCTCAGTGGGACTTCGCGGCAGGCTACTCGTACACGGCGGCAACGCAGTCGAACGGTATCTCGAGCGCGGCCAAGTACCACCAGGTCACGCTGTCGCAGTACTACAGCCTGTCGAAGCGCACGGGCCTGTACGCAGTTGAAGCTTGGCAGCACGCGAGCGGCAACACGCTGAACGGCAAGGGCAACGCGATCATCTCGGCGACCACGTCGATCGGTGACGGCGTGGGCGCAGGTTCGAAGCAGAACCAGATCGGCCTCGGCGTCGGCATGATCCACCGCTTCTGATGTCGCGCGGCGCGCGAGCGCCGCTTACGGCATGCGGTATGAAGAAACCGGCCTTCGGGCCGGTTTTTTTTATTGGCGGGACGTATTGCGCGCAGTGCAGGTTCCTTCACTGGCGGGCATCGAATGGAAGCAGGGAGCGACGGCAGTCGAGCCTGACAGATGCGAGCATCATTCGATGCATGGCGAAGTGTTCGGCCAGTGCCAACGCCGTCCTGCCCGTCACTGCGCGGCCTCATCCGTCCAGCTCCCCGCCAGCGCCTGGAACAGCGCCGCCGTATCGGCAAGCCGGTCGGCCTGCGCGCGGGTGCGGTCGAGCGCCGTCTGCAGCGCCTGCCGCTGCGCGTCGAGCAGATCGAACGTGCTGATCCCGCCTGCCGCGTAACGGTCGCCGGCGATCGCGTTGCTTGCCGCGGCTTCCCGCGCGGCGCTCTCTCTCGCCTGCAGTTCGGCCGCGTCGTGTTCCACCGCGCGCATCGCGTCGGCCACTTGCTGCAACGCCTGCAGCACGGTTTCCCGGTAACTCGCGAACGCGGCATCGTACGCCGCTTCGGCCGCGCGTTTCTTCGCGCGCAGCTCGCCGCCGTGAAAGAGCGGCTGCGTCAGACCGAGGCCGACATTCCAGACATTGAGCCCGCTCACGATATCCGCGACACGCGTGCGCTCCGAGCCGATCCCCGCCGTAATCGAAAAACGCGGATACAGGTTCGCGGTGGCCACGCCGACGTTCGCGCTCGCCTGGTGCAGCATGGCTTCCGCCGCGCGGATGTCCGGCCGTTCTCGGGCCAGCGTCGACGGCAGCGCGACGGGCAGCGTGCGCGGCAGCGCGAGCGCATCGAGCGCGAGATCGGGCAGCACGGCGTCGGACGGCGGCGTGCCGAGCAGGATCGCGAGCCGGTGATCGGCCTGCGCAAGGCGAACCGCGAGCGGCGGCAGCGACGCCCGCGTCTGCGCGAGCAGCGCGCGTTGCGCATGCACGTCGGCCTGCGACACGCCGCCCGCCGCGAAGCGCGCTTCGACGATGCGCAACTGCCGCGCCTGCGCGTCGACGAGCTGCCGCGTGAGCGCGACCTGCTGCGCGAGCGACGCGCGCAGGATTGCCGTGGCGACGACGTTGCCCGCGAGCGTCAGGCGCGCGGCGTCGAGCGTGAACGCCTGATAGTCGACCTGCGCGCGCAGCGCTTCGAGTGCGTGCCGGTTGCCGCCGAACACGTCGAGCGCGTACGACACGCTCACCGATGCGTCATACAGCGTGAACGGCCCCGGATTCGGCACGTTGGCCGGCAACCCGAACGCGGTGGTGTCGACTTGCTCGCGCGTGGCGGACAGGTTCGCGTCGACGCGCGGCAGCATCGTCGCGCCGGCTTCGGCCGCATGGTTCTGCCGCGCTTCGTCGAGCCGCGCGCGGGCTTCGGCGAGCGTCGGGCTGTTTTGCCACGCGGTGTCGACGAGCCGGTTCAGCGGGGCGGAGCCGAACTGCGTCCACCAGCGTTGCGGCGTGTGCGTGGCGGATGCGAACGTCTGCGCGTCGCCGGCCGGGCCGGCGGTGGCGGCCGTCGTCGCGGGCGGCTCGCCGTGCGTGTAGTGCTGCGTGGCCGGCGCATCGGGTGTGCGGAAATCCGGCCCGACCGCGCATCCGGTGACGAGCAGCACCGCAGCGGCCAACGTCAAGCCGCGGGCAGTGATGAGGGCGCGATACGAAGCCGGTTTCATCGCGTGCCGCCTAATCGAGCGTGCGCCGGTAAAAGCGCAGCGCGACGCCCATCACGACCACGGTGAACAGTGCGACCGGCCACACCGACGGCCACAGGTCGGCCCAGCCGTTGCCCTTCAGCAGGATGCCGCGCACGAGGCGGTTGAAGTAGGTGAGCGGCAGCAGGTTGCCGACGAACTGCGCCCACTTCGGCATCCCGGCGAACGGGAACATGAAACCCGACAGCAGGATGTTCGGCAGGAAATAGAACACCGCGAGCTGCATCGCCTGCAACTGGTTCTGCGCGAGCGACGACAGCGTGATGCCGACCGTCAGGTTCGCGGCGATGAACAGCAGCGCGGACAGGTAGATCGCGAACACGCCGCCGACGAACGGCACGTCGAACACGAACCGCGCGGCCGCGAGAATGATCGACACCTGGATCAGCCCGATGAACACATACGGGACGATCTTGCCCGTCATCACCTCGAGCGGCCGCACGGGCGTCGCGAGCAGGTTCTCCATCGTGCCGCGTTCGCGTTCGCGCGTGATCGCGAGGCCCGTCATCATCACCATCGTCATCGTCAGGATCACGCCCATCAGGCCCGGCACGACGTTGTACTGCGTGATCCCTTCGGGGTTGTACAGCCGGTGCAGCACGATGTCGAACGCGGCCGGGCGGCCGTTCAGGTGAGCGAGCGGCCCCGTCAGGTCCTTGTCCGCGACGGGCTGTACGAGGCCCGGCAGCGCGCCGATCGCCGACGCGGTCGCGACGGGGTCGGTCGCGTCCGCTTCGACGAGCAGCGACGGATGCTCGCCGCGCAGCAGCCGCCGCGAGAAATCGGCCGGCACGCTCAGCACGAACTGCACGTCGCCGCGTGCGAGCGCATGCCGGCCGGCCGCCTCGTCGGGCAGCGTCTCGACGATGTCGAAGTACGCGGAATTGCGCATCGCGGCGATGAAACTGCGCGCGAACGGGCTCGAGTCGGCGACGATCACCGCGGTCGGCAGGTGCTTCGGATCGGTGTTGATCGCGAAGCCGAACAGCGCGAGCTGGATGATCGGCACGCCGACGATCATCGCGAACGTCACGCGGTCGCGGCGAAGCTGCAGGAATTCCTTCAGCACGATGCTCCACCAGCGCGCGACCGAGAACGATTCGCGCAGGCCCGCCCACGCGTTCATGACGACGCTCCGCCGGGCGGCCCGGAGGCGCGGCCCATCATGTAGATGAAGACATCCTCGAGCCCGGTGTCGATCGGCGCGACCTGCAGCGCGCCATTCCCGTCGGCCCGCGCCGCGACCTGCGCGAGCGTCGCGTCGAGCAGCGCGCGGTCGCGGCCGCTCACGTGCAGCGCCGAGCCGAACACGACCGTCTGGTCGACGCCCGGCATCGCGTGCAGCCGCGCGGACAGTTCGGCCAGGCGCTCGCCGGTGATCGAGCGGGTCGACAGTCCCTGCGACGCGACGATCTCCGCCGACGTGCCCTGCGCGAGCAGTTCGCCGTACGCGATATACGCGAGCTTGTGGCAGCGCTCGGCCTCGTCCATGTAGTGCGTGCTGACGAGCACCGAAATCCCTTGTGCGGCCAGCCGGTGCAGTTCTTCCCAGAAGGCGCGGCGCGCGGCCGGGTCGACGCCGGCGGTCGGCTCGTCGAGCAGCAGCAGTTCCGGCTCGTGCAGCATGCAGGCGGCCAGCGCGAGACGCTGTTTCCAGCCGCCCGACAGCGCGCCCGTGAGCTGGTCTGCGCGGCTCGCGAGGCCGAGCCCGTCGAGCGCGCGCGTAACAGCCGCCTTGCGGTCGGGCATCCCGTATACGCGTGCGACGAAATCGAGATTCTCGCGGATCGACAGGTCTTCCCAGTACGAGAAGCGCTGCGTCATGTAGCCGACGCGCCGCTTGATCTGCGCGCTGTCGCGCACGATGTCGTAGCCGAGGCAGGTGCCGCTACCCGAGTCGGGCGTGAGCAGGCCGCACATCATCCGGATCGACGTCGTCTTGCCGCTGCCGTTCGGCCCGAGAAAGCCGAAGATCTCGCCGCGCGCGACGCGCAGCGACACGTCCTTCACGACGTGCTTGTCGCCGAAACGCTTGTTCAGGCGATCGACGTCGATTGCGTACGGAGCGGCCGGCGCGTTCATTGCATCCTCACGGCGACGGGCTGGCCCGGATGCAGCTTCGGCGCGTCGGCAACGGCCGGACGCGCCTCGATCATGAACACGAGCTTGGTCCGGCTCTCGTTGCTGTAGATCACGGGCGGCGTGTATTCGGCCTCGCTCGACACATAGGTGATGCGCGCGGGCACGTCGGCCGTGCAGCCGTCGCAGCGGATCGCGACCGTGCGCCCCGGCGCGAGCGATGCGATGGCGGCTTCCGGCACGAAGAAGCGCACCTTCAGGTTTTGCGGCGGCAGCATCTGCACGACCGGATTGCCCGCCTGTACCCATTCGCCGACGCGGTACAGCGTGTCGTACACGCGCCCGGCGGCGGGTGCGGCGACGCGCTTCTGGTCGAGCTTCCATTGCGCGGCGGCCACCGCCGCCTGCGCGGCGTCGACCTGTGCGGCCTGCGCGGCGAGCTGCTGCGCGCGGCCCGGCAGGCGCGCGACGTCGACCTGGTTGCGCAGCTCGCGCGCCTGCGCGGCGGTGGTCTGCGCGGACGTGCGTGAATCGTCGAGCTGCTGCTTCGACAGGCCGCCGGCCGCGTACTGGCGTTCGTCGCGCGTGAGTTGCGCGGCGGCCCGCGCGGCCTGCGCGGTGGCCTGGGCGAGCTGCGCCTGCGTGACCGCGACTTCCGGCGGGCGCTTGCCGGTCTGCAGGTCGGCAAGCTGCGCGCGTGCCGCCGCGAGCTGATGTTGCGCCTGCAGCAGCGCGTCCGTTTCGCTGGCGGCTTCGAGCGAGAACGCTGGCGTCCCGGCGGCGACGGCCTGGCCGCGCTCGACCGACAACTGCGTCAGCGTGCCCGATTGCGACGACGACAGGTACACGAATTCGCCTTCGACATAACCCTGGTAGGTCGTGGCGTGGTCCGTCGACCGTCCGCAACCGGCGAGCAGCGCGACGGCGGCGGCCAGTACGAGCGGCAACGCGCGGGTGGCGTTCATGACCGACTCCGCGGTGCGGCGGCCGGCGGCTGCAGGCCGGAACCGAGCAGCGCGCGGACGTGCCGGTGCAGCACGTCGCGGTCGATCGGCGGCAGGCCGCGCGCGCTTTGCCACAGCTTCGCGGTCGCGAGCGGCAGCATCACGAGCGCGATGATCGAATGGAACAGGAACGCGGGTTCGAGCGCGGGGTTCAGCGTGCCGGCCTGCTGCGCGCCACGGATGCGTTCGGCGAAACGCCCGACATGCTCGAGCGGAATGCGCCGGACCATCCGCTCGCGCAGCAGCCCGCCTTCGTGGATGATCTCGCGCAGCCAGATCGACGGCAGCCACGGCATGCGGTGCGTGACGTCGAAGAAGCGGTCGACGAGTTCGGCGACGAGCGCGAACGGATCGTTGTCGATCTGCGGCTCGGTCGGCCGCCACACGAACGCGATGGCCTGCGCGATCCGTTCCTCGACGATCGCGTCGAGCAGCTGTTCGCGGTTCGTGAAGTAGTAGTGGACCATCGCCGACGTGACGCCGGCGGCGGAAGCGATCTGCGCGACCGTCGTCGCGGCGATGCCGCGCTCGGCGAACAACTGCGTCGCGACGTCGAGCATGTGGTCGCGCAGGTCGAAATCGCTTACCGACGGGCGGCGCCCGCGCGGCTTGGCGACGGTGGATTTCGCGTTCATGAAATCGACGCTAATTGATGAGTTAGTTAATTTCAAGGAAGGGTTTTCGCCGTCCTTGATCGGGATCAGGCGAGCGTCGAATGGCGGCGCGGACAAGCGGGGGCGGGACGTGGCGGCGGGCGGGGTGCCGCGGGTGGCGTGTAGGGAGTGATTAACGAGAAACAGAGAGAACCGGCGAAACCGACGGGGAAGCCGGCTGCGAAGCGGGGGCGCGGGCCGGGCATGGCACGCGCCCCGGAGCGGGGTTACTGATCGATCGGCGACTTCAGCGGTTCGTGTTCGCCGGTCAGCCCGAACACGACGAGCTGCGCGGGTTCGGTCGCGCTGGCGTTGCGCGATACCTGGTGGCGAGAGCCAGGTGCTTCGTACCAGCCTTCGCCGGCGCGGTAGCGGCGCAGCGGGCCGCCGTTCACCTGCGACAGCACTTCGCCTTTCGACACGACCGCGAACACCGAGCCGAGGTGCTTGTGCGCTTCGGAAGCCTGGCCGGGCGCATAGTCGACGGTCGCGACGACGGCGAACTTGCCGGGCGCCTCGGGCACGGCCTGCCGCATGATCGCGTGCACGTTGTCGCCGGCGTCGTGCGCATGGGCGGCGGCTGGCAGCGTGGCGGTCAGCACGAGCCCCGCACACAGGGCGGCTCGATGGAGCGTGGAGCGGATCATCGTCGTCTCCTTACTCGGGCATCTTGCGGAACGCGATCGCGAAGCGGTTCCACGAGTTGATCGTCGCGATCAGCATCGACAGGTCGAACAGCTCCTCGTCGCTGAAATGCGGCTTCACGGCTTCCCAGACGGCGTCGGGCACGTGATTGCTGGCGACCAGCGTCAGTGCTTCGGTCCACTCCAGCGCGGCACGTTCGCGCTCGGTGAAGAACGGCGTTTCGCGCCACGTGACGACGGTCGCGAGACGGCGGTCGGTTTCGCCGCCCTTGCGCGCGTCGGTCGTGTGCATGTCGACGCAGAACGCGCAGCCGTTGATCTGCGACGCCCGCAGGCGGACGAGTTCGGCGAGCGGCTTCTCGATCGAGCTCTTCGCGAGGAATTCCTCGGCGTTGCGCATCACCTTCATCGCATTCGGGCTGGCGGTATAGAAGTTCAGGCGCTGTTGCATGGCAGGTCCTTGTTCGGTTGGTGCGCCGGGTGGCGCGACAGGACCCACTTTAAGACGCAGATTGGTCTGCTTGAATAGCCAATTTTCGGTAAATTCAGGTAACCAGTGCCGGGTTGCCGGCGCGGCCCGAACCCAGCAATCCGGCCAGCTTCGCGAGCGCCGTGTCGATGCGCAGCGCGTCGATCCCGCCATAGCCGAACAGCAGCCCCGCGCGGACCGGCACGCCGACATGGAACCCCGAAATTCCGTACAGGCCGATGTTCTGCGCGCGCGCCGCGCGAACCAGCGCCGCTTCGTCGATTCCCGGCTTCAGGTGCGCGGCGAGGTGGATGCCGGCGGTCGGCACGATCGGGTCGAACCACGGCGCGAGCGCGCCGCGCAGATGCGCGATCAGCATCTTGCGGCGCGCGTCGTAGTGCTTCTGCACGCGCTTCAGGTGCCGGGCGAAATCGCCTTCGAGCATGAAGCGCGCGAGCGCCGCCTGCGTCAGCGCGCAGGTGTGCCAGTCGACGATCTGTTTTGCCTTGGCCAGCGCGCCGCGCAGCGCGCGTGGCGGAATCGCATAACCGATCCGCAGGTCGGGAAAGATCGTCTTCGAGAACGTGCCGACGTACGCGACGAGGCCCGCGCGGTCGAGGCTCTTCAGCGATTCCACCGGCCGGCCTTCGAAGCGGAATTCGCCGTCGTAGTCGTCCTCGATGATCAGCGCGCGGCGGCGCTGCGCCCATTCAAGCAGCGCGATGCGCCGCTCCAGCGTCATCGGCATCCCGAGCGGGAACTGGTGCGACGGCGTCACGTAGACGAGGCGCGCATCGTCGGGCAGCCGCTCCGTGACGAGGCCGTGCGCGTCGACCGGCACGCCGATCACCGTCGCGCCAAGCGAGGCGAACGCGGCGCGCGCGGGAGGATAGCCGGGATCCTCGACCGCGACGACGTCGCCGGGCCGCACGACGACGCGCGCGAGCAGATCGAGCGCCTGTTGCGCGCCATGCGTGACGAGCACGTCGTCCCAGCTGCACGCCACCGCGCGGCTGAACGCGACGTAGCGCGCGATCGCGCCGCGCAGTTGCGGGTCGCCGGCCGGGTCGTGGTACTGGCCGGGGCCGCGCGCCTGCTGGCGTAGCGCGTGGTGCAGGCAGCGCCGCCACGCGTCGAACGGAAACAGCGTCTTGTCGGTCACGCCGCCGCGGAAATCGAAGCCGGGCGAATCCTGCGGCGCGGGCATCGCAAGCGCGTCGGGCAGCTCGTTCCATAGCGCGCGCGCGTCGACCGCGTCGATGCGCGGGGTGTCCTCGACGAGCGACGGCGCCGACATCGCGGCGGCATGCGGCACGCGCGCGAGGCCGTCGGCGACGAACGTGCCGTCGCCGGCACGCGTATTCAGGTAACCCTCGGCGACGAGGCGCTCGAACGCATCGAGCGTCGTCTTGCGCGATACGCCGAGCTGTTTCGCGAGATCGCGCGTCGACGGCAGCCGCGCGCCGCCTTCGAGACGCCCGTCGACGATCGCGGTGCGCAGTTGCCGGAAGATTTGCCCGGACAGGTCGTGACGGCCTTCGATGCGGATCGCGATGTCCATCGCAGTGGTTACCTCGATTGGGGTGATTTTGCTTCGATCAGCATACCGGAAGTCGGCATACTCCCGTCACCGGCATCGACCGACGCCGCAGCCCCGTCGCCCGATTGGACCGCGGCCCGCCGCTGCCTTACGATCCACGACAACCCCAAACCGGAGCGTCCCCATGCTGTCCGAAGACGAACTTGCGCTGCTCGACGCGATCCTCGCCACCGGCAGCCTGTCGCGCGCCGCCGCGCGGCTCGGCAAGGCGCCGTCGACGGTGTCGCACGCGGCGCGCCAGCTCGAAACGCGTTTCGACGCGCTGCTGTTCGACCGGCGCGGCTACCGGCTGCAGCTCACGCCGGCCGGACAGTTGCTGGCCGACGAGGCGTCGCGGCTGGCGCTGGACGTCGCGCGGCTGACGCAGCGCGTGCGGCAGGTCGCGAGCGGCTGGGAGGACCGGCTGTCGATCGTCAGCGACGAAGTGCTGGAGTTCGACACGCTGCTGCCGGTGGTCCGCGCGTTCGACGCGCTCGACTCGGGCGTGTCGCTGCGCTTCACGCACGAAGTGCTCGGCGGCACCTGGGAAGCGCTACGCGACGGTCGCGCGGACCTGGTGGTCGGTGCGACCAACGAGCCGCCGGCGATTCAGGGCTTCAAGTGGTTCGAACTGGGCGCGATGGAGTGGGTGTTCGCGGTGTCGCCGCGCCATCCGCTGGCCTCCTCGGACGACGTGCTGACGCGGGATGCGATCGGCGCGCATCGCGCGGTCGTCGTCGCCGATTCGTCGCGGCGCGCGGCCGGCCGCGCATACGGCCTGCTCGGCGGGCAGGCCATGCTCGCGGTACCGTCGATGCGCGCGAAGATCCTCGCGCAGCGCGACGGGCTCGGCGTCGGCTGGGTGCCGCGCCGGCGCGTGGCCTCGCTGCTCGCGCGCGGAGATCTCGTCGAGAAACGGACCGCCGATCCGCGCGAACCGAACCTGCTGTATGTCGCGTGGCGCGGTGACCGCGACGGCCGCGCGCTGCAATGGTGGCTGGAGCAATTGCGCGAGCCGAGACTCGCGCAGCGCCTGCTCGACGGGATCGACGTGGCCGGCTGAGACGGAGAAAGGCGGGCGGGGCATCCGCTCGAACACGTTCGACGATTTCGAACATGTTCGCCACGCGCGTCGTACGGCAACGCAGGGTGCCGAGCGCATCCTGTGTTCACGGTCAACTCACCGGTTCACAGGAGAACATCATGCAACGCTTCGGAGGAAAAACGGTCCTCGTCACGGGCGGCAACAGCGGTATCGGCCTGGCGGCCGCCCGCGCATTCGCGGCCGAAGGCGCGCGGGTCATCATCACCGGGCGCGACGCGCAGACGCTCGAGACCGCACGGCAGACGCTCGGCGAAGGCGCGCTCGCGATCCGCAACGAGGCCGGCAGCGTCGCGTCGGCCCGCGCGCTGGCGGACGCGATCGCGACGGCCGGCGTGCGGCTCGACGCCGTGTTCATCAACGCGGGCGTCGCGAAACTCGCGCCGTTCGCCGACAGCGACGAGGCCATGTGGGACCTCGTGTTCAACACCAACGTGAAGGGCGCGTATTTCCAGATCCAGTCGCTGGTGCCGCTGCTGAACCGCGGCGCGTCGATCGTGATCAACGGCTCGATCAACGCGCACATCGGGATGCCCGGCTCGTCGGTCTACGCGGCGAGCAAGGCGGCCGTCAATTCGTTCGCGAAGACGCTGTCGACGGAATTGCTGCCGCACGGCGTGCGCGTGAACGTCGTGAGCCCGGGGCCGGTGCAGACGCCGCTGTACGGCAAGCTCGGGCTCGATGCGGCGACGCTCGATGCGACGGCCGACAAGATCAAGGGCCTTGTCCCGATCGGCCGGTTCGGCACGCCGGATGAAATCGCGTCGACGGTGCTGCACCTCAGTGCGCCGGAGTCCGCGTTCATCGTCGGCGCGGAAATCATCGCGTCGGGCGGGATGGGGTTGCTCTGAGCGCCGAAGGGTAGCGGGGCGACGACGTGACCGGCCGGTAGCCGGAGCGATTGGGGCCAGGTGCGGGTCGGGCGGGCGGCGATTGGGCCGCTCGCCCGGCCGCACTGTGAAACCCATGCGGGCGGCAGGGTCGAGCGGGTGTTTACTAGACGACCGGTCTAATCCGGCGATATGATCCGGCTTCATGAATGCGACGGCACTCGCACCGCGAACGCGAAATTGCCACATGCGGCTGGGATGCTGAAGGCGTTGTCCTTGAGTCCATCGGGTATCGCTTGGCCGTGATGCTTTTTTTTAAGCCGATTTATAGACGACTGGTCTAATAGACGGAAACGGATTTTCGGCGACGTCCGCCGCACGTCGGCGCGCGACAACTGACTAACCGTCAGGTGCCTGCGTGATCGGCACGCCGCCTGCTCGATCCAGGCGGCCGCGCCGCACGGCTCCGTTCCCGTCCACTTACGAAGGAGTATCCGATCATGAAGATTCTGGTTGTCCTGACCTCGCACGACACGCTCGGCGACACCGGCAAGAAGACCGGCTTCTGGCTCGAGGAACTGGCCGCGCCGTACTACACGTTCAAGGATGCGGGCGTCGAGCTGACGCTCGCGTCGCCGAAGGGCGGCCAGCCGCCGCTCGACCCGAAAAGCAGCGATCCGGCGTCGCAGACCGACGCGACGCGGCGTTTCGAAGCCGATGCGGCGGCCAAGGCCGAACTCGCTTCGACGCACAAGCTGGCCGACGTGTCGGTGGACGACTACGACGCCGTGTTCTACCCGGGCGGCCACGGCCCGCTGTGGGATCTCGCCGAGGATCTGCATTCGATCCGCCTGATCGAGCATGCGCTCGCGGCCGGCAAGCCGGTCGCGGCCGTCTGCCACGCGCCGGGCGTGCTGCGCCACGTGAAGAACCCGAAGACCGGCGAATCGGTCGTGCGCGGCAAGCGCGCGACGGGCTTTACCAACAGCGAGGAAGCGGCCGTCGAGCTGACGGAAGTGGTGCCGTTCCTCGTCGAGGACATGCTGAAGACCAACGGCGCGGAATTCGAGCGCAGCGCCGACTGGGCGCCGCATGTCGTCACCGACGGGCTGCTGATCACGGGGCAGAACCCCGCGTCGTCGGAACCCGCCGCCGAGGCGCTGCTCGCGAAGCTCGGCCGCCAGTAAGCACGCAAGCACATGGCGCCGGCCGGGCCGGCGCCGTTCCGTATCCGTCGCCGGGCGCGATCTGCCCGCCGACGGCCCGAATCGTTCCGCCGTGCGCGCCGCACGGCGCGTTCCCAGTCGTTTTGCAGAACCAAGCAAAGGAGTCGTGGATGTCTGCCCTGTTCGAACCGTTCAAACTCAAGGATGTCACGCTGCGCAACCGCATCGCGGTGCCGCCGATGTGCCAGTACGTCGCCGAAGACGGCGTCGTCAACGACTGGCATCACGTGCATCTGGCCAGCATCGCGCGCGGCGGCGCGGGCCTCGTGATCGCGGAGGCGACGGCCGTGTCGCCGGAAGGGCGCATCACGCCGGGCTGCGCGGGGCTGTGGAACGATGCGCAGGCCGAAGCGTTCGCGCCGTCGGTCGCGGCGATCAAGGCGGCCGGCTCGGTGCCCGGCATCCAGATCGCGCACGCGGGCCGCAAGGCGAGCGCGAACCGTCCGTGGGAAGGCGACGACCATATCGCCGAAGGCGATCCGCGCGGCTGGCAGACCATCGCGCCGTCGGCCGTACCGTTCGGCGCGCATCTGCCGAAGGTGCCGCGTGAAATGACGCACGACGACATCGCCCGCGTGCAGGCCGACTTCGTCGCATCGGCGAAGCGCG
This sequence comes from Burkholderia theae, assembly GCF_048565265.1. Lineage (NCBI taxonomy): Bacteria > Pseudomonadati > Pseudomonadota > Betaproteobacteria > Burkholderiales > Burkholderiaceae > Burkholderia > Burkholderia theae. Next base: position 882,864 of record NZ_CP183462.1, read on the forward strand.
CGCGTGACCTGGGCTTCGAATGGCTCGAACTGCACTTTGCGCACGGCTATCTCGGCCAGAGCTTCTTCTCGGTGCATTCGAACCAGCGCGACGACGAATACGGCGGTTCGGCCGAGAACCGCGGCCGCTTCCTCGTCGACACGCTCGCGGCCGTCCGCAAGGTATGGCCCGAACATCTGCCGCTGACCGCGCGCCTGGGCGTGATCGAATACGACGGCCGCGACGACGAGACGCTCGCCGAATCGATCGCGCTCACGCAGCGGATGAAGCAGGCAGGGCTCGACATGCTGAGCGTGTCGGTCGGCTTCTCGACGCCCGACGCACGGATTCCGTGGGGCCCGGCGTTCCTCGCGCCGATCGCCGAGCGCGTGCGCCGCGAGGCCGGGCTGCCGGTGTCGTCCGCGTGGGGGATCGACACACCGCAACTGGCGAACCGCGTCGTCGCCGAACAGCAGCTCGATCTCGTGATGGTCGGCCGCGCGCATCTCGCCGATCCGCACTGGCCGTACTACGCGGCGAAGCAGCTCGGCGTCGAGCGCCCGTCGTGGACGCTGCCCGCGCCATACGCACACTGGCTCGAACGTTACCGGATCGCCGACAAGGTGGCCTGAGCGGGTGAGATAACACGCCGCCGATCCGGCGCCGATGGATAGAATGGCGGTTCGCGCAGGCCGGTGGCTTGCGCGAACCGCCATTTTTCCATTTCGACAGAGGTGCCATGGGCGTCCATGTCCCGTCGTCTCACGATCCCGCCGCGCGACCGCGCGGCCAGCAGATCGCCCGCGCCGTGCTGTATGCGGCGCTGCTGGTGCTCGCGCTGTGGGTGATCCGCGACTTCATTCCCGCCATCGCGTGGGCCTGCGTGAGCGCCATCGCGATGTGGCCGCTGCTGAAGTGCTTCGAATCGCACCGGCTGTTCCGCGACCGGCCGACGGTCATCGCGCTCGTGATCACGGCGGCGATCTCGCTGCTCGTCGTGCTGCCGGTCGCCATCGCCGCGACCGAGGCGGTCGGGCAGGCGCACGACCTGCGCGAGTGGCTGCACTCGATCCAGGACAACGGCATTCCGCTGCCGGAAGTGGTCGGCCGGCTGCCTTACGGCGCCGCGCAGATCACCGAATGGTGGCAGGCCAATCTCGGCCATCCGCTGCATGCGTCCAGCGCGATGCACGGCGTCAACAGCGAGAAATTCCTCGCGTACGGCCGGCAATTCGGCACGAAGCTCGCGCATGCGCTGCTCGAATTCGGCTTCATGCTCGTCACGCTGTTCGTGATCCTGCGCGCGGGCCACAAGCTGTCGGGCGCATTGCTGCAGGGCGCGCGGCGTGCGTTCGGGCGCAACGGCGCGGAACTGATCGAGCGGATGGTCGCGGCCGTGTTCGGTACGGTGACGGGGCTCGTCGTCGTCGGGCTCGGCGAGGGCGCGCTGCTCGGTATCGCCTATGCGCTTGCGGGCGTCCCGCATGCGGCGCTGCTCGGCCTCGTGACGGCGGTCGCCGCGATGCTGCCGTTCTGCGCGCCGATCGTGTTCTGCGGCGCGGCGCTCTGGCTGTTCGTGCAGGGCGCGACCGTGTGGGCCGTCGTGGTGGCCGTGCTCGGTTTCGTCGTCGTGTTCGTCGCCGAGCATTTCGTGCGGCCGGTGCTGATCGGCAACTCGGCGCGGCTGCCGTTCCTGCTCGTGCTGTTCGGCATCCTCGGCGGCGCCGAGACGTTCGGCCTGATCGGGCTGTTCGTCGGCCCCGCACTGATGACGGTGCTGACGGTGCTGTGGGTCGAATGGATCGCGTGACGATGCACGCCGTTGCGCCGGTTTGACGCATCGGCGCAGCGGCATGGATGCGCGGGCAAGCATCCGCCGGCCGCAACGGTCGGTAACGCTCGGGCTTGCGCTGGGGCATGCAACGTGCGTGGAAACCAGCGATTCGGATGCGGATCTCTACATTTCTTTTCGATCCGGACCCAAAGGTCGAGTAGCATGAGGTTTTCGATCGCGCCGGCACGGCGCAGCAGATTTCCCCAAGCATGCGATTGATTACGATGTCCCGTCCCGCAGCGACGCTGTCCCTGGCCGCCAGCTGCCTGATGTTGCATGGCTGCGCGTGGTTCGACTCGTGGCTGCCGTTTTCGTATTCGCGCACGCCGCTGGCAAGGGCCGCGTCGCGGCATGGCGCGACCCGCGCCGACATCGTCCGCGCCGGCGGCAACCCGCGCAGCGTCTGGATGGTCCGCAACGGCAGCGGCGTCTGCTACAACTACTTCATCGAACACGGCAACGATCACCGGACTTATTTCGTCGTGTTCGACCGGGCCGGCGTCGTCACGCAACACGGCTTCGATACCTGCATGGACGCCGACCGCAACGGCAAGCTGCAGTCGGGCAAGGGCAGTTAGGCAGTACGGCCGCCGCCGGCCGCATCACGCGGTCACGCGATCGTGTCGACCACGCCGCCGTCGACGCGCAGCGCCGCGCCGGTTGTCGCCGAAGCCTGCGGCGAGCACACGTACACCACCAGGTTCGCGACCTCCTCGGGCGTCGCGGGCCGCTGGATGATCGAGCTCGAGCGATGGTTGCGCACGAAATCCACGGCCACGTCCTCGACGCTGCGGCCGGATTCGTCGGCCGTTTCCTTCAGCAGCGCCCGCACGCCGTCCGACATCGTCGGTCCCGGCAGCACCGAGTTGACGGTCACGTTCGTGCCGGCCGCGAGCTTCGCGAGGCCGCGCGCGATCGACAGTTGCGCGGTTTTCGTGAAGCCGTAATGAATCATGTCGACCGGGATGTTCAGGCCCGATTCCGACGAAATGAACACGACGCGCCCGGCGTTGCGTTCAATCATCCCTTTCAGGTAATGCCGCGCGAGCCGCACGCCGGACATCACGTTCGTCTGGAAGTAATGCTCCCATTCGGTGTCGTCGATGTCGAAGAACGCCTTCAGGCCGTAGATGCCCGCGTTGTTGACGAGGATGTCGGCATCGGCCGTGTGCTGCGTGATGCGCGCGACGCCAGTGGCATCGGACAGGTCGGCGGCGACGCCGTCGACGCTCGCGCCGGGCACGGCGGTGCGCAGGTGCGCGAGCGCGGACTGCACCGACGCGTCGCTGCGGCCGTTGACGATGACGCGTGCGCCGGCGCGCGCGAGGCCTTCGGCGATGGCGAGCCCGATGCCGGCGGTGGAGGCGGTGACGACCGCGGTCTTGCCTTTCAGATCGATGTGCATGTGGGTGACGGGAGAGGAGTGAACAGGAACCGCCGCGCATGCCGCGGCGAGCGGAATTCAAAGCTTAGGTCAAACCGCGCGATCCGGTATCGAAGCTGCAAAGTGCCGGTTGCATCGTCCCGCACAGTCTTGTACGGTGAGCGTTCGCCGTCCGAACCGGGAGCCCGCCGCGTGAGCCGTTCCGCCAACCGATCCGCCGTACCGTCGCCGTTCTGGCGCGATGCCGCGCTGCCGTTCATCGAGGCGCGCACCGTCGACGACGGGCGTTCGATCTGCTACGCGAAGCACACGCACGACACGTTTTCGGTGGGCGCGATCGTCGGCGGCACGAGCACCTACGTGAACGGCGCGACGAACGAACACGTCGGGCGCGGCGTGCTCGTGATCATCGATCCGGAACAGGTGCACGCGTGCAATCCGTACGGCCCCGACGCATGGGCGTACCGGATGGTCTACGTCGACGTGCCATGGCTCGCGCGGCTGCAGCATTCGCTGGGCCGCGATCCGAATGGCGATTTCCACGGGTTTTCGCCGAAGTTGACGGAACGGCGCGACCTGTTCACGCAATTTGTCGGCTTCTATCGCACGCTCGTGTCGCCCGCGATCGATCCGCTCGGCAAGGAGAGCTCGGCGGTCGAATTCTTCACCGCGCTGCACGGCGCGCTCGATCGCGAACTGCCCGACCCGCGGCCCGGGGACGACAACGCAAAACTCGCGCGCGCGGCCGACTACATCGCCGCGAATTGCCGCGAGGGTGTCTCGCTCGATGCGATCTGCGCGGCGGCTGATCTGTCGCCGTCGTATCTGATCCGCGCATTCAACGCGCGCTACGGCATGACGCCGCATGCGTTCCTGATCGATCGCCGTGTGCAGTACGGCCGCACCGAGCTGCGCCGCGGCCGGCCGATCGCCGACGTCGCGCTCGACGCGGGTTTTGCGGACCAGGCGCATTTCCAGCGCGCGTTCCGGCGGATCGCGGCCGCGACGCCCGGGCAGTACCGCAGCGCGATGAGTTGAACGGGCGCGTGGCTACACGTCAAGCAGAAACAGCGCGCTGCCCGCGAGCAGCAGCGCCATCAACCGGTTGAAAAAGCGCATGCGCCGCGCATTCGCAAGCCGGTGCCGCAGCGATGCGCCCGCATACGCCCAGCACGCGATCGACGCGAAACAGATCACCAGATACAGCCCGGCGAATAACCAGACCTGCGTGCGGTCGCCATCGGCCGCATACGCACCCATCGCGGCCACGCACGCGAGCCACGCCTTCGGGTTCAGCCACTGCATCGCCGCGCCGGCCGCCGCCGTCGGGCCGGCCACGTTCGGGTCGGCCGACAGCCGGCCGTCATCGAGCGCGAGCCGCAGCGCCATGTATAGCAGGAACGCGATCCCCGACCACTGCGTGGCGGTCGTCAGCACGGGCCAGCGCGCGAGCGCCGCGTGCAGGCCGAGGCCGATCAGCAGGAACAGCGCGACGAAACCGAGCGTCGCGCCTGCCGCATAGCGCAGGCTCGCGCCGAGCCCGTGGCGCGCGCCCGCGCTGAGCGCGACGATGTTGACGGGACCGGGGGTGATCGACGAGGCGAGCGCGAACGCGGCCATCGAAACCAGCATGCTCATTGGATGTCTCCATGCGAAATGTCGAAAGTCGCATCGAGACTACGGAAGCCGCATCGGCCCGTATTGAAGAAAACTGCCCTCGACGGCGCGCGGCCGCCGTCAGTGCAACGCGCGCGGCGGGTGCGCCGGTTGCGCGTCGTGCGTATCGGCGGGGCTGTTTGCATCGGCCGGGCGCAGCGGGCCGCCCGCGCAAGGTTGGGTCGATACCGAGAAGCCGAACGTATTGACGCCGCCCGAGCATGCGACGAACACGCCGCCGCCGTGCATCTCGGCCACGGCCTTGACGATCGACAGCCCGAGCCCGTGGTTCTCCTTGCTGTTCGCGCGCGCTTCCTCGAGCCGGTAGAAACGCTCGAACACGTGCGAGCGCTGGGCGGGGTCGATCGGTTCGCCGGGGTTCGCGACGGCCATTTCGACGAGCGCGTCGCGGCGCGTGATCGTCACGTTCAGCGTCGCGCCGGGCGCCGAATGCTGGATCGCGTTGATCAGCAGGTTCGTCATCGCGCGGCGGAACAGCGACGGATCGACGGCCGCGCGCGCATCGCCGTGCAGTTCGGCGTGCAGTTGCGCCTCATCGAGCGGGATTTCGAGGAAGTCGAGCATGCGCCGCACCTCGTCGGCGAGCGACACGTCCTTCAGGTCGGTCGCGCGTTCACCGCGGTCGCTGCGCGACAGGAACAGCATGTCGTTGATGATCACGCGCAGCCGCTCGAACTCCTCGAGGTTCGACTGCAGCGTCTGGCGCATCCGGTCGACCGAGCGGTCGCGGCTCGTCAGCGCGACCTGGGTCTGGCCGATCAGGATGCTGACCGGCGTGCGCAGCTCGTGCGCGACGTCCGCGTTGAATGCCTCGAGCCGCGCGTAGGTTTGCTGGATGCGGTCGAGCGCGCCGTTGAACGCCGCGGCGAGGTCGCGCAGTTCGGCCGGCAGCGCGTCGGTCTGTAGCCGCTGGCGGCGGTTCGTGGCGCTCACGGTTGCCGCATCCTGTGACAGCCGGTCGAGCGGCGCGAGCCCGAAGCGCGCGACCGCGCGGCTCAGCAGCAGCGTGATGACGGTGGCCGTCGCGATCAGCACGGCGAGGGTCCAGCCGAAGCGGCGCAGCATCCGCTGCGTGCGCTCGCACGAACTGGCGACGACCAGCTGCAGTGTCGGCCGCTCGCCGCTGCCGGCTACGGTGACGGTTTTCGTCATCACGTCGTAGCTGCTGTCGTTCAGCGCGTAGCGCTGGAACGAGCCGTTCGGCGGCTCGATCGGCACGCCGTTCACGGGGTTGCCGAAGCGGAAGGCGGGATCGGGACTGACGATCTGGTAGTGCGTCGAGCCATCGGGCGGTTCGAAATCGCTGAGCTTCTCCTGCAGCAGGCGCCCGCGCGCGGCCGTGGTGGCATGCGACACGATCAGTTCGGCGACCTTGGCGCGCGTGTCGAGCGTCGCGCGCAGCTCCGCGAACAACTGGCGCTCCATCATCACGAACAGCCCGCAGCCGACCAGCGTGAACACGAGCAGCGACACGATGCCGAACATCGCGGAGAGCCGCAGGACGATCGAGCGTTTCATGCCTGCCTCTCGGCGTCGCCTTCCTCGCGCGCCTCGAGCACGTAGCCCATGCCGCGGATCGTGTGCAGCAGCTTCTCCGCGAACGGGCCGTCGAGTTTCGCGCGCAGGCGCTTGATCGCCGTCTCGACGACGTTCGCGTTGCTGTCGAAGTTCACGTCCCACACGAGTTCGGCGATCGTCGTCTTCGACAGCACCTCGCCGCTGCGCCGCGCGAGCACGCCGAGCAGCTGGAACTCCTGCGCGGTCAGGTCGAGCCGCGTGCCGTCGCGGGTCGCGCGGCGGCCGATCAGGTCGACGCGCAGGTCGCCGATCGAGATCAGCGTCGATTCCTGCACGCGGGCACGGCGCGTCAGCGCGCGCAGCCGTTCGATCAGTTCGAGGAACGAGAAGGGCTTGGTCAGATAATCGTCGGCGCCGCCGCGCAGCCCGCGCACGCGATCGTCGACACGGTCGCGGGCGGTCAGCATGATGACGGGCGTCTGCTTCTGCGCGCGCAACGCGCGCAGCACGCCGAAGCCGTCGAGCTTCGGCAGCATCACGTCGAGCACGACCACGTCGTAGTCGAATTCGACGGCTTTCCACGCGCCGTCCTCGCCGTCGAGCGCGGTATCGACGACCCAGCCTTCCTCGGTCAGACCGCTCTTCAGGTATTCGACGACTTTCGGTTCGTCTTCGACGATCAGCACTTTCATATTGTGTGTCCGCGTAACCGGGTTAAGGGCCGACGCCCGCGGTGCGCTGCGGGCCCGCCGCCGCGACGTCGGACGGCGCGGGGCCGTGCGTCGCATCGCCGTCCCAGCCGCCGCCGAGCGCCTTCGCGAGAAAAACGACGAGCGCCGCGCGCTGGCCCTGGATCTGCACGGCCTGGCGCTCGCTCGTCAGCAGTTGCTGCTGGGCCGTCAGCACGTCGATGAACGGCGTCAGGCCGCCCGCGTAGCGATCCTGCGCGAGCGACACGAGCTTGCGCGCGTCGTCGACGGCCGCCGAGGCCTGCTGCGCGGCTTCGGCCAGCACCGACAGGCCCGTCACCGCATTCTGCACCTCCTGGAACGCGGTGAGCACGGTCTGCCGGTAGCTGGCCTGCGCGGCCGTATAACCGGCCTGCGCGAAATCGACGCCGGCCTTCAGCTTGCCGCCTTCGAACAGCGGCTGGCTGACCGACGCGCCGACCGACCACAGCAGCGCCGGCACGGTGAACAGGCCCGCGAAGCGCGTCGCATCCCAGCCGAGGTCCGGCGACAGCATGATGCGCGGGAAATACGCGGCGCGCGCGACGCCGATCTGCGCGTTCGCGGCGGCCATCGCGCGCTCGGCCGACGCGACGTCGGGCCGCCGCTGCAGCAGGTCGCTCGGCATGCCGGTCGGCAGCGCGGGCGCGTTGATCGGCACCACACGCGGCGGCAGCGAGAATGTGGGTGCCGGCGTGCCGACCAGCGTCGCGATCGCGGTTTCGACCTGCGCGCGCTGCTGGAGCAGCAACTGCGCCTGCGTGCGCGTCGCGTCGAGCTGGGCGCGCTGCTGCAGCAGGTCGAGGCCCGACACCGCGCCGAGTTCATGGCGCGCGTCCACGTAGTCGAGCGCCTTCTGCTGCAGGTCGATCGAACGCTTGACGACGTCGATCTCGGTGTCGAGCTCGCGCAGCGCGAAATAGCTCGACGCGAGATCGGCGGTCAGCACGAGGCGCGCGTTCACGAAATCGTCGTGGGCTTGCTCGGTGCTCGCCTGCGCGGATTCGACGCTGCGCCGCACGCGGCCGAACAGGTCGAGCTCGTAGCTGACGCTCGCGCCGACCTGGATGTCGTTCTGCACGGTCGACGCGTTGACTGTCGTGTAGTTGGTCTGCGGCCGGTCGGCGGAGATCTTGAAGCGCTGGCCGCTCGCGTTCAGGCCGACCGCCGGATATTGCGCGGACGCGACCGACGCGAGCGTCGCCTTCGCCTGGTCGTAGCGCGCGGCGACGGCCTTGAGGTTCTGGTTGTTGCGCAGCGCATCGGTTTCGAGCGCGTCGAGCTGCGGATCGCCGAACGCGGTCCACCACGCCGGATCGAGCGGCGCGCGGGCGGGCGCGGCCGGATGCCAGTACGCGTCGGCCGGATCGAGCCGCCACGCGGCCGGCGTATCGACGGACGGGCGCTGGTAGTCGGGGCCGACCGTGCAGGCGGCGAGGGCGGTGGCCGCCACGACGGCGGCAAGCGCCGCGGGCCGCACGCGAACGCGTGTCGCGATCACGACTTCGCTCCCGCCGCGCCGGACGCGGGTTTCGCCGCCGGCGCCGACACGATGACCTGGTCGCCATTGGCGAGCGCGTCGCCCGGGTTCGCGACGAGCCGGTCGTTCGGTGTGAGCGGCCCGTCGACTTCGAGCGTCTGGCCGATCGTGCGCACGATCGTCACCTGTTTCAGGCGGACCTGGCCGTTCGCGTCGACGGTCGCGACCGTCGGACCTTCGGCACGGAACAGCAACGTATTGGCCGGAACTTGCAGGCGGCCGATCGGCGTCATCGGCAGCGTCGCCTGCACGTACGCGCCGGGGAGCAGCCGGCCGTCCGGGTTCGGCAGCGTGATCTCGATCTGCAGCGAGCGCGTCGCGACGTCGATCGCCTCGGACGTGCGCGTGATCGTGCCGTCGAAGGTCTGGCCCGGCAGCTCGGTCTGCGCGACGCTCACGTGCTGGCCGACCTTCACCTGTTGCGCGTAGGCCTGCGGCACCTGCACGTAGAGGCGCAGCCGGTCGGCCTGCACGACCGTAAACAGCGAGCGGCCCGCGTTGCCGGAACTGACGAGATCGCCGACGTCGACGTTGCGCTGCGTGACGATCCCGTCGATCGGCGCGACGATCCGCTGGAAGCCTTTCAGCTCGGTGAGCCGGCGCATGTTCGCGTCGGCCGCGGCGAGGTTCGCGGTGCCCTGGTTGAACGCGCCTTGCCGGTCGTCGAGTTCCTGCTGCGAGACGGCATCGCGCTGGCGCAGCTGCTGCGCGCGGTCGAACGACGTCTTCGCGAGCGCGAGCGTCGCCTGCGCCTGCTGGCGCTGCGCGGTGGCCTGCGCGAGTTCCTGGTTCAGTTCGGGCGTATCCAGTTCGGCGAGCACTTGCCCTTGCTTCACGTGCGCGCCGATATCGGCTTGCCAGCGCAGCACGTAGCCGCTGGCGCGCGCGTAGATCGGCGCCTCGACGAAGCCGCGCAGCGTGCCGGGCAGCGTCAGCTTGCCGCCGGTCGCCGCGTCGACCGGATGCACGACGTTCACGTACTGGCGCGTGTTCTGCTCCGCGACCGCGTCGAGCCGGTTGCGGTTCAGCACGTTGACGACGATCGTGCGCGCGGCGCCGGCGGCCAGCAGCACGCCGATCACGATCAGGACGATCCGTCCGCGCCGCGACACCGACGTGCGCGTCGGCAGGTGCATGCCGTGTTCGTCCACCTGGATGCCGACGGAGCTGTGATGTTTCTCTTCCATGAATTCAACCAATTCAACCGGGTCTATAGGCGAAAGTCAGTGACCGGCCTGGCGCGCGCGCCGTCGGGCCAGCCGCGAATGCACACCGCCGAACACGAGCGGCACGAACAACAACGTCGAAATGGTCGCGAACAGCAGCCCGCCGATCACCGCGCGGCCGAGCGGCGCGTTCTGCTCGCCGCCTTCGCCGAGACCGAGCGCCATCGGCACCATCCCGATGATCATTGCCAGCGCCGTCATCAGCACCGGCCGGATCCGCGTCGCGCCGGCCTCCAGCGCGGCCGTGAGCGGCGGTGCGCCGTCCGCGAGGCGCTGGCGCGCGAACGACACGACCAGAATGCTGTTCGCGGTCGCGACACCGACCGTCATGATCGCGCCCGTCAGCGCGGGCACGCTCAGGTGCGTGCCGGTGATGAACAGCATCCACGCGATACCGGCGAGCGCGGCCGGCATTGCGCTGATGATGATCAGCGGGTCGAGCCACGACTGGAAATTGACGACGATCAGCAGGTACACGAGCACGATCGCCATCGCGACACCCGCGCCGAGGCCGATATACGACGTGCGCATCGTCTCGATCTGGCCGCGCATCGTCAGCTCGGTGCCGCGCGGCAGCGTCGCGCGCGCGTCGGACACGATGCGGTCGATCTCGCCCGCGACCGAACCGAGGTCGCGGCCCTCGACGCTCACGTACAGGTCGATCGCCGGGCGGATGTTGTAGTGCGTGATCACGGCCGGGTTCGCGCCGCTGCGCATCTGCACCAGGTTGCCGAGCAGTTGCAGCGGCGCGCCCGTGCGGCCGCTCGCCGAGATCGGCGTGCCGAGCAGGTCGTCGACCGACGAGATGTTGTATTGCGGGGTCTGGATCTGCAGCGGATACTGGACGCCGGTGCGCGGGTTGATCCAGAACGACGGGGTCGTCTGCGAACTGCCGGACAGCGAGATCAGCATGTTCTGCGCGACGTTCTGCGCGGAGAGATTGAGCTGCTGCATGCGCGTGCGGTCCATGTCGGCCAGCAGGGTCGGCTCGTCGTTGCGTTGCAGTACGTGCACGTCGACGGCGCCGGGGATTTGCCTGACCTTTTTCATCAGGCTGCTTGCGATTGTCATGTTACTCGCGAGATCGTTGCCGAGCACCTGCACGTCGATGGCGGCCGGCTGACCGAAGTTCAGGATCTGCGTGATGATGTCCGACGGCTGGAAGAAGAACTCGACGCCCGGGAAGCGTTCGGGCAGAAGCGTGCGCAGCGTCTGCACGTAGTGCTGGGTCGCGCGGTGGCCCGGCTTCAGCGCGATCAGCAGCTCGCCGTCTAGCGTGCCGATCGTGCCGGCGTTGCTGTACGACAGATTGATGCCGCTCACCGGCAGGCCGAGGTTGTCGACGATCGCACCGAGCTCGTCGGGCGGCACGGCTTCGCGGATCACGCGTTCGACCTGGTCGGCGAGGCGCGCGGTTTCCTCGATCCGGTAGCCGGTCGGCGCGCGCATGTGCAGCCGGATGTTGCCGGAATCGGCGTTCGGGAAGAAGTCGCGGCCGAGCACGAATACGAGGCCCGTCGACAACACGCAGAAGCCGAGGAAGCACATCGCGTAGAAGCGGCGGCGCACCAGCAGCATGCTAAGCAGCACGATGTACCACGCGCGCAGCCGCTCGAACGCGTTGTTGAACGCGTGATGGATGCGCGCGAAACGCGACGTCGCGTGGTCGGGGCCGGTGCTGGCCTGCTGCGGGCGGAACAGCAGCATCGCGAGCGTCGGCACCAGCGTACGCGACAGCACGTACGACGCGAGCATCGCGAACACCACCGCTTCCGCGAGCGGCACGAACAGGAAGCGCGCGACACCCGTCAGGAAGAACATCGGTACGAACACGATGCAGATGCACAGCGTCGACACGAACGCCGGCACCGCGATCTCGCCGGCGCCTTCGAGGATCGCCTCGTGCAGGTTCGTGCCGAGATGCAGGTGCCGTTCGATGTTCTCGATCGTGACGGTCGCGTCGTCGACCAGGATCCCGACCGCGAGCGCGAGCCCGCCGAGCGTCATGATGTTGATGGTCTCGCCGAGCGCGGACAGCGCGATCAGCGACGTGAAGATCGACAGCGGGATCGAGATCGCGATGATCAGCGTGCTGCGCCAGTTGCCGAGGAACAGCAGGATCATCATCGCGGTCAGCACGGCGGCGATCAGCGCCTCGTGGATCACGCCTTGCACGGCCGCGTTGACGAACACGGACTGGTCGAACAGCGGCGTGATCGTGAGCCCCTCGGGCAGCGTCGGGATCACCTTCGGCAGCAGCGCCTTCAGGTCCGACACGACCTTGAGCGTCGACGCGTCGCCGCTCTTCAGGATCGACACGAGCACGCCGCGCTGGCCGTTCTGGCGCACGACGTTGGTCTGCGGAGCGAAGCCGTCGCGTACCGCGGCGACCTCGCGCAGATAGGTCGTCGCGCCGTTGACGGTCTGGATCGGCAGGTTGTTGATGTCGGCGACCGTGTCGGCCGACGCGTTCGTGTCGATCCGGTATTCGGTCTGGCCCATCTTCGCGGTGCCGGTCGGCAGCACGAGGTTCTGCGCGTTGACCGCGTTGACGATGTCGGCCGGTGTGAGGCCCTTCGCGAGCAAGGCCTGCGGATCGAGGTCGATGGCGACCACGCGCGTGCGGCCGCCGTACGGGAACGGCACCTGCGCGCCCGGAATCGTGATCAGTTGCGGGCGCAGGAAGTTGAGCGCGATGTCGGCGAGCGACTGTTCGCTGAGCGTCGTGCTCGACAGCCCGAGCTGGATCACCGGGATGCTCGACGCGGAATAGGTGATCACGAGCGGCGGCGTCGCGCCTTGCGGCATCTGGCGCACGATCGCCTGCGCGGACGATACCGTCTGCGCGATCGCCGTCTGCACGTTCGCGCCCGGCTGCAGGAACACCTTCACGACCGCGATGCCGGGCAGCGACGTCGATTCGACATGCTGGATGTTGTTGACGGTCGTCGTCAGGATCCGTTCATGGACGGCCGTGATCCGGTTCGTCATCTCCGTCGCGGAGAAGCCGCTGTAATTCCAGATCACGCTGATCACGGGAATGTTGATCGCGGGCAGCACGTCGACGGGCGTGCGCATCAGCGCAAGCGGGGTGGCCAGCACGATCATGATGGCCATTACGATGAACGTGTAGGGGCGCCTGAGCGCGAGATTGACGATCCACATGGAGGCAGCGGGACAGGCGGTGATCAGGCGTCGGTGAAGGGAACCCGAATGATAGGCGTTGGGGCTGAACGGGTTACTGGCGCGAAACTGGCGGAATTGTCAGGTTGCCGCGCGCGCGTCGTCGGCCGATTGCTAAGACGAAATGCATGCGCGCGCTTCAACCGGCGACGGTTTCGCTCATCGCGCGCCGCTCAAATCTGCTCCATCCCGACCCGCGCGAGCGCACCCAGATCGACGACTTCGATCTGGTTGTACGCGAGCCGCAGCACGCCGCGCTTCTCGAGTTGCTGCAGCGCCTGATTGATCCGCTGCCGCGACACGCCGACGAGCATCCCCAGTTCCTCCTGCGAGATCGACAGCGACGGGCCGGTGTCCGGATACAGGTCGGGGTTGAAGAGCTGCGCGAGCGACTGCGCGACGCGCGCATCGACGTCGAGCAGCCGGCTGTTCTGGATCGACGCGATGAACTCGCCCATCCGGTTGTTCAACTGGTGGATCACGAAGCGCGTGAACGGCAGGCTCGTGTCGAGCAGCGCATGGAACGTGTCGACCGGCACGAACAGCACGGTCGAGCGCTGGATCGCGACGACCTCGTATTTGCGCAGCTCGCGCTTGATCACGCTGCCTTCGCCGAACCAGCCGCCCGACGGCACGCCGGAGAACGTGCAGCCGCGCCCCGACACGTTGAAGATCGCGAGCTTCAGCAGCCCGCGATGCACGCCGATCCAGTATTCGGATGGCGCGAGCCGATGCGCGATCACGTCGCCGGCCTCGCACTGCTCGACGCGCGACTGCGCGAGCACGAGCGCCTGGTGCTCGGGCGCGAGCGTGCGGAACCACGCGCACTGGCCGAACAGCGTCGACAGCGCCGGCATCGGGCCGGGTTCGGGAAGCGCGTCGGCCGGGTAGGCGGCCGCGTCGGGCGGCGCAACGAGAGGGTCGTGCATGGGTGCGGGTTTGCGAGAATAGGGATAACGCGCGGCGCTCGAAGGGCACTCTGTCGTTTCGATGACAGACGGCCCACAATAGCGACCGTTAGGCTGTCGGCAATTGAACCACATCAAAACGATTCGGGGTGCATGCACCCCGGTCGACAGAACACGGGAGACAGGATCATGACGCAGATGTTCGAGGCCGGGCTCGGCCGCCGCGACGCCAATTACGTGCCGCTCACGCCGATCGACTTTCTGGTCCGGACGGCCGAAGTCTATGGCGAGCGCCTCGCGATCGTGCACGGCGACGTGCGGCGCACGTGGGGCGAGACCTACACGCGCGCGAAACAGCTGGCGAGTGCGCTCGCGCAGGCCGGCGTCGGGCGCGGCGACACCGTTGCGGCGATGCTGCCGAACATCCCGGCGATGGTCGAGGCGCACTTCGGCGTGCCGATGGCCGGCGCCGTGCTGAACACGATCAACACGCGGCTCGACGTGCCGTCGGTGCTGTTCATGCTGCGTCACGGCGAGGCGAAGGTGCTGATCGTCGACACCGAATACGCGGAGCTCGCGCATCGCGCGGCGCTCGAGGTGCCGGGCCTGAAGATCGTCAGCGTCGCCGACGCGATGCCGGCCGATCCCGCCCGCTTCGCGGGTGCGACCGACTATGAAGCGTTCGTTGCCGGCGGCGACGCCGACTACGCATGGACGCTGCCGGCCGACGAGTGGGACGCGATCGCGCTGAACTACACGTCCGGTACGACCGGCGATCCGAAGGGCGTCGTCTACCACCATCGCGGCGCGTATCTGGCGGCGATCAGCAACCTGCTCGAATGGGACATGCCGAAGCACGCGGTGTATCTGTGGACGCTGCCGATGTTCCACTGCAACGGCTGGTGCTTCCCGTGGGCCGTCGCGGCGCGCGCGGGCGTGAACGTGTGTCTGCGCAAGTTCGACGCGAAGACGGTGTTCGACCTGATTCGCCGCGAACGCATCACGCACTATTGCGGCGCGCCGATCGTGCAGAGCGCGATCGCGAACGCGCCGGCCGAATTCCGCGAAGGCATCGACCACACGGTGCACGCGATGGTCGCGGGCGCGGCGCCCGCGCCGGCCGTGATCGCGAAGATGAAGGAGATCGGTTTCGACCTGCTGCACGTGTACGGGCTGACCGAGGTCTATGGCCCCGCGACCGTGTGCGCGCAGCAGTCGCACTGGGAAACACTGCCCGATGAAGAGCGCGCGCGGCTCAATGCGCGCCAGGGCGTGCGCTATCACCTCGAAGCGGGTGCGACGGTGCTCGATCCCGACACGATGGCGCCGGTGCCGGCCGACGGCGAGACGCTCGGCGAGATCATGTTCCGCGGCAACATCTGCATGAAGGGTTACCTGAAGAACCCGAAGGCGACCGACGAGGCGTTCCACGGCGGCTGGTTCCATACAGGCGATCTCGGCGTGCTGACGCCGGACGGCTACATCCGCATCAAGGACCGCCGCAAGGACATCATCATCTCGGGCGGCGAGAACATCTCGAGCATCGAGGTCGAGGACGCGTTGTACCGGCATCCGGCTGTTGCGGTCGCGGCTGTCGTCGCGATGCCCGATCCGAAATGGGGCGAGGTGCCGTGCGCGTTCGTCGAGCTGCGCGAAGGCGCGAGCGCGACCGAGGAGGAGATCGTCGCGCACTGCCGGCAACTGCTTGCGGGCTTCAAGGTGCCGAAGGCCGTGCGCTTCGGCGAGCTGCCGAAGACATCGACCGGCAAGATCCAGAAATTCCAGCTGCGCAATGCGGTCGGCTCGGACAAGGCGATCGACCTGGCGGGCGGCAAGAAATAAAAGAAGCGTGGCGCGTCGCGCGGCTCAATGCACGACGAGCCACGCGACGGCCAGGTAGCGGCCGACCTTCGCGATCGTGACGATCGCCAGAAAGGTCGGCAGCGGTTCGCGCAGCACACCGGCGATCATCGTCAGCGGATCACCGATCACCGGCGCCCAGCTCAGCAGCAGCGACCAGCGGCCGTAGCGCGCATACCAGCGCTCGGCGCGCGCGAGTGCGGCCGGCTTGACCGGAAACCAGCGGCGGTCGCGGAAGTGCTCGATGCCGCGCCCGAGCATCCAGTTGATCACTGAACCGGCGACGTTGCCGATGCTGGCGACGAGCACCAGCGCCCACACGGGTTCACGCCCGGCAAGCAGCAGGCCGGCGAGCACGGCTTCGGACTGGAGCGGAAACAGGGTCGCGGCGACCATCGACACGGCGAACAGGCCGCCGTAAGTGAGCAATTCGGACATCGCGCGATTGTACCGGCCGCAAGACGGCCGCTCAGTTCCAGCCGACCATGATCGCGCCCATCCCGACGAGCAAGCCACCCGTCACGCGGTTCATCGCGCGCATCCGCGCCGGGCGCTGCAATGCGCGGCTCAACCGGTGCGAGAACAGCGCCATCGACGCGACGCCGCCCGCGAACAGCAGCGCGAACGTCGTGGCAAGCAGCAGGAACTGGAGGTTCAGGCTCCAGTCGGCCGTCGGGCTGATGAACTGCGGAAAGAACGATGGGAAAAACAGCAACGTCTTCGGATTCAGGCCCGACGTCACGACGCCGCGCCAGAACAGCGCGCGTCCGGTGTCGGTGTCCTGCGGAACGATCGCGGCACCGGCACCGGCACCGGCACCGGCTTCGGCCGAAGCGGCGGGCGCGCTTGCCGGCGCGCGGCTGAGCCATTGCTTGCCACCCAGCCACACGAGATACGCGGCGCCGGCCCAGCGCAGCACGGTGAGCGCGTGCTCGTTGATGTGGACCAGCGAATTCAGGCACAGCGCGGTCAGCGCGAGTTGCAGCAGTACGGCGAGCGTGCCGCCCCACACGCACGGCAGCGCGCGGCGCCAGCCGGCGCGCAGCGCCTGGTTCATCGTGAGCAGGTTGACGGGACCGGGGGCGTAGATGAGAACGACGGAAGCAGCGAGGAACGACAGATAAAGCCTGAACGACATGACGGGAAGTGCAAGAACGGGGAGCAGGCACCGGGTCCGCACGCGGTGGATAAGCGTGCGGGCGGCGGGGAATCGCATGCCTGCTTGTCCGGCACCGCAACTCGTGATTGCGGCCGTGCGTCCCGGTGCGAAGGGGGTGTCGCGGGGAGCGTGCCGGGCAACAGGCATGGTGAAAATGTATCAAGCGGCCCGGTTAAAAGGCTTCCTGTTTTCAGGCAAAAGGGACCTGAAACCGGAATCCTGTTCAGATAGAATGCCGATTTTCAGTAGAAGATTCTTCTCATCATGGCTACTCGCGAACGCACGCCGAAAACCCTCGACAATCAGGACCGCAAGATCCTCGGTGCACTGCAGAAAAATGCGCGCCTGTCGAACGCCGAACTGGCCGAACAGATCGGCATGTCGACCACCGCGTGCTGGAACCGCACGCGGCAGCTCGAAGTCGACGGCTACATCGACGGTTACGTCGCACTGGTCAACCAGCGCATGCTCGGCTACGCGGACATCGTGATCCTCGAAGTCACGCTCGATCGCCACGAGGACGACGCGCTCGCGCGTTTCGGCTCGGAACTGGCGGCGCTGCCCGAAGTGCTCGAGGCCTATCTGGTGTCGGGCGAATACGACTACTGGATCAAGGTGGCCGTGGACGGGACGGCCGGCTACGAGCGTTTCCTGCGCGAAAAGCTCTACAAGATCTCGAGCATCCGTCACAGCCGCTCGATGTTCGCGCTGCGCTGCATGAAGGACGTGCCGTCGATCCAGGTGTGAAGGCGGGGGCGGGGATGGGGCGCGCGGCCGTCGTCGAACGGATCGCGCATGCGGCTGCGCGATCGCGCGGAGAAAGCCTGCGATCGACCGGCGCGGAAGGCGCCCGGCGGGGTACTGCACACAGGCAGGCAAAACGGATGAATCTTCCGTCAGGGATGATCTGACGCAATTGCACGTCGTCGGGATGACGGTGGCCCGCTCGGGCCACTTACCGACAAAACCGCGCCGAGATCGATCGGCGTTGGCACAGACCTCAACGCGCTCCCGACGTGATGAGCGCATTCAACCGGGACCAGCCCGGCTTGTTACCACGACACCAGCCCAACTCCGATGCCGGACGCAGCGGCCTTGCGGCGCGCGTCCGGGCAAGCGGATCAGGCAGGTCGTCGTGCGGTCGTTCCGCTTAGTGCGGCAGACGCGCGTGCGCTTCAGCGATGACTTCGCAGTTATCGAGGTGGAGTTGCCAAGCTTCTGCAATCAGCTCGCCAACACGTGCGAGCCAGCCGGCGGATTCGGTGGAACGATCGGAGACATTAGACGTTTGCATGACGAAGCCCCATATAGGTGGCGAGTTAGGGATAACCCTGATCATAACGAAACATCACCGCCTTGTGAAATGCGATTTCGTTATATGAGAATTACTGACAATTTGTGTTGCTGCTGCGCAACATGAATATTGGCCGCCGTTTCGTCGCGTGCAGGCGTGACGAGGCCATGCTTGCACGGCCTCGCGTGGAGCAAGAGAGGGGATTCGAGCGGCGGGAAGGACGGGGGCGAGGCGGAGCGGCGATTACCGGCCGATCCATCCGAACCGCCACGACAGCCGTCGCGTCGCGGCGAGCAGCGTCTGCGCGAGGTCGCTGTCCGGCCCGCGCGGGAAGCCGCGCGACGAGCCGATGACCGCGATTACGAGCCGGATGCTGCCGGTGTGATCGAACACGGGCGCGGCGACCGTCCCGATGCCCGGCACCGGCGCGTCGAACGCGAAATCGAGCCCGGCCGCGCGGATCGCGGCAAGCCGCGCGCGGAACGCGTCGTCGGCCTGCGCGGCGGCACCGCCGGCGAGACGCACGGGCTCGTTGGCGAGCAGGTCGGCCAGCACGTCGTCGGACATGCCGGCCGCGAAGATCCGGCCGATCGCGGTATTGACGAGCGACATCACGGTGCCGACCTGCAGGCTGACGTGCTGCGGCCGCGCCGATTCCTCCAGGCGGATCACGGTCGGGCCGAGCGGCCCGAGCGTCGCGGCGGCGACGCTCATGTCGGTCGCGCCGGCCAGCGCGACGATCTCGGCTTCCGCGTCGCGCGTCGGCGACACGCGCTGCATCGCGATCAGGCCGAGCGCCTGCCCGAGCGGGCCGCCGGCGAAGCAGCCGGCGTCATCGCGGCTCAGCAGGCCGATCTTCTGCAGGCTGACGAGATGCGGAAACGCCTTCGCGGCCGGCATGCCGGCCGCCGCCGCGAGATCGCGCAGCGGCAGCGCACGGCCCGCCGACACCAGCGCGAGCAGCAGCTCGCCGGTGCTGTCGAGCGCATTGATCCCGCGCTGCGCCTTCGCATCGTCGGCCAGCGCCGGCGGCACGTGCGGTGCGGTTGCTTCCGGTGCGGGCGCCGGTTCGGCAGGTTCCGCGCCGAGCGACGCGGTGGCCCGTCGCGCCGTATCGCGCAACGCGGCCGCGATCGGGCCATCCCAGTCGACATCGATCGATCCCGTCGAACCGATTACCGTCAACGCGAGCTGCAGGCGACCGTGCGCGTCGAACACGGGCACGCACATCGCGCTGACGCCGGGGCTCGGCCGGTCGACGCTACGTTCGATGCCGCGCGCGCGGATCGCGTCGAGCGCGGCCTGTTGTGCGTCGGCGTCCGGCGCGGGCTGCGTGCCTTCGGCGCCCGCGAGCGTGTCGCCCGCGCCGGCCTGGCTGGCCGCCATCGCATCGAGTTGCGCGGGATCGCCGAACGCGCGGAAAACACGGCCGGTCGCTGTCGTGTCGAGCGACATCACCGAGCCGACATGCAGGTTCACGTGCAGCGGATAACCGCCGTGCTCGATACGCACGATCGTCGGGCCGAGCGCGCCCGGCACCGACAGCGCGACGCTCAAGCCGACCGCTTCCGCGAGCCGCACCGCGTGCGGCAGCGCCGCACGGTAGGCCGGCTGGCGCTCGATCGACATCAGCCCGAGCCGCAGCGACAACGGGCCCGGCTCGTAGTTGCCGGTGATCGCATCGCGCTTCACGAGCGCGAGCCGCGTCAGGCTGACGAGATAGGTGTGCGCCTGCGCGGTCGACAGGTCGGCCGCCGCGGCCAGCTCCGACAGCCCGAGCGGCTTGCGCCGGCGCGCGAGCGCGTCGAGCAGCCGGCCGCCGACCTCGACACTCTGGATCCCGCGCTGCGCCTTGGGCGGCGCGTCGTCTGCGCTGACTTCGTGGTTCTGCACGCGATGATTCTTCCGTTGACGAAACCCCGCATGGTATCCGACGCCATTTATCGCGCCAGCCCGCAGGTTTACCCGTATTAGACAATAGCAAGCGACTTTGTCATTGACAAATAATCGATGCGGGAAGATGATCCGCTCACTCCCCTCAACACATGGCTCGCAGCCACGGAACGCAACATGGCCAAAGCATTCGCCTCCCAAGCCGATCTGGAAGAGAAGAAAGTCACCTGGACGAAGCTGTCCGAGAACGCGTACGCGTACACCGCCGAAGGCGACCCGAACTCGGGCGTGATCATCGGCGACGACAGCGTGCTGATCGTCGACACGACCGCGACGCCCGCGATGGCGCAGGACCTGATCGCGAAGATCCGCAGCGTGACCGACAAGCCGATCAAGCACGTGGTGCTGTCGCATTACCACGCGGTGCGCGTGCTCGGCGCATCCGCGTATTTCGACGAAGGCGCGCAGCACGTGATCGCGAGCCGCGGCACGTACGAGATGATCGTCGAGCGCGGCGAGGCCGACATGAAGTCGGAGATCGAGCGCTTCCCGCGCCTGTTCGCCGGCGTCGAGACGGTGCCCGGCCTGACCTGGCCGACGCTCGTGTTCGAGCGCGAGATCACGCTGTTCCTCGGCAAGCTCGAAGTGAAGATCATGCACGTCGGCTCGGGCCACACGAAGGGCGACACGATCGTCTGGCTGCCGTCGCAGAAGGTGCTGTTCTCGGGCGACCTCGTCGAATACGACGCCGCGTGTTATTGCGGCGACGCGCAGCTCGAACAGTGGCCGGCCACGCTCGAGGCGCTGCGCGCGCTCGGCGCCGAGAAGCTCGTGCCGGGCCGCGGCCCTGCGCTGCTGAATCCGGCCGAGGTCGACAAGGGCCTCGACTACACGAAGGATTTCGTCACGACGCTGCTCGCGCAGGGCCGCAAGGCGGTCGAACGCAATCTCGACCTGAAGGCGTCGATGGCGCTCACGCGCGAAGCGATGGATCCGAAGTTCGGCCACGTGTTCATCTACGAGCACTGCTTGCCGTTCGACGTGTCGCGCGCGTTCGACGAAGCGAGCGGCATCACGCATCCGCGCATCTGGACCGCGCAGCGCGACAAGGACATGTGGGCCGCGCTGCAGGACTGAGCGGCGCACGGCGGCGGGGCGTTCGCGTGAACGTGCCGCCGTTTCCCTGAAGGCGGCGGTTTCCGCCGCCGTATCCGGTCTCACAAGAAAGCAGGGCGCATGCACGCCCTCGGAGACTGCTGCGCGCTCGATTCGCGCGGCCCGTTTGGAGAGAGACATGCCCCAATCGCTTCCCGCCGAAGCGACGATCGCACACGCGAGCGTTTCGGTATCCTCATCGACGTCCGAATCCGGAGACGCGCTGCTGTTCCGCAAGATCGCGTGGCGGATCGTCCCGTTCCTGTTCCTCTGCTACGTCGTGTCGTTCCTCGACCGCATCAACATCGGCTTCGCGCAGTTGCAGATGAAGCACGATCTCGGCTTCAGCGATGCGATGTACGGCCTCGGTGCCGCGGTGTTCTACGTCGGCTACGTGTTCTGCGAAGTGCCGAGCAACATGCTGCTCGCACGCTTCGGCGCACGCCGCACGTTCACGCGGATCATGCTGCTGTGGGGCATCGCGTCGACGGGCATGATGTTCGTGTCACAGCCGTCGCATTTCTACGTGATGCGCTTCCTGCTCGGCGTGTTCGAAGCCGGCTTCTTTCCCGGCATCGTGCTGTATCTGACCTACTGGTTCCCGGCGAACCGGCGCGCGGCGGCGATCTCGGTGTTCTTCGCGGGCGTCGCGGTAGCCGGCGTGCTCGGCGGCCTGATGTCGGGCTGGATCATGCGCGACATGAGCGGCGTGCTCGGGCTGCACGGCTGGCAGTGGATGTTCGCGATCGAAGGCGCACCGGCGATCCTGCTCGCGTTCGTCGCGTTCACGTGCCTCGTCGACCGGCCGCAGGACGCCGCGTGGCTCACGTCCGACGAAAAGGCGCGGGTCGCCGCGTTGTGCGCGGACGGTCGCGGGCACGGCAGTACGCACGACGGTCGCAGCCTCGCGGCCGCGCTCGCGAATCCGCGCGTGTACCTGTTCGCGTTCATCTATTTCTCGCTGACCTGCGCGTCGCTGACGCTCAACTTCTGGATGCCGCTGATGATCCGCGACTTCGGCGTGACCGATGTCGTGGCCGTGAGCCTCTACACGGTCGTGCCGAACGCGGTCGGCGCGGTGGGGCTGATCCTGATCGCGCGCCGCTCGGACCGCACCGGCGAGCGCCGCAAGCACTTCGCGTGCTGCACGATCGGCGGCGGGCTCGCGCTCGCGGCGCTGACGCTGCACCTGCACAGCTTCGCGGCGATGCTCGCGTGCCTGTCGATCGCGGCGACGCTGATCTTCGCCGCGCTGCCGATCTTCTGGGCCGTGCCGACCCGCTACCTGTCGGGCAATGCGGCCGCGGCCGGGATCGCGCTGATCAGCAGCATCGGGATCACGAGCGGCATCGTCAGCCCGTGGGTGATCGGGATGATCCGCACCCGCACGGGCAGCATGGATCTCGCGGTGTACCTGCTGGCCGCGCTGCTGGTCGTGAGCGGCGCCGCGCTGATGCTCGGCGTGAAGGCCGAAGCCGCACCGCGCGACTGAACCACGGCCGGTCGCTGCCCGCGGGCGGCGGCGAGCGGCGCACCATGTCCGCCCCGTACCTGAATCCATCGAGGAGACGATCGATGTCAGCCCCTCTTCAAGCGGACGCCGCGCGAGCCGTCGCGTCCGGCGCCGGTTCGACGGACGACGACGCGCTGTACCGCCGCATCGGCGCGCGGATCGTGCCGTTCCTGTTCATCTGCTACATCGTGTCGATCCTCGATCGCAGCAACATCGGCTTTGCGCAGTTGCAGATGCGCCAGGATCTCGGCCTGACCGACGCGATGTACAGCCTCGGCGCGGTGCTGTTCTTCGTCGGCTACGTGCTGTTCGAGGTGCCGAGCAACGCGTTGCTGCGCCGCTTCGGCGCGCGCCGCACGTTCGCGCGGATCATGTTCCTGTGGGGCGCGGTGTCGGTCGCGATGATCACCGTCGACAGCGCGAAGCATTTCTACGTGCTGCGCTTCCTGCTCGGGCTGTTCGAGGCCGGGTTCTTTCCGGGCGTGGTGTTCTACCTGACGTACTGGTACCCGGCGCGGCGGCGCGCGTCGGTGCTGTCGATCTTCTACGCGGGCGTCGCGGTGGCCGGGATGGTCGGCGGGCTGCTGTCGGGCTGGCTCATGCGCGGGATGTCGGGCGTGCTCGGGCTGCACGGCTGGCAATGGATGTTCGCGATCGAGGGCGCGCCCGCGATCCTGCTCGGCGTGATCGCGTGGTTCTGGCTGTGCGATCGTCCCGAGCACGCGCGCTGGCTGTCCGACGCCG
The DNA here is from genome assembly GCF_048565265.1 of Burkholderia theae. Lineage (NCBI taxonomy): Bacteria > Pseudomonadati > Pseudomonadota > Betaproteobacteria > Burkholderiales > Burkholderiaceae > Burkholderia > Burkholderia theae. The sequence goes on from NZ_CP183462.1 coordinate 906,459, forward strand.
ACCGGCAGCGGCTCGCGGCCGACCTGGCCGCCGACCGCGCCGGTGCGGGCGCGGATGCGCCGCGTTCGCTGCGGCAGGTGCTGGCCGAGCCGCGCACGTATTTGTTCGCGTTCATCTATTTCTCGCTGACCACCGCGTTGCTGATGCTGCTGTTCTGGATGCCGCTGATGATCCGCGAATTCGGCATCCACGACGTCGTGCAGATCAGCCTGCTGTCGGTCGTGCCGAACGCGATCGGCGCGGTTGGCCTGATCGCGATCGCGCGGCGCTCGGACCGCAAGCGCGAACGGCGCCGGCACTTCGCCGCGTGCGCGTTCGGCGGTGCGGTGGCGCTCGCGCTGCTGACGCTGCACCTGCCGAGCATCGTCGCGATGATGGCGCTGCTGTCGGTTGCTGCCATGCTGATCTTTGCCGCGCACCCGGTGTTCTGGGCCGTGCCGTCCGCGTATTTCTCGGGCGCCGGCGCGGCAGGCGGGATCGCGCTGATCAGCAGCATCGGCGTGTCGAGCGGGATGATCACGCCCTGGCTTGTCGGGCTGATCCGCACGCGAACCGGCAGCATGGATCCGGCGATGCTGATGATCGCCGCGTTGCTGGCCGCGTGCGCGGTCGCGATGCTGCTGGGGGTGCCGCGCGGCGACGCAGGGGCGAGAGCGGAAGCGCCGCATTGAAGGCGAGGCCGGAGCGCGTTGCCGTCGTCCCGTTTCAGGCGGAAGCGGGCGCTGCCGCTACGCCCGATACACCTCGATCCGGTTGCGGCCGCGCTCCTTCGCGAGATAGAGCGCCTTGTCGGCGCGCGACAGCGGCTGGTACGCGCCGAAGTCCGACTCCCGCATTGCGTCGATGCCGATGCTGACGGTCAGCTCGACCTGCTGATCCTCGTGCATCAGCCGCGCCTGCATCGTGCGTTGCTGCACGCGCCGCGCAAATGCCAGCGCCGTATCGAGGTCCGACCTCGGCAGCACGATCGCGAATTCCTCGCCGCCGACGCGCCCGACGATCGCTTCCGGCCGCGTTTCCGCGAGCAGCAGCCGCGCGAAATGCCGGAGCGCGCGGTCGCCGAGCGGGTGGCCCCAGCGGTCGTTCAGCGCCTTGAAGTGATCGAGATCGAGCATCAGCACCGCGGCGGGCAGGCCGGTCGCGCGCACGTCGCGCAGCGCGGCTTCGCTTTGCCGCATGAACGCATGGCGGTTCGACAGTTGCGTCAGATGGTCGGTCGTCGCCATCCGGTGCAGTTCGGCCTCGATGTGCTTGCGCTCGGTCGCATCGGTGATGAAGCCGTGCCACACGGTGCCGCCGTCGGCCATGCGTTGCGGGCGCGCATCGCCTTCGCGCCATCGCAGGCCCTGGCCGGGCAGCAGCACCCGATATTCGAGACGCCACGGCGTCAGCCGCAGCGACGAGTCATGCAGCGACTGCCGATAGGCGACCAGGTCGGCCGGATGAATCCGGGTCTCGACCGTCTCCGCGTTGCGGGCAATCTGCTCCGGCGTCAGTTCGTAGATGTCGCTGATCCCCGCACTCGCATAGGAGAAGTAGCGGCGCCCGTCGGCTGCCTGCCGCAACTGGAACACGAGCCCGGGAACCTGGTCGGTGAGATCCGTGACGAGCGCGGCCGAATCGCGCAGCCGCGCGGCCAGCTCGCGCAGCGCCGTGATGTCGGTGGTCGTGCCGACCATGCGCAGCGCGCGGCCGGTCTCGTCGCGGTTGATCACCTTGCCGCGGCTGCAGATCCATTTGTACGTACCGTCCTTGCAGCGGATGCGGTGCTCGACTTCGTAGCTGTCGGTGCGGCGCTCGAAGTGCGCGAGCATGGCCGCCTTCACGTCGTCGACATCGTCCGGATGCAGCCGTTCGTACGCATCCTCGATCCGGCAGCTCAATTCGTGCGGCGCGTAGCCGAGCATTGCCTTCCAGGCCGGCGAGTAATGGATCTCGCCGGTTTCCACGTTGCGATCCCACACGCCGGTGCCGCTTTCGGTCAGCGCGAGCGTTGTCAGCCTGCTGTGCTCCTCGACGCGGCCGAGCCGATCGCGCAACGCGGCTTCCTCGATGGCGCGAGCGAGCGCGCGTTCGGCCAGCGTGGCGAGGTCGTGCAGCACCGCGCATTGCGCCGCATCGAGCGTCAGGCGGGCGTCGTGGGTGATGCACAGCGTGCCGAGTGCGGTGCCATCGGGAGCAGCCAGCTCGCACGCCGCGACGATCTGCGGCGCGTGAGGCGGGCTGTCGTCGTTTTGCAGGTTACCGTTCGCGCGGTGCACGACGTATCGTCGGTCGGCAGACGGATCGCGTTCGACGTGTGACGGGAAAAAGTCGGCGGGAAGTGGGCCGGGCAACGTGCCGTCGGCCGCCAGCACGCGTTGCGTATCGGCTTCGGCGCGCGCCACGAATGCGCCTGCCGTGCCGAAATGGGCACGCGCGACGCGGCAGATGGTCTCCAGTTCGGGGGGCGGCGCCGGTTGACTGTCGGCCGAACCGCGCGCGGAGGCCGGCGCGTCGCCGGTCTCGGTAATGAACATACGGAACCGCATGGTCGAATTCCGCAACGGTACGATTGACGATTGCTCTTGCGATCGGACGAACGCCGGTCGAATGAGACTGCTCTGGAAACTGCAATCGTAGAGCTTACTGTTGCGCGGAATGCATGGCAAGCGAACCGGAATCGGCTTTTTGTGTGACCTATTTGCGCCGGCCGGGAAATAATCCGGCCCGCGTTCCCGGCCCGCGGGCGGCAGGCCGGCATGCGTCGCCGGCGCCTTCCCGCAGACGAATGAAGCGATCGGCGCGTGCCCGGAAACGTGCCGCCGAACACCGGACGACTGCCGGCCGATTCGCCGCGTGTCGCGTCGTCCGGCGGCACGATCCGGTGATCGACGCGCGTGCCGCCGTCGATCAGCCGGTTTTCCGGTGCGATCAGCGCGCCGGCGCGTAGCGCAGTGCCGGCGTATCGGTCGACAGGTGCGGCGCCATCGTGCGGCGCGCGGTCTCGTACGCCTCCCATTCGTCGCCCGCGTGCAGCGACGGGATCGTCACGAGTTCGCCGCGATCGAAGCCGACCAGCGCCGCGTCGACCAGGTCGGCCGCCGGCATCACGATTTCCTTCGGCAGGTGTTCGACCGGCAGGCCGGCCGTCTGCCAGAACTCGGTGGCGGTGGCGCCGGGCAGCACGGCCTGCACCTGCACGCCCTTGTCGGCGAGTTCGTGATGCAGCGACTGGCTGAACGCGAGCACGAACGCCTTGCTGCCGCCGTACACGCCGTTCAGCGTTTCCGGCGAGATCGCGACGATCGACGAGATGTTGATCACCGCGCCGCGGCCACGGGCGACGAAGCCGGGCACCGCCGCATAGGTGAGGCGCGTGAGCGCGGTCACGTTCAGGTCGATCATCCGCGTCATCGCGTCGACGTCGCTGTCGAGCAGCGGCGCATGCGTGCCCACACCCGCGTTGTTCACGAGCAGCGTGATGCTCGCGTCCTGCTTCAGCTTCGCCTCGACGGCGGCGAGCGCCGTGCGGTCGTTGAGGTCCGCGTCGACGATCTCGACGCTGCGCTGCGTGTCGTTCGTGATGCGCTCGGCGAGGGCGGCCAGCCGGTCGCGGTTGCGCGCGACCAGGATCAGGTCGTAGCCGCGGCGCGCGAGCCGGTCAGCGTAGAGGGCGCCGATGCCCGACGAGGCGCCGGTAATGAGGGCGGTACCGCGATGCGTTTGCGTCATGATGTGCTCCGTTTCGATGAAGTTAGCCGGATGGCGTGAATGCATTCTGGCCTCGGATCGCCACGACACAAATGACGTAGATAGGTATGATTCAGGACATCGGGCCGACCGACCCGCCCGGGACTGGAGAACACACATGCACCGAATCGGTTTTCTGATCAGCGACGGCTTCCAGATCATGGCGCTCGCCGCGCAGTCGGTGTTCGAGTACGCGAACATGGGCGCGGGCGAGCCGTTCTACGTGATGGACAACTATTCGGTCGAAGGCGGCGACGTGCGCTCGTCGCTCGGGCTGTCGGTCGCCACGCGCGCGCTGCGCGGCCGGCTCGACGTCGATACGTGGATCGTCGCGGGCGTCAACGATCCGGTCGCTGCTCCGGCGCCGGCCGGCGTCGTCGCGTTCCTGCGCCGCGCGAACGTGCGCGCGCGGCGGGTCGCCGGCATCTGCACGGGCGCGTTCGTGCTGGCGGAGGCCGGGCTGCTCGCGCAGCGCCGCGCGACGACGCACTGGGCGTATGGTCGTGACATGCAGCGGCACTATCCGGAGATTCGCGTCGAGGAAGACCGGATCTACATCGTCGACGGTCCGATCTGGACGTCGGCCGGGATGACGGCCGGCCTCGACCTCGCGCTCGCGATGGTGGAAAAGGATCTCGGCGCCGAGGCCGCGCGCTCGGTCGCGCACAAGCTCGTGATGCACCAGCGGCGGGCCGGCGGCCAGTCGCAGCATTCGGAAATGCTGGAGCTCGCGCCGAAATCCGACCGCATCCAGAACGCGCTGAACTACGCGCGGCAGAACCTCGGCCGCGCGCTGACGGTCGAGGACCTGGCCGAGGCGGTTCATCTGAGCCCGCGGCAGTTCAGCCGCGTGTTTACGCTCGAAACGGGGCAGTCGCCTGCTAAGGCGATCGAGCGGTTGCGGCTCGAATCGGCGCGGCTGATGATCGAACAGAGCCGCCATCCGCTGGACGTGATCGCGAAGGAGAACGGTTTTCGCGATCGCCGGCATATGCGCGAGGCGTTCGTGCGCGGGTTCGGTGTGCCGCCGCAGGCGATGCGTCGCGATGCGCGCACGGGCGACCGGGGAGGTCGTTAGGGCGGTGGTCGCCAAAGGCAGGGGCAGGTGGATGAATCGGGGCGGCTTGGGTGGGGGGGGCTGTTGCCGGCTGGATTCGGCCACTTTCGGACGCTCGACATTGACGGGTACTTTGTCGACAATTGATGTCGGATCGCGATCCGGGACTGGTCAAGGGATATCGCGTTCATTATTTCGAGCGAAAAAGGAACGCAGATGCCTCTTGTGTTTGGTCCAAAAAATTCGCGCTATACATACACTGGCAGCCCATGCCCGCATACGGACTTGGCCCTGAAGGTCGATGCTCTGACTCTCGGCGACGCCATCGCACAGTACGAATCTCGCTTCAGCGTCCGGATTTCACCTCACGTCGACGCGGAGGATGCGGACGAAAAGTTCGGCGACAAATATTTTCGCTACGTCGACGCGCTTAGCGGCGTGAACCAATTGGTCGACATCCACGTAATCCGAGGGGATGCGGAACTGTGCCCAAAGCAAAATCTCACTTTCGCCCTGGAAGACGCAGACATGGTTGAGTTGGGCCCGCTCCTCTGCTGAACGTCTGCCCGATGTCGGCCAGATTCGGTCGTTCGACGTCACCGTTCAGATCATCGACAATGTCGTTTCAGCCCGATGAAGTGCTCAAGTGATGGACCAAGAGATGCAGATTCCTGCGGGAATCACAAACGAAGCGCTTTGGCGCAAGAATTGTCGAAAGATTCGCGCAAGAGCGCTGGACTTGCTTGAGGGTCGTCTTGGCGTCATTGAAACGGCGCGGGCCATGCTTCCATTGGCTTATTGGACAAAGGTCGAAGGCGAACCGGAGTTTCTGCTGTTTCGTGCAGTCGCGTCGGATACCGACGATCTTCCCGTCGGCGACGTCCGATTGCACTGGGCGACTGATGCGCTCGAACGCGAAGATCTTCGCATCGAAGCAGCCGAAGAATTTTGGCGCGAGAAGGCGCTTTCTGCTGCTGCGAGACTAGTCGAAAGATACCAATGGACGTGGCGTCGGACGGATACTTGAATGGCCGGTTCGGGTAAAACTGAGTGACTGAACTGGGTCGGGAAGCGCCGCTCGTGGCCGACGGCTACCGACCACGAGCGCTCCATGACCGCTTGCATACCTCGGACAGTGGAATGCCCGCTTCGCACCATTTTCCGGCCGATTGACCAATCACCGCTCTCTGCCGCCGCTGGACGCCGGGGAAACAAGGAACCTTGGCCTGCAGATGCGGTATCGTGAGCACCACCACAGTCGCGCAGACGGCCCCCACGATCTCCGTCGAGATGTCTCAGATGATCCCACTCCACAGCAATCCAGCCTTCTATCAGCTCCTTGCCGACAGCTATGCCCAGCTGCTTGGCCGCCCCCTGGTGCCTCAGGCCATGCCCGTGGTCGAAGCTACCGAATGGCTCTATGAGCGTGCGCCGTTCGCGGTACTCGCGCACAACACCGATCCTGACCCGCTCTTTATTTACGGCAACAAGGCCGCGCAGCGCCGGTTTGGGTATAGCTGGGATGAAATCACCCGACTGCCGTCCCGACTTTCAGCCGAGGCCCCGAATCGCGAGGAGCGGGAGCAATTCCTCGCACGCGTACAGCGGCTCGGCTACGAGGCGGGCTACAAGGGCGTGCGGGTCACCAAGTCCGGCCAGCGCTTCATGATCGAGGAAGCCACGCTGTGGCAACTACTCGACGCCGACGGCACACTGCACGGCCAGGCGGTTGTCATCCCGCGCACGCGTGACATCTGATCGCGCATAGCGATCATTCAAGAAACCATCATCCGTTTTTCCTCGGTCCTGCGCGCCCCGGTGCAAGATGCGCCGCGACTTTGCCGGGACCTGGCGGGTGGTCCTTCACGTGATCGATGAACGCGCGCAGCTTCGGCATGATCTGCCGGCGGCCCGGATAGTAGAGAAACACGCCCGGCCTCACCGGCGCAAACGGCTCCAGCACGTGCACCAGGGTCCCCGCTTTCAGCGCTTCCGAGACCATCGGCTCAGGTAGCTGCGCAAGGCCCAGACCTTCGACTGCCGCACCCAGCAGGGTAGGAAAATCATGCGCGATAAACGGGCCCGATACGGCGACCTCGATCTCGCGATCGTTGTCGTCGTTGAATGACCACGGCGCGATCGCACCGCTGGATCTCCGCCATCGCAAGCATGCATGTTCGCGCAGATCGTCCACGCGTTCAGGACGGCTGCGGCCTGCGAAGTAGGTCGGACTGCCGACGATGGCGAGACGGAACGGAGGCGTCAACGGCACCGCGACCATGTCGGCGTCGACGAACTGGCCCAGGCGGATGCCGGCGTCGAATCCTTCCGCCGCGAGATCGACCAGCGCTTCGTTCGCGGCAATCTCGACTTCGATCTCGGGATATGCGCGGCAGAAGGAGGCAATCAGCGGTTCCAGCAGGATCGGCACCACCGCGCGCGGCACCGAAAGGCGCAACAGTCCGGTGGGCCTCTGGCCGAGATCGCGGGCGACCTCGCTAGCGGCGACGAGTTCTTCGAACGCAGGTTTGGCACGCGACAGAAATCGTTCGCCGGCTTCGGTCAGGCCGACACTGCGCGTGGTGCGGATGAAGAGTGCGGCGCCAATGCGCTCTTCAAGCACACGCACGGCCTGACTGACGGCCGACGGCGTCACGCCGAGTTCGGCGGCCGCGCGGCGAAAACTGCGATGCCGGGCAACGCTGAGGAAAGCTTCCACGCCGTCGAGCGCGCCTTGCCTGACTGTGAAGTTCTGCTTCATGGCCCATCAACATTGTGATGAATAGTCGCTCGCCAGCGGCCATGGTACACCTGCACATGCAGACGAGGCATCGCGCCGATCTCGGTACGCAAGCCCGAAACGATCTGCTCGAAACCATGGAGGCACTCACCGTGAACGATGCACTGGATGGCGTGCGCGAACACTATCGCGCGACCGGCCTGACCGAGCGGCTGAAAGCCGCACTCACGGCGCTTGGACCGGAGGATCAACTGTTCACACCACGGCAACTGGACGCCCTCGACCAGTTTCACACCCGCGGGCTGGCTGCCACCGACGAGCTTGCCGAACTGGTCGGGATCACGGCCGACACGACGGTGCTGGACGTCGGTTCGGGCATCGGCGGGCCGGCTCGCGTGCTGGCTGCAACCCGTGGCTGCCGGGTGACGGGCATCGACCTCAGCGAGCCGTTCGTGGATGCCGCGCGGTATCTCGCGCAGCGCACCGGGCAGAGCGGGCAGGTGTCGTTTCGTACCGCCAGCGCGCTGGATCTTCCGTTCGACGACGGCCGTTTCGATGTCGTGTTGCTGCAGCATGTGGCGATGAACATCGCCGATCGTGCACGGCTTTACCGCGAGATCCGGCGCGTGCTGAAGCCCGACGGCAAATTCGCGACCTACGACGTCGTCGCCAACGGCAGCGAACTGCACTATCCCGTTCCGTGGGCGCGAACCCCGGCCACGAGCTTTCTGATGACGGCCGATGCAACACGCGAGGCCATCGAGGCAGCCGGTTTCCGCACGCTGACCTGGCAAGACGACACGGAGGCCGCCAAAGCGTGGATCGCCCAACGGCGCGCGTCCGGGCCGCCGCCGTCGCCGAATCTCGGCATCGTGCTGGGGCCGGATTTCGCGCAACTGTTCGCGAACCTGGGACGCAATCTCGTCGAAGGCCGGGTCGGCATTCTCACCGCGGTGTTCGAGGCCGACGCCGCGCATACCCCGAGCCGCGTGGAGGCCCGCTGATGACAACCGCTCCTTTTCCTGCCGGTATCGTTCCGTCGCGCGCTGCCTGGCGCGGCCTGCTCTGGATCGTACCGCTGACGGTTGTGTGGCTCGGCCTGATCTACTGGCAGCCGGCCATCCCGGCGAGCGGCGTTCCGGCTACCGCGCACCAACTGACGGTCCATGCGGTCGTCGCGATCGGGTTATGGCTCGGCCTCGAACGCACCGGCCTGACGCCGGGCCAACGCAGCACGACCTGGCTTGCGGTCATGATTCCGTACACGCTTTGGTTCGCTGTCGCGTGGAGCGCGGCCATCGACGGCACGTTCCGCGCGGGCGCGCCGGACGCGCCGCCTTTGCTGCCGTTGGCGATCGTTCTGCCGGTGCTGATCGGCGCGCCATTGTTGCTGTTGTCGAGGCGGGTCGGGCAGGTGCTCGATGCGATGCCGGCGACGTGGCTCGTCGCGCTTCAGCTTTACCGCGTATTCGGCGGTTGGGCGCTCGCCGCGTGGCTGCATGGCGGGATGCCGGGCGTGTTTGCGTTGCCGGCCGGAATCGGCGACGTGCTGACCGGCGTGTTCGCCGTGCCGGCGGCAATCGCCGTCGCGACCGGCACGGCCGAGGGTCGGAAGGCGGCGATCATGTGGAACCTCTTCGGCCTCGCGGATTTTGCCATCGCGATCACGTTGGGCATGATCACGTCGCCCGGACGGTTCCAGCTGATAGTTCCGAATGTGCCGAGCATCGGTGCCGGCGTTTATCCGGATGTGTTGACCCCGGCGTTCGTGGTGCCGACCTCGATCCTGCTGCACGCGCTATCGCTGCGCCAGTTGATCCGGCGGTCCGCTGTCTAAGCCCGTTCGGCGATGCGGCGCGGCCCCGGTTTTTCGACGCCGGGCGCGCATGCCCCGATCGCGGAATTCGATCGCGCCTGACGTCAGCGCGTCACGAACGCCACGGCGTCGTCCGGCGCCATGCGCGCATGCTTGCGCTGGCGCAGCAGCGCGACACGGCAATTCTCGCGCGCGGTTTCGCGGCCGTCGTCGTCGAGCAGCACGAGATCGCCGCGCATCACGTTGAGCGTGATCACGTCCTCGCCCGGCGCGCCGAGCGTTTCCGGCGTATGCACCGAGCCGGCCGGTTCGAGCACCGTCGAGCCGGCGTGCGCGACCCAGTCGTATTCGCGGTAGCGCCACGCGCCCTGCAGCGTATGGACGAACACCTCGCCGTCGTGGCGGTGGCGCGGCAGCGTGCCGCCGGCCGGCATCTTCAGCAGCGCGGTCAGCGTGTCCTCGGCCGCGTTGATATGCAGGTACTTGATCGCCAGCCCCGGCAGGTCGGCGCTCATCGGTAGCCACGGCAGCGCGTCGCCGGGCAGGCACGAGATCGGCGGCAGGTCGGTGGCGAGCGGGGCGGAAGGCTGCGTCATGGCGGGCGGTAGTGCGGAAATGGGGAGCCCGCATTATCGCAGAGCCGGATCGCGCGGCCGAACGCGACATTTCGCGTTCGTCTCCGATTCTCGAGCCGCTGCAGACGCGTATCGGTTGCGTGTCGATATATACAGTCAAACTGTACAGTTTGACTGTATATGGACTATCATCGCGTCATGAACACGCCATCCTCGTCCCCCGAAACGCTCCCCCTGGCCGGTCTCGCCGGCGAACTCCGCATCTCGGTCGGCAAGCTGATACGGCGGATGCGGGAGCAGACCCGCCCGAATGACCTCACGTCTTCCCAGAGATCGGTGTTGCTGCGACTCGACCGCGACGGTCCCGCGACCGTGTCGGCGCTTGCCCGCGCCGAAAGCGTGCGCCCGCAGTCGATGCGCGTGACGGTGGCGGCGCTGGAAACGATGGGCGCCGTCAGCGGTGCGCCCGATCCGACCGACGGCCGGCAGACGCTGATCGCGCTCACGCCCGGTTTCCGCAAGGTGCTGCAGGCCAACCGCGCGGCCAAGGACGACTGGCTGTTCCGCGCGCTGCACGCGCAGTTGTCGGCGCGGGAACAGGCCGAACTCGCGTCGGCGGTGAAGCTGTTGCAGCGGCTCGCGGAATTCCAGGAAGCGGCGCGCCCGTAACCCCATCGACCCGCCCGGCGGGAGGAAAGCCAGAACATGAACCTGCTGCATCTCGTGTCGTACTTCTTCGGCGGCGCGTTCCTCGCGAACGCCGTGCCGCATCTCGTCAGCGGGCTGCGCGGCGAGGCGTTCCAGACGCCGTTCGCGAATCCGCCCGGCCGCGGGCTGTCGTCGTCCACCGTCAATGTCGTGTGGGGCATGGTCAATCTCGTGATCGGCTATGCGCTGGTCCGCCGGGTCGGCGAGTTCGACCTGAACGCGACGGCCGACGCGGCCGCGCTCGGCCTGGGCATGCTTGCGCTCGGCCTGTTCCTGGCACGACGCTTCGGCGCGCTGCACGGCGGCAACGATCCGGAACGGGAGCGGCCATGAGCGTGCCGGCGGCAGGCGTGTTCCGTTCGCTTCGGAGTTTCAACTATCGCGTGTGGGCGATCGGCGCGCTGGTATCGAACATCGGCACGTGGATCCAGCGCACCGCGCAGGACTGGCTCGTGCTCACGCAGCTCACGCATCACGACGCATCGGCGGTCGGTACGGTGATGGCGCTGCAGTTCGGGCCGCAGCTCCTGCTGTTACCGTGGACCGGCTATGCGGCCGACCGCTTCGACCAGCGCAAGCTGCTGATGGTGACGCAGGGGCTGATGGGTGTGCTGGCGCTGGTGCTCGGCGCGCTGACGGTCACCGGTGTCGTGCAGCTCGAGCATGTGTACATCTTCGCGTTCCTGTTCGGTTGCGCAGCGGCGTTCGACGCGCCCGTGCGGCAGACCTTCGTCGCGGAACTGGTCGGCGACCGCGAGCTGGCGAACGCGGTCGCGCTCAATTCGACGTCGTTCAACGCGGCGCGGATGATCGGCCCGGCGGCGGCAGGGTTCCTGATCGCGTCGATCGGTACCGGCTGGGCGTTCCTCGCCAACGGGCTAAGCTTTTTCGCGGTGCTGGCGTCGCTGTCGCTGCTCCGGGAGGACGAACTGCGCGCGAATGTGCGGGCGGGCCGCGCGCGCAGCGGGCTGCTCGACGGGTTCCGTTATGTGTGGCGACGCGACGACCTGAAGGCGATCCTCGTGATGCTGTTCCTGATCGGCACGTTCGGGCTCAATTTCCAGCTGTTCATCTCGACGATGGCGGCCAGCGTGTTCCACGTCGATGCGCGCGGCTTCGGCGTCCTGTCGTCGATGATGGCGGTCGGCACCGTGACGGGCGCGCTGCTCGCGGCGCGCCGCGAACAACCGCGGTTCCGGCATCTGTGGTTCGGCGCGGCGCTGTTCGGGCTCGGCTGCACGCTCGCCGCGCTGGCGCCGAGCTACTGGCTGTTCGCCGCCGCGCTCGTGCTGACCGGGATCGCCGCGATCACCTTCATGAACTCGACCAACAGCCTGATGCAGCTATCCACCGAGCCGGCGATGCGCGGCCGCGTGATGGCGCTGCGCCTCGCGGTCGCGCTCGGCGGCACGCCGATCGGCGCGCCGGTGGCGGGCTGGGTCGCGAACCATCTCGGCCCGCGCTGGGCGCTCGGCGTCGGCGCGGCGTCCGGCTTTGCGGCTGCGCTCGTCGCGACGCATTTCGTGAAGCGCAGCCGGGCCAGGCTGCGCGCAGGCGGCGCGGCCGACCAGGGCGAACGCGCGTGATGTAACAGGGCGGGGGCGCACCCGGCCCAGCCCGTTTCATATTCGAGGTCGGCGCGCGTACGCAGGGCCAGCCGATCGTCCAGCCGAGTGTTCCGCTTGCGAGATGCAAAAAGGCGCACCGCAGGGAACCAGATTCCCCGCGTGCGCCGCCTACGCCGCCGGCCGAGCCGCCGCATGCGCGGCTTCCAGGCACGACTGGAACAGCAGCGCGGCCCGCGACGGCCGCGGCGAACGCCGCAGCAGGCTCACGAACCGGCACCGGTAATTGAACCGGTGCGGCGCGATCGGCTGCATCAGCCCCTTGGTTTCGAAACTTTCCGCGTAATGGTCGGGCAGGAAGCCGAGATAACGACCGGACAGGATCAGCGTCGCGATCGACTCCTGGTCCGACGCGGTCGCGCTGCGCGTGAGCTTCGCGCGATGGCTCAGTTCCATGTTCGGCGAATGGAAACCGAGCCCCGCGAACGCGTGGTTGCGGATCGTCGTCCACGTGAGCTTGCCGTGCGGCGCGTCGTAGAGCGGATGCTGGCGGCCGCAGTACAGCAGCATCCGTTCGTCGAACAGTTCCGAATACACGAGGCTGCCCGAATTGCGGTGCGCGGGAATGATCCCGACCTGGTAGCTGCCGTCGATGATCCCGCGCTCGACCTCGTTGATCGACGCGACGTGCAGGTTCAGCGTGACATCCGGCGCCTCGTCGGCGAACTGGCGGATCGCGTCGCCGAGGCGCGCGTTCTCGTTGGTGGCCGTCTTGTCGAACACCGCGATGTGCAGTTCTCCGCCCATCCGGTCGTGAATGCCGTCGATCCTGCTGCGAAATGCCTCCATCGACGCGAGCAGTCGCAACGTCTCCTCGTACACCGTCTGCCCCTCGGGCGTCAGCGTGAAGCCCGCGCGGCCGCGCCGGCACAGCACGAGGCCGAGGCGCGTCTCCAGATCCTTCACGTGCCGGCTGATCGTCGAGATGCCGATATTCAGTTCCAGTTCGGCCGCCGCCATCCCGCCGCACTGCACGACGCCCTTGAAGACCCGCAGCAGGCGGAGATCCATGTCGCTGAGCTGCCCGAGCAGCGCGCGGCTCTTCGGTTGCTTTGATTGCATAATTGCGCAAGTGAACATTGATATTGCGATATTGAAGAGACTAATTGGCCTCCCGACAATGCGCAACATCATCACAAGAAGGAGGGGCGCGCCGCGCCGACCGACATGACCGACATCACCACCGCCGCGCAGCAGGACGACACGACCATCCGCACCGACGCCGCATGGCTCGACGCGCACTGGATGCCGTTCACGGCCAACCGCCAGTTCAAGGCCGACCCGCGCATGATCGTGTCGGGTCAGGGCGCGTATTACACGGATGGCGAAGGCCGCAAGATCTTCGACGGCCTGTCGGGCCTCTGGTGCACGGGCCTCGGTCACGGCCGCACGGAAATCGTCGAAGCCGTGAGCCGCCAGGTCGCGCAGCTCGACTACGCGCCGGCGTTCCAGTTCGGTCATCCGAAGTCGTTCGAGCTCGCGAACAAGATCAAGGACCTGACGCCGGCCGGCCTCGACTACGTGTTCTTCACGGGTTCGGGTTCGGAAGCGGCCGACACGTCGCTGAAGCTGGCCCGCGCCTACTGGCGCGCGAAGGGCAAGGGCACGAAGACGCGCCTGATCGGCCGCGAGAAGGGCTACCACGGCGTGAACTTCGGCGGCATCTCGGTCGGCGGCATCGGGCCGAACCGCAAGCTGTTCGGCCAGGGCCTCGACGCCGATTTCCTGCCGCACACGCAGCTCGCCGAAAACAAGTTCTCGCGCGGGATGCCCGAGCACGGCGCCGAGCTGGCCGACCGCCTGCTCGAGCTGATCGCGCTGCACGATGCATCGAACATCGCGGCCGTGATCGTCGAGCCGTTCTCCGGCTCGGCCGGCGTGGTCGTGCCGCCGAAGGGTTATCTGAAGCGCCTGCGCGACATCTGTACCGCGCACGACATCCTGCTGATCTTCGACGAAGTCATCACGGGCTTCGGCCGTGCCGGCGCGATGACGGGCGCCGACGCGTTCGGCGTGACGCCGGACATCATGAACTTCGCGAAGCAGGTGACGAACGGCGTGCAGCCGCTCGGCGGCGTGATCGCGACCAAGGAAATCTACGACACGTTCATGGCGGCAGGCGGCCCCGAGTACATGCTCGAGTTCCCGCACGGCTACACGTATTCGGCGCATCCGGTCGCGTGCGCGGCCGGCGTCGCGGCGCTCGACCTGCTGGTGAAGGAAGACGCGGTGGGCCGCGTGCGCGAGCTCGCGCCGCATTTCGAGGCGGACGTGCATGGCCTGAAAGGCCAGCGTCACATCACGGACATCCGCAACTACGGCCTCGCGGCCGGCCTGACGATCGCGGCGCTGCCGGGCGAACCGGCGCGGCGCCCGTACGAGATCGCGATGCGCTGCTGGGCGAAGGGCTTCTACGTGCGCTACGGCGGCGACACGATCCAGCTCGCGCCGCCGTTCATCGCCGAGAAGCGCGAGATCGACAACCTGATCAACGCGCTGTCCGACGCACTGAACGAAGTGGACTGAGCCGCGGCTCGCCCCAAGCGACAACCGAATTCACGAAAGAGCCTGAACGATGAAACACGACAGCAATGTGACTTCCACCCTCGGCCACCTGATCGACGGCAAGCGCGTCGACGGTGGCAGCCGCGTCCAGCCGGTGTTCGACCCGGCCACCGGCGAATCGGACAAGAGCGTCGCGCTCGCCGACAAGCTGACCGTCGAAGCCGCGATCGCGTCCGCGCAGGCCGCGTTCCCGGCGTGGCGCAACACGCCGCCGCTGAAGCGCGCACGCGTGATGAGCCGCTTCAAGACGCTGCTCGAGGAGCACGCCGACGAGCTGTGCGCGCTGATCACGGCCGAGCACGGCAAGGTGCTCGCCGATGCGATGGGCGAACTGCAGCGCGGGATCGAGAACGTCGAATACGCGACCTACGTACCCGAGCTGCTGAAGGGCGAGCACAGCAAGAACGTCGGCCCCGCGATCGATTCGTGGAGCGAATTCCAGGCGCTCGGCGTCGTGGCCGGCATCACGCCGTTCAACTTCCCGGTGATGGTGCCGCTGTGGATGTGGCCGATGGCGGTCGCGTGCGGCAACACGTTCGTGCTGAAGCCGTCCGAGCGCACGCCGTCGTCGACGCTGCGCATGGCCGAACTCGCGGTCGAGGCCGGCCTGCCGCCGGGCGTGCTGAACGTCGTGAACGGCGACAAGGAAGCGGTCGACACGATCCTGACCGATTCGCGCGTGAAGGCCGTGAGCTTCGTCGGCTCGACGCCGATCGCCGAATACATCTACTCGACCGGTTGCGCGCACGGCAAGCGCGTGCAGGCGCTCGGCGGTGCGAAGAACTTCGCGGTCGTGATGCCGGACGCCGACATCGGCAACGCGGTGAACGCGCTGATGGGCGCCGCATACGGATCGTGCGGCGAGCGCTGCATGGCGATTCCGCTGGTCGTCGCGATCGGCGACGAGACGGGCGACAAGGTCGTCGCGGGCCTGAAGGCCGAGATCGAGAAGATGAAGGTCGGCCCCGGCAACGGCGCGGGCGTCGACATGGGCCCGCTCGTCACGCAGCAGCATTTCGAGAAGGTGACGGGTTTCGTCGAGGCGGGTGTGGCGGCGGGCGCGACGCTCGTCGTCGATGGCCGCGGCGTGAAGGTCGACGGCCACGACGGCGGTTACTACCTCGGCCCGTGCCTGTTCGACAACGTGAAGCCCGGCATGCCGATCTATCAGCACGAGATCTTCGGGCCCGTGCTCGGCGTGATCCGGCTGAAGTCGCTCGACGAGGCGATGGCGCTGATCGACGCGCACGAATACGGCAACGGCACGTGCCTGTTCACGCGCGACGGCGAGGCCGCGCGTTACTTCAGCGACAACATCCAGATCGGCATGGTCGGCATCAACGTGCCGCTGCCGGTGCCGGTCGCGTACCACTCGTTCGGCGGCTGGAAGCGTTCGCTGTTCGGCGACCTGCACGCGTACGGCCCGGACGCCGTGCGCTTCTACACGAAGCGCAAGACGATCACGCAGCGCTGGCCGTCGGCCGGCGTGCGCGAAGGGACGGTGTTCAGCTTCCCGTCGAACCGCTGACGCGTATTTCGGCTGCAACACGGCTGGCGTAAAGGTGCAAAGGCCCGCCCCGATCGACGATCCGGGCGGGCTTTTTTACGTCCGCGCCGATTGCGCGGAAGTCGGCGGAACAGCGCTTACGGCGTGGCCACGTGCCACATGTCCTTGAAGTTGTCGCCGTTGCGGTCGCCCTGTTTCATGTCCTTCGAGAAGAAGTACAGCGGCTTGCCCTTGTACGCCCATTGCGGGCTGCCGTCGTCGCGCTTGACGATCGTGTAGGGCCCGGCCGGAACGTCGGTCGCGCTGGCCTTGTACGGCGGCCAGAACGATTCGCACTGGCCCGAGCAGGCGCTGGTGCCGGCGTTGGCCTTGTCCTTGTCGAATACGTAGACGGTCATTCCGTTCGCGGCGACGAGCGCGCCGTTTTCGACTTTCGTGATTGAACCTTGGGCCGAGGCTGAAGCAGATGCAATGACAAGCAGGGCGGAACTGACGAACAACACGGCTTTCATGTGTGCCTCCTGGTAGTCCGGTGGGCGGCCGCGGTCGCGCGCACGGGCGAGCGTGCGCCAGGATCGCGATGAATGGTGCCGGAACGCGGTGCCGTCGCCGCCGGCGCGAGCGACGCAGGGTCGGATGGCGGCAAACGGGGCGCTACCTTCACGATAGGCGGTTTTTTGCAGGGCTGCGAGTAGAACGGGGTGCGTATCGGCCGGGTGCAGGTGTCGCGCAACGGCGCAGCGAAGGCCGTCGCGATTCCGGATTCGGCATCTGTCCCCGAGCCCGGCCGGCGCGCAGATCAACGCGTCAGCGCCGCGCGCGATTGGTCAGCGCGACGCCCGCGATCACGAGTGCGCCGCCGGCCAGCATCGACGGCGACAGCGGTTCGCCGAGCAGCGCGACCGACAGCAGCACGCCGAACACCGGCACCAGATTGGTGAACACGGCGGCGCGGGCCGGCCCGAGTTCGCGAATTCCCTGCGAGTACCAGACGAACGCGACCACCGTGCCGATGGCGCCGAGGTAGATCATCGACGCGACGGCCTGCCACGTCAGCGGCGTGCCGCTGCTCGCGTGCGAGCCGAACAGGTGCGCGACGAGAAGCAATCCAAGCCCCCACAGCGCCGCATACGTCGTGGCCGTCAGCGGCGACAGCCCGTCGAGCGCGCGCCGGCCGATCACGGTATAGGCGGCCCAGCTCAATACCGCGCACAGCATGTAGCGTTCGCCGGCGCCGAACGTGTTGCCGAGATCGGTCAGCACGCGCAGCAATTCGCCGCGGCTGATCACGATCAGCGCGCCGAACAGCGCGACGGCGATGCCGGCCCAGCGCGACAGCGACAGGCGTTCGCGCACGACGACCGACAGCAGCACGGCGGTGGCGACCGGATTCAGCGCGACGAACAGCGCGGTGCGACCGGCCGGCATCCGCGCGAGCGCCGCGAAAAAGCACACGTTGTACAGGAAGATGCCGGTCGCGCCGAGTCCGAAGGTCGTGATGATCTGGCGGCCGTTCAGCTTCGGCAGCCCGCCTTCGATCTTCCACGTCAGCACGACTAGCAGCAGCGCGGCGATCGCGAAGCGGCCGGTGGCCGCCGAGGTCGCGGACATCGTGGCAGCCAGGATCCGGCCCGCGATGAACGTGCCGCCCCAGAACAGCGCGACGAGCGTGAGCTTCAAGTAGATGGCCGCATTCGGTCGGGTGGCGACGATGCCGGCGGGTGGGGCGGGAGTGTTCATGTGACGGGTTTTCTCGAAAGGCGCCTGCGGCAACGCGTGCGCGACCGCGCGCAGCTGACGATGCCGGACCGCGCGCTGGCTGGCCTGCAGGCTGATTCAGGGGATAGGTGGTCGGGTGCCGGTGCGGCGCCGTCAGCGAAACGCGGGCGCGGACGCGAGCGCCGTCAGCACGACCGGCATCGCGAGCGCTGCCGCGATCGTCTGGAACGCGGTGATGCCGGCCATCAGCGGTGCGTCACCGCCGAGCTGGCGCGCCATGATGTACGACGCCGACGACGTCGGCAGCGCCTGGAACAGCAGCGCGACCGTCAGTGCCGCATCGCCGAGCCCGAACATGCGGCCGGCCGCGAGCGTGATGAGCGGCATCGCCAGGAACTTGAATGCCGACGCGACACAGACCGGCTGCAGCCACGCGCGGGCCGCATCGAATTTCAGCGCGGCGCCCACGCACAGCAGGCCGAGCGGCATCGATGCGGTGCCGAGCGCGCGCACGGCCGGCTCGACGGCAGCCGGGAACGCGACGCCGCCGGCCTGCATCGCGATCCCGAGCGCGCATGCGACGACCAGCGGATTCGACAGGATCTGACGCGCGAGCGCCGCCGCACCGAGTCGCGTGTCGCCGTAGCGCGCGAAGACCAGCACGCACATCAGGTTGACGGTCGGGACGATCGCCGCGACGCACACGGCCGCGAGCGCGATGCCTTGCGCGCCGAACAGCCCGGCCGCCAGCGCGGTGCCGACATAGTTGTTGAAGCGCACGGCGCCCTGGAACACCGACGTGAAGCCGGCGCCGTCGACCCGGACGAACCGGCGGACCAGCAGAAGAAGCGCCGCGGCGAGCGCGGTCGAACCGACCAGCGCTGCCGCGAGCGGTAAAACGGGCAACGATTGCAGTCGCGCGTTCGCGAGGCCGTCCGCGAACAGCGCGGGCAGCAGCACGTAGTAGCAAAGCCGCTCGGCCTGCGGCCAGAACGCTTCGGCGATGAAGCCCGTGCGGCGCAGGCCGTGGCCGAACGCGACCAGCAGCGCGACCGGCGCCAGCGCGAGCAGGATCGGGCCGATCATTGGCGCACCTTCACGCGGGCCGGGCGGAACGCGCGGAGCGGACGGCAGGCGGTGTGGCGAATCGAGGCGGGAATCCATCCGGCGGGCAACATGGCGACACGCAATCGAAAGAGTGACGATGCCGCCAAGTTAACACGCGCAAGCAACAGGAATAATTGTTAATTATCGGGTGTTCAATGAGAAATTCTCATCGATGACGCGGTGACTTCGGCGGCCAGTGCACGCGCGAAACGCTCGGCCGGACGCGACTGATGTTCGAGCAGCACGACCGCGCGCCCCATCTGCGGCTGGCCGAACGGCAAGCGCGTGACGGGTGGCAGGCGTGCGAGCGTCGCGTCCGGGAGCGCGACGATCGCCGCGCCGAGCCCGCGCGCCACCATGCGCGCGATCGTTTCCGCGCTGTCCAGCACCATCTCTTCGCGTACGCGCACGCCGATGCGGCGCAGTTCGGCGGCGATCATGCGGCCGGCCCAGGCCTGCGCGTCGAAGCGGATGAACGGCAGCGCGTCGAGCAGCGTGCCCGTGTCGCGTTCCGCATATTCGGGCGGTGCCAGCAGCCAGAAGCGATCCTCGTACAGCGTGGTCCATGTCAGTTCGGCCGGATGCGGGCGCACGGGGCGCGTCGTGATCGCCGCATCGAGTTCGCCGGCTGCGACGCGGTTCGCCAGCTCGGCCGACATGCCGGCCGACACGTGCACGCGCAGCGACGGATGCGCGTCACGCAACGCGAGCAGCGCGTCGGGCAGCGGGCCGGACAGCGCGGTCTGGATCGCGCCGATCCGCAGGCGGCCGACGAGCTTCTTCTCGTCGCTCAACGCATCGGGAATCCGGTCGACCATCGCGAGCACCTGCTCGGCCTGCGCGAGCAGGATGTTGCCGGCCTCGGTCAGCACCGGCTGCCGGCGCGAACGGTCGAACAACTGCACGTTGTATTCGTTTTCGAGCGTCTTGATCTGCAGGCTCACCGCCGATTGCGTGAGCCCGATGGCTTCGCCGGCGCGCGCGAAGGTCCGGTATCGGGCGATCGCGACCAGCGTTCTGAATGCGCGTAGTGACATGGGCGAAGTGACGTGGGAAGCCGGATGGGCAACGAACGGCAGGCAGGCGGATGGTTCGCGCCCATCATGCCCGCGCGGGTCGAAACGGGCAACCGGGGTGAGTAATGCAAGTAACGGCGGGGCAGGTTCAGCGAGACGGCAGGCGCAGTGCCGATCCGCGTTCGCTTCGACTATCGATGAAGGTCAGGACGACGCTTCGGAACCCGGCCGCCGCCGTGTCACACCCA
Source organism: Burkholderia theae (assembly GCF_048565265.1). NCBI lineage: Bacteria > Pseudomonadati > Pseudomonadota > Betaproteobacteria > Burkholderiales > Burkholderiaceae > Burkholderia > Burkholderia theae. Next base: position 926,874 of record NZ_CP183462.1, read on the forward strand.
CAGCCGATACATCCAGAACGATTCGTCGTCGATGAAGCGTTGCGTGAATTCGCTCGGCGAGAAGCCCGTGATGCGCTTGACCTCACGGCTCAGGTGCGCCTGGTCGGCGAATCCTTCGTCCAGCGCCAGCGTGGCCCAGTTGAACGCGGTGCCGGCTTCGAACCGGTCGCGTGCCGCGAAAAACGCACTTTCGGTCCTGACGAGCGCCTGCCATTCGCGCAGCGATCGGCCGCTGTAGGTCTTGATGCGCCGTTCGACCTGACGCGGGCTGTGCGTGCCGCGCCATTCGCGCGCCTGCAGCGCGAGGCGCTCGACCCAGCTGCGGCCCGCGTTGCGCAGCGACGACAGCGGCGTCGCGGGCCGCAGCGCTTGCCAGCGCGGCGCGAGATGGCGATCGATCGCAGCCAGCACGTCGGTGTCGCGATCCGCGCCGATCAGCGCATCGAGCAGCGGGTGCCAGTCGTGGCCGAGGCACACATGCGCGTCGACAACGCGGTCGTGGATGTCCGGCAGCGCGATGCCGAACAGCGTCCGCGCCGCATCGGCGGTGAAACAGATCATGCCGATCAGCCCGCCCGTCGGCGCCCACGCAACGGTGGGAGCCGAATGGCTGCCCGACAGCGTCGCCGCCGCGCCGAACGGGCGCCATTGCGGGCCGTCGGCCGTGCGTTCGACGAAGCCGGCGTCGAGATCGCGGTACCACGATACGCAGACGAGCGGCGTGGCCGGAAAGTGCGAGAGCCGCTGCGTGTCGCTCAATGCGAAGCCGCGCGTGTCGTACAGGACGATCGCGACCACCGCGCCCTGCAGCGCGGCCGGTGCGGGATGCAGCCGCGCATGCGGCGACCGCCCGCCGCTCGCGACACGGGGCGCGCGCGCAAGCGGATCGGGGCATGACAGCGGGATCGATGGCGGTCCGGAGAACATGACGCCGGAGTATAGGGACCGGCAAGATGCGTGTCGATGTCGTTTGCGTTCAAGACCGCCGGCTCGCCGCTGTGGACAATCCGTCGCATGAACACACGAACCTCTTCCCAATGTCCATTCCATGCGGGCACCGCTGCGCCGGCGCCCGTGCTTCACCCGCCCGGCGTATGGCCGCCGGGGCCGCACGCCGGCCTGACGGGGTGGGGGCTGCTGCGTGCGATGTCGCGCGACCTGATCGGCACGCTGGCCGGCTGGCAGCGTGCGTACGGCGACGTCGTGCACTTGCGCGTGTGGCCCGAGCACGCCGTGGTCGTGACCGATCCGGCGCTCGTGCGCGAACTGCTGGTCACGCATCACGACGCGCTCGGGCGCTGGGAGCGGGCCATCCGCGTATTCGGGCAGGTGCACGGCCACAGCGTGCTGGTCGCCGAGGGCGATGCGTGGCGCGACAAGCGGCATGCGCTGCAACCGAACTTCATGCCGAAGCCGGTTCAGGCGTTCGTTCCGGCGATCGCGGCGACGGCCGGTCATGCACTCGCGCAGTGGCCCGCACGCGATCCGGACTGGCCGATCGAAAGCGCGCTGACGTCGCTGGCGATGGACGTGATCATGCGCACGATGTTCTCCGAAACGATCGGCGACGATGCGCGTGCGGCCGAGGAGGCGGTGCGCGTGGTGAGCGCGGCGGCCAATGCGGCGTTCTACGTGCCGGCAAGCGCGCCGGACTGGGTGCCGTGGAAGCGCGCCAAGGTGCGGGCGATGGCGGTGCTGAACGAACTGATCGACCGGCAACTGCATGCGCGCCTCGACCGGCCCGAGCATACGTGGCCCGACGATCTGCTGTCGCGCCTGTTGCGGCTGCATCGGACGGATGCGCGGAAATGGCCGCTGCAGGCCGTGCACGACGAATGCGTGACCGCGTTCCTGGCCGGCCACGAGACGACGGCCGGCGCGCTGACCTGGTGGGCATGGTGCATGGCCACGAACCCGGCGATGCAGGCCGCCGCGCGCGACGAGGTGTCCCGCGTGCTGGGCGGTCGTGCGCCATCCGCCGAGACGCGCGCTTCGTTGCGCTACCTGACGCAGACGCTCGACGAAACGCTGCGGCTGTATCCGTCCGCGCCGATCCTGATCAGCCGGCGCGCCGCGCGGCCGATCACGCTGGGCGCATGGCAGTTTCCCGCGCGCACGCTGTTCATGCTGCCGCTGCAACTGATGCAGCGCGATCCGCGATGGTTTCCGGAGCCCGATGCGTTTCGTCCGGAGCGCTTCGCCGACGATGCGCCGGCACTGCCGCGCGGTGCGTACATGCCGTTCGGCACCGGCCCGCGCGTGTGCCTCGGGCAGCATCTGGCGATGACGGAGATGACGGTTGTGGCCGCAATGATCCTGCAGCGTTATGTGTTGTCGGTGCCGCCCGGCATGACGCCGCCGCGCGAGGTGCTGAACGTGACGCTGCGGCCGGAGCGGGCGTTGCATCTGGCGATCGCGCCGACGGGGCTGACGGCCGATACGGTCTCCGCGTGATGGGGCATGAGCGGACGATTCGACCCGGCCTGCATCGCGCGGGCGATGGCCGTTCGCGCGACGCGGTGTCATCGAATCGTCGGAATGTGAATGCGTGCCGGCAACTGCTTGCGGCGCCACTGGCGCGGCGTCGCGCAGCACCTATGCTTGAAGGGCCCAAGCCGGGCGGAGCCCAAGGAGGATGGTCATGCGCATGCTTCTCAACATACGAATCCCTCACGAGCCGTTCAACACGCTGGTGCGCGACGGCAGCGTCGGCGACGTGATCTCGCGAATACTCGAAGCGGTCAAGCCGGAGGCTGTGTATTTCACGGAGCAGAACGGCGGGCGCGGGGCGGTCGTGATCGTCAATCTGGATGACCCGTCGCAGATCCCGGCGCTCGCGGAGCCGTGGTTCCTGATGTTGAATGCAGACTGCGAGTTCCGCGTGGTGATGCTGCCGGACGATCTCCGGAACGCCGGGCTCGCGCAACTTGGCACGAAGTGGCGGTAGCAGGGCGCTGCGCATGACCGTGCCCCTGCCCGAACACCGGGCGGGCGGCATGGCGCGGCGTTCGCGCGCCGGCTATGGCGCAGACTGTGACGGCTCGACGTTTGCCGCTTGCCTGTCTTTCGGCCGCAGCAGCAACAGCAGGCCGCTCAGCGCTGCCGCACCCACGAAAATGAAAAAACACCGTTCGTTCCACGCGGCCAGGCTGTCGGGCGCAACGCCGCCGGCACTCCCGGCCGCGGCACCGGCTTCCAGGAGGAACGTGAAGACCGCCGGCACCGGCGCGGAACCCAGGTAGGCGAGGAACGCGAACTGCAGCCGGCCGCGCGTCAGGATCGACCAGACATCTTTTCCCATCAGGCAGGCGACCAGCAGCAGCGGTGGCACGAGCACGATCGATGCGGCGCTGATGGCACACAAAAACAACCAGCCAAGTCCGACGAGCGGAATGAGCGACATGAATCGGGATTCCTGTTTCGGGGCAGTCTCGTTGTCGACGGAACACCCGTATGTGCTTCGACGGATGACCACGGCATGCGGCGATTCACGGATATTGCACGAATCCGCGCCCGCTGCCATCCGTCTTTATCGATGTGTCGATGCGCTCATCCCGCCGCGTCTTCCCCGAGCGCCTGGATGAATCGCGAAAACAGCTCGGGCTGTGACGAGATACCAAGCTTCGCGTAAAGATGCCGCCGGTGCACCTTCACCGTTTCCGGTGAAATCGCGAGCCGCTCCGCAATCGCCTTCGACGAATTGCCGCGCAGCACCATTCTCGCGATCGACATCTCGCGATCGGTCAGCACGCCCGCGCCGAAGCGTGCCAGCGCCTGCTCGACGCGCACACCGAGATCGGCGTCGGGCGTCACGCGCGCGGTGTCGCCCACCAGCCGCCAGTGCTGCCGGATGGTCGCGAGCACCCACGGCATCGCGGCCGTCAGCTTGCCGAGCGGCTCGACGTCGAAGCGCGCGGCCGCGCCAAGCGACAGCGACAGCAGCGTGTCGGGGTTCGGCCGCACCAGGATCTGGATCTCGTCGTCGCCGACCGCATCGCGGAAGTAGCTGAGGAAATACTCGCTCTGCCGGAACAGGTCGGGCGCGACTTCCTCGAGCCGGTAACAGCCGTCGGCGAGCCCGTCGTGCGCGGCCTGCAGGAACGGGTCGAGCAGATATAACCCGTTCAGGTAAAGCGGCACCGGCGATGCGGTGTCGGTGCCGCCCGTGTCGTATTCGTCGAGCACGACCGGCACGCCGTCGCGGCCGACCGCGGTCGCGAGCGCATTGTCGAACGGCGCCATTTCATTGAGCAGCAGCACCAGGAACCGCCAGAAACGCGGTTGGCCGAGATGATCGATTGCACGGCCAAGCGCCTGGTGCATCGCGATTTCGGAAAAGAGACGATCCATACCACCACCGGAAAGGCGTAACACGAAGGGGGAATAGCGGTCCTGAAATTGGCTTCCTAGACTGCCACGCAATCAGTCGGGCCCGAGTATGGGCGTTCAAAAAAGTGCAGCACAGGAGAACGAAATGGCGATGATGTCGGAATCGACGGGCACGCTGCAAGCGGCGCCTGCAACGGAAGACGCGCCGCGCGCGCTGTCGCAGACGCTCAGCGTGCGCGATGCGGTGATGATCACCGTGTCGGGCGTGACGCCCGCAAGCTCGATCTTCGTGATCGCGCCGTTTGCGATCCAGCAGGCCGGCAGCGGCGCGGTGCTGTCGTTCCTGCTCGGCGGCGTGCTCGCGCTCGCGTTCGCACTCTGCTATGCGGAGCTCAGCGCCGCGCACCGCAGCGCGGGCGGTGAGTACGTGATGGCCAAGCGCGTGTTCGGCACGCTGCCGGGCTACCTGACCTTCATCACGGTGCTGTCCGTCAGCGTGTTCATCCCGGCCGTGCTCGCGAGCGGTGCCGCGCCTTACCTGAACAACGCGCTCGGCACGCACTTCAGCAACCAGTCGGTCGCGTTGACGATCGTGCTGCTCAGCTACCTGCTCGGCATGCTGAACATCAAGACCAACGCGTGGATCACCGGCGCGTTCCTCGTCGTGGAGATCGGCGTGCTGATGCTGATCGCGGGGCTCGGTTTCGGCGCGCTGCATCGCGGCGCCGACGTGTTGATCGCGCCGGTCGTCGCGAGCGGCAACGCGCTCGTCCCGGCGACGCTCGCAGCGATCGTGCCCGCGATCGGCACGGCGATCTTCTGCTACAACGGCTTCGGCTCCGCCGCCTATCTTGCCGAAGACCTGCGCGGCGGCAACCGCAACGTCGCGAAGGCCGTGATCTATTCGCTGCTCGTGATCCTCGTCGTCGAACTGGTGCCGCTCACCGCGATCGTGCTCGGTGCGCCTTCGCTGACCGAACTCACGAAGAGTGCCGACCCGATCGGTTATGTCGTGCGTTCGCTCAGCAACCCGGCCGTGTCGCGCGTGGTCAGCGCCGGGATCTTCCTGTCGGTGTTCAACGCGATCATCGCGATCGTGATCACGATGGGCCGCCTGCTGTACAGCAGCGGCCGGCACGCGCTCTGGTCGCGCACCTGCAACCGTGCATTCTCGACGATCCATCCGCGCCTGGAATCGCCGTGGCTCGCGACGATCGCGCTCGCGGTGCCGTCGGCGGGGCTCGTGTTCGTGTCGAGCCTGGACGAGCTGACTGCGTTCACGGTCGACCTGCTGCTGCTGATCTATCTGGTCGTCGGGCTGGCCGCGCTCGCGAGTCGGTTCGTGCGCCGCGACGTCGAACATCATTACCGGATGCCGCTGTGGCCCGTGACGCCGCTCGTCGCGGTGGCGGGCGCCGCGTACACGCTCTACACGACACTGGCGACGGCGACGAAGCCGACCGACCTGATCATCATCGCGGGGCTGCTGGTCGCCGCGCTCGTGATGTATGTCGTTTGGGCGCGTCACAGCGAAGCATTCCGCGCGCTCTGAACGAAGGATCGACACCGAGCAACACCGAAACACCGAACCATTGAAAGACTGGAGGAATTGCATCATGCGCACGAGGGATCTCGGCATCCGCATCGGACTCGGCACACCGGGCCGCTTCAACGCGATCACGGACGTACCGGGCGTGCGGGTCGGACATTGCACGCTGAACGTCGAGAACGGCGACGCATCGATTCGCACCGGCGTCACCGTCATCGAGCCGCGCGCGGGCGCCGCGCACGATTCGCCGTGCTTCGCGGGCGTGCACGTGCTGAACGGCAACGGCGACGCGACGGGGCTCGAATGGATTCGCGAGGCGGGCCTGCTGACGACGCCGATCGCCTATACGAACACGCACAGCGTCGGCGCGGTGCGCGACGCGCTCGTCGCGAACGAGCGTGAAGCGGCGGCCGGCCGCGTGTACTGGTGCATGCCGGTCGTGATGGAAACCTACGACGGGCTGCTGAACGACATCTGGGGGCAGCACGTGAACGCCGCGCACGTGCAGCGCGCGCTGGCCGCCGCGCAGTCGGGGCCGGTGGCCGAAGGCGGCGTGGGCGGTGGCACCGGCATGATCTGCCACGAGTTCAAGGGCGGCATCGGCACCGCGTCGCGCGTGGTCGCGGCCGACGCGGGCGGCTGGACCGTCGGCGCGCTCGTGCAGGCGAACTACGGCGTGCGCGAGATGCTGCGCGTGGCCGGCTACCCGGTCGGCGAAGTGCTGCGGCACGTGCATTCGCCATTCCGCGCGCCCGATGCGGCAGGCGAGGCCGGCATGGGTTCGATCGTCGTCACGATCGCGACCGATGCGCCGCTGCTGCCGCACCAGTGCACGCGTCTCGCGCAGCGTGCAAGCGTCGGGCTTGCGCGCGTCGGCGGCGGCACGGAGGATTCGAGCGGCGACATCTTCCTTGCGTTCGCAACGGGTAATGACGGCCTGCCAGCGGCGAACTACGGCAGCAAGGGCTCACCGACCACCGGCGTGAAGATGGTCAACAACGACCATATTTCCGCGCTGTTCGTCGCGGCGGCGGAAGCGGTGGAGGAAGCGATCGTGAATGCGCTGGTCGCGGGCGGCGACGTCGAGTCGCGCGGTGCGCGGGTCGAAGGGCTCGGGCCGGCGCGCTTGCTGGACGCGTTGCGGGAAGTGGGCTGGCGGCCGGGGCGCGGCGCCTGAAACGGCAAGCGCCGTTTCAAATGAAGCGGCGTGAGGCGGGGCGGCGATGCGGCGATCGACCGGCACGCCGCCCGCCCGCGGAGTCGATGCGGGCGATGCGGACCTGGCCGTGACGACGCGGCGTCATGCTCAGCTGCCGAAGTAGATGTTGCAGAAGCTGACGGGGCCGACACAGGCGTTCGGGTCTTCCTGCTTCGATTGCGCACGATCGACGCGGCCTGCAGCCTTGACGGCTTCGGCGCGGTTCGCCTGTTGCTGTGCGACGTCTTCCGGTGCCGGCTGCGCGTGGGCGACAGCAGCGGTGAGCGACAGGGCAACGAGGGCGAGGTGCAGCGGCTTCATTTTGGTTTCTCCTGGGTGGATGCCAGTCTCGCTGGCAGTGAGGAAACTATAGGCTCGCACTGCTTAAAGATTAATCACCGCGGCTGTAGAGCTTATTTCCAATCGGAACAAGGATCCCGTTGCGCACGCACCGATGTTCAGTGCCGGTGCCGGTTGAACGGCGCGTCCTTGTCCAGCAGCGCGCTGCGCATGAAGTGCAGGCAGCCGACGATCCGCTGCATGCTGCGGCGCGCGTCGGGCACCGCGTACCACGCCTGCAGCGTGTGCTGCGCCGCGCGGATCGCAAGATTCACCGACTTCAGCGTGCGCGCGTGATGGCCGGGCGTCGGATCGTCGAAGAAGCGCGGCAGTTCGTCCAGCACCGCATCGATCGAACCGGTCCAGCGCAGTGTCTGCGGCGGCTTCGATGCGCAGAACGCGTGCAGTTCGTCGCGCAGGTCGATGACCGCGTGGCCGACCTCGAGCGTCGACAGCATCCAGCGCAACGCGTCGCGATGCTGCCGCGTGCGCCGCACGAGCAGCATGCGCAACTGCGCCATCAGGTCGTGCGTGCTCGACTGGAAGCGTTGCGCGAGGCCGTCCGGCGCGCCTTCGCATGCAAGCGTGACCTGGCGGCGCAGGTCGTGCGCGATCCGGCCCGTGAGCCACGGCATGTGGGTGGGAAACACGACCGCGAACACGAGCGAGCACGCGAGCATCGCGACGACGATCGCCAGCCCGTTGTTGATCAGCACCTCGGGCGTATACGCGATTGCGTTGTCGGGGCCCGCGAGCAGGCAGAAGAACACCGCGAAGCCGATCCCGTAGCCGGACAGGCCCGGCCGCATCGCGAGAAACGCGCCAAGGCCGAGCACCGGCGCGAGTGTCGCGCACAGCAGCGGGAAGCCGTCGATGTTCGGATACACGTAGCACAGGAACAGGTAACCGACGGCGGTCGCGAATGCCGCGCCGACGCCCATCTGCGCGACGAACTTCGGTGCGCGCGGCGACGTCGAGCTGAGCGCGCACGCGATCGCGGTGGCGATCACCGCGAGCGAGCCGCTAGGCCACTCCGACGCGATCCAGAACGCGCTCATCGCACCGACGGCGACGACGGTGCGCAGGAACGCGAAGCCGACGAAGAACGAATTGGTCTTCACCGCGTAATGCGTGACCGAGCGTTCGAACGCGTGATCGTCCTGGTCGAGCGACGCGTAGGTGTCGGCGTAGCCGAGATATTCGCCAATGAAGCGGTACAGCAGTTCGATCGCGGTATCGAAATCGAGTAGCCCGCCGGCCGCATGGTCCTCGAGGTTCCGCCGCGACGCGCGCGCGGCCTTCGGCAGCGCGCTGTGAAAGCGGCGCAGGTCGAGCAGCGCGCCAGTGGCCGGCGCGTTGCCGCGCTGCCGCTCGTCGCGCAGCGCGGCGAACCGCAGCGCGAGCGCGTCGACGTGCGGCGCGAGCGCGACGAGCACCGCGTCCGAGCCATTCGCGCGCAGGCGCTTGACCAGCTGGTGCAGCGCATGCAGCCGTGTACATGCATTCATGAACTCGCTGTTCAGCCGCGCAAGCCGGCGGCTGCGCGCGCGGATATGTGGATCCTCGAACGACGCGAATGCGCGGTTGGCCTCGAAGCCGACGATATCGTCGACGAAATCGGCGAAGCGCCGCTCGAAATCGCCGCGTGCGACGTCGCCCGCGAGCGCGCCGGCCGTGAAGGCCGCGAACGTCGCATGGCGCGCGCTCAGCGAGCGCATCAGCGCCTTCGCGGAACTGAGCGGCAGAATCAGCGCGCTGACCGCGCCCGAGCATGCGATGCCCAGCGCGACTTCCGCGGCGCGCGTGAGCGCGGACTGAAACAGCGTCTGCGGCGTCATCACCGCCGGCAGGCCGATCAGCGCCGCCGTGTAGCCGGCGAGCACGAACCCGTACCAGCGGAAGTGGCGGTTGCGCACCGCGAGCGCGATGCAGCCGCCGATCCACAGCGTGAGGCCTGCCATGTACAGCTCGGGCTGCTGCGCGAACAGCCCGCCGAGCGCAAGCGCGGCGACGAGGCCGGCCGCCGTGCCGAGCACGCGGTAGAAGCTCTTCGCGAACACCATCCCCGACAGCGGTTGCATCAGCACGAACACGGTCGTCATCGCCGTGCGCGGCTGCGACATCTCGAGACGCATCGCGATGCCCATCGCCAGCAGCGCAGCAAGCACGGTTTTCGCGAGGTGCAGCCAGATCAGCCCGTCGCTGGCGGCCCAGTCGCGCGCCGCGTCGCCGAGCGGATCGAGCCATGTCCTCCATCGTGCCGGTTCGATGGAAGGTCGCTCGATCGCAGGTTGTGGCTTCATGAAAAGAGGGGGCCCGTACGTCGCCGGGCACGGTGCCGCGGCCTGTCCGAACGGGTCCGTTCGACTGGTGAGGCGCCGATTGTAGGAGTGCGGCGCCCGCGCATTAACGCAGTTGCGGGGAAACGATAGTTGCAGCCGGCGTAACAATCTGTCGCATCCCGTGGAGGAAAATAGCGGCTCCGCTACAGGTTGCTCACAGGAATGGATACGCTACAAAACATGCGGGTGTTTACGCGCGTCGTCGAGACGGGCAGCTTCACCGCCGCCGCGCAATCGCTGAATTCGACGACGGGCGCGATGTCGCGTGCGGTGTCGGAGCTCGAGGCGCGCCTGCGCACCCGTCTGATGAATCGCTCGACGCGCCGCCTCGCGCTCACGTCGGCCGGCGAAAGTTATCTGCGGCGCTGCCGCCAGATCCTCGCCGACGTCGACCGCGCGGAAGAAGAGGCAAGCTGCGCGCACGAGCGCCCGGCCGGCGTACTGCGCATGCACAGCTTCGCGAGTGTCGGTCATCACTATGTGTTGCCCGCGCTGACGCGCTATCACGCGCAGTTCCCGGACGTGTCGATCGAGCTGTCGCTGTCGCAGCGCATGCCCGATCTGTTCGACGGCACGAGCGACATGGCCGTCGTGACCGCGTCGTCGCTGCCCGATTCGGAACTCGTGTCGCACCTGCTCGGCTCGACGTTCAGCATCCTGTGTGCGTCGCCCGACTATCTGAAACGGCACGGCGTGCCGGCCCGTCCGCAGGATCTCGCCGCGCATGCGTGCCTGACGCTTAGCACGCCGGCGTTCCCGACGCACGAGTGGGTGCTCGAAGGGCCCGAAGGCGTCGAGCAGATCCATGTCGCCGGGCCGGTCCAGACCAATACGGCCGAATCGCTCGCACTCGCGATCCGCGACGGCATCGGGATCGGCATGCTGCCGCTGTACTCGGCGATCGACGCGCTGCACGACGGCACGCTCGTGCGCGTGCTGCCCGCGCATATCCTGCAGAAGATGAACGTGTATGCGCTGTATCCGTCGCGCCGCTTCGTCGACGCGAAGGTGCGGACCTGGGTCGAGATGCTGCGGGCGCAGGTGCCGGGGATGATCGCGCGCGACGTCGAGATGCTGAGCGCGATCGACCGCGAACCGCAGGCCGCCTGACGCACGTCGGCGCGTTGCCGGTTTCTTCTTTAGGTAACAGCGACTCGCGCCTCGCTCCCGGCACATCATTGATGCGGGCGGGGCGCTTCGTCACGTCATCAAAGCGCGGGCTTCGCCGCCGCGCCCGATTCGGTGGCCGGCTCGCCGGCCGGGCCGTAGGCGGCCTGCGCGGCTTTCTGCTCCGCGAGACGCTTCGTCTGAAGTCGTTCCTGTGCCGCCATGATGTCCTCCGGATAGTTGCCGACTTCACCGCGCGCCGGGTTGAAGCCCACCGACTCGAGATCGATCAGCTCCTGCAGCACCTGCGCGCGCGTGACGGGCGACTTCGCCGACTGGGCGAACGACAGGGCCGGTGCGGCAAGCAGGACGGCAGCGGCGGCGGTAACGACGAGCGATTTCACGAGGTTCTCCTGGGTACGGGGTAGGTGGCCGGGTCGACGCGCGATGCGTGACCCTGACCTTCGATGGCAGTCTACGCAGCGCCCGCGCGCGTAAAAACCCCGATTCCAGGCAGGCTGCCTTCCAGATGGAACAACATTGGCGCAACGACTGCGGTGAACGAACCCGCCTGCGAACGCGGGTTCATAGCCGACGGGCGACGCTGCGCCACGCGAATCAGAACCGCGTGCGCATGCCGATCGCGCCGACGATCTGGTTCGGTGTGCTCGACGCGCCACCCGACCCGTTGATGAACGCCTGATAGCCGCGTCCCGACGCATGCTGGTACATCGCCTCCGCGTACACGTCGGTGCGGCGCGACAGCTTGTACACGGCCTGCAGGTCGACCTGGTGCCACTTCGGATCGGTGCCGTGCTTGCTGTCGGGGTTCGACACGCTGGCGTCCGTGTACACGTAGGCCGCGCCGAGGCTGACCGCCGGCGTCACCGCATAGCGCACGTTCACGTCGTAGTTGTTGAACGCGATCTGGCCGCTCGAACCGAACGAACCCGTGTTGTCGTACTGCGAGCGCGTATAGACGAAGCCGACGGTCGCCGGGCCGAACACGTAGCTGATGCCGCCGCCGTACGTGCGCATGCGGTCCGAGCCGATCGACCAGCCGCCCTGGTTCACGCTCTTCGCCTCGGCCGAATCGGTCGCGCCGGGGCTGGCGCTCGTCGAGCCCTTCGTGCCGTTCATCTGCAGGTACGCGCCGGCCAGCTTCAACGGGCCGTTCGTGTAGCTCGCCGCGACGCTGTATGCGCGGTTGGCGCTGAAGTTCGTCGAGTTGGAGAACGCGTACATCGCGCCGGCCTTGAAGCCTGCGACCGTGTCGCTCGTGTACTTGACCGCGTTGTTGATGCGCAGCGAATGGTTCAGGTTGTCGTTGTCGAACGGATGCGCGAAGCCCGCATCGCCGAAGTCGCCGGCCGTCGCGGACAGCGGCGCGACGAAGTCGACCATTGTGTCGTACTGGCGGCCGAGCGTCAGCGTGCCGTAGCCATTGCCGCTCAGGCCGACATACGCATGGCGGCCGAACAGCTTGCCGTCCTGGCCGAGCGCGCCGTTGTTCGCGTTGAAGCCGTTCTCCAGCACGAACAGCGCCTTCACGCCGCCGCCGAGATCCTCGGTGCCGCGCAGGCCGAAGCGGCTGCCGTTGATCGTGCCGGTGCTCAGGCGCCACAGCGATGCGCCGCCCGCGTTGTTGGTGTATGCAATGCCCGCGTCGATCAGGCCGTACAGCGTGACCGAGCTTTGAGCGTGGGCGAGCGGGGTGAACAGCGCGGCGGTGCATGCGCCGGCGATGAAGGTTTTTTTCATGGAAAGGCTCCTGCGTGTGGGACCGGGGTCAAAAGTTCGGCGCAAGTATAGGAATGCACCGCGTGCTCAAGGCCGCCTGACGCTGCGAGCGCACCTTTCCGGATCCGGCAAGAGTCCTTCACAAAACTGACACGACGTGCCGAGCGCGCCCGACGCCGGCCGTTTTTGCGCGATCGCGCGCAGGCGGCATCGGTTCGATGCGGGCCGGCCGTCGTGCCGTTGCAACATGCGCGGGGCGGGGCGCGGCGGTTGATCGGCACGGCCGACGCGCGGAGAATGAGTCGCTCGCGCCCACGACCGGAGACACACGATGTCCCAGCCCGACCGCCATCCGCCGATCAGCGTCGCCGTGTACTACCGCGATCCGAATGCCGCACTCGAATGGCTCGAGCGCGCATTCGGATTCGCGCGCGGGATCGTCGTCCGTACCGCCGACGGCCAGGTCACGCATGCGGAGCTCACGCATCGCGGCGGCGTCGTGATGATCGGCGGCCATTGGGCCGATTTCGTCGCGAGCCCGCAGGAGATCGGCGGCAGGAACACGCAAAGCGTGCACGTGCAGCTTGCCGACGGCCTCGACGCGCATTGCGAACACGCGCGGCAGGCCGGCGCGGAAATCCTGCAGGAACCGACCGACCAGTTCTATGGCGACCGCACATATCGCGCACGCGATCCGGAGCAGCACGTGTGGACGTTCGGCCAGCACGTGCGGGACGTGACGCCCGAGCAAGCGGCTGCCGAAACCGGCCTGACGTTCGAAGGCTGGTCCTGAAGCGCGACGCGTGCGTGCATCGACGCTTGCCATTCATCCTCGTCGATCGGATCACGCGGCCAACCGCTGTCCGTCGTTAAGTATTCTAAAAACGCATGAGTCGATTCGAAAAATACGTTTGTCTCATGAGAGGCTCAGGCCTACGATGCGGTCCTGACGACGGCGCGCGAGTTGCGCGCCGTCTTTTCGATCCCCGTTCACCGACCCCATGCGCCTCGATCTCCCGTCCGCTCCCGCATCCTCTCCGCCGCCTGCCAGCCCGTTCGCGCGCGTGGCCGTCGTCACGATCCTGACCGGTGTCGGCGCGGGGCTCGGCGGCATGCTGCTCGCGCTGCTGCTGCATGCGATCCAGCACGTCGCGTACGGCTACAGCGTCGCGCACGTGATCGGCACCGAGAGCTTCCTGACCGGCGTGACCGGCGCCGATCCGCTGCGCCGGCTCGCGGTGCTGATCGTCTGCGGGATCGTTGCCGGCGGCGGCTGGTGGGCGCTTTACCGGTACGGCCGGCCGCTGGTCAGCATTCGCCGCGCGGTGCGTGCGGCCGATCCGCGGATGCCGTTCGTCAGCACGACGATTCACGCGCTGCTGCAGATCGTGACCGTCGCGCTCGGCTCGCCGCTCGGCCGCGAAGTCGCGCCGCGCGAGATTGGCTCGCTGCTCGCCGGGCGGCTTGCGCATCGCGCGGGGCTCACGCCCGACGACTGCCGGCTGATGGTCGCGTGCGGTGCCGGTGCGGGCCTTGCGGCCGTCTACAACGTGCCGCTCGGCGGTGCGATCTTCGTGCTCGAAGTGCTGCTCGGCACGTTCGAACTGCGTGCGCTGATCGTCGCGGTCGTGACGTCGGCGATCGCGGCGGCCGTCGCGTGGATCGGCCTCGGTAACGAACACCAGTACACGGTGCCGGCCTTCGCGCTGAGCACGCCGCTGGTCGCATGGTCGATCGTCTGCGGGCCGCTGTTCGGCTTCGCCGCGTACGGCTTCGTGCGGCTCACGACCCGCGCGCGGGCGAACGCGCCGAAGGACTGGCGGCTGCCGGTGTTCGCGTTCGTCAACTTCGCGGTGATCGGCGTGCTCGCGATGTGGTTGCCGCAACTGCTCGGCAACGGCAAGGGCCCGGCGTCGCTGGGCTTCGACGGCACGCTGACGATCGGTCTCGCGGCGGCGCTGCTCGTGCTGAAGGTGCTGATCGAGGCCGGCAGCCTGCGGGCCGGCGCGGAGGGCGGGCTGCTGACGCCGGGCCTCGCGAACGGCGCGCTGTTCGGCGTCGTGCTCGGCGGGCTGTGGAGCCTCGTGTGGCCGGGCGCATCGATCGGCGGATGCGCGCTCGTCGGCGCGACTGCGTTTCTCGCCGCGTCGATGCAGATGCCGATCACGGCCGTCGTGCTGCTGCTCGAATTCACGCGCGCGGATCACGACAGCCTCGTGCCGATGCTGCTTGCCGTGGCAGGGTCGCTCGTCGCGTACCGGTTCGCGCAGCGGCTGGCCGAGGGGCGGGCGAGTGCGGTTGCGGCAGTGAGCATGTCTACGACGGCAGCCCGCTAACGCGCGGTCATCCGTCATCTTCGCAGGCGGCGCCGATCGCGTCGCCTGTCGCCGTTGTCGTCCCCGTTTTCCCGGTCGCGCCACCACACGATCGCCGCCGCGCACTCCAAAGCGCGTTCTCCGGTTCTGTGCAAGAATCCGCGCGTTTCCGCGTACCCACCAACAACGACACACGCGGACGTCCCTATCAGGAAACGAGGAGCACAACTTGATTCAGCGCATTTCCCGCTTCTTCACGCAGGTGGTTCACCGCGTGTTGCCCGACCCGTTGATTTTCGCGATCCTGCTGACGATCGTCACGTTCGCGCTCGCGTTCGGCCTCACGCCGAATACACCAGCGCAGCTCACGACGATGTGGGGTTCGGGTTTCTGGAACCTGCTCGCGTTCTCGATGCAGATGGTGATGATCCTCGTCACGGGTCATGCACTCGCGAGCTCGCCGCCCGTCAAGCGCATGCTCGTCGCGCTCGCGAGCACCGCACGCACGCCGGGCCAGGGCGTGATGCTCGTCGCGTTCGTCGGCGCGCTCGCCTGTGCGATCAACTGGGGCTTCGGCCTCGTGCTCGGTGCGATGCTCGCGCGCGAAGTCGCGCGCCGCGTGGCCGGCAGCGATTACCGGTTGCTCGTCGCATCCGCCTACATGGGCTTCCTGAGCTGGCACGGCGGGCTGTCGGGTTCGGTCCCGCTCGTCGCGGCCACGAAGGGCAATCCGATGGAAAAGACCATCGGGCTGATTCCCGTGTCGCACACGATCTTCACCGGCTACAACGCGTTCATCACGATCGGGCTGATCGTGATGCTGCCGTTTCTCGCGCGCATGATGATGCCGAAGCCCGGCGACGTCGTCAGTGTCGACCCGGCGCTGCTCGCCGAGCCGCCGAGCGTCGAGCGCCAGCTCGGGCCCGACGCGACGTTTGCGGAACGGCTGGAGGAGAGCCGCGTGTTGTCGGTCTTCGTCGCGGCGCTGTGCGCGGCGTTTCTCGTGCTGCGTTTCGTGCAGAAGGGTTTCGCGCTCGACATCGACACCGTGAACCTCGCGTTCCTCGCGGCCGGCATCCTGCTGCACCGTACGCCGATGGCCTATGCGCGCGCGGTGGCCGGCGCGGCACGCGGCGCATCCGGGATCATGATCCAGTTCCCGTTCTACGCAGGCATCCAGGCGCTGATGGATCACTCGGGGCTCGCGGGCGTGATCACGAAGTGGTTCGTCGATATCGCGAACGTGCATACGTTCCCGTTGCTCGCGTTCCTGAGCTCGGCCGTGATCAATTTCGCGGTGCCGTCGGGCGGCGGCCACTGGGTCGTGCAGGGCCCGTTCGTGATGCCGGCCGCGCAGGCGCTCGGCGCCGATCTCGGCAAGGCCGCGATGGCGATCGCGTACGGCGAGGCATGGACCAACATGGCGCAGCCGTTCTGGGCGCTGCCCGCGCTGGCGATCGCCGGGCTCGGCGTGCGCGACATCATGGGGTATTGCGTGACGACGCTGCTGTTCTCGGGCGTCGTGTTCGTCGCGGGGATGTATCTGTTCTGACGAAGCAAGGCGCGATGCGGGCGGGGTTGAACGCCTGCATCGCGCCGGCCTTCAACCGTGCGACCGCGCTGCGGAACGCTCATGTCCGTGACGCAACGCGAGGCTCGCGAACGCCGCGACGATGAGCGCAGCCGCAAGCAGCGTCAGCCCGTTCTTCGCATTGCCGGTTGCCTGTTCGATCGCGCCGACGACAGTCGGTCCGACGAAGCCGCCGAGCAACCCGCACGTATTCACGAGCCCGAGCCCGCCGGCCAGCGCGCTGCCGGCGAGCCGCGACGCGGGAAACGTGAACACGATCGACTGCACGACGAAGAACATCGACGCGGCCACGCACACGCAGGCGAGCCCCGCAACGGGCGACGTATGTGCGGCGCCGACCATCCCGGCCGCCATCACGACCAGCCCCGCGCACAGTATCCGGCGTGCATGACGCGACTCGCGCGCAAAGCGCGGCAGCGTCGCCGCCCCGAACGCGGCGGCAAGCCAGGGCAGCGCGGTCAGCAACCCGACCGCGAATGGCGAGAAGCGCCCCGATGCGCCGATGATGCCCGGCAGGAAGAAGATCACCGTGTAGATCGTCAACTGGTGGCAGAAGTACACGAAGATCGCGAGCCAGATCTGCGGATCGCGCAGCGCGGCGCCGAACGCATGATCGCCGTGCGTGGCGACGCCCGCATCCTGTTCGACGGCCAGCGTGCGCTCGAGCGCGCGGCCGGTTTCCGGCGAGAGCCACGGTGCGGTGCTTGGGCGATCCGGCAAGCGCGTCCACACGACGAACGCAAGCAGGATCGCCGGAATGCCTTCGACGACGAACAGCCATTGCCAGCCGTGGAAGCCGAGCGTGCCGTCGAGTTCGATCAGCGCGCCGGCCAGCGGCCCGCCGACGATGTTTGCGATACACACGCCGAGCAGGAAAAAGCCGGTTGCGCGCGCACGCTCCTCGCGGCCGAACCAGTACGTCAGGTACAACATAACGCCGGGGAACAGGCCCGCTTCGGCGGCGCCGAGCAGCAGGCGCATCACGTAGAACGACGTTTCGCCGCTGACGAACGCCATCGCGACCGACAATGTGCCCCACGTGATCATGATCCGCGTGATCCAGAAGCGCGCGCCGACACGATGCATGATCAGGTTGCTCGGGATCTCGAAGAGCGCATAGGTCAGGAAGAACAGGCCCGCGCCGAGCCCGTACGCGGCGGAGGAAATGCCGAGATCGACCCCCATCGAGTGTTTGGCGAACGCGATGTTGGTGCGGTCGAGGAAGCTGATCACGTACGCGGCGATCAGCAGCGGCATGAGTTTGCGGAACAGCAGCCGGTTCAGCGACGCGCTCGCGTCGCCGGCGGCGGAAGGCAGGGCCTGAGCGTGTTGAGTGGACATGCGGACGACTCCGGTAAAGGCGAACCGGCGCGCACGGCAAGCACGGCGCGTCGCGTTCGGCAGATGCCGCTGCGACATGCGCAGCGGATGGGCAGACGACGGAGCCGCGCCGGCGGCGCTCGAACGGAGCGGGGCGATGATAGGCGTCCTGGCGCCGGCCGGCTCGGGCCGGCGCCTTGTCACTGCGCTTGCGGGTCCTGGTGTTGGGGCGCTACCCGGCGATCAGAAATTCACCGCGTCGCCGCCCTTGAGTGCGAGCATCGCGCGCGCCTCGGCCGGCGTCGCGATCTCCAGCGACAGGCCTTCGAGCACCTGCCGCATCTTCAGTACCTGCGCGGCGCTCGATTCCGCGAGCTTGCCCGGCGCGATCCACAGCGAATCCTCGAGCCCGACGCGCACGTTCGCGCCTTGCGCGGCGCCGATCGTCGCGAGCGGAATCTGGTTGCGGCCGGCGCCGAGGATCGACCACACATAGTCGCCGCCGAACAGGCGATCGGCCGTGCGGCGCATGTGCATCAGGTCCTCCGGGTGCGCACCGATCCCGCCGAGCAGGCCGAACACGCTCTGCACGAAGAACGGCGGCTTCGCGAGCCCGCGGTCGACGAAATGCGCGAGGTTGTACAGGTGCGAGATGTCGTAGCACTCGAATTCGAAACGCGTGCCGTTCGCGCCGCAGCGCGTGAGGATCGTCTCGATGTCGGCGAACGTGTTCTTGAACACGAGGTCGCGGCTCTTCTCGAGATGCTCGCGTTCCCACGGATGCTTCAGCTCGCGAAAGCGCTCGAGCATCGGGTACAGCCCGAAGTTCATCGAGCCCATGTTCAGCGATGCGACCTCGGGCTTGAAATGCAGCGCGGGCTGCAGGCGTTCGTCGACCGTCATGTGCGGGCTGCCGCCCGAGGTGAGGTTGATGACCGCGTCGGTCTGCGCCTTGATGCGCGGCAGGAATTCCGCGAACACGGCCGGATCCTGCGTCGGCTTGCCGTCCGACGGGTTGCGCGCGTGCAGGTGCAGGATTGCCGCGCCGGCCTGCGCGGCCGCGACGGCGGCCGTCTCGATCTCGTGCGGCGTCACGGGCAGGTAGGGCGACATCGACGGCGTATGGATCGCGCCGGTCGGCGCACAGGTGATGATGACTTTGCGAGCGTTTGCCACGGATGGATTCCTTTCGGTGAGCGATGCAGGAGGCGTCAGAGCACTTCGACGTTGCCGCAGACGGAAATCGCCTGCCCGGTGATCCCGTGCCCGCCCGGCGAGCACAGGAACAGCGCGGTCGCGGCGATCTCGGCCGGATCGGTCATGCGCCGCAGCGAGATCTTCTCGAGATAGCGTTGTTCCATTTCGTCGTAGCCGATGCCGAGCTGCTGCGCGCGCGCCTCGATCACGCGGCGCATCCGTGGGCCACGCACGATGCCGGGCTGGATCGCGTTCACACGGATGCCGAGCGGCCCGAGTTCGATCGCAAGACTCTTCACGAGGCCGACCACGGCCCACTTGGTCGCCGCATAGGGCGTACGGAACGCGTAACCGAGCCGGCCCGCGACCGACGAAAGCGCGATGATCGCGCCGCCGTGCTTCGATTCACGCAGCAGCGGCACGGCGTGGCGCGCGAACTGGAATTGCGCGTTCAGGTTGATCGCGACGGTTTGCTCCCACTGCACCGGGTCAATCTCGTCGATGCCGCCGGTCGGGCCCGCGATGCCCGCGTTGTTGACCAGTACGTCGAGGCCGCCGAGCGTGGCTGACACATCGACGAACACGCGTTCGACGGCGGCCGGATCGGATACGTCCGCCAGCGTCGCGCCGATCGCACTGGCCCCGGCGCGCGGTGGTCGGTCGGCGAGCGCCGCGATCGCGGCTTGTGACGCGTCGCAAACATGCACGCGCGCGCCGCACTCCGCGAACGCGCCGGCGATCTCGAGACCGATGCCCGAGGCACCGCCCGTCACGAGAACGCGCAGGCCGTCATAGGGTTTCAGCAGGTCGGAAGCTGTCATGCCGGGTTGTCTCCATCGTTGATGTTGTCGGATGCGGCGCGCGGATGCGGCCGCGCGCGATCGGGCGATCGCGGCAAGCGGTCGCTACGGCTTCGCGTTCACGGTCCGCGGTGTCTGTTCGGCCCGCAGCGTCTCGGCGAGATCGTGCGCGGCACCGCCGATGTCGAGTGCGATGCCGGCCCGCACGCCCGCGCCGTCGCGCCGTTCGAGCGCATCGACGATCGCGCGGTGCGCGTCCATCGAGCGCCGCATGTGCGGGATGTCGAGCGCGACCATGTTGAGGAACGGCCCGACGCGCATCCACAGGTTCTCGACGATCGCGAGCGTGTTTTCGCTCGCGCCATGCGCGTAGATCGCGCTGTGGAAGGCGAAATTGCTCTGCAGGTAAGCGCGCGAACGGCCGGCCTCGACATGTGTCTGCATCGTCTCGCAGGTCTTGCGCACGGCGGCGATCTGCGCGTCGGTCATCCGCGTGCATGCACGCTCGGCGATGCAGCCTTCGAGCGCGATCCGCACGTCGCGCAGTTCGTCGAGCATGTCGAGCGTCATCGGTGGCACGACGAGCGCGCGGTTCGGGCCGTCGACCAGCGCGCGTTCGGCGCGCAGCCGCGTGAGAGCGGCGCGGACGGGCATCGTCGACGAGCCGACGGCTTCCGCGACGCTGCGCAGGCTCAGTGCCTGGCCGGGCGCGAAACGGCCGCTCATCAGCGCTTCGCGCAATTGCTGGTAGACCTTGTCGGCCATCGTTTCCTGCTCGATGGCTTTCAGTGCAGGCGGGACGATACGAGGCGCCACGGCGGGGTTCTCCTGGGTTTGATCTGCGATCTGTGATCACACTTGACAGGTGCGAAGTGTTGCCGATCGGCAGAACGGAGTCAAGGCGAACGGGATCGGGGAAAACGAGGACGAAGTGTCACGCGAGAGGATTGACGTGCCGTGCTGGCGTCGCCGCAATTCCTACAAAATCATTTCCATTCGTGCATCATGACGCACGGGTTCGAGGGCCTCGAAGGGATTCGGAAGACACGCGTAGTTGCGATTTTCCGATGTGTTTCCAACGATCGAATTCATTTCAACAACAAGGAGCCAAAGTGAAACGACCTTCATTTAACGTCGCATGGGCGGCGTCCCAACGCATCTACGATCCCGCCAATTCTGGCGAGCGCGTCGCGAAAGTGATCGGCGGGAACGTCGCGAAGAACGTCAACAACCCGAGCCCGACAGAGCGGTGGAGCAACACCTGCGCGGTGAGAATGAGCTATATCCTCGGCGAGGCGGGCATGGTGATGCCGAAAGTCCCCGGGCAGACGGTATCGGGCGGTGACAATCGACAATACTTCTTCCGGGTCAGGGACCTTATCCGCTTTCTCGAACAGCGCTGGGGGAAGGCAGAGGTCGTCAAATACCCGCCGTCGAACGGTGGTCCATTGGCAGGCCGGCAGGGCATCGTGCTGTTCGAGGTCTCCGGGTGGAATGACGCCCAGGGCCACGCCACGCTGTTCAACGGCAATACGTGCTACGACCACTGCTATTTCAACGAACCGGGCGCACTGTATCGCACGGATCGTGCGAACTTCTGGAGTCTGTCATGAGGGGAGCCTGGCTCGCGGCCGTACTGGCATGCATCGCGCTGCATGCTGCGGTGGCGTCGGCGAAGGATGCAACGCGAGTGTCACCGGAGGCCGGTTCGCGGACGTACATCCAGAATTTCAAGGACATGGTGCTCGCGGAGTGCCTGGCAACCGCGTACAAGCAGGAGCCCGGCGCGAGCAAGGATATCGGCAGCAGCGTCAGTGCGTTGCGCGACTGGACCTACTACGACATGGAGCGTGCGCCGGATGTCATTCACGCGCTGGTGGCGAAGTATCTGGCGCGTGATTACCGGAATCCGGTTGTCGAATCGGAGGTCGCAGACGTGAAGTTCGACTTCCTGAAGTGCGTTGACCTGTATCACGGCAAGGAACTGGACACCGCGGCAAAGAAACTCGTATTGCGCCCGAACAGTACCTACCGGACGGAGAATCCGCGGAAGCCGCAGTATTGATCAAGCGCCGCTGCGCAATGCAGCGGCGCTGCCGTTCCCCGATCGCAGGCGCTATTCGAGCGTCCGGATCGAATTGCTGATGCCGCGCGCGCAGTCGATCACGGCCGGCGCGAGCTTGCGGCGCGCGTCGTCGAACGTCCAGCGGCTCGTCGGCGCGACCACATGCACGGCCGCGACGGGCTGCCCCTGGCTGCCGAGCACGGGCGCCGCAATCGACATGTCGCCGATGAACAGTTCTTCCTGGTTGGTGGCATAGCCTTCGTGCCGCGCGCTGTCGAGCAGCGCGACGAGCGCGTCGAGCGCCGTGACCGTGCGCGGCGTGTGCGGCGTGCGCGCCATGCCGTCGAGCCGCGCACGTGCATCGTCGGGCGGCAGCGCGCTGAGAAACGCGCGGCCGCTGCCGGTGCAGAACATCGGGATGCGGCTGCCGATCGGCATGTGGATCGGCACGAACTTCGTCGACACGAAACGCGCGACGTACACCATCTCGTCGTCGTCCGGCTCGGTGAGGTTGGTGGTTTCGCCGGTCAGGTTCGTGAGCTCGGACAGGAACGGATTCGCGACGTCGATCAGCGTATCGGCCGCGAGGTAGTTGAAGCCGATCCGCATCACGTGCGGCGTGAGCTGGTAACGCCGCGTGACCGGATGCTTGCGGATATAGCCGAGCTTCTCGAGCGTATAGACCATCCGCTGCGCCGAGCTCTTCGTCATCCCCGCCGCGTCGGCCACCTCCGCAAGCGTCATCGTGCGCCGCTTCGCGCTGAACGCGCGCAGCACGTTCAGCCCTTTCTCCAGCGACTGGTTGAACAGCAGGTCGTTTGACTGATCGGGCGATGTTTCCATGAGCGAGGGGCGTGATCGATTCTATATCGCATCATAGCGTATCGAATATCGATACGCAAAAATCTATTTGCGATGTTTTTGATTCGTTTTAAGATCGGGTCATCGTCGCAATGTCGATCGGCGACTGGCCGGCGTACCGGATTATTCGAGAAGGAGACACCATGGTTTCGTTCATCAAGCGGTTCGGCGCACTGACCGCCGGTTTCGCCACCTGTATCGCCCTTTCCGTGGCATCGGCGGGCGCCGTCGCGGCCGAGCCGACGCTGAAGGTCGGCGCGACGGCCACCGGCGTGCCGTTCACGTTTCTCGACGTCAAGAGCAATTCGATCCAGGGGATGATGGTCGACGCGATCACCGCGGCCGGGAAATCGGCCGGTTTTCGCGTCGACGTGCAGCAGACCGTGTTCTCGGCGCTCATCCCGTCGCTCACCACGCAGAAGATCGACATCATCTCGGCCGCGATGCTGAAGACGCCGGCGCGCCAGCAGGTCGTCGATTTCTCCGACACGGTTTATTCGTTCGGCGAAGGCCTGATCGTGAAGGCAGACGACCCGGGCCGCTATACGTCGATGGACGATTTCAAGGGGCAGGTGGTCGGCGCGCAGGTCGGCACGGCATTCGTCGACGCGCTCAACAAGAAGGGCATCTTCAAGGAAGTCCGGACCTACGATTCGATCGCCGACATCATGCGCGACGTCGCGCTCGGACGCATCAAGGCCGGCTTCGCCGACCAGCCGATCGTCGCGTACCAGATCGATCACGGCGTCAACCGTCAGGTGCGGCTCGTGCCCGAATACCAGAGCGTCGTGAAGGGGCAGGTCTGCTTCATCGTGCGCAAGGGCGATACCGCGACGCTCGAGCAGCTCAACGGCGCGATCCGCAAGATGAAAAGCGACGGCACGCTGCAGCAGATCCTGCAGAAGTGGCACATGAGCTGAGCGCCGGCCTCCGCTTCCAGACCGGTATTGCCCGCGCCCAGCGGGCACCCAACGCGGCGTGCCTCCAGGCCATCGCATAGGAGACCTCATGTTTTTTCAGAACGCGATCGATTTCCTGCCGATCCTGTTGACGGGCGCGGTGGTCACGATCGAGATCACGGCATGCGCGTTCGTGCTCAGCTCGGTGCTCGGGCTGGTCCTCGCGCTGTTGAAGGTGTCGCCCAACCGTGCGGTGTCGACGGCCGGCAGCACGATCGTCAACGTGATCCGCGGGCTGCCGATCATCGTGCAGCTGTTCTACATGTACTTCGTGCTGCCCGATCTCGGCGTGCAACTGTCGGCGTTCCAGGCCGGCGTGCTCGGCCTCGGCATCGCGTACTCGGCCTACCAGGCGGAAAACTTCCGCGCCGGCATCGAGGCGATCGACCGCGGCCAGATCGAGGCCGCGCACGCGATCGGCATGCGCGGCCCGATGATCATGCGGCGCGTGGTGCTGCCGCAGGCGTTCCGCATCGCGCTGCCGCCGTACGGCAACACGCTCGTGATGCTGCTGAAGGATTCATCCGTCGCGTCGACGATCACGGTCGCGGAGATCACGCGCGCCGGCCAGTTGATCGCGTCGTCGACGTTCCAGAACATGAGCGTCTATACGCTCGTCGCGCTGCTGTATCTCGCGCTCGGCCTGCCGTTGATGTTCGGCGTGAACCGGCTCGGCAAGCGGCTCGCGCTGAGGAGAAGCGCATGATCCGGATCGATTCGATACACAAGCGCTTCCAGCAGCACGCCGTGCTGAAGGGCGTGAGTCTCGACGTGCAGCAGGGCGAAGTCGTGTGCCTGATCGGGCCGTCCGGCTCGGGCAAATCGACCGTGCTGCGCTGTATCAACGGCTTCGAGACCTACGACGAAGGCTCGATCACGATCGACGGCGTGAAGGTCGATGCGCATTCGAAGCGTATCCACGAGCTGCGGATGCGAGTCGGCATGGTGTTCCAGCGCTTCAACCTGTTCTCGCACCGCACGGCGCTCGAGAATGTGATGGAAGGCCCCGTGCACGTGCGGCGCGTGCCGGCCGCGCAAGCGCGCGAGCAGGCACGCGCGCTGCTCGACAAGGTCGGGCTCGCGCACCGGATGAATGCGTATCCATCCGAGCTGTCGGGCGGCCAGCAGCAGCGCGTCGCGATCGCACGCGCGCTCGCGATGGAGCCGCAGGCGATCCTGTTCGACGAGCCGACGTCGGCGCTCGACCCCGAACTCGTCGGCGAAGTGCTCGGCGTGATGCGCGGGCTCGCGCGCGACGGGATGACCATGGTGGTCGTCACGCACGAGATGGGGTTCGCGCGCGAGGTGGCGGATCGTGTGTGCTTCCTGCACGACGGCACCATCTGCGAAAGCGGACCCGCGCGCGACGTGCTCACGCAGCCGACGCATCCCCGCACACAGGACTTCCTGCGTCGTCTGCTGGCGTCTGACGGCGCCGCCAACCCGGATCGAACATGAGCGAAAGGAACGCGGTACCCGCATGGCCCGACTCCCGGTGGCCGGATTCGCTGTGGGCGGCGACGGCCGTGCCGGCGCCCGACACTCCCGCGCTCGATGCGTCCGCATCGTGCGACGTGGCGATCGTCGGCGCCGGCTTCACCGGGCTGTCGACTGCGCTCCACCTCGCCGAACGCGGTGTGAAGGTGCGCGTGATCGACGGCGCGCAGCCAGGCTGGGGTGCGTCGGGCCGTAACGGCGGGCAAGTGATCCCCGGGCTGAAATACGACCCCGACGAACTGATCCGCCGGTTCGGCGACGAGGCCGGCGAGCAGCTTGCCTGCGTGGCCGGCGGCGCGGCCGACACGGTGTTCGACCTGATCGCGCGGCACGCGATCGACTGCGATGCGCGTCGTGGCGGCTGGATCCAGCCGGCGCCGACCACCGCGATGCTCGAGACGGTCGCGCGTCGCGCGCAGCAGTGGGCCGCGCGCGGTGCACCGGTTGAAGTGCTCGGCCGCGACGACGTCGCGCGGCGGCTCGGCACGCACGCGTACGCGGGCGGCTGGATCGATCGCCGCGCAGGCAGCGTGCAGCCGCTCAGCTATACGCGCGGCCTCGTGCGTGCCGCGCAGGCGAGCGGGGCGGGCGTGCACGGGCTGACGCGCGCCGTCGGGCTGACGCGTGCCGACGGCCGCTGGCGGATCGCGACGGCCGGCGGTGCGACGCTGACGGCGGATCGCGTCGTGATCGCGACCAACGGTTACACGGACGGGCTGTGGCCGGGCTTGCGCCAGTCGGTGATCGCCGCGAACAGTTTCATCGTCGCGACGCAGCCGCTCGCGCCGGAGCTCGGCCGCGACATTCTCGCCGGCGGCGAGGTCGCGTCGGATGCGCGGCGCCTGCTGCTGTACTTTCGCCGCGACGCGGCCGGCCGCCTGCTGATGGGCGGCCGCGGCCCGTTCGCGGACCCGCGTGCGACAAGCGACTGGCGCCATCTCGAGCGCGCAACGACGCTGCTGTATCCGCAACTGACGGGCGTCCGGTTCGAATACCGCTGGGCGGGGCGCGTCGCGATCACCGCGGATTTCATGCCGCACGTGCACGAGCCCGCGCCGGGCGTGACGATCGCGCTCGGCTACAACGGCCGCGGCATCGCGATGGCGACGACACTCGGCAAGCATCTGGCCGCGCACCTGTCGGGCGATGCGCAACTGCCGCTGCCGTTCCGCGCCACGCCGATCCGGCCGATTCCGTTTCACGGGCTGCAGCGCTTCTATATCGCTGCCGGGGTGGCCTGGTATCGGCTGCTCGACAGCCTTTCCTGACGGGGCGTGGCCGCGAGTCGCCATTCTTCGTCCGATCGGGCAGAATCGACACTCCCGGATTCCGCAGACAGATGCCGCATGACCGACCCGAACGATCCCCCCGGCCGCCGCGCGTACGCGAGCTTCGCACAACGCTATGCGGACATCGCGCCGACCAAGGCGCATAACGCACTCTACGAACGTCCGGCGACGATGGCGCTGCTCGGCGACGTCGACGGCCTGACGGTGCTCGACGCCGGCTGCGGGCCCGGCATCTGCAGCGAACACCTCGCGCGCCACGGCGCGACCGTGCACGCATTCGATGTCACGCCGGAGATGGTCGCGCTCGCGAGGACGCGCTGCGCGGGCCTCGCGGTCGACGTGGTGGAAGGCGATCTGGAGGCGCCGCTCGCCTGGCTGCCCGACCAGGCAGTCGACAAGGTGCTGTGCTCGCTCGCGCTCGACTACGTGCGCGATCTCGCGTCGACACTGCGCGAATTCCGGCGCGTCGCGCGGCCGGGTGCAACGCTCGTGTTCTCGATGGCGCATCCGATGCGCGACTGGATGGACGAGCGCACGCGCGGGGAGGGCACGTATTTCGACTCGTCCCGCTTCGGCTTCCACTGGTCGGGATTCGGTGAGCCGAGGCCCTACGTCGAAGCGTGGCGACGGCCACTCGCCGACATCCTGAATGCGCTCGCCGACGGCGGCTGGCAACTCGACCGGTTCGTCGAACCGAAGCCGCTGCCGGAGATGAAGGCCGCGTCGGAACGGCTCCATGCGGAGTTGTCGCTGGCGCCGGCCTTCCTGTGCATCCGCGCGCGCCGCTGACGCGGCGCGGCGGTCAAGCGGCGCTCAGTGCCGGACCGGTTCGTCGTTCAGTGTGCCGAGGAACGCTTCGATATCCTTGATATCCTGCGCCGTCATCGCGGGTTTGTCGCCCGCCTTGCGATCGAACGGTGCATCGGTCACGTCGACGTTCGCGCGATATTTCGGCGGAATGTCGTCGTACTCGTCGACCTTGCCGTCCGCGCCGCGCGAGTAGAACTTCTGCGGCGAGATGCTGCGCTCGTTGTAGAACGCCATCACCTGGTCGAGCGTGTGGAACACGCCGTTGTGGAAGAACACATGGCGCGTCGCCGAGTTGCGCAGCGTCGGCGTGAGGAACATCGCGCAATACTGCGTCTGGTCCTTCAGGTCGTCGCGGAACGGCCCGCACACACCGAGATCGTAGAACGCCGGGTTGCGGTTCTGAGCCAGCTCCTTGTTGCGCGGCGCGCCGAGCGCCTCGTACTGGTAATCGGTGAACATCGGCGGCAGCCCGTCCTTGCCGGGTTTCGACAGGTGGCAGCCCGCGCAATTCGCCTTGTCCGGATCGTTGAACAGGCGCAGCCCGCGCAACTCCGCCTGCGACAGGCGCGCCCGGCCTTCGAGCCAGCGGTCGTACTTGCTGTTGTACGGATGGAACGACGGATCCTCGACCTGGTAGCGCGCGATCGCGAACATCGCCTCCGACACCGCGAGCTGCGGGCTGTCGAACACGCGTGCGCCGAACAGTTGCTCGAGCTGCGCGCGGTGCGACGACTGCGCGAGCTTGTGCGCGACGTCGTCGATGCTCGCGTTCGCCATCTCGACCGGATTCAGCAGCGGGCCGAACGCCTGCTGCTGCAGCGTATCGGCGCGGCCGTCCCAGAACATCCCGCCCTGCGGCACGAGCTGCGGCGCGGCCGACGTGCCGGCCACCTTCTGCGCCTTGACGACGCCGGCCGCCGACGCGGCCTGCTGCGCGACGCTCGGCGCGGCGTCGTTTTCACCGGCATCGGGGCCGATGCTGAAGTTCGGCTGACGGTACAGGTACATCAGCGACGGCGGCGGGCGATAGCCCTGCTGCGTCATCGCGAGGCCGCCCGGCTGCACGTCGAGCGCATTCGGCGGGCCATACGCATGATCGGGGCTGTGGCACGACGCGCACGACTGCTTGCCCGACGCGGACAGCGAAGGATCGAGGAACAGCGCGCGCCCGAGCTGCGCGACCGCCGACAGCGGCTGCGCGGCGGGCCGCTGCAGCACGATCGGGTGCGGGTTCGCGCCCGTCCAGTCGGCGACGACGGTGCCGATCGCCGCCGGCACCTGCGCGGGGAACGCGATCGCGAACGCGCCGTAGCCGAGCACGGCCGCGCCGAGCACGAACGCCGCGCGGCGCAGCAGGCGGGAAGGGGCGCGCGGCGCGGGGGTGCCGGAGGCGTCGGGAGACGGGAACGCGGGGCGAGCTGTCATGCTGTCGGTCTGAAATCGGGCGCCGCACGAGGCGGCGCATTAAATGGAAACGGCCGGCGCGTGATGCGCCGGCCTGTGGTCACTGCACGCCGGTCAGATCGCCGGTGCCGCGCTCAATGCGGTGCCGAGCGTCGGGTCGAGGTACAGCGGCGTCGTGTTCGGCTTCGACGTGAAGTCGAACAGCCCGCGCAGGTCGCCTGCCGTCGCATCGAACGAACCGCCGCCGATGCGCTGGCCGCCGAGCCAGTTGTCCTCGATGAAGCGCACGACGGACGACTGGTCGATCATCGTGTGGTCGACATAGTTCTGCTTCGCGTACGGCGAGATCACGATCAGCGGAATCCGCACGCCCGGGCCGCAGCGGCCGTTCACGGTCGAGCCGTTCACGCCGGTGGTGCCGCCCGTGCCGCACTTGCCGCTGCCGTTGACCTGGTCGACCGGGTCCGACGACGAGCGGGTCGGCGCCGTGTACACGTGGTCGTACCAGCCGTCCGAGTCGTCATACGTGACGATCACGGCCGTGTTCTGCCAGTCCGGCTGCTGCTGCAGGAAGTTGACGACCTTCGTCACGAACGCCTGCTCGTCGAGCGGATCCGAATAACCCGCGTGCGCATCCTGTGCGGCCGGTGCCTTCAGGTAGCTGACCGACGGGAAGTTGCCGGCCTTCACGGCGGCGAAGAAGTCGTCCGTGTCGTACTGGTGGTTAGCGGGTTCGGCGGTCTTGCCGTCGGCCTGGACGCTCGAACCGATCGCTGCGACCGAGCTCGGGCGCGTGTGCTGCGGGTTCGACGTCGACGCGTAGTACTGGAACCAGTTGTGGTGCGGGATGTAGTCCGACGTCGCGGCGTTCACGGCGGTGGCGACCGTGCTGCGGCTGCAGCCCGTCGTGCCGTTGCTGTTGGTCGTCGACAGGTTGAAGCCGCCCATGAAGCCGCCCCACGAGATCTTCGCGCTGTTCAGCAGGTCGCCGATGTTCTTGCCGCTCATCAACGCCTGGTCGGTCGTGCTCGAGCACACGTCGTTGCCCGGGTCGACGTCGTTGATCATCGTGAGACCGCCCGCGCCGTCATTGATGTAGTACGAGCTCTTCGCGAGCGTCGACGGCTGCGCGGACGACTTGATGATCTGCATCCCGTTGGTCTGGCCCGACACGACGTTCAGCGCGCCCGGTGTCGACGGACCGTACGACGTCGTGTACATGTTGTCGCTCATCGCGAAGCGCTGCGCGTAGTTCCACAGCGCCGTCACGGTGTTGCCGTCGAAGTAGCCCATCACCTGGCCCTTCGTGCCGAACGCGCCGGCGCCGCCGGACGAGCCCTTGCCGGTGTATTTCGGGAACAGGTCGGCGAGGCCGTTGTCCTCGGCTTGCTGCTCGGCCGTGTACGCGTGGTTCTGGTCGGCGGTCGCGGCCTGCGTGCGGTCGAGGCGGAACGGGTTCGCTGCGTCGGTGCCGTTGACCGTGTTCGTGAAGTTCGGGTTCGCGGTGAGCAGCGTGCCCGTCAGGCCATTGGGCGTCGGCGTGCCGGCCTTGGCGGTGAATGCCGGTTCGCCCGACGGGTTCGACGCGTTCGGGTAGGTGCCGAAGTAGTGGTCGAACGAGATGTTTTCACCATAGATCACGACGACGTGCTTGATCGGCGTGGCGGTCTGCAGCGCGTCCTGCGACGACACGACGGGTGTCGACGTCGGATCGCTGCCGCCGCAGGCGAACAGCGCGAGCGCCGCGGCAGCGCAGGCGGTGACAAGCAAGGCTTGACGGAACATCGGGAAACTCCAGGTAAGGTCTTCGATGGTGGAGAGCGGCCCCGTCGCCGTGTCGGTTCGGCGCGGAGCTCGTGAGAGAGCACGCGCATTGGAACAGTCGCGTATGAAGATATGGGGACGGAGTGATTTCGCGACGATTGCGCTGCGGTATCGATTTCATTACGGCGCAGCGGCAAGCGAAAGAAAACGGAAAGGGGCAGACTGCACGCCACCTCAGTGACACATTCCACGGCGCGCGCGGCCGTTGCCGCGGATGCCATGCGGGGCGGGCGAAAGGGCCCGGTCGGCCGGTGCATGCATGACGCCGCGCGGGGCCCGTTTTTGACAATCGGGTGACGGATTCATACGATGAACGCCTTGCGGCGACGCCTTCGCGTTGCCGACCGTCAGCGAGTATTCAGCGTGCCGATTCCCGTTCTGTTTGCCGTTCTGTGTGCCGCATTCCTGCATGCATCGTGGAATGCACTGGTCCGCAGCAGCGGCGACCGGCTGCGCTCGGCCACGGTGTTGCAGATCGCGATCGGGCTGTTCGCGCTGCTGTTCCTGCCGGCCGCCGCGCCGATCACGCCCGCGAGCTGGCTGTGCGTCGTTGCTTCGGCCGTGATCCACGTCGTCTATACGCTGCTGCTCGTGCGTGCATACGAGCACGGCGACCTGACCGTCGCGTACCCGGTCGCGCGCGGCACCGCGCCGCTGCTCGTCACGCTCGGCGCGGCGGCGTTCGCGGGCGAGCACCTGAACGCCGGCGCGCAAGCCGGCCTCGTGCTGATCTGCGCGGGCATCATGGCGATCGGGCTCGAACGCGGGCGCGGCGCGAAGCACCGGATGATGCAGGTGCTGCCAACCGCGTTCGCGACCGGCGTGTCGATTGCCGCGTATAGCGTGGTCGACGGGATCGGCGTGCGGGAGAGTGGCAACACGGTCGGTTATACCGCGTGGATGTTCGTGTTGACGGGCGGGATGATGGCCGCGTACTACCGGCTGCGCGCGGGGCCGCTGCGCCTGACGCAGGAGGTCGGCGAGACGGCCAAGGCCGCCTGCGGCGGCGTGTTCGCGGCGCTCGCGTATGGCATCGTGATCTGGGCGATGGATCGCGCGCCGATGGGCCCCGTGTCGGCGCTGCGGGAGACGAGCGTGGTGTTCGCGGCGCTGATCGCGCGCGTGTATCTCGGCGAGCGGCTGACGCCGCGCCGTGCGGCCGGCTGCGCGGTGATCGCGGCCGGCGCGCTGCTGATCAGCGCGTTCGAAGCGGTGCGCTGAACGCGCGGGCAGAACGGGCCGGGCGCGCGGCCCGGTGCATCAGCTTTCGACCGGCATCGCGCTCGTGCACTTGATCTCGTCGAGGCACACGCTCGAATGCACGCCGCTCACGCCGGGAATCCGCATCAGCGTTTCGAGCAGGAACCGGGACAGCCCCTTCAGGTCGTGCGCGACGACCTTCAGCACGTAGTCGATATCACCCGTCACCGAGAAACATTCCTGGATCTGCGCGAGATCGGACACCAGTTTCTGGAACTTCGACAGGTCGCGGATATGCCCGCGTTCCATCGTCACATGCACGAACGCGGTGACGCCGAAGCCGAGCGTGTCGGGGCAGAGCCGGGTTTCGTAGCGGCGGATCGCGCCGATTTCTTCCAGCCGCCGGTGGCGCCGCAGCGTCTGCGCGGGCGACAGGCCGACGGCCTTCGCGAGTTCGAGGTTCGACGCGCGGCCGTTCTCCTGCAGGATCGAAAGCAGATGGCGGTCGATGCGGTCGAGAGCCGGTTCTGGCATTTTGTTTCCTCTTTTGTCTCCTGGATGCAATCTTATCTCATAATGTAGGGTTTGCATGAACGGGTTACGAAACCCGATTTCGCGGTCGCGACGCTAAACTGACCCCGGATTTTCGTGTGCGCCCGCAGCAATGCGGCGCGGGCCGCAAGTCTGCCGGGCACGCCGACGCGAATCGGGCGCCGCCACGCGAAGATTGCAGTCCCCAACCCGGTGGCTCCACGAACGGCCACCGACACAGTAAAACAGCGCCCGGCACACCGAGGCGCGCCGCACCGCTTCAGGCGGAGGCGGACAGAGTGGAGAAGACATGGTTTCTGGAAACGAGAGCGACGGCCTGAAGCGCGGGCTGAAGAACCGGCACATCCAGCTGATTGCGCTCGGTGGCGCGCTCGGCACGGGGCTGTTCCTCGGCATCGCGCAGACCATCAAGATGGCCGGCCCGTCCGTGCTGCTCGGTTATGCGGTGGCCGGCATCGTCGCGTTCTTCATCATGCGCCAGCTTGGCGAGATGGTCGTCGACGAGCCTGTCGCGGGTTCGTTCAGCTACTTCGCCAACAAGTACTTCGGCCACTTCACGGGCTTCCTGTCCGGCTGGAACTACTGGGTGCTGTACATCCTCGTCAGCATGGCCGAGCTGTCGGCCGTCGGGATCTACGTGCAGTACTGGTGGCCGGGCGTGCCGACCTGGGTGTCGGCGCTCGTGTTCTTCGGCGTCATCAACCTGATCAACCTGACCAGCGTGAAGTCGTACGGCGAGACCGAATTCTGGTTCTCGATCATCAAGGTCGCGGCGATCGTCGGGATGATCGGCTTCGGCGGCTGGCTGCTCGCGAGCGGCCATGCCGGGCCGGAAGCCAGCGTCAGGAACCTGTGGCAGCACGGCGGTTTCTTCCCGAACGGCGTGTCGGGCCTCGTGATGTCGATGGCCGCGATCATGTTCTCGTTCGGCGGGCTCGAACTCGTCGGCATCACGGCGGCCGAGGCCGACGATCCGAAGCGCAGCATCCCGCGTGCGACCAACCAGGTCATCTACCGCATCCTGATTTTCTACATCGGCGCGCTCGCCGTGCTGTTGTCGCTGTATCCGTGGGAGAAGGTCGTCAGCGGCGGCAGCCCGTTCGTGCTGATCTTCCATGCGCTGAGCAGCAACGTGGTCGCGAACGTGCTGAACGTCGTCGTGCTGACGGCCGCGCTGTCGGTCTACAACAGCGGCGTGTATTGCAACAGCCGGATGCTGTTCGGCCTCGCGCAGCAGGGCAACGCGCCGAAGGTGCTGTGCTCGGTGAACAAGCGCGGCATTCCGCTCGCCGCGCTCGGCGCGTCGGCGCTCGCGACCGGCCTGTGCGTGCTGGTCAACTACTTCATGCCGGGCAAGGCGTTCGAGGTGCTGATGGGCCTCGTCGTGTCGGCGCTGATCATCAACTGGGCGATGATCAGCCTGATCCACCTGAAGTTCCGCCAGGCCAAGCGTGCAGCCGGGGAGGAGACTTCCTTCCGCAGTCTGGGCTATCCTTTCACGAATTACCTGTGCCTGGCATTCATGGCCGGCATTCTCGTCGTGATGTACCTGACGCCGGATCTCCGCCTGTCGGTGTACCTGATCCCGGTATGGCTCGCGGTGCTCGCGATCGGGTATCGCTTCCGTCAGAAGAATGCAGGCTATGCGATGCGCGACGGCGCGTCCGCACGCTGACGCAGGACAGCCCCGACCATTCTTCCAAACGAGACAGACTCAAGCCATGTTCGAACACATCGACGCGTACCCGGGCGATCCGATCCTGACGCTCAACGAGAACTTCCAGAAAGATCCGCGCGACCAGAAGGTCAACCTGAGCATCGGGATCTATTTCGACGCCGAAGGCCGGATTCCGGTGATGGGCGCCGTGCGCGAGGCCGAAACCGCGCTGCAGCGCGAAAGCGGCCCGAAGCCGTACCTGCCGATGGTCGGCCTGGCTGCGTATCGCGACGCCGTGCAGGCGCTCGTGTTCGGCGCCGATCACCCGGCCCGCGCGGCCGGCCGCATCGCGACCCTGCAGACGCTCGGCGGTTCGGGCGCGCTGAAGGTGGGTGCCGATTTCCTGAAGCGCTATTTCCCGGACGCGCAGGTGTGGCTCAGCGATCCGAGCTGGGAAAACCACCGCTTCATCTTCGAGCGCGCCGGCTTCACGGTGAACACGTATCCGTACTACGACGAGGCGACGGGCGGCCTGAAGTTCGACGCGATGCTCGCGGCGATCGACGCGCTGCCGGCGCGCAGCGTCGTGCTGCTGCACGCGTGCTGCCATAACCCGACCGGCGTCGACCTCGACGAAGGCCAGTGGGAGAAGCTGATCGACGTGATCGAGGCGCGCGGGCTGCTGCCGTTCGTCGACATGGCGTACCAGGGCTTCGGCGCGGGCCTCGACGCGGATGCGTTCGCGGTGCGCGAGCTGGCCCGCCGTGGCGTGCCGGCGCTCGTCGCGAACTCGTTCTCGAAGAACTTCTCGCTGTACGGCGAGCGCGTGGGCGGGCTGAGCGTCGTCTGCGAAGACGCGGCCGCGGCCGAGCGCGTGCTCGGCCAGCTGGCCGGCGCCGTGCGCTCGAACTACAGCAACCCGCAAACCTACGGCGCGAAGGTCGTGGCGGCCGTGCTCGGCACGCCCGCACTGCGCAAGCAGTGGGAAGAGGAACTGTCGGCGATGTGCCGCCGCATCGCGCGGATGCGCCAGTCGATCCACGACGGCCTGCGCGACCACGTCAGCGGCGAAGCGCTCACGCGCTACGTGAAGCAGCGCGGGATGTTCACGTACACGGGCCTGACCGAATCGCAGGTCGACGCGCTGCGCGAAGTGCACGGCGTGTACATCCTGCGTTCGGGCCGGATGTGCGTGGCGGGCCTGAACGACTCGAACGTCGGCATCGTCGCGGACGCGATCGGCAAGGTGCTGAAAAGCGGCGTCTGAACGCGGCGCGCCGCGATGCAGGCCGAACCGGCTGTCTCCCTTCGTGGGGCAGCCGGTTTTTTTATTGTGTGGCCGCTATGTGTGCCACCCGGCTGACGCGAGCGCGGGCGCGGGGGTACGATCACGGAATCGGACGCAAGACAGAGGGGCGACATGGGTATCCGGATCATCCAGCTCGGCACGCCGCGCGCGGCCGGCGAGGGCCTGCGGATCGGGACGGTGCGGCGGCCGCCGCGTGGCGTGCCGAAGGCGGAATTCGCGTCGCGCAACTACTATGATGTATGGCTGCCGACGCTGTCGCCGAGCCCCGAGCTCGTCGCGCAGGCGCAGGCGGCCGAAACCGACGCCGAATGGCGTGCGTTCAAGCGTCATTTCCGCGCGGAAATGGCGCATGGCGATCCGGCGAAGGTGCTGGACCTGCTGGCGGCGCTGTCGGCCACCACCGCGCTGTCGATCGGCTGCTACTGCGACGACGAAAACCGTTGCCACCGCAGCGTGCTGCGCGAGCTGCTCGCGGAGCGCGGCGCGGCGATCGAACCCGGCGCGGGCTGACGCGGCGTCGCACGGCCGCGCCGCGATCGTGCGGCGCAGCGAACCGGTTGATGTGGGTCAAGCGCGCGGTCGCGCGCGCCACTATGCTCTCGTCATGGAGTGATCACGACGATGACAGGCGGACAGATGCAGATTACCTTCCCGCCGGAACCGCCCGAATATTGCGCACGCGACCTGGTCGTTGCGTTTTCGGCGCTGGTCGACGGACGTTGCGTGCAGTGCGCGATCACGGCCGAGGCACTGGAAGACCATTTCGGCGCACCGTCGCTGCTCGAACGCGACCTGCTGGCCGCGTTCGAAGGACACCGGTCGGCGATCGAGGCGATGGCGCGACGGATGCTCGAGGAAATCGGCGGCCGGCCGGTGCTGCTGCACAGCGGCCACTTCCGGCTCGAAGACTGATACGCAGGAGGGTGCATGACACTGCAGGGGAACATTCACGAACGCGACTGGTCGGTCGAAGTCGAGACGCGCCCATGCGAATCGGGCGAATTCCGCTGCCGCGTGTCGGTCGAGCACGGCAGCGGCGCCGCGCGCTTTCATCATACTTTCGAGCACAGTCATGCGTATCCGACCGAGCGCGAAGCGATGATCGAAGGGCTGCGGGCCGGAATGACGTGGATCGAAATGAAGTCGTCGCAGGTATTCAACGTATGAACGGTCCCGCGCCGACGCAGGCGCGGGCGAACACTCGGCCAGGCAGCGAACGAAGAATTCGCGCCACGCCACGGGAAACGCGTGCCGCCGCATGTCAGTGCGGGCGGCACATGCAAGGCGGTCGACGAGCGGGCGGCACGTCAGGAGATACGACATGGGCGTGGGCATGCAGATTGCCTGCCGGGGATTCGCGGGCGCCGCCGCGATCGAAGCCGAAGCCGGCGCGCAGCTGGTGCGGCTCGAACGGTTCCGAGCGCTGATCAACGGCTGTCACCTCGCGATCGAATCGCGCGGCGCGGCCGATGGCGCACGCACGTTCGACGTGCGGCTCGACCTGGTGATGCACGACGCGGCGCTCAGGCCGCTGCCGCCGTGCGTCGGCGACGATGTGGACGACGCGCTGCGCCGCGCATTCGCGCAGGCCGAACAGGCGCTGATCGCGTGGCAGGCGGGCGATAAAAGAATGGCGCTGCGCGACGCGGCGACCGGGGAAACGGCACGGTGACGCATGGCGCGCCGCACGGGCGGCGCTGCGCCGTGCGTCAGACCCGTGCGAGCGCTTGCGCGTCGATGATGCGCACGCGCTTGCCGCGCGTTTCGACCAGCGCGTCGCGATGGAACCGCGAGAACATCCGGCTGACGGTCTCGAGCTTCATCCCGAGATAACAACCGATTTCCTCGCGCGTCATCCGCAGGTTGAATTCCGTCGCCGAATAACCGCGTGCCTCGAAACGCGAAGAGAGATTGAGCAGGAAATGCGCGACCCGCTGCTCGGCCGACATCGTGCCGAGCAGCAGCATCTGGCTCGATTCGCGGACGATCTCGCTGCTCAGCATCTGGTAGAGGAAGTGCTGCATCGGCTTCATCTCGCGGCACGCCGCTTCGAGCGCGCCGAACGGGATGATGCACACGACGCTGTCTTCCAGCGCGATCGCGTCGCAGCAGTGCTGGCCGCCGCCGATGCCGTCCATCCCGAGCGTTTCACCGGCGATCTGGAAGCCCGTCACGTGCTCGCGGCCGTCGCGATGCATCATCACCGTCTTGAACGAACCCGCGCGCACCGCATAGATGCTCTGGAACGGATCGTCGGTGCGGAACAGCGCGTCGCCCTGGCGAACCTGGCGCGTCGTGCAGATGATCGCGTCGAGCCGGCCGAAATCGGCCGCCGTCAGGTGCGGCGGCAGGCACATCGAGCGCATCGCGCAGACCGAGCAGCGCGCGGCGGGATGTTTGGCGGCGTCGGCGCGCGCGACCGCGCGAAGCGGAATCATCGGGCGGGGCGCGACGGGTACGTCGGCGGCGCAGGCGGTGGCGGTGGACATGAGTCGCTCCGGCTCGTCAGGGGCGGTGCGCGCGAGCGTGCACCAGGGATTCGATGACACGGCATGCGGCGTCGAATTCGACGGTCTTGTCGAAGAAGTAGTCGGCTCCCGCCGTCGCGCATGCCTCTCTGAATGCCGGCGCCGAGTGATTCGTCAGCACGATCGTGACGACGCGCGGCGCGGCCTTCGACAGCATCCCGATCAGGTCGAGACCGCTGCCGTCCGCGAGCCGCAGGTCGACGATCACCACGTCCGCGTGACTGCTGCGTATATGCGTCCACGCGTCCTGGCCATCTTCCGCTTCGCCCACGACAGCAACGCCGCGGATCGCGCCGACGAGCAGCGCGATCCGCTGCCGGACGGCAATGGCGTGATCGACGAGAAACACCCTGAGCGCGGCGGGTGACAGGCTGGCATTCATGCCGGCAGTATCGTGTTGCGCCGCGAAAAATGAAATCGGCCGAATTGGAACTTTGTGTAGGCCGCTTCGACGCGTTGTAGGGCGTTTCCTACAACGCGTACGGGAAACCGCCGGAGCGGCTCCGAGGTTGCGATGCCGCATGCGCAGCCGGCGGGCTGCGCCGCCGGGTCAGCCGGCCTGGCGCGCGTCCAGCGCATCGCGCGCCGTGCGGCACGCAGCCAGATCCCACGCGGCACAGCCGACGCTCTTGAACAGCAGCGGCCCGCCACGGGTGAACGTGCCGTTCAGCACGTCGGCGAGCGACGCGACATCCTGCCAGTCGACCCGCGCGACGATCAGGTCGCCGGCCTCGTGGCGCGCGCCGGCCGGGTCGTCGACGACGAGCCGGCTGCCGCGCACCGTGTTCGCGTCGATCTCGGCCGCATCCGCGGTGAACGCGCCGACCCCGACCACGAGCCGGCCTTCGCGCGCGGCTTCGCGGTAGACGGGCGTGCGGCTCGTCGTCAGCGTGACGACGACATCGATCGCATCGGGGATCGCATCGCCGTCGAGCGGCACGAGCCGCGGCGCCTGCGCGCGGTGTGCCGCGCAAAAGGCAGCCGCGCTGTCGGCGGTCGTGCCGCGCACGTGAAGGCGCGCTTCGGGAAAGATCGCCGCCAGCGCCTCCGCGTGATTGGCCGCCTGCTTGCCGGTGCCGATCAGCAGGATGTCGTGCGGCGCGGCGCCATGCAGCGCGTCGATGCCGAGCGCGGTGATGGCCGCCGTGCGGCGGCCGGTGACCGTCGGGCCGTCGAGCGCGAAGCGCATCTCGCCCGTGGTCGCGTCATACGCGGTCACCTGACCGAGGATCGTCGGCAGCCCGCGCGCGCCGTTGCCGGGGCACACGTTCACGAGCTTGTGGGACGCGAGGTCATGTGCGCTCGACGGCATCGACAGCATCACGCCGCCGGCCTGCAGCGGCACGACCAGGCGTTCGGGGCTGACGATCTCGCCCGCCGCGTACTCGGCGACGGCCTGCCTGAGCGTGGCGAGCAGCGCCGGGTAGTCGAGCAGCGCGGCCGTGTCGGCCGCATCGAAAACGGGAATCGGGGAAAGGGCGGTCATCGTGTACGTCGTATGCGTCGGTGAGCGTGGACGACGGGCGCATGCCGCGCCCGCCACGGAGCTGCCGGATACCGTGACACAGGGCAGTGTGGATCGAATCTATACCACTTGCTGGCGCACCCGCAAGCCAGAAAATAAAGCATCGCGCCGCTTTTGGTTCTAATATCTGTCCAGAAGGGTCGCATGGCATCGGTACCGGTGCTGCTCCGGTATAGTGCGAACCCATTCCAAATCCACGCCCGCGACCGGGCAGGAGCCACACGATGATGTCCGCGCGTCCCGAATCACTCGAAGGCGGTTTCAGGCCGCTGCAGATCTACGAGCAGGTTGCCGAGAAGATCCGCGACGAGATCCGTGCGGGGCGCTATGCGGCCGATTCGCGGTTGCCGTCCGAGCGCGAGCTCGCGGGGCTGTTCCAGGTCGGCCGGCCGGCGGTGCGCGAAGCGCTCGGCGCGCTGCAGAACGAAGGGCTCGTTTACACGAAGCGCAATTCGGGCACGTATGTCGTCGCGTCGCCGCTCGACGTACTCGCGCAGCGCGGCGACATGCACGCGGCGTCCGAGGCCGACTTCAGCCCGACGTCGACGCTCGACGTGCGGCTGATCCTGGAGCCCGCGATCGCGCGCCTCGCGGCCACGCACGGGCGGGCCGACCCGGGCGCCGAGCGTTATCTGGCTCAGATGGAAACCATCACCGACGTCGACGATCCGCACCAGCGCGCGCTGTGGAACGAGAGCGACCGGCTGTTCCACCGGCAGCTCGCGCTGATGACCGGCGACGCGCTGATCGTGAAGATCGCGGACGAAGTCGCGAAGACGATGGACCAGCCGCTCTGGAAGCGGCTGAAGGACGACGGTATCTACGACGCCGGCCGGATCCGGCTCTACGTGTCCGAACACCGGCTGATCTACGAGGCGATCGTGTCCGGCGACGCCGATGCGGCCGCGTTCTATGTCGAGCAGCACATCCGCCGCGTACGGCGCGACATCACGCCGAAATGACGCATGCGCCTTCGTTCTGGTATGAAATATGACCAAATATACGAAAAATATTTTGATATTGCTTGCGATGTGACCACGCATGTCCTACATTGGTTTCACACAAAACCAATCAGGAGACATCATGCGACACTTCATTACCGCGCTCTCGGTGGCTGTCGCCGCCGGTGCGCTGACTTCCGCGCATGCGCAGGAAGTCGTGATGATCGGCCATTCGGCGCCGCTGACCGGCCCGCAGGCCGCGAACGGCAAGGACAATGAAAACGGCGCGCGACTCGCCGTCGACGAGCTCAACAAGGCTGGCGTGAAGGTCGCCGGCAAGACCGTCACGTTCAAACTGGTATCCGACGACGACCAGGCCGACCCGAAGGCCGGCGTGCAGGTCGCGCAGAACCTCGTCGACAAGGGCGTCGTCGCGGTGCTCGGGCCGTACAACTCGGGCGTCGCGATCCCGGCGTCGCGCGTGTATTCGACTGCCGGCGTGCCGATGCTGCCGGTTGCGTCGAATCCGGCACTCACGAAGCAGGGCTTCAAGAACATCTTCCGGATCGGCGCGAGCGACGAGCAGCTCGGCGGCACGATGGGCACCTTCGCCGCGAAGACGCTGAACGCGAAAACCGCGGCCGTCATCGACGATCGCACCGCGTACGGGCAGGGCGTCGCCGAGCAGTTCATGAGCGTCGCGAAGGCGAACGGGATCAAGATCGTCGACCAGGAATTCACGAGTTCGTCGGCCACCGATTTCCTCGGCATTCTCACCAAGATCAAGGC
Organism: Burkholderia theae; assembly: GCF_048565265.1. NCBI lineage: Bacteria > Pseudomonadati > Pseudomonadota > Betaproteobacteria > Burkholderiales > Burkholderiaceae > Burkholderia > Burkholderia theae. Next base: position 967,911 of record NZ_CP183462.1, read on the forward strand.
CAGCAACCCCGACGTGATCTTCTTCGGCGGCTATGCGGCGCAGGGCGCGCCGATGGCCAAGCAGATGAAGCAGCGCGGGCTGCGCGCGAAGCTGCTCGGCGGCGACGGCATCTGTTCGGCGGACATGGGCAAGGTCGCGGGCGAAGCGGCATCGATCGTCTACTGCGCGCAGGGCGGCGTCGCGCTCGAGAAGACGCCGGCCGGACGTGAATTCCTGAAGAAGTACCACGACACCTATCACACGGATACGCAGGTCTACGGCGTCAACTACTACGACGGCATGAAGCTGCTCGCCGACGCGATGGTCAAGGCCGGCACGACCACCGACAAGGCGAAGCTGACCGCGCAACTCGCGAAGTCGAACTATGCGGGTGTCGCGGGCACCTATTCGTTCGACGCGAACGGCGACCTGAAGGGCGCGCCGACGACCGTCTACGTGATCCGCAACGGCCTGCCGGAACCGTACGCGAAATAACCGGCCTGCCACCGGACGGCGGTCGGACCGCCGTCCTTCGTTTCCACGTATTCGATCGACCATGAAAATTTCCCGATCCCTTTCCACCGTCGAAGTCCATACGGGCGGCGAAGCGTTCCGCATCGTCACGAGCGGGCTGCCGCGCCTGCCGGGCGACACGATCGTCCAGCGCCGCGCGTGGCTCAAGGAGAACGCCGACGAAATCCGCCGCGCGCTGATGTTCGAACCGCGCGGCCACGCCGACATGTACGGCGGCTACCTGACCGAACCCGTGTCGCCGAACGCCGATTTCGGCGTGATCTTCGTGCACAACGAAGGCTACAGCGACCACTGCGGGCACGGCGTGATCGCGCTGTCGACCGCGGCGGTCGAGCTCGGCTGGGTGCAGCGCACGGTACCGGAAACGCGGGTCGGCATCGACGCGCCGTGCGGCTTCATCGAGGCCTTCGTCAAATGGGACGGCGAACATGCGGGGCCCGTGCGCTTCGTCAACGTGCCGTCTTTCATCTGGCGGCGCGACGTGTCGGTCGACACGCCGTCGTTCGGCACCGTGACCGGCGATATCGCATATGGCGGCGCGTTCTACTTCTATGTGGACGGCGCGCCGTTCGACCTGCCGGTGCGCGAGTCCGCGGTGGAAAGGCTGATTCGCTTCGGCGCGGAAGTGAAGGTGGCGGCGAACGCGAAGTACCCGGTCGTGCATCCGGAAATTCCGGAAATCAACCATATCTACGGCACGATCATCGCGAACGCGCCGCGTCATCCGGGCTCGACGCAGGCGAACTGCTGCGTGTTCGCGGATCGCGAGGTCGACCGCTCGCCGACGGGCTCCGGCACCGGCGGCCGCGTCGCGCAGCTGTACCAGCGCGGGCTGCTCGCGGCCGGCGACACGCTCGTCAACGAATCGATCGTCGGCACGGTCTTCAAGGGGCGCGTGCTGCGCGAAACGACGGTCGGCGACATCCCGGCAGTGATCCCGGAAGTGGAAGGCAGCGCGCATATCTGCGGGTTCGCGAACTGGATCGTCGACGAACGCGACCCGCTGACCTACGGTTTTCTCGTGCGCTGAGCTTCGGCGCCGATCGGCCGCCGTCGCGCGGCTTCCCGGTTGTTGTACCAGGTTTGGCGCGTCGTTCCCGTTGCGGGGCACGCGCCTTTTTTGCGTGTGGGCCGCCGCAAAGCGGCCACCGGCCGGCGGGCCGCGCGAGTTTTGGTACGATGCACCCTTTTCAGCCGAGCCCCACCCGCGTGAATCGCCGAAACGTGTCGTCAGTGCGTGACTTCTGTGCCAGATGGGTCGCGCGCGCCCAACCCGTCGCGGTTGCCGCCGCCGCGAGGGTCAAGCCTCTCGCCGCCACCGCGTGGCACCACCTCCGTCATCCGACGCGCCGCGGCGTGCTGCTCACGGCCGCCGCCGTGCCGTCGCTGTTCGCGCTGTACGTGGTGGTGCTCATCCCGTTCACGCCGGGCATCGGCGACATCCGCAAGGCACGCGTCGACCAGCCCGCGCAGGTGCTGTCCGCCGACGGCAAGCTGCTGGCCGAATTCAAGCCGTCGAACCGCGAGTGGGTGCCGCTCAAGCAGATCTCGCCGCACATGGTCGACGCGCTGATCGCGACCGAGGACCATCGCTTCTACGAGCATCACGGCCTCGACTGGAAGCGCACGGCGTCGGCCGCGCTGCATACGTTCTCGGGCGATCGCCAGGGCGGCTCGACGATCACGCAGCAGCTCGCGCGCAACCTGTATCCGGACGAGATCGGCCGCGCGCCGACGCTCACGCGCAAGGTGAAGGAGGCGATCACCGCGCTGAAGATCGAGGCCGTCTACAGCAAGGACCAGATCCTCGAGACCTACCTGAACACGGTGCCGTTCCTGTACAACGCGTACGGCGTCGAGATGGCCGCGCGCACCTATTTCGACAAGTCGGCCGACGAGCTCGACGTGCTCGACAGCGCGACGCTCGTCGGCATGCTGAAGGGCAACAGCTACTACAACCCGGTGCTGAATCCCGAGCGCGCGCTGCAGCGGCGCAACACGGTGCTCGGCCAGATGGTGAAGTACGGCAAGCTGTCGCCCGCGCAGTTCGCGCAACTGCAGCGCCGGCCGCTGCGCATCGATTTCGAGCGCCAGAAGGAGCCGCCGGGGCCCGCGCCGCATTTCGCGCAGCAGTTGCGCAAGTGGCTGATCGCGTGGGCCGACCGCAACGACTACAACATCTATTCGGACGGGTTGATCGTGCGCACGACGATCGACTCGCGGCTGCAGCAGATGGCGACGCAGGCGCTCACGCTGCAGGGCAATCAGCTGCAGGGCATCGCGAACAACGCGTGGAGCGGCCGCGACGGCTGCGGCACCGACAACGAGGTGTTCCGCACCTTCATGCGCGAGTCGCCCGAGTACAAGGCCGCGCAGGACGCCGGCAAGGACGACGCGGCCGCGATGAAGCTGCTCGCGGCCGACCGCGGCTTCTTGCGCGCACTGTGCAAGACGAAGACCGACGTACAGGCCGGCTTCCTCGCGATCGATCCGCGCGACGGGCAGATCCGCGCGTGGGTGGGCAGCCGCGACTTTACCCGCGAGCCGTTCGATCACGTCGCGCAGGCGCGCCGCCAGCCGGGCTCGACGTTCAAGCCGTTCGTCTATGGCGTCGCGTTCGCGAACGGGATGAAGCCGGACGACACGTTCATCGACCAGCCAGTCGAGATCCCGTTGAAGGGCGGCGAGATCTGGCGGCCGAACGACGACGTGCCGCCGACCGGCAAGCCGATGACGCTGCGCGACGCGGTCGCGCTGTCGCGCAACCGGATCACCGCGCAGGTGATGGAGAAGGTCGGGCCCGCGGCCGTCGCGCGGCTCGCGCGCGACATGGGCGTGCGCGAAAGCCCGCTCGAACGCGTGCCGTCGCTCGCGCTCGGCACGAGCCCGGTCACGCTGAAGGAAATGGTCGCGTCGTACGCGACGATCGCGAACGGCGGGCTGTATGTCGAGCCGCAGATGGTGACGCGCATCGAGAACCGCCAGGGCGACGTGCTCGCCGAATACGCGCCGGCGCCGCCCGAGCGCGCGCTCGATGCCGAAACCGACAAGGTGCTGCTCGGCGTGATGCGCGATGTCGTGACGCGCGGCACGGGCGGCAGCATTCGCACGCGCTTCGGGATCCGTGGCGACGTGGCCGGCAAGACGGGCACGACGCAGGACAACGCGGACGGCTGGTTCATCCTGATGCAGCCCGGCCTCGTCGCGGGTGCATGGGTCGGTTTCGACGACGGCCGCGTGACGCTGCGCAGCGATTATTGGGGGCAGGGCGCGCACAGCGCGCTGCCGATCGTCGGCGATTTCTTCCAGCGCGCGCAGCGCGCCCGGATCGTCGACACCAAGGCGAAATTCGATACCGAACCGTCGCCCGGCTGGTTCGCGTCGCTGCGCGAGCGCGTGACGGACCTGTTCGACACGTGGTTCAGGCCCGAGCCGCAGAAGGCACCCGCATCCGTCAGGACGCAGCGTATCGAGCGCCCGCCCGAGGCCGACGAAAGCGAGGCATCGGGCGCGTCGGCGGCATCGGCGTCCGAAGCGGCGTCCGGCGGCATCGTCGAGGAATGGATACCGGCGTCCGAAGTGGCCGCATCGGCCGCCGCGCTGTCGGCCGGCGCATCGCAACAGGAGCCCGCGCAGCCGCCGGCGGGTGCCAGTACGACGAACGGGGGCAGCGCACCAACCGCAGCCCCTTCGGCCACGCCGGCCCAGCCGCCTGTGCCGGTCGCGCCCGACGCGACTGGCCCGACTGGCGCTTCGCAGTAACGGAGCCGTTCAGATTTCGCGCGATGCTGCCGTAATCAAGTTGTCACGACAGATCGCGCGGTCGCTCCGCGCTTTTCCGATGCGACTTCCCACCGACTACGTCGCGCTCGCGCGTGACGATCTCGCTGCCGGCGTCCCGCTCGGCTTCGATCTCTACGATGCCGACGGCGCCGCGCTGCTGCCGGTCGGCACGGTCCTGCGCGATCCCGCGCAGCATGCTTTCCTGTTCGACCATTTCCGGCCCGTCCGCCGGCGCGACGCCACCGACACCGATCCGCCCGTGCATGGCGAGGTGCCGCCGGCCACGCGCATGGGGTTGTCGGCAGGCGCCGCGATCGGCATCCGCCGCCGGGTCGGCACGACCCGCGCGCTACAGCGCTGCCGGCTGATCGGCGTCGCCGCATCGGGCGCGCTGTTCGTCGAGCCGCTGCCAGCAGTTGTGCTCGAATTCGCGCGCGGCGACGACGTCGAGGCGGTGGCGATCGGCCGGGCCGCGGTGTCCCGCTTCGGCGCGACGGTCGAGTCGGTGCAGGCGTCGGGCGCCACGCGCTTCATGATCCTGTCACCGCCCGGCTTCGTCGACCGGTTGCGCACGCGCGCGGAGCCGCGCGTGCCGGTGCGGATCGCGGCCTGCTGTACGGGAGGCGCCGACGGGGAGGAGGCCATCGGATTGGTGCACGACATCAGCCTGAGCGGGCTGTCGATTGCGGTCGACCGGACGATCGCCGCAACCGGCGAGCCGATACGTGTGCAGCTTCCGTACGCGATGGACGACCGCGTCGAGCAACTGGCACTCGACGGCACCGTGCGGGCCGTGCATGCGGATCCGGCCGCGCCGGCGCTGACGCTCCATCACGCGGCGTTGGGCGAAACCGGCGCAGACAACCTGATCCGCCTGAAGGCGCTACTGTTCGACAGGTTGATGGCGTCGACGCACACCGATCACCCGCGCTGACGCGTGGTGGGCGCACGCCGGATGCCGTATCGCGGCATTCAATACATGAATACCGACAATCATCTGATGAATAGATCTATTCCGCTGGAATTGTACGATTTCCGTCAACAGTGAATTTGCGATTTAAGTATTTACCCTGATAGTCGCGCCTCCTAGACTTCTACTCATGCGCAACGACTCCGAGTCCGAAGCGCCTGATAAAACAATCCTGGAGGTAACGCATCATGAAATCGCTGATCAAGGCAGTTGCACTGGCCGCCCTGGTGGCCGCACCGGTCGTCTCGTTCGCCCAATCGAACCAGCAGCCGCTGACCCGCGCGCAAGTGCGCGCCGAGCTGGTCCAGCTCGAAAAGGCCGGCTACAACCCGAACGACTGGATGAACTATCCGGAAAACATCCAGGCTGCACAGGCAAAGATCGCCGCTGCGCAGACCGGCGCGCAAGCTGACGCGACGGGCTACGGCGCGAACGCCGCCGCGACGTCGCAATCGGGTCAGCGCGTGGTCGTGCCGGCCGCAACGGATCGTTCGTCGGTGTTCTTCGGCCACTAAGCCGGTGGCCGGATAGCGGCTTTCAGGGCCGCGGCCAAAGCGGTATCGAAAAGCCCGCACTCGTGACGAGTGCGGGCTTTTTTGCGTCGTCCCCATTGAGTGGCCCACCGTACATCCCGATCCAGGGATTCGACGTTTTAATACGACCGGAAATTAAAACGGGACCACGGGGGGATCATGCAAGTGTCTGGGCTTGCCTGGCGACAGGCGTTTTTGTGCGTGTGCATGTCGATTTTCGTTGCGTGGCTGCCGTCGAGCGCCGCGGCGGCCGTCACGGCGTCTTATTCCGACATCGTGTCGGCGGACAGCGGGCAGTGCGTCGCGATCGCCGGCAACTCGGCCGCCACCGGCGCGGGCGTCGTGCAGGTCTCGTGCGCGGGACAGGGCAACACGACGTGGTCGTTCGTGCCTGTCGGCGCGAATTATCACATCGTGTTGCAGGGCAGCGGCCTGTGCCTGAACGTGCCGGGCGGCTCGCGTGCCAGCGGCACGCCGCTTATCCAGTATCCGTGCCAGGGCGACACCCTGACCAACGACCAGTGGACCATCACGGCCGTCGGCGCAAGCTACCGGATCGTGTCGGTCTCGAGCGGCATGTGCCTGAACGTCAACGGCGGCTCGCGCGCGTCGGGCGCACAGTTGATCCAGTATCCGTGCCAGGGCGCGACCGCGCTGAACGACCAGTTCAACCTGTATCTGCCGGTCGCCGCATTCTCCAACATCGTGTCCGCGAGCAGCGGTCGTTGTCTGACGATCAGCGGCAATTCGACCAATGCGGGCGCCGCGATCGTGCAGGGCGCGTGCTCGACCCAGAGCAACGCGGGCTGGTCGCTGCTGCCGGCCGGCAGCGGCTATCACGTCGTGTCCCAGCACACCGGGCAGTGCCTGAACGTGTCGGGCGGCACGGGAGGGAGCGGCACGCCGTTGATCCAGTATCCGTGCCAAAGCGATGCGCAAACGAACGACCAGTGGACCGTCGCTGCCGCGTCAGGCTCGAACTACCGGCTGGTGTCGGTCGCGAGCGGCATGTGTGCGAACGTGAGCGGCGGCGCGCTCACGGACGGCGCTCCGCTGGTCCAGTACCCGTGCCAGGGTGCGACCGCGCTGAACGACCAGTTCACGCTTGGCCTGCCGCAGAGTTTCCCGGTTACGCTGCCGTCGGCGTGGAGTCCCGTCATCCCGCTGCCGGTCAATCCGATCGGCATTGCGAACGTGCCGAACGGCAAGCTCGTGATGTGGTCGGCGGACCAGACCTTCAGCTTCCAGAACGACGTCGGCAACAAGGCTACGCAGACGCAGACAGCGCTGTTCGACCCCGCGACGAACCGGGCGACGCAATTCCTGGAGACGTCCGCGGGCTCGGACATGTTCTGCCCGGGCACGGCGATGCTGTCCGACGGCAGGTTGCTCGTGAACGGCGGCGACAGCAGTCCGAAGACGACGCTGTACGACTGGAACAGCAACACGTGGAGCGCATCGGCGACGATGAACATTCCGCGCGGCTATCAGGGCGACACACTGCTGTCGAATGGCTCGGTGCTGACGCTCGGCGGTTCGTGGAGCGGCGGCCAGGGTGGCAAGAGCGCGGAAGTCTGGAACGGCGCCAACTGGACGGTGCTGTCCGGCGTGCCGGAAACCGGCATCGTGGGTCCGGATCCGCAAGGCATCTATCGGGGCGATAACCACCTGTGGCTGTTCGCGCAGAGCAACGGCAGCGTGTTCCACGCCGGCCCGAGTGCGCAGATGAACTGGATCTCGACCAACGGCAGCGGCACGATCCAGTCCGCCGGCACGCGCGGCGCCGATCCCTACAGCATCAACGGCACGGCGTCGCTATACGACATCGGCAAGATTCTGAAGACCGGTGGCGCGAAGTCGTACCAGCAGAACGGCAGCGCGTCGAGTTATGCATCGAATGCGGTCTACCAGATCGACATCACGCGCGGACCGAACCAGCCGGTCACGGTGCAACGCCTGAACGGGATGACCTACCAGCGCGCGTTCGCGAACAGCGTCATTCTGCCGGACGGCAGCATCGTGATGATCGGCGGCCAGAGCTTGCCGATGCCGTTCACCGACACGACGGCGATCATGGTTCCGGAGATCTGGAACCCGAAGACCCAGCGCTTCAATCTGCTGAAGCCGATGCAGACGCCGCGCACCTATCACAGCACGGCGATCCTGCTGCCGGACGGTCGCGTGTTCGCGGGCGGAGGCGGGCAGTGCGGCACCGGTTGCGTGAACAATCACCTGAACGCGGAGATCCTCACGCCGCCCTATCTGCTCAATGCCGACGGCTCGCCGGCCGCGCGCCCCGCAATCGCGAGCGCGCCTTCGGCGGCGAGTCGCGGCGCATCGATCGAGGTCGCGACGCGCGGTCCGGTCGCGTCATTCGTGCTGATGCGCCTGTCGTCGGTGACGCACACGACGAACAACGATCAGCGCCGCATTCCGCTGTCCATCGTCAATGCGAGCGGGACATCGTACCGGCTCGCGATCCCGTCGGATGCCGGCGTGGTGCTGCCCGGCTATTACATGCTGTTCGCGCTCGACGCGAACGGCGTGCCGAGCGTGTCGACGTCGTTGCAGATCTCGTGACGCCGCATCCCCGATTCGGGCGGCGCGTGGCGGCGCGGCTGGCAGGCGCGTGCGTCGCCACGGCGATGTACGGCGGCAGCGCCGCCGCAGCCGGCGACGCTCCCGCGCGCGGTCAGGCGCTCTTCGACGGCGCCGCGCCGCTGCAAGGGCGGCTGTCGACGCATCCGGACAGCCTGCCGCCGCCCGGGGTGCGCTGCGCGAACTGCCATGCGGCGGGCGCGGGGCCCGCCGTGCCGAACTCGCTTGCGCCGCGTCTCACGCACGACTGGCGGACTGCGCCGCGCGGCCGGCGCGGCGGCCCGCTGACGCGCTACGATCGCGACGCCTTCTGCGCGCTGCTGCGCACCGGCCTCGATCCGGCCTATGTCCTCGTCAACGTCGAGATGCCGCGCTACACGCTCAATGAACGCGACTGCACGGCGCTCTGGCGATATTTGAACGGAGGCGGGGCATGAGCGCGCTGGACGAGCACGCCCGTCGGCGGCGCGCGTGGCTGACGGCGGCGCTCGCGCTGGCGGCGCTGCGACCCGGCCCGGCGCCCGCCGTCCCGATCGTCGGTTATCACGGCGGGCGCGTCACGCCGCCGGTACCGGTGCCGGACGTACCGGTACACACGGCAGACGGCCGCGCGACCCGTTTGCGCGCGCTGCTGAACGGCCGGGTGACGGCATTGCAGCTATTCTTCACCGGTTGTTCGTCGACCTGTCCTATCCAGGGCGCCGTGTTCCAGCGCGTGCAAGGATTGCTGGGGCCGCGCGGGCATCCCGACGTGCAGTTGCTGTCGCTCAGCGTCAGTCCGCTCGAGGACACGCCCGCGCGGATGCGCGCGTGGCTCGCACGCTTCGATGCGAGGCCGGGCTGGATCGCGGCCGCGCCGGAACTGAAGGATGTGGACGTATTGCAGGCGCTGTTTGGCGGCGGACTCACGGGGCTCGACAATCACAGCACGCAGGTCCAGATAGTCGACCGGGCTGGCGCGCTGATCTGGCGGACCTACGAATTGCCGTCAGCCGAATCCGTCGCGGACATCTTGCGGCGCGCGTGAGCAGCGCGCCGAAGATGACACGCGTGTTTCTGCACGCCCGAATGAGCCGGGGTGTACGTGGTGCACCTGCCTGGCGTCACCGCGCGGTGCTCGCGTGACGGGCACGGGTCGCGAGCACGGTCGCGACGCCACCGAGGATGGCGACCGATGCAAGCGCAAGCCGCCAGGTCGGCTGTTCCGACAGCAACAGCACGGCACCGCACGCGGCAAGCGGCGGCACGGACAACTGGATCGCCGCGGCGCGCATGGCCGTGAGGTGCCGCAGCGCGGCATACCAGACGACGTAGCCGAGGCCTGATGTGAGCGCACCGGAAAGCACGGCAAGCGCGACGCCGGCCGGCGTCAGGTGGATGCGGGCGGCGAGCACGGCGCTCAACGCGAGCGCCAGCGGTGCGGCACGCAGGAAGTTGCCGGCGGTCGCCGCGACCGGATCGGCAGGCTCGCGGCCGCGAATCGAATAGATACCCCATGCAACGCCGGCGACGGTCATCAGCGCGGCGCCTTGCGGCGTCGGCGCCGCGAGCCCCGGCGACACGAGATACAGCAGCCCGCCGAGCGCGACGCCGAAGCCGGCCCAGCCCGCCGGGGCGAATCGTTCGCCGGCGCGCCATCCCCACGCGAACATCGTCAGTTGCACCGCGCCGAACAGGATCAGCGCGCCGGTTGCCGCACTGACGGTCAGATACGCGAACGAGAAGCATGCGACATAGGCGAACAGCATCGCCGCCGCGGGCCAGTCCGCGGGTGGCGGGGGCCGTCGCGCAGTCGTGCGCACGATGATCGCGAGCATGAGCGCGCCCGCCACGAGTCGCACGCTGCCGAAGCTGGCCGCGTCGATCCGCCCGGCCTGCAGCGCGAGCCGGCACAGCAGCGAATTCGATGCGAATGCGAGCATCGCGACGGACGTCAGCGCGACGACCCGCACGCCCGGCCGCAGGTGCAGCGCGAACACGGAGGCGGGCGGGCGCATCGCGGGCCTCACGCGTGGTTCGCGACGATCAGCACTGCCACACCGAACAGCGCGGCGCCGAGCGGCGCCGTGAGTTGCCGTCCCCACGTCGCGTTCTTTTCAAGGGCCATCAGCGCGGCGAGCGACAGCATCCAGCCGAGACTGCCGGCGCCGACGACGAACATCAGCAGCATCAGCGCCCAGCAGCACCCGACGCAAAAGAGCCCGTGGCTTGCGCCCAACGCGAACGCGTGCCGCAGCGGCGCGCGACCGCGCCAGTGGCTGATCACGAAACTGAAAGGGGTGCGGCAACGGTCCAGGCAGCGTTCCTTCAGGCTGCTGTACTGAAATGCGCCGGCGAGCGCGAACACGGCCGCGCCGATCAACCAGCCGCGCCACGCGAGTGCCGGCACATGCGCAACGCCTGTCAGCACAAGGGCATGCAGGCCGTGCGCGACGAGGCCGAAGCCGCTCCACGCGGCGACGTAGCCGACACCGACGAGCGCGAGCAGGCGCGTCTGGTCGGGGCGGCTCGTGACGACGCGCGCGAACGCGTCGAACAACGACAGCGTCGTCGGCAGCATCATCGCGAGAATCATCAGCGTCCAGGCGGCCGCGTCGAGCACGGCCGGCAGCCATAACGCGCCGCCCGGCAGCGCGCGACAAAGCACGCTGAACGGTGCGGAGGCGTCGCCGTCGCCGTGCTCGAGATAACGCCCGTACGGACTGCGCGTCCACGCCCACAACGTGACCCACGCGAATGCAACGAGGCTCGTGAGCACAAGCGGAAACAGGCGCCGGTGCAGCGACGCTGCCATGGCGGTTTCCGTGCGACCGCGATTCACGCGTCGAACAGGAACGTGCTCTGCAACGCGTTGTGATTCTTCAGATCGACGTCGATGCCGATCGCCGCATTCTTCGATCGATAGACGGGTGCCTTGCCGACGAACACGGGGGCGCCGGGTACGGTCGAGAACACGGTATCGGTCAGCGTCGTCTGTGCACCGCTCGGGCCGAGGTACGGCTCGAGTTCCGCGTGGTAGTCGGTGCCGATCGACAGTGTGCCGCGTGCACCCTCGACGTCGAATCGGATCGGTGCGCGCTCGATCGACACGACCGTACCGATCAGTTTCGCGAGCTCGGCGATCGGGCCGCCGGCTTGCCCTGTGTAGACCTTGAGCAGCGCCTGCTCCTGCGCTTCGGACGCCGTGTCGCTGACGTAAATCGCGGCTGTCCAGTTGCCTTGCAGGATATTGCCCGGCACGCGGCACACCGCGGCGATCGTGTTGCCGCCGACGTCGACGCCGTCGACCGTGCCCTTGTCCACATGCCAGGCGACGATGGTGTCGCACACGCCGAAATCAGGATCCTCGCCGATCCAGCAGGGGCACAGTACGCGACAGTTGCAGACCTCGAGCAGACGGCCTTCCAGGTGATAGCTCATGATTTCCTCCAGAGAGCGACGGCGATTGCGCGTGGCGCAGGACGGAGGAAACCGGCTGACGAAACAAACGTCACGCCCGCTCGGCGGCACGAACGCGAAATGCGCAGAGGAATGCGCGGAAGCGGAGACGGGATGGATGCGATAGCACGGGCCTGATGCGGCGTATCGATTTTCCCAGTGTAGGCGTGCGTGAACGATATGCAAGCCGGCGCGCATGATGCCGGCTGACAAGCGATCGCGCGTGCGCTAGCATCGCGGACGGTGTCGCCGCGCGCCGAGGCGCGGCTGGGGCGTCAGGCTCCGCACCGGGTTCCACGACCTCAACGAACAACAAGGAGCATCCATGCGTGTCTTGACCGGTCTGCTGTGCTCGCTGGCACTGGCGGCGAACGTCGCCCATGCGCAGACGAATTGTGCGGACGCGACGGATCAGGCGGCGATGACGGCATGTGCCGACCGCGCGTACAAGAAATCCGACGGGGAGTTGAACCGGACCTACCAGGCCGTCACCGCGCGCCTGCGCGATGCGCGGCCGCTTGCCGACAAACTGGTGAATGCGCAGCGCGCGTGGATCGCGTACCGCGATGCCGAATGCAATTTCTCCAGCGCGAACGCCGAGGGCGGCAGCGTGTATCCGATGGTCGTGTCGACCTGCCTCGACGATCTGACGAAGGCGCGCACCGAAACGCTGAAGGGTTATCTGTCCTGCGAGGAAGGCGACCTCGCGTGTCCGGTGCCTGCCAAGTAACGGGCGCGCTCGGTGCAACCGGCCGAATGTCGCGGCCGGTCAATCCAGCGATCCGCTGCTGGGCATCGTTCGTTACACGTCGTCCGTTTCGTCGAGCAGCTTGTGCCGCATCGCGTAACGCACCAGCGCGGCTTCGTGCGGCATCTGCATCTTTTCCAGGATCCGCGTCTTGTAGGTGCTGACCGTCTTCGCGCTCACGCACAGCGCCTGCGCGATCTCGGTCAGCGTCTGGCCGGCGGCGATCCGCCGGAACACGTCGAATTCGCGGTCGGACAGCCGCTGGTGCGGCAACGTCTCGGCCGGCTCGTTCAGGCTCTGCGCGAACTGCTCCGCCATCGCGAGGCTCACGTAGACGCCGCCCGAGGCCACCTTGGTCACCGCGCCGACCAGCTCGGCGCTCGCGCTTTCCTTCGTCAGATAGCCCGACGCGCCCGCACGGAACGCGCGCACCGCGTATTGCTGTTCCGCGTGCATCGTCAGCACGAGCACGCGCAGCGCGGGCTTCTCGTCCTTGATCTGCTTGATCAGTTCGACGCCGTTGCGGCCCGGCATCGACAGGTCGAGCACGAGCACCTGCGCGGGCGTCGAACGCACGAGCGCGATCGTCGACGGGCCGTCGCAGGCTTCTCCGGCCACCTCGAATCCGGTGGCGTTCTGGAGGATGTGTCGTAGACCGTCACGCACGAGCGTGTGGTCGTCGGCGATGAGCACCTTGATCATGAGATAAGCGATTCCTGTTGAACGGTACTGAGCGGAAACGACACGGTAATCGAGAAACCGCGCGCGAGCGCGGTGTCGATCGTCACGGTGCCGCCCAGCATGTGTGCGCGTTCGCGAATGCCGATCAGGCCGAACGATTTGTCCTCGTGGGCCGGACCGCCGGGCGCCGCGCCGCGGCCGTTGTCCGCGACGCGCAACACGCAGAAGCCTTCCTCGACGTCGAGCCGCAGCGCGACGCGCGTCGCATCCGCATGGCGCGCGACGTTCGTCAGCGCTTCCTGGACGATGCGGAACAGCGTGGTTGCGCCCGCGCTGGTAAAGGTGAGGCCGCCGGTTTCGACGTGACGCTCGACATCGATTCCGTAGCGGTTCGTGAAATCGTTCGCGAGCCATTCGATCGCGGGCACGAGGCCGAGATCGTCTAGCATCACGGGCCGCAGGTCGGCCGCGATGCGCCGAACCGATGCGACCGTCGCGTCGATCAGCCGCCGCATGCCTTGCAGGTGCGACTGCACGTCCTCGTCGGGTTGCGCGCGGCCGGGCACGCGCAACTGCTGCTCGACGACCGACAGGTCCATCTTCAGCGCGGTCAGTTGCTGGCCGAGATCGTCATGCAGTTCGCGCGCGATGCGGGTCTTTTCTTCCTCGCGCACGTTCTGCAGGTTCGCCGACAGTTCGCGCAATTCCTCGCGCGACCGCTTCAGCGCGTTCTCGGCACGCAGCCTCTCGGTGATGTCGCGCAGCATCACCGTGTAGAGCTTGCCCGACGCATCGCGGATCTGCGAGATCGATGCCTCGATCGGGAATTCCTCGCCGTTGGCACGCAGCCCGAACAGCACGCGCTGGCGGCCCATCTGCCGCTCGGAAACGCCCGTCACGCCGAACTGGTCGACGTGCTTCGCGTGCGCGGCGCGGAACCGTTCGGGGATGAAGCGCGACAGCGGTGCGCCGATCGCCTCCATCGCGGACACGCCGAACACCTGCTCGGCCATCGGATTGAAGATCACGACCGTCTGCTTCTCGTCGATCGTGATGATCGCTTCCATCGACGAGCGGATGATGCCCATCATCCGCGCCTCGTTGAGGATGCCGCGGCTGCTCGCGCCGGCATCCGCCGCGGCGCTGGACCGGCCGCGCACCAGCGCATGGACGAGTGCCGCGAACGCGAACGACGCGATCAGTCCCGCGGCGAGCACGGTGCCGGCCGCGCGCTGCGCGCCGGTCGCGCTCGGGCGGCCGTCCGCGGAATAGGCGAGGGTCAGCACGGTGCCGCCGAAATTCAGTTCCTCGGTGCGCCGCAACAGGTCGGGCGACGTCGACGCCTCGTCGGTCGTCGTCTCGACGCTGACGATCGCGCGCCGATCGCCGCCGGCGGTCATCCACAGGTCGATCCCGCGTTCCGCGTCGAGCGCGCGCTCGACCAGGCGCCGCGGGCTCAGCGCCGCGAACAGCACCCCGTCGGCGCCGGCTTCGCGCGTGCCGGACGGCGTGGCGGCCGCGTGCGGCGAGGTGGTCACGGGCAGGAACAGCGTGAGGGTGCGCGCGTCGCGGGATGTGTCGTCGTCGGCCGAGTGGACGCCGAGCGCGATGTCGCCGGACTGCAGCGCGCGCGCCAGCGGCGCGGCGTCGGACGTGCCGAAGCGCACGACCGACGAACTCGATGCGGGCGCGCTGAGCGTCGCGGCCGCGAACGCGCCCGCCGGCATCGGTCTCGCGCCGGCGAGGGCATTGCGCGTCGCGGGCGGCAGCGGGACATAGCCGATCTGCCGGACCGGCGAGCGGCCGCTGTCGAGATCGAGCGTCTCCGCATAACGGCGCCATTGCTCGGACGTCATGTCCGGGACGAGATTGAACACGCCGCGCGCGCCTTCGAGCACGGCGACGCCGGACTGCAGTTCGTGGCGCAGCATCGCGGTCACGTGCGTCGTGCGGCGTTCGAAGCGTGTACGGACGGCGCCTTGCCACTGCTCGCGCACCAGCAGGGCGACGCCGAGCGACAGCACCGCGCCGGCGCATAGCGCAACGACGCCGGCCGCGAGCGGCTGGCGTAACATGATCTGGAGGCGCGTGGGCCCTCGGGCATCACGCGTCGGGGTTCCACTGGCGGTCATTCGATGGTCATTCGGTTGTCGGGGCAGCCTAAGGGCCTGTTCACGCTAATAACGGGCTTGCGCTGGCCACCAGAAGGGCCGAGCGCAAGGAATGCGACGATGCGAATACTCAGCGTATTCGCGAGGAGCATGACGCGGCGATCGGCCCTTCTGGTGGCCAGCCCCACAAAAATGTTCTATCAAATCAGGGGAACGTGCCTTGCCGGCCGCACTGCGGCGTCGATCGTCGCTTGTTTGGCTCGGCCAAACGGCGCTCCTCACTCCTTGCATTGCAGCCGGCAAGGCACGTTCGCAAGTCCGTTATTAGCGTGAACAGGCCCTTAGCACTCGGGCAGCGCGGCAAAACCGGGCAAAACTCGCACCGGCTGCGTGCAACGTCTGTTTTCAAGATGAAATTGTGCGCGTTTTACACTTTTTATGTAATGGGGTCAGCTGAAAATGCGGCAAACGGTGCGGAGCAGCGGGCGTGCCGGCCGCGCTTGACGCGCATCAAGAGGCGCGTCGGCACGTGGAGCAGACTGTTCGGCAGGCAAGTCGGCACCGGGTCGGCTTGCGGTAACGGGCCGCCGTTGCGCAACGCGCGACGCGTGTCCGGTCGGAGGGACGGACCATGTACAAGCGGATTTTCGTCGGGCTCGACGGCAGCCCGAGCGCGCGTCTCGCGCTGAACGAGGCGATCCGGATCGCAGCGGCGTCCGGTGGCGAGGTCACTTGCGCGTACGTTGTCGAGCATCGGCCGCAGCTCGTCGACGTCGATGCGGGCTTCGCGGCCGAGCGCGACGGCGATGCGGCCGCCACCGCTGCCGCGACGCCGGTGCTCGACGCCGCGAAAGCGGTGCTCGAGCAGCAGCACGTGCAGGGCTCCGTGCGCGCGCTCGACGCATACGGCGAGGACGTCGCCACGGTGC
Source organism: Burkholderia theae (assembly GCF_048565265.1). NCBI lineage: Bacteria > Pseudomonadati > Pseudomonadota > Betaproteobacteria > Burkholderiales > Burkholderiaceae > Burkholderia > Burkholderia theae. The sequence goes on from NZ_CP183462.1 coordinate 984,216, forward strand.
TGATGCGCACGGCGGCCGAAGCCGACGCCGACCTGATCGTGATGGGCACGAGCGGGCGGCACGGGCTGCGCCGGCTGCTGCTCGGCAGCGTCGCGGAATCGCTGCTGCGCGCGGCCGACCGGCCCGTGCTGCTGGTGCGGCACGACGAGCCGGCCGCGCCGACGGCCGCGTGATGCACGCGGTGAGGCGCTGACGCATCAGCGATCGCGGGCAGGGGACTGCCGCTCGCGTTCGCCGGATGTCTGCGTGATGAAACGCGCGACGCGCCGATCGGCGCACCGCGCGCGAGTGCGCCTGTCGCGTTCGACGCATGCGTCGTCGGGACGAGGGCGCCCCGGATGCGCACGCATGGGCGTTTTTGCGCGCCCGCGGTTGCATCCCGACACGCAGTTCTGGCAGCATCGACCGGTGTCCGCTTCTTCGCCGCGTGCATGGCCGCGGCGATCGACGCTGCGGCATCCGTCAGTAGCCGACCCGGTCGCATCCGCGATGAACGGGGCCGTACGCCGGATGCCCGGTTCCTTACCTTACCGACGTCATCCGCCATGCCGATTTCCGCCGCCGACCTGATTCGCCAGTTCAACCTGCAGCCGCACCCCGAGGGCGGCTATTTCCGCGAAACCTACCGCGCGACCGATGCGGTCGTGCGGCCGGCCGACGGCGCGCCGCGCGCCGCGTCGACCGCGATCTACTACCTGCTGTGCGACGGCGCCTATTCGTCGTGGCACCGGATCCGTTCCGACGAGGTCTGGCATTTCTACGCGGGCGATCCGATCGAAGTGTGGGTGCTCGACGAGCGCGACGGGCTGACGATCCACCGGCTCGGCAACCCGCTCACGCATCCGGGCACCGTGTTCCAGGCGGTCGTGCCGGCCGGATGCTGGTTCGGCGCGCGCTGCGCGTTGCCGGAGCACGTCGCGCTTGTCGGCTGTACGGTTGCGCCGGGGTTCGAGTTCGCGGAATTCGAGCTGGCGGATCCGGCCACGCTGGCCGCCGCGTTTCCCGACTACGCGGAACACGTCGCCCAGCTCGCGCCGCGTCCGGACGCGTGAGCGCGACAGCGGTGCAGGCAGCGGCCCGAAGCCCGCGCGGACGGCGTGTGTTCCGCGCGATTGTGGCCAAACCCGTTTAGAATGCCCGTCATGCACAAGGTCGGCTGCGGACGTGCCGCGGCGGCCGTTGCGCAGCCGTCCCGACGCCCCCGGTCGCACGGCCCGCATGTCTTCCAGGAGCGCCGCCGTGTGGCACTTTCCGATTGCAATTCCATCGTCGCTCGGCCCTTGGGCCGTGTTCGCGAGCGTGTTGATCACGCAGCTCGGCGTGCCGGTGCCGGCCGTGCCGATGCTGATTCTCGGCGGCACGATGGCGGCAATGGGGCAGGCGTCGTGGACCAGCATGTTCGCGGCGGCGATCGGCGCGACGATGCTCGCCGATTCGCTGTGGTTCTTCATGGGCCGTACGCGCGGCCGGCGCCTGCTGAACGGCCTCGTGCGCTTCTCGCTGTCGCTCGACACGACGCTGCGCTTCGCGCGTAACGTATTCGAAAGATACGGCGCGCCGCTGCTCGTGCTGTCCAAATTCCTGCCGGGCCTCGGCCTCGTGTCGGCGCCGCTGCTCGGCACGACCGCGATAGGCATCGGCGTGTTCCTGTTCTGGGATCTGGCCGGCGCGTCGCTGTGGGCCGCGTTCTGGCTGATCGGCGGCGCGGCCATTCACGACCAGATCGTGCAGTTCGTGCTGTGGGTGCGCGCGAGCGGCGGCACGATCCTCGACGCGTTCCTCGCGATCTTCATCACGTTCCTGCTGTACCGCTGGGTGCGTCGCGTGCAGTTCCGCCGTTATCTCGCCCAGGTGCGCATCTCGCCGCCGCAGCTGGTCGAGATGATGACGTCGGACGAGCCGCCACTGATCTTCGACGCGCGGCCGAAAGCGATTCGCGAGCGCGAGCCGTACCGGATCGCCGGCGCGGTGCCGGTCGATCTCGATTCGCCGGACCTGCTCGACCCGGAATTGCTGAAGCGGCCGATCGTTGTCTATTGCGTGTGCCCGAACGAGGCCACGGCCAAGCGCCTGATCGCGAAGATGCAGCGCAAGAAGATGATCCACAACATCCGGGCGCTGAAGGGCGGCCTCGATGCGTGGGAGAAGCACGGCTTCCCGGTCGAGCCGCTGCCGGCCGACCTCGATGCGTCGCGTTATTTCGTGCGTCCCGAACACGGGGCGCTCGAAGGCGAATATACGGTGCGCGCGACGCTGTCCAAATAAATGCGCGCGCGATGTCGCGCGCATTTCAATTCCCCCATCCGTTTCACCCGGTGCGATTTTTACGAAAATCGGCTGGCGTGAAACGTCTGATCATTCTTATAATCCCGCCTGCATATTGCGTGTGCTTGATTGCACACATTCGACGCGCATTCGTTCGCGCCGAAAACGATTGATCCCGTTGCCGTCCGTCACGCGCACAGCCGCGTCGCACGGGCCGCACGGACGTATTCCGTGAAAGGCCCGATCCGTTTTCCGGATTGTTCCGGAAAATGCGGATAATCCGCGGCGATTCCCATCGGATTGACGCAACATCCGAGTCGTTTCTCATTTGGAAATCGACGGCGGGGATTATTTCGTTTTCGGCTGCCAGTATCGGCATGAACGGTCGCGCATTGACATCGACACAATGATGGCGGCCCGCGCGCGGCTGCCAGGAGACGAACTTGAAACAACCAGAAGACCAGTTGCACCGCGGGCTGGAAGAACGGCACATCAACCTGATGGCGCTCGGCGCGACGATCGGCGTCGGCCTGTTCCTCGGTTCGGCCACCGCGATCCGCACGGCCGGCCCGGCCATCCTGCTGACCTACCTGCTGGGCGGCATCGCAATCTTCCTGATCATGCGCGCGCTTGGCGAGATGGCGATCACCAATCCGGTCGCCGGCGCGTTCAGCCGCTACGCGCGCGACTACCTCGGCCCGCTCGCCGGCTACCTGACCGGCTGGACCTACTGGTTCGTGTGGATCGTCACCTGCATGGCGGAAATCACGGCGGTCGGCGTCTATATGCACATGTGGTTCCCGAGCATACCGAACTGGATCTGGGCGCTCGCGGCGCTGATGGCGATGGGCTCGGTGAACTTCATCGCGGTCAAGCTGTACGGCGAATTCGAGTTCTGGTTCGCGCTGATCAAGATCGTCACGATCGTGCTGATGATCATCGGCGGCGGGCTGATGATCGCGTTCGGTATCGGCAACGGCGGCGTCGCGACCGGCATCTCGAACCTGTGGGCGCACGGCGGTTTCATGCCGAACGGCATCGGCGGCGTAATCGGCGCGCTGCCGATCGTGATGTTCGCGTATCTCGGCGTCGAGATGCTCGGTCTTACGGCCGGCGAGGCGCGCAACCCTGAAAAGTCGCTGACGAAGGCCGTGAACTCGGTGTTCTGGCGCGTGCTGATTTTCTACATCGGCGCGCTGTTCGTGATCATGTCGCTCTATCCGTGGGACCAGATCGGCACGCAGGGCAGCCCGTTCGTGATGACGTTCTCGCGGCTCGGCATTCCGGCCGCCGCCGGCATCATCAACTTCGTCGTGTTGACCGCTGCGCTGTCGTCATGCAACAGCGGCCTGTTCAGCACCGCGCGGATGCTCTACAACCTCGCGCAGCAGGGCCAGGCGCCCAGCAAGCTCGGTCGCGTGAACCGCAACGGCGTACCGGTGTACGGCGTGATCGTGTCGGTCGCGCTGCTGCTGATCGGCGTGCTGCTCAACTATCTCGCGCCGCAGCACGTGTTCACGTGGCTCACGTCGGTGTCGACGTTCGGCGCGATCTGGACGTGGTGCGTGATCCTGATCGCGCAGATGCGCTTTCGCCGCACGCTGTCGGCCGACAAGATCGCGCGCCTGCCGATCCGCGTGCCGTTCTATCCGCTCGGTTCGTATGTCGCGCTCGGCTTTCTCGCACTGGTCGTCGTGCTGATGGCATTCACGCCCGACACGCGTATCGCGCTCGTGATCGGGCCAGTATGGATCGTGCTGCTCGGCATCGCGTATGCGTTGTTCTACGCGAACCGGCCGGCGGCATCGATGCCGACGAAGTCGTAAGCGGCGCGGGCAGGGGCCGCGCGATCGTTGATCGCGATCATGCGCGCGCGGGCCGGACGTCCTATGCTGAACAAATCGCTTGTCCGCGCTTCGCGTGGCTACCCGCCGATCCCTGCGACCGCGGCGGCTGTCCGGCCGCCGCGCGCCGCTTCCGCGCGAAGTTCCCGTCATCGTTCCGCGGCGACGCGCACGCACGGAGGCCTTCGCCATGCAGCCTGCCCAGTCCATCCCGACACTCGCGCGGATCGCGCTGGCCGTCGATCCGACGCCCGAATCGCTGTCCGCCGCGCGCTATGCGCGCACGCTGCTGCGTCCCGGCATGCGGTTGCGCATCATCTGCGCAATCGACAATCCGCGTCTCGTGCTGCCCGACATCCCGCGCATCGACGCGCTGCTGACGTCCGCGCGCGAGGACATGATCGGAGACGCGCACGCCATCAACGCGCGAATCGCGGCGCTGTTCGCCGACAGCGGTATCGAAGTCGAGCAGACCATCGTCGATACGTCGGTCACGGGCGGCTCGGTCGCCGATGCGCTGGTGAACGACACGTCGGCGTGGCGCGCGGACGTGCTGATGGTCGGCGCGAATCCGCATCACGGGCTGCTGAGGCTCGTCGAAGGCGCGGTGTCGGACACGCTGACGACGCGCGCGCGCTGTGCGCTGCTGATCGTGCCGGCCACCTATGCGCGACCGTCGGACGGCACGCTGCAGCGGCTGATGTTCGCGGTCGACGGTAGCGAGCCGTCGCTGCACGCAGTGCGCGTCGGGCTCGGCTTCGCGGCGCCGACGACGTTGCTGTACGCGGCGTACGTGATCGATCGCGCGGTTCGTCTGACCGATATCGTGCCGGTGCGCGCGCTCGAGGATGCGTACCGCGCGGAGGGCGAGGATGCGCTGGCGAAGATCGGCCCGCTGTTTCATGCGACCGGGAACCCGACCAAGCGCGGCGTCGTCGAGACCCGCCCGACGAGCGACGACGTGGCCCATGCGCTGATGCGCGACGCCGTGCACTGGCGTGCGGAGCTGCTGGTGGTCGGCACGCATGGCCGGCGCGGCCTCGCCGCCTGGCTGATCGGCAGCGTCGCGCGCCGTGTTGCGCACCTCGCGCAAGTGCCGGTGCTGCTCGTGCGCGGGGACGAGTGAATCGCGCGGTGTCGAGCGCAAAGCGGGCTTGAGTTGACTTGCGTCAGAAATGGCGTGTTTATCGCGTGAGACATTGACGGAACATCCGGCGACGCAGCCGGTCTGTCGTGCAAGCGTAGCGACAACCACGCATGAGCGCGAGCAGCGATCACATCACTTCCGGAGCCGTGCCATGCATCGAATGGCGCGTCATCCGACCGAGAACTCTCTGGCACGAGGGTAGGCAGCCACCGGCTGCCTTGGAGGACGGGCGGGGTGCAAGTCACCCCGTCCGCTTTCCCCATTTATGTTGTTGGCCCCGTCAGCTTTCTTTCTTCGCAGGAATCGTTGTGCATGCCGCCGAGTTGCGCGGCGTGTGTGGCGCTGCCGTCCGTGCACGGCACGCGGCAGGCGTTGCAGAGGAGAGTGCGGGATGCAGCCATGACACGGCTTCGTGCCGTGCTGGCTGCCTGCACGCTCAAGTGATGCGAGGAATCGACCGCAGGTCGTGCCGACGGGCGGCGCCACGGCGGACACGCGGGTGTTGACGCATGGCATGAAGCGGCGCACACACGCTGCACGTACGGTTGCGCAGACGGTTCGCGTGCGGCCAGCCGGGGCGCGCCTTGCGGCGAGGCTCCGAAACGGCTGGCGCGTCGGCTGCGGCCCGCGCGCGAAGTGCGGCGGCGAACCGTTGCAGCGAGAGTAGCGATCCCGCGACGCTCTGGTATTTTTCGCGGCCGATCTGCCCGTCCAGCGTGACGAGCAGCCCGGCTTCGCGTGCGAGCGCGAGCAAGGTGTCGAGATCGTCGGCCGGGCGGTTGCCGTCCGACTCGGCCCGGGCGGGCAGGGCACGCGCGTTGCACGTCGCGCGCCGCTGGCCGTCCCGGCCCGGAATATTGCGATGTTTTTTCATGGTTGGTCTCCTGCGCCGGACCCCGCATGCCGGCTCGACGGCCGGCTGAGCGATGACCCGGTATGAACGTTTCGTTCATGTAGCCAGTATCGTGCGTCGAGAGCGCGCTGCCAAGCGGCGCGCGCTGAAGTCGCTGTCAGGTATTGCGCGGCGCGTATCGGAATCCACTGACACGCGCGGCGGCCGATCGGCCGGTGCGGCGGCGACCCGGCGCATTCATTCCGACGAATGAACGGCGTGCGTCGGACGTCGCTTGACGCATGATTTCGGCCAGTCTAAGTTCCCCACTGCATCGGCGTCGTGCGGCGTTCCACCGCTCGCCCGTCAGCCGGTGCCGCGCCCCGGGGTGGCGTGGCAGGGTTTCCAGTCTCGTTCGCGGGCAGTTTGCGCCGCGAACCATGCGCGGCGGTCCGGGGACGGATCGGCACGGCGGCACGCAACGTGCCGTTGATCGCGCGCAAACACACGCCGGCGCATCGCACGCCGCGCGGCCGTCCAGTCTTTAAGCTTCCGGTACCGTCATCTTTTCGTTCCTCGACCGTCAGGAGTCCGTCGATGTCCAAGGACAATTTGCTCGATTCACTCAAGGAAGCCGCCGAACAGCGTGCGATCGACGCGGATCAGTTGCGCGCGATGCTCGACGACGAAGTGCGCGTGTTGTCGTCCGGCGCGCGCGTGCACGACTACATCCATGTGTTCGCGATCCGGCACCTGCGCGAACGCATGCGCCAGCAGGGCGATCTCGTCGACAACGACACGCCGGCCGGTGCACCGCCCACGGAATCCGATCCACGCCCGAGCCATCGTCTGTGACGGGCGCTCGCCGCGGCTGACGCCGTGGGCGTTACCCGTTCCGTCGCCGCGCCGCGGCCGGATCCCGCTCGACCTTCATGCAGGCGGCCGACGACGAACCGGCCGACCCGAAACGCCGGTGCTTCCCGCACGCAGGTTGCCGCGCTCGGCAGCCTTCGCGCGGGGCGTCAGCCGGGCGCAACCATCCTGACGATACGCTGACAGTCGCCGGCGCCTTTTGTCATACATTTCACTGAATTGTCACAACGGCCTCAAGTATGTGGCGCGATTGCCGTTTACCCGGTGAATTCGTCCACCGGGCGTTCGCGCTCCCTTACCGAGTCGTTGCCATGCTCTCGTCCATCCGCGCCCGCATCCTCGCCGCGTGCGTCGCCATCGTTGTATTCGCGCTCGTCGCCACCACGCTGATCAACTATTTCATTGCACACTCGTACAACGACGACGCGATCGACCGCAACCTGACCTCCGTCGCGAGCGGCCACGTGGTCGGGATCGCCGACTGGGTCGCCACCCGGAGCCGGATGATCGCATCGCTGCAGGATGCCGCGCTGGCGCCCGATCCGCTGCCGGTGTTCAAGCAGATGGCCGCGGCCGGCGGCTTCACGAACGTCTACGCGGGCTACGCCGACAAGGCGTTCCGCTTCTCCGACCCGACCGGCATTCCGCCCGACTACGACCCGACCGGCCGCCCGTGGTACAAGCAGGCCGCGCAGGCCGGCAAACCGGTCGTCACGCCGCCTTATGTGGACGCCGGCACGGGTAACCTCGTGGTCACGTTCGCGGTGCCGATCCTGCGCGACGGCTCGCTGAAGGGCGTCGTCGCCGCGGACGTCGCGATGGACAGCGTGATCGCCAACGTGAAATCGATCCGCCCGACGCCGGCGAGCTTCGGGATGTTGATCGACAGCAGCGGCCACATCGTCGCGCACCCGGACCCGAAGCTCACGCTGAAGGCGGTCGCCGACGTGTCGCCCGAGCTCGGCGCGATGGGTGCCGCGTCGGTCGCGGCGGCGAATGCGCCCGTCGAGGTGAGCGTCGGCGGCGACGCGAAGCTGGTGCGCGCACGGCCCGTGCCGGGCACCGACTGGTATGCGCTGGTGCTGCTCGACAAGACCGAAGCGACGGCCGGGATGCGCTCGCTGCTGACCGCGTCGCTGATCACGCTGGTCGTGATCGTCGGCGTCGCGTCGCTGATCATCGGCGCGATCACCGCGACCGCGTTCCGCCGCCTGTCGCAGGTGCGCCAGGCGATGGCCGCGATCGGCTCGGGCGCCGGCGACCTGACGCAGCGCCTGCCGGCCGATGGCCGCGACGAAGTCGCCGACATCGCGCGCTCGTTCAACAGCTTCGTCGACAAGCTGAACGACGTGATGCGCCAGATCCGCGACGCGAGCGAATCGGTGCGCACGGCCGCGAACGAGATCGCGGCAGGCAACCAGGATTTGTCGTCGCGCACCGAATCGGCGGCGGCGAGCCTCGAGGAAACGGCTGCGTCGATGGAAGAGATCACCGCGACGGTCGGCCAGTCGGCCGCGGCGGCCGGTCAGGCCGACGAACGCGCGGCGGCCGCGTCGCGGATCGCGTCGCACGGCGGCGTGGTCGTGTCGGACGTCGTCGCGACGATGGAGAAGATCGAGGAAGCGTCGGGCCGGATCGGCGACATCATCGGCGTGATCGACGGTATCGCGTTCCAGACCAACATCCTCGCGCTGAACGCGGCCGTCGAAGCGGCGCGCGCGGGCGAGCAGGGCCGCGGCTTCGCGGTCGTCGCGCAGGAAGTGCGCAGCCTCGCGCAACGCAGCGCGCAGGCCGCGCGCGAAGTGAAGGTGCTGGTCGAATCGACGGTCGCGAGCGTGTCGGCCGGGTCCGGGCAGGTGCGCCAGGCCGGCGACACGATGCGCGAGATCGTCTCCAACGTGTCGAACGTGACGACGATCATCTCCGAGATCACGCACGCGGCGAACGAACAGACGCGCGGCATCCAGGAGGTGAATCGCGCGGTCACGCAGCTCGACGAAATGGTGCAGCAGAACGCGGCGCTCGTCGAACAGTCGACCGCCGCCGCGACCGCGCTGCAGTCGCAGGCAAACGCGCTGGCGACCACGGTCGGGCGGTTCAAGGTCGCGTGACGCGTCCCGCGCAGGACGCGGCCGCGCCGGTCAGGAGCGGCCGTTGTCGCGCATCAGCGCGAGCCGGTTGCAGTGCGTTGATCCCAAGCGCCTTCGTCGCGCGGCTCGTTGTCGTCGAAGTGGCACAGCGTCGCCGCGATGAAACGCTGTACGGGCCGGGTACCGCCGTCAGCCCTGATCGCGGGGCGGGGGCGGGACGTGCGGCGCGCGACGTTCGTGCTTGTCAGCCGGCTTGGCGGGGTCGATACGGGTCGCGCCGCCGACGGCGGGCGGGTCGCTGGCCGGAAACGACTCTTCGAGCCCTTCGTCGATTCGTTCTTCCGTCTTGTCTTCGGGTGGCGGGCGCGACGTGGCGAGCCGGAACAGTCCGGCAGCCGGTGACACGGCGTCGCGGCGGCCGGGGACTTGAACGTTCATGGTCGAACCTCCTTGTCGGTGATGCAGCGCGCGAGCGCCGTGCCTGCCCGGCATCGGCCGCTCGATGCCTGCGCGCCGCTGAAACGGAGAGGACATCGTGATGCATCCATCCTCGAAAAGGATACGTTACGACGCGAACGGTTGCGGCGACGAATTCGCGACTATCACGGCGAACGCGTCCGATTCCATCACGCGTTACCGGTTCGTTCCGGAATGCGGCAAGGTGCCCGTGCACAGCGGGCGCTTTGCGTCTGCGCGCGCGTCGCGTAGGATGTTCGTTAATTCAGCGCACACTACGTTCGCACCGCAGGCTGCCAATGGCTGCAGCCGAGGAGGCGCGACGCGCTTTCCCTCAGGTTCGTTTCGCGCAACCGACGGAGACCGCCTTGATGACTGTTGATCGCCCGTTGCTGTCACCCGGCGCACGCCGGTTCGTATCCGGCCTGTCGGCCTGCGCGGCGCTCGCCGCGGCCGGCACACGCGACGCGTCGGCCCAGACGCCTTCGCCGCTCGGCGAGTGGCAATACTCGGCGGGCGTGCCGCTCGAGAAACTGTACGACCCGAACATTTCCACCTGGGATATCAGCGTGGGCGCCGCGATGACGCTGCAGCCGCGCTATGCGGGCTCCGACCGTTATCGCGTGTTGGGCGGCCCGAATCTCGACATCCGCTATCGCGACCTGTTCTTCCTGTCGACGGGCGAGGGGCTCGGCGCGAACGTGCTGCGCGGGCCGAACTGGCGCGTAAGCCTGTCTGTCGGTTACGACCTCGGGCGTCGTTCGGCCGACGACACCGAGCACCTGAACGGCCTCGACAACATCAACGCGGCGCCGGTGATGAAACTGGCGGCCGATTACGTGATCTCGAAGGAATTTCCGCTCGTGCTGCGTGCGGATATCCGGCGCAGCATCGGCGGCTCGAACGGCTGGGTCGGCGATTTCTCCGCGTACATGCCGCTGCCAGGCAGCAACGAGCATTTCTTCTGGTTCGCGGGGCCGACCGTGTCGTTCGCCGATTCGCGCTACATGAACAGCTGGTTCGGCGTGAACCAGGGCGCCGCCGCGCGTTCGGGGCTGCCCGCCTATTCGTCGGGCGCGGGGATCAAGTCGGTCGGCGCGGGCGTGACGATGGCCTGGTTCGTGAACAAGCACTGGTTCGTCACGATCGACGGCGCGATCGAACAGCTCGTCGGCCGCGCGGCGCGCAGCCCGATCACGCAGCAGTCGACCAACGGCGTGTTCGACATGTCGGTGAATTACCAGTTCTGACCGGGGCCGGGCAGCGTCACATTTGATATGATTCCGACCTGTACAAATGTACAGTGATCAAACTCCGTGACGCCTGTTTCGCCGACGCCCCCGGCGTTTTACTACCTGACCAATTTCGAACGCGCGCTGGCCTGGCTCGGCGCGCGTTACGACGACCTGTTCGACGCGCACGAGCACGCGTTCGTCCGGCATTTCGCGACGCTGCCGCAGGCGTCGCGTGCGCTCCTCGTGCGGATGCTGATGCGCAACGGGCCCGACTTCCGTGCCAGCAAGCTCGTATACGACGAAATCGGCTGCGCGCTCGATGCGGCCGCGCCGCTCGTCGAACTCGGCTGGGTCGATCCGGCACCCGCACTGACGCTCGACGAACTGTTCGCGCTGTCGACCAAGGCCGATCTGCTGCGCATCTTCCCGTCGCTCGCCGCGCATGCGGGCGAGCGCAAGCTCGAATGGCTCGAACGGCTGCGGCCCGCGCACGACGTCGCGCAACCGCTCGACGCATGGTGCGCGCAGGCCGGCGACGTCGTGCTGCGCGTGATGGTCGGCGCGCTGTGCGACCGGCTGCGCCTGATGTTATTCGGCAATCTCCATCAGGACTGGAGCGAGTTCGTGCTCGCCGATCTCGGTGTGTTCCAGTACGAAAGCGTGCCGATCGCGCCGTCGTCGCGTGCGTTCCAGCAGCGCGGCGACGTCGATGCGTACCTCGCGCTGAACATGTGCCGCGACGCACTCGACGTATGGCCGGAAGATCTGCCGTTCGACGACCTGGTGCGCGCGATCGATGCAGTGGACTGCGCGCAGCCGTGGCTCGGGACGCGTCGCGCGAAGCTGCTGTTCGCGCTCGGGCAGACGTGCGAGCGCCGGGCCGACTGGGCCGCCGCGCTCGACGCGTACGCGCGCAGCGCGTGGCCCGGCAGCCGCCCTCGGCGCATCCGCGTGCTCGAGCGCTGCGGGCGCGACGACGACGCGCTCGCGCTGGCGCTCGATGCGCGCGGCGGCTTCGAGAGCGACGAGGAGCGCCAGCGCGTCGAGCGCATGCTGCCACGCCTGCAGCGCCGCCTGGGCCAGCGCGTCGAACGTGCGTCCGTCGCGGCGGACGTGCCGCGCGAGACGCTCGTGCTTGCGCGTCCCGATGCGTTCGTCAGCGTCGAGTTCGCGGTGCGCGACCATCTCGCGCAGCCGGCTTCGCCGGTCCATTACGTCGAGAACACGCTGATCAATTCGCTGTTCGGGCTGCTGTGCTGGGAGCCCGTGTTCGCGGCCGTGCCCGGCGCGTTTTTCCATCCGTTCCAGCGAGGCCCGGCCGACCTGCATGCACCCGATTTCGCCGCGCGTCGTGCGGACGCGTTCGCCGCATGCTTCGCGCAACTCGATTCGGGTGCATATCGCGATACGATCCGCCGGCATTTCGCGACGAAGGCGGGGATGCAGTCGCCGTTCGTGTTCTGGGGCGTGCTGACCGACGAACTGCTCGACGAGGCGCTCGCCTGCCTGCCGCCCGAGCACCTGCGGCTGTGGTTCACGCGCCTGCTCGCGGACATCCGCAGCAACCGCTCGGGGCTGCCCGATCTCGTGCGCTTCTGGCCCGGCGAGCGCCGCTACGAGCTGATCGAAGTGAAAGGCCCCGGCGACCGGCTGCAGGACAACCAGACGCGCTGGCTCGCGTATTGCGTCGCACATGGCATTCCGGTGCGCGTCGTCGATGTCGAGTGGGCCGGCGCGGGCATCGCGCAAGCCGAGGCGGCGGGGCTGTCCGCATGAGTTACGTCGTCGCGGTGCGGGCGATGTGCGAGTTCACCGCGCGGCGCGGCGATCTCGACCTGCGCTTTACGCCCGCGCCAACCGCGCTCGAAGGCATCGCCGGCCACGGCGCGGTCACGTCGAACCGCGGCGCACGCTACGAAACCGAGATCGCGCTGACGGGCACGTGGGGCACGCTCACCGTGCGTGGCCGCGCGGACGGCTACGATCCCGTGTCGAACCGGCTCGAGGAAATCAAGACCTATCGCGGCAGCCTCGACGCGATGCCGGCCAACCACCGCGCGCTGCACTGGGCGCAGGCGAAGGTCTACGCGCACCTGATGTGCGACGCGCGTGGTCTCGCCGAAATCGACGTCGCGCTTGTGTATTTCGACATCGTGTCCGAGCGCGAGACCGTGCTGACGGAAAAGCTGGACGCGAGCACGCTCGCGGCGTTCTTCGCCGAGCAATGCGCATGTTTCGTCGGCTGGGCCGAGCGCGAGACGGCCCATCGCGCCGCGCGCGATGCCGCACTGCGCGCGCTCGCGTTTCCGCACGGGCAGTTCCGCAGCGGCCAGCGCGAGCTGGCGGTGTCCGTCTATCGTGCCGCGCGCGACGAGCGCTGCCTGATGGCGCAGGCGCCGACCGGCATCGGCAAGACGCTCGGCACCGTGTTCCCGCTGCTGAAGGCGTGCGGCGAGGGCGAGCTCGACCACGTGTTCTTCCTGACCGCGAAGACGCCCGGCCGCGCGCTCGCGCTCGAAGCGGCGACGACGCTCGGCGCCGGCACGCCCGCGCTGCCGCTGCGCGTGCTGGAGCTCGTCGCGCGCGACAAGGCGTGCGAGCATCCGGACAAAGCGTGCCACGGCGAATCGTGCCCGCTCGCGCAAGGCTTCTACGACCGGCTGCCGGCCGCGCGCGACGCGGCGATCGGCGCCGGGCTGCTCGATCGCGACACGGTGCGTGCTGCCGCGCTCGCGCACGACGTCTGCCCGTACTACCTCGCGCAGGAGCTCGCGCGCTGGTCGGACATGGTGATCGGCGACTACAACTACTACTACGACGGCAGCGCGATGCTGCACACGCTCGCGCAGCAGAATCAGTGGCGCGTCGGCGTGCTCGTCGACGAGGCGCACAACCTGCTCGATCGCGCGCGCAAGATGTACAGCGCGTCGCTCGATCCGTTCGCGTTCGCGGCCGCGCGCGAAGCCGCGCCCGCCGCGCTGCGCAAGGCCTTCGACCGGCTCGCCCGCGCGTGGGGCACGATCAATCGCGCGCAGGCCGAGCGCTATGCGGCATATCCGGACGTTCCGGGCCCGATCGTGTCGGCCGTGCAGAACCTCGTCGCGGCGATCGGCGAACACCTGACCGACGCGCCGCGCGCGAACGGCGACGCGCTGCTGCGGTTTCATTTCGAGGCGATCCAGTTCGGCGTGCTCGCCGACGCGTTCGACAGTGCGTCGATCTTCGACGCGACGCTGCACGGCGAACCGATGCCGCGCCAGCCGGCGCTCGACGGCGTCGCGTCGGCGCGCCGCCGGCACCGCGTCCAGTCGACGCTGTGCGTGCGCAACGTGATCCCGGCCGCGTTTCTTGCGCCGCGCTACGAAGCCGCGCGCGCGACCGTGCTGTTCTCCGGCACGCTGAGCCCGTTCCACTTCTACCGCGACACGCTCGGGTTGCCCGGCGATACGGGCTGGCTCGACGTCGACGGGCCGTTCCGCGCAGAGCAACTGACGGTGCGTGTCGCGAGCCACGTGTCGACGCGCTGGCGCGACCGAGATCGTTCGCTCGAACCGATCGCGGACCTGATCGCCGCGCAGTATGCGACGCGGCCCGGCAACTACCTCGGGTTCCTGAGCAGCTTCGACTACCTGGGGCGGGTGGTCGCGCTGATGCAGACGCGCCATCCGGACGTGCCCGTGTGGGCGCAGGCGCCCGGCATGGCGGAAAACGAACGCGACGCGTTTCTCGCGCGCTTCGATGCGGGCGGGCGCGGCGTCGGTTTCGCGGTGCTGGGCGGCGCGTTCTCGGAAGGCGTGGACCTGGTCGGCGAGCGGTTGATCGGCGCCTTCATCGCGACGCTCGGGCTACCGCAGGTCAACGACGTCAACGAGCAGATGCGGCGCGCGATGGACGCGCGCTTCGGCAATGGCTACGACTACATGTACCTGTATCCGGGGCTGCAGAAGGTCGTGCAGGCGGCCGGGCGCGTGATCCGCACCGAGCACGACGAAGGTGTCGTGCATCTGATCGACGACCGTTACCGGCGCCGCGAAGTGCGCGATCTGCTGCCGCGCTGGTGGCGGATCGGGTAAGGGTGAAGTTGAAGCCGCGCAATCGCTTCCGCCGTGCGGATGCCCCGTCTTCGCAGGTTCCTACAGCACGTTGAGCATCGCGAGCGCGGCTTCCTGCAGGTGCGGCAGCACGCGCCGCACGGCGGCATCGGTCGTCTCCGTGCCGATCGGCATGTTCGTGCTCAGCGCGGCGACCACTTCGCCGTGACGGTTCTTCAGCGGCACCGCGATCCCGCGCACGCCGACCTGCAATTGCTGTTCGATTGCCGCGAAACCCGCGTCGCGCGCGTGGTCGACCTGTTCGAGCAGGCGCGCCTTGTTCGTGATCGTGTGCGGCGTGAACGGCGGCAGTTCGGTGTCGTCGAGCCACGCGCGCACGGCTTCGCGATCGGGATGATGGGCGAGCAGCACGACGCCCGGCGACGTGAGCGGCGCCGGCACGCGCGCGCCGAGCACGAAGCCGGTCGTCATCACGCGCGACACGCCGTTGCGCGCGATGAACACCAGCTCCCATCCGTCGAGCACGCTCACGTATGCCGATTCGTTCAGCGACGCGCTCAGTTGCTGCAGATAGGGCTGGACCGTGCGCGGCAGGCGCGCCGAATCGAAGTACGACCAGCCGACCCGCAGCACGCGTGGCGTGAGGCCGTACAGCTTGCCGTCGGTGTACACGTAGCCGAGCGATTCGAGCGTCAGCAGGTAGCGCCGCGCGGCCGTGCGCGTGAGACCGGTGCGCGCGGCGGCCTGCGTGGGCGTCATGCGCGCGTGCTGGCTGTCGAAGGCTTCCAGGATCATCAGGCCTTTTTCGAGGCCGGCAATCCAGTCGCGTCGGTCGAGTTCGGGCTTTTTCATCGTCGGGAGCGTCGGGAACTGAGCGATTGCGGGCGGTGATCGCGCGGAATCGGGCGATTATCGCGCAGATCGAATGGCCTGCGGGCGCGTCGCGAGGCTCGCCGGTTCGAGCTTGTATGATTCGACGCTGAACTCTCGGCCCGAGCGCGAGGAAATGAACGTCGACAACCACCAATTCGCCCGCCATCTCGCACGTTACGCCGTGGTGCTGGCGCTTGCTGCATTGCCTGCCCATGCGGCGGCACCGGCCACGCAGGATGCGTGGGCGGCGGCCGTCAGGGAAACCATCGGCAAGCGATTGATCGTGCCGGTTGGCCCCGGTCATCGGCAATCCGGTACGTACACCGTGCGCGTGCGAGCGCTGATCGGCCGCGACGGCGAAGTCACACAGGTGGAAATCGCCCAGTCGTCGGGTTACGCGGATCTCGATGTCGCGGCGCTGGCCGCGTTTCGCCGCGGGAACGTGCCGGCGTTCTCGCCCGACATGAGCCAGGCGTCCGTGCCGCTCGTGGTGCCGATCAACTTCGACCTCGGCTCGGCGCAATCCGATGCGGACGGCCAGTGGCAGTTCAGCGATGCCGCGACGGGGCTGTCGTTTTCCGTGCCGGCGCCGCTGGAGATCGGCGGGCAGCATACGCGGCCATCGATGCCGCTGATCGTCGACGTGACGAATCCGGAACCGTCGCCTCGCTACGCGGGGAAGTCGGACAGTCTGTGCAAGGTAGCGCTGAAGTCACAGCCGCTCGCGATGGCCGACGTGCCGCAGCGTGCGCTGAATTCACCGGAAGCGATCGCCAACCTGAAGTCGGCGATCGAATCGACGATTTCGATCCTCGGCGTGATCGAGCGCGTGACGCCGATCGACCTCGGCGACGGCGTGAAGGGGCAGGAGGCCGTGTATTGGCCGAAGATCGGGCCCGATCACGAGCGTGTCAGGCTGTACATGGCGCTCGGCGATACGCCGAACTACCGGATCAGTCTCACGTGCGCGACGGTTGTGGACGACATGCCGAAAGCGTTGCCGCTATTCCGCGGTATTGCTGGGACGATCGCGCTTGTGAAACCGCGTTGAGGCGCGCAAGGCCGGTGAGTGTGTGCCGGATGCACCCATTGCGGGAAAGGCGGAAAACACGGACGGCTAGCGGCCGGCGGCTTGTCGAAGCCGCCGGGTGAGTGCAGCGCCCGCGTTACGCGCGCCGCACCCGTCAGGGTCTTACTCGCTGCTCGTCCACTCGACGTTCGCGCCGACCGAGCGCAGGTTCTCGACGAAGTGCGGATGCGCGCGGCGGATCGGCAGCGCATTCATGATTTCCGAGCGGCCTTCGATGCTCGCGGCCACCATTAGCAGCGCGATCGCGACGCGGATGATGTACGGGCTCTCGACGCGCGCCGGCGTCAGTTGCAGCCCGCCGAACGTGATCAGCCGGTGCGGATCGGACAGCAGCACGTGCGCGCCGAACTTCGACAGTTCGCCGGACCAGCCGAGCGCGCCGTCGTAGACCTTGTTCCAGAACATCGCGCTGCCTTCCGCGCGCACGCCGAGCGCGATGAAGATCGGCAGCAGGTCGACCGGCAGGTACGGCCACGGCGCGGCTTCGACCTTGGTCAGGATGTTCTGCGTGAACGGCCGGCGCACGCGCAGCGGGCCGTCGCGTTCCGCGCGCGACCAGCCGTCGCGGTGCGTGACGTTCACGCCGAACTTCGCGAACGTGCGGTCGATCAGCGGGAAATGCTCGGGCGACGAGTTGCGCACCGTGATGTCGCCGCCCGTGATCGCGCCGAGCGCGAGGAACGTCGCGATCTCGTGGAAATCCTCGGCGAAGCGGAACTCGCCGCCGCCGAGCTTGCCGCCGCCCGTCACGCAGAGCCGCGACGTGCCGATGCCCTCGATCGTGACGCCGATCATCGCGAGGAACTGGCAGAACTCCTGCACGTGCGGCTCGGACGCCGCGTTCATCAGCGTCGACGTGCCGCTCGCCGTCGTCGCGCACAACGCGAAGTTCTCGGTGGTCGTCACCGACGCGTAGTCGAACCAGTGATCGTTGGCCGTCAGCGGGCCGTCGGTGCGGACGATCAGCGAATCGGACGTGCGCTCGATGTGCGCGCCGAAACGCTCGAACACCTCGACGTGCGGATCGATCTCGCGCACGCCGAGCGTGCAGCCTTTCACGTCGTTCTCGAGACGCGCGACACCGAAGCGCGCGAGCAGCGGCGGAATCAGCATGATCGACGAGCGCATCGCCTCGGGCAGGCGGTGGACGGCCGGATCGAACTTCGTGTTGCGATGGTGGAGTTCGAGCAGGCCCGTCGTGAAGTCGACCGACACGTCGCTGCCGAGCGTGCGGAAGATGTCGAGAATCTTGCGCACATCGGTGATGTCCGGCACGCCGATGAGGCGCAGCGGCTGATCGGTCAACAGGGTGGCGCACAGAATCGGCAGGACGGCGTTCTTGTTCGCGGACGGCTTGATGTCCCCGCGCAGCGGAGTGCCGCCGTGGACGATGAGATTCGACATGATATGGGGGCGTATCGGTGACTGACGTAGGCCCATATGATGCCATTGGTCGGCGGGCGGCGTGGAATGTTCAGAGGGGAAATGGGGGATTGGCGCGCGTAACTGACAGTGTTTGACGTCGCGCCCGCGATGCAGATGTGCGGCCACCGGCCGACGTGCGGAGAGATGGCCGGCCGCGAGTCGGGTCGGCCATCCGGTCAGGTCGTCACTGCGCCGCCCGCATCCGCGCGGCGACCACCAGCGAGATCAGGCAACCCACCGCGAGATAACCGGCGACGAGGTGCCACGAGCCACCAGCCACGCTGACGAGGCCAACCGCGATGAACGGCGTGAACCCGCCGCCGACGACGCTCGCGAACTGGTAGCCGACGCCCGCGCCGCTGTAGCGGTATTCGGCGCCGAACAGCTCGGTGAACAGCGGCTGCCGGACGCTCACGACCATGTCGTGCGCGGCATTCGCGAGCAGGATCGAGAAGATCACGATCCACGCGATCGACCGCGCCTCGAGCGCGACGAAGAACGGCACCGCGGACGCGAGCCCGATCAGCGCGCCGATCAGGTAGATGCGGCGCAGGCCGTAGCGGTCGGCCAGCCACGCGAAGCACGGGATCGTCACACAGCTCACCGCGCCGACCAGCAGCCCGATGTTCAGGAACAGGTCGCGCGACATGCCGAGGTTCGTCGTCGAATAGCTGAGCGCGAACGCGGTGACGATATACATCGTGAACAGTTCGGCGAGCCGCAGCGCGATGATCAGCAGGAACGCCTTCGGATGGCGCGTTAACGCTTCCAGCACCGGCAGGCGCAGCTTGCGGTTGCCGTGTTCGACCTTCTCGACGAATTCCTGCGACTCGTCCATGTTCTTGCGCACCCACAGCCCGATCAGCACGAGCACGATGCTGAACACGAACGGCAGGCGCCAGCCCCACGACTTGAACGCGGCTTCGCCGAGCGTGTGGCTCAGGATCGACACGATGCCCGTGGCCAGCACGAGCCCGACACCGTAGCCGACCTGCACGCCGCTGCTGTAGAACGCCTTCTTTTGCTTCGGTGCGCTTTCGACGGCCATCAGCGCCGCGCCGCCCCATTCGCCGCCGACCGCGAAACCCTGGACCGCGCGCATCAGCACCAGCAGCACCGGCGCCCACCAGCCGATCGTCGAGAATGCCGGCAGCAGGCCGATCGCGACGGTCGACAGCCCCATCAGCATCACGGTCAGCACGAGCATCCGCTTGCGGCCGAGCCGATCGCCGTAGTGACCGAACACGACGCCGCCGAGCGGCCGGAACAGGAAGCCGACGCCGAACGTCGCGAACGCCGCGAGCGTGCCCATCGTCGGGCTGACTTTCGGGAAGAACTCGGAATTGAATACCAGCGCGGCGACGATCCCGTACAGCAGGAAGTCGTACCAGTCGACGACAGCGCCGACGAAGCTGCCGATCGCGGCCTTGCGGGCCTGGCTGCGCGCGCGGGCGCCGGCAGCGGCGTCGAGGGTGTCGAAGGTTGGGGTCATTGCGATGTCTCCTGGTACGGCGCATCGTTGATCGTGGCGGCGCCGCGTCCGATGCTGCATTGAAGTCGATGGGTGAACGGAGAATAGGGCGCGCGCCGTACGGCGGCAATTGGCCAATCGGACAAAGTGCGCGATTATCGTTCAAGTCCGTGCGATTATCGAACGCTTTCCGGGTTTGCACTAGGCGGTGCGACGATATCCCGTTCGGCCAGGGTGTGCGCCGTGAACGATTTGGTTAAAATCTGCAGCATCGAAAACTCGCCCGTTCGGGGCGGAGGCCCGGCCGCCACATCGGCCGCGCATGCCGCACGCAACGGGCGTCATCCCCACGGACCGCATGCCCCCGGAGACTGGAATGCCCGGCAATTCCCACCCCCTGTCCAGCGATACGCCGCCCGTCGCCGATCCGGCCGCCAATCCGCTCGGGATGGCCGGCCTCGAATTCGTCGAATTCGCGGCGCCTGTGCCGGAAGCGCTCGCACAACGCTTCGAGCAGCTCGGGTTCAAGGCGATCGCGCGGCATGTCAGCAAGAACGTCACGCTGTACCGGCAAGGGCAGATGCATTTCCTGATCAACGCCGAGCCCGAATCGTTCGCCGCGCGCTACGCGGAGGAGTACGGGATGGGCGTCTGCGCGATCGGGCTGCGCGTGGCCAGCGCACGGCGCGCGTTCGAGCGTGCGATCGAGCTCGGCGCGTGGGCGTTCGAGGGCGAGCGGGTCGGCGTCGGCGAGCTGAAGATCCCGGCGATCCAGGGCATCGGCGATTCCCATCTCTATTTCGTCGATCGCTGGCGCGGGAAGGACGGCCAGCTTGGCGGCGTCGGCGACATCTCGATCTTCGACATCGATTTCCGGCCGATCGACATCGCGACCGCGCATACCGATCTCGACTGCGTGGGCGTCGGCCTGCAGCAGGTCGACCATTTCACGCAAACGGTCGGCGCGGGGCGCATGCGGGAGTGGCTGGATTTCTACCACGATCTGCTGCACTTTCGCGAGATCCACGAAATCGACGCGCACTGGCATGTGTCGGAGGACTCGCGCGTGATGGTGTCGCCGTGCGGCGCGGTGCGGATTCCGGTCTACGAGGAAGGCACGCGGCGCACCGAGCTGATGCACGCGTATCTGCCCGACCATCCGGGCGAGGGCGTGCAGCACGTCGCGCTGGCCACCGACGACATCCTGTCCTGCGTCGATGCGCTGCGCGCGAACGGCGTCGAATTCATCGAGCCGCCCGCACGCTATTACGACGACGTCGATGCGCGGCTGCCGGGGCACGGCGTCGATCTCGACGCGCTGCGCCGCCGCGCGGTGCTGGTCGACGGCGAGATCGGCAGCGACGGCGTGCCGCGCCTGTTCTTCCAGACCTTCGTCAAGCGCCGGCCGGGCGAGATCTTCTTCGAGATCGTGCAGCGCAAGGGGCACCACGGGTTCGGGGAAGGGAACCTTGCAGCGCTCGCCCGGGCGCGCGACGCGGGCTGATCGGCCACGGCGCCCGCGTCACGCGTCATACATCAAACCTCACGCGCCGGCTGCCGGTACCCGGTTCGGCGCGGGGTCGTTCGGTTCGCGCAATACGCACGCCGTGCCGCCCGGCGTGTACATCGACACGACACAGCGGTTGCACGACGTGCAGCCCGACTGCGCGAGCCGGTCGTCGCGCAGGCCGTTGACGAAACCCGGCTCGAACACGAGCGCCCGTGCGAGCGCGACCGCATCGAATCCTTCGCGCATCGCCAGTTCGACGTTTTCGCGCGAACGCACGCCGCCGAGATAGGCAAGCGGCATCCTGACCGCCGCGCGCACCTTGCGCGAATGTTCGAGGAAATACATCTCGCGAAACGCGCCCATCTTCGGTTCGGTGAGCTTCTGCAGCGCCATCGCGGCGCGCACGATCGCGTTGTCGGCGTTCGCGCGTGCATCGCCGGGTAGCGGACTGCCGAACAGTTGCCACACCGACTCGACGTTCATCCCGCCGCTCAGCACGAGCAGGTGTGCGCCTTCGGCTTCGAGCCGCCGCGCGATCTCGCACGCGTCGTCGGCCGTTCCGCCGCCGCGCACGCCCTCGGTCACGCCGATCTTGCAGACGACGGCGAGATCGCGGCCCACCGCATCGAGCACGCGGCGCAACACCTCGACCGGGAACGCCGCGCGCCGCGCCGCGTCGCCGCCGTACTCATCGCGGCGGCGGTTGTACAACGGCGACAGGAACTGGCTCAGCAAATAACCGTGCCCCATGTGGATCTCGACCGCATCGAAACCGGCGTCGCGTGCATGCCGCGCCGCCTGCGCGAATTCGTCGGCGACCGCCGACATCTGGTCGCGCGTCATCGCCTGCTTCAGGAAGCGGCCGCTCATCACGCCGACCTTGTTGAAGCCGCCCGAGGCGCTCAACGGCCGTTTCGTCGACAGCGACGGCAGGAACGTGAAGCAGCCGCCATGCGTGATCTGCGCGGAGGCGGCCGCACCGTGGCGATGGACGGCGTCGGTCAGCGCGCGGAATTGCCGGACCGTTGGCACATCGAGTTGCGCCTGGTCGACGAACGTGCGGCCGTCATCGCTGATCGCGCAGTACGCGACGGTCGTCAGCGCGGCGCCGCCTTCGGCGATGCGCTCGTGAAAACGGACGAGCGCGCGCGACGGCACGCCGTTCGGCGTCATGCCTTCGTTGGTGGCGGATTTGATCAGGCGGTTGCGCAGCGTCAGCGGGCCGATCTGCAGCGGGCTGAACGCGGTCGTGAGGTCGGCTGAATCCATGAGGGCGCGGGCGTCGGGAATGGGCACGGCGATCATTGTGCGGCGGTGGTGCGGGCGCGCATCGTCCGGGTGGACGAGCCGTGATGGCGGAGGGCGGCGAGCGGCCCTCCGAGCAGACATCAACGATGGCATGCAGCGGCCAATTACAGGCTTGGGGCTGTATTCCACAAAAACAAACGATCGCCTGTTACGCGAAAACCCGATCAACCCGCCCGACAGCGAGCGCCGCACACGACGCTCGCCCGTTACCCGAGCATCACGCCGCCCGCAGCGGGTTCGCGTGCGCACCGCGCGCGCTTTCCGGATCGTCGTCCCCGAGCGGGATGAAGGCCATGATCTCCAGGTCGTGCCCCGACAGCGCCGGCAGCCGGAACGGGCTCGACAGCACGTTCAGCCGCCGCACGCCGACGTCGCGCAGGATCTGCGACCCGATCCCCGTCACGCGTCCGTCGCGCCGCGCATTGCCGGCCGGCATCCGCATCGCGTCGCCGCGCATGTCGCAGTCGAGCAGCACCGCGACCCCGCAGCCGGCCGCATCGATCCGCTGCAGCGCGGCGTGCAGCGGCCACGAATGCGCGGACGGCTCCGCGTCGAGCAGGTCGAGCAGCGAATGGCATTCGTGCACGCGCGTCAGCACGGGGGTTGCCGGATCGGGTTCGCCGCGCACGAGGGCGAGATGCGGCGCGCCGTGCACGGTGTCTCGGTACTCGATCGCGCGGAACCGTCCCCACGGCGTATGCAGCGGCCGCTCGCCGATGCGTTCCACGAGCGATTCGTGCTCGCGGCGGTAGTGGATCAGGTCGGCGATCGTGCCGATCTTCAGCCCGTGAAGCGCGGCGAACGCCTTCAGCTCGGGCAGCCGCGCCATCGTGCCGTCGTCGTTCATCACCTCGCAGATCACCGACGCGGGCGTGAGCCCGGCGAGCGCCGCGAGATCGCAGCCGGCCTCGGTGTGCCCCGCGCGCACCAGCACACCGCCCGGGCGCGCGGCGATCGGAAACACATGGCCGGGCTGCACCAGATCGTCGGGGCGGGCGCCCGCACGGACCGCCGCGCGGATCGTATGCGCACGGTCGGCCGCCGAAATGCCGGTTGTCACGCCTTCGGCCGCCTCGATGCTGACGGTGAACGCGGTGCCGAACGGCGTGCCGTTGTGATCGGCCATCGGCGGCAACCGCAGTTGCTCGCAGCGTTCGGCGGTCAGCGTCAGGCAGATCAGCCCGCGCCCGAAGCGCGCCATGAAATTGATCGCGTCGGGCGTCACGTGATCGGCCGCGATCACGAGATCGCCTTCGTTCTCGCGATCCTCTTCGTCGACGAGCAGGACCATCCGGCCCGCACGAAGCTCGTCGACGATCTCCAGTGTGCCGGCGAGCGTCATTGCGCCTCCGTCGCGTCGAATGCGCGGCGCAGCGCGTCCGCGCCGAACGTCAGCACGCGATCGGCCGCATCGACGGCGCCGAGCATGCTCGCGAAACCGTGCAACTGGCCGGGCCAGCGCACGAGCGTCACCGGCGTGCCGGCCTGCGCGAGCCGCAGCGCATACGCTTCGGCTTCGTCGCGCAGCGGATCGAATTCGGCGCTGACGATCGTCGCCGGTGCCGCGCCCGCGACGTCCGGCGCGGCGAGCGGGCTCGCGAGCGGCGACGCGCGATCGGCACCGGCGTCGAAATAGTGGTGCTTGAACCAGCGCATCATCTCCGCCGTCAGGAAGTAGCCGTCGCCGAGCGATTCATACGACGGATGCTCGGTCGCGCAATCGACGACCGGATAGAGCAGCAACTGATGCGCGATGCCGATGCCCGAGCCGCGCAACTGCAGCGCGGCGACCGCCGCGAGATTGCCGCCGGCGCTGTCGCCGGCCACGGCCACCGCGCCGGGGCGCGCGCCGAGATCGCGCGCACTGGCGGCGGCCCAGCGCACGGCATCGCACGCGTCGTGCGCGGCCGCCGGGAAGCGCGCCTCGGGCGCGAGCCGGTAGTCGACCGACAGCACCAGCGTGCGCGCGCGTGTCGCGAGGCTGCGGCACAGGTTCGCGTGCGAATCGATGCCGCACGACACGAAGCCGCCGCCGTGGAAGAACACGGTCAGCGGCAACGGCCCGTCGGCAGCGGGCCGATACAGCCGCGCGGACAACTGCCGGCCCGAGGCGGGAATCTGCCAGTCCTCCTCGGCGGCGACGGCGTCGCCGGGCGCGAAGGCGCCGCCCGCGGCGAGGCTCGCACGGTAGGCGGGAACGGTGAGCTGGGCGAAATCGATCGCGGGGGCTTGGGCAAACGCGGCGAGCAGCGCCTGCGCCTGAGGGTCGAGCGGCATGGGAACTCCTGTCTGAATCGGATGCGGTCTGAATCAGGTAAACCCGTGTCGCGGTTTTCCCTGAGTCCGGGCCGGACGCTTGCCGGCACGGCCTGACGGGCATTCCAGCGCAGCGGGCAGGGCGCCACATCATCCGATTGGACGATGGTTCGCCCGCCCGGATGGCCAATTCTCACTATTCAGTGAATCCCCCCGATGACGCCGGAATTTAGACGCGTCCTAATCATGGTTGCGAGATCAAGTCGCACTGGAAACATGTCGTATGGAGGATGGAGCGTGCTGATGGAGACGAGATGGGCTCCGCAAGAGAGCCAGGCAACAAGTGACGAGGCCGATGTCGGCGTCGCGGATTTCAGCGAGCTGATGGCGCGCATCTACCAG
Source organism: Burkholderia theae (assembly GCF_048565265.1). Classification (NCBI taxonomy): domain Bacteria; kingdom Pseudomonadati; phylum Pseudomonadota; class Betaproteobacteria; order Burkholderiales; family Burkholderiaceae; genus Burkholderia; species Burkholderia theae. The sequence continues at coordinate 1,009,345 of NZ_CP183462.1, forward strand.
GGGCCGCTGGAGACGCCGCCGTGGGCCGGTGCGCTCGAACTCGTCCGCCGCTGGCTGCAGGCGAACTACGTGACGCTGATCCTGCGCGCGGCCGCGAGCGACCGCCGCGCGCCGCTGTCCGTGCACGCATCGGAATTCGGCCCGGTCGTCCCGGGCGACGGCCAGGCGGCCTACAACGATTACTACTATTCCCTCGACCCGTTCGTCGGCCTGCCGGCCGATCGCGTGGTGACGGTCGACGACGTGTTCGGCGACACGGGCTGGCTGTCGAGCGAGCTGTACAAGCAGTTCCTGAAGCCGCAGGACGTGCGTTATATCCTCGGCGCGGACCTGCGCACGCCGTCGGGCGTCGAGTGCCGGTTCCGCGTGTGCCGCAACCATGCGTCGAAGCAGTTCTCCGCGCGCGACAAGGCGATCTGCGCGCTGCTGCTGCCGCACCTGAAGCGTGCGATCGAACTGCATTCGCGGCTCGACTCGGCCGAGGTCGAACGGTCGATCTATGCGAACGCGATCGACCGGATGCAGGTCGGCACGATCGCGCTCGACGAGAACGGCACGATCATCGACATGAACAGCGTCGCCGACGAGATCCTCAAGCAGAACAACGGTCTGACGATTGCGCGCGGCACGATCGAGGCTACCGACGCGCAGGAGAACCGCACGTTGAAGCGGCTGATCCGCCACGCGGTGATGGGGCATCACGGCACGGCCGCGGCGACCGTCGAGGCGATGCCGATCACGCGCAGCTTCGACAAGCCGCGCCTCGGGCTGCTGGTGCGCACGGTGCTGCTGTCCGACTGGTCGGAGGACAACAAGCGGCGGCCGGCCGTCACGCTGTTCCTGCGCGACCCCGACCGCAAGCCGCAGGGCGCGCAGGAAATCATCCGCAAGCTGTTCGACCTGACGCCCGCCGAGACGTCGCTCGCGCTGCTGCTGACGAACGGGCTGACGCTCGAGGAAGCGGCGGACGAATCGGGGATCAGCAAGAACACGGCGCGCACGCACCTGCGTGCGATCTTCTCGAAGACAGGCGTCACGCGCCAGGCGACGCTCGTGCGGATCCTGCTCGGGAGCGTCGTGCCGCTCGGGTAAGCGGCGGCCGATACCGAACACCATCGGAACCGGGCGCATTCGTCTGGCGATTCATCGGCATGGGGCAACGCGTCGCTTGCCGATGACGACATCACGCAAAAGAGGCTCGCACCACGCGAGCCTCTTTGTCATTCCGCCCGGCCGATCCCCGATAGCGAGTATTGGAAGGTTCACCCCTCGGCACAATGCCCGACGATGCCGCCCGCGCTTACGACCCGCGCGTCGAACGGTTCGCCCACTCCGCCAGCGCCGGCCACTGCGCGCAGCCGCGCCGGATGAACCCAACGCCCGTGCGGATCACGAGTGCGCCGATCGCAAGCGCGGCCACGTCGTCGAGACGGCCGAAACCGACCAGCGCCGCGCTCATCGCGAGCGCCGCCAGCAACGACGACAACGCATCGGTCCGCACATGCCAGCCGCTCGCCTCGAGCAGCGCGGAACCCGTCTCGCGCGCCTTGCGCAGCATCCAGTACGACAGCGCGGCCTTGCCGGCGAGCGTCACGGCGACCAGCGCGAGCGTCGTCGCGACCGGCTGCACGACAGGCGGCGTATCGAACCGGGTCATCGCGTGCCAGATCATCTGCGCGCCCGTCGCGGCGAGCAACGCGCCGAGGCCCGCGAGCGCGAGCGGTTCGTAGGTCGGGCGCCGCTCCGGCGGCAGGCGCGCGTCGAGCCGGCACGCGACGAGGATCAGCGCATCGGCCGCGAGGTCGATCGCCGCGTGCGCGACGTCCGCGAGCAACCCCGACGAATGCGCGGACCACGCCGCGACCGTCTCGACGGCGAGCAGCAGCAGGTTGATCGCGAGGCTGACGGCGAGGGCGCGGGACGTGGCCGCATAAACGTTGGGCGTGGCGCGCGACGTACGCTGCATGGCGGATTCGTCTGTCGATAGCGTGGGTCAGCCCCGAACGCTACCGGTCGACGGTGGCAGGTAAATGACAAGGCGGCCGGTCAGCCCTGCACGTGCGTCGACGCCAGCGGCGTGGCGGAGCGGGCCACGAGCGCCGGGAGCCACCGCACCGGCCGGATCGTGCCGAGCCCGATTCCGGCGCTTTCCACCGAATCCCGCTCAACCGGTTACGCACGTCAGAGCCTGCCTTTCAACCAATCATGACGACCCATGCCTCCCGTTTACCAGTCCGCATCGAAACAACCTAGATCGACTTGACCTCTCCACCGTCCATGCGGACCGTCGCGCCAGTCATCCACTTCGCGCCCGGCGACACGAGGAACGCCATCAATTCGGCAATGTCCTCCGGCGTGCCGTAACGCGAAATGCCTGCTTCAGCCGGAAACCTCGTGATTGCGTCTTCGACGCTCATGGCGTGCAACTGCGCCCAGTGCTCCAGATAGGAGCGGCGGCGGTCGGTCATCACCGGCCCGGGAAGTACGCTGTTGACCTGCACGCCATCGGCGATGCCGCGATCCGAAAACGCTTTCGCGAGTGCCACGATGGCTGCGTTGATCGTGCCCACCGCTGCATAAGGCGCCTTCGGGAACAACGCCGAATTGCCGGACATCAGCACGACCGATCCCGCGCTCGCTTTCAACGCCGGCCACGCCGCGACCGTCAGTCGCCGCGCACCGTGCAGCTTCAGCGCGAGACCATCGTCCCATTGCCTGTCGGTCATTTCGAACACGTCGATTTGCGGCACCGCGCCCGCGATGTTGAGCAACGCGTCGATCCGGCCGAACGCCGCGAGGGTCGAGGCGACAACCTGACCGGCGGCGTCCGGCAGTGACAGATCGACGTCGACGATCAGCGGTTCCGCGCCGGCGTGCGTCACCTCCGACGCGGTCAGCTCGAGGTTTTCCCGGTTGCGCGCCACGACCGCGACCGCGCTGAATTCACGCGCCAGCCTGCAAGCGGTGGCGCGACCGATACCCTGGCTTGCGCCAGTGACTATGGCGACCCTGTTCGACATTTCCATGCTCCTCATCGAATGCGGAAGGCTTCAGTGGACGACAACCATCTTTCCGATCGCTTCGTTGGCCTCCATGACGCGATGCGCGTCATGGATTTCGTCGAAGCCGAAGACACGGACAGGTTTTACGTCGAGGCGTCCGGCGGCGGCATCTGCCGCGATCGCCTGCAAGGGCACGTCCGACAGCGGAAAGCCGGGCGCCCCGAAGACGAAACTGCCGAAGAAGGACAGATGGACGCCGCTTGCCATCTGCAGCAACGGATTGAAATCCGGGATCGGGGCCAGGCCGCCAAGCCATCCGGCCAGGCACGCACGACCGTCCCGGCGCAGCATCGCGAGCGAATCGAGTACAACCGAATTTCCAACGAGATCCAGCACCGCGTCGATCTGCCCGGCTTCGACGATGTGTTTCGACAGATCGCGTCGTTCGATCTCGCAGCGTTCCGCTCCCAGTTTCTCCAGCAGGGCGAATCGCTCGGGATTGCGCGTCGTCGCGATGACACGTGCGCCCGCGTTGACTGCCATCTTCAACGCAGCCTGGCCCAACGACGAGGTCGCGCCACGGATGACAAGCAGCTGGCCCGTCCGGAGCGCGAGATTGCGAAACAGGCAGGTCCATGCCGTCGCATACGTTTCGGGAATGGCAGCAAGTTCCGCCCACGGCAGGTCGGATTCGATCGATGCAACGTTGGTGACCGGCGCGCACGTATATTCGGCATAACTGCCGTTGATGGTGCGGCCCAGACCGCCCATCAACGCGGCAACCTTCGCACCGGTCGGGAATTCGCCGCCCGGGCAGGACTTCACGATACCCACGCATTCGATCCCGCTGACCGGAGCGGCTTCGGCCCATTCGCCCCGGCGCATGTGCATCTCGGCGTGGTTGATCCCGAACGCCTTGATCTCGATGACGACTTGTCCGAGCTTCGCTTCGGGCTCGGGCATGTCCTTGTAGACGAGGCTGTCGAGGCCGCCGAATTTTTCCAGGACGATGGCACGCATGATGATCTCTCCGCAATCAAATGAGGTGCCCGCACGAACGCGGGAAACGGGTTCGACGGGTGTCGATCAATGGGGAAGAAAATCGCGAATGGCGTCGGCGATCTCCGCCGCATGGGTTTCGAGCGCGAAGTGACCGGTATCGAAGAAGCGCACCACCGCACGCGGCATGTCGCGCTTGAACGCCTCCGCGCCCGCCGGCAGGAAGAACGGATCGTGACGTCCCCACACTGCAAGAAACGGCGGTTGATGTGTGCGGAAATAGTCCTGAAATGCCGGGTATAGCGCGACGTTGTTTCGATAGTCGCGGAACAGGTCGAGCTGGATTTCGTCCATGCCGGGCCGGCCGAGGTAGAAATTGTCGAGCGTGTAACCATCCGGCGACACGGACGCCGTAGCGGACACACCGTGCGTGTATTGCCAGACGGTCGTCTCGGGGGCCAGCAGCGTACGCAGCGCCTCGCGATTGGCGGGCGACGCGTCCTGCCAGTAGTTGCGGATCGGGTTCCAGCCGTCGCTCAGCCCTTCCTGGTACGCGTTTCCGTTCTGCGAAATGATTGCGGTGATCCGCTCGGGGTGCCTGAGTGCAAGCCGGAAACCGGTCGGTGCGCCGTAGTCGAAGACGTAGACGGCAAAGCGGTCGAAACCGATGACCTCCGTAAAACGGTCGACGACGTTCGCGATGTTGTCGAACGTGTACGTGAAATGTTCGTGTGTCGGCCTGTCGGACTGACCGAACCCCGGCAAATCGGGTGCGACGATCTGGAAGCGGTCGGCCAGCTTCGGCATCAGGTCGCGAAACATGTGGCTCGAACTCGGGAAGCCGTGCAATAGCAGGAGCTTCGGTGCGTGCTCCTGGCCGGCCTTGCGATAGAACACGTTGAAACCGTCGACGTCGACGTGGTGATAGGTAACGGCTGTCATGATTTCCCTCGATGCAAAATGTGGACACGGGTCATGAGATCGAGCCGAGCGCCTGCGCGGGCTCGCGGATGCCCGGATACGTTCGCCCGATCAGCGTGTCGAAATCGACCGGATCGCCTCGACGACGATCCCGGTCACCAGGTCGGGCGCCGTGACGGACGGCGTGTGATCCGCATCCGATGGCCGCACCTGCGCGTTCATTCGCTTTGCCATGAAGCGCTGCGTGTCCGGGTGGATCATCCGGTCCTGCCCGGCCACCAGGAACCAGCTCGGACGGTCTTTCCATAGCGGGCGCGCAACCGGCTCACTGATGCACGGCACGGCAATCGGCCGCTGGACCGCTGCAAGCACCGCCAACTCCTGCGCCGTTGCATGTTGCGCAAATGCGGCTGCAAATGCGTCCCTCGGCAACCAGATCTCGCCGTGCCAGTCGGGTGCGAGTTGCGGCGCCTGCGGATGCGACTCGCCGCGATAAAACACGTCGGCCACCGTTTCGCCTTCATCGGGCGCGAGCGCCGCGACATAGACCAGCGCGGCGACGTTGGCAGCGCGCGTTGCACCGATCACCGCACCGGCATATGCGTGCCCGGCCAGCACGACCGGGCCGTCGATCCGTTCCAGCGTTCGATCGAGTGCGGCCACGTCGTCGGTCAGCGATGTCAGCGGTAGCGGCGCCGCGACCGCATCAATGCCCTGAACAATCAGACGATCGATCACCTTGCTCCAGCTCGATCCGTCGGCCCATGCGCCGTGCACCAGCACAGCGCTTACCTTGCTTGCAGACATGTTCAGCTCCCGTGAAGAAAAAAGTGCTCACCGTGATGCACTGCGACCGACACCCACCTATGTAACCGCTCAGACGGCAAAACACAGGTTACAAACCGATTATGTAACTTGTCAAGGTGGATTTTGATGGTTACCATTCGGTCGTCGTCACCTATTCGTCATCAGAGATGGACTACCGCCGGACACCCGCGATATTCGTGGCCGATGCGCCAGGCCTCGACTTCCTGAACTCGATCGCAACGCCAGCCGATGAACCCGTCGATTGGATCGGCGATGGCGCCGGGTTGCTGTCATGGCTGGAGCAGGCGGCCATGGTTCCGTCCGCGGCACTCGACGCGCTGCGGGCCCGGTTTTCGTCCGCCGAGTTCGATGCCGTGGCGCGCGATGCGCGTGCGTTGCGCGAATGGTTCAGGGAATTTGTGCGGAGCAGGAAAGGGCAGCAGCTGGGTGCGGAGGATCTGGCCGTGCTCGAACAGTTGAACCGGCTGCTCGAGCGGGATGAGCGTTATGGAGAAATCGTCCCGGATTCGGTTGGCGGCACGGCGCCGTTCGAGTGGCGAGTGAACCGACGGTGGAAGTCGCCGGAATCATTGCTGATGCCGATTGCCGAAGCGTTGGCGAAACTGGTGTGCGACGAAGATTTCACGCACGTCAAGGCATGCGAAGGGCCTCGCTGTACGCTGCTGTTTGCCGATCACACGCGGGGCCACGCGCGACGCTGGTGCAGCATGGCGATCTGCGGCAATCGAGCGAAGGTCGCAGCGCACCGGAAGCGGCTCAAGGAACAGGGAAGCGACTAGCCGGTCGATTTCAGTTGGCCGGCGATTTGCCTGCCCGTCGTTTCCGATCCGGCATGACGGCGCCGAACGCCGCAATCCAGCCGGCGCCGCCGAAGCGTTGTCTCGGGTTCCTGGTGTCGAACTTCGCCGGCAGATACCGGATAAGCACCGCGCATTGAAAAAGCACGAATCGGCTTGGGCCGATCCGTGCTCGTGGTTTGCTACGGCCGATATCCGACCGCTGAACCGACTGTGTCCGCGCTCAGGCTTTCTTGATCAGCTCGAGTTGCGTGAGTGCCGTCACACCGTCATCGAGGCCGAGCTCTTCGACGATCAGACCGTCCTTCAGGCGAAGGACCGTGGTCCCGGTAAAGTGCATCCGCCGGCCGGTCGAGGCCGGCAGCGACCCGATCAGGAAGTCGCTGAACGCCGGGCCCGTGTGCGTGCCGCCACCTTCCCACTGACCGACCACGTAGTCGCCTTCGGCGATCAGATCCGTGACGCCCCAGAAATTGAGATCCGGGAAAGCCGCGCGGAAGTCGGTCATGAATGCCTTGATATCCTCACGGCCACGGCGCGGCTCGTGAAGCGAGTACTTCAGCAGCATGTCCGGCGCCGCAATTTCGTCGACGATGCGGAGGTCGCATTTCTCGCCCCAGAAATTCGTGAACCAGCGACCGACGACTGCCTTGTTATCGTCTTCCTTCGACATGTTCGACTCCTTGGTGATCTCGGTTGATAGAGAGACGGAGTGGCTCCGCTCGGAACGAACGATAGCGATCGAGCATGCGCACTTCTATTCGTTTCTTGTCGTTCCATTCAACGAATCGTCGTCAGTTTTCACGGCGTCGATACGGGAAAATTAGGCAGCAAGAAACGGATCGAATAGTCCGTCTCAAACCGATATCGTTCTCGACGAGAAAACGAATCGCACACGTAGCGGATGCGATGACCCGTTCACAAAGTCAAAGACCGGAAGTGTTGAACATCGATTCTCAATTCGTCACCGAGTGCGAAAAGACTGACAGCGACGTCGATGCGATCCTGCACGTGCTGCACGCACAGGCTCAAATTCCGACGCCGATGGACGAAACGCGATTGGACCGGCTGGTTGCTCGATCGCTGGATCTCGACGAACACGCGGCGCTGTCGCTGGAGGCGGTGGCCGGCGAAACGCACGTCAGCGCGATGAGAACACCGGCCCACTTCCTCACCGTCCTGAAGCAGGCGATCACCGAATTGAGACTGTCACGGCTGTTCTGTTCCAGCAGCCAGGGGGACTTCCATCGGGGTATCTGCCCGGCTGCCTACGACGAGCGATCCGGGGAACATCATCCGGCAGAAATGGCCGCGTGGCGGGCCGGTTTTCGCGCGATGGCCCCGGAGCAACAAATGATGGCGGCGACGATCGTGTGGATGTACCGGTCCGGCGCCGATTCCATTTGGTTACGACGGGTACCGTGCACGTGGCGCGCGAGCGAGGCATTGCGCTACATGCACGACGCCGGGTGCCTGACGATCTGGATCAGGTTGATCGCACGATTCCCCGGTTGGTGAATCGCATCGCGGTACGCGAGTACTACCGCAAGAAATGGAGTTCGGCTCGGGGCTGTCGCATGTAAATTCGAGGCATTCCTTTCCATGTCGACGAGGCGTCGACCGCAAACGCGAGCGCCTGCGACGCGAAGCCCAATCTCGAGCGCGCCGAACTCAAACCCCAACATGACTTTCAACATGACCGAAACTGCCATCAGCTGCGCCGCGCCGGACTGGATCGACATCGGCGCGCAACTCGATTCCGACGGATACGCGCTGCTGCGCGGTGCATTTGACCGCGACGAGGCTCGTGAACTCGCACGCCAGATCCGCGAGGACGGGGTGGGGCGGCGCGTGTCGCTCGATTCGCTCGAGTTGGGGCGCGGGGAAATCTTGCGCTTCGGTGCGCAACTGCCGGAGCCGCTGGCGTCCTGGCGTGCCGCGCTGTATCGAGATCTTGCCCCCATCGCCAATCGCTGGAACGAGATCCTGGGTGTCGAGTATCGATATCCATTGGAATTGAACGCATTCCTGCGGCGTAACAGCGACGACGGGCAAAGCCAACCCCTGTCTCATCTGAACCGACTCGGCGCCGGCGATCATCTGGCGTTGCATCAGAACAGCGATGGCGAGCACGTCTTTCCGATGCAGGTCGTCGTGCTGCTGAGTGAGGCCGGCAAGGACTTCACGGGTGGGGAATTTGTGCTCACCGAACAGCGCCCGCGCATGCAGTCGCGCCCGATGGTTGTGCCGCTCACGCTGGGAGATGCCGCGATCATCAGCACCGCACAGCGCCCCTTCAAGGGGACCAAGGGCTACTACCGCGTCAATCTCAAGCATGCAATCAGCCGCGTTCGCGGCGGCGAGCGGCTTGGCGTCGAGCTGTCGTTTCACAATGCCCGTTGACGGGCTGGAAGACAGCGAACGTGACGCCATCCACGCGATTCAAACTGATCGGCCGAGACGGCAAGCCGTACGACAGCGACGTGCCGGGCACACTCGGCGGGCATCGACGCAACCGTATCTACGGCCGGCTCGATTGCCGGTCCGCGCTGCGGGCAATCGCGCGTGGCGAATACGTCAAACACCGCGTGTTCTTTCAAGACGAAGCGACCGCCGTAGCGGCCGGCTATCGTCCGTGCGCAGTCTGCCTGCCGGAAAAGTACACGGCGTGGAAGGCGGCCACGGCATCGCATTCAAATAAAACACGCACCAAGGAGCCGCACGCATGACCCGACAGGCAACGCTGTTGTTCGACGCCGATCCTGTGGACGTCGACGGGGAATCAGCCGACACGTCGGTCGACGCCAGGATCGCAGCGATCGATTGGGCGGCATTCGAGCGAGACCTGACGCACGACGGGTACGCGCTACTTCCCAAACTGCTCGCGCCGTCGCTCTGCAGCGAGGTAGCCGGCTACTATCCTCAGGAAGCGCGCTTTCGCAGCCGCATCGTGATGGAGCGATACGCGTTCGGCCGCGGCGAATACAAGTATTTCGCACGACCGCTGCCCGACATCGTCGGTCAACTGCGTGAATCGCTTTATTCACGCCTGGCGCCCATTGCGAACCGCTGGCATGGCTTGATGCGGATCGACACCCGGTTTCCTGCGACGCTTTCGGAATTCGAGACCGTGTGCCGTAACGCAGGACAGACCCGGCCGACGCCACTGCTGTTGCGCTATCGCGAGAACGACTATTGCTGCCTGCATCAGGATCTGTACGGCGAGTTCGTGTTCCCGTTGCAGGCAATCTTCCTGCTCGACGAACCCGGGCGGGATTTCGACGGCGGCGAGCTCCTGTTGACCGAAAGCGATCCGAAGAAGCCGGGCCGGGCCGAGGTGGTGCCGCTTCGGCAAGGCGACGCGGTCGTTCTTGCGGTGAACCATCGGCCGGTAAAGTCGTCGCGGGGTTTCTATCGCGCCGTGCTCCGGCACGGCGTGAGCCGCTTGCGCCGCGGCGAGCGGCGTACGCTCGGCGTCATTTTCCACGACGCGAAGTAGCATCGGAACGCACGCGGAAGAACACGAATGAGAGCGCAAGAGCCGGAGTTCGGCTGCGGCTTCATACAGATACAGTAGGTGCACCATAACGTGCTTTCGATCGGGAGCGAATCATGCAGCTTTTTCAGAGTCGTCTTGAAACCCCGATGGGTGACATGTTGCTTGTCACGGACACCCAGGATGCGATTCGCGCACTCGAGTTTGCCAGCCACGCCACGCGTCTGAATCGTGGTCTGCGCGAACGATATGGGGTGACCGAAGTCACGAGCCGTCCGGCGCCGGAAGTGATCGAGCGTGCCATCGACCGATATTTTGCGGGTGAGTTGACCGCTATCGACGCGTTGCCGACCGCAACGGTCGGCACCGATCTGCAGCAGCGCGTGTGGACCGCTTTGAGGCGCATTCCGCCGGGCACGACGACGACATACGGAAAACTCGCGAAGGAACTGGGCTTTGAAGACCCCCGCGCCGCGATCGACATTGGCGCAGCCAATGGCGCCAATCCTGTCGCGATCGTGGTGCCGTGCCACCGGGTGATCGCAAGCAACGGCGAACTGAAGGGGTATGCGTGGGGCCTGGACCGGAAGCGCTGGCTACTCGAGCACGAGAAGGTGCCGGCATTCTCCGGCCAGGTTCCGCATTCGATGTCGCTCCCGGGGTTCTGACTATTCCCGGATCGAGTACCACGGCGGGCATGTGGCCGCCGTGGGTGTGTCTCCTGTCACGTCACTTTCTCAGCTGCCCGTAATCGTCTCGGGCACTTCCGACCTTGCACGCTCTCCGGGATCGCGTCTCGAACGATCCTGCCGCGAGCGACATTGAGCGGGGGATGGCTCGGCGGCGATGGATATGCCATTCCGCTTGCCGGCGGTGTTTGGCCGCCGGCAAGCATGCGGAAATGCTGCGCCCGCAGCGATCCAACGTCCGTCGCCGCTGTTCCGTCAGCGTGGATGTGAATGCCGTAGCCGCCAGTTGTCCGGCAAGCGCTACCGTGTTCAAACCGCCGATCCACACCCAAGAGCACGCCGTGAAGCCGCCGAGCCCGGCTGGGTAACGCTTGGGTCATGCCGTCCGATCCCACGCAAGGGGAGGCGGTTACAAGATCGTGCACAAGAACAGCCGGGATTCCGCGCGCCGCGCGGGCATCCTTCTATTTCAACATTATAGAAATAATGTCAAATTATTAGACTAAAATGATTAGATATTTAACGGTTTACGTTATATTATTGACGAAATCACCGACGAAACCCGCCATGTCCGATCTCGCTGCCGACGAACCGCGCCTGACCGCCGAAATCGAGCGCCTCAAGGCCGACTTCCCGAAAACCCGCGAGCTGTATCGCGAAGCCTGCGCGCTGCTGTTCTTCCGTTTCGGCATCACGCCCACCGCGAACCGCCTGTACCAGCTCGTTCGCAAGGGCAGCATGAGCACGCCGACGGCCGTCCTCGGCGAGTTCTGGGCCGAACTGCGGGAAAAGAGCCGCGTCCGCATCGAGCATCCCGACCTGCCGGCCGATCTGCAGGCGGCAGCCGGCGAGTTGGTCGCGGCATTGTGGAATCGGTCGAGCACCGAAGCGGCCACCGCGCTCGACGCACTGCGCGCGGAAGTCGAAGCCGAGCGGGCGGCGGCGAACGCGGAAGTTGCCGCGCTGCAGGCCGAACTCGGCCGTACCGAAACCGCGCTGGAACAACGCACGGCCGCGCTGCTGGCCGCGCAGGTGCGCATTCAGGAACTGGAGCAGGCGAGGGCGGCGGACGACGCGTCGCGGCGCGCGCTGCAATCGGATATCGAACGCCTGAAGGCCGACAACGCGGAAGGCGATCGCGCACTCGTGCAGGCTCGCGCGGATTTCACCACCCAGCTCGACCGGCTGCGCGACGACGCGGGCCGCGCCGAGGAGCGCTTGCGCGCCTCGGAGAAGCGGGCGCTTCAGGAGATCGATCGCGAGCGGCTCGCGGCCGCACGGCTGCAAAAGGAACTCGATGCCACGGCATCGCGCGCCGAACAACGCGATGCGCAGCACCGCAAAGACATCGCCGCGCTGCAAGCGCAACTCGGCGACGCGCTGCATCGATGCGGCGTCCTTCAGGGGCAACTCGACGGCGCGCAGGCGACCGATGCGGCGCGCGGCAAGGAGCTCGATGCGCTGAGGCGGGAGATGACGGTGCTCGCGCGCCGGGCCCCGCTGCGCGGCGCCAAGACGGCACCGGCCGCGCAGCGAGACGAGCGGAGAACGCGCACGCGAAAGCGTGCCGACGAAGCGGCGCGCTGACGGCGAAACCAACAGCCGGCGTGCGTCAGCCGACAACGTACGCTGAGGCACACCGACGCACACCGAGGCAGGCAAGCAGCGAAACAGGCGAGATGCCCCGCACCCGAAATGCCTGCCTGCCCATTCAACTCAGCTCAGCACATACTTCGACGGCAGCGGCGGCGCGTCCGCCGGAATCGTCACAAGCGACGTGTTCAGCCAGCCCTGCGGCGTGCCGTTCGACTGCGCGTAGGCGCCGACGTACGGCATCATCCGCGTCGTCTGATAGACCTGCGGCGTCCAGCCGGCCGGCGCGAGGAAGATCGACGTCGCACGCTTCTCGCTGTACGCGGACGCACCATACGTCGAGATGTTCCACAGCGTCTGCTGATACGTCGCGTAGTCGGCGTTGTGACGCGAACCGCCGGCTTGCCAGCCTTCGAGCTGGATGAACGTGTTGTACGTGCCGGCGCCCGCGAGCAGGTTGTTCACCGTGCGCCCGTACAGGAACGACAGGATCAGCCCGCAGTTCGTCGGCGCGAAATCGCTGCCGACGCTCAGGTAATAACGGCCCGTCGTGTTCAAGACCGACGCGTAGTGCGAATTGCCGATATCCATCGACGTCGTCAGCCCGCTCGCCCCCATGAAACTGTCGAACGCCTGCATCGTGACGCCCGCCGGCAGGTCGCTCGTCGCGCTGATCGCGACGAGGTGCGAACCGGCCGCCAGCAGCGTCAGGAACGCGGTCAGCGTGTCCGCGATCCAGTTGCCTTGCGCATCGACGAACGGAAACGCGCGATAGCCCGTCAGCGCGAACACGGCCGGATCGGAGCCGGCCTGCCACGCGATCTGCGGCACCCACATCGTCAGCGGGCCGGCGCTCGATGCCGTGGAGACATATTGCTTCAGCGCATCGACGAGCTGCGCATCGGCGCCGGGCAGCACGCCATACGACGCCCCGTTCTGCCAGCGCTGGACCCATTGCGCAACGAAACCCGCAAGCTGACCGCCGGTGAAGTCGGCGGGCGGCACGTAGCCGAGCGGGCCGGTGCTCTGGTAGGCGGACTGGATCGCCGCGGCCGTGCGCACGTTGCTGCCGAACATGCTGTTCGCGAAATCCTGGCAGTTGTTGGCCGGCGGCGTCGCGAGCTGCGCGAGCGGGACGACCCAGGCGCCGTTCGCGGTCGCGACGCCGCGATACAGGTTGAGATTCGCGACCGAGTCGTGGCCGGGAAACGTGGCGGCGTCCGCGCCCGACACGTAGCCGGCCGACGGCGTCACGCTGACGGTGGTCGGTTGCGATCCGAACGGATGCGTGTACGAGATCGCGAACGATGCATCACCGCCGCCGAGATTGAACGATCCCGTGCAATCGCCCCAGCTGTTCGACGCGCTGACGGCGGTCGATTGCCCGGTTGCAACCAGCGCTTGCGACGCCTGCGGCAACGAGCCGCTCTGGCTCGCCGCGTTGCCGAACGCGAGCGTCGTCGACGGGATCGCATTGACGACGTTGATCGTGATCGAGCGATCGGCGATGCCGTAGCTGCGCGCGGACGCATCCGCCGCGCCGGCGGCGGCGAACGACGATGCGGACGTCGTGCTGCCGTCGCCGCCGCAGGCGGCCAGCGTGCCGACGAGCGGCGACAGGGTCAGCGCGGCGCCGCGCTGGATGAAGCGCCGGCGGTTCGGCGCGGACGGGCGTTCGGGTTTCGAAGCGGTCATGGGCGTTCCTGGTCACGGGTTCGGGAGGAGGCAACGACAGTCCGGCGCATTGCACACGTGTGCAATGCCGGCCGCGGTTTCGCGCTCGCCGGCAGATGCGCCGCGCGTATTTATGCGGGAGATCGATGAAACGCCCGCGACGAAACCGAGTCGTTCGTGTGACGCCGGCACGCGGTTATGCGGGAGCAGGTGACGGAGAAAGCCGGCCGGGCATTGGGCGCGCAGCAGGGATCGGGTAAAGTGCCGCTAAACATGCCGGTTGGACGTTACTAGACGACCGGTCTAATCGTTGCTACCATACGCCATCATGAATGCATCTTCAGGCGCGGAAGTTCGCCAGCACATCCTGAATATCGCGAAGCCGATCATGCTCCACAAGGGGTTTTCGGGGGTCGGTCTGAACGAGATTCTCGCTGCGGCGGGCATCCCGAAGGGCTCGTTCTACCATTACTTCGGCTCGAAAGAGGCATTCGGCGAAGCGCTGCTCGAATCGTATTTCGAAGGTTATCTCGCGCATCTCGACAACCTGCTCAAGCATCAGGCCGGCACGGGCGCCGAGCGCCTGATGACGTACTGGGGCAACTGGCTGCACACGCAGTGCGCGGACGATCCGGAAGGCAAGTGCCTGGCGGTGAAGCTCGGCGCGGAAGTGTCGGACCTGTCGGAAGCGATGCGCGCGGTGCTGCGGAACGGTACGAGCCAGATCATCGAGCGGCTCGCGGGCGGCATCGAGGCCGGGCTGGCCGACGGCTCGCTGAGCGCGGTCGACGATCCGTCGTACACGGCCGCAATCCTTTACGAGCTGTGGCTCGGCGCGACGCTGCTGGAAAAAATTCACCGCAATCGCAAGCCGCTCGAAAGAGCGATGGCCGAAACGCGACGCATGCTGAACCTGCCGCCGGCCGCGCATGACGGCGCGCAGTCGTAAGCCGGGCGCGCATCAGCGCGCCTTGTTTTTACCCTGATTCTAGACGACTGGTCTACTCAATCACGCATGACGAACGCCTTGCTCCGCGTTACGCTGTCCCGATCATTCCAACCGCACGCATGCGACCGCAACGGCCTGACCGCCGACACTGCCGCTGCCACGTGCGCGCATCTTCTGCTGGTCCACCCCTGATCCGATCGTGCCCACGAAGCACGTTTATTCCTGTTGACGGAGGCTCACATGCCGCAAAGCAAGACCGCAAATCGCCAGATCATCCTGAATTCGCGCCCGGTCGGCGCGCCGACGCCGAACGATTTCCGCACCGAGTCCGGCAACGTGCCGACGCCCGGCGCCGGCCAGGTGCTGCTGCGCACCGTCTGGTTGTCGCTCGACCCGTACATGCGCGGCCGGATGAGCGACGCGCCGTCCTATGCGCCGCCGGTCGAGCTCGGCGGCGTGATGGTGGGCGGCACGATCAGCCGTGTCGTGTCGTCGAACCTGCCCGCGTTCCGCGAAGGCGACCTCGTCGTCGCGGGCGCCGGCTGGCAGGACTATGCGTTGTCCGACGGTCGTGACCTGATTCCGCTCGGCCGCGACTTCGCGCATCCGTCGTACGCGCTCGGCGTGCTCGGCATGCCGGGCTTCACCGCCTATACGGGGCTGCTGAAGATCGGCGAGCCGAAGGCCGGCGAAACCGTGGTCGTCGCGGGGGCGAGCGGCGCGGTCGGCGCGGTGGTCGGCCAGATCGCGAAGCTGAAGGGCTGCCGCGTGATCGGTATCGCGGGCGGCGCCGACAAGTGCGCGTACGTCACCGAAACGTTCGGCTTCGACGCCTGCGTCGACCACCGCGATCCGGCCTTTGCCGCCAAGCTGAAGGACGCGTGCCCGAACGGCATCGACGTCTATTTCGAGAACGTCGGCGGGGCCGTGTTCGACGCGGTCTGGCCGCTGCTCAACGAGCATGCGCGCGTGCCCGTGTGCGGGATCATCGCGCATTACAACGACTCGGCATACGACGACACGGCCGTGTCGAGCGGCCGTGACCGCGTGCCGGCACTGATGGGCACGATCCTGCGCAAACGCATCCGGATCCAGGGTTTCATCATCCTCGATCACTATGCGACCGGCTATGCACCGTTCATGAAGGAGATGAGCGAGTGGGTCGCGCAGGGCAAGGTGAAGACGCTGGAAGATGTCGTCCCCGACCTGGCCGACGCACCGGACGCGCTGATCGGCCTGCTCGCCGGCAAGAATTTCGGCAAGGTCGTCGTGCGCGTGGGTCCGGACGAACTGGCCTGATACCACGGCACGGCAACTGCATGCGGCTGCACGCTGGCGTCACGCGACGCCGGCTTGTGGCATGCTCGATCCCGTTTCGAAAGGAGTAACAAGATGGCGCTTCACGTGATTGCTTCGCTGTTCGTGAAACCCGAACACGCGCAGGCAGCCGAAGCCGAACTGCGCAGCATGGTCGCCAAGACGCGCACCGAACCGGGCAACCGGCGCTACGACCTGTTCCGCGAGCAGGACGGCTCGCCGAACCTGCACCTGTACGAGATCTACGACGATCAGGCCGCATTCGACGCGCACCTCGCCAGCCCGTATTTCGGCGAATTCCGCGCGAAGTCGGCTGACTGGTTCACGGCCCCGCCGGTCATCAAGGTGCTGTCGGGCCTCGACGTGGCCGAGTAACAACCGCAGGACCACCGCCGCGGCTCGCCCCACCCGGGCCGCGCGGCACCCGTGGCGCACCGCGCGACGGCGATGACAATGACGACCCCGCACGGCGTGCCGTTCGCGCCGTTTCCCCAATACACCGGCCCCGGAGGCTGTATGGTCACCCTCAACATCAACGGCGAAACCCGCACGGTCGACGCCCCCGACGACATGCCCTTGCTCTGGGTGCTGCGCGACGTCGTCGGCCTCACCGGCACGAAGTTCGGCTGCGGAATCGCGCAATGCGGCGCGTGCACCGTGCATCTCGACGGCGTCGCCGCGCGCTCGTGCGTGCTGCCGGTCGCGGCCGTCGCGGGCCGCAAGATCACGACGATCGAAGCCGTCGGCGCGACGCCGGCCGGCCACAAGGTCCAGCAGGCGTGGCGCGAGCTCGACGTCGTCCAGTGCGGCTACTGCCAGTCGGGGCAGGTGATGGCTGCCACCGCGCTGATCGCGTCGAACCCGAATCCGAGCGACGCCGACATCGATGCCGCCATGGCCGGCAACATCTGCCGCTGCGGCACGTACAACCGGATTCGCGCGGCGGTCAAACAAGCCGCGAAGGGAGCCTGACATGTCTCGAGGACTCATCGAAGCAGGTCGGGCCGGCGCGGGCGTGTCGCGCCGTTCGTTTCTCAAGTTCGGCGTGTCGCTCGGCGCTGCGGCGGGCGGCGGCTTGCTGCTTGGCTTCAGCCTGCCGGCCGCGGGCGACGACACGCGCCGGTCGGTGATCGGCGGCGACGGCGATGAAACCGCGCGCGCCGGCGTGTTCGCGCCGAACGCGTTCGTGCAGATCGACCGCGCCGGCAAGGTCACGCTGGTGATGCCGAAGGTCGAGATGGGGCAGGGTGTCTATACGGCACTGCCAATGCTGATCGCCGAGGAACTCGAAGTGCCGCTGTCGAGCGTGACGCTCGATCACGCGCCGCCGAACGAAAAGCTGTTTCTCGATCCGCTGCTGGGCGGCCAGCTCACCGGCGGCTCGACATCGGTGCGTTACGCGTGGGAACCGCTGCGCCGCGCGGGCGCGACCGCGCGCACGCTGTTGGTCGCGGCGGCCGCGAAGCAATGGAACGTCGATCCGGCAACCTGCCGCGCCGCGAACGGCGAGGTGCAGCATCCGCCGAGCGGCCGGCGCGCGTCGTACGGCCAGCTCGCCGATGCGGCCGCGAAGCTGCCGGTGCCGAAGGATGTCGCGCTGAAGAAGCCGGAGGATTTCAAGCTGATCGGCACGCCCGCGAAGCGGCTCGATTCGCCGGAGAAGGTCGATGGGACCGCCCAGTTCGGCCTCGACGTGCGCGTGCCCGGCATGCTGTACGCGGTGATCGTGAACAGCCCGGTGTTCGGCGGCACGGTCGCGAGCGTCGACGACACTGCCGCGAAGAAGATCCCCGGCGTGCGCCAGGTCGTGCGCGTCGACAACGCGGTCGCGGTGGTCGGCGATCACACGTGGGCCGCGAAGCGCGGCGCGTCGGCGCTCGTCGTGAAGTGGAACGAAGGCGCGGACGCGAAGGTATCGACGAAGGACATCGTCGCCGATCTCGCGCAGGCCGCGGCGAACGGCAAGGGCGCGGTCGCACGCAAGGACGGCGACGTCGGCAAGGCGTTCGCGGGTGCCAAAACCCGCATCGACGCCGTCTACGAACAGCCGTTCCTTGCACACGCAACGATGGAACCCGTGAACTGCACGGTGCACGTGCGCAGCGACGGCTGCGAGATCTGGGTCGGCACGCAGGTGCCGACGCGGGCGGTTGACACCGTGCAGCGGCTCACGAGCTTTCCGCCGGACAAGATCGTCGTGCACAACCACCTGCTCGGCGGCGGCTTCGGACGGCGGCTCGAGACGGACATGATCGGCCAGGCCGTGAAGGTCGCCAAACAGGTCAACGCGCCCGTGAAGGTCATCTGGACGCGCGAGGAAGATATCCAGCACGACATGTACCGGCCTTACTACTACGACAGGATCTCGGCCGGCCTCGACGCGAACGGCAAGCCGGTCGCGTGGCAGCACCGGATCGTTGGCTCGTCGATCCTCGCGCGTTTCGCGCCGCCCGCGTTCAAGGACGGCGTCGATCCCGACGCGGTCGAGGTCGCCACCGACCTGCCGTACGACCTGCCGAACCAGTTGATCGATTACGTGCGGCAGGAGCCGCGCCACGTACCAACCGCGTTCTGGCGCGGCGTCGGGCCGACGCGCAGCACCTTCGTCGTCGAGAGCTTCATCGACGAGCTGGCCGCGCAGACCAAGACCGACCCCGTGCAGTACCGCCGCGCATTGCTCGGCAAGACGCCGCGCGCGCTCAACGTGCTCGATGTCGCGACCAAGGCGGCCGGCTGGGGCCCGTCGCTGCCGAAGGGGCAAGGGCGCGGCGTGTCGGTGATGCACGCGTTCGGCAGCTTCTTCTCGATCGTCATCGACGTCGCGGTGGACGACGGCGAGGTGCAGGTCAAGCGCGTCGTGTGCGCGGTCGACTGCGGGATGGTCGTCAATCCGAACACGATCGAGGCGCAGGTGCAGGGCGGCATCATCTTCGGGATCACGGGCGCGCTGTATGGCGAGATCACGATCGAGGACGGCCGCGTCGTGCAGAACAACTTCACCGATTACCGGATGCTGCGGATCAACGAGACGCCGCCGATCGAGGTCCATCTCGTGAAGAGCGGCGAAGCACCGGGCGGGATCGGCGAACCGGGCACGGCCGCGACCGCGGCGGCGCTGTCGAACGCGATCTTCGCGGCAACCGGCACGCGGCTGCGCAAGCTGCCGGTCGGCAACCAGTTGAAGACGGCTTGAGGGAGGCACGATCATGCGAAACCTCACCCTGAACGCGCTCGGCGCATCGCTGCTCGCGCTGTCCGCATTGCTGGCCGGCACGGCCGCGCACGCCGCGTCGACGGCGCCGGCCGACAGCGCGCTCGTCGCGCGCGGTGCGTATCTTGCGAAAGCGGGCGACTGCGTCGCGTGCCACACCGCACCGCACGGCACACCGTTCGCCGGCGGCCTGAAGATGGTCACGCCGATGGGCGCGATATACACGACCAACATCACGCCCGATCCGGACACGGGCATCGGCGGCTACACGGAGGCCGAGTTCGCGGGCGCGCTGCGCGCGGGTGTCGCGAAAGACGGCCATCACCTGTATCCGGCGATGCCGTATCCGTCGTACGCAAAGCTGAAGGACGACGACGTGAAGGCGCTGTACGCGTACTTCATGCACGGCGTCGAACCGGTGAAGCAGGCGAACCGGCCGTCCGACATCCCGTGGCCGCTCAACATGCGCTGGCCGCTCGCGCTGTGGAACGCGGTGTTCCTCGACACGACGCCGTACGCCGACAAGCCGGCCAAGGACGCGATGTGGAACCGCGGCGCGTATCTCGTGCAGGGGCTCGGGCACTGCGGGTCGTGCCACACGCCGCGCGGCGTCGGCTTCCAGGAGAAGGCGCTCGACGAAGGCGGCGCGGCGTTCCTGTCGGGTGCGCCGATCGACAACTGGTTCGCGTCGAACCTGACCGGCGAGCCCAACACGGGGCTCGGCCGCTGGAACGAGGCCGATGTCGCGCAGTTCCTGAAGACCGGCGCGAACCGGCACGCCACGGCGTTCGGCTCGATGGTGAGCGTGATCAACCACAGCACGCAGGCGCTGAACGACGACGATCTGGCGGCAATTTCCCGCTACCTGAAGTCGCTGCCGGCCGCGGGCGGCACGGGCGCGCCGCCGTACAGCTATGATCCGAAGGCGACGCAGGTGGTACTGGGCCGGCCGGCGGCCGATCCGGGCGCGAAGGTGTATAACGCTTACTGCCTGCATTGCCACGGCGTGGACGGGCGCGGTTACGCGCCGCTGCTCGCGCCGCTCGCCGGCAATCCGAACGTGCTCGAGACCGATGCATCGTCGCTGATCAACGTGACGCTGAACGGCAGCGACACGCTCGTGATCGATGGCGTGCCATCCGCGTATCCGATGCCGGCGTTCTCGAACCAGTTGAACGACCGGCAGATCGCCGACGTGCTGACGTTCATGCGCGCCGGCTGGAACAACGGCGCGCCGCCCGTGCAGGCAGCGGACGTCGCGAAACTCCGCAAGGCGACGGCGGCCGCGCGCTGAGCGCGGCCCCATGCGGAACGGCGGTAGGCCGGCGTGCCTGCCGTCGGTGCCACCGGGTGCCTGTCTGCCCCGGCGGCTTTGCTCTTTCTGTCAACCGGCGCGCGGCCATGAGCGGCAGCGCGCGTTTTATCGACGCAATGTAGGGGTGTCTGGATGGCTAACGTGACTTATACGGATACGCAACTGCTGATCGACGGCGAGTGGGTCGACGCCGCGAGCGGCAAGACGATCGACGTCGTGAACCCGGCGACCGGCAAGGTAATCGGCAAGGTGGCCCACGCGGGCATCGCCGATCTCGACCGCGCGCTCGCCGCCGCGCAACGCGGCTTCGAGGCGTGGCGCAAGGTGCCCGCGCACGAGCGCGCGGCGACGATGCGCAAGGCGGCCGCGCTGGTGCGCGAACGCGCCGACGCGATCGCGCAGCTGATGACGCAGGAACAGGGCAAGCCGCTCACCGAAGCGCGCGTCGAAATGCTGTCGGCGGCCGACATCATCGAATGGTTCGCGGACGAAGGTCGCCGCGTGTACGGCCGGATCGTGCCGCCGCGCAACCTCGGCGCGCAGCAGACCGTCGTGAAGGAGCCGGTCGGCCCGGTCGCGGCGTTCACGCCGTGGAATTTTCCGGTCAACCAGGTCGTGCGCAAGCTGAGCGCCGCGCTCGCGACCGGCTGTTCGTTCCTCGTGAAGGCGCCGGAAGAAACCCCGGCATCGCCGGCCGCGCTGCTGCGCGCGTTCGTCGACGCAGGCGTGCCGGCCGGCGTGATCGGCCTCGTGTACGGCGATCCGGCTGAAATCTCGTCGTACCTGATCCCGCACCCGGTGATCCGCAAGGTCACGTTCACGGGTTCGACGCCGGTCGGCAAGCAGCTCGCCGCGCTCGCGGGCCAGCACATGAAGCGCGCAACGATGGAGCTGGGCGGGCACGCGCCGGTGATCGTCGCCGAGGACGCCGATGTCGCGCTCGCGGTGAAGGCCGCCGGCGGCGCGAAGTTCCGCAACGCGGGGCAGGTCTGCATTTCGCCGACGCGCTTCCTCGTGCACAACAGCATCCGCGACGAATTCACGCGCGCGCTGGTCAAACATGCAGAAGGGCTGAAGGTCGGCAACGGCCTGGAGGAAGGCACGTCGCTCGGCGCGCTCGCGAACCCGCGTCGCCTTACCGCGATGGCGTCGGTCGTCGACAACGCGCGCAAGGTCGGTGCGAGCATCGAAACCGGCGGCGAGCGGATCGGCTCGGAAGGCAACTTCTTCGCGCCGACCGTGATCGCGAACGTGCCGCTCGAGGCCGACGTGTTCAACAACGAACCGTTCGGCCCGGTTGCGGCGATTCGCGGCTTCGACAAGCTCGAGGATGCGATCGCGGAAGCGAATCGTTTGCCGTTCGGTCTGGCCGGTTATGCGTTCACGCGTTCGTTCGCGAACGTCCACCTGCTCACGCAGCGCCTCGAAGTGGGGATGCTGTGGATCAACCAGCCGGCAACGCCGTGGCCGGAAATGCCGTTCGGCGGCGTGAAGGATTCGGGCTACGGGTCGGAAGGCGGGCCGGAAGCGCTCGAGCCGTACCTCGTCACGAAGTCGGTGACGGTGATGGCGGTTTGACGACAGGTTGAGCGTAGTGAGGCCGCCGCTTCCGCGTATGGGGGCGGCGGCGTTTTCCTGACGCTTTGACCGACGGCGAACCTCAGCGGGCCGGCAGAATGCCTTCAAAGACGCCTTTCGCTGCCTTCTGCTGGTCGGGGTTCAGATCTCCATAGGTTCGCGGAACCTTGCCGCATTCGGCGACCTTCGCGCTAGCGGCCTTTCCTTTCGCGACTGCCCACTCGGCCGACAGATTGCCTTCGAATGTCCTGCCGAAGGCGCTATTGGCACCTGCCCCCTGGCCCCAGCCGTTCACCATCATGGTTTCCTGCGCTCCGCCCCACGCGATCGGGTGCTTGCCGTTCTGTGACTGGCCGCGGTTCTGGCAGGACCCGGCATTCGGCACGCAGTGGCCCCCGATGATTTGCTCGGGCGTGGCCTTCTTCACGCCGGCCAGGTCCATCAGCATGTAGTTCTCGAGGTTGACCAGGTAGTCGCGATTGCTTTCGGCGATCAGGATCGCCGCCATCGCGTTGCCGAGCGCCTGATCGTTCGCGGCGGTTCCGCTCAGGCCGCCCGAGTAAACCGTCTTCATCGCGTTGAGCAGGTCCGCCGGCGTCCTGTCTTTGGTGGCCTTGGCAAACATCGTCGGGTAGTCGCTGGCGAAACACGTGCTCGCGTTCCCGTTCGCGCGTCCCCAGAAGTGAATGTAGTTCGAGTATTGCCCGCCTCCACACTGACGATAATAAATGGCCTGGTTCATCGAGAAGAACTGACTCTGGTTTCCTGTTCCCGCGCATTGATACGCCGCGAGACGCAGGAACTTCAACGGGCTCACGACATTGCCGAAGTAGTTGCCGGCGCCGGGACCCTCCTCAGGAAGGTGATCGTTCGCCCCGTCGCAACGTTTCGGGTCGGGCGGGGGCGTTACCGGCGTCAACGCCGTATTCCCGGCGGCGTCGACTCGCGCGTTCGCGACCTTGAGCGCGGCGTCGCGCAACACATCCGACGTCACGTAGAGCGGCGATCCGCGCATGTCGACGGCATAGCAGGCGGTCGCCCCCTGCGCCTGCGTGGCGAAAGAAAGTGCGGCGGCAAACGAACATGCGGCGATCCGCAGGGTGCCGCCGATAGGGTTACGATCGATATCCATGAACGGGCTCCAGTGATTTCGTGGATGGGAGAGGGCCCACGAGCGGGCATGCGTCAACGACAAGCAGGCGCACGCAGACGGCCTATGGGCCGAAAGCGCTGCCCGACGTCATGGGGTGAAGGACACAGGAGGAAGGGACGTGCGGGGCGAGCTGTTGTGACTTGCCCGGGGAGCGGAGGGGCGCTGTGCGCTAGTCACGCGCGAGCGGTATGACGGGCCGCCGGTCCATTGGCTATTCTTTGATCGATACGAATATCGGGATTTAAAGGACGGCAAGGCGCGCGTAATGGAGAAATGACGATTGCGTCATAATCTCTTCAATTGCGTCGCATACCAAAATTCAAACAGGTTCTCGAAAACCGGCTCAGTTTTCCCTTGTTTGCCGTGACGATCGACGTCCGAGGTGAAGCGAACCCGGACCAGTCGAGTGACTGGCATTGCGAGGGAGCAGTCCATCGCCTATTCTCTGACCAATACGAATATCAGGATTTCACGGACGGCAAAGGCGCCTGTAATAGAAAAACGGAAAATGCGCCATTCGAAACGGAAATCATGCTGACAGAATTTGCAACAATCACCGAGCGACACCATTTAATTGAAACGATCTGCCTGTGATTCGGCGATCGGTTTGAATCGAGCGATCAGCAAACGATCGATACAGCTTTCCGGCACCCAGGTCAGAACCTGGTGCTTTCAACAAACCACGAAAAAGAGCAGAGGGGCGCAGTTCAGGCATTCACCACCACTACGGAGATATCTCCATGGCCAGCTCGGTAGCGAATCAATTCGTCGATTGGGGTTCAGAATTTCACAATCCGCCGTGGCAAGCGAACGACCGCATCGCGATTGCCCCCGGCGTGACAACCGTATTCGATCTGCTGACGGCCGACGGCGTGTCGCCCGCTCTCAGCCCGCAATGGCAGGGTTCAGGCGCGAGCCTGTTCATTACGGCCTTGGGTGGCGTAGAGGCCAACCAGGGCGGCAACGGCTACTGGTGGGTGTATTTCGTCAACGGCCAGATGCCCGACGTCTCGTGTGCGGTCTACACGCTGCAACCCGGCGATAGCGTGGCCTGGGACTACAAGCACTACTCGAGCGGCTTGAAGCAGGCGGTTCATCCGCCGCTGGTTTGACGTTCGTCGCGCGATCCATGCGACGCGGCCGGCATCGGCCCCTTCAATGCCGGCCGCTCCCCCGATAACTCTCCACCTCCGCGTCGTACGCAGCCAGAAACGCCTTGCCGAACACCGACGCGAAATCGTCTTCGATCGCAAACACCGTATCGCGATGGGTCGCCGCGTAGCGATCCCACATCCGCGCCTTGTATAGCGCGGGTACGCGTTTCTCGTACCAGCGCATCGCATCGTCGCGCTCGCGCAGCCGTTGCGGCGAAAAGCGCGTCAGCAGGTCCATCAGCGCAGCGCGCATGCCGGCGACCATGCCGATCTGGTGCGCGTGCAGATCCTGGAACGCATCGCTGACCGCACTCTGCGGCGACATGAAGCCCGGCAGCGGCAGTCCGAACATCTGCCGCAGCACGGCGCCGCCGTCGGGCAGCAGCTTCAGCGGGTTGTTCTCGCGATCGAGCAGCATCGTCATGTGCGCCTTCACCTCGCGCTTCAGGATGCTGCGCGACGACAGCAGCTCGACCGTGCCGTTCGCGAACAGCGCCAGCAACTGGCCCGCGATATAGAGCTGCTCGGCCGACCAATGATGCGATTCGGCAGCCGTATCGAGCCCGGCGCCTTCGAAAAACGCATTCAGCAGTTCGTCGGGCGTCGGCGGTGCCGGTGCGCGCGTCGCATGCGGCACCGGTTCGTCAGCCGGCCGCGTATCGGCATGTGCGGCCGCCGGCTGCACACGCACGTGCTGCGTCCACTCGGGCGCGTGATCGGCCTGCGTCGCGGACGGCGTGTCGCGCTCCGCATCGCCGCGAGCAGCCGACGACGCAGTGCCCGACGTGCCGCCGATATCGCCCGACGACTGCGCGAACAGGTCGAGCGGATCGGTCGACAACTGATTCAGGTCGCGCTGCGACGGCGCGGGCGATTCGGCCGACGCGGCGCGGTGTGCAGGCTGCGCGGCATCCGCGCGTGCGGGACCGCCCGGCCGTGTACCGGCATCCGCCACCTTGCCACGCGGCGCGAGACGATCCTGGAGCAGCCCCCACAGCCGGTTGCCGGCGCCTTTCGCATCGTCGCGCGAAGGCGAGGGCGCGCGCGACGGTTGCACGGCGGCTTCCGGCGCGCCCTGGCTGCCGACGTGCACACCGGCATCGGGCGCCATGTCGATCACCGGCGCGTCGTCGCCGTCGTCGCGCTCCGCTCGCAGCACGTAAGGCCCGATACGGATGATGTCGCCGGTATTGAGCGGGCGCTCCTGCGCATAACCGACCGGCTCGCGATTTACCTCGATCGTCGAGACGCTGCTCAGGTTCTTCAGCAGGCACGCGTCGTCGCCGACCTGCAGCAGTGCCTGCAGCCGCGAAATCTGCCGGGTGTCGTCGCGCAGCACCAGATGGTTGTCGCTGGCGCGGCCGATGGTGCCGCCCGGCGGATGAAACACGACGGCGTCGTAGGAGTCGTTTTCGACCGGCTCGCCGGCATGTTCGATCACGATCAGTTGCATGTCATACGTCGCTCTGTAGATGAAGCGCGCGCGTGTCGACCGGTTCGTTCAGGATGACGACGCATGTCTGCGGCGCGCGTATTCGAACGCGGGCCCCCAGATCGGATGGCCCTTCTCGGCAGCGGACAAGTCGAAGCGCGGGTTGAGGTCGAGAATCCTCGAGAACTCGGCGCGGCACTGCGCGACGCGGTTCGTCACGCAATAGCTGAATGCGAGGAGCTTGTGCGCGGCGACCTGCGTGTTGATGTCGGCGCCGTCGATCTCCTTCGCATGGCTCAGCAACGCGATCGTGCGCCCGTAGTCGCCGCTGTCGTACGCGGCGCGCGCGCTGTCGACCGTCGTGCGCGCGGCCGACTGCGGCGGGGACGTGCTGCACCCGCCGGCCCCCAGCCACAACGCGCCGAGCAAAACAACGAGCAATGAACGGCCTGTCATTATTGAAATTAAGAATTCGCGTAATTGGAAGGTGGCACACAAGCGCTGTTGGATTCTAGTGCCAATCATCGGCATCGCCGTTGCTGTTACGTTTTGTTTCATTTAAGCGATCCGATTCCAATTAAATGGAAAATCACTACGAATTTCAGTGCTTGTGAATCCAAAAAAACGAACCTATAGTTCGCTGTGTTTTTCGGATTCGTCAGTTGTTTTGTCGGCGCTCGTCAATGCACGAAAAAACGGTTCGTCCGTTCGCGCGACACGAATAGCCTGGCACACCATCAACGTCGCGGGCGTCCCTTGCCTGGCGGCCGGCCGGCTTGCGCCCCGAGCCCATCCGACAGGTGTCCACGCAATAGAACCGGGCCGCCATGGCGAACCGGTCGGATTAACCTTTTCCGTTAAATGAACGAACTCAATCAAATTACCTGTCATCTCGCCAAATTCATTTTTACAAACCACGGATGATTTGACCCGGCTTTTTACAAAAAACGATTTGCCGGCACAAATTGCAATGGAAGGATATTCGAGTTACACAATTACCGGTCAATTAATTGTCCCTTTTTTGATCAGACCATCCGGTTCCGTAGTCCAGGATCGGCGAATGGCTATTGGGTGGCGAGGGTGAATATGCAATGGCGGTCGAGCAGTCTCATCGTATGGGGATGCGTGTTGCTGCTTCCGGGGTGCGGCGCGACGGAGCACGCCGCGGCGGTGCCGTATGCGATCACGGTCGACGTGGCGCCCGACGTCAACCCTGACATGAACCGCAAACCGTCGCCGATCGTGCTGAAGGTGTTCCAGCTGCGCGCGGCATCGGCGTTCGACAGCGCGGATTTCTTCTCGCTGCAGGACAAGCCCGAGAACGTGCTCGGCGCGGACCTGCTCGGCACCGACCGCGTGATCCTGCGGCCGGGCGACTCGCGCACGCTGCACTATCGCGGCAACGTCGAGGCCGGCGCGATCGGCGTCGTCGCCGAATACCGCGTGCTCGAAAAGAATCGCTGGCGGCTGACGGTGCCGCTGCCGCGCGCGAAGCAGCTCAATCTCTACAAGTTCTGGCAGACGTCGCCGGGCGAACTGAAGCTGTCGATCGCGGTCAGGAACGGCGGCATCGCGCTGAACGACGCGCGGGGGCGCCCATGACCGAACCGACGATGTCCGCGACGCCGGTCGCGGCACTCCGCCAGCGCGTGGTGTGGACCGAAGGGATGTTCCTGCGGCCGCAGCATTTCCAGCAGCTCGAACGGCACTGGGAACGCTACGTCGCGCTGCGCTGCCTGCCGCTGCAAGGCTTCTACTGGGGCTTCGACGCGCTGGAAATCGATCGCGAGCAGCTCGCGCTCGGCAAGGTCGCGCTGCGTGCCGCATCGGGCGTGATGCGCGACGGCACGCCGTTCGACCTGGCGCATCCGGACGATCTCCCCGAGCCGCTCGACGTGCCCGCCGACGCGAAGGACCAGCTCGTCGTGCTCGCGCTGCCGTTGTGGCGCGGCGGCGGCGAGGAAGTGTCGTTCGGCGCGGGCGCCGCTAACGGCGGAAACGGTGCAAATGGCGCAAACGGCAATGCGGACGTCGCGCGCTACGTCGTGCGCGAATACGAAGTGGCCGACGCGAACGCCGTCGCGCTCGGCCCCGCGCTGCTTCAGACGGGGCGCCTGAACATGCGGCTGATGCTCGAAGCCGAGCTGACCGGCGACTGGCACGCGCTCGGCGTCGCGCGGATCGTCGAGCGGCGCACCGACGCGCGGCTGCTCGTCGACGACGGCTACATCCCGCCGCGGCTCGTCGCGCAGCGCGATGCCGTGTTGCTGGCGTATGCGCGCGAACTGCACGGACTGCTCACGCAACGCAGCGAGGCGCTCGCGGAACGGCTGTCGGAACCCGGGCGCGGCGGCGTGTCGGAAGTCGCGGATTTCCTGCTGCTGCAGCTCGTGAACCGCTATCTCGCGCTGACCTGGCATGCGCAGCAGCACGTTTCGACGCATCCGGAAGCGCTGTTCTGCGACTGGCTGAAGCTCGCGTGCGACCTGAGCACGTTCACGGCGGCCGGCCGGCGCCCGCAGTCGCTCGCGGTCTACGTGCACGACGACCTGCGCACGAGCTTCGCGGAACTGATGACGGAACTGCGCCGATCGCTGTCGACGGTGCTCGAACAGAACGCGATCCAGATCGAACTGCGCGATGCGGGCAACGGCATCCGCGTCGCGACGCTCGCCGACCCGGCGCTGCGCGACACGGCCGGCTTCGTGCTCGCGGTGCGCGCGGACGTGCCGGCCGACAGCCTGCGCACCCGCTTTCCGGCGCAGGCGAAGCTCGGGCCCGTCGAGCGGATCCGCGATCTCGTGCAGCTGCAGCTGCCGGGCATCACGATGCGCCAGTTGCCGGTCGCGCCGCGGCAGATCCCGTATCACGCGGGTCATACGTACTTCGAGATCGACAAGGGCAGCGACCTGTGGAAGCAACTGGCGCGCTCGGGCGGTCTCGCTTTTCATTTCGCCGGCGAATTCCCGGGGCTCTCGATGGAGTTCTGGGCGATACGCGGGTGAGGGCGGACATCGCGATGAATTCTTCCTCCGATTCGATCTCCGCCGGCGCCGGCGGATTCGTGCCGCCGAATCCGGGCGGTATGCATCCGGCCGCCACGGCGGGCGCGGCGGGTCCGGCCGGGCCGACCGCCACGCAGCCGCGGCCCGGGCGCTGGGCCGCGAGCGGCACGAACCCGCTCGTCGCGGCCGCGAACCCGCTGCTCAACCTGGTGCCGCAGATCCGCTCGACCGTCCATCATCCGAATCCGGCGTGGCTGCGCGAGCATCTCGTCGTCGAGATCCGTCAGTTCGAGGCGCGCGCGCAGGAAGCCGGCGTGCCGTCCGAGGCGATCATCGGCGCGCGCTACTGCCTGTGCACGGCGCTCGACGAGGCGGCCGCGCTGACGCCGTGGGGCGGCAGCGTGTGGTCGTCGCACAGCCTGCTCGTGTCGTTCCACAACGAGACCTGGGGCGGCGAGAAGTTCTTCCACCTGCTCGAACGCCTGTCGCAGCAGCCGCGCCAGCATCTCGACCTGCTCGAGCTGCTGTACTTCTGTCTCGCGCTCGGCTTCGAGGGTCGTTATCGCGTGCTGGACAACGGCCACGCGCAACTCGATGCGCTGCGCCACCAGCTCGCGCTGACGATCCGCTCGGTGCGCGGCGAATTCGAACCCGCGCTGTCGCCGCACTGGCGCGACGTCGTCACGCGCGACGTCGCGCGCCGTTTCGTCGTGCCGCTGTGGGTGTGCGTGGCGCTCGCGCTGCTGATCGGCTTCGGCGTGTTCGTCGGGCTGCGCATCGCGCTCGCCGGGCATTCGGATCGACTGTTCGCGTCGATCGACGCGCTGCATGTGCCGAAACTGCAACCCGCGCAGGCACCGCCGCGCCCGGCGCCGGCGCCGCGCATCGGCAAGTTTTTGGAACCCGAGATCGCGGCCGGCCTCGTGTCGGTGCGCGACGACGCCGATCGCAGCGTGATCGTGCTGCGCGGCGACGGGCTGTTCAAGTCCGGCTCGACATCGGTGATCGACCGTTACGCGCCGGTGCTCGCGCGGGTCGCCGACGCGCTGAACAAGGTGCCCGGCAATGTGCGCGTGACCGGCTATACCGACGACACGCCCGTGCATACGGCGCGTTTCGCGTCGAACTGGGATCTGTCGCGCGAACGCGCGGAAGCCGTGCGCAGCATGATCGCGGCCCGGCTCGACCATCCGGAGCGGCTCGCGGCGGAAGGGCGCGGTACGCTCGATCCGGTCGCGCCGAACGATACGCCCGCGAACCGCGCGCTGAACCGGCGCGTCGAGATCACGCTGCTGCCGGCGCCCGGCAGTGCCGCCGTCGGCGCGACGCAGGGGGCCAACTGACATGAACCAGGCTGTCGCGCGTTTCGTCCGGCCGTTGCCGTCGCGGGAGATCTGGACCTTCGCCGGTCTCGTCGTGCTCGCGTGCTTCGTGTGGCTCGCGGGCCCGCTGTTCGCGTTCGCCGAAATCCGGCCGCTCGAAAGCGGCTGGGCACGCGGGCTGACGATCGCGGTGCTGTTCGCCGCGTGGGGCGCGCGCGTTGCGTGGCGCAGCTGGCGCGCCGGCCGCCTCAACGCGCAACTGCTGAACCAGCTTCGCGAGGCCGTGCCGGGGCCGGCCACCGCCGACGATCCGGCGAAAGCGCAGCTCGACGAACTGCGCAGCCGCTTCGACGAAGCCGCGACGCTGCTGAAGAAAGTCCGCTTCGGGCAAGCCGACACGGTGCGCAAGGGCCTGCCGCGCTGGTTCGACCGGATGTCGCGCCAGTATCTGTATCAGTTGCCGTGGTACGTATTCATCGGCGCGCCGGGCTCGGGCAAGACGACCGCGCTCGTGAATTCCGGGCTCAGCTTTCCGCTCGCCGAGCAGTTCGGCCGCGCGGCGATTCGCGGCGTGGGCGGCACGCGCCATTGCGACTGGTGGTTCACGAACGACGCGGTGCTGATCGACACGGCCGGCCGTTATACGACGCACGAGGGCAACCGTGCGCTCGACGAAGCCGAGTGGAAAGGCTTCGTCGATTTGCTGAAGAAGTACCGCACACGCCAGCCGCTGAACGGCGCGATGCTGACGATCAGCGTGGCCGACCTGCTCGGCGCATCGGAAATCGAACGCACGCAGCACGCGATGGTGCTGCGCAAGCGGCTGCTCGAGCTGCGCGCGCAGCTCGGCATCCGCTTTCCCGTGTATCTGCTCGTGACGAAGGCCGACCTGCTCGCGGGCTTCGCCGAGTATTTCGGCAACTACGGCCGCACGGAATGCGCACAGGTGTGGGGCTTCACGTTCCCGCTCGCGCAGAGCGAGGCGCCCGGCTTCGACCTGCGCGCGGCCTTCGACCGCGAATACCGGCTGCTGCACCAGCGGCTGAACGACGGGCTGCCCGAACTGCTGGCCGCGCAGACCGATGCGCGCCAGCGCGAGATGACGTACCTGCTGCCGCAGCAGATCGCCGACCTGCAGGACATGCTCGGCCAGTTCGTCGCCGAGGTGTTTTCCGTCTCGAGCTTCGAGCCGATGCCGATGCTGCGCGGCGTCTACCTGACGAGCGGCACGCAGGAAGGCACCGCGTTCGATCGCGTGATGAGCGGCATCAAGCGCTTCCTGAAGATCGAAGGCGTGCCGCCGGTCGCGCAGGTCGGCTCGACCGGGCGCAGCTTCTTCCTGAAGTCGCTGCTGCAGGAACATATCTTCCGCGAATCGGCGCTGGCCGGCAGCGACCTGCGCTGGCATCAGAAGCGGCGCGTGTTGCAGATCGCCGGCTACGCGCTGCTCGCGCTGGTATGCGTGGCCGTGCTGGTCGCGTGGCTGCGCAGCTATTCGAACAACCGCGCGTATCTCGACCAGATCGCCGCGCGCGTGCCGGCCGTCGATGCGCAGATCGCAGGCGCGAAGTTCTCCGACGCGACCGACATCGCCCGGTTGCTGCCCGTGCTCGACGCGCTCGGCAGCCTCGCGAACGCGGGCGGCGTCGACCTGTCGCATCCGCCGCTGGCGTATCGGTGGGGGCTGTTCCAGGGCGAGAAGATCGACGAGGCCGTCGACGCCGTGTACCGGCGCGCGCTCGACGACGTGCTGCTGCCGATCGCCGCGAGCCGGATGGAGGCCGCGCTGCGCGACGCGCGGCCCGACGAGACCGAATACGCGTATGCGGCGCTGAAGGCGTACCTGATGCTGTACGACAGCGCGCACTACGATCCCGCGTTCGTGCAGGCCGTCGTCGATCTGGAAATGGAGCGCGCGCTACCGCCCGATTTCTCGCCGGCCGAACGTTCGGCGCTGCGCGCGCATCTCGCCGCGCTGTTCGGCAGCCGCGTCGCGGTGTCGCCGTATCCGATGAACGAGCGGCTCGTGGCCGACGTGCGCGACCGGCTGCGGCAGGTGCCGTTCTCGCAGCGGCTATACCGGCAGCTCACGCGCACGCTGCGCCCGGCGACGTCCGCGTTCGACTTCAGCGTCGCGCGCGCGGTCGGCCCCGACGCGTCGCTGGTGTTCCGGCGACAGAGCGGCAAGCCGCTGTCGGAAGGCGTGCCGGGCCTTTATACGCGCAACGGCTATCGCAACGTGTTCGCGCCGCGCCTGGCCGGCGAGGTCGATGCGTACGGGCGCGAGGAAGTGTGGGTGCTGAACCTTGGATTGTCCGAGATCCCCGGGCCGAACGATGCGGCCGCCTGGGCGCGCGACATCCGCCAGCTTTACCTGAACGACTACCTGAAGATCTGGGACGACTATCTCGCGGACATCAAGCTGCAGCGCACCGCGACGCTCGCGCAGAGCATCCAGGTCGCGCGCGCGCTGTCGTCGGCCGATTCGCCGCTCACGCGGCTGATGGTCGCGCTCGCGCGCGACACCGCGCTCGGCGATGCGCCGGGCGGGGCGCGCAATCTCGCGTCGCGTGCGCAGGACAAGGTCGACGAGGCACGCAGCTCGCTGTCGCAGATCTTCGCGGGCCAGGCCAGCGACGCGAATCCGTCCGCGGCGGCGCCCGCGAGCGCCGAGCAGGTGATCGACAGCCACTTCGCCGGGCTTCGCACGTTCGCACCGGGCAGCGGCGACCAGGCGCAGGCGTTCGACGCGGTGCTGAAATCGATCGACGCGCTGTACACCTACCTGACGGCCACCGACGACGCGCTGCGCAGCGGCGCGCAACCGCCGCCGTCCGACGCGCCCGCGCGGCTGCGTGCGCAGGCCGGCCGCCTGCCGACGCCATTCCGCGAAGTACTCGACGACCTGTCGAACGTCGCGAACGGCAGCGTCGCGACCGTCGAGCAGCGCAGCGTCATGCAGCGCGCCGGCGCGAACGTCGGCGATTTCTGCCGGCAGGCGATCGCGGGCCGTTATCCGTTCGCGCGCGGATCGTCGCGCGACGTCGCGCCGGCGGACTTCGCGCAGATGTTCGCGCCGGGCGGGCTGATGGACGATTTCTTCCAGAAGAACCTGCAGTCGATCGTCGATACCACATCGCACCCGTGGCGCTTCGCGAACCGGAATGCGGATGCCGATCCGTCGGCGGCCGAGATGCTTGCGTCGTTCGAGAAGGCCGCGGTGATCCGCGACGTCTATTTCGGCGGCGCAGCGCGCACCGCGCAGTTGAAGGTGCAGATCCAGCCGCTCGAAATGGACCCGTCGATCACGGAGATGGTGCTCGACGTCGACGGGCAGATCGTCCGTTACGCGCACGGCCCGCTCGTGCAGAGCGCGGTGGACTGGCCGGGCCCGCGCGGCAGCAACCAGGTGCGGCTGCAGGTGTCGGGGCAGGCCGGTACGACCGACGGCTTCACGACCGACGGGCCGTGGGCGCTGCACCGGCTGTTCGACCGCGCGGGCGTGTCGGCCGGGCGCGGCTCCGACCAGATGATTGCGCGCTTCACGGTCGACGGCAAACCGATCGTGCTGCAGGTGAATGCGGGCAGTGTCCGCAATCCGTTCAGGCTGCCCCAGATGGAGTCCTTTACATGCCCTCCGAAGCCATGAGCCCGACACCGCCGCTCGCGCGCGCCGATGGCGACGCGCCGGCCTGGTACGGGAAGATTCCCGGCGCCGGCGACTTCGTGAACAGCCGGCTGCCGCATGCGCTCGCACTCTGGTGGGAACGCTGGCTCCTGCAAGGGATGGCCGCGATGCGTCAGCGCGGCGCGGACGAGATCGAGCGCCACTACACGGTCGCGCCGGTCTGGAATTTCCTGATCCCGGCCGG
The DNA here is from genome assembly GCF_048565265.1 of Burkholderia theae. Lineage (NCBI taxonomy): Bacteria > Pseudomonadati > Pseudomonadota > Betaproteobacteria > Burkholderiales > Burkholderiaceae > Burkholderia > Burkholderia theae. Next base: position 1,043,652 of record NZ_CP183462.1, read on the forward strand.
TGCCGGCGCGTCGTGCGTGCAGCCGGGCTGCCTCGCGCCGAGCTGCGACCGCGTGGGGCGCTACTACCCGGTGATCGTCACGCTGCCGATGCGCGCGGCCGATTACTGGAACGGGCTGCCCGACGCCGCCGACGCGTTCTACTGGCAGGTCGGCCATGCGCTGCTCGACGCGATCCGCCATGCGCACGCGCCGGGTCATCTCGAGCAGACGCTCGAGCGCGTGCGGCTCGCGCCGGGCGGCGGCACGCTCGCGGACATCGTCGACGGTTTGCCGGCGGCGCTGCCGGAGCGGCCGGCGCCGGCAGCGTGGCCGGGGCTGTCCGGTTATTTCGATCCGCACGGCGGCACCAGCTTCTGGTGGACCAACCGCGCCGACGGATCGCCGCTGCGCACGCACGCACATACCGGCACGCCCGACAACGCGCTGTTCCTGACGCTGTTCGGCGGAGGGTAGCGGGCCGCCGGGCGCGGCGTGAGCGACAAGCAGAAAGGACGCGGTTTCGAGAGGTGGTGGAGATGAAGGACCCAGGATCGAGAGACAACGAGCACGACACCGCGACACGCGGCGACGCATCCGAATTCACGGTGCGGCCGCTGCCGCTCGGCCATCGCCTGGGCGAACTGCAGCTCGACGAGGTGCTGGGGATCGGCGGTTTCGGGATCGTCTATCGCGCGTTCGACCGTACGTTGCGGCGCGCGGTCGCGATCAAGGAGTACATGCCGTCGATGCTCGCGACGCGCGGCGGCGACTACACGGTGTCGCTGCGTTCCGAGCGGTTCGCGCAGGCGTTCGACGCGGGGCGCGGCGCGTTCCTCAACGAGGCGCGCCTGCTCGCGCAATTCGACCATCCGGGGCTCGTCAAGGTCCTGCACTTCTGGGAAAGCCACGGCACCGCGTACATGGTGATGCCGTTCTACGAAGGGCGCACGCTCAAGCAACTGCTCGACGGCGGCATGCGGATCAGCGAGACGCAGTTGCGTAACATCGTCGCCGCGCTGCTCGGCGCGCTCGACACGCTGCATCGCGCGCAGTGCTTCCATCGCGACGTCGCGCTCGACAACGTGCTGATCCGCCCGAACGGCAGCGCGATCCTGCTCGACTTCGGCGCGGCGCGCAAACGGATCGGCGATCTCGTCGACGACGGCGCGATGATGATCAAGCCCGGTTACGCGCCGATCGAGCAGTACACCGACGACCCCGCGTTCAGCCAGGGGCCGTGGACCGATCTCTATGCACTCGGCGCGGTGATGCACGCGATGATTACCGGCGAACTGCCGCCCGCGGCCGTCGTGCGCAGCATCAAGGACACGTACCGGCCGCTCGCGTCGCGCGAGTTGCCGGCCGGCGAGGTGTACAGCCCGGCGTTCCTCGCGGCGGTCGATCATGCGCTGCAGTTGCGGATTCCGGATCGGCCGGAATCGGTCGCGGCGTTCGCGGCGGAACTCGGGTTGCGGGATTTCGACCGGACGGGTGGGGGGTATGGCGCGGCGGTCGTGCCTCCGGCGGGCGATGCGGGCAACGGCGGGGACGGGAAGGGTGATGCTTCCGCCGCGGCCGGTACCGCGTCGGCGGGTGCTGCCGCGGCTATCGGCGAGGGCAGGACCGCGTCGGGCACGCCGTCGTCGCGGCCCGGGCGGACGGATGATTTGGCGGTGCCGGCGGAGACCGCATCTGCTTCGTCTGCGATGTCCGGTGCGCCATCGGCATCGACGGCGGCCGCGCAAGGCGCCGCGCTTGCGGCTGCGGGAACGATAGCAGCGTCGGCAGTGCGCGCGGCGCAGCCGGTCGGGTCCGATGGACCCGGCAGCAGTGAAAGCGAGCGCGCAAAGGAACCACCCGCGGCCGGTACGCGACCGGCAAGCGCCGACGCCGACATCGGAAAGCGTGGTGCAGCGGATGCCGGGAATACGAGCCCGAATGCCGGTGCTGCCAGCGCGACCGCGCCGTATCCCGCCGCATCGGCATCATCGTCGGGCGGCGCATCCACACCGTCCGGCATTCGACCCGGCCCCGCACGCAACCGCCGCATTCCCGTCTACGTCGGTAGCGCACTCGTCGCGCTGATCGCCATCGGGCTCGCCGCGACCTATCTGTCGCGTCCCGCCCGCGTCGCCGACGAGGCCGCGCCCGGCGCGAGCCAGCCGCTGGCCGGCACATCGTCGCCCGCGAGCGCGCCGGACGCCACGCTGGCCCAGAGCGGACCGACGCCGACCGTCGTGCCGCCGTCGAGCCTGCCGGCCGGATCGTCGGAACAGGTTCCGCCGCCGCCCGTCGCCGCCGCACCGGCCAGCACGCCAGCCGTCGAGGCCGCTGCCGCCGCGCCGCAGGTCGCGACCACCATCACGAACCCGGCCCCGTCGCAAGCCGGCTCCCGTTCGACTATCGCGCCGGCCGGCAGCCTCGACGCGTCGGAGCGCGTCGTCAACGTGCCGCCGTCGGAAGTCGCCGCGCGGCCGACCACGACGCCAACTCCGCCACCACCGCCGGAAACCGACACGACCATCGCCGCCGTGAACGTGCTGCCTGCCGAGCCACGTCCGCCGAAGACGCAGGAAACCGTCCAGGTCCGCTTCAACGTGCGGCCGTGGGGCGACGTCTACGTGAACGGCGCACGGCGCGGCGCGAGCCCGCCGCTGCGCTCGGTGTCGCTGACGCCGGGCGTGTACCAGATCGAGATCCGCAACGGCTCGCTGCCGCCGATGCGTCGCACGCTGGCGGTCGATTTCGGCAGCAAACCGATCAACATCGACTATGCATTCGAATGACATCAGCCAGGCGGCGCTGGCCGCCGCCGCGTTTGCTCCCGGGTCGCGCGGCGTACCGTGGGCAACGCCGCGCGCCGACGTGATCGGCGGGCTGCTCGCGGACGTCGCGCCCGATGCGCCGTGCGGCGCGAACCTCGAATACGACGCCGAGTTCCTGCAACTACAGGAGCGTGCGACGCCGCGCGCCGAGCAGCAGTACGGCGACACCGTGATCCCGGCCGAGGCGCCCGACTGGCGCACGGTCGAGCGGCTCGCGCTTGCGCTGTCCGCGCGCACTAAGGACCTGCGCGTCGTCGCGTATCTCGCGCGCAGCTGGACCGAGCAGCACGGCATTCCCGGTTATGCGGACGCGCTCGCGGTCGTCGCGAACCTGCTCGAGCGCCGGTGGGACGACCTGCATCCGCGGCTCGACGCGGACGGCGAACCCGACCCGACGCCCCGGATGAACGCGCTCGCCGACGTGGCCGGCGCGCACGACTGCGCGCGTGCGGCGCGCCGCCAGCCGCTGTTCGACGGCGGCCCGAGCGTGCGCGACGCCGAGCGGCTGCTCGACGGCCGCGACGACGCGGGCGGCTCCGTGGCAGGCAGCCGCGACAGCCTGGTCGCTACGCTGTCGGCCGCACGAGACGACGGCACGACGCCGCTCGACGCGGCGCGTGCCGCGTTGCACGCGCTGGATGCGATACGCGAATGCGTGACGGACAAGCTCGGCCGTGAATGGGCGCCCGATGAAGGCGACGCGGAGAAGGCGTTGCAACGGATCGTGCGCGAAGTGCCGCTGCCCGAACCGCGACCGGGTGCGCCGGACGGCGCGGTGTCCACGCTGCAGGCGGCATCCGGAGACGCGTTACAGGCAGGTGGCACACAACCCGCGCCGGCGGCGATGCCGAACGGCCATGCGTGGCGCGATGCCGACGTCACGAGCCGCGACGACGTGCGGCTCGGCCTCGACAAGATGTGCCGCTATTTCGAGCTGCACGAGCCGAGCCATCCGGCGCCGCTGCTGCTGCGGCGCGCGCAGCGGCTGCTCGCGCTCGACTTCTACGAAATCATCCGCGATCTCGCGCCGGAGAGTTTGCCGAAGCTGGACCTGCTGAGCGGCGAGCGAAGCGAATGAAACGAACGAACGAAAGGGGCCGCCACACGGGCGGCGACCACGGACTGCGCAACCTGATCGATGCGAAGGAGTAGACGATGACGGACAGAACCAAGGCGGCAGGCAGCGGACAGAAGTTCATCGCGCGCAATCGGGCGCCGCGCGTGCAGATCGAGTACGACGTCGAGACCTACGGCGCCGAGCGCAAGGTGCAACTGCCGTTCGTGATGGGCGTGATTTCGGACCTGGCGGGCAAGCGTGCCGAGCCGCTGCCGGATCTGCCCGAGCGCAAGTTTCTCGAGATCGACGTCGACAACTTCGACGAGCGGATGAAGTCGGTCGCGCCGCGCGTCGCGTTCCAGGTGCCGAACACGCTGACGGGCGAAGGGATGCTCAACGTCGACATGACGTTCGAGCAGATCGACGATTTCTCGCCGGCCGCGATCGCGCGCAACGTCGATGCGCTGCGCCGGCTGCTGGAGGCGCGTACCGAGCTGTCGAACCTGCTGTCGTACATGGACGGCAAGCACGGTGCCGAACAGCTGATCGAGCGCGCGATCAACGATCCCGACCTGCTGAAGACGCTCGTGCGCGAACCGCCCGAGCCCGCGCAGCGCCGCGACTCGACCCAACCGGAGGCCCGCAATGAATGACCCCGTCCAATCCCGCGCCGACGCGCGCGACGCCGCGCAGCCGGCCGTCGCGCACGACGAATTCGCCGCGCTGCTGCAAAAGGAATTCAAGCCGAAGACCGCCGAGGCACGCGAGTCGGTCGAGCGCGCGGTGCGCACGCTCGCGCAGCAGGCGCTCGAACATACGGTCGGCATGACGACCGACGCGTACGGCAGCGTCAAGCAGATCATCGCGGAGATCGACCGGAAGCTGTCCGAGCAGATCAACCAGATCCTCCATCACGACGAGTTCCAGACGCTCGAGGGCGCCTGGCGCGGCCTGCATTACCTCGTCACGCACACCGAGACCGACGAGCTGCTGAAGATCAAGGCGTTGCCCGCGTCGCGCAACGAGGTCGCGCGGATGCTGAAGCGCTACAAGGGCGTCGCGTGGGACCAGAGCCCGCTGTTCCGCAAGATCTACGAGGAAGAGTACGGGCAGTTCGGCGGCGAACCGTTCGGCTGCCTCGTCGGCGATTTCCATTTCAACCACAGCCCGCCCGACGTCGAGATGCTCGGCGAGCTGTCGAAGATCGCGGCGGCCGCGCACGCGCCGTTCATCGCCGGTGCGTCGCCGGAGCTGATGCAGATGGATTCGTGGCAGGAGCTATCGAACCCGCGCGACCTGACGAAGATCTTCCAGAACACCGAATACGCGGCGTGGCGCAGCCTGCGGCAATCGGAGGATTCGCGCTACGTCGGCCTCGCGATGCCGCGTTTTCTCGCGCGGCTGCCGTATGGCGCGCGCACCAACCCGGTCGACGAATTCGATTTCGAGGAAGATACCGACGCCGCGAACCACGATCGTTATACGTGGGCGAATTCGGCCTACGCGATGGCCGCGAACATCAACCGCTCGTTCAAGCAGTACGGGTGGTGTTCGTCGATCCGCGGCGTCGAGTCGGGCGGGGCGGTCGAAGGGCTGCCGAGCCATACGTTCCCGACCGACGACGGCGGCGTCGACCAGAAATGCCCGACCGAGATCGCGATCAGCGACCGCCGCGAGGCCGAGCTCGCGAAAAACGGCTTCATGCCGTTCGTGCACCGGAAGAACTCGGATTTCGCGGCGTTCATCGGCGCGCAGTCGCTGTATCAGCCGGCCGAGTATCACGATCCCGACGCGACCGCGAACGCGCGGCTGTCCGGCCGCCTGCCGTACCTGTTCGCGTGCTGCCGCTTCGCGCATTACCTGAAGTGCATCGTGCGCGACAAGATCGGCTCGTTCCGCGAACGCGACGACATGGAGCGCTGGCTGAACGACTGGATCATGAACTACGTCGACGGCGACCCCGTGAACTCGTCGCAGGAAACCAAGGCGCGCAAGCCGCTCGCGGCCGCGCAGGTGGTCGTCGACGAGGTCGAGGACAACCCCGGCTACTACACGTCGAAATTCTTCCTGAGACCGCACTACCAGCTCGAAGGGCTCACCGTGTCGCTGCGGCTCATCTCGCGGCTGCCGACCGCGAAGGCGGCAAACGAGTGAACGGCAACCGGCATTCAACCTGACATCGCACCGAAACGGAGACGGCAATGGGCGTGGCAATGTTTATGAAGGTGGACGGCGTGACCGGCGAATCGGCCGACGCGCAGCACAAGGGCTGGACCGACATCCAGTCGTTCACGTGGGGCGCGAGCCAGCCGGGCGCGATGGCGAGCGGCAGCGGCGGCAACGCGGGCAAGGCGAGCTTCAACGATCTCGTCGTCGCCGCGTACATGGACAAGGGCGCGCCCGCGATCATCAAGAACTGCGCGAACGGCAAGCATCTTTCTTCGGTCGAGATTTCGGCGTGCAAGACGGGCGGCACGCAAGTCGAATTCATGCGCGTGACGCTGCAGGAAGTGCTCGTCACGTCCGCGCAGGTCGCGGGTATCGACCCGGGCGACGTCGCCGACCGGCTGATGATGCACTACGGCTTCCAGGCCGCGAAGGTGAAGAAGCAGTACTGGCAGCAGAACGACAACGGCGGCAAGGGCGCCGAGGTGACGGTCGGCTGGAACATCAAGGAAAACACCGAGATGTGACGGGTCGAACCCGCACGGAGACGACCATGGACGACTCGCGAACCCGCGACGGCCGGGAGGGCAGCCTGCGCGACCGGCTGCAGCCCGCGCTGCTCGACCGGCTCACCGACGATGCACCGCACCGCACGACCGAAGCACCCGGCGCGCAATGGATCGGTACCGAGCGGCTGCGCGCGGCGGTGCTGCGCGATCTCGCGTGGCTGCTCAACACGCGCAACGCCGAGGACGGCTTCGTCGACTGGTCGGCGTTCGCGCATGCGCAGGCGTCGGTGCTCAACTACGGCATGCGGCCGCTCGTCGGCAAGCCGATGTCGGGCGTCGAGCGGATGTCGGTCGAGGCGTCGATCCGCGACGCGATCGTCCGTTTCGAGCCGCGCATCGCACCCGACAGCGTCGAGGTCCGCAGCGTGCTCGACGCGCAGGGCGGCCGGGCCGGCGAACGGCGCCACAACGTGCTGCTGTTCGAGATCCGCGGCACGCTGTGGTCGATCCCGCATCCGCTCGAATTCGTGCTGCGCTCCGACCTCGATCTCGAGACGGGCGCGATGTCGCTGCAATCCGTGGCGGGAGCCTGACGCGATGGATACGCGCCTGCTCGACTACTACAACCGCGAACTCGCGTACCTGCGCGAGCTCGGCGGCGAATTCGCGCAACAGTTCCCGAAGGTCGCCGCGCGACTGCGGCTGCACGAATCGGGGCCGCCCGACCCCTACGTCGAACGACTGCTCGAAGGCTTCAGTTTCCTCACCGCGCGCGTGCAGCTGAAGATGGACGCCGAGTTTCCGCGCTTCACGCAGGCGCTGCTCGACGCCGTGTATCCCGGCTATATCGCGCCGTTGCCGTCGATGGCGATCGTGCGGTTCGCGCCGATGATGAACGAAGGCAGCCTTGCGCAGGGCTGGCGGCTGCCGGCCGGCACCGCGCTGCGCGCGCGGCCGGCCGCGTCCGAGCAGACCGCGTGCGAATTCCGCACCGCGCACGACCTGACGCTGTGGCCGCTCGAACTGACCGATGCGACCGTCACCGGCGCGCCGTCATGGCTGCCGCGCGGTGCCGTCGCGGCGCGCCAGGACGTGCGCGGCGCACTGCGCATCCGGCTGAAGGCGCGCGGCGGCGCCAGGCTCTCGCAATTGCCGCTCGACCGGCTGACGTTCCATCTCGCCGGCCCCGAGCGCGACGCGCTGCATCTGCTCGAACTGATCGCCGCGCATGCGCTCGGCGCCGTGTGCCACGACCCGGGGCAGCCGCCACGCTGGCTGCATACGCTCGACGCCGACGAGATCGTCCACGAGGGTTTCGATCCTGCGCAAGCGATCCTCCCCGATGACGGCCGCAGCTTCCACGGCTACCGGCTGCTGCGCGAGTATTTCGCGTTTCCGGCGCGCTTCCTGTTCTTCAGCATCGGCGGGTTGCGCGCTGCGCTGGCACGTGCGACCGGCGACGAGTGCGAGCTGACCGTGCTGTTCGACCGTCACGATGCGGCGCTCGAAGCGGCCGTCGATGCACGCCATCTCGCGCTGAACTGCACGCCGGCCGTGAACCTGTTCGCGCGCCGCGCCGACCGCATTCCGCTGCAGCCGGGCGCGCGCGAACATCATGTCGTCGTCGATCGCAGCCGGCCGCTCGACCATGAAGTCTATGCGGTGCAGCGGCTCGCGAGCGAGCAGCGCGACGACGGCCAGTCGCGCGAATTCAGGCCGTTTCACGCGTCGTTCGCCGGCGATAACGGCAATCACGGCGCGTACTACACGGTGCGGCGCGAGCCGCGGCTGGTGTCCGCGCAGGCACGCGCGAACGGCACGCGTACCGGTTATGTCGGCAGCGAGACCTACGTGTCGCTCGTCGACAGCCAGTGCGCGCCGTACGACGAGACGATGCGCTATCTGTCCGCCGACACGCTGTGCACCAATCGCGATCTCGTGCTGCTGCAGCCGCCCGGCGACGCGAACACGTTCACGCTGCGCGTATCGGCGCCCGTCGAGCGCATCGTCGCGATTCGCGGCCCGTCTCGGCCACGCCCGCCGATCGCCGATGCGCAAACCGCGTGGCGGCTGATCCGCCATCTCGGGCTCGCGCGGCACACGCTGACCGATCTCGACGACGACGAGGGCGCGCATGCGCTGCGCGAACTGCTCGGCCTGCACGCCGACCCGGCCGACGCCGCGATGCGCCGGCAGATCGACGGCGTGCAGCGCGTCGCGTTCTCGCCCGTGTTCCGGCGGCTGCCGGCGTCCGGGCCGCTGATGTTCGGGCGCGGCGTGCAGGTCAACGTGACCGTCGACGACCATGCGTTCTCCGGCGACAGTCCGTTCCTGCTCGGCGCGGTGCTCGAACAGTTCTTCGCGCGTCACGTATCGATCAACGCGTTCGCCGAATGCGTGCTGACCAGCGTGCAGCGCGGCACGCTCGCGCACTGGCCGGCGCGCATCGGCAGGCGGCCCGCGATATGAAGCGCGACACGTCTCCCGGCGCGCCGCCGGCCACCGAAACCGCCCGCCGCGACGCGTGGTGGGCGCGGTTGCGGGCCGCGCCGCACGGTTATGACCTGTTCCAGGCGCTGCGCTGGCTCGACGCGCTGTCGCCGGGGCGCGCACCGCTCGGCCATGCCGCGCGGCCGCGTGACGAAGCGGTGCGGCTCGGGCAGCAGCCGTCGTTAGCGTTCGCGGCGTCGATGCTGGCCGGCGTGTACGAGAACGGCGCCGCGCCGCCGCGCATCGCGATCCACGGTTTCGGATTGTTCGGCCCGAACGGGCCGCTGCCGACGCATCTGACCGAATACGCGCACGAGCGCGCGGCCCAGCACGACGACCCGACGTTTGCCGCGTTCGCGGACCTGTTCCATCACCGGCTGATCCTGCTGTTCTACCGCGCGTGGGCCGATGCGCAGCCGACGGTGAGCCTCGATCGCCCGGAGCGCGCACGGTTCGACGGTTATGTCGCGAGCCTGATCGGGCGCGCGGCGAACGGCGACAAGCCGGCCGTGCAAGCCGGTACCGATACCGGCGCCGACACGCTCGCGCCGCATGCGCGTTATTTCCATGCGGGCCATCTCGTGCGGCACACGCGCAACCCGGAAGGGCTCGTGCAGATCCTGCGCCGGCATTTCGGCGTCGACGCGCGCATCGTCGAGCACGTGCCGCAATGGGTCGCGATCGAGCGCTCGCAGCGCTGCACGATCCGCGCGACGCGGCCGACGTTGCGCGTCGGCGCCGTCGCGCTCGGCGTCGCGGTACGCGACGCGCAGTCGCGCTTCCGGATCGTGCTCGGCCCGCTCTCGCTCGACGCGTACCGTCGTTTCCTGCCGGGTGGGCCGCACGCGCGGCAGCTCGCGTTATGGGTGCGCGAATACGTCGGCATCGAGTTCGACTGGGACGTGCAGCTCGAACTGGCGGCCGACGCGGTGCCCGCCATCGCGCTCGGCAAACCGCAGGGTATCGGCCGCACCGCGTGGCTCGGGCAGCGGCTCGAACCGGGCCCCGCGCGCGACCTCGTCGTCCGCTACGACGTGCGGGGCGGCGCCACGGCCCTTCATCGCGAAACCGCCTAACCGGGAACCGTCATGTCCGATATCGGCCGCGTCAACCTGTTCGGAAAACTGAATCCGTTCCTCTACGAGACGCTCGAGCAGGCGACCGGATTCTGCCGGCTGCGTGGCAATCCGTATGTCGAACTCGCGCACTGGTTCAAGCAGATGCTGCAGCGGCCCGACGGCGACCTGCAACGCGTGCTGCGCCGCTTCGAGATCGATGCGGCGACCATCGACCGCGGGCTCGTTGCAGCGCTCGACCGGCTGCCGCGCGGCGCGGGATCGGTGTCCGACCTGTCCGCGCACATCGACGACTCGGTCGAACGCGCGTGGGTCTATGCGACGCTGAAATACGATGCGACGCGCATTCGCGGTGCGGTGCTGCTGCTCGCGATCCTGAAGACGCCGCAGTTGCGCAACGTGCTGGTGGCGATCACGCGCGAATTCGAGCGCATCGTGCCGGATGTGCTCGCCGACCAACTCGAATCGATCGTCGACGGTTCGCCGGAGGCGCAACCGGCCGGATCTGCCGGCGCGGGAGGTGACGCGGCCGTGCGCGGAGCAGCGGCCGCCGACGGTTCGGCACTCGCACGCTTCGCCGTCGACCTGACCGCCCGCGCGCGGGCCGGCGAGATCGACCCCGTCGTCGGGCGCGACGCCGAGATCCGCCAGATCGTCGACATCCTGCTGCGGCGCCGGCAGAACAACCCGCTGCTGGTCGGCGAGGCCGGCGTTGGCAAGACGGCTGTCGCGGAAGGCTTCGCGCTGCGGATCGCGGCCGGCGACGTGCCGCCGTCGCTGCGCGATGTCGCGCTGTACCTGCTCGACATCGGGCTGCTGCAGGCCGGCGCGAGCGTGAAGGGCGAGTTCGAAAGCCGTCTGCGTGGCGTGATCGACGAAGCGATGTCGTCCGAGCGGCCCGCGATCCTGTTCATCGACGAAGTGCATACGCTCGTCGGCGCGGGCGGGGCGGCCGGCACCGGCGACGCCGCGAACCTGCTGAAGCCCGCGCTCGCGCGCGGCCTGCTGCGCACGATCGGCGCGACCACGTGGTCCGAGTACAAGCAGTACATCGAAAAAGACCCCGCACTGACGCGGCGCTTCCAGCTGGTCCACGTGCACGAGCCGGAAGAAGCGGCCGCGTTGACGATGTTGCGCGGCCTCGCCGCGAAGCTCGAGGCTCACCACCGCGTGCTCGTACTCGATGATGCGCTGCAGGCCGCCGTCACGCTGTCGCATCGCTACATCCCTGCGCGGCAGTTGCCGGACAAGGCGATCAGCCTGCTAGATACGGCCTGTGCGCGCGTTGCCGTCAGTCAGCACGCGGTGCCCGCGCCGATCGAGGATGCGCGCCGCCGCATCGACAGCCTGCGTGTCGAGCAGGAGCGGATCGGCCGCGAGTGCGCGCTAGGCACCGGCGATGCCGCGCGGCGCGACGCGATCGACACCGACATTTCCGACGCGCAGGCTGCGCTCGACCAGCTCGACGCGCGCTGGCAAACCGAACGCAATGCACTGGCGGCGATCGTCGAATCCCGCACCACGCTGCTCGACGACGATCCGTCGCACGAACTCGATGCCGCCGCGCGCGCCGATATCCAGGCACGCCTCGCCGTCGCACAGCAGGCGCTGGCCGACGTGCAGGGCGATGCACCGCTCGTGCTGCCCGCCGTCGACACGCATGCGGTGGCGGCTGTCGTCGCCGACTGGACCGGCATTCCGCTCGGCCGGATGGTGCGCGACGAGACGCAGGCCGTGCTGAAGCTCGCCGATACGCTCGGCGAACGCGTCGTCGGCCAGCGGCATGCGGTCGAACTGATCGCCGAGCGGATCCAGACTGCACGCGCGAAGCTCGACGATCCGACCAAACCGCACGGCGTGTTCCTGCTGTGCGGCCCGTCCGGCGTCGGCAAGACCGAGACCGCGCTTGCGCTGGCCGACACGTTGTACGGTGGCGAGCACAACGCGATCACCATCAACATGAGCGAGTTCCAGGAGGCGCACACCGTGTCGACGCTGAAGGGCGCGCCGCCCGGTTATGTCGGTTACGGACAGGGCGGGGTGCTCACCGAGGCCGTGCGCCGCCGGCCGTACAGCGTCGTGCTGCTCGACGAGATCGAGAAGGCGCACCGCGACGTGCACGAGATTTTCTTCCAGGTGTTCGACAAGGGCTGGATGGAGGACGGCGAGGGCCGCGACATCGATTTCCGGCATACGGTGATCCTGCTGACGTCGAACGTCGGCGCCGATCGCGTGATGCAGCTGTGCCGCGACCCCGACCGTCTGCCCGGCGAGCAGACGCTTGCCGATGCGTTGCGCGGGCCGCTGCTCGACGTGTTTCCGGCCGCGCTGCTTGGCCGGCTGACCGTCGTCCCGTATTACCCGCTCACCGACGCGACGCTCGCGCGCATCGTCGCGCTGCAGTTGCGGCGGATCGAGAAGCGGATCGACGCGCATCACGGCATCCGGCTGCGCTGCACCGACGCGGCGACCGCGCTGATCGTCGAGCGTTGCCGGACCATCGAATCCGGCGGCCGGATGGTCGACGCGATCCTCACGCATACCGTGATGCCGCGCATCAGCCGCGCGATCCTGCAGGCCACGCTCGAAGGGCGCGCGTTGACGTCGATCGAGGTGAGCGCGGCCGGCGGCGAATTCGCTTACCGGTTCGACGAGGAGGGAGCGGCGTGAATCGCGTCTTCACACTCGACAGCCCGCACGGCGACGACCTGAAATTCCACACGCTCGACGGCGGCGACGAACTCGGCCGGCTGTTCGAATTCCGGATCGAGGCGCTCGCCGACAGCCACAGCCTGTCGTTGAAGGACATGCTCGGCAAGCCCGTGACGGTGCGGATCGAACAGCAGGACCAGTCGACGCGCTACCTCAACGGAATCGTTGCGCGCGCATCGCTTGCCGGCCGGCGTGCCGAGCGGTACTACGGCTACGAGCTGGTCGTGCGCCCGTGGCTGTGGCTCGCGACGCGACGCTCCGATTGCCGGATTTTCCAGAACAAGACCGTGCCCGAGATCGTGCAGGAGGTGCTGTCGACGTACGGCTTTCCGATTGAAAACCACCTCGTCGAATCGTATGTGCCGCGCGAGTTTTGCGTGCAATACAACGAGACCGATGCCGCGTTCGTGTCGCGGCTGATGGAGTTCGAGGGTATCTATTACTGGTTCCGGCACGCCGAGGACACGCATACGCTGATGCTGAGCGACGCGATGTCGTCGCACACCGCGCTGCCCGGTTACGAGACGATTCCGTACATCGCGCGCGACCGCACCGCGATCGCCGACGAGGAACACATCGACGGCTGGCTGCCCGCGCAGGAGGTGAGCGTCGGCAAGCACCAGACCACCGACTACGACTACACGAAGCCGCGCGCCGATCTTTCTTCGCAGAAGGTCGATCCGCGCGGCCACGATCACGACAGCTTCGCGTCGTTCGAATGGCCCGGTGGATATCGCGACGACGCGCCCGGTGCGCACTACAGCCGCGTGCGGCTCGAGGAACAGCAGGCCGAACATGAGCGCGCGAATGCCGATACCGATGTGCGCGGGGCGGCGCCTGGTTATCTTTTCACGCTTGCGCATTGCCCGCGTGCCGACCAGAACCGCGAGTACCTGATCGTGCGATGCCAGTACCGATTCCAGGAGAACGCGTATGCGAGCGATCAAGGCGCGGAGGCTGTCGTGCATCAGACGATGATGCTCGTGCAGCCTTCAAGCTTGCCTTATCGGTCGCCACGTGAGACGCCGAGGCCACGGACCAACGGGCCACAGACGGCCACCGTCGTCGGGCCGCCCGGTGAGGAAATCTGGACCGATCAATACGGGCGCGTGAAGCTGCAGTTCCGGTGGGATCGGTACGGGCAGAGTAATCAGGATTCGTCGTGCTGGGTGCGCGTGTCGAATCCTTGGGCGGGCGGTGGGTTCGGTGGCGTGCAGATTCCGCGGGTGGGTGATGAGGTCGTGGTCGATTTCCTGAATGGAGATCCGGATGAGCCGATCGTGACGGGGCGTGTTTATAACGGCGAGAAGATGCCGCCTTGGGGCTTGCCCGGGAGTGCGACGCAGAGCGGGATGCTGTCGAGATCATCGCCGGGTGGGACGACCGAGCATGCGAATGCGTTTCGGTTCGAGGACAAGAAGGGCGCGGAACAGCTGTGGATGCACGCGGAAAGGAATTTCGATGCGGAGACGGAGGCCGATCATTCGCTGTCGGTCGGGAACAACCATACGCATACGGTCGGGAACGACGAGACGATGCAGGTGAAGAACAATCGGCAACGGAGTGTGGGGCAGAACGAGACGGTGAATATCAAGCAGCACAAGGCTGCGCAGATCGGGGGGAATGAGACGCATGGGGTGACCGGGAATCGCAGCGTGACCGTTGACGGCAATAGCTCGCATACGGTGACGAAGGGCAATCACAACCTCGCGGTGGTCGCCGGCACGCATGACGTCTTTGTCGAAGGGAACAGCACGCATGTCGTCGGTACCGGGTCGTATGCGACAAAGGTCAATGCCGGAGACCATTCCGTGGACGTCAACAAAGTCGCATCACTGGCAGCCGGCAAATACATCGACATGGGTGCAGGAAAGAGCGGCGTGTCGATCAACAAGGACAACATCGGCGTCTCCATCGGCGGAACCGCAAGCGATACCGGTGTCGGGATCAGCGGCCAGGATGGCGGTGTGGTCATCGCCGGATACGGCAAGGGCGTCAACATTGCAGGCTATGCACCGGGCGTGACGATTTACGGCGAGAACGATCTCAATCTTTCCGGCAAGTCGACGGCCAATCTTCAGGCACCGACGGTGAATATCGACAACGGCAAGGACAGCTGCAACGTCAATGTCAATGCGACAAAGATTGTTCTGGCAACCGGCGGCGGTTCAATCACGCTCGACGGTTCGGGCGTGACGATCCAGGGAACGATCGCCCACATCAATTGATTTCGACCGGCGGGCTGCCGGCTGCCCGATTGCATTCGAAGCATGGGAGACATTCGATGGAAAACGAATCGGATCAGATGACGGTCAATGAAACGCTCGAAGCGGAAACGGTCGATGCGCTGCGTCGGCTGTTCGCCAGCGATTTGACGCCGGATCGCACTCCGTCTGCGGAACACCACGAATCATCGACATTGATCGGCGAAGTGACCGATACGCATCATCCCGATGCGATGGGACTCATTCGCGTGAAGTGGTCGGGGCAAGACGGTAAAACGTGCGAACGCTGGCTCGAATGCGTGGACGGTGTGAAACCCGGTATCGGCGATCGTGTGCTGCTGCAATCGCCTGTGAACTGGCCCGAACCTCTGATCGCCGGAATGCTGAAGCGGAAGGGAAATGGCGAGCCGGTCGAGCCGATTGTCGAGCCTGCCGTAGCGCTTTCGCTTGAAGCCGACAAATGCGTGCAGATCGCCGATGCGGCGGGCACTCCGTTGCTGCAGGTGCGCGCATCGCCGGACGGACCGGTCGTGACGCTGCTGAACCGGAACGTGAACATCGAAGTCGCCGGCAAGCTGAGACTGAGTGCGCAGACACTCGAACTGGAAGGTGGGCGGGGCGGTGTCGACATCCGGACCGAAGCGGACACCGTGGTGCGCAGCCGATACGTTCGCTTGAACTGAAACGGCGGCCCGACGACATGCACCGCGAATTCGCCGCCATCGAATCGTCGCTTGAGGCGTTCATCGATCAGCCTGACGATCCCACGTTGCTACTCGAAGCAACCGACAACGACATCGTACCCGTACTGAAGATGATGCAATCGCTCGACGAGCGTGTCGGCGACGCGATTTTCCTGATCTTTCCGTTTCCGTGCGACTCGGTCGACGCGTATTTGCAGACATGCATGGCGGCGCTTGCTCGTCAAATCGACGACGAAAGCAATGCACGCGTCGAGCGCGGTGAAGGAGGCTGGCCGCCGTTGCCTCTGACTTGTACCGATCAGAGGCGCTCGCCTGCGCAGCGATTGCGTGACGCTATCGCTCATGTGCACACGCTGGTTCCGGAACGTGTGAAAGTCGTTTGGGCATGGTTGCCGTCACCGATGGGCGACTTTGGCGGCTTCGCGAAGTTGGTGCTGCAATGTCTGGCACTGAACGGCTTTGAAGACTGGATGGAAGGGCATCGGTTCTGCATCCGCGACGACCGGAAGCATCCTTGCCTGATCCCGCTCGCTCGCGAGAAAAAAGCAGAGCACGTGTTGATTCTTCCCGTCGATTTCTCGTCAGAAAAGGCAACCCGGAATCTGGTCGACATCGCGAACGACGCGGCGCATCCGATCGAACAGCGCATGGGTGCGTTGATGCAGATCGCCGGTATCGACCTTGCGCACGGCAGGCTGCCCGACGCACAGCGCAAGTATTACGCGCTCTTCTCATTTCATGCGGAACGGAAGGATTCAACGGGTTGTGCAGTCGCGTTGCACGGCTTGGGTGACGTGGCATTACGGCACGGATCGCCGAGCGACGCAAAGGACTGGTACTTGCGTGCGCTACCGGCGGCACTCGATGGCCGGAATCTGCTGGTCGTGCTCAATGCGCTGATGGCGACAGGTAGCTGTTGCAACACGCTCGGCGAGCACGCGAAGGCGGCGACCTATTTCGATCTGGCGAGCGGCGCCGCCGGCAGGCTGATGCTCGTACATACGAAGATCGAGGCGATGGAGAATGGCGGTGTCGCCCTGCTGGCATGTGGCCAGGCAGCGGAAGCCGCGAAAAGCTGGATCGCCGCGAAGGGGCTATGCGAGCAGTTTGGCTGCGAACGACAACGCATCGCCATCCTTGATCGACTTGTGTCGCTTTACGGAGACGCCGGCCTGAAAACCGAGGCGAGAGCGTACGAGCTGGAGAAGGATCCGCTTTACATGGCTCGTCTGCGTGGAACGGCTACGGCAGCTGCGCGCGAGGCAATGGCCGGATATGAACGGGCAAGGCAATGAGCGAATCCGAACCTCGTTTTACGCGTGCGTCCGATTCGTCCGAAAGTCACACGACGCAATCGGAAACCAAAGCGGACACCGCGTGCGATTCGCTGCTCGGTACGGTCAAGTCGACTCTCGATCCGTTCAAGGAAACGTTCTCGTCGAAAGGGAGCACGCTCCATCATGTCAGCGAGGCGGTAAATTCGCTTGCATCCTTGCAGGGCATGCCGTCGCAATTGCTCAACACCGGTATCGCGCAGATTCCGTTACTCGACAAGGTACCGGGAATGCCGGCGGCCACCATCGGCGTTCCGCATCTCGGTACACCGCATGCGCACAGTCATCCGCCGAGCAACGGGTTCCCTTTACCGAGTTCCGGTATGACGATTGGCGCCGGTTGCCTGAGCGTGTTGATCGGCGGTATCCCGGCTGCCCGAGTGCTGGACATCGGTTTCGCGCCTACTTGTGGCGGGCTGACACCTTACTTCGATATCCAGACGGGCTCGAGCAATACGTTCATCGGCGGGATGCGTGCCGCGCGCATGGGCATCGACATGACGCGGCATTGCAATCCGATGGGGCATGTGGGGAAGTCAGGCGGTGAAGCGGCGAGTGCGGCCGAGAAAAGCGAGGAAGTGGCGAGCGAGGCGGCTCAGGTAAGTGGACGAGCGAAGTTGCTGGGAGGGGCAGGGAAGGCGTGGTCGGTTGGCAACGCGGCGATTGGGCCGGCGTCAGGGATGGCAACCGCTGCCAGTGACGTCAAACATCACGAAGCCTTGGCGGCCGCGATGACTGCTGCGCAGACTGCGGCCGATCTCGCGTTCATGATGCTCAGCAATCTGATGGGCAAGGATCCGGGTATCGAGCCAAGTATGGGCACGCTGCTTATGGGTGATCCGACGGTGCTGATCGGCGGGTTTCCGCTGCCGGACTCGCAGATGATGTGGCATGGGGCGAAGCATGGGATCGGGAAGAAGGTAAGGTCGAGGGTGGCGAAGCGACCTCAGGAATTGAAGTCTGAGTGCCGAGGGGAGCCGATCAGCGCGGTCACTGGAGAGGTCAAGAACGACTTTTCAGACTACGAAACCGACGAGGCTATGCCATTCAAGTGGGGCCGACACTACAGCAGCTCGTGGCGGGACCGCGCTGGCCCGCTTGGGTACGGGTTTCGGCATACTTGGCAACACGAACTGCAGTTGCTGCGCACGCGCGCGATCTATACCGATCCGCAGGGAACCGCATACACATTCGGTAGAGGAGCGGACGGCCGTTACGGCGGCTGCTGTCAAGGCTACGTCCTTGAGCAACTTGACGGCCGACAGTTCATCGTTTGGCATGACGTGCAGGGCGCCGTTGAGTTCGAGCAGATCTCTGCAACTGACGGTACGCCGTGTTGCATTGGCCACGTCTGCAACCGTGTACGTAGCAGACTGCATTGGCATGCGAATGGATACCTCGAAAAAATCGAGCAAGTCGACGAGCGCGGCCATGTTCGGCGGATAGTTCAATTCGATCATGATCGGTGCGGGCGGATCCTAAGCGTTGTACTGACTAATCTGGACGGGCGACGTACCCCAATTGCTCGGTACGAATACGATACGGAATGCTGTCTCGTCACCTACCGCAACGCACTCAATGCGGTGTCTGCCAATGAATACGACCCGCAGCGACGTATTGTGCGTCTCATCAATGCGAATGGGTACTCGTTCTTCTACCGCTACGACACCGAAGGCCGCTGCATAGAAAGTAGCGGCCAAGACGGTATGTGGCACGTCAAGTTCCAGTACCAGCCGGGACGAACAATCGTCACCGAAGGCGATGGGGGCAAGTGGTCAGTGCACTACAACGATGTCGGCACGATCACGCGCATCGTCGACCCATATGGTGGCGCGATCGAGTACGCACTAGCCTTCGACGGGCGCATTACAGAGGAGATCGACTCCGGCGGGCGTGTGCTACGGTGGCTCTATAACGCACGAGAACGCAACACCGGCCGAGTGGACCAATTCGGGAATGTGTGGCCGATCAAGGACGAAGCGCCGAACCTGCCGAATCCACTGTCGCACAAAATTCCAGGATCGTCATTGGGACTTCAATGGGGCTGGGTTAGCAAAGGAGATTTCTCCGAGATGGCGCTGCTGCCGCCGGAACTTGAAGAGTCAGCTCGGCAGGCAGTAACACCCCCTCCGCCGAGGTTCGACAAATCTGAAAAACGGCACGATGTCGCGGGCCAACTGATTCAGCACACTGACGTTCACGGCAACGTCGAACGGTTCGTGTACGACGCGGCAGGAAATCTGGTGTGCCGGCACGACGGTGACGGTAGTGAGTATCGCTATACGCTTGCGTCATGGAACCTGCACGGCAGCACGAGAGATCCCCTAGGCCATACCGTTCAGTATCGGTACGCATCGCGCCGGAAAGTTTCCGCAATCGTCGACGCCAATGGCAACGAAAGCACCTATGCCTACGACCTCAAGAATCGCATTTCCCAAGTCGTTCGCGACGGTATGTTGCTCGAAAATTATGCCTATGACAAAGGCGACCGGTTGGTCGAAAAACGCGATGGCGCGGATAACGTACTGCTGCGTTTCGAGGTAGGCGAGAACGGTTTTCACAGCAAGCGCATCCTTTCGAGCGGTGAAACTTACATCTATGAGTACGACACTCGTGGGAACGTTACGAAGGCCTCGACGGACCAGGTTGAAATTACTCGGACATTCGAAAGCAGTGGCAGACGTACCTCGGACAAGCGCAACGATACTGGCGTTGAGCATGCATATCTGGATGATCGGCTTGCGCGAACTACCTACTTCAAGCGCTTCGATATCTATTACGAATGCGCTGCCGACGGCGAAATATTGATCCGCACGCCGGAGGGCGGTACCCACCGAATGCATCGTGGAGCGGATGGCCGGATTTTGATGCAGTTGGCCAACGGCACGAACGTGGTGTACGCGTTCGATTCGCAGGGACGTTGCACCGGGCGCATGACGTGGCTGGATGAGCGCGTCAAGGCTCCCCGTACTGTCCAATATGAGTACAGCGCGACTGGAGAACTGCGGCGTGTGACTGATAGTGAGAGGGGCACCGTCGCATACCAGTACGATGCAACGCACCGGTTGACGGGAGAAACTCGCGATGGATGGCCGGTTCGGCGTTTCGAATACGACGCTGCTGGAAACCTATTGTCGACGTACACGCTTCGCTGGATGCGCTATACGGACGGCAACCGGCTCTCTTCAGCGTCATCTGGGGAATTCCGCTATAACCATCGCAATCATCTTGCGGAAGAAATTGTTGGGATTGACCGCCGCATCACATATCACTACAACAGTATGGACCAGTTGGTGAAGGTCGAATGGGGTGGTCAATTACAGACTTGGGCAGCCGAATATGACGGGCTATGCCGCCGGGTTACCAAAGTGATCGGCACGGCGCGCACAGAATACTACTGGGACGGTGACCGACTCGCAGCAGAGATCGCCCCAAATAGACAGATCCGAATTTACGTCTATGCAAACGAAACGGCACTCCTGCCGTTCATGTTTATTGACTATCCCAGCGTGAGCGCGTCGCCTAATGAGGGGCACGCGTACTTCACATTCGTTAACCAGGTTGGGATGCCGGAATGGATCGAGAATGGAGACCGCAGACTAGTCTGGCGTGCAGCTGACATAGACCCTTATGGAACAGTTTTCGTTGCCAGTGGAAATTCCATAGAGTACGACCTGCGCTGGCCAGGCCACTGGCTTGATCGGGAAATCAACCTCCATTACAACCGGTTTCGGTTTTATAGTCCTGTGCTCGGTCGATACCTCCAATCTGATCCGATGGGCCAAGCGGGGGGGATTAATCTCTACGCGTATCCTTCGAACCCAGTTGTATCAGTAGACGTGCTAGGACTATCCGATTCGCACGCAGCAAGTGAACCGACGGAAGCTTCTGAATCGATCGGCACGGGCGATCCCGTGATTGCTAGCCCCGGGGAACATCGCACCGCCCCACAAGGCCCGCGTTCGATGCGGCCTGCTCATAAGGGGGAAAGATGGATCGAGAACGCCGAGTACCCGCCGCGGACAAAGAAAGCATGGGATGAATGCCACTTTGTTGTTGAAACAATGGATAATATGAGAGGCAACGATAACAGACCCAAGTACTCAAAATCAAAAATGCCGACTGTGCATGTTTTTTTACATGAGGATGGTACAGTTTCCGTAGGAATTTCCGGCGATACATTTGACCCTGGAGAATTTCAACGCGAGCTAGACAATGCGGAAAGAGGAAAATACACGATAGGCCGAAAAGATAATGATGATGCAGACTGGATTAATTTTAAGAAAAAAATAAGCAAATTCGGCAACGGAAATCATCGTGGTGCGTGCGCGGAGCCGGGCGCAGCGCACGCTGCGAGCAAAAATCCCAGTCCTATCATCGGTATGGCAACGATCTGGCGTGGCAACAAGGACAACCCATATCCGACCGGTAGATGGGGCCGATCTCGCGAAATCAATCCGTGCGATACGTGCGCGCACAGTGCTAATATCAAGGTCTATATGAAGCATGCAATGAACAAATATTTGGAGGGAGAATGAAATCCACTGTGCGCCTCCCCAGATTTGGCCCCATTGACTCTCTGATGGATCGCTTACTCGACTACATCTCCGCGTGGGATTACAATTGGAAAGAACGCATTCGTGGCGCGAGCCATGCCGACATTATTCGACTCGAAAAAATGGCAGGCCTTACTGATATCGGACTTGAGTTTCCGAAATCATACAAAACATATCTACACCACATGGGATTGAACGATGGCGACTTACTGCATCCGACTCTGATTTACAGAACCATTCCAGACTTATTATCCCTATATGAGGAATGTGACGAAATTGACCCGCACTCGCTAATAGTAGGCGGATTTGAAACGGGCGATCAACTTCGACTCAATTTTGACGTCCCGGTGCTAGGCGAGCCACCGGTAGACATGACCAATGCATGGGGAGAATACTGTGCGCCGTATGCCGAAGGTTGGGAAAAATTGCTTTTTCAATATGCGACTCGACGATGCGAAAGACTTCGATTCCCAGCTACGGCGACATTGAGCACAAGCGAAGAATCCCTAGGCCTTGCTCGGGGCCGCTTCGGCAACATCAGTGCGATGCAAATACTTGCACGGTTTTCAGACGAGGAGGGGCTGGAGAAAGCCTGGTTTAACGACGCGACTCACTACTGCGCTGTCTTCGACGACTCGACCGTATGGGCAGAGTTGCCGCCGGACGCGGGAGCCTTAGTTTTCATTTATGGTGGCAGCGATCAGAAGGTTGACCGATTGGCGCAGCAACTGCGTGGACTTTTAGCTGTCGATTGATTAGCTCTTAGCAATTTTCTATGCCTGCTGCATTCTCGGCGCTTATTTTACATAACGTGAATTATCGATATAACTGGTGCATTTGGAGGTGTTGCGTTCTGAGCCGTGGATCGGCCACTTCAGTGCAACACCGGGTTCCGTAGATGGTACCTATCGGCGTTGCGCCAAAATTTCCTGCCGGCACGTTGCTAGCCACGATAGCCAGACGGCTCCGTCTTCACGCTGGTTGGAGTCTTGAGTCAGTGTGTTACTGGTTACCCCAACGGTTGGAAGCCATTCGTGACAGCGCTGCATTGGTAGCTCGCAAATCAAACAATTCCGCGTCGAAGCCGGGGCCGATCCAGTTTCGGTAACGTTCGGCCTTTTCACTGTTGGGATCGCTGGATAGCGTATTCAGGAACGCTTCATAGCCCGATGGGCCGCCCACGTCTTCCGGCGGACAAGCACGAGCGCCGTCAATGACTTGGGCTCCTCCCCACGGTTCGCTCTCGACGGTTTCCATCTTCTCAACGACGACAGTGTGATTCCAGCCGTCCCCGAAGTCGTATCGGTAAACGAAGCGCGAACCTGGTTTCAGGACCGTCTGCAGACGAACCTTCCGATCATCGGCAGTCGTGCCCGGGTCAGCGAAATCCACCACGTCATCGACCTCGAACATGGCGTAGGTCATACCGTCGATCAGGAAGTCGTGTAGATGGGTGTCTTCCCATCCGAAAGCTGCCTGTAGGATGTGATGCAACTTGCGCAGAGATTCGGTTCCTTCGACTTCGATCTGACGCCAGATCGGCGGATCGATGTGCTGAAGCACAACGTTGAGGATGAGACGCTGGAACGATTTCGGCATTTGATCTCCGGAGAACGAGAATCTGCTCTATTCTCGCCACACCACCGTCGATGAATCAACTCGTACGATTGTCCAGCCATGCTGGACGCGAAAGTCCGCAGCTTTCGTAGATCGCCTCCCAGAAAGGCTTCAGTTGGAGAACTGCACTCACCTCAGGCGAGTAAGTACCCGACTCGCTCACGACATCGAGCAGGCACTTGCCCTTTGGACCCGGCCGTGACGCGTAACCCGGCCGGATCGGCACGTCGAGTCCACGCCCCTTGATGCCACTCATTCCAGCAATCCACCGGTACGGCGGCTTGACACCAAGGTACCCCACGAAGTCCCCGAACCTCTGCAACGCGTTCGCGTACAGCAATTCGGCGTCAGGTATGGAGGTAATACCCTGATCCTCCATATAATCCAGATAGAGTGCATCGACGCTCCACACCTCACCGGTCTTGAAGGCAAAGGTCAACCCTGTCGCATCGTCGTCGTCAATCCGACGAGCAAATACACCGAATCCGTCCGCATGGCGAAGGTAGCTGAAACCGCCGTATCCATCCCAAAGCGGAAAGAGATGGGCTTGCGGCCTTGTGGCCGCAGCTCGAATTTCCTCGATTGTCCACGTCACTCCGGGAGTCAGATCTGGCATCACGCGCAACCACATCAAGGGGCGGTTTGCGAGCAGAATCTCCTCGTCCTGCTTGGGAAAGCTCGTACCGACTCCAACCGGTTCGTTAACCGGACGCAGCCGTCCAGGCGCAGCTTCGATCATTGGCTGGAACCGCTCAGGGAGCGGAGGCTTCGGTAACGAGTTGACGTAGGATTCGCTTCGGATCACAAGGCCAATCGCCCGCTCCAGTTCCCTTGAAAGCTTCTCACGCACCGCCTTGCGCGTTGACTCGTCGGCGTCGTCAGGACAGTGATAGGTAATCGGGTGACGTTGATGCCGTAAGTCGAAGGGCAGCGTACGGTCTGACGGCTCGCCGAACGCCGTATTCATGACGGGAACGATCCGCTCGTACCCGAGCGATTTCAGCGCCCATCCGTATTCAATCAGCACATTCGGATTCGGCGTCGGTCGTCCATCGCTGCGATCGCCGACGAAGGTGAAATCCGGCACGAACACCGCGGCAGCATCAATTTTCTCAAAGATTGTCTGTGCAATCGGTGGAAAGCCCGGCACATCTTTCGTGTCGCGATCAAGCACCAAATCGTTGCGATCGGCCTCCTCTAAATCCGCTTGATCGCCGAGGCGGCCAATTGCCGCCTCGAGTGCGCGCTCAAGAAGATTGCGTCCGGTACGCGTTGCGCGATCCGCCTGCCACGAAAAGAAAATCGTTGCTGCCATTGTCGCCCCCGTTCTTCGGCTTTTTCTACAAGTCTGTCAGGTTCAGGCCTGCGTCGCTCAACGCCCAGTACGCGCTACGGAACAGATCGCATCGGCCGCTATCACTGACCAACGGGGCACTGACGTAGCACTATCCACGCGTCAACTCATCGTCATCAACCTCGTCCGAGAGTGTCCCAGCAGAAGATCGAGTGCGTCGATCACGGGCGCGTAGAGACCATCATGCCGACTGCCAGCTATGCCCCGCTGTCAGCCTCCATCCGTCGGGCCTGTACGATCCGGGATCGCTCTGCATGGATGCGCGCGATCACCGAACGCATGCTCTGATACCGCATACACCACTTCGAACGTTTCCGTCAGAGAGTTTTGACGTTCATTGCCTTTGGCGCAGGTTTATCGCCCGCCTCCG
Organism: Burkholderia theae; assembly: GCF_048565265.1. NCBI lineage: Bacteria > Pseudomonadati > Pseudomonadota > Betaproteobacteria > Burkholderiales > Burkholderiaceae > Burkholderia > Burkholderia theae. Next base: position 1,068,627 of record NZ_CP183462.1, read on the forward strand.
CTGCAACCGTTGATCACCGCCGTTCCATCGTAGGTGGGAACCTGAACACCCTTAAATGCTTCCGTTTGCTCAAGGGCTGCACTGCGCCGGTCGCCAAGGTCAATCAGGGCATCCAGTATCCGCAACAAACCCTGAGCCTGTTCGAGCTTTAGCGGAAAGTTCGCGTCGGCCAGTCTCTGGACTGTCGCCGCCGTCCGGGCCGGAAGCAGCGTTCCGATCCAGTTGCCCTTCGCGTTGCCGATGCCGGATAGGACTGCTCCCGTCTGCACAATAAAGTCGTCAATCGGATACGCGGCGCCCGCACGCTCGCAGAGAAGCAGGAATTTCGACATGACGTACGTTGACCATCCGGCAGTGGTCACGAGACGGGTGACCATTGGCATGATGACATCGATGTCGCTCCAGTCGTCGTTCACGTAACGTGCAGCTGCGTCCGCGCGCTCAACAGCGACAACAAGCAGCGCATTGACAAGCTTCGGCAGATGGTGCCCTGACACCTCCCCGGCGCGGTAGCCCCCCGGTTTGAAGGTTGGATCGGCGATAGCGCGATCGAGACACACTTCTAGCAGATCAAATGTACCTGGAGGAATTTGATGTGCATCAAGGACATGACGCCTGACCATCATATCCGCAAACTCCGCAATCACGTCGAGTGCATCATCGCCGTTCAGGAACGGCTTCAGTAGTTCATCTCGGACCACGGAGGGATCGAAACACGGTGCCGCGCGTGCCAGCATGTCACCAAGTGCATCATTCCAACCGATGAGTTCGCTCGTTTGGCTGCGCCGCCGGCCCGGTCGTGACGGGTTGAGCCGTTCGCCGGTCCAGGTCACGAGCGCCCGTAACAATTCAAGCACCAAGTGCTTGAAGTCATCAAGCGCACACCACGTCTCGATCGGAAACCTCCGAATCATCTTTTCGGCGCGTCGCGCGTCGAATTTCGGATTCGGATCCTGCCACGATGCGTCGTCGCCGTAGTCAAACGCGTCGGACTCCCTCGCTATGTGTCGCGTTTCCCATGCTGCTGGAAGTGCGCGAAAAGGCTTGGGCCTGTCATCAGTCAGCGTTGTCTCCGCCCGACGTCGTGCCGCATTGGCCGCCCGCTGGCCTATGTGACTGATCTGCTCGCCTCGATCCGTTATCGTTGGCCGGTAGTAGACCGAGAGATCAAGCGCAAGCTGCGCCGCCGCCCATGCGACCTGTGGTGCGGGGTCGGCAAGCAATGCGACAAACGCAAGCTCGGCAGCTTCCTCATGATCGTGATCCGTGAGACGCAGCAAACGCCGGGCAGGATCCATATCGGACGGCTCCGTACGCCGCAGATGCAACAATGCGTGGATAAGCTGGTGAGCTGGATGCCAGGCGATTCGCGAGCCTCCGAATGCGTCGTCAGGTTCACGCATCCCCTCGATGTCCGTCAATACACGCAGAGCCCAAGCATAGTCCTCCGACGTCTTGTCACCAAAACACACCACACACGCTGCGACTGCCGCCACCAGGCTCTGGGGTCCGTGGTCGCCGACCTCCAGTCGCACTGCAAACATTGACGGAGCGTACAGCGGCCGCGCAAATGCGATGGCAGCGGCAATAGTGTTATCGGGTGAAACCGCTCCCTCACGAAGCGATTTCATTGCCCACGCCAGAAGGCTCTGCTGGTGAAGATAGGTCCGCGCTGCCTCCCCGCGCTGGATGTCCCCCTCGCTGAGCGGAGGCTGGTATGCCACCATGACCTGATTATCGGGTGTCCGGTAACCCCGATAGTTGCCCGGGACTGCAAACGCTGCGTATTCCTGTGCGCATGCCAACAGCGCAGAAGCCGCGTCCGGGTTCGTTCGATCCTCTTCGAACTCGTACGGTAGTGCCGCAGGAAAGCCTTCGAGTGCCGCCCTGAACCGCTCGCCGAGCGATCCATCTCCACTGATCGCAAACCGCATGGCCAATTCCCGTACATTGCGCCTGCGACTCTCGCGTTTGTCCATGAACGCCTTCGCTTTCGCCCGATCACCCTTCAGTTCCGATAGGAACCCAAAGCCAAACAAGTCAATGTCGCGCATCGGCTCCTGTTGAGCACGCTGGATGTCATAACGCCAGAGCCGTTGACAGATGGCGAGCGCCAACGTGACTTCGGAGAGATGGAACGTCTCAAGTGCAAGCACGAGACCGAGTCCCGCAGCCGCTATGCTTTGATTGCCCTCCACGACCAGCCTGATGATCTCGTCGACTGGTCGACCGGCCTCGATCTCTCTGAAGGCCCAATAACCGAGTGCGAGAAACGCACATTCAAGCGGCTGTGCGGTGAGCTCGCCGAGATGCCAGCTGTAAACATTCCAGCCTCCCCAGAACTGCTGCGCACCCCATGGAAAATCGATGGTGACCGGGATCGGCGTTGCCCGGCGGCGCCATGAAATCTGGTGCAGTTGACGCCATCCCGTCGTCGCATGATTTGCGATATCGCGAACGAGCTGAAGTGCTACCTCCGGCTTTTTCGAGAACAGGCTCGCGAACGGCTCATGCAGCGCTGACACCGGATAGTAGTAACTGTGATGGCGATCGATGCCGATGTCATCGTCAAGCTCACTGCCGCCTCCGATCAGTGGATGGAAACGTTGGATCAGCCTGGTCTCTTCCTCACTCCGTTCGCTTTCGGGCTTCTCACGGATCTGACGGACCCGCTCGGACCGTGCCTGATCACGTTGTCTCCTGCGATCGACTTTGTCCTGGGGTAGCTCCTCGAGTATCTCGGCCCTCGCAACCGCAGCAAGCCTGTCGGGCGACACATCGACCATGGCCGGAGCCAGCGCCATCAACTCCGAAAACGCCTCTGCGCGCATCCGCTTGTTCACGACAGCACGATCAAACAGGTCGTTGGCATACTGAGGGTAACTGCGGGCTGCTCGCACGATCAGGATCCGCAGACTGGTCGCGAACTGGGTCAGTGCATCGTGCCCGAGTGCATCCCACTTGCCGTATCCTGATATGAACCCGTCCTGATAGACTGCTCCCTCCAGGTCAATCAGCCATCGCGAACACGTCTCTACCACAGCTCTGGACCGCAGGTTGTCGAATTCAGACAGCGCGTTCTGCCATACCGACAGTACGTCCACCATGGTCGGCATGAGTCGCACAGGTACACGTGGAGCCAGTGCGATCAACCAGTCGAGGAACCGCCCCCAACTCGCAAAATCCGAGGGCCAGCTCAACAGTTCGGCCAGCCGGATACGATCTGCGGCTTCGCCCCCCACGTCGGGGCGCCCGAGGACAATTGGACTCGGCACGGTGTGTTGCGCCTGGAACCAGACCAGCGCCTTCTCAAGCAATGCTAAGTCGTCTGCGACGAGGAGTTTGGCAAACTCCTCTTGGGCAGCACCAAACGCGCTTGTAAAGGGTGGTGCAGTGAGCCACTCCCGTCGCCATTGGGGGCGAAGCGACGATCCCTGCAGCGCCTGATATCCCACGGTCCATCGCCCCGGGGTAGAAAGTGAGTGCTGCGCCAGCAGGCCAACAACACGACCGAGCAAAGGCGGCTCACCCGCTTTGGCGATCCCCTGAATCCATTCGGTGCCAAGGTCAATAAGCAGGCGGAAGAATACCCACTCAAAAAAGATATCGTGAGTGAACGAGAACGTCGCATCCCCATCACGACCACGCACAATCAGGTCCGCCTTGAGCGCTCCAATATGGTCGAACGTCTGCGGCGCCAGGCCCCGTGCGCCAATGGTCTTACCCAGGCTGCCGACGCCCCTTTCCGCCAGATCAAGAAGAGCACGCTGGCGCTGAGGCACTTCGCTCGCGGCTGCGTCGTGACCAGCCCGCGCCCACCAAGCGTTGATGAGATCAGTCTCCGTCTGAGGCTCACCAGCATCATCGCCCAAGCTTCTCGCCAGAACTGCAGCAAAGAATGGTCGCCGGGCGATGTGCCGTACCGCTGCCGTACCCACAAGCAGACGACGCAAGCCTGGCCTCTCTCTCGCAAGCGCTTCGGCCTCCGTGTCATCAAACGGCTGGACCTGAACATCGCCGATGGTCGAACCCTTGTAGAACGACGACGGAAACCAGGCACGATACGTCTCAAGCCCCTGATCACGAGACGTCGCGAGGACTCGCCATTCAGCCAGTGCGGGGTTCGCTTCGATCGCGTGAAGAATATCCAGAATGATTCTCTTCTGGTCCGGATTGATCCGATCGATTCCGTCGACATAAAGAACCGGCGAGCCGGTTGCACCGATCTCGGCAAGCAGGTCATCGATCTTGCGGTGACGAAGTCCAAGCCTGGCTGCAAACTCCAGCCAGCCCGTTCCCGTCAGACGATCGGATTTCAGGAAAAGGACTGGGCCACGTGTACGCGCGGCCATGGCGACACGCTGCAGCACCACCGATTTTCCGCAGCCCGGAAGTCCGCTGATATTGACTACGCGGTGCGCCTGCAATTTTTTGCTAACGTCATCCTGGAGGCTCGGGCGGTCAACCCGAAAGCCTTCGATGTCGTCCACGATATCAGCCATCCCATCGAATGCAAACTGTGAGATCAGGCTAACGTCTGCTAGATAGCTCGGTGTCACCTTCAGTCGCACTACGCCACGCAACTGCGCCAGCAATGACGAACGCGTCCATTTCTGCGCGGTGCCCGCGCCGTCGCGCACGATGCGACAAAGCCGGTCGAACAGGAGTTCGCTTTGCCCGTCCTCATCGCTGGCAACAAGTTCCTGCAGCCGATTGACGATCTCGGTTCTCAGGGCCCCCCCTTCGCGCAAGCCGTCAAGGCGCGCCCCGACAAACTGGCGATAGAAACGCCATTCCCCTACGTCGTCTTCTGCGCCGATCAAAGACTTAAGATCGTCGCGCATCCTCCGCTCTGGGATCGCAGCGGTTCCGCCAGGCAAAAATCGCCTCGTAAAATGCAAGACGTCCGGGCTGGCCTTGGCCCACTCGATCAGCCGCTCCAACGCCTGCAGGCCAGCCACCGATATTCTTTCTGCAGCAAATCCATAGGCATCGCGTTCGATCTGGAACCCCGCCGCCGCACGCGTCTGTCGTGCCCGATCGACCACATCCCTGAAAGCATCGTTGCTGCTGCTGACTACAACGGTTGTCTTGATCTGCAGATCGAGGCGGGAAGTCGCGCCGTCGCGCTCGGTCTCTATGGTCAGGTCGTCCATCGGACGATCATGACCGCTCTGCTGGACCGCGACGCTCTTGACAGTCCCGTCCTGTAACGCCGCGCGATCTTCCCGCAGCAGCGCGGCGAGATAGTACGCAACCACAATGTCCTCGTACGTGAAGCCCGCACCGCCTGTGATTTCAGTCGATGTTGCCTTCGTGTTTTCCGCATCCGTGTTCAAAGCTCAATCCCTTGAAAAGTTACGGCAGAATCCGACAAACCGGCTTGCCGGTTGCGCTCCTTCGATCGAGCTGGCGTGGGAAAACAAAACTACCACACTCTTTCTCGAATCTGCATATGCCGAGGATCAATTCGAGATGGTGGCAAAACTTCCAAGCTTGAAGTGCTGGTGAAACTAAATCTCAATTTCGTCCGTCTCGCCATCGGGGTATTGCCGCTTCAGCTCGGTGATCGTCTCACTGAGGCTGTCGACGCCCTGAGGCGGAGTGGCCTCGATCGCACCGCGCAACACCGACCGCTTCTCTTCTGTATCTTTGATCTGTTCAAGCATCTGCAGCAGGAACGACGAGCGCTCCCTGCTTACTCTTGCGTTGCAGTTATTCAAAGAACCGCAGAACCTTGTCGAGTTCGAGTCCATCATTGCGAAAAGTCGAAGACAACAAACGCGACGATCCACCGACGTAGCGCAGCCTCAACAGTCGCCCATGAGGGTCATACTGCATGTCGTCAGGATGGCTTTTGTCGAGCACCGCCCTACCGTTTGGCCCAACGATGAATATGCCGAAATTAGTCTCAGCTTCATTCGCATCGCAGATGATCTCGTTGATGTGCTCATCACTAAAGCTGTAGCCGATCGTCATCAGCAGCGCGTCTCGCTGGGCGAGACACTGAGCGAAGTATTGGCTGTAGAAGCGCAACAATGGGCTGGCGTTGATCGCTTCGCGCTTCTGCCCACCGATGACCATGTTTTGGCCTGCGATATGGTCCGCGTACCAGTTGGATGAACCGTGCAGCTTGATAATCGGCTGCGCTTGCTGGTCGATCGCTGGAACACTAGGCAGCACGCGCCAACGATGATCGATCAACTCGGTTCTCATTGCCGGCGTCACGGCCGGCCACCCCATGGGCGCAACACCCGGCCATTGCGCTCCTGCCCAACGACGACGCTTAAGCGTAGCGTCGTAGTTCAGTTCGAGGAGAAGATCCTGATTCAGGGTGAAGACGGCATCAAATCGAGCAAGAAACTCCGCGACGGAGGAATGCTCATCTTGCGCAAACTCAAACTGAAGTTGCCGCGCAAACGCTCCATTCATCGCGCGAAACGAATCCGCAATTGCCGTCTCCAGTAAGCGAACTTGATCGACATCAGTTTCTCCGCGTGCAAGTTGGCTTCGAAGGTCAAACAACGCCCCTTCGAAACCCCACTGCAGCACGATCTGACAGATCTCAGGCCGTTCGCGCAAACGCCAAACAAGGTCGTCAGCGACCTCGCTTGCCAGCCAGCCGTTCCAGTTACGGCTGAAACCCGCACCAAGCAGGAGATAACATGGCATAACTCGCTCACCTCGCAGTTCGTTCTGAAGCGCTCAACAAAAGGGCTCCTAGGCGATTATGTCGTCCGTGTGCCGCGACTTCACGCCGTCGCCATCCAAGCGACGCATTAAAATTGCTCGACGTCAGGAACACCAATCGATCAGCATGCGATGAGCAGACAGCCCGCGAAAGCGGTTGCAACCGGCGAATGCTCAACTTCCTTCGGCTGCGGCCCGGTATCGCCCTATTCCTCCAGTCGGTCGCCAATGCCTCATTGTAAACATGGGCGCCCTCACACTCGGCTTGATTCGGACAATCTGGTTGAGCCACAGGTCGCCTCACAGTTTCGCCAAATGGTTTGGTCGTCAAATCGTGCGAAGCGCCCGAAAAGCGTTATCCTGTTGCTCCAAAGCCGAGACAGACAGCACCTGCACGCGTCATGCACATTCTTGTACCGGATACCAACTTTTTCCTGCAATGTCTTGATTACCAGACGCTCGACTGGTCGCTGGTGACCGAGGACATCGATGTTACGGTCGCTGTGCCGCGCGCCGTCCAGCGCGAAATCGACCGCCACAAGGACGGCGGCAACGCCCGCAGGGCATCGAGAGCGCGCAAGGCATCGGGCCTGTTCGCGCAGGTGATCGATTCTGGCAACAACCGGATCACTACCATCGTCAGGAATTTCACCATCAGCATTGAACTGCTGATGTCGAGAATCAAGGCAGAGGAATTTCCGGAACTCGACCTGCAGAATTCGGATGACCAAATCGTGGCGGAAGCTCTATGGGTGCGGCGGCAACGCCCCGATGTTCAAGTAACGTTCATCTCGAATGACACAGCGGCACTTGTCACCGCGAAGTCACAGCAGCTTTCCTTCCAACGTCTGCCTTCGCTGTGGATGCTCCCTCCCGAAAAGGACGAACGCGACAGGACGATTGACGAGTTGCGCAAGACGGTCGCGCGCATGTCCAGCCAGCACCCCAAGCTCACTTTTGATTTACCCGACATTCCAGACAACCGGATTTCGGCAAAAGTCACGCTGTTTCCAGCACTGACTGAGTCCGAGATCGAGACCCTGATGGGGGAGATCCGCGCACAGTTTCCGATGGAAAGCGACTTTCCACAGGAACCTCCTGCACGTCATAACGACAGGCTTTTCAGCCTTGTCGCGAGATTCGCCAATCCTCTTGAGCAGTGGAAACCTGCCAGCGCGCAGGAGATCGATCACTACCAGAAGGAAGCCTACCCAAAGTGGTTACGTCTGATCAGATCCGAGCTGGAAAGCATTCACCACCGATTGAACGATGGCCTATTCTCGACCTTCACGCTCGTAGTCGGGAATACCGGGCAACAGCCCGCAAAAAATCTGCTCGTCACGTTTCAGGTTGAAGGGGCGATCATCTTCGGTGTACCCGCAATAAGTGACGACGGCGACGACATTGATCACGAGAAACCGCTGTTCGCTGCCCCGCCAACGCCCCCTGCTGGCGAATTCGTGAATACAGCGGATCGCTTTATAGCACTCAATGCTATGCCCAACATCTTTGCTCCAAAACTCGAGGGCCGCATTCCTGACCTATCGAGCATATGGACAACGCAACGTCACGATCCAAATGGCTTTTATTGGAAACCGTGCCGCCCGACAGAGGAAACCATGGAATGGGTACTGGAATGCGACGAATTCCGGCATCAGCATGAACCGTATGCCCTGGAGATATCCTTCCGCCCCGACTCTGCTACCGAAGGCAACGTGACCGGCGCTATTCGCTGCTTGGCGCACGCATCAAACTTACCGGAGCGCGTTGAGCTAGTCATTCCGGTACGCGTTCAGGTCGCACGCGGCGACACAATCGAACAGGTTCGTGAAGGGCTATTTCGCCTGGGGTAAGCCGTCGAAGAAAATGCACCATCACGAAATCACGCTGCTGCTTCACCCGATTTTCGGTTTTCACTACATCATCGACCTTGATCATGCTAGCAGGCCCCATACCGACGCTGCGCGCGTGAAGCCTTGTTCTCGAGCTTAACAGGGCTTTCTCCTCGGCGGTACTAGACCGACGAAGACTCACGCTGCGCCGACCGCGCCCGCCCCTGCCGGAGTGCGCGCCTTGCCGAAGCGCTCGACGTACAGACGGGTCAACCGGATCGCCTTGGGTTGCCCGCACGGCAAAACCTTTCGGATCGGTACCAGATCGCTCCGCAGATCATCTGCTATGACAACCTCGTGGATCTCCACGACCAGTTGGTGGTCTTCCGACGTGGCTGTGTCAGGACTCAGGTCGGTTGCGACTACCCCCTCGGCAAGGGTCGCGATAAGGCGCTTTCCCAGCTTCAAGTAGAGCTTGACCGCTCGGATACGGTCTTCGTACGAATACATGGACTAGCTCCTGATAGTCCAAGAATTCCGCCGCACCCCCTTTCCGCTAAACAAAAAATGTCGTGTTTTGGCCTGTAGGTTGATCGCCGACACCCCACAATGAACGCGACTGGGACGATCACGATGACGATGCATGAAGTGGGTCGGCGCAAAGTCGTAGAAGCCATCGTCGAGCTGCGTCTGAGCCCTGGCGAGCCGCCGAAGGTCTACCAGCCACGGAATCGCCGCGCGTGCCTGGGCGAGCTGATGGCAGCAACCACCGGTGGTACGAGGACCATGCGCCGGCCTCAACGATTTCGACGGAACCCAACACCTACCTCGTCGATCGCTTCAGCCGCATCGACAACGAAAAGCTGTCCGCACGGTGCACCGTCACGGAAAACTCAAATGCTTCACCGGTGGCATCCAGATAGCGGCGCGAGATCCTCAACACGGCTGCACCACGCTCAAGCCTGAGCCCCTTTCCTACGCGTTCATCCGTCAGGGTCGACGCGCGTACGTCCTGCTCGATCTCCGCGATCTGGCGGCCATAGCGCGATTCGATCAGGGCGCTGACGAGCTCCGTCGATTTGCGCACCATCTCGCCGACGTCCGTGTATGCCGGATCGATATAAATATCCGTCCAGGCCATCGGGGCGTCGGCCCGGCCCTCCTCCAGACGGATACTGGAAATTCGCAGTAAAGGCGTCCCCTCCGCGCAGCCGATCTCTCGCGCCAGATCCCCTTTCACCTTGACCGTTCCCACCGATTGCACGTGGCGCGAATGCTCGACGCCGAACTGGACGAGATCGTCCACCGAGGCAAGCGTCGGCCGGAACCTGGCCTGGGGACTCGATGCCTCCACGCGCGTACCCACGTTCTTGCGGCGCGACACGAGTCCCTGGTCCTGCAATTCCTGCAGCACGGCGCGGATCGTGTACCGGCTCGCATTGAACTGCTCGCACAACTCGAATTCCGTGGGGAGCAGTGTGCCGACCGGGAAGCGCCCGCTGGCGATCCCGTCAAAAAGTTGCCTGGCGATCTCCGCCGCGTTGGTTTTGCTCATCTGGTTCGACAACATCACGTTCCATTCGAATTGGGTAAACCCGGATTTGCCAAACATGTTCGAACATATCTAATGCGACTTGTTCGAACATATTAGCCAACCCGACTTCCCATCACAAGGTAGCACCATGCCCCTCAACGCCATCCCCGCCGCCAGCACCGTCGTCGATTCTGCGCTCTTCCGAGATGCTTTTGGCACGAAGAAGATGCGTCAGATCTTCTCCGACGGTGCGCTCGTGCAGCGCTACATCGACGTCGAAATCGCGCTGGCGAAGGCTGAGGCACGCGTCGGCACGATCCCGAACGAAGCCGCCGAGGTCATCGCGAGCGAATCGCGCATCGAGCGAATCGACTTCGACCATATGCGCGAGGAAACCGACATCGTCGGCTATCCGATCCTGCCGCTGGTACACCAGCTTGTGACGATGTGCGGCGAAGCAGGTCGCTACGTGCACTGGGGGGCGACCACGCAGGACATCATGGACACCGCCGTCGCCCTCCAGGTGCGCGACGCGCTCGACAGCATCGACGCCGACATTCGCGAACTGCGCGGCATTCTCGCAGATTTGTCGACGAAGCACCGCAATACCCCGATGGCCGGCCGCACTCACCTGCAACAGGCGCTACCGGTGACTTTCGGCTACAAGACCGCGATCTGGCTGGCGATGTTCGACCGGCACCAGCAACGTATCGCCGAACTGCGCCCCCGCGTGGCGGTGGTGGAATTCGCCGGCGCGGCCGGCACCCTGGCATCGGTTGGCGAGCAGGGTTTTGCGATCCAGCAGGCGCTGGCCGAAGAACTTGGCCTGGGCGTGCCGGCCACCACCTGGCATGTGGCACGTGACGGCTTCGCCGAAGCGGTCAACCTGCTCGCGCTTGTCACCGGCTCGCTCGGCAAGATCGCACTCGACATCATGATCATGGCCTCGACCGAGTTCGCGGAAGTCTACGAGCCCTTCGTGAAGGGGCGTGGCGCCAGCAGCACGATGCCGCAGAAGCGCAACCCCATTTCCAGTGAACTGATGCTGGCAGCCGCCAAGGCCGTGCGCCAGCACGCCGGGTTGATGGTCGACGCGATGGTGCAGGACTTCGAGCGCGCCACCGGCCCATGGCACGCCGAGTGGATCGCCATTCCGGAGAGTTTCATCCTGACCTCGGGCGCGCTGCACCAGGCGAAATTCGCGCTGGGCGGGCTCATCGTCGACACCGCCCGCATGCGACACAACCTCGATATCTCCAACGGCCTGATCGTGGCCGAGGCCGTGATGATGGGCATGGCGCCGCACATCGGCCGCCAGCAAGCGCACGACGTGGTGTACGACGCCTGCCGCACCGTGAACGAAACCGGCGGCACGCTGGCCGACGCGCTCTGCGCCCTGCCGATCGTCACGAAGCATCTCGACCGGGCCGCCGTCGAGCGCTTGTGCGACCCGGTCAACTATCTCGGCCTCGCCCCGCAGATGGTGGATCGCGCCATCGAACTCTCGAACAAGGTGGCCTGAACACAGGCCCCGGTGGAGGTAGACATCATGCAAGACCCGACCATCCAGACCGCTGCAGTTCCACCCACCGCGCCGCCGGCCTCCCCACGGCGTCCCTGGTATCGCAAGCTCGGCATGCAGGTGCTCGTCTCGCTGCTGCTCGGCATCGGCGTCGGCTTCGTGTTCCCGGCCTTGGCCGTGAAGCTGAAGCTGCTGGGAGACCTGTTCCTGTCGCTCATCAAGGTCGGCGTGGCACCCCTCGTCTTCCTGACCATCGTGCACGGCATCGCCTCGGCGGGCGACGTGAAGAGCGCCGGGCGCGTAGGCTGGCGGTCGATCCTCTACTTCGAGGTAATTTCGACCGTCGCGCTGATGGTCGGCATGCTCGCAGGCAACCTGCTGGAGATCGGCAAGGGGATGGCCCACGTCACGGGCAGCGCCGTCGCCCCGGCGTCAAAGGCCGTGGCGCCGCAGGGCTTCCCCGAATTCATGATGCACATCGTGCCCGACAACTTCGTCGGCGCATTTTCCCGGGGCGAACTACTGCAGGTCGTGGTGCTGGCGGTCATGGTCGGCATCGGGATCCTGGCCATTCCGGAGACGCGTCGCGCGACGATCAACCATGGCCTCGACACCCTCTCCGAGGTGCTGTTCTCCTTCATCAATCTCGTGATGAAGCTGGCGCCGATCGGCACCTTCGGCGCGGTGGCCTATTCGGTGGGCATCAACGGCGCGGCGGTACTGGTCGCACTGGCGCAATTCGTCCTGAGCTTCTACGCGGTGGTGGCGCTGTTCATCGCCGTCGTGCTCGGCATCGCCGCGAAGGTGGCGGGCTTCAGCCTGTGGCGCTTCCTGCGGTACATCAAGGACGAGATCCTGATCGTGCTCGGCACGGCCTCGTCGGAAAGTGCACTGCCGCGCCTGCTGATCAAGCTCCAGCGGCTGGGCTGCGCCAAGCAGACCGTCGGTCTGGTGCTGCCTACCGGCTACGCGTTCAACCTCGACGGCACGTCCATCTTCATGGCGATGGGCGTGATGTTCATCTCCCATGCGTACGGGGTGCCGCTGACGCCGGACCACCAGCTCGGCATCCTGGTGCTGATGCTGCTGACGTCGAAAGGCGCGGCCACGGTATCCGGCGGCTCGTTCGTGGTGTTTGCCGCGACCGTGACGTCGACCGGGGTGCTGCCGGTGGAAGGGCTGGCCGTGATCTTCGGTGTCTACCGCTTCCTGTCCATGGCCATCTCGACCTGCAACACCATCGGCAACAGCGTGGCGACCGTGGTCGTGGCGAAGTGGTCGGGCACGTTCGATGCCGAGATCGCAATGCGCCACCTTTATCCCGAGCGCTATCCCGACCCGGCCGCGGACGACACCGCGCTCGACGACGGCGTTCTGCCGGGCGGCGCTACCCATGCTACCGATCCGTCTGCGTCCCGCACCCCGCTGCAGCGCACGACGGCTGCCTGAACTGAACAACCTTCGCTGGATTCAACATGACAACGTACCGCACCGAGAATGACGCGTTCGGCCCTGCCGAGATACCCGCCGACCGCTATTGGGGCGCCCAGACGCAGCGCGCGCTGGCCGTGTTCGCAGTCGGGGAGGAACGCTTCCCGGACTGCCTCGTCCATGCGTTCGGCCTGCACAAGATGGCCGCCGCCCACGCCAACATGCGGTGCGGTGTGCTTGACGCGTCGCTCGGCGAAGCCATCATCGCGGCGGCGGCGGAACTGCGCCGCGGCCGATTCGATGAACACTTCCCCCTTTCCATCTGGCAGACCGGTTCGGGCACGCAGACCAACATGAACGCCAACGAGGTGATCGCGAACCGCGCCAACGAACGGCTGGGGCAGCCGCTGGGCACCAAGTCGCCCGTCCACCCGAACGACCACGTGAACGCGTCGCAATCGTCAAACGACAGTTTTCCATCGGTCATGCACATCACCGCTGCCATCGAACTGGAAGACCGACTGGTCCCGGCGCTCAGCCGGCTGCGCGACAGCCTGCACGAACGCGCCGGCGCCTTTGCCGACGTGCTGAAGATCGCCCGCACCCACCTGATGGACGCGGTCCCCACCACGCTCGGCCGCGCCTTCGACGGCTTCACCGCGCAGATCGACAATGCGCTGGCACGCCTGTGCGACACGATGCCCCGCCTGCTCGTCCTGCCGCAGGGCGGTACGGCGGCGGGAACCGGCCTGAACGCCCCGCCCGGCTTCGACCAGGCGTTCTGTGAGGAAGCGAGCCGCCTGAGCGGCCTGGCATTCCGTCCGAATCCTTGCAAAGTCGAGGGCATGGCCGCACACGACGCATTGCTCGAACTCTCTGGTGTGCTTAACGTGATCGCCGCGTCGCTCACCAAGATCGCCAATGACCTGCGCTGGATGGGTTCCGGTCCGAACGCCGGCCTTGGCGAATTGCTGCTGCCGGACGATGGGCTCACCTCCTCCATCATGCCCGGCAAACGCAATCCGACCATCGCGGAGGTCATGGTGCAGGCAGCCATGCAGGTGGCAGGCAACCATGTGACGGCGACGATGGCCGCGGCGTCCGGCAGCTTTGAGCTGAATGTGGCGAAGCCGGTGCTGATCTACAACGTCCTGCAGTCGATCCGGCTGCTGGCGGACTGTGCCAACGTTGCGGCCACTCGCCTCATTCCCGGCCTCCGGCCGGCCACGGAACGACTCGCGCGCGATCTGCAGAGCCCCTTGCTCGCCGTAACCGCCCTGAATCCGGTGCTGGGATACGACAAGGCAGCCTCCATCACCCGCCATGCCACCGGACGCAGAATCGCGCCGCGCGAGGCAGCGATCGAGCTTGGCCTGCTGGACGGAGAGGCATTCGACAGGCTGGTGGATCTCCGGCGCATGGCGGGGAAATGACGCCGAGTCGATGGCAGGCAGACTTTTTGTCCGCACTGCACTGGCGCCGAGTCCCGCCGTCCGAAAGCCCTCACCAAGTCCGCGCCGACATTCATGGTTGGCCACCTCACACACTGAACCAATCGCGATCGTGCTCCATGGGCCGCCGGATTTTTATTGACCGGCGCGCAACGCGTCTGCCGGTGCCAGGGAACGCATTGAGCAGGCTCTACGCACCGACATCGCTGGTCGGACGCTCCGCCTAGTGCGTGTGCTCGTGCAGCGCCCCCGGAATGAACCGCTGTTCGAGGCCGCCATCGCCGAGCCACGCGCGGGTCCGCTCGGCCGCGAGTTCGATCAACGCCTTGCATCGGGTGTAGTCGTACGGCGAGACGTCGAGCGGACATAGGGGCGGCACGACGCAGATCGTGGCGCGACTTTCGTAGAACTCCAGATCGCGCACGAGCTGGCGCGCGATCACGAGCGTCAGCGCATGCATCGCCTGCGCGATTGCGCTTCCCGGTGGCTTGCGCAACGCGCACGCAAAGCCGGCCGGCAGCACGACGATGCGCGTCGCGCCCCGCGCGACGGCTATCGAGATCGGCGTATTGTTCGCGACACCACCATCGACCATCAGTCGATCGTCGATCCGCACCGGCGGAAACACGCCCGGGATCGCCGCGCTGGCGAGCACGGCGTCGACGACGGAGCCCGACGACAGCACGATTTCGTTGCCGCTGAGCATGTCGGTCGCGACGACGTGCAACGGCAGCGATGCGCGCTCCACGTATCGATACCGCAGATGCCGTTCCAGCAGCATGCGCAGCGCGGTCGCCTCGACGAGGTGTGCGCGGTTCTGCAGAACCGTCCTTAACAGGCCGAGCATCGAAAACGGCATGATGTCGCGCCGGCGGATGCTGCACCATAGCGCTTCGAGCTTCGCGACGCCGTCGCCATCGGGCTGCCCGGCGAAATACGCGGCATTGATTGCACCAGCGGACGCGCCGACCACGAAGTCAGGACGTTCACCGTGATTGAGCAGTTCGCGCAGCATGCCCACCTCGATCGCACCGAGGCTGCCCCCGCCGGCAAACACGAAAGCGGTCCGTTCCGGACTCGCGCTTCGATCGAGGGCCATGGTTGTCTCCCGTACCGGGCCAGTAGAGAAGGATGAACGCCGAAGTCTGCGATACAGATTCGCACAATTTGGCGGGCCGCTCAATGTCCATCTTGCCGGCTCCGGTCAACCGCACGCGGAGCCGCCCGAACACCGTTTCTTCGTCTGCGATGGCTCAATGTCCAGCCGCACGTTCAATCACGTCAGCAACCTCCCTCGGATGGGACAACATGGCCACATGACTGGCTTTGATCGTCTCCGTTGTCGCATGGATCGTTTGCGCCATGGTGGCTTCGAGCTTGGGTGAAATCGCACGATCGTCGGCAGCAACGATGTACCAGGACGGTTTGTTTCGCCAGGCGGGCTGGCCGATAGCGCCGCCAAGCGACTTCACGTTCGTCGGTGCCTCGGCCACGTAGAGCACGCCCTTCTCCGTTTGTGTCAGATCCTGCGCGAAGTCTTCGAATATGCCTGCCTTGCTGATCCTCACGAAGCCATCGGCATCCGGCTTTGCCTGGGTGGCCAGCGGCGTCGGCGGGACCGTTGCGTTCAGGGAACCCACCGACTGACCAGCGTCGGGCGCAAAGGCCGCCACATAAACAAGGCCGGTCACTTTCGGATCATTGCCTGCTTCGGTGATGACGGCACCGCCATACGAATGCGCGACAAGAAGAACGGGCCCCGGCTCCAGCGCGATGGCCCGCTTGACGGTGGCGGCGTCGTCCGACAGTGATGTCAGGGGAAGCTGGACAGCCGTCACGTTATAGCCTTTGGCGTCGAGCAGCGGGATCACTTTGGACCAGCTCGAGCCATCTGCCCATGCGCCATGAACCAGAATGACGTTCTTCGTCGACTGCGCGGCAGCAACGGCGGGCAGGACTGTCATGCTCAGCAACAAGACAGCGGAGCCGATATTTCTGATTCGGGTCGAGATATGGGTCATGGCTAGTCTCCAAGGTCGGTGCTCGGGTTGACAACGGACAATCGCGGGTGCGAAACCCGCCTTTACGACGCTCGATATTTCATCTGTTCATCTGTTCCCCAGGTGCTGCCTTGGTCGGCGCGCCATGTTGTCGAGCACTTCGAGGAATGCATCGACCAGCCAGATGAAACTCTCGTCCCGACTCACCGGATTCTTCAGTGCACCGGAGGTTTCGAGTGAAGCAAATCCATGCGCCACACTTCGCAGGCCGCGCAGCGCATGGATGGTTTCAGGCTCGCCGAGGGCATAGCCCTGCAAGACTGCCCTGCAAGTTTCGTTGAGGCGATCCACGGCCGAGCGCCACTCCGCATCGTCCCGCGGAGGGGTGGGAATCGTCGCGGCATAGACACCAGAGTTCTTTCCCGCGAAGGCGCGATGGGCTATCAGCAGTGCCCTCACCGCGTCGCGGCCTGATTTGCCGATCGTGACGCGCGCTGCCGTGTGTTCGAGTTCTTCCAGGCCATGAATCGCAAGCAGGCGCCGCACATCGTCAATGCCCGAGACATGCGAGTACAGCGAGGGGGTACGAATGTTCAGCGCCTCCGCCAGGGCGTTCATGGACAGCCCATCGAGCCCGAGACGATTCGCGAGCGCAGATGCCTCTTGCCGGATACGGTCAAGGTCGACCTTGGCGGGCACGGATCGCCGGACGCTGGCAGCTTTCATCGGTTGATCGATCCTCCATCGCAGCGGAATTAATTGAATTAGACATTAGGCTAATCCGATTAGGATATCAAGGCGCACTCGCGGGCGGAGGTATTCCAGCCAGGGTATGAAATCCTGAACACGGCGGGCACCGGATGAGAACTGCGCTGTACCGGTACTTCGCCACGCGCATTCTTCAACGAGTCGTCATATCGACCAAGCACCAGGAAAGATACGTTTCACTGGACCATCGTTGCCGTTTCGGCCACACGTCCCTCACCGTTCGCCGGTGCCGGCGTTGCACCCGCCAAGCGATTCGTTTGTAGAATCGGCCTGATCGCCGTTTTCGACACGGTCAAACACATGACCCTCAGCCGCCGCCCCGGCGGATACCGGCAAGATTCGCGATCCGTTCGGTTAGGATTGGCTGATGGGCATACGATCGAAGCGGTCGAACTCGATGAAAACTCGTGATCACGGTCGCGGCAGTGCTTCGACGTTCATCTCCGGCTCCGGGTGGCTTGAACGACGGATGGTAAAACTCCATCGACAACGACCTTCGCAATGCACTACCACCCTGACGACATCAGCCGGCTTTATTCAAGCGTCCCGACGCTGCTGCTGAACCGCCCTGCGCCGGCCGAACGGTTCCTCGCTGCCGTGGTCGATACCGGCGTCGAACTCGGGCATGTCCTGCGCGAATACCCCCATGTCCGCTATCAACCGCTCGATTTCCACTACCTGTGCCAGCAAAGCCTGTCCGTGCTGGACGACGCGCTGCTGGCCGACCTGACGCGCGATGTGAACTTCGGATGGCGCGGCGCACACTGGGCCGCGCTGCTGATTGCGTTATCGGGCGACGCACGCTACCTGCCGCACCTCGACCACGTCAGGCACCATCGCGGTGTCGCGTGGACCGTCGGGCTTGCCGAAGCCGCATCGCATCCGGATGCGTCGTCGTCGGCGTTTCGTGGTTGCCGGTCGATCGTGCGTCTGCGCAATCAGCTTGCCGTGTTGCCGCGCGTCGTCGTT
Source organism: Burkholderia theae (assembly GCF_048565265.1). Lineage (NCBI taxonomy): Bacteria > Pseudomonadati > Pseudomonadota > Betaproteobacteria > Burkholderiales > Burkholderiaceae > Burkholderia > Burkholderia theae. Next base: position 1,086,824 of record NZ_CP183462.1, read on the forward strand.
CGACTGAGACCGTGCCCGTCGCCGGAAGCGATCGAAGCCAGGGCGATCGCCGTGCGTGCCGCGTATCGAAGCGGTGGCGTCGACGCCGCGCTGCCGATTGCCCGCCGTTAACCGTTCGACATTCGATTCCGTGCAGACGGCTCGAACGGCCTGACGTCGCACTGAAATCGAAACGCGCCGCCGACACCTCGACGCGCCCCTCCCGCGCCACACACTCCCCAACGCCTGCGCCGACACTTCGCGATTCCACTCGATTCCGCAGAGGACCTTTCCTGTGCAGCGCCTTAATCGACCGTCGCTCGATCTCCAATAATGGCCGCTCGATCCGTCGGCGAACGCGCCAACGCGACCCGCCGGTCACCGGGCCGGGCCAACGATAAAAATTCCTATGCATTCCTACCAGATAAACAAGCACGCCGGCGCACGCGTCGCGGGGACCGTTTTTGCCGCATGCATCTCCGGCTTCGTGCCGGGCGTCGCGCACGCACAGAGCAGCGTGACGCTGTACGGCCTGATCGATACGTCGATTACGTATGCAACGAACCAGCGCACACAAGGCGCCGGCTCGCCCGGCAGCGGTGCCGTCGCGATGACGAGCGGCGCACTGAACGCGGCGCGCTGGGGGCTGCGCGGCCGCGAGGATCTCGGCGGCGGGATGGCCGCGGTCTTCACGCTCGAAAACGGCTTCTCGGGCACCACCGGCAAGCTGTCGCAGAAAGGCGTCGACCTGTTCGGCCGCCAGGCGTGGATCGGCGTGAGCTCGAAGACGGCAGGCACGCTGACGTTCGGCCGCCAATACGACCTGATCCTCGATTTCGTGACGCCGCTCGGCGCGTCCGGGCCCGGCTGGGGCGGCAATCTCGCGGTCCATCCGTACGACAACGACGATTCGAACCGCAACCTGCGCATCAACAATGCGGTGAAGTACACGAGCCCGACGTATCACGGGCTGACGTTCGGCGCGATGTTCGGCTTCTCGAACACCGCCGGCCAGTTCAGCAACAACGCGGCGTGGAGCGCGGGGCTGTCGTATGCGAACGGGCCGCTGAAGCTCGGCGCCGGCTACCTGAAAATCAGCCGCGACCGCAATGCGCCGAACCCGGACGGCGCGTTGAGCACGGTCGACGGCTCCGCGACGATCACGGGCGGCAACCAGCAGATCTGGGCCGCGGCCGGCCGCTATGCGTTCGGGCCGCATTCGGTCGGCGCCGCCTGGTCGCACTCGACCACCGACGGCGTGACGGGCGTGCTCCAGGGCGCCAGCATCGCGCCGCTGAAGGGCGAATCACTGGTGTTCGACAACTTCTCGGTCGACGGGCGCTTCTTCGTCACGCGCGCATTGAGCCTTGCCGCCGCGTACACCTACACGATGGGCCGCTTCGACACGCGCACGGGCCAGACACGCCCTAAATGGAACCAGGTCGTCGCGCAGGCCGACTATGCGCTGTCGAAGCGCACGGACGCATATCTCGAAGGCACCTACCAGAGCGTGAGCGGCGGCAACGGCAATCCCGCGTTCAACGCGACCGTCTGGACGCTGACGCCGTCGGCGAACAGCAACCAGGTCGTCGTCGCACTGGGTTTGCGTCACAAGTTCTGACGACGCGGCACCCTGCTCGCTTGGTCGCCTGCGAAAGCAGGAATGTCTCCCGGACTGTCGCGTCTGCGCAAAAAATGCGGAGAAACTGGTCACGCTGTGACATTTTTCCTAATCTAGTTGCAGCGGCATCGTGTTTCGGTGCTCCGGCCACAACACTCTTTCATATGGCGTCCCGCCGGCTTACGAAACGCATCGCGTGACGGAGCCGGCACTTTCGCGCCGTTGCGGCCGGATACGTACGTGCAGATGTGGCACGCACCACGCTTTCGACGCAGTCAACCGCTGGAGACGAACGATGAGCAAAACGAACCGATTTGCGGTCCTGGCAGCCTTCGCACTACTGGCCGGTTGCCACCACGCGGCGAAAACACCCGAGAATGCCGGCATGGAGCCAACGCCGTCGAGCGAAGCCGTCGCAACGGTGGCGGCCGACGAGCTCAACAATCCGAACGGCCCGCTCGCGAAGCGCAGCATCTATTTCGATTTCGACCAGTACTCCGTGAAACCCGAATACCAGTCGCTGCTGCAGGCGCACGCCGACTACCTGCGCAGCCATCCGGCGCGGCACGTGCTGATCCAGGGCAATACCGACGAACGCGGCACGTCCGAATACAACCTCGCGCTCGGCGAGCGCCGTTCGCAGGCCGTGATGAGCGTGCTCGAAACGCTCGGCGTGCCGGCCACGCAACTCGAGGCCGTCAGCCTCGGCAAGGAAAAGCCGGTCGCGCTGGGGCACGACGAGGATTCGTGGGCGCAGAACCGCCGCGCCGATCTCGTCTATCGTTGATCCAAGGACGCCGCCGCGCCGGCGGCATCCGCAACACGGAAACTTCGCAGGTCGCCGGCTGCGGACGGCGGCCGTGCGGTGCCCCTCGGCTGGCCGAGTTCATGCGCATCACCGGCCACACGCCCGATGCGCAGCGCTTCGCGCTCAACGCCGCCGTTCGAGCCGCCGATGCAGCCAGTGCGACATCACGGCCGACGTCACGATTGCGTCGAGCGTGGCGATCGCATTGATGTCGCCGACCTTGTCCGCCTTGACCAGCCACGTCAGGAGCAGCACATAACCGACCATCGTGCCGGCGCCCACGATCACGCCCAGCAACACGAACCAGCGCCGCCGGATACGCGTGCCGACCGCGCCCATGATGCCGCCGGTCACCATCGCGGGCAGGAAATAACCGAACAGGAACGACGCGAAGAAGATCAGCGGCACCATGCCGGCGCTGGTCTTCAGTCCGTCCCATGACGGGCCGTCGATCAACGTCCACGCAACCAGCATCACGGACGGCCACGCAAGCGCCGCAACGAACGGGCCGCCGACGGCAAACGACAGGCAGCCGAACACAACGGGACTGGACGCACGCAGCGGTTTGCGCGGTGGACGATCGATGGTGGCACTCATGTTTTTGTAATCGGAATCGGAATGGCGGCGTGCCGGAGTGTACCAAGGCACCGTGCGGCGCGTCCGATCCGGCGCTTTTGCACGCGACGATACGCAAAAAGCATGGAATAAACGGCCCGCCCGAAACGTTTCGTCATCGCGCAGTCGCGCGGTTCACGCGAACCGGCCTGTCCCGCGGCCTGCGCGCTGCAAGGAGATTGCAATGAAATCGGCAACGTTGGCCGCGGCGCTGATCGCGGCGCTGGTGCTTGTGCTGTCGGCGGGATGCACGTCGGGCAACGGCACTTCGCAAGGGCCCGGCATGAGCCGGTACGGCGGCGGGTCGGGAGGCAGCGGAGGGGGTGGCGGAGGCGGCGGCTACTGAAGCGCCGCAGCAAAAAGTCGGGCGACGCATCGCGCGCGAGCGCCGGAAACCGGCCGCATCGCGCGCGACGCCCCGCCCTGCGGCACGACTTAACGCATGGCCTTCACGTCGGCCGGCGTGACGCTCGCGGGCTGGCCGCCCCACGTCGCGCGCAGGTAGTTCGCAAGCTGCGCGAGTTCGTCGTCGCTCAGCGTGTGCGCGAAACCCGGCATCGGCTGCAGGTTTTCGAGGCCGGCAAACTTCTGCTCGTCGATACCGTCGAGCATCGCGACCAGCAGGTTGCGCGGGTCGCCCTGGCGCACCGTCGAATTGCCGTTCATCGGCACCGCGACGTGCGGCTTGCCTTCGCCGTTGAAGCCGTGACAACCCGCGCAGACCGCCAGATACACCGAGCGGCCGGCCGCGAGTTGCGCGGCGTCGGCCGACACCGGCTTCACCGGTTGCGGCGCGGGTGGCGTGTCGCCGAGCAGGTACACGGACAACGCGCGCAGGTCGTCCTTCGTCATGAATTGCGTGCTCAGGTGCACGACCGGATACATCTCGCCGAACGCCGAGCCTTGCGGCGCGATGCCGACGCCGAAGAACGTCTGCAGGTCGGTGCCCGTCCAGCCGCGTGCGGCGAGGCCGGCCGGCGTGATGTCCGGCGCGGCCACGCGGCCGAGCGCGGCGCCCGCGAGCGGCTTCGCACTGTCGAGCTGGCCCGTGAACGTGCGCGGCGTATGGCATTCCGCGCAGTGGCCGAGCGCGTTCGCCAGATAACGACCGCGCTGCCAGTCGGCGGATTGCCCGGCCGACGCGTCCGGCAGGCTGTCCTTTAGGAACACCATGTCCCAGAAAAACATCCCGAAGCGCATGTTGTACGGGAACTTCAGGTCGTGCGCGCGGTTTTCCTGCGCGACCGGCTTGACCGTCATCAGGTACGCGTACATCGCGTCGGTGTCGGCGCGCGTGAGCTGTCGATACGACGTGTACGGCATCGACGGATACAGGCGCTTACCGGGCGCCTTGCCGTCGTGCAGCGCGGCGTAGAAATCGTCCGCGCTCCAGTTGCCGATCCCGTGATCCTTGTCGGGCGTGATGTTCGAACCGTAGAACGTGCCGTACGGCGAATCGAGCTTCGCGCCGCCGGCGAACGGTGCGCCGTCCTTCGCGGTGTGGCACGCCGCGCAGTCGGCGGCCTTGACGAGATAACGGCCGCGCGCAACCTGGTCGGCACCGGGTGCGCCGGACGCCGCGTTCGACGCAGGCGCGTCATGGCCGCCGCAGGCGGCGAGCAGCAGCGCGCAGGCCGCCGCAAGCACGGGCAGGCCCGCGGCCCGCGCGACACGATAGGCGAATGTGCGTTTCATGCGGCGTCCTTCACGAGTCCCGGCGTCGTCAGCACCACGTCCTTCACGGCTTCGTAGTAGCGGACATAGCCCGTGCAGCGGCAGATGTGCGCGTCGAGCGCCTCGGTGATCGTGCGTTCGACGTCGGCCTTCGCGACCGGCTCGCGCTTCAGGCGCTCGATCAATACGGTCGCCGCGTTGACGAAGCCCGGCGTGCAGTAGCCGCACTGGAAGCTGAAGTGCTCGAGGAACTTCTGCTGGATCGGCGACAGTTCGACCACCTCGCCCGCGTCGTTGCGCTTCGCGTGGCCTTCGATCGTGCGGATCGAACGCCCGTGGAAGAAGTGCGCGCCGGTAATGCAGGTGCGCATTTCCTCGCTCGTGCCGTCCGGCTTGTCGACGATCACGACGCAGGCGTGGCAGATGCCCTGCCCGCAGCCGAGCCGCGAACCGGTGAGGCCTGCGTACTCGTGCAGGAACTCGATCATCATCAGCCCTTCGGGCACCTGCATCGGGCCGACGGACTTGCCGTTGATATTGATCGACAGCGGCTTCTGCTGGAACCGGACGAGCGGACGCTCGACGGCTGCCGGCGCAGCGCCCGGGGCGGATGCCGGTGCGGCCGAAGCCGCCGCCGGTGCGGAAGCGCCGGTCGCAGCCGCGCTGGCGCTCGCGGCCGAAGCCGCGGTTTGGGCGGTCGTCATGCGAGCACCTCCTGAATCTTTTGCGGGGTCACCGGCAGGTCGGTGAAACGATGGCCGATCGCGTGCGCGATGCCGTTCACGATCGCACCGACGACGGGGATCATCACCACTTCGGCGACACCCTTCGGCGGATCGGTCTCGGACAGCGGCGGCAGGATGTCGCCCGTCTGCGACCACACGGCGACGTCGGACGCGCGCGGCAGCTGGTAGCGGTTGAAGTTCCACGTGCCGTTGCCCGGGCCGTCCTCATAGAGCGGCAGGTATTCATGCAGCGCATGGCCGATGCCCATCGCGAGGCCGCCCTGCAACTGGCCCGACACGAGCTGCGGCGAGATCTGGTTGCCGCACTCCATGATCGAGTGGTGCGTGATCAGCTCGACCTTGCCGGTCGCTTCGTGCACGGCCAGCTCGACGAGCGTGCCGACGGCCGTGTAGTACGTGACGGCCGCGTTGTTGCGGCTCGTCGGCGGGATGAACACGCGCTTGCGGTCCAGCACGCGATAGCCGTTCGCGGTCGGCGCGAGCGTGCCGCGCATCGTCGTCGCGCCGGCCGGCGCGGCGGTGCCCGGCACCGGGCCGTTGTCGTCGCCCGTCTTCGGCGCGCCGACGCGCAGCGACAGCCCGTCGATCGGCAGGCGATCGACCATGCCGCCCACTTCGAACTCGGCGTCGGTCCATTGCCAGCGGTTGAACACGTGCACGACGGCGCCGGTCGGCAGGCCGAGCGCATGCGCCTGCTTCGCGAGCTGTTCGAACGTCAGCGGTTCGAGGCCGTCGGCGGTCAGCTTGCCGTCGACCCAGCGCGCGTCCTCGATGCGGATCGTGTACGGCGCGGCCTGGCCGCCGCCGAGGCCGCGCGTCCAGATCGACATCGCGGCCGGCCACAGCCCGTAGCGGAACACCGCGCGCGCGGCTTCGCGCGTGCTGTGCGTGAAGTAGTACGCCGAGTTGGTCGCGCTCGACGGCGACGCATAGTTCGGCGACCAGCGCGGGTTCGCGCTCAGCCGATCCTGGTCGGCCTGCGACATGAGGTACGGATCGCCGCTCGTCTCGACCGGCAGGTCGGGCCACTCGGTGACGGCGACGCGCACGTCCGTCGCCGGACGGCCGAGCCATTTCGCGACCGCGACGGCCTGCGACGTCGACATCCCGGTGCCGATCTCGGCAGCCGTGTGCTGCAGCGACACCTTGCCGTGCTCGTCGAACTCGACCTTCGCGAACGATGCTTCCGCGCCCGTGCCGAAATCCTTCTGCACGCAGGCGAAACCGACGCCGTAGCGCTTGCCCGGGTTCGCGGCCTCGAATTCGGCCTTGCGCGCGACGCGGTGCGTCCACAGCGGATGCTGCTTCGCGCGCTCCAGCACTTCGTCGACGCGCAACGCGCCGGCGGGAATCGCGCCCTGCGTGTTCTTCATCCCCGAGCGCAGCGCGTTGCGCAGGCGGAAATCGATCGGATCGATGTTCAGTTGCGCGGCGATCTCGTCGACCGCCATCTCGGTCGCGGCCATGCTCTGCAGCGTGCCGTAGCCGCGTGCGGAACCGGCGTCGATCGCGCGTGACGCGATCGCGACCGCGGCCAGGTCGCTCTTCGGGAAGTAGTAGATCGACTGCGCGGCCGTCGCGCCGACCATCGCGACCGACGGCGAGAAGTTCATGCGCCCGCCGCCGTTCGCCTCGAAGTCGCCCTTGAACGACTGCAGCAGGCCCGTGTTGCGGTCGACCGCGATCCGGTAGTGCATCTTGAACGCGTGACGCTTCAGCGACGTCTGGAACTGCTCGTAGCGGTCGTTCGCGAAACGCACCGGGCGGCCGTCCGCGTACAGCGCGCAGACGAGGCCGTAGAACGGCACGTTGAAGTGATCCTTGGAACCGTAGCCGACCGTGTAGCACGGATGCACGAACAGCTTCTTCACCGGGAAGCGGCATTTCGCGACCATCGCGGCCGCGTTCTCCGACACTTCGAGCGGCGACTGGGTCGGCACGACGAGGTGCAGCGACTGCGTCGCGGCGTCGTACCAGCAGTTCGCGTTGTCGGGTTCGAGCGCGGCCGTATCGATCGACTGCGTGTTGTACTCGCGGTCGAACACGAGCCAGTCGGCTGACGGATGATCGAGCTCGCTGGCGATCTGCCCCGCGAGGAACATGCCCTGCTCGTCGAGCTTGCCGTGCTCCTTGCCGTCCGGCCACACCGGCAGGTGCTTGCGCATCATGCTCGGGAAGATCGGCGCGTCCTTCAGGCTCGAATAGACGTCGTCGTCGTAGGCCGTCTTGCCGCCCACGCGCACGTAGCGGAACGTGCCCCACGGATCGCGCTCGAGCGGGCCCGTGACCGCGCCGTAGCGGATCACGTCGTCGCGGAACTTGAGCGTGTTCTTCGCGAAACGGAAGCGTGCGAAGTCGTGATAGATGAGGATCGCGACCGCATGGCCGAGATACGCGGGCGTCTTGCCGGCCGGCAACAGCATGTCGTCGCCGTAGAACGCCGGGAACGCAACACCGTCGCGCGCGAGATCGTCGGCCGTGACCACGCGGTCCGGTTTCAGGTCGTCGCCGAGCAGCGACAGGTCGAAGCCTTCGTACGTGCGATCGGCCTGCGTGGCGCGCAGGATCAGCGCATGCGACTGCTGCTGCGGCCAGTGCGGCATGTCGGCCGCGCGCACGTCGCGGGCGAACACTTTCGAGCCCGTGACCTTCGCGATGCCGTCGATGCGGAATTGGGGGATGCCGGTGACGCTATCCCATTTGACCGGGGTGAGGAGTTTTTCTTCGAAGAGCGCCGCGAATGCGCGGCTGCCCAGGGGCGCGACATACACTGCGACGCCCGCCAGCACGCTGGCTTTCAGAAAACCCCGCCGTGACAGGCCGTGGTTTTTCATTGGGGGGAACCTCCTGATGCGGCTCGGACGGCGATAGGGTGTCGCGGCGTTCGGAGCGGCGCGCATTCTGGCATTGTTTTTGATATATCGCCTATAGTATTTCTCGCATGAAATACTTATTGAATTTCTTATAACGGGATTCAGCCGGGCTGCGGCGGCCGGTCGCGGCGCGCAACGCGTCGACGATTTGCGCGCGTTTGCGTACCGACGCGCACGCACGCCGCCCATGGCGGCCAGTCTCCGGTCGGCCGCCGCACATCGTCTCGCTCGCAACGATGCTGCCTCCGTGCCGTCGAATGCGCAAGACCTTCGCAGGCGTGGTTTACGACTAGCGGCCGGGGCCCGCCGGCGCGTCCGGTGCCGGTGCCCGGACGCGCCGCGACGTGCATGTTTCATGGTAATGTCGCGCGTATCCGGCTTGGCCGGCGCTTCCGCCACGTGCCGTGCGGGCATCGCCAGCCATCGCTACATCGTGTCGAGGTCAAAAACCATGGCAGTCAGGGCATCCATCCTGAACTCCGTTCTCGCCACTCCCGCCTCCGGCAACCACCGTGTCACGGCCGCGCTGCGCCCGTCGATGCTGATCACGCTGTTCGAGGATATTCGCCCGATGGCGATGTCCGGGCTCGCAAGCGGCTTCGTCGCGACCGTCGCGCTGATCCGGCTGCAGCAGCTCTGGTGCCTCGCGTGGCTGATCCTCGACGTCGGCCTGCTCGTCGCCCGGATCGCGATCGCGCATGCCTACACGGTGCGCCGCGACGCCGGCGATGATCGCGCCGAATACTGGGCGATGCACTATGCGCCCGTGTCGCTCGCGGCGTGCTTCGTACTCGGCCTCGGCGTGATGGGCTGCCTGCAAGCGACCGACATCGAACTCGGCACGCTGTCGGTATTGGTCGCGGGCGGCGTATTCGGCGGCATCGCGTCGCGCAATTCGGCGTTACCGCGGCTCGCGATGACGCAGGTCACGCTCGGCGTGGTGCCGATCGGCGTCGGCGCGCTGCTGGCCCACCGGCCGGGCGCGTGGCTGTTGCTGCCGCCGCTTGCAATTTATCTCGCGGCCATGCGCACGGTCGTCCAGCGCCACTACCGCGTGCTCGTCGCGCTGATCGCCGCACGCCAGCGCAACGCCGAACTCGTCGCGCGCTTCGACGCCGCCCTCACCTATATGCCGCACGGCCTGTGCATGATCGACGGCGACAGCCGCGTGATCGTCGCGAACCGGCGCACCGCGCAGCTGTTCGGCTCGCCGCGCGAGATCATGCTCGATACGCCGCTGCCCGACGTCATCGCCGCGCTCGGCGCGAACGCCAGATCCGATCCCGGCGGCACCGGTCTCGCCGCGCAGTGCGACGTCTGGCTGACCCGCGACGAACCCGAGCCGTTCGACATCGTGCTCACCGACGGCCGCCAGCTCGAACTGACGCGACATCGTGTGCCGGACGGCAACGCAGTGATCATCGTCGAAGACGTCACCACGCGCCGCCAGACCGAGCAGCACATCCGGCATCTCGCGCGGCACGACGCGCTGACGGGTCTGCCGAACCGCCACGAACTGCATACCCGGCTCAAGCGGATGCTCGCGCACCGCCCGCGCATGCCCGGCCCCGCGCTCGCCGTCATGTATCTCGACCTCGACGGCTTCAAGGCGATCAACGACTGCTTCGGGCATCAGGCCGGCGACGAAGTGCTGACGCAGGTCGCCGAGCGGCTCGGCAAGACGCTGCCGCCCGGCGAGCTGGCGGCACGCATCGGCGGCGACGAATTCGTCGTCGCGATCGACGACACGACGATGCACGCGTGTTCGCTCCTCGCCGCGCGGATCATCCGGGAGATCTCGGCACCCTATACGCTGTCGATCGACAAGACCGTCAGCCTCGGGATCAGCATCGGCATCGCACTCGACGACGGGCACGGCACCCCCGACGAGCTGATCCGTCAGGCCGACAGCGCGCTGTACGACGCGAAGTCGGCCGGCAAGGGCATCTACTGCTTCTATTCGAACGGCAGTCGCCGCGTGGAACCCGTCACCGCGAACTGACCCGGCGACGCACGCGGCCCGTTCGCCCCCGTGTCCGTTACCGGACACCTCCTCCCGACGATTCAATTCCGAAACCCTTTGCGTATTCGCACGTCACGCGGCGCGCTCGCGTGTCACGTGACGTGTTCCGTAACATCGTCGGTTTCGACGCGTCACGTTGGCCGCAGAAGCCGGCACGATCGATGCAGGGCAAGGCTTTTCATGGCTGGCACTCTTATTGCTCCCTGTCAGGGAAACAGGTTGTCAGGGAGACCCAACATGAATACCGTCGAAGTCCTCAGCCGCAGCGAAACCATCGACGAACTGGATGTGATCGACGGCGCCTCGCTGATCCGGCGGCTCGTCTCCGAGCGCCGCGTGCCGGCCGCCCGCGAAGCCGCGTGCGTCGACAATCCGCCGCTGACGCTGTACGGCGCGTTTCGCCAGGGCGTCGCCGATTACGGCACACGGCGCGCGAATCCGTATCGCGCCGGCAGCCGTTTCTGGGCATTGTGGGAAGAAGGACGTCTCGAAGCTGAAACATCGGGCCGGTAAGCCGGCCGCATGCGCCGGCCCTGTCGCGGCAAGGGATCGGCGCGAAACCGTACACAGGAATGCAGCCGGCCGACGCGCCGGCATGCGTTCACCGATGCAACATCGCGCACGGTCGCGCGTATCGAAACAACGGCTCGCCCATGCGCATCCGCGCGCATGCCGGTCGACGGCGTTCAGCGTTGCGTGCCCCCGGTGCGGTGCGCGGCGGTCGTTTCCCGATAAGATGGCAGATTCCGTTCATCGCACGATGCCGCCATGACCGTCTCTTCCTCACAGCGAAACCCCATCCACTGCGAAATCGATCTCGACGCGCAAGGCAAGCACGCGGGCTACCTGCGGCTGCCGCATTCCGTGCACCGCTCGGCGTACGGCTGGCTGCCGATCCCGATCGCGTCGATCCGCAACGGCGACGGGCCGGTCGCGCTCGTGATGGCCGGCAACCACGGCGACGAATACGAAGGCCAGATCATCGTGTCGCAGCTGATGCGCGAGATCGAGCCCGAGATGGTCAGCGGGCAGTTGATCCTGCTGCCGATGGCAAATTTCCCGGCGGCGGATGCAGGGCTGCGCGTGTCGCCGCTCGACGAGGGCAACCTGAACCGCAGCTTCCCCGGCGACCCGACCGGCACGCCGACGCAGATGATCGCCCACTACATCGAGCATGCGCTGCTGTCGCGCGCGCAGTATCTCGTCGACCTGCACTCGGGCGGCAGCTCGCTGCTCTACCACGGCGGCAACATGCTCGCGATCGATCCGCTCGACGCGGACGAAGCCGCGAAGCTCAACGGGCTGCTGGTCGCATTCGGGTTGCAGAATGCGTTGCTGCACGCGCCGAATCCCGTGCATTCGGCATCGGCCGCGCGCCGGCAGGGCGCGATCTCGATCGTGACCGAACTCGGCGGCGCGGGCATGGCCGATCCGTCGCTGATCCGGCTCGGCCGCCACGGGCTGCTGCACTACCTCGGCTATATCGGCCTGCTGCACGGCGCGCTCGTGCCCGACGCGCCGCCGACCGTCACCCGCTTCATGCGCGTCGACGGCGACCGCCATTTCGTCTATGCGTACGAGCGCGGGCTGTACGAGCCGCTCGTCGAACTCGGCGACCAAGTGAAGGCCGGGCAGCCGGCCGCATGGGTGCATTTCCCCGATACGCCGTTGCGCGAACCGGTGCTGCACCGGTTCAAGGGCGACGGCGAAGTGGTGTGCAAGCGCGTGCCCGCGCAAGTGCGGCGCGGCGATTGCCTGTTCCAGCTCGCGGAGTTGTCGGCGGCGCCGAGCATAGGCCAATAGGCCAGTTCCGGATTCATCCCTTTTCCATGCAGTCTGTCGTTCGTGACGGACGGCACGCGTGCGTCATTAACCAACTTGACAAATTAACTTACTTGGTTATGATCACCAATGGAAAAGAGAAGGCCTCATTGCAAGCTGCCCCTCGTCAAGGCGCTGGTCGAATCCGGCAAGGTCCGGTTGACCACGAGTGCGGTATTCGGCGCCCGGCAACTGGGTTTCACGGAAAGGGAGGCGCTCGATGTCGTGATGTCGCTGACCGACCTCGACTTCCACAAGAGCATGACGACGTACGCCGACCACACGATCTGGCAGGACGTCTACCGGCCGTTGACGGTGCGTGGCGACGTGTACCTGAAACTGACGGTGATCGACGATGTGCTGATCGTGTCTTTCAAGGAGAGATGATGATGAAGTGCCCCGCATGTGGTGCCGCCAGGCTGGTCCGCGACACGCGAGACATCCCCTATACCTACAAAGGCCGGTCGACTGTCGTCCACGATATCACCGGCGATTTTTGCCCGGCCTGCGGGGAATCGATACTGGATCTCGACGAGGCGACCCGTCTCGGCGAGGCGATCGCCGAGTTCAACAAGCAGGTGAACGCAACCATCGTCGACCCGAAGTACATCGCGAAGGTGCGCAAGAAGCTGAGGCTGGATCAGCGCGAGGCGGCCGAGCTCTTCGGCGGTGGCGTCAACGCGTTCTCCCGTTACGAGACAGGCAAGACGAATCCGCCGCTTGCCCTCGTGAAATTGCTGAAGATCCTGGATCGTCACCCCGATCTACTCGCCGAAGTTCGAGCGGCATAGGCGCTCGCATGTCGGCATCGCGCATGCGTCGAGCACGGGCTCCGACGCATGCGAACGCGGCCCGTCATCCCCACCCCACTCCCGCTGCAAGCCTTCTGACGCTTCCCGCGAAATCCTTATCGAAATTGCTTCGTTCGCCTTTGCCGGCCGCGCCGCTAACGTGTTCGAAACGGCGGCGGCCCGCCCCGTGCATCGCAGGATGCGCACCGGCTGCCGTCATCACGACAACCGCGTCGCGATAACGGAACAGACCGGACGGGCCGCGTGCCCGAGCCCCGCCAGGAACGTCCGCATCGCGCGCCCTTCGCGATGCCCATGGCCACGACCGACCGCATCATCGATACGACGCCGCTCGACGTCCGCGCGCAACCGCTGATCGACGCGCTGATCGACGAATATTCGACCCGTTACAACGCGTATCGCCCCGACAGCCGCGCATCCGCGCGCGACGAGCTCGCACGCTACCCGGCCGAACTGTTCGCGCCGCCCGAAGGGGCGTTCGTGCTGCTGCTGCGCGACGGCGAAACCATCGGCGGCGGCGCGTTCAAGCGCTTCGACGCGCAGACCGCCGAACTCAAACGCATCTGGACCCGCACGGACCTGCGCCGTCAGGGCCTCGCGCGACGCATCGTCGATGCGCTCGAACTGCGCGCCGTACAGCAGGGCTACCGCCGCCTCTACCTGACCACCGGATTTCGCCAGCCCGAAGCGTGGGCGCTGTACGACCGCACCGGCTATACGCGGCTGTTCGATTCGTCGATCGACCCCGAAGCGTATTTCCACCTGCGGTTCGGCAAGGATCTCGCCGATCCGTCGCGCACGTCGACGCTCGCCGACCTGTGGGCGCCCGTGCCTGAACCGGTATTGCAGCGCTGACGGCGCAACCAACGGCCCCGTTTCCTCCGACTCCGATCTCCGCTTCCGCTTTCCACGACAGGACGTTTTCATGCAACGAGCCGTACCGCTTTCTTCCCGTGCCGTGCGCACGCTGGCCGCCGCGCTGATCGGCCTGACCGCATTCGCCGCGGCCGCCGCGACCTTCGACCTGAGCCCCGAGCAGCGCGGCCGCCCGCGCGGCACGGCCGATGCGGCGGTCGAACGCGCGGTGCCCACGTCGTTCAAGTTCGCCGAGCCCGGCACGCTGACGATCGGCATCGCGCCGAGCCTGCCGCCGATCAGCTCGTATGCGACCGACGCGCGCACGGTGATCGGCTTCGATGCGGACGTCGGCCAGCTCGTGTCCGACAGTCTCGGCCGCAAGCTGAAGATCGTCGCGCTCGCGTGGGCCGACTGGCCGCTCGCGCTCGAATCGGGGAAAGTCGACGCGGTGATCTCGAACGTCACCGTCACCGAGGAGCGCAAGCAGAAATTCGATTTCTCGACCTACCGCAAGGACCAGGTCGGCTTCTACGTGCGCAACGACAGCAAGATCCAGGCGATCCGCGAGCCGAAGGATGTCGCGGGGCTGCGCATCGTGACCGACGCCGGCACCAACCAGGAAAAGATCCTGCTCGCATGGGACCGCGAGAACGTCGCGCACGGGTTGAAGCCCGTGCAGATCCAGTACTACGACGACCAGGCAATGCGCATCGTCGCCGTGCAGTCGGGCCGCGCCGATGCCGTGTTCAGCGTGAACTCGGTGCTCGCGTATCAAAGCGCGCAGCAAGGCAAGACACGGCTCGTCGGCGCGATCAGCGGCGGCTGGCCGCGCACCGCCGATATCGCGATCGCGACGCGCCGCGGCAGCGGGCTCGCCGATCCGCTGACCGTCGCGCTGAACGGGCTGATCAGGAACGGCCGCTACCAGCAGGTGCTCGACCGCTGGAACCTCGCGTCCGAAGCGCTCGATCAGTCGCGCACAAATCCGCCGGGGCTGCCGAAGAGCTGAGCGCCGCGCGCGCCCACCGTCCATTCACGCCACACGCAGGAACGCCGCTCATCATGTCTTATTCGCTTTCGTTGCTGGACAAGAGTCCGATCGCCGACGGCGCGAACGCCGCCGACGCGCTGCGCTTCACCACGACGCTCGCGCAACGTGCCGAACAGCTCGGCTACGAGCGCTTCTGGGTCGCCGAGCATCACGGCACGCCGGGCTTCGCGAGCTCGGCGCCGGAGATCGTCGTCGCGCACCTGCTCGCGCACACGTCGCGCATTCGCGTCGGCTCGGGCGGCGTGATGCTGCAGCACTACAGCCCGTTCAAGGTCGCCGAGTCGTTCAAGCTGCTGGCCGCGCTCGCGCCGGGCCGCGTCGATCTCGGCATCGGCAAGGCGCCCGGCGGGCTGCCGCTGACCACGCGCGCGCTGCAGTGGTTCCACGACAAGGCGCGCAAGCCCGACTTCGCGGGCCAGCTCGCGGAGCTCGACGCGTTTCTCGGCTGGGGCGTCGCCGAAGACCATCCGCTCGCCGGCGCGGTCGCGATGCCGGTGCCGCCGCAGCCGCCCGAACGCATCCTGCTCGGCGGTTCGCCGGACAGCGGCACGCTCGCCGCGCGCAAAGGCTGGCGCTTCTGCTACGCGGGGCATTTCAACGGCGACGACGCGAATCTCGAACGCTCGCTCGACGCGTACCGCAGCGCGGGCGGCACGCGGCCGCTGGTCGCGCTGTACGCGGTCGCCGCGCCGACGCGCGACGAGGCCGAGCAACTGATCGGGCCGCTGAAGATCTTCAAGCTGCAATTCGCGGGCGGCCAGAGCTTCAATCTCGGCAGCGCGCAGGCAGCCGCCGAATTCGCGCGGCAAAGCGGCGCGTCCGACTACCGGATCGACGAACTGCGCCCGACGGTGCTGGCCGATACGCCCGAGCGCGTGCACCGCGCGCTCGACGCGCTGAGCCGGCGGCTCGACGTCGATGCGTTCGTGATCGATTCGCCGGTGACCGACTACGCGGCGCGGCTCGCGTCGGTCGAATGGCTCGGCGGCGCGCTGTCGGCCACGCCGTTGCATGCGGCCCTCGCGGATGACCGCTCCCTTTCCCCTGACCAGAACGCGTGACGCTCCCATGACGACCCGACGATCGATCCCCTTCGGCCTGATGCTGCAAGGCGCAGGCAGCCACATGAACGCATGGCGGCACCCGAGCAACCCGCCGGACGCGAGCATCAACCTCGACTTCGCGATCGGCATCGCGCGCAAGGCGGAAGCCGCCGGCATCACGTTCGCGTTCGTCGCGGACGGCCTCTACATCAACGAGAAATCGATTCCGCACTTCCTGAACCGCTTCGAGCCGTTGACCGTGCTGTCGGCGCTCGCGGTCGCGACGAAGAAGATCGGGCTTGCGGGCACGATCTCGACGTCGTACAGCGAGCCGTTCACGGTCGCGCGCCAGCTCGCGTCGCTCGACGCGATCAGCGGCGGGCGCGCGGGCTGGAACGTCGTGACGACGCCGCTCGAAGGCACCGCGAAGAATTTCGGCAAGGCGCATCCCGATCACGAACTGCGCTACGAGATCGCCGACGAATACCTCGACGTCGTGCAGGGCCTGTGGGACAGCTGGGACGACGACGCATTCGTGCGCGACCGTGCGACCGGCCGCTTCTTCGATCGCGACAAGCTGCACACGCTCGATCACCACGGCCGCTTCTTCCAGGTCGCGGGCCCGCTCAACATCCAGCGCTCGCCGCAAGGGCAGCCGGTGATCTTCCAGGCCGGCTCGTCCGACACCGGCATCGGGCTCGCGGGCAAGTACGCCGATGCGGTGTTCACGCACTCGCCGTCGCTCGACGAAACGGCCGCGTTCACGCGGCGCGTGAAGCAGAGCGCGATCGAGCACGGGCGGCAAGCCGGCGACGTGAAGATCTTCCCCGGCGTCGGGCCGATCGTCGGCCGCACGGCCGCCGAGGCGGAAGATAAATACCAGGCGATCCGCAACCTGCTGACGATCGACGAAGCACTCGCGTATCTCGGCCGCTATTTCGATCACCACGATTTCACGCAATACGCGCTCGACGCGCCGTTCCCCGAACTCGGCGAGCTCGGCCGCAACAGCTTCCGCTCGACCACCGACCGGATCAAGGCCGACGCGAAACAGAAAGGCCTCTCGCTGCGCGAGACGGCGCTCGCGGTCGCGACGCCGCGCCCGAACTTCATCGGCACGGCCGAGCATGTGGCCGACGAGCTGATCCGCTGGCACGACGCGGGCGCCGGCGACGGCTTCATCCTCGGCTTTCCGGTACAGGCGCAGGGCGTCGACGATTTCGTCGAGCTCGTGATTCCGGTGCTCGAGGCGCGCGGCCGCTACAGCCGCGACCTGCCCGGCGCCACGCTGCGCGACCACCTCGGCCTGCCGCGCAAGGCGAGCCGCCACGCGGCGCCCGGCGCCTCGCAGGAACCGGCGGCCGAAGCGCACGCCTGACGCCACCGCGCCGCCCGTGCGCGGCGCGCCCGACCGACTCGAGGACTTCCCACGACATGAGCGACACGACCCACCTCGGCGGCGCGCTGCCGCCGCTCTCTTCCCCCGGCACGCGCGACGCCGGCACGCGTTTCCGGATCGTGCCCGCGCGCCACCGGGCGCGCACGGCCGGCACCGTGCTTGCCGTCGTGCTGATCGCGATCACGCTGCATTCGATCCTCGGCAATCCGCAATGGGGCTGGCCGGTGTTCGCCGAATGGTTCCTGTCACCGCCGGTGTTGTCGGGACTCGCGCGCACGCTGGTGCTGACGCTGCTCGGCGCGGTATTCGGCTTCGTGCTCGGCGCATTCGTCGCACTGGCCCGGCTGTCGCGTTCGCGGCTGCTGTCCGCGAGCGCGTGGACCTTCGTCTGGCTGTTCCGCTCGATTCCGCTGATCGTGCTGCTGCTGATCCTCAACAACCTCGGCTACCTGTACGAGCACGTGCGGCTCGGCGTGCCGTTCACCGACATCGTGTGGTTCGAAGCACCGACGACCGACCTGATCAGCCCGTTCCTCGCGGCCGTGCTCGGCCTCACGCTGAACCACGCGGCGTTTTCCGCGGAGGTAATCCGCGGCGGCATTCTCGCGGTCGACCAGGGGCAGCTCGAAGCGGCCGCCGCGCTCGGGCTGCCGCGCGGCCGCCAGACCGCGCGGATCGTGCTGCCGCAGGCGATGCGCGCGATCCTGCCGACCGCGTTCAACGATCTGATCACGCTCGCGAAAGGCACGTCGATGGTGTACGTGCTCGCGATGCCGGAACTGTTCTACACGGTGCAGGTGATCTATCGCCGCAATCTCGAAGTGATTCCGTTGCTGATGGTCGCGACCGTCTGGTACCTGATCATCCTGACCGTGCTGTCGGCGATCCAGGTGCAGGTCGAGCGGCACTATGCTCGCGGCGCGCTGCGCAATCCGCCACCGTCGGTGCTCACGTTCGCGCTGGCGCGCATCGGTGTGCTGTGGCGGCGTGCAACGGCGCGCAACGCGGCATCGATCGTGCAGCCCGAAAGTGAACTCGCCGCCGCCGCGCCCCGAACGGGCGGCGAAGTGGCCGTGCATGGCGTATCGAAGCAGTTCGGCATGCAGCGCGTGCTCGACAGCGTGTCGTTCGTCGCGCCGCGCGGCAGCGTGACCGTGATCGTCGGGCCGTCCGGCTCGGGCAAGTCGACGCTGCTGCGCACGATCAATCATCTCGAACGCGTCGACGACGGCTTCATCGACATCGACGGCGAACTGATCGGCTACCGGCGTGACGGCGACGTGCTCTACGAGCTGAAGGAGCGCGACGTGCTGACGCGGCGCACGGCCGTCGGGATGGTGTTCCAGAACTTCAACCTGTTCCCGCACCTGACGGTGCTCGAGAACCTGATCGAGGCGCCGGTCGCGGTCGCCGGCGTGACGCGCGACGCCGCCGAGCGCACCGCCCGCACGCTGCTCGCGCGCGTCGGCCTCGCGGACAAGGTCGATGCGTACCCGCGCCAGCTGTCCGGCGGCCAGCAGCAGCGCGTCGCGATCGCGCGGGCGCTCGCGCTGCGTCCGAAGGTCTTGCTGTTCGACGAGCCGACGTCGGCGCTCGATCCCGAACTCGTCAACGAGGTGCTCGACGTGATCAAGGAACTCGCGCGCTCGGGCACGACGCTCGTGATCGTCACGCACGAGATCGGCTTCGCGCGCGAAGTCGCGGACAACGTGCTGTTCATGGAGCGCGGGCGCATCGTCGAGGCCGGGCCGCCGGCCGTCGTGCTCGACGCGCCGGCGCATCCGCGCACACGCGCATTCCTGTCGCGGGTGCTGTGATGCGCGCCGTCCACGACCTGCGAGACCTGCGAGGCGCGCCACGATGATCGACCGACGCCAATTCATGACCGCCGCGCTGGTGGCGGCATCCGGCTTGCCATGGCGCGCGGCGCACGCGGCCGCCGCGACGGCGGACCTCGACCCGCGCCAGGCCGGCCGCCTCCGAGCGGAACGCGACGACGCCGCGATCCGCGCGGCGACCGGCTACCGCTGGGTGCGCGACGGCGCGTTCACGGTCGCGATTTCGCCGCACGCGCCGCCCGTGTCGACCTACGCGACCGACGCGCGCACCGTGGTCGGCGCCGATCCCGACTATGCGCAACTCGTCGCCGATGCGCTCGGCCGCACGCTCGCGCTGGTGCCGATCGCGTGGGCCGACTGGCCGCTCGGGCTGACGTCCGGCAAATACGACGCGGTGATCTCGAACGTCGGCGTGACCGAGAAGCGCAAGGAGAAATACGATTTCACGACCTACCGGATCGGGCTGCACGGCTTCTATGTCCGCACCGGCAGCCCGATCGCGAAGATCGCCGAGCCGAAGGACATCGCGGGCTTGCGGATCATTACCGGTGCCGGCACGAGTCAGGAGCGCATCCTGCTCGAATGGAGCCGGCGCAACGTCGCGCAGGGGCTGAAGCCGACCGAGCTGCTCTATTTCGACGACGATGCGACCGCGCGTGTCGCGCTGCTGTCGGGCCGCGCCGATGCCGAGCTGAACCCGAACGCGTCGCTCGCGTACGAGGCCGCGCGCAGCGGCAAGATTCGCCGCGTCGGCGTCGTCAATGCAGGCTGGCCGAACAATGCCGATGTCGCGATCGCGACGCGTCGCGGCAGCGGGCTCGCGCCCGCGTTGACGCTTGCGACGAATGCGCTGATTGGCAGCGGCCGCTACGGGCAGGCGCTCGCGCGCTGGGGCCTGCAGAGCGAAGCGATCGCGCGCGCGGAGACCAATCCGCCGGGGTTGCCGTCGTTCTGAACGGAATGCCGGAACGACAACGACGCACGCAATGAAATCGCCCCGGCATTCCTCAATGGGAATGCCGGGGCGAATCGAAGACCGGTGCGCCGCCTGACCGGGCCTCGCTTACGCCGTCACCGCCGCGCGATACCGGTCGAGCTCCGCGACATGCGCATGAATCGCCGGAATCAGGTCGCGCCCGTAGTCCAGCGCATCGTCGAGCGGATCGAACCCGCGAATCAGGAACGTCGACACGCCGAGCCGGTAATACGCACCGAGCGCACGCGCGACCTGTTCGGGCGTGCCGACGAGCGCGGTCGAATTCCAGCGCGCGCCGGTCAGGTTCGCGACACCCATCCACAGCCGCTCGTCCAGCACGTCGCCCTGCGCGGCGGCCGCCATCAGCCGCTGCGAGCCCGCATTCTGCGGCGCATGGCCGGCAATCGGCTGGCCGTTCGCGAGCCGTGCCGCGCGCACGCGCTCGCGGAGCGCCTCGGCCTTCTCCCAGGCGGCGGCCTCGGTGTCCGCGACGATCGGCCGGAACGACACGCTGATGCGCGGCGCGCGCCCGAACGGTGCGGCGGCGGCCTGCACGCGCGCGATCTGCTCGCGCACCAACGCAAGTGGCTCGCCCCACGTCATGTAGACATCCGCATGCTGGCCCGCGACCGCGAGCGCAGCCGGCGACGAGCCGCCGAAATAGATCGGCACGTGCGGCCGCTGTGCGCCCTTTACGAGCGGCGACGCGCCGCGCAGCCGGTAGAACTCGCCGTCGTGGTCGACCGGCGCGTCGGCCAGCCAGATCCGTTTCAGCACGTCGAGATATTCGCCGGTGCGGCGGTAGCGCGCATCGTGCGCCACGAAATCGCCGTCGCGCTGCAGATCCGTGTCGTCGCCGCCCGACACGACATTCAGTGCGAGGCGGCCGCCGCTGAACACAAGGGCCTGTTCCCGCTAATAACGGGCTTGCGCTGGCCGCCAGAAGGGCCGAGCGCAAGGACTGCGACGAAGCGAATACTCAACGTATTCGCGAGGAGCATGACGCCGCGATCGGCCCTTCTGGCGGCCAGCCCCACGAATGATTTTTTCCAAACAGGGGAACGTGCCTTGCCGGCCGTATTGCGGCGTCGATCGTTGCTTGTTTGGCGCGGCCAAACGGCGCTCCTCACTCCTTGCACTACGACCGGCAAGGCACGTTCGCAAGCCCGTTATTAGCGGGAACAGGCCCTTGCGTCGCAATCTGCCGTGCGGCGGCCGACGGCACGATCACGCCGGGCCGGTGCGCGAGCAGGATGCGGATGCGTTCGGTCGCCGCGGCCGCGAACGAGGCGACGATGAAGCCGTCCGCCGCGTTGCTGAAATGGCCGACCAGGATCTGGTCGAAGCCCGCGGCCTCGTGCGCTTGCGCGAAGCGGCGCACGTAATCGGGCTGGACGGCCGCGCCGCCCGGTACGTCGACATCCGCGCCGGGCGTCGCGGTGATCATGCCGATGATGTCGACTGGCATGTCGGAATGTCCTTCTGGTTCTCGATCGGAAATCGTGGAGGGGGCGGCACGATCACTGCGCGGCGACCGTCTTTTGCGCGGGCGCCACGAATGCGCCTGCATACGAGCGGTCGAGCAGCTTCGACGTGTCGTACGCGGCCGGAATCACGCCGGCCTTGTGCAAAAAGTCGGCCGTGTTCTGCGCGTCCTTCGCGGCCGCGTCGTCGACGGGGCCCACGCGCTGCTTCGCGTTATTGAGCCAGCGGTACGCGACGTCGGGCTCGAGCTTCGCGCGTTTCGCCCACAGGTCCGCGTACTCGCGCGGATGGTTGTCGACCCACTGGCGCGCGACGACGACGCGCCGCAGGAAATCGGCGATCTCCGCGCGCTTGCCCGACGCGGCCTGCTCGTTCGCGGCGACGAAGCTCAGCGCGGGCATCAGCCCTTGCGCGGTCGTCACCGGCCGTGCGCCCTGCCGCAACGCGAACGTGCTGACGAACGGCTCCCACAGCGACACGGCGTCGACCGAGCCGTTCGCGAGCGCGTTGGTCGCGTCGATCGGCATCAGGTATGCGTACTTGACGGAATCCGCACGCAGGCCCGCGTGTTCGAGCGCGCGCAGCACGAGCTGCTGGCTCCATGCGCCGCGCCACACGGCGATGGTCTTGCCTTGAAGGTCGGCCACGGTACGCACCGGCGAATTTTTCGGCACGAGGATCGCGACGCCGTCGAGGCTCTGCCGCGACACCGCGACGACCTTGACCGGCGCGCCGCGCGCAGCCAGCGTCAGCAGCGCCGAATCGCCGAGGAAGCCGACGTCGATCGCGTTGCCGTTCAGGCTCTCGGCGACGGGCGCGGCGGCCTGGAAGTGCTTCCATTCGATCGTGTAAGGCAGGTCCTTCAGCACGCCGGACGCCTCCATCGACGCCTGGATGTTGAAGTAGTTCTGTTCACCGACGCGCAGCGTGACGGTGTCTTTCGCGATGCCCGGCTGCGCGGCAAGCGCCAGCACGAGCGCCGTGACGATTCGGCTCAGCAACGTGATCTCCCGGAGGGTTGGCAGGCTGCCGCACGGCGGCGGCGCCTCGTTGTCCGCGTTGCGCAGCGGCCGGCGCAGCGGATGGAACCGGTGAAGATACGTCGGCCCGCTTCATGAGACAAACGCAATATTCTGCTATGGAAAGATGCAAATATTTTATGAAGCGAGTGCGATCGCCGGATGCCGGGTGCCAACCTCCGGCCCCGTCGTTCGAATGATTCCTCGATAGATATTTCGTGCGCGAAATAAATCCCGGAATATATTTCGCATACGAAATAACTACCCGGAACGAGGACGGCCATGACCTCCCAACCCATCGAGTTTTCCGCCGTCGACGGTTATCTGCTGCGCGGCACGCTGTGGACACCGGATGCCGAACCGCGCGCGCTGGTGCTGATCCATCCGGCGACGGCCGTGCCGGAGCGGCTGTATGCCGGATTCGCACGCTTTCTGACCGAGCGCGGCTTCGCTGCGCTGACCTACAACTACCGTGGTATCGACACGTCGCGGCCCGCGCGACTGAACGCGCTGCAGGCGAGCATGCGCGACTGGATCGAACTCGACGTAGGCGCCGCAACCGCATGGGCACGGCAGACGCACGCCGGGCTGCCGCTGCTGGCGGTCGGCCACAGCGTCGGCGGGCATGCGATCGGGCTGTCCGCCGGCACGACGCACCTGCGCGCGGCCGTGCTCGTCGCCGCGCATGCGGGCAGCACGCGCCTGATCAAGCAAGCGACCGAGCGCCTGAAAGTGCGGCTGATCCTGCGCGTGCTCGGCCCGCTGATGTCCGCGCTGCTCGGCTACGTGCCCGGCAAGCGGCTCGGGCTCGGCGAGGATTTGCCGGCCGGCGTGTTCCGCGAATGGAGCCGCTGGACCGCGCTGCCGCGCTATTTCTTCGACGATCCGACGCTCGGCGCGGCCGAGCGCTTCGCGAAACAGCAGTTGCCGATCCTCGCGCTCGGCTTCGACGACGATCCGTGGGCGAACCCGACCGCGATCGACCTGCTGGTAAGCTATCTGACCCGCGCGGCAGTCGAACGTCGTCAGATCGATCCACGCGCGGCGGGCAGCGGCCCGGTCGGGCACATGGGCTTCTTCCGCAGCCGGCCCGGCGCCGTGCTGTGGCCCGACGTGGCCGACTGGCTCGCGCAGGCGCTCGACACGCCACGCGGCGCGGGCCGCCCCTCCCTCTCCATTGCAGCCGGGAACCCAGCTTGAGCGAAGACCGACGACTGTTTTTCCTGTTGAACATCGGCCAGCGGCGCGTGCAGCGCTGGATCGACCGCAAGGCCGAGACCGATACGCGCGCGAGTGCCGCGCAGGCCGGCGTGCTGTTCTGTCTCGCGAAGCAGGACGGCGCGCTGATCGGCGAAGTCGGCGCCACGCTGCAGCTCGCGCCGTCCGCGATGACCGGGCTCGCCGACCGAATGGCGAAAGCCGGCCTGCTCGCGCGCCACGCCGATTCGGACGACGGCCGCGCGACGCGCCTGTACCTGACCGACGACGGCCATGCGGCGCTCAAGCGTGCGCGCGTGCTGCTGCGCGAACTGAACGGCAAGCTGGGCGACGGGTTTTCCGACGCGGAACTCGATGTCGTCGCGCGCTGGCTGCACGCGTTGCAGGAGCGGTTTCCGGCGGAACGCTGAGCAGCGCACGTCGAGCGGAAACGATAGCAATTCATCTTTCCGTTTCGATTTCGCGTGCTCGCCACGGCAAATTTTGCCCGCGCGTTTGCTCTCGTTCGGCAACGCTTTCCGGCTACGTGCTGTTACAAAAAATTGCCTGCCTCGCCGCATCCGGATCAACTACATTGCAATCCACTTCTACGCATTCTTCGCCTGCCCGAACCGGCCTCCCCGCAGGGCGGCATCAACGACACATCCGTCACAAGCAATAAAAACGAATAGGAGTCTTGACCGAAGTGCTGGCGGTATCCAGCGCACGCGGATCGCGATGGCTGAAGCGGCATCCTGAACGACACGTCCCGGCGGCATGCATCGTGCGCGTCGCCGCGACACCCCGACCCGGGCGGCCCGTGCCGCCGCGGATCGGTTCGCACGGCCTCGTTCCACCGCACCATCGCGGCCGCACGTCAACGAGGAGCAGTCCATGCGACGCACTATCGTGTCCCACCCGCTATTCACCTGCCTGCCCGCCGCGATGGCACTGGCCTGTGCCGCCGCGCATGCCGATCCCGTGCTCGTGTCCGGCCCCAGTCCATACGCCGCCTGCACCATCGGCGGGCCCGGCACCGTCTACGTGAATGCGGAGGTCGAACCGTGGCTCGCGGTCAATCCGGCCAACCCGCAAAACATGATCGGCGTGTGGCAGCAGGACCGCTGGTCGAACGGCGGTGCGCACGGCCATGTCGCGGGCTACACGTTCGACGGCGGCGCCACCTGGGCACGGACGACGCAACCGTTCAGTGCATGCGCGCCGGGCGGGCTGTCGTACGAACGCGCGTCGGACCCGTGGGTATCGATCGGGCCGGACGGCACTGCGTACTCGGTCGCGATCACGTTCAACCAGTCGAACAACAGCAACGCAGTCGCCGGCTCGGTATCGACCGATGGCGGGCAGACGTGGAGCAGTCCCGCGTTGCTGGTCGCGAACAACGAACCGACGACGCAGTTCTTCAACGACAAGGAATCGGTGACGGCGAACCCGGTGAAGGCCGGCACCGCATACGCGGTCTGGGACCGCCTCGAACTGCCGAACGGCAACCCGTATGCGAACCTGCACACGCAGGCGTTCCGTGGGCCGACGCTGTTCTCGAAGACCACCGATGGCGGCAAGACGTGGAGCAAGGCGAAGGTCATCGTCCACGTGCGGTCGCGCCAGCAGACGATCGGCAACCAGATCGTCGTCGATCCGAAGAGCGGCACGCTCTACGATTTCTTCAATCTGATCCAGCCGCCGTTCAGCAAGGCCGCCGGCAAGGTCGCGTTCATCAAGTCGACCGACGACGGCGCGACGTGGACGCAGCCGCAGGTGATTGCGGGATTGCAGACGGTCGGCGTGACGGACCCGAACACCGGCGAACCCGTGCGCACCGGCGACATCATTCCCGAGCCCACGATCGATCCCGCGTCGGGCCAGCTTTACGTCGTGTGGCAGGACAGCCGCTTCAACGGCGGCAAATACGACGAGATCGCGCTATCGACATCCAAGGACGGCGGTACGTCCTGGAGCGCGCCGCTGCAGGTCAACACGCCGACCGGCCGGCCTGCCTTCAATCCGTCGGTGCGTGTCGACAACGCAGGCGCCGTGATGGTCACCCACTACGACTTCCGCGACCTGCTGGCCGGGAACACGACGACGCTGCCGACGGGCTTCTGGCGCAAGATCTCGCTCGACGGCGGCACCACGTTCGTCGCCGAGCGGCGCGTCGCCGGACCGTTCGACATGAAGCTCGCGCCAAACGCGGAAGGCTTCTTCATCGGCGACTATCAGGGCCTCGACGTCGGCCCGTCGTCGTCGTTCCATCCGTTCTTCGTCCAGACCAACGCGGGCAACCTGACGAACCGCACGGACGTGTTCTTCGCGCAGTAACGCGAACCCTGCGGCACGGCCGCCGTCGCGACGCGATCCGCCACGCGGCGGCCGCATGCATCACTGCATGTCGGTCAGCACGATGCGCCCGTCGACCTTGCCTTCGCGCAGCTTCGCGAACACGTCGTTGATGTTGCCGAGCCGGTCGCGATGGATATGCGCACGCACCAGGCCGTCGGCCGCGAAGTCGAGCGATTCCTGCAGGTCGCGCCGCGTACCGACGATCGAGCCGCGCACGGTAATGCCGTTCAGCACCGTCGAGAAAATCGGCAACGGGAAATCACCGGGCGGCAGGCCGTTGAGCGCAACCGTGCCGCCGCGCCGCACCATCCCGAGCGCCTGTGCGAACGCACTGCGCGACACCGCCGTGACGAGTACGCCGTGCGCGCCGCCGATTTCCTTCTGGATCACCTTCGCCGGATCGTCGACCGATGCGTCGATCGTCAGTTGCGCGCCGAGCTGCCGCGCGAGCGCGAGCTTGTCGGGCGAAATGTCGATCGCCGCGACGTGCAGGCCCATCGCACGCGCGTACTGCACCGCCACGTGCCCGAGCCCGCCGATGCCGGAGATCGCGATCCACTGCCCGGGGCGCGTATCGGTCACGCGAATCCCCTTGTAGACGGTCACGCCCGCGCACAGGATCGGCGCGATTTCGTCGAACTCGACCTGCGCAGGCAGATGGCCGACGTAGTCGGGATCGGCCAGCACGTATTCCGCGTAGCTGCCGTTCACCGAATAGCCCGTGTTCTGCTGACCGTGGCACAGCGTTTCCCAGCCCGTGTGGCAGTACTCGCAATGTCCGCAGGCCGTGTAGAGCCACGGCACGCCGACGCGGTCACCCTCGCGCACGTGCGTGACGCCCGCGCCAACGGCCGCGACGATGCCCACGCCTTCATGCCCCGGAATGAACGGCAACGACGGTTTGACGGGCCAGTCGCCGTCGGCCGCGTGCAGGTCGGTATGGCAGACGCCCGATGCCTTGATGTTGACGAGGATCTGGCCGGGGCCCGGCACCGGCACGGGCACTTCCTCGATGCGCAATGGTTCGCCGAATGCGTGCACCACGGCCGCTTTCATGGTTTGCGTCATGCGTCGCTCCTGTCTGGTCATTGAGCGACCCAGTATCCGGTTTCGGAACCGGAGGACGTTGATGCGTATCAACGCGATGCGCGCTGTCCGGCGATCGCGGCTGCATCATCGCAGCGCACGGCGGCACGGCACGATCGGGCGCGCCGCTTCGTTCCACGCCGCGCCGGCGTACGCACGGACCATCGCCGGCCAGCGCGCCTGCCACTTCAGCCGACCTTTCGACGGTCCGACGGAAACCGTACGTACCGCTGCCATTCGTCTTGGAATTTGAAATGATATAACATATCATTTCGTGTGCTCGTCCGCCTAACGCCGTTCCACTGTGGGTGGCCGAGCCTCGCCGAGCCATGTCCCAACGGGTCACTCCGCGTCACAGACGCAACAATATATCGTATCTAGTCGTGACCCGCATCGCTCGTTATCCGATCCGATTCCAACCGATTCACCGACCATGCGCGACCTCCCTCGTCTACCGCTTCGCCCGCTCTCGCCCCTTTCGCTGATGCTGTTCGCCGCCGCCGCGCACGCGCAGGCCGATGCGCCCGCCGCATCGGGCACGCCGTCCGCCGCTCCGCTCGCGCCGATCTTCGTGACCGCGAACCCGCTCGGCGACACCGAACTGATCGCGCCGACCGCCCAGCTTTCCGGCGATGCGCTGACGCGCCGCCAGGCCGATTCGCTCGGCGAAACGCTCAACGGGCTGCCCGGCGTGTCGACCACCACCTACGGGCCGATGGTCGGCCGCCCGATCATCCGCGGGATGGACGGTGACCGGATCCGGCTGCTGCAGAACGGCGTCGCGGCCTACGACGCGTCGTCGCTGTCGTACGACCATGCGGTGCCGCAGGATCCGCTGTCGATCGAGCGCGTCGAGATCGTGCGTGGCCCGGCCGCGCTGCTGTACGGCGGCAACGCGGTGGGCGGCGTCGTCAACACGATCGACAACCGCATTCCGCGCGAAGCGATCCAGGGCGTGACCGGCGCAGTCGACGCGCGCTACGGCGGCGCGAATTCGGTACGTGCGGGCGCCGCGCAAGTCGAAGGCGGCAACGGCCGCTTCGCGTTCCACGTCGACGCGTTCGACCGCGAAACGAGCAAGCTGCGGATTCCCGGCTACGCGCGCAGCAGCCAGCAGCGCGCGATCGACGGCCCCGACACGCCGCAGCCGGTCGGCAGCGTGCCGAACAGCGACGGCCGCGTACACGGCGGCGCGGTGGGCGCGTCGTACACGTGGGCGGACGGTTTCGCGGGCCTGTCGTACAGCGGCTACGAGTCGAACTACGGCTCCGTCGCGGAGAGCGACGTGCGGCTGCGGATGCGCCAGGAACGCCTCGCGCTTGCGTCCGAGGTGCGCAACCTGAACGGGCCGTTCACGAAGCTGAAATTCGATTTCGCGTACACCGACTACCGCCACAAGGAAGTCGACAACGGCCAGACCGCAACCACCTTCCGCAACCGCGGCTACGAGGCGCGCATCGAGGCGCAGCACCGCAAGATCGGCCCGTTCGAAGGCGCGATCGGCGTGCAGTTCGGCCAGAACACGTTCTCCGCGCTCGGCGACGAGATGCTCGTGCCGTCCACGCGCACGAACAGCGTCGCGCTGTTCGGCCTCGAGGAATGGCAGGTCGTCCCGGCGCTGAAGCTGAGCCTCGGTGGCCGCTTCGAGCATGTGAAGGTCGATCCCGATCCGGCCGGTGTCGAGAAATTCGCGGGCGCGCAGCCGCGCGACTTCAATGCGGGCAGCCTGTCGGCCGGCGCGCTGTTCTCGCTGACGCCCGTGTGGTCGGTGGCGGCGAACGTCGCGTACACCGAACGCGCGCCGACTTTCTATGAGCTGTATTCGAACGGCCCGCACGATGCGACCGGCCAGTTCCTGATCGGCAACCCGAACGCATCGAAGGAAAAGGCCGTGTCGACCGACCTGTCGCTGCGCTATGCGAGCGGCCCGAACCGCGGCAGCGTCGGCGTGTTCTACAACCGCTTCTCGAACTACCTGACCGAGTACAACACGGGGCGCGTCGTCAACGACGACGGCGAGCCCGTCGCACCCGGCACCGACGGCTCGCTCAACGAGGCGATCTATCGCGGCGTGCGCGCCGAGTTTTACGGTATCGAGCTGGACGGCAAGTGGCGCGCGTTCTCGCGGCGCGGCCATACGGTCGACCTGGAACTGACGGCCGACTACACGCACGCGCGCAACGTCGACACGGGCCAGCCGTTGCCGCGCATCGCACCGCTGCGCGCGACGCTCGCGGCCGACTACGGCTACGGTCCGTTCGGTGCACGCGCGCAGGTCACGCATGCATGGTCGCAGCACCGCGTGCCGGACAACGACTTCTCGACGGACGGCTACACGTCGCTCGGCGTGATGCTGACCTACAAGTTCCGCGTCGGCCCGACGCACTGGCTCGCGTACCTGCGCGGCGACAACCTGACGAACCAGGAAATCCGCTACTCGACCTCGGTCGTGCGCGGCTTCGCGCCGCAAGGCGGCCGCAGCGCGATGGCCGGATTGCGCACCACGTTCTGACCCTCTCAGGGCCTGCGGCTGGCGCCGCAGGCCCGTGGCACGACAAAGATTCGCCGCCGATTTCCGTTTATCCGCCATTACCCCCGCATGGTGCAGCGCACGCCAATGACGCGTACCGGTTCCCGCCTCCCGATTCATCCGCAAGGAAATTCCGTTATTCACCCATAAATTGAAACAAAATCATCAGACGATTATTAACAAAAAGATGATTTTTGTTTTACCAATAAAACCGGTTTCAAATTCTGCGTATAAACGTTTGAATCACGGGTGATCCGCCGTTTTTTGACAAGAATCAACCCCGCCCCGCCCCACAAGGCTCTCATCGCTAAAAAAACTAATATCAGGGTTTTCGAAGGGTAAAGAATCATCCGGGATACCCGTTAATGCCGGCACGAGCCCGTATCTGGTCGAAGAATAAATTCCATTTGCCAACCACACGCGCAGAGGCACAACGTGAAAATCGCCAGAATGAGCATCAAAACAAAACTCCTGGGCGGCTTCGGCCTGCTCGCCGCGGTCGTCGTGGTCGTGTCGGGCATGGCCCTCAAGGCGCTATCCGATACCAACGCCGAGTTTTCCCGCTACATGAACGGCATCAATGCGCGGGCGACCCTGTCCGCGCAAATCCGCACCGCGGTCGACCGGCGCGCGATCGCCGCGCGCAATCTCGTGCTCGTGACCAAACCGTCCGACATCGAGCTCGAACTGGCCGAAGTGAACCAGGCGCACAAGGACGTGCAGGAACATCTCGCGAAGCTCAAGGACATGATGGCGAGCGCGACCGACACCTCCGATCGCGCGCGCGAGCTGGTGGCCGACATCGTGCGCATCGAAACGAGCTACGGGCCCGTCGCGCTGCGCATCGTCGGGCTCGCGCAGGCCGGCAAGAAGGACGAGGCGACGGCCGACATCGACGACAATTGCCGCCCGCTGCTCGCACAGCTGGTGCGCGCGACCGACGCATACGCGACCTATACGCATGACCGCGAACTCGCGATCGCGCAGGAATTCGCGGATCGCTATGCGATGGAGCGCAACCTGCTGGCCGGCATCTGCCTGATCGCCGTCGTGATCGCCGCGTGCGGCGGCCTGTGGCTCACGCGCAAGATCACCGCGCCGATCGGCTCGGCGGTGGACGTCGCGCGCACGGTGGCGAACGGCGATCTCGGCAGCCGCATCCAGGTGAGCGGCAACGACGAGACGCGCGACCTGCTCGACGCGCTGCGGACCATGAACGAACGGCTGATCGGCATCGTCGGCCGCGTGCGCGATTCGTCGAACAGCATCGCGCATGCGGTGGGCGAAATCGCATCGGGCAATCTCGACCTGAGCCAGCGCACCGAGGAACAAGCCGCATCGCTGCAGGAAACCGCCGCGACGATGGAGGAATTCACGTCGACGGTGCGGCTGAACGCGGAAAACGCGCAACAGGCGAGCACGCTCGCCGCGAATGCGTCCGATGTCGCGCAACGCGGCAGCTCGGTGGTCGGCCGCGTGGTCGACACGATGACGGAGATCGGCCACAGCTCGTCGAAGATCGCCGACATCACCGGCATCATCGAAGGCATCGCATTCCAGACCAACATCCTCGCGCTGAACGCGGCGGTCGAAGCCGCGCGTGCCGGCGAACAGGGCCGCGGCTTCGCGGTCGTCGCGAGCGAGGTGCGCAGTCTCGCGCAGCGCTCGTCGACGGCGGCGAAGGAGATCAAGGAGCTGATCTCCGCGTCGGTGCAGACGATCCAGAACGGCTCGGCGCTCGCGGGCGAAGCCGGCAAGACGATGTCCGACGTCACGCAGGCGGTTGCGCGCGTGACGGACATCATGGGCGAGATCGCGGCCGCGTCGGCCGAGCAGAGCCGCGGCATCGACCAGGTGAACCTGACGATCACGCAGATGGACGAGACAACGCAGCAGAACGCGGCGCTCGTCGAACAGGCCGCGGCCGCATCGAAGTCGCTCGAGGCGCAGGGCCGCGAGCTGTCCGAAACGGTCTCCGCATTCCGGATGCCGTCCGGCGCGCATGTCGCGTCGCCGGGCATGCATGCACAGGCAGCCGACACGCATCACTGGCAACCGGCTGCCGCATGACGGCCGCAGCGAGGAGACGATGATGCGCACGCTGCGCCGGTGGTCCGCCTGCGTCTCGCTTGCGCGCACCGCGCGATGCGCGGCCGCACGCGGCACGCGGTGCGGCTGCGCAGCGTCGGGGGGCCGGCGCGCTTTGCACCCATGCACGACGTCGTGCGTCGCCGATCCGCGTCGCGCGTTCACGGCACGCATGCATGTAGGTCGCGCATCGGCGTAGCCGCATCGAAAACCATCGCCGTCGATCGTCGCGGCATCGTGCGCGTGCGCGTGTCCGCATGCATGTCCGCACGCACACCGAGATCAATCACCGCACGGCATTCGCCTTCCTCCGCTATGCAGGGCGCACGCCACGTTTGCAGCGCCGCACAAGTGTCGACCTCGCCCACGCATCGCGTGCTGCCACACCGACGTCACGCCGACGTCATGCCCATCACGCCGCATGCGCACCCGCGCCGCTCTCGGATGCAGCCTTTTAAAACTGCCGAATGACGAGTATCCTAAAAAGAGCACTCCCCGTTCGGACGGCGAATCGCGTGCCCTGACTCCCGTCCGATTGCATTGCGGCCTCATCGCATCGCGCACAGCGCGGCGATGGCGGCGTCCGCTTCGCGCCGCCGGCCGCACGATCCTTTCCCCCAACAATCGTCAGGAGAGCTGGTGAGCCGACTCGTCGTCGTATCCAATCGCATTGCAGATCCCCGTAAAGCCGCGGCCGGCGGCCTCGCCGTTGCCGTGAAGGACAGCCTGCAGGAAACCGGCGGCGTATGGTTCGGCTGGAGCGGCAGGCTACGCGGCGGCGACGATCAGCCCACGCATGGCGACGAGGTGCAGATCCAGAACGTCGGCGGCATCCAGCTCGCGACGATCGACCTCGACCCGCAGGATTACGACGCGTACTACCTCGGTTATTCGAACAACGTGCTGTGGCCGGTGTTTCACTACCGGCTCGATCTCGCGCAGTTCGACCGCCGCTTCGCCGACGGCTACCGGCGCGTGAACCAGCTGTTCGCGCGCAAGCTGCGCACGCTGCTGCGGCCCGACGACACCATCTGGGTCCACGACTACCAGCTGATTCCGCTCGCCGCCGAACTGCGCGCGATGGGCTGCCCGAATCCGATCGGCTTCTTCCTGCACATCCCGATGCCGCCGCCGCCGATCATGGCCGCGATCCCGGAACACGAATGGCTGATGCGTTCGCTGTTCGCGTACGACCTCGTCGGCTTCCAGACCGAATCGGACCTGCTGCACTTCGAGCATTACGTCGAAGCGGAAGCGGGTGCCGCGCGGCTGCCGGACGGCCGCCTGCGCGCGTTCGGCCGCACGCTGTCGGCCGGTGCATTCCCGATCGGCATCAACGTCGACGAGTTCGAGTCGCTCGCCCGCGATCGCGACGGCATCGACATGTTCGATCGGATGCGCGACGAATATTCGCGCCGCCAGTTGCTCGTCGGCGTCGACCGGCTCGACTACACGAAGGGGCTGCCGCAGCGCGTGCATGCGTTCCGCCAGCTGCTCGAACAGTATCCGGAGAACCGCAATCGCGCGACGCTGATCCAGATCGCCGCGCCGAGCCGCGAGGATCTCGGTGCCTACGACGACCTGCGGCGCGAGATGGACAGCCTGTGCGGCGCGATCAATGGCGACTACGGCGAACTCGAATGGATGCCGATGCGCTACATTCACCGCACCGTTGCACGCAAGCGCTTGCCGGGTCTCTACCGCGCGAGCCGCGTCGCGCTCGTCACGCCGCTGCGCGACGGGATGAACCTCGTCGCGAAGGAGTTCCTCGCCGCGCAGGACGCGGCCGACCCGGGCGTGCTCGTGCTGTCGCGTTTCGCGGGCGCGGCCGAGCAATTGAAGTCGGCGCTGCTCGTCAATCCGTACGACACGCAAGGTACCGCGCAGGCCATCCAGCGCGCACTCGCGATGCCGCTCGAAGAACGCCGCCAGCGTCATTCGGCACTGATGGCGATCGTGCGCAAGACCGACGTGCACTGGTGGCGCACGCGCTTTCTCGAAGCGCTCGCCGAAGCGGCCGAAGTCGCCGCGGCCACCGAGCACTGACCGCACTCACCCGTCCGTCGCCGCGTATTCCATCACCGTGCCGTTCGCGTCGCACAGGTCGACCGCGATCGGGATGCCCGCGCGCATGCTCTCGGTGACGACGCAATACGCATCGAAGCGGTCGAGCACACGCGTCGCCGCCGCGAGATCCGACCACGTTTTCCCGATCGACAGCCGCACGGACATCGCGCCCACGCGCACCCTGCCCGTTTCGTTCCGCACCATGTCGACGTCGATGTGCGCGGCGACCGGCTGCGGATCGACATGATGCTTTTCCAGCGCGAACAACAGGCTTGCCGCGAGACAGCTCGCGACGGCCGCGGCAAGCAACCGGACGGGGTTCGGCCCGTTTCCGGCGCCGAGCGGCGGCGGCTCGTCGATCAACACCGGCGACAGCGTCGTGCCGGCAAACGTGACTTCGAAGCAAAAGCGCGCTTGCTGCGCGACCTTGACCGATACGTGCGGCTCGCTCATGGCGACTCCGTGGCGGAAAAGAGGGAATTGAATCGCGGCGCGGCGCCGTATCGGCGCGCGCCGGTCTCAGGTCGGTAGCGCGTTCAGCGCTCGGGCTCGCGCGGCGGCCCGTACGCGACGAAATCACGCTCGACCGCGGAAGCCTGCTCCGGCGCGATCGCGTCGCCGCGCGGGCTGGTTTCGTCATCGGGTGCCGCTGCCGCGGCAGACGACGTTTCGATGCGCCCGTCGATCAGCGCCTGCAGCGCGTCGCGTTCGAGCACCTCGCATTGCAACAGCCGTCGCGCGATGCGTTCAAGCGCATCGCGGCGTTCGCCGAGCGTCGCCGCGACACGCGTATGCGCATCGGCCAGCAGCGTGCGCACCTCGTCGTCGATCATCCGCGCGGTATGCTCGCTGCAGCGTCCGTCGGCCGCACGCCATGCGCCGGGGATGCCCTGGTGCGCATCGCCGTCGTCGAACGTCGCCAGCCCGATCTTCTCGCTCATCCCGTACTGCATGACCATGTGACGCGCCATCGCGGTCGCGCGTTCGAGATCGTTCTGCGCGCCCGTCGACACGTCGCCGAACACGAGTTCTTCCGCGACCCGCCCGCCGAGCAGCGCATCGATCCGGTCGAGCAGCTCGCTCCTGCGCAGCACGTAGCGATCCTCGGTCGGCACCTGCTGCGTATAACCGAGCGCGGCGACGCCGCGCGGAATGATCGACACTTTCTTCACAGGATCGCAATGCGCGCGACTTTCCGCGACGAGCGCATGGCCGGCCTCGTGATACGCGATGGTCAGCTTCTCCTGTGCATTCATCACGCGGCTCTTGCGCTCGAGGCCCGTCAGCGCGCGGTCGATCGCCTCGTCGAAGTCGGCCATGCCGATCGCCGGCTTGCCGAGTTCGGCCGCATGCAGCGCGGCCTCGTTGACGACGTTCGCGAGATCGGCACCGACGAAGCCCGGCGTGCGCGACGCGAGTTCGCCGAGGTCCACGTCGGGCGCGAGCTTCACGCGCTTCACGTGCACGCCGAGGATCTGCCGGCGGCCGTTCACGTCGGGCCGGTCGATCGCGATATGACGATCGAAGCGGCCCGGCCGCAGCAACGCGGGATCGAGGATCTCCGGCCGGTTCGTCGCAGCCATGATGATCACGCCGGAGCCGGCCTGGAAGCCGTCCATCTCGACGAGCAACTGGTTGAGCGTCTGCTCGCGCTCGTCGTTGCCCGACATCGGGCCGACGCCGCGCACCTTGCCGAGCGCATCGAGCTCGTCGACGAACACGATGCACGGCGCTTTCTGCTGCGCCTGCTCGAACAGGTCGCGCACCCGCGCCGCGCCCACGCCGACGAACATCTCGACGAACGCCGAGCCGCTGATCGAGAAGAACGGCACGGCCGCCTCGCCGGCCACCGCGCGCGCGAGCAGCGTCTTGCCGGTGCCCGGCGCGCCGACGACGAGCACGCCCTTCGGAATCTTGCCGCCGAGCCGCTGGTAGCGATCGGGGTTGCGCAGGAATGCGACCAACTGCTGCAGCTCGGCCTTCGCCTCGTCGATGCCCGCGATATCGTCGAACGTAATGCCGGTTTCCTGCTGCACGTACACGCGCGCCCGGCTCTTGCCCATCCCGGTGAAATCCTGAAGCCCGCCGCGTCTGCGCAGCATCATGTTCCATATGAACACGAACAGCACGAGCGGCAGCAGCCACGAAGCCAACGACGCGATCCAGCCCGTGTCGGGCGTGCCGTGATAGCGAATGCCGGCGGCGGTCAGCGTGTCGGTGAGATGCTCGTCGGTCACGCGGTTGGTCGTGAAGCGCCACGGCGTACCGGCCTGCTGCACGACCGCGGCCTCGGACGCCGGCAGCAGCGTCGCGGCCTGCGGCATCTTCAGCGTGCCGGTGATTTGCGTGGGGCCGACCTCGAGATCGTCGACGAGCCGCGAGGCAACGAGCCGGTGGAAATCGCTGTAGGCGATCGACGCCGACGTCTGGTGCAGCATCAGCAACTGCGCGGCGAACAGCACGAAGAAGCCCGCCGCGATCAGCA
Organism: Burkholderia theae; assembly: GCF_048565265.1. Lineage (NCBI taxonomy): Bacteria > Pseudomonadati > Pseudomonadota > Betaproteobacteria > Burkholderiales > Burkholderiaceae > Burkholderia > Burkholderia theae. The sequence goes on from NZ_CP183462.1 coordinate 1,123,276, forward strand.
ATCCCGGGTAGTCGAATTTCCTGTCCATGGCATCGGGCCAGCCATCCACGCTGCGCGGCACACGCTCACGCAGGCACGCACGCGCAGTCGGCGCGCGGCATCGGCCGCCATGCGAAAGCGCCATTCATCCGCACCATCGTCGCCTCGCTTGATCGCCTCGTTTCGTCGCATCGATGACGCCGCGGCGACGCCGTCGGCCGGCGCCGCCGGGCGATCCTCGCCCGGGCGGCGCGCCGCGACGTGCCGCCCCTGAATCCAGTCTAGTTCGCGCACGCGCGTCGCGCATCGCCCGCCGTGCGAACCGAATCGTCCGACAAACGCCTTTCATCGGCAGCCCCAGCCGCGTTATAGTCGCGTTCGTGACATTTTTATGACAGTTGCATCGCGCCCGCTTGCACGCAACGCGGGCCGTTGCTTTCCGTCCCGCGTCGCGGCAGCCTGTGCGACGCCGCCGCGCATCGAACCACACCGCCAACCCGCCCATTCGAGGAGCACACGACGTGAACGACACCCCCGATCGCCCCGACGACCTTCCCGCCGATCCCGACCGCCGCCGCATGCTCGGCGGCCTCGCCGCGCTCGGTGCGGGTGTCGCGCTCAGCGGCTGTGAAACCACGCCGGGCGGCGCACCGCGTTCCGCCGCCGACCTGCGCGTCGACGAAGCGTTGCGCGAGCGCGTGCGCCACATCGTCGTGATCTATGCGGAAAACCGCAGTTTCGCGAACCTGTACGGCGATTTCCCGGGTGTGCGCCATCCGCTGAGCGAAGTGCGGCCCGAGCAGGCGCAGCAGCTCGATCGCGACGGCAAGACGCCGCTGCCCGTGCTGCCGAAGATCTGGGGCGGGCTCGTGCCGCAGGCGCAGGAAGTGGACGGCAAGCGCTACGCGATCGCCGAGCGCGATATCGACAAGCTGCCGAACGCGCCGTTCCGGGTCGCCGATGCGCAGGGCCAGCCGCTGCCGAACGGCGTGATCACGCGCGACCTGTGGCACCGCTTCTACCAGAACCAGATGCAGATCGCGGCCGGCCGCAACAACCAATTCGCCGCGTGGGCCGATTCGGGCGGCCTCGTGATGGGCCATTACCGCAATTCAGCCGACACGCTGCGGCTGTGGAATCTCGCGCGGCAATACACGCTGTGCGACAACTTCTTCATGGCGGCCTTCGGCGGTTCGTGGATGAACCACATGTTCCTGATCTCCGCGCAGCCGCCGATGTATCCGGACGCGCACAAGCATCCGCACGCGGGCAAGCTGCTGTCGAAGGTAGAAGGCGACGATCCTGCCGGCACGCGCCTGAAGCTCGCCGACGATTCGCCCGCGTCCGCGCTCGACGGCCCGCCGAAGTTCGCGGTCGACGGCCCGCTGACGCCCGACGGCTACGGCGTGAACACGATGGCACCGCCGTACCAGCCGAGCTACGTGCCACCGCCCGACCCGGGCAACGCCGCGTATGCGGACCCTGCCGACCATCGCGTGATGCCGCCGCAGGGTTATGCGACGATCGGCGATCGCCTGTCGGAGAAGAACATCGACTGGGCGTGGTACAGCGGCGCGTGGCAATACGCGCTCGAGCATCGCGACACGGGCACCGTGCCCGATTTCCAGTACCACCACCAGCCGTTCAACTACTTCGTGAACTATGCGCCGGGCACTGAAGCCCGTCGCCAGCACCTGCGCGACGCGGGGCTCGGCGACGATCCGTCGACGAACCGCTTCATCGCCGACATCGACGCGGGCCGCCTGCCGGCCGTCACGTTCTACAAACCGCAGGGCAACCTCAACATGCATGCGGGCTACGCGGACATCGAATCGGGCGACCGCCACATCGCGACCGTGATCGACCATATCCGGCGCGGGCCGCAATGGGCGAACACCGTGATCGTGATGACGCACGACGAGAACGGCGGCTGGTGGGATCACGTCGCGCCGCCGGTCGGCGACCGCTGGGGCCCCGGTTCGCGGATTCCGGCGCTCGTGATCTCGCCGTTCGCGAAAAAGGGCTTCGTCGATCACACGCTGTACGACACGAACTCGATCCTGCGCTTCATCAGCCGCGTGCACGGGCTCGCGCCGCTCGACGGCGTGGCCGCGCGCAACAAGGCGTTCGCCGCGCGCGGCGAGACGCCGCCAGGCGATCTCACGAACGCGCTCGACCTCGGCTGACGGCCGGGTGGTTGCGTGATCGGTGATCGCGTGACCGCTTGAAACGGCGACGCCCCGGGCAATGCGATGGATTGCCCGGGGCGTCTTTCGTTTACGGCACCGCTACGCGGCGCTGCGCAATGCGTCGCGCACCGCCTGCGCGGCGTGACGGCCGGCCTGCCGGCCGAAGAACGTCGCGTCGGCCAGCGACAGCCCCGAGCTGTACCCGGCGCCCCAGCGCGGCAGCCCGCACGTCGTGCGCCCGGCCGCATAGAGGCCCGGCACCGGCGCGCGCGTTGCATCGAGCACCTGCCCGGTCGGCAGCGTGTCGAGCCCGCCGAGCGTGAAATGCGGATAAAACGCGTAGTCGATCCGGCAGTCGAGCGCGACGAACGGCGGTTCGATCAGCGGCTGCAGCCACTTCTTCGCCTTGTGAAACAGCGGATCGGCGCCTTCGGCCGCATGACGGTTGTAGACGTCGACGGTCGCCGTCAGCGTACCGGCCGGCATCTGCAGGTCGCGTTCGACTTCCTCCCAGGTTTCGCCGGCCGCCGCGATGCCGATCCGCGCGATCGCGGGCGGCTCCTGGTACGTCGCGTGGTCGACGAGCAGGTAGATGCGGTCGTCGGCCTGGTGGAACGCGTGATGGCCCGTGCGGCCGTGGTAGCCGTCCTCGTTGATGAAGCGCTGCCCGCGCGCGTTCACGAAAATGCCCTTGATCAGCGATTCGGGCGCATAGAACGGCAGGCTCACGAAACCCTGGTCCATGTGGATCGCCGCACCCCCCGCACTCTGGCCGAGCAGGATGCCCGAACCGTCGTCGCCGGGGCTGCCGATCGGTTCATCCGAACGCAGGAACTGCGGCGCATGGCGGCGCACCATGTCGCGGTTCATCGCAAAGCCGCCCGCGCACAGGATCACCGCGCGGCGCGCACGCACGAACGCCGTCTCGCCATACGCGCGCAGCACGACGCCGCGCACCGCGCCGCCGTCGTCGACGATCAGCGCGAGCGCACGCGTGTCGTAGCGCGTCGCGACGCCGAGCGCCGCCACGCGTTCCGCCAGCACGCGCATCAGCATCTGCCCGCCGCCCCAGCCCGGCCACTGCGGCGTGTGGCCGCGCGGACACGGTTTCGCGGCCTCGTTGAACGGCCAGGCCTCCTCGCTGCCCGACCAGATCAGGCAGTCGTCGGTTTCCGGTTCGACGATCCGCTCGGCGATGAACGTGTTCTTGTACGTGAGGCCCTGCGCGACCAGCCAGTCGTGATGCGCAAGACTTTCGTTCGCGTAGAGGCGCACCTTCGCTTCGTCGGCGTCGCGGCCGCCCGCGAGCATCAGGTAGCGGTACAGGTCCTCGGTGTCGTCGGCGAAGCCGGCCTGCCGCTGGGCAGGCGTGCCGCCGCTGCCGCCGAGGTAGATCTCGCCGCCCGACAGCGCGCTCGTGCCGCCGTAGCTCGATGCGCGCTCGACGATCAGCGTGTCGGCGCCGGCGCTCGCGGCTTCGATCGCCGCGCATGCGCCGGCCGCGCCGAAGCCGACGATCACGACGTCGTGTTCGGCGTCCCAGCGATGCACGTCGCGGATGTTCAGGGGGCGGGTCAGGGAATGGTCGGATGACATGGGGAATGGGTCAGCGTGAAGGAAATCGGCGGGCGTGGTGCGGGCCTGCGGACACGCGGCCTGATGCTGGCGTCGCCGCGTCGTTGCCGCTGCGAGCGCGCGGCGGTGCGAACGCAAGCCGTGCGCCGTCTGATGCGCGGTTGAAGTCGAACAGTGTTGAGCCGGCCCGGCAGATCGGCCGCGCGGACGCGTGGCGCTTGTGCCGTGACGCCGGCGAAAACCGTCCGTGTGCCGCCGCAACGCGACGGCTGCCGGCCCGAGCGGCGCGCGGCCGCGCCGGCGTTACATGCCGCGCAGCGCGGCGAAACCGAAGTGCACCGGATCGATCGGCACGCAACCGGTCGGCAGGCCATTCGGGTCGACCGAGCGGCATTGCAGGATGCCGGCCGCATACGGCGGCGACGGGACCTGATCGGCTCCGTATCGCGCCATCGCCATGGCAGCGAACGTGCCCATTGCCAATACGCACAGCTTGCGAGTCGTCAGTCTCATGATCGTCGTCCCCTCCGGTTGGCCGCTCGTGCGGTTCGTGTCCGGTGCGCCTCTGTTGCAGCACCGGATGACTGCACGGTAGCCAGCGCCCCGCCGCCAGCCATCGTCCATTTCGACTAGGGGCAAACGCTGAGCGGAGGTCATACGGCATGCGGCGTCGCAACATCGCGGGCAACGGATTTGCATGCGTGGAGGGAACACTTCACGTCGTACGCCTTTCGCGACAGGCCAAGTCAATCGTCAGACCCATGCCGTACGTCGGCCGCTGCGCCGCACCATCGCGCAACGCGCGGCCGCCGGCCCCGGTGTTTTCCCCGAGCCTCGCCCTGCTCCGTATGGATGATGGATCGCGACCGGTCCGATGCGAACCTGCGCGTCGACGTCGCAATGCCGCCGCGTCCGCATTCGCGGCGCGGCGCGGCCGACTCTTTCCGTTCTTCCACGGGAGCAACGCATGACCGATTCGAATCCCCGCCACGCGCTGTACGAACTTGCGTGCCGCTACGCGCAAGCCGTCGACCGGCGCGACTGGCCGCGACTCACCCGCCTCTTCACCGCCGATGCAACCCTTGCCGGCCCCGGCTTCCGCTTCGACGACCGCGATGCGATCGTCGCCGGCATGCGCGTGATCGAGCGCTACGAGGCCACCCAGCATCACGTGCACAACCAGCTCGTCACGCTCGACGGCGGCGAAGCCGACGTCGAGACCTACGGCATCGCGTGCCACGTGTATGTACGCGACGGCGTGAAGCGCAAGCTCGACTGGGGGCTGCGCTATCGCGACCACTGCGTGTTCGACGGCGGCACGTGGCGCTTCGCCGCGCGCACGCTGCACGTCGACTGGGCGCAAGACCTGCCGCTGGAGGGCTGAACGATGCGCACCTCCCTTCCCCTCGACGGCCGCACCGCGCTCGTGACGGGCGGCGCCGGCGGCATCGGCGCGGCCTGCGCGCAGGCGCTCGTCGCCGACGGCGCGGCCGTCGTGCTGATGGGCCGCCGCCGCGACGCGCTCGAACGCACGCAACGGCACCTGACCGACGCGGTGCCCGGCAGCCGCGTCGCAATCCACGCCGGTGATGCGTGCGACGAAGCCGACCTGCAGGCCGCGCTCGACTGTGCGTGGGCGCTCGACGGCCGCCTCGACATCGTCGTGCCGACGGTCGGCGGCGCCGGGTTCCGGCCGCTGCTGATGCACGACGCCGACACGTTCCGCGCGGAGATCGACCTGAACCTGCACAGCGCGTTCGCCGCGATCCGCCATGCGGCGCCGCGGCTGGCCGCGAGCGGCGGCGGCGCGATCGTCTGCATCTCGTCGACCGCCGCGCAGATCAATTTCCGCTGGCTGACCGCGTACTGCACCGCGAAGGCCGCGCTCGAAGCGCTCGTGCGCGGCGCGGCCGAGGAACTGGCCGGCGCGAAGATCCGCGTGAACGCGGTGCGCCCGGGCCTCACACGCTCCGAAGCGACCGCGCCGATGTTCGACAACCGCGCACTGGTCGACAGCTTTCTCGAACAGATCCCGCTCGGCACGCTCGGCGAACCCGAAGCGATCGCGCACGCAGTGCGCTATCTCGCGGGCCCCGAGTCGGGCTGGGTGACCGGCCAGAGCTTCGCGGTCGACGGCGGTCACGAGCTGCGCACGAACCCGCGCGTCGACGACACGATCGCGCAGATCTACGGCGCGGCCGCGCTCGATGCGGTCAAGGCCGGCCGTGCACCGGGCGCCGCATGAGCGCCCGCCTTCTTTCAACTTCACAGGACATCGACCGACCATGAATCGAGTCGCAAACAAGGTCGCGCTGATCACCGGCGCGGCAAGCGGCGTCGGCCGCGCGGATGCGCTGCTGCTCGCCGCCGAAGGCGCGCGCGTCGTGCTGACCGACATCGACGAGGACGCAGGCCGTGCGCTCGCGCGCGAGATCGGCGACGCGGCGCTGTTCGTGCGCCACGACATCGCCGACGAAGACGGCTGGCGGCATGCGCTCGCAGCAACGCTCGACCGCTTCGGCCGCCTCGACGTGCTCGTCAACAACGCGGCGATCTGCCCGGTCGGCTCGATCGAGGAGACGAGCCTCGACACGTGGCGGCGTGTGATGCGCACCAATGCGGACGGTTATTTCCTCGGCTGCAAGTACGCGATCGGCGCGATGAAGGGCAACGACACGCCGGGCTCGATCGTGATGATGTCGTCGGTCGCCGCGCTCGGCGGGCTGCCGATGATGTGCGCGTACACCGGCTCGAAAGGCGCGGTGACGGCGCTCGCGCGCAGCGTCGCCGTGCACTGCAAGCGCAGCGGCTACCGGATCCGCTGCAACTCGATCCACCCGGACGGGATCTGGACGCCGATGACGCAGGCGCTGATGCCCGACCTCGACCCGGCCGCGCTCGGCATCGGCAGCGACCCGATGGCGCGCATGTGCGACCCGCAGGACGTCGCGAATCTCGTGCTGTTCCTCGCCTCCGACGAATCGCGCTTCGTGAACGGCGCGGAACTGCGGATCGACAACGCGCAACTGGTGTCGTCGCTGTGACGCGGCGCAACGCTTTTCCATTCGAAGGAGTGCATCGATGATTTCATTCACCGGCAAGACCGTGCTGGTCACGGGCGGCGGCGCGGGCATCGGCCGTGCGTGTGCGGAAGCATTCGGCGCGGCGGGCGCGCGTGTCGCCGTGGCCGAGATCGACGCGGCCCGCGCGCAGGACGTGCGGCAGGCGCTCGAAGCGGCGGGCGTCGACGCGCTCGTCGGCACCGTGGACGTCACGCGCCGCGACGAGGTCGATGCGTTCGCGCGGACGGTCGACGCGCGCTTCGGCGGCCTCGACGTGCTCGTCAACAACGTCGGCGATTTCCTGCAGATCGCGAAACCGTTCGACGACTACACCGACGACGACATCGCGCGGCTGTTCGACGTGAACCTGCGCCAGGTGTTCGTTGTCACGCGCGCGATGCTGCCGTTGCTGCGCAAGCGCGGTGCGGGCAGCAGCATCGTCGGCGTATCGTCGATCGAAGGTTTCCGCGCGATTCCGAACTGTTCGGTGTACGCATCGTTCAAGGCCGCGCTCACCGGCTTCACGAAAAGCCTTGCGCTCGAACTCGGGCCGACCGGCATCCGCGTCAACCAGATCGCGCCAGAAACCACCGAGACACCGCAAGTGCCCGTCAGCGCGATGGTCGCGGCCGAGCACCATGACCACATCCCGCGCTGGATTCCGCTCGGGCGCTTCGGCGCGGCCGGCGACATCGCGGGTGCCGCGCTGTACCTCGCGAGCCCGCTCGCCGCGTGGGTCACCGGCACGACGCTGCACGTCGACGGCGGCGCGCTCGCGGCGGCCGGCTGGTATCGCGACCCGAAAGGATTCTGGACCAACATGCCCGTCGTCACGGGTAACGGCTTCAATTTCTGAGCGACAGCCGCGCACCAGCGCGGCTTCATCCGTTCATTTCTCGCGGCGCGCCTGCGCCGCCACCGGAGACACCATGAAGATCCTGATCGTCGGCGGCACCGGCCTCATCGGCGGCCACGCCGCGCTGCACCTGCATGCGCAGGGCAACCACGTCACGCTCGCCGCGCGCAAGCCGCCCGCGGCCGGCAGCGCGCTCGCGCAGTTCGACGTGCTGCTGCGCGACTATGTCGCCGGCAACTTCACGCGCGACGATCTCGCGCCGTTCGACGCGATCGTGTTCGCGGCCGGCAACGACATCCGCCATCTGCCGCCCGGCACCGACGAAGCCGCGCACTGGGAACGCGCGAACGTCGACGCGGTGCCGCGTTTCTTCGCGCTCGCGCGCGACGCGGGCGTGAAGCGCGCCGTGCTCGTCGGCAGCTTCTATCCGCAGGTCGCACCGGCGCTCGTCGATACCGTGCCGTACGTGCGCTCGCGCCATCTCGCCGACGAACGCGTACGTGCACTCGCGACGCCGTCATTCACGGTGTGCAGCGTCAATGCGCCGTTCGTCGTCGGGTCGGTACCGGGGCTGCGCAACGAGATGTTCGCCGCGTACACGGGTTATGCGCGGGGCCAGTTCGCGGGGCTGCCTGTGTACGGGCCGGCCGGCGGCAGCAACTTCATCTCGACGCAATCGCTGTCGGAAGCGATCTGGGGTGCGCTTCAGCGTGGCGAAGCGGGCAAGGCCTACCTCGTCGGCGACGAGAACCTCAGCTTCGCCGACTACTTCGCCGCATTCTTCCGCGCGGCCGGCAACCCGCAACCCGTGCCGTCGCTCGACCAGGAGCATCCGCTGTTGCCCGACATGGCGATCTACACCGGGCGCGGCAATGTCGTGTCGTACGAGCCCGATCCGGCCGATAGCGCGCTGCTGCGCTACCGGCGCGGCGACGTGCAGCGCGCGGTCGACGAGGTCGTCGCGCATTGCAGCGCGCAGTAAGCGAACCGCGCACACGCGGCGCGGATGCGAAAACGTCCCGCCGCCGGCGATGCATGCCGGCGGCGGGACGTCAGGGTTGACGCGGCGATGCGTCGCTGCGGATCGTCAGGCGCCGAGGCGCTGTTCGATCTTCTTCATCGTGTCGGTCATTTCGGCCGGCAAGCGCAGCTTCAGCGTGTCGAACAGCGCCGCATGCAGCTTCAGCTCCTCGCGCCATTCGTCGGCGTTCATCGACGTCACCGCATCGAACTGCTCGCGCGTGAAATCGAGCCCGTCCCAGTGCAGATCCTCATACGCGGGCGATACGCCGAACGCATGCTCGCCGCCACCGCCGGTGCCTTCGAGACGATCGAGCATCCACTTCAGCACGCGCATGTTCTCGCCGAAGCCCGGCCACACGAACTTGCCGTTCGCATCCTTGCGGAACCAGTTCACGCAGTAGATCTTCGGCAACGCGGCGCCCGCGCCTTCGAGCTGCTTGCCGAGCTTCAGCCAGTGCGCGAAATAATCGCTGACGTTATAGCCACAGAACGGCAGCATCGCGAACGGATCGCGGCGCACGATGCCTTGCTGGCCGACCGCCGCGGCGGTCGTCTCCGAGCCCATCGTCGCGGCCATGTACACGCCCTCGACCCAGTCGCGCGCCTCGGTCACGAGCGGCACCGTCGTCGAGCGGCGGCCGCCGAAGATGAACGCATCGATCGGCACGCCGGCCGGGTTCTCCCAGTCGCCGTCGATCGACGGACACTGCGCGGCCGGTGCGGTAAAGCGCGAATTCGGATGCGCGGCCTTGCGGCCCGTTTCCTTGCCGATCTCCGGCGTCCACGGGTTGCCTTGCCAGTCGGTCAGCTTCGCGGGCGGCGTGTCGGTCAGCCCTTCCCACCACACGTCACCGTCTTCCGTCAGCGCGACGTTCGTGAAGATCACGTTTTCCGTCAGCGTCGAGATCGCGTTCGGGTTCGTCTTCACGCCGGTGCCCGGCGCCACGCCGAAGAAGCCGGCTTCCGGGTTGATCGCATACAGGCGGCCGTCCCGGCCCGGCTTCAGCCACGCGATGTCGTCGCCGATCGTCGTGACCTTCCAGCCGTTGAAGCCCTGCGGCGGAATCAGCATCGCGAAGTTGGTCTTGCCGCACGCGGACGGGAACGCAGCCGCGACGTGATATTTCTTGCCGGCCGGCGACGTCACGCCGAGGATCAGCATGTGCTCGGCGAGCCAGCCCTGGTCGCGGCCCATCGTCGATGCGATGCGCAGCGCGAAGCACTTCTTGCCGAGCAGCGCGTTGCCGCCGTAACCCGAGCCGAAGCTCCAGATCTCGCGCGTTTCGGGGAAATGCACGATGTACTTGACCGGGTTGCACGGCCACGGCACGTCTTGCTGGCCCGCTTCGAGCGGATGGCCGACGCTGTGCACGCACGGCACGAATTCGCCGTCCTCGCCGAGCACGTCGTACACGTCGCGGCCCATGCGCGTCATGATCCGCATGTTCACCGCGACGTACGGGCTGTCGGACAGTTCGACGCCGACGTGCGCGATCGGCGAGCCGAGCGGGCCCATCGAGAACGGCACGACATACAGCGTGCGGCCGCGCATCGAGCCGCGGAACAGACCGTTGAGCGTCTCGCGCATTTCGGCGGGCTCGATCCAGTTGTTGGTCGGGCCGACGTCATCGCGTGATGCCGAGCAGATGAACGTGCGATCCTCGACGCGTGCAACGTCCGACGGATCGGATTGCGCGAGATACGAGTTCGGGCGCTTCGCCGGGTTCAGGCGCGTGAGCGTGCCCTGGTCGACCATCGCCTGGCACAGCGCATCGTTTTCTTCCTGCGAACCGTCGCACCATACGATGCGCGCGGGCTCCGTGAGCGCCGCGATGCGCGACACCCAGTCGATCAGCTTGCGATGTTTGACGAAAGCCGGAGGAGCGATCAGCGGGCCGTGTGTTGTCGCTTCGGCCAGATTGTTTTGCGACATGAGGATGTCTCCAGATTATTGGGCGGGGATGGGGAATGCGGGGTGAACCCGCCAGATGGGGAATGCGATTGGAGCGCAGGACGCAGCAACGCGCAGCGCGGTACACGCGAGCTGTGCGCGTGTCGATGCCGCGATGCGGGCGAGAGGATGTGATGTCTCGTTAGAAGATGCGAACGCGAGTTTCGCCATGCATGCAACCTGCCTTACAACTTCCATGCCGGCCAGCATACCATCGCCGATATTGCTCGGGCGTTGCGTTGCAACAAGAAACAACTGTGACGACGTGCCGGCACATGCGTTGCCGGCACGTCATGTCGACGGCGTCGACGCGTCCGCTTTCGGGGACGAAACGGCCGGAACGTCCATCCGGCAATGGTTTCGGGGAAGCAGTCAATTCGGCTCGCCGGACGCATGCATGACGATCGCGCATGCGCGTCCGGCGAATTCGTGTTTTCGCTACTCAGGCAAACCCTGAATTAGGTTGCGTACACAAACATCCGGGTCGAATGCTTGATGTACGCCCCTGCTCAAAACGGCGCGCCCGGCAATCCGGGGTAATACGCGCCTGCCGCCATCCCGCCGTCGACGGCCAGTTCGGCGCCGTTGCAATACGACGCTTCGTCGCTCGCGAGGAACAACGTTGCACGTGCGATCTCGTCGGGCAGGCCGACACGCTGCAGCGGCACGTTCGCATAATGCTTGTTGATCTCCTCGAGCGGCGCACCCGTCGGGTTCGACATCACGGTGTTCACGCCGCCCGGATGAATCGAATTCACGCGCACGCCCTGGTGACCGAGTTCGAGCGCGGCGACCTTCGTCAGCCCGCGCACGCCCCACTTGCTCGACACGTACGCGGCAAGCGCGTTCACGCCGCGCAGGCCGTCCACCGACGAGATGTTGACGATCGACCCGCTCTTCCGCTCGATCATGCGCGGCGCGATCGTGCGGATACCGACGAACGTGCCGACGAGATTGATCGACACCGCGCGTTCGAAATCGCGCTTCGACAGCTCGGTGATGCCGCCGAACGTCAGCACGGCCGCATTGTTGACGAGCACGTCGATGCGGCCGAACTGTTCGACCGTCGCTTCGGCCACGCGCACCCAGTGCGCTTCGTCGGCCACATCGAGGCGCATGAAACGCGCCGCATCGCCGAGCTCGCGCGCGAGCGCTTCGCCTTCCGCGTCGAGCACGTCGCCGATCACGACGCGCGCGCCTTCTTCGACGAACAGCCTGCACGTTGCCGCGCCCATGCCACGCGCACCGCCCGTGACGATCGCTACTTTTCCTTCCAGTCGACCCATGTCGTCCTCTCTTCGATTCCGGTTTGCCGGCCGCCGCGCGCAGGCATGCGCGTGCGAGCCGAATTCGTGATTGGCACGCGGCACACGCCGCGCGCCGTCAGCCCCGCCGTCAGCCCCAGTAAGCCTGCCCGCCGTCGAGCGGCAGCGTTGCGCCCGTCAGGTATGCGGCATCGCGGCTCGCGAGAAACACGATCGCGCGGCCGATGTCCTGCTCGCAGTCGCCCACGCGGCCGAGCGGAATCGTGCGGAAAAACGCGGCGGCTTCCTGCGGATTCGCATCGACCCAGCCTTTCAGGCCCGGCGACAATGCATGCGGCGCGACCGCGTTGACGCGAATGCCGTCCGCACCCCATTCGCACGCGGCCGCACGCGTCAGCGCACGAATCGCCTCCTTGGTCGCCGCGTACGCGCCGTACCCTGACGCATCCCAGCGCACCGCGGCCGACGATGCGAAATTGACGATCACGCCGTCGCCCTTCAGATGCGGATGACACGCGCGCATCATCCGCAGCGTCGCCATCGGCCCCGATTCGAGTCCCGCCAGAAAATCCTCGTCGGTCACGTCGAGCAGGCGGCCGAGCGGCACGACCTGCGCGTTGTTGATCAGGATCTGCACGCCGTCGAACCGCTCGACCACCGCGTCGACGCAATGCGCGATCTGCGCGGCGTCCATCACGTCGCACACGAACGGCGCCGCAACGCCGCCGCGTGCGCGGATCGCGTCGCAGGTCGTAAGCAGCTTGTCGCGCGTGCGACCGACCACCGCGACGTGTGCGCCCTCGGCCGCGAGCGCGTGCGCGACACCCTGGCCGACGCCCTGCCCCGCGCCCGTCACCAGCGCGACCTTGCCCTTCAGGATGCCCATGCGCGCCCCTTAAGCGACGATTGCCGGATGCGCCTGCACGGGCCCGCCGAGCAGCTCGCGGTACGACGGCGGCTGCTTGCCGTCGAGATCGGCGATGCCGTACTGCAGCGCCGCTTCCGCGCCGACGAGCACCTGCCCCGACAGCGCCATGCGCTGCGGATCGCCGTGGATCGCGTGAATCACGCGGCCCGTGAACTCTGGGCTTTCGGCGACGAGCGAGAATTCCTTGTAGAGGTCCGGATGCTCGTCCCACACGCGCGTCGTGCGCTCCGTGCGCAGCGGACCCATCCAGATCGACACGGCCGCGACGTCGAACGGCTTCAGGTCGACGGCCATGTCCTTCGCGAACTTGTCGACGCCGGATTTCTGCGCACCGTACGCCGCGCCGTGCATGTAGCAGCTCGCGCCGAACGACGACGTGAACGCGATCAGCCCGCTGCGGCGCTTCGCCATCAGCGCCGCCGCATGCCAGCTCGCGACGTAGGCCGAACGCAGCCCGACGTCGAGGATGTTCACGAGATCGAGCGACTTCTCCCAGAACGGGCCCGGCAGGATCAGCTGGTCGTGCAGGTAGGTCGCGTTGTTGACGAGGATGTCGAGCCGCCCGCTTTCGCGTTCGACGCGCTCGAACAGCGCCTTCACCTGTGCGTCGTCCGCGTGGTCGCACGCCACCGCGATCCCGCGGCCGCCGAGCGCGTCGATCTCGCGCGCGGTCTCGTGAATCGTGCCGGGCAGCGGCGCATCGCCTTCGTGCTGCGAGCGGCCCGTCACGTAGACGGTCATGCCGGCCGCGCCGAGCGCGCGCGCGATGCCTTTGCCCGCGCCGCGCGAAGCGCCCGTCACGACGGCGACCGGCGTCTCGTGGTTCTGTGTCATGTTCGATGTCTCCAGTGGAATGTCCGCCACGCGCGTGGCGATGGCGTGCGTCAGGCGGCCGGCGGCTGCGCGCCGGCGAACAGCACGCCCGATGCGTCGCCTTCGTAGCTGGCCGACAGCGTCGACGTGACGACGCAGCGCGTGGCCGCGATCTTCCATTCGCCGTCGACCTTCCGGTATTCGTCGTCGTAATACGCGCCGAGCTGCGTGAGCGTGCGCGCGTTCGTATCGATCATCTGGTAGTGCAGGCCCCACGTGCCGCGCGCATGCGTGTCGTCGAGCACGGCGATGTCGGGATTCACGCCGTGGTGCATCTCGACGATGTGCGGATGGCAGCCGAGTTGTTCGAATACATCCACGAGCGCGTCGCGCGTGTCGAACGTGCCGATCCGGCCGTAGTCGATATGCACGCGACCCGGCACGAAGCAGTCGCGCATTCCTTGCGGGTCCTTGCGGTCGCAGCACGTGAAGTAGCGCGCCTTCAGCCGGCGGATCGCATCGGCGTCCTCCAGCCTGCGCACGCGCGTTTCCAGCGATTCGATGAGGGTCATCCCGTCTCCTTGTTCGGTGCCGGCGCGGTTCGAAGGCCGCGTCGATGCCACGTTACAGCCGCACGAATCGCCGGCCATCACCCGTTCGGATTAAACGGGCGATGTATCGTCGAAACGCCGGCTGCATGCGCCAGCGGCTTTCGTCCGAACAGACGATGTGATGCAGGCGGCTTCGTTCCTACCATCGAACGACACCACCACGAGACACGGCGATGGACGACACGACCCGCACGCTCCATGAATACGAGCAGATCCGACAGCTGAAATACCGGTATTTCCGCGCGGTCGACACGCACGACTGGTCGCTGCTCGCGGATTGCCTGACCGAGGATTGCGAGGCGCGGCTGTACGGCGGCCGTTACGCGTACGACGGCCGCGAAACGTTCGTGTCGAGCCTGCGTGAGCTGATCGGCAAGCCGACCTTCCTGACGATGCATCACGGCCATCACCCGGAACTCACGCTGGTGTCCGCCGATCACGCGTGCGGCGTGTGGTTTCTCGAGGATCACGCGATCAATCTCGAGGACAACTACCTGCTGCACGGCACCGCGTTCTACGACGACCAGTACGTGAAGCGCGACGGCGTGTGGCGCATTCACGCGACGCGTCACGAGCGGCTGTTCGAAACCGTCACGTCGCCGATCCCGCCGTCGTTCACGCTGACCGCGAACCGGTTCGCGCCGGTCGCGCACCAGGCGGCCGGATCGACCGAAACCGCGTCCTGAACCCCGGCGGCAGCGCCGCCGATCCCGTCATTCCCTTCTGGAGCCGGAGCAATGGAGAAAGTCATTTACGTGTTGTGGCGCGACGCACAGGCCGCGCCCGATCAGTGGAGCCGCACGGTGCGCGCGCAGCTCGCCGACAAGCTGCTGTCGCTCGGCGCGCACGGCGTGCAGGTGAACGTCGCCGACGCCGATGTCGCGCCGGCCGCCGGCCTGAAGCAGACCAACACGCACCCGGGCATCGACGGGATCGTCGCGGTGTGGGTCGACAGCGCGAACGCGATGTTTCGCCAGCCGTTCGACGAGGCAGTGCGCGCGATCGTCCCGCACATGGCCGCGTATCTCGTCACCGAGTCGCAGCCGATTCCGAACACGCGCTTCCCGGCGCGGCCGGGCGAGCGTACGGCCGGCTTCTCGCAGCTCGCGTTCCTGAAGCGGCCGCCGCGCCTTACGCACGAAGCGTGGCTCGATGTGTGGCACGGGCATCACACGCGTGTGGCAATCGATACGCAGGATAATTTTCTGTACGTGCAGAACGTCGTCGTGCGTGCGCTCACGCATGCGGCGCCCGGGTATGACGCGATCGTCGAGGAGTGTTTTCCGGCTGCGGCGATGACCGATCCGCATGCGTTCTTCGATGCGGTCGGTGACGAGGAGAAGTTTCAGCGCAATGTGGCCGAGATGATGGATAGCTGCGGACGGTTTATCGACTTCGACAAGATCGATGTGGTGCCGACGAGTCAGTATGTCGTGAAGGCGGTGCGCGGGTAGGTTGTGGTGGTGGCGAGCCGCGCGGATGTGGTCGCGCGGCTCGATTGCTTTTATCGAAGGTTCGTCTTGTGTTCCTCAGCAGGCCGATGGTGCGCGGTCCATTGCGCGTTGTCGGCCTGATTTTTTTGTTCTTCGTGGCTTTCTCTGGATATCATTGAACGGGCCGTTACGGTCGTTGCAGAACATCAAGATTAGACACTGTCATGGAACAAGGCGCTAACACCGGTGTCGGCAGGCATAGTAACTAATTCACTTTATGCCAAATGAGTCAAGGACGCGCCTTGCTAGATCCAGTCAGACGCTACTCGGCGAGGATATTTTCCGATTTATCTGTCGCACCGCCGTCCCCGCCAAACCTGGCCGTCTTGACCGTCATTTCAAGAAGCCGAGGACTAAGCCAGAGAGAAAGCTTTCCGTTGACACAAGAAAGCACCCCATCTCCTCCGGAACCTCTCTTGGTAATGAAACGCTTTTGAATTGCCGTGGATGACCCGACCTTAACGATCACACGAATTCGATTAACCTCGAGCGGCGGCGAAAAATCCTTCTCAATTATTTCCGCATTCATTCTACCAAAAAGCTGGTTTCTAAATACATCATCCTCGTAGTGGTGACCAAAAAAGAATGATGGAATGGAGGTTCCCCAAGTCTCATCGAATAATATTTCGTACCCTCCCCCCCAACTCTGGGGTATTTTTATAGGAGAGAACTCCATCCCCATATTCACAACCGACGTGCAAATTCGTTGAGAATTTGTTTTGGTATGCAGCATAAGCTGCTGATGCTCAAAAAAATATGCTCGATATATAATAAGCTCATCCTTCTCCACGGCAACAGATAGATCAATCCGTGGGCGCATGGGACGAATTCCATCTGGATAAATTTTAATCCAATCGTAATATCCGCCACAGCGCAGATCAAGAGGCGTGCCGGGTAAAATTCCGTTAGAGAAACTACCTTCCGCATGCAGCATCTCGCATGATATGTGTTCGGCGAGATCTTCCGTTGCAGAAATTGGGTACTGCTCCGGCCATCCTCTGCTGTTAGTTAGATTTTGATCCACACGGCGAATTATTTGCTCCACCAGCCGGGCTCCTGACCCAGCAATATAACATGTGCCGAATTGTTTCGTTTCTATTTTCAATTCAAAATTATGAAAAATAGCGGTGCGATTCCCACACAAATCAATCAAGGCGCCAAAAATTGAAATCTTGCGAATATCTTCCGAATTCTCGCGAAATACGTCTTGAAGCATCTCTTGGCTGACTCGCACAAGTGGGTCGTAACCACTCGCAGTCGCCCATTTATCCGATAACGCCGCCCAGAAACGATATGCGGACGATCCGTCTCCAGCAAAACAAAGTATCCCGGAGTGGTTGGGGAGAGCAAACATCTTCCTACCTAGCCGACCGACATGCCAAGTACGACCGTCGCGCCCCCATTCCGACTGTACTATGCCTACGGCGGGGAGCCAGATCTTCTTCCTATTTTCAGGAGCTGGACCATCTACGGACAAAAGACTATCTGCGACGATATGAGGATCGTTTTCTACGTTTAGAAGCGCTATCGCGGTCATAATTCTCAAGGAGTTGTTTTACTAGTTGCGAGATCGGACATCATTTCACCGATCACGGGCTCTTCGGTCAACACCAGATCGTCGTCAATTACTTGCTTGCGTCGGATGATCGTTCCTGGCCGAGCACCGCCCCGCGCAGTCGGGCATGGGGCCACCTCTCATGCACGCTTCAACCGAGCACCGACTCCATCAACCATTCGCGCGCGATCGCCGTGCATAGCGCGGGCCGCTCCAAGGTCGGGAAATGGCCGCATCCGTCTATTGATTCGAAACGGGCATGTGGCATCACGCCGGCGATGCGGCGGCCAACGTCAACCGGTACGAAGCGGTCCGCAGCGCCCCATATGAGCAACGTGGGGACCTGGCTCGATGCCAGGGTCGACCAATGATCCGAACGTGTCAGCGTCGAGTCGGATTGACGGGCAAACAAATCCGCCCCAGCATCGCGAGCCATCTGGATGAACGCAGCCCGTGATGAGCGGTCGTCAGCCGGGATTGCATTCTCGGCAAACTCCGCAATGACGCGCTCGTACTCTCCAGCGCGAATTTTCCGGCTAGTCGCACGAGCGGCATCCGGGTTCGGATGAATGCCCGGCTGACAGTTCATCAGCCAGAGTCCACGGACGCGCTCTGGCGCTCTCGCGAGCACTTCCATCGCGAGGCACCCGCCATATGCCGTACCAACGAGAATGAACGCGCCGCTCGTGGATGTCAGGAGCTTCTCGGCACTCTCGGCGAAGGTTGCATGCGCCAATATCTTCACTGTCGGTGAAGCGAGGTCCTTGAGCGCTTCGATCTGGTCGGCATACATGCGACCATCACACGGCATCGCCGGTAGAAATATGAGCGGTAGCGACATCAGAATGGTTCGGGCTGGCAGTTGAACGGGCTAACGAGCTGCGCTTGCATCACGGTGCAGCGGCAAACCAATTGATCGTAATCTGGCCGAGGTCATCAGCTGGCCGCTTCTGGTCAAACCTGGTCGAGGTTGTCGATAGGTGCCACGTGGCATGACCATAACGTGTCGAACAACTCCAACGTGATCTCTCGTGCGTCGAATTCCGGATCCTCGTTGATCTCGACCAGCGAGGGCACCGGAACGGTTCCTAGCGCCGTCCCCTGCGACGACCTCGTTTCGTCGGCAAACCCCACTCGGCCATCGCGAAAGAACTCGAGCTTGCGCACCTCATAACGATCACGGTCAAGCATCGAAACGAGACGGACCGGCTCTGACTCAAAAGCGTGCTTCCACGCGACGTCGATGGCGATCATTTTTCTTCTCATTGCGATGTTGTCGACGATAGCTTTTGGCCTGCACGTCCCGAATGCGGAGGACGGATCCCTCCATTGAAGACGCCGATCAAACGTCGTCGCTCCGCGACGGAGGCAGTGCCATTTTTTACTGAGTTACGGCAAGTAAGGCGTGATGTTCGTCATCGCGCGAGAAACATACGCTTCCTTCTCTCCGACTGGCGCAACGTAGTGGAGTGCGCTCTGCGCGGCTTCTTCACCTTCCATGCGCGCAATGATCCATGCGGCCAGATACTGCGAAGCAAAGCAGCCACCCGCGGTTGCAACGTTGCCTTGAGCGAAGAACGGCTGATTGAGGACTTCAACGCCCGCCTCGACTACCCAGGGTTTGGTCGTCAGGTCCGTGCAGGCCGGGACTCCGCCGAGGAGACCCAGCTTTGCCAGAACCAACGTGCCCGAACACTGCGCGCCAATAAGTTGCCGGGCAGGATCGAGCTTGATCTGCGCCATCAGTGCCGCGTCGTTGACGATCTCCCGGGTTTGAATGCCGCTCCCGACGATGACGGCATCCGCCGTGCAGGCGTCGGCCAACGTTGACTGCGCGTGGACAGTCACACCATTCATCGATGTGACGGAATGCTCCGGGCATGAGAGCGTTACCCGCCAGTCGGGCTTCTTGATTCGATTGAGCACGCCAAGTGCAATGAGGGAATCGAGTTCGTTGAAGCCCTGGAAGGTCAGGATCGCGATGTGCATGGGGTGCCGTATCTGAGGTCTGTCGGAGCATATTGCCAGATTGCCGCCAATCCGGAAGCGTCGGTTAACGACGCTGCCTGGCTGAACGCCGGCCGTTCGCTCCGCGTTCCGCACCATTGCGCAAAGATCCGTTTCTTCGATCCCCTTTTCCCGATGACCACGGCCGCCACCCCGTGACAACCCACACTTCCACCCGCCATGACAAAACGTCTATAATTGGACAATCCATCGACCACCTCGCGGCATACGCTTCATCCCGTGCGCGCGGCGATTCCCCGGCCCAGCCTCCCCGGAGCGACATGAACGCCTACCCCGTTTTCGACACGCTTTGCGACCTGCTGACCACCTCCGGCGCACGCTTCCGCGTGCTGGAGCATCCGGCGGAAGGTAAATCCGACGTCATCGCCGCGATCCGCGGCACGCGCCCCGAACAGGGCGCGAAAGCGATGCTCTGCACATTCAAGGACGGCGGCGACACAACCGCGCTCGCCGTCATCCCCGGCCACCTGAAGATCGACTTCCGCAAGGTCGCCGATGCCGTCGGCCGCCGCAAGGCAACGCTCGCTTCTCCCGACCTCGCAGCCGCCGTCACGCGCTGCGTGATGGGCGCCGTGCCGCCGTTCGTGTTCGACGCCAACGTGACGCTCGTCGTCGACCCCGCGCTGGTCGAACGCAATGCCGAGATCGCATTCAACGCAGGCCGCCTCGACCGCTCGGTCGTGCTCGACGCAGCCGACTACGTGCGGATCGCGCGCCCGTTGCTGGCCGACATCACGCGGCCGGAAGCGGTGGACGGCGACGCACTCGCCGGATGACCGTTTCCGGCGCCCATTGCATCGACGCAGAACCACCCGCCTCACTGAACGCAAATACACCATGACCACCACCCGGAACAAAGCGCTGTCGGAGCAGGCGTCGCTGATCGAACAGGTGCAGCGCATCGCCGAAGGGCTCGGCGAGATGTTCGCGCCATTCACCGAGGTCGTGGTCCACGACCTGCGCACGCCGCAGCACGCGATCCTCGCGATCCACAACAACCTGTCCGGACGCGCGGTCGGCGATCCCGCGACCGAGCTCGGCCTCGCCCGCATCGCCGACGACGATTTCCCGCAAGTGCTCGCGAACTACCCGAACCGTTTCGCCGACGGCCGCACCGCGAAAAGCACGTCGATCGGCATCAAGGATTCGACCGGGCGCTACGTGGCCGCGCTGTGCCTGAATGCCGACGTCACGCTGTTCCGCGGCTTCCAGGGCATGCTGAACCAGTTCTGCGCCACGGATGGCGAAACCGTCGCCGAAACGCTCGACCCGGCCGGCGCGGACGCGATCCGGCAACGCATCGACGCGTTCGCGTCGCGCCTCGCGACGACACCGCGCGAACTGAAGACCGACCAGCGCCGCGAGCTGATGCAGGCGCTGAAGACCGACGGCTTCCTCGAGGTGCGCCGCGCGATGGAAATCGTGTCGCAGCATCTCGGCGTATCGCGCGCGACGGTGTACAACGATGCGAAATGACGCGTGCGCGTCGTGCGCGCTGCTTTCCTGTTGACTGATCTTTCCGACCCTCGAACCATCATGAACTCTCCGACTCTGCCTACGTACGACGACGTTGCCGCCGCCGCGGCCCGGCTCGCAGGCCATGCCCACCGCACGCCCGTGATGACGTCGCGGACGATCGACGAAGCGCTCGGCGCGCAGGTGTTCTTCAAGTGCGAGAACCTGCAGCGCATGGGCGCCTTCAAGTTTCGCGGCGCATTCAACGCGCTGTCGCGCTTCGATGCGGAGCAGCGCCGCCATGGCGTCGTCGCGTTCTCGTCCGGCAACCATGCGCAGGCGATCGCGCTGTCGGCACGCATTCTCGGCATCCCGGCAACGATCGTGATGCCGCAGGATGCGCCGGTCGCGAAGATGGACGCAACGCGCGGTTACGGCGGCAACGTCGTGACCTACGACCGCTACACCGAGGATCGCGAGCAGATCGGGCGCGATCTGGCGGCGAAGCACGGGCTCACGCTGATCCCGCCCTACGACCACGCAGACGTGATCGCCGGCCAGGGCACGGCGGCCAAGGAACTGTTCGACGAAGTCGGCCCGCTCGACGCGGTATTCGCACCGCTCGGCGGCGGCGGGCTGCTGTCGGGCACCGCGCTCGCCACGCGTGCGCTGTCGCCGCGCGCAACGTTGTACGGCGTCGAACCCGAAGCCGGCAACGACGGCCAGCAATCGTTCCGGTCCGGCGCGATCGTGCATATCGACACGCCGCGCACGATCGCCGACGGCGCGCAGACGCAGCATCTCGGCAACCTGACGTTCCCGATCATCCGCCGCGACGTCGACGACATCCTGACCGCGACGGACGCGGAATTGATCGACTGCATGCGCTTCTTCGCGACTCGTATGAAGATTGTCGTCGAGCCGACCGGCTGCCTGTCGTTCGCCGCGGTGCGACGGATGAAGGACCAGCTGCAGGGCAAGCGCGTCGGCGTGGTGATCAGCGGCGGCAACGTCGATCTCGAGAACTTCTGCAAGCTGGTGTCGGCATCGGCATGAGCGTCGCGGCGCGCGGGAACATCCGGTAATCCGCGCGCCGCCGCTCCTTCACGTCGCGTTAAGTTTCGCGCCCTAGACTGATTACGTTGTCCCGCAGTCAGTCGTGAAGGAGCCAACATGAACACGCACGCGATCGTCGCCGCCGCCCTGGTGGCCGCCTCCCTTTCGGCGTTCGCTCAACCGGGCGTTACGTCTTCCGGTTTTCCCGCCGCATCGCCACGCGATGCAGTCGCGCAGGCGACGCATCGTTCGCCCGCCGCGCTGCCGTCCGCCGGCTTCGTGCTCGCGAAGATCGATCAGAACAATACGCCGCCCGATCGCGGCGGCGACCCGAGCGGCCGCGCGCACGCCGGCACCCGTATGTAAGCGCCACACGCCGGTCGCCGCTGCCGCGCCCGGCCCTCAGAACGACGGCAGCGACGGATCGCGTGCGGCGAGGATGTCATCGGTGCGCCGCTGCAGCGCGCCGTCGATCGTCTCCGGCTGCGGAATCAGCCAGTAACGCCCTTCGCGGATGCCGTCGAACACCCGCTCGGCGAACGCGTCGGGCGTGAGCCCGTGCGCGCTCAGCATCGAGCGCATCGTGTCGACGAAGCCGCGCACCTCGGGCCGGTCGTGCACGGCGCCGAACGGATCGTTGAAGATGTCCGACTGCACGGGGCCCGGCGCGAGCAGCGACACGCTGACCGGCGCGCCGAGCATCTTCAGTTCGCCGTACAGCGATTCGGTGAGCGCGACCACCGCGAATTTCGTCGCCGAATAAGGCGACATCAGCGGGCTCGGCAGGAAGCCGCCGACCGACGCGGTATTCACGACGCGCGCCGGCACGTTGCGTTCGAGCATCCGCGGCACGAAGCTGCGGATCCCGTTCAGCACGCCGTGCACGTTGATCGCGAAGCTGCGCTCGAAGCGTTCCGGCGTGATTTCCCAACTGAAGCCGGTCGCCATCACGCCCGCGTTGTTGAACAGCAGATCGACGCCGCCGAAGCGCCGCCATGTGGCGTCGGCCAGCGCGTCGACGGCTTCCGGCCGGCTGACGTCGGTCGGCACGCACAACACGTCGGCATCGAGCGTCGCGGCGAACGCGTCGAGCTTCGCCGGATCGAGATCGGCCAGCACGACGCGCATGCCGAGTGCGGCCGCATGGCGCGCAAGCCCACTGCCGATGCCGCTGGCCGCGCCGGTGATCACGGCGGTGCCGCCGTCGAAACGAATCGATTTCGTCATATCAGAATCCTGTCGGGTCGATGTGGGGATGCGCGTACGCGGGAATCACGGGCGGCGGCAGCGGCGTGCGGCCGTCGAGCGAACGCACCGCGAGTTGCTGCGCGAGCGGGAAATGCAGGCTGTGCGTGACGAGGCCCGTGCGTTCGCGCGCCGGCAGGCTGCACAGCGCGAGAGCGGTTTCGGCGAGATACGCGACGTCCTCGGTCGGATAACCTTCGGGGATGTAGCGCGCGGCGCCGGGCGTGCGGATCGCCGTGCTCGGCGCGACGAGATTCACCGCGATGCCGTCCGCTTCGAGTTCGGCCGCGAGCCCCTGCGTGAAGCGCGACAGCGCAGCCTTCACCGCCGCATAGACGGTCGCGCCGCCCACCCGCGAGAAATCGTCGAACGGCCGCAGCGGCGGCAGCGCCGTCACCGAACCGATGTTGACTATCCAGCCGGCGCCGCGTGCACGCATCAGCGGGATCGCGGCCTGCGCCAGTGCGAACGGAATGCGCAGGTAGTGTTCGATCGTCGTGTCGAACATCGTCATCGGCATCGCGTCGACGCATGCGTAGTCGGCCACGCCCGCGTTGTTGACGAGGATGTCGAGGCCGCCGGCCGCATCGACCGCGCGCCCGACGAGTGCATCGCGCTCGGCCGCGTTCGACAGGTCGGCCGCAAGCGCGATCGCGCGACCGCCGGCCTGTTCGATCAGCGCGACCGTTTCGGCGAGCGTGCCGGCGGTGCCGGCCGATTGCGTAAGGCTGCGCGCTGTGACGACGACGGTCGCGCCTTCGGACGCGAGGCGCTGCGCGATCGCGCGGCCGATGCCGCGGCTCGCGCCCGTCACGAGCGCGCACTTGCCGGCCAGGATCGGGGCTCGGGTGTCGGTCATTTTGTCTCCTGTGATTTGAGTGCGGGCCATTCAGCCGGCGATATCCGCAACGTGCAGCACGAGCTTGGTTTTCGCCTCGCCCGTTTGAACGAGATCGAGCGCCCGTGCCGCCTGTTCGAGCGGGAAACTGTCGAAGCGCGGCACGCGCAACGCGCGCCGGCCGAGGCGTTCGGCAATCGACGCGAGCGTGTTGCCGCTCGGCATCCGGCTGTAGGTCATCGCGGTGCGCAGCCCGCGCCGCGCGGCTTCAGCACCCGTCGCGGCCAACCGCTCGGCGTCGCCGGCCGCGAGCGTCATGATGTTCACCAGCGTGCCGCCCGGCGCGAGCAGGTCGAGTGCGTCGGGCAACGTGTCGCCGCCGACCGCGTCGAGCACGAGATCGACGCCGCAGGGCGCCCATGCACGCACCGCTGCCGCGATGTCCTGCGCGCGGTAGTCGATGCTCGCGGCCGCGCCCAGCGATTCGACCGTGTCGCGGTTGCGCGCGGAACACGTCGCCGCGACATGCGCACCGGCCTGCACAGCCAGCTGGATCGCAAACGTGCCGACCGCGCCCGCGCCGCCGTGCACCAGCACGGTCTGCCCCGCGCGCAGCCCGCCGTCGTCGAACAGGCCGGCCCATGCGGCCAGCGCGGGCGTCGGCGTGGCGGCCGCTTCCGCGAAGCTCACCGCGTCGGGCAGGCGCACGACCGAGTCGTGGCGCACCGCGACGT
This sequence comes from Burkholderia theae, assembly GCF_048565265.1. Taxonomy (NCBI): domain Bacteria; kingdom Pseudomonadati; phylum Pseudomonadota; class Betaproteobacteria; order Burkholderiales; family Burkholderiaceae; genus Burkholderia; species Burkholderia theae. The sequence goes on from NZ_CP183462.1 coordinate 1,147,932, forward strand.
ACTCCGCATACGCGCCCCAGCGCCCCGCGCCAACGTCGGTCTGCGCAAACACGCGCATGCCGGGCGCGAAGCCGTCGACGCCGTCGCCGACCGCTTCGACCACACCCGCCGCATCGAAACCGATCACGAACGGAAACGTGTACTGCATGAACGCGCCGAGATAACCTTCGCGGCATTTCCAGTCGGCGGGATTGACGCCCGCGTATGCAACGCGGATCAGCACGTCGCCGGGGCCCGGTTTCGGTGCGGGAACGTCGGCCAGCCGGAAAGCGTCGGAATGGCCGACTCGGTCGATCAGAAGGGCTCGCATTTTCGTGTCTCCAGGATTTTGGGCTGGCTCGTTGCGCAGTGCGCCGCGCGTCACGCCGCCGTGTCGGCCAGCAGGCTCGACGCGAGCGGACAGAACGCATGCGAGATCGCGTCGACCGTCCAGTCGGGGCTTTCGGCGTCGAACCGGCGGTCGACCCAGCCCCAGTGATACGGATGCATCAGGTATTCGCCGAGCAGATCGCCGACCTGCGCGAATTCCTGTTGCCATACGTGCGTCCATGCGCCGGGCGTCACGATCCGGCTCAGGCGCCAGTTGCGGATGCCACGCATGAACGCGGGCATCTGCAGCAATTCGTGCTCCAGCGACGCGACCTGCGCTTCGCTCACCTGCGGCCGCACGCGCAGCATCAGCGTGCGCCAGATGCCATCGCGCAACGCCGGTTCGCGCAGGCCGCCGCCGATCGCACGGCAGGCCGCGCCGTCGATGCGCTCGATGCCCGGCAGTCGAGCCAGCGCAGCGAAATCCGCTGCCGAATCGACCGCCCGTTCGTCGCGCAGCACGTCGAGCGTGTAATCGCCCGCGCCCCAGCTGCCTTCCAGATTGCGTGCGAGGGCCACACGGGTTGCGCCAGGCAACGCCTGCGCGGCGTCGCGCAATGCATGCTCGATTGCGCTGGCGTCGCGATCCACCGATACGAACACCTGTGCCGTGTCATGCCGCATGGTCGACCTCCGTCAGCGCGGGCAGCGGCGCATCGGCGTCCGTCATCACGTGGCGGCGGCGTGCGTCGCACAGCCCATCGACCGCTACCCAGAACGCGACCACGTCGCCATCGGTCAGCGCACGCATCCGGTAATAAGCCGGCGCATCGTCGACCTGCCACGTCAGCCACAACGTGCTGGGCTGCCCCGGCACCGCAACGGGCGGCGACACCCAGCGGCCGGCCGCCGTCAGCCCGCGCGCCGCGTGGCCCGGCAGATAGCGGTCGCGCAGCAGTGCGAGCACGTCGGGAATGCGCTCGGGTGCGAGCGTGATTTCATCTACGATCTGGATCATTCGCGTGTCGTCCGTGGTCGTTCGTGGCGGGATGCGTGGCCGGCCTACGCCGTTCCGGCGAGGCCGAAGGCGGCCGGCGTGACTAGCATTCTTGCGTGGCGACGGTTCACGGACCCCTACCGGCCCGCTCACCGGCCCCTGTCGCAACGATCAGAACGGGAGACACATGAAACAGCGCGCCATGCCGTCCAGTGGCCGGGTCCTGCCGGGCCTCGACGCGCGCCTGCTGAGCGAACTCACGCGCAGCGGCGCGCCGCCGCCCGACCGCGATGCGCAGCCGCGGCAAGATGCGACGGCGACGCGCGGCTTCGTCGCGCTCTACCGCGACGCGATCGAGCGGCTCGAGGCACAGGTCGCGCGCGGCAACGGCCATCCGCCGATGCGCAAGCAGGAAGTCGACCTGATGTGCCGCTGCCTGCTGAGCTGCGCGACGCTCGCCGACGCGATCCGCTGCGCGCGTGACTTCTGCGAGATGCTGACGCCGCGCGCCGGTGCGCTGTCGCTCTCGGTGCGCGACGCCCGCGCGACGTTCCGGATGGACTCGCTGCGCCGCACGCGCAGCCCGGCCGCATGCCTCGTCGACCTGACGGGGCTGCTCTGCTATCTGCAGCTGTTCGGCTGGCTGATCGGGCAGCCGCTGCGGCCGGACGAAGTCTGGCTCGGCCATCCGCGCCGTGACGACGCGATGCCGCTGCTCGGCTTGTTCAACGCGCCGGTCGACGTCGGACGGAAAACCTACGGCTTCTCGTTCGATGCGGCGCGGCTCGACAACCGCGTGATCCGGCAGCCGGGCGAGCTCGACGCGTTTCTCGTCGATTTCCCGTTTCGTCTGATCGATGCGGCACCGGCCGTCGTGTCCTGGGCGCAGCAGGTGCGCGGTTTTCTCGATGCGGCGCTCGCGCGCGAACAGGCGCTGCCGGCACTCGCGGAACTGGCCGCATGGCTCGGCGTCAGCGAAGCAACGCTGCGGCGCCGGCTCGCAACCGAAGGCAGCGGATATCACGTGCTGCGCGAGCAATGCCTGGCCGACGCGGCACGGCGATGCCTGCACGAGACGGACTGGCCGGTGACACGCGTGGCCGCGTTTCTCGGCTTCGGTGGCGAGGAGGCGTTCCGGCGTGCGTTCGTGCGCTGGACCGGCGTCGCGCCGAGCCGGTTCAGGCGCGAGCGTGCAGCCTCGAACCCACCTGTTTCGTCAGACATGAAACGCGGCGTCGGTGCATAAAAGAAAGGATTTCGAAAGTTTTTACCAGGCAATGACGTTTTTTCGCATCCCCGCGCGACCGAAGAATTGACGTGCCGGAGTGCGCGCCATTACGCTTGCGCGCTGATGGTTCCCGGAGACGGGATCAAAAGGGAACGCAGGAGAGGCAGCGCCTCGAATCTGCGGCTGCCCCCGCAACTGTGAGCGGCGAATTCGTGCCACTGCGCGCCACTGGGAAACCGGGAAGGCCGGCACGGATGACGACCCGCGAGCCAGGAGACCTGCCATCGACCCGAGGTCCAAGCAGCCGCACCGGGCGGGGTGTCCCGATGCGCCAAGCACCGCCATTGGCGGTCGCCCGTTGCATGGACGGCCCGACCTCAGGATCCTTCAGATGTCCTTCGTTCCCGAATCCGCTTCCCCGCCGGAAGCGTCGCACCGGCACGCTGTCGGCAGGCGTGGCCTGCGTGGCCTGCCCGCACGCATACGGCTTGCGCCATCGATCGCGCCCTCCGGCATGTTCCGCGCCTGCACCCGCGACGGCCCGCCGCGCTGCCCGGCCACGCGATGACCCAGGACAAAACCGGCCGGCCCTGCCCGCCCCCCGCACACGATCGCCGTACGCGCAACACGCTCACTCTCGCTGCCTCATGAACATCCGTTATCTGCTTGCCACGTCCGCCGCCACCGCGCTGCTCTCCCCGATCGCCCATGCCGCCGGCGACGCAGCGCTCCCGCAGCCGTCCCAGCCCGCGGAAGGCGCCGACCTGCCGACGATCAGCGTGACCGACACGCGGCACTTGCCCGAATCGTTCGACCGGCGTTATGCGTCGACGCAGGTGCTCACGCGCGAGGATCTCGACCGGCTGTCGCCGAGCGACCCGAGCATCACGCAAGCACTCGCGACGCTGCCGGGCGTCACCGTTTCGCAGAGCGGCGGCCCCGGCTCATCCTCGTCGGTCAGCATTCGCGGCTCGTCGGCCAGCCAGGTCGCCGTGTTCATCGACGGCATCCGAATCGGCTCGCCGACTACCGGCATCGCACCGTGGGCCGACCTGCCGACCGAAGCGTTCGAACGCGTCGAAGTGATTTCGGGCCCGGCCGCCGCGTCGTTCGGCGCCAATGCGATGGGCGGCGTCGTACAGCTCTTCACGCGCCGTGCGTCCAACCAGCCGAACCAGACCACCGTCTCGTTCGGCGGCGGCTCGAACAAGACGTTCGACACGCAGTTCCGCACGTCGGGCACCGTGCCGTCGACGGGGCCGCTTGCCGCGCTCGGCGGTCTTACCTATTCGCTCGGGCTGCACGACTACAACACGGCCGGCATCGATGCGACGCGGCCCTTCTTCTCCGGTCACGAGGCCGGCCGCAATCCGTATCACGCGCAGGATCTCGATGCGCGCCTCGGTTACGCGCGCGACAACTGGTCGATCTCGACGTTCGCGCTGTATCACCGCTCCGATCTGTCCTTCGACAACCTCGGTTATGCGAACCGCGAGCTCGATCACCAGCTGACGACCGGTGTCGCGTTCCATCTCGACATCACGCCCGACACGCAGTTCGACCAGTCCTTCGGTTATGCGAACGATCGCCAGTTCATCTACGCGGACAACCCGGCCCTCGCGACCGACCAGATCAATTCGCAACGCTTCAGCATCTCGACGTCGCTGACGCATCAGGAGCACGGGTTCCGCCTGTTCGGCCTGCCGCTGTCGGGCGAATCGAAGCTGGCCTACGACTTCACGCGCGAACAGGCGTTCCTGCCGATCGACATTCCCGGCGGCGTGCCGACGCGCAACGACTCCGCGTTCTCGCTGCATCAGTCGGCGACGCTCGGCAGCGTGACGATGTTCCTCGCGGGTCGCCACGAGATCATCGCCGGGCAATCCGTGAACACGGGCAACGCCGCGTTGTCGTGGGCGATCACGCCGGTCTATACGGCACGCGTGTCGTACGGCAATGCATTCCGCCTGCCGAGCTTCAACGACCTGTATTACCCCGGCTACGGCAATCCGAACCTCAGCCCGGAACGCAGCACGTCGGTCGAGGCCGCGATCGACGCGAACACGTCGTACGGCACGTTCACCGCCGCGCTCTACGACACGCGGGTCAACAACCTGGTCGCCTACAACCCGGCGACGTTCTCGCCGATCAACATCGGCCGCTCGCATATTCGCGGCATCGACCTGTCGTACAAGGGGACGATCGGCCGCTCGACGCCGGTGAGCGTCGCGGTCGGCATCCTGAATCCGCAGGACGAGACCAACCAGACCTGGCTCAACCGCCGGCCGCGCCAGACGGTCAGCCTCAACGTCGACCACACGTGGGACGAACTGCACCTGCATGCGCTGAGCACCGGCGCGTCGCTGCTCTACGGCGGTTCGACGTTCGACGACCCGGCCAACACGCAGTATCTGCCGTCGTACCTGACGGTGAGCCTGCGCGCGTCGTACCGGATCAATTCGCACCTGACGGTGTCGGCATCGCTGTCGAACCTGTTCGACCGGCAGTACATGACCGCGTACGGCTACAACACGCTCGGACGCACCGCGTTCGGCAAGGTCAGCTACACGTTCTGACCGCCCCGTGCATCGGCGCCTGCGTCACGGGCGCCGGTGCGTATCGGCGCATCCGGCGCGCGCGGGAAATTGACATCGGCATAAAAACTAATAGAATTAGTTTTTTGACTAACCCGCATAGCATCCGTCATGGCGCGTGCCGGCATTACCGTAGACAGGCTCGTCGAAGCCGGCGCGCAGCTCGCCGATGAAACCGGCTTCGAGCAGCTCACCGGGGCAGCGCTCGCGCGGCACTTCGACGTCAAGCTGGCCAGCCTGTACTCCCATATCCCGAGTTTCGACGATCTCAAGAGCCGGATCGCGCTGTTCGCGCTGAAGGAACTCGCCGAGCGCGCGACCGACGCATTGGCCGGCCGCACCGGCAAGGACGCGCTGGCCGCGCTCGCGAACGTCTATCGCGACTATGCGCGCGCGCACCCGGGCCGCTTTGCGGCCGCGCGCCATCCGGTGAGCGCCGAGCGCGCCGCCGAAAGCGCGGGCGGCCGGCTCGTCAGGATGACCTCGGCGGTGCTGCGCAGCTACGACATTCCGGAAACCGAACAGGCTCATGCGATCCGCCTGCTGGGCGGCTTCTTCATGGGCTACGTGACGCTCGAAAGTGCGGGCGGTTTCTCGCACGGCGCGCCGGATTCCGACACGTCGTGGTCGCGCAGTCTCGATGCGCTGGACGTGATGCTGCGTCACTGGCCTTCGGCCGCATGACGCATCGAACGGAAATCTCGCGATGAAAGACAAACCTGACGGCGTCGTCCTGCCGAGCCGTGTCGTTCCCTTCCCGACCTCGATCAGCGACGAAGCGCGCACCGCGCTGCAACGGCTGGTCGGCGACGACGGCGTGCCGCTGAACGCGCGGCACGTGATGCCGGCGCCGGACGATGTCGACGCCTGGCTGCGCGTGAAGGCGGCCACCGATGCGCACTACGCGGCCGCCGTCGAGCAGCTCGGCGGCTATCTGCGTTCGAGCGTGGCAACGATCCGGGCCGGCGACGCGGACGTGCATGTCGCAACGCCCGACGCACCGGCTTCCGGCGAATGCGCGTACATCGACCTGCATGGCGGCGCGCTGATCTTCGGCGGCGGCGCGGCGTGCCGGGCCGGCGCGCGGATGCAGGCCGACCGGCTCGGCATCCGCTGCTACGGTGTCGACTACCGCCTGCCGCCCGAGCATCCGTACCCGGCCGCGCTCGACGATTGCATCGCGGCGTATGCGTATGTGCTCGAACGCTTTGCGCCGGAAAACATCGTCATCGGCGGCCGCTCGGCGGGCGGCAACCTCGCCGCCGCGATGGTGCTGCGCGCCCGCGACGAAGGCTTGCCGCTGCCGGCCGCGCTGGTGCTACTGTCGCCGGAAGCCGACCTGACGGAATCCGGCGACAGCTTCGAAACCAACCGGTTCGTCGACGTCGTGTTGCCGGCGTCGCTGATGCCGAACAACCTGCTCTACGCGAACGGCGCCGATCTTGCGCATCCGTATCTGTCGCCGCTGTTCGGCGATTTCGCCGCCGGCTTTCCGCCGACGTTCATCCAGAGCGGCACGCGTGACCTGTTCCTGTCGAACGCCGTGCGCCTGCACCGCGCGTTGCGCCGCGCGCAGGTGCCGACCGAGCTTCACGTGTTCGAAGGGATGCCGCATGGCGGGTTCATGGGCGCGCCGGAAGACATGGAACTGAGCCAGGAGATCGCGCGTTTCGTGCGTGCGCATCTGCAGGCGTTGAATGCGGCCGAAGGCGTTCGTTCGAACGGCGCCCCGCCGCAGGACTAGACCAGGCCGCGCACGCCCGCGACCAGCTGGATCGCGCCGAATGCCGCGATGACGACGGCCGACACGCGCGACAGCCCGTGCATGAACGCGAACGACATCTTCGTGCGCAGCGCGGCGGTCGCGCTGCTCAGGCACAGCCACCAGGTCGCGGAACCGATGAACACGCCGGCGACCATCAGCGCCACGGCCGGCCACATCGCGCCTTCCCGCGCGCCCGACAGCGGGCCCAGCGCCGCGAAAATGCCGACGAACGACAGGATCGTCATCGGGTTCGACAGCGTGAGGCCGAACGTCGTCAGGAAGTCGCGCAGGACGGTCGTGCGCGGCAGATCGCGTTGCATCGCCGACGCGGCCGGCGCCTGGCGCGCGATGGTCCACGCCAGCCACACGAGAAACGCGCCGCCGCCGATCTTCAGGCCGACGGTCAGCATCGGGAAGGCCGTGACGATGCCCGCGATGCCCAGCGCGCCGAGCAGCCCGTAGATCGCATCGGCGCACGCGGCACCGACGCCCGTCGCGAATCCCGCCTGAAAACCGCGGCTCAGGCTGCGCTGAATGCACAGCATGCCGATCGGGCCGACCGGCACCGCGATCGACAGCCCCATCACGACGGACTTGATGAACAGCATCGCCTGCTCCTTGCGACTTTCAACGGGTGGAACAGGCATCGTAGGGAAAGTCCGGTCATCGCTGAATGCGGTTTTTAAGGAAAAATGGCTGCTCCTCCTTAAAAAATCCCGCCGCGATGGATGAACTGGACTGGAAGGTACTGGCGCTGATGCAGGACAACGGCCGCATCAGCTATACGGAGCTGGCGCGCCAGGTTCACCTGTCGGTGCCGGCGGTGACCGAGCGCGTGAAGCGCCTTGAAGCGGCCGGCGTCGTCGACGGCTACACGGCCCGGATCAATCCGGCCGCAGCCGGCTATCCGGTAAGCGCGCTGATCGGCATCACGGTGCCGCAACCGGCGAAAGCGAAATTCCTCAAGTTGCTCGAGACGATTCCCGAAGTCGTCGAATGTCATCACGTGACGGGCGCGGACTCGTATGTCATGCGGTTCGTCGCCGTCAGCATGGCCCATCTCGAACAGCTGATCGAACGCATCAACCTGTACGGCGAAACGCGCACGTCGATCGTGATGTCGACACCGCTGCCGGCGCGCGGGCTGGCGCGGCCGCCGTCGAAGCTCGATGGCGGCCGCAAGTAGCCGGCCGACGCCTCGCCGACCGGCAGGTCCTGGTCCGAACCTCAGGCGACCGGTGCCGGCCGGTCACCTGAGCGACGGTTTCAAAAAGGCCCCATGGGGCGGTTAACTTTCGACGCGAGCTGCTGACCTCATGCATCTGAACGACCCGGGCAAACCGAGGTCGCGGGAGATGGCAAGGTTGACGCCCCCTGTTCACGGCCATAAGCTGGCCCTCGTTCCAATCGTGAAAAAGGCGCAACCCTTGAGAAAGCTCAATCAGGCAGTTCTTGCCGCGCTCGTCATCGGGTTTGCAACGAGTTTCGCGCACGCGCAGCAGCCGGCTGCGAGCAGCGCGGACGTCGCGTCGGCCACACCGGTCATGTACGTGCGGCCTTTCCAGGTCGTTCAGGAAAGCGACGGCTCGGGACGCTTGCTGTCCCGCACGCGGGCGACCATTCACGCGAGGTCGGCTAGCCAGAATGCCGGTGCGTTGGCGCAGGCCATCGTCCAGCAGCTCGGCAACGCGGGCGTCACCGCGCGTTATCTCGCGCCCGGCGAACCATTGCCAAGGGTCGCGTCGGGCTGGCTGATCGGCGGCATTTTCTATTCACGCGCCCCGAGCGGCCGCATTCAGTCGCTGCTGCAAGGCGGCTCGGGCGACGACAGCCCGAACACGGAAGTTTCGGTGACGATCGCCGACGCGGCCGGAGACGCCAACGTGCCGTTTGCGGTCATCGGCGTGGCGGATGCGATCAAGGCGCAAGGCACGGTGGCGAGCTGGAATCCGTACGTCGTTGCGGCGAAGTTCGTCGTCAAGAAAGCCGAGGGGACGACCGCGGTTGATTCGTTGGCGAAGGATATCGCCAGTCAGATCATCGGGCACCTGGATGCGTTGCAGCAGCATGCCGCGGCACCGCCGCATTGACGTGAAGCCAGGAGACGGCTTGCGCAAAAAGTTGACAGTCGCCATGCAACTTTTCTGAAGCCGTCTCCCAGGTCTTTGGGCACCGCTGCCTGTGCGACGTTCGGCGCCGATCGGCTATTTGCCAGCCACGCCGCCGAGCAGGCCGCCCACCAGCGACGTCACCGGCGCGAGCGGATTGCCGAGCGCGCCCAACGGATTGCCGCCTCCCGTGCCGGTCGCGGAGCCGCCGTGCACGGCCGCCGGCATACCGCCGACCACGCTCGTCACCAGGCCGGCGATCGGCACCGCGCCGTTCGCACCGCTCGGGTTCACGAGCCCGCCCACGTTGGTCACAGTATTGCCGACCGCACGGACGAGTTCACCGACACCACTCACGACCGGCTGCGGCGACGCCGATGTCACCTTCCATCCGGCCGACGTGATTGCCCCGCCGATTTGCCCGAGCAGGCCGGCGACCGGCTGGCCGAGGCCGGTTGCGGTGCCGACCTGTTGCGTGAGCTGGCCGGCCGTCGTCACGAGCGGCGTGATCGCCGTGCTGAGCGCCTGCGTTGCCTGCTGGACCGGGCCCGACGACAGCGCCGAGCCGAGCATCGTGCCGCCCGACTTCAGACCGCCGGCCACCGTGTCGAGCAGGCCGCCGACCGGCGTGGTGAGCGGTGCCAGCGGCGACAGCGGGCCGGAGCCGAGCGCCTTCACCGTGTCGGCGAGACCGCTGACCGGATTACTGGTCGAGCCGACGATCGTGCCGAGGCCGGCGACCGTCGAGCCGACCGGGTTCGTCGTGAAACCCATCTGACCGATGCCGTTGCTCACCGCGTTCGACGTATCGCGGATGAGCGTGCCGGCGCCGGTGACCGTGTTGGCAAGCCCGGTGGTCACGCCCTTGGTTCCGCCCGGAGGGCTTGCGCCGGCGATCGTGACGCCCACATCGGTGACGACCGAACCGACCGAGCTGATGATGCCGTTCGTGCCCGGCGTTCCGCTTGTGCCACTGCTGCTCGTGCCGCTGCTGCTCGTGCCACTGCTGCTCGTGCCGCTGCTGCTCGTGCCGCTGCTGCTTGTGCCGCTGCTGCTCGTGCCACTGCTGCTTGTGCCGCTGCTGCTTGTGCCGCTACTGCTTGTGCCGCTGCTGCTTGTGCCGCTGCTGCTTGTGCCACTGCTGCTTGTGCCGCTGCTGCTTGTGCCGCTGCTGCTTGTGCCGCTGCTGCTTGTGCCGCTGCTGCTTGTGCCGCTGCTGCCGCTCGTGCCACTGCTCCCGCTCGTGCCACTTGTACCGCTTGACGTACCGGTCGTACTCGTTCCGATGGTGTTACCGCCCGGTGTCGGCGAGGTAACGTCGTTGCCGCCGCACGCAGCCAGCGCGCACGCCGCGGCGATGGCGGCGAGCGCAACGTTCGCCTTGATGAAATGATTTTGCATGGAAGCCCCCGTAAGCTATTCAGCGCGATCATTTCAGCAAGCAGCTACCGTGCCATCTCCATCGGCGTCGTTAACAATCCTGCAACCGTCCAGCAGCGACCGTGCCGGCGGCCCTTTCCGGCACGACGCATTGCAAGCGAGTCCAGCCCTGCGGTTCAATCGACGCCGGCGTCCCGGCAATCTCACCGTAACATCGGCCCTGCGTTACGTAGCACGAATGGGAAAAACCCTGCCGCGACCGCGCATGCGCGGCATCTTCATCACGGCCGCTTCACAAGCTTGACGATCGTAAGCGTGTCGTTGACGCCTTCCACTCACACCCTGACACTGTCGCCCACATCAAGCGGCGCGATCATGGCCGCATCGGCGATCTTGAACGCCATCGTCATCGGCGGCATCCCGATGTCGTCGAGTGCATCACACGATCAACGTCACGCCAGCCCAGGCGATCAGCACGACACCCAGCGCGCGGCCGATACGTTCGCCGCCGGGCAGGATCTTTTCCGCGAACACGACGAGCGACAGCGCGGCAATCCAGACGACATTCATCACGCCGCCGACGAACAGCAGCGCCATCAGCAACCAGCAGCAGCCCACGCAATACATGCCGTGCCGCGCGCCGAGCAGGAAACTGCCGGCGACGCCCGGGCGCCAGTGCGCGACCAGGAACCCGGCCGGCGCACGGCATTGCCGAAGACACGCACGCTTCAGCGGCGAGAATTGATAGAGCCCGGCCAGCACCAGCACGATCGCGGACAGGACGGCGCTCTTCGACCACAGCATCATCGCGGAGATCAGCCCGGCCGGCTGCAGCAGCTTCTGAAGCAATGCCGCGCCGATCGAGAACGCGAGCCACGCGGTCAGATAACCGGCCAGCAGCGACACCGACGTGAACGCCGAACCCGCACCGTCCGCACTGCGATGCCGCAGCACGCGCCGGTACAGCATCACGAGCGGCGCCGCGCTGGGCGTCATCATCGCGATCATCATCACCCACCACATCACGATCACGGTCGGCAGCGACGGATCCATGCTGCCCATGTCGTCCGCGAGCCGATGCGGAAACAGCGCGACCGTCGTCATCTCCAGCGCCGACATGCCGGTTCCCGCGCCCGTCCACAGGTAGAACCAGCAGATGCCGACGAGCGCGGCCATGCCGAGCAGCGTGATGACGCGCTCGCGCCCGAGCCAGTTGTCGAGGGGAATCATGCCGCGACGCGATGCCGGATCAGCCCGTGGTTGTTCAGGTGCAGCCGCGCGAACTGCGCATAGGTGCCGTCGAGATTCAACGCGATGTTGCCTTGCGAGCGCCCCGAACCCGAACCGATCTCGGCCAACTCGTATTCGAAACCGTGCGGCAGGTCGATCCGCACGCGATGCTCGGCGCCTGTCACCGGGTTGCGGATCGGCTCGCCCTCGACGTCGAACACGCCGTCGACGTGAATCCGGCCGCGCCGTGCATCGACATCGACGTCAAAGTCGATCCTCGTGAAGATCGGCTCGAACGCGTGCTCGAGCGTCGACGCATACACCGAGAACATCGTCGCAAACGGATCGGTATCCTGACCGGTCATGATCTTCAGCACCGCCTCGCGCTGTGCCGGACTGGCACGTTCGTCGACGATCGGCTGGCACTTTCCCTTGCCTTCGTGGACGGGCCCCGGCCACTGAAACACGACCGCGATCCTGACACCGTCGAGCACCACGTCGCCGTAGTGGCCGCTGTCGATCGACATCGCGCCCATCGCTTCGCAATTGCCGTTGGTTGGCAACGCATTGAACTGGCAGGGGCAACCGTATGAACAATTGCAGCTGATCATTTCGGTGCCCTGAATCTCCCACGGCGTCATGACTCCACCTCGCGCTCAGTGACATGTGAACGCTTCGAATCTAGTGCACGCCACGGTGAAATCAAAGCAGGAACGAAGGCCTGTTTCGACGCATGAAAACCGTGCGCCACGGCGTCACGCAAGACGTTTCGAAGCACTCGCTTGAGGCTGCTCCGGCGACCGCCGTCTCACCCGGATCTCACACGAACAGCGAAGCGACGATCGCACACCACACCGCAATCGCGCCGCACAGAAACACGCGCCGCGCGACGAACATGCGCGACTCGTCGTCGGGGGTTTTCATCGGCGACGTCGCGAGAAACGGCACGCTGGCGAGACACGCGAAGCCCAATAGTGCGGGCAAGATCACGATGTAGTCGCCGAACCGCCAGGGCAGCGGCTCGTGCCATCCCCAGTAGCCGAGAAACAGCATGCCCAGCGAAAACATCGTCGCGGCGGCCGAACTGAGCGCGACCATCGATCCCGTCGGAAATTGCATGGGAGCCTCCGTTCGCGCCGCGTGCGCGACGCGGGATCATTATCCCGGCACGGAAGGTGAAAACACAACGACCGCCGGCGGCCGCCATCCCGGCGCGCGAGCCGCGCTCAACCGCGCATCCCGCTCACTCAGGATCGCCATCATCTCCGAGGCCAACCGCAGGCTCGAATGGATCCGGAACACGGGTTCGGCGTCGACGCCGGGCATCGGCATCGAGCCATCGGTAAAGACCAGCGAATACACGTTGTCACGGATTGACAGAGTCGATTCGATCGAATCGACACATCGTGGCCGTTTCGCCGAGCACGCGCATCGCGCCGCTAACCCGGCTTCTTCGCCGACTGCACGACGGCAATCCAGCTCACCACCGCCGCAGCGACCCAGCAGCAGGTAATCATCAGGTCGAGATCCATCCAGCCCTCGAAATTCGCGCTGTTTTCGAAACTGCAGCGATGATGGCCCCTGACCCAGATGCAACCACTGATGAACTGCTGAACGTGCATGTAAACGTTGAACACGGCGAAAGCGGAGATAATCACGGCGACCCGCAGGCGTGTGCTGTTTTTCATTGGCGCTGAAGGCGTGGGATGAGTTGCTGCCGATCTTAAGCCAACGGCGATGTGCGACGCAAATCGATCCTGCCGCGACCTGATCCAACTGGCCGCCCGCTCACCCGCCGACCGGCCTGATCGTCCTCAAGCAATCCACCGCCAGCTGCTGATAAATCCGCGTGCCGTTCGCCTTCGCGTCGATCTCCGCATCGCTCAAGCGCCGCACGACGCGCCCCGGCACACCCGCGAGCAGCACGCCGCGCGGCACGTCGTAACCGGCCTTCACGAACGCGCACGCGGCGACGATCGTCGTCGCGCCGATCGTCGCGCCGTCCATCACGACCGCATTCATCCCGATCATCGTGTCCGGTTCGAGCGTCGCGCCATGCACGATCGCGCCATGGCCGATGTGGCTGTTGACACCGAGCCGGCAGGTCTCGCCGATCCCGACATGCAGCACGCAGCCGTCCTGCACGTTGCTGCCGTCGTCGACGACGATCGCACCGAAGTCGCCGCGCAGGCTCGCATGCGGGCCGATGTAGCAGCGCGCGCCGATCGTCACGTCGCCGATCACGACCGCGCTCGGGTCGATATACGCGAACGGATCGACGCGCGGCCGCATCCCGTTGAATTCGAACAGCGGCATCGGTCAGAGCGCCGCGGCCGCTTCCGGCACGAGCGTGAACAGGTCGCCGACGACACCATAGTCGGCCACGCTGAAGATCGGCGCTTCCGGATCCTTGTTGATCGCGACGATCACCTTCGAATCCTTCATGCCGGCCAAGTGCTGGATCGCACCCGAAATGCCGACCGCGATGTACAGCTGCGGCGCGACGATCTTGCCGGTCTGGCCGACCTGATAGTCGTTCGGTACGTAACCTGCATCGACCGCCGCGCGCGACGCGCCGAGTGCGGCATGCAGCTTGTCGGCCAGCGGCTCCAGCACCTTCGTGTAGTTCTCGCCGCTACCCAGACCGCGGCCGCCCGACACGATGATGCTTGCGCTCGTGAGTTCCGGACGATCCAGCTTCGTCACTTCACGGCTCACGAATTGCGACACGCCGGCGTCGGCAGCCGCTTCGATCTTCTCGATCGCAGCGTTGCCGCCAACGGCTGCCACCGCATCGAAACCCGTCGCACGCACCGTGATGACCTTGACCGGGTCGCCCGACTGCACCGTCGCGATCGCGTTGCCTGCGTAGATCGGACGTTCGAACGTATCGGCCGCAACAACCGCCGTGATCTCGGAGATCTGTGCGACGTCCAGCTTCGCGGCGATGCGCGGCGCGACGTTTTTGCCGTAGGCAGTAGCCGGCGCAACGATATGCGAGTAATGCGCCGCGACGCTCATGACCGTCGCTTCGACGTTTTCCGCGAGGCCATTGGCCAACTGCGGCGCGTCGGCCAGCAGCACCTTCGCAACACCCGCAATCCGTGCGGCCGCCTCGGCCGCCGCCTGCGCGTTGTGCCCTGCGACGAGCACGTGAACGTCGCCACCGCCTGCCGCGTTGAGCGCGTGCGCCGCCGCCACCGCATTCAGCGTCGCGGCCTTGATCGACGCATCGTCGTGTTCCGCCAATACCAGAATCGTCATTTCGTTGCGTTCCCTGTTACAGCACCTTGGCTTCGGTCTTCAGCTTCCCGACCAGCGTCTGCACGTCCGGCACCTTCACGCCGGCCGCGCGCTTCGGCGGCTCGTTCACCTTGAGCACCTTCAGGCGCGGCGTCACGTCCACGCCAAGGTCCTCGGGCTTCACGATTTCTAGCGGCTTCTTCTTCGCCTTCATGATGTTCGGCAACGTCACGTAGCGCGGCTCGTTCAAACGCAGGTCCGTGGTCACCACGGCCGGCAGTTGAAGCGACAGCGTTTCCGCGCCGCCGTCGACTTCGCGCGCGACCAGCGCCTTGCCGTCAGCCACCGTCACCTTCGACGCAAACGTCGCTTGCGGCAGGCCGGCCAGTGCGGCCAGCATCTGGCCGGTCTGGTTCGAATCGTCGTCGATCGCCTGCTTGCCGAGAATCACGAGCGAAGGTTGTTCCTTGTCGACCAGCGCCTTCAGCACCTTCGCGACGCCCAGCGGTTCGACGCCGTCATTCGATTCGACGAGGATCGCGCGATCCGCGCCATTCGCAAGCGCCGTGCGCAGCGTTTCCTGCGCCTGCGCGACGCCGACCGACACGGCGACCACCTCGGTGACGACACCGGCCTCCTTCAACCGCACGGCCTCTTCCACCGCGATCTCGTCGAACGGGTTCATCGACATCTTCACGTTCGCGATGTCGACGCCGGTCCGGTCGGATTTCACGCCCACCTTCACGTTCGCGTCGACCACGCGTTTCACTGCCACGAGCACTTTCAACTGCCTGTCTCCTGTTCCGTTGCGCGTACCGTCTCGCGTCAGCGCGCGGTGTACCCGCCGTCGATCACGAGTTCCGCGCCCGTCACGTAACGACCGGCCGGCGACACGAGATACAGGATGCCGGCCGCGATGTCACGCGGGCTGCCGATCTTCGCCATCGGTACATGCGTCTGCAGATAACCGAACACGTTGTCGGGGTCCTGCCCCATCTGGCGGAACGCCTCCTCGAGCATCGGCGTGCGGATATAACCCGGATGCACCGAGTTCGCGCGGATGTTCTTCGCCGCGTACAGCATCGCGTCGACCTTCGCCATCATCCGCACCGCGGCCTTCGACGCGTGATACGCGGGCACGTCGGGGCCGCCGACGATCCCGTACATCGACGACAGGTTCACGATCGACCCGCCGCCGGCCGCGTCGATGTGCGGAATCGCCGCGCGCGTGCACAGGAACACGCCGTTGACGTTCACGTCCTGCACGCGCTGCCATTGCGCGAGCGTGAGCTCGTGCGTCGGCACGTTGTGCCCTTCGATGCCCGCGTTGTTCACGAGCACGTCGAGGCGCCCGAAGCGTGCGACGATCTCGCCGAACACGCGCGCCACGTCGGCCTCTTGCGTGACGTCGAGCAACCAGAACGCCGCCTGGCCGCCCTGCGCGCGGATTTCCTCGACCAGCGCTTCCGCCGGCTGCGACAGCACGTCGAGAATCGCGACGGTGGCGCCGGCGGCCGCCAGCGTGCGGGCCGTCTCCGCGCCAATGCCGCGCGCGCCGCCGGTGATCGCGGCCACCTTGCCGCGCAGGTCGAACAGTTCTTCGATGAGTTTCATGGTGTCTCCGTGTAATTAGCTGGGCCGCCCATGCCGGGGCGACCTTCAATGGCATCCGGCGTTATCGCGTATTCCGCGCCGCAAGGAAATCGAGGCATTCCCGATTGAAATAATCGGCGTGCTCCACCATCACCCAGTGGCCGCACCGGTTCATCAGCACGAAGCGTGCGTCGCGGCAGCGTTCGAGGAACTTCAGCGCGCCGCCGACCGGATTGAAGCGGTCGTCCGTGCCCCAGAAACCGAGCACCGGGCTGCGCAGGTCGCCGAGCGCGTCGGTCAGGTTCGGCACGCTCATCGTCGACAGCACTTCGGTCGGCTGCTCGACGCACACCTTCATCCGCTCGGCGACGAGCGCGTCGGTGACGATCGCCGGATCGTGCACGAGCAACGTCAGCAGCTCGCGCATCGTGTCGTCATTCATCTGTCGATTGGTGAACAGCTTCACCATCCGCTGAATCCCTTCCATTCGGAAATAGGTGTCGCGATCCTCGACGCCGCCCGGCGCCATCATGATCAGTCCGTCGACCTCGTCCGGATAGTCGAGCGCGTATTTCAACGCGATCGCGCCGCCGAGCGAGTTGCCGAGCAGCACGGCCGGCCCGATCCCGAGCGCGGCAAGCTGTGCATGCAGCGCGCCGACGAAGAAATCGAGCGTATAGGCGACGTCGGACGGCTTCGACGACTGGCCGTAACCAGGCAGGTCGACGACGATCGCGCGATAGCCGGCTGCCGCGAACGCGGGGACGTTGTGCTTGAAATTGCTGAAACCGCTAGCGCCCGGGCCGCTACCGTGGATGAACACCACAGGCCGGCCCTCGCCCGCCTCGTAATGGTGCAGGCGCAGGCCGCCCGGTACGTCGGTGAGGATGCCGGCCGGCGGCGTCATGGGGATCGTCATCGCGGGTTGTCTCCTTCGTCGATCGATGGATGCGTGCCCCGATGATTGCGCCGCCGGCGCCGGCCGGCATCATCCTTTCAGACTACGAAGCCGCGCGCGCTTCTTTCTATCATCGGCCCACCGAAACGGAGGCTGACGATGAACGGATTCGACTACAGCGGCAAGACGGTGCTCGTGACGGGCGGCACCAAGGGCATCGGGCGGCGCATCGCCGAACGGTTTCTCGCGGCGGGGGCACGCGTGTTCGTCTGCGGACGCAGCGCGCCCGACACGCCGCCTACGGCCGGCGGCCGCACGGCGGCGTTCATCGCGGCCGACCTGCGCGACATCGAACAGGTCGACGCGATGCTCGCGACGATCCGCGATACGGCGGGTGGCCTCGACGTGCTCGTCAACAACGCGGGCGGCTCGCCGTTCGCGCTCGCGGCCGACGCGTCGCCGCGCTTCACCGAATCGATCGTGCGGCTCAACCTGATCGCGCCGCTGCAGCTCGCGCAGCGCGTGAACGCGATCATGCAGCCGCAGCCGCAAGGCGGCGTGATGCTGTTCATCGCGAGCGTCAGCGCGTCGCGGCCGTCGCCCGGCACGGCCGCGTACGGCGCCGCGAAAGCGGGCCTCGTCAACGCGGTCACGTCGCTTGCGGTCGAGTGGGCGCCGCGCGTGCGCGTGTGCGCGATCAGCCCGAGCCTCGTGCAGACCGAATCGGCCACCGAAGGTCACTACGGCAACGACGACGCGCTCGACGCGATCCGCGCGACGATTCCCGCCGGACGGCTCGCGACGCCGGACGACGTCGCGTCCGCGTGCCTGTTCCTCGCGTCGCCCGACGCGTCGTACACATCGGGCGCGAACCTGCGGCTCGACGGCGGCGGTGAGCGGCCGGCGTTCCTGAGCGCTGTGCAGGCGGCCGCGCGTTGAACCATGCGATGCAAGCGGTGCGGGACGATTCGTTGCCAGTCCTAGGGAAGTCATCTAGTTCATTTTGACGATTCCCTGCTACCGCGATCTCCCTACTCTGCCTCTCACGACAACACACATAGACGACCGTCGTCGATACCCCCAAGAGGAGACACCATGCATCAACGGATTTCGCGCCGTACCGACAAGCGGGCAACCGCCACGCTGTCGACGCTGGCCGCCGCGCTGCTGACATGCGCCGTTCCCAACGCGCATGCAGGCAGCACGATCGAGCTGGGCGCCGACACGACGCTGGACTATACGTTCACGCTCAGTTACGGCCTCGGCATGCGCACGCGTGCGCCGAGCGGCAATCTGCTGACGCCGGCGAACATCAACGGCGACGACGGCGATCGCAACTTCGCGAAGAACAAGCTGATCGAGAACCAGGTCAGCCTGCTCGGCGAAGTGAACCTGAAGCACGACGACTGGGGCGTGTTCGTCCGTGCCGACACGTTCTACGACCAGGCCTACCACCGTCCGAACTACAACGACGCGCCGGACACCGTGAACCACTCGGGGCAGTACAACAACTTCACGAGCGACGCGCGCTACTGGTCGGGCGGCCACACGACGCTGCTCGCCGCGTATGCGTACAACACGTTCCACATCGGTTCGACGAGCCTGAACGTGAAGGTCGGCGACCAGGTCGTCGCGTGGGGCGAAAGCCTGTTCTTCCCGAACATCGCGGGCGCGCAGGGGCCGTCCGACGCGACCAAGTCGTACATGGCCGGCGCGGAGGTGAAGGACATCCTGCTGCCGGTGCCGCAGATCTCGACGCAGTGGCAGATCACGCCGCGCCTGAGCCTGCTTGCGTACTACCAGTTCTCGTTCCAGCAGAACCGCCTGACCGCGCCGGGTTCCTACTGGAGCTATTCGGACGTCACCGGCCCTGGCGCGCAATACATCATCGGCCCGGGCGGGATGCTGATTCCGCGCGGCGCCGACGAGAAGCCGAGCGCACGCAACCAGTGGGGTATCGGCGCGCGCTTCCGCGTGCTGGGCGACACCGAGCTCGGCCTGTACTACCTGCACTACAACGACATGAACCCGAGCGTCGTCACGTCGTTCTTCCCGACGCTCCAGTACCAGCAGACCTATTTCAACAACATCAAGCTGACGGGCGCGAGCTTCTCCACCCAGATCGGCCCGGTGAACGTCGCGGGCGAGGCATCGTACCGGCAAGGCGCATCCGTCCTCGTCAACACGCCGACGGGCGTGCAGTCGACCCGCGCGAACGTCGTGCAAACCAACCTGTCGGGCATCTACTCGATCGGACCGAGCTTCCTCGCGAACTCTCAGTCGCTGATCGGCGAACTCACGTACGTGCACGCGGGCAGCATCTCGGAGCTCGGCGGGTCGACCACGCTCGCGAACACGCGCAACGCGCTCGCGCTCGAGATCGCGTGGACGCTCAGCTACAAGAACGTGTTCAACGGCTGGGATCTCGACGTGCCGCTGACCTACACGCACGACCTGGCGGGCACGTCGCCGCTGGCCGGCGCGCTCGGCTCGCTGACGGGCCAGGGCGACCATCGCGTAACCGCCGGCGTGACCTTCACGCGCCTGAGCAACCTGTCGCTGTCGCTCGTCTACGCAAAGTTCCTCGGATCGCCGAACCCGGTCACGCGCCCGCTCTCGGACCGCGACTACGTGCTGGCCACGGCGACCTACCACTTCTGAGCGGCCCGGCCGCTCGTCACTCAGCAAGAAGAGGATTAGTCATGAAGCGAATTCATCTCCCCCTCCTGCGCGCGTCGGTGATAGCCGCGTGCGCGCTCGCCGCGACGGCGTCGTACCCGAAGGTCACGAATGACGACCTGAAGGCGCTCGACGGCCAGTTGACCCCGATGGGCGCGGTCCGCGCCGCGAGCAAGGACAGCAGCGTGCCCGAGTGGTCGGGCAAGTGGCTCGGCGCGCCGTCCGACGTGCAGTACAAGCGCGGCAGCCGCTACCCCGATCCGTTCGCCAGCGAGAAGCCGGTCGCGACGATCACCGCGGAGAACATGGCGCAGTACGCGGAGCACCTGACCGACGGTCAGAAGGCGATGTTCAAGCGTTATCCGACCACCTTCAAGATCATCGTCTACCCGAGCCACCGCGACTTCCGCTACCCGGATGCCGTCTACAAGGACATCCGCGCATACGCGCCCGATTCGACGATGACGTCCGACGCGAACGGCCTCACGAACGCGCCGCCGACGGTGCCCTACCCGATCCCGAAGACCGCCGCCGAACTGCTGTGGAACCAGCGCTTCTCGTCGTCGATCGGCACCGAGCAGGCCACCTACGACCAGGCGGTCGTGTACTCCGACGGCAACATCGCGTGGGGCAAGGTGCGCTACGACATCTACTCGCCGCGCAACGTCGGCAAGTACGACGTGAAGAGCGACCTGAACAACCGCACGTACTACCGCAACGCGACGGAACTGCCGCTGTCCGACCGCGGCTCGCTGATCGTCGGCTTCACGAACTGGGACAAGGCCGGCGCGGACAACTCGTCGCGCACGTGGATGTACAACCCCGGCACGCGGCGCGTGCGCCAGGCGCCCGAATACGGCTATGACCAGCCGCAGGGCCCGGGCGGCTTCCGCACCGTCGACGACGACCGCCTGTACAACGGCCCCGGCGACCGCTACGACTGGAAGATCGTCGGCAAGCGCGAGATCTACGTGCCCTACGACAACTACAAGGTGATGGACAGCGCGGTGAAGTACGGCGACCTGCTGACCAAGGGCCACGAGAACCCGGCGTATATCCGCTACGAGCTGCATCGCGTGTGGGTGCTGCAGGCGACGCTGAAGAGCGGCTATCGCCACCAGTATGCGAAGCGCGTGCTGTACATCGACGAGGACTCGTGGCAATCGCTGCTCGCCGACAACTACGACGCACGCGGCCAGCTGTGGCGCACCAACGTCGCGACGTCGCTGTACGCGTATGACGCGAAGGTGTTCTACCCGAGCGCGGTGTTCTTCCACGACCTGATCTCGGGCGCGTACATGGCCGACCGCCTGACGAACGAAGGCCCGATGCCGAAGCTCGACAACAGCCCGCAATTCAACGAGGCGTACTTCTCGCCGGACGCGATCCGCAGTTCGGGTAACTAAGCGACGCGGCATGCCCGCGACCCACGCGCCGGAGCCCTGCTCCGGCGCACGACGCCGCCCGCGACGGCGGCCTTTTCCATTCGAGGGCCCTTTCATGTCTTCCCGCCTGCATACGACGCTCGGCGACGAGCTGTACGCCGCGTGGCACGCGCGTGCGCCGGTCGCGCCGCTGTCGAGCCGCCCGCGCCGGCTGTCGCTCGACGACGCCTACCGCATCCAGCAGCGCTTCATCGAACGCCGCGTCGAACACGGCGAAGCGGTGGTCGGCAAGAAGATCGGCGTGACGAGCCAGGCCGTGCAGGACATGCTGAACGTGCGCCAGCCCGATTTCGGCATCCTGCTGTCGGGCATGCACTACGCGGCCGGCGAGGCGATTGCCGCCGACTCGCTGATCGCGCCGCGCGCCGAAGGCGAGATCGCGTTCATCCTCGCGCACGACCTGCGCGGCCCCGGCATCGACCGCACCGACGTGATCGCCGCGACGGCCGCCGTCGCGCCCTGCTTCGAGATCGTCGATTCGCGCATCCGCGACTGGGCGATCCGCATCGAGGACACCGTCGCCGACAACGCGTCGTGCGGCGTGTATGTGCTCGGCGACGCGCGCGTCGACCCGCGCACGCTCGATCTCGCCGCGTGCGAGATGACGATCGAGAAGAACGGCGAGCCCGTCGCGCAAGGGCGCGGCGACGCGGCGCTCGGCCACCCCGCCGACGCGGTCGCGTGGCTCGCGAACACGCTCGCCGCGTACGACGTGCCGTTGCTTGCCGGCGAGATCGTGCTGTCCGGCTCGCTCGCGAAACTGATTCCGGTCACGGCCGGCGACGCGCTGTCGATGCACATTTCCGGCATCGGCAGTTGCGACGTCCGCTTTATCTAAAGGAACCATCCCGATGAAGAAAATCAAATGCGCACTGATCGGTCCCGGCAACATCGGCACCGACCTGCTGTACAAGCTGCGCCGTTCGCCGGTGCTCGAACCCGTGTGGATGGTCGGCGTCGATCCGGCCTCCGACGGCCTCGCGCGGGCGCGCGAGTTCGGCTTGAAGACCACCGACAAGGGCGTCGACGGGCTGCTGCCGCACGTGGCCGCCGACGACATCCGCATCGCGTTCGACGCGACGTCGGCCTACGTGCACCGCGACAACTCCGACAAGCTCACCGCGCTCGGCGTGCGGATGATCGACCTGACGCCCGCCGCGATCGGGCCGTACTGCGTGCCGCCGGTGAACCTCGACGCGCATCTCGACAGCGCGCAGATGAACGTGAACATGGTGACCTGCGGCGGCCAGGCAACGATCCCGATGGTGTACGCGGTGTCGCGCGTGCAGCCGGTCGCCTACGGCGAGATCGTCGCGACCGTGTCGTCGCGCTCGGTCGGCCCCGGCACGCGCAAGAACATCGACGAATTCACGCGAACGACGTCCGGCGCGATCGAACAGGTCGGCGGCGCGCGCAAGGGCAAGGCGATCATCGTGATCAACCCGGCCGAGCCGCCGCTGATCATGCGCGACACGATCCACTGCCTGACCGACGGGCCGCCCGACGTCGAGGCCATTACCGCGTCGGTGCACGCGATGGTCAAGGAAGTGCAGCGCTACGTGCCGGGCTACACGTTGAAGAACGGCCCGGTGTTCGACGGCAATCGCGTGTCGGTCTTCATGGAAGTCGAAGGGCTCGGCGACTACCTGCCGAAGTACGCGGGCAACCTCGACATCATGACCGCCGCCGCGGCCGCCACGGCCGAGCGTTTCGCCGAACAGATGCTGGCCGCGACGGCCGCCACCGCTTGAGTTGAGGAGCCACGCGATGTCACTTGCAGGCAAGAAGATCACCGTCCACGACATGTCGCTGCGCGACGGGATGCACCCGAAGCGCCACCAGATCACGCTCGACCAGATGCGCAACATCGCACGCGGGCTCGATGCGGCCGGCGTGCCGCTGATCGAGGTCACGCACGGCGACGGGCTCGGCGGCGCGTCGGTCAACTACGGTTTCCCCGCGCATACCGACGAGGCGTACCTGAGCGCCGTGATTCCGGAGCTGAAGCAGGCCAGGGTGTCGGCGCTGCTGCTGCCCGGCATCGGCACCGTCGAGCACCTGCGCATGGCGCACGAGCTCGGCGTCGGCACGATCCGCGTCGCGACGCACTGCACCGAGGCCGACGTGTCGGAACAGCACATCGGCCTCGCACGCACGCTCGGGCTCGACACGGTCGGTTTCCTGATGATGGCGCACATGTCGCCGCCGGAGCAGCTCGTCGTGCAGGCGAAGCTGATGGAGTCGTACGGCGCGAACTGCATCTACATCACCGATTCAGCCGGCCACATGCTGCCCGACGACGTGACCGCGCGGATCGGCCAGGTGCGTGACGCACTGAAGCCGGAGACGGAGCTCGGCTTCCACGGCCACCACAACCTCGCGATGGGCGTCGCGAACTCGGTCGCGGCGGTCGCCGCCGGCGCGAACCGGATCGACGCGGCCGCGGCCGGGCTCGGCGCCGGCGCGGGCAATACGCCGATGGAAGTGTTCGTCGCGGTGTGCGACCGGATGGGGATCGAAACGGGTGTCGACGTGTTCGCGATCTCGGACGTCGCCGAGGATCTCGTCGTGCCGATCATGGACGCGCCGATCCGTCTCGACCGTGATGCGCTGACGCTCGGTTATGCGGGCGTCTACTCGTCGTTCCTGCTGTTCGCGAAGCGCGCGGAAGCGAAGTACGGGATTCCCGCGCGCGACATCCTCGTCGAGCTGGGCCGTCAGCGGCTCGTCGGCGGCCAGGAGGACATGATCGAGGACGCGGCGCTGACGATGGTGCGGGCGCGGGAGGTGGCGGCCTGAGCGAACGCGGCCGGCATCCGTCCGGAGGTGTTGTGAAACGGGGCGCAAGCCCCGTTTTCTTTTGCGGGAAGGTAACGGATCGCGATGCTCGGCACGTTGTTCGCGGCTGCGCACGGCGGCGCGGCCGGCTTGCGCGCGGCGATGTTCGCCGGTGCGGCCATTCAGTTGACGGGCGCGGCGGTGTCGGCGGTCAGCGTGCAACGCACGCGGCGGGCCGCATGACGCCTTCGCGGCCGCCGCTCTCATGTGACGCAGGCACCGCGTTACACCGCGCCAATCGCACGCGTCAGCGTTCGTCAGCGATGCTTCCCGCCGTGCCGACGCTTCCGATGCGCCGCACGCGCCTGCTGCAGCGACGGCATCAGTTCCTCGATGTATTGCCGCGCCTGCCCGCGCGTGACGATTTCGCTGAAGCGCTGATGGGCCTTGTCCTGACCGACCAGCGCCGCATGCGCTTTCTTCAGGATGTGCAGAAACGCGATCAGGCTCGTGCCGTCGCGCACGGGTAGCGCATCGCGCGGGTCCGGAGCCGGGGTCGTACTCATGTTCCGATCCTTTGCGGGCAGTCGGTCCGGCACGTCGCCGTCACGAGCGCCAGCAGGTCGTTGGCAAGGCGGTCGCGGTCGGTCAGCGGCGCAAGGCCGAACAGCCGGCCGAGCGTCGCGGCCACCGACGCATGATCGTACGGCGTGTGGTCGACCTGCCCGGCCGCGACCCACGGTGAAATCACGATCGCCGGCACGCGCACGCCGTACACGTCGAAGCCGAAACCGCTCGCGTTCAGCGTCGCGGCCGCGCCATCGTTCGGCGGCGGCGCGGCGCCCGGCTTGACGGAATCGTAGAAGCCGCCGTGCTCGTCGTAGACGATCACGAGCAGGCTGCTGTTCCACACCGGCGAATTGCGGATCGCGTTGTACACGCGCGCGGCGAGCTGGTCGCCGCCAGCCAGCCCGTCCATCGGGTGTTGCGAGCTGCCGTTCTCGTAGGTGCCGTGCACGATGTCGCCGTAGCCGGGCTCGATGAACGTGTAGCGCGCCGTGTAGCCGGCCGCGAGATCGGCTTCGAAATGCGCGAGGTCGTCGACGTCGAAGAAGCTCACGCCCTTCAGCGACGCGACCTGCGGCACATGACCGAGCGGATCGCCGGTCTGGTCCTGGTAGATGCGCCAGTTGCCGTCGCCGAGCGCGCCGAAGATCGAACCCTTCGGATAGGAGAAGCCGTCGATCGTGTCCCACCCGCCCATTTCTTCCTTGGTCGGCGAATGGTCGAGCCCGGCCGACGACGCGCCGTGCAGGAAGAACCGGTTCGGCCAGGTCGGCCCCGGCATCGACGCATGCCATGCGTCGCACAGCACGAACGCGTTCGCGAGCGCGTACAGCGACGGCGCGTTCGTCTGCACGTCCGCGCCCTGCATGATCTTGCCCGCGTCGGCCGGCTGCGGCGGCGTGCCTTCGGAATGCGACGTCGCGTAGTTCGTCACGAACCCCGAGTTGGCGATGGGCGGATAAGCCCGTCCTTTCACGAACGGCACACCCGGGCCGCAGAGCTGCTCGAGCACGTCGGTGAATTCGTGGCAAGGATCGGTCGGCATTCGGTCCGGCGCACCGCCGCCGAATGGATAGACCGCGCCGCCGTACGCGTTGCTGTTGCCCGGCGACGCGGCGACGATGTCGGCGATGCCCGACAGCGCGAACAGGTGATCGAACGAGCGGTTCTCGAGCATCAGCACGAACACGTGCTGGATGCGCTGCTGAACCGGCGGGGCTGCGGGGGCTGCGTCTGCACTCATGGCGCCTCCTGGCGTCGCGCGACGAATGTCCGGCGGGCACGATCGGCGGCGCGCTGAAAACGATTGAAGGCAATTGAAAGCAATGCCCGCGCGCCGCGAATTGCCGACGAGTGTACGACCGCGCCGGCCCGCACGTAAAGCCGTACGCGAACCGCGCTGCCGCGCGTGCGTTCAACCATCGGCCGGCGCGATGTTCCGCGTAACGAACATCGGACCGACGATCGCGTCGCGACTGTCGGACGACAAACGCCGGATCGGATCAATGCGCAGCGCATCGACGAGTCGGGCGGGATGGCGCGCCGTACGTTGACTTTCGCAAGTCGGCCCGATACGATCGATGCACTTTCAAGACGCCCTCCCGGTCCGCCGGGAGGGCGTTTCGTTTTGGTTCACCCACCAAAAGGAAACCACTTGAAATGAATCCCGTCGACACCCTCGCCTCCCGCCCGAACGCCAACCACGACGGCCTCGGCTACCTGCAACACGGCACGGGCCCCGAATGCGTGATGGTCATGCACGACTGGCTCGGCGACCGGACCAACTACGCGGCGCTGTTGCCGTATCTCGACGAAACGGCCTTCACGTACGTCTTCGTCGACTTGCGCGGCTACGGAACCTCCATCCACCTGAACGGCGCCTGCACCGTCGACGAGATCGCGGCCGATTGCCTCGCGCTCGCGGACCGGCTCGGCTGGCAGCGCTTTCACGTCATCGGCCATTCGATGACCGGCATGGCGACGCAGCGAATCGCCGCCAACGCGCCGTCGCGCATCAAGAGCGCGATCGCCGTGTGCCCGGTGTCCGCGGCCGGCAATCGCCTGAACGACGACGCACGCGCGTTCTTCGCGAGCACGACCGTCGACGACGATGCGTTTCGCCGGCTCGTACGATTCGTGACGGGTGGGCTGTCGGCGCGATGGGCCGACGTGAAACTGCGGCAGAACCGCGAGCGCGTGGCGCCGGGTTGCCGGCTCGCCTATCTCGACATGCTGACGGGAACGGATTTCGTCGATGACATCCGCGGGCTGGACACGCGCTTTCTGGTGATCGTCGGCGACAAGGATCCGGGGCTCGACGAAGCGGCAATGCAGGCGACGTTCCTGGCCTGGCACCCGAACGCGCGGCTCGTGACGATCCCGAATTGCGGGCATTACCCGATGCAGGAAAGTCCGCCGTACTTCGCGATGATCGTCGAGGATTTCCTGCGGGACGCGGCCGCTTGAGCGTGGAACACGCAACGCGACCGGAGAAGATGGTGCTGGCCGCCGCGGCGTGACGACGCCGCCGGCGACCGACGAACGGCACGACGCGTGCCGTCCATCCGGTTCGTCCGGCCGCCTGGCCGGACGGGAGTCGATCGGTGCGGTGTAACGCGCCCGATCGTTGCCGCTTAACGGCGCGGTTGCCCGGTTCGCGGCGGACGCGGCGAATTCGCGTCCTTGTGCCGGAAGTTGATACGGCCCTTGGTCAGGTCGTACATCGACAGTTCCAGCGTCACGCGGTCACCCGCGAGAATGCGGATGTGGTTCTTGCGCATGCGGCCCGACGCGTACGCGCCCACCACGACGCCGTTTTCCAGCGTGACGCGATATTTGCTGTCCGGCAGCACTTCGTCGACGATCCCGTCGAGTTCCAGCAGTTCTTCTTTTGCCAAACCAATTCCTCCAGACAAGGTGATTGACCGCGGCCGCGGCGATCTGCCGGGCGCCGTTCCCGCAACGGGACGACGGCTGGCAGGCTGCCGGGTATCGGTTCGTTCAGACGGGCCACAGGCCTGTCTTGCGATCGGAGCCCGGCGCGTTGCGGCGTTCGGGCGGTCAGTGGCGGCGGCGCAATGAGCGCCGCGCAAGTCGGGACCGCGCCGGCTACTACGGCATGGCGGCGGTCTGCTCGGGTTGATGCGTTGAAGCGGTGATGCGCTGGCGAAGCGGCGGGCGCTTCGCGAGGGCGTTGCGTCGCACGCCGTTCAGGCATGCGATGAGGGAGGCGTCACGACCGATGCATCGTGAATGACGCGATGCATCGGTCGTGCGCATCGGAATCGCGCTGGCCGCCGGAATACCGGCGCCCCGCGCGAAAGTCCATCCGGCAGCAGCCGCCGATTGGCGGCCGATGCCGTTGCGGCTTACTGCGGCGTGATGTTCGACGCTTGCAGACCCTTCGGGCCGCGCTTCACTTCGAAGCTGACCTTCTGGCCTTCGGCCAGGGTCTTGAAGCCCGTGCCGCGAATTTCCGAGAAATGGGCGAACAGATCGTCGCCGCCGTTGTCCGGGGAGATGAAACCAAAGCCCTTGGTTTCGTTGAACCACTTGACGGTACCGGTATCCACAAATACTTCCTTAATACGAATAATTGAACATGCGCCCACGACAGGCACAGAAAGAATCAAAGAGGGAAAGGCCAACGACCGCCGCACGGAGTGCGGCCAATGATGAGCTATCGAACTTCTTGAAGACTTCGGTCACGGACACTACGCGGCAACGACCGTTTCGTCAAGTCCTTTTGTTGCAGCGCGGAAGCTTGAATGCCGCGTGCGCCTTATACGGCGGGTGTTGCCGGCCGACGGAGCGTATTTCGATACGCCCCTCATTTCTCGGCCGGCACGCCCGTTTTTACTGCGGATCGAACACGTGATGCAACGCCGGCGGCTCGGCGCCGTCGCGAATCCGCATTTCAAATGCCTTACGCGCGACGCTCGTCGGCCGCACGTCGGCCGCGTCCAGATAGAACTGCGAATACCAGTCGCGCATCTGGTACAGCGGCCCGTCGCCTTCGCACAGCAGCGGGTTGTCGATCCGCGTCTTGCTGTGCCAGATGTCGACGTCCTCGTAGAACGCGCGCTGCGCTTCCTTCACGTACGCGTTCGCGATCTCCAGGTTCTGCTCGTCGCTGAGCCCGACCACCTTCTTCACGATCACGCCGTAACGCAGCTCGAAGCTGTTCATGTCGATCGGCACGTGGCAGTTCAGCAGCACCGAATGGATCGGCTGCCCGTTGCTCTGCCCCGTCATCTGCGTGATGTGCACGGCCGGCCCGAAATACGTCGACAGCGCGGTCAGGCTGTCGCCGCCGAGCTTCTCGCTGCGGCCAACCATCAGCTGCGTCGCCTTGTGATCCTCGAACAGGTTCGCGAAATAGTCGATCGGCGCGCGGTGCACGGTCGCGAAGTGCGCGACGTCCGAGATGTTGTCGACCAGCTCGCGGCAGTTGGCCTGGATCACCATCTTGTCGACCACCCAGTCCGACCATTCGTCGGAGAAGCACACGTCGAGACGCGGAATCGCGACGTCCGCCGGCGGCGCGTTGCCTTCCGGGTCGTTCCAGACGAACAGCAGGTTGTTTTCCTCGCAGGTCGGCCATGCGCCGATGCGCGCCTTCGGCGGAATCCGCTTGCAGTACGGGATCGACGCGCACTGCCCTTCGCCGCTCCAGGCCCAGCCGTGGAACGGGCACACGAGGTTGTCGCCCTGGACCGTGCCGAGGCTCAGGTCGGCGCCCATGTGCGGGCAGTAGGCGTCGACGACATTGACCTTGCCGGTCGAATCGGCAAACGCGGCGAGCTTGCGGCCGAACACGTTCAGCGTGTGCGGCTTACCGTCCTTGTAGTCGCGGGCGAGCCCGAGGCAGTGCCAGCCGCGCGCATAGCGCTGCGCGAGCGGCTGGGCTTCGATCTTGTAAGGGCGTGCGGACATGTGGGTTGACTCCTCTCGTGGGGAACGCGCGGCGGCCCGCCGCGCGCGGGGTAATGGGGGTGCGCCGCTCAGCGCATCGGATTGCCGTGTTCGAACGCGCTCGCCTGCTGCCGTGGCGACGCGGCCACCGGCGACGGCGACGACTGTGTCGCGCGGCGCTCGGCCCGCTCGACGCCGAGCCACGCGGCGAGCGCGGGCAGCAGGAACACCGCGCCGAACAGGTTCACGAGGAACATGAACGCGAGCAGCACGCCCATGTCGACCTGGAACTTCAGCGCGGAGAACGCCCATGTGCCGACGCCGATGAACATCGTGACGGCCGTGAACAGCGCCGCCGTGCCGCGCTGGCGCATCGCGTCGGCAAACGCGTCCGGCAGCGACGCGCCGTGGC
The DNA here is from genome assembly GCF_048565265.1 of Burkholderia theae. Classification (NCBI taxonomy): domain Bacteria; kingdom Pseudomonadati; phylum Pseudomonadota; class Betaproteobacteria; order Burkholderiales; family Burkholderiaceae; genus Burkholderia; species Burkholderia theae. The sequence continues at coordinate 1,178,072 of NZ_CP183462.1, forward strand.
GGATGTCGTGCTGCAGGCGCTCGTACAGGTAGATCCCGTAGTCGACGCCGACCCCGACGCCGAGCGTGATCACCGGCAGTGTCGCGACCTTCAGCCCGATGCCGAGGCGCGCCATCACCGCGTTGCACAGGATCGACACGAGCGTGAGCGGCACGACGATGCACAGCACCGCGCGCCACGAGCGGAACGTGACCGCGCAGAGCAGCGCGATCGCGCCGAAGATCGACAGCAGCATCGCGATCTCCGCGTCGCCGACCGCCTCGTTGGTCGCGGCCATCACGCCGACGTTGCCGCCCGCGAGCCGGAACGCGACGTTCGGCGTCGGGTTCTCGGCCGCGAAGCGCTTGATCTCGTCGACGATGTGCGCGATGGTCGTGCCTTCGTGGTTTTTCGTGTAGATCAGGACCTGGATCGCCTTGCAGTTCGCGGTGTTCATCCCGTTGTCGGGGTCGAACGCGTTGGAGCCCTGCGTAAGCCCGTCGCTGGAGCGCGGCAGTGCGGCCCAGCGCGGGTTGCCTTCGTTGAACGCGGCGATGAACACCTTGCCCTGCGACGACACGCTCGTCACCGACTGCACGCCGGCCACGCCGCGCATGTTCATCTCGAACTTCTCGATCGCGCTCATCACCGGGTAATGCAGGCACGCGTCGTCGAAGCCGGTCGTCTCGACGATCACCGACAGCACGTCCACGCCAATGTTGTACTGGTGCGTGATCGCCGCGTTGTCGATGTTGTAGCGCGAGTTCACGCGCAATTCCGGCGCGCCGGTGCCGATGTCGCCGATCTCCAGCTTGCGCGATTCGAGCGTGCCGTACGCGAGCAGCGCGAGCGCCACCACGAACACGCCGAGCGCGGGCGCCGGCCGGGCGAACACCGCGAAGCGCGACCACATCCGGCTGCCGCCGGCCGCCGCCGTGCGCTGCGCGCGCGCCAGCGTGCCGCGTTCGAGGCGCGTGTACGACAGCAGGATCGGCAGGAACACCTTGTTCGTGACGATCATCAGCAGCACGCCGAGGCATGCGGTGATGCCGAGCTCGCGCACGATGTCGATCCTGATCCGCATGATCACCATGAAGCCGAGCGCGTTGGTCAGCAGCGCGACGGTGCCCGGCACGAACAGCTTGCGGAACGCATCGCGGGCGGCGTCGACCGACGACTCGCCGCGCACCAGCGCCTGCTTCCATGCGTTGGTCATCTGCACCGCGTGCGATACGCCGATCGAGAAGATCAGGAACGGCACGAGGATCGACATCGGGTCGATGCCGAGCCCGAGCAGCGGCAGCGCGCCGAGCAGCCAGACGACCGGCAGCAGCGCGACGACGAGCGCCAGCACGGTGGTCTTCAGCGAGCGCGTATAGCCGAACAGCAGCGCGGCCGTCACGAGGAACGCGAGCGCGAAGAACGCCATCACGCCCGCGATGCCGCTCTCGACGTCGCCGACCAGCTTCGCGAAGCCGATGATGTTCACGTCGATGCCCTGCTTCGCGTATTTCGCACGAATCTCCTCGAGCTGGCGCGCGACCGCGCTGTAGTCGAGCCGCTTGCCGGTGGCCGGGTCGGTCTCGCGCAGCTCGGCGCGGATCAGCGCCGACTTCAGGTCGTTGCCGACGAGGCGGCCGATCTGCCCCGAACGCGCGACGTTGCGGCGCACCTTCGCGAGATCGTCCGGGTTCGCGCTCGAGAACTGGCCCGGCACGACCACGTCGCCGCGAAAGCCGGCCTCGGTCACCTCGGTGTAATGGACGTTCGGCGTGAACAGCGAGAACACGCGCGAACGGTTCACGCCGGGGATGAAGAACACATCGTCGGTCGCATGGCGCAGCGCATCCATGAACGTCTGGTTGTAGATGTCGCCGTCGCCCTTCCAGCGCAGGCTCACGAGGATCGTGTTGGCGCCGGGGAACGCGCCCGCATAACGCTCGAACACCTGCATGTACGGATGCTGCATCGGGATCATCTTGTTGAAGCCCGGATCGAGCTTCAGGCGCGTCGCGGACAGCCCGAGCGCGAGCGTCACCGCCACGCAGAGCAGCATCAGCAGCCGGCGCCGGCGAATGATCGTGTTGGCGCAGCGCTCGACGAAGGTGGCGAGGCGCGACGCGGGAACGGCTTCAGGGGGGCGTGACAGGTCGTTCATGGAATTCTCGTGTCGGTACGGACTGGCGATGCGAAACGAACCAAAGCGGACGGCAACCGGCGGCCACTGCGGCCGCCGTGGCCGCGCATCAGGACGGCGCCGCGGCGAGCGGCGCGACGCCGGCCTCGCCGCCGAGCAGCAGCGCGCCGTGGCCCATGTCGAGCACGGCCGCGAGACTCTGCACGCCGCCGAGCTTGCGCACGTCGAAGGTCAACCCGCCGTCGCGCGACGCGACGATCGCGCCGCCCTGGCCGACCAGCACGAGTTCGCCGTCGGTCAGCTGGGTCGCGCCGAAGTACGACACCGGCACGTGGCTGTCGACGTGCGTCCAGGTCGCGCCGCGATCGGTGCTGCGCACCACGTTGCCGCGCATCCCGTACGCGACCCAGTCGCCGTTCGCGAGCATCAGCGCGCCGAACAGCGAGCCGGCGTACGGCGAAGGCAGCTTGTCCCAGGTGACGCCGTTGTCGGTCGAGCGCAGCAGCGTGCCGCTCTCGCCCGCGACCAGCAGGTTGCCGTGGCCGTCGCCGACGATCGCGTTCAGGTGACGGTCGCCGGCGGGCGTCTTGACCGTCTGCCAGTTGACGCCGGCGTCGTCCGAGCGCAGCAACTGGCCGAAGCTGCCGGCCGCGAACAGCGGGCCGTCGGCGGTGCCCCACACGGACAGCAGCGGATCGGAATGCGCGTGGTCCATGTGCACCTCGCGCCAGTGCACGCCCGCGTCGTCGCTGCGGATAATCCGGCCGTCGTGGCCGACCGCAATCCCGAGCGTCGGCGTGATGAAGCGCACCTGCGTGAGCGTCGACGCCTGGTCGGGCGCGACCGACGCCGGCCGCCAGTGGGCGCCCGCGTCGTCGCTCAGCAGGATCACGCCGCGTTCGCCGACCGCGACGATGCGCGCGCCGGCCCTGGCGAGCCCGTTGATCTGCAGCCGGTCCGCATGGATCGCGGTGACCGGGAACGCCGGCAGCGGGCGCGGCGAAAACGCGAACAGCGCGGCGCCGAGCACGAGCGCCGACATCGCGAGTCCGGGCAAAGTTCGTTTCATGCTTGTCTCCTGTGTCTGCGTTCGACGGCGGTCCGCGCCGAAGCGCCAACGGCAATCGCCTGCAAATCTCCGGGCCGTCGGTCTTTGCCGCGGCCTCGAATGGTCCTGAATGGCTGGCCGCCGTCTCCGGCGGCCGATCCGGCGCCTGCTACGCGCCGACTTCGAACAGCGCGGCGGCACCCATCCCGCCGCCGATGCACATCGTCACGACCGCGTGCCGCACGCCGCGCCGCGCGCCTTCGAGCAGCGCGTGCATCGTCATCCGCGCGCCCGACATCCCGAACGGATGGCCGAGCGCGATCGCGCCGCCGTCCACGTTCAGCCGGTCGTCGGGAATGCCGAGCGTGTCGCGGCAATACAGCGCCTGGCACGCGAACGCCTCGTTCAGCTCCCACAGCCCGACGTCGGCCACCGTCATCCCGAAACGCGCCAGCAGCTTCGGGATCGCGAACACCGGGCCGATGCCCATCTCGTCCGGCTCGCAGCCGGCCACCGCGAGGCCGCGGAACGCGCCGAGCGGCGTCAGCCCGCGACGCGTCGCCTCGCTGCGCGACATCACGACCACGGCAGCCGCGCCATCCGACAGCTGCGACGCATTGCCGGCCGTCACGAACTCGCCCTGCTCGACGACCTTGCCGCCGCTCCACGACGGCTTCAGCCCCGCGAGCCGCTCGGCCGTCGTGTCGGCGCGCACGCCTTCGTCACGCGCCGCGCGCAGGTCTTCGTGACCGGCCGGGTTGCCTTCCTTGTCGAACAGCGCGCGGCGCACGTCGAGCGGCGCGATTTCCGCGTCGAAGCGGCCGGCGGCCTGTGCTTCGGCCGTGCGCTGATGGCTCTGCAGCGCGTAGGCGTCCTGCGCGGCGCGCGAGATGCCGTAGCGGCGCGACACGATCTCGGCCGTTTCCATCATCGCGATGTACGCGGCCGGCTGGTGGTCGAGCACGGCCTGCGAACGCGCGCGATACGCGTTCTTGTGCTTGTTCTGCGTGAGCGAGATCGACTCGACGCCGCCCGCGACGACGATCCGCGCGTCGCCCGCGCCGATGCTGCGCGCGGCGCTCGCGATCGACATCAGGCCCGACGAGCACATGCGGTCGATCGCCATACCGGGCACCGACGCCGGCAGCCCGGCCGCCGCGGCCGACAGGCGGCCGATGTTGTAGCCCTGCGTGCCTTGCTGTGCGGCGCAGCCGATCAGCACGTCGTCGACGTCGGCCGGCGCGACACCCGCGCGTTCGAGCGCCGTGCGCACGACGTGGCCGCCCAGCGCGGGCGCCTCGGTGTCGTTGAACATGCCGCGAAACGCCTTGCCGATCGGCGTGCGTGCGACGGAAACGATGACTGCGTCTTCCATATGCTGGCTCTCTGAATCTGGATCTAGAAGTAGTAACGGCTGATCGTGTCGGCGACGCAGCCGGGCTTGCCTTCGCCCTCGATCTCGACGGTTACGCGAATCCACGCCTGCACACCGCCGTCGAGCGGCTCGACGCGCAGCAGCTCGCCGACGCCGCGCACGCGCGCGCCGACCTTCACCGGCGCGGGGAAACGGATCCTGTCGCAGCCGTAGTTGACGCCGAGCCGCGCACCGTCGATGCGTACGATCTGCGGCAGGAAATAGTTGACGAGCGACAACGTCAGGTAGCCGTGCGCGATGCACGCGCCGAACGGGCCGTCCTTCGCGCGCACCGGATCGACGTGCACCCACTGGTGATCGCCCGTCGCATCGGCAAAGCCGTCGATGCGGATCTGGTCGATCGCGAGCCATGCGCTCGCGCCGAGCGTGTCGCCGACGGCCGCCGCGAGTTCGCCGGGATGCGCGAATACGCGGGGCGTCGCGCGCACGGGGTCGAGGGTCGTGTCCATCATGCGTGCTGGCTGCTGACCGACAGCACTTCGCCCGTCATGTACGACGCGTAATCGCTTGCAAGAAACACCATCACGTTCGCGACCTCCCAGACTTCGGCGGCGCGCCCGAAGGCTTCGCGCGACGCCAGTTGATTCAGCAAGTCGGCCGGGGCCGACTTCTTCAGAAAATCGTGCATCGCGATGCTCGGCGCGACCGCGTTGATGCGCACGCCGTACGGCGACGCTTCGAGCGCCGCGCAGCGCGTGAGCGCCATCACGCCCGCTTTCGCCGCCGCGTAGTGCGCCTGTTCCGCCTGCGCGCGCCAGCCGAGCACCGATGCGTTGTTGACGATCGCGCCGCGGCCGCGGGCCTGCATGTGCGGCAGCATCGCGCGCATCATCCGGAACGTCCCGGTAAGGCTAATGTCGATCACGCGCGACCATTCGGCATCGTCCATATCGACGATGCGGGTCGACCCGCCGAGCCCGGCGTTGTTGATCAGCACGTCGACGCCGTCGAGCTTGTCCTGCGCGTCGGCGACGAGCGCCTGCACGTCGGCCTCGACCGCGACGTTGCACAGGCGGCCATGGATCTGTTGCAGCCCCGTTTCGGCGCGCAGCGTCTGCACCGCCTGTTCGAGGCGTTTTTCGTGGATGTCGGAAATGAACAGCGCGCGGCAGCCTTCCTCCGCGCAGCGGCGCGCGGCCGCGAAGCCGATGCCGGCGCCGGCGGCGGCTGTGATCAGCACCGATTTGCCGGCGAGCAGCTGGTGGCCCGGCACGTAGGCGGGGGCCTTCTGGATCTGGGGTTCGGTCATGCTTGTCCTCGCGGTTCTCTTGGCATGCCGAGCCCGCGCTCGGCCATGATGTTCAGCTGGATTTCGTTGGTGCCGGCGTAGATCGTGTCCGCACGGGAGAACAGGAATACGCGCTGCAGATGGGTGAGCTTTTCGTCGGTGGGATCGATCACGTTCGCGCGCGGCCCCAGCGCATCCATCGCGAGCTGGCCGAGGTCGCGGTGCCAGTTCGACCAGTAGTACTTGTAGATCAGTGCCTCGCGGCGCAGCGGTGCGCCGCCGTCGGCGTCGTCCGCGCCGGACAGCATCCGCAGCGCGTTGTAGCGCATCACGCGCAGCCCGGCCCATGCGCGGCCGATCCGCTGGCGCAGCACGGGGTCGCGGTCCGCGCCCGATGCGCGCGCCGCGTCGATCACCCATTCGAGCTCGCGGACGAACTGCATCTGCTGGCCGAGCGTCGACATTCCGCGCTCGAAACCGAGCAGCGTCATCGCGATCCGCCAGCCGTCGCCCGGCGCGCCGACCAGGTCGCGCGCTTGCGCCCGCGCGCCGTCGAAAAACACTTCGTTGAATTCCGCGCCGCCGTTGAGCTGCTTGATCGGCCTGATCTCGAGGCCCGGCTGGTCGAGCGGCATCAGCAGGAACGACAGCCCCTTGTTGCCCTTCGACGCGGGATCGGTCCGCGCCAGCACGAAGATCCAGTCGGAATCGTGCGCAAGCGACGTCCATACCTTCTGGCCGTAGACGCGCCACGTGCCGTCCGCATCCTGTTCCGCACGCGTGCGCACGTTGGCCAGATCGGAACCCGCGCCCGGCTCTGAATAACCCTGGCACCAGAACTGCGTGCCGGCCAGGATGCCGGGCAGGAACCGCGCACGCTGGTCGTCGGTGCCGCACGCGACGAGCGTCGGCCCGAGCAGCCCTTCGCCGATGTGGCCCATCCGCCCGGGGCCGCCCGCACGCGCGTATTCCTCGTGGAAGATCACCTGCTCGGCGACCGAGAAGCCGCGCCCGCCGGCGTCGGTCGGCCAGCCGAGCCCGGTCCAGCCGCCTTCCGCCAGCTCCCGTTCCCATGCCTTGCGCAGCTCCGGCCACGCTTCCTCGTCGCCGGGGCCGCCGCGGTATTTCAGGCAGGCGAATTCACCGGTCAGGTGCGACTGCACCCAGTCGGCCACTTCGTGCCGCAATTGCTGTTCGCGCGTTTCGCTGTTCATTGAAGGGCTCCTGCGCGCGCGGCGGATGGGCGGGTTGCGTTCATGACCGGCGATGCGGTTTCGTCGCGCTTGGCCACGCTGCCGTCGATCGCGTGGCGCGCGATCCACTCGAGCAGTTGCGGCGTCGTGCCGAACTGCGCCCCCGACGCCTGCGCACGCTTGAAATAGAGATGCGGGTCGTATTCCCACGTGAAACCGACGCCGCCGTGCAACTGGATCGCCTCCTGCGCGCAGAACGCATACGCATCGTTCGCGGCGGCTTTCGCGGCCGCGATGTCGGCGCGCAGCGCGGCGCCCGGCGTCGCGCCGGCTTCCGCGTCCCATGCGTGCGCGGCGCCGAGCACGGCCGAGCGTGTGGATTCCATCGACACCATCATCTGTGCGCATCGATGCTTGACGGCCTGGAACGACGCGATCGTGCGGCCGAACTGCACGCGCTGGCTCGTGTAGTCGAGCGTCAGGTCGAGGCACTGCTGTGCGCCGCCGAGCTGTTCGGCCGCGAGCGCGAGTGCCGCGAACCACGCGGTGCGCTCCAGTACTTGTGCTGCGTCGCGGCCGGCCAGCAGTGCGTCGCGGCTCACGCGAGTTTCTTCGAACACCACGCGCGCGATCGGCCGCGTGGCATCGAGTGTTTCGAGCGGCGTGACGATCAGGCCGGTTGCCGTCGCGACGTCGATCGCGAACACCGCGAGCGACTGCCCTTCGTTCGCGATTCGCGCGGGTACCAGCAGCAGGTCGGCGCGCGCACCGTCGATGACTTGTTCGATCACGCCGGACAGCGAGTAACCGCCCGCCGTTTCCTCCGCGACGACCGGCAGCGACCAGGAGGCCACGGTGCCAGCCCGCAGGTCCAGCGGTAGCGCCAGCGTCGCGCTGCACGCGCCTTCGGCGATCTTCGCGAGCCAGCCGATCGCCAGCGGCGTGTCGCAGCCGGCCAGCGCGGTCGCCGCGAGGCACGCGGTCGAAAAATACGGCACGCACGCGACGCGCCGGCCGAGCTGTTCCATCAGCACCGTCTGCTCGACCGCGCCGAGCCCGAGCCCGCCCGCCGCCTCGGGCAGCGCCAGCGCGTTCCAGCCGAGCTCGCCCGCGAGCGCGGCCCACAACGCGTCGTCGCGGCCGGCCGATTGCTCGAGCGCGCGGCGCACGTCGGCGGACGCACTGCGCTCGGCGAGCACGTCGGCCGCCGCGTCGCGGATCATCGCCTGTTCGTCGGTGAGCGCCAGATCCATGGGTCAGCTCCCGTACACGCGCTGCGCGGGGCGCGCATCGGCGAGCAGCTGCGCGACCGCCGGGCCGACCTCGGCCGCCGCCCAGCGCGCGCCGCGATCGACGCTCGGGCCCGTGCGCCAGCCTTCCGCGACCGCGATCATCCCGCCCGCGACCTCGAACACCTGGCCCGTCACGTCGGCCGACAGCGCGCTGCCGAGCCACACAACCAGCGGCGCGACGTTGGCCGGATCGAAATAGTCGAACCCGCCGTCTTCGGGCTTCTTCATCATGTCGGCGAACACGCCTTCGGTCATCGACGTGCGCGCGGCCGGCGCAAGTGCATTCACGCGCACGCCGTAGCGCTGCAGCTCGACCGCCTGCATCAGCGTGAGCGCGGCGATGCCAGCCTTGGCCGCGCCGTAGTTCGACTGGCCGATCGATCCTTGCAGGCCGGCGCCCGAACTCGTGTTGATGATGCGTGCATCGACCGGGTTGCCGGCCTTCGCGGCATCGCGCCACACACGCGCCAGCACGCTCGACAGGCAGAAGTGGCCGCGCAGGTGCACGCGCATCACGTCGTCCCAGTCCTGCTCGGTCATGCTCGTGAACATCTTGTCGCGGCAGATGCCCGCGTTGTTGACAAGCACGTGCACGTCGCCGAATGCTTCGCGCGCCGCGTCGACAATCCGCTGCGCGGTGTCGATTCGCGTGATGTCGTCCGCATTCGCGAGCGCGCGGCCGCCTTGTTGCGCGATCTCGTCGCACACGGCCTGCGCGGCTTCGTGCCGGATGTCGTTGACGACGACCGCCGCGCCCTCGGCCGCGAACGCGAGCGCGTATTCGCGCCCGAGCCCGCCGCCCGCGCCGGTGATGATGACGGTGCGTCCGTTACAGATTCCCATGCTTGTGCCTCGTGGATCGTGAAAGTGACGCGCTCACAGGCGCTCGATGATCGTGACGTTCGCGAGACCGCCGCCTTCGCACATCGTCTGCAGCCCGTAGCGGCCGCCCGTGCGTTCCAGCTCATGCAGCAGCGTCGTCATCAGCCGTGCACCGGTCGCGCCGAGCGGATGGCCGAGCGCGATGCCGCCGCCGTTCGGGTTGGTCTTCTCGTGCGGGAAGCGCGTGTCGGCCAGCCAGGCCTGCGCAACCGACGCGAATGCCTCGTTCATCTCGACGACATCGATCTGCGACCAATCAAGCCCGCTCTTCGCGAGCGCGGCCTTCGTCGCCGGAATCGGCGCGGTCAGCATCCACAGCGGATCGTCGCCGAGCACGCTCAGGTGATGAATGCGCGCGCGCGGCGTGAGCCCGTAGCGCTTCAGCGCATCTTCCGACACGATCAGCAGCGCGGCGGCCGCATCGCAGGTCTGGCTCGCGACGGCAGCCGTCAGCGAGCCGCCCGGCGTCAGCGGTTCGAGCGTCGCCATCTTTTCCAGCGACGTGTCGGGGCGCGGCGTCTCGTCGTGCATCACGCCTTCGAACGGCACGATTTCGCGCTTGAAATGGCCGGCCTCGATCGCCGCGACCGCGCGGCGGTGGCTTTCGAGTGCATAACGCTCCATCGCGTCGCGCGACAGGTTCCAGTGATCGGCGATCCGCTGCGCGGCGACGAACTGCGACACCGGCGCGTCGCCGAAGCGCGCGCGCCAGCCTTGGCTGCCCGAGAACGGATCGGTGAAACCGAGCGGCGCCGCGCAGGTCATCGCGGACGAGATCGGAATCTGCGTCATCGTCTGCACGCCACCCGCGACGACGACGTCCTGCACGCCGCTCATCACGGCCTGCGCGGCAAAGTGCACGGCCTGCTGCGACGAGCCGCACTGGCGGTCGACCGTCACGCCCGGCACCTGCAGCGGCAATCCGGCCGCGAGCCAGCAGGTGCGCGCGATGTTGCCCGCGAGCGGACCGATCGTGTCGACGCAGCCGAACACCACGTCGTCGTATTCGTCGGCGGGAATCGCGTTGCGCTCGACGAGCGTCTTCAGCACGAAGCCGCCGAGGTCCGCCGCATGCACGTGCGCGAGCCCGCCCTTGCGGCGGCCGGTCGGCGTGCGCAGCGCGTCGACGATATAGGCTTGTTTCATCAGTTCGTTTCCTCGAGGTCGAAGGTCTGCGCGGGGCCGATCGGCAGTGCGTCGCCGAGGATCGCGTCGGCCACGCGGGCCTTGTGGAACGCGCTGTCGCCCCAGCTGCCGGCGAGCGCCCAGATGCGCTTCATGAAGATCTGCAGGTCGAGCTCCCACGTGTAGCCGATCGCGCCGTGCACCTGCATCGAGTGGCGCGCGGCCAGCTGCGCGGCCGACGTCGCCGCGAGCTTCGCGTGCGACACGAACACCGCGCGCTGCGGGTGATCGTCGGCGATCGCCTGCGCCGCGCGCGCGACCACCGGCCGCGCGAACTCGTAACGGATCGCGACGTCCGCGAGCAAATGCTTGAGCGCCTGGTACGAGCCGATCGCCTTGCCGAACTGCTTGCGCTGCGCGCTGTAGTCGATCGCGACGTCGAGCACGCGCTGCGTGAGGCCGAGCAACTGCGCGGCGACCGCGAACGCGCCGTGGTCGAGCGCGCGATCCAGCAGCGGCGCGGCCTCGGCGGCGCCCGCGATGCGCGTGGCCGGCGACGGTTCCCAGTCGAGCGTGAACAGGCGCCGCGACGGGTCGACGCTGTCCACCGCGCGCCACGCGCATTGCGCGGGATCGACGCGATGCAGCTCGCCGCGGTGTTCGCACAAGAGCGTCTGCGCGACGTGCACGTCGGCCGCATACGGGTTCACCGGATGCACGAGCGCGACACGCGCGCGCCCTTCGGCGATGTCGCGCAGCAGCGCGTCGCGCCAGTCGCTCGCCGGCAGCCGCGCGAGCACGCCGGCCGACACGAGCGCCGTGTCGAGCAGCGGCTCGGGGCTGCCGAAATAACCGTAGGTCTGCGCGAGCAGCGCCCATTCCGCTTCGGTCAGGCCGAGGCCGCCGTGCGCCTCGGGCACCGACACGGCGGTCAGCCCCTGCGACGCGAACAGCGCCCACAGCGCATCCGAGCGCCCGGTCGGCGTGGCCCAGAGCTCGCGGATCAGCTCGGGCGTCATCTCGGTCATCAGCAGGCGCTTCACGCTGTCCGCGAGCGCTTCCTGGTCTTCATCGAATACGAAATCCATACGATGTCCGTTCAGTGAGGGAGTCGCCGGCGCCGTTACGCGCGCGGCATGCCGAGCATCCGTTCGGCGACGATGTTGCGCTGGATCTCGTTGGTGCCCGCGTAGATCGTGCCGGCCTGCGCGAACAGGAAGCCGTCGAGCCAGTGGCCGAGCGTCGCGTGCTGCGCGGCCGTCTGCGGGACGACCTCGCCCTGCGCGCCGAGGATGTCGAGCGCCGTCTGGTGCATGCGCAGGTCGAGCTCCGACCAGAACACCTTGTTGGTGCTCGACTCCGCGCCGATATGGCCGCCCTTCAGCAAGCGGCTCGCGGTCGCGTAGGTCGACAGCGCATAGGCCTGTGCATCCATCCACGCCGATACCACACGCTCGCGCAGCGTCGGGTCACGGTCCGCGCTGTCGCGGTGCGCGAGATACAGGTCGCGCAACGCTTGCGCGGTGCGCTGGAAACGCGCGGGCGAACGCAGCATCAGCCCGCGTTCGAAGCCGGCCGTCGCCATCGCGACCTGCCAGCCCGCGCCTTCGGCCGCGAGCCGGTTCTCGACCGGCACGCGCACGTCGTCGAAGAAAATCTCAGCGAAGCCCGTCTGCCCGTTCAACTGGCGGATCGGCCGCACCGTGATGCCCGGCGCGGACAGCGGCACCATCAGGAACGTGAGCCCGTGGTGACGCGACGATTCGGGATCGCTGCGGAACAGCCCGAACAGCCAGTCGGCCCACACCGCGCGGGTCGACCAGATCTTCTGGCCGTTCAGCACGTACTCGTCGCCGATGCGGGCCGCCGTCGTGCGGATCGCGGCCATGTCCGAGCCCGCGTTCGGCTCGGACCACCCCTGCGCCCACACGTGCTCGCCCGCGGCCATCGCGGGCAGGAAGCGCGCCTTCTGCTCCGCGGTACCGAAATCCATCAACGTCGGGCCGAGCAGGAAGATGCCGTTCTGGTTCACGCGCATCGGCGCGTCGGCACGCCAGTACTCTTCCTCGAAGATCAGCCACTCGATCAGGTCGCAGCCGCGCCCGCCCAGCTCGCGCGGCCACGTGACCATGCTCCAGCGGCCCGAGTGCAGCGTGCGCTCCCATTCGCGGTGCGCGGCGAAGCCTGCCTCGGTGTCGAAACTCGGCAGCCGCTCGCGCGGCACGTGCGCCGCGAGCCATTCGCGGATTTCCGCGCGGAACGCCTGCTGTTGCGGCGTGTAGGTCAGGTTCATGCGCGAGCCTCCTCGGCCTGGGCGTCGAACCGCGCATCGCGCTTCTCGACGAACGCGGCGCGCGCTTCCGTCGAGTCGTTCGTCATGTACGCCTGCAGCGTGAAGCCCTGCTCCCAGCGGTATTTGTCCTCGAGATCGCCGTCCTCGACGCCGTTCAGCGCCTCCTTCGCGAGCCGCACCATCGCCGGGCTCTTCTCCGCGATCTTGCGGGCGATCGCGAGCGCCGCGTCGCGCAGCGCGTCACGCGCGACGACCTGCTCGACCGCGCCGAGCCGGTACGCCTCGGCCGCGTCGATCATGTCGCCGGTGAAATACATCGCCCGCACCTTCTGCACGCCGAACAGCCGCTGCAGGTGCGCGCCGCCGCCCATCGCGCCGCGGTCGATCTCGGGCACGCCGAAGCGCGCGCAATCGGCCGCGACGACGATGTCCGCCGCGCCGCAGATGCCGATCCCGCCGCCGAGCACGAAACCGTGCACGGCCGCGATCACCGGCTTCGGATTGCGGTGCACCGCGCGAAACGTCTCGTAGTTGCCCGCGTTGACCGCCACGATCCGCTCCGGATGCGCGGCCAGCTCCTTGATGTCGACGCCCGCGCAGAAGCCGCGGCCTTCGCCGCGCACGATGATCACGCGCACGTCGTCGTCTTCGCCGAGCGCGTCGAGCGCGCGGGAAAGCGCATGCCAGCCCTGCGCGTCGAGCGCGTTCACGGGCGGATGGGCGATCACCAGTTCGGCGATGCCGTCTGCGCGATCGATCCGGAACGGCTGTACGCCGGCCGGTTGAGTGGATGCTGTCATCTCCATTGCCTCCCTGTGATGTTCTTCATGCGGCCTGCGCCGCTGCCGCGCCACGCAGTGCGGCCAGTGCATCGAGCCGCTCGCCGGCTTCCGCGACGATCCGCGCGATCAGCGCGTCGCACGATTCGATCGCGCCGATCATCGCCGCCGCCTGGCCGCTCGGCAGCACGCCTTCGTCGGGGCGGCCCTCGACGATCGCGCGCTGGATCAGGAACGGCGCGTTCGCGGCCATCAGCGTCTGGCTTGCGGTGTAGTCGTGCGAACGCAGCGCCTTGATCGCGAGGCCGAGCATGTCGCTCGTGCGCAGCCCGTTCTGGCGCCGCCAGGCCTCGGCCGTCTTCAGCACGAACAGCGTGCGGCGCAGCGGGCCGAAGCGTTCGAGCTTCAGCAGATACGGGTTGTCGATCATCCGTTGCGGCAGCCCGTCGAGCGCGTCCGACACGCGGATGCGCGCCGGGTCGCCGACCGCGACGTAGCGGTCGAGCGTTTCGCGCGGCACCGGCGATTCGGCGGTCATCAGGAAGCGCGTGCCCATCGCGATGCCGGCCGCGCCGTACGCGAGTGCGGCAGCCAGCCCGCGCCCGTCGAAGAACCCGCCGGCCGCGACGACCGGCACCCGCACCGCGTCGAGCACCTTCGGCAGCAGCAGCGTGGTCGGCACCGAGCCCGTGTGGCCACCGCCTTCCGCGCCCTGCACCGTCACGATGTCCGCGCCGAGTTCGACCGCCTTCGCCGCATGCTTCGGCGCGCCGACGGTCGGCATGCAGACGATGCCGGCATCCTTGAAGCGGCGGATCGTCTTCGCGTCGGGCCCGCGGCCGTAGCTGACCGCGCGCAGCCGGTGCTTGATCGCGAGATCGACCACCTGCGCGGCGTTCTTCTGGAACATGTGGAAGTTGATGCCGAACGGGTGATCCGTCAGCGACTTCACCTTCAGGATCTCGGCCTCGACCTGCTCGGGCTCGAGCGTCGCGCCGGCCAGGAAGCCGAAGCCGCCCGCGTTCGCGGTCGCCGCGACGAGCCGCGCGTCGGCCACCCAGCCCATCGCGGTCTGCACGATCGGGTAACGGCAGCCGAGCAGGTCGCACAACGGCGTATGGAGCGGGCTGTGAAGCTGGCTGTGAAGCGTCGTGCTCATGCGGCGGCTCCGTTGACGGCAACCGGTGCCGGTGCGTCACCGCGGTCCGCGCCGTTCGGCTGGCGCTGCGAGCTGGCCATGCTGCGCGCGTCGTAGCCGCCGAGGCGGTCGCCGCTGACGAGCTCGTTGTGCGCATGCGCGAAGTGATGCCATGCGAACGCCGCGTCCATCGCCGCGCGCTTGCCCTGCAGCTCCTCGACGTGGTTCAGCGCCTGCTTGGTCAGCGTCAGCCCGAGGCGCGGCATCGTCGCGATCTTCGCGGCGATCGCGTAGGTCGCGTCGCGCAGCCGCTCGCGCGGCACCACGCGGTTGACCATCCCCATCTGGTACGCGCGCTCGGCCGGCATCCGCTCGCCGAGGAACAGGAATTCCTTCGCGATGCGCGGGTTCAGCTCGTACGCATGCGCGAAATACTCGACGCCCGGAATCCCCATCCGCACGACCGGATCGGCAAAGAACGCATCCTCCGACGCGACGATCAGGTCGCATACCCACGCGAGCATCAAGCCGCCCGCGATGCATGCGCCCTGCACCATCGCGATCGTCGGCTTCGGCAGGTCGCGCCAGCGCCGGCACATCCCGAGGTACACCTCCTGCTCGCGTGCATAGAGGAATTCGCCGCCTTCCTTGTCGACGTGGTCGTACCACAGCGATGCGCGATCGAACGACTCGTGGATGTCGCGGCCCGGCGTGCCGATGTCGTGCCCCGCCGAGAAATGCTTGCCGGCGCCCGCGAGCACGATCGCCTTCACCGCGTCGTCGTGCGCCGCGCGCCGGAACGCCGCGTCGAGCGCGTAGGTCATCTTCGAGTTCTGCGCGTTGTGATACTCGGGGCGGTTCATCGTGATCGTCGCGATGCCGCCTTCGACCGCGTAGTCGACGACACCGTCGCCGAACGTCACCTGGGTCGCTTCCATGTCAGGCCTCATCCCCGGCGTGGCGCCGGATTGTTGCGCACGATCGTCGCGCGCAGGTTGTGCGGATCGAGCGCGCGGACGATGCGCAGGTCTTCCGCGTTCGGCGCGGCCGTCGTACCGAGTTCCGGATGCGCGATCAGCGGGAAGCCGGTCGCGTCCTGCACCTCGTCGAAGCTCACGCCCGGATGCAGCGAGCGCACGCGGATCGCATGGTCCGGCCCGCCGAAATCCATCACGCACAGGTCGGTGACGATGCTGCGCAGGTCGACGAAGGTCTTCATCCCGGGCAGTCGGCGCGCCGGGTTGTAGCCAACCGTGCACACCATGTCGACTTCGCCGGCGACGAACGTGCGCTTGCCGTGGCCGCTGACGAAAAACGAGTTCGCGTGGTTCGTCGAGTTGCCGGGGAAGCCGCGTGCACCGAGCAGTTGCGTCTTCGGGCGTGCGTAGTCGTCGCCGAGCCACGAGATGTTGGCCTGGCCGAAGCGGTCGATCTGCGTCGGCATCACGAGCGCATGGCGGCGGCCGTGCCACAGACAGTCGAACACGCGTTCGTAGGTCATCCAGCCGCTCGCCTTCACGCGATAGCCGTCGGGGCGCGGGCCGAGCGGCACCGGCTCCTCGACGAGATACGCTTCGCCGTCGGTCAGCATCAGCCCGTTGTTGTACGCGAACCGCGCGAGGCCGGCCGCGAGCCGCGGGCCCGTGCCGATGCCGGTCGCCAGCACTTCGCCGTCGTCGCGCCAGAGTCGCGCGGACGCGACGATCATCAGTTCCGCGAGGGAATGGTCGAGAGATTCGCTCACAGGCGCTCCTTTACAGAATCGGCAACGGCAGCGTCGTCACGTGCGACAGCCCGCCGACGCCTTCGAGGTACTGGCGTTCGTCCTGGCCGACCACGTCGCGCAGGTACGCCGCCGTTTTCTCATCGTCTTCCGCGCTCGCGCAGTACGCGCGCAGGTGCGGCAGGTCCCAGCCGTAGGTCGGCCCGCACGACGTCGGATGCGCACCGCCCGGCGCGTGCACGACGCCCGTGACGAGCGAGCGCTCGAACGGGTTGCGTTTCGCGGCGTCGAGGTCTTCGGTCGCGATCGATGCGTCGACCGTTTCCGCCGACACGTAGCAGCGCTGCGCGGCGCGCGCCATCCATGCATCGAAGAACGGATCGGGGCCGTCGATGCGCGTGTTGCCCATCCGGTCGGCCGCGTTCACGTGCAGCAGCGCGACGTCGAGTTCGATCGCGGGCATCGCGAGCAGCGTCTCGCCGTCGTCGTACGGCGAGCTCACCGTGCGCAGTTCCGGCGCGTGATCGAGCAGCGCGGTGCCGAGCCCGGCGCGCGTCGGCAGGAACGGCAGGCGCGCGGCGGCCGCACGCAGGCCGAGCTGCAGCATCCCTTCGTCGAGTTCGAGCACGTCGATGCGGCCCTGTTCGCGGGCACGGCGGAAATGCGGTTCGAGCGGGATCACGTCGAGCGACACGAAGCCGAACACCACCTTGCGGACCTTGCCCGCCGCGCACAGCAGGCCGACATCGGCGCCGCCGTACGCGACGACCGTCAGGTCCTTCAGGTTCGAGCGCGCGATTTCGCGCACCAATGCCATCGGCTTGCGCCGCGGCCCCCATCCGCCGATACCGATCGTCATGCCGTCGGCGAGTTGCGCGACCACGTCGCGCGCGGACATCGTCTTGTCGAGAGGTTTCATCGTCATCGTGCTGGCTTACCGGTATCCGATGCTGAAATCGTGGCCCCACTGGCTCACCTTGGTGGCCTCGAATACCGCGTGCTTCGACCAGTCGACCATGAGGCCGCCGAAGCCGTATTCGAGATCGAAGCCGCCGGGGGTCTTCATGTAGAACGAGATCATCTGGTCGTTGCAGTGCCGGCCGAGCGTCGCCGACATCTTCACGTCGTGCGCGGCGACGCGGTCCAGCGCGCGGCCGACTTCGTCCATCGAGTCGACTTCGGCCATCACGTGCACGCAGCCCGACGGCACGGCCATCTCGAACAGCGCGAGGCTGTGATGGCGTGCGTTGCGGCAGTGCATGAAATGGATGCGCTTCTCGGGTTCGGCCGGATCGGCCGTGAACTTCACCCGAAAGATGTCGGACAGTTCGAAGCCGAGCACGCCGCGCACGAATGCGTCGGTCGCGTCGAACTGCGGCGCGGGCAGCACCGCGTGGCCGAGCCCCATGTCGCCGGTGACGAAACGCGCGACGCCCAGCGGCGACACGAAGCGGCGGAAATCGCAGCGCGCGCCCCAGTACAGCTCGTGGCGGTTGCCGGACGGGTCGGTGCACCACGCCATCGCCTGCACGCGGCGCAGCGCGGCTTCGGCGGGCGTCGCGCGGATCGGCTCGACGCCGACGCGCTGCAGCGCTGCAAGCGCGGCGTCGAACGCGGCGCCGTCGGGCAGTTCCCAGCCCGACGCGAAATAGCGGTCGGTCGTGCCGGGGACGATCACGTAGCGGAAATCGCGTTCGTCCATCTTCAGGTACAGCGCGCCGTCGGGCGCGTCGAGCGCCTGCATGCCCAGCACGTCTTCCGCGTAGCGGCGCCACGCATCGACGTGCGTCGCCTCGACGACGACATAGCCAAGCGCACGGACATCGATCATGTCGGCCTCCTCCTGGTTCAGAATCCGTTGTTCGTGAAAGGATTCTGGCCGGTCGGGGGTGGTGTTACATCGTCTGTTGGGACGAGAGGCGACGGGGAATCGTGGGGGCGCGGGGAGGCGCGGAAGCCCGGCGGAACAGGCTACGCGTGAAGGGGCAGACGGGAAGCGGAGGCAGGTTGCCGCGGTGCGGCAACCCGAATCAATCGAACGGGTTCAGCAGCCGGACGCCGGTGCGCGCGAAATCGTCGACATTGCGCGTGACGACCGTGAGATCGTTGATCAGCGCGGTGGCCGCGATCAGCTTGTCGAGTTCGTGCGCCGGATCGGGCACGCGCAAGTGCCCCCACATCTGGCTGGTCTCGATATCGACCGGCAGGATGTTCGGCGCATAGCCGGACAGGATCGTCGCCATCCATGCCTCGAGCGCCGACGCCTGACTGTGATCGCCGCGATGACGGATCAGGTCGACGCCGCGCCGAAGTTCGGCCACTGTCACGACGGACAGGTAAAGCGGGCTCGCGTCGGCTTCGGCCTGCCTGAAGAACGCCCGCACGCCGCGGTTGGTTCGCTTGCCCTTCCTGATTTCGCTGATGACGTTCGTATCAATCAAAAACACGCCTGACCTCGCCGGAATCCTGAACACGTTGGAAATCCGTGTCTTCGCCAACATCGGGCATGCTCATCAGCACTTGCGCAAATGTCCTTCGCTTCGGCCGGCCGAGCGCATCGGCCAGAATGGCCCGATGCTCGGCCTCGGCACTCCGGCCATTTGCCGCAGCCTGCTCGCGCAGGCTCTGAACGATATCGTCATCCACGTTACGCACCAGAAGATTTGCCATAGGTCCCTCCATTCAGACTGCTATCAATGATAGCAACATGACGGTGGAATGCAAGCATTGCTATCATCGCCATGGACAGAGGGAAAACGGTGGTTGGCGTCGGCGAGCGGCAACCGCCGCATGAATCCATTCGGCTTTCGTCGCTCGCCCGACACGTCGAACTGCTGTCTCCAAGGTATGCCGGATCGGAACGACGGAAAAGACAGCCGATTGGCTAATCGATGCGGTCCACAGCCTACGCAAGCTCGCGCAGACCCACGTGGGGCGACTGCATTCGCCGCGTCCGGGTGGATCACGCGAGGCAGCCCCCGTCCATCTGGCCAAATCGCACGTGACTTGTTGGCGCGCTCCTATCGACAACACACCGATCAGCACGCTCAACAACACCCCCCGCTCAAAACCGATACGAAATCCCGATCTGCAAGACCGGGTACCACCGATAGCGCGACATCACCTGCCGCAGTTGGTCCAGCCCGCTGGCGACCAGGATCTGGCTCTTCGCCGGTCCCGCAGCGGCCGCCAGCTCCGGCGACAGCGTGTATGAACACTTCGGTATCCCGTATGCGACGCCGAGGTCGGCGACGAATCCCAGCCCTTTCGACGCCGGCCGATGCCCGTAGCCGATCCCGACATACGGCATCACGGTCGGATAGCGCGCTTCCGCGACCGCATACATCCCCGGCAACGCCGGATAACGCTTGCCGCCGAACACGTAAGTCCCGTTGGTCGGCTCCGATACGCCGCGCAGCTCGTCGTCGTTGAAGCGCATCCCGACCGTCGCGCGGAAACCGCTGCCCCGCCACGGAAAGATGTCCGCGTACAAGCCGCCCTGGCGCAGCTTCAGGTCGTCCTGATAGCGATTGCCGGCCACCGTGAAGTCATGCGAAAGATCGATCGCATTGAAATCCGCGTGCGCACCGAGCATCGAATTGAAGCTCACGGCCGCGCCGATGCCGACGCCCTGCGTGCCGCCTTGCAGGTAGATTTCCTGCGCGTGCGCGCTCGAGGCGAACACCACAGCCACCGCTGCCCATTGGTTCACCGTCATTTTCACGGGCGCCTCCCCGACATGTGCCGGGCGCGCCGTCCCCCCCGCATGCGCCCCCTGCGCAATGCGTGGCGCGATCCCCGGCACGACACCTTGCAAGCAAGCTTGCTGTTCGACGGATCGGGAACGCGTTGCCCCGTGCGCATGGCCGATACGACCTGCGGCGGTGCGTACGCCGCAACAGGCGGCGCCCGCGACCCGATCCGATTCCCCGTTTGTTTCGATGTCGTTGCATGCCGCCGATGCGCTCATCGTTCTTGCCAATTTCGTTTGCACCGGCGGCACCGGGTCAACCGCAAAGCGCGTGCCATGCGGCGCAAAACGAAGCGGGGCAAGCGTTACCGCCGGACACTGACGGTCACGCGGGGCGGAATCGGGAGAAATGTTTCAGGAACGTATCCGTATTCGGCAGACGAAGGCGGAACACGCGATTTGACGTATCGCGCGTTGATGCCGAAACGCGTATCGAATGAGGCCAGACGGCCGTCAGCGCACGCGAGTCGTCGTTGCGATCAATCGCGCGCGGCGAAATAGATTGAAGAAGCGTTGCAAAGGTGTGACCTCGCGCCGCTCGCAAGCGAGGTCGATGCGCAATCGCGCGTGACGAGGCAGGGTGAATACCGATGCGTGCGCATGCATCTTGTCCGTGTCAGGCACGGGAGCAATACGCGAGCCGGACCAACTGTCGATAGCCGATCGGGATATTGGCCGGCGTCGTCGATACGCCGAAGAAGGAAGACAGGTGGGTAATGTCAACGTTCGGGACAACCGCCACGCGCGCGGCCGCCCGAACGTGCTTGTCTACGCTCCACTACAACCCATACCCACCAGAAACATTCAACTGCTGCCCCGTAACATAATCCGCCCTGTCCGACGCCAGAAACACCGCCGCCCGCCCCACGTCGTGCGCCTTCCCCCAGCGCTTGAGCGCGAGCATCTTCTGCGTCTCGTCGATCCACGCCTGGTCGAACTGCCCCTGTTCGAGCAGCACCGGAAACATCCCCGCTTCGATCACGCCGACCAGGATCGAATTCGCGCGAATGTTGTACCTGCCCTCCTCACGCGCGAGCCCCTTGACCAGCGCCTCGTTCGCCGCCTTCGGCGCGACCGACAGCCCGTCGCGATCGGGCCAGCGCAGATGCCCGGCCGAACCGAGCGTCACGAATGATCCGCCGCCCGAAGCACGGAAATGCGGCAGCGCGGCTTTCGCCGCCACGAAGAAACCGATCGTCTCGACCTCGATCGCGCGGCGCCAGTCGTCGTGCGTCATGTCGCCGATGTGGCGCTGGTTCACGAACGGCCCGGCCGCCCAGACAACCGTGTGCACGCGGCCATGCGCGTCGATCGCGGCCGCGAGCGCGGCGTCGACCTGCGCCGGATCGGTCACGTCCACGCAGTGCGTGGTGGCCTCAACGCCTTCGCCACGAATGTCGCGCGCGACGCGTTCGGCCACGTCGGCCTTGCTGCGGTAGCCCACCGCGACCGGCACACCGGCGCGCGCGAACTCGAGCGCGACGCCCTGCCCGATCCCGCCGCTGCCGCCGAACACCAGTACCGCACCCTGCGGAAACCCGTTGTCGTTCATGCGTTCATCCCGTTCGTATGTGGCAGCGCCGATCAGGCCGCCGCTTCGGTCGCCGCGCGCAGCCGGTACTTCAGCACCTTGCCCGCCGCGCTCGTCGGCAGTTGCTCGACGAACGTGAAAAACCGCGGCACCTTGTAGTTCGCCATGTTGCGGCGCGCCCAGTCGTTCAGTTCGTCGGCGTCGGTATGCGCGCCCGGACGCAGCACGACATACGCGTGCCCGACCTCGCCCAGCCGCGTATCGGGCACGCCGACCAGCGCGACCTGCGCGATCGCCGGATGCGCGGCGAGCAGCCGCTCGATCTCCGCCGGATAGCAGTTGAAGCCGCCGACGATGAACATGTCCTTGATGCGATCGGTGATCTTCAGGTTGCCGTTCGCATCGACGCAGCCGAGATCGCCGGTATGCAGCCAGCCTTCCGCATCGACGGTCTCGCGCGTCGCGTCCGGCTGGTTGAAATAGCCGCACATCACGTTGTAGCCGCGCACCCAGATCTCGCCGGTCTCGTCCGGCCCGAGCGGCGCGCCGCCCGGCCCCGCGATGCGCAGCTCGACATCCGGCATCGGCCGGCCCGACGTATAAGCGACGGTCTCCGCGTCGTCGCCGTGACGGCATAGCGTCGCGAAGCCGCACGATTCGGTCAGCCCGTAGCCGGTCAGCACCGTTTCGAAGCCGAGCTCCGCGCGCATCCGCTCGATCAGGCTCGGCGCGATCGCCGCCGCGCCCGTCACCGCGAT
Organism: Burkholderia theae; assembly: GCF_048565265.1. Taxonomy (NCBI): domain Bacteria; kingdom Pseudomonadati; phylum Pseudomonadota; class Betaproteobacteria; order Burkholderiales; family Burkholderiaceae; genus Burkholderia; species Burkholderia theae. The sequence continues at coordinate 1,200,364 of NZ_CP183462.1, forward strand.
CCGCAGCGACGACAGGTCGCGCGTCGCGCGATCGGGCGCATCGAGCAACGCGTAGTACAACGTCGGCGGGCCAGGCAGCACCGACACGCGGTCGTCGGCGACGCGCCGCAGCACGTCGGCCGGCTGGAACACGAGATGCGGCAGCACGGTCGCGCCGCTCGACAGCGCGGCGAGCCAGCCGGCCTTGTAGCCGAACGTGTGGAAGAACGGATTGACGATCAGGTAACGATCGTCGTGGCGCACACCCGCGATCGCCGCCCACGCCTGCGCGGCGCGCAGGTTCTGGCCGTGCGCGGTCATCACGCCCTTCGGGCGGCCCGTCGTGCCGGACGTGAACATCAGGTCCATCACGGTGTCCGGCGTCACCCGCGCCTCGCGTTCGCGCACCGCGGAAAGCGGCACCGCCGCGCCGCGCGCGAGAAACGCGTTCCAGGTCTCGTCGCGCGCGCCTCGCGGCGCATCGCCGTCGAACACGACGACACGCTCGAGCGTCGCGGGCCGGTGTGGCGCGAGCATCTCCGGATAGGATTCGCCGAGGAAGGTGCCGCAGCAGAACAGCAGCCTTGCGCCGCCGTCGTGCAGGATGCCGCCGACCTCCATCCCCTTCATCCGCGTATTGACCGGCACGAGGATCGCGCCGACGGTGTGGATCGCGAGCGCCGCGACGATCCATTGCGGCAGGTTCGGCGCCCAGACCGCGATGCGATCGCCGGTCTCGATACCGCTTGCCAGCAGCGCGCGCGCCGCATCGAGGCGCGCCGCGTCGAGTTCCGCGTAGGTCAGCCGGCCATGCTCCGACTCGATCGCCGGATGCGCGCCGTGGCGCGCGGCAGCCCGCGCGATCAGCGCGGGCGTGGTCAGGATTTCATTGTCCATCGTCATAGGCATCAGGGTTGCCGTGCGCGCCGCCGGCGCGGCACGGCTCAATCGGGAAACACCACGCGCAGCGCATCGCTCGCCGGCCGCGCGCAACAGGCGAGCGTCCAGCCGGCCGCGATCTCGTCTTCATCGAGCACGTGGTTGCTGTCGAGCGCGACCTCGCCGCGCTCGATCCGGCACATGCACGCGCCGCATTGCCCCATCCGGCAGGAATTCGGCGCCGGCACGCCTGCGCGCAACATCGCGTCGAGCAGCGTTTCGCCGGGCGCGCTGTCGAACGCGAACGCGTCGCCGTCGAGCACCGTCTCGATCGCCGCCCCGTCGCCGGACGCCGCCGTTGCCGCGGCCGACGCCGCGGTATCGGCCTGCGCCGGCGCATCGGGCAGCGACGCGAACCGCTCGACATGCACGCGCGCACGCGGCAGCCCGAGGCCGAGCATCGCGGCCAGCGCGTTCTCCATGAACAGCGCGGGCCCGCAGATGAACGTCTCCTGCTGGCTGAACGGCCGCGCGAGCTCCTCGAGATGGCGCTGCTGCGGGATGCCCTGCACGCTGTCGAGCCAATGGATCACGCGCACGCGGCCCGGATGGCGCTGCGCGAGCTGCTGCAGCTCGTCGCGGAAAATCACCGAGCGCTCGTCGCGGTTTGCATAGATCAGCGTCAACATCCCGCGCCCGTGCACGAGCGCCGATTTGAGGATCGACAGCACGGGTGTGACGCCGCTGCCGCCCGCGAACAGCAGCAGGTCGCCGTCGAGCGTGCGCGGCGTGAACACGCCGGCCGGCGGCAGCACGTCGAGCGTGTCGCCCGCCTGCACGCGGTCGCACAGCCAGTTCGATGCGCGGCCGTCGCGCACGCGCTTGACGGTGATCTTCGGCGCGGCGTCGATGCCGGGCGCGCTCGACAGCGAATAACAGCGCGCGACGGTCGCATCCGCGCACGGCACGTTCAGCGTCAGGAACTGCCCGGGCCGGTACGCGAATGCGTCGCGCAGCGCGGCCGGTACGTCGAACACGAACGAGCACGCGTCGTCGCTTTCGGAAATCACTTCGGCAACGGTCAGCCGGTGGAAGCGCGAATCGCTCATCGCCGGCTCCTCACGCTGTGCCGGCGGGATGGCGAGCACGTTCGCCGTGGCCGGCTTCGCGACCGGCAACGACCAGCGCCGCGTTCGACGCAAGCGCCGGCGCGACGTACGCGAACGCGTTCAGCACATGCGATGCCGCACCGCCGAGCATGCGCACGATCTCGCGCGCGGCCGATGCGCCGGCATCGCGCCGGGCCTCGTCAACGTTCGCGGTGATGCCGTTCAGTCTGCGTGTCATGGTTCGTCTCTTGCGGATGCTGTAAAACCCGTGCGGCCGTCACGCGGCCACGCGGTTCGCGGGTGCGCCGGGTGTCGTGTAGGCGCCGTCGAGATAGACGAGCGGATCGACGTCGCCGCTCATCAGCACCTCGCGGATGCGCCCGATGAACACCGTATGCGTGCCGTATTCGAAGCGGCCGTCCTGCTCGCACACGAAGCTCGCCTGCGAATCGCGCAGGTACGGAACGCCGTCCCGGGACGTGTGCCAGTCGCCGGTCGTGAAGCGCGCTTCGCCCTTCAGGCGGCCGCTGCAGTCGATCGCGATGCCTTCGTGGCGCGCCGACAGCACGTTCACGCAGAACGGCGCACCTGCATCGAGCGGCGGATACAGCGACGCGGTGCGGTTAATGCAGATCAGCAGCGACGGCGGATCGGTCGACAGCGAATCGACCGCCGTCGCGGACATCGAGTAGCGCCGGCCGTCGTGCGCGCTGCTGATGACCGTGACGGAGCGCGCGAGGCGGCGCATCGCGAGCAGCATGTCGGTGCGCAGCGGGTGGGTGGTGAGATCGCTCATGATCGGACTCCGTCTAGTTCAGTCGTGGATGGCCGGGCTGGCCGGCCGCCGGCGTCGGCCGCCTGCGCGGCCAGGTGGTCGGCGGCGATGAAACCGAAGGTCATCGCCGGGCCGAGCGTCGAGCCCGCGCCGGGGTAGCTCGTGCCCATCATCGATGCGCTGGTGTTGCCGATTGCATAGAGGCCGTCGATCGGCGCGCCGTCGGCGCGCAGCACACGGGCCAGCGCGTCGGTGACGAGCCCGCCCTTCGTGCCGATGTCGCCCGCGTCGATCCGCACCGCGTAGAACGGCGCCTGGTCGACCGGCCCGAGGCATGGGTTCGGGGTGTTCCGCGGATCGCCGTAGTAGGTGTCGAACGCGTTGTCGCCCTTGCCGAACGCTTCGTCGATGCCGGTGACTGCGTAGCGCGCCATATCGCGCAGCGTGTCGTTCAGGCCGGCCGCGTCGACGCCGATTCGCGCGGCAAGCGCGTCGATCGTGTCGGCCTTCACGAGCACGTCGCGAAACGCTGCCGGAATCCGCGAGTCGGGCATCATCGACGCCGGCATGATCGGCCCGCACGGATACTTGCGGCGAAAACGCGCGTCGAACACCATCCACGCTGGCACGCTCACGCCGGTGCGCGCATGGTCGCGATACATCGCCGGCACGAATTCGGAATACGGCGCGGCCTCGTTGACGAAGCGCTTGCCGAGACGGTTGACGATCACGCAGCCCGGCAGGTTGCGTTCGACGAACAGCGCACGCTGCTTCTCCTCGCCGGCAACGCCGACCGTCGGCGCGCCCCACACGTGTTCCATCAGCGCCAGCGCGCCGCCGAGCCGGTGGCCTTCGGCGATCGCGTCGCCGGTGTTCGACGGCGGCGTCGCGCTCCACTGCGCCTGCGTCGGTTGCGGCAGGTAGCGCTCGCGCATCGGCTGGTTGCGCTCGAAACCGCCCGCACCGAGGATCACGCCGCGCCGCGCGGCGATCGTCACGGGCTGCCCGAAGCGCTGCGCGCGCACGCCGGTCACGCGGCCGTCCACGTCGAGCAGGTCGCGCATCGGCGTGTCGAGCCACACGGGCACGTTGCGGTCGAGCAGCGCGCGGCGCAGGCCGCCGATCAGCGCGTTGCCGAGCGTCAGGCGCCGGTCGCGCCGCGTGCGGCGGCGCATCCCGAGGTCGAGCCAGTAGCGGCCGAACTGCGCGATCGCGAGTTTCATGAAGCCGGGCCCGCGCGAGAACAGCGTGTGCGCTTCCTTCGACGTCACCGCGACGCGCCCGCCGATCAGCGTGCCGGGCGACGGCGGCCGCAGCCGGTCGAACTCGTCGCCGAGCAGCCCGCCGTCGAACGGCAGCGGATCGAGCGCGCGGTAACCCGGCATCGCACCCGGCACCTTCTGGAAATAGTCCGCGTACTTCGGCAATGACTGGTAACGCACGGGCGTCTTCGATTCCAGGTAGCGCAGCATCTGCGGCGCCTGGTCGAGATACGCGTCGAGCTTGTCGGGCGTCGACGCGCCGGCCACGCACGCTTCGATGTAGCGGCGCGCGGCCTCGCGCGTATCGGTCACGCCGAGCGCCGCGATATGGTGGTTGCACGGCACCCAGATGCCGCCGCCCGATACGGCCGACGTGCCGCCGTACAGCGCCGTCTTCTCGATCACGACGACGGACAGGCCGCGGTCGGCCGCGCGGCACGCGGCGAGCAGCGCGCCCGCGCCCGAACCGACGACCACCACGTCGAACACGTATTGCTGTGCTTGCGGGTCGCTCATCTCGGCCTCGTCAGATGAAGAAGTCGGTGTTCTCGCGGCCGAGCATCACGGCGCCGAGGTTCTGGCCGAAGCGGTCCACGTTGTTCGCGTAGTGCGCGCGGGCCGCGTGAAGGTCGAGGAAGCGGCGCACCAGCGGATTGCGGTGATAGATGCCGTTGCCGCCCGCGTAGCGCAGCAGCGCGTTCGCGGCCTGCGCGCAGCGCTCTGCGACCTGCGCGGACTGGTAGCGGAAATGCACGCGGCGCTCGATCGACACGGCCGGGCCGCCGGTGACCGATGCCATCAGTTCGGCGAAATTGCGTTTGAGCAGCACCTTCATTTCATCGATCGCGACGGCCGCGTTCGCGCACGCGTTCTGCGCGCCCGGATCGTCGGTCGTCTTCGCGCCGCTGTTCGCGGACACCCGCGTCGCCGCATAACCGGTGAAATCGTCGAGCGCGCCCTGCAGCGCGCCGATGCACGACGTGCACACCGCGCGCACGAAGATCTGCGCGAACGGCAGCTTGAACAGCGGCGCATCGTTCACCGCGAGGCCGGGGCTGGTGCCCATCATCCCGTCGATCGCCTTGTGCGTGCGGTACGCAGGCACGAACACGTCGTCGACGACGATGTCGTGGCTGCCGGTCGCGCGCAGGCCGAGCACGTCCCAGTCCTGCTGGATCCGGTAGTCGGATTTCGGCAGCAGGAAGGTCCGGTATTCGGGCGGCTGGCCGGCAACGGCCGCCGGCACCAGCGCGCCGAGGAACACCCATTCGCACAGTTCGCTGCCGCTCGAGAACTTCCAGTGGCCCGACAGGCGGAAACCGCCGTCGACCGGCGTCACGCGGCCGACCGGCATGTAGGTCGACGCGATCAGCGTTGCCGGTTCGTTGCCCCATACATCCTGCTGCGCGCGCTCGTCGAACAGCGCGAGCTGCCAGTTGTGCACGCCGACGACGCCGTACACCCACGCAGTCGACATGCAGCCGCGCGCGAGCGCCATCTGGATGTCGAAGAAGGTCTGCGGATCGAGCTCGTAGCCGCCGTAGCGCTTCGGCTGCAGCACCTTGAAGAAGCCGGCGGCCTGCATGTCGGCGATCGTCTCGGCCGGGATGCGTCCCTGCGCTTCCGCCTGCGCGGCACGGCCGGCCAGCGTCGGGGCAAGCGCCTCGGCCCGGGCAATCAGCGTGGCGGCCAGTGCGTTCGTATCGTTGTCGCGATGCACGAATGTCTCCTGTGGAACGGAGCGTGCGCCGCGGCGCCTGCTCCGGTCTCTCTCAAAGTTGTTCGTCGCGGCCCGCGCCGCGAGCGATGGGTCCTGCCGCCGATGCTCGGCGTCGCGCGCCCGCGCCGCATCGTCCGAAGGGACGACGGGCGCGGCGCGGCCGGCCTTACGCGCAGGCCCGTTCCTTTTCCTTGTTGAAGAACGGGATCACGTGCTCGCCGATGTTGCGGATCGTCTCCAGCTGCGCTTCATGCGGCACCGTGCCCATCTGGCACAGGAACAGCACTTCGTCGACGCCCGCTTCCTGCAGGCGGCCGACGTAGCCGATGCAGTCGTCCACCGTGCCGTACGCGTGGTTCGGGTTCATCATCGCGAGCGCCGGGTCGGCGAAGTTCACGACGACTTCCTCCGACGCGAAGCGCGAGCGGATCACCATCTCGCCGGTGTCGGCCTGCACGAGGTCGTCGCCCCACTTCGCCGGGTCCGGCCGCTCGCCGCCCGTGTACCAGTACGCGAGCGATTCCATGAAATAACGCTGGCCGCGGATACCGATCTTGCGGGCCGCCTGGCCGTCGGCCATCACGACCGTCGGGCACAGCGCCGCGAGGTGCTGGGTCGGGCGGAAGCCGACCTGGTCTTCCGGCTTGCGGTTCGCCCACGCTTCGCGGTACACCGCGTTTTTCTTCGCGACTTCGTCCGGGCCGCCGAAACCGAGCACCAGCGCGCCCATCCCGCGCTGGCCGGCGCGCAGCAGCGCGTCGGTGTTCGTGCACGCGAGATACATCGGCGGGTGCGGATCCTGGAACGGCTTCGGGTGGATCGGGCGCTTCGGGATCTTGATGTACTTGCCGTCGTGCTCGATCTCGTCCTGCACGAACATCTTCGGCACCAGGTACATCGACTCGTCGATCATCGGCTGCAGTTCGTTGAGGTCGTAGCCGAACGCGCCCGCTTCCTGCTGGCTGCCGCCCTTGCCGACGCCGAAGTGCACGCGGCCGCCCGACAGGATGTCGAGCAGCGCGACGCGCTCGGCGACCTTGATCGGGTGATTCATCGCCGGCGGCAGGCACACGACGCCGTGGCCGAGGCCGATGCGCGTCGTGCGCCCGGCCAGGTACGCAAGGAAGGTTTCCGGCGCGCTCATGTGCGCATAGTTGGTCAGCGACGTGTGCTCCACGCACCAGATCGTGTCGAAGCCGACCTGCTCGGCGAGCAGCGCCTGTTCGACCGTCTCCTTGAACACCCGGTGGTCGCCCTCGCGCGATGCGTCGGTGGTCTGGGCTTCGTAGATGAGGGAAAACTTCATTGCGTGCGTCTCCATGTTTGTTGGACGAGTCGGGGTCGTGCGGCCCGCCCGCACGATACGGACCAATAGCGACGGTCCACGAATGGGAGTGTCGGCGCGCGGGCGGGCGCGGGCATCGTCTGTTTGGAGTAACGGCATGCCTGCGGGGACAGAGGGGTTTCACGGTCATCCGATCGGACTGCGTGAGCGCGCGAACGGCGCGCTAGCATCGAGCGGCGGCGCATTGCACGCCGCCCACATCAAGACAAGGGAGATCCGGGATGAAGGTATCGATGCTGCTGTATCCGGTCGACGACATCGACACGGCGTTGCCGCTGTTCGTCGACGGGCTGGGCCTGAGCGTGAAGTTCCGCGACGGCGACCGCTATTGCGCGCTCGACGGCGGCCCGCTGACGATCGCGCTGGTGGCCGGCGACGAGCAGATCGTCGAGCGTGCGGCGCTCACGCTGCGGGTCGACGAGGACGACGATCTGTATGCGGCGATGGCGCGGGTCGTGAAGGCCGGCGCATCGGTGCGCGTGCCCGTGCAGGCCGGGCCGCACGAATTCCGCGCGGTGCTGGAGGACAAGAACGGCGCGCTGCTGGTGATTTCGCAGAAACGGTCGGCATGACGATGCGCGGCGCGGGCACCGGATGCGCGCCAATCACGCGTGGCAGGTGCGGCAGGCGCGCTACGCGTCCGCGCCCGGCGCGCGCAGGTCGCTGGTTTCCAGCAGCTCGAGCAGCGTGCCGGCCGGCTGGCTGAGCCGCTTCGCGGCCAGCGCGATGAATTCGACGTCGGGCAGCACCGGCAGCCCGTCGCCGTTCACGGGCGGCGCCAGGCCGCGCGCCGACAGATACTGCGAGGTCGCGGTGAGCCCCAGCCCGGCACGGGCGGCGGCGATGCAGCCCGGCTGGCTGCTGCTCGAACACACGACTTCCCAGCCGATCCCCTTTTCCGCGAGCGCATTCAGCACGACCGCGCGCGTGACGCTCGGCTCGGCGACCAGCACGAGCGGCAGCGGCCGCTCCAGATCGACGACGGTGCCGGGCCGCGCGACCCATTCGAGCCGCGCGCGCAACAGCGGCGTGCCGCGCCGCTCGCCGAGCCGCCGCTTGCCGACCATCAGGTCGAGCGCGCCCGCGTCCATCAGTTCGTAGAGCCGGCTCGTCATGCCGGTCGTGATCTCCAGCGCGACGTCGGGGTGCGCGGCGCGGAACGCCGCGAGCACGTCCGGCAGCGCGACGAGCGCGAGATCGTCCGACGCGCCGAGCCGCACGCGCCCCTGCAGCCGCGGCTTGCGGAACTGCGATTCCGCGCGGTTCAGTGCCTGCAGGATCACGTTCGCATGCACGAGCAGCGCCTCGCCGTCGGCCGTCATCGCGATCGAATGCGTATCGCGCACGAACAGCCGCCGGCCGACGCTCTCTTCGAGGCGACGGATGTGTTCACTGACGCTCGACTGGTTGAGCCCGAGCTGCCGGCCCGCTTCGGTGAAGCTGCGGCAGTTCGTGACGGTCGCGAACGTCTTGAGCCAGACGGGATTGAGCATTCCGCATTGTCATCGGCATAAACGATGACAGTCAATGTCTTCAGGCAGCTTCCCGATGACCATCGGAATCGGTACCATCGAGCGCTTGAAGACCGGCAGGCGCCGCGCGACCGCGCAGCGGCGCCGCCCGCGCCGGGCTTTCGCACCACCGATTTCGCCATGTCCCGGGAACCCACTCACTCCGTGCTGCTCTGGATCGTCGCCGCTGCGTTCTTCATGCAGTCGCTCGACACGACGATCGTCAACACCGCGCTGCCTTCGATCGCGCAAAGCCTGCACGCGTCGCCGCTTGCGATGCAGCCGGTCGTGGTCGCCTACACGCTGATGATGGCGATGCTCACGCCGGCGTCCGGCTGGCTCGCCGACCGGTTCGGCACGCGCCGCGTGTTCTCGGTCGCGATCCTCGTGTTCGTGCTCGCGTCGATCGGCTGCGCGGCGTCCCATACGCTCGGCCAGCTCGTCGTCGCGCGCGCCGTCCAAGGCATCGGCGGCTCGATGCTGCTGCCGATCGGGCGGCTCGCCGTGCTGCGCCGCGTGCCGGGCGAACAGTACGTCGCGGCGATCGCGTTCGTGTCGATCGCCGGCCAGCTCGGCCCGATCGTCGGGCCGACGCTGGGCGGCTGGCTCACGCAGGCGATTTCATGGCACTGGGTGTTCATCGTCAACGTGCCGGTCGGCGTGGTCGGCTACGTCGCCGTGCAGCGCTACCTGCCGCACGACCAGGCCAAGCAGCCGCCGCCGTTCGACTTCGTCGGCTGCGCGCTGCTGTCGGTCGCGATGATCGCGCTGTCGCTCGCGATCGACCCGCCGATGTCCGCGCACCGCGCCGCCTGGGCGGCCGGGCTCGCCGTGCTCGGGCTGGCGAGCGCGCTGGCGTACCTGCCGCACGCGCGGCGGCGCGCGCAGCCGCTGTTCCGGCTCGGGCTGTTCCGCGAGCCGAACTTCGGTTCGGGGCTGCTCGGCAACCTGCTGTGCCGGATCGGCACGAGTTCGGTGCCGTTCATGTTGCCGCTGCTGATGCAGGTGCAGCTCGGCTATACGCCGCTGCAATCGGGGCTGATGATGCTGCCGGCCGCGATCGCGGGCGTCATCGCGAAACGCTGGATCGCGCCGCTCGTGAAGCGCTTCGGCTACGCGACGTTTCTCGTCGTGAATACGGGGATCGTCGGTTGCGCGATCGCGGGGTTCGCACTGGTGTCGGCGCGGCCCGCGCCGGTGCTGGAGATCGTGCTGCTGATCGTGTTCGGCACCGCGAACTCGATGCAGTTCGCGGCGATGAACGGTGTGACGCTCAAGGGGTTGTCCCATGCCGACGCCGGCAGCGGCAACAGCCTGTTCACGATGATGCAGATGCTGGCGATGGGGCTCGGCGTGTCGATCGGCGGCGGCCTCGTCAACCTGTTCGCCGCCTATTGGGGCTCGATGGCACACGGGTTCATGCTGTCGTTCGCGTGCATGGGCGTGGTCACGCTGCTGTCGTCCGTCGTGTTCCGGCGGATCGATACGGCCGCGCCGCCGCGTGCGGTGGCGTCGCGGCCGTCCGTGTGAGCGCGGCCGTCAGTTCGCCTGGCGGCGCTCGACGACACGCTTGAGCACCCAGCGGATCGACGAGCCGTCGGCCGGCGGCTGCGCGACGTGGTACTCGTCGATTTCGAGCGTGTACAGGTAACCGGGCTGGTACGCGAAGCCTTCGATGCCCGCGTACCACAGGCTCCACGGCTCGCTCGGGCTGCTGCGCACCTGCAGGCATTCCATCGGCGCGACGCCCATGCAGCGCGCGGATTGCGGTGCGACATAGACGGTCTTGGTCACCGGCCGGCCATCGGCCGGGCGGGCCGCGTTCGGGGCCGTGACGGCCGCGTCGGTCTGGCACCCGGCGAGGAGCGTGCTGCCGGCAATGACGGCGGCGCCGAGCAGCGTTCTGGATTGGCGAATCATCTGATGTTCCTCTGGGAGCGTTAGAGGGCCGATTAGACGGCCCGCGCGTCGAGAAAGTTCACAAATAGCTTACAGAAGCGAATCACCCCCCTCATTCGTGCGATGTGGCGCGCACGCCGACACGTTACCGTGTTCCGGTTCAGCCGCGCGCCTCGCCGCCGGCGGTCCGCACGTGCACGCCGGGCGCCTTGCGACCGGGCGGCCGCAACAGGAGACAACCCGAATGACCACGGCGCCCGCGGCCCTTCCGCCGCACCTTGCCCAATCGAAACTGACGCTCGAGCAATTCGACGCGCTGCTCACGAGAATCTACGAGGGCCCGCTGGAAGACGTGCCGTGGGGCGGCGCGCTGGAGCAGATCCGCGCGCACCTGCATGCGAACTACGTGACGATGATCCTGCGCTGGCCCGCCAGCGGCCATGCGGGGCTGATGATCAATGCGTCCGACCACAGTGCGCCGCTGCCGGGCGTCGCGTCGTACAACAACTACTATTACGCGCTCGATCCGTTCGTGAACCTGCCGACCGATCGCGTCGTCACCGTCGACGAGTTGCTCGGCGTCGGCGTGTGGCGCAACAGCGCGATGTATGCCGAATTCCTGAAACCGCTCGACGTCGGTTATCTGATGGGCGCCGACCTGCGCACGCATGACGGCGTCGAATGCCGTTTCCGCGTGTGCCGTTCGCATCGCGGCGCCGCGTTCTCCGCGACCGACAAGGCCGCCTGCAACGCGCTGCTGCCGCATCTGAAGCGCGCGGTGCGGCTGCACGCGAAGTTCGGGATGGTCGAATCCGAGCGCACGCTGTACGCGAGCACGATCGACCGCATGCTCGTCGGCACCGCGATTCTCGACGAGCGCGGCGCAATCATGAAGACCAATTCCGTCGCGGACGAGATCTTCGCCGAATGCGACGGCCTGCGCGTGCGCGGCGGCGCGCTCGAAGCGTCGTATCCGCTGGAGGATCGCAAGCTGCAGAAGCTGATCCGCCAGGTGCTCGCGGAACGCGCGGGCGGCGTGCCGTCGGTCGTGCAGGCGATCGCGGTGCCGCGCCCGTCAGGCAAGCCGCGGCTCGGCGTGCTGATCCGCGCGGTGCCGTTGAGCGAATGGTCGGAGGACAATCCGCGCCGGCCGGCGTGCGCGGTGTTCATCCGCGATGCCGAACGCAAGTCGCAGGCGTCGCACGACATCGTGCGCAAGCTGTTCGACCTCACACCGGCCGAAACCGCGCTGGCGCTCGCGCTCGTCAACGGGCAGACGCTCGAGGAAGCGGCCGACGAACTCGCGATCAGCAAGAACACCGCGCGCTCGCATTTGCGCGCGATTTTTTCGAAGACGGGGGTGACGCGGCAGGCGACGCTCGTGCGGACGTTGTTGAACAGCGTGCTGTCGCTGGGGTGACGCGTTCGCGCCGAGCGATACGTGCGTCGCGCGGTCATGCTGCCGGTCTGGCTAGCGTCGTCGACGGCCGATTCACCGCGTGGCTATCGTGTACCATCGGCGCTTCCCGATACGCTTCGTCGCGCTGCGTTCGTCCGCTTGGCCACGCCCGCGCGGCATGCACTGCGCTCCCCTCCGCATGACCCCACCCGTTCCGTCCGACGCCGCGTTGCGCCCGCTGCCGATCGATACGCTGACCGTGCCGGCCGCGCTCGACGGACGCGCGGGCACCAACCGTTCGAGCAGCGCGCATCCGCAGATCGCCGCGACCAACGATCTCGATGCCGTGCGCGCATGGCTCGCGCGCTTCGTCGATACGCCGACCACGTTCCAGAACTACCGCAAGGAAGCCGAGCGCCTGCTGCTGTGGGCCGTGATCGCGTGCGGCAAGCCGCTGTCGTCGCTCACGCACGAGGATCTCGTCGTCTACAGGCAGTTCCTGCTCGCGCCCGCGCCGGCCGACTTGTGGTGCGCGAACGGCGGCCGCAAGCATCCGCGCGACGATCCGCGCTGGCGGCCATTCTACGGGCCGCTGTCGGCGGCCAGCCAGCGGCAGGCGCTGGTGATCCTCAACGTGATGTTCTCGTGGCTCGTGCAGGCCGGTTATCTCGCCGGCAATCCGCTCGCGTTGTCGCGGCAGCGGCAACGCCGGCCCGCGCCGCGCGTCACGCGCCATCTCGGGCAACCGCTGTGGCAGTCGGTCAAGGACGCGATCGCCGCGATGCCGCGCGACGACGCGCGTGCATGCTTCCATGCCGATCGCGCGCGCTGGCTGTTCACGCTGCTGTATCTCGGCGGGCTGCGCATCACCGAAGCGGCCGACACGACGATGGGCCAGTTCTTCTGCCGGCGCGACGCGAACGGGCACGACCGCTGGTGGCTCGATGTGACGGGCAAAGGCGGCCGGCAGCGGCTCGTGCCGGCCACCGACGAGATGATGGCCGAGCTGTCGCGCTACCGGCGCGCGCACGGCCTGCCCGCGCTGCCGTCCGACGGCGAGCCCACGCCGCTCGTGCTGCCGGTCGGCCAGGCACGCAAACCGCTCACGCGTGCGGCGCTGCACCGGATCGTCAAGCAGGTGTTCCGGCACGCGGCCGACCGGCTGCGCACGAACGGCGCGGCCGGTGACGAACAGGCGCGCGTGCTCGAACAGGCGTCCGCGCACTGGCTGCGCCACAGTGCGGGCTCGCACATGGCCGATGGCCGCGTCGACCTGCGGCTCGTGCGTGACAACCTCGGCCACGCATCGCTCACGACGACGAGCCAGTATTTGCACGCGGACGACGACTGGCGCCATCGCGAGACGGAGGAGAAGCACCGGATCGGGTGGTAGGTAGCAGACGCTCCGCGTGCTGCGCGCGAGTGCGGGCCGCCGATGTCGATGTCGATGTCGACGCCGGCCCGTGTTTCGTCCCGGTGCTCAGTGAACGAGTTCGAGGCCGCCGAGGCCGCCGTTGCTGCGGCACTTCGCGCGATCGCTTTCCACCGGCACGTCGATCTGGCCGCACAACGCGTCGATGCGCTTGCGGTAACTATCGATCAGGCACTGCGTCGTCGTGCAGCGGTTGCGCGCCTTCAGCCACACCTTCTGGCTCGCGACGAACTGGTGATATTCAGGCGGATCCTCGACCGGATAATTGGCGAAGTCGTCCACGACGTGCTTGTAATCCGCGTTGAGCGCATCGTCGAGACGCGACAACGCCGGATTGCCGCAGATTTCGCGCTCCACGAACGTGGACGCCTTCGCGCAGTCGAACGACGCGGCCTGCGCGCCGGTCATGCCGGCCGCGACGGCCAGTGCAACGAGCCATGCCTTCATGTGGGTGCCGTAGAAAAAACGGCGGCCGCGCATCGGCTCGCCGTGACGGACGAACGGGAACGCTCGCCGCCGGAATCCGGAAGCTTAGGCCAATGCGCATCGCGGTTCAATACGCGGCCCAGCTTCCCGGCACCCGCGCCGCGCGGCACGCGGCACGTCATGCCCGATCAGTACACGGCCACCCAATGCCCGGGCACCCATGCCCAGTGATTGCCGGCCCAGCGGTAATGCCCCTTTGCCCACCGATAACCGGGTGCCGGCGGTGGCGGCGGCACCTCGGCGACGGGCGCGGGCTGCGGCGGCCGCACGGGTTCGACCACGCATGCGGACATCAGCGCGGTGCTCACGCTCACCAGCACGGCAAGCGAAACGGATCGGAACTTCATATTCGATTCTCCCTGTTGTGTCATCGGTCGGCGGAGACGAACGCGGCAACGCGCCGCGTCACGCACCCCCGCGGATCAGGCCGGTCATCGGCCGCGTCTCGCCGCTTTCCGCGAACAGCGCGGACGCGGTGCGGCGGGGATCGAGCCGCAGGCTTTCGGCGGCCGCCCCCGAGATCAGCGCATCGAGCGACGCGGTCGGTTTCAGGTCGCGCCCTTCGTACAGGTCGCCGGGCCGCAGCCCCGGCCAGTCGGCGATCACACGACCGCCCGCGACCGCGCCGCCCGCGAGCATCGCGACCGACGCCTGCCCGTGATCGGTGCCGCCCGTGCCGTTCACCGCGGCCGTGCGGCCGAACTCGGTTGCAACCAGCACCGTGGTGTGCTGCCACGCGGGGCCGAGGCCGTCGCGCAGCGCGGCGAGCATCGTGTCGAGCGCTTTCAACTGATTCGCGAGGCGCGCGTTCTGCGCGCTGTGCGTATCCCAGCCGCCCGTCTCGATCATCGCGATCCGCGGGCCGTCGTCGCGCGCGAGGAAGGTCGCCGCGAGCTTGCCGACGCCCGCCGGATCCTGCCGCGCATGTGCATCGCCGGCGAGGCCGCGTGCGTCCATCGCCGACTGCCACAGCGGGCCGAGCTGCGTGTCGGCCTCGTAGAGCGCCGACACGCGCGCGAGCAGGTCGTCCGGCGCGGCCGGCAAACCGGACGGCGCATACGACGCGGCCTGCACGGTGCCGCGCAACGCGAGCGGCACGGTCGGCGCGAACGCGATCGCGCTTTCGCGCGTCGCCGGCAGCAGCGCGGCGAGCCGGTTCAGCCAGCCGTCCTTCACCTGGTACGGCGCGCGGCCGCCCGTCTCGAGCACGTTCTGGCCGTCGAAGTGCGACCTGTCGCGATACGGCGACGCGATCGCGTGGACGAACAGCGCCTGCCCGTCGCGGTACAACTGCGCGGTCTGCGCGAGCGACGGATGCAGCGCGAACGTGCCGTCGAGCCGCGTCGCGGCCGACGTATCGATCGCGAGTGCACCGCGCAGCGACGCATACGCCGGTTCCGCATACGGGACGACGATGTTCAGGCCGTCGGCCGCGCCGCGCTGGATCACGAACACGAAGCGCCGGTCGGTCGCGACGTTCGCGAACACGATCCGCGGCGCGACGAGGATCGCGCCTGCGCCGGCGGCGGCGACGCTGAGGAATTGTCGGCGGGACAGTGCCATGTTCATCTCCGTTGGAAATCGGGCGATACGAGCAGCAGCGCGAGCGACGTGGTGGCGCTTTCGGCGCGCGACAGCGCGGTCGCCGTCGGCGCGCTCATCGAACCGGCCAGCAGCGTGTTGCCGAGCGTGCGCGGATCGAGCCGGTCGCCGGTACGTGCGGCCAGGCGCTGCGCGATCTCGACGCGGCGCACGAGCGCGTCAGGTGCGGCCCAGCTCGCGGCGACGTCGTCGTAGCCGGCCGGCGAACCCGGCCGCCACACCGGCTGGCCGAGCTGCGTGAGCAGCGGCGCGGCCTTCAGTTCGCCCGTGTCGCGCCAGCCAAGCCCGCGCAGCGACGACACGGCCCACTCCCACGGCGTCTTGAACTTGCGGTTGACCGGCGCCCATGCTTCCGGCGCATCGACGAGCGCGCGATAGACGGTCGGCAGGTCGCCGCCGCTCGCGTCGAACGCGCGGGCGAGCCGGTCGGTCAGCGCGGGCGGCGGATTGTCGGCGACGAAATGACGGGCCAGCTGGAATGCGATGTGCCGGCCCGTTGCCTGCGAATGCGCGAGGTCGTGCAGGATCGCGCGCGCCTGCGCTTCGCCCGGCTGGTCGTAGGTGCGCCCCATCACCGTGCGCGTGCCCGGCTCGTGCAGCTTCGGGCGGAACACGAACGCGCCGGGCGCGGCATCGCCCGGCTGCGGCCCGTTCCCACCGGCGATGCTCCAGCCGGTCAGCGCGCGTGCGAATTCCGTCACGTCGGCTTGCGTGTAGCCGGTGCGCACGCCGAGCGTGTGCAGCTCCATGATTTCGCGCGCGAGGTTCTCGTTGAGCCCGCGTTTCGCGGAAGGATTGCGCGCTTGCGCGCGCATCGCGGCCGGGCTGTCGGGGCCGACCGAGCGCGCCTGGTCGAGGAAGATCTGCATTGCGGGATGCTGTTCGACGGCGACGAGCATGTCCTCGAAGCGGCCGAGCACGTGCGGGCGGATCGCGTCGCGTTCGAACGCGCCCGCATAGGCGGCGACCTGCCCCTTGTCGACCGATACCGCGAAATGGTTCGCCCAGAAATGCACGAGATGCTCGACGAACGGCGCGGGCGTGTTCAGCGCGCTGTTCAGTCGCGCGGCGACGGCGCTGCGATACGCGTCGTAGCCGTCGCGGCGGATCGATTGCGCGGTCGCGCGTTTCGCGGCCGCGTCGTCGCCCGTCATCGCGTTGCGCGCGTTCGCGAAGCGCGTCGCGAGCGCCACTGCGTCGGGTTCGCCGGCCCACGCGGCAGGCCGCGCGTCGTAACGGTCGAATTGCGCGACCAGCGCCGCCTTCGGGTCGGCAGGCGGTGCTTCGTCGGCCCGCGCGCCGAGACCGAAGCGGTTCAGCGCGATGGCGGCCGGCGTGATGTCGTTCGGGTGGTCCATGACGGGCTCTCTTGCGGTGCGTACCCCCGTTTAACGCGGGGGCGCCGGGAAATCCGTCGCTGGGATGGCAAATATTTTTGGGGGATCGGGAAAGCGAGGAACGGGAGAGTCGGCGGAGGTGATGCGCGACAACGACGCAAGTCAATCAGGAATTGGGCGGCCGCGCCTGGATCGGCCTACATCTGCACAACGCATGGCAATCAACGGCCCCCCATGGCGCGCACCGTCAACGGCAGGTAAGGTCAGATCCGGTCGAAGTTGAACGGCGTCACGTCCGGCAAGCCGTCGACCCGCTGCACGTCGATGCCGCACCAGACGCCGATCATGTTGGCCATGCGGCGCGCTTCATCACCATCATCGATCCGGCCCATCAGATCGATCGGCCGGCGGTTGCGAAAAACGAGCACGAGTTGCACCAGATCGCGCCGGATCGTCACCAGCGAGCCGCCCACGACAGCGCCGTCGAAACTTCGTCGACCGCCAACCAGCAGGCGATCCAGATCGCGACACGCGTACGTATTCAGCACCGGCTTGCGCAGCAGGCGTGTGGTGCTGATATCGATCCAGCGCTCTTCGTCGCGCCAGCAGAAGCGGGTTTCACGCAGCGGGCCGGCGAACCAGCGCGCGCGCATCAGCTTGCGGCCGATCCAGATCATCAGAACACCCAGACCGATCATGAGCACACCGGTGACGCCGAGGCCGAGCCATTCGTACCATGCATGTGACGCGTCTCCGGTCAGGGTCCCGGCCAACGCGGGTACGCCGGTCACGCAGGCCAGCCCCATGGCGCCCAGACCGAAGCCGAACGACCACCAGACGAAGTATCCGAAGCGCATGCGCCGCGGAGACAGGATCAGATTTCGACCGTCGGGAACGCATGCATAGCCGGCCTCGAACACCCATCGGTCCGGTGTCATCGGCCAGATCATCATGCAGAGCAGACCGAGTGCGGCTAGCGATACCGTGACCCAGTCAAGGATTGCTTCGACAAGAGGAGGCATATGAGCGCCAATATGCGAATCCGCCGCGCTGCGCGAAACGGACGTCCGAGCCGGTTTGATCGTCGCGATTCTGTCCGATCTCATGCAAGGCGGCAAGCGGATCGCTTTTCGAAACAGTCGCTTACTGGCTCGCCGGCGCGTCCGGTTTCTTCTGCAGCTTCGGCGGCAAACGCCAGTTGCCGCTGCGCTGCAACCCGTCGACGAACTTCGCGCGCTCCTCGGGCGTCAGCGTCGCCGCGAAATCGACGACGCTGCGCTCGACCTGCGCACGCAGCGCGGTATCGGCCGTGCGCGTGCGGTCGAGCGCGGCGTCGATCGCCGCGCGATCGAGTTGCGGCGCGGCGAGCAGGTCCAGCACGGTGATCCGGCCGTCGCGCCCTTCCCGCGCGAAATCGCGGCCGTCCTTGCGCGCCGCCTTCAGCGCGGCGGCGAACTCGCGCTGCCGCGCATCGGGCAATTCGTCCGCCGCGAAACGCAACGCGGTCCGTTGCGCGGGTGCGCCCGCCGCGTGCAGGTCGCGATGCGTCGAAAACCACTGATACGCGCCGCCGCCGATCGCACCGAGCATGAACACGTTCAGCACGACCGAGCCAACGAGGATGAATTTCCAGCTGCGTTCAGTCATTCCTCGCTCCAGTCGACGCTCGGGCCGCCGAAGGTGGTCGTCAGATAGCCCGGTTCATGCAGCGACGACGGCACGCTACCGAGCATCAGCATCGACACGGCCACCGCGCCCGCCAATGCACCGGCCAGGCCGACACCCGCGAACGCGGCGCCCGACCACCACACGGTGCCGCGCCGACGCGCGCGTTGCGGCGCGGGCGCCGACGCGACGATGCGCTCGACGAGCGCCGGCGCGGGCGGTGCGATCATGTCGTTCGACAGCCATGCGTCGAGGTCGGCGGCATCGTCCAGTGCCAGCAGCGCTTCGCGCGGGTTCGCGTGCGCCCACGCCTCGGCGGCCGCACGCTCGCCGCTCGGCCAGCGCCGCGCGTCCGAGCCGTATGCGGCGACGATGGTACGAAATCGTTCGGGTGTCATCGCTTGTCCTCGCTAGGTGTGTCGCCGGCCAGCTGCGCGCGCAGGTTGCGCCTCGCGCGCGCGAGCAGGCTTTCCAGCGCATCGACGGTGATGCCCATCAGGTTGGCCGCTTCCACATTCGACATTTCCTGATAGTACTGGAGCACGAGCGCTTCCCGCTGCCGGGACGGCAACGCGGCGAGCGCCTGCCGCACGCGCGCATCGCGCGAACGCAGTTCCGCATGCGCGGCCGGCTCCGGTTGCGGGTCCGGCATGTCGGGCATCGTATCGACGGGCTCCTCGCGCCGGCCGCGCAACCGGTCGTAGCACAGGTTCAGCACGACACGATGCAGCCACGTATCGAAGCGCGCCTCGCCTTCGCGCCAGCGCGGCGCCTGGTTCCAGATTCGCAAGAACGTCTCCTGCGCGACGTCCTCGGCTTCGTTCCGGTCGCCGAGCATGCGCGTCGCCAATGCGAGCAGCCGCGGCAGCTTGCGCGCGACGAGCACGCGCACTGCCGACGAATCGCGCGCGCCGACGCGCGCGACGAGTTCCGCGTCCGGATCGCGGTCGCCGCGATCGCTCAACGCAGCCTGCTCCGCAGCGCGGCGCGCGTGCGCCGCCACGTGCCGGCAGGTGTACCCGCCGCCCGGCTGAAGCTCATCGTCGTGCTCTCCTTGCATGCGTCGGGCCATCACCGGACGGCGCCACGCCGACTGTTCGGCGACGCCGCGCGTTTCGCGCCCGGCCTCGCACACGGCGTCGGCCATGTCCGTTTCATCGACATCCGGTTCGAGCGGCATCTCGATCCTGTCGGCCGGCCGCGCGACCGGCGGCCGGCGTGCTCAATATACGACGACCGGCGCGGGCCGGTAATACGCCGGACGCGCCGGCACCACGACGCAGCCGGCCAGCACGATGGCTACCGCCGCCAGTATCACGATGGTTCGAAAAGGCATGGCTTCGACTCATGACGTTGCGTGAAGGATCCGCCGCGCCGGCACCGCGTGCCGCGCGACGGCGTACACGTCAGGCCCAGTGGCCCGGCACCCAGCGCCAGGCCGGGCCGCGCGCGGCCCAGTGCCCGGGCACCCAGTGGTAACCGACGCGCACCACTTGCCAGTGCCCCGGAATCCAGACGTAGCGGCCCTGCTGCCAGTGCCAGTGGCCCTGGTCCCACACGTAGCCCGCGCGTGGCGCCGGCATCACTTCGACACGCGGCGCCGGCGGCGCGTAAGGCGCGACGATGACGGCCTGCGCGAACGTCGCGGACGCCGCCAGCGCGGCCACGCATGCCGCGGCAAACCGCAATGGAACAGAAAGTTTCATGAAAGACTCCGAAGTAACGGGCATCGGCCGGAAGCGGCCGTTCATGCGTTAAACGGCGCGGGCAAAAAAAATCCGTCGCGGTATCGGTAAAAAAATTTCGGCCGGACCGAATGCGCGTCGGAGCGGGCTGGATATCGTGACGCGCCGGCGCACACTCACGCCGGGTTGCCGTGCTGTCACAACCCGGCAAAACTGCCCTTCGACAATGCATGACACCGGGATCCCGCTCGCTTCCGGCCCACGCCCCGGCCGTGCTCGCGCTTTCGCACGACCTGGCGGTTCCACATCTCGCGTCCTCATCAACGAAAATTACGACCATGTCGAACCAGGACAATCTCCCCGCCCAGCCGAACGAGCCGGCCGCGTCCGTGTCACGTCGCGGCTTCCTGAAACTCGCCGGCGTATCCGGCCTCGCCACCGCCGCGGGCGGCCTCGCGGCCGCCAGGGCCGCCGCGTCGAATCCGGACGGCACGCCCGAGCAGGTCCACCTGACGTGGGGCAACGACCCCACGTCCGAGGTCGTGATCTCTTGGGCATCGCTCGCGCCGGCCGTCAATCCGCGCGCGCGCATCGTTGCCGACGGCGAGCCGCCGCGCACCGTGCACGGCGTCCAGCGCCTGTACACGGACGGCCTGAACGGCGAGACCGTGTTCGCGTACCACGCACGCGTGCACGGGCTGAAGCCGAATACGCACTACCGCTACGAGATCACGGCCGACAACGACAGCAATGCCGCGCAGCCGTTCTCCGCGAATTTCTCGACCGCGCCGCGCGGCCGCGCGCCGTTCCGCTTCACGAGCTACGGCGATCTCGCGACGCCGAACGGTGCGTGGGTGCTGTCGTCGCCGCAAAGCCGCTTCGCGGTGCAGGCCGTCGAGCAGTTCCAGCCGCTGTTCCACCTGCTGAACGGCGACCTCTGCTACGCGAACCTGAACCCCGCGCACCAGCCCGAGGTGTGGCGCGACTTCGGCAACAACAACCAGACGTCGGCCGCGAATCGTCCGTGGATGCCGTGCCCCGGCAATCACGAGATCGAGTTCAACAACGGCCCGCAGGGGCTCGACTCGTATCTCGCGCGCTATACGCTGCCGGAGAACGGCACGCGCTTCCCGGGCCGCTGGTACAGCTTCCGCGTGAGCTCGGTGCTGTTCGTGTCGCTCGACGCCGACGACGTCGTGTACCAGGACGCCGCCGCGTTCGTCGGCGGCCCCGCCCCGCTCGTGCCGGCCGCGAGCACGGGCCGCCCGCCGATCGAACCGGGCACGTCGTTCTACGTGCGCGGCTACAGCAACGGCGAGCAGACGCGCTGGCTCGAACACACGCTGCGTCATGCGGCGCATGACGACGACATCGACTGGATCGTCGTGCAGATGCACCAGGACGCGCTCAGTTCGTCGAAGTCGGGCAACGGCTCCGACAAAGGCATCCGCGAGGCATGGCTGCCGCTGTTCGACCGCTACGGCGTCGACCTCGTGCTGTGCGGCCACGATCACGACTACGAGCGCAGCTACCCGGTGCGCGGCTGCAATCACCGCGCGGGCGTCGACGCGTCGACCGGCGAAGTGGTCGAGACGCTGCAGCCGCGTCCGGTCGGATCGAACGACCCGGACCGCACGAAGTTCGACACGAGCCACGGCACGATCCACCTGATCCTCGGCGGCGGCGGCACCAGCGCGCCGCTCGACGTGTACGGCGAGAATCCGGCGACCGGCTTTGCGCGCGCCAAGGTGTTCACGAAGCCGAACCGGCCGGTGCCGGGCACGGCGCCGAACACGTTCGTGCGCCAGCCGGCCGATGCGCTCGAGGATGCGATCTGGTCCGCGCGCCGCGATACGGGCACCGGGTACGGGATCGCCGTGTTCGACCACGACCCGGGCAAGCCGGGCGGGCACACGACGATCACGATGCGCTACTACCATGCGCCGGGCGCCGACCAGCACCCGACCGCGGATTACGAGCTGTTCGAAACGATCGAGCTGAGCAAGAAGCGGCACGAACGCTGATCGGGCGGGCGCCCGCTGCGGCGGGCGCCGGTTGCGCCGGTTGCGTCCGCATCGACGGACTGGGATACCGTCAGGCAGGTTAGACTGCCCGCCTCGCACACCGGCCCATGCAGATGAGTTTCGAATACCGCATCCACACCCTTCCGTCGGCCGACGCATTCGATGCCATCGTGCATGCGCTGCGGCAAGCGCATGACGATATCGACATCGATCCCGACCGACGCCAACTTGAACTTCGCGACGACACCGGCGGCTGGCCGCTGATCAGCCTGTCGGCCGACGAAGACGGTTTCTTCCTGGTCACGACGCTCGGCCCGACACGGAACGCGATGCTCGACTCGATCGGACGCGCGTTGTCGGCAATCGGCGCGGCATGGCGCATCGACGACGCGTGACCCGCTGCCCCGTTTCACCCACTCGCCTGAAACAGCCGCACGCACGACGTCGTCTCTCCATCAACGCCCGCCATTCGTCCCTTCCGGCTCGCCCCCTGTAAACTACGCATCTCCGGACGCAACGGCCACGTTGAATTACCGTTCGCGATCGCTGCACGCGCGAGCGGAACCGAATCATCCAATCCCGAATTTGAATGTCGAAACAAGCAGGAAGCATGAAGCGCAGGAATAAGGCAACGCTCGTCGGGCTCGGCGCGGTGTTGTTGTGGGCCTCGGTGGTCGCCCTCGTTCGCGGGGTCAGCGAAAGTCTCGGTGCGACCGGCGGCGCCGCGATGATCTATACGGTGGCGTCGGTACTACTGCTGTTTTCGATCGGCTTTCCCGACCTGAGCCGATTCCCGAAAAAGTACCTGCTCTGGGGCGGGCTGCTGTTCGTTTCATACGAGCTGTGCCTGGCGCTGTCGATCGGGTATGCGAGCAACGGCCGGCAAGCGATCGAAGTCGCGATGGTCAACTATCTGTGGCCGAGCTTTACGCTGGTGGCGGCGATCCTGTTCAACAAGCAGCGCGCCAACCTGCTGGTCGTGCCCGGTGTCCTGCTGTCGATGCTCGGCATCTGCCGGGTGCTCGGCGGCGACCAGGGTCTCGATCCGGCCGGCATGCTGCACAACGTCGCGGACAATCCGCTGAGCTACGGCCTCGCGTTTTTCGGCGCACTGATCTGGGCCGGCTATTGCACGGTGACGGCGCGCATTGCCGACGGCAAGAACGGCGTCACGCCGTTCTTCATGGCGGTCGCCGCGATGCTCTGGATCAAGTTCGCGATCGAAGGCGGCGGCGGCATGACGTTCAGCCTTCACGCGGTCGTGTATGTCGTGCTGGCCGCATCGGCGCTGGGATTCGGCTACGCCGCATGGAACACCGGCATCATGCACGGCAACGTGACGATCATCGTCGGCGCGTCGTACTTGACGCCGGTGCTCGCCGCCGCGCTCGCCGCGACGCTGCTGCATGCGCCGCTGTCGATCGGATTCTGGCAAGGCGCGTTGATGGTGTGCGGCGGGTCGATCCTGTGCTGGCTCTCGACACGCAGCCGGCAACGTGAAAAAACAGCGCCAGTCCCGGTCGGGAAGGATGCCGAGGGCAACTGCCACGGGTGACGACGCCGCTCGTTGCGCGCTCGCCAGCTGCGCGTCGGGATGCTAGATTGGCGTCGCGACTTGTCCGGTTTCCGGCTGGACGAGCAAACGCTACTCATCCCCCACGTCGAAGGCCACCCCATGATCGACCACGTCTACCTCTCCGTCACCGACATCGACAAGTCACTGGCCTTCTACGCCGAAGCGTTGAAGCCGCTCGGCTGGCGCCTGTTCGGCAACTACGACTCGTCGTCGGGCCCCGCGGGCGTCCCCGATCTTTACGGCATCGGCGACGACATGTACGGCAACGGAACGGCGGTCGGATCGAGCATCTGGCTGCGTCGACGCAATCCCGGCGAGACCGGGCTGTACCTCGGGATCGTCTGCGACAGCAACGAACTGGTCGACGCCGCCTATGCGGCTGCCATCAAAGCCGGCGGCACCGACGAGGGAAAACCGGCCGATCGCACCTACTTCGCGCCCGGCTACTACGCCGCCAACGTCGCGGACTTCGACGGTAACCGTCTCGAGTTCGTCCATAAGGCATGGAATCCCAAGCGACGCGCATAACGAGCGCAACGCCCGTTCCGCCGCGTCCCGGGAGTCCGCCGAACCCTGTTGCGCAGCGGCAAGCATCGACGCGATGCCCGTGCCGTTCATCCCGTCATCGTCAGCTTCGCGACTCCAGCGCGATACGCACCGCCAATCCGGCCAGCACGGTGCCCATCAACCAGCGCTGCACCGACGCCCAGACCGGCCGCCCCGCGAGAAAACCCGCGATGGAACCGGCCATGCACGCAATCAGCGCGTTGACGCTGATGCTCACCGCGATCTGCACGCAGCCGAGCGCCAGCGATTGCGCGAGCACGCTGCCGTGCCCCGGTGAAATGAACTGCGGCAGCAGCGACAGATACATCACCGCGATCTTCGGATTCGCGAGGTTCGTGACGAAACCCATCGTGAAGAGCCTGACGCGGCTGTCATGCGGCAACTGCCGGACCTGGAACGCGGAGCGACCGCCCGGCTTCAGCGCCTGCCACGCGAGGTACGACAGATACAGCGCGCCGCAAAAACGCAACGCGTCGTACGCGTACGGCACGGTCAGCACCAGCGCGGTGATGCCCAGCGCCGCGCAGAACATATAGAACACGAACCCCAGCGCGACCCCGCCGAGCGACACCAGCCCGGCACGGCGGCCCTGGCAGATCGAGCGCGAAACCAGGTAGATCATGTTCGGTCCGGGCGTCAGCACCATGCCGAGCGACACGAGTCCGAAAGCAAACAAGGTGGGCAACGCCGGCACGGCAATCTCCTTCGGGGCAGCACAGTCAGGGTGACGAGGTTTGAACAATGTATTGCATCTCGTCCACCAACATCATGAATAAACTGCAAGCCGCCCATGAACGCTTTTCATCACGCCGGCCGCGCGTTACTGGCCTTTTTTCGCGCGGGTCTGGAGCGCCTTCGCTGCCTTTACGCGTTGTGCGTCGACGAGCCTCACGAATTCGTCGGTGATCGCGTTTCCGGCCGCATTCCACGACAGCCGCACGGAACGATGCAGCCTCGGCGACAGTTCCAGCACGCGGCCGCAGAACGGCGTGTACGTAAGCGTGATGCGCGGAACGATCGATACGCCCATGCCGGCCTCCGCCATCGATAGAATGGTGCGCATCTCGACCACGTTGAACGCGGCCCGCAGCGGCGCGCCGCCACGCGCGAAATAGTCGGCGATCACCGGCCCGCACCCTGCCTTCGAGAAAATGAACGGCGCCACGGACAACTGCCTGGCCGACACGCGCTTGCGGTCGGCGAACATGCCATCTGCCGCCACCGCGACGAAATCCTCGTCGAGCAGCGGTAGATTGTTCGCGAACGTCTTCGTGCCGGCCACCACACCGACGTCGGCGGTACCGTCGTCGATCCACCCCTCGACTTCGCTGTCCGTGCCTTCGAGCAGCACCGCCGACACGCCCTGGTGCATCTCCTTCAACGCCTCGAGCGCGGGCACGACGAACGCCAGCGATACACTCGGCAGCGACGCGACCACCAGCTTCCCTTCGAGCTTGCCACGCGACAGGCTGAACTGCTGGCGCAGCATCTGCGCCTCCCGAACCACGTTCTGGACGTACGGCCACAGGCGTTCGCCCGCCGCCGTCAGCACGACCGGCTGCCGGTCGCGCCAGAGCAGCTTGACCTGCGTGATGTCCTCCAGTTCGGTCAACGCATGACTGATCGCGGATTGACTGCGGCTGAGCCGGTCGGCCGCGGCCGTGAGCGAACCGAGTTCGACTACGGCAGCTAGAGCCTGCAACTGGGCAAGCGTCATCGGGTCTCCTTGATCCGGGGTATGTACGCCGTACATGATACGGCCAGCCGTCATGAAGGATATCGAACCGATGCGGCAGACCGGCGAGCGTCGCCGCAGCCGGCTCCCCGCGCCGCGCGGCGGCCGAGGCAGATGTCCGCCGCGACGCTCAGGTAAGATGCGTCGTCGAATCGCCGCGTCGATTGCAAGCGCACCCGGCCATCTGAAACGCTGCGATGCGATCGAATGACCGGTTCAAGCCCATCCAGAACGAATACATGCAAAACGCACGCGACCGCAACGGACTCCCTCGGCAACGCTCGCTGCCGGATATCCCGCGACATGCCACGCCATGATGCATTTCAATCTCACTGAAGGTGTGCTGGTCTCCAGCCTGCAGGCGCTCACCCCGCTCGATCTGGCCGGCATCGCCGTCGCGCTGCTGCTGGGCGGCATGGCCAAGGGGATCACGGGCATCGGCGTGCCGCTGATCGCGATGCCGATACTCAGCCAGTTCCTGCCGATCCGGCACGCGGTGCTGCTGCTGTCGATGCCGATCATCCTCGGCAACATCCCGCAGGCGCTGGAAGGCGGCCAGGTGCTGGCGACGGCGCGGAAGATCGCCGCGCCGATCGTGGGCACCGTGATCGGGAATGTCGTCGGTGTCGCCATTCTCCTGTCGCTCAATCCGGGGCACGCCCAGGCCGCATCCGGCGCGCTGCTGATCTTCGCCGCGACGCTGATGCTCGCCGCACCGAAGCTCAACCTGCCGGACGCGTGGCAGAAGCCGGTCGGTTTCGTGCTCGGGTTCGGCGCGGCGCTGATGGAAAGCATCGCGTCGGTGCCGGGCCCGCTGCTGGCCACCTACCTGATTTCGTCCGGCGCGACCGGACGCGTGTTCACGAAGCAGATCGCGATCATCCTCGTGGTGTCGATCGTCACGCTGATCACGACGTTCAGCGGCGCCGCGCATGCCAGCGGCGCCGACCTCGCGATCTCGGCGGCGGCGAGCCTGCCGGCCATTGCCGGCATGTGGCTCGTGCGCCCGCTGCGAGACAAGATGTCGCCCCGGATCTTCAGGATGGTCGTCCTGCTGTTCGTGCTCGCCGCGGCATCGCAGATGATCTGGAAATCGGGCGTGTTCCGGCACGGCGGATCGCAGGTGACGCAGACGGGCAACGGGCACGCCGTCACGAAGTAACGGTGTACTGCACCACCTTCGATCGCGCATGCGTTCTGAAAGCTGCAAAGCGTAGTATTCGCGGACCTGGCGTATCGCCGCCCCCGACGGCACCGGACATCGTGAAACGATGCGGACGATACGTTGCCGACTTTGCTACTCGCGCGCCGATGCCGACATCGGCGCCGCCACGTTTTCAGAGGCACGAAATGGAAACCTATGTGTTGCTGGGCTGCGGATTCGGCCTTGGCCTGCTGATTGCCATCTGGGGAATCTGGTCGCTCCGCTAACGCGTGCGACACCTGTCGATGCGCAAACCATTCGCGTCGAATCCCGCCACACACGTCACGCCTGCCTGCTCCCGCCCGGAAGCAGGCGCGGCCGCGCTTCGTCGAAGCGCGCGCATTCGGCCTTGAGCCAGTCCGAAAACGCCGCCGTACGCGGATCCTCGGGGTTGCGGGAAAGCAGCACATAGCGCGCCGGCGCACGCACGTGCGTGCCGAACACATCGACAAGCCGTCCGCTCGCAATCTCGTCATGCACCAGCGCCGCGCGCGCCATCGCGACACCCTGATGGTTCAGCGCGGCCGTGATCGCAAGGCTGGAGAAATTGAACTGAGGCCCGCCCAGCTGCGCGATCCACGCCGGATGGACTGCCTCCAGCCACGTGTGCCACTCCACGAACTCGGGCGCGCCGACCCACGGCGCGGCGTCGTGCAGCAAGACGACGCCGTCGAGCGACTTCCCTTCGGCAAAGGACGGATGCTGCGCCAGATACGCCGGCGTGGCGACCGGAAACAGCGTTTCGTCGAGGATCACGTCGGCATGCAACCGGCTGTATTGCACCGGGTCGTAGCGCACCGCCACGTCGATGTCGTCGGATTCCATGGCCTGCCGGTCCAGCACCTGAAACTCGGCTTTCAGGCGAACCGACACGTTCGGCTGTTGCCGGTGAAATTCGGTCAGGCGCGGCATCAGCCATTGCAACGCAAACGACGGCAGACAGCTCACCTGCAACGGCGCATCCGACATGTCGAGCGCCTGCAGCGTGCGATGGATGTCGAAGAACGCGCTCGACATCGTCCCGAGCAGGATTCCGCCCTTCTCGGTCAGCTTCAGCCCGCGCGCCTGGCGCACGAACAGCGGATAACCGAGCCGGTCTTCCAGATGCCGGATCTGCTGGCTCACGGCGCTTTGGGTCAGATTGAACGCCTGCGCCGTCTTCGTGAAGCTCAGCAACCGGCCGGCGGTTTCAAAGCAGAGCAACGCACCGAGGATCGAACCATCGAGTCGCATAGACATAAGTCAGGCTAATACATTCATTAGAAATCGGCGCTTTTGCGCAGTCTGCGGGAATCGTAGCATTGCCGTCCAGCATCCCGCTTGACGAACACAAGGCCGATCCATGACCGTGACGCTCCAACCCGCCGACCTATTAGCCAGACTGCAATCCCGCCATCCGCTGCTGTGGCTGAACCCCGAAACCGGCAGCCCGCTGCCGCAGGACGCGCCATCGTTCGACGCCATTGCGACGGCGGAAGCCCGGCTGGCGCGATGCGAACCGCTGATGGCCGCGCTCTTTCCCGAGCTTGCGGCAAGTGCGGGAAAAATCGAGTCGCCGCTGATGCCCGCGGACGACTTGCAGCGCGCGTTGTCGCATCCGGCCGACGCGCACGGCGCGTGGTTCATCAAGCGCGACGACGCCTTGCCGGTTGCCGGTTCGATCAAGGCGCGCGGCGGCTTTCATGAAGTGCTCGCGCTCGCGGAATCGATCGCGATCGAACACGGGCTGCTCGAGCCTGCGGGCGACCGGCGGATCCTGGCGTCGACCGCCGCTCGCGCGCTGTTCGCCACGCACACCGTCATCGTGGGCAGCACCGGCAACCTCGGCCTGAGCATCGGCGTGATGGCCGCCGCGCTGGGGTTCGAGTCGGTCGTTCACATGTCGACCGACGCGAAGCCCTGGAAGAAGGCGCGGCTGAGAAAACGCGGCGTTCGCGTGGTCGAGCACGACGGCGATTATGCGCAAGCCGTCGCGGCCGGACGAGCGCAGGCGCGCCATCAACCGCGCTGCCATTTCGTCGACGACGAAGGCTCGCTGATGCTGTTCCTGGGTTACGCCGCCAGCGCCCGGCATCTCGCCGCGCAGCTCGCCGGGGCGGGCCGCAGCGTCGACGCCGCGCATCCGCTCTTCGTCCATATCCCATGCGGTGTCGGCGGCGCACCGGGCGGCATCACGTACGGCCTCAAGGCGCTGTTCGGCGAGCACGTGCATTGCTTTTTTGCCGAGCCCGTCGCGTCGCCATGCATGCTGGTCCAGCTTGCCGCCGGCTCCCGTCAGCCGGTGTCCGTCTACGACGTGGGGCTCGACAACCGGACCGAGGCCGATGGCCTGGCCGTCGCGCAGGCCTCGCATCTGGTCAGCCCGCTGATGGCGTCCCAGCTGTCGGGCGTCTTCACCGTCAGCGATGAGCAGCTTTACGCGCAATTGCTCGCGGTTCTGCGCGCCACCGGCGTGGAACTGGAACCGTCGGCCGCCGCTGCCGTCGGCGGGCCCGGCTGGCTGACGCAGTCTTCCGTCGGCCGCGACTACCTGCATCGCCATGCGATCGACACAAGCGCGGCGACGCACGTGATCTGGGCAACGGGCGGCTCGCTCGTTCCGCCGGAAGAACACCGCCGCTTCCAGGCGCATGCGAAAGCGCTCGCCGGTGCCGCGCCCGGCGCGTGATCGCGTTCGGCCCGCGCGTCTCGCCGTTTCCCAAGACGCGTTAGACTGTCCGCATGGAACAATGCCGTTATTGCCAGAGAATCCGCGATGAATGGGATTGCCACGGGGACGAATGCCGCCGGGCAATCGCCAAGGCGCTGCGCCGGCAGCGGGCGGGCCTGCCGATGGTGCCCGATCGCATCCGCAACGAGCTGCCGTCCGGCGCGCCGACCCAGCAGGTGATCGCCGTGCTGTCGCGCCAGCGCCTGCGCGCGCGCCGCGGCAACGAGGAACGCCGCGAACGCAAGGAAATCGACGACGACGTCTGATCCGGCCGCACCGCGGCCCGAACGCATCGTCTCCTCCGGCCCCTCTACCGCCGGGCGCCCGCCCGTGCGCGACACCCGCCCACCCGCCGTGCCCTTGCAAATCCGGCAATACCGAATGGGGACGGAGCGTATTTCTACCGCGATTATTACTCCAGGGACAACGATCTTTCATCGAAATCCACGTTTACCCTAGGTCAGCCGAAGCCTACGATGTATTCAACCGCTTACGACATGGTGTCGAACGCGGAAAGCCAAGACAAACATCGGAGGTCATCATGAAATCGCTCGTTTCCGCAGTCGTTGCCGCTGTCGCCCTGTCCGCCTCGTTCGGCGCATTCGCCCAAAGCACCGTGACCCGCGCCCAGGTGCGCAACGAACTGGTTCAACTCGAAAGCGCCGGCTACAAGCCGGGCCTGTCGAGCCCGTACTACCCGGCGGACATCCAGGCCGCCCAAGCCCGCGTGCGCGGCGCCGACAACAGCGGCTACGGTGCGCAACCGGCCGCGACCGTCCAGGGTGGCGCACCGGCCGCCAAGGTGCAAAGCCCGCGCGACTCGGTCTACTTCGGCCACTAAGCCTGCCGCCGCGCGCCCTGCGCGCGCAGTCCGCACCTGCAACGAGCCCGTCGCGTGACGGGCTCGTTGCGTTTGCGTCGCTTGTTTTACCGGCCCGTTTTACCGGCCCTCCGTCACCGGCTGCCGCCCGACGCGACCCGACCGGCCTCTTCCGTCGCGGCGGCGCCGCCGACCAGTTCCTGATAGCGCACGCACGCGCGCTGCGCGGACGCCTTCGCCGCGTACATCGCCGCGTCGGCCTTCACGAGCAGTTCCTCGGCCGACGCGCCGTCAGCCGGAAACTCGCTGACGCCGATGCTCGCGCCGATGGCCACGCGCCGCTCGCCGACCTCCAGTTCCTCGGCCATCACGATCTGGATCCGCGACGCGACTTCGCCGATCACCGCCGGTGAACGCACGTCCGCAATCAGCACGATGAATTCGTCGCCGCCGAGCCGCGCGACCATGTCGCCGCTGCGCAGCGCGAGGCTCAGCCGCTTCGCGACCGCGACGAGCGTGCGATCGCCGGCCGAATGCCCATGCTGGTCGTTGATCTGCTTGAAGCGGTCGAGATCGACGAACATCACGGCCAGCCCTTCGTGCACCGCGGCCGCATGCCGGATCGCGGCATCGAGATGCTCCATGAACAGCAGGCGGTTCGGCAGCGCGGTCAGCGGATCGTGGCCCGCGAGGTGCGTCAACTCCTGCTGCTTCGCGCGCAGCATCGCGACCTGCGTGCGGATCTCGACGCGCATGCTGTCGAAACAGCGCGCGAGCACGCCGATCTCGTCGGCGCGCCCGACCGGCAGCCGTTCCGCCGCCGGATCGTCGAACACGTGCGTCGCGGCACGCGCAAGCGTCTGCAGCGGCCGCGTCATCGCCCGCGCGAACAGGATCGCGAGAATCACCGCCAGCAGGCTCGACACGAGCACCATCCGGACGATCCGTTCGCCAAGCATGCCGGCCGGCGCGAGGACGTCCGCGAGCGGCCTTGCCATCCCGAGCACGACGAAGCGATTGCCCTCGTCGTGCCCGAACGGCGTGCGCACGAACGCGAACATCTGCCCCGGCGCCTCGTCCGGCTGCACCAGGCCATTGAACGTCACGTTCGCGCGCGCGCTGTCGAACAGCACGTGTGTCGCGACAAAATGATCCTGCATCAGCACGCGCCGGCCGCGATCGAAGCCGAACGTCTGTGCCGGATCCGGATGCACGAGGAAATCGCCCCACTCGTTCGCGAGATACACCGCATAGTCGTCCGGCAGATCGCGTTCGAGCCGATCGAACACGCGCGACAGTTCGACGTCGACGACGAGCGCGCCGACCGTCTGGCCCAGCTGATCGACGACCGGCGTACCCACGCGCAGGATCGGCAGCCCCTCAGCCGCGTGCGAGCCCGTCTCGTGGTTGATCACGATCGGCGACAGGTAGATATGGCCGGGCGCCGTCGCGAGCGTATCGAATACATAGGAGAACTGCCCTTTCTCCTGAAATGCATTTTCCGGCAACACGACGATGCCGCGTGCGTCGCGATCGACGCGGATGTGTTCGAGCCCGAAATGCCCGCTCGCGATCAGGCGGATCTGCAGGTATTCCGGATGATTTCTCATGAAGCTGTAATACACCTGCTCGAGCCGCGTGCGTCGCGCGCGGTCCGGGTTGTCGCTGCCCGCGACGAGCGCGGACGACGGCAACTGCGCGAGCACGAGCGCATCGTCCGCGACGTCGGAGAGCGCGGTCGTGAAGCGCTGCCCGAGCAACTGCGTCGACATCAGCAGGCTGTGCTGCGCTTCCTGCACGAGCATCGCGCGATTCGCGCGATACGTGTAGTAGCCGGTGGTGCCGGATGCGATCACGCCGATGCAGGCGAACAGCACCGAGAGCTTCGACGTGAGCCCGAGCCGGATCATTTTCCGAACCGCTCAGGCCGGTCGCCCGACACGATGCGCCCCCACAGCGATTCGCGTCGCGCGATGTCTTCGACGGGTTGCAGCCACACGAGACGCTCGTGCCCGGCGTCGAGGCCCGGCGGCGGCTCGAGCGTGTTCGCGAGCCCCTGGCGCTCGGTCAGCAGCGCGCCGATCGCCGGTTCGAGCATGTAGTTGATCCACGCGAACGCGAGCTCGGGATGTTGCGCGCCGCGCGTGACGGCCCAGCAGTCGAGCCATGCGAGCGCACCTTCGTCCGGGATCACGTAGCCGACGTCCGCGCCCGCGCGACGCAACAGCTCGACCTGCTGCGTGCCGTAGTTGCCGAACATCAGCGCCGCGCGATGCTGGACGAACAGCGCGGTCGCCTCTTCAGGGAGCGTGTAGTAGGTCAGCAAGTTGCGGCGCAGGTCGATCAGCTTGCGCGCGACGGCGAGCGTCTGCTCGGGCGACAGCCGAAACGGATCGGGATAACCGAGCGCCAGCGCCGCGAACGAGAAATTGTGCTGCGCGCTGTTGAAGTCGAGCACCTTGCCGCGGTAGCGCGGGTTCCACAGCTCGCGCATCGAGCGCGGCGCGGCCGGCACCTGCTTGCGGTCGTAGATCAGCCCCATCGACGAATACGTGAACGGGATCGCGTATGCCGCGCCGTCCTGCACGAGCCCGCCGATCGTCGCGAGCTGCTGGAAGTTCGGCAACTGCCGCCGCCGGTTCGGGATGCGCGACAGGTCGATCGGCGCGAGCAGCCGTTCGCGCGCGTAGCGCTGGATCTCGGCCGTGTTCGCGGCCAGCACGTCGTACGGCGGCGGCGACGCGCTTTGCATCCGCGCCCAGAGCGCTTCGTCGGAATCGACGAACGTCACTTCGACACGTGCGTGAAACTGCGCCTCGAATGCGCTGACGACGTCGTTGTCCGCGTAGCCGGGCCACGCCAGCACGCGCAGCACGTTGTCGTTGACGGTTTCGGGAGCGGCAGCGAAAACAGGCAGGCCCAGTAAGCCCAGTGTCAATATGATGAGCAGCGTGAACACGCCGCTGCGTCGACGCGCATGCGCGCCGATTCCCCTGATCAATCGGACCCCACCCGAATCGCCCGGCTGCATTCGACTGTCCTTTTTCGAGTCGATGCGATATCCCGCAACGAGACCATAAATCGTACGGTCGCGCAATCGGAAGAAGCCGCACACGGCATGCGTGCGTGCCGTCGTCGACGCGGAATGCAGCGGGAATGCAGCGCGATGACGCCGCGCCGCTTTCATCCGAGGAAACGAACGTCAGCGCCAGGCTTGCGTGAACTCCGCGATCACGCGCGACAGGTGCGCGCGCATCGCATCGCGCGCGCCGGCCGCATCGCGCGCCATGATCGCCGCGAAGATCCGCTGATGATCCTCCTGCGACGCCTCGCGCAGCGCGCTCGAATGAAAGTGCTCCTCGATCTTGTCCCACAGCGGATCGCTGCGCGCGCAGTCCCACATCGCCGTGACCATGTGCAGCAGCACCGTGTTGCCGGTCGATTCCGCGATGCGCAGATGGAACTGGCGATCGGCCGCGTCGTACGCGGCCTTGTCGTCCATCTGCTCGCGCATCGTCGTCAACGAGAAAAACAGCCGGTCGAGATCGGCATCCTTGCGCTCGGTCGCCGCGAGCGCCGCGACTTCCGCCTCGATCAGCCCGCGTGCGCGCAGCGTCTCGATCGGCCCCGGGCCGCGCGGCACCTCGAACGTCACCGGCCGTGCGGCATCGACCGCCGACACGTAGATGCCGGAGCCGATCCGCACCTCGACAACCCCCTGCACCTCGAGCGCGATGATCGCCTCGCGCACCTGCGTGCGGCTCACGCCGAACTGGTCGGCCAGGCTGCGCTCCGACGGCAGCCGCGCGCCGGCTTCGAACGCGCCGGCGGCCACCATCGCGTGAATCTGCCGCGCAAGGCCGATATAGGAGCGGTCCGCGGCATCGGTGTCGCGGCTGGCGGGCAGGCTGGAAAGATCGGTCATCGAAAGGCTCGCAACGGGCTGGCCGGCGCCATCGCGGCACCGGATCGCCAAAATGGTACACCAATTCCGGCCCGCGTCCCGTTCGGCCTGTCGGCCAGTCCTGCTGCGCATTCGCAGAGGCGTCATACCGTGCGATCTGGAATCGGATAACTGGTAAACCACTATCCCGGTTAACTGGCATACCAATCATAATCCGCACACCGACGACGGGCCGGCGTGCTACCGCCCGGTCGTCCGATGCATGAACCGCCAGCCAGGAGCCGCTCCAGTGAAGATGTCTTTCCGTTGGTACGGCGAGCCCGATCCGGTCTCGCTGCAATACATCCGCCAGATCCCGGGCGTCACGCACATCGTGTCCGCGATCTACGATGAGCCGGTGGGCGAAGTCTGGCCCGCGCACAAGATCGACGCGCTGAAGGCGACGATCGAACGCGCCGGCCTGCGCTTCGAGGTCGTCGAATCGGTGCCCGTCCACGAGGACATCAAGCTCGGCAAGCCGGGCCGCGACCGCCTGATCGACCACTACCGGCAGACGATCCGCCATCTCGGCGCGGCCGGCATCCGCGTCATCTGCTACAACTTCATGCCCGTGTTCGACTGGACCCGCACCGAGTTGTCGAAGACGCTCGACGACGGGTCGACCTGCCTCGCATTCAGCACCGAATCGGTCGACCGGATCGATCCGAACGATGGCATCGCGCTGCCCGGCTGGGATTCGAGCTACCGGCCCGAACAACTGCAGGCGCTGCTCGCCGACTATCGCGACGTCGACGAAAACGCGCTGTGGGCGAACCTCGAATATTTCCTGAAGGCGATCATCCCCGTCGCCGAGGAAGCCGGCGTGAAGATGGCGATCCATCCCGACGATCCGCCACGCCCGATCTTCGGGCTGCCGCGCATCGTGAAGAACCGCGACGATCTCGCGCGGATCCTGCGCATCGTCGACACGCCCGCGAACGGGCTGACGCTGTGCTCGGGCTCGCTCGGCGCGGGCCCGCAGAACGATGTCGAAGCGCTCGTGCGCGAGTTCGGCGCAATGGGCCGCATCCACTTCGCGCACATCCGCAACGTGAAGGTCGACGCGAACGGCGATTTCGAGGAAACCGCGCACCTGTCGAGCTGCGGCTCGCTCGACATCGCCGCGATCGTGAAGGCGTACCACGACACCGGCTTCACGGGCTACGTGCGCCCCGACCACGGCCGCATGATCTGGGGCGAGACGGGCAAGCCCGGTTACGGCCTCTACGACCGCGCACTCGGCGCGGTCTACCTGAACGGCCTGTGGGAAGCGCTGGCGAAGTTCAACCGCGCGCCGCAATAACACCCCCATCGAGGCGGCCGGCGCAGCGGAACGCCGGTCGCCCGTCACGACATTCCGCGCGGAGACACCGCATGCCACGCATCCGATGGGCCATGATCCTGATGTGCTTCCTGGCCAACGTTATCAACTTCATCGACCGCGCGAACCTAGCGATCGCCGCGCCCAGCATCCGCGCCGACCTCGGCCTCGACGCGGTCGGCATGGGGCTCGTGCTGAGCGCGTTCTTCTGGACCTACGCGTTCCTGCAACTGCCGGCCGGCTGGTTCATCGACAAGGTCGGCGTGCGCGTCAGCCTCGCGCTCGCGGTCGGCTGGTGGTCGGTGTTCACCGTCGCGACGGGCGCCGCGCGCGGCCTCTCGCAACTCGTCGGCGTGCGGCTGATGCTCGGCGTCGGCGAAGCGGCCGCGATCCCGTCGTTCGCGAAGGTCGCGTTCAACTGGTTCCCGCGCAGCGAACGCGGGCTCGCGAGCAGCATCTTCGACAGCGGTTCGCGCGTCGGCTCCGCGCTGTCGCTACCGCTCGTCGCGTGGCTGATCTCGATCGTCGGCTGGCGCGGGTCGTTCGTGATCACGGGCGGCATCGGCGTCGTGTGGGCGTTGGCGTGGTGGTTCATCTATCGCGACCCGGAACGCTATCGCGCGATCGCGCCGGACGCCGTCGACGCGCTGCTCGCACAGCGCGGCGCGCCGACCGTTGCGGCCGCAACCGACGGCGCGAAGGTGTCGTGGCTCGACCTGTTCCGCTACCGCACCGTGTGGGGGATGATGATCGGCCTGTTCTGCCTGAACTTCGCGATCTACTTCTTCATCACGTGGTTCCCGAGCTATCTGCTGCAATCGCGCGGCTTCTCGCTCGCGTCGCTCGGCACGTGGGGCATGCTGCCCGCGCTGCTCGCGATTCCCGGCGGCTGGCTCGGCGGCTACGTGTCGGACAGCCTGTTCCGCCGCGGCTGGAGTGCGACCGCCGCGCGCAAGACCTGCCTCGTGCTCGGGATGCTGCTGTCGTCGTCGATCGCGCTGTCCGCGTTCGTCGAAAGCGTGTGGGCGTGCCTCGGATTGTTCGCCCTCGCGTATGCAAGCCTGTCGTTTGCCGGTGCGAACGTGTGGACGCTCGTCGGCGAAGTCGCGCCGACGCCCGCGCACGTCGCGTCGATCGGCGGCATCCAGAACTTCGCGGGCAATCTCGCGGGGATCTTCATCACGACGTTCACGGGCGTGATGCTGTCGATCACGAAAGGCTCGTTCGTCGTGCCGCTCGCCGTGGCCGGTGTGCTGTGCGTGGTCGGCGCGCTGTCGTACCTGTTCGTCGTCGGCAAGGTCGAACCGTTGCCGCCGCTGCGCAGCGGCGCGAACGGGCGTGGCGCGGAGCCAAACGCGGCCTGATGCATCGGGGCAGCGCGGCGCGGCTGCGGCGCCTTCGCTGCGCCGCCCGCGCTTTCCTTTTCGGGCCGCGCATCGGACAATGAGCCGCCCGCGCGCGACGCGCTCCCGCCCTCGCCGATGAAACGCTACGAAACCCTCGCCCATACGATCGCCGACGACATCCGTAACGGCAACCTCGCGGTCGGCACGCGCCTGCCGTCGCTGCGGCAGATCATCGCGCAGCATGGCGTGAGCCAGTCGACGGTGTTTCGCGCGTACTACCTGCTCGAACAGTGGGGGCTGATCCGTGCGCGCGAACGCTCCGGCTACTACGTCGCGCCGGGTGCACAACCGGACGCAGCCCCGGCCGCGAAGCGTCGCGCGAGCCGCGCCGGCGCATCGCGCAAGGTCGACATCAGCAGCCTCGTGTTCTCGGTCCTCGATGCGGCCACGCAGCCCGGCATCGTGCCGCTCGGTTCCGCGTTCCCGGCGCCGCAACTGTTTCCGCTGCCGCGTCTCGCGAAGTCGCTCGCGCAGGCCACGCGGCTCGTCAGCCCGTGGAGCACGGTCGTCGACCTGCCGCCCGGCAACGAGGCGCTGCGCCAGCAGATCGCGCGGCGTTATCTCGCGACGGGCGTGTCGCAGTCGATCGACGAGATCGTCGTCACGAACGGCGCGCTCGAAGCGCTGAACCTGTGCCTGATGGCCGTCACGCGGCCCGGCGACGTCGTCGCCGTCGAAGCGCCCGGCTTCTATGCGGCGCTGCAGGCGATCGAGCGGCTCGACCTGCGCGCGGTCGAGATTCCCGTCGATCCGCGCACGGGCCTCGATCTCGATGCGCTTGCGCACGCGCTCGACCGGCACGACATCCGCGCGTGCTGGTTCATGACCAATTTCCAGAATCCGACCGGCGTCACGCTGTCCGTCGACAAAAAGCGCGCGCTCGTCGACATGCTCGCGGCGCGTGAGGTGCCGCTGATCGAGGACGACGTCTACGGCGAGCTGCATTTCGGTCCCGACTATCCACTGCCCGCGCGTGCGTTCGACCGCCACGGCCTCGTGATGCACTGCAGTTCGTTCTCGAAGACGCTCGCGCCCGGTTACCGGATCGGCTGGGCCGCCGCCGGCCGGTTCGCGGAGAAGGTGCAGCGGCTCAAGCTGATGACGACACTGTCGGCCAGCATTCCCGCGCAGGTCGGCATCGCGAACTATCTCGAGCACGGCGGCTACGACCGTCACCTGCGCAAGCTGCGCGGCGCGCTGCACACGCAGCTCGACCGGATGGACGACGCGCTGCGGCGCTGGCTGCCGCCCGGCGTCGAATGGGTGCGACCCGACGGCGGGTATTTCCTGTGGCTCGCGTTTCCCGATGCGATCGACGCGATGGAACTGCATCGCCAGGCGATCGCACGCGGGATCAGCTTCGCGCCGGGGCCGCTGTTTTCGGCCACGCACGGCTTCGAGCGCTGCGTGCGCGTGAACTTCGGCCATCCATGGAGCCGCGACATCGAGCGCGCGATCCGCGTGCTTGGTGAACTGGTCGCGCAGCCGTCGGTGCGCAAGGGCGGTTGATCGCGCCCGGTGTGCCCGGTCACGTCCATGCAGGCAATCGGCGCGCGGGTTACATTGCTGATCCCGCTGCCCCTTCACGATTTTCCATGAGCCAACTGCCCTACCTCGATCACGACGCGTTGTTGAAACTGACGGCCGAAGCGGCGCACGTCGCGCAGCCGTGCACGTGCACGAAAACCTCGCTCGCCGGATGGACCAGCCTGCCGCTGTCGCTGCAGGACGCGCAACTGACCGAAGTAGCCACGCTCGCGCCGCCCGGCGAAATGGAGCCAACCTATGCGGAATATCATCCGGCCGGTACGCGCTACGCGTCGGACGATGCGCCGATCGCGCTGCGCCATTTCCCGTACAACCGCTGCAACGTCAGCCGCTGCCGCTCGTGCGGCCGCCTGTTCCTGCGCTATCAGGAAGGCGGCGGCTACTTCATCGACCAGCGCATTCGCGCGCTCGATCCGGCGCTCGTCGTCGACGCCTGAATCCGCCACGGGCATCAATGCATGCCCGGCCCGCGCGGGCGCCGCCACGACCGGCGTCGCGCCCGCCATCTGCTGCGCCCTTTTCGTCCCGATCTGCTGCTTGTCCCGCCGCCCCGCGTTCCCTACGCTGTCTCCGGTTGCCTGACACCCGTCGCAACGTCCCTTTCGAGCCGCGCGCGCCGCGGCTCCTCTCGCGTATCACGTCATGTATCGATATACCGATTTCGACCGGGCGCTCGTGCGCAGCCGCGCCGCCCAGTTTCGCGACCAGCTCGAACGCTGGCAGCACGGCACGCTGAGCGAAGACGCGTTCCGGCCGCTGCGCCTGCAGAACGGCTGGTATGTGCAGCGCCACGCGCCGATGCTGCGCGTCGCCGTACCGTATGGCGAACTGTCGAGCGCCCAGCTTCGCGTGCTCGCGCGGATCGCGCGCGACTACGACGTGCCCGACGACGCCACCTATCGCGCCGCGTGCGACGCGCAGGCGTTGCTCGGCACGCTGCGCCTGCCGACCCGCAGCGCGCACTTCACGACGCGCACCAACGTGCAGTTCAACTGGATTCCGCTCGCGAAGGCGGCTGACGTGATGGACCTGCTCGCGACCGTCGACATGCACGGCATCCAGACGAGCGGCAACTGCATCCGCAATATTTCGTGCGACGAGCGCGCGGGCGTCGCGCCGGACGAGATCGCCGATCCGCGTCCGTTCGCCGAAGTGATGCGCCAGTGGACGACGCTGCACCCCGAATTCGCATTTCTGCCGCGCAAGTTCAAGATCGCGATCACCGGCGCGACCGAAGACCGCGCGGCGACCGACTGGCACGACGTCGGGCTGAAGCTCGTGCGCGACGAGACGGGCGAGCTCGGCTTTCGCGTGAGCGTCGGCGGCGGGATGGGCCGCACGCCGATGATCGCGACGCTGCTGCGCGCGTTCCTGCCGTGGCGGCACGTGATGAACTACATCGAGGCGATCGTCCGCGTGTACAACCGCTACGGCCGCCGCGACAACAAGTACAAGGCGCGGATCAAGATCCTCGTCAAGACCGAGGGGCAGCGCTACATCGACGACGTCGAGGAGGAGTTCCGCCAGATCGTCGACCATGACGGCGGCCCGCATACGATTCCGCAGGCCGAGTTCGAGCGCGTCGCCGCGTCGTTCGTGCCGCCGCGGCTCAAGCCGCGCACGCTCGACCTGCACGACGCGAATGCGCGCGTATCCGCGCAGGCGGCCCGCCACCCGGCGTTCGCGCGCTGGCTCGCACGCAATGTCGCCGCGCACCGCGACCCGGCGCTGCGCATCGTCACGCTGTCGTTCAAGCGCCGCCTGCAGGCGCCCGGCGATGCGTCGCCGGACCAGCTCGACGCGCTCGCCGATCTCGCCGACCGCTACTCGGCCGGCGAGGCGCGCGTCACGCACACGCAGAACGTCGTGCTGCCGTGGGTGCACGTCGACGACCTGTTCCTGCTGTGGGAAAACGCGCGCGCGATCGGGCTCGCCAGCGCGAACGTCGGGCTGCTGACGGACATGATCGCGTGCCCGGGCGGCGACTTCTGCGCGCTTGCGAACGCGCGCTCGATCCCGATCGCCGACGCGATCGCCGAGCGCTTCCAGGATCTGGACATGTTGCACGACGTCGGCGACATCGACCTGCACATCAGCGGCTGCATCAATTCCTGCGGCCATCATCACAGCGGCCACCTCGGCATCCTCGGCGTCGACAAGGACGGCGCGGAGTGGTACCAGGTGACGCTCGGCGGGTCGGACGGCTCGACCGCGAGCGGCCCCGCGCGGCCGGGCAAGGTGATCGGCCCGTCGTTCTCGGCGGACGAGATCGTCGATGTCGTCGACGCGATCGTCAACGCGTATCTCGACGCGCGGATCGATGCGAACGGCCGCAGCGAACGATTCATCGACACGGTGCGCCGCATCGGCGCGGAACCCTTCAAGGCCGCCGCGAACGACGCGCGCCATCAGGCGGAGCACGCATGAAGCCAGCCAGCGACAACGACAGCATCAACGCACGCATCCGGCTGCTGACGCCGGCCGAACACGCCCGCGACACGCAGCAGCACGACGATGCGACGCTGACGATCGGCAACGACGAGGAACTGCCACCGCTCGCCGCGCGGATCGCGCAGGCTGCGCGCATCGACCTGCAGTTCCCGTCGTTTACCGACGGTCGCGCGTACAGCCAGGCCTACCTGCTGCGCAAGCGCTTCGGCTTCGCCGGCGACCTGCGCGCGATCGGCGACGTACTGATCGACCAGTTGCTGCTGATGGAGCGCACGGGGTTTTCGAGCGCGGTGCTCGGCGACGACACGGACATCGCGGCCGCGCGGCGGCAGCTCGACCGGTTTCCGGGCTTCTATCAACGCGATGCGAGGTCGGAAGCGCCGGCATCGCCGCGCGAGATAATGTCAGACGATTGACTTGATTCGCAAGCGCGCGGCCACACTCGCCACGACGGGAAAGTCATTCATAGGATCATTCAACCTGCATTCCTCATGCCAACCCTCGCACGATCTGGCAACAACAGCGAAACCGCGCATTTGATTCGGTCATTGCTTGACATTTTCAACGTATAACCTAGCTTGACTCTACGGATCAAATGCGCGGCACATTCTGTTCGATTCATATCGGGACACATGAATCGCGTGAAGATTCGACACAATAATTAAGTTATACAAATAAATTTCAACCTGGGGACTCGCCATGGACAAGTCATCGTCTTGCGGCGTCACAAACACCACCGCAATCGCTCCGTTCGCGGACGCATCGCGCGCGTCGACACGCGAAGCCGCCATTCCCCCCGTGCGCGCGTCGAAGCATCTCCTTGCCCCTCCGCGCTGACCCGCTGCCCCTTCCCTGATTCACTTCATCGA
Organism: Burkholderia theae; assembly: GCF_048565265.1. Lineage (NCBI taxonomy): Bacteria > Pseudomonadati > Pseudomonadota > Betaproteobacteria > Burkholderiales > Burkholderiaceae > Burkholderia > Burkholderia theae. The sequence continues at coordinate 1,242,623 of NZ_CP183462.1, forward strand.
AGCAAAGAGAATCGTTTCGCCGTTCGGCGGCGGGACGTGACATTAGCCTGTCTTCCGCACGCAAGGTCGTGCGTGGAAGCAGGTGCGATCACTCTCGAGCATGCACATGGCTACCTCCAATCCGTTTGAAGCCCGGCCGCCGACGATCAATCCCGTGAGAATGAATCACTGGACGGCACGTGGCAGGGCCATTTCATTAGGTCTCTATCTGCTTCTCGTCAACGCGGCGGGTGCTGCGGTCGCCGCCTATGCGATCAAACAACCGGTTCGCGCGGGGATTTTCTGGGATCAGTGGGGGACGATCATCATGGTCAGCGCGATCGCAACCGTGCTGGTAGGCGTGCCGCTGATCGCGTTCCTGTGCCTGGGCTGGTACGCGCGTTATGACGAATTCCAGAACAGCCTGAAGAACGACGCGCTCGATGCCTACCTCAAGCGTTTCTGGTCGAAGTGGCTGCTGCAGACGATCCAGTTCGCGGAACATCAGGAACGCACGGCGCTGAGCGCGGGCAGCAACACGGACCTCATGAAAGACTTCTCGGAACGCTGGCCGACGCTGGGCGACCGCCTGTTCGCGAACATCTACCACGAGCAGTACGGCCTGTGGGCGTTCGTGCCGCCGTTTCTGATCCTGCTCGTGGTGACGTACGCGATCACGTCCATCGCGACCTGGCTGTGTACGCAGGGGGCTTGCTCGTCGTCGAGCCAGGCGACCTGCATTTTCGGACTCAGTGCCCCGCTGATCGTGTCGTCGATCGCCGGTGCGCTGATGTTCGTCGTCAGCGATGCCGTGCTGGGGATCCGGCGCCGCGCACTCAACGCATCCGACGTGTACTGGTATTCGCTGCGGCTGTTCCTCTCGATCCCGCTTGCTCTTGTCGCGGAATATGCGCCGTCGGCCGGCAGCCCGCCGCATGTCGTGATCGCGTTCACGCTGATGATCCTCCCGGTCGATCAGATCATGAAGACGATTCGTCGCCTCGCTGCGCTGAACATGAGCAAGCTCGAACAGGACGAGGACGTTCCGGACGAACTGCTCAACCTGAGCGGCGTCACGAAGTTCGTGGCGGCGTTGCTGCAAGCGGAGGGCATCACATCGATCGAGCAAATGGCGGCGGCTGACCCCGTCACGCTGTCGATCCGCACGGGCTTTCCGTTTCGCTTCACGCTGCGACTCGGTTCGCAAGCGATCGTACGCCGGCATTTCGGCCCGGATGCGTCGAAATTGCTACCGATCGGCCTGGCGGATGTCGTGCCGATCTTCCTGCTGGTGCAGGCGCTCCAGAGCCCAGCGCCGGGCGCGGAATCGCCACCCATACCAACCAATGCGCCGCCGCTCGAAAACCCCGACGCCATCATCGCAGCCGCCGCCACGTGCCTGTTTCCCAATGCGCAGGCCGAACCCGCGACGACCCAGGCACAAGCGGTCGTGAAAATGAAATTCGGCCAGATTGCCGCGGAAGAGTACACGTTGATGCTGGCTCGGATCACGCCGCTCGACCCGGCGCTGTGATAGCGAAGTGAAATTCGCCACCTATCTGGCGGGAGGAACGCCAGCGTATTCATGGGATGCGATCCTGCTGTCGGCAGGCGGCAACGACCTGTTCGACGCGCCCGTGACAATGCCCGACGAACCCGATCCGGGCAACGCGACGCGCCGGCTGCTACCGGACCATCAGGCGACCGGGAAAACGGGATCCATCCTTCGCCGCAGCGCGACGCGAAGCGCGGTATCGCGTTCGAAAACCAGGTCACGCTCACGTGAACATGTCGCCGGCGGAACGCGCATGCGTTCCACCGGCACGCCAGACGCGGCTAGTTGCGCGCCACCGGCTTGCCGAATGCGCCGAGGATCTTCTTCTCGAGCGCGATATAGTCGCGGCCGAAGTGGTGATCGCCCTGCGTCTTGATCACGTCGGCGCCCGTTCCCACGAGCGCCGGACACATCGTGTCCTTCTCTTCCGCGCCATAGAAGCACTGCACGAGCTGCGGCGGCACCTTCGCCAGTTCCGGCGCGACCTTCAGCGCCTTGTCGCTCGCGGGCATGCCGAGCCAGCCCGTCACGCGGATCTGGAAATCGGCGGACGGCGCGAAGCCGAGCAGCGACATCACCGCGACCTTGTCGCGCAGGTCGGCCGGCAGCCGGTTGTACGCGAACGGCATCACGTCGGCACCGAACGAGTAACCGACCAGCGCCACGCGGTTCGCATGCCAGCGCGCCGTGTACGTACGCATCACGCGCGCCAGGTCGCGGCTCACCTGTGCGGGCGGCTTCTCGCTCCAGAAATAACGCAGGCTGTCGATGCCGACCACCGACACGCCGTCGCGCTGCAGCGCCTCGGCGATCGTCTTGTCGAGATCGCGCCAGCCGCCGTCGCCCGAGATCACGATCGCGAGGCGGTCGCTGCCGCCCTTGGCCGGCAGCTCGACGAGCGGCAGATCCGACACGTCGAGTTCGTCGCCGCTGCTGTTGTCACGCAGGTGCGACGTGACGAGCGACACGAGCTTCGTGGTGTCGCCCGCGGCAGCCGTTTCGACAAAACCCGGCATCGCGCGGCGCACGATCGTCGGATCGGGCGGGCACGGCTTGAAGCGCGGGTCGAGCTTCGCCGCCGGGTCTACCGATACGACACCGGCAATCGTGTTCTCCGGCGCCATCGACAGGATCTGCTTCGCGATCGCACCGCCCTGGCCCACGCCCGCGACGATCGGCGTGAAATAGCGCGACGACTGCGCGAGGCGTTCGAGCTGGTGGCTGACCGCCTCGGCGTCGCCGTCGAGGTGGTGGCAGGTCTCCTGCTTCGCGGCGAGATTCATCGCATAACGCTCGGAGTCGACACCGACCGTCATCGCCCCGGCTTTCGCGAGCGCATCGGCGGCCTGCTGATCGGCGGCATTCCAGCCGGCCTCACGCGAGAACAACACGACGAAACCGCGCAGCGGCCCGCTCGGCTTGGTGACGGTAACGGGCCCATAACGGCCGCCCGACACGGTTTCGGCCTTCACTGCGGCCGGCTGCGTGGCGCACGCGGCGCCGGCCAGCATCATTCCCGCGCAGGCGGCTGCCGCCCGCGCGAATCCGTTCTTCAACATCATGAACGCCGACCTCCAGCCAGCAATGACAGATCCGCGAGCGTGACGAACACGCCGACCGAGCCCGAGGCCGCGAGGTAACGCGGCTCCCAGTGCGGTTCGAACTTGCTCTTGAATGCGCGCAAGCCGCGGAAGTTGTAGAAGCGGCCGCCGAAGCGCCAGACCATCAGGCCGAGCCGGTGCCACGGCGACGGCATCTTCGCCGCCCCCATCCCCGAGAACGGCGCGATGCCCAGGCTCAACTTGCGGAAACCCGCTTCCTTCAGATGCAGCGCGAGCTGCGTAAACAGATACTCCATCGCGTACGGCGACGCGTCTGGCAGATGGCGCATCACACCGACCGTCGCCTCGGTGTTGAGGTCGGTCGTCATGAACGTGACGAACGCGATCGGCTTGTCGGCCTGACGCACGAGCATCACCGACTGCGTCGCGAGATAACCGTCGTGGAACGCGGCCACCGAGAAGCTCTTCTCGCGTGCATCGCGGCTGTCGAGCCAGCCGTCGGAGATGTCGCGCAGCTTCGGCAGCGCGACCGGCACGTCGCACGGCGCGATCACCTCGACCGTCAGCGCGTCCTTGTCGCCGCGGCGCAATGCGTAACGCAGGTGCGAACGGTTCGAACCCTTCAGGTCGAACTGGTCGAGCGCGATATGCGCTTCCTCGCCGAGCTTCATCAGCGTGAGCCCCGCGTCGAGATACAGCGGCAGCGCGTTCGCGCGCACCTGGTAGAACGCCGCACGACCGCTGTGCGCATGCGCGAGCGCGATGAACTTGGCGATCAGCGCCGGCCATTCTTCGCGCGGCCCGACCGGGTCGTGCAGCGCGGCCCACGTGCGACCGTACTTCGCGTACATCAGGAACGCCTGGCGCGATTCCGAGAACAGGAACGACTTGTCGCCCATCAGCGCGAGGCCCGCATCGCTGCACTCCTGCGCGCGGATGATCCGCTCGGCGTCGAACAGGTCCTGCGGCACCGGCTTCACGAAACGACCGGGGGCCGGGCGCAGCAGTTGCCACAGCGCGAACATCGCGACGAACACGCCGCTCGCGAGCGTCGCGCGCAGCGCACGCGGCGCGCGTGCGTCGAACGAGAAATGCGACCACAGGTCGCGCGTGTACGGCACGTCGCGGAACGCGAAGAACAGCACCCACACCGCCAGCATCAGCACCATCGTCACCGACACGAACCAGCTGACCGTGAAGCGCTCGGCGAGCAGCGACGAATGACGGTTGAAGCGGCGGCGGCTGACGAGCAGCAGCACCAGCAGCGTGCCGAGCACGCCGGCCTCGACGAACGCGAGGCCCTTCGCCAGCGACAGCGCGAGGCTCGCGAGCGTCAGCGCGAAGGTCATCCACCATGCGCCGTCGAGGCGGCGCAGCAATCCGCGCGCGACGAACAGCAGCGCGACGCCGAGCACGCTGCAGATCACCTGCGAACCTTCGAGCACCCACAACGGCACCAGGTGGCGCAGGATCGCGATCCGGTGCCAGAACGCGGGTGTCGCGCTCGAGATCACCAGCATCCCGCCGACCGCGAACGTCACGAGGCTCAGGAACACCGGCGCGAGCTGCGACACGCGCGCGGCCTGCCGCGACACGAGCCGGCGCCGCAACGCGCGCCCCTCGAAACCGGCCAGCAGGCCGGCCGACAGCACGAGCGGCACGCCGAAGTAGATCGCGCGATACGCGATCAGCGCGGCGACCATCGCATGCGCGGGCACTTCGCGGCCGAGCGTGAAGACCATCGCGGCTTCGAACACGCCGATTCCGCCCGGCGTATGGCCGATCATCCCGAGCAGCAACGCGGCCGCGTAGACGGTGATGAAGGTCGGGAAGCCGACCGGCGCGGCCGGCAGCAGCACCCACAGCGTCAGGCCCGCCGCGACGACGTCGAGCACCGCGTAGACCACCTGCGCGACGAGATCGCGCCGCGCGGGCACGTCGAACGACAGCCACTTGAAGCGCGTCACGACCGGGCGCGCGGTGTTGCCGCACATCACGACCATCGCGGCCAGCACCACGAGCAGCGCGGCGCCGCTCCACGTGAGCACGCCGGGCGCGACGTGCAGCATGGCGGCGAGCGCCTCCGGCACGCAAACCATGCCGACCGCCGTCATCAGCACCATCGCGAGCGCCAGCGTGCCGCTCGTGAATACCGTCATCCGGCCGATCTGTGCGGGCGTGACGCCCGACACGCCGTACACGCGTGCACGGACCGCGCCGCCCGTCAGCGCGCCGAAACCGGTCGCGTTGCCGAGCGCGGACCCGGCGATCGCGCCGATCCACAGCGCGACGCGCGGCACCGTCGCGGCGACATAACGCAGGCCGACCGCGTCGCGGGCGACCAGCGCGAGATAGCTGAGCGCCGTCGCGGCCAGCGACGCGCCCCACTCGCCGACGGACATGTGACGCAACTGGCGGATCACCGACCGGTAGTCGACGGATTCCGACAGATGCTGGAAAACCACGATCAGCAGCAGGCCGATGCCGAGCGCGAGCAGCGGCGACAGCACGCGCTCATGGCGGATCAGCGCCCGGACACGGGCGATCACCGCCGCGGCACGGCCGGGCGAACCAGAGTGGCGGGAAGACATAGATTGTTCAGTGGTGGTGCATAGCGTGTCGCGGCGCAAGACGGCCAGGCGGCGACGAATCTGGTTGTTCTGCGTGGGCGGTCGGCCGAAGACGGAGGCAGGTGGCGCCTGAATCAGAACTTACGAGTATACGGAATTTATATTACAGAATCTTTCAGGTTCGCATTGTGCGGTTTTGTGGCGCGCGGGCGCGTAAACATCGCATCAAAATCGTGCGACCGAAAAACGCAAGGTGCGCATCATACCGGGAACCGGGTCCATTTTTTCATCGGATGAATGACTTGTGATGCATTTGGGAGAAATCTCCCGGGCGAGGCCCGACAGCCGAGGATGAAAACGTAACGGCGCGGGGCGTTTCGGGAATGGGGACAGGTTGATTCGGTGCACTCGTATCCACTTTCCACCGTGACGGAATCGCGCTGCGTACCGTCACTTCGCCCGCTCATGCTCCCCCAACCCGATCGCCTTGTAGTCGTAAGTCGGATAGAACTCCGTCCGGTACGCCCCCCAGGCCGTATCCTCGAGCACCCGATTGACCTCGCGCAGCCGCGACGCCGGCAACCGCAGCACGACGATCTGGCCGATCCCCATCGTCACGGTCCAGCTCACCACTTCCACGCCCGGCGGCGGAAACGCCTTGTAGAACCCCTGCTTCGCGAGCTGCGCGTTCAACTCGGCGAGCGGGCGCGACTGGTCGTGCTTCAGGAACACGGTCAGCAGCACCGCGTTGTCGGGTGTCGCGGCGGCCGTGCCGGCCGGCACGGTCGACGTTTGGCCAACGGCTGGCGCGCCGCAAGTCGCGGCGGCCGCCAGCGCTGCGGCGATCACGAGGGTTCGAATCGGGAAATGCGGGAATGCCGGCATGACGCGCTCCCAGGCTGCGTGGATGGAGCCGCCATCATGCGCCGCCGCGCGAATCGCTGCCGGCAGGCGGCGCCGTCGAATTACGCTTCGCCGGCCCGCTCGCGCAGGATGTCGATGAACGCGCGCAGCTTCGCCGGCACGTGCTTGCGATTCACGTAATAGAGCCACATCGGTGGCAGCGTGCGGCACGCACCCGGCAGCACCTCGACGAGCGTGCCGTCGCGCAGGTCCTGCTCGATGCGCTCGCGCATGAACGCAAATGCGATGCCGACGCCGGCACGCGCCGCATCGATCACCGCATCGGCATCGTTCGTCACGAACACGCCGTCCGGATCGAGATCGACGTCGCGGCGCCCGTCGTGCAGCAGCCACTTGTGCAGGCGCCCGCTCTCCGAAAACCGGAAGCGGATGCACGCATGACGCTCGAGCTCCGTAATCGACGCGGGCGCGCCATACCGCGCCAGATAACCGGGCGACGCGACGAGCGCACACGACAGCGCGGGCGCGATCCGCACGCCGATCATCCCCGGCTGCAGCCGGTCGGCGAGGCGGATCCCCGCGTCGAACCCGTCCTTCGCGATGTCGACCAGCTCGTTCTCGTAGCGGATTTCGAGCCGGACTTTCGGAAAGCGCTCACGGAACGCGGCGAGAACCGGCGCGATCACGAGCGAGCGCGCCAGCGGCAGCGCGGTCACGCGCAACAGCCCGCTCGGCTCGCTGCGCGCGTCCTTCAGCGCGTCGCGCGCCTGCATGACTTGCCGGTAGGCAGGCTCCGTCTGCTGCCAGTAGCGCTGCCCGGCTTCCGTCAGGCTCACGCCGCGCGTGCTGCGGTTGAACAGCTTCACGTTCAGCTCGCCCTCGAGCTGCCCGATCGCGAGGCTGACGGCGGCCGGCGTCAGGCCCAGCGCGGCGGCGGCCCGCGTGAAGTTGCCGGCCGTCGCGACGCTCATGAATACGTGCAGCCCGGCCATCGGATCGCGTCTGCCCATCATTAAAAAAACTTGAAACTCCTTCGAGCGGAATGCGGATTCTCCCATATACCGCGACGACCTACACTGGCCCTGTCGTCCCACCGGAGCCTCGAATGGACCCGCTCACCGCCGCGCTGCCGCTCGCAGCCGCCCGCCGCACGATCGAAACCGCGCTCGCGCACGCCGAATCGCTGCAGGTCGCGGGCGTCGCCATCGCGATCGTCGATGCCGGCGCGAACCTGCTCGCGTTCGTGCGCACCGACGACTGCTTTCTCGGCGCGATCGATCTGGCGCAGCGCAAGGCGCTGACCGCCGTCCGCTTCCGCGCATCGACCGGCTCGCTCGGCGCGATGTCGGGCGACGGCCCGCTGCGCGGCATCGAACACAGTCACGGCGGGCTCGTCACGTTCGGCGGCGGCGAACCGCTCGTCGACGGCAACGGACGCTGCGTCGGCGCCATCGGCGTATCGGGCGGCAGCGTCGACGAAGACACCGCGATCGCCCGACATTGCCGCGATCGCTTTCACGCAACGCTCCCCACCACAAGGTAAGCACATGGCACAGCAACGCATCCTCATCACCGGCGCGGGCACCGGCTTCGGCCGCGAAGTCGCGCTGCGGCTCGCCGAACGCGGTCACGACGTGACGGCCGGCGTGCGCGTCACGACCGAGATCGACGAACTGGCGGCCGCCGCCGCGCAACGCGGCACCACGCTGCGCGCGATCAAGCTCGACGTCACGTCCGCGCACGATCGTGCCCGTGCGGCCGAACTCGACATCGACGTGCTCGTGAACAACGCGGGCGTCGGCGAAGCCGGCGCGCTCGTCGACCTGCCGGTCGAGATCGTGCGCGAGCTGTTCGACGCCAACGTGTTCGGGCCGCTCGAACTGACGCAGCAGATCGCGCGCGGGATGCTCGCGCGCCGGCACGGCAAGATCGTGTTCGTGTCGTCGATCGCGGGCCTGATCACGGGGCCGTTCACGGGCGCCTATTGCGCGTCGAAGCATGCGGTCGAATCGGTGGCCGAGGCGATGCACGCGGAACTGGCACCGCACGGCATTCGCGTCGCGGTCGTGAACCCGGGCCCGTACAGCACCGGCTTCAACGACCGGATGATGGAGACGACGCGGCGCTGGCGCGATCCGGCCGTCCACACGGTGACGCCCGAGCGGCTGACGTTCCCGCTCGAACAGCACGATCCGGAGGAAATGATCGCGAAGATGGTCGACGTGATCGATAGCGACGGCGGCGCGTTCCGCAACCTGCTGCCGAAATCGTCGGAAGCATTCGTGCGCGCCGAACAGGCGCGTGCGTGGGACCGCCAGCAGTAACCTCTGCCGGTCGCGGGACGGCGGGTGGACCGCCGCCCGCGCGGTCAGTACACGTCCCGCATGTAGCGCCGCGCCTTCGCGAGCCGCGCGACGTAGTCGTTCGCGGCGTCGTCCGACATACCGCCGTGCTCGGCGACGACCGCCTTCAGCGCCATATCGACGTCCTTGGCCATCCGCGCGGCGTCGCCGCACACGTAGAAGTGCGCGCCTTCTTCCAGCCACGCGAACAGCTCGGCGCCCTGCTCGCGCATCCGGTCCTGCACGTAGATCTTGTCGGCCTGGTCGCGCGAGAACGCGAGATCGAGTCGCGTCAGGAAACCGCTGTCGTGCATCGCGCCGAGTTCGTCGCCGTAGTAGAAATCGGTCTGCGCGTGCTGCTCGCCGAAGAACAGCCAGTTGCGCCCGCGTGCGCCACGCGCCTGCCGCTCGTGCAGGAAGCCACGGAACGGCGCGACGCCGGTGCCCGGGCCGACCATCACGATCGGCACGTCTCCGTTCACCGGCGGGCGGAAATGCGCGGACTTCTGCACGAACACGGGCACGCGGCCGTCGTCCGCGCGATCGGCGAGGAAAGTCGACGCAACGCCTTTGCGTGCGCGCCGGCCGTTGTGATAACGCACGGCCGACACGGTCAGGTGGATCTCGCCCTGGTGCGCGCTCGGGCTCGACGCGATCGAATAGAGACGCGGCTGCATCCGCTTCAGCATCCCGACCAGCTCCGTGCCCGACAGCTCGACCGGAAACTCGTGCAGCACGTCCGCGAGCTGTTGTCCCCACAACCATTGCTTCAGGTCGCCCTTGCGTTCGTCGCCGAGCAGCGACTTCAGTGCACCGTTCGCGCTGCGCGACGCGATGAATGCGAGCGTGTCCGGATGCGGCCGCGTGATGTCGAAGTGGCGTGCGAGCGCGTCGCCGAGCCGCACGTCGCCGACGCCCGCGATGGACACGGGTGCATCGGCTTTCAGCGCGGTGACGGACAGCAGCTCGTCGACCAGCTCCGGGCAGTTGGTCGGCCACACGCCGAGCGCGTCGCCGGTTTCGTATTCGAGGTTCGCGCCTTCGGTCGACAGCGACACGTAACGCGTGTCCTTCGCGGCGCCCGGACGATTGAGCCGCAGGTTCGCGACGAGCTTCGACGGTGCCGGATGCGCCTTCGTCGGCAGCAGCCCCGACGGGCTCATCCCGCCGGTCGGCACCGCGTGCAGCGCGGCGTCCGCCTCCTTGATCCGCGCGACGACACGTTCGAGCCACTGGTCGGCATCGCGCTGGAATTCGACGTCGCAGTCGACGCGCGCACACAGGCGCGCCGCGCCGAGTTCCGCGAGCCGCGCATCGAGCCGGCGGCCGTGGCCGCAGAACTGGTCGTAGTTGCGGTCGCCGAACGCGAGCACCGCGAAGTGCACGCCGTCGAGGCGCGCGGCGCTGCCGGCCTGCAGCGCGTCCCAGAACTCGGTGCCGTTGTCGGGCGCATCGCCGTCGCCGAACGTGCTCGTCATCAGCAGCACGTATTGCGCGCCGGCAAGCGATGCGACCGGATAGTCGGACATGCACGCGGTGCGAATCTCGAAACCCGCGTTCATCAACTGCGTCGCGTAGTCCTCGGTCAGCGATTCGATGTTGCCGGTCTGCGATGCCCACAGCAGTACGACCTTCGGGCGCGTGCGCACGATGCGCACGCCGCCGCCGGCGTCGGCCGACTGGGCCGGCGTTACGGCATCCAGCGCGTGTGCATGAGCGGGCGCCGAGCGGCTGAACAAACCGGCGAGCATCCCGTCGAGCCAGAACCGCACCGGCGGCGTGAGCGGCGCGCCGGCCGGCAGCACGGGCACGCTGCCCTCGCGCCGGCCCGCGCTCGCCCTCAACCCGCTGACGAGGCCGGCCACATACAGCCGCTCGGTGTCGGTCAGCGGCGGCGGCGCGAGATCGGCGACGCCGAGCGCGGCCGCGAAAGTGTCGATGTCTGCCATGTCGGATTCCTGTGAAACAGTGGCCTGCACCATCGCCGGCGCGGGCCGCGCGTCGTCGGCGCATGCATCGGGTTGCGCCGTGCCGTCGTCGTCGGACGCGAACGCATCGGTCTCGACGCGCCGCAGCGCGACCGCGCAATATTTCAGTTCGGGTTGCTGCGATTCGGGATCGATCGCGTCGTTCGTCACCGCGTTGATGCACAGGTCGTCGCCGTACACGTCGTTCCAGTGCATCGGCGCGAAGCAGTTGCCGCGCTGCACGCGCTCGGTGACGACGGCCGGCAGCACCGCGCGGCCGCGCGCCGAACGGATCTCGACGCTGTCCTTCGCGGCGATGCCGAGCGCGCTCGCGTCGTCCGGGTGAAGCTCGACGAACGGGCGCGGGTTCAGCTTGTTCAGCATCGCGACCTTGCCCGTCTTGGTCATCGTGTGCCATTGATGCTGCAGCCGCCCGGTGTTCAGCACGATCGGGAACGTGTCGTCGGGCAGCTCGGCCGGATCGACATGCGGCCGAGCGAAGAAACGCGCCTTGCCCGACGGCGTCGGGAACGCGATGCGCGGCGCGTCGTTCTCGCCGGCCGCCGTGCGCAACGTCTGGCTCACGCCGTCGTTCAGGTAGCGGATCGGGTGCCGCTCGCGCGCGGTGCCCGGTGCGACCGGCCACTGCACGGGCCCGTCGCGCAGCGCCGCGTGGCTCGCGCCGCGCAGGTCGTAACCGGTCGCCGGATTCGAGAAACGGACGATCTCGTCGAACACGTCGGCCGCCGACGCGTAGTCGAACGCGTCGCCGAAACCCATCGCACGCGCGACTTCCGCGACGATGCGCCAGTCGGGCAGCGCGTCGCCGGGCGGCGCCACGGCGGCGCGCATCAGCGTCATGTTGCGCTCGGAGTTGACCATCACGCCGTCGCCCTCGGCCCACAGCGCGCCGGGCAGCAGGATGTCCGCGTAGCGGTTGGTCTCGGTGTCGAGGAACGCGTCCTGCGCGATCACGAGCTCCGCGGCCTGCAAGCCGGCGATCACGTTCTGCCGGTTCGGCACGGTCGCGACCGGGTTCGTGCAGACGATCCAGCATGCCTTGATGTCGCCGGCCGCCATCCGCGCGAACAGGTCGACCGTCCCTTGCCCCGTCTCCTTGCGCAGCGTGCCGGCCGGCACGCGCCACAGATTCTCGACGAAGCGCCGGTCGTCGTCGGACAGCACCGAGCGCTGGCCCGGCAGCCCCACGCCCATGTAGCCCATCTCGCGCCCGCCCATCGCGTTCGGCTGGCCGGTCAGCGAGAACGGCCCGCTGCCGGGGCGGCAGATGCGGCCGGTCGCGAGATGCAGGTTGCAGATCGCGTTGGTGTTCCACACGCCGTGCGTGCTCTGGTTGAGCCCCATCGTCCAGCAGCTCATCCACTCCGGTGCGTCGCCGATCCATTGCGCGGCCGTGCGCAGGTCGGCTTCCGCGAGCCCCGTGATCGCCGCGACGCGCTCGGGCGTGTAGTCGGCGAGAAACGCGGGCATCGCGTCCCAGCCTTCGGTGTATGCGTCGATGAACGCGCCGTCGGTGCGGCCGTTCGCATGCAGCAGGTGCAGCAGCCCGTTCGTCAGCGCGAGATCGGTGCCCGGCCGGATCTGCAGGAACAGGTCGGCCTTGTCGGCCGTGCCGGTGCGGCGCGGGTCGACGACGATCAGCTTCGCGCCGGCCTTCACGCGATCCATCATCCGCAGGAACAGGATCGGGTGGCAATCGGCCATGTTCGCGCCGATCACGAAAAACAGGTTCGCGCGATCGAAGTCCTGGTACGACCCGGGCGGGCCGTCCGCGCCAAGCGACTGCTTGTAGCCGGTGCTCGCGCTCGCCATGCAGAGGCGCGAGTTCGACTCGATGTTGTTGGTGCCGACGAAGCCCTTCGCGAGCTTGTTGACGAGATATTGCGCCTCGATCGACATCTGCCCCGACACGTAGAACGACAGCGCGTCGGGGCCGTGCGCATCGAGCACCGCGCGCAGGCGGCGCGCGGTCTCGGCGATCGCGTCGCGGGCCGGCAGCGGCACGAGGTCGTCCTCGCGCGCGCGGCGCACGAACGCGCGGTCGAGCCGCCCCGAGCGGCGCAGCGCGACGTGCGCCGACGAACCCTTCGTGCACAGCCGCCCGAAGTTGGTCGGATGGTCGGCGTCGCCGGACACCTTGACGACCTCGCCCTCCTCGACGTGCAGCACCATGCCGCAGCCGACGCCGCAATACGGGCACACGCTCTTGACGGGGGTGGCGGTCATGCGCGCTCCGGGGCGGTCAGGCCGCGATCCACACGAAGCCGTCCTCGACCCGCGACGGATACGCGCTCACCGACTGCTCCGGCGCTTCGAGGCACTCGCCGGTGCGCAGGTCGAAATGCTGCTTGTACAGCGGCGACGCGACGACGACACGCTCGCCGAGGCTGCCGATCAGCCCGCGCGACATCACGGCCGCCTGCGATACGGGGTCGACGTTGTCGATCGCGAACACGCCGCCGTCGGCATGCGCGACGTGAAACACCGCGACCTGCTCGCCGTTGACGAGCGCGCACACGCCAGTGTTCGGCACGATGTCGTCGAGCGGGCACACACGGGTCCAGGACAGCGGAAGACGATCGTTCATGATGAGCTCCTTGGAAAAGACGCTGGTGTCGGTCAGGGTCAAACGGTTGCGGATTCGGTCACGGCCTGCGTCGCGCCTTCGACAACGACGGGAATCGTCACGGGCTTGCCGCGCACGCGCTCGTCGGGCGTCGCGGGGCGGATCTGGCCACGCGTCTCGACGAATTCGATGTTCGCGTCCGGCGCGTCGCTGTTCACGAAGTGGCGGAAGCGCTTGCGCGTCTCGGGATCGGTCACGGCCTTCTTCCATTCGCATTCATAGGTGTCGACCACATGCTGCATGTCGGCTTCGAGTTCGGCCGCGATCCCGAGCTTGTCGTGCACGACGACGTCGATCAGGTAGTCAAGGCCGCCTTCGAGGTTGTCGCGCCATACGCTCGTGCGTTGCAGGCGGTCGGCCGTGCGCACGTAGAACATCAGGAAGCGGTCGATGTAGCGGACCAGCGTCGCGCGGTCGAGGTCGGACGCGAGCAGTTCCGCGTGGCGCGGCTTCATCCCGCCGTTGCCGCACACGTACAGGTTCCAGCCCTTCTCGGTCGCGATGATCCCGACGTCCTTGCCCTGCGCCTCCGCGCATTCGCGCGTGCAGCCCGACACGCCGAACTTGATCTTGTGCGGCGCGCGCAGGCCCTTGTAGCGGTTCTCGAAGTCGATCGCGAGGCCGACCGAATCGTCGACGCCGTAGCGGCACCACGTCGAACCGACGCACGACTTCACGGTGCGCAACGCCTTGCCGTACGCGTGGCCCGATTCGAAGCCGGCCGCGATCAGCTCTTCCCAGATCGACGGCAGCTGCTCGACGCGCGCGCCGAACAGGTCGACGCGCTGGCCACCGGTGATCTTCGTATACAGCCCGTACTTCTGCGCAACCTGGCCGACCGCGATCAGCCCTTCCGGCGTAACCTCGCCGCCCGGCATGCGCGGCACCACCGAATACGTGCCGTCGCGCTGGATGTTCGCGAGGTAGTAGTCGTTCGAATCCTGCAGCCCGGCATGTTCCTTCTTCAGCACGAACTCGTTGAAGCACGACGCGAGGATGCCCGCGACGGCCGGCTTGCACACGTCGCAGCCCAGCCCATGGCCGTGCTTCGCGAGCAGTTCGTCGAACGTCGTGATGCGCTCGACGCGGATCAGGTGGAACAGCTCCTGGCGCGAATGCGGGAAGTGCTCGCAGATATGGTTGTTGACCGCGAGGCCCTGCTTCTTCATCTCGGCCTTCATGATCTGCGTGACGAGCGGCACGCAGCCGCCGCACGACGTGCCGGCGCCCGTGCACGACTTCAGCGCGCCGAGGCTCGTCGCGCCGTCGGCCACCGCCGCGCAGATCTGCGACTTCGACACGTTGTTGCACGAGCAGATCTGTGCGCCGTCCGGCAGCGCGTCGACACCGATCGCCGGCTTCGCGACACCGTCCGACGACGGCAGGATCAGGAATTCGGGCGACTCGGGCAACTCGATGCGGTTCAGCATCATCTGCAGCAGCGTGCCGTATTCGGCCGCGTCGCCGACCATCACCGCGCCGTGCAGGAACTTGCCGCAGTCGGACACCACGAGCTTCTTGTAGACCTGGCGGCGCTCGTCCGCGTACTGGTAGGTGCGGCTGCCGGCCGTCGTGCCGTGCGCGTCGCCGATGCTCGCGACGTCGACGCCCATCAGCTTCAGCTTCGTGCTCATGTCGGCGCCCGCGAACGCGGCCGTGCCCGTCTCGTCGGCGCTGCCGGCGAGCTGCTTCGCGACCACGCGCGCCATGTCGTAACCGGGCGCCACGAGGCCGTACACCATGCCGTTCCATGCCGCGCATTCGCCGATCGCGTAGATATCGGCGTCGCTGGTGCGGCATGCATCGTCGATCGCGACGCCGCCGCGCGGGCCGGTTTCGAGCCCGCAGGCGCGCGCCAGTTCGTCGCGTGCGCGAATGCCGGCGGAGAACACGATCATGTCGGCGTCGAGGTGGGTGCCGTCGGCGAACGCCATCCGGTGCGTGCCTGCCTCGCCGTCGACGATCTCGAGCGTGTTCTTGCCCGTATGCACGGTCACGCCGAGCGCCTCGATCTTCGCGCGCAGCATCCGGCCGCCGCCGTCGTCGACCTGCACGGCCATCAGCCGCGGCGCGAATTCGACGACGTGCGTGTCGAGCCCCATGTCGCGCAGCGCCTTCGCGCATTCGAGGCCGAGCAGCCCGCCGCCGACCACGACACCGCGCTTCGCGTGCGTGCCGCACGCCTGCATCGCTTCGAGATCCTCGATCGTCCGGTACACGAAGCAGCCCGCGCGATCATGCCCCGGCATCGGCGGCACGAACGGGCGCGAACCCGTCGCGAGCACCAGCTTGTCGTACGCGAGCGTTTCGCCCGACGCGAGCGTGACCGTATGCGCGGCGCGGTCGATCGACGCGACGCAGGCGTTCAGGCGCAGGTCGAACTGCGGATGACGCTCGAAGAAGCCGGGTTCGACGAGCGACAGGTCGTCCGCCGACTTGCCCGCGAAGAACTCCGACAGGTGCACGCGATCGTAGGCCGGGCGCGGTTCCTCGCCGAGCACGGTGACCTGCAGTGCGCCCGCCGCGCCCGCTTCCGCCGCGACGCATTCGAGGAGCTTGTGGCCGACCATGCCGTGGCCGATGACGATGAGTTTCATGATGACGTTTCCTTCGGTCGATCAGTTGGCGACGCTGCCGGCGGCCAGCGCGTGGTCGCGCAGCTCGGCTTCGCGTGCCTTGTGTTCTTCGCTGAAGCGCACGGCCATCGCGCACAGCGCGGTCGCGGTGACGGCGAGGCCGAGCACGCTCAGCGTGTGCTGCACGTCGCCGACGCCCTTCAGCAGGAAGCTCGCGGCGACCGCGCCGACGTTGCCGCCCGCGCCGACGATCCCCGCGACGCCGCCGAGCGCCTTGCGGTCGATGAACGGCACCAGTGCGTAGGTCGCGCCGCACGCCATGTGCGTGAAGAGGCCGAAGGTCAGCATCGCGACGAGTGCGATGCCGATGCTTTGCGCATGCGAGAACCAGATCAGCCCGAGCCCTTCGCCGACGATCAGCGCGCACAGCAGCGTCGCGCGCACGTCGAGGCTGCGCCGCGCGGCGATCTTGTCGGACAGCCAGCCGCCGAGCGCGCGGGCGAACAGCGCGAGCAGCCCGAACAGGCCGACCGCGAAGCCCGCGTCCTTCAGCGACAGGTTGAAGTGATCGACGTAGTACAGCGCGGCGATGTTGTGGATGAACACCTCGACGCCGAAGCACGCGCCGTACGTGACGAACAGCATCCACACGCGATAGTTGCCGCACGCGGCGAAGAAGCTCGCCAAGCCGCCCTTCTTGCCGCTGTCGACCGTCACGCCCTCCTTGCGCAGCGCGATCACGTCGCCTTGCGGGCAATCCTGCGTGAAGCGCCAGTACGCCCACGCCATCACGAGCATCGCGACGCCCGGCACGACGAGCGCGATGCGCCACGACGAGTCATCGCCGAAGCCGAGCATCAGGCCGGCGGCAACCAGCAGCGGCATCAGCGCCTGCGTCGCGCCCGCGCCCGCATTGCCCCAGCCGGCCGTCGTCGCGTTCGCGGTGCCGACCACGTTCGGCGCGAACATCACCGACGTGTGGTACTGCGTGATCACGAAGCCCGCGCCGATCGCGCCGATACCGAGGCGGCAGATCAGGAACGACAGGTAGTCGTGCGTGAACGACACGGCGAACACGGGGATCGCGCCGAGCAGCAGCAGGCCGACATACACGCGGCGCGGGCCGAAGCGGTCGCACAGCGGGCCGACCAGCAGCCGGACGGCGATCGTCGCGGCCACCGCGGCGATGTTGATGTTGGCGACCTGTGCCGCCGTCAGGTGAAATTCGCGCGCGATGAGCGGCATCAGCGGCGCGCACGCGAACCACGCGAAGAAACATACGAAGAACGCCATCCACGTCAGGTGGAACGCGCGCATCGGCGCGGTGCGGAAGCTGAAGAGATCGATACGGGTAGCTTTGTCGGTCATGTCATCCGCCAAACGAAAAACGGCGTCCTGCACACCCGGTCTCGTCGAGACCCGATGTGTAGGACGCCGTTGCCCATGAAGCCCGTTGCCGGGCGCGTCTGTAATCGGTACTGCGGACGAATCGCCGTTGATCCGCCCGAACCAGCTTACGCAAACGCCGTGCCATGTCGGCCCGAATCGGGCCGGCAGCCCCGCCGCGCAAGGCTCGCCGGCCAGCGCGCGAGGCCGTCCGGCCCGCGGCGCGCGATGCGCCGTGATGCAGCGAGGCACAGATGTGGTGCGCTGCAGCACTGTCGCCGTGCGACATCGCGGTGCGCGCTGACGGGGCACGATGCACGCCGTTGCGGCACGGCGTCTGCCCGCGCGCGGCAGTCGCAGGCAGGCCTGCGGCCGTCTCGTGTTGCGTTGCGCGACGCGCCCGCCGCGCGTGTTGGCGGCTGGCCCGGATATTGCTGAACCTTCTGCATCACACCGGCAACGGCGCCGGTGGGCAGTCCCCGCAAACCTTGCCCGTCGATCACGACGGGCCCATCCGGACAACGGCGTCCCCCCGTGCGCGGCACGGCCGGACGCCCGTGTGCTTCGACCGCCCGCCGCCACGCCGACAATGCATTAACGACCGCCGCACGCACGCGGCACTGGAACACGACATGACGACTGGCAAAGTCACGCTGCTGGGCGCCGGCCCCGGCGATCCCGATCTCCTCACGCTGAAGGCCGTGAAGGCGCTGGCCGCCGCCGACGTGCTGCTGCTCGACGATCTCGTCGCCCCCGGCATCGTCGAACTCGCACCGCAGGCGCGCGTCATCCGCGTCGGCAAGCGCGGCGGCTGCCGCTCCACGCCGCAGGCCTTCATCGAGCGGCTGATGCGCCGCTACGCGCAGCGCGGCGCGCACGTGGTCCGTGTGAAAGGCGGCGACGCGCTGCTGTTCGGGCGCGCCGGCGAAGAACTCGCGACGCTGCGCGCCGCCGCGATTCCGGTCGAGATCGTCAACGGTATTTCGTCGGGATTCGCGGCCGCCGCGAGTCTCGGCATCTCGCTCACGCACCGCGAGCACTGCCAGGGCGTCACGTTCGTCACCGCGCACCGCCAGGACCACGGCGAACCCGACTGGTCGCGACTCGCGGCGACCGGTACCACGCTCGCGATCTACATGGGGATGAGCCGTGTCGACAGCATCGCCGCGGGCCTGCTCGCCGCGCTGCCGGCTGCGACGCCGGCCGCGGCCGTGCAATGGGCCGGCACGCCCGACGAACGCCGCTGGACCGGCACGCTCGGCGGCCTCGCGCGCGGCATCGACGAAGCGCGGCTCGGCAGCCCGGCCGTGATCCTCGTCGGCGGCGCGATCGGCGAAGCCGCCGTGCAGTGCGCGGATGCCGCCGGCGAAGCGGCGCTGTCCAGGGCCGCCTAGCATGCGCGGCATCGCGCGGCTTCAGCCGCTCCCCCTTGCCGTCAACGCCGGCCGCGCTTGCGGCCGGCATCCATCGTTCGCGCCTTGCGCTGAAGCTTTGCCGCCCCTGCTGCTCGCCTCATGAGTTCGTCTGCCCCATCCGCCCGCCTGCGCGTGCTGCTCGTCACCGACACCGACAAGCCGATCGGCGAACTCGGCGACGCGCTCGCGCGCCTCGGCTACGAGATGCTGAACGACGTCGCGACGCCCGCGCGCCTGCCGGCGGCCGTCGAGGAGCAACGCCCCGACGTCGTGATCATCGATACCGATTCGCCATCGCGCGATACGCTCGAGCAACTCGCGGTGATGCATGCGACCGCGCCGCGCCCGGTGCTGATGTTCAGCCACGACGGCGACCAGGCGCTGATCCGCGCGGCAGTCGGCGCGGGCGTCAGCGCGTATCTCGTCGAAGGCTTGTCGGCCGAGCGCCTCGCGCCGATTCTCGAAGTCGCGCTCGCGCGCTTCTCGCACGACGATGCGCTGCGCCGCCGGCTCGCCGACGTCGAGCGCGAACTCGCCGAGCGCAAGCTCATCGATCGCGCGAAACGCGTGCTGATGGACCAGCGCAGGCTGTCCGAGCACGACGCGTACGCAGCGCTGCGCAAGCGCGCGATGGATCAGGGCCTGCGCATCGTCGACGTCGCGCGGCAACTGCTCGACGCGACACCTCAGCCATGACCGCCATGAATACTTCGCCCCCCGCCGCGCCGGAACGCGCGCATCTTCGCCTCGGCTTCGTCGCGCTGAGCGACGCGGCCCCACTGATCGTCGCACAGCGCCTGGACCTCGGCGCACCGCACGGCCTGACGCTCGAACTGCACCGCCAGCCGTCGTGGGCGGCCGTGCGCGACAAGCTGCTGAGCGGCGAGCTCGACGCCGCGCATGCGCTGTACGGGCTCGTCTGCGGGCTGCAGCTCGGCATCGGCGGCCCGCAGGCCGACATGGCCGCGCTGATGGTGCTGAACCGCAACGGCCAGGCGATCACGTTTTCGCGCAGCCTCGCCGACGCGTACCGCGCAAGCGGCAGCGTGCGCGCGGCCGTCGCGACGCTCGGCCGCAAGCCGCTCCTCGCGCAGACATTCCCGACCGGCACGCACGCGATGTGGCTGAATCACTGGCTCGCATCGCACGGCGTCGATCCGCTGCGCGACGTGCGCAGCGTCGTGATCCCGCCGCCCGAGATGGTCGCCGCGCTCGCGAACGGCGAACTCGACGGCTTCTGCGCGGGCGAGCCGTGGCATGCGGTGGCCGACGCCTGCGGCGCGGGCCGGACCGTCGCCGTCACGAGCGAGATCTGGCCCGATCATCCGGAGAAGGTGCTCGCGGCCCGGCGCGACTTCGTCGCGCTCTATCCGGCGACCGCGCGCGCACTGATTCGCACGCTCGTCGATGCGTGCGCGTGGCTCGACAGCCCCGCGCACCGCCGTGAGGCGGCCGACTGGCTCGCGTCGCCCGACGCGCTCGGCGTGCCGGCCCGGCTGATCGCGCCGCGCCTGCTCGGCGACTACGGCGCGGGGCCTTACGCCGAGCCGCCGCTGCCGATCCGCTTCCACGACGGCGGCGCCGTGAACCGGCCCGATCCGCTCGAAGCCAGGTGGTTCCTGTCGCAATACCGGCGCTGGGGCATGCTCGACGGTTCGCACGACGACACGGAAATCGCCGCGGCGATCGCGCAGACCGCGTTGTATGATGCTGCCGTCGCCGAAGGCGGCGCACCGGGCCCGTCGCGGGTTTGATGCGCGCCGCGTGATGCATGCGGCGCGCGCGCCGGCGCGACACCACGCCGCTCCGGCCACCCGGGCGACACTGCATGGCCACTCTGTCCCCGATCCGAATCGATGCCGAAACGAACGCACGCGCCGCTCGACGTGCTGCTCACCGAAATCCGCGCGTGCCGCGTCTGCGAAGCCGACCTGCCGCTCGGCCCGCGCCCCGTCGTGCGCGCCCATCGCGACGCGCAAATCCTGATCGTCGGGCAGGCGCCCGGCGCACGCGTCCATGCGAGCGGCATCCCGTGGGACGACGCGAGCGGCAAGCGGCTGCGTGAGTGGCTCGGCGTCGACGCCGACACCTTCTACGACGAGACGCGTTTCGCGATCGTGCCGATGGGCTTCTGCTACCCGGGCCGCGGCGCGAGCGGCGACAACCCGCCGCGCTCCGAATGCGCGCCGCTGTGGATCGAACGGCTGATCGCCGAGCTGCCGTCGATCCGGCTGACGCTGCTGGTCGGCCAGTACGCGCAGCGGCATTTCCTGCGCGACACGCGCAAGGCGACGCTCACCGACACCGTGCACGCATGGCGCGACTACGGCCCCGACGTGCTGCCGCTGCCTCATCCGTCGCCGCGCAACCAGGCGTGGTTCAAGCACCATCCGTGGTTCGACGCCGACGTCGTGCCCGAGCTGCGCCGCCGCGTGGCACCGCTGCTCGACCGATGAATGAAACCACCGGCGGCGTCGCGATGCTTCGCGGCGCGCCCAAACCCCCGATACACACCCCATGAACGATACCGTCACCGCCCCCGACATCGACTTCGCCTGCACCGGCTGCGGCGGATGCTGCCGCGACCTGCGCATTCCCCTGACGATCGGCGAGGCGATCGCGTGGCTGCGGCGCGGCGGTCACGTGGAGCTGCTGTGCGACGCGATGCCATGGCTCGTCGAACCCGAGCCCGACAACGCGTTCGCCGCCTACAAGCGCGCCCGTTCGACCCCCGCGCTCAGCGGCTCGCTGCCCGTGCGCGTCACGGTGGTGCTCACCGCCGCCCATGCAGGGCCCTGCCCGAACCTGCGCGACGACCTGCGCTGCGCGATCTACGACGAACGCCCGCTCGTGTGCCGGATCTACCCGGCCGAGATCAATCCGTTCGTGCCGCTGACGCCCGGCGGCAAGGAATGCCCGTCCGACGCATGGCAGCAGACGCCGCTGATCCGCGGCGGCACGATCGTCGACGCCGACACGCGCGAGAGCATCGCGCGCTCGCGAGCGGCGAGCGAAGCCGAGACGCCGCTGCGCGCACGGCTGTGCGCGGTGCTGGGGATCGACACGGCGGCCGTGGCCAATGAAGGGTTCGTGATTCACGCGCCGCCCGCGCCCGCGCTGCTCGCCGCGCTGACGGATCTGCTCGCGACGCCGACGGTGGCCGCCGACGACACGCTCGCCTGGACGCTGGTGTCGAACCGCGCGGCGACGACGGATGCACTCGCGTCGGTCGACGCGTCGAGCCGGCTTGCCGCTAGCCTGGCGGGCCCGGACACCCGCTATCTCGGCTTCCATCCGGACGCCTGATCGCCACCGAGCGCGGCCGCCACACATTCCGGCCGCGCCCGGTTCGCTGTACCATCGCGGCTCAACCGCGTCACGAACAGCAGAATCCTTCATGCCCTCCACCGCCCCGCCGCGCCTGTACGGGATGCCCGAACGCAGCGACCGGCTCGATTTCTACATCCGCGACCAGGCGTCGCGCCAGGCGATCACCGAGCCGCACCGGCACGCGTATTTCCAGATCCAGTTCAATCTCGGCGGCGACACCGAGCAGCGGATCGGCGGCGTCACGCGGCCGTTTCCGCGCGGCGCGCTCGCTTTCGTGCTGCCGCACCGCGAGCATCTGATCCCGCATCCGGAAGGCGCGCACTTCATCGTGATCAACTTCAGCCAGGCGTTCCTGCGCGCCGATCTCGACGTCGATCCGCTCGATCTCGAGGATGTGCCCGCGCAGCGCTTCCCCGAGCTGACGCCGTTCCGCTTCCAGGAACATCTCGACTTCATCCTGACCGGCGACACGTACGACGAAGCGCGCCGCCTCGCGCTGTGCATGCTCGACACCGATCGCGTGCGCACCTTCGGCTCGACCACGCTGCTGCGCGGCTACCTGCTGCAGTTGATCGGGCTCGTCTGCACGCAATACGCGGGCGCACTCGACAAGCTCGCGCAGCGCGGCGCCCAGCGCGCGGGCCGGCGCGACGCACTCGCCCGCGTGCTGCGGCACGTGCGCGCGAACCTGACCCGCGAGGACCTGACGCTCGCCGCGACCGCCGAGGCCGCGTTCCTGTCGCCGAACTACCTCGCGCACCTGGTCCGCAAGGAAACCGGCAGCACCTTCACCGATCTCGTGACCGAGCGCCGGATCGCGCTCGCGCAATCGCTGCTGGCCCATACGAGCCGGCGCATCGCGGACATCGCGCGCTCGGTCGGCTTCCGCGACGAAGGGTATTTCGCGCGGCGCTTTCGCGCGCGGGTCGGCGTGTCGCCGAAGGCCTACCGCGACGCGAACGCCGCGTTGCCGGCCGGCGACGATGCGCCGGCGGCCGCCGACGCGTAGTTTTGTCCCGGTAAAACGCACTTGCGTCGCATCCGGCCGCACGCGCGTCCGGTATCGTTGCATGCATGCCGGCCCGTGCGCCGCACGGGCGCCGGCATCCGTCTTCCTACCGAACGAGGCCATCCGATGTCCGCCTATGTCATCGACGCCGCCGAGCGTCCTTCCGTCGAAGTCGAACAAGCGTCCGCGCGCTTTCCGGTGCGCCGCGTATTCTGCGTCGGCCGCAACTACGCCGACCACGCCCGGGAAATGGGCGCCGATCCCGACCGCGAACCACCGTTCTTCTTCACGAAGCCGGCCGACGCGATCGTCCCCGCAAGTGGCACCGTCCCGTATCCGCCGCTGACGAACGACCTCCATCACGAGATCGAACTGGTGGTCGCGATCGGCAAGGACGGCCGCTCGATCGACCCGGCCGACGCGCTGTCGCACGTGTGGGGCTACGGCGTCGGCGTCGACCTCACGCGCCGCGACCTGCAGGCCGAAGCGAAAAAGCTGAGCCGTCCGTGGGACTGGGCGAAGGGCTTCGACGCGTCGGGCCCCGTGACCGCGCTGCGCGCGGCCGCGGCCACCGGCCACCCGGCGACGGGCCGCGTCTGGCTCGCCGTCAATGGCGAAACGCGCCAGCAAGGCGATCTGGCCGACATGATCTGGGCCGTGCCCGACGTCATCGCGTACGTGTCGCGCTCGGTCGAACTGAAGGCCGGCGACCTGATCTTCACCGGCACGCCGGCCGGCGTCGGCGCGCTGCAGCCGGGCGACCGCGTGACGGGCGGCGTCGACGGCGTCGCGACGTTCGAGTTCGTGATGGGCGCGAAGCCCTGACGACGCAGGCATGGCGGCCGCCCGTCCGGTAGCCGCCATGCCCTGTCCCGCTTCCGGTCAGTCGTAGCGGCGCAGGAACGTGTCGACGACCGCCGGCGGATTCAGCGCTTTCGCCGATTCGTTTTCCAGCGCCTCAGCCGCATCGTCGTCGCTGATCGATACGAACAGCGTGATGGCCGCCCTGGCCTCGCCCGTGCCGAACAGGCCGTCGCGATCGAGCAGCCGCAACGCCTCGATCATGTCCGCGTGGAGTTGCCGGGAAAATTCCGCGAATCTCGACCGGACAAACTGCGGGCTCAGCACGGCATCGGCCAGCTTTCCGCAGATTGCATTGAACGGCGACGCTTCCGCCGCCGCGTACGCCCACTCGGAAAAGCCCCACGTGTACCACGGGTCCCGATCGTCATCGGCGATCGCCTGTTGCGCGCGGATCCGGCTCAGCCCTTCGACCGAATTGGCCGCCGGCACCACCGTCATCGCGCCGCTGTCCGTATAAAGCGCGAACGCGTAGAAATGCTCGTCCGGGTGCAGCGCGCGCAGCGCGTTGAAGGTGGCCCGCGCAGCGTCGGCAATGTCCCGCTGGAAATCAGAAAAGTCGTCCATCGTTACCTCGTTCATTCGCCCTTCGCATGCGTCGGGGAATACGGCTTGCGGAGGGTTCGTCGTCTCCCGACCTGGGCCGAATTGTCCGCCAATCGCCTGTCACACGGTAGCGGGCCCGCATTTCCGCGCTTCGGTGTGCCGCGCCCGCGTTCACCGTCCGCTGGCTCGCGCATCGAACACGTGCACGCAGACCGCGGCCACCAGCGCAATCGCGGCCGACAGCAGCATCATCGCGAGCGGCGCATAACCCGCGTTGCCGACCGTCAGCACCGCGCCGGTCAGCGACGAAAGCGCGGCGCCGCCGGCGATCGTCATCGCACCGGCCAGCCCCGACGCGCTGCCCGCCAGATCCGGGCGCACCGACACCGCGCCCGCATGCGCGCCGGGAT
Organism: Burkholderia theae; assembly: GCF_048565265.1. NCBI lineage: Bacteria > Pseudomonadati > Pseudomonadota > Betaproteobacteria > Burkholderiales > Burkholderiaceae > Burkholderia > Burkholderia theae. Next base: position 1,267,642 of record NZ_CP183462.1, read on the forward strand.
TGGACAGCCCGTTGCCGATGCCGACCAGCACGCACGGCCCGAACCATGCGATCGGATGCGGCGCGCCGCCGGACACGAGCGCGAGCGCGATCAGCGGCCCCGCGCACGCGACGACGCGCCCGCACAGGATCGTCGTGGCCAGCGCGAAGCGGCGCGCGTAACGCGCGGCCAGAAAGCTGCCGCACACGAAACCGGCCGTGATCGTCCCCATGTAGAAGCCGATCTCCGCCGACGCGATGCCGAACACCGTTTTCGCGGCGAGCGGCGCGCCGGCCAGGAATGCGTAGAACGAGCCGGTCGAAAACGCCATGCACAGTGCGTAGGCCCAGAAACGGCGCGCACGGAGCAGCGCCGGATACGCGCGCAGCTGCCGCCCGAGGCTCGACGACCGGTTCGTATGGGTTTCGACGAGATCGAACGCGCACCAGCCGAACAACGCGATGCCGGCCGCGCCGAGCAACCAGAAGCTCGCGCGCCAGCCGACCGACTGGTCGAGCCCGCCGCCGAGCGTCGGGCCCAGCATCGGCGCGAATGCGGCCGCCATCGCCGCATAGCCGATCCGGCTCGCAGCACGGCTGCCACCACCGGCGTCGCGGATCGTCGCCATCGACACGGGATAGACCGACGTGATGGCCGCCTGCATCAGCCGGCATGCGAGAAACACGCGGATATCGGTCGCCATCGCGCAGCCGAGCGAGCCGAGCGCGAACACGCCGACGCTCGTCAGCACGATCGGCCTTCGCCCGAACCGGTCCGACAGCGGCCCCATCACGAACTCGAGCGACGCGGCCACCGCCGCGTAACCGCCGAGCGACAGCGCGACGAGCGCATAGTCGGCGCGCAGGTCGCGCGCGATTGCCGGCAGCGACGGCAGGAACAGGCTCAGCGGCAGCACCGAGAACGCGCACAGCAGGATCAGCGTCGCGTGTCTCGGCGACGCCGGTTCGGAAGCGATCGGCAGGTTCGTTTGCAAGCGGATGCCCTCCGCGCACGCGCCGCATGGCCGTGCGCAATGCAAAAAAAAGCCCCCGAACGAGTCGGGGGCGCAGGGGTGCCGGCGCGGTGCCGCTACCGGACCCTGCGCCTGTGTACGACTACGATGATGAATGCCGCTTTCATGCCGGATGGCTCCTGAATGCCTGATTGACTGCCAGCGATATCGAACGATGGTAGGCGGACGACGCCAACCGCGTCAACGCGTTAACGCGCACGCACCGACACGAACTTCCGCGCGTTGTTGCGCTGGATCAGCACGGCAATCACGCTGCCGCCGTTCGCTTCGAGCGACGGCACGTCGTCCGGCGTCTCGAGCAGCGTGTCGTTGAGCTCCAGCACGACGTCGCCCGGCTGGATGCCCGCGTTCGCCGCCGGGCCATGCACCGCGTCGACCATCATCCCGACCGCGAGCCCCGTCGAACGGCGCTCGTCGTCGCTCAGCGCGTGCATCGTCAGCCCGAGACGGTCGCCACCGTCACCCGCCGCCGGCCCCGCTCCCGGCCCTGGGCCCGGTCGCGCAGCGGCCATCGGTGCAGCCATGCCGACCGTCGCGCCCGCGTTGCCGGCCGCCTCGTCGGCGCCCGTGATCGTCAGCATCACCGGCGCGCGCTTGCGAATCACGCGCAGCGGCGCCTTCTGGCCCGGCGGCAGCGCGGCGGCCAGGTCGTTCAGTTCGGCCGAGTGTCCAATCGCCTTGTCGCCCAGCTTCACGATCACGTCGCCGGGCTTCACGCCGGCCGCGGCGGCCGGCGAGCCGTGCGCGACGCCGTTGACGAGCGCACCCGCCGGACGCGGCAGCCCGAACGCCGCGGCCAGCCCGATGCCGACATCCTGCACGTCGAGACCGAACGCGTTGCCGGACGGCACGCCCGGCGCGGGTGCCTGCTGCGCCTGTTGCTCCTGCATCTGTGCCTGTAGCTGCGCGCGCACCTTGGCGGCGAACGCGATCGGGATCGCGAACGTCGTGCTCGCGTAGCGGTCGGCGCCCGTATAGACCTCCACCACGATGCCGATCACGTCGCCCGCACGGTTGAACACGGGGCCGCCCGAGTTGTCGGGATTCGGCGCGATATCGGTTTCGAAGAACGGAAACGCGCTGCCGTCCGGCAGCCGGTGCGACGTCGCGCTGACGATGCCGGCCGTGACCGTGTTGCCCGATCCGTCCGGCGCGCCGATCGTCATCACCGGTTCGCCCGCCCGCACCTTCGCCGAATCGCCGATGCGCACGAACGGCAGCTTCGTTGCGTTGACACGCAATACGGCGACGTCGCTTTGCGGATCGACGGCCAGCACCGTCGCCTTGAATTCGCGGCGGTCGGTGAGCCGCACCGTCACGTCGGTCGCTTCGTCGACCACGTGCGCGGACGTCAGGATCAGGCCGTCGGCGCTGACGATGAAACCCGAGCCGCTGCCCGACACCGCGCGCGGCGACATGTCGGGCGGCGCCGGCACACCCTGCGCGGGCGGCGGCGCGGCGCGCCGGAAGAACGCGGCGAGCGGATCGTCGGTATCGAGGATCGCGAAGGACGGCCCGCCGGTTTGCTGCTCGAGCGCGGTCATGATCGTCACGACCGCAGGTCCGTAACGATCGACGATGGCCGGAAAATCGACCGGCATCGCATAAGGCGCGGCGGCCGGCCTGGCCTTTATGACGGGGGGTGTGGCGGGCTGCGCGACGCTCCCCGCCATGGCGGCCGGCGGCGTCGACACAAAAAAGGCGAACGCGCCTCCCAACAGCGCGGTGTGAAACACGGCGCGAGCAAGCGACTGGCGAACCACGGTGCACCTCCCCCGGCAGTCGCGGCGCCGACCTGCGCGAGACGCGCAGGCGCCCGACAAGCACCGGTACACGCATCCATTTATACTCCACGCGGCCTGTTCGAACAGATGAATCGAAACCCGCATGCCGGGTGGTGCGACGGCCGCGAAGCCGCGATGGCGCTCGTTCCGGACAAAGTGCGCGATTCGTCAATCCGCACAAGTCCGGCAACGGTTCAATCGCCGCTCACCCGCTCCGCGATCGCCGACAACATCCGCAACATCGGCTCGAACGCATCGGCCGACGTATTGCCGAAACCGAGCACGAGCCCGTTACCCGCCCGTGCCGCCTCGATCGAAAACCCCGACAGCGGAAACGGCCCGATACCGTGCGCGCGCGCCGCGTCGACGATCGCGCGGTCGCGATAACGCGCTGGCAGCCGCAGCGCGAGATGCAATCCGCACGGCCCGCCCTCGACCTGGTGCGGCACGCTCAGGCTGCCGTCGAGCGCGGCGAGCAGCAGGCGCCGCCGGTCGCGATACAGCCGGCGCATCCGCCCGAGATGCCGGCCGTATTCCCCCGTCTCGATGAAATCCGCCAATGCGAGCTGCACATGGCGCGTCCCGCCGCGCAGCATCTCCGGCAGCACCGTCCGCACGGCGGCCAGCAGCGCCTCCGGCAGCACCAGAAAGCCGATCCGCAGCGCCGGAAACATCGTCTTGCTGAACGAGCCGAGATAAACGACGGGCGAATCGGGCGCGAGCCCGTGCATCGCGCCGATCGGCTCGCCGGTGTGACGGAATTCGCTGTCGTAGTCGTCCTCGATGATCCACGCGCGATGCCGGCGCGCGGCATCGATCAGCGCGAGCCGGCGCGAGATCGACAGCACGGCGCCGGTCGGGAACTGGTTCGACGGTGTCGTATAGACGAGGCGCGGCGGCCGCTCGCGCCAGTCGTCCTCGTCCGCGCGCAACCCTTCCATATCGACCGGCATCGGCGCGACGTCGAGGTCGGCCGCCTGCATCGCGGTGCGCGCGCCGCGATAACCGGGCTCCTCGACCCACACCGTATCGCCCGGGTTCGTCAGCAATTGCGCGCACAGCGAGATCGCGCCCTGTGCGCCCTCCGTGATCACGATCTGCTCGGGATCGCAGCGCACGCCGCGCGTCACGGCCAGGTGGCGCGCGATCGATTCGCGTAGCGCGCGCTCGCCGAGCGGATCGCCGTACGCGAGCAGGTCGCGGCCGGCGCGGCGCAGCGCGCGGTCGATCGCGTGCCGCCATGCATCCACCGGGAAATGCGACAGCGCGGGCACGCCCGGCCGGAAGCCCTCCGATTCACCGGTGCCGATGAGGCTCGGGCGGATCCGGCCGAGCCGCTGCGCGACGGCCGGCGGCGCGGCACGCCGGCGCGGCGGCGCGGGCCGCGACAGGCCGACGACGCGCGTGCCGCGGCGGTCGGACTGCAGGAAACCTTCGGCGACGAGTTGCTCGTAGACGGCGGCCGTCGTGTTGCGCGACACGCCGAGCGTTTCGGCCAGCGCGCGCGTGCCGGGCAGCCGCGTGCCGGCCGGCATCGCGCCGCCGAGAATCGCGTCGCGCAGGCGGCGCAGCAACTGGCGCTGCAGCGAAGGCGCGCCCTGGGTGCGCGCCAGCGGCGCGTCGAGCGGCAGCAACGGGGCGTCGCCGGAAGGAAAGGCAGTCGTCATCGGAACATCGCAACGTGAAAGGGGCGAAACACGGGGCACGGACCGTGGCACCATAAATTTGCCGAAGGCTGGCGCTTCTCATGGTACCTCGGCGCGACTACGATCGTCTGCATGCCGGCATGTCGCCGGCCGCCAACCGAAGCGAGATCGACCTTGTCCACGCTGACCAACGCCTTCCAGCAGCCCATCGGCCACCCCGTTCCCGACTGGTCCACGCGCCCGCGCCCCGAGCGCATCGTGCTCGAAGGCCGCTACTGCCGGCTCGAGCCGCTCGACGCCGAACGCCACGCAGCCGACCTGTACGCTGCCTACGCACAAGCGCCCGACGGCAGCGACTGGACCTATCTCGCGCACGGCCCGTACACCGACGAGTCGAGCTATCGCGACTACGCACGCGGCGCGCAGGCGAGCGCCGATCCGCTCCACTACACGGTGATCGACCGCGCCACCGGCCGCGCGGTCGGCACGCTCGCGCTGATGCGCATCGACCCGGCCAACGGCGTGATCGAAGTCGGCTCCGTCACGTTCTCGCCGCTGCTCAAGCGCACGCCCGTGTCGACCGAAGCGCAGTTCCTGCTGATGAAGTACGCGTTCGACACGCTCGGCTACCGGCGCTACGAATGGAAGTGCGACGACCTGAACGCGCCGTCGCGCAAGGCGGCCGCACGGCTCGGCTTCCGCTACGAAGGCACGTTCCGGCAAGCGATCATCTACCGGGGCCGCAATCGCGACACCGCGTGGTTCTCGATCATCGACGGCGAATGGCCGCACGTCCGCGCCGCGTTCGACGCGTGGCTCGCGCCGGAGAACTTCGACGCGCAGGGCGAGCAGCGCCAGTCGCTCACCGCGATCCGCCATGCGCAGGCCAGCGCCCGAGACGCGGCCGGCCGCGCGAACGACGCGACGCGTGTCACGGTGCGCCCGCTGGTCGCCGCCGATGAAGCCGCGTGGCGCCCGCTGTGGCAGGGATATCAGAAGTTCTACGACACCGCGCTGAGCGACGCGGTGTTCGCGACGACGTGGGCCCGCCTGATGGACCCCGCCGAACCGATGTTCGTGCTCGGCGCATTCGACGCATCGGGTGCGCTGGTCGGGATCGTGCATTCGATCTACCACCGCTCGTGCTGGACCGAAGGGCCGTACTGCTACCTGCAGGATCTCTACACGGCGGCCGACGCACGCGGGCAAGGCGCGGGCGGCGCGCTGATCGAGGCCGTGTACGAACATGCCCGCGAAGCCGGCGCGAGCCGCGTGTACTGGCTCACGCACGAAACCAACACGACCGCGCGCGCGCTGTACGACAGGCTCGCGAACAATGCCGGGTTCATCCAGTACCGGAAGGATCTGAAGAAGTAACGCGGCTGCGCGGCCGGCCGGCGTTCAGTCGAGAACGTCGGCCGGATCCCGCGCATCGTCGTGCCCGGATGCAAAATCCGGGCACGCCACGCCGGTCGCGCCCGGCACCGATGCCGGGCAGATCATCTCGTCGCCGTTGGCCGGCACGGGCCGCCGCACCGGCCGGAACACCGGCTCGCCCGGCTCGATCGGCCGTCCCGAGATCGCGCAACGCCCCGACTGCAACGCGACCCGCAAGCGCCAGCGTTGCTCGCCGTAATGGCAACGGCCACTCTCGACCCACCGAATCAACAGGCTGTCGTCGCCGGCCTCCAGCACCGTGACGAACAGTTGCGGGCGCAACGGCGAGACCGCTGCCGCGACATGTTCCGGAGCCGGCGCGTGACCGATCGTCACCGGCGGATGCGCAACATGACCGCCGCGCAGCGGTGCCGCATCGTGTTCGCCGAATGCCGGCGCATCGCACGCCACGTCTTCTTCGCAGATCAGGCTTTCCATGGTGTTGAGCATGCTTGACGGATTTCCGTGCAGGTTGAACGGCACCGGCGCCGCGCTCAGCGCCGGCCCATCGGTTCGCGCAGCAGCGCCAGGCCGATCGCCGCACCGGCGACGGCCGCCGCGAGCATCAGCCCGATGCCGCCCGACCAGCCGAATGCGCCGACGATCGCACCGATCGTCAGCGGCCCGATCACCTGTCCGAGATAGTTGCCCTGCACGACCCAGCCAATGCTGAGCGGCGCCAGCGACGGCGACGGCGCGGAGCCGGGCGCACACGCGAGGATCGTCGCCGGCAACATGCCCGCGATCGCCGAGAACGCGAAACCCAGCGCGACCGCGAGCGGCGCGGGCGTCGCCGCGCTGAACAGCCCTGCGCCCGCCGCGCCGATCGCGACCGACGTCGCGGCCATCACGATCCCCGGCCGCGCGCCGCGCGACAGCAGCCAGCCGGCGCTCAGGTTGCCGATCACGCACGCGGCGACGATCGCCGCGCTGATCAGCCCCGCCGCGCCGACCGCGACGCCGAGGCGCTGCATCAGGAAGACCGGCAGGAACGTCATCACCGCGAAGAACTGCACGTTGTAGGTCGCGAAGCCCAGCGCCAGCAACGTCGTCGAACGCGACGCGAGCACGTCACGCAGCGCGGCGCCGATGCGCGGCGCGGCCGCCTGCCGCGATGGCGAGTCGGCGGTCGTCGTGACAGGCACCGCGGCCGCCGCGACGAGCGTCAGCGCCGCGGCCGCGAGCCAGCCGTTGCGCCAGCCGCCGAGCAGCGGCCCGACCAGCATCGACAGCGCCATGCCGGCCGGCATGAACGTGCTCCACAGGCCGAACGCGAGATTGCGCCGCTCGGGCGGCGTCACGCGATTCAGCACGGCCGGTGCGGCAACGACCACGATCACGAAACCGAGCCCCTCGGCGAAGCGCGTGGCCAGCAGCAGCGCGAAGCTGCCCGCCCACGCGCCGGCGAGACTCGATAGTCCGAGGATGACGAGGCCCGTCATCAGCAGCAACCGGTCTCCCCAGCGGCGCACCAGCAGCCCGACCGCGATCCCGCCGAACACGCCGACGAACGGAAACACCGACATGATCCCGCTCAGCGAGGCGAGCGAGCCGCCGAATTCGTGCTGGAGCGACGGCAACGCGATCGTCGCCTTGCCGACGTGCAACGCCGACACGATGCTCGCCAGCACGACGTTCGCGACGGCGGCCCGGTAGCTGCGCGACGGCAGCGCGGCGGCATCGGCCGCGACAGACGATTCGGTCATCTCCACCTCCGTTGAAGCGGCCGCGTGCAACGGGATGTCTCACGCGGCCGCGATCGGACTGGCGCACATGATACAAATTGAAGTTAACTTCAAGTAAAGGGAAATGTGCGCAACGCTGCGTTTCGCGGATCGCCGCAATGGGCGGGATTCGGGCTGCCGGCGGCCGCAAATGCGCGACGCCCGCGCCGGCGCAAGCCACCATTGCAACCCCGCAGCCCCGCCTGATTCTTCGATATACTGGACCGAACCCTTTTCGGGGCAACCGCGGGCAACCACGCCCTGCGCGCGTTCGCCCCAACCTGCGTGGACTTGCGCACCGTGAAACCGCGAGCCGGACTGATTCTCGAACTCTTCGTCAACCTGCTGCTGCCCTGGGTCGCCTACCGGGTCGCGCATCCGCATTTCGGCGAAACCGGCGCGCTGTACGCGTCGGCTGTTCCCCCCATCATCTGGTCGATCGTCGAATTCATCCGCTCGCGCCGCGTCGACGCGGTGGCGGCCATCGTGCTGCTCGGCATCGCGCTGTCGATCATCGGGATGGCGCTCGGCGGCAGCGCGCGCACGCTGCTGATGCGCGAATCGCTCGCGTCGGGCACGATCGGCGTCGTGTTCCTGCTGTCGCTGTTCCGCGAACGTCCGCTGATCTTCTATCTCGCTCGCGCGACGGTCGCCCGCGAGATGGACGGCGGCGCCGCGCACTTCGAATCGGTCTGGGCCGCCCAGCCCGGGCTGCGGCAGATGCTCCGGCGGATGACCTTCGTGTGGGGCGGGTTCATGACGCTGGAAATGCTGCTGCGCTGCTGGATGGTCATCACGTGGCCGGTCGAGCGCGTGCTGGTCGTGTCGCCGATCATCGGCTACACCGTGTTCGGCTGTCTGCTGCTGTGGACGTTCTGGTACCGGCGGCGGATGCGCGTGCGCAACAGCGTCCACATCGGCGGCCGCGACGGCGTCACCGAGGTCGCCGGCCGCTGAGGGCCGACCGGCCGGCGCGGGCGCGACGGCCTGTCACCGTGCCTGCTGTATGATGCGCGGCGTCTCGTCCGACGAATCATGCCTCTCCCGTTATGTCCCTTTCGCTCCTTCCGTGTGCCACGATCTGGCTCGCGCTGTTCGCGGCCGCCGCATTCGCGTGGCATCGCCCGCTGCATGGCCTGAGCGTCGGCCTCGCCGCGCTCGGTTATGCGGGCGCCCTCGCGTTCGGCCAGCTCGCGCCGATCACGCTGGCACCGCTCGCGCTGCTGGCCGCGGCTGCCTGGGGCGTGCTGCCCGCGCGCCCGCTCGCGGTACGCATCGCCGCGCACATCGTGTTTGCCGCGCTCGCGATCGCGCTGAGCCTGCACCTGATTCCCGGCTTCCACAATCCGCGCGTGATCGCGCCGACGCGCTTCACGCCGGACGCCGTGCCGTTCACGATGTACCTGAATTACGACAAGCCGCTCATCGGCCTGTGGCTGCTGTGGGTGCTGCCGTGGGTCGCCCCCGATGTCGCGCTGTCGCGTGCGCTGCGCACGGGCGCGGTGGCGGCCGTCGCGACGGCCGCCGCGTGCCTGGCCGGCGCGCTCGCGTTCGGGATGGTCGGCTGGGCGCCCAAATGGCCGCCGTCCGGCTGGCTGTGGCTCGTGAACAACCTGCTGCTCGTGACGCTCGCCGAGGAAGCGCTGTTCCGCGGCTACGTGCAAGGCGGGCTGACGCGCGCGCTCCGCACGTTCGCGTGGGGGCCGTGGGCCGCGCCCGCGATCGGCGCGGTGCTGTTCGGCGCCGCGCACGCGGCCGGCGGCTGGCCATGGATCGTGCTCGGCACGGTGGCCGGCGTCGGCTATGGCCTGGCGTGGCGGCGCGGCGGACTGCTCGCATCCGCGCTCGCGCATGCGGGGCTGAACGTCGTCCACTTCGGGCTGTTCACCTACCCGATGCTCGCCGCCGCGCACTGAACGCGGCGCGCGGTGCCGCCCGGCGATGCCGCGTTCAGTTGAACCCGGCGACCGCGTGCGGCACGTACGGGCTTTCGAGCGTCGCGATTTCGTCGTCCGTCAGCTTCAGCTGGAGCGCGCCGAGCGCATCGTCCAGCTGATGCGGCTTCGAGATGCCGACGATCGGCGCGGTGACGCCGCGCTTGTGCGCGACCCACGCGAGCGCGACCTGCGCGCGCGGCACGTTGCGCGCGGCGGCGATCGCCGCGACGGCCTCGACAACCGCCTTGTCCGCATCGGCCGTCGCGTCGTACAACCGCTGGCCGACTTCGTCCTTCTGCTGCCGTTCCGACGATTCGTCCCAGCTGCGCGTCAGGCGGCCGCGCGCGAGCGGGCTCCACGGAATCACCGCGATGCCCTCGGCTTCGCACAGCGGCAGCATTTCCCGCTCTTCCTCGCGATACAGCAGGTTCAGGTGGTTCTGCATGCTGACGAAGCGGGTCCAGCCGTTCTGCTTCGACGTGTGCAGCGCCTTCGCGAACTGCCACGCGAACATCGACGATGCGCCGATATAACGCGCCTTGCCGGCCTTCACGACGTCGTGCAGCGCCTCGAGCGTCTCCTCGATCGGCGTGCCGTCATCCCAGCGGTGAATCTGGTAGAGATCGACGTAGTCGGTGCCGAGCCGCTGCAGGCTCTGGTCGATGTCGGTCATGATCGCCTTGCGCGACAGGCCGGCGCCGTTCGGGCCCGGCCGCATCCGGTAGAACACCTTGGTCGCGATCACGACGTCGTCGCGCTTCGTGAAATCGCGCAGCGCGCGGCCGACGATCTCCTCCGACGTGCCGTCCGAATACATGTTCGCGGTATCGAAGAAGTTGATGCCGGCTTCGACCGCCCGCTGGATGATCGGGCGGCTCTCCGCTTCCGGCAGCGTCCACGGGTGCGTGCCGCGCAACGGCTCGCCGAACGTCATGCAACCCAGCACCAGCTTCGACACTTCCAGCCCGGTCGACCCGAATTTCACGTATTCCATCGCACGCCTCGCCACTCAAGTTGGGTTTGCGGCCGGATGCGCACCGCACATCCGCCAGACGTGGCATGTTATCCCGCACGGCGCGAACGCGTATGGCCGCGCTCGCGTGCAGGCCGCGCGGCGGGAAAGGGCGAACCGGGTTACTTGACCTGGTCGGCGATCGGCTGCAGGAACGCGGAGAAGCCGGTCAGCATGATCTGTACGCCGATGCACAGCAGCAGGAACGCCGACACGCGCATCGCGACCTTGGTGCCTTCGGTGCCGAGGTAGCGCGACAGCAGCGCGGCGCGGCTGTAGGTCTGCCAGATCACGATGGCGACCAGCACGGAAACGGCGATCGACACGATGCTCGACAGCATGAATTCCGACAGCTTGTGCGTGCGGTTCGCGTTCAGCGCGATCGCGGTCGAGATCGAGCCGGGGCCGACCGTCAGCGGCACGGTCAACGGGAAGAACGCGCGCGTCATGATCGCGTTCGCGTCGATCGGCTTGACCGGCGTGTCGCCACCGCCCGGCACGTCGGGCTCGTTCAGCATCTGCCAGCCGGCCACCGCGACCGCCAGGCCGCCGCCGATCCGCAGTGCTTCCATCGAGATCCCGAAGAAATGCAGCACGGGCGTGCCGGCGAAGAACGCGACCATCAGCACGATGAACGCGTTGAACGCGACCTTCCGCGCGAGCAGGTCCCGCTCGTGCTCGGTGAGCGCCTCGGTCCGCTCGAGAAACAGGAACGCGATGCCAATCGGATTGATGATGCCGATCAGGCCGGTGAAGCCGAACAGGATCTCGGAGATAAGGCGGTTGACGATCATCGGGCGAGGAATCGGTCGGGGCTGGGCCGGCAGCGCGCCGGGGGTCACGCATTGTAGAGCAAGCGCCCGGGCCCGAGACGCAAAATGCGGCCGGGCCCGCCACGCCGTCGAGCGTCGCCGTTGCCCGTTATTCCGCGCCCGACTCCCATGCCGGCGGCCGCTTCGCGAAGAACGCGGAAAAGCCTTCCTTCGCTTCCGGCGTCGCCCGCACGCGGGAGATCGTCTGCGCGGTGAACGCCGCGCGCGCGTCCGACGGCGGATACTCGCCGATCGCGTCGAAAAAGCGCTTGATCTCCATCAGCGCGTTCGGGCCGTTGCGGCCCAGTTCGGCGAGCGTCCGTTCGAGCGTTGCGTCGAGCGCGTCGAGCGGCACGGCCTGGTGGATCAGGCCGATCGCGACGGCTTCGCCGGCGGCGAGCTGCGTCGCGGTCAGCGCGAGCCGGCGCGCCTGGCGCTGGCCGACCGCCTCGACCAGATACGGGCCGATCACGGCCGGCAGGATCCCGAAACGCGCTTCGCTGACCGAAAAACGCGCGTGGTCGCTCGCGATCACGATGTCGCAGGCCGCGCACAGGCCGACGCCGCCGCCGAACGCGTGGCCCTGCACACGTGCCACGGTCGGTTTCGGGCATTGCCGGATCGCGCGCATCATCGCGGCGAACCGCTCCGCGTCGCGCAGGTTCGCGGCCGCATCGTTCGCGCTCGCGCGCTGCATCCACTGCAGGTCGGCGCCCGCGCAGAACGCGCGGCCGTCCGAGCGCAGCACGATCGCGCGCACATCGTCGCGTTGGCCGAGCGCGGTGAACGCGTCGGTCAGCTCGGCGATCATCGTCTCGTCGAACGCGTTGAGCACGTCGCCGCGCTGCAGCGAGACGGTCGCGATGCCGCGCGCATCGACCGCGACGGCCAGGGTCTTCAATCCATCCATCGAACAGGTTTCCTCGGGTAGAACGGCAATCATCGGAATCAGGCAGCCTGGCGACGGTCGATCACGCGTCGGGCCTTGCCGGTCGCGGTCGCGGGAATACCACCGGCCGCGAGCACCGTCACGCCGGACGACACGCCGACCATCGTCTTGATCCGGTGCTGCAACTCGCGTGCGAGCGCCGCGCGATCGCTGTCGGTGACGGACGCCTCGGCTTCGGAGCGCAACTCGACCGCGAGGTCGAGCCGGTCCATGTGACCGTCGCGCGACAGCGTGATCTGGAACTGGCCCGACAGCAGCGGCAGCGCGACGACGATCTCCTCGATCTGGCTCGGGAACACGTTCACGCCGCGCACGATCAGCATATCGTCGGAGCGGCCCGTGATTTTCGCGAGACGGCGCATCGCGCGCGCGGTCGGCGGCAGCAGCGCGGTGAGGTCGCGCGTGCGGTAGCGGATCACCGGCATCGCTTCCTTCGTCAGCGACGTGAACACGAGCTCGCCCTGGCTGCCGTCGGGCAGCACTTCACCCGTGACGGGATCGATGATCTCCGGATAGAAATGGTCTTCCCAGATCACCGGGCCGTCCTTTGTCTCGACGCATTCGCACGCGACGCCCGGGCCCATCACCTCCGACAACCCGTAGATGTCGAGCGCGTCGATGCCCACGCGCGTCTCCACTTCCTCGCGCAATGCCTGCGTCCACGGCTCGGCGCCGAAGATGCCGATCTTCAGCAACGACTCGGCCGGGTCCATCCCCTGCCGCACCATCTCGTCGATCAGGTTCAGCATGTACGACGGCGTGACGAGGATGATCTTCGGCTCGAAATCGCGGATCAGCTGCACCTGCTTCTCGGTCTGCCCGCCCGACATCGGCACGACCATGCAGCCGAGCCGCTCCGCGCCGTAGTGAATGCCGAGGCCGCCCGTGAAGAGCCCGTAGCCGAACGCGTTGTGCAGCGTGTCGCCCGGGCGGCCGCCGGCCGCGCGGATCGAGCGCGCGGTCACGTTCGCCCACGTGTCGATGTCGCGCGCCGTGTAGCCGACCACGGTCGGCTTGCCCGTCGTGCCGCTCGACGCGTGCACGCGCACGACCTGCTCGCGCGGCACCGCGAAAAGCCCGAACGGATAGTTGTCGCGCAGGTCGTTCTTCGTCGAGAACGGGAATTTCGCGAGATCGGCGAGCGTCTTCAGGTCGTCCGGATGCACACCCGCCGCATCGAACGTGCGGCGATAGTGCGGGACGTTGTCGTACGCGTGGCGCAGCGACCACTTCATGCGCTCGAGCTGCAGCGCCTGCAGTTCGTCGCGGCTGGCGGTCTCGATCGGCTCGAGGGCGGCGGCAGGGTGAGTCATGGGGTGCTCCTCCAATGGAGTGATGTCGTTATCGTGATCGAAGTGACGGGGCCGGCGGCTACGACCGGAACGTGCGGCCGGCCGCATGCAGCGCGGCGATGCGCGGCGACACGCGATAGCGGTCCTCGCCGTAGCTCGCCGCGAGGTTCGACAGCACGCGAAACACGCGGCCGATGCCGATCGCATCGGCCCACGCGAGCGGGCCGCACGGGTAGTTCACGCCCTTCTCCATCGCGAGATCGAGATCGGCGGGCGAGCACACGCCCTGGTTCACCGTGTCGGCCGCCTCGTTCGCGAGCATCGCGACGGTGCGCATCGCGACCATCCCCGGCACGTCCGCGACGCCGACCACACGAAAACCCGCCTGCTGGAACAGGCCGACCGCGTCCGCATAGGCCGCATCGCCGCACTGGAGCGCGCGCGTCAGCGCGACGAGCCCGGCCTGCGCGTAATCGCGCGCGAGGTCGACGAGCACGAGATCGGCCACGCCGGTTTGCGCCGCACGCGCGGTTGCCGTCCGGCCATCGGTCAGCGCGATCGATGCGCGGCCGGCCGTCGCGAGCAGGTCGTCCGGATGCGCGCCGGCCTGGCGGGCGAGCGCGATGCGTTCGGCGAAGCGCGCGTGCAGCGCTGCGGCCGGGCCGTCCTGCGCGTACAGCACGACGTCGGCCGGCGCGTCGCGCGGCGGTTCGAGATCGGGTGCGGGCGGCGTCGCGCCGTCCGCGTACGAATAGAAGCCGCGCCCCGACTTGCGCCCGAGGAAACCCGCGTTCACGAGTTCCTGCTGGATCAGCGACGGCGTGTAGCGCGGGTCGTTGAAGTACGCACGGAACACCGACTCGGTCACCGCGAAGTTCACGTCGTGCCCGATCAGGTCCATCAGCTCGAACGGCCCCATCCGGAAGCCGCCGGCCTCGCGCATCACCGCGTCGATCGATGCCGGCGTGCCGCCCTGCTCGCTCAGCACGCGCAGCGCCTCCGCGTAATACGGACGCGCGACGCGGTTCACGATGAAGCCCGGCGTCGATTTCGCCATCACGGGTTTCTTGCCCCACGCGGCGGCGGTCGCGTACAGGGCCTGCGCAACCTCGGGCGCGGTCGCGAGCCCGCTGACCACCTCGACGAGCGCCATCAGCGGCGCCGGGTTGAAGAAATGCAGGCCGGCGACGCGTTGCGGCACGCGCAGCCCGGCCGCGATCGACGTAATCGAGATCGACGACGTGTTGGTCGTCAGCAGGCACGCGTCGTCGACATGGCCCTCGAGGGTCGCGAAGATCTCGCGCTTCACGTCGAGCCGCTCGGCCGCCGCCTCGACGATCAGCGCGGCCCCCGCGAAGTCGGCCAGCGCGCGCACCGCACGGATCCGATTGCCGGCCGCGTCGGCCTGCGCCGGTTCGAGCCGGCCTTTCTCCGCAAGCCGCGCGAACTGCGCGCGGATGCCGGCCAGCGCCTTGTCGCAGGCCGCTTCGTTCAGGTCGTACAGCAGCACCGTATGGCCGGCCGCCGCCGCGACCTGCGCGATGCCCGCGCCCATCGCGCCGGCGCCGATCACGCCGACGACGGCCGACGGCGCCAGCGCGCCCGAGTTCACCGAATGTGCAGAGGAAACAGCCATCGCTTGCGATCCGTCATGAAGTGGAAGTGCGAGCGATTATAAACCGACCGGTCGGTAGATTTATGTCAGGGCGAGCCCGAATTTGTCGTGCAAGAGACCGTTACGGAAACTGCAAAGACAAAAAATTGAAGGATCGGGGCACTTTTTGTAAACCGAAAGGTCAATGAAAGCGTTCGAATATGAGATAGTGCCCCCCCAAACGCCTGATAAAATTCGACAAACTGCCGGATTTCAGGGGGAAACCGCGTGCTGCGCTGCCACCGCTGTCCATCGTCCGCCGCCCTTTCAGGGTCGGAACCGAGCCTCCGGCCGGCGCGTCGTCACGATCGTTCGCCCCGCCACCGGCGGCCACCCGCATCGAACCGTTTCACCCAGCGACGGGCTTCGGCCCGCCCGCGCCCGTCGCCGCGTCGCCGCGGCGAACCCAGGGCCGCGTCCTCGCGCGCGGCCACCCTTCGGTTTCATCGTCCTCGTTCGGCGGATAGTACGGCCGGGCTTCGTCACCCCGTGATGGCGCGTCGCGCGCCGCCACTCGCATAAGGAAACCCTCCATGCCGCTCTCGTCCAACCAGCTCCCGCGCTGGACCCTCCTGGCCCCGCTTGCCGCGTGGCTGGTACTCGCGCTGTCGCGCGTCGTACCGGCCGAAGGCCTCGTCATCGCGGTGTTCGCCGCCGCACTCGCCGGCGCCGTATTCGCCGCCGTCCATCATGCGGAAGTCGTCGCGCACCGCGTCGGCGAACCGTTCGGCACGCTGGTGCTCGCGGTTGCCGTGACCGTCATCGAAGTCGCGCTGATCGTGTCGGTGATGCTCGGCGCGGGCCCCGAGAAATCGGGCCTCGCGCGCGACACCGTATTCGCCGCGGTGATGATCATCTGCAACGGCATCGTCGGCATCTGCCTGCTGGTCGGCGCGTGGAAGCACGGCGAACAGGACTTCCAGGGGCGCGGCGCGAGCAAGGCGCTCGCGGTGCTGGCGTCGCTGTCCGTGCTGTCGCTCGTGATGCCGAACTACCTGAGCGCTGCGCCGGGCCCGTTCTTTTCGAAATCGCAGCTCGCGTTTGCCGGCGTATCGTCGCTCGTGCTGTACGGTGCATTCGTGTTCGTGCAGACCGTGCGCCACCGCGACTACTTCCTCGCCGCGCACGACAGCGCAAACGAGTCGGTGCATGCCGCGGCGCCGAGCACGCGTACCGCCATCATCAGCATGATCCTGCTGTTCGTGAGCCTCGTCGCAGTCGTGCTGCTCGCGAAGCTGCTGTCGCCGGCCGTCGAGCACGCGGTGATGAAGCTTGGCGCACCCGAAGCCGCGGTCGGCATCGTGATCGCCGCGCTCGTGCTGCTGCCGGAAGCACTCGCGGCCGTCACCGCCGCACGTGCGAACCGCCTGCAGACCAGCATGAACCTCGCGCTCGGTTCCGCGCTCGCGAGCATCGGGCTCACGATCCCGACCGTCGCGGCCGTGTTCATCTGGATCGGCCAGCCGCTCACGCTCGGCATCGGGCCGATGGAGACCGTGCTGCTGGCGCTCACCTTGCTGGTCAGCACGCTGACGCTCAGCCAGGGGCGCACGACGGTGCTGCACGGCGTCGTGCACCTGTCGCTGTTCGCCGCGTACCTGTTCCTGTCGATCACCCACTGACGCCCGAAAACGCGCGGCCCGGCGGATCACTCCGCCGGGCCGCGTTTTTTTACGTCCCTTCACCCGCCTTCGTTCACGTCACGCCATCGTTACCGGACCGGAATCACCAGATGCTGGCCGGCCAGGATCAGGTTCGGGTTGGCGAGGTTGTTGCGGCGCTGGATCTCGCGATAACGCTGGCCGCTGCCGAGCTTGCTCGCCGCGATCATGTTCAGCGTGTCGCCCGCCTTCACCACATAGGTGAGCTCGCCCGACGCGGCCGCGGTCGTCACCGCCTGGTCGCTGACGAAGTACTTGCGCAGCAGGTCGAGATACTGCGGCGACTGCTTGAGCTTCGCGATTGCGGCGTTCAGGTAGATCAGCAGATCCTGGTCGTCGGCGCGCACGCCGATCTTGTACGCGATGTTCGAACCGTCGAGCTTGGTCACCGCGAACTTCAGGTCGGTGTCCTTGATCGAGCTGACCGCGAACGGATAGTCGTAGATGAACGCGTCGACCGTATGCCCGTCGATGCTCTTCGCGATGAAGGCCGGATCGGAATCGTCGACCTCGACGAACCGGACGTTCGGATACTGGCGCGTGACGAACGCGCGCACGTCGGGGTCGCCCTTCAGGATGCCGACCGTCTTGCCCGCGAGATCGTCGGTCGAACGGATCGCGGAGCCTTGCCGCACGATCAGTGAATAACCGAAATCGTCGACGTACGGCACCGAATAAACGACGCCCGACGGCGTGTTGTCCGGGAACGTCAGCCCGTCCATCGCCACGTCGACGACGTGGTTCCCCTTGGCATCCGTGTCGAGCAGTTGCTTCGGCACGCCCGGGTACGTGTCGACCTCGTGACGCGTATCGACGACGATCGGCTTGCCGCCGTGCGAGAACGACGGATCCGCGAACAGCAGCCGCGCGAATTCGACGTTGAAGCCGTGCGGTGCGCCCTTGTCCTCGCCGAAGAACGGCTCGCTCGGGTTCTGCACCGAGATCCGCACGATGCCGTTTTCGGCAATCGACTTCAGCGCGCTGGCCTGCGGCGTGAAGCCGGCCGGCAGCACGCTGGCCGACGGCTGCGCGGGCTGGCCCGTGTCGCCCGTCTGGGCGGACGTCGAGGACGGGGCCGCGTCATGCGCGGGAATCAGCGTCGACAGGCCGCCCTGATGGACGATCCATACGCCGACGAGCACTACCAGAAACGCGACTGCGCCAAGAAGTTTTTTCATGGTTGCGTGCCTGCAGGAAGTTATTGTTGTTTCGACGGCAGCTGGGCGGGATTCGCCGCATCGGGTCCGGGAACCGGCACGTGAGCGCCGGTCAGCGCCTGCTGCTGCGCCTGCTTGACCTCGGGGTTATCCATCAGCGATGTCTCCATTTCGGAGAACGCCTTGTTGACCGAGCGCATGACCGAATCGACGGCCACGTCGGTCTTGATCTGCTCGAACGTGTCGGACGCCTGCCGGCCCGCGAGCTTGTTCATCTGCTGCGCCGCCTGCGACATGTCCCACATCGCCTTCGCGCGGTCGATCGCCGACGCGAAATTCTTCAGTTCCGCCTGCACCTGCTTGTAGCGCCCTTCGCGAAACGCGAGGAGCTGCTTCATCGTGTCGAGCTGCGACCGGAAGCGCGGCGCGTCGTCCGGATACTGCTTCTCGAACAGCTCCGTCTTGCTCTCGAAGTTCTTCACCTCGGTGCGGAACGCGGTGATGCTGTCCGCGAATTTCTGCGCCGCCTGGCGCTTTTCCGCGAGCTGGTTGATGAGCGTCTCGATCGGATTCGCCTGCGCCTCCTCGACGATCATCCTCACCTTCTGGTTCGCGAACTTCATCGCGACGACCGGCGCGAAATAGATCGCGCCGAGGCCGATGACGCCCGCCGTGATCAGCGCGATCATCCCCTTCAGGATGAACAGCGCGGCCGGTGCCGCGATCGCGACGCCGGCAATGATGATCGCCCACTTGACCAGCTTGACCTTGCCACTCCCCGAACTGCCGTTTGCTTCTTCATTCGAAAGCTGCGACATGAGTTTTTCTCCTTGAACCTCGAACCGAACTGCGTGAATTTGCTTCTTCAAGCTGAATCGAAATGCTTCGGACTCCGGGGCCGCCGGACGGTCAGGACAGCCGGCGGCGCAATACGACAACGGGCGCCGGCGGGCGTCACGAGACGCCGGTGTAGGTGCCGTTCAGGATGCGGTGATCGGGGGTAGCGGGCTGCGGCGCGATGCGGCGGGTCAAGCCGGCGCCGCTCATCGGCGCGGCCATCGCGCAAACGGGAGAGTGTACCGATGCACGGTACGAAACGGGATGACGGATACGTGACGCGACGGGCGTCGGGTGAAACGTAGTTCCGGCGGGCCGACGGAGGCGGGGCCGGTATTCCGGTACGAGTACGTAAAGGCTCATCGTTGTTCTTTTGCGTGTCGCGGGTGCAGGAACCGCGCGGCCGGCGCGTCCCGCTCCAAATGCACGGACGTATCCTGCGCCGACCGGCATGCAGCGTCAAGCGATCCGCGCGGCGCCTCCCGGAAGGCCGCGTGAACACGTACGGCCCGCTCCGTTCCTGCGATGGAACACGGGCACCGCATCAGCTTTCGAAACAGAAAGGATTCCTGCGCTCGATCCATCCCGCGCTCGCTCAGGATTGCTTGCCATCGCGGCACCGCAAGCTTCCGGATTGAAAGCTTGTGACACAACGCGAACGCGCTACGCCACCGCGCCGCCCTGCTCCTGCGCGAGAAACCGTTCGACCATCGCGTTGAACACCGGCAGCGCCGGATTATCGTTGTCCGCGCGCCACGCGAGATACAGCTCGGCCGCCGCGTCGACGCCCGCCAGCGGCCGGAACATCACGCCGTCGACGTGCAGCTCGCGAGCCGACGCCGGCACGAGCGCCGCCCCGAGCCCCGCGCGCACGAGGCCAAGGATCGTATGCGTCTGCCCGACGTAGTGCAGGTAGTTCGGCAGCCGCCCGGCGCCCGCGAACATCCCCGAGATCATGTCGTGGAAATACTTCCCCTCGTTCGGCGAATACGCGATGAACGGCTGCCGGTCGAGCTCGTCGGGGCCGATCTGCTCGTACGCGGCGAGCGGCGCACCTTCCGCGACCGCGACGAGCATCGGTTCGCGCTGCACGAGCCGGTATTCGAGCGGCTGGCGCGCGGCGCGCTGGCGCACGAAACCCGCGTCGAGCATCCGCGACGCGAGCGCGTCGATCTGCACGGTCGACACCATCTCGCGCAACTCGATATCGACGTCCGGCAGCGCATGCGCCGCGTGCGCGAGCAACTCCGGAATCATCCGGTAGGCACTGACGGCCGTGAAGCCGAGCGTGATGCGGCCGGCCCCGCCGTGCGCGACGCGTTGCGCGGCCTGCTCGGCCCGTGCGGAGAATTCGAGGATGTGCCGCGCATCGCGCAGGAAGCGCTCGCCGGCCGCGGTCAGCCTGACCTGCCGGCTGCTGCGCTCGAGCAGCGCGATGCCGAGCGCGTGCTCGAGCAGCTGGATCTGCCGGCTGAGCGGTGGCTGGGTCATGAAGAGCCGCCTGGCCGCGCGGCCGAAATGCAGTTCCTCGGCGACCGCGACGAAGCAGCGAAGCTGGTGCAGTTCAATCATCCAAATCTTGAATCAATCGATAGTCTTTTGATGTTAGACCGATATCGATACGATTTCTATACTCGGTTGCACCTGATGCACGGCCCGCGCCGCGCACGACGACCGAGACCTTCATGACCATCGACATCCTGCTCACCCAGCCGCTCCCCGACGCCATCGACGCCGAACTGTCCGCCCGCTACGCCGTGCACCGGCTGTATGCGGCCGAACAACCGGACGCGCTGCTCGATCGCGTTGCATCGCGGATCCGCGGCGTCGTCACCGGCGGCGCGAACGGGCTGTCCGCCGCGCTGATGGACCGGCTGAGCGCGCTCGAAATCGTCGCGATCAGCGGCATCGGCACCGACGCCGTCGATCTCGACCGCGCGCGGGCACGCGGCATCCACGTGACGACGACGCCCGACGTGCTGACCGACGACGTCGCCGACATGGCGATGGGGCTGATCCTGATGACCCTGCGCGACCTCGGCGTCGGCGAGCGGATCGTGCGCGCCGGCAGTTGGGGCAAGACGGCCCAGCCGCTCGCGACGCAGGTGACCGGCAAGCGGCTCGGCATCGTCGGCCTCGGCCGTGTCGGGCGCGCGATCGCCGAGCGCGCGCAGGCGTTCCGGATGCCCGTCAGCTACTCCGGCCCGCGCGAGCATCGCGACAGCGGCTATCGCTTCGTGCCCGACCTCGCCGCGCTCGCGCGCGACAGCGACGTGCTCGTGATCGCGGCATCGGCCGATCACGGCAACGTGCTCGTGACGGCCGACGTGCTCGCCGCGCTCGGCCCCAAAGGATTCCTGATCAATGTCGCGCGCGGCAAGCTGATCGACGAAGCCGCGCTCGTGCGCGCGCTCGCCGACGGCACGATCGCCGGCGCCGGCCTCGACGTGTTCGCGAACGAGCCGCACGTGCCGGCCGCGCTGCTCGAACTTGATCGCGTCGTCGTGCAGCCGCATCGCGCGAGTGCCACGCGCGAGACGCGCGACGAGATGGGCCGGATCGTGCTTGCCAACCTGGCCGCGTGCTTCGCGGGCCAGCGCCCGCCGACCAGCGTCACGCGCTGACCGCCGCACGCCCACCGTTACAACACCGGATGCCTCCGCACGACGGAGGCCAGGAGACACGCATGCCCAATCGATCCAGTGGCGCCGCCCTCGCCGCGTCGCCCGCCGCCTCGCGTACGATCGGCCGCGTCCGTTATGCCGTCCTCGCGCTGATTTTCGCGGTCACCGTCATCAACTATGCGGACCGCGCGACGATGTCGATCGCCGGCACCGGCGTCGCGCACGACCTCGGGCTGACGCCGGTGCAGCTCGGCATCGTCTTTTCGGCGTTCGCCTGGGCCTACGCGATCGGCCAGATCCCGGGCGGCTGGCTGCTCGACCGCTTCGGCGCGCGACGCGTATACGGCCTGAGCCTGCTGCTGTGGTCGGTATTCACGATGCTGCAGGGCACGGTCGGCTGGCTTGCCGTGCAGGGTGCATCCGCGACGCTCGCGCTGTTCGCGATGCGCTTCATGCTCGGCCTCGTCGAATCGCCGGCATTCCCGGCCAATTCGCGAATCGTCGCGTGCTGGTTCCCGACCGCCGAACGCGGCACGGCGTCCGCGCTGTTCAATTCCGCGCAATACATGGCCGTCGTGCTGTTCACGCCGGCGATGGCGTGGCTCACGCATGCGCTCGGCTGGGAACACGTATTCCTGTGGATGGGGCTGCTCGGCGTCGCGCTCGCCGCGCTGTGGTTCGCGTGGTATCGCGAGCCGCATGGCCACCCGCGCGTGAGCGACGCGGAGCGCGACTACCTGCGCGCGCACGGCGCGCTCGTCGATCTCGAGGCGAACCGCGTGCGCCATCGGCCGCGCGTGTCGTGGCACGACGTGTCGCAACTGTTTCGCCACCGGAACCTGTGGGCGATCTATATCGGCCAGTACT
The DNA here is from genome assembly GCF_048565265.1 of Burkholderia theae. Classification (NCBI taxonomy): domain Bacteria; kingdom Pseudomonadati; phylum Pseudomonadota; class Betaproteobacteria; order Burkholderiales; family Burkholderiaceae; genus Burkholderia; species Burkholderia theae. The sequence goes on from NZ_CP183462.1 coordinate 1,290,047, forward strand.
GCATCACGGCGCTCACCTACTTCTTCATCACGTGGTTCCCGATCTACCTGATCAAGGGGCGCGGGATGACGATCATGGAAGCCGGCTGGGTTGCCGCGCTGCCGGCGATCTGCGGGTTCACGGGTGGTGTGCTCGGCGGCGTGCTGTCGGACTGGCTGATCCGGCGCGGCATGCACCCGTCGCGCGCACGCAAGACGCCGTTCGTCGTGGGGATGGCAATGGCGACGCTGCTGGTGCTGGCGAACGGCGCATCGTCGAACGCCGTCGTGATCGCGCTGATGACGATCGCGTTCTTCGGCAAGGGGCTCGCGGCGGTCGGCTGGGCCGTGCTCGCCGATACGGCGCCGGAAGGGATGGTCGGCCTGAGCGGCGGCGTGTTCAACGGCCTCGGCAACATCGCCGGGATCGTCACGCCGCTCGTGATCGGTTATTTCGTCGCCAGCACGGGTTCGTTCGCCGGCGCATTGTGGTTCGTCGCCGCGCACGGGCTGATCGGCATCGCCGCGTACACATGGCTCGCGGGCCGCTTCGAGCGGATTCGCATCACGCCGGGCGCATGAGCCGCGCCGCGGCGCACACGATTCGGACCGCGCATGCCGTCAAGCGCGCTTGCGGCCGCCCGGCGTGTGCTCGATCGTCAACCGGTCGAGTTCGCGCAGGTCGTTCTCCAGCGCGGGCGTGAGCGTCGTGCGCAGGTGGTCGAGGAACGTGCGGATCTTCGCGTCGAGATAACGGCGCGTCGCGTAGACCGCATACACGCTCACCGTCTGCAACCGGTACTCGGGCAGCACGCGAATCAGCCGCCCTTCGCGGATGTCGTCGAGCACCGTATACAACGCGACACACGCGATCCCGCGCCCGGCGCGCACTGCGACGCACAGCGCGTCCGGCACGTTGACCTGGAACGGTGCCGGCTGCAGCTCGTAGACGGTCTCCTCACCGTCGTTGCGCTCGAGCCGCCATTCGCCGGCCGGCGAAGCCGGCGTATCGAGACGCAGGCACACGTGGTTCGGCAATTCATCGGGCGACTGCGGCGTGCCGTGTCGTGCCAGATATTCGCGCGACGCGACGAGCACGCTGCAGCTCGTGCCGCAGGTCTGCGCGACATAACCCGAGTCGGGCAACTGCGACGCCGTCACGATCGACACGTCGTAGCCCTCCTCGACGAGATTCGGCATCCGCTGCGCGAGCGTCAGCTCGACCGACACGTCGGGGTTGTCCTCCTGATAGCGGACGATCGACGACACGACATGACTCTGCCCGAGCCCCGTCATCGCATGGATGCGCATCTTGCCGCTCGGCCGCAGCAGCGCGTTGCGCGCCTCCGCGTTCGCATAGTCGAATTCCGCGAGGATCGATTTCGCGCGCTCGAAATAACGTTCGCCGCTTTCGGTGAGGCCGAGATGGCGCGTCGTGCGATGCAGCAGGCGCGTCTGTACGTGCGCTTCGAGGTTCGATACCGCGCGCGACACTTGCGCGGTGGTCGCGTCGATTTCCTTCGCGACCGCAGTAAAACTGCCGGCTTCGACAACGCGCACGAACAGGCGCATGTTTTCGAGCATGTCCATTGAATTGGCTTGGGGAGAGTCAGTGAGGAGACGTCGGTGGCGCTCGCGTCAGGTGGGGAACGGAACGCGGCCGCGAACCACGTCGAATCGATCACCGTGCCGGGAGAAAGGCGGGAGAGCGGGCATCGCGTACGTGGTTCTGGGATAACGGGGGATTCAGTGGCCCGAATTGTACGCCGCCGCGGACAAACTTGCGCGATTGCCCGGCGCTCGAGCTTTCTTCCGATGAAAGGTTTTTGCAAGCTTCGCGCGTCGCGCACGTGCAACGGCTTGATGCACCGCGACAATTTGTATCACAACACGATATAATTCCGCGCTTGTGGCGGCGCGCGTCCGCGCTGTCATTTTTACCGCTTACCGCCCATGTCGTCAGGCTCCTCTTCGTCGCGCCGCACCTTGCGGCAATGGCTGCACAGCTTCATTCCCCATCCGATGTCGCTTGGCTGGCGCGAGCGCCTGCGCTCATGCACGGGCGCGCTCGTCGGTATCGCGACGGTCGGCGTCACGATGCGGCTGCTGCCCGGCGTGCCGGGCCTCGTGCCACTGCTCGTCGCGCCGATGGGAGCGTCGGCCGTGCTGCTGTTCGCGGTGCCGGCGAGTCCGCTCGCGCAACCGTGGTCGATCATCGGCGGCAATCTGGTCTCGGCGACAGTCGGTGTCGCGTGCGCGTTATGGATCGCCGATCCGATCACGGCCGCCGCGGTCGCGATCGCGTGTGCGATCGGCGGCATGTTCGTGCTGCGCTGCGTGCACCCGCCGTCAGGCGCCGTCGCGCTCACGGCCGTGGTCGGCGGCCCGGCAATCCATGCGCTCGGATTCAGTTTCGTGCTGGAGCCGATCGCGCTGCAATCGGCGATCCTGCTGTCTGCCGCGCTCGCCTATCACGCGCTGACCGGGCACCGCTACCCGCACGGCGGCGCGCGTCCCGAAGCAAAACCGCAAGCGGGCGGCGCCGCCCCGGCGCGCGGCGGCTTCACGCGCGGCGACCTCGACGCGGTGCTGAAGCGCCGCAGCGAATGGCTCGACGTCGATCCGGACGATCTCGAAACGCTGCTGCGCGAAACCGAGATGCAGGCCTATACGCGCACGTTCGGCCAGCTCACGTGCGCCGACCTGATGACGAAGAATGCGATCGAGGTCGCGCCGTCGACGTCGGTGACGGCCGCACTCACGCTGCTCGACCGCCACCGCGTAAAGGCACTGCCCGTCGTCGACGGTGACGGCCGCCTGACCGGCATCGTCACGCGCGCCGACCTCACGCGCCAGTTGCGCCGCCCGACCCCGCTGTGGCAACGCCTGTCCGCACGGCTGCCGCAATCGCTCGGCGGCCAGCCCGCCAGTGTCGCCACCGTGATGACGCGCGACGTCGCATTCGTGCCGCAAACGATGCCGATCACCGCGCTCGTGCCGCTCTTTACGCATTCGGGCCATCACCATATTCCGGTCGTCGACGCATCGCGCCGACTCGTCGGGATCATTACGCAGACGGATCTGGTGACGGGCCTCTACCAGCAGACGCAAATGCTCGAGGCCGCTTAACGCGGGCGCAACGCGCCGACGCGATGCGACGCGAAATGGATTCATTTCGCTTCATTTCGGTCATTTATATCATGCTGTGATATATTTATCGCTACCGAAACCGACTGCCCGACCGACCTCGATGAACGATACCCGACGCGCGCTGAACAAAAGCGATTTCCAGCAACTGTCCGAGTTCCGCTACCAGATGCGCCGCTTCGAGCGCTTCTCCGAACGCGCCGCGCAAAGCGAAGGCGTGACGCCGCTGCAATACCTGCTGCTGCTGCACATCAAGGGTTATCCGCACCGCGAATGGGCGACCATCGGCGAACTCGCGGAACGCCTGCAGGCGCAGCATCACGGCGTCGTCGCGCTGGTGACGCGCTGCGAGGCGCTCGGGCTCGTGAAGCGCAAGACGAGCGAAGCGGACCGCCGACAGGTCGAAGTCCACCTCGAACCAGCCGGCGAGACGCTGCTCGCCCGCCTCGCAGCCATGCATCGCGCCGAGCTGAAGTCGCTCAAGGACGCGTTCCAGGTTCCCCAGATAGATTACTGACCCTTGCTTCCACCACGCCGATGAACGCACCACACAAACGCGATTTCTCGACCAACGACCGCCTGCCCAGGATCGCGTTGCTTGCCGCCGGGATCGGCCTCCTCAGCACGCTTGCCGCGTTCGTGCTGTTGAGCCTGATCCACCTGTTCACGAACCTGTTCTTCTTCCAGCAGTTCTCGTTCGCCGACCGCTCTCCCGCGAACAACACGCTCGGCGCGTGGGTGATCGTCGTGCCGGTGATCGGCGGGCTGATCGTCGGGATGATGGCGCGCTTCGGTTCGGAAAAGATCCGCGGGCACGGCATTCCCGAAGCGATCGAGGCGATCCTGTTCGGCAAGAGCCGCATGTCGCCGAAGGTCGCGATCCTCAAGCCGTTGTCGTCCGGCGTCGTGATCGGCAGCGGCGGCCCGTTCGGCGCCGAAGGCCCGATCATCATGACGGGTGGCGCGCTCGGCTCGCTGATCGCGCAATGCGTGCACGTGACCGCCGCCGAGCGCAAGACGCTGCTCGTCGCGGGTGCGGCCGCCGGCATGACGGCCGTGTTCGGCACGCCGGTCGCCGCCGTGCTGCTCGCGGTCGAACTGCTGCTGTTCGAATGGCGCCCGCGCAGTTTCCTGCCGGTCGCGCTCGCGTGCGCGGTGGCCGGTTTTGCGCGCGCGCTGTTCTTCGGCGTCGATCCGCTGTTTCCGCTGACCACGGCCGCGCCGACGCCCGTCGCGCTGCTGTCGTGCATCGTCGCGGGCCTGCTGTCGGGCATGCTCGCCTGCGGCCTGTCGGCTGCGCTGTATCGCGTCGAGGACACCTTCGCGAAGCTGCCCGTGCACTGGATGTGGTGGCCCGCGCTCGGCGCGATCGTGATCGGTATCGGCGGCTGGCTCGAGCCGCGCGCGCTCGGTGTCGGCTACGACGTGATCGGCGACCTGCTGCACCAGCACATCGCGCTGAAGATCGCGCTCGCGCTGCTGATCGTGAAGGCCGTGATGTGGGTGATCGCGCTCGGCTCGGGGACGTCGGGCGGTGTGCTCGCCCCGCTGCTGATGCTCGGCGCCGGTCTCGGCACCGTGCTGTCGCCGATGCTGCCGGGCGGCGATCCGGCGCTGTGGCCGCTCGTGTGCATGGCCGCGACGCTTGGTGCGACACTCGGCGCCCCGCTGACCGCGATCGTGTTCGCGTTCGGCCTCACGCACGATGCCAACGCGCTGCTGCCGCTGCTCGCAGCGACGCTCGTCGCGCACGGCTTCGCGACCATCGTGATGAAACGCTCGATCATGACGGAAAAGATCGCGCGCCGCGGCTATCACATCTATCGCGAATACGGCGTCGATCCGCTCGAACGGCATGACATCGCCGAAGTGATGACGTCCGCCGATCTGCTGGTCGCGATCGACGGCGCGTCGACGCTCGACACCGTCGAGTCGCAGTACTTCGGCGCGAAGCAGACGCACCGCGCATACCCGGTCGTGCAGAACGGCCGCCTGCTCGGCCTCGTCGATCGCGCGACGCTCGACGCGCAGCGCGCGCAAGCCGGAGCCGACACGCCGATCTCGGGCGCGTTCACCAACCGCGTGCCCGCCGTCGCGCTTGCGCACGAAACCTGCCGCGTCGTCGCGTCGCGACTCGCGATGCTCGGCCTCGAACGCCTGCCGGTCGTCGACGACGAGCAATCGCTGCGCATCACGGGCATCGTGTCGCGCAGCGACCTGATCAAGCCCGCGCTCCAGCACTTCGACGACGAACAGAAGCGCGAGCGCTTCCGCCCGGTCGTCCCGGTCAACCTGCGCGACGCCGGCACGCGCAAGGCAGGCTGACGCCGCCAGCCTGCGCGGCATGTCAGCCGCGCACGGCCCACTCACCCCACCTCGTTGCACGATGCAGCGCGCACCGCGCGCGCCGCATCGCATTCCGCTGCTTCCCGCGTTTAAAGTTGGTTAACAATCGAACCGACGAAAGTTTGTCATCATGGTCTCCATGCGACGGGGCCAACAAACAATTCAGCCATTCCAATCAGTTCGCATTCAAATAATGAGTCGCGGCACGGCATGCATTGACATGCCACTCGCCGTGGCCGTCACCTCACCACACGACCGGACAGCGCGCCGACCGGGCAACGCATGACGTCGTTGCCGCATCACCGGTCCACCGACGGGCCGCACACGATGCATGTTGTGCCGCAGCAGCGCCGCCAAGCACCGGAGCCTCCGTTTGGCAAGCGCGTTAACAACTTGTTTCGGAATAGCCGGAACCGTGCTTGTTCGATGCGATCTCACTTGCACGCAGTCCTGCTGCGCATCCCACTCAATCAATCACGACTCGAGGGAGATAACGTGAACGCAAAATATTTACCGCTCATCGCATTGACCGTGGCATTTTCTGCTCATGCAGCCGATTCTGCCCTGCAGAACGTGGGACAAAGCCAGAAACCCGCCGACCAGGTAGCGCAGTGCATCGCGAAGACCTGGGCCGACAAGTCGCAGCAACAGGTAACGTCGCAGTACGAACTGGCGAACGGCCTCGCGATGGCCGTTTATGCGCCGGGCCAGCAACCGCCGAACGGCGCCGCCGCCGTGGTGCGTCCTGCCAACGCCGCGAACGCGAAAACCTGGGTCGGTTTCCGCGGCGGCGATGCGTCGTCGGCCGGCGACATCAACGCCTGCCTGTAAGTAACGAGAACAGGCGCTTCGGATGGCCTTGCGCCATCCGCTTGCGACAAGCCCCGCCTCGGCGGGGCTTGTCTTTTTCTGCCGCCCGCGCTTACAGGTAGCTGCAGACGTAATCGAGCGTCTCGAGCACTTCGATGTCGAAGCGGCTCTTGCCCGGCACCGAGAACGATTCGCCGGCGCCGTAGGTCTGCCACTCGCTGCTGCCGTCGAGCTTCACGCGGCACTTGCCGGCCTGCACTTCCATCAATTCGGGGGCGTCCGTGCCGAAGTTGAGCGCGCACGGCAGGATCACGCCGAGCGTCTTGCGCGTGCCGTCCGGGAAGAGCACGGTATGCGACACGCACTTGCCGTCGAAATAGACGTTGGCGCGCTTGACGACCGATACGTTGTCGAATTGGGTTGCACTGGTCATGTGATGCCTCTGATTGCTGGATGCCGGATGGCGATGTGGTTGGAGGCCGGCCGGAGCGGCGGGCCGGCCGCTATGATACCGGCTCGCGCGACGCACGCCGCAACCGCACGACGCCTTGCCCGCGTCATCCCGTGAAACGGCAGCGGTGCCAGATCGTCAGGATCACTACATGATGACGAGCGCACGCCTCGGTTGCCGACTCACCGCAGCCCCTTGCGTCGCGCGGAATCGCGCAAGCAATCGAGCAGCATCGCCGCGGCCGGCGTCAACGGGCTGTCGCGACGCGTCACGACCTGCACCGACACGGCCGGCAAGCGCTCGCGAATCGGCAGCACCGCCAATTGATCGCGCGCCCACTCTGCCTCCAACAGTTGCTCCGGCATCGACGCGATCAGGTCGCAACCCGTCAACAGGCGGTGCGCGAGCCCGAAGCTCGGGCATTCGACGACGCGCGCCGGCACCGGCAGACCGTACGTGACGAACGAATTGAACAGCGCCTGCGTCGAGCTTTCCGGCGACGGATTCATCAGCCAGTCGGCCTCGACGAGATCGGCGAGCGACGTGGCCGACGCGAGTGGATGCTCCTTGCGCGCGACGATCAGCGAACGGCTCGCGTAGAGCTCGGCATGATCGAACTCGGCCGCCAGCAGTTCCGGCACGACGACGACCACCGCGAAATCGAGCGAGCCATCGTGCAGGCGTGGCAGCGCGACGCCCGGAAACCCTTCGATCAGGTTGACGCGCGCCACCGGAAAGCGGCGCCGGAACGCGCGAAACGCGTCGGGCAGGATCGTCACCGCGGCGGCCGGCGTGATCGCTGCCGACACGGAGCCCGTCAGCGCCCCCTGCGCCTGCTCGATGTCGTCGCGGGCACGCTGCATCTCGGCGACGATCAGCCGCGCGCGCACCTGCAGCTGCTGGCCAAACGCGGTGAGCTGCACGCCGCGCGCGGTACGCACGACGAGCGACACGCCGAGCGCGATCTCCAGTTCCTTGACCGCCTTCGTCAGCGCCGCCGGCGACACGTTCAGGCGCCGCGCGGCCGCGCGAATACTCCCTTCTTCCGCGACGGTGACGAACGCTTTCAACTGATGGTATTTCATGGCGGCAATGCGTGATCCGTGGAAACCCTGTACCCGGCCGTGCGTACCGGTTCAGGGTATTCCCGAGCGGCAACCGGTGGTGTGCACCAAAGCAATTTATCAGCTTCTAGTGAGCAAAAGAAATTTATATGCTCTCTCGTCATATGCACGTCAAACGCCCCACCTGCCCCACAGGAGAGACCATGCTGCAAGCCGTGAACCCCGTCATCCCCGGTATCGCCGCGATCGCCCCCGAGCTGGTCGAGGTGCGCCGCCGCATCCATGCGCATCCCGAACTCGCGTTCGAAGAAACGCTCACGAGCGATCTCGTCGCCGAGCTGCTCGCCGGCTGGGGTTACGAAGTGCATCGCGGCATCGGCAAGACGGGCGTCGTCGGCGTGCTGCGCGAAGGACAAGGCACGCGCACCGTCGGGCTGCGCGCCGACATGGATGCGCTGCCGCTCGCCGAAGCCACGGGCCTGCCGTACGCGAGCCGCCACGCGAACAAGATGCACGCATGCGGCCACGACGGCCACACCGCGATGCTGCTGTGCGCGGCGCGCCACCTCTCGGCCACGCGTCAGTTTTCCGGCACGCTGAACCTGATCTTCCAGCCGGCCGAGGAAAACTTCGGCGGCGCGAAGGCGATGATGGACGACGGCCTGTTCGATCGTTTCCCGTGCGACGCGATCTTTGCGATCCACAACATGCCGGGCCGCGCGGCCGGCGACATGGCATTCCGCACCGGCGCCGCGATGGCGTCGGCCGACCGCGTGACGATCACGCTGCGCGGTGTCGGTGGCCACGGCGCGATGCCGCACTTCGCGCGCGATCCGATGTCGGCCGCGGGCAGCATCATGGTCGCACTGCAGACGATCGTCGCGCGCGAGGTCGACGCGCAGCATGCGGCCGTGATCACGGTCGGCAGCGTGCAGGCCGGCGAGACGTTCAACATCATTCCCGAAACCGTCGTGATGAAGCTGTCGGTGCGCGCGCTGAACGCTGATGTACGCGCGCTGCTCGCACGCCGCATCGAAGCACTCGTCAAAGGCCAGGCCGAAAGCTTCGGCATCACGGCGGACGTCGACTACGACTACGGCTACCCGGTGCTCGTCAATCACGCGGAACCGACCGCGTTCGCGGCCGACATCGCGCGCCAGATGCTCGGTGCCGAGCGGGTCGAAACCGACGCCGCGCCGCTGATGGGCAGCGAGGATTTCGCGTTCATGCTCGAGGCCCGCCCCGGCTGCTACGCGTTCATCGGCAACGGGATCGGCAGCAAGGGCGGCTGCATGGTGCACAACCCCGGCTACGACTTCAACGACGACATCCTCGCGATCGGCGCGAGCTACTGGGTTCGCGTCGCCGAAGCCTGGCTCGCGGCCTGACGGCCCTTCACCACGCAGTTTCGCGCTTACCGGGGGAACCCCATGGAAACGTCTGCCCTGTCGTTCGCCGGCACGCCGCCCGATACACACGCCGCCGCGAAGAAGCGCCGGCTGATCGCCGCCGCCGCCGTCGGCAACGCGCTCGAGTTCTACGACTTCACGGTCTACAGCTTCTTCGCGATCCTGATCGGCAAGCTGTTCTTTCCCGTGCATTCGTCGTTCGGGCAGCTGATGCTCGCGGTCGCGAGCTTCGGCGTCGGCTTCGTCACGCGTCCGCTCGGCGGACTCGTGATCGGCATGTACGCCGACCGCGCCGGCCGCAAGAAGGCCATGATCCTGACGCTGCTGCTGATGGCGCTCGGCACCGCAACGATCGCGGTCGCGCCGACCTTCGCGCAGGTCGGCATCGTCGCGCCGCTGCTGCTCGTGCTCGCGCGCCTGCTGCAAGGGTTCGCATCGGGCGGCGAAGTCGGCGCATCGACCACGCTGTTGCTCGAGCAGGCGCCACAGCACCGCCGCGGCTTCTACGCATCGTTCCAGTTCTCGAGCCAGGGGCTCGCCGCGCTCGCGGGCGCGCTCACCGGCGTCGCGCTGACGTCGACGCTGACTGCCGCGCAGCTTGAAAGCTGGGGCTGGCGCGTGCCGTTCATCATCGGCACGCTGTTCGTGCCGCTCGGCTACCGGCTGCGCCGCACCGTCGAGGAGGTGCCGGCTGCCGCGCCCGCCGCCGCGCATGACGAGCCGGTCGCGTCGCTGCCGCTCGCCGACGTGCTGCGCCATCACGGCAAGGCCGTGTTCGCGGGGCTCGGCGTGACGATCGGCGGCACGTCGATCCACTACATCATCGTGTTCTACATGGCGATCTACGGCGTGCAGGTGCTGCACCTGCCGACCTGGTTGTCGATGACGGCCGGCTGCGTCGCCGGTGCGATCCTGATGCTCGTGACGCCAATCGGCGGCCACCTGTCCGACGTCTACGGGCGCAACCGGATCATCTGGTGGACCCGCATCGTGCTGATGGCCGCGGTCTACCCGGCGTTCATCGCGCTGAACCGCTGGCCGGGCGCCGCGTCGCTGCTGTCGATCATCACGGCGCTGTCGATCGTGCATGCGATCAACGTCGGCGCGACCGGCGCGGTGCTCGGCGAACTGTTTCCGCGTGCGGTGCGCGCGACCGGCGGCGCGCTCGTGTACAGCGTCGGCGTCGCGATCTTCGGCGGCTTCGCGCAGTTCTTCGTCACGTGGCTGATCGCGGCGACCGGCAACCCGAATGCCCCCGCGTGGTATGCGATCGGCTGCGGCGCGTGCACGTTGCTCGCCATCCGCTGCATGGACGAAAAGGCCGGGAAGGCACTCGATTGAACGACGGTCGATGCGCGGTGCGCAATTGACGCAGCGCACGCGCATCGGGCATGATCGCTCCATGCACCGCGCCACGACCACCCTTTCGACAACCACGCGCACGACCGCCTTCGGCGGGCTCGTGCGGCGAGTGCGCGCAAGGTCGTAGCGCCACCGATTCCTCACAGGCCCCGCCGGTTCCGGACGGGGTCTTGTCGTTTCTCCGTCCCTGTACCGGTCATTCAGGAGAAACGCAATGTCCGAAGTCCTTTCCCCGCAACGCGCGCTGCTCGTCATCGACATGCAGGTCGGGCTGTTTCATGGCCCGGAGCGCCCGCATGACGGCGCACGCGTGCTCGCCAACATCAATCGGCTGATTGGCCGCGCGCACGAAGGCGGTGCGCCGGTGTTCGCCGTGCGTCACACCGGACCCGCCGGTTCGCCGATCGCGCCCGATTCGCCGCTCGCCGCGCTGCTGCCGGAACTCGCGATCGATCCCGCGCGCGACACCGTGTTCGACAAGACCCGCCCGAGCTGCTTCGCGGGCACGCGCCTCGCCGAATGGCTTCGCGCGGCCAGCATCGGCGAACTCGTCGTCACCGGCATGAAGACGCAGTACTGCGTCGATACGACCTGTCGCGCGGCCGCCGATCTCGGCTTTCGCGCGGTGCTCGTTGCCGATGCACATACCTGCATGGACACGCCGGCGCTGCCGGCCGAGCGAATCGTCGCGCATCACAACGCAACGCTCGACGGCCCGTTCGCAACGCTGACGACCACCGACGCTTGCGGGTTCTGATATACCGCACTCACCAGACCACAAGTTTGTCGAGGAGGCCCCAATCTTATAAAGTCCGCGGAAAAGTGGCCTCTCTCTGGCACACGCCCTACAACGCACGTTAAATCAACGCCTCGAATTCAAGATCGGATCGCCGACGAGATAACGTGCGATTGCAACGGGGTGCCCCCGAACTGCGTACGCGGGCACCGCACTCGTCGCGGCGGCGAGATCCGCTAATGCCAGCGTGTTAACGATTTCCATATCCTCTTCGATGAAGTCGACCAACCCGTATCTGTACGTATCGGAAATCGAATCCCGCAACTGACTCGATGCGAGTTCGAAAGCGCGCTCGGACGATAGCGGTTCGATTTGAAAGGATTCCTCCTCAGGCGTGATTTTCGGGAAGACAATCGCATCGATACGCTGTCGGACGCCCACGCGCACCCCCAGCATCTCGGAGAATTCGGCCGGCGTCACCAGGCGCTTGCCTTTCTTTACGTACCCCTCCTCGTGCAGGAACACCTTCTCGGGCTGCGGCACGGAAACGGTGGCGCGAAGGCAGTCGAGCGTCCCCAGGCCGACCGATATCCCTCCACCAGGCCAGCCTATCGAATCGACACCCTTGCCATCGTGCCGAATCAACGCGATATCCGAGCTGACAAACGTGCCCTCATTCGCCATCGCCGACACAACGGCCGCCAAAGTGGTTTTTCCGGCGCCGCTATCCCCGACAAACAGAAACCCCCTGGATCCCGTGCCCGCTACGGATGCATGCAGCGGAAAATATCGCACCGACTGATGCGCACGAAACGCGATTTCGCGGATCAATCGAATACCGGGCTTCTGGAACTCGAGAACACCCTCCTTGAAGCCGGGCGTGATAATGCAGTATTGCCGTCGTGACGAGGAGCGAATGATCAGATGTCGTATCCCGCCTCGCGACTCCAGCACCTCTCCGAACTCGTCCCTGTAAATCACTTCATAGAAGTTATCCGGATGAAATTCGATGCGTTCGACCACCCGAAATCTCGACGCAATGTCCAGCACCTTAAAAAATAGATCATCTCCGTGGCAATAAATCAGTTCCGCGCCAACAAACGGAAACTCCTTGCAATGAGGCGGACACGGAACAAAGAAATACTCTCGCAACGCATCGATGAATTCCGGACGCTCGCATTTCACGGCAATGCTCACCCCGGACGCATCCACATCGGAACCATGAGCGCAGCGTGCCACCGCTGAGTTTACCACTTCAAATATTTCGGACATCACACTCCCGCAGATTTCTTTGGCGAACCCAAGACACTAGAACCACATAAGCGAAGCGCCCCTCTCTTCGCAACCATCATCCACGGGACAAGCGACTGCACCAGAGGATAAAGTGCCAGGCACAGCAGACCGCGCGCCGACCTCATCCGTAGCCCCCCCCTGGTCCGAGGCAGGAAGACGAAAGGGAACGCGTACGATGAGACGAGATACGCAAGATATGACAAAGCACAAGCACCGATGTGCCGACTATCCATGGCACAAGCCATAACCAACCCCAAAATTACCGGTGCACGCAAGATCCAGACGATAAAGTGCGATATGCGAAATGCGATGTATCCGATGCCGGCTTTTCCACCCAGCACCCGCGAACCCAGCATTCGGAACATCTCCACATAAGACGAGCACCAGAAAATCTTCTGTTTTAAATCCGCGGTTGGACCCGACACCTGCTCGACGGACAAGAATGTATCCAGCAGGGCGACACGGCACCCCATCGCACAAAACATGCCTGAAGTCGACAGATCGTCAACCGCGCAGTTTTCAAAAAAACCACCTACCTCCTCAATCAGGGAATAGCGAATGACAACACCATTCGCCGTGTACCAGAAATACCCATTCAGCGCCAAATCGTCCTCATTGAGACGCTCTCTTCTCATGAATCTGGTGCGCTCGCGCGACAACATGAAATAGTTCTGCCATTGAGCGGCGGCGGCATCGTAATGCCTCCGGTTTGCGTCGGAAACATAGATGGACTGAACCTGTGCAAGATCGGCCCGCGAATATTTCACATGATCCGCCACGGCACAAAAGAAGTTCTTGTCCAAAATCGCGTCGACATCCAGCAAAAGAACGAAGTCATGCGAAGCAAGACCGTGATTCCGGCGCAAGAAATCGCAAGCGAAGTTGATTTGCCCCGGCCGTCTGGCTTTTCCCGAGTATCGGATGACATCGACTTTGGACGAGATTGCCGACGCCCCGGACACGCCAAGGGCATGGATGGCGGCATCCCAGGTGTACGGACCCGACGTCGACGATGAATCGCCTGTCTCGCTGTCATTGCACACGACGACCATGCGCGAAACCAGCCCAGCATGCGATGTCAAGCGCTCACAGACGTGAGCCAAAAAATCGCCGATGTGGTTCTGTTCGTTCAGCGCCGGCGTGACGATGAACAGCCTCGCCACCCCATCGCTTGCACTGGGCGCCGTCGCATCCCGGCCCATCCGATACGAAGTCTCCCGTCCCAGTCGAACCAGCCACGCGATATTCATCACGGTTCTCAGCCACAGCACGATCAACGGCACATAAAGCGCGAACGTATTCATATATGGCAATCGCGTCAGCAAAGACCCATCGTATGCATCGCTCTAATGCACGACGGCGTGTCGTGAACGGAAACGACTTTCCGGGAGAGCGCCGCGTCCTCCGACAGAAATTCGCTGAGCCGCTTGTCAAAGCTATACGAGAACTTGACCAAATGGACGGTATTCCAGAGGGTCTCCCTCGGCCGCTTGCCTGTCATGGATGAACGAATGAAGCGCTTGATCAAGCGTATCGCTCTCAGGCCGAACGAAACCTCTACCTTCAAGATCAGGGAACATTCGACGAGCAGCGGATACATCCGCTTGTCATATGCACCTTCGACGAACCAGCTGTCCTTCTCGATGATCTTTTCGATCGCAGCCGCCATCGACTCATCCGAGTTTTTCACAAACTCCGCCCCGCTCAAGTCCCAATAGATATCGTCGAATTCGTACGTGGCGACATTGAACTTGCGCGCCAATTCCCCTGAGATCGTCGATTTCCCTGCTCCTGAAGGGCCTACGATGCAAATCTTCATGTTCCGGTCTCAGTTCACGTCGCCCAGATAGATCGATGCGCCAGCGGTGAACTGCTTCTCCGCAATCAGGCTGCGCAGGGCGGCGGGAAACAGCGGTGCGTTCGTCACGTCTTCCAGCTTGATCCACTGCGCCCCCACCTGATCTCGGTCCGCACTGATCTCCAGGTCATCGAGATTCGTGCCTTCGCTGGCCAGGGAGGCCAGGAACATCAGTTCAATCTGGTGCGTATCGCCATCGAATTCCGCGAACTCGTGATTTGCGCCGATATACTCCCGGATGAATACCAGCTTGCCGGGTTCGATCAGGAACGTGGTCTCCTCAAGACATTCCCGGACCAGCGTCTCCGACAGCTTCTCGCCGAACAACTGGCCGCCTCCCGGCAACGTGTACCACTCATCCGAATCCGACTTGTACCGAATCAACAGGAGACGATCCTGATGAATAACAATGGCCTTGGCGGACACACGAATATTCAGCTCACTTTTTTGATTCACGAACAACACTCCTGTAAAAAGGGGTCTTTGAATAAGGCACATAGCGCACCGGAACGCCACTCAACTCCAGCGCGCGTGCCGCACGCTGAAAACCATGCCACCAGGCCTGCAGAAACGCTTGAGTGAACAATCCCGCGTCCCCGCGTTTCGCAAGCCCGATCGACGAAACATGGGGCGGGGACATGATCATGACGACGAGATCAGGGGCAACGCGTTCACTCGCGTAAAACGCGTGGTGGAAATCGTGGAAACTCGCCTCATCGATTCGCTGAGTTGCAGCCATCTTGAATGCGATCGTCGAACAAAACGATCGATCCAGAATTGCACGCCCGAGATTTCTCGCACGGCGAATCTTGTGCATGTCGTTCTTCACGAATGCGCCTTCGTCGTAGTCGGCCCGATTCAGGCTCGGCAGGCAAAGTTCCGGCAAGAAGGGAACGTCGTATCGCCTGCTGAGTCGCATGCCCAGCGTAGTCTTGCCGGTTCCCGGCAACCCGTCGATCGAAATTATCATGGCGAGCTCACGTCACTTCAATTCGGCAACTTGATCAGGCGAACCAGGCTTTCCGTGAACGCCAATTCAAATCCGTCAGCGTGTGCCCGAATCCGCGAATGCTGCCCGCTCGCGCAATACTGATTGAAGCGCGGAATCATGTCGGTCGCAATCATCCCGTACTTCAGCATGACATCAAAGAACACTCGGCTCACCGGAAGGTATTCCGGCTGGGCAAAGGTATACACGACACCTTCATCGCCGATCAGGGCGGAGGCATTTCTCAGAAAAACATCGAGAACTGCCTTGGACGGGTCGCACCACACCACATCGGCATGCTTATGCAAATGCGAAGGCAGCTCGTCAAAGGCGTTGTGCACGATGGTCCTCAAATTGCCCAGGCCATATTTTTTTGCGCATGCCTCGACGCTGGATAGAAGCCGGGCATCGATGTCCATGACGAACACCTCCGCCTCCGGGTAAAGATAGGCCGCAACCGCTCCCGTAAGATCGTCATCCCCGAGAAAATAGAGCCGCTTGCCCTTCAACGTGTCTCGCGTCGCGGCATACATGATGCGCCGCACACTCGTATCCGGCGTCACGAAATTCTGATTGAAGCGATGGTCGGGGCTGGAAACCTCCTGGAAAAATGCCTCCAGGAATTTCAATGCGCGTTCGTATGTGCCGAGATCGTCGATCAGTGGCGCGATGCCAACCTTGAGATGGTTTCGAACACCGGAATCCTCCACCAGCCCGAGCACGTCCGGCCGATCGTGAAGCTGGCTCCCACCCGCACCATCGTTCTCTCGCAGATACCCGATACCACGCTGAACCGCGGCATCGGTCATTCCTCCGAAAAACACCAGCTCGGAACGAGTCAACGTCCCTCGCGCCGCCACAAGTTGCTGGATCTTCTCCGCGGCGGCATGGGGAGGCAATGGCGTGTACGTCATGGTTATTCCTTTCTTTCTCTGCAACGACTCAATAGAAAATCAGCGAGCGACCCATGCATCTCATCTGACTGCCCCCCGCCCTCGAGCGCTTCGCTGATGTGTACCGTGTAATTTCCCTGCGTTCTCGCCGTCTCGATGTTGCACATGCAATCATCGACAAAGACCGAGTCGAACGGGTCCGATTTTGTGATTGCGTAAAATACGTCGAATGCCGTCGCGCTGGGCTTATATCGATATCCCACATCTTCAATGCATACGATTCCATCGAAAGCATCGGTCAGCCCGAACTTCTTCAACACGTTTACAACATGAACCCTGGGCGCATTGGAGAAAATGAATTTCCTCCGGAACCCCGACAGCGCGAGAAGCCCACCGAGGCTCGCATCCGACGCATAGGGACTCAGATCAATTTCATGTGAGTAGAGAATAAAATCATCGAAATCCGCGCGGTTATCATTCATAAAACCGATGGAAATCGAATTGTATCTCGATCGATAGCTCTCGATCAGCCCGCGCAACTCCACCTCTTCACCCTGGAATTTCATGCGGACGAACTGAACCATGCGATTTGAAATAACATTCATCAATCCCCACGATTCCGGATAGATCGTGTTATCCAGATCCAGAATAAGTGTGCTTCGACTCATATCGCAGACTTACCTGTAGTCGTCCCAGACAACACCCTTCTGGTTAAAATAGTAATTGACGGTATGCGCGATGCCGACTTCCGGAGGCGTAAGTCTGTCGATATCTACATCGAGATGATCCAGGGTCGACAGATTGGCCGACACGACATTCCGAAGCGACCGGATCATCGAACTGGTCGTAACCGACAGCAGGATCGAGTTTTTCTCCGTGGTCATGAGCGCGCCGACAGCTGAGCTCAGACGGTCCGCCCCCTCGTTGGAAAGGACCGCGTTGTCGTGCTCTCCCGGGCGCATGGGCAGATGCTTGATGTTGACTTTTGCCAGCCCCAGGTCGGCAACGATATCCCGAACCAGAATCGCCGTTTCCAGGACCGTGCTTGGACGCCTGGAGCCGATTTCAAGACAATATTCTCTCGGACCACTTGCCATTACCGACGCAAGTTCAAGCGAGATGATGCGAGCGACATCCTCCACGTAGACAATATCGGATACCTGCTCGCCGCTCCCGTACACTTCGATGTCCCGCCCGGTCAGCGCCCGGCAAATGAACGAAGGCATGATCTTCCTGACGCTGCTCTGACCGAACGGCGCTGCGACGGACTGGCCCGGCCCATACGTGTTGACGATTCGCACATTCGAGATTCTCGTCGCCCGCTCCTTGTTATACATGTGGACGAATCGCTCCGTCATGTTCTTGGTAATGGAGTAGGCGTTGTTCATCCACCAGTTTCCAATGGTGATGTTGACGCCCGGCACTGAATAGTGCGCCGCCGCTTCCAACAGGTTCAGCCCGCCGACTGCATTGGTGTGCACCGCAGGCGCCGGGTTCTTGATAGTCTCCTGCGTGCCCAGCACGCCGGCCAGGTGAACGAATCCATCGACCTCGGACATCGCCTCATGTATCGCGGCTGCATCGGTAATGGATCCGTACACATACTCGATGTGGGGAGACACATCATTCGGCTGAGCCTTGATCTTTCGATCAAGTATCGCCACCTTATGACCATCATCCAACAGCGCCTTGACGACGTGCCTCCCAATGAAGCCGTTGCCACCGGTAACAAGTATCTTCATGACAGAATTCGATTGATTTGAATGAATACTCGGAGATCCTTAACGGGAGTCGTCAATCTCGACCGGTCATCAAGCCAAGATGCGACAACCGTTTCGGGATCGATACCCCATTCGTCGGCCCGATTTTTATTTACCCGATTCCGAGCTTTGCAAGGACGACCGACAGATTCATAAGAATTGCTTCCACCTGTTCTCCACCTGGTTCCTCACTCGCCATCTTTCCTGCGAGCTCGCCAACGCGCGCGGTATTCAACCCCAATGCGCTCAAGCACAGCGCGTTCGCCGATGCAGGCGCGAGCTGCAACGTGGACGTACTTGATCTCACGAGTACGTCGGCGCCTTGCCCGACGACCAGCAAAGGGGTCCGCAATGCCGAGCACCGTGCCATGCATGTCTCGATATCGTCCGCCAGCAGATACTCGAAACTGAACGCACTGAAGACCGCGAGGTACTGGCACATTGCGGAACAGGAAAATACCTGTTCAAGAAACGTGTCCAGAAATACCGTCCCTGGCAGCGGGCGGCCGGAAAGCAGCGAACTCACGGGCTCGCGCATTGGACCCAGTACGCTGCCGACCATGCCTCTTCGAACGCGCGCGACTCTCCACTTGTCGCGGAAGTAGTAGTCTCCGATCGAGGTCAACAGGGCATCGACACTGCACTCGAGATAGCCTCTGGCTCGGATTCTCAGATCATCTTCATGCAAGTCTTCGCGAAGACCACCGACCAGATCGGAAAAACTCTTCAACAGTGCCGTTCTTTGAAACGCCACCAGGTCATCCGTGAAGTCCTGGCGTTTGGCGCTCTCCATTTCCCCCCTGTACCGGTCCTCACCGAAGATCGGTTTCGAGAACAAGAGGCGCCGTCGCGAATCCAGTTGACGAAAGAAGGTGGGACCCGTGCATCCTTGACGCGTCAAACTCACGACGGCCCGGAATTCCTCCAGACTGTAGATCGTGACCTCCACGCGCCGGTTACCCACTACGAATTGCCTCGTACGGATCGTTCTTTCGTCGGCGTGCACCAGCACCAGATCGATGTCCGAGGTACAGACCGCAAAGCCCTCCGCCGCCGACCCGCCAACAAGGACAAAGAGCGCGGTCTGACTACTCTCCGCGCAATGTCGCAATAGCTCGGCCAATGCATGATTTATAACGTGATCCAAAGACTGTATCGACATGACTTCTTGCCCGGTGTCTCACAAAAATCCCGTCCGAGACGGGGTTTCAACAACGCTCGAACATTCACGCGCCCCACGACACTTCGAGCGACGCATACGTCTCACATCCGCTCCATCGTCTCGATGAGCTGGTGGATATCAGCGCGAATTTGATGAAATGTTTGCCTCGCAACCACATCGTCGCGTTGGATCAACGGCTCACGCGCACGCGTACAGACGTTGACCGCGATGAAATGTGCGTTCGCGGCCTCGGCACATTCCAGGTCGGCAACGGTGTTTCCGACATAAATGATCTGCTCGACGCCCAGTACGTCCTGTACCTTCCTCAACCCATGTGGATCGGGTTTCAGCGCAGACTCATGCCGGCAGATCGACGCATCGAAGCGCACTTCCGGCAACAGCCGGCTCACCTGAGCCGTCCATGACGCACGGTCCCGTCCCGTGACAATGCCAATGGGAACTCCCGCATTGCCCAGTTCATGAAGCAGCTCCCGCGCGCCTTCGAAGAGTGCCGCCTCCCTGTCGAGTCGCTTGAACGTATCCCCGATCTCCGTGATGATTTCGCGCCGCTGGTCCACCGGAATCCGGATGGACCGCAAGAGCAAGCCCTCCTGACGCGCGCGGTACATGATGGGCGCCACATCGTCCAACAGCGCCGCCGCTCCCCGCCGACCGAGTACGTATTCGATAGCGGCGTCGATCAGGAAATCCGTGTCGGCAAGCGTGCCGTCCCAGTCGAATACAACTGATATATTTTTCATCTGCAGTTGGTCTCCCATGCGAAACGGAAAGGCTTGCGCTTCATCCGATTCGGCCCGCACTGAAGTCAAAGTGAGCATCCGCGTCAAAGGTACGCGTCTGCCCCCGCTTGGCGCTTTCCAGTACAAATTCTTCCGATTCGTATTCGCGATCGCTGATTTTTTTCCCGCGCGAAAGACAGCGCAGGTGAATGTTGTTCGCCTTCAAAAACCGCGCGAGAAACGTGACGGCCTTATGTGGTCGGGTTGAAGGACCACATGTGTAAACATCCACGGCGGCATAGCCTTCCTCCGGCCATGTATGAACCGATAGATGAGACTCGGCCAGAAAGACCAGGATGCTCACGCCGACAGGGCTGAATCGGTGGCGATTGACGGACAAGACGGTGGCCCCGCTGTGCAGCGCTGCTTGCTTGCACGCATCCTCGACGCGAACCGCGTCGGAGAGGCAGGAGAAGTCGCAATCGCTCAGCTCAGCGATGATGTGTACGCCAGCGGTGTTCAATTTCCGATTCCTGTCGATATGATTGTCATTCCACCGGCATCCGCGATACCGGACGGCTCGTTGTTCCCGTGATCCTTCTGGTGCAGCAAGGCGCACGGCATTTCCTCGCGAAATCGGCGAATCCTTGCTGCCGATCTCGATTTTCCTGAACCTAAATTCGGTATCCTCATGATGATTCATTCACGTTGATCGTCATGGTTTCAAGGTATCGCCGCCAACCGCCTGATAGAGCGTGACGAAATTCTGCAATTGGTTCAGGCGAGTCTGCGCCAACTGGAGTTGAGCGGTGCGGTGCAGTTCCTGCGCATCGAGCCACATACGCAGCGCAACTGCGCCCGTCCGGTAACGAATCTCATAGAGATGCTCGGCCTCGCGCGCGGCGGTCAGGTTCCGCGCCCGAAGCTCGGCTTGTTCTGCCAGGCGAATTCGCGCCGACAACGCGTTTTCCACGTCCGCGAAGGCCCGATAGAGTGCTTGACGAAATCCGATGACCGCAGACTCGTACTCGACCTGTGCGACTCTCGTTCCAACGCGCATTGCCTTGAGATCGAGAAATGGCAGGTTCAATCCGGCGCCGAGAATCGCTACAGGGTTCGCCAGCAGACTGCCGAGCGAGGTACTGCTCGCTCCCACCGCGCTGGTCAATGACAGCGTCGGGTAATAGCTGGTACGGACCACATCGACCCTGGCGAGACTCTGACGCAATCGGAGTTCGGCGGCGCGAAGATCTGGCCGCCGTCCCAGAAGGTCCGCCGGCAGCCCCTCATCCACGACCGGCAACGCGCCCGTCGGCAACGCGGGGGGCTCCTGCCCGAGCACCTCCTCCAGCACATTGCTGCCGGGCGCCGCGTCGAACACAATAGCCAACGCGTTGCGCGTCTCAACCTGGGTTTGTCGCAACTGCGACAGGCTGCTCTTTTGCGTAAGAACAGTTTGCTCCGCTTCCCGCCGCTCGAGCGCAGATACGATGCCCGCCAGATTCTGGGCATGTACGAGTTGTTGCGTGCGCAACGCCGTCGCCAGGCTCTGCTCTTCGGAGGCCAACCGCTGATTGATGTACGCCAGTCTCCAGTAAAGGTCCGCCGTGGTTCCGATCACATTGAGGCGCACGGCTTCGCGGTCCGCCTCGGACGCCTGGAGCGCCCATTGAGCGATGTTCCGCTCCTGTTCGAGTCGCCCCCACAAATCGATCGTGTAATTGACGGTCCCGCGGGTTACGCTGCTGTTGTCCCAGGCCGTCGCACCGCTATCCAGGCGAAACTCGCGCCGGGCATTGATGCCAGCCTCGGGCCCTAACTGGAGCGGATCTCCCGCGAGTCCGGCGCGAAGTTGGGCCTTCCGGACATTCAGAGCAGCGGTGGCGAGATCGTTGTTGCGCGACACCGCCGCTGCAATGAGCCGATTGAGTTGGCTATCGCCAAAACGCGTCCACCAGGGCGCGGCATCCGTACGCGAACGCGTGTCCACGGTGTTCTCACGTGTCCACCGAGCCGGTATGTCGACCGCCGGGCGTTCATACGCACTGCCCGCACAACCGGCCAACATGGCATTTACCGAGATCAATGCACCAACGACGCAATGCCTCGGCCACGAACGGGCGATCTGCCCGGAACAATCGACCAGGTCGCGACGACGCTTGCCAGGAACAGGCGTGTTTCTCATGTCATTCCTTGCAATGCAAATCTTTGTTTGCACACAGCACAATCATGCGCAGGACCCGATTGCAAACCACGGTTTCGACATCACGCCACCTTGAAGAGAGATACTGCGTACACGGAGAAAGCCCCCTCGCACGAACACCAACCGAACAATTGCCTGCCACCATGAGCCCGGCTATTCCGAAGATCCATTGATGGTCTCGAGCAATGCCATGGCCTCCGCCGGCGTGAGAATCGAATCGATCTTTCCGTCCTTCATCAGCAGGATCCTGTCCGCGGACAGGACCGTCTCCGGACGGTGGGCGATGATGACGCGCGTGATCTTCAGCGACTTGATCGCCCGATTCACCGCCTTCTCGTTCGACACGTCCAGATGACTGGTCGCCTCATCCAGCAACAGAATCTTCGGACGCTTGTAAAGCGCTCGCGCCAGCAAAATGCGCTGCTTCTGACCACCAGACAGAACCGCGCCCATATCGCCCACGAGAGTCGCGTACTTCATCGGCATCGCGTCTATCTCATCCCCGATGTTGGCCATTGCCGCGCACCTGACGATCCACTCATGATCCGGACGCACATCGAATCCCGAGATGTTTTCCGCGATGGATCCGCCAAACAGGATGTCATCCTGCAGCACGGTTCCGAATACGCTTCGGACCTTCTCCACACTCATAGACTCGACATCCTCCCCGCCAATGAGGATTCGCCCCTTGGCCCCCTGGTAGATGCCTAGAATGACATTGAAAATCGTCGACTTGCCGCATCCCGAAGGCCCGATGATGGCCACCGACTCGCCTTCCTCGACCTTGAAGTTCAATCCGTCGATCACGTTTCGTTCGAATAGCGAATACTGGAAGAACAGGTCCTTGCACTCGAGACTGCCAGACAACCTGGTGATATCGCATTCAAGGCCACCGCGCGCTTCCTCCGGCCTTGAAAGCACGATATCGCCGAGCCGGTCGGCCTGGAGCTGCATGTTCTGAATGACAAACACATTGTCGATGAGCGCAATCACGCGGCTTTCGAACAGGAGCTTGTATCCGAGGAAGGCAATCAGTGCACCCACCGTGTATTCCCGATCAATAACCAGGACTGCACCGCACCAGACCACCACGATGTTCTGGACGTCAAAGATCAAGGTCCTGGCAAACTTCAACCAAACGTCGATTTTCAGCGTCTTGATCTTGGCATTCGTTTGATTGACGAACAACGAGATCCAGGTAAGCCGACGCTCTGCTTGCTGGCCATAGAGCTTGACCTGCCGGATGCCGCGAATGGTCTCGAGCAGGTAGGAACTTTGCTTCGCCCCATGAACGATCTCATTTCTCGACGCCCCCAGAATCGACGCGTTAAGCAGCCAGCGCACCGCGATGTACAGCAGTGCGCTGACCAGAACCAGGGTGCCCAGCAACGGCTGGTAAATGAACAGCACGAGCAGGATGACGACGGAGAATGCACCGTCAAGTACGGATTCGACGAATGACGTGGTCAGCATTCGCTGAATGAAGTCAATGGCGCCGAATCGGGACAGCACATCGCCCATGTGCCGCTTCTCGTAGTATTCGAGCGGCAACGCAAGCATGTGCTCCAGGACATTGTCTTTCCACTGAACGTTCAGGCTGGTGCTCAGATACATCAGGAACCAGCTGCGCACCGAGCCGATGAAGTTCTTGAGCAGATAGACCATGCCAAAGCCTATCGCGAGCGCGGCGATAACATACTGATCGTTCGCGCCGATCGCACTGTCGATGACCAGCTGGATGTAATAGGGCGAAAGTGCCACAAGAAATTCCAGCCCGATAGCCAGAAACAGGATCGTGACGAGCCCCCTCATCCGCCCCCGCAAATTGCCGATCAGATGACTCAGGGGAATGTTCTTCTGCGGCTCAATGACGATGAACTCCGGATCGGGCCATACCTCGATGGCCACCCCGGTGAACGCTCGGGACAAGTCTCCCAGCTCGATTTTTCTCTCGCCGTATGCAGGATCGACGATGATGGCGTACTCGGTGCCGATTTGCCTCAGCACGACAAAATGATTGAAGTTCCAGTGCAGGATGCACGGAAGCTTGATCTGCTCGAGACCAGCAATTTCGGTACGGATCGGTCGACTCGACAAGCCGTTGTGCTTGCACACGCGGAGCAGTGACCCAAGCGAGATTCCCTTCAGCGACACGGAAAACTTGAGCCGCAGGTCGCGCAGCGTCACGTGGTGGCCATGATAGTTGGCCAGCATTGCCACGCACGCGAGACCACATTCCGTCGACTCAGTCTGCAGGACCGTCGGGAATCGGGTGCCGAATATACGTTCGAAGTATGCCTTCTTTTCCATTGCTTACTGTTTGATTCTTTCCGATGCAGCGAAAAGCGGGCGCATGATCCACTGATAGATTCGATGCCGTTCCACCATGATGTCCGCATCGATCATCAATCCCGGTTTGAGCGCGTAGCGCATACCATTCCCGGTCACGAACTGCCGCTCGACCCGAACCTTCACCAGATACATCGGCTCCGTTATAGACAGCTTGGATCCCAATGCGATTTCGTCCGGCATCAGGGAAGTTTCGGATATCGAATGGATGATTCCCTTGCCCTGGCCGAACTGCTGATACGGGAATGCCGAATAGCGCAGATAGACGACGTCGCCCTTTTTCACGAAGCCAATGGCGGCGGCGGGAACAAGAAGCCGGGCCTCGATTTCCGCCTGCGAAGGCACCACGAACGAGACGGGTTTGGTGCTGTCGTAGTAGGAGCCGTCGACCCCCTGGATCGCCGTGATCTTTCCCGATGCAGGCGCCTTGATGATGGCGCCCTTCTGGTATTCGGCGGCCAGAATCTGTTCTTCAAGCGCCAACAGCTCGCCCTTGATCGACAAAGTACGCTTCCCGAACTCCGACTCCTCCTTGTCCTTTTCAAAGGAAAGATTCGAGATGTCCCGACTCAATGTTTCCGACAATCTTTGCCGCTCGTTGTAGTCAATCCTGCTGTTGAACGCAAGAATCGCCTTCTCCGCCATCGCATCCTCGGAGATCGCCTCCTGGGCTCGCGCGGCCTCATACCGCCTCAGGCTTGCCGACAGCAACTCATTCTTTTTCCGTACCTCTCTTATCTGCACACCAATCAGCTTCAGCTCGTTCTGTTTCGAGCGGATCTGATATTCGATGTTCTTCAAGCTATGCGCGTAAGTCGCCTTCTCGCTCTCGAGCTGCCGCTGCAGCAGTTCCTTTCGCTCGCTGAGCAGGTTGATCGCCTCGGTCGAGGTTCCCCGGTTGGCCAAGCCAAATACTTCGGTCGACACCAGGAACAGCGGCGCGCCTTTCTTTACGATCTCGTCTTCCTTCACGAAGTACTTGTTGATGATTCCCGGCTTCGGCAGATATACCGGTATCGCGCCGAGTGTCGAGAACAGCTCTCCCTTTACCGCTACTCTTCTCGTATAGGACCCGAAGATCAGGACCAGCAGGAGAGACAAGATGCAAGCGAGCAGCAATACAAGTATTTTTTTATACGACCGAGGAAGAAACAGCAGGACGTCGCCATAGAGATTCCTCGCTTCCTTGCGCGCCTCCAGCGCTTCCTTCCTGAATAATTCTCTCTTGTCCATCGACACAAATCATCAATCCGCTATTCCGGCCAACGGCCAAAAAAGATGTCCATATCAGCCGTTAGGTATCCATCTCCCGTGACATGCCGCGCAACGAATCGCCGGTGACGCTCGATGAGCCGCAGCATCTCGGATTTGAGCCTCTCTCGATGTGCGCTTCGTGCCTCGGTATCGCGAACGCTCGTCGTGATGTACGCGTTCGCCGATTCGAACAGTCGCTCCGCTGACGCACGATCGCTCAGCAGCGCCTCGGACAGATTGCGGGCTCGCCTGAAGAGGAGATGCTCAAAGGGCCGCTCGTCCAGCGACAGCTTCCTGGCCACCAGACAATGCGTCGTGGCGAAGCGCGAAAGCGGCTCCTTCAAGTTCCCGCGAGATGGGTCACTCTCATTGATCTGTCGCCAGGAACGACAACGCGCCGTTTCGTAGATCAGGCCATGGAATTCGAGACTCGTTATGACCTGAGCCGCTTCAATCACCGTATCCATTTCCTGTTCGGACAGGACAACATCCGCAACCTCGACCGCACCTCCGTCAGGCAGCAGCGCTTGCCGGACGATGGAGATGTATTTGACGATGGTTGCCTTGGATGCGGCGCACGCTTCATTCATGCCAATGAGATATCCGCCGTCATCCGCGTAGCGGTAAATCTCCTCGGGCGTCAGGTCAATCCGAGCCAGATCGCCCTCATGTTCAAGGGCCATGATGGCAAACAGATTGACCAGCCCATGAAAGAAGCGCGAGACAATCGAGCACACCACGGGCACGCCGGCCTGCCCGCCAAACACTTGACTGACAAAATAGATTGCCGGCGACTTGTAGCACACGTAAGCGAGCGTATACATGTCACCGATGCTGTTCCCGCCTTCACCAATGATCCTTCGGCTGCGCAGATGGCGAGCGATTTCCCGGATAAACGCGACCACCTCATTCTGATGCCGCATCAGCGCCTGGAGCGATTCCACATTGATCGGCTTGCGGGTATCCGCTCGCGAGTCCTGGTAAGCACACGCCTGATACGCCGCGCTATTGGGCTTGTGCAACACCGATCGCCCCTCCAGCACGGGGCGACCATCTTCGTCCAGACAATCGGGAGGACAGAAAAACATGAAGACCTTGTTCTGCCTCATGAAATCAATACCGAATGGATAGGGGAGCTCGGTTTTCATCTTGTTTGCAGCGGTACACTACAATCGCACCACGTTTATCTTGCAATCATCGATTGCGCGGCCGAATACCCAAATCAACATGAATCCGGGCCTCATCTCACACACTTTCCTGATGCGCGGCAGGACAATGCCACGCTGGATGCCGCGGGCATCCAGCGCATTAATCCATCTGCGCCGATAAGAAATCTCTACTATTTAAAGAATTTCGATAGTCTCATTCGTTGCCAACGAATGCAGAACTTCGAAAAGCTCGGCACGGGCGTGACCGGGAAACTGCTCTTCAATTTGAGAAACGTTCACTTGCGGATTCGCGGTCAGAAAATCCTTGAGAAGCTGCAATTCGTCCTGGAACCACACCTTGCCGTTGCTCGTGACGAAATACTCGTCCGACAGATCGCTTCTCAACACGTTGAGACGTATCTGCGTATCACGTTCGAGTGCACCGACGCTCGCGTCGCCAAGCGTTTCGAGATTCAGTCGCGTCTCGAGAATCTGGTCCGCCACGTGCGCTTCCATGAACTCGCGGTAACAGGCGGGGGCGTTCAAGCGTTCGGATATTGCCTCTGCAAGCAGGCGGATAGTTTCCTTGTCCTGCGCATGGTTTTCAAGTGCCATCCGCGCGTGAATACACTCCGGCAACTGCCGGAATACCCATCTTGCATAATCGATGGCAAATGCGGGGAACGTACCAATGGCAAGATGCACCGTCGGTTCTCCAAGCGGCGTGACGTTATGCCACCAACCGCGCGGAATATAAAAAACATCGCCTTCCTCGAGGACAAAATCCAGATATGGTTCGTCCGGACAGGGATATTTTTCTTCGATGAACTTGCTTTGATGCATGTACAGCGGCGCCTCGAAGGAAGGTGCATACACGACCCAGCGCTTTCGCCCCTTCAGTTGCACCGCGAAAACGTCTCTCGAATCCCAATGCTCGCGGTACGAATCCGTCTTTCCGAATGCAACATAGGCCGACGTGACGGTCTGGCGCCCGGTAAACTGCGCCACGTCCTTCGCATAGTCGTTGAACCTCGGCTCATCATAGATATGATTCGCGACCAACGTCCCACCCTGCCGCAGGAAACTGTAGAGAGCCGGCTTGTTCAGCTTGCGCCGCACGTCCCCGACATGAAAGTACGTGCGCACGTACTTGTCCTTGTCGATATTTCCACTCGGGAACGAGACACGGAAGTTTTCAGATTGAGGATCGCATCTGGAGATGATGTCGTTGATGTCTGCCCAGCGAACGCCTGACGTATCAAGCGCTCCCTTGATAATGAACGGCAGTCGCTCCTGATACTTCTGCTTGAATTCCTCGGCACTGATCTTGAAATTAATTTTCATTTTTACGAATCGGATTTCAACTCTACAGGTTCCTGACAGCGGTGATCAAGCAAAAGCAGCCGACACGACGTCTCACGCGCGCACGAATTCCGGCGAACGATTGAGCTTCTCTCGATTCAAATAACACCCTTAAAGGATGAACTTGAATCGCGCAGCCCTTCTGCGGCGCCTTATTATTTCGATGAATCTGACTGGACATCTGCTGCCAGAAGAAGATCTGGCAGCTGAATCAGCCGGTTAGCCGGCTAGTTCAAGTTACGCATACGCAGTCCCGCAATAGGAACCACCGGACTTCGCCGCACCAGAAATGAGAAGAATCTCGTCGGACGTCAGCTCACGGGCGAAGGCATCCATCAAATCGCCATAGCTTGCGTGACTGCTGTTCAATCGATCGAGATTAAGCTGGTTGGCTACCGATTCAATTTTGAGCTTCGACTGCAGATCATTGCTTGACATTTTCAGTTCTCCTTACTTTAAAAAATGAAGATTTGATTGAGATAGCAAATCCTCCCTGCAGAAAAACAACAACCAGCCATAGGCATACAACCGCCATACAGCCTCATGATCCACCTTGTCAACCTGGGATCGAGCAACCGCTAGCTAGAGATAGATATCTACTAAGCCGATGGTCCGCTACAACATTTCATATTCATTACGGAATGTTGCACGGCGAATGCTAAAGCATTTCATATTCATTACGCAAGCAAATTAATCTCGCCTGCAGAACCGAGGCACAACTCGCCAATATCACGACACCAGGAGATGGCAAGACTTGGAGCACGGCGATCCAGGCCGACCCTCACCGGCTTTTTTGCCAGGCCAACCATGCTGTTGTCGCCGATCTCGAATACTATTTATGAAAAAATAAGTGAAATTATTTCGAAAAATGAAAAATCGAGATGGTCATCCTGGCATTCACGATTCGGTTAAAACTTATACGAATATGACTTTACCAAGCACGTTTGATTGATAGCGCAACGATTGACTTCCGGCCTCTGATCACGATACCGATTTCGAAACGACGGACGAACAAGGTGCGGCATCAGCTATGCATCCCTTGATGTCATTGCACGCATTTACGAATTGCGTGTCGCAGTCGGACCTGCTGGCAATCTGGTCGAGGTCGCATTTAAGAGTGATCCAGCCTGCCCGCTACAGTCGATCATGCGTCTATGCCAATAGCATGTCCCGCAACGATCGAAGCGAGCCCCGTAAACACAAAAAGGCACGGGCCTTCATCGCCCGTGCCTTTCCCTGCGCAAACCGCCCCGCTCAGAACGTATGCATCATCCCCACATACGCGCCCGTCTGCGACTCGCCCGTCAGCGGGCTCGTGCCCGACGTCGCGTCGCGCGGCGTCGCGAGCAGCGAGAAGTTCGAGTTGCCGCCGTTGCGCACGTACGCGACCGTGCCGTACAGGAACGTGCGCTTCGACAGGTTGTACGTGGTGCCGAGCACATACATCATCGCGTGGCCCGACGGATCGTGCGACGCATCGCCGCCGCCGTCGCCGACCTTCACGTAGTACCCGCCGCCCGTCACGGCCCACTGCGGCGTCGCGGTGTAGGTCGCGCCGAGCCAGTAGTGATCGGCGCGATCGGCGACACCGGCCGGGCTGTCCGGCGCCTGGTAGTGCGTATACGCGCCCTGGATCTTGAACTTCGACACCTTCACGTTCGCACCGACGAAGTACTCGCGCGACGCGGTGAAGATGTTGCTGAACTTGCCGTTGTTGTCGCGCAGCTCGTCGTACATGCCGCGCACGTCGAGCAGCGGCGAGTGGTACGAGATCATGATCCCGTCCGAGCGGCCGAAATCGTCGGCCGCGCCGTAGTTGAAGCCGCGCGACTGGTTGCCGAACGCGTATTGCGCCTGCACGTCGAAACCGCCGATCACCGGGCTGTGATATTCGATGTTGTTGCTGGTCTGCTGCCAGTTGCGGCCGCGCACGAGCGACGCGGACGAAAACGCCTGCTGCACGAACGGATCGAATTCCCACACGCCGTCGCTGTCGATGAACAGGTTGCGGCCGGCCTGCAGCTGGCCCCACGTATTGCTCTTCAGGCCGACATACGCGCGCCGCGACCACATGCGCCCGCCGCCCGTCTGGCCGTTCATCACCTGGAACGCGGTCTCGAGATCGAAGACCGTCGACAGCCCGCCGCCCAGATCCTCGATGCCCTTCAGGCCGAACATGCTGGTGCCCCAGTCGCCGCTTTCCGCGGCCCAGCGCGACTTGCTGCCGTTCGGCGTCGCGATGTGGTTCAGGTACTCGATGCCGCCGTCGACACGGCCGTACAGCGTCACGCTCGTTTGTGCGAAAGCGGCCGCCGGCGTGGCGGCCGCAATCAGCCATGCGAAATGTTTGAGTCGCAAAATGATGCCCCCTCGGAGTCTCGACCATCCGACGCGTGCCCCATGCGCGCGCCCAGGGTCTGTTTATCCGCGATCGATCGAAAAACGTCCGGGACCCGCCGCGCAGAGCGCGAGCAGGCCGCCCGAGATCGCGATGTTCTTGTAGAAATGAATCATGTTGTTGATCTGCTCGCCGCCCGTCATCGTCCAGTAGTGGTGGCCGATGATGCCGGTGCCGATCGTATACAGCGCAAGCAGCAACGCGAGTGCGCGCGTCTGGAAGCCGACCAGAATCGCGATCCCGACGAACAGCTCCATCACGACGGAGATCGCGGCGGACATGATCGGCGCGGGCGCGCCTTCCGAGCCCATGAACGCGATGGTACCGGGGAAGTCGACGATCTTCTTCCAGCCGAACATCACGAACAGGATCACGAGGAGGATGCGGGAAAGCAGCAGCAGCACATCGCGTTGGGACGCGAGAAACGGTTGATTCGGTGTCATGGTGTCGATCAACGAAAACGATGCGCGGCTGGCGCACCGGATTGCCTGTGAATCGGGACGGACCGCCGCCTGCGCCGCCCGCCCCGCTCTGCAACAACCGGCATCGGGGTCCGCCCGATGTGCTGTGCTCCTCCTCTTGTTCGATGCCGCTCTTCTTCGATATTGCCCTGCCGCGCCGTCGCGCGCCGCGTCAACGCAGCTTCGCGACGTCCTGCTCGGTCACCTTCGCGGCCGGATTGCCGAACTGCCCGGTCAGGTAGTTCGTCAGCGCGGCGATCTGCGCATCCGACAGCTCGTAGCGGAACGCCGGCATCCCGACATCCTCACTGCCGGCCTTGCGCTGCACGCCGTTCAGGATCACCTGCACGAGGTTGGTCGGATTCGACGCGCCGACCGTCGAGTTGTGGAACAGCGACGGGTAATAGCCGTCCGGCGTGCCCTTGCCCTGCATCTGGTGGCAGGTCGCACAGTTGCCGAGATACAGCCGCGCGGGATCGATGCCGGACGATGCGAGCGCGACGCCGCGCAGCTTCAGGCCGTCCTCGGCCGGCTTGCCCCACGACGAGCGCGACTGCTTCGCGTCGCCGCTGGCAACCGCCGGCACCGTGCGGATGTACGTCGAGATCGCACCGATGTCGGATTCCGTCATCTTCGAGAAGCTGTGCTCGACCGCCTCGGCCATCGGACCGGCCGCCTGCGCGACACCCGGCACGCTGCCGGTGCGCAGGTACTGGACGAGCTGCTGCTGCGTCCAGCCGCCGATCCCTGCATTCGGGTCGGACGTGATGTTGTAACCGTCCCAGCCCGCGAGCACCGAGCCCGACAGGAAGCTGCCGCCCGTCTCGTCGAGCGACTTCTCCTGCAACGCGATGCCGCGCGGCGTGTGGCACGTGCTGCAATGCGCGAGGCCCTGCACGAGATACGCGCCGCGGTTCCACTCGGCGCTTTGCGCCGGTTTCGGCTCGTACGCACCGTCCTTCAGGAACAGCCAGTTCCAGATCTTCAGCGGCCAGCGCATGCTCAGCAGCGCGGGGATCTCGTTCTTCGGCGGCGCCTGCTTGACCGGTTCGACGCCGTGCATGAAGTACGCGTACAGCGCCTGCACGTCGTCGTCGTTGATCTTCGCGTACGACACGTACGGCATCGCCGGGTACAGGTTGTCGCCGTTCTTCGACACGCCGTGGCGCACCGCGCGCTCGAAGTCGTCGAAGGTCCAGTTGCCGATGCCCGTATCGGGATCGGGCGTGATGTTGCTCGAGTAGATCTTGCCGAGCATCGGCACCGGCATCCCGAGGCCGCCCGCGAACGGCTTGCCGCCCTTCGCGGTGTGGCACGCCATGCAGTCGCCCGCGACCGCGAGGTATTCGCCGCGCTTGACCAGCGCCGGATCGGCCGCGTCGGCCGCGCGCGCGAGACCCGGCAGCGCGAGGCAGCCGGCGACGAGGAAGGTGAGAGTAGATTTCCGCACGGTCAGACTTCCTTCTTCAGCGTGTCCGACATCCGCAGCGCGAGCGCCGCGATCGTCAGCGTCACGTTCACCGTACCGACGGTCGGCATCGTCGAGCTGCTCGAGATGAACAGGTTCGGATGGTCGAACGTGCGGCAGTCCTTGTCGACGACCGAGTCGCGTGCATCCGCGCCCATGATCGTCGCGCCCGTGATGTGGTTGTTCGGCGCGAACTCGTCGTTGAAGACGACTTCGGTGCCGCCCAGCACCTTCGCGGCCGTCGCGTAGACCTCGCGCGTGTGCACGGCGCCGCGCTTCACGTAGTCGTCGATCGCATACGTGATCTCGGGGCGCGGGATGCCGATCGCGTCGGTGGCCGTCTTGCTCGGCACGATGCGGTTCTCGGGTTGCGGCAGGATTTCGTGGAAGCAGTCGAACTCGACGAAACGTGCGGCGCGGTCGCGGATCTGCGCGTCGAGCTCCTCGGGCTTCATCAGCTTGCCGCTCTTGAAGATCTTCTGCGTCTCCTGGTTGATGCGCGACATGTTCGACAGGTGGATCTTCTTCGCGGCTTCGGTCGCGCGGAACGGGCCGTCGCGGAAACCGATCAGCGACGTCATCTCCTGCGGGCCGCGGCCCGGCCACAGCTTGTCGTTCGCGTAGAACGACACGCCGGTGCCCGGGTGGTCCATCAGGTTGCGGCCGACCATGTCGGAGCTGTTCGCGACGCCGTTCGGGAAATCGCGGTTCGCCGACATCAGCAGGATCTTCGGCGTCTCGATGCCGTTCGCGGCCACCACGAAGACCTTGCCTTCGACGCGATGGTCGGCGCCCGACTTGTCCTTGTAGACCGCTGCGGTGATGCGCTTGTCCGGCCCGGTTTCGAGCTTGTAGACGACCGCGTTCTCGATCAGCTTCGCGCCGGCCTGCTCGGCCTTCTCGACGTGCACGATGCCGTTGTACATCGCGCCGATCGGACAGATCGGCATGCAATTGTTGTTCCCGCAACAGGTTGGGCGGCCGTCGTACGGGCGGCTGTTGCGCGCGACCGGCTCGGTCACCACGTGGAACTTCGGGTCATAACCGTTGAGCGCGCTCTTGATCGTCTGCTCGTTGAACGACAACGGCAGCGGCGGCATCGGGTACGGCGCCTTGCGCGGCGAGTAAAGATCTTCCTCGGGGCCCGGGCCCCACACGCCGAGTTCTTCCTCGGCACGCTGGTAGTAGTGCTCGAGGTCGTCGTACTGGATCGGCCAGTCGCGGCCGACGCCGTACACCGTCTTCATCTTGAAGTCGTTCGGGATGAAGCGCCACGCCGACGCGGCCCAGTGCCACGTCGTGCCGCCCACCGCGCGGATGTACTGCGAGTTGAACTTGTGCTCGCCCTTCAGGATCAGGTAGTCGTTCGGCGGGCCGTATTCCGGATGCGGCGCCCACGCGCTCGACGGGTACGGCGCCATGAAGTCCGTCTTGTCGGGCTGGTTGCGAAAGCGCTCGACGATTTCCCAGCGCGGCATGCGCGGGCCCGCTTCCAGCAGGATCACCGACTTGCCCGCCATCGCGAGCTGGTGCGCCACGATCGCGCCGGCGACACCCGACCCGACGACGACGACGTCGGCCTTTTGCGTATCGGTATCCGCCATCAGGCTTGCCTCTCGATCGGTTTTTCGGCCCAGAAGCCGGGTTTGTTGGGGCAATACGAAGGGATCACGAGCGTATCGGATACGACGCTGAACATTAATGCTTCTTCGTAGGCAATCACGACGTTGTCGACGATGCCGAGATACCACGCTTCAAGAATCTTCAGCGCGAGCGCTTCCTGATCGGGATTCAGCGAGCCGGACGCGAGTGCGCCGGCGAGTTGCGGCAGGCTGTCGGCCGTCTTGAACGAACCCTTCTGCAATGCCTGCAGGAAGCGCTGGCCGAGCACGCGGCTCAGCCCCTTCTTGCCGGTCAATGCTTCGGAAAGCGTCATGAACGTATCGAGCGGCGCGGTGCCGGGATCATCGGCCAGGGCCCGCAACGCAAGCGAGCCCGTGAGGCCCGCCGCCGTCAGCGCCAGTGCGCCCTGCAGCCATTGACGCCGCGTGATGCCGGTTGCGGCTGCGTCGCCATTGCGACGCGAGTGGGGGGTGTTGTCGTTGTGCATGTTTCCTTCTCTCGAACACCGGATTCGGGAAAACCACGCTTGATATTTCTCAAACATTGGCGCGGACCTGAAATGTACGCGCACAAATCGGATCGAACAATCTTTTTATAGTCCATTAAATGTTCCGCAATCCGAGATAATCGACATTTCGCTGCCTTTTTGTGTCGCCGACGCGACAAATCTGCGGCGCGCACACACGCGTGTCGCATGCCGGCGACACACTGCGTGCCGCGATGCGCCCGCACGGCCGTCGGTTAGAATCGCCAGCAATCAAACAGAAAGCTTCCCTCCGAGGGCAATCGAGCGATGAAGCAGCACGACAAGTACAACAACGAAACGAATCGAACCAACCACACCACGCGGCTCGTCTGGCGCATCGGCGCCGTCGCGGTGCTCGGCGCCGCCGCGGCCCTGTCGCTGCATGCGGGCGCGGCGCGCACGGTGAGCGTATCGCCGCAGGGCACCGTCACCGAAGTCCGGCAGAGCGTCGTCAAGTTCGACGAGCCGATGGTCGCGTTCGGCTCGGCTTCCGCGCCGAATCCCGCGCGCGTGACCTGCAACGATTCCACCGCCGCACGCGGCCAGGGTCACTGGCTCGACGACAAGACCTGGGTTTACGATTTCGAAAACGACCTGCCGCCGGGCGTGCGCTGCTCGGTTGCGCTCAACGATACGCTGCGCTCGGTCGCCGGCAACGCGGCCAGCGGCCCGCGCCGCTTCACGTTCCAGACGGGCGGCCCGTTCCCGGTGAACGTGCGCCCCGGCTCGCGCGAGATCGAGGAACGGCAGGTCTTCGTGATGAAGCTGAACGGCCCGGCCGAACCGCGCTCGGCGCTCGCGAACATCTGGTGCGAAGCGGCCGGTATCGGCAACCGCATTCCCGTCACGGCCGCCGATGACGATACGCGCAACGCGCTGCTCGATCATTTCGGGCTGAAGAAGGATGCCGCGCGCGTGCTGACGCTGTCGTGCGCGCAGGCGCTGCCGGCCAGCGCGAAGATGCAGCTCGTGTATGGCAAGGGGGTCGCGAGCCCGAGCGGCATCGCGAACGAAACCGAACGGCGCTTCGATTTCACCGTGCGCGCGCCGTTCGCCGCGAGCTTCTCGTGCGAACGCGAGAACGCGAAGGCGCCGTGCACGCCGCTGCGCCCGCTCACGCTGTCGTTCAACGCGCCGATCTCGCGCAAGAACGCCGAGGCGATCAAGGTGCGCGGCCCCGACGGCTCGCTGTCGCCGACCTTCGCGGCCGACGACCACAGCGAGGAAGTGACGACCGTCACGTTCAACCCGCCGCTGCCCGCGCAGGCCGGCCTGACGATCGAGCTGCCGTCGGGCCTGCGCGACGTGACCGACCGCGCGCTGTCCAACGCCGACCTGTTCCCGCTGGCGACGCGCACCGCGCCGATGCCGCCGCTCGCGAAATTCTCGTCGGGCACCTTCGGGATCATCGAGCGCTTCGCCGAACCCGATACGCCCGCGCTCGTGCCCGTCACGCTGCGCAACGTCGAGGCCGACCTGCATATCGCGGGCCTCAACGCGGGCGGCGCCCAATTCGCGAACCTGAAGGTCGAGAACGACACCGCGATCCGCCAGTGGATGCGCACCGTCGACCGCTTCGACAACTGGTCGATGACGGCCGGTTCGATCGACAGCCAGATTCCCGGCCTGCTGGAACGCAAGGGCCAGCACCCCGTCTACGTGCCGCTCCAGGCCGGCGAAAAGCAGCCCGCGGCGAAGGACCGCCGCATCGACGTGCGCTCGCTGTCGCTGCTCAAGGGCGAGCCCGGCGCGCAGGCACTGACGCTGCCGCAGGCCGACCCGAAGACGCTGCGCCCGTTCGAGATCGTCGGCGTGCCGATCGACAAGCCCGGCTTCTACGTGCTCGAACTCGCGTCACCCGCGCTCGGCCGCTCGCTGCTCGCGAAGCCGTCGAGCATGTACGTGCGCACCACCGTGCTCGTCACGAACCTCGGCGTGCACCTGAAACAGGGCCGCGAGAACAACCTCGTGTGGGTCACGACGCTCGACAAGGGCAAGCCCGTGCCGAATGCGCAGATCCGCGTGTCGGACTGCAACGGCGACGAGATCGCGGCCGGCAAGACCGACGCGCAGGGCCTGCTGAAGATCGACGGGCCGTTCGAGCCGAAGCACGAATGCAGTTCGTCCGAGCGCTTCGACGACTACTTCGTGTCGGCACGCGTCGACGATCCGAAGACGGGCCCCGACATGGCGTTCGTCAGCTCGGGCTGGAACCGCGGGATCGAATCGTGGCGCTTCAACGTGCCGACCGACACCGACAGCGCGCCGACCGTGCGTGCGCACACGGTGTTCGACCGTACGCTGCTGCGCGCGGGCGAAACTGTGTCGATGAAGCATTTCATCCGCACCGAGACGCTGCAGAGCCTCGCGTTCCCGTCGCAATACCCGACGCGCGTGACGATCCGCCATCTCGGCACGGGCCAGACGTACAAGCTGCCGCTCACGTGGGCCGCTGACCACAGCGCCGATACGCAGTTCACGCTGCCGCCCGCCGCGAAGCTCGGCGAATACAGCGTCGAACTCGAAGGCGGCCCGGAAGACGCGCCGACCGCCACCTATTACAGCGGCAGCTTCCGCGTCGAGGCCTTCCGCCTGCCGGTGCTGAAGGGGTCGATCGGCGCGCGCGACGCGCAGAAGAGCCCGCTCGTCGCCGTGAAGGAAGCGCCGCTCGCGGTGCAGATCGACTACGTGTCGGGCGGCGGCGCATCGAACCTGCCGGTGCAGGTGTCGGCGCTGATGAAGTGGGCGTCGCCGCCGTTCGCGGATCGCTTCGAGGATTTCAGCTTCACGCCGTATCGCCCTGACAAGAGCGACGGCAACGCCGACGACGATTCGCAGGACGGCGACAACGCGTCGGCGTCGAACAACGATCCCGACGCGACGAAGCTGATCGCCGACAAGCTGCCGCTGACGCTCGACCGCAACGGCGCGGGCTCGGTCACGCTCAAGGGCCTGCCCGACGTCGACGCGCCGAAGCGCATCGCGCTCGAAGCGACGTTCGCGGACCCGAACGGCGAAGTGCAGACGATTCGCGGCGACACGATCCTGTGGCCGGCCGCGGTGGTGGCCGGCATCAAGGCCGGCCGCTGGGTGTCGGTCGGCCAGCGCGTGCCCGTGCAGGCGCTCGCAGTCGACCTGCAGGGCAAGCCGCGCGCGTCGGTGCCGATCGAGATCAAGGGCGTCGCGCACATCACGACGTCGTCGCGCAAGCGGATGGTCGGCGGCTTCTATGCCTACGACAACAAGAGCGACACGCGCGACCTCGGCGTGCTGTGCTCGGGCAAGACCGACGACAAGGGCCGCATGGCCTGCGACGCGACGCTCGAACAGGCCGGCAACATCCAGCTGATCGCGGTCGCGAAGGACGGCGACGGCCGCACGTCGAACGCATCGACGTCCGTGTGGGTCACGCGCGAGGACGAACTCTGGTTCGGCGGCGACAACACCGACCGGATCGACGTGATCCCGGAGAAGACTTCGTATGAACCGGGCGAAACCGCCCGCTTCCAGGTCCGGATGCCGTTCCGCTACGCGACCGCGCTGGTTGCGGTCGAGCGCGGCGGCGTGATGGAAACGCACATCGTCGAGCTGAACGGCAAGAACCCGACCGTCGACCTGAAGGTCGGCGAATCGTGGGGGCCGAACGTCTACGTGTCGGTGCTCGCGCTGCGCGGCCGGATTCGCGAAGTGCCGTGGTACTCGTTCTTCACGTGGGGCTGGAAAGCGCCGGTCGAATGGGCGCGCGCGTTCTGGCGCGAAGGCCGCCACTACGAAGCGCCGACCGCGTTCGTCGACCTGTCGAAGCCCGCGTTCCGCTACGGCCTCGGCGAGATCAAGGTCGGCACGGGCGTCCATCGTCTCGGCGTGACCGTGACGACCGACGCGACGCGCTACACGGTGCGCAGCAAGGCGCAGGCGCACGTGAAGGTCACGCTGCCGAACGGCCAGCCCGCGCCGGCCGGCACGCAGATCGCGGTCGCGGCCGTCGACGAGGCGCTGCTCGAACTGATGCCGAACAACAGCTGGGACCTCCTCGACGCGATGCTGCGCCGGCGCGCGTACGGCGTCGAGACGGCCACCGCGCAGATGGAAATCGTCGGCCGCCGCCACTTCGGCCGCAAGGCCGTGCCGGCGGGCGGTGGCGGCGGCAGCGCGCCGACGCGCGAGCTGTTCGACACGCTGCTGCTGTGGAATCCGCGCGTGACGCTCGACGCGAACGGCAGCGCGACCGTCGAGGTGCCGCTGAACGACGCGCTGACGCGCTTCCGGATCGTCGCGATCGCGGCGGTCGGCCCCGACCGTTTCGGCACCGGCAGCACGTCGATCCGCAGCACGCAGGACCTGCAGCTGATCTCCGGCCTGCCGCCGCTCGTGCGCGAAGGCGACGCGTTCCGCGCGCAGGTCACGCTGCGCAACACGACCGACCGCGCGATGCAGGTCGTCGTGACGCCTCGCGTGACCGGCCTCGACGTCGCGCCGCAAACCGTGTCGCTCGCGGCCAATACGGCGACCGAGGTCGCGTGGACGATCACCGTGCCCGAGCAGGCGCTCGACGCGGCCGGTGCGCTGAACTGGCGCATCGAAGCGGCCGAGCAAGGCGGCAAGCGCGCGTCCGACGCGCTGGCGGTGGCGCAGAAGGTGGTGCCCGCGCTGCCGGTGACCGTGCAGCAGGCGACGCTCGCGCAGGTGGACGGCACGCTGACGGTGCCGGTGGCCTCCCCGGCCGGCGCCGCGAACAACGCGCAAGGCTTGCCGCGCGGCGGCATCGCCGTGTCGCTGCAGTCGAAGCTCGCCGACGGGCTCCCCGGCGTGAAGCGCTGGTTCGAGCGTTATCCGTACCGCTGCCTCGAACAGCAGACGTCGCGCGCGATCGGCCTGCACGACCCCGCACAATGGCAGGCGCTGGTGGCACGCATGCCCGTCTACCTCGACAGCGACGGGCTCGCGAGCTACTTCCCGCCGTCGTCCGACGATTCGCACTACGGCAGCCCGACGCTGTCGTCGTACCTGCTCGTGGTGTCCGACGAGGCAAGCCGTCTCGACCCGCGCTTCGCCCTGCCGGAAGACCTGCGCACGCAGCTCGAAGCCGGGCTCGCGCGCTTCGTCGACGGCCGCATCGAGCGCAACGCGTGGGCGCCGCGCCAGGATCGCGACCTGCGCAAGCTCGCCGCGATCGAGGCGCTGTCGCGCTACGGCGCCGCGCAAGGCCGCATGCTCGGCTCGATCGAGATCGCGCCGAACCAGTGGCCGACGTCGGCGGTGATCGACTATCACGCGATCCTGACGCGCGTGAAGGACATCCCGCAACGCGACGAGAAGCGCGCGCAGGTCGAACAGATCCTGCGGGCACGCCTCACGTACCAGGGCACGCAGCTCGTGTTCTCGACCGCGCGCGACGACGACCTGTGGTGGCTGATGACCAGCAACGAGACCAATGCGGCCCGTCTCGCGCTGGAATTCGCGGGCGACCCGGCGTGGAAGGACGAGATGCCGCGCGTGACGGCCGGCCTGCTCGCGCTGCAGCGCCAGGGTGCATGGCAGACGACGACGTCGAACGCGCTCGGGCAGCTCGCGGTCGAGCGCTTCTCGCGCACCTACGAGAGCACGCCCGTCTCCGGTGCGACGAAGGTCGCGCTCGGCGGCGACGCGCGCTCGATCTCGTGGTCGCAGGCGCCGGCGCCCGCCGATACGCCGGCGTCGGCCACCGCGGCCACCCGCGCCGCCGCCGCGCGCAGCGTGATGCTGCCGTGGCCGCGCGCGACGCAGGCGCCGGCCACGCTGTCCGTCACGCAAGACGGCACGGGCCGCCCGTGGGCGACGATCGAGAGCCTCGCGGCCGTGCCGCTGCGCGCGCCGTTCGCGGCCGGCTACCGGATCACGAAGACCGTCACGCCCGTGTCGCCCGCCGTCAAGGGCGTGCTGACGCGCGGCGACGTCGTGCGCGTGCATCTCGACATCGACGCGCAGAGCGACATGACGTGGGTCGTCGTCAACGATCCGATCCCGTCCGGCGCGACGATCCTCGGTTCGGGCCTCGGCCGCGATTCCGAAGCGGCGACGCAGGGCGAGAAGACATCGGACGGCACGTGGCCGGCCTTCATCGAGCGCGACTTCGACGGTTATCGCGCGTACTACGATTACTTGCCGAAGGGCAAATTCTCGGTCGAGTACACGGTACGGCTGAACAACGTCGGCACGTTCGGGCTGCCGCCGACGCGCGTCGAGGCGCTGTACGCGCCGTCCGTCTACGGCCTGTGGCCGAACCCGCCGATGACCGTGAAGCCGGCCGACGCGGGCAAGTCGTGAGCACGTGATGATTGATCTGGTCTTGCCGCGGCCGGCGCGTTTCGCCGGCCGCGTATTCGTCGCCGTGGTGCTGGCCGCGCCGCTCGTCGCGCATGCGCTGCCCGGCTACGACGACGTGCGCCGCAACTGGCGCAGCTCCGACTGGGTGCTGCTCGCGCGCGACGGCACGCCGCTGCAGCGCACACGCGTCGACCTCACCGAACGGCGCGGCGACTGGGTGTCGCTCGCGGACGTATCGCCCGCGTTCCGCGAGGCGATCGTCGTTTCCGAGGACAAGCGCTTCTACGAACACAGCGGCGTCGACTGGCGCGGCATCGCCGGCGCCGCATGGGGCAACCTGTGGAACGAGCGCACGCGCGGCGCGTCGACCGTGACGATGCAGCTTGCCGGGCTGCTCAGCGATTCGCCGCGCCGCTCGGGCCAACGCTCGTTGCCGCAGAAGGCCACGCAGGCAATGAACGCGCTGCTGCTCGAACGCGGCTGGCGCAAGGACCAGATCCTCGAGGCCTACCTGAATCTGGTGCCGTTCCGCGGCGAGACGGTCGGGCTCGGCGCGCTGTCGCAGGTGCTGTTCGGCAAGGCGCCGTCCGGCCTCGACGCGCGCGAAGCCGCGATCGCGGCCGCGCTCGTGCGCGCGCCCAACGCGACGCCCGCGAAGGTCGCCGAGCGCGCCTGCCGGATCCTGCACGACATGCATGCCGAGCAGGCGTGCGCGTCGCTCGACGGCTACGTGCAGCTCGTCACCGCGCGCCCGGCCAATGCCGTGCGCGACGACGGCGCCGCCCTCGCCCCGCACTTCGCGCGCCGCATCGCGACCGAGGTCAGGCCGGCGGCCGGTGCGCAGGTGCGCACGACGCTCGACGCACCGCTGCAGCGCTTCGCGCGCGACACGCTGATGCGCGCGCTGACCGAACTCAACGCGCCTGCTCACCGGCGCAACGTGCAGGACGGCGCGGCCGTCGTGATCGACAATGCGACCGGCGAGATACGCGCATGGGTCGGATCATCGGGGGCGTTGTCGAGCGCGCGCGATGTCGACGCCGTGCTCGCGCCGCGCCAGGCCGGCTCGACGCTCAAGCCGTTCCTCTATGCGCAGGCGCTCGACGAAAAGCGGCTGACGGCCGCGTCGCTGCTCGACGACGCGCCGATCAACCTCGCCGCCGGCGGCGGCCTGTACATTCCGCAGAACTACGACAAGGATTTCAAGGGCTGGGTGAGCGTGCGCAGCGCGCTCGGCGGCTCGCTGAACGTGCCGGCCGTGCGCACGCTCGTGCTCGTCACGCCGCACCGCTTCGCCCGCACGCTGACCGCGCTCGGCCTGCCGCTCGCGCAGGAAGGCGACTACTACGGCTTCAGCCTCGCGCTCGGGAGTGCCGACGTCACGCTGCTGTCGCTGACCAACGCGTATCGCGCGCTCGCGAACGGCGGCGTCGCGCGCAAGGTCGTCGACCTGCCCGCGCCGGCGTCCGGCGCGTCCGGCGCGTCCGGTGCATCGGCGCCCGCGCATGCGGACGGCGGCACGCGCGTATTCAGCGAAGCGGCCAGCTTCGTCGTCACCGATATCCTTTCCGACAACAACGCGCGCGTCCGCACGTTCGGCTTCGACAACCCGCTCGCGACGCGCTTCTTCTCGGCGGTCAAGACCGGTACGAGCAAGGACATGCGCGACAACTGGACCGTCGGCTTCACGTCGCGCTACACGGTCGGCGTGTGGGTCGGCAATGCGGACGGCTCGCCGATGTGGGACGTGTCGGGCGTCACGGGCGCGTCGCCCGTGTGGTCGGCCATCGTCGGCTACCTGCACCGCGACCTGCCGAGCCGTGCGCCGCGCGCGCCGGCCGGCGTCGAGACGCGCCGCATCACGTTCGAGCGCGACATCGAGCCCGCGCGCAACGAGTGGTTCATCGCGGGCACGGCGCTCGACACGATCCGCCTCGCCGCGCCCGTCACGCCGGGCAAGGACGGCGCGCGCGCGCCGCTGACGATCGGCGCGCCGACCGACGGCACGATCTTCGCGATCGACCCGGACATTCCGCCGAAGAACCAGCGGATCTGGTTCGAGCGCTCGGCCGGGCGCGCCACGAAGTTCGCGTGGCGGCTCGACGACAAGGTGATCGGGCATGCCGACCGCGTCGCATGGATGCCGTGGCCGGGCCGGCACCGGCTCGAACTCGTCGACGCGCGCGGGAATGTCGCGGATACGATCAGCTTCGAGGTGCGCGGCGCATTCGCGAAGACGGCCGCGCGCAAGCCCTGAGCGCATGGGCCAGCCGCTTGCCGACCGC
The DNA here is from genome assembly GCF_048565265.1 of Burkholderia theae. NCBI lineage: Bacteria > Pseudomonadati > Pseudomonadota > Betaproteobacteria > Burkholderiales > Burkholderiaceae > Burkholderia > Burkholderia theae. Next base: position 1,333,427 of record NZ_CP183462.1, read on the forward strand.
GCCGCGCTGCCGCAAGGCGCGCGCCGCCGGACAGCGCGCCCGCCCGGCGGGAACGATGCATTCTCTCGACGTTTCCGGTCGACGCCCGGCATGACCCGTTCCGAACGGAACTGAAAGGATTCCGGCCCGACCCGCAAACGGGCAAGCAGCGCGCGGATCCGGAACCTAGAATAGGAACAGCGCCGCTACCCCGGGCGCACACCGGTTGCTCCCTTCTCCCGGACACCCGCGACCATGAACATTCGCCCTACGCGCTTCACCCGCCCCGCACTGGGCGCGCTCTGCGTCGCCACGCTCGCGGCGCTCCCGGCCTGCAACGGCGATGCCTGCTTCGGCGTCGATGTCTGCTTCAACAACAACACGCAAACCGTGTCGCTGTCGGGCACGGCCGCCACGGGCGACGCGCTCGCGAGCGCGCCGGTCGCGGTCAGTTGCGCGGTGGGCTCGGCCACGACGCTGACTGACGGCGGCGGCAACTACAACTTGACGCTGAACGCCGCTCTGCCGTGCGTGATCACCGTGACGTCGGGCGGCACGAGCCTGCATTCGCTCGCGTATGCGGGCGGCACCTTCAACACGACACCCGAGACCGAGCTGATGCTGGTCTATCTCGCCGCGCAGCTCGGCACGAACACGGCCGGGTTGATCGGCAATTTCCAGGGCAACCTGCACTTCCAGCAGGTGATGAACAGCCCGAATGCGGTGCAGGACGCGCAATCGGCGGTCGTGACGAATCTGCAGCAGCGTTATGCGCTCACGCTGGTTACGCCGGCATTCCTGACGACGTCGTTCGTGGTTGGGCAACCGGGTGTCGACAGCGATCTCGTCGCGCTGGCCAAGGCCGGTGCGATCGATTCGAACGGGCTGCCGGATCCGGTTGCCGTGTCGCTGCTGACTCAGGCGGGCGCCGCGCATCCGCTGTAGTCGGACCGCCGCGGGAACGGATCGGGCGTCAGGCGCCCGCTTCGCGCGTATCGTCGGCCAGCAGCGCCCACCGTTCGTGGTCGCACCATGCGCCGCCGATACGCAGATAGCGCGGCGAAAAACCCTCTTTCCGGAAACCAAGCCGCCGAACCAGCGCGATCGACGCGTGGTTGCCGGGCTGGATGTTCGCTTCGAGCCGATGCAGCCCGAGCTCGCCGAACGCGACGCCGATCGCCGCGCGCAGCGCGTCCGTCATCAGCCCCTTGCCGCTGAATGCCGCCATCCCGTAGTAGCCGAGATACGCGCTCTGAAACACGCCACCGACGATCTCGTTGAGGTTCACCACACCGGCTACCGCCCCGGACGTCCGCTCGCGCGCGACGAGGCCCACATTCGGCCCCGTCAGGCAGCGCGAGAACCATTGGTCGAATCCCGCCTGGTCGGAGAACGAATCGACCCACGGCAGATGGTGGCTCCGGCTCGCGCGATTGGCGGCGATCAGGTCGGCGGCGTCGGTACGCGCGACACGGTTCAGCAGGATCAGGCTCATGGTTCGGTCGGATGCGATGGATTGCGCGGGTGGTCCGGCAAGCGCGGCCGGTCGCCCGCGTTCGTTCAACGAAACGCTTACGCGGCTTCCCCGCTCCCGCACGCGACCGGCGCGGCCTGCTGCTGCGTCAGGTACCGCAGCAGCTTGGTCACCATCCACACGACGATGAACGACAGCGCGACGAAGAACACCGCGAGCGGCGTCAGCACGTGGATCGACACGAAGCCGGCCAGACCCATCATCGCGGACGACACGAGCAGCAGCGCACAACCGAGGATCGCGCTCGTCAGGCCCGCGATATGCGGAAACAGCGAATTGCCCTTGGCCATCAGCGTCGGATACATCGCGCCCGCGCAGAAGCCCATCACGAGCACCGGCGTCGCGAGCGTCCACACGCGCAGGCCGACGGTCAGCGCCAGCACCAGCATCGCGACCGACGCGCCCGCCATCACGCGCGCGCCGATGCGCAGCCGCTGCTCGGCGCTCGGCAGCCCGCGCCCGTGAATCCGGTTCGACAGCCCGCCGAGGAAATACATCAGCCCGATGCCGAGCGCGAGATAACCGAAGAAGGTCGGCGGCTTGTGCAGCGTGGTCTGCACCATGAACGGCCCGACGATGTTGAACACGAGCAGGATGCTGTAGCACAGCCCCTGCGCGAGGAAGCAGCTCTGGAACACCGGGCTCGCCAGCACCTTGCCCGCATTCGCCATCAGCGTGCGCGGCTCGAGATGCACCGGTTTCGGCAAGGTTTCTCGATAGCGCCACAGCAGCGCCCACATCACCAGCGAGTAGACGAGCAGGAACACGAGGCAGGCGCGCCAGCCGAACCATGTCTGCAGGTGCGCGCCGATCACCGGCGCGATGATCGGCGCGAGCCCCCACGCGATCGACATGTACGTGAACGCGTGCATCAGCGCCTGGCCGGAGAACGAATCGGTGATGATCGCCTTCGCGAGCAGGTTGGTGGTCGCGATCCCGAAACCCTGCAGGCAGCGTGCCAGCACGAAGGTCTCCAGATTCTGCGCGCCGAGCGACAGCAGGCAGCCGATCGTGTAGATCACGAGCCCGAACGCGAGCACGCGCTTGCGCCCGTACGCATCGGCGATCGGGCCGAAGATCAGCTGGCCGAGCGCGTAGGCCGCCATGTAGCCGGACACGCTCGACTGGATCGCCTGCGGCGTCGTCGCGAACGAACGTGCCATATCGGGCAGCGCGGGCACGTAGATATCGATCGCGAGCTGACCCGCGGACGCGAACAGGCAGATCAGGAATAGCAGGAAGCGCGGCGAGTTCGACTCGCGCGCGGGGGTGGGCGTGGCGTTCATGACGACTGGGAAGGATGTCGGGCAGCGGTGACGCAGCCGCGCGATGTTCGAATTGCGAACACGCGTGCGGTCGTGGCGAATGGCGTATTGTGCCTGTTGTTGCGTCAGGCGACAGGATGCCCCTGGCGCGGACGCGGTTGAATGCCGATTGCGGCACACCTGGAAATGCACTAACGCCGGGGCGATTTCGATCGTCACGGCCCCGGCCGCACGCGGCCCGGAAATCGGCGCATGGCGCGCCGCTCGCTCCCATCCTCGACACCGCCGGCATGCGCCGGCGGTTTTTCGTCGCGATACCGCGATCAGTACGGCATCAGATCAATACTGCGCCTGGTCCGTCGGATTCCTGAACAGCTGCTTCATTTCCGCCGACAACGGATAGTTGAGGCTCACGCCCTTCGGCGGAATCGGTTGCGTGAACCACTGGTTGTAGAGCTTCTCGGCCGCGCCCGACGTCTGCAGCTTCGCGATCACGCCGTCGACGACATGCTTGAACGCCGGATCGTCCCTGCGCATCATGCACGCGTAGTTCTCGTGCACGAGCGGCGTGCCCGCCACCGTATACGCACCCGGGTTGCGATCCTTCGCGATCTCGCCGTACAGCAGCGGCTCGTCCATCACGAACGCGACCGCGCGCCCGGTCGTGACGTTCATGAACGCTTCGGCGTGATCCTTCGCGCTGATGATCGTCATGTTCATCGCCTTTTCTTCGTTGAGCTTGCGCAGCAGGCGCTCGTCCGACGTGCCGGCCGTCGTTGCGACCGTCTTGCCGGCCAGGTCCGCGAAGTCCTTCACGCCCGAATCCTTGCGCGTGCTGAAGCGGATCCCGTACAGAAAGATGCTGTTCGAGAACGCGGCCTGCTTCTGCCGTTCGAGCGTGTTGGTCGTCGATCCGCATTCGAAATCGATCGTCCCGTTCTGCAGCAGCGGAATCCGGTTCTGCGACGTGATCGGAATTTCCTTCACCGTGAGGTTCGGCAGGTTCAACTCCGTCTTCAACTGGTCGATGATGCGCGACGAGATGTCCCGCGAGTAGCCGATGTTTTTCTGCTGATTGTCCGAATACGAGAACGGCACCGACGATTCGCGAATGCCCAGCGACACGATGCCCGTGTCCTTGATTTTCTTCAGCGTACCGGTGAGGGCCTGCGCATGCGCGGGGCCCGCCAGCGCACAGGACAGCGCGACGGCCAGCCAACGGAAGCGGCGATCCATGCTTTTCTCCTGACGAAAGGTTGATCGAATCGCGATCGTACGCCCGACAAAATTCGCGTCGCATCAGGGAAAGCGTAAACAACCTTCCAGCGTGGCCGGGCCGTGAAAGACGTTTTCCGTGCCGCGCAAACCGGCCCGCGCCGCACGTTTCGCCTGACCCGCCGCGCGCGGTCTCGCCGCACCTTTTGTGCCATGCGTTCCAAACGCGCGTTCATGCCGCAAAGCAGCAACGTAATCGTTTGCGCGCCCCAGTTTTTTTCTCGCGAAATCGCCTCAAGAACCCGCCACGCCGGCCGTTACCCAGAGCATGGCGCGTAGCAGCAACCCTCCTGCTGCCGTCAGACAAAAAACGACGAGGTCCGGTTTTGCCGGACCCAGCTTCACCGCCGGCACGACGGTTATCTACGAGGATCGAGTTTCAACATGAGAGCCAAACGTTTCAATTTCGCGCTGGCCCGCTCCGCTCATGCGCGCATGCTCGCCGGCATGTTGTCTGCCGCCGCCCTCCTGCCCCTCGCCGGTTGCGGCGGAGGCGGCGGCGGCGACGGCAGCAACCCGTCTTCTTCCAACGCCGCACCGGCACCCGCGCCGGCCCCCGCCCCGACGACCCCACCCGCCACGACCGGCAGCAATGCATGCGCGACGCAGCAGGCCGCCGTTCAGATGGCTGCGCAGGCGGCACCGGTCGAACCGCCCGTCGATCACCTGATCGTCAAGCTGAAGACGCTGACAGCCACGCGTGCGATGGCGACCATCGACAACGGAACGCGGCTCGACGCGGTGATCCAGCGCTCGATGACGCGCTGGACGGCACCGGTGGCCGGCAGCGCACGCGCCTATGCAAGCACGGTTTCGCAACTGCCGCTCAACGTGCAGGTCGAACGGACGATCTCGAACGGCGCGGCCGTGCTGTCGCTCGGCCAGCGCATCGCAGCCACCGACGCGACCGCGCTCGCGCAGGCGTTCGCGGCCGATACCGACGTCGACTACGCAGAGCCGGATCATCCGATGGCGATCCGCGACACGCCCAGCGACCCGCTCTACAACCAGCAGTGGTACCTGTCCGACCCGACCGCCGGCATCGACATGTCGCCCGCGTGGAGCACGACCAAGGGTTCGCCCACCGTCGTCACGGCCGTGCTCGACACCGGCTATCGGCCGCATGCCGACCTCGTCGGCAACCTGCTGCCCGGCTACAGCTTCATCACCAACGTCAACACCAGCAACAACGGCCTGTCGCGCGGCCCTGACGCAACCGATCCGGGCGACTGGGTCACGCCGCAGGAACTCGCCAACGCCAGCGGCCCGTACTACCAATGCGCGACCCAGGCGAGCGACAGCAGCTGGCACGGCACGCGCGTGATGGGCGTGATCGGCGCGACCGCCAACAACGGTACCGGCATCGCCGGCATATCGTGGCTCGGCCGGATCCTGCCGGTGCGCGTGCTCGGCAAATGCGGCGGCGTGACGAGCGACATCGCCGACGGGATGCGCTGGGCAGCCGGCATCCCGGTGAACGGCGCCCCGACGAACCCGACGCCCGCGAAGGTCATCAACCTGAGCCTCGGCGGCGTTGGCGCGTGCAGCACGACGTTCCAGCAGGCGATCGACGATGTGACCGCGAAGGGCGTGACCGTCGTCGTCGCCGCCGGCAACGACGGCCTGTCGACCGGTCTCGACCAGCCCGCGAACTGCCGCGGCGTGATCAGCGTCGGCGCGACCGACGCGACGGGTCGCCGCGCATCGTTCAGCAACTTCGGCGCCGATGTCGCGCTGAGCGCGCCGGGCGTCAACATCCTGTCGACGTCGAACACCGGCACGACGACGCCGGGCACGGACACCTACGGCCTCGCGAACGGCACCAGCCTCGCGACGCCGCAGGTGACGGGCATCGCCGCGCTGATGCTGTCGGTGAACGGCAACCTCACGCCCGCGCAGATCCAGCAGAAGCTGCAAGGCGGCGCGCGCACGACCAAGCTGGCGGCCGGCACGTCGTGCACCGCGATGCCGGCAGGCTCGGGCATCGTCGATGCAGGGGCCGCCGTCGCGGCAGCCAACCAGTAACCGGCACCCTGCCTCGACGCGGCCGCGCGCATGCCGACCTGGCGTGCGCGCGGCCGTTTTGTTGCCGGCAGTGCGGCGATCCGGCGCGCGCGCATCGACCCGATTACGTTTCTCGAAATAACGCCTGACAAAAGGGTTGACGCTTCGCACAGCGAGCCATTACCATCGCTCCCGTCTAATTACATGGAGTGTTCTGTGAACACCGATGCGAGTTGTAGTTGGTGCTTGACCAACTCGACTGCTGCCTGAGGAAAACGCGCAGAGCCTCGTCTTCTGCCGCATCCCGGGAAGCAGGATGCGGCGTCCTTCCGGCCTGACTGGCCAGATCTCCCGCCGAATTTTCAATGTTGTCGAATGCACGCGACGCGCCGTCGCGCGTGTGCGTTCGTGTTGCGCGCGGCGCCAGCCGCGTGCGTTCTCCGTTCGCGTGCCGTCCGGCCGCGCGCCTTCGTGCGTGCGCCGCTGCCGATCGCCCGTGCCGATTATCCGCAACCGACAGGAGTGCAGATGAACTCAGACGACAGTAGTCGATTACCGCTCGCCGGTGCGACGCTGCGCATCGACACGCCGACCGCACCATGCGCGCCGGCGAGCGTTCCCGCTTTCCCCGATCCCAATCCGATCGCGCCTGACGCGACGCGGCGGGGAGCGCTCGTGCGTCGATAACGTTACGGTCGCTCCCCGCCCGCCGCCTCGTGCGCAAGGAGCGACTCATGACACGACACAACACATCGCAAAAGAAACAGCGCGGCTTCATCAAGGCTGGTGCAGGCCAGCAGAACGAACCGCGCATCATGCGCGCCGCGCAGGAAGCGGCCCGCCCGCTCGAGGACACGCTGAAGTCGCTGCATACCAGCACGCGCGGCCTCACCTACGATCAGGCCGCCGACCGTCTGCAGCACTACGGCCCGAACGAAATCGCGCACGACAAGCCGCCGCACTGGACCCGCCAGCTGCTGCTCTCGTTCCACAACCCGTTCGTCTACGTGCTGCTGGTGCTGGCCGCGATCAGCTTCTGCACCGACGTCTGGTTCGCCGCGCCCGACGATCGCGACTATGTCGGCATGACGATCCTGCTGACGATGGTCACGATCAGCGCGCTGCTGCGCTTCGTGCAGGAATTCCGTTCGCTGCGTGCGGCCGAGAAGCTCAAGGCGATGGTCCGCACGACCGCCACCGTGCAGCGTGCGATGACCGATACGTCAGAGCCGACGCGCCGCGAGGTGCCGATGCGCGAAGTCGTGACCGGCGACATCGTGCACCTGTCGGCCGGCGACATGATCCCTGCCGACGTGCGCCTGCTCGCATCGCGCGACCTGTTCATCAGCCAGGCCGTGCTGACCGGCGAGGCACTGCCCGTCGAGAAGTACGACACGCTCGGCGCGGTGGCCGGCAAATCCGCCAGCACGCGCGCGGCCGGCGCGGCGACCGACACGTCGGCATCGCTGCTCGATCTCGAGAACGTCTGCTTCATGGGCACCAACGTCGTCAGCGGGACGGCGACGGCCGTCGTCGTCGCGACCGGCGAAGACACGTACTTCGGTTCGCTCGCGCGCAACGTCGTGAGCCACAAGCGCATCGAGACGAGCTTCGATCGCGGCGTGTCGAGCGTGAGCTGGCTGCTGATCAAGTTCATGTTCGTGATGGTGCCGATCGTGTTCATGATCAACGGCCTAACCAAGGGCGACTGGCTGAGCGCGCTCACGTTCGCACTCGCGGTGGCCGTCGGCCTGACGCCCGAAATGCTGCCGATGATCGTCAGCGCGAACCTCGCGCGCGGCGCGATCGCGATGGCGCGCCGCAAGGTCGTCGTCAAGCGGCTCAACTCGGTGCAGAACTTCGGCGCGATGGACGTGCTGTGCACCGACAAGACCGGCACGCTCACGCAGGACAAGATCATCCTCGAACATCACCTCGACCTGTCCGGTCACAAGAACGAGGAAATCCTGCGGCTCGGCTGGCTGAACAGCTTCCACCAGAGCGGCCAGAAGAACCTGATCGACATCGCGGTCGTCGCGCGTGCCGACGAGATCGGCGAACGCGTGAAGCCGCAGGGCTACAAGAAGATCGACGAGCTGCCGTTCGACTTCGTGCGGCGCCGCCTGTCGGTCGTCGTCGAGGACACGCGCGGCACGCACCTGCTGATCTGCAAGGGCGCGGTCGAGGAAATGCTGGCCGTGTCGACCCACGTCCAGGATGAAGACGGCATACGCCCGCTCGACTTCGTCGCACGCAAGCGGCTGCTCGAACAGGCCAACGCGTACAACGAGGACGGCTTCCGCGTGCTCGTGGTCGCGACCCGCACGATTCCGCGCGGCGACGAGCGCGCGCAGTACCGCACCGCCGACGAACACGATCTCGTCGTGCGCGGCTTCCTGACCTTCCTCGACCCGCCGAAGGAATCGGCCGCACCGGCACTCGCCGCGCTGCGCGAAAACGGCGTCGCGGTGAAGGTGCTGACGGGCGACAACGCGACCGTCACGATGAAGGTGTGCCGCCAGGTCGGCCTCGAACCCGGCAAGCCGATGCTCGGCGCGGAAATCGAAGCGCTCGACGACGCGACGCTCGCGCAGGTCGTCGAACGCACGACCGTGTTCGCGAAGCTCACGCCGCTGCAGAAGGCCCGCATCGTCAAGGCGCTGCAGGCGAACGGCCACACGGTCGGCTTCCTCGGCGACGGCATCAACGATGCGCCCGCGCTGCGCGACGCCGACGTCGGCATCTCGGTCGACAGCGGCGCCGACATCGCGAAGGAAACCGCCGACATCATCCTGCTCGAGAAGAGCCTGATGGTGCTCGAGGAAGGCGTGATCAAGGGCCGCGAGACGTTCGGCAACATCCTGAAGTACCTGAACATGACCGCGAGCTCGAACTTCGGCAACGTGTTCTCGGTGCTCGTCGCCAGCGCCTTCCTGCCGTGGGAGCCGATGCTCGCGACGCAGCTGCTCGTGCTGAACCTGATCTACGACACGTCGCAGATGCTGCTGCCGTGGGACAAGATGGATCCCGAGTTCCTGAAGAAGCCGCGCAAGTGGGAAGCCGGCAACATCAGCCGCTTCATGCTGTGGGTCGGGCCCACGTCGTCGGTGTTCGACATCACGACGTACATCCTGATGTGGACCGTGTTCGGCGCGGGCGCGATGTATCACCTGAACGGCGGCACGGGCGGCCAGATCGTGATGAACTCCGGCTGGTTCATCGAGAGCCTCGTGTCGCAGACACTCGTCGTGCACCTGCTGCGCACGCAGAAGATCCCGTTCCTGCAAAGCACGGCGTCGCTGCCGGTGCTGCTGTCCACGTTCACCGCGATCGCGATCGGCTGCTGGCTGCCGTTCTCGCCGTTCGCGGACGCGATCGGCTTCATGCACCTGCCGGGCACCTTCTGGCTGTGGCTCGTCGCGACGATGGTCGGCTACATCATGCTCGCGCAGATCGTCAAGACGATCTACGTGCGCCGCTACAAGCAGTGGTTCTGATTCCGTTCGGATAACGACTGGCCGGCCCGTGCCACACGCGCGGGCCGGCCGCTCACGACGCTTTACAGGTAATGCGATGAAAAGATTCCTTCCGCTCGCAACCGCGAGCGCCCTCCTCGCGCCGCTCGACGCCTTTCCTGCTCATCCGCTCGTCAGCGACGATACGGGCACGCAGGGCAACGCGAACTGGCAATTCGAGTTCAACGGCGAGGAAACCTCGAAACAGGAAGAAAACGGCCGCCACCAGTTGTGGAACGCGACGCTCACGCGCGGGTTCGGCGAACACGTGGACCTCTACGTCAACGCGCCTTACACGCATCTGCAAACGCGGACCGACGAAAACGGCGCAGGCATCGGCGATGTCGAGATCGGCATGAAATGGCGCTTCGTCGAACGCGGGCCGCTGTCGCTCGCGCTGAAACCGAAGGTGACGATCCCGACCGGCAACGACGAGCGCGGGCTCGGCACGGGCCGCGCCGGCACCGGCGCGACGCTGCTCGCGCAGGCCGACGTCGGGCGCTTTTCGCTGCTCGCGAATGCCGGCTTGACCTACCAGCCGAATCGCCAGGGCGACCTCACGTCGATCTGGGCGGTATCGGGTGCGGCGATCTACAAGGCGACCGACCGGCTGCAGCTCGTGGCCGATGTCGGCCTGTCGCGCAACACGGAAAGCACCGCCGGCGCGAATCCGGCGTTCGTGCTGGCCGGCGTGATCTATTCGCCGACGCGCTGGCTCGATCTCGACGTCGGTTACCGGCACGGGCTGAACGACCAGACCTACCGTCATTCGGTGATGGGCGGCGTGACCGCGCGCTGGTAATACCCGGCGTCGCGCGTCGCACGCGTCGAACCGCCATACGACGGGCCGCATCAGCGGCCCGTTTTTTCATTCATCGGGTGTCGTTCGCGCCGAACAGTTGCGCGCACACGGCGCGCCCTTCGTCGGTCAGCGCAGCGCTGCCGGTACCGTCCTCGTTCAGCGTCGTCGCGGTGAGGCCGGCGCCGTCGAGCTGCGTCAGCACGCGGCGCAGCGTGCTCATCGGCAGTTGCGTGCGTTTCGCGATCTTCGGCAGTGACCACGTTTTGCCGGCCGGATCGCTCGCGGCGTCGTTCAGCGTCGCGAGCGTCGCAACGAGTGCGGGATCGAGTGGGGATTCGTCGGATTCTGAAGTCATCGGTTCGGTCTGTAGCGGACAGGATATTCGTTCGGGCATTCAGCGCCGGTTGCGGACACTATATCGCTTCGCCCGTCACGCGCCCTTGATCGCGGCACGCATGAACGACACGAAATGCGTCGTGACGGGATCCTCGCGGCCCGACAGCCACGCGAGCCCCACACGCCACTTCGCGTCCCGGCCGTCGAGCGGCAGCACCGTCGCGTCGCGCAGCAGGTACTGCGCGCGAGACGGGATGAACGCGACGCCGACGCCGGCCGCGACCGACGTCAGCACCGACTGCACATCCTCCGCCTGCTGCATTACGTGCGGCACGAAGCGGCGCTCGACGCACCATCGGTCGATCTGCGCGGCCAGCCCCGGGCCGCGCGCACGCTGCAGCGCGATGAAGCCGATCTCGTTGAGCACGTCGAGGTCGGCCGGCACGCGCTTGAAGCCGAGGTGCGGCGGCACCGCGAGCGCGAGCCCTTCGTCGATCACCTTGAACGACGACAGCCCTTCGTCGGACGGCAGGCGCAGGAAACCGGCGTCGAGCTTGCCGGCGCGCAGCCGACGCGTCTGCTCGGACGACGACAGGTCGCTCAGCGTGACGGCGATGCCCGGATTGCGGCGCCGGAATTCCGCGACGAGCTTGGGCACGAGCGTCAGCACGGACAGGCAGATGCCGAGCCGCAGATGCCCGCGCTGCCCGCTGGTCGCTTCTCGCGCTCGCGCGAGGATCTCGTCGGCATCGCGCACGAGCGCCTGCGCGTCGGGCAGGAAGCGTTCGCCGAACGGCGTCAGCTCCGCGCCGTGCCGCCCGCGCTCGAACAGCTTGCCGCCGAGGCTCGCCTCGAGCGCGCCGATCTGCTTGCTCAGCGCCGGCTGGCTCATGTGCAGCGCATCGGCCGCGCGGCTGAAATGGCACAGCTCGGTGACCGTCAGGAACGTTCGCAGCAGTTTCAGTTCCATTCTTCAAAGGAATCGTAACGATCGAAATATTCATTTTACCGATCGAATGCGATGGCGTTCAATACGGACATGCCCTTCCCGGAATTAACCGTCATGTCCCTGGATCATGTGCCCGAATGCGTGGCCGACACCGCGTGCGATGCCGCGGTCGCGAACGAACGCACTGCCACGGTAGAAGCGTACGCACCGAAGCGTCGTGCCGAACGCACCGACGGACGCAGCCGCCGCTTTCGCTTCGGCGATGCGCTCGAGAACACGCCGCCACGCGCCGTGACGGGTTCGATCGCGATCAGTTTCGCGGTCGTGTCGCGGCGGAACTGGCCGCGTTGATCGACCCCACGAAACCGCCCCGCATCCGCCCGGATCATGCGTCATTGTGTGCACTCCAATCGTCATCGCCACGCAATCGACCTTATAATTTCCCGCACCCGCTGACCGCCCATGCATTCCGCGCAGCCGCATCGCGCGTGAAAAGGAGACTTTCGCTTGACCGGCCTCATCGCGCACCTGCCTCGCGCCCGGACCACCCTGATCCTCGCCCTCTCGTTCCTGCTGCTCGCGTTCGCCGCGAACGCATCCGCGCAGCCGCATCGCACCACGCACGTCCAGCCCCATGCGCATGCGAAGGCCGTCAAGAAGAAACCTCATCGCAAGAACAAGGCCGTCAAGCACCACCGCCCGCGCGCGAAGCATCAAGCCATCAAGCGTCATGCGGCACCGGCGCCGCAGCAGCGCCGCGCGAAGCGCACCACCGCCGTACGCCCGCGCCCGGCGGCCGCGAAACCGCGCCTGCTCGCCAGTTGCGGCTACAACCCGCGCGCGGTCGGGGCGCTGCATTCACGCGCGGCCTACGTGCTCGACGTCGACTCCGGCACACCGCTGCTGGCGCGCAACGCGCGCACCGTGCGGCCGATCGCATCGATCTCGAAACTGATGACGGCCGTCGTCGCGCGCGACGCCGCTCGTCCGCTGAACGGCGTGCTGCGCGTCACCGCGCATGATCGCGACACGATCAAGTTCACCGGGTCGCGACTGCAGGTCGGCTCGGAACTGTCGCGCCGCGACATGTTCCATATCGCGCTGATGTCGTCGGAAAACCGCGCGGCCGCCGCGCTGAGCCGCGACTATCCGGGCGGGCGCACCGCGTTCGTCAAGGCAATGAACCGCGAAGCACGCCGGCTCGGCATGCGCCATACGCACTTCCGGGAGCCGACCGGCCTGTCGCCGCACAACGTGTCGACGGCCGAGGATCTCGCGCGGCTCGTCGGCGCGGCCGCGCAGGATCCGCTGATCCGCTATTTCTCGACGGATACGTCGACCACCGTGCGCCCCGGCGACGGCGAACTGGTCTACGTGAATTCCGACCCGCTCGTGCGCTACCGCCGCCTGCCGATCCGACTGCAGAAGACCGGCTTCATCAACGAATCGGGACATGGCGTCGTGATGCGCATGCGCGTGAAGGGGCGCCGCGAAACGGTCGTGCTGCTCGGCGCGCCGACGCGTGCCGGCGTATCGAGCGATGCCCTCAAAATCCATCGCTGGCTGACCTGCTCGATCCAGTAAGCACACGCAGGCGGCCGGCGCATTCACCCTACGGGAGCGATGCCATGCAGGACGAATACCGCTTTAACGCATTCGGACGGCTGCTCGCCGTCGTGCGCACGAACGGCCGCTGGGCCGTGTTCGATCTCGGCACCGAAGGCAAGCGGCGCCCGGCCGACCTGCATGTTCCGTCCGCGCTCGCCGCGGACGAACTCGCGCAATACCTCGGCGACCTGCTGCACGAAGACGCCACCCCGAAATACAGCGAAGTCGTGCCGGTCGCCCTGCCGCGTCGCACATAACCGCGCGCCGCGGGGCGCGCGATCCGGCGGTTAATTCGACAGTTAAACTTGCAAGTTTAACTGTCGTGTTCTATGATCCGCCGCATGAACCCGCCACGCAAACCCGGCGTTTCCGCCGACCTCGTCGCCGCCGACCTGACCCTCGCGGTCGGCCAGTTGATCCGCCGCCTCCGCTCCGAGGTCGAATCCGAAGGGTTCGGCATGTCCCAGAGCAGCGCGCTCGCCCGGCTCGAACAGCAGGGGCCGATGACGACCGCCGACCTCGCGCGCGCCGAGGCCATGAAGCCGCAGTCGATGAAGGCGATCCTCGCGAGCCTCGAAGAGGAAGGTCTCGTCGAACGTGAGCCGCACCCGACCGACGGCCGCCAGATCCTGTTCCAGTTGACCGCGGTCGGCCTCGACGCACGGCGCAAGCGCCACATCGCGAAGCACCGGTGGCTCGGTGCCGCGATCGAAAAGCTCAATCCGGAAGAAATCCTCACGCTTGCCGCCGCGATCCCGCTGATCAGGCGAATCGGCGACCAGTGATTCCGGCGGACGCGCGCCGTGGCATGCGCGCGCCCGCCTCCCTTCGTCCATTCCACGGAGTCCCATCATGAGCGCAACCCGTCTCGACACGAATACGGCACTCGTCGTCATCGACCTGCAGAAAGGCATCGTCGCCCTCCCCACCGCCCATCCGGTCGCGCCGGTAGTCGCGCATGCCCGCGAACTGCTCGACGCGTTCCGCAGCCGCGGCCTGCCGGTCGTGCTCGTCAACGTCGCCGGCGGCGCACCGGGCCGCACGCAACAGCAGATGCGCGTGGACGCGCTCCCCGCCGACTGGACCGAACTCGTGCCCGAACTGAACCGGCAGCCGGGCGACCACGTCGTGACGAAAAAGACCTGGGGCGCGTTTACCGGCACGGATCTCGACGCGCACCTGAAGGCGGCCGGCGTCACGCAGATCGTGCTGACCGGCGTCGCGACCAGCATCGGCGTCGAATCGACCGCCCGGTACGCATTCGAACTCGGCTACAACGTGACGCTCGCCGTCGACGCGATGACCGACCTCAACGCGGATGCGCACGTGAACAGCGTCGAGCGCATCTTCCCGCGCCTCGGCGAAACGGGCTCGACGCAGGACATCATCGCGCTGCTCGACCAGCGCGGCGCGTGAGCGACGAACGCGCGCGGTCGACAGCGGGCCGCGCGGCCGGCCGGCTCGATCCGTCGATCTGGAAAGTCAGCGCGGTCGCGATGCTCGGCTCGCTGCTGGCGCAGCTCGACGCGACGATCGTCAACGTGTCGCTGTCGAGCCTCGCGACCGACCTGCACGCGAGCCTGTCGACGATCCAGTGGGTAACGAGCGGCTACCTGCTCGCGCTGACGCTGGTGCTGCCGCTGAACGGTTGGCTCGTCGACCGCATCGGCGCAAAGGCGCTGTACCTGTGGTGCTTCTCGGCATTCACGCTCACGTCGGCGCTGTGCGGGCTCGCGTGGTCCGCGCCGTCGCTGATCGCGTTCCGCGTGCTGCAAGGCGTCAGCGGCGGGCTGCTCGCGCCGATGGCGCAGATGATGATCGCGCGCGTCGCCGGCCAGCAGATGGCGCGCGTGATCGGCTACGCGGCGGTGCCCGTGCTGCTCGCACCGATCCTCGGCCCCGTCGTCGCCGGCGCGATCCTGCAGCACGCATCGTGGCGCTGGCTGTTTCTCGTGAACCTGCCCGTCGGCGTGCTGGCGCTCGCGCTGGCCGTGCGGTTCCTGCCCGGCGGCCGGGACGATGCGCAACGGCGCGAACTCGACTGGGTCGGCCTTGCGCTGCTGTCGCCGGGCCTCGTGCTGTTCCTGTACGGCGCCGAGCGGATCGGCTCGGCGATCGGTGTCGCCGCGATCGCGTGTTCGGTGCTGCTGCTCGCCGCGTTCCTGCGCTTCGAGCACTACAAGGGCGAGCATGCGCTGATCGATCTCAAGCTGTTTCGCGCTCGTGTCTTCGGCGCGGCGGCCGGCACCCAGTTCCTGTCGAACGGCGCGATGTACGCGGGCCAGATGCTGATCCCCGTGTTCCTGATCCAGGCGTGCGGGCGCTCGCCGGGCGAGATGGGCTGGCTGCTCGCGCCGCTCGGGCTCGGCATGCTCGTCACCTATCCGTTGATGGGCGCGCTGACGAGCCGGTTCGGCGTGCGCCGGCTGGCCGCCGCCGGCGCGCTGCTCGCGCTGTTCGCGACACTGCCGTTCGTGTTCCTCGCGCTGGCCGGCTACGATCCCTACGTGCTCGTGCCGGCGCTGTTTCTGCGCGGCATGGGCCAGAGCGCGATCGGCGCGCCGTCGATCACCGCCGCGTACGCGTCGGTCGAGCGCCGCAACCTGCCGATGGCGACCACCTCGCTCAATATCGTGCAGCGCCTCGGCGGACCGGCGTTCACGACGCTATGCACACTGTTCCTCGCGTGGCGGCTGCAGGCCGAATCGGCATCGATCGGCGGCACGCAAGCCAGCGCGTACGCATGGGCGTTCGGCCTGCTTTGCGCGCTGCATGCGGCGAGCGTCGTCACGACGCTGTGGCTGCCGTTGTGGTCGGCCGGCGCGGGCGGGCAACCTGCCGGCGGCGCACGCAGCGGTTCGCGCTGAACCTGAACGCTGCGCCGCGCCGCGCGCTGCGTCGCTACCGCAGCCACATCGGCACGATCGACACCACCAGCAGCACGCCGAGCCCGGCATTCAGGCAGCGCCACTGCCGCTCGGTGCGCAACACGCGCGCGAGCAGCAGCCCGGCGAAACACCACAGCGACAGCGACGCCATCGCGGCCACGCCGAACGCGAGCCCGAGCAACAGGCCGAGCCGCGCCGGGCCGGACGCGAGCGCGGCGAACGACGCCGCCGCGCCGAGCGTCATCGCCCAGCCCTTCGGGTTGTGCCAGAGCATCCAGACGCCGCTGACAAACCCTTGCGGCCGGTGCACGGCGGCATCGAGCCGGGGCTTGCCGCCGCGCCCGATGCGCACGGCCAGCCACACGAGATACACCGAACCGGCCGCCTTCATCGCGAGCTGCAACGCGGGCAGCGCAAGCAGCACGCCGCCGAGCCCGGCCGCGGCGGCCGCCGCCATCGACGCCAGGCCGGCCGCGATGCCCGTCATCAGCGGCAGCGAACGCCGATAGCCGAAATGAGCACCCGATGCGGTTGCGAGCGTCGTGGCGCCGCCCGGCGTCACGGTGGACACGATCACGAACAGCATCAGCGGCAGGTAGTCGCGAAGCGGCACGGAGGCTCCCGTTTGTCGTCGTCGAAGCTCCGTTTTTACCCGCGATCCTCACATCACGACAGCGAAAGCTTTTTATGCCTGCCATTAGCATTCATAATGCGACGCATGGCACGCAATCTCGACATCGCGCTGCTGCGCGCATTCGTCACGGTCGCCGATCATCGCAGCATGACGGCGGCCAGCCATGCGCTGCACCTGACGCAAGGCGCGATCAGCCAGCAGGTCGCGCGGCTCGAAACGCTGTCCGGCCCGCTGTTCGTCCGCGAGCATCGCAACCTGCTGCTCACGGCGGCCGGCGAGCGTCTGCTCGAGCAGGCGCGCCGGCTGCTCGCCGTGCACGATGCGCTGCTGACCGACCTGACGGCCGGCGCGGTCGAAGGCGCCGTTCGTCTCGGCGCACCGCAGGATCTCGTCGGCACCTGTCTCGCGCCGATCCTGAAAGCGTATGCGCAGGCGCATCCGCAGGTCGCGCTCACGCTCGTGTGCGCGGCGTCGCCGGAACTGCGCCGGGGGCTCGCGCAAGGCGACCTCGATGTCGCATTGATCGAGGCGCCGGTCGGGTCGTCGCGCGGCGAGTGCATCGCCGTCGACCGTCTGGTCTGGGTCGGCGCGAAAGGCGGCACCGCGCACCGAAACACGCCGCTGCCCGTGTCGATGGTCGCGCAGTCCTGCGCGTTCCGCCCGACGGTGCTCGACGCGCTGCGCGACTGCGATCGCGCATGGCGCACCCTGTTCGAAAACGGCAGCATCGACGCGACGGCCGCGACCGTGCGCGCCGATCTCGCGGTGACCGTCTGGCTCGCGTCCACCGTGCCGGCCGACCTCGACATCCTGCCGGCCGGCAGCGGCCTGCCCGCGCTGCCGAACTTCGCGATCAACCTTCATCTGCCGCGCGGCCAGCGCACGCCGGCCGCGACGGAGCTGGCCCGCCACCTGCGCAACGGCTTCGCACGCTTGCGCGCGGCCGCCTAGGGCCGGCTCGCGTTACACGGTGCCCGGCTCCTGCGGTGCCGGCGTCGTGCCCGCCGCCTCCAGCGCCTGATGCAGCGTCGGGAAAATGCACGGCGCGCCGACGATCTCCGTGATCCGGTGACGGTCCATGTCCGCGCGCAGGTAGCGGTTCACACGGCCGAACAGCACGCCGATCCCGCGCGCGTGCAGCGTCTTGACGAGATCGGTCAAGGTCCGCGCGGCGGAATAGTCGAGGTCGGTAATCGCGCCCGCATCGACGATGAACCAGCGCGGCGGCACGGGCGCCGCATCGACGAGCTCGGTCACTTCGCCGGCGAACAGATGGTCGTTCGCGAAGAACAGGTCGGAGCCGAACCGGTAGACGATCAGCCCCGGCGCCGTCATCGAACCGGGCCGCGTGGGCACCGGCTGCCACCGTCCGTTACCCGCGACGGGTTCGAGCACCATCGTGTGCGGCTGGTAGCTGTGGCGCACGTGCCGCATCAGCGACAGCGCGATCGCCAGCAGGATGCCGTGCTCGACGCCGACCGTCACGACGGCCGCGGCCGTCACCAGCGCGAGCGTGAATTCGCCGGGGCTTTCCTTGCGGATCGCCGCGAGGCTGCGCACGTTGATCAGCCCGAGCGCGATCGTGAACACGATGCCGGCCAGCACGGCGTGCGGCAGATACTGCAAATACGTGCTGAGGAACAGCAGCACGACGACCACGACGGCGGCAAACGCAAGGTGCCCGATCTGGCTGCGCACGCCCGCGCCGTCGGCCATCGCCGTCTGCGTCGGGCTGCCGTTGACGACGAACGCGCCGCCGACCGCCGCGGCCGCATTCGCAGCCGCGAGGCCGAGGATGTCGGCGTTGGTGTCGACGTCCTCGCCGTACTGCTGAGCGAACACGCGCGCGGCGGCCGCGCTCTGCGCGATGATCATCACGAAGCACGACGCGGCAACCGGCACGAGATCGAGGAACTGCTGCCACGTAACGGACGGCCAGCGCAGCGGCGGCAACCCGCCCGCGACCGGCCCGAGCACCGCGATGCCGTGCGCGGCGAATCCGAACGCGTAGCTCGCGGCGATGCTGCCCGCGACCGCGATCATCGGCATCGGCACGCGCGGCAGGAACCGCTTGCACGCGAGAATCGCGACGACCACGAGCGCGGCCAGCGCGAATGTCGGCCCGTTCGCGTGGACCAGATGCGTGACGACATAGTCGAGCTGTGCAAGGCTGC
Source organism: Burkholderia theae (assembly GCF_048565265.1). Lineage (NCBI taxonomy): Bacteria > Pseudomonadati > Pseudomonadota > Betaproteobacteria > Burkholderiales > Burkholderiaceae > Burkholderia > Burkholderia theae. Next base: position 1,352,390 of record NZ_CP183462.1, read on the forward strand.
GCGAGGCCGGGTACGGCACGGCCAGGCCGAACATGTCGCCGAGCATCGCGATCGACACCTGCACGCCGACACCGGCGAGAAAACCGACCAGCACCGTACGCGACAGGAAATCGGCGAGAAAGCCGAGTTTGAAGACGCGCGCGAGCAGCAGCATCGCTGCGGTCAGCAGCGCGACCATGCCGGCCAGCGCGACATAGTCGGCGCTGCCGGCCGGCGCCATCGACGAAAGCCGGCTCGCGAAGATCGTCGCGGTCGCGGAATCGGCGGCGACCACGAGATGGCGCGACGCACCGAAGCACGCGAACGCGACGAGCGGCAGGAACACCGTATAGAGGCCCGTGACGGCCGGCATGCCGGCGATGCGCGCATAACCGAGCACCTGCGGGATATCCATCGACGCGAGCGAAATGCCCGCGAAGATGTCGCGAATGGCCGCCGCGCGGCGGATCGGGAGGATGCCTTTCAGCAGCCGCACGCCTGACGGACGGCTTTCGTTGGAATCTTGCATGCGTGAAATGCGTGGATACGAAGTGACGTGGTTCGCGAAGTCGTTCGCGCATCGTGCCCCGAGCAGGCATCGCATGGCAAGTGCGCGAAAGCGTTGCGTGTCGCTCACCGTCGCCGGATTGGCCGCAAGCGACAACAAGCAATACACCGGCAACGCATGCGATGCCGGCATGATGGCATGAATCGCAGGCCGGGCGCCTTCGCCCGCGAAGGCCCGCCGTAGCGGCTTCGAGCCGATCGCGGGACTAAACGAAATGCATCCGGCGACAGGCGTACGCATCGGCTTGCGGTGATGCGAGTTCGCCATTCGCCTTCACCGGATTACAGAGGAGACCTGCACAATGGTGAGGATATTCGGGAGCCGCGCGACGCACATTCACGGCACGCGCCCGGAACCCGATGGCACAATCACGGTCCCTTTCATGTGCCCTTCGCCGGGCACGCGCCGCATCGCGGCGCCGATTCAACGCACCAGCAGGCCCTGTCCGCCCCGTTTGCCCCATGACTCTGAATGAAGCTTCGTTTGCGCCGCTCGTCGGCATCCTCGTCCTGCTCGCCGCTGCCGGCGCGATCACCGCGGCCGTCCATTTCCTGCTGTTTCGCGTGGTGGCACGGCTCGCACGGCTGTCCGCCACGAGTGTCGACGACGCACTGTTCGAGTTCGGCGCGTTCAAGTGGCTGAACCGCATCGTCCCGTTCGTTGTGATCAAGCTCGGGCTCGGCGCGGTGCCCGGCATTCCGGACCGCGCCGCGCAGGCCACCGACAAGGTGCTGTTCGCGCTGATCGTGTTCCTCGTGACGATGACCATCAGCGCAACGCTGTCCGCGCTCGAACACACGCACCGCACGCACCAGCGCGATCAGCCGCGCCTGTCGCTGAAAGGCGCGATGCAGCTCGTCAAGCTCGTGATGTTCATCACGGCCGCGCTCGTCGTGATCGGCGATGCGACCGGCAAGCAGATCGGCCTGCTGCTGTCCGGCATCGGCGCGATGTCCGCGGTGCTGATGCTGATCTTCAAGGACACGCTGCTCGGCCTCGTCGCGGGCGTGCAATTGTCGTCGAACGACATGCTGCGGATCGGCGACTGGATCACGATGCCGTCGGCCGGCGCGGACGGCACGGTGATCGACATCACGCTGAACACGGTCAAGGTCGCGAACTTCGATCACACGATCATCACGGTGCCGACCTGGAAACTGATCACCGAGAGCTACCAGAACTGGCGCGGGATGACCGAAGCGGGCGGCCGCCGCATCAAGCGCGCGCTGTTCGTCGACGCGACGAGCGTGCGCTTTCTCGCCGACGACGAGATCGAACGGCTCGAACGCCTGACGCTGCTGAAGGACTATCTCGAGGACAAGGTCGACGCGATCGAACAATGGAACGGCTCGCTCGGCGCGGCCGGCGACTGCCCGGCGAACCGCCGCCAGTTGACGAATCTCGGCACGTTCCGCGCGTATGTCGCGAACTACCTGAAGGGCCATCCGCGCATTCGCCGCGACATGACCTGCATGGCACGCCAGCTGCCGCTCACGGCCGAAGGCATTCCGCTCGAACTGTACTGCTTCACCGATACGACGTCGTGGGTCGACTACGAAACCATCCAGGCCGACCTGTTCGACCACCTGATCGCGGTGCTGCCGGAGTTCGGCCTGCGCGTGTACCAGCATCCGTCGGGCTTCGACATGCGGCAGATGGCCGGCGCCGCGCAAACCGCGCTGCAGGCGCCGCGCGCCGGTTGATGCAAGCGACGGCGGCCGCCCGGCACGGCGCTCAGCGCGCCGCGCACTCCGACGCGAGCCGCCCCAGCACCTTCAGCGCGTCCTCGATCTGCCGCGACCACGGGTAGCTGTAGTTGAGCCGGATGAAATGCCGGTAATCGGTGCCCGCCGAGAACATGTGCCCGGGCCCGACCGTGATCCGCTGCGCGAGCGCGAGCGTATACAGCTTCATCGCATCGACCTGAGGCGGCAGCTCGACCCACAGCACATACCCGCCCTGCGGCTGCGACAGCCGCGTGCCTTCCGGGAAGAAGCGCCGCACCATCGCGCTCATCAGGCTCGCCTGCTGCGCGTACTGCTTGCGCATGCGCCGCAGGTGGAAATCGTAGCCGTCGTATTTCAGGTACTCGGCGATCGCGAGTTGCTCGATCGCGGGCGTCGCGAGCGTGTTCAGGAATTTCAGCTTCTCGACCTGGTCGCGGTAGCGGCCCGGCATCGCCCAGCCGATCCGGTAGCGCGGCGACAGGCTTTTCGTGAACGACGCGCAATGCAGCACGAGCCCGTCGCGGTCGAACGACTTCAGCGCGCTCGGCGTCGTGTCGCCGAAGTGCAGCTCGTGATACACGTCGCTCTCGATCGCCGGCACGCCGTGCTTCGCCAGCAGCTCGACGAGTGCGCGCTTGCGCGCGTCGGGCATCTGGAAACCGAGCGGATTCTGGAAATTCGGCATCACCATGCACGCGGCGATGCGCTCGCGCTCGAGGATCCGTTCGAGCGCGTCGAGATCGATGCCGTCGCCCGGGTGCGTTGCGACTTCCAGCGCGCGCATGCCCATCCGCTCGATCGCGTGCAGCATCGCGTAGAACGTCGGCGACTCGACGGCGATCGTGTCGCCCGGCTTCGCGACGGCCTGCAGGCACAGGTTGATCGCCTCGGTCGCGCCGATCGTCATCACGATCTCGCCCGGCTCGACCGCGATCCCGCGCTCCGCATAACGCCGCGCGATCTGGCGGATCAGTTCCTGGTTACCGGGCGGCAGATCGTCGATCACGCCCCAGCGCGTGCGGCGGCGCCCGATCGTCTGCGCATAGCGCGCGAGGCGCTGCACCGGGAACTGCGATGCATCGGGATACGGCGAGCCGAGCGGCACCGCGTCGTCGCGCGCGATCGAGCGCAGCGTCGACAGCACGAGCCGGCTCACGTCCACGGCCGACGGTTCGGCGGCCGGCGCCGACGTGTGCAGTTCCGCTTCGGCCGGCGCCGACGCGCGTGCCCGCACGAAATAACCCGACTGCGGCCGGCTTTCGATCAGGCCGCGGCTTTCCAGCACGAGGTACGCACGCAGCACGGTCGTGACGCTCAGCTGCTGTTGCCGGCTCGCCTGCCGCACCGACGGAATCCGCTCGCCGGGCCGGTACACGCCACGCTCGATCTGCGCCTGGAGATCGTCGGCCAGTTGTTCGTAACGCTTCACGCGCCTTCCTTTCAATTGCCATTCAACAACACAGTTGCGATCCGCACTGTCTGAATGGCCGCAACTGTACTCTTTTTTGAAGTGAACAGGTGTACACACAGCCCGGCGGGCGCCCCGCGTACTCTGCAGCCATCGACCCCGACACCCGCTGCATCATGAAAAAGAAATCCGCCACCGCGCGCATCGAACCGTACACCCACCCGGCAGCCGGCTGGGGCGCGCTGAAAGCCGTCACGATCAACCTGATCAAGGAAAAGGTCGCGGGCGGCAACTACCGCACGCTGCTGCGCCAGAACCAGCCGGACGGCTTCGACTGCCCCGGCTGTGCGTGGCCCGACCGCCAGCACGCGTCGACGTTCGAATTCTGCGAAAACGGCGTGAAGGCCGTGGCCGCCGAAGCGACCAGCAAGCGCGTGACACCCGAATTCTTCGCCGCGCACACGGTCACCGAATTGCTCGAACAGTCGGACTTCGAACTCGAACAGCACGGCCGGCTCACCGACCCGATGGTGTACGACGCGCAGACCGACCGCTACGTGCCGATCGCGTGGGACGACGCGTTCGAGCTGATCGCACGCCACCTGCGTGCACTGCCCGACCCGAACCAGGCCGCGTTCTACACGTCCGGCCGCGCGAGCAACGAAGCGGCGTTCCTGTATCAACTGCTCGTGCGGCTGTACGGCACGAACAACTTCCCCGACTGCTCGAACATGTGCCACGAGGCGACCAGCCGCGGGCTGCCGGCCTCGGTCGGCGTCGGCAAGGGCACCGTCACGCTCGACGATTTCGAGCACGCGGACACGCTGCTGATCTTCGGCCAGAACCCGGCGACCAACCATCCGCGGATGATGGGCGAGCTGCGCGAATGCGCGAAGCGCGGCGCGACGATCGTATCGATCAACCCGCTGAAGGAGCGCGGCCTCGAACGTTTCGCCGATCCGCAAAGCCCGCTCGAGATGCTGACGATGTCGGGCACCAGGATCGCATCGACGTTCATCCAGCCGACCATCGGCGGCGATTTCGCGCTGATCAAGGGGATGGCGAAGCGCGTGCTCGAACTCGACGACGCCGCGCGCGCCGCCGGTGCGCCGCGCGTGCTCGACACCGCGTTCATCGGCGAGCACACGGCCGGCTTCGACGCATTCGCCGACGACCTGCGCAACGAAAGCTGGTCCGCGCTGACGGCCGAAAGCGGCGTGCCGTACGAGCAGATCGACGGCCTCGCGCAGCTCTATGCGCGCAGCGAACGCGTGATCGCGACGTGGGGCATGGGCATCACGCAGCACAAGCATTCGGTCGCCACCGTGCAGATGCTGTCGAACCTGATGCTGATGCGCGGCAACATCGGCCGACCCGGCGCGGGCCTGTGCCCGGTGCGCGGGCACTCGAACGTGCAGGGCAACCGCACGGTCGGCATCGAGGAAAAACCGACCCAGGCGTTCCTCGACCGGCTCGGCCACGTGTTCGATTTCGAACCGCCGCGCCACCACGGCTACGACGTCGTCGAGACGATCGAGGGGATGCTCGAAGGCCACGTGAAGGTGCTGATCGGCCTCGGCGGCAACTTCGCGATGGCGACGCCCGATACGCCGCGCACGTGGGAAGGCATGCGCCGCTGCGATCTCTCGGTGCACATCACGACGAAACTGAACCGCAGCCACCTGATCCACGGCCGCGACGCGCTGATCCTGCCGACGCTCGGCCGCACCGAGATCGACCTGCAGGACAACGTCGCGCAAGGCGTGACGGTCGAGGATTCGATGAGCATGGTCCACGTGTCGTACGGGATGAACAAGCCGGCGTCGCCGAACCTGATGTCGGAGCCCGCGATCGTCGCGCACATGGGCCACGCGCTGTTCGGCAGCGGCAAGATCGACTGGCTCGCGTACAAGGACGACTACGCGAAGATCCGCGACGCGATCGAGGCGACGCTCGACGGCTTCTACGACTACAACACGCGCATCGCGCGGCCGGGCGGCTTCCACCTGCGCGTCGCATCGCGCGACCGCGAATGGCTCACGCCGACGGCCAAGGCAAACTTCATCGCGCACGCGCTGCCGACCGACACGCCGATCCAGCGCGCCCGCGCGCTGCACGGCGAACGCCTGATGACGCTGATGACGACGCGCTCGCACGACCAGTACAACACGACCGTCTACGGGCTCGACGACCGCTATCGTGGCGTGTTCGGCCAGCGCCGCGTGGTGTTCGCCAACCGCGACGATCTCGCGATGCTCGGCCTGCAGGCCGGCGACTGGGTCGATATGGAAACCGTGTGGCACGACGGCATCGAGCGGCGTGCGGACGGCTTCCTGCTGGTCGAGTACGACATCCCGCGCGGCTGCATCGGTGCGTACTACCCGGAAACCAACCCGCTCGTGCCGCTCGACAGCGTCGGCGACGTGTGCAACACGCCGACGTCGAAGTCGGTGCCCGTGCTGCTGCATCGCGCGGCCGCGCCGGCGTCGATGGCCGCCTGACGGAGCACCACGATGATCGTTCGTCCGCGCGAGCACTGGCTGCGGATGCTGCTGGTCTGGAACGGCTCGGTACTGCCGACCATCCTGCCGCAGCTCGTGCTGACGCTCGCGATCAGCCTCGTCGCGGTGTGGGGCGGCGGCCGCGTGCTCGGCGAGAAGGTGCCGCTGAACCCGACGCCGTTCACGCTGATCGGGCTCACGCTGGCCATCTTCGCGGGGTTTCGCAACAACGCGAGCTACGACCGCTACCGCGAGGCGCGGCAACTCTGGGGCGGCGTGCTGACCGCCACGCGCACGCTCGTGTCGCAGGCGCTCTGCTACGGCGCGATCGACCGCGACGACGCCGCGCGGCGCGCGTTCGTGCGAACAGTCGTCGCATTCGTCTATGCGCTGAAGCATCAACTGCGCGGCACCGATCCGGCCGGCGACCTGCGCGGGCTGCTCGACGACGATGCCTACGCGCGCATCGCCGCGTCCCGGTTCCGCCCGGTCGCGATCGTCCACGGGCTGCGGGAAGCGTTCGCCGCGCGCGCCGATGCGGGCCGCCTCGCCGACACGCGCCTGTGGATGCTCGACGCGCGCCTCGACGAACTCGTCGCGATGGTGAGCGGCTGCGAGCGCATCGCGTCGACGCCGATCCCGTTCTCGTACGACGTGCTGCTGCACCGGACCATCTATGCGTACTGCGTGCTGCTGCCGTTCGGCCTCGTCGACTCGATCGGCGCGGCGACGCCGTTCGTCACCGTGTTCGTCGCGTATACGCTGATCGCGCTCGACGCGATCGCGCATGCAATCGCCGAGCCGTTCGGCGACGGGCCGAACCATCTCGCGCTCGACGCGATCACGCGGCAAATCGAGCGCTCGCTGCTCGAACTGAACCGCGAGCCGCTGCCTGCGGAAGTGACGCCCGGGCCGTCCTACCGGCTCAGCTGACCCGGCGCCGCCCGCGTCGCAAACAGCAGACGTAATAAAGACTTGCAATCGATACAGGCGGAAACGTCAACAGCCGGGGCCCGCTCCGCGTTTTTTTCTCAAGCGCCCACGATCCGGACGCACAACGACAGGAGAAAACACCATGCGAGCCTTTACCCGCCACCTCGCGATTGCCGCCACCCTGATGTCGGTGCTGACCGGCACCGCGTTCGCCGACACGCAGTGGCAGCAGGCGCATCCGCGCCGCGAAGAGGTCAACCAGCGCCTCGCGAACCAGAATCGCCGCATCCATCACGAAGTGAAGGAGGGCGAGATGTCGCACGCACAGGCCGCGCGCCTGCACCGTGACGACCACAAGATCCGCCAGGAAGAGCGGGACATGGCTGCGCAGGATCACAGCCACATCACCAAGAGCGAACAGCGCGTGCTGAACCAGCAAGAGAATTCGGTCAGCAACAAGATCGGCCAGTAAGCGACCACAACAAGCGCCCAAGCGCCCTCACCTGAAACGCCCGCTGCCGTGGTCCGGCAGCGGGTGCTTGTTGTATCGATTCGTTTCAGCGTGACATTCGTGTCAAATGCCGCGGGTATACTCCGTCGTCAACTGCCCGCCGTGTCGACCGTCAAAACGGCCCGATTCCGGGCGGTTTCGTCGCGAAGCTTCGCGTTTCGCCTCCCCCGCGCCCCAGCCTCGATACGAGACACTCGACGACCGACCATGAAACGATTCCTGCTGCTCCTTCCCGCCGCCCTGCTCGCCGCCTGCGGCTCCGCGCCCTCGTCCGACTCGGCCTCGTCATCCGGCGTGACACCGATGATCTACGTGTCGTCGCAACGTCCGGCTTACGCGATCGCCAACTGCCTCGACAGCCGTCTGTCAGGGTCCGAGCAGTCGCAGCACAACGGCGTGACCGACATCTCCGTCGGCTCGAATTCGTACTTCGTCACGCTTACGCCGTCGGGCAACGGTTCGGTCGTCAAGGTCGTGCGCGGCTCGGGCAGCGAGCCGCCCGAAGAAGCGATGCGTTTCGCGATCGCGCGCTGCGTGATCTGACGCCTTCCGGCGCCGGGCGCCCGCCCGGCCCGCTCCTGCGCGCCACCGCGCGCACGCCGAATATTTTCATCCGGGTGGCCGTCGATGAGAGAATCGCACCCACGATTCCCTTTCGATGGAGCCCGCATGAAGCACCTGCTGTCCCGGCTGTTCGTCAGCGCCGCGCTCGTCGCGCTTGTTCCGGCGTTGCCGGCGCAGGCAGCCACGCCGCCCGGCATCTTCGTCGTCGCCACGCAGCTCGGCGAATTCACGACCCTCGACCCGAGCGGGATCTACGAACTGGTGCCGTCCGAGTACGTCGCGAACACCTACGAACGCCTGGTGCGCGTCGACCTGAAGGACCCGACGCGCTTCGACGGACAGATCGCGCAATCGTGGACGGTCAGCGCCGACGGCCTGACCTACACGTTCAAGCTGCGCCCCGGCCTCACGTTCCACTCCGGCAATCCGGTGACCGCCGACGACGTCGCGTGGTCGCTGCAGCGCACCATCCTGCTCGACAAGGGGCCGGCCGGCGTGCTCGCCGATCTCGGCCTCACGAAGACGAACGTGATGCAGAAGGTGCGCGTGGTCGACCCGCAGACCGTCGTGCTCGAAACCGACCGCAAGTACGCGCCGAGCTTCGTGCTCAACGTGCTGAGCGCCTGCCCGGCGTCGGTCTTCGACAAGAAACTGCTGCTGTCGCACCAGCAGGGCAACGATTTCGGCAGCGGCTGGCTCCGAACCAACGACGCGGGCTCGGGCCCGTACCAGCTCGCCAAGTGGACGCCGAACGAGAGCATCGTGCTGCAGCGTTTCGATAAATACCGCACGCCGTACCCGATGAAGCGCATCGTGCTGCGCCACGTGCCCGAAGCGTCCGCGCAACGGCTGCTGCTGGAGAACGGCGACGTCGACGCCGCGCGCAACCTGAGCCCCGACAGCCTCGCCGCGCTGACGAAGGCCGGCAAGATCAAGGTCGCGTCGTGGCCGGTGTCCGCGCTGCTGTACCTGAGCCTGAACACGAAGAACCCGAACCTCGCGAAGCCCGAAGTGCAGCAGGCGATGAAATGGCTCGTCGACTACGACGGCATCCAGCGCAACATCGTCAGCACGACCTACAAGGTGCATGAAACCTTCCTGCCCGAAGGCTTCCTCGGCACGCTGAACGCGCGGCCGTACAAGCAGGACGTCGCGAAGGCGAAGGCGCTGCTCGCGAAGGCCGGGTTGCCGAACGGCTTCGACGTGACGATGGACATGCCGAACGACTATCCGTACATCGAGATCGCACAGGCGCTGCAGGCGAACTTCGCGCAGGGCGGCATCCGCGTGAAGCTGATCCCCGGCGATGCGAAACAGGCGATCGGCAAGTACCGCGCACGCCAGCACGACATCTTCGTCGGCGAATGGTCGCCCGACTACATGGACCCGAACAGCAACGCGCGCGGCTTCGCATGGAATCCGGACAATTCGGACCAGTCGCCGACCAAGATGCTCGCGTGGCGCAACAGCTGGGACATTCCGCAACTGACGAAGGACACCGAGGCCGCGCTCGTCGAGCCGTCGCCCGCGAAGCGCGCGCAGCGCTACGAGGCGCTGCAGAAGGCCGTGCTCGCGAACTCGCCGTTCATCATCATGTTCGAGAAGGTCGTGCAGGTCGCGACGCGCCCCGGTACGACCGGGCCGGAAATCGGGCCGATCAACGACCTCGTGTCATACCGGACGCTCGCGAAATAATGGCGGCCTCCCGCGCGGCCGGCAATGCCGCCGCGCGGGTAATCGCCGCGGGCCACCGCGCCTGCGCTAGGCCGTGCGGCGGCGGCGATCTACAATAACCGACGCCACGGGAGGCCGGCCGCGCCGGCGACCGCTGCACCCCTCGAATTCGCTTCGCCAAGGAAAACAGGATGCGCACGCTACAACAACTGCGGATGGAATTCCTGCAGTACAAGATCGAACCGATCGGCTGGCTCGGCGACAGCCCTTCCCGCTTCGACTTCTATACGGAGACGGCCGTCGGATGCGACAGCATCCTCGAGCTCGGCGTGTTTACCGGGCTGACCACGACGGCCTTCATGCTCGCGCAACCGAAGCGCCTCGTATCGGTCGACATCTCCGACGAGTACTTCCACATCCGGCCCGAACTGGAGCAGGCGGCGAAAGACCTGTCGATCGACTTCGAATTCAGGATCGCCGACGATCTCGCGATGGAGCCGCTGGCATCCGACCTGCTGTTCATCGACACCACGCACACGTACGAGCAGACGCTCGCCGAACTGAACCGGTTCGGCCCGCTGGCACGCAAGAAGATCGTGCTGCACGACATGACCACGGCCGGCGTTTACCAGGCCGTGTTCCAGTGGCTGTGGGACAACAAGCAGTTTCGTATTACGTATCACGACAGCCGCGGTTGCGGCGCGGTCGTCTGCGAGCGCCACGTCGGCTATTGAGCCGGGCGCGCGCAACGGGGAGAGAACATGCATCCGAGCGAACACGCGGTCTGCGTGGCGATCAACGACAACAACCGCGCATGGTACGAAATGCTCGTGCCGTTCCTGCTGTCGCTGCGGCACACCGGCTACGACGGGCGCATCGCGGTGATCGGCTACGGGCTGTCGGAACGCAAGCGGCACATCCTGGCGAGCCAGTCCGTCGATGTGATCGAAGCGTCGAGCGCGTATGCGCTGCCGGTCGGGCGCTTCATCGAGGCCGCCGACTATTGCGCGCGCAACCCGCAGATCCGCAAGCTCGCGCTGTACGACGCCGACATCTGGTTCTGCGCCCCCTCGTTCGACCTGTTCTCGCAGATCGGCGACGACCGGATCCACGTGTGCCCCGACCCGCTGTTCTGCACGTTCGTCGTGACGCCGCTGATCGGCGAGCGGCGCGACCATCATTGGCGGCTCGTCGTCGACGAGGTCAAGGCGCGCCACGGCAGCGCGTTGCAGGCCGGGCTCGTCGCGGGAACGGCCGACGCCTGGGCGCGTTATGCGGATCACCTGCGCGACTGCATCGCCCGCGTCGGCACCGACTTCCAGGAGTGCTTCGGGATCGACACGACGTTCCTGCATCTGTGGAGTGCGCAAGGCGAAACGGCGCTGCTCGATCCGGTCCAGAACTTCGTCAGCAAGAACGGCATTCACGAATCGTTCGACGAACGCGACGGCAGCACGACGCTCCGCCATCGCGGCGAGCCGATCCGCGCGCTGCACATGACCGGCGATATCCGCTTCTTCGACCGGTGGCGCTACTACGCGAACCACGTCGACGCGGCGCTGCGCGACGGCGCGCCGTTCGCGCTGTCGGACAGCACGCCGTCGCCGTCCGATGCGATCGCCGCGCGCATCGCGGCGACGGACTACGTGCGATCGGCCGGGCTGACCGTTGTGTCCGCGGCGATCGAGGGAAGCGCGGGCGCCTATCTGCAGGCGATCGACGAACCGGGCGGCACGATGCTCGTCGGCAGCGGAAACCATGAGGTCGTGTTCACCGCGACACGCGACATCGCGCGGCTCAACGTGTACGCCACGCACCCGTCCGGCTCCCCGTCGCCGCTGCGGACCGAAGTGCTGGTCGACGGGCAAGCTCAGCGCAAGGGCACCGAACTGATGGCGCATTTCTGGTATCAGGTCGTGGCAGGCGCCGTCATCACGCTGCGTTCGACGAGCCTCGGCGGCCAGCAGTGCAATGCGATCTGGCGGCTGCGCGAAGCGCCGGACATGCAGCAGTAGGCACCGGCCCGTTCGCCGCGGCGCAACGGGCCACCGCACGCCGCCGCCGTTCGCCGCAGGTCAATTGAACGCCACCCACACCAGGTACGCATTCAACCCGACGATCACGATCGTCGCCGCGCCGGCGACGATCCGCAGCGGCATCCGCATCGCGTAAGCGCCCATCACGTCCGCGCGCGCCGACAGCATCAGCAGCGCGATCATCGGCATCGGCAGCACGAAACTCAGCACGACCTGGCTCGCCACCATCGCATGCGTGACGTCGCAGCCGAGCGCCACCACCGCGAACGCGGGCGCGATCGTCACCGCGCGCCGCGCCCATACCGACATGCGGCGGCGGATGAAACCCTGCATCACGACCTGCCCGGCCATCGTGCCGACCACCGAACTGGACACGCCCGACGTCAGCAGCGCGACGAGAAACAGCGCGCCGGCCGCCGGCCCGAGCACCGGGATCAGCGTGTGATACGCGTCGCCGATGTCGGTCATGCCCGGCGCGCTGCGGTGGAACGCCGACGACGCCATCATCACCATCGCGAGATTCACGAACCCGGCCAGCCCGAGCGCGACGACCACCTCGCGGTTCGAGAAACGCACGAGCCGCCGCCGCTCCGTGTCGTCGCGCGGCGCGGTGCGATCCTGCGTCAGGCCCGAATGCAGATACAGCGTGTGCGGCATGATCGTCGCGCCGATGATCCCGACCGCGATCGTCAGCGCCGCGTGATCCGGAATCTGCGGGACGACCAGATGGAACGCAGCCGCGTGCCAGTCCTGCGGTGCGATCAGCAGCTCGCCGAGATAACACGCGCCGATCACGCCGACCAACGCCGCGATCGCGGCTTCCAGCGGCCGGAAGCCACGTTTTTCGAGCGCGAGGATCGCGCAGGTCGCGAGCGCCGTCGCGATCATCCCCGCGAACAACGAAAGGTGGCACAACAGGCCGAACGCGAGCGCGCCGCCGAGAAATTCGGCGAGATCGGTCGCCATCGCGGCGATCTCGGATGCGACCCACATGCTCCACACGACCGGCGCGGGGAAATGGTCGCGGCACAGCTCCGCGAGATTGCGGCCGGTCACGATGCCGAGCTTCGCCGACATCGCCTGGAACAGCATCGCGATCGCGTTCGCGGCCAGCACGACCCACAGCAGCCGGTAGCCGTATGCGGCGCCGGCCTGGATGTTGGTCGCGAAGTTGCCGGGATCCATATAGCCGATCGACGCGATCACGGCCGGGCCGACGAACGGCAGCAGTGCGGCGAGACCGGTGCGGCGCCCTTCCAGCGCGGCGCGCGCCGCGCCGTCGGTGCACTCGGGGGGCAGGCCGGGCAGCGCGAAGCCGCCGGCGGATTTGCTCGTGACGGGAATCATGGTTTGGTTCCGTTCGGATAAGGAAGGCTTGCCCGGAAGCCGGCGCCGCGGCCGGCCTGCCGCTTGCCGGCCTCGGTAGTGGCGGCGGCCTTACAGCGGCACGACGTCGGGACGATTGCGCGGAAACTGCGCGATCACGTCCGGCGCGACGTTCAGGTGCGCTTCGACGAGCTTCGGCGGCGTGTGCGCGAGCCAGTCGGACAACGACACTTCCGCGTAACGGTCGGTCTTGAAGATTTCGAGGAACACCAGGTCGGTCTTGCCGGTGTTTTGCACGTAGTGCCCGAGGCTCTTCTTCACGTAGCCGACGTCGCCCGCGCGGAAGTCGGCCGTCTGCGCCTTGGGCCCCGTGTCGAACACGGTCATCCGCGCCTCGCCCTGCAGGTAGTACTGCCATTCGTCCGCGTTCGGGTGCCAGTGCAGCTCGCGCATGCCGCCCGGATGCACGGTGACGAGCGCCGCCGCGACGGTCGTCGACACGTTGAAGTTGGTGCTGTCCGCGATCCGCACTTCGCCGCCGCGGGTCTTCCTGACCGGCTTCATGTCGCCGAGCGAGAAAATGAACGGATGCGGCGGCGCACCGGCCGACGATGCCGACGCACGCTGCGCTTCCGCGAGCGGGCCGGGTTCGTCGCCCTGGAAGATCCACAGGTTGTCGAGCGGAACGTTCTTGAATGCATCGGCCGGCACACCGAAGTTGAGCGCGAGCACGTCGGGCGGCGTATGCGCGACCCAGTCGGTCAGCAGCAGCGTGTTGAATTCCGAGGCACGGCCGTTATCGAACGCGAGCAGGAATTCGGCGCCGTCGGTGCCGAGGCCCTGCAGCGAATGCGGCAGGCCGGGCGGGAAATACCAGAGATCGCCGGTTTTCACGTCCTGCACCGACGGCCGCCCCAGTTCGTCGAGCACCGTGATCCGGCAGCGGCCGTCGAGCATGATGGCCCACTCGGCCTGCTGGTGCCAGTGCATCTCGCGAATGCCGCCGCGCGTCAGGCGCATATTCACGCCGGAAATGGTTTCTGAAATCGCAAAATCGTCCTGCGTGACTTCGCGCGCCCATCCGCCATTCTGAATTCGCTTATGGGCATTATTGAACGATGCCCAGAATAACGGCATTCCGTTGATATCGGTGGCCGGCGGATCCTGAAACGACGGAAACTGATTCGCGATTGCCGGGTTTTTCGGTCCCGGGTCGGTCAGGCTCTGGCGGTTGCGCGCATTCACCGCACCTTCCGGCGGGCTGTCCGGATTGCCGAACGAGGCTGCCTTGGCCGATACGGCAATGCCCGCGGCGGCAATGGCGCCCGCCGTACCCGCCAGCATCTTGCGTCGAGAAAGATTCGTCATGATTTCCTCTTCATTCTTGCGATTGAGCGAATTTCCATTACGGAACAATTGCCGCTTTTCGGATTATCGAAAATCGAACATCCCGTGACGAAAGTTAAATACAAATAATCTAAAAACTTAAATGAATTATTAACCTGAATTAATGATTTAAACTGATCTGCTTTAATTTTGTAATTATTGCGGCGCGGCGGGTGACAGGTGGCGATGGATTTCAGTGAATCGATCGGGTGTGGTGAATGCCGAAATGCGGCTGTATCAGGTCGGGATGCCGGGAATGGCGGCAGGAGGAAATCGAGGCGCCAACGACAGGCATAAACGCAAATTATTCCTGTCAGGCATAAACGCAAAATATGCCTGACAGACATAAAAGTGCACCCTGACGTGCCGCCACCCCACCCTCTAACGCGTTTTCGACCCTATCACCTATCGTCACACCATAGTTTTTATCCGCTGGCGCGAATGATTTTGGCTTTGTTAGATGGATGACATTCAATCATCAGACGACAACGATCTAACAGCCGATGACTTGCGCGTTCGCCCGTACCGTCGAATCCCGCTTTGCCGAGCTGACGCCGACCGCGAAGCGCATTGCGAGCTACATGCTCGCGAACCTCGACCGGCTCGGGCTCGAGACGGCCGACCAGATCGCACAGCAGACCGGCACCAGCGGCATCTCGGTCGGGCGCTTCCTGCGCAGCGTCGGTTATCGCAATCTCGACGACCTGAAACGCGAGCTGCGCGGCGGCGGCGATCGCCCGTGGATGATCACCGACCGCCTCGACGAATACCGCCGCGTCGCCGGCACGCTACCGGCCGACGGCAACGGCAGCGACGGCGCGCTCGCGTCGTCGCTCGAACGCGAACTCGATGCGATCCGCCACGTGTACCGGCTCGCCGAAGGCCCCGTGTTCGCGCAGGTCGCCGACCGCATCGCACATGCCGACGCCGTGTTCATCCTCGGCATCCAGTCGACGCGCGGGATCAGCACCGCGTTCAGCAGCTATCTCGAATACCTGCGCCCGCGCGTGTTCTATTCCGACGGCCAGTCGGGTTCGTATGTCGATTCGCTGAACTCCGAATTCGAGCGGCCGTACTGCATCGTCACTGACACGCGCGCATATTCGCGCAGCGCGCGCCGCTATTGCCAGGCGGCCGCCGAGCGCGGGCAGCCGTTCGCGCTGGTCACCGATCTGTCGTGCCCGTGGGCGCGCGAATGGCCGGCCGACCTGCTGCAGGTGAAGACCGACGTCGGCCAGTTCTGGGATTCGCTCGCGCCGCTCACCTGCCTGTTCAACCTGCTGATCACGGCCGTCGTCGACCGCCTCGGCCCCGCGATCGACCGGCGCGTCGCGCGCAACCGCGAACTGCAGCACACGTTCGACCAATTCGAATCCTGAGCGAGCCTGAATGAACCCGAACCGCCGATGACCGACCACCGCCTCGTCGAAATCACGCCCGCCACGCATCGCGTCGAGCTCGACCTCGTCTACGCGACCGACCGCAACCTGACCGGCAAGCCGATCTACCGCCGCGCGCACTGCCTGCTGCTGGAGCCGGCCGAAGCCGCACTGCGCCGCGCGGTGAGCGTCGCCGCGCAGGCCGGCTTCACGCTGCGCATCTACGACGCATACCGGCCGCCGCAGGCGCAGCAGGTGCTGTGGGATTTCCTGCCCGACCCGAACTTCGTCGCCGATCTCGGCCGCGGCTCGAATCACAGCCGCGGCACCGCGCTCGACCTGACGCTGGTCGACGCGAACGGCGAACCGCTCGACATGGGCACCGGCTTCGACGAGATGGTCGCCGCGTCGGGCCACTTCCACGCGGGGCTGTCCGACGCCGTGCAACGCAACCGCCTGCTGCTGCTCGGCGTGATGCACGCGGCCGGCTTCGCGCACGACGACGACGAGTGGTGGCACTACGAACTGCCCGGCTCGCGCGCGTTGCCGCAGATCGACAACGCGGCCAGCGGCCCGTGGCGCCTGATGTGATGGCCATACGCATTCCCCTCACCGTTCACGTTCGACGACTTCAACGACACATGGAGCGCACATGAAACCCCTGACATCCCGGCTCGTCGCGGCGCTGGCCGCCGCGTCCGTTCTCGCCGCCGTTCCGCTTTCCGCCGCACGCGCGGAAACGCCGAAGGACATGTTCGTGATGGCGACGCTGCTCGACGAATTCACGACGCTGGACCCGGGCGAGATCTACGAGCTGGTGCCGGAGGAATACGTCGCGAACACGTACGACCGGCTCGTGCGCGTCGACCTGCGCGATCCGTCGAAATTCAACGGCGACGTCGCGCAGTCGTGGACGGTGAGCAGCGACGGGCTGACCTATACGTTCAAGCTGCGCCCCGGCCTCAAGTTCCATTCGGGCAACCCGCTGACGGCCGACGACGTCGCATGGTCGATCCAGCGCGCGGTGCTGCTCGACAAGGGACCGGCCGCCGTGCTGACCGGCATCGGCCTCACGAAGGCGAACGTCGTCGCCAACGTGAAGAAGCTCGACGACCAGACGGTGTCGATCACCACCGACCAGAAATACGCGCCGACCTTCGTGCTGAACGTGCTCGGCTCGTGGCCCGCATCGGTGCTCGACAAGAAGCTGCTGCTGTCGCACCAGCAGGGCAACGACTTCGGCAACGCGTGGCTGAAGACCAACGAGGCCGGCTCCGGTGCGTACAAGCTGGTCAAGTGGGCAGCCGGCGACAGCATCGTGCTGCAGCGCTTCGACGGCTACCGGCTGCCGCTCGCGATGAAGCGCATCGTGCTGCGCCACGTGCCCGAAGCGGCGAGCCAGCGCCTGCTGCTGGAAAACGGCGACGTCGATGCGGCGCGCGACCTGAGCCCCGACGATCTCGCGTCGGTCGTAAAATCCGGCAAGGCAAAGGTGACGGCGTCGCCGCAGGCGACGCTGCTGTATCTCGGCCTGAACACGAAGAATCCGACGCTCGCGAAACCCGACGTCCAGGAAGCGCTGAAGTGGCTCGTCGACTATGCCGGCATCCAGGGCAACGTCGTGAAGACGACCTACAAGGTGCACCAGACCTTCCTGCCCGAAGGCTTCCTCGGCACGCTGAACGCGAATCCGTACAAGCTCGACGTCGCGAAGGCGAAGGCGCTGCTCGCGAAGGCCGGCGTGCCCAACGGCTTCACAGTGACGATGGACGTGCGCAACGACTACCCGTACACGGAGATCGCGCAGGCCGTGCAGGCGAATTTCGCGCAGGCGGGCATCAAGGTGCAGCTGATCCCTGGCGACAACAAGCAGACGCTCGCGAAATACCGCGCGCGCCAGCACGACATCTACATCGGCGAATGGTCGGCCGACTACATCGACCCGCACAGCAACGCGCAGGGTTTTGCGTGGAATCCGGACAACTCCGACAAGTCGAGCTATAAAATGCTGGCCTGGCGCAACAGCTGGGACATCCCGCAACTGACGAAGGAAACCGACGCCGCGCTCGCCGAACCGACCGCCGCGAAACGCGCGCAACGGTATCAGGCGATGCAGAAGGACATGCTCGCGCGCTCGCCGTTCGTGATCATGTTCGAGAAAGTCGCACAGGTCGCGACGCGGCCCGGCGTGAGCGGGCTCGACGTCGGGCCGATCAACGATCTGGTGTCGTACCGTAACCTGAAGAAGCAATAAGATTCGCCGCATGTCGACTCCCGCCTCCTCTCTCGAAGCACTACGCACGCTGCCCGCGCGGCGCCCGGCCGTGCGCTGGGCGCTGCGCGTGCTGCGCTGGGCGCTCACGCTCGCGGTCACGTTCGCGGGGCTGCTCGCGCTGACGTTCGTGATCGGCCGCAAGTTGCCGATCGATCCGGTACTCGCGATCCTCGGCGATCGCGCGTCGGCCGAGGCGTACGCGGCCGAACGCATCGCGCTCGGGCTCGACAAGCCGCTCGTCACGCAATTCCTGATCTATGTGCGCGACGTGCTGCACGGCAATCTCGGCGTGTCGCTGCTGACGGCGAACCCGGTGCTCGACGACATCAAGCGCGTGTTCCCGGCCACGCTCGAACTGGCGACGATCGCGACACTGATCGGCATCGCGATCGGCGTGCCGCTCGGCGTCGCGGCCGCCGTGAAGCACAACCGCCCGATCGACCACATCGCACGCTTCGTCGGGCTGATCGGCAATTCGGTGCCCGTGTTCTGGCTCGGGCTGATGGGGCTGCTGCTGTTCTACGCGCGGCTGCACTGGGTCGGCGGCCCCGGCCGGCTCGACCCCGTGTACGACGGGATGGTCGATACACGCACCGGCAGCCTGCTGATCGACGCGGCGCTCGCCGGCGAGTGGGACGTGTTCCGCAACGCGGTGTCGCACATCGCGCTGCCGG
Source organism: Burkholderia theae (assembly GCF_048565265.1). Lineage (NCBI taxonomy): Bacteria > Pseudomonadati > Pseudomonadota > Betaproteobacteria > Burkholderiales > Burkholderiaceae > Burkholderia > Burkholderia theae. The sequence goes on from NZ_CP183462.1 coordinate 1,371,331, forward strand.
CCGCGATCCTCGGCTACTACTCGGTTGCGTACCTGAGCCGCATGACGCGCTCGTTCATGCTCGACCAGTTGAGCCAGGAATACATCGTCACCGCGCGTGCGAAGGGCTTGTCGGAGCGCCGCGTGATCTGGCGGCACGCGTTCGGCAACATCGCGGTGCCGCTGCTCACCGTGATCGCGCTCACGTACAGCAACCTGCTCGAAGGCTCGGTGCTGACCGAGATCGTGTTCGCGTGGCCGGGGCTCGGCTCGTACCTGACGGGCGCGCTGCTGAACGCCGACATGAGCGCGGTGCTCGGCGCGACGCTCGTGATCGGCGCGATGTTCATCACCGTCAACCTGCTGACCGACGCGCTGTACCGCGTGTTCGATCCGCGTGCGCGCTGAGGGCCATGCCGACATGACCGCTGCCACCCTGCTTCTTTCATCGCTTATCCGGAAGGTCGTCCGATCATGAATGCCGAGCGCCTCACGCTGCGCGCGTGGCTGCTGTCCGATGCACCCGCATCGCGTTCGCAGGCCGCGCTCGGCCTCGCGTACCGACGCTGGCGCCGTTTCGCCACGAATCCGCTCAACCTGTTCGGGCTCGCGATCCTCGTCGCGCTGATCGTCGTCGCGATCATCGGCCCGCTGATCATGCCGCACGATCCGCTGCGCCAGGTGCTGTCCGACCGCCTGCTGCCGCCCGGCTCGCCGTCGCACTGGCTCGGCACCGACCAGCTCGGCCGCGACATCCTCTCGCGGCTGATCGCCGGTTCGCGCCTCACGCTCGGCATCGCGCTGCTCGTCGTCGTGATCGTGGTGCCGATCGGCCTGCTGATCGGCACCACGGCCGGTTATTGCGGCGGCTTCGTCGACAGCGTGCTGATGCGCATCACCGACGTCGCGCTCGCGTTCCCGAAGATCGTGCTTGCGCTCGCATTTGCAGCCGCGCTCGGGCCCGGCGTGATCAACGCGGTGGTCGCGATCTCGATCACCGCGTGGCCCGCCTATGCGCGGCTCGCGCGCGCGGAGACGATCCGCATCGCGCAGGCCGACTTCATCCATGCCGCACGGCTGCAGGGCGCGTCGGGCCCGCGCATCCTGCTGCGCTACATCGTGCCGCTGTGCATGTCGTCGGTGATCGTGCGCGCGACGCTCGACATGGCCGGCATCATCCTGACCGTCGCAGGCCTCGGTTTCCTCGGCCTCGGCGCGCAACCGCCGAGCCCCGAGTGGGGTTTCATGGTCGCGTCGGGCCGCAACGTGCTGCTCGACGCGTGGTGGGTCGCGACGCTGCCCGGCATCGCGATCCTGCTCGTGAGCCTCGCGTTCAACCTGCTCGGCGACGGGCTGCGCGACGTGTTCGATCCCCGCCATGGAGCCTGACATGTCGATGAATTCCGCCACCTCGCCCGCGCCGCTCTGCGAGATCGACGGCCTGAAGATCGGCTTTCGCGGGCACGACGGCATCGTCTCCGATGCCGTGCGCGACCTGTCGCTGACGCTCGCGCCCGGCGAACGGCTCGGCATCGTCGGCGAATCGGGCTCCGGCAAGTCGCTGACGGGCCGCGCGTTGCTCGGCCTGCTGCCCGACGCCGCACGCTGGTCCGCGCGCACGATGCGCTTCGCGGGCCACGACCTGCTCGCGATGAACCCGCGCGAACGCCGGCGGCTGTGCGGCAGCCAGATGGGCATGATCCTGCAGGACCCGAAATATTCGCTGAACCCGGTGATGACGGTCGCGAAACAGATGGGCGAAGCGTTCCGGCTGCAAGAGCCCGGGCTGCGCGGCCGCGCACTGCGCGAACGGATCGTCGACGCGCTCGCGGCCGTGCAGATCCGCGACCCGGCGCGCGTCGCCGATGCGTATCCGCACGAGCTGTCGGGCGGCATGGGCCAGCGCGTGATGATCGCGATGATGGTGTCGACCGGGCCGCGCCTGCTGATCGCCGACGAGCCGACGTCCGCGCTCGACGTCGCGGTCTCGATGCAGGTGCTCGCGGTGCTCGACGCGATGATCGCGCGGCACGGCACGGGCCTGATGTTCATCAGCCACGACCTGCCGCTCGTGATGTCGTTCTGCGATCGCGTCGCGGTGATGTACGCGGGCCGCGTGGTCGAAACCTGCGCCGCGCGCGACCTGCGCGACGCGTCTCATCCCTATACGCGCGGGCTGCTCGCGGCGAACCCGCCGCTTGCGAACCCGCCCGACGAACTGCCCGTGCTGCGGCGCGATCCGGCGTGGCTCGATCCGGCGCCGCAAACCATCCCGCCCGCCGATCGCCAGGAGGCTGCACGATGATCGACGTCGATCACGTATCGATCCGTTTCCCCACCCGCACGGGTCACGTCGACGCGGTGCGCGACGCGAGCTTCGCGGTGCGCGACGGCGAGGTATTCGGGCTCGTCGGCGAATCGGGTTCCGGCAAGTCGACGTTGCTGCGTGCGCTGACGGGCCTCGTGCCGCTCGCGGCCGGCAGCCTGTCGGTCGACGGAAGGCCGGTCGACGGTACGCTCGATCGCGCCTTCCGCCGCCACGTGCAGATGGTGTTCCAGGATCCGTACGCGTCGCTGCATCCGCGCTTCACCGTCGACCAGACGCTGCGCGAGCCGCTGTCGATCCACGGCATGGGCCGCCCCGGGATCGACGACGCCGACGCGCGGATCGCCCGCGCGCTGTCCGAAGTCGGGCTCGGCCCGACGTTCCGCTTCCGCTATCCGCACCAGTTGTCGGGCGGCCAGCGGCAGCGCGTCGCGATCGCGCGTGCGCTGATCGTCGAGCCGCGCGTGCTGCTGCTCGACGAGCCGACATCCGCGCTCGACGTATCGGTGCAGGCCGAGATCCTGAACCTGCTGCGCCGCCTGCACCGCGAGCGCAACCTGACGATGATCCTCGTCAGCCACAACCTCGCGGTGATCGGCTTCCTGTGTCAGCGCGTCGCGGTGATGCAGCATGGCGAGATCGTCGAGCAGCTGCGAATCGAGGACGTGCGTGCCGGGCAGGTCGCGCGCGACTACACGCGCACGCTGCTGCAGGCAACCGAAGGCTACCGCCGTCTCGACCCGGTGGCGGACGCGCCGGCCGCCTGACATCTGCACGACGTGCCGGCGTGCGATACTCGGCACGCGATGCGGCGGATTGCCGCCGCATGGAACCCTGGTGCGCCGCACGGGTCAACTTCCTTTCGTCAACAGATCAACAGCAATAGGGAGGCGTTCATGCTGCAATTCATCGAAACCCTGGTCGTCGGGCTCATCGTCGGCCTCCTCGCCCGCGCGCTCAAGCCGGGCGACGACAAGATGGGCATCCTGATGACCATCGTGCTCGGCATCGTCGGCTCGCTGGTCGCCGGCTACGTCGGCCGCGCCGCCGGCTGGTATGCGCCGGGCCAGGGCGCCGGCTGGATCGCGTCGATCATCGGCGCGATCGTGCTGCTGATCGTCGTCGGCGCGGTGCGCAAGCGCATGGGCTGATCGCCGCATCATCCGCGTCAACGCAAAACGGCCGCTCGACATGAGCGGCCGTTTTGCTTTCCGGGCGACGCAAGGCCGTTGCCTGCGCAACGGTCATGGTTCGTCATGCGATCTTATGCCACCCGGCATTTCCCTCACTTGCGATTACGCAGATTCGACCTACATTGATTGAAGCAATCCTGCGTCATTTGCTTATTACCATTATTTCCATTTTTTCATTCAAGAGGTCCGATGGTTTTGCCGTTTACGCATATAGCACCGCAGCGTTGACGGACTGCCACCCGAGCGGCCCCGCTGCGACGCGCTTCCTCTCTGGAGCCTGTCATGAAGCATCGTGTGATCGCCGCCTCGTTCGCGTTGGCTGCCTCGCTTCTGGCCACGTCCTCGTCCTTTGCCACCGGCGCGTCCGGCATCATTCACTTTTCCGGCATGATCGTCGAGCCACCCTGCTCGTTCGCGCTCGATACGGCCGACGCCGCGCAAGCGCGCGTGCGCCCCGACTGCCCGCGGCCGGCGACCGGCCAGATCGCGTTCGTCGACGCGGCAAGCCAGCAGGCCGTCAAGACCACGACCTTTACTCAGGCTTCGCGCGCAATCGTTTTACCTAACCGTCCGGGCAACAATCTCGCGCCGATGATCGCCGTCGTGACATACCAGTAACACCGGTCGCCCGCGCGGCGCGCGGCGGTTCCGACGCGGCCGCGCGTCAGTCGCGATGGCGCGCGATCCACTCGCTGAACGCGCGGATCTTCTGCTGGCTGCCGATGGTCTCGGGATACACGAAGAAGTAGCGCGCGCCGGTTTCGAGCACGAGGTCGAACGGCCGTTCGAGCCGGTGCGCGCTGACGTCGTCATCGACGAGCGTCACGTCGCCGATCGCGATGCCGAAGCCCTGCATCGCCGCGTTCGTCGCGAGATCGAGCGTGTCGAACGTCGGCCCGCGCGCGGGATCGACGCCGCGCTCGCCCGCATGATCGAGCCAGGCACGCCAGTCGCGATGGTCGCGCGTCGGATGCAGCAGCGTATGGCGCGCGAGATCGCCGACCGCATCGAGCGGCGACGCCTGCCGCAGTTCGGGCGCACACACGGGCGTCAGCCGCTCGTCCAACAGCGGCAGCGCGAATACGCCCGGGCCCGGCGACGTGCCGTAGACGACCGCCGCGTCGAACGGCTCGGTCGAGAAATCGACGACGTGCTGCCACGCGGTCGTGATCTGCACATGGAGATCGGGATGCTCGCCCTGGAAGCGCATGATGCGCGGCAGCATCCAGCGCATCACGCAGGTCGGCACCTTCAGCGCGAGATCGGTGCGCTGCCGCGTGAGCTTCATCGAGATGTCCTCGATCCGCGCGAAGCTGTCGTTGACGACCGGCAGCAACTGCTCACCCTCCGCCGTCAGCGTGAGGCCCTTCGCATGCCGCTTGAACAGCGGAAAGCCGTAGTGCGCCTCGAGCGTCTGGATTTGCCGGCTCACCGCGCCCTGCGTGATGCACAGCTGCTCGGCCGCGCGCGTGAAGCTGCGGTGGCGAGCCACCGTCGAGAAGATCTGCAGCGCGTGCAGAGGCGGAAGTCGGCGCATGACGAGGCACGAGAAACGGAAGAACGGCGCGCCGACACCAGCGCGCGCTGACCGACACGATAAGCCAAACGCCGGCTTTGCGCGAGACGTGAAACGCGGATCGCTCAGGCGGTCGCGACGAGCGCGCCTGCCGCGATGCGCGCCGCCGATGCGACGACGTCCGCGCGGGCCGCCGCGTCGGCCTGCGGCTGCGTGAACGACACGGCCATCACGAGCGGCGCGCGCGACGGCGGCCACAGCACCGCGACGTCGGTCGTCGTGCCGTAACCGCCCGTGCCGGCCTTGTCCGCGACGCGCCAGCCGGGCGGCACGCCAGCCGCGATGCCGGTCGCGCCGCGCGCGCCGCCGGTCATCCATTCCGTCAGCTGCGTGCGCTGCGGTTCGCGCAACGTGTCGCCGAGCAGCAGCCGCTGCAGCATGTCGACCATCGCGACCGGCGTCGACGTGTCGCGTTCGTCGCCGGGCGCGGCCTGGTTCAGTTCGGGTTCCCAGCGATCGAGGCGGAACGCCGTGTCGCCGCTCTCCCGCGCGAACGACGTGACGGCCTGTGGGCCGCCGAGCACGCCCATCAGCAGGTTGCCCGCCCCCTTGTCGCCCGACTGCAGCATCGCCACGCAAAGCTGCTCGATTGTCATGCCGGTATCGACGTGGCTTTCCGTGATCGGCGAGCCCGACACGACTTCATAGCGGCGGTACAGGATGCGGCGCGGCAGCAGCGACGCGTCGAGCGAGCCGCGCGCGAGCATCGCGGCGGCCGCGACGACCGCATACGTGCCGCACAGCGGGAAACGCTCGCGTGCGTGGTGAGCGATGCGCACGCCGTTCGACGTATCGAGCGCGGCGACACCGAGCCGGCCATTCGATGCTTTTTCGAGCGCGGCAAGTTCGGCTTGCGCGGTGTGCGCGCGCCCCTGGTCGGCAACCGGCGCGGACGTGCACGCGGCGACGAACGGCGCGGCAACGGCGGCAAGCAACAGCGAGCGACGTGTCGGTGAGTGTTCCATGGAATGAGTAGGGTTCTGTCGGAAACGGTGGCACGAAGCAACGCGGGCGCGCATCGGTGAAGCGCGCCCGTTCACGCCGACGGCCGGCCCGCGACGGCATTCGCCGCGCATCCCCGAAAGACGCCCGTCGGCCCCGCGAGAAGCGCGGGACTCGCATGAAGACCCTAGCGTAGCAGCGACTGCCGCCGCGTTCCAGTTGAAACGCTCCGCTTCAACCTTGCGACGAAGGCAGGTAAGGCATCGGATTCACCGGCTTGCCGTCGCGCCGCACCTCGAACAGCAACGCGACGCGCGAGTTGTCGAGGTCGCCCATCTCGGCGATCTCGTCGCCCTGGCGCACGATGTCGCCCGTCTTCACGAGCAGCTTGCGGTTATGCGCATAGGCGGTCAGGAAATCCGCGTTGTGCTGGACGATGATCAGGCTGCCGTAATCGTTCAGGCCGGTGCCCGCGTACATCACGCGGCCGGCGGCCGCGGCGCGGACCGGATCGCCCGGCCGGCCGGCGATCTGGATGCCGCGGTTCTGCCCCGGCCGGAACCCGTCGACGATCTTGCCGCTTGCGGGCCACGTGAGCGCGACCGCACTCGAATGGCGCTTCGTGTCCTTGACGACCTGACGGTCGCTCGCCGTCGACGCAGTGGCCTGCGCGGTCGCCTGGTTAGCCGCCGCGCCATCGCTTGCGGCAGCCTGTGCGCCGGCCGCGCCCGACGACGGCAGCGGCTGTTGCCTGACGATGCGCAGCACCTGCCCCATGCGCAGCCTGCCCGTGCCCAGCTTGTTCCAGGTGCGCAGGTCCGCAATGCTGCAGTTGTTCGCCGACGCGATACCCGTCAGCGTATCGCCGCGCTTCACGACGTACTTCTGCGCGACGAGAATCGGCGCCGGCGGCGGCGTGGCAGCCGACGGCGCAGCGGCAGGCTGGCTCGACGGCGACGATCCCGCCAGCGTGTCGCTCGGCGGAACGGACTGCGTACCTGCACAACCGGCCATGACGAGCACGGCGGCCAGGCCCGACAGCCACCCCGCGTGGCGGTGAATCTCGCGCGTTTCCATGGACGATCCGACTCCGGTTTGACAATCTTTCAAGCATCTCAAAAACGGAACGGCCGACGTGTAACCGGATGCAAACAATGATGACAAACGATCACGAACCGGGCGTCGGCCGGCATTCGCTACCGGTAATACGGTCCGATTCGGAAAAACTTGATGGTCTTTTTAGGAGAAAGCGGAAGAATTTTCGTCTTTGAAACTATGGCGAATTTGTTCCAATAGGTGGGATCGGTGGAAAAAGGCGACCAGCGGCCGAGTTAGCGCGTGCCTGCCGCCGCGCTCAACGCAACCACGCGACGAGTTCGGAACCGGCCCACGCGATGCCGATGCACAGGAACAACACGTGCAGTGCGATCTTGAACGACAGGCCCCACGACGAATCGATCTGCATGACAGGCCCCCGGTTGATGTACGGTCATGATCGGCCATCGATCTCGCCCCGAAAATGCGGAACCGGCGAATCGGGTCTCAGGCGTAGCCTGAGACCGAGGCTGCCGTTCCCTGCTAACTTATCGGCCATCACAACGCTCTCGCTCCCCGCCATCATGCGCTTCGACCTGACCGACCTGCGGCTCTTCCTGAACATCTGCGAGGCCGGCACGATCACGAGCGGCGCCGAGCGGACGCACATCACGCTGCAGGCCGCGAGCGAGCGCATCCGCGGCATGGAGGATGAACTCGGCGTGCCGCTGCTGCACCGGACCAAATCGGGCGCACAGGCGACCGACGCAGGCCGTGCGCTCGAACACCACGCGCGCACCGTGCTGCAGCAGATCGACCTTATGCGCGGCGAACTGCAGCAATACGGCCAGGGGCTGCGCGGGCATATCCGGCTGCTGTGCAACACGGCGTCGCTGAGCGAATACCTGCCCGACGCGCTGGCCGACTACCTGCCGCACCATCCGAAGCTGTCGATCAGCGTCGAGGAGCGCTCGAGCCAGGAGATCGTGCATGCGATCCGCAACAAGACGGCCGAGGTCGGCATCGTCGCCGATTCGGTCGGGCTCGGCGGGCTCGAACAGAAACCGTTTCGCGAAGACTGGCTGATCGTCGTCGTGCCGGCCGAGCATCCGCTCGCGTCGCACGACCAGGTCGCGTTCGACGCGATCGCCGATGCCGATTTCATCGGCCTCACCGACGGCAGCGCGCTGCAGGTGCATCTCGCGGACCAGGCACGCGCGCTCGGCAAGCGGATCCGCTATCGCGTGCAACTGAAGAGCTTCGATGCGATCTGCCGCGTGATCGCGAGCGGCGTGGGCATCGGCATCGTGTCGCGCCATGCGGCCGAGCGCGCGATGCAGACGATGGACGTGCGGCTCGTCGAGCTGTCCGATCCATGGAGCCACCGAAAGCTGACGCTCTGCGCGCGGTCGTTCGACGCGCTGCCGAAGTACACGCGGGAGTTCGTGGGGTTTCTGTCCGGTGAAACAGGGCCGCGGTGACAAGTGCGGCACTCCTCCCCCCATCGACACACGGAGGCATGGCCATGACCGACACCGGTCTCGCCACCCGCTACCGCGCGTCTATCGACTGCCTGAACCGGCAGGTCTGGTCGGTGATCGACAAGGCAGCGATCGAGGCCCAGCTGTAACGCTCGCCGGAGCAGCCCAGCACCGCGCCTGACTCGTTTCGATCCTTATGGATAACGTTTTCTCTCAAATGAGACTGAAAGCGCATCTCACCGCGATCTTCCCGGCAACCACTTCCACGCCGGCATTCCGCACCACACCCCATCAATCGCCGAAAAAATCCCTCGCAATTTCCGCGTAATTCTGACCCACACGCTCCCCCACTCATTCCCACTATTCGGGTTTCTACCGGCGCATCGAACGTGAAAGTTGATTGACATCACGCCGATCGATGCCTAAATTTGGAAAACGTTTTCCAATGCATGAGCGCGACGCCGGTCATGGCCCGTGCAGGGAGAACGCTTGCCCGCTCGAGTTGTGGTTCAGGCCATCCGTCGTCAGGGATCAGGGTTGCAAGGCGGAGGTCAGGTACGGGCATCGAGCGCGGCAACGGCCACACCCGCCCGTCCTTCATCATTATTCAAAACTGGAGACACAATGCATCCGCGCAGCAGATTCGCGCTCGGCGCCGCGCTCAGCGCCCTTTCCGTCCTGTTCGTCAGCGCCTGCGGCGGCAACGACGTGACCGACTCGCCGTCTTCATCGGCGCCGCCGTCGACTTCAACGCCCACGCCCACGCTCGCGTCGAACTCGCTGCAGGCGCTCGTCTACGGCGCGCCCGACACCAGCGTGCCGCCCGGCACGGACACGCCGATCACGATGATGGGCCAGATGCGCGCGCTGTTCGACCTGATCCGCAAGTCGCCGGACTTCACGCAGGTCGTGATGGATCTCGGCGACGGCACACCCGTCCACGTACTCGACACGAACACCGGCGACAAATTCCTGCCCGGCAAACTCGCGCTCGGCCTGTCGTACATCCTGATCGACATGAAGTCGAAGGGCGACCCGCAATACGCGAGCTACCTCGCGACCTACCAGACGATCACGACCGCGATGATGGCGCAGTCGGGCAGCAACTACACGTATGCGAACACGTCGTGGGGCGAGTACTACTACCTCGTCGCGCTGAACAACCTGAAGGCGCACGGGATGCTCAACGAAGTCTTCAGCGACGCGATGCTCGCGACGCTGCAGCAGCGTCTCACGTTCTGCGACATGTTCGGCCCCGACGCGAGTGGCAAGACCAATACGTGCCCGGCCGCCGGCACGCCGATCGACATCGCATCGCTCAACACCGCGCAGAACTACTATGCGGTGTCCTACGGAATTGCCGGGCTGCGGCAGAAGCTCGGCTGGAGCAGCCCGTCGTTCGCATCGACGACCGATCCGTCCGTCGCGACGATGGGCGCGCGCGACGCGCTGCTGTACACGCTCACGAACCACATCCGCAAGGATTCGTCGGGCGGCTTCTCGGACGAAGCGTCGAACACGCACACGACCTATTACGACCAGGCGCGCTTTGACCGCTACAGCACGCTGCTGATCGGCGAAGTGACCGAGCGCACGTTCGAGATGGGTAACGAAGCGAACCTCACGCCGGAACTGAAGGGTTATCTGCGCAAGTCGGTCGACCTGATCCTGCCGCAGCTGAACGCCGACGGCCAGGGCTTCAACTACGGCCGCTCGATCGGCCCGTACGGCGACTCCGCGTTCATGGAAGTACTGACGGCCGCGGCCAACGCCGGCGTGCTGTCCGACCAGGAGAAGCAGATCGCATACGCGTTCATCTACAAGGCCGCGCATCGCTTCGACACCTACTGGTACGACCCGTCGCTGCCGACGCCGTCGGTGAACATGTGGGTCAAGGGCCGCGGGACCGACGCGTATCGCGGCAAACCGCGCGTGATGGGCGAGAACTTCAGCCTGCTGCACCAGTACCTGTACGTGAACGCGTGGTGGAACAAGCTCGGCTTCGGCGGCAAGGCGCCGATGGCCGATACGGACTACGGCGCATGGCTCGACGCGCTGCCGCACTACACGCTCACCTGGTACAACCAGCCCGGCGACACCGCGCATCCGTACAGCGCGGCACTGCTCACCGTGCGGGACGGGCGCCGCGTGATCAACCTGAACCTGAGCCAGGCGCCCGATTACAACTCGTTCACGCCGTACTACCCGGTGCCGTTCTCCGACAAGCTGATCTACGGCACGACCGATCTCGGCTATGCGCTGCTGGTGCCGCAGGTGTCGTACAACGGGAAGACCTACATTCCCGTCACGTACTACAAGAACCTGAACGTGCAGCAGGCCAACGGGCAGGTGATCGTGTCGTTCGATACGACGAAGTTCCGTCTTGCATCGAAGAACGCGTTGTATACGACCGATCTCGACCTGCAGGTGCATACGGTGCTGATGTTCGCGCACGGCTCGGTCACGCGTAGCGACACGCTGAGCTCGGGCACACTCACCGGCAACCTGTCGGTCGAGACGGACTTCACGTCGTTCGCGGATTTCGCATCCACGCAGGCCAACGGCGACGGCGTGTCGGTGACGTACGCGAACAGCCCCGCGACCGGCTATGCGGCGTCCGGGTTCGACAACTGCGCGCTGTCCGCCTTCGACACCGTGAACGGCACGACGAATCCGTTGTCGACGACGCCGATCGGCCAGTTGCATTCGAACTTCGCATGCACGACGAAGCCGTTTGCGCTCGGCACGGGCACGACCCGCACGTTCGGTTGGACGCTGAAGTACGCCGATCCGGCCTGAGCGGCGTGACCGCCGTTCCGTGACGATTCCCGAAGCCGGCAGCAGGAACCGGCTTCGGGATGTCTCGCGGCGGCGGGCATCACGCTTCCCGGCTAAGCCCGCTCACATCCACCCCGAAGCGGCCATGTACGCGCCGAGTGCAATCATCCCGACGAAGAAGCAGCGCTTGAACGCCTTCTCGCTCATCACGCGTCGCGCATATTGCCCGCCGGCCATGCCCGCCAGCGCCGGCACGAGCGCGAGCGCCGACACGCCGAGATCGACCGTCTGCAGCGCGCCCGTCACGCGCAGTTGCAGACCGAGCGCGATCGTCGATGCGGTGAACGACAGCCCGAGCGCCTGGATCAGGTCGTCCTTCGACAACCGCAGCGCCTGCAGGTACGGCACGGCTGGCACGACGAACACGCCGGTCGCGGCCGTCACGACGCCCGTCAGGTAGCCGACCACCGCCGACAGCCATTTTTCGTGACGGCCCGGCGCGGGCAGTCGCGCGGCGGCCAGCCCCCACAGCCCGTAGGCGATCAGCACCACGCCGAGCGCCGCATGCGTCCAGGTGCTGCCGGCCGCGAGCGCAGGCAGCCCACCCGTCAGCGTGCCGATCGTAAGACCGGCGAGCAGCGGCCACAAGCGGCGCAGCAGCGACCCGAACGACGGGCCGAGCCACAGCTGCCACACATTGGTGATGAACGACGGCACGAGCAGCAGGCTGGCCGCGGCTGACGGCGGCATCGCGAGCGTGAGCAGCCCCATCGCGATCGTCGGCAACCCGAGCCCGATCATTCCCTTGACCGCGCCGGCCAGCAGGAAAACCAGCACGATGATCGTCAGCGTATGAATTTGCATGGAAGGCGTTCCGTCCGGTTGAGTACGGCGCCGATGGTGACCCTCTGCCACGCCGCCCGCCATCTGGCTTTGCCTGAGGCTGGCTAGGGCTTGTCGGGCGGGCCTGTCAGGTCCGCCTCCGCCGTTCAGGCCCGATGGACTACCCCCGTCCCTGCTCGCTGTCGAGGTGCGCCATCTGTGCGGCCGGATAACGCTCGCCGGCAGCCGCCCCGGCGGGAACCGCCGTTTCGATGCGGGTGATGTCTTTGACCGTTAGTTGCAATTCAGGTGCTTGCAACGCGTCCTGAAGCTGCGTGCGCTTGCGCGCGCCGATCAGCGGCACGATATCGCCGCCGCGCGACAGCACCCACGCGATCGCGACCTGCGCCGGATTGCTGCCCTTCTCGTCGGCGATCGCGCGCAGCGCGTCGACGAGCGCGAGGTTGTGCGCGAGGTTCTCGCCCTGGAAGCGCGGGCTCGCCGCGCGGAAATCGCGCTCGCCCTGCCGCGCCGTGCTCCACCGCCCGCCCAGCAGCCCGCGCGACAGCACGCCGTAGGCCGTGACGCCGATCCCGAGTTCGCGGCACGCGGGCAGGATCTCGGCCTCGATGCCGCGCGACAGCAGCGAATACTCGATCTGCAGGTCGGCGATCGGCGCGACGGCCGCCGCGCGGCGGATCGTGTCGGCGCTGGCTTCCGACAGGCCGATATGGCGCACATATCCGGCCTTCACGAGATCGGCGATCGCGCCGACCGTCTCCTCGATCGGCACCGCCGGATCGACGCGCGCCGGCCGGTAGATGTCGATGTAGTCGGTACCGAGCCGCTTCAGCGAATACGCGACGAAGTTCCGGATCGCCTTGGGCCGCGCGTCGTAGCCGGCGAACCCGCCGGCCGGATCGCGCAGCGCGCCGAACTTCACGCTGATCAGCACCTGGTCGCGTGCGGTGCCGCGCAGCGCGTCGCGAATCAGCATCTCGTTGTCGCCCATCCCGTAGAAATCGCCGGTGTCGAGCATCGTGATCCCGTTGTCGAGCGCCGCGTGCAGCGTCGCGATGCTTTCATCGCGGTCGGCCGGCCCGTAGAAATCCGACATCCCCATGCAGCCGAGCGCGATCGCCGACACCTGCGGGCCCGTGCGGCCCAGTTGACGCGTGTCCATGTCCGTTTCCTTCGAGTGGTCAGTGAATGGACCGGATTCTGGACGCATCGCCGCGCGCGATAAACGCGAAACGCTCCACCAAACCATTCGACGCTGATTAACAATGGAGCCTGTTCCAATCCGCCAAGCCCCCGCCCCGCATGGACCATCTGCATGCAATGCGCATCTTCGCGCGCGTCGCCCATCTCGGCAGCTTCACGAAAGCGGCCGAGCAGTTGCAACTGCCCCGCCCGACGGTCAGCAACGCCGTCCAGTATCTGGAAAAGCATCTCAATATCCGCCTGCTGCAGCGCACGACCCGGCGCGTTGCGCTGACCGCCGAGGGCGCGACCTACTACGAGCGCTGCGTGCGGCTGCTGGCCGATCTCGACGATGTGGAAACGCTGTTCGAGGACGCCGGCACGTCGCCGCGCGGCGTGATCCGCGTCGACCTGCCCGAGCGCTTCGCGCTGAACCAGGTGATCCCGGCGCTACCGGATTTCCACGTGCGCTACCCCGAGCTGCGCGTCGTGATCAGCACGACCGACCGCTTCGTCGATCTCGTCGCGGACGGCATCGACTGCGCGGTGCGGGTCGGCGTGCTGTCCGACACGTCGCTCGTCGCGCGACGCATCGGCGAGATGGCGCAGATCAACTGCGCGTCGCCCGCGTATCTCGCGCGCCACGGCACGCCGCGCTCGCCGGACGAGCTGCCCGACCACGTCGCGGTCGGCTATTTCTCGAGCCGCACGGGCCGCGAGCTGGACTGGGAATATGCGGATATGGATACGGGCGAGCGGCACGCGGTGAAGATGCACAGCATCGTGTCGGTCAACAGCTCGCAGGCGTATCTCGCGTGCTGTCTCGCGGGCCTCGGGCTGATCCAGGTGCCGCGCGACGGGCTCGCGCCGCTGCTCGCCGACGGCTCGCTGGTCGAGGTGCTGCCGGAATGGAGTGCCGAGCCACTGCCCGTGTCGGTGGTGTTTCCGCACGGCCGGCATCTCGCGCCGCGCGTGCGGATCTTCGTCGACTGGCTCGCGGAAACGCTCGGCGGCTCGCGCCGGACGGACTGACGACGGCCGGTGCCAGGGCGCGCGGCCCCGGCTGCCGCCCGATCAGAACTTGTGGCGGATCGCGGCGCGCACCGCGAACTGGTTCGCCGACGAGGACGGGCCGTCCGTCCCGACGACGTAGCCGCCGTCGGCCGCCGTGCCGGTCTTGTCGCCGGCGACCTTCTGCCATGCACCCTGCAGATAGACGTCGGTGCGCTTCGACAGGCTGTAGTCGGCCATCAGGCCGACCGTGTGGTACTTCGGCTTGAACGATCCGGCCGCGGCATCGAACTTGCCGTCCGTGTACACGTACTGCGCGCCGAGATAGAAATCGGGCGTGAGCTGGTACTTGCCGTTGATCTCGAAGTTCTGGAACTTCGTCGCGGTCAGCCCGAGGCCGGCGAACGTCGCGGCCGGCAGGTAGACGGTCGATACCGGGTTCTTCACGTCCGTCTTCGTGTAGACGAAGCCGACCGTTGCCGGGCCGAACGTGTAGTTGATCCCGCCGCCGAAGATGCGCAGGCGGTCGGCGATGAAGTTCGCGTCGTCGGCCGCGATCGCGCCCGCGCTGCCGACGCCCGGGTTGTTCGCCTGCAAGTACGCGGCCGCGACCTGCAGCCCGGCCAGCGAATACTGCGCACCGATGCTGTACTGGCGGTTGTTCGAGAAGCTCGTGCTGTTGCTGAAGCTGTACGTGCCGCCGAACGTCAGGCCGTTCCAGTCGGCGCTCGCGTACTTGACCGTGTTGTTGACGCGGAACGAGTTGTCCGTGTTGTCGTTGTCGAACGGGTGCGAGAACAGCGTGCCGCCCCAGTTGCCGTTCGCGGTCAGCGGCGCGAGATAGTCGACGACGGAATCGTACTGGCGGCCGAAGGTCAGCGTGCCGAAGCGCGACTCGCTCAGCCCGACGAACGCCTGGCGGCCGAACATACGGCCGCCCTGGCCGAGCCGACCGTTGTTCACGTCGAAACCGTTTTCCAGCGTGAAGATCGCCTTGAGCCCGCCGCCCAGGTCTTCGTTGCCCTTCAGGCCCCAGCGGCTGCCCTGCGCGTAACCGCTCGCGAGCTGGTAATTCGTCTTTCCGACCCCATTGACGTTCACGTTGTTCGTGTAATTGAAGCCTTCGTCGATCAGGCCGTACAGCGTCACGCTGTTCTGGGCGAAGGCCGGCGCGGCGAAAGCGGCCAGCGCGGCGGCAAAAATGACGTGCTTCTTCATGACGGATCTCCGGAGCCGAGGCCGGGCGTGGTCGAGCGCCCGGCGAATGTTCGATCTGTTGTATGTGTGGCCCGCAGGGCGGACGACGCGGTGTGCGGCCGCGTGGAGACAAAATGGTGTCACGTCGCAAACCGTCCGTCCATCGGGGTATTGAAACCGCGCGCAAAGCGTTGCGCTCTTCCAACTGCCCCGTTGCGCAGACTGCCTGACCGGGCTTATCGGCAGCGGCGGGCCGGCCCACCATCCGCGTAAACCCGGCAGGCGTCACATCGGTGGCACAATGCGCATCCGTTCGCCATTTCTTCACGAAGTCATGCTTCACCCCGATTCATGCGCGGCATGTGCCCGCCGCGCACGCGGCCCGCGCCGGGAGGCGGTCCGATGACCGCGCCTGCCCGGGCCGGCCGCTACGCCGAACTCGATTTCTTCCGCGGCCTCGTGCTGCTCGTCATCGTCGTCGACCACATCGGCGGCAGCATCCTGTCGCGCGTGACGCTGCACGCGTACGCGCTGTGCGACGCGGCCGAGGTGTTCGTGTTCCTCGGCGGCTTCGCGACCGCGATCGCATACAACTCGCTCGCCGAGCGGCACGACGAAGCCGCCGCACGCCAGCGCTTCATCCGGCGCGCGTTCGAGATCTACCGCGCGTTCCTCGTGACAGCCGGCCTGATGCTGCTGATCACCGCCGCGCTGAACGCGTTCGCGATCGACGGTCCGAACATGCCGACCAACGATCTCGACGGCCTGCTCCACAAGCCGCTCGCCGCGCTGCGCGACATCCTGCTGTTCCGCCGCCAGCCGTACCTCGCGTCGGTGCTGCCGATGTATGCGTTTTTCGCGCTGCTCGTCCCGCTCGCGCTGCCGCTCGCGCGCACGCAGCCTTGGCTGATGCTCGCGTTCAGCGGGTCGCTGTGGATCGCGGCGCCGCACGTCGCGCGCTTTCTGCCGACCGTCGAAGGCGCGCCGTGGGATTTCAACCCGTTCGCGTGGCAGTTCCTGTTCGTGCTCGGCGTGATCGCGCGCTGCCAGCCCGTCTACCAGACGCTCGCGCCCAAGCCGCAGGGCTGGCTGCTGACGGCCGGCGCGCTCGCGATCGTCGCGGCCGGCGCGTACTACCGGCTGCGCATCGAGCCGTTCCCGACCGATCCGTCGATCAAGCAGAACCTCGGCGCGCTGCGGCTCGTGAACTTCCTCGCGATCGCGTGGCTCGCGGCCAAGCTCGTGCACCTCGGCTGGATGAAGAAGGTCGCGCACGCGATGCCGTGGATCGGCACGATCGGCCGGCAGGGGCTGCTGTGTTTCGTCGCGGGCACCGGCATCTCGCTCGCGGTCGATTCGCTGCTTTACCAGGCGACCGAAGGTTATCTCGACGTGCCGCTCGGCCTGACCGCCGACGTCGTCGCGATCGGCCTGCTGTATCTCGTCGCCAAACTCTACGGGCCGCTCGTCGCGCGGCTGCCGTTCCGCTCGCGGCGATGATGCGCCGCGCCGTCATGCGCCGCTGCTACGATAGCCGGCGCCTCTTCACAAACGATTCGCCATGCGCCGACTCGCCCTTCCGTTCGCCGTCGCCCTGATCGCCGGCTCCATCGCCACCGCCCGCGCCACGCCGGCCGCGCCGACGATGTCGCCCGCGCCGCCACCGGCCGTCCAGACCGCGACGACGCCGTCGACCGCTCAGGAGCCGCCGCTCAACCCGGGCAGCAGCGTCGTGCTGCGCTCGTTCCGGTCGGCGTCGCTGAAGCGCGACTGGTCGTACACGGTCTACCTGCCGCCCGGCTACAACCCGGAAGGCGCGCGCTACCCGGTGATGTACCTGCTGCATGGCAACGCGGGCAACGCGAACGACTGGATCACGCAGGGCCGGCTGCAGGCCACCACCGATACGCTGATCGAGCGCCGCGAGATTCCGCCCGTCGTGATCGTCATGCCGCAGGGCGGCACCGACTGGTACGTCGACCGCAAGGAGAAGATGCAGAGCGCGTTCCTCAACGACCTGCTGCCTGAAGTCGAAGCGCATTTCGCGGTGTCGAACCAGCGCGCCGGCCGCGCGATCGGCGGCGTGTCGATGGGCGGCTTCGGCGCGCTGCGCTTCTCGCTGCTCGAACCCGGGCTGTTCTGCGGCGCGATGCTGCTGAGCCCCGCGATCTACGCGAACGAGCCGCCGCTCAATTCCGCCGCGCGCTACGTCGGCGTGTTCGGCGACCGGCAGTTCGACTCGCGCGTGTGGCACGAACTCAACTACCCGGCGCTGATGCGCGGTTATTTCGCGCGCAGCTGGCGCGTGCCGATGTTCATCGCGGCCGGCGACGACGACCTGACGATCCAGGCGGAATCGAGCGTGCTGTACACGCAACTGCGCCGCGCGCAGAACCCGGCCGAGCTGCGCATCGTCGACGGCGGGCATACGTGGGACGTGTGGCGCGGATTGCTCGGGCAGGGGTTGAAGTACGCGCTCGAATGCGTGAAGTGACGGTCAGTCCGAACGGGCTCGCGATTGTGTCGCGTCGCCCGGACGGAATAGGTTGTTCGGCAAAACGCGCGGCGGCGGCGTCCTGCTATGCCCCTGTCACGACGCGACGAATGGCGCGACCAGTTGCCCGAACGCCCCGCTCTGATAAGCGCTGATCCTGTCGTCGAGCTGCGCGCGCGTATTCATCACGAACGGACCGTGCCTGACGATCGGCTCCCGTAACGCCGCACCGGACAGCACGACGAAGTGCGCATCGTCGTCGGCGATCACGCGAATCCACGCACCATCGGCCGAAGCCTCGCGATCGAACGTGATCCCGACGGCCTCGCCGGCCTTCAGGCTGCGCGCCGCCCCCGCGGCCTCCACGCGCAGCGTCCCGGATACCGCATGGATCGTCGCGTTCCAGCCACGCGGCAGCACGTGGTCGAACGACGATGCGTGTGACAGGAATCCGTCCAGCAACGTGAACGGCTCGGGGAGCTTCGCGGTGACGGGCGCGCTCACGCCGTTGCTGCTGCCCGACACGACGCGCACGCGCACGCCGGGCGCCGTGAATTCCGGGATGTCATGCGGCTCGACATGGACCGCATAGGGTGCGTCGTACTTCCGTGCGGCCGGCAGGTTCACGAAAATCTGCAGCGCATGGACACGATGCCCGTCGCCTTCCGGCTGCTCCGTATGCACGGCGCCGCGGCCGGCGGCAAACCAGTGCAGCGCGCCCGGATCGATCGGCCCGTGGTTGCCGAGCGAGTCGTAGTTGACGTGCGCGCCCGTCGCATCCTCGAACACATACGTCACGGCCGAGATGCCCGCATGCGGGTGCGGCTCGAACGTCGGCCCCGTCATCTGGAAGTGGTCGAGCATGACGACCGGGTCCATCGCCCCGTCGAACATGCCCTCGTCGAAATGCTTCGCGCTGAATGATGCGCCGATCGCCAAATCGCGGCCGGCAATGACGCGCGACATGCGCACAAATGCGTTCATCGTCCTGCTCCGTCGTGGATAACCGATTCCGTC
Source organism: Burkholderia theae (assembly GCF_048565265.1). Classification (NCBI taxonomy): domain Bacteria; kingdom Pseudomonadati; phylum Pseudomonadota; class Betaproteobacteria; order Burkholderiales; family Burkholderiaceae; genus Burkholderia; species Burkholderia theae. The sequence continues at coordinate 1,390,384 of NZ_CP183462.1, forward strand.
ACGATCACCGGGCGAGGACGGCACGCGCCCTCGCCGGCCCGCGATACTGCTTGCTCCATTACTTGCCCGACGCGCTCTTGAGCTGCCAGACCAGGTTCGCGAACGGCATGTCGAGGTCCGCATACACTTCCTGCGCCTTCGGATCGTCGTTGCCGTGCAGCAGCTCGACGCCCACCGTCGCGTAGTCGGTCACGGGGATGCCGGCGCCCGCGAGGCGCTGCAACCCGGCCGTGCGCTTCGCGTCGCTGAACGTGCCGGACGCGTCGAGCACCACGCGCGGGTCGTAGCCGGCGGCCTTGAGCGCCAGCGCCGGGAACGTCGCGCACACCTCCAGCGACACGCCGGCGATGACCACCTGCTTGCGACCCGTCTTCTCGATCGCGGCCCGCACGTTCGGGTCGTCCCACGCGTTGATCGACGTGCGGCTGATCACCGGCACGCCGGGCAGTGCCGCCTTCAGTTCGGGGATGGTCGGCCCCCACATGCCGTCGGGCATCGTCGCGGTGACGATCACCGGGATGCCGAGCGTCCTCGCGACCTTCGCGAGCGCGACCACGTTGTGCCGGAGCTGCCCGACGTCGATGTCGCGTACGCCCGTGAACAGGCCGACCTGGTGGTCGACGAGCACCAGCACGGTGTTGTCGCGCGACAGCAGCGAATACGGCGCGCCTGACGGAGCGACGGCGGCCGGTGCGGATACCGGGGCGGCTTCGGCGGCCAGCGCCGTCGCGCCGGCCGTGCCGGCGAACGCCATTGCGACAACCGCGGCTTTCAGAAGGGAGAAGCGGGAGATGCGTTTCATGATGTCTTTCCTCACGTTGACGTCGGGATGACGGATCGGCGAATCGATGTGTCTGCCGAATCGCCCGGTGCCTGTCAGCGCCGGTTGGAAAGAATGATATTTACGCAACGACAAACGATAAATACACTACAGATCAACCCATCGTTTCCATACGGAAACGATCCATCGACGTGCCCTCCCTGGCGAACCCCGAATGAATCCGGCTTCCTCCGATCTGAACGACCTTTACCTGTTCGCGAAGGTCATCGAGCATCGCGGCTTCACCGCGGCGGGCGACGCGCTCCGTGTCAGCAAGTCGCATATCTCCCGGCGCATCACCGACCTGGAGGCCCGTCTCGGCACCCGGCTGCTGCATCGAACCTCGCGCCGGCTCAGCCTCACGGACGCCGGCGAAGCGCTCTACGTGCATTGCCGCGCGATGATCGACGAGGCGCTGGCCGGCGAAGAAGCCGTGCGACGCCGCACCGCCGAGCCGTCGGGGCTGGTGCGCGCGAGCATGCCGGTGGCGATCACGGATATCGTGCTGGCCGGCCTGCTGCCCCGTTTCATGCAGCGCCATCCGAAGGTGCGGCTCGCGCTGCAGGCGAGCCATCGGCAGGTCGACCTCATCGACGAGCACATCGACGTCGCGATTCGCGGGCTGGGTTTCGACGTCGAATCGTCCAGCCTGGTCCAGGTTCCGCTGTGCACGGCGCGTTGGGGGCTGGTCGCCAGCCCTGCGTATCTGGCCGCGACCGGTCCGATCGACACGCCCGACGCCCTCCCCGAAGACGACTTCCTGATCCATGCGCCGATCGGCGACCCGGCCGCCGCGCTGCGGCTGATCGGCGCGAACGCCGACGTCGTCACGCGAACGATCCGGCCGCGCGTGCAGAGCGACAACGTCGCCACGCTGAAAGAGGCCGCGCTGGCCGGCATGGGGATCGCGAGCCTGCCGCTGTATGCATGCCGCGCCGAGATCGCGGCCGGTGCGCTGCAGGTCGTGCTGCCGACGTGGCGCTCGCGGGAAGGACGGCTCGTGCTGCTGTTCCCGACACGTCGCGGCATGATGCCGGCCGTGCGCGCGCTGGTCGATTTTCTGAAGGAAGAACTGCCGCCGTTGCTGGGCTGAATCGCTCGGGCGCGTGGTGCGATGGGCCGGGTCCGCGGCGAACCGGCTTCACGCCAGCTCGGCCGCCTTCGTCCGGGCGGGCCGATTCAAAGCCACGTACCACCCTGCCGCTCGCTCGGTTCCTCGGCGAGCGCGTCGAAATCGTGAATCCAGTCAAGGTGATGCAGCACGCTGTCGCGCTCGGCAAGACGCGCGTTGCGCGCCTGCGCGGCCGGCCCGTCGGGCAGGTGCAGCACGTCGGCCGCGGAGATCGACGCGTACTGCACCTTGCGCGTCCGGCCGCGACGCAGGCGCTCGTACGCCTCCTGCGCTTCGCGCCAGTTGCCGGGGCCGGCCTTCGCCAGTTGCGCCGCCAGCACCACCGCGTCCTCGATCGATTGATTCGCGCCCTGCCCGTGGTGCGGCACCAGCGCATGCGCGGCGTCGCCGATCAGCGTCACGCGCCCGCGGCTCCAGCGGCCGAGCGGCGGACGATGGAACAGCCCCCAGCGCTGGCTGATCGGCACGGCGGTGATCATCTGCACCACCGCCGGATGCCAGTCCCTGAACACGCGCAATTGCTCGCCCTCCTCCGACGGCATGACCCAGTCGCGCGACGGCCACGGTGACGGATGCCGCTCGACCAGCAGGAAATTCTGGTCGCCGTGGTCGCCGATCGGATAGTGCAGCAGATGTCCGTGCGGCCCGACCCAGAACTGGATCGTGTCGGGATCGGGCAGCAGGTCCATGCGTGCGGCCGGCACCACGCCGCGAAAGCCCGAGCAGCCCGAATACAGCACATCGTCGTAGCCGAGCATCCAGCGACGCGTGATCGAGCGCGCGCCGTCCGCGCCGATCACAAGATCGGCTTCGACGTGCGCGCCGTTGTCGAACGACAGCGTGACGCGATCGGCGTGCTGCGCGAGATCGACCAGCCGATGGCCGAGATGGATGCAATCGGCGCCGACCGCCTTCGACAGTACCGCCTGCAGATCCGCGCGATGCACGCCCCAGTACGCGCCGCCGAATTGCCGGCGATAGTCGGGATCGCCACGATGATGGCCGATCACCGCGCCGCTGCGCCCGTCGCGATAGACGAGGCCTGGGATGTCCGCGCACACCGCGTCGAACGCCTCGCGCAAACCCATGCGTTCGTAGAAGCGCGTCGCGTTGGCCGACAGCGCGACGGCCGCGCCGACTTCGCGCAGTTCGTCGGTTTGCTCGTAGAGCTGCGCGTCGATGCCGTGCTCGCGCAATGCGAGCGCGAGCGTCAGGCCGCCGATGCCGGCGCCGACGATCGCGATCTTCAGGTTCGTCTGCATGATGAGGATGTCTCCGATATTCAGATGTAGGGTCTGCGTGCTGCGCAGCGGTCATGTCGAATGCATGCGCCGTATCGGTAGTTTCAGGAGTAGACATTCATCCCGCAATAAAATGAAATGAATCTGCTTCATCACTGGATGCAATGAGCGCGGCAACGCGAAACCCATGGAACTGAGCGATATCGACCTCAACCTGCTGCTGCTTTTCCAGCGGCTGATGCAGGAGCGGCGCGTGTCGAGCGTCGCCGAGCAGATGAACATGAGCCAGCCGGGTGTCAGCAACGCGCTTGCAAAGCTGCGCCGCCGGCTCGGCGATCCGCTGTTCGTGCGCGGGCCGGGCGGCGTCGTGCCGACGCCGTTCGCGCTGCGGCTGGCGGAACCCGTTTCGCACGCGCTCGCGACGCTGCACGCCGCGCTCAATCCCGAGACCGGTTTCGATCCGCTGCGCGCCACGCGTACGCTGACGATCGGCATGACCGATATCGGCGAAGTCGTGTTCCTGCCCGCGCTGCTCGAACACCTGTCGCAAGCGGCGCCGGGCATCGCGCTCAATACCGTACGCAACACGAGCGTCAACCTCGGCGACGAAATGGCCGACGGCCGCGTCGACCTCGCGATCGGCCTGCTGCCGCAACTCAAGGGCGGGTTCTATCAGCGTCGGCTGTTCGATCAGCGTTATGTGTGCCTGTTCCGCCGCGGGCATCCGCTCGAGGACGCACCGCTGACGGTCGATACGTGGCGCAACGCCGAGCACCTGGTCGTGGTATCGGCCGGCACCGGTCACGGGCAGGTGGACGAATGGCTGAAGCGGCGCCGCGTGACGCGCCAGGTGCGGCTGACGGTGCCGCATTTCATGAGCGTGGGCTATATCCTGCAGCGCACCGACCTGATCGCGACCGTGCCCGAGCATCTCGCGCTGCAGCTCGCCGCGCCGTTCTCGCTCGGCTGGCGCGCGTTGCCCGTCACGCTGCCGGGCGCGCCGATTCATATGCTGTGGCACACGCGGGTCAATCAGGACGAAGGGAACCGCTGGCTGCGCGACGTGGTGGTCGATCTGTTCGCGGAGACGGGCGCGTGGGCGAAGAAGGCGGTGCCCGGGCGGAAGAAATAGGCGTGGTGATCGTCAATCACGGAGAGCGGAGCCCATGAATCCCAGACGCGTGCATACGCTCTATCTCAAGCATCGCCCCGACGTCGATCTCGTCAAATGCGAGTGGATACATCTGCTGTCGAGCGGCAGTATCGATCGCGACCTGCTTCGGAAGATGCTGTCGACGATCGGCGTCACGGAAGTCGTAATCCACGTTCGCCGCAAGATCGGCGATTGTCTGCCGATCGAACCGGCGATCACCTTTATCGGCGAAAACATCGGCAAAGGCCAGATGCTCGTTTCCGATCGCGCCTTCACGAACTTCGTCGTCGTCGCGCATAACGGCGTGGCCGCGACCTGGCCGCAGTGCCTGACACGCGGCCGGATCGATCTGCTGTCGAGCGCCCCGGACATTTCGACTACATTGCCGAAATGGCGATGACATCGGTCATCGACCGCCTCGCCCGTCTTTCATCAACCAGCAGGAAATCAAGCCATGTCTGTCACGAAGAAATTCGCAGCCGTCACGGGCGCCGGATCCGGAATCGGTCGCGCAGCGGCCATCGCGCTCGCCCAAGCGGGGTTCACCGTCGCGCTGCTTGGACGCACGGAAGAATCGTTGCGCGAAACGCAAGACGCGATCCGCGCCGTCGGCGGCGACGCACAGCTGTTTCCTGCCGACGTCACCGACGAAGCATCGGTCGACCACGCGTTTGAGCAGATCGCGCAGCAGTTCGGCCGGCTGGACGTGCTGTTCAACAATGCCGGACGCAACGCGCCGCCCGTGTCGCTCGGCGACTACGAATTCGACGTGTGGAAAGGTGTCGTCGCGACGAACCTGACGGGCGTCTTTCTCTGCGCGCGGGCCGCATGGCGCGTGATGAAAGCGCAAACGCCGCAGGGTGGCCGGATCATCAACAACGGTTCGATCTCGGCGCACGCGCCGCGCCCCGATACGATCGCGTACACGGCCACCAAGCATGCGGTGACCGGTATCACCAAGTCGCTGGCGCTGGACGGCCGCAAGTACAACATCGCGTGCGGCCAGATCGACATCGGCAACGCAGCGACGCCGCTCACCGAGCGGATGACGCAAGGCGTTCCGCAGGCCGATGGCAGCCTGGCGCCCGAAGCGCGCATGGACGTCACGCATGTCGCGAACGCGGTCGTCCAGATGGCGAACCTGCCGCTGGACACGAACATCCTGAACATGACGATCATGGCGACCGCGATGCCGTTCGTGGGGCGCGGGTAAGCGCGTGCAGTGGTTCGCACCGGGAGGCGCCACCCACCACGGCGGATGATGTCTCCCGGACGTCCCCGCCCCCCGGTCGCTCAGGCCAGGGCCTGCGTCCGCTGCCGGACTTCGCGCTGGTCGATACCCAGCCGTGCCGCCAGCCAATCGCAGATGAATTCCTGCCCGAGCGTCGGATTGTCGACCTGACAGTGCGCGGCGCCCGTTTCATCCGGCGCGAACAGCCGGAGTGTCGCGTCGACGCCGTGCGCTTTCGCGTAGTCGTAGGTATCGGTCGCCGTCTTCAGTCCCAGCCAGTCCTCGGTGCCCTGCAGCACCAGATAGGGCACCGGAATCCGGTCGATCACGCCGGCGAGACGGAAATCCCGTGCCTTGTCGACCACGCCCTGCGGCGTCGCGCTGCCGAACACCCATTTCAGGTGCCGCCAGATGAGCCGGTCCGGCGTATCGAGCCAGCTCGCGAACAGCGACGCCATGTCGAACATCACCGAATCCGACACCACCGCCACGATGCGCTTCTCGAACGACGCCGCGCGGGCCGCATAGACGCCGCCGACGCTCGCGCCGTACAACGCGATCCGGCCGGGATCGACGTCGCCGCGCGTGAGCAGGTAATCGACGCACGCGCCGACCGGCACCTCCGTATCGGGGCGGTTCACGATCCCCTGCCGGCGCAGCGTGCCGCCCTGCCCCGGCAGATCGACCAGCAGCAGCGACATGCCGCGCGTCAGCGCGTGCTTGGGCATCTCGTGGAGCAGTTCGTCCTTGTATTCGTCGAGCCCGCCGAATGCGATCACGGCCGGCGAACGCACGTCGCTACCTGCGCACGGGATGAAATACGCATCGAGATGCGCGCCGCCCTCGTACGGTATCCGCACGATCTCGCCGGCCGGCGTCAGCCCTTCGAGATAGCGATGCGAGCAACGTTCGACGCTGTCGAAGCTATCGCGCCGCCGCACGTCGTCATGCGCGAGGTAGAACTCCGACGACCGGTAGTAGTTGGCCGCGCGCAGCCAGTTGCTGCTCGCGGTACGCAAGAAGCCGCGCTCGAACGCGTCGAGCGCGCGCTGCTCGCTGGCCTTCGCGAGCACCTGCCATTCGCGATACCAGCTCTCGGTATCGCCAGGAGTCATCCTCGATGCCGCGCGAAAACACTCGCTGATCAGGCTCGCGCCTTCCTGCGCACCGCCGAGCGTGCGCGCGAACTGGAAACTCAACTCCGGCTCGCCGGGCCATTGCACCCAGCCTTCCGCGCGATATGCGCCATCCATCCGATCGTCTTGCTGATTCATGTCACGCTCTCCGAAATTACTGATACGTAAATTTCTGGCCGTGGCGCCGCGTCGCCGCCTTGATCTCCATCCATCATGTGTACGGCAACGCGTCCTGACAGCCGGGACGAGATGCGTCGTGCACGGCCACGAAATTTACGGATACGTAAATTCAGAGACCAAAAAAACGAGGCACCGAAGATGCCTCGCTTTCGTCACCACAACGCATCGGAAGTGTACGCCGCGATACCGGCCAACGACAAGCGCTGCACATTGCATCACCCGGAATCGCGCCGATGCGGTATATTTTTATTACGTATCGGTAAAAACATTCTCCCCGGTGGACGGTAATGAGCAAGAAAACCCGCGTCGCGTCGCTCCTTTCGGCGCTGCCGATCAAGCCGCGGCGCCGCGAGCACCTGCAGGTTCCCGCCGACCAGATCGGACAGCGGCTGCGCGCGCTGCGGCAGTCGCGCGATCTCACGCTGAACGAGGCAAGCCGGCTAACCGGCGTGCCCGCGGCGACGTTTTCGCGCATCGAGACGAACAAGATGTCGCCGACCTTCGGCGTGCTGCACCGGATCATCGAAGGCATGGGCTTCGACTGGCGCGACGTGCTGACCAACCCACCGCGTCATCGCGCTTCGCTCAGCGTTTGCCACGCGGAAGACATCGTCACGACGCGAATCGCGAATATCCCGTACGAGTACGCGCTGCTGCATCGCGACAGTTCGGCCGGGATGATCACGCTGCGCATGCAGGTCGACGCGCGCACCGTGGACGAAGCCGGCGGGCTCGCCGGTCATGAGGGCGACGAGTTCTGCTATGTGCTGTCGGGCGAACTGGAACTTCATTTCGAGCATGGCGAGCCAACCCGGTTGCGGCCCGGTGAAAGCGCGCTCTTTTCGTCGCATCGGCCGCATGCGTACGTGGCGCCATCGCCGGCCGGCGCGACGCTGCTCGTGGTGCTGACGCCGCCGGGTCACACGCCGGCGAAATCGGTGTCGCCGTAGTCCAGCGCCAGCCGTCGGGCGGCGCGCCCGTCATACGCCGTCAACTCGCCTTGGTTTTCTTGCCGGTGGACCGAGGCTTGCATATGACGAACCGACGACGGTCCTTGCCGCGGATCCAGAGCGGCGCATTGCCGCGCCCGCTCCATTCCTTCCCGCTCTCCGGGTCGCGATACCGCGCCGGCAGCACTTTCACGACATACGAACCCCGGCGGCCATTGCGGCCGACCAGGTCGCGATGCTTGATCGCATAGGTGTCCATCAGCGAGTGAACCTTCTCGATCGCATCGATGCGTTCGCGTGCGCGTGCGCGCTCGATTTCCTCGTCCAGCTCGGACAGCTCGACCACGAGCTGCGCATAGGTCTTGCTCACGCTCATCTTCTGCTTCCTGCATCGCATCCGCATGAGAATCGACATGATTCGCATGACTAACAGACTGTTTCACCACGCCCCGCGAGGGCGGCGTTCGCTTGATCGGCACGCGGCTCGCCTCGGCGCATCGGGTCACGCGACGCGAGGAGAACGACAAGCCGCACTGGCGACATTCCGATGCACAATCCCGCGCCGCGTTTCAAATATCAAGTGATATGTGAAACGCGATCGTAATGGTATCTATCTCAAATATCAACTGATATCCTTCCCGCCATGAACATGGCGCCCCTTCCCCCGCGGCTGAGCCGCGAAGAAAGTCGACTGCAGACCCGTGCACATTTGCTCGCCTCGGCGAAGCGGCTGTTTGTCGATCGCGGTTTCGGCGCCACGTCGCTCCGGGATATCGCGGCCGAGGCCGGTTATACGCAGGGCGCGTTCTATTCGAACTTCGCCAGCAAGGAAGCGCTGTTCGTCGAACTGATGCAGGAGCGCTCGAAGACGCAGGTGGCCGACATCGCCCGGGCGTTGAGCGACCCGTCCGCAACCGGGGACGACATCCTCAATGCGCTGGAAGTCTGGTCGCGGACGGTCGATGCCGAGCCCGAGTGGTCGGTGCTGGGCGTCGAGTTCAAGCTTCAGGGGCGACGCAACCCGGCTTTTGCCGCGGCGTCGCAGGCGTTGCTGGACGCCCACCGCGATGGCCTCGCCTATTGCATCGAGCAGATTTTCACGAGGCTGAAGAGGGTGCCACCCGAATCGCCGGCCGTGCTGGCCGTATCGTTCATGGGGCTTTCGCAAGGCCTGTCGCTGCAGCAGTCGATCCTGACCGAGGTGCCGATCGGGCACATGATCATGGTGTTCCTGCGCAGCCTGCTGGCGTCAGCGGCGCCGGTGCGTTGACCGGCGTGGTGGCGGGCGATTGCCGGAAGAGCCGGCTCCGCGATGGAGCCGGATCGCGAGCAGCAGCGTGCGGCCCGTTGACGTGAATTTATCGCGTCCCGCTTGAAGAACGCCCGTCAAACATCCGCATCCGGAATCCTCGCCGACTGAATCACCACCAGCGTATCCCCCGCCTCGATCCTGCACGGCGGGTCTTCGTAAAACGACTGGATCTTCCCGCAGCGATCGAGCCCGACCACGATCGCGCCCGGCACGACATTGGTCATGCAGCCGATCTCGTGCGGCAACGCCTCGCGCTCGATCAGCGTCGCGCGCCCGCGCGTCGACAGCATGTCATTCACGAACGGCACGATGTAGCGGCTATGCACCGCGTCCGCGAGCAGCAGCGCACCGATCTTCGTCGACGACACGATCACGTCCGCGCCGGCCTGCCGCAGTTGCCGCTGGTACAGGTTCTCCTGGATCCGCACGACGATCTTCGTATCGGGCGCGATGCTGCGCACCGACAGCGTCAACAGGATCGCGGTCGGATCGTCGGTCACCGAGATGATCACGGCCTTCGCCGCGCGCACCTGCGCCTGCTGCAGCAGATCCTCGTGCGCGGGATCGCCGAGCAGCCCCGTCACGCCGAGCGACGTCGCGGCCTCGAGCGCCTGCTGCTGCGAATCGATCACGATGATCGTCGCGGCATCGACGCCGCTCTCGAGCAGCTCGCGCACGGCGATCGACCCCGACAGGCCGTAACCGCACACGACGATGTGATCGGACAATTGCTTTTGCAGGCGTTTCATGCGGAATTCCTCGATGACGCGCTGGATCACGAACTGATATGCCGTGCCCAGGAAAATGAACCAGATGACGATGCGGATCGGCACGATGAAGAACGCATCGAGCAGGCGCGCCCGCGCGGTGACGGGCACGATGTCGCCGTAGCCGACCGTCGCGACGGTGACCATCGTGAAGTACACGAGATCGGCGACGGTCATCGGCGTGCTCTTGGTCGAATCGCGCAGGCCGTCGCGATCGAGATACAGCACGAAGAACGCGAGCATGCACAACAGCACGACCGCGCCGACACGGAACAGCAGCGTGCGCCGCGGCGACGTCGCGGGACGCGTGAACAGCATGCGCGCACGCGGCGCCTGCCACGGATTGCGGGCACGACGCAGGCGGGAGCGCAACGAACGGCGCTTGTCGGAGGGCGAAGCCAACGGGGAATCTCCTGAAGGATGCGGGCTCGATTCTACGACGGGAACGCGGCGATCCGGCCCGACATCATTGCATCGATTCGTCCGTTACAGCATGCTGCGCGGCCGCACCATCGTGCCGTCGACGAAACGCCGCGCGCGGAACGCCGACAGGTCGAGCGACGGCGCCCCCGTGTCGATCCATTCGGCAAGCAGCCGGCCGACGATCGGCCCCATCGCGAAACCGTGGCCGCAGAACCCCGTCGCGATCGCGAGCCCCGACGGCGTCCCCGGCGCATCGATTACCGGAATGCCGTCGGGCAGCACGTCGATCAGGCCGGCCCAGGCCTCGACGATCTGCACATCCTTCAGCGCGGGGAAAATCGCCTTGAGCTTCGCGAGCGCGCGCGGCGCGTGCGCGCGATTCGGCTGCGGCTGCGGATCGCGCGGTTCGATCGGCCCGGTCGCGCCATTGATGCGCGCGAACACGTCGCGCCACGCGGCCGAATTCACGTGCAGCCGGAACTTGTCGCGCTGCGACCAGAACTGCGGCCAGAAGAGACTCAACCCGCGCAGGTGGCCGAGCGTCAGGTCGACGTCGACCTGCATGTCGTCGGCAAGATTGATCGCGCCGTTCTTGCGCTGCCGGATGCCGAGGCCGTGCCCCCACACCGTCGACGCCGATACCGGCGGCACCACATTGGTGCGCATGCAGGTGCCGCGCACGGCCTGCTGCGGCAACCGGATGCCGACGCCGTCGAGCAGCCGGAAACTGGTCGCGCCGGCCGCGCAGATCACGCGCCGCGTGCGGATCGTGCCGCGCTCGGTCGCAACGCCGACGACCGCGCCGCCGGCCGTCTCGATCGCCGTCACGCCGCAGCCTTCGAAGAAGCGCGCGCCGGCCTCGGTGGCACGCGCGGCGAACGCCGCGGCCACGCGGCGCGGCTCGGCCTGCCCGTCGGTCGCGGTGTACAGGCCGCCGAGCGTGCGTGCCTGCGGTGAAAGGCCGCTGACGCGCTCGTCGATCTGCGCGCGCGTCAGCGTGCGCGTGTCGAGCCCGTGCTCGCGCGCGACGCCGAGCCATGCGTTGAACGATGACCAGTCCGTTTCGTTGTCCGCAATATAGAGACAGCCGCCCTGCCGCCACTCGAGATCGAAACCGAGGGTTTCCTCTAACCCCTCCCAGATCCGCATGCCGGCCATCATCAACGGCACCTCGGCGGCTTCGCGGCCCTGCTGCCGCACGAAGCCCCATGCGCGCGTCGACTGCTGTCCGGCGATGCGCGACTTGTCGAGCACGACGGCCTTCAGGCCGCGCAGGCCCAGGTAGTACGCGGCCGCGCAGCCCATGATGCCGGCGCCGGCGACCACGACGTCGGCCTCGGCCGGCAGCGCCGTGTCGGCGCGGGTCAATGCATCGTGCAGCGGATAGGTTGTCGTCATTGTTTCCTGTCGAGCGTTAATGCATCCGGATACGGGCCGTCGCGGTAACGTAGTGACACACCTTTCACAGAAACGCACCGTTCGCGACACGGAATGACGACCATTTTGCGGTAAAGTTATCTTTTCCGCGCGTGGCCGGTCGGCTCGCCATTGGACGTCATGAAGACTGTCCGTCGAGACTGCCGCAAGGCGTCGTTCTGAACGTCACGATCCGTTCCCGTAGCATGACCACTGAAGCAATCACCACGGATTCCCTCGCGGTCGCCGAGCGCGTGCGCGAGCTGATGACCCGCAACGGCATCGGCAAGCGCCAGCAGACCACCGAGTTGTGCCGCATCCTCGATCTGAGTTTCTCGCAAGGCCACCGCAAACTGCGCGGCAGCAGCCCCTGGACACTCGCGCAGATCAAGAAAGTCGCCGAAGCGTACGGCGAACCCGCCGCCCAACTGTTCGGCGCGCAGACGCTCGACCCCGGCATGGTCGGCGCGTATTCGCAGGAGGCCGTACTGTACGCGGGCGTCGCCGAGATTCCCTGCACCGCATGGATTGGCGCGCCGCTCGAAGCCGGCGCGCGCCCCGAGTTCGTCGCGTACGAACAGAACGGCCGCTGGCGCGTGCTGCGCCACACCGGCGTGCTGTACCAGAACGCGTACGACGTGCACAAGATCGAAATCTATCCGCGCCGCGCGGAGAGCGACAAGCTCGTCGTCGCCGTGATCGACCCCGATCGCGTCAGCGCGACCGAGCTGTGCCGCTATCTCGAGCGGCAGGGCTTCGCGACGGCCGCGTTCGACGGTCTCGCGGCGTTCGTCGACGCGCTGCAGGGCCAGGCGTTCGACGCGGTCCTGACCGAATGGCTGTTCGACGACGGCACGGCCGCCACCGCGATCAAGGCCGTGCGCACGTCCGACAACCCGGGCGCGCCGATCTTCGTGCTGACGGGCGACCTGCTCACCGGCCGCGCGAGCGAGGCCGACATCAGCGAAGTGATCCGCGCGTTCGACGTCGTCTGCTACGAAAAACCCGCGCGCATGGCGATCCTCAGCGCCGATCTCGCGAAACGGCTCACGCGCGGGTAACAATCGCCCACCTTCCGGACGCACGGCGTCCGTGCGGGCCGTGCGGCCGTGAACAGGTTCCTCAGTACAATAGCCGCACCTGTTCACGCGTACGCCGCCCGACTCCATGGCCCGCCTCATTCCCGACGACTGGAAAAGCCTCGCCGCGACCGGCGCGGCCGAACGCGAGCGCGAAACGCTCGCTGCCCTCGAACACGCGCTGCCGGACAGCTACACCGTGTATCACGGCGTGCACTGGACGCGCGCCGACCAGGCCTTCTCGGTGTTCGGCGAGGCCGCGTTCGTCGTCGTGAGCCCGGCCGGCCGCGTGCTGCTGATCGAGCAGAAGGCCGGCTTCCTGCGCGAAACGCCGAAGGGGCTCGTGAAGGTCTACCTGCAGAAGGAGCGCAATGTTCCGATCCAGCTCGCGCGTACGCAGGAAACGCTGCACCGGCGGCTGACGGCTGCGCTCGGCGCGGGCGTCTACGGCGTCGAGGCGCTGCTGTACTGCCCCGACTACACGATCCGCCAGGCATCGATCGCCGGCGTCGCGGCCGACCGCATCGTCGACGCGTCGCGCAAGGCGCAGCTCGCGCAGGTGATCCTGCAGATCCTGCCCGAGGACGACGAACACTTTCCGAACGCGTCGAAGCTCCACCATTTCCTCGCGGACGAGCTGGCGCTCACGCCCGACACGAGCGCGCTCGTCGGGCAGGCCGGCACGCTCGTCACGCGGCTGTCGGGCGGGCTCGCCGCGTGGGCGCGCCAGCTCGAATTCGCGCCGTTCCGGCTGCGCGTCACCGGCACGGCCGGCTCGGGCAAGACGCAGCTCGCGGTGCAGGCGATGCGCGATGCCGTCGCCGCCGGCAAGCGCGTGCTGTACGTGTGCTTCAACCGGCCGCTCGCCGACTACATCGCGCGCATCGCGCCGCCCGGCGCGAAGATCGCGAACTACCACCAGTTGTGCGATTGGGTCGCGCGCGACGGCGGCTATACGCCCGACTTCCAGGTACCCGGCGAATTCGAGCGGCTCGAGACGCGCTTCGCGCAAACACCGATCCCCGAGCACTGGCGCTTCGACGTGCTGGTCGTCGACGAGGGGCAGGATTTCCATGCGCCGTGGGCGGCCACACTGGAGCGCCTGCTGGCGCCGGACGGCGCATGGTGGTGGCTGGAAGATCCGCTGCAGAACCTGTACATGCGCGAACCCGTCGCGCTGCCCGGCTGGGTCACGCTGAAAGCGCTCACGAACTACCGCAGCCCGCGCGATTTGCTGGAATTCGTGCGCGACGTCGTCGGCCGCGTCGAACCGCTCGCGACCGAACTGCGCTCGGGCAGCCCGTTCGACGGTTCGGATCCGTCGGTGTCGGCATACGGGGAAGAAGGTGCGTCGGGCGACGCGTTGGCGGAAGCCTGCATCGACGCGACCAAGCGCGCGATCACGCAGGCGCTGTCGCTCGGCTTCCGCAAGCAGGACATCGCGGTGCTGTCGTATCGCGGCCGCGAAGGCTCGGTGCTCGCGCCGCTCGACCAGCTCGGCCCGCACCGGATCAAGAGCTTCACCGGCAAGTACGACCTGTTCGGCAACCCCGAATATCGCGAAGGCGACGTGCTGCTCGATTCGATCTACCGCTTCAAGGGCCAGTCGGCGCCGTGCGTGATCCTCACCGAAGTCGACTTCGATACGCTCGACGCGCGCGCCGCGCGCAAGCTGTTCGTCGGCGCGACGCGCGCGACGATGAAGCTGCTGATCGTTGCGTCGTCGCGCGCGGCCGCGCAGCTCACGGACGTCTGACGCGGCGGGCGGGCGAACGCCTCGTCAGCGCCCGCCTTTCGTCCATTCATCAAGCGACGCGGAACGCTCCCACTGCGCGGCGCAGCCCGTCGGCCTGCTCCTCGAGCGACGCGGCAGCCGCCGCGGCTTGCTCGACCAGCGCCGCGTTCTGCTGCGACACCTGGTCCATCTGCGACACCGCGCGGTTCACCTGCTCGATCCCGTCGCGCTGCTCGCTCGACGCCGCCGCGATCTCCGTCATGATGCCCGTCACGCGCCCGATCGCCTGCTGGATGTCCTGCATCGTCGTGCCGGCCATACTGACGAGCCGCGAGCCGGTCGCGACGCGCTCGACCGATTCGCCGATCAGCGTCCGGATTTCCTTCGCCGCGGACGCCGAGCGTTGCGCGAGCGTGCGCACCTCGCCCGCGACCACCGCGAAACCGCGGCCCTGCTCGCCCGCGCGCGCGGCTTCGACCGCCGCATTCAGCGCAAGGATGTTGGTCTGGAACGCGATCCCCTCGATCGTGCCGATGATGTCGGCGACCTTCTGCGAGCTGTGGTCGATCTCGTTCATCGTGCCGATCACCTCGCCGACCACCGTCGCGCCGCGCGTCGCGATCTCGCTCGCGCTGTCCGCACAGGCCTGCGCCTCGAGCGCATGGTCGGCGTTCTGCTTCACGGTGGCCGTCAGCTGCTCCATGCTCGCGGCCGTCTCCTGCAGCGCGGACGCCTGTTCCTCGGTGCGCTGCGACAGGTCGGTGTTGCCGGCCGCGATCTGGTGCGTCGCCGTCGAGATGGCTTCGGAACCCTGGCTGACCTGGCGCACCGTGTCCGCGAGACTGCGCTGCATGCCCGTCACGCCCTTGACCAGTTCGGCCATCTCGTCGCGCGACGACCAGCGCACTTCCGACGTCAGGTCGCCGTCCGACAGGCGGCGGAAATGCGACAGCAGCCGGTTCACGGGCTGCGTGATCGCGAAATGCAGGCCGATCGCGCAGCCGAGGCACGCGGCCAGGCCGAACGCGATGCCCGCGATCGCGCCCGCGCGCATCCAGCCGTAATAGGTCTGCGCGGTGTCGTAGACATCCTTGCCGCGCGCGACCTGGTAAGCATCGAGCGCATCGGTCGCCTGCGTGAGCGCGACCGACAGCGGCGGCGCAACCGTCATCAGCAGTCGGTCGGCCTCGTCGCGCCGGCCGTCGCGGATCGCGTCGATCAGCGGCTTCAGCCCCTGCCCGATCAGCGCCTGGCGCGCGGCGTCGAGACGGCTCGCGAGCGGGCCTTCGTCGCCGTCGTGCGGCATCGCCGCGTAACCGCGCCACGCGGTGTCGGCCTTCGCGAGATAGCTCTCGGCCTTCTTGACGAGATCGGGCACTTCCGGCGCCTCCGGATGCAGCAGCGCGCGGTCGAGCGTCGTGCGCACGATCGTCAGGTTCAGGCTCGCCGCGGACAGCGCGGTCTTCGCAGCCAGTTGCTGCGTATAGGCTTCGTCGAGCGCTCGGTTCGAGCTCTGCATGCCGGCGAGGCCGATCAGCCCCGACACGACGAGCAGCACGGCGACGAGACCGAGCGTGGAGAAGATCCGCGTACGGATCGAGAAACGGGAAAACAGGGCGTTCAGGTTCATGACGGGCGTGAGCGATGAAAAGTGCCGCGGCAATCGGTCCGCAGCACTCTGGATTACGGTTTGCCTGCAGAAAACTTGAGTCCGTCCCTGCTTTTCGTCTGATCACGGTCAATTTTTCGCGTCGGCAATCTCCTGTTACGGTTGCAACACATCAAGGCTGGGCAGAAATTGA
The DNA here is from genome assembly GCF_048565265.1 of Burkholderia theae. Taxonomy (NCBI): domain Bacteria; kingdom Pseudomonadati; phylum Pseudomonadota; class Betaproteobacteria; order Burkholderiales; family Burkholderiaceae; genus Burkholderia; species Burkholderia theae. The sequence continues at coordinate 1,406,761 of NZ_CP183462.1, forward strand.
CTAGGCAATCATCCATGGTTATATTTCCGAACAATTCCCTGCCATGGCAGATATTCCGATGACCACCAACACCCTCCTTACCCAGCCGGCTGCCGAAGCGGCCCGCCGCGACGCACCGACCGCGCTGATCGTCGCCGCGCTGCTGCTCGTCATGCTGCTGTCCGCGCTCGACCAGACGATCGTGTCGACCGCGCTGCCGACGATCGTCGGCGAGCTCGGCGGCCTCGACCAGTTGTCGTGGGTCGTCACCGCGTACCTGCTGTCGTCCACCGTCGTGCTGCCGCTGTACGGCAAACTCGGCGACCTGTACGGCCGCAAGATCGTGCTGCAGGCCGCGATCGTGCTGTTCCTCGCCGGCTCCGCGCTGTGCGGCGTCGCGCAGGACATGACGCAGCTGATCGTGCTGCGGGCGCTGCAGGGGCTCGGCGGCGGCGGCCTGATGGTCGTCACGATGGCGGCGATCGGCGATCTGGTTCCGCCCGATCGCCGGGCGCGCTATCAGGGGATGTTCGGCGGCGTCTACGGCCTCGCGACCATCATCGGCCCGCTGCTCGGCGGCTTCCTGGTCGAGCACCTGTCGTGGCGCTGGATCTTCACGATCAACCTGCCGCTCGGCTTTCTCGCGCTCGCGGTGATCGGCATCGCGTTCCGGCCGCACACCGCGCACGTGAAGCACCGGATCGACTACATGGGCGCGGCGTTCCTCGCGACCGCCCTCACCTGCGTGATCCTGTTCACGAGCGAAGGCGGCTCGCTGCTGCCGTGGACGTCGCCGCAACTGTGGATGACGCTCGTGCTCGGCCTCGTCGCAATCGGCGGCTTCATCTACGAAGAACGGCTCGCGGCCGAGCCGATCATCCCGCTCGAGCTGTTCCGCCGTCGCACCTTCGTGCTGGTCAGCCTGATCGGTTTCGTGGTCGGCACCGCGCTGTTCGGCTCGGTTACGTTCATTCCGCTCTACCTGCAAGTCGTGAAGGGCTCGACGCCGTCGCAGGCCGGCATGCAGTTGCTGCCGATGATGGGCGGGATGCTCGCGATGTCGGTGATCAGCGGCCGACTGATCTCGCGGCTCGGCTCGTACCGGATGTTTCCGATCGCGGGCACGCTGATCGGCGGGATCGCGCTGGCGCTGCTGTCGACGCTGACGCTCGATACGCCGCTGCATACGATGTACGCCTACATGGCGCTGCTCGGGATCGGCCTCGGGATGGTGATGCCCGTGCTCACGCTCGCGGTGCAGAACACGGTCGAGTTCCGGCACATGGGCGTCGCGACATCGGGCGCGACATTGTTCCGCTCGATCGGCAGCTCGATCGGCGTCGCGGCATTCGGCGCGCTGTTCTCGCACGGGCTGCAATCGCGGATGCTGCAGGCGCTGCCGGCCGGCACGGAGTTGCCGCCCGCGCTCGGCCCGGGGGCCGTGCACCAGTTGCCGGACGCGGTGCGCGACGTGTACCTGCATGCGTTTTCGGGCTCGCTGCATGTCGTGTATCTCGCGGCGGCCATCGTGGTTGCGATCGCGTTCGTGCTCGCGTGGTTCGTCGAGGATGCGCCGCTGCGCAAGCACAACTGACTGGCTGCCGCGGCAGCACCGTGGTGCGACCGTCAGGCCGCATCGCGATCGGCACCCGCCCGCGGTTACGGGACCAGCACCACCGCCCCCGTCGTCGCACGCGACTCCAGCAACCGGTGCGCCTCGGCCGCCTGTTCGAGCGGCACCCGCGCGCCGATCTCCACGTGCATGCCGCCCGCCAGCCGTTCGAGCGTCGCGCGCGCGGCTTCGCGATACCCGGCGACGTCGCGCGCGATGAAACCAAGCACGCTCGGCCGGGCCAGCGCGATCGAGCGGGTCGGCCCGAGTTCATCGAGGTCCAGCGTTTGCCGCGCGCCGATCGCGGCAACCTGCCCGATGCTCGCGACCATCCCGAACGGACGGATCGCGCCGAGCGTGCGCGTCAGCACGTCGCCGCCGATCCCGTCGATCGCGTAATCGACCCCCGCGCCGCCGCCGAACGCACGCGCGGCCGCGACGAAATCCTCCTCGCGATAATCGACGACCGCCTCCGCACCGTGCGTGCGCACGAGCGCGGCTTTCGCGGCCGACCCGACCGTGCCGATCACCCGCGCGCCGAGCGCACGCGCCCACTGCGTCGCCAGCAGCCCGACGCCGCCGGCCGCCGCGTGCACGAGCACCGTGTCGCCGGCGCCGACCTGCCGGACGCGATGCAGCAGCATGTAGACGGTGATCCCTTTCAGCAGCCCGGCGGCGGCCGCGTCGTCGCTCAGGCCGTCGGGTATCGGCAATACGCGCTCGGCCGGCATCGTCCGCAGGCTCGCGTAGCTGCCGGTCGGCATACCGGCGTACGCGACGCGCTGGCCCGGAACGAGATCCGTCACGCCGGCCCCGACCGCGTCGATCACGCCGGCCGCCTCGACGCCGAGCGCATCCGGCAGCGCGGGCAATGCGTGCGCGCCCGTCCTGAAATAGATGTCGACGAAATTCACGCCGATGGCGGTCTGGCGAATCCGCACGTCGCCGGCACCGGGCGGCGCGACGGGCGCATCGACGCGGCGCAGCACGCCGGCGTCGCCGTAACGGTCGATCCCGATCCGGATGGCGGTGGTTGTTTGGGTCATGACGTTCCTCGCAATCGAATGAAGTGACACGATCATCCCATCGTGCATAATCGAACGGAATTCATGTTTATCGCCCACTTACTGTGCAAAATTCGACCGACCGCGATCAAGATCCCGCTCCCGCGTCTGCGCTGCCGATGAGCTGGGACGACATCCGCTACTTCCTCGCGGTGATGCGCGGCGGCAGCCTGTCGGCGGCCGCACGGGCGCTGCAGGTTCAGCATTCGACGGTCGCGCGGCGCATCGACACGCTGGAGTCCGCGCTCGGCATCCGGCTGTTCGACCGGCTGCCGCGCGGCTGGCCGCCGACCGACGAAGGGCTGCACCTCGCCGAGCACGCCGCGCGCATCGAAACCGACACGCATGCGTTCGCGCGCGCCGCGCAGGGCGCGGCGGCACTCGACGGCGTGGTGCGCGTGTCGGCGTCGCCGGTGTTCGCCAGCCATTTCCTCGCGCCGCGGCTCGCCCGCGCGCAGCACGCGTGGCCGGCGCTGCGGATCGACCTGATGGGCGAGATGCATGCGGCGAACCTGTACGCGCGCGAAGCCGATCTCGCGGTGCGGCTGTCGCGGCCGAGCGAGCCGGGGCTCGCCGCGCGCCGGCTCGGCACGATGCGCTTCGCGCTGTGCGCAGCGCCGGAATGGGCGGATGCGCCGCCCGACACCTGGCCGTTCGTCGGCTACGACGACGCGCTCGCGCAAACACCGCAACAGCAGTGGCTCGAACGCTTCGCGGCCGGGCGCCGCTTCGCGTTCGTCACCAACGACCTGGCCGCGCAACATCGCGCGTGCGCGGCGGGGGCCGGCGTCGCGCTGCTGCCGAGGTTTCTCGTCGACGATCCGGCCGCGCACGCCGGTGCGCCGCTCGTCGAGCTGACGGCCGCGCCGCGCTGCGACATCGAGCGCGAGATCTGGCTAGTCGTCCACCCGGACGTGCGCCGCTCGCCGCGCGTGCAGCGCGTCGCGGATGCGATCGCGGACGCGGTACACGCGGCGGACGGGCGGCTCTGACGCCGCAGCCGCGTCAGAACCACTGCGGCGGCCCGGCCTCGATCCCCGGCGGGTTGCGCCCCGCAGATGCGCCGCTCAGGATTGCCGTGCGGGCGACGCCTGCCGTTCGCCGGCCGAAGCCGGAAGGCCGTGATGCGACGCCGAGCGCCGATGATCGATCAGGCCGACCGCGACGGCCGCCGCCAGCGCGGGCAGTCCGATCGCCATGAAGTTCTGTTCCAGCGGCAGATCGATGCCTACCAGCAGACCGATGACGATCGGCGCCAGGATCGCGCCGCTGCGACCCACGCCCAGCGTCCAGCCGATGCCGGTCGAGCGGATCGCCATCGGATAGAACTGGCCCGCATACGCGCAGTTGACGATCTGCGTGCCGATCGTCGAAGCGCCCGCGACGCCGACCAGCACGAACAGCAGCGCGGTCGGCATCGGGTAGCCGAGCAGCGTGATCGACACCGCGGCGAGCAAATACATCGACATGAGCACCGTCTTGATCGGAAAGCGATCGGCCAGCCAGCCGCCACCGATCGCGCCGACCATCGCGCCGGCATTCAGCACCAGCACGAAGGTCAGCGCGGAGCCGAGGCTGTAGCCGGCGCTCGCCATCAGCCTCGTCAGCCACGAACTGAGCGCATACACCATGAACAGGCACATGAAGCAGGCGATCCAGAACATGACGGTGCTGAATCCACGACCGTCGTCGAACAACTGGCGAACCCGTGCGCCGCCCGCCGTGTCCTCGCGCGGAACGACATAACAGTCGCCCGGTTCGCGCCGGTACGTCGGATCGAGCCGGCGCGCGATGCGCGCAAGCTCGTCGGTCCTGCCGCGCCGGATCAGGAACGGCAGCGATTCCGGCATCCATTTCACGAACAGCGGGACGAGCAGCACCGGTGCGGCCGCCGCGACGAACACGGACTGCCACCCGAACGCCTCGATCATCCCCTTGCCCATCACGGCCGCCAGCATGCCGCCGACCGAATAACCGCTGAACATCAACGTCACCAGCGTACTGCGCATGCGGCGCGGCGAATACTCGGTCATATGGGCTATCACGTTCGGCATCACGCCGCCGATGCCGATGCCCGCCAGGAAGCGCGCGGCGCCGAACAGTGCGGGCGTCGGCGCCAGCCCGGCCGCCGCGGTAAACACGCTGAACAGCGTCAGGCAGGCCGCGATGGCCCAGCGGCGCCCGATCCGCTCGGCGATGGTCCCGAACACGATATTGCCGAACATCATGCCGAACAGCGCCGAGCTGACCATGAATCCGGCCTGCGCCGGGCTGACGCCCATCTCCTTCATGATCGACGGCAGCGCGATGCCGGCCACCGCCAGGTCGTACCCGTCGAACACGATGATCAGCGCGCACCAGAACAGCACGACGCCGTGCAGCTTGCCCAGCCGCGCATCGTCGGAGAGCGCCTGCAGGTTGATTTGACGCATGGAACTTCCTTCTTTTTTACAGAGGGGATTCAGGCCCGACGGTAGCCGTCGCATCACGCGCGCTCGAACCAATACGATCGCTCAGCCTATCGATTTAGTAGTTGTACGAATCATCATCGCGAAATGCGCAACTGACCGTCCGGATGCCGGCGCAGTGTAGGAAGCCACAATGATTTCCACTATCCGGAATTTGCAGGCGGCGCGCGAATTCGATCCGTTTTTCTCGTGCCGCACGCCGCGCGCTATCCGGATTTTTCCCCGGCGGGAGCTGGACTATCCGATTCTTGCGAAACTTTCGACAAGCCTGACAAAGATCAATATCATCCTTTCAGGATATCTCGCTCACAAGAGAAACCGATGTGGCACGACGCGCATCCGCGGCCAGCCGGATGTGCCGCACGACAAGCGCCACACAGGAGACGCCCCATGCCCCTCACCGCGAAGGCGGACGTGCTGTCCGCGCTGTATCGGAATTGCGTGTTTCGATCAGGATTGCGCACCGATGCGCACGAGCAGGTCTCGCTGGAACTGGCCGAGCATGCGCTGCGCTGGAAGCAAGGCGTACCCGACGCCGCGCTTTTCAAGGGGCAACTGAATCACCTGAGCGTCTACGCGCTGCAGTACGGCGCCGAAGTCGAGGTCGCCCCGCGCCCGTTCGACGGCTTTTCGCTCGTCCACACGTCGCTCGCGGGCGGCGCCGAAATCGAGTGCGACGGGCACGTGATGGGCGTGTCCGAAGGGCGCACCGCCGTGCTGGCGCCGACGTCGCGCGTCCGGCTCCGCTGGCGGTCCGGCACCCGGCAACTGATCGTCAAGGTGCCCGATTCGCTGATGCGCGCGGTCTGCGGCCGCCGGCCCGACGAAGCGGCGCCCGGCCTCGCGCCGGGATTCCTGTTGCCGACGGCGCTTGCGTCGCAATGGGATCTGATCGCGCAGTCGCTGCTCAACGTGCTCGCCGTTGCCGACGACGGCGGCATCCGCGCCGAATGGCGCGACCACTTCGAACGAAGCCTCGCGCTATTCCTGCTCGTGCATTGCCCGCCGTCGCCCGCTGCCGCGCAGGCCGGCCCGGCGCCGCAAGCGCGCGGCGCGCCGACGCAAGCCGGATCGCGCGGCGGCATCCGGCAGATGGATGCGCTGCACGAATTCATCCACGCGCGGCTCTGCGCGCCGATCTCGCTCGAAGATCTCGCCAGGGCAGCCGGCGTCAGCCTGCGGACGCTGAACGTACTATGCCGGCGCTACCACGGCGCGACTCCGATGGCGCTGCTGCGCAACATTCGGCTGGACGCCGCGCGCGTGCAGTTGCTGAGCGACCCGGTGGCCAGCATCACCGATACGGCGTTGACGTTCGGCTTCGGGCACCTCGGTCGCTTTTCCGCCTACTACTTCGCCCGCTTCGACGAGTTGCCGCGCGACACGCAGAAGAAGCGGCAGCCGAACTGAACGCCGCGGCGCCGGACGCACGGCCGGCCGCTTTACGTGTCACGCAATCGCCCGCATAGTCATGGTTTGCCCTCATCCCGGCCCTGCCACCCCGTCACCATGTCCACCACGCCAGCCGCCTGCATCGTCCGCGACGCGACCGACGCCGACCTCGCCGCGATCCACGCGATCTATGCGCACCACGTGCTCCACAGCGTCGCGTCGTTCGAGGAAACGCCGCCCGACGCCGCCGAGCTGCGCGCGCGCCGCGACGCGGTGCTGCGCGACGGGCTGCCCTATCTCGTCGCCGAATGCGACGGTCGCGTGGTCGGTTATGCGTACGCGACGCCGTACCGTACGCGCCGCGCGTATCGCTTCACCATCGAAGATTCGATCTACATCGACGACGCGCAGCGCGGGCGCGGCGTCGGCCGTACGCTGCTCGCGGCCCTGATCGCGCGCTGCGAGGCCGGCCCGTGGCGGCAAATGATCGCGGTGATCGCCGACGGCGGCACCGGCGGCTCGACGTCGCTGCATCGCGCGTTCGGCTTCGAGCCGGCCGGCACGCTGAAGGCGGTCGGTTTCAAGCACGGCCGCTGGATCGACACGGCGCTGATGCAACGCCCGCTCGGCGACGGCGCGCGCACGCTGCCCGCCTCGCCCGAGCCCGCCCCGTCGCGCTAGAATGGCCGCATGGCAAAACAGACTCATTCCACACCCGACGAGGCCGCGGCGGATTCCCGCAACGAGTACACGGTCGACGAACTCGCGCGCGTGTCCGACACGACCGTGCGCAACGTTCGCGCGTACCAGGACCGCGGGCTGCTCGCGCCGCCGGAGAAACGCGGGCGCGTCGGCATCTACGACGACACGCACGTCGCCCGCCTGAAGCTGATCAACCACCTGCTCGCGCGCGGCTACACGCTGTCGAACATCCAGGACCTGATCAAGGCGATCGACGAAGGCCACGACCTGCGTTCGATCCTCGGCCTCGAAAACGCGATCGGCGGCCGCTGGTCGCATGAACTGCCGAAAACCTATTCGCTCGCCGCGCTCGCGCAGATGTTCGGCCCGCAGGCCACCACGCAGCTTTCCCGCGTGACCGAGCTCGGCCTGCTCGAACGGCACGGCCTGTCGTTCGTCGCGAAAAGCCCCGCGCTGCTCGAGGCGGCCGCCGCGATGACGAAGGAAGGCATCCCGCCGCGCGAGCTGCTCGACGTGATCAGCCTCGCGCGGCCGCACTTCGACGCGATCGCGCGGCTGCTCGTCGACCTCGTCGTGAAGCGGCTCGACCGCTACGACGCCGACACGCTGCCGCCGGCCACCGACGTGCCCGAACTGGTCGACGCGATCTGGCGCCTGCGCCCGCTCGCGGCCGTGTTCGTCGAAGGCGAGACGAACCGCGCGCTCGAAACCGCGGCAAGCGCGTATCTCGGCGGCCGCGTCGCAACGATCCTCGACAAGAAGCTCAGCGACGAAGCCGCGCGGCAGTCCGGCACGCCCGACTCTTCGGATACGCAAGGCGACGGCGACAAAGCATAAGCCCGCCGCCGTCATATTGATTTCGGCAATGCTTCGTTTGCGGGCGCGATCGCCCATGCGACGATTCTTCCAACCGAGCGGCACCGGCCGCTCCCCGAAGACGTTTCGCATGGAGTCCGTTCGATGATTCGTTTCACCCGCTGGATCACCCGCACCGCCGCGACGGCGCTCGTCGCCGTCGCCGCCACGTCGGCCCTCGCGCAGGGCAGCGCCGACAAGGTCGTGCGCATCGGCTACCAGAAGGCTGGCCTGCTGTCGGTCATCAAGGCGCAAGGCTCGCTCGAAGCGCGCCTCAAGCCGCTCGGCTATGGCGTGCAGTGGTTCGAATTCCCGGCCGGCCCGCAACTGCTGGAAGCGCTGAACGCGAACAGCATCGACTTCGGCTATACGGGCGCGCCGCCGCCGGTGTTCGCGCAGGCCGCCGGCGTACGCTTCGTGTACGTCGGCGCGGAACCGCCGTCGCCGCACAACGAAGCCGTGTTCGTGAAGGCCGATTCGCCGGTCCGTTCGCTCGCCGACCTGCGCGGCAAGAAAGTCGCGCTGCAGAAGGGCTCGAGCGCGAACTACCTGCTGCTCGAAGCGCTGAAGAAGGCCGGCGTGCGCTACGACGAGATCCGCCCCGTGTACCTGCCGCCCGCCGACGCGCGCGCCGCGTTCGAGAGCGGCAACGTCGACGCGTGGGCCGTGTGGGATCCGTACTACGCAGCCGCGCAGAATTCGCTGAAGATCCGCACGCTGTCCGACTACACGGGCCTCACGCCCGCGAACAACTTCTATGAGGCGACGCGCGATTTCGCGGAGCAGCACGCCGACGTGGTCGGTGCGATCCTGAAGCAGGCGCGCGAGACTGGACTGTGGGTCAACGGGCATCCGGCCGAGACCGCCGCGCTGATCGCGCCGAAGGTCGGGCTGCCGCTGCCGCTCGTCGAGACGTGGATCAAGCGCGTGCCGTTCGGTGCGGTGCCGATCGACGAGAAGATCGTCAAGGTTCAGCAAGGCGTTGCCGATGCGTTTTATGGGGCGAAGCTGATTCCGCAGAAGCTGAGCGTCGCCGATAACGCGTGGACCGATAAACGCGTGGCGACGGCGGTCGCGGCGAAGTAACGCGCGGCGCAGCGCGCACGCGTTCGAAAAAAAGGCCGACGGGCACCCTGCCCGTCGGCCTTTTGCGTTCTTCTGGAATTTTCGGTGAGCCGCGGGACCAACTGCCGGCGATCGACCATCTACGGACGTCGACCCGCACGTTCGAAGTGCCATTCAAACGTCGCTTCCGGCCAGACAATGGACTTTCGTGTGTGGATTTCGTCAGCCATGTAGTCGGCCATTAATTACCTCCCTGTTTCATTCCTGGCTGCAGGCGGCAACTGCCGCACGTCGCGCAGGCGACGCACGCGGGACGCCGCAAATTTCGATGCGCTACCGCGAATTCATTGCACGCAACCTATACTTTCAAAATCATTTCGTCCGCGACAAGGAGGCGCAAACGTGCCCTATGTGCTTCGCGCGGCATCCCGCGCGGTCATTCACGCAAGACCCATGACTACTGTCGTATGAAGAGGACATCATGACGCGCAAATACATCGATTGCCGGGAATTCCCGAGCGAAATGAACTGTTCCGTTGCGCTATCCGCGGATTCCGAAAACGAGTTGCTCGAGGCCGCCGTCCAGCATGCGGTCACGGTTCACAAGCATGCCGATTCGCCGGAGCTGCGTTCGCAGCTGAAAACGCTGTTTCATGACGGCACACCGCCCGTTGAAGCGCCGCGTCACGCGTAACGCCGGCGCGACCGATTGAAGAGCAGCGACCACCTCACGACGGCCATCTGCCAACAACGCATCTGCGTTGACCGTCGCTGCTCATCTTGCCGAGATCTTCTTCTGTGTGGTCCAAGTCGGGCGGCGATGGAAGGTCGGCTATCGTGCGAATACGTCGCGGCCGGGCCGAACTTGCAGTTCAGCGTTCGACCACGAACGGACAGTCGGCGCCACGCCCCGGACCATCGACGATTTGCCCGCCACGCGTCCCTTGTGACATGGCTTGACGCGTATAACCGTCAATTGCAATGTAGGATTTGCCCAAGGTCGTGGCAGGGCAAAGTCCGTCACCCGGCACGACCCGGTCACGGGCAGTTGTCCGGAAAATCGGCCGTCGTCGAAACTGACCTCGGTCAATGCCAGGAGAATCACGTCAATGCGATCACACCAGCTTGAACTATTCGCGGACTACTTCCAGTTCTATCTTCAAGACGAGATCGCGGACGGAGATCTATCCGTGGCGTGGGACGACAAGGCAGTAGAGCGCATGTTGGCCGTTACGGAAGACCAGGACGTGATCGGGCTTGGTACTGTTCGAAACATGCACGTACCCGTGACGCTGGAATTCTTGAGTGAGGCGCCTGCGAATGATCTCGCCAACTTCGATCACGTGGTTGAAGGCACGTTGATCATTAACGTGGGACCGCTTGTCGTGGCCGGCTGCATGGACTATTTCCCGGATGCCGCCCGATTCGAACTTGAACCCGGGACATACAGAGTCAGGCTCTCCTGTTCTGGCTTGGGAACACTGTCGGAAGACGGACTTGAAGGGCAAGACCACTATCTTGTTCAGCTGTGGCCGGCAGTGCCTGTCGAGCCAACCGTGCTCAAGCAACATCTCAACGGCTGAACTCGGCCAGTAGCAGCGCTTCGGGTGTGTTCCACACATGACGGTCGCTGAGCCGAAGCGCCCATGACGGGTTGGTTGCCCCGTTTGGCAAAACCTCCGCCAGAAGCGCAAGACTTACGGATGGAAGGTTTCGCCACGGTTCAGCATGTCGACGAATTCCGCGATTTTGCGCGCCCTCGTTTCCGGCTTTTTGGCGTTCTGTATCCGATACAGGATGGCATAGCGGTTACGGCTGCTCAGGGTTGCAAAAAACTTCCTGGCGCCCGGATTGGCATCCAGAGCCGCCTGCAGGTCGTCCGGCACGACCGAGTGACTGGCCGACGTATAGGCAGCCTCCCAGCGGCCGTCCTTCCTGGCCTTCTCGATTTCGTTCATGCCGGGCGGGCGCATTCTGCCTGCGGCGATCAGCGCTTCAGCCCTTTCCTTGTTGAGTTTGGACCAGATGCTTTTTGCGGTGCGCGGGGTGAAGCGTTGTAACCAGTATTGCTCGCTCTCAGCCTGCTTTTTGCCATCGATCCAGCCATGGCAAAGTGCGCTTTCCAACGCCTGTTCGTAGGTGACGGTCCGCTGCCCGGTGCCCTTTTTTGCCAGACGCAGCCATGCACCGGTCGACGTGCTGCCGTTTTGCCCCAACCAGCTTTCCCATTCGGTCTGACTGGTAAAGGTTAGAGCGCTTTCGGTCATGTCGCTATCCTGAATGGTTCAGTCCATGTGCGGGGAAGGCGTACGCAGTCTAGCGGTTTTCATACGAACATCAACGTCCGTGGTGCGGCCCATGACCGGTCGCTCGGCAGCCACGGGCCCGCCCGTTTACTTCAACGCCCCCGCCACCTTCTTCTGCCGCCACAGACACAGCAAATCACAAGCAACATGCGCGGCCGCAATCGCCGTAATGTCCGCATGATCGTAAGCGGGCGCCACCTCGACGACATCTGCCCCAACCAGATTCACGGCCCCAAGTGCGCGCACGATCGCCAGCGCCTGCGCGGACGACAACCCGCCCGCGACCGGTGTCCCCGTCCCGGGCGCGAACGCCGGATCGAGGCAATCGATATCGAACGTCAGATACGCGGGCCGCGCGCCGACGATGTCGACGATCCGCTCGACCGCCGCGCGCGAACCGTGATCGTGCACCCACGCGGCATCGAGCCGCTCGATCCCGAGAAAATCGTCGTTCCAGGTGCGGATGCCGACCTGCACCGACGTCGCCGGATCGATCAGCCCTTCCTTCACGGCCTTGTAGAACATCGTCCCGTGATTGAGGCTGTCCGGATCGTCGTCGGCCCACGTATCGCAGTGCGCGTCGAAATGGATCAGCGACAGCGGCTTGCCGTAGCGCTCCGCGTGCGCGACCAGCAGCGGATACGTGATGTAGTGGTCGCCGCCGAGCGTCAGCATCTTCGCGCCCGAGCGCAGGATCGTGCGCGCATGCTCGACGATCGCGGGCTTGATCGACAGCGGGTTGTGCGCATCGAACCAGCAGTCGCCATAGTCGACGGCCGCGAGATCGTCGAACGGATTGAAGCCCCACGGATACGGATTGAGTTCCGCAAGCTGCACGCTCGCCGCGCGGATCGCGGCCGGCCCGAGCCGCGCGCCCGAACGATAGGTCGTCGCGAGGTCGAGCGGCACGCCGGAAATCGCGACGTCGACGCCGTCGAGCACACGCGAATAGTTGCGGCGCATGAACGACAGCACACCCGCATAGGTGTTTTCGATCGAGGAGCCGTACGGCGTCGTGCGACGGATCGCGCCGTCGCCGTGGAAAAGTTCGGTCATGGTCGAACCTGTTTTCGTGGGGAGCCGGCCCCGCCCCGCTTCGCATTGGCGCGCGGGCCGGGCACGGCAGGGATTCATCGGGCACGCACCGGCTTGCGCATCCAGTCGCGCGGCCGGGCGGGACAACGACAACGGCAATACGGCGGCGATCATAACAAGCCGAATTGAAGTCGTTGCCCCGGTTCAACCGGGGCAACGCGTCGAAGAAATCCGGCGGCCGCATCGGCACCGTTTCCTAGAAGGATTCGCCGGTTTTCGCACGCCTTTTCTTCCGGATAATGGCCGGCAGCCGCGCCGCCGCCGGCGCGCCGTCCACCGCAGACAACAACAAACCGGAGACACCCGCCTTGATCGCCACGCTTCCCGCCACCTACCGCCGGCTCTGGCCGCTCGCCGTCGCCGCCGCGCTGCTGTACGGGCTGTCGCTCACCGTCGCGCCCTATCCCGGCCAGGCCGCCGCGAAAGCCGCGATGGGCATCCTGTTGCTCGCGGCAGGCAGCACCTGCGGCGCGCGGCGCGAACGCGCGTGGCTGTGCGCGGCGCTCGCGACCGCCGTGCTCGGCGACGTGCTGCTCGCGCTGCCCGACTGGCCGCTGTCGTTCGTGTTCGGCCTCGGCGCGTTCCTGCTCACGCATCTCTTCTATTGCGGAATTTTCTTCCGCTGGCGCGCGCGGCCGCACGGCTGGCGCATCGGCGCGCTCGTCGGGCTGTGGATCGCCGCGCCGGCGTTCTACCTGGCCTTCCTTCCGCACCTCGGCGAGCTGCTGGCGCCGGTCGCCGTGTACATGCTGGTGCTGTGCGTGATGGCGAGCTTCGCGCTCGCCGCCCGCACGCACGGCCCGCTGGTGGCGGTCGGCAGCCTGGTCTTCGTCGGCTCCGATACGCTGATCGGTGTCGGCCGCTTCCTCGGCGGCTTTCCCGGCATCGACTACCTGATCTGGGGCTTCTATGCGCTCGCGCAGGTCATGATCGTGGCCGGGGTTTTCCATGAGACCACCGCCCGATCGATCCACCCCTGATTCCGTTTCAAACAGACCGCCGCGCGCCGGCGGTCCCGTCCACCACGTCTCCCGCCCCATCGACGGGCCTTTCCGTGAATTCCGCATTGCGGAAACCGGCCCGTTCCAAACCCCGCTCAGCCTTTTCCCGTCTGGTTTCCGGCCCTTAGAGCGGCGCTTCTAGCCTCTTGCGGTTTCCGGGCTCACCCACTATCGTTACATCAAACAATGTAACATTCGAAAATGAGCCAAATCGGAGACACCCGGATGAATGCTCGCACGTTGCCTTTCGGTCCGCCCGGCCACGACGGCCAGGACGAAACCATCGATATCGCCATCATCGGCACCGGCTTCGCCGGTCTCGGGATGGCGATCCGCCTGCGACAAACAGGCGTGACCGACTTCGTCGTCCTCGAGAAGGCCGCGTCGGTCGGCGGCACGTGGCGCGACAATCATTACCCCGGGTGTGCATGCGACGTGCAATCGCACGTCTATTCGTTCTCGTTCGCGCCGAACCCCCGCTGGACGCGCATGTTCGCGCCGCAGCCGGAGATCCGCGCGTATCTGGAAGACTGCGTGCAGCGCTTCGGGGTCGGCCCGCACCTGCGCCTGAACCACGAACTGCAGCGCGCCGAATACGACGAAGCCGCGCAGCGCTGGCGCCTCACGTTCGCGAACGGCAAGCGGCTGTCCGCGCGCGTGCTCGTGTCGGGGATGGGCGGCCTGTCGCGCGCCGCGCTGCCGGCGATTCCCGGCGTCGAGAACTTCAAGGGCCGCGCGTTCCACTCGCAGCATTGGGATCACGACTACGCGCTCGAATGCAAGCGCGTCGCGGTGATCGGCACCGGCGCGAGCGCGATCCAGTTCGTGCCGCAGATCGCGCCGCGCGTGAAGGAACTCGCGCTGTTCCAGCGCACGCCGCCGTGGATCATGCCGAAGCCGGACCGCAACCTGAGCGGCCTCGAGAAGTGGCTGTTCCGCACGCTGCCGTTCACGCAGAAGGCCGTGCGCAGCGGCATCTACTGGATGCTCGAATCGCGCGTGCTCGGCTTCGCGATCCATCCGTCGCTGATGAAGAACGTGCAGAAGCTCGCGCTGCGCCACATCCGCAAGCAGATTCCCGATCCGGAGCTGCGCAAGACCGTCACGCCGAACTACACGCTCGGCTGCAAGCGCGTGCTGATCTCGAACGACTACTACCCGGCGCTGTCGCGCAAGAACGTCGACGTGATCACGACCGGCATCGACCACATCGAGGCCGACGCGGTCGTGACGACCGACGGCAAGCGCCATGAAGTCGATTGCCTGATCTACGGCACCGGCTTCCAGGTTGCCGATCCGTTCCCGCGCGGCGCGATCGTCGGCCGCGGCGGCCTCGACATCGTCGATGCGTGGCGCGACGGCGCGCACGCGTATCTCGGCTCGACGCTGCCCGGCTACCCGAACTTCTTCATGATCGTCGGCCCGAACACGGGCCTCGGCCACAACTCGATGGTGTTCATGATCGAGTCGCAGATCGAATACATCCTCGGCGCGCTGCAGGCGATGCACCGCGAGCGCGCGGATGCGATCGAGGTGCGTCCGCTCGTCGAGGCGCAGTTCAACAGCGACCTGCAGGGCAAGCTGAAGAAGGCGATCTGGTCGACGGGCGGCTGCAAGAGCTGGTACCTCGACCCGCGCACGGGCAAGAACACGACGCTGTGGCCGGGTTTCACGTGGCGCTTCCGTCAGGCGACCGCGCGCTTCTCGATCGCCGATTACCACGCGTATCGCGCGCCGCAACACGACACGACCGCGCGGCCCGTCGCCGCGCCCGCCGCTTCCGCTTCCACGTCCGCCGAAGCGGCCTGAGCCAGACAAGGAGCCACCAACATGAGAGATTTCGCCAACAAGGTCGCCGCGATCACGGGTGCCGGCTCGGGCATGGGCCGCTCGCTCGCGATCCAGCTCGCACAGGCCGGCTGCCATGTGTCGCTCGCCGACAAGAACGGCGTCGGCCTCGCGGAAACCGAACGGATCGTCCGCGCGATCGCGCCGAACGTGCGCGTGTCGACGCGCGTGCTCGACGTCGGCGAACGCGACGCGATGTTCGCGTGGGCCGACGACACCGCGAAGGAACACGGCAAGGTCAACCTGATCTTCAACAACGCGGGCGTCGCGCTGTCGAGCACGATCGAAGGCATGGAATACAGCGATCTCGAGTGGATCGTGAACATCAACTTCTGGGGCGTCGTGCACGGCACGAAGGCGTTCCTGCCGTACCTGAAAGCATCGGGCGACGGCCACGTGATCAACACGTCGAGCCTGTTCGGGATCTTCGCGCAGCCGGGCATGAGCGGCTACAACGCGACCAAGTTCGCGGTGCGCGGCTTCACCGAATCGCTGCGCCAGGAACTCGACATGATGAAGTGCGGCGTGTCGGCGACCTGCGTGCATCCGGGCGGCATCCGCACGAACATCGCGCAGGCCAGCCGCGTGTCGAAGAACATGGTCGGCTTCATGGTCGCGAGCGAGCAGCAAGGCCGGGACACGTTCGAGAAGTTCTTCATCACGACCGCCGACGACGCCGCGCGCACGATCCTCGCCGGCGTACGCAGGAACAAGCGCCGCGTGCTGATCGGCCGCGATGCGAAGGCCGGCGACTGGATGGCGCGCATCCTGCCGTCCGCGTATCAGGCGCTCGTCGTGCTGGCGACGCGCCGCGAGGCCGCGAAGGCCCGCCGCCAGACCGCACACGGCACGCCGGCGCCCGCGCCGCTGCACGCCACGTACAACAATGCAGGCAATCAGGGAGGAGAACAATCATGACGACCCCGAACATGATGCCGGTGCGGCGCGACATCCGTTTCGCGCTGCCGCCCGAACGCGCGCGCGACTGGCACGTGCAGGGCGTGCCGGTCACGCACTTCATGAATGCGCTGTCGCTGCTGTTCCCGGCTGGCGAACGCTTCTTCATGGATTCGGTGCGCAACTACCGCGACCAGATCGAGGATCCCGAGCTGAAGAAACAGGTGCTCGGCTTCATCGGCCAGGAAGCGATGCACACGCGCGAGCACATCGAATACAACGACCTGCTGCAAGCGGCGGGCCTGCCCGCGCACAAGCTCGACAAGCGGCTGTGGACGATCCTCGGCTGGTTCAGGAAGGCGTTGCCGCATTCGATGCAGCTCGCGATCACGATCGCGCTCGAGCACTACACGGCGATCCTCGCGAACCAGCTGCTGTCGGGCCACGAGCACCGGATCGACGGCTCGGTCGAGGGTTACCAGCAGATGTGGATGTGGCACGCGATGGAGGAAACCGAGCACAAGGCGGTGTCGTACGACGTATGGACCACCGTGATGAAGCCGGGCCTCGGCAGTTATCTGCTGCGCACGGGCACGATGCTGACGACGACAGTGTTCTTCTGGACGATCGTGTTCGACTTCCACGTGCGCCTGATGCGCGCGCACCGTCGCGAGCACGGCAAGTTCGGCGGCATGTGGCGCCTCGTGAAGTATCTGTACAGCCCGAAGCACGGCGTGTTCCCGAGCATCGCGCGCGAATGGCTCGACTACTTCCGCCCGGGCTTCCACCCGTGGGACCACGACAACCATCAGTACCTGCAGGGGCTCGACACGTTGCTCGAGAACATCGACGCGACCAACGCGCGTTATGCGGCGCAAGCCGCCCCGCGCCGGGTGCCGCTGCACCCGGTTCCGCAAGCGTGACGCCATGGCCCGCGCCCACGAGATGCTGACCGTCCAGTCCGGCGACGTGAAACTCGCCGTCTATGCAAGCGGATCGCGGCGCGCGCCGCCGCTGATACTCGTGCACGGCTACCCCGATTCGGCGGCCGTGTGGGCGCCGATCCGCGCGCGGCTGTCGAAGCGCTACCGCGTGATCGCGTACGACGTGCGCGGCGCCGGCGCGTCCGATGCGCCGCGCCGCCGCGCCGACTACACGCTCGCGCGGCTCGCGGACGACCTGAAGGCGGTGGCCGACGCGACCTGCGGCGGCCGGCCGTTCCACCTCGTCGGCCACGACTGGGGCTCGATCCAGTGCTGGGAGGCCGTGACCGACCCCGCGTTCCGCGGCCGAATCGCGTCGTACACGTCGATCTCGGGCCCGTGCCTCGATCACGTGTTCCGCGCGAAGATGCGGCTCAAGCAGAGCCTGAAGTCGTGGTACATCGCGTTCTTCCATCTGCCGGTCGTGCCGTCGCTGGTGTGGCGGCTCGGCGGCGCGGCACTGTGGCCGCGCTGGCTGCAGCTCACCGAACGCGTGCGCGCCGAGCGCGACCCCGTGCAACTGAAGAACGCGCTGAACGGCCTGCAGCTCTACCGCGCGAACTTCCTGGCGCGGGCGCGCAAACCGCGCGAACGGTACGCGCAGGCGCCCGTGCAGATCCTGGTACCCGTGCGCGATCGTTACGTGACGCCCGAGATGTCGGTCGACCTCGACCGCTGGCTCGGCGACCACGTGCGCGAGGAAATCGACGGTACGCACTGGATCGTGCTGCGCCACCCCGACATGATCGCGTCGCGGATCGACCGCTTCGCATCCGCGCACGAACGGCCGGCGGTTGCAAACGCAGCGGTTCAGCGCCCGGTCGGCGCCGGCAGGCGCCTGAACAGCGTCTCGTAGTCGACGACGAGCCCGTCGTCGTCGATGTCCATCTCGGCCGTGAAGTTGCGGAAGATCCCTTCGTAGCGGTAGCGCCGGCCCGGCTCGATGCACGCGTAAGCCTGCTTGACCGGCGTGACCTTCAGGTCCGGTGTCGAGATGTACGCGACGTCGATCGGCCGCCGTTCGCCGCGCGCGAGCCCGAGGCGGCCGATCGGCAGCGAATTCGTGAACGGCGTCGCCGCGATGTCGATATCGATGCAGCCGTCGAGTTCGGGTAACGCGCGGCCCGCGCCGTCGTGCCAATGGCCTGCGCCGTCGCCGCGCAGTTCGAGCGTGCCGCCGCCCATCACCTTGAGCACCGCGTAGGTCACGCGCCATTGCAGATCGCATTCGACGCGATACGCGAGCCCGTACGCGCGGCCGTAGCGCTGGCCGACCACCGCGCTTTCGACGACGATCCCGCCGCCGCTCCGGTCGAACGTCAGATGTTCGACCCCGTCGCCTTCGAGCGACGCCCAACGCACTTCACGCATCGTTTCGCCTCCCGGTTTCCTTGATGCGAAGGATCGTCGCATATATCCGGACCATCCGGAATTCCACGGTCGGCAAATCCAACGCGCGTCATTCGTCGTCGAAGTTCATGTCCCTGCCTTCAAACGAGGACCGGATAGCTTCCACGACTCGCGACGCCCTGCGCGCATTCTCCAACTGCGGATACTGCTGCTTCAGCTTGCCAGAGATTTGCCAACCGTTTTCCTTGACGGAACGGATGATGCGGTCCGCATCCGGGCCCGGCATCTCCACGACCTCCTTGAGCCGCTCCTGGGCAAGCTGAAAGATCAGCAGCGTCCTGGCTTCATCGGCCATCTCCGTGCGAATCGTGTGCTCGACAACTCGCGCGGTATACAGCACGTGAGCCGTCAGATCCGGATAACGCCAGACGAAGCGCGCATCTTCGTAGCTGTCGAATACGAAGTTGCTCAGCGTCCCGTCCTCATAGGTGACCAGTTCGCCGAACCGATAGGACGTTGCATAACGGCGTATGAAGCAGCGAGAAAACACCTCGAGCGTGCGATCGTAACCGGCACGGAACTCCGTCGAACTCGTGATGGTTGCCGAGATCGGCAATATCACGCCATCCGGCACCGCCTTGTCCCGCACCAGGGAGTCATTGATCAGGAAGCGATGAATCCGGCCGTTGCCGTCTCGCATGGGGTGGATATAAACGAAGCCGAATGCCAACGCAGCGGCACGTGCCAGCGGCTCGGCGCCTCGAGTCGCGGCCTCGAATTCACCGAGGCCCTCCAGCATCGCTGCAACGTCGTCGAACGCCGGGGCAATGTAGTGCACGATATTCTCGCGCATCGTCGCCTGCCCCACAAAGACCGGCGAACGCCGCAACCCCAAACCGAACGCATCGTGGCCCAGAATGCCGGCTTGCAAAGTATGCAGGCTACGGTCGCTTAGTGGAGCGTCGATACGGCCGCAGTATTGCGCGATGACGTGTGCAAACCGCTGGATGCGGTCGGCCTGATCGGCCTCTTTCTCAATGAGAAAGCTCGCCCGCGACTCCTTGAACGTCAACCAGCTGGCTGTCCGCATCAGGATGTCCGGCCCGAAGACGCGATCCAATTCTCTCAATGCAGTGCCCAAGTCGAACTGCAGCGCTGCCTGCACCGCCGCGGTTCGCCGAACCAGCGGGCAGAACGCAGGCGTGCCCGGCAAGTTGTCGTGCACGCGCCAACGGCGAATGCGACGCGACTCCGTGCGGGTCAGGTATTCAGTCGGAGAAACGGCGTTGACATAGCCGCCGTTGGCCACGTCAGGTACATCCAGACGCCTGCCTGTCAGCCACTCGTACAGGAAACCCGTGCGTCGGGCGTATTGGCCAAAGGGGGCGTTTCGGCACCAGATTTCGATCGGTTCCGGTCCCACGGCTGCAAACAGGCGCGCAAAAAACTCGAAGTGAAGCTCTTCGTACTTGAGTCCGAATTCAAAATGGCCGGCGAAGTCGTCGGTGGGTCGATAGCTAGGCGGATACCGGTTTTCTACCTGCTCATCGGTTTCCCGGCTCGCACGTCCGGTGCCGATGACCGATTCAACACGCAGAGGTTGTGCGAGCGTAATGCCGTAGCGAGCAGCCAGAGCCTTGAAGCCGACTTGCATTGAAAAATCTCCTACCGAGGCCGCGAAAATACTACCAATTTCCGGATCCTACCCGAAAACGCTAACGCGTTAGCATACGCACGGAAAATCTAACGGCGATCAAAATTTGCTACCGAAATAGAGGAATGCAAAAAAAACGCTAACGCGCCTGACAAGCACGTCTTGGAAAACGGCCTCCGCCCCAACTCGGGGCATCACCCACAAATCCTGACTATCCGGAATTCCCTATTCCGGTGCATGGAATTGTGTCCTATGCTCGCGGCTCGTCCTGTTCCGCCGCCATCATGCCTACCGCCCGCCCCGCCTCGCCGTCGATCGACCTGCGCATTTTGCTGCGCGGCATCGGGCAGATCGTACTGCAGGCGAACGCGCTGACCGGCGCGCTGCTGCTCGCCGCACTGGCGCTGACCGACCTGCGGCTCGCGTCAGCGGCGCTGCTCGGCTCGGCCGCCGCCAGCATGACCGCCGTGCTGACGGGTGCCGAGCGCCGCGACGTCGAACAAGGGCTGCACGGTTTCAACGGCGCGCTCGCCGCGCTGATCGCGGTGCTATTCGCGCCCGATTCGCTCGCAGCCGTCGCGCTGGTGCCGCTGGCCGCGATCGGCGCGGCGCTCGTGCAGCGCGCAATGCGCGTGCCGCTCGCCCGCTGGCGCCAGTGTCCGTATTCGAGCCCGTGCCTCGCCGTCACCGCGCTGTGGCTGCCGTTTGTCGCGCTGCAGCATGCGAACGGTGCCGTGGCCGACGCGGCGCTGACGCTTTCTTCCGCCGCCGACGCGCTGCTCTCGGGCGTCGCCCAGACCACCTTCGCGCAAGGCGCATGGGCCGGCGTGCTGATCGTCGCCGGCATCGCCGCCGCATCACGCCGTGCGGCCGCGTTCGCGCTCGGCGGCGCCATCGTGTCGACCGTGCTGCTGGTCGCGCTCGGCGCGAGCGGCGCGTCGTACGCCGATGGCCTGCTGGGTTTCAACGGCGCGCTCGCCGCGCTCGCGCTGCTGCCGCGCGGCCCGCGCGCGGCACTCGCGGCCGCCGCGCTCGCCGCACTGATCCAGTGGCTCGCGACGCGCGCGGGCATGCCCGCATTCACGGCCCCGTTCGCGCTTGCGTCGTGGGTCACGGTGGCGGTCGCGCGCCGCTTCACCCTCGGAGAAACCGATGTCGTCATTCGCACACCGTCCTGATGCCGTGAAACCCGGCGGCCCGATCTCGGACGCCGAACGCCGGCTGCGCGTCGACCTCGCCGCCGCGTATCGGCTCGTCGCGCTGAACGGCTGGGACGACCTGATCTACACGCATCTTTCCGCGACCGTGCCCGGCGAGCCCGGCCACTTCCTGATCAACCCGTTCGGCCTTACGTTCGACGAGGTCCGCGCGTCGAATCTCGTGAAGATCGACCTGTCCGGCAACCGGATCGGCGACAGCGAGCACGCGGTCAACGTGACGGGCTTCGCGCTGCACGCGGCCGTGCATGCCGCGCGCGCCGATGCCGTCTGCGTGATGCATCTGCACAATACGGCCGGCATTGCCGTGTCGATCCAGCGCGACGGGCTGCTGCCCGCGTCGCAGCACGCGCTGCGGTTTCATGGCGACCTCGGGTACCACGACTACGAAGCGCTCGCGTTCTCGCCGGCCGAAGGCGCGCGGCTGACCGCGAGCCTCGGCGCGAAATCCGCGATGCTGCTGCGCAATCACGGCACGCTGACGGTCGGCCGCACCGTTGCCGAAGCTTATGTGCTGATGGATACGCTGATCAAGGCGTGCGACATCCAGGTCCGCGCGCAGGCAGGCGGCGGGTCGCTCGTGCTGCCCGACCCGGCCGTCGCGGACCGCACCGCCGAACAACTGCGCGACGGCGGCGCGATCGAAGGCGAACTGGAATGGCCGGCGCTGCTGCGCCGGCTCGACCGGATCGATCCGTCGTATCGCGACTGACGCCGCAATCATGGCCGCGACCGCGGCCGCATCGTTCAAACCCAACCGGAGCACTTGTCATGCCGACTTTCAATATCCAGCTGTTCGAAGGCCGCACCGTCGAACAGAAGCGCGAATTCGTCGAAGCGATCACGCGCGTCACGTGCGAGACGCTCGGCTGCGCGCCGGGCTCGGTCGACATCATCCTCACCGATGTGAAGAAAGAGAACTGGGCGACGGCCGGGAAGCTGTGGAGCGACGAGCGCTGAGCGTGACAGCCGGCGTCGCTGCAGCGCCGCCGGCACTGCGCTGAGTCACACCCTGCAGTGCCCGCGACAGGCACTGCAGTGCTTCTTCCTCCCCCCGCCCGCGTTGTGCGCCCGCACATCGCTTTGTCACGCAATCGGCGCATAATGCCGGACAGACGCAGCAGCCAATGGCCACCCGGGAGACCGCCATGGAAGCGAAGAACGAGGAAGTCGTCGCACACCTGCTCTCCGATGTCGTCGAATTCGCGCGCGGGCGTCTGCCCGAAGCCACGTTCCGAATCGTCGAACCATTCCTGCGTCATTACTACGATTTCGTCGACGCCGACGATCTGCAGAACCGCAGCATCGCCGATCTGTACGGCGCCGCGATGGCGCACTGGCAGACCGCCCAGAAATACGTCCCCGGCAGCGAGCGGCTGCGCGTATACAACCCGATCCTCGAACAGCACGGCTGGCACTCCGACCACACGGTCATCGAGATCGTCAACGACGACATGCCGTTCCTCGTCGACTCGGTGACGATGGCCGTCAACCGCCTCGGGCTCGCGCTGCATTCGGCGCTGCACCCCGTGTTCCGCATCTGGCGCGGCGCCAGCGGCGGCATCGAGCGCGTCGACGCGGGCGGCGCGACGCCCGGCGACGGCCAGTCGCAACTCGCGTCGTTCATCCACTTCGAAGTCGATCGCTGCGGCGACGCGACGCTGCTCGACACGCTGCGCGAGGACATCGCGCACGTGCTCGGCGACGTCCGCGCATCGGTCGAGGACTGGCCGAAGATTGTCGACATCGCCCGCGCGACGATCAAGGAGATGAAGGCGCGCGAATCGACCGCGGAAGACCTCGAGGCGCGCGCGTTCCTCGAATGGATGGCCGCCGATCACTTCACGTTCCTCGGCCACCGCGACTACGCGCTCGTGTCGGATGGCACCGGCTTCGGCCTGCGCGGCATCGAGGGCACGGGCCTCGGCATCCTGCGCGAATCGCTGCGCACGTCGGGCGCGCCCGACGTGACGCCGCTGCCACCGGCCGCCGCGGACATCATCATGGGCGCGTGGCCGATCTTCCTGACCAAGGCGAATTCGCGCGCGACCGTGCACCGTCCCGGTTATCTCGACTACGTGGGCGTGAAGCTGGTCGGCGCCGACGGCAAGGTCACCGGCGAGCGCCGTTTCATCGGGCTCTACACGTCGACCGCGTACATGGTGTCGAGCGCCGAGATCCCGATCGTGCGCCGCAAGTGCGCGAACATCGTGCGGCGCGCGGGCTTTTTGCCGAAGGGGCATCTCGGCAAGTCGCTCGTGACGGTGCTCGAAACCTATCCGCGCGACGAACTGTTCCAGGCCGACGAAGACCAGCTCTACGA
Organism: Burkholderia theae; assembly: GCF_048565265.1. Classification (NCBI taxonomy): domain Bacteria; kingdom Pseudomonadati; phylum Pseudomonadota; class Betaproteobacteria; order Burkholderiales; family Burkholderiaceae; genus Burkholderia; species Burkholderia theae. The sequence goes on from NZ_CP183462.1 coordinate 1,430,572, forward strand.
CATCGCGCTCGGCATCCTGCGGCTGCAGGAACACCAGCGCACGCGCCTGTTCGTGCGCCGCGACCGGTTCGACCGCTTCGTGTCGTGCCTCGTGTTCGTGCCGCGCGACAAGTACAACACCGACCTGCGCCGGCGCATCGCGAAGCTGCTGATCGACGCGTACAACGGCGTGAACGTCGAATTCACGCCGCTGCTGTCGGAATCGGCGATCGCACGCATTCATTTCGTCGTGCACGCGGAACCGGGCACGATGCCCGACGTCGACACGCGCGAGCTCGAAACGCGGCTCGTGCAGGTCACGCGCCGCTGGCAGGACGATCTCGCCGACGCGCTGCTCGACACCTTCGGCGAAGAGCAAGGCAACCGTCTGCTGCAACGTTATGCCGACTCGTTCCCGGCCGGTTATCGCGACGACTATCCGGCGCGCACGGCCGTGCGCGACATCGAGCTGATCGAGCGCGTGAAGGATACGGGCCAGCTCGCGATGAACCTGTACCGGCCGATCGAGGCCGAGCCGCGCGCATTCCGCTTCAAGGTCTATCGCGCCGGCGACCCGATCGCGCTGTCGCGCAGCCTGCCGATGCTCGAGCATCTCGGCGTGCGCGTCGACGAGGAGCGGCCGTACCGGATCCAGTCGCAGGACGCCGCGCATGCTTGGGTGCACGACTTCGGCCTCGAACTCGCCGACGATGCCGAGTTCGACATCGAGCGCGTGAAAGACCTGTTCGAGGATGCATTCGACCGGATCTGGAACGGCCGGATCGAGAACGACGACTTCAACCGCCTCGTGCTGCGCGCGCAGTTGAGCGCACGCGAAGTGACGATCCTGCGCGCGTATGCGAAATACCTGCGGCAGGTCGGCTCGACGTTCAGCGACGCGTATATCGAACGAGCGCTGACCGGCAATCCGGCGATCGCGCGACAGTTCGTCGAGCTGTTCCTGCTGCGCTTCGATCCGCGCACCGGCGACGCGCGCGACGTGCAGGCCGAACGGCTGCTGAAGGCGATCGAAGCTGCGCTGGACCAGGTGCCGAACCTCGACGAGGACCGCATCCTGCGCCAGTTCCTCGGCGTGATCAACGCGACCGAGCGCACGAACTACTTCCTGCTCGACGCGAACGGCGCATCGAAACCCTACCTGTCGTTCAAGTTCAATCCGGCGAAAGTGCCGGGCCTGCCCGAACCGAAGCCGATGTTCGAGATCTGGGTATATTCGCCGCGTGTCGAGGGCGTGCACCTGCGCGGCGGGCGCGTCGCGCGCGGCGGCCTGCGCTGGTCGGATCGCCGCGAGGATTTCCGTACCGAGGTGCTCGGGCTGATGAAGGCGCAGATGGTGAAGAACGTCGTGATCGTGCCGGTCGGCTCGAAAGGCGGCTTCGTCGTGAAGAACCCGCCGCCGCCGAGCGATCGCGAAGCGTGGATGCGCGAAGGCATCGCGTGCTACCAGACGTTCCTGCGCGGCCTGCTCGACCTGACCGACAACCTGGTGAGCAACGCGATCGTGCCGCCGCCCGACGTCGTCCGTCACGACCCCGACGATCCGTATCTGGTCGTCGCCGCCGACAAGGGCACGGCCACCTTCTCCGACTACGCGAACGCGATCTCGCATGAATACGGCTTCTGGCTCGACGACGCATTCGCGTCCGGCGGCTCGGTCGGCTACGACCACAAGAAGATGGCGATCACCGCGCGCGGCGCCTGGGAATCGGTGAAGCGGCACTTCCGCGAGATGGGCGTCGATACGCAGACGACCGACTTCACCGTGGTCGGCGTCGGCGACATGTCGGGCGACGTGTTCGGCAACGGGATGCTGCTGTCGCCGCATATCCGGCTCGTCGCCGCGTTCGATCACCGGCACGTGTTCCTCGACCCGAACCCCGACCCCGCGACGAGCTTCGCGGAGCGCGAGCGCATGTTCGCGCTCGAACGCTCGAGCTGGGCCGACTACGATCCGGCCGCGATTTCGGCGGGCGGCGGCGTCTATCCGCGCACCGCGAAGACGATCCCGCTGTCGCCGGCCGTGCAGGCCGCACTCGGCATCGACGCGCACGCGCTGCCGCCGACCGAGCTGATCCGCGCGATCCTGCAGGCGCCGGTCGACCTGCTGTACAACGGCGGCATCGGCACCTACGTGAAGGCCGCGCGCGAAACCCACCTGCAGGTCGGCGACCGCGCGAACGATGCGGTGCGCGTGAACGGCGCGGACCTGCGCTGCAAGGTCATCGGCGAAGGCGGCAACCTCGGCTGCACGCAGTTCGGCCGCATCGAGTTCGCGCAGCGCGGCGGCCGCATGAACACCGATGCGATCGACAACTCCGCCGGCGTCGATTGTTCGGATCACGAAGTCAACATCAAGATCCTGCTTGGGCTCGTCGTCTCCGACGGCGAGATGACCGAGAAGCAACGCAACGCGCTGCTCGCGGAGATGACCGACGAAGTCGGGCTGCTCGTGCTGCGCGACAACTACTACCAGACGCAGGCGCTGTCGATCGCGGGTCGTTATGCGGTCGAGCTGCTCGACGCCGAGGCGCGCCTGATGCGCTGGCTCGAACGCGCGGGCCGCCTGAACCGCGTGATCGAATTCCTGCCGACCGACGACGAAGTCGCCGAACGGCAAGCCGCGAAGCTCGGCCTGACGTCGCCCGAGCGCGCAGTGCTGCTCGCGTACAGCAAGATGTGGCTCTACGACGCGCTGCTCGAATCCGACGTGCCCGAGGATCCGCTGGTTGCCGCGATGCTCGTCGACTACTTCCCGAAGCCGCTGCAGCAACGCTTCAGCGAGCCGATGCGCCGCCATCCGCTGCGCCGCGAGATTCTCGCGACGCACCTGACCAATGCGCTCGTGAACCGGGTCGGCTGCGCGTTCGTGCACCGGCTGATGGAGGAAACCGACGCGAAGCCGGGCGACATCGTGCGTGCATGCATCATGGCGCGCGACGTGTTCGACCTCGATGCGGTATGGCGCGACATCGACGCGCTCGACAACCGCGTCGCCGACGACGTGCAGGCGCGCATGTTCGTCGACGTCGCGCGGCTGCTGGAGCGCGCGGCGCTGTGGTTCCTGCGGCACCTGCAATCCGGCGCGGTGGCCGACGGCGGCGTCGCCGAGCTGATCGCGCGCTGCGGCGACGCGGCGCAGCGGCTCGCGCCGCAACTGCCGTCGCTGCTGCCGGCCGACGATCTCGAAGCGCTGTCCGAGCGGCAGCGCGTGCTGGTCGAGGCTGGCGTGGACAGCGCGCTCGCCGTGCGCGTCGCGAGCGGCGACATCTCGGCCGCGCTGCTCGACATCGCCGAGGTGGCCGCGACCAGCAACCGCAGCCTCGAACTCGTCGCGGGCGTCTATTTCTCGCTTGGCACGCTGCTCAATTACGGCTGGATCAGCGAACGCGCGGCGACCCTGCCGACGCCGACGCACTGGGACATGCTGGCGCGCGCGGCCGCGCTCGCGGAAGTCGCGCGCCTCAAGCGCACGCTCGCCACGAGCGCGCTCGCGGAGTCGCCGGATTCGACCACGCCGGAGACGATCGTCGGCGCATGGCGCGAGCGCCGCGAAGCCGCGCTCGAACGCTACGCGCATCTGCTCGCGGACCTGCGCGCGTCGGGCGGCGCAAGTCTCGCGGTGCTGCTCGTGATCGTGCGGGAGATGGCCGTGCTCGAACGCGCGTGACGGGTCAGACCGTCGCGACCAGCAGTTCTTCCGCGTTGTTCGGCGGCCGCAGGCCGTCGGTGCGATCGGCAAAATAACGGCGCGTCAGTTCGGCGGCCGAAACGTGCGCGGCGGTCGCGAAACCGACCTCCCGCGCGAGCGCCTGGATCTGCGCCGGCATGAAGAAGCTGATGAACGGCGTGCCGCTCGCGCGCGCGCCCTTCGCGGCCATTTCCAGCCCGGGGCGCACGTCCGGATCCGCATTCTCCAGCGGCAGCAGGAACGTCATCGCGAGCGTCGAGCCCGGCGCGAGCGACGCGACTTCGCACAGCGCGGCCGCGTTCGCCTCGCGCGTCAGGTACATGCTGACGCCCGTGGACACCACGACCGCCGGCTTGCCGGCATCGAAGCCCGCGGCGACGAGCGCATCGCGCCACGACTGCTTCGCCTCGAAATCGACCGGCACGAAACGCAGCCGGTCGGGCACGCCGAAGCCGAGCTCGACCAGACGGCGCTGCTTCCATGCCTGCGGCGCCGGCGGGTCGACTTCGAACACGGTCACGCGCGACGCCATGTCGGGCCGGCGCTGCACGAAGCTGTCGAGGCCCGCGCCGAGGATCACGTACTGGCTCACGCCGCGCGCGGCCTGCTCGACCACGAGATCCTCGATGAAGCGTGCACGCGCGACGATCGACGCGCGGAACGGCCGCGTGAACTGCGGATCCATGTCGCCGCGCTGCTGCCAGCCCGGCGCCGGCGCGAGCAACCGGAGCCCGATTTCGTCGGCGAGCACGTGCGGCGGCGCATCGAGTTCGACATGCAGCGCGCGCCACAGCGCAACGCGCGCGGCGGTGCTGTCGGGGGCGTCTTCGCGGGTATCGGTCATAGCGGCCTCACGCACCCTGCTTGCCCGGCGCCTGCAGCCGCCACACGCGGCCGTCCGGGTCGCGCACGGTCATGTCGCGCGTGCCCCAGTGCGTGTCCTCGAACGGCGTGACGACCTCGACGATCGGCTGCGGCTGCACCGCCTGCTCGTCCGCCACCTTGAGCACGACCTGCAGGTCCGGCGTCTCGCCCGGCGGCACTTCGGCGATGAACAGATAGGGGCCGTCGCCGCTGCGCAACTGGCCCGACTGGTGATCGGTTTCGAATTCCAGCCTGAAGCCCAGCGCCTGGAAGAACTTCGCCGACTTGCCCCAGTTGTGCGTGGTCAGGAACACGGCTTCGATTCGCTCGGATGACATGTCACTCCTCCTTGGTGGACGGCCCCGCGCCCGGCTGTGGCGCAGTCAGGTACGCGCGCAACGCGTCGGCCACCAGCGCGGACAGCGATTGCTCCGTTTCGATGGCGCGATGCTTGACCTGCCGGATCAGGCTGAGCGGCAGGTACACGTTGAATTGCTTCACTTCTTCGTCGGTCATGGAAGCTAGTATGCTAGTAATCTAGCAAAAATCAAGTACGCGTGATGGCGATGGATCGCGTGATCGGGCGCGGCCCGAGTGCGGGCCGCCTTCGAATACCGTGGGTTCGGGTTACTGCGCGGCGCGCGCCGCCAGCCGCGCGAACAGTGCGTCGAGGTCGAATCCCTTCGTATCGATGCCGATCGTGTCGCGCAGGCACGCGCCCCACGCGGCCGCGTCGTCGAACGTGACGGTGCGCCCGGCACCCGCCGCGTCACGCAGCGTCAGCGTGGTATTGCGCAGCGCCGCGCGGCCGTCCGGCAGCACGCGGCACGCGATCAGGTCGTTCAGGAAGATCGATTCGGGATACGTCGACGTGAACCAGTTCGCGGCGTCGTAATCGATCCACTCGGTCGGCTTCAGCGAGAAACGGTAGGTGGTCTGCCAGCCGTCGGGCGTCTCGAACTGCAGGTCGAATTCGCCGTCGACCGGCGCATCGATCACGCGAAACGCGCCGTGCGGCGTCAGTTGCCGCTCGCCCGGCACGAAGCGCAGCGGCGCGGTCAGCGTCGCGCTGCCGAAGCCGATGTCCGCGAGCCAGACCGCATCGTCGAGATCGATGCGCAGCACCATGTGGGTCTGCGCGGTGACGATCTCGGGCGGCATCATCCAGCGCACGCGCGCGATCAGCGGCGTCACGCGAAAACCGATCGTCGTGAGCGCCGTATGGAACAGCTTGTTGAGTTCGAAGCAGTAGCCGCCGCGGCGGTGCCCGATCACCTTGTCGACGATCGCGGGCACGTCGAGCGCAACGCGCGCGCCCGTCAGCGGATTGAGGTTTTCGAACGGAATCGCCTGCGGGTGCAGCAGATGCAGCCGGCGCAGCACGTCGAGCGTGGGCTCGGCCGGGCCGTCGTAGCCGATGCGGGAAAAATAGCGCGAGAGGTTGAACGAGTCAGTCATGAACCTGCACCGATAAGAGGGACACGCCACGATAGCATCGCGCGAAATCCCCAGGTTGTGCGGGGCGATTGTTCGCCGTCGCGCGCGATGCCGGCACCGCACCGCGCGCATGCCCGCGCAACGTTACGGCAGCAGCTTCAGCGCGGACGACGCGACCGACGGCACCGAAATGCCCTGGCTCGTCGCGAACTGCACGGCCTGGCTGAGCGTCGCCGCGAGCGACTGCAACTGGCCCGGTGCGCTTTGCGCGATATACGACGCGGCCTGCATGTTCTGCGGATTCAGGCCCGACTGCAGCAGCGACGCCGCGCTCGTCGAACCGAGATTGCCGAGCCCCGACTGCAGTTGCGAATACTGCGTGAGCCCCTGCCCGAGCGACGTGAGGCCGTTGCTGAACGCCTGCTTGTCGACCGGGCCGTGCGTCGCGCTGCCGCTCGCGAAAGCCTGGCCGAGCGCCTGCGACACCGACTGCTGCGCGCCGCCCATCTGCGACAGCGCGGCCGGCGTCAGCGCATTGCCGCCGGCCAGTTGGCTCGCGGCCTGCTGCGCCTGTCCGGCCGCGCCGGTCAACCCCATCGCCGACGCGAGCGACGACTGGCCGGACAGCACCTGCTGGTTCGCGCCGACATACGCCTGCAGCAGTTGCGCGACGCCGCCCTGCGCGGGCGCCGCCTGCTGCTGCCCGCCGCCGAGCAGCGACGCGCCGATCGATTGCAGGTCGAGCTGCGCGTGCGCGGCGCCGCTCACCAGAATGCCGAACGCAATGCCTGCCGAGGCCAGATGCCTGCCCGTCGCGCGAATGTGCTTCATGTGTTTCCCTCGTGCCCGAATGATTGAGGCCGATATTGTCGAAGCGCGTCGCACGCCGCCGCAACGACTGAAACACATCGAAACGAAATCGCGCCGCACGGCCGCTTGCCATTCCGCGACCGGCGGATACCATCGCGCGGATTCATCCACGATTGCCGCGCAATATCTGGCAGGCGCCGGTATTCGCTCTCCGACCGCATCAATGACAGCGGTTTCCGGCGCCTGCGCATGCGGCAAGGCGAAACGCATCGCAGTCGCCCGGCACCGTCCGGCACCGCGCGCCGGGATCCAAGCAAAACGGGCGGCTCGCCGCCGCCCGTTTCGACACTCCGCCACCCGCTACCGGCTACCGGCCGGCCACGACGTTACGCGGCCATCCACGCCGGCAGCCGCCGACCGACCCAGTCGGCCGCCTGCTCGTAGCCGCGCGCGAGCTGCAGCACGGCGAGATCGGCGCGCGGGCGCCCGATCAGCTGCATCCCCATCGGCAGACCCGCGTCGTTGAAGCCGACCGGCACGTTGATCACCGGGCAGCCGGCCAGCGTCCACGGCACGACGGTTTCCATCCAGCGATGGTAGGTGTCCATCGCGCGGCCCGCGATCTCCTTCGGCCAGCGCTGGTCGACGTCGAACGGGAACACCTGCGCGGTCGGCGCCGCGATGAAGTCGTAACGGTCGAAGAAGCTCAGCACGGCCTGATGCCACGCGGTGCGCTCGACGCTCGCGTCGAACACCGCCGCGCCCTGCATCGCGAGCAGCCCTTCGACCTCGTAGATCGCCTCGGGCTTCAGCAGCGCGCGGCGCGCCGAGTCGCGATAGTGCGCGAGCAGCCCGCCGCCGGACAGCAGATGCCGGTGCGCGAGCCACAGGCGCCAGATCCGGTCGGGCGCGAACGCCGGCAGCGCGGCATCGACGTCGCAGCCGATCTCGCGCAGCGTCGCCAGCCCCTGCTCGCACTGCGCGAGCACGCCGGCCTCGGTCGCGAGATAACCGTTCCAGTCGCCGACCCACGCGATGCGCTTGCCGCGCAGGTCCGTGTCGAGCGGCTGCGCGAACACGGCCGGATCTTCCGCGAGCGACAGCGGATCGTTGGCGTCGTAGCCGGCCTGGATCGCGAGCAGTTGCGCGACGTCGCCGACCGTGCGGCCCATCGGCCCTTCGATGCCGAGCTGCTGCACGAACACGTCGACACCCGGCCAGCGCGGCACCCGGCCCTGCGACGGGCGCATGCCGTAGATGTTGCAGAACGCGGCCGGATTGCGCAGCGAGCCGCCGAAATCGCTGCCGTCGGCCACCGGCAGCATCCGCGACGCGAGCGCCGCCGCCGTGCCGCCGCTGCTGCCGCCCGCGCTCTTCGTCAGGTCGTACGGATTGCGCGTCGCGCCATACACCTCGTTGAAGGTATGCGAGCCGAGCCCGAATTCGGGCGTGTTGGTCTTGCCGATGAAGATCGCGCCGGCGGCGCGCATCCGCGCGACGCCCACGGAATCGGCCTGCGGCACGTTCTCGCGGAAGATCGGCGAACCGTAGGTCGTGCGCAGCCCCTTCGTCATCGCCAGATCCTTCGGCGCCTGCGGCATCCCGTGCATCCAGCCGTGATACTCGCCGCGCGCCAGCGCGGCATCCTTGTCCGCGGCTTCGGCGAGCAGCGCGTCGCGGTCGCGCAGCGCGACGATCGCGTTGACCGCGCCGTTCACGCGCTCGACGTGGTCGAGATACGCGCGCATCGTCTCGACGCACGAGACCGCCTTGCTGCGAATTGCCGACGCGAGCTCGCCTGCCGACAGGCGCACGATCGGGTCGACGGGAATGGAAGCGGGAGCGAGAAGCTGCGGGGCGCCGTGCGGCATGCGAGGTCTCCTGGGAAGCGGTATCGAATGGCTGGCCGCTGGGCGGCGGCCGATGCTCTACTCTACGCGACGCGTTCCGGGCGACCTCCGATATTTTGCGGCGCAATTCATTGCGGATTCGACTGAATCGGGGTGGCGCGGACGGCTGGCGTCCTCGTTTATGCGCATAAACTTAAATTTCTTATATTTCTAATAGACGCGCCACGACACCGCCCGCGTTAACGACTTTTTTACGCGGACATCCGATCTCTTTAGATCGCTTCCGGCGGCGGAACGCTACGCTGGAAGTACTTCGTTCCTGGGACATCGTCCATGCTCAAGCTGCTGGTTCCGGTCGGCCATTCGCCGCGCTCGCTTCAGGCCGTCCGGCACGCAACGTTTCTGTATCGAGAGCGGTGCGCGTCGGAAATCGTGCTGATCAACGTCCAAGCGCCGCTCGAATCGACGCGGCTCGAGGCGTTTCACCCGCTGTCGCGGCTGCGCGCGATCGAGGAGAAATTCGCGACCGACGATCTCGCGATGGCCGAGCGGATCTTGCGCGATGCAGACGTGAAATTCAGCGTCGTGATGAAGGTCGGGCCGGTGGCCGATGCGATCGCGGCCGCGGCGGCCGAGACCGGGTGCGACGAGATCGTGGTCGTCGCGCCGCGGCAGGATCCGTTTCATACGCTGTTGTCGATGTTCCGCCGCAGCGTGATGGACCGGCTGGTGCGGATTTCGAATGTGCCGGTAACCGCGGTGCAATGACAGGGACGGCGCGCCATACGCGCCTGTCGCGCAGCGTTTATTTGATGGCCTTGCGCCAGAACACGAAATAGGCGGCCGCCGAAGACGCAACCAGCAAGATTGCCCACATCGGAGCGAGACTGATCAGCACGGAAGAGACGTTCAACATTTGGATTCCTCACTATTTCGAGAGCGATATTCAACACGGACCTGCTTGCCGGACCCGATGCGCTGCGTTCGTCAGGCATCGCGTTCCGTCAAATCATGCATTCATGCTATCGCTTTGAACGGCCGCGCAACCGCCCCCTCCCACCCGTACCCTGACATTCGTCAAACTCGCGCGAATCACCCGCCTGCCGCGCGGAAATCTGGCGCACGATGGCCATGCTGCACGCTCGGCTTCGTCTGCCGGACGCATTGAAACCGCTGGCCGCCGACCCGAAAACCGCCAACGCCTCCTGCTCGCGAGCCATCAAAAACGGGACAGATTCCCTCTGCCCCGCCCCCGTTTCAGCAGACGTTTACAAGGGGAACCCCCAAGTGCTTCGTCGAACGTGTCCGCGTTACGCTTGAGCAACGAGGAGACAAACCATGAGACGAGCCGTACATATCGCTGTTTTCGCGTTGCTGGCCTATCTCATTGGCGATCGAGCGATCCTGCATGCGCAGGGCCGCGACGCCAGCCCGCTTGCGTGCGAACAGGGCGCCGCGCAGGTGAAGGTCGACGCGCTCGGGCGCGGCTTCGGCGCGGCGGCAGCCAGCAGCCAGAGCGAGGCGTTCATGTCGGGCTGCCTGGTGACGGGGCGCGACCATCAGGACGTCGCGATGGCGGCCCGCTGACGCGAATCCGGCGGCAAGCCGGCTGCGCCTCAATCGTGGGCGCAGGCGTCAATTCCCGCTGTTTACCGTCATTTTCTCGATCGAGGTCGTGACGGACGTCACGGCCCGGACGCCGTTCACGCTGAACGTCTGCTCGTGGTCCGTGTCGTCGCGCGGAAGTCGCATCGACAACTGCGCCGTCAGCCCGTCCTTTCCGTATTGTCCGAACCAGTCGATCAGCCGGCCGATGTAGCACTTGCCACCGACATGAACCGGCATGTCGCCAACAATCTCGTACGTGTAATGGCCGGGGCCGTAGTTCGAATACTCGCTGCGATCGTCGCCTTGCACGTCGGGCGGAATCGGACATAGCGGCTTGTCGGCGCCGGCATCGAGCGCAGTGCTGTCGCTCACCGCGTGCAGCGCCTGTTCGAGGGCCGCATGCAGTGTGCCGTCGAGCACCGTCGCGCCCTGCTTCCCTTCATCGTGCTGCTCGACCGGCACCGACAGACGGTAACGGTAGTGCACCGTCAGTTTCGGCACCTGATCGACGACGGTAAACGGTCGCAACAGGTAAAACTCGTCCACCCCGTAATGACTGTCGCGATAAAGCGCATAGACGCGCCCGCGCACGCGGATCCAATCGGCCGCCTGATTCGCGCCGCGGCCATTCGTCGTGTACAGGCTGCGGTCGATCGCCTCGTTCGACTCGCCGGGCACCTCGAACTTGCCGCCGCTGCGCCGCAAGACGTCGACCGACGACCACAACCCGGTTCCGTTCGATGCCGATTCGACGACCAGATCACGCCGCCCGTCGCCGTCGAGATCGATGAGCGTGTAGAACGCACCCATCTCCGTGTCGTCAGTGTCGACGTGCGACGCCTTCAACGCTTTCCATTCGTCGGCCGTCACGCCATCGGGCCGGGCCGCCGGGAACACCGGCCCCTGCTCGCCGCCGGATTCGCTCGAAAAGCGCGTGACGGCGTCCTTGATTCGCAGCCGCTCGATCGCTTTGTCGACCGGCGAGCGTGAATCCGTTCGGCGCGCCTGCTCGACGAGCGTACGCAAGTCGTCGAGCGCAGCCTTGTCTTCGGCATCGGGGCGATATGCGAGCACCGTGGCGAGGCGCGCTTGCAGATCGGCGATGCGCGACAGATAGCGCTGCTCGAGGCAGCCGTGATCGGCGCCGCATTGATCGCGGGTCTTCAGCCAGCCGAGCTGCGCGGTGCGCAACGTCGTGCGCTGCCCTGGCGGCAACGCATCGGACAGCTTCCGGTAAAAGGCCGACAACCTGCCGTCGTCCAGATGCAGGTCGTTCGACGCGCACACGGCCTTTTCCGTCGGACTGGTTGCCTGTGCGCAGTCGAGCCCGGCCGCGAAGGATTCGGATGCGTGCGCAAGCAGCACGAGCAACAACGTGCGCCGGAACGGCGCTTCAACGCGGAATTTCATGGATGAGTTCTCGACAGTCAACGCGCTCTCAGGTCGGAGCCTTGCCGGCCTCCAGCGCGCGATTTTCCATCAATTGACCGGCCGGCGGAACAGCCGGGAGAAATCACCGCGCGCGAACGCGCCCGTCGGCGACAGCGCATTCGATTTCCGCTACAGTGGCTTGCCCGGCTTCCGGCCGCCGCGTCGAGACGCCGCTTCATCTACAACGACAGCCAATTAAAAGATGAGTCATCCGAACACCGAGCTGATCCAGCGCTTTTACACGGCCTTCCAGCAGCGCGACATCGACGCGATGCTCGCTTGTTATGCCGACGACATCGTCTTCAGCGATCCCGCATTCGGTGAACTGCGCGGCGAGCTCGCCCGCGACATGTGGCGCATGCTGGTCGCACGTGCGCAGGAGTTTTCGTTGACGTTCGGCGAGGTCGACGCGGACGAGCAGACCGGGCACGCGGAGTGGGTCGCGCACTACCGGTTCACCGCGACCGGCCGGATGGTGGTCAACCGGATCCGCGCACAGTTCCGGTTTCGCGACGGGCGCATCGTCGAGCATCGCGACAGTTTCGACCTGTGGCGCTGGGCGCGTCAGGCGCTCGGGTTCAAGGGCGCCCTGCTCGGCTGGACGCCTTTCGTGCAACGCGCGATCCGCGCGCAGGCGCGGAAGAATCTCGACGCGTATCGCGCCAAGCGAAAGTAGGACACGCGCCGTTATGGCTTCATCGTGGCGTTGATCAGGTCGTACGCCATGTCCGGCAACACGCCGTCCGGGTTCGTGAGACGGTATTGGCGATACCAGCTTGCATCGGCCTCGGGATGCGGGCCGACGAGCCCGACGCGCCCCTTGCCGTAGCGGTAAGTCGCGGCCGCGATATCGTTGTTCGGATAGGTCGCCAGCACGACACCGCCGGAGCCGGTTCGAGCAGCCGGGAGCGTCGCGCCATCCTGGAAGTAGATCCAGCGCTTTTTCCCACGCCAGACGACCGGCGTCACCGTATCCGCGATACCGTGCATCGTCGAACCCGGCCGGTCGACCTCGGAGTCGATCTCGCCGTCGACCAGCCCGAAACCCTGGTCGCCCGCCAGGTACGCGCCCATGCAGATACCCAGGTATCGCCCGCCGTTCGACACGTAGTGCCGCACGGCCCTGATCGAATTTCTCCCGATGCTGGCGGCCGCGCCGGGAATGTCCTGCCCGCCGCCGGGCTGGACGTATAACGCGGCACCGGCCAGCGCGCCGGGCGTGATCTTGAGCTTTTCCGCCGGCCCGACGTAGATCACCCGGAACTGGTAGTCCGACTCCTGCAGGCGCGCGGCGATCGCCTCGGGGCAACCGTCGCACGCCGCGGGCCCGCGATAGACCAGCGCGACGGGCCGGCTGGCCGCACCACGCGTCTCGTCGCCGGTCCTGGCCGCCTGGACGGCCGACGACGCGACGAGTGACACCAGCAGGACAATCGAGTCTCGGGATCGCATGTTCTTGATCGACGGAGTTGAAGGCATCGCGACCGCTCAGGACGAATCGACGGGCGCACGCCCCTTTTTCGCCCCGCGCTTTTGAAACCGGATTGCAAGCCGCGCGACACGAAGCGTAGGCGCGCGATTGCGACGCGTGTGTACCGTTTCTTGCGTGCTTGTGCAGATATGTGCCGCACCGGCAATCCGAATCGAGCCCAACAGCTTCGGTAGCCGGCACATGTCATCGCCAGTCGCCGCCCCGAACAGTCCGCGCCGTAAGTCTTATATAAGACATAAGACATTTGACGTTATAGAGTGATGCGATTAGAATCGCGTTCAAAGCAGTGCCTGGAACAGCCCCGGAGTGCCGGAACGGCCTTCCCCTCAAACGCAATATCAGCAGGTCTCCCCATGCTTGAAAACTTTCGTGCTCACGTGGCCGCCCGCGCCGCGCTCGGTATTCCTCCCCTGCCGCTGACGGCTCAGCAGACCGCCGAACTGGTGGAACTGCTGACGAACCCGCCCGCCGGCGAAGAGCAGACGCTGGTCGAACTGATCACCTACCGCGTGCCCGCCGGCGTCGACGAAGCCGCCCGCGTGAAGGCCGGCTTCCTGGCCGCCGTGGCCAAGGGCGAGACCGCCTGCCCGCTGATCTCGCGCGAACGCGCCACCGAACTGCTCGGCACGATGCTGGGCGGCTACAACATCCAGCCGCTGATCGAACTGCTGTCCGACGACGCAGTCGCGGCCGTCGCCGCCGACGCGCTGAAGAAAACCCTGCTGATGTTCGACCAGTTCCATGACGTGAAGGAACTCGCCGACAAGGGCAACGCGCACGCAAAGGCCGTGCTGCAAAGCTGGGCCGACGCCGAATGGTTCACCAGCCGTCCGGAAGTGCCGCAAAGCCTGACCATCACCGTCTTCAAGGTGACGGGCGAAACCAACACCGACGACCTGTCGCCGGCCCCGGACGCCACCACCCGCCCGGACATCCCGATGCACGCGCTGGCGATGCTGAAGAACACGCGCCCGGGCATCACGCCGGAAGAAGACGGCAAGCGCGGCCCGGTCAAGTTCATCGAATCGCTGAAGGAAAAGGGCCACCTGGTCGCCTACGTGGGCGACGTGGTCGGCACCGGCTCCTCGCGCAAGTCGGCCACCAACTCGGTGCTGTGGTTCACCGGCGAAGACATCCCGTTCGTCCCGAACAAGCGTTTCGGCGGCGTGTGCCTCGGCGGCAAGATCGCCCCGATCTTCTACAACACGATGGAAGATGCCGGCGCACTGCCGATCGAACTCGACGTGTCGCAGATGGAAATGGGCGACGTGGTCGAACTGCGCCCGTACGACGGCAAGGCACTGAAGAACGGCGCCGTGATCGCCGAATTCCAGGTCAAGTCCGACGTGCTGTTCGACGAAGTGCGCGCCGGCGGCCGCATTCCGCTGATCATCGGCCGCGGCCTGACCGCGAAGGCACGCGAAGCGCTGGGCCTCGCGCCGTCGACGCTGTTCCGCCTGCCGCACCAGCCGGCCGACAGCGGCAAGGGCTTCTCGCTCGCGCAGAAGATGGTCGGCCGCGCGTGCGGTCTGCCGGAAGGCCAGGGCGTGCGCCCGGGCACGTACTGCGAACCGAAGATGACCTCGGTCGGCTCGCAGGACACCACGGGCCCGATGACCCGCGACGAACTGAAGGACCTCGCCTGCCTCGGCTTCTCGGCCGACCTCGTGATGCAGTCGTTCTGCCACACCGCCGCTTATCCGAAGCCGGTGGACGTGAAGACGCACCAGACGCTGCCGAACTTCATCAGCACGCGCGGCGGCATCGCGCTGCGCCCGGGCGACGGCGTGATCCACTCGTGGCTGAACCGCATGCTGCTGCCCGACACCGTCGGCACCGGCGGCGATTCGCACACGCGCTTCCCGATCGGCATCAGCTTCCCGGCAGGCTCGGGCCTGGTCGCGTTCGCGGCCGCCACCGGCACGATGCCGCTGGACATGCCGGAATCGGTGCTGGTCCGTTTCAAGGGCAAGATGCAGCCGGGCGTGACGCTGCGCGACCTCGTCAACGCGATTCCGCTGTACGCGATCAAGCAAGGCATGCTGACGGTGGCCAAGCAAGGCAAGAAGAACATCTTCTCGGGCCGCATTCTCGAGATCGAAGGCCTGCCCGACCTGAAGGTCGAGCAAGCGTTCGAGCTGTCGGATGCGTCCGCCGAGCGTTCGGCCGCTGGTTGCACGGTGCACCTGAACAAGGAACCGATCATCGAATACCTGAACAGCAACGTCACACTGCTGAAGTGGATGATCGCGCAGGGCTACCAGGATCCGCGCAGCCTGCAGCGCCGTATCGCGGCGATGGAACAGTGGCTGGCCGACCCGCAACTGCTGTCGCCGGATGCCGACGCCGACTACGCGGCCGTCATCGAGATCGACCTCGCCGACATCCACGAGCCGATCGTCGCGTGCCCGAACGACCCGGACGACGTGAAGACGCTGTCCGACGTCGCCGGTGCGAAGATCGACGAAGTGTTCATCGGCTCGTGCATGACCAACATCGGTCACTTCCGTGCCGCGTCGAAGCTGCTGGAAGGCAAGCGCGACATCCCGGTCAAGCTGTGGGTTGCCCCGCCGACCAAGATGGACCAGAAGCAGCTGACCGAAGAAGGTCACTACGGCGTGTTCGGCACGGCCGGTGCGCGTACCGAAATGCCGGGCTGCTCGCTGTGCATGGGTAACCAGGCACAAGTGCGCGAAGGCGCGACGGTCATGTCGACGTCGACCCGCAACTTCCCGAACCGCCTGGGCAAGAACACGAACGTGTACCTCGGCTCGGCGGAACTGGCCGCAATCTGCTCGCGTCTGGGCAAGATCCCGACCAAGGACGAGTACATGGCCGACATGGGCGTGCTCACGGCCAACGGCGACAAGATCTACCAGTACATGAACTTCGACCAGATCGAAGACTTCAAGGAAGTGGCCGACACCGTGCAGATGTAAGCACGCTGCCGGGCCGCGGCGGGTCGTTCCCGTCGCGGCGCCACACGATGGCGCCGCAGGCTGCATGCCTGCGGCGCTTTAATGAGATGGTCAGCCTGACCGAAACGGCCCGATCAGCGTACGCTGATCGGGCCGTTTCCTTTCTGGGAGATCATCATGGGCACCGCGACGTTGATCGGGATCGATCTAGGCAAGCACTGCTTCTTTCTACATGCGCAGGACCGTCACGGTCACGAAGTCTGGCGCAAGAAGGTGACGCGTACTCAGTTGCTGGTTTTGCTGGCGGGTTGTCCAGCCAGCACAATCGCCATGGAGGCCTGCGCGGGTGCGCACTGGCTTGCGCGCAAACTGCAGGTGTTCGGGCATCAGGTACGCCTGATCGCGCCGCAATTTGTCCGCCCCTTTGTGAAGGGCAACAAGACCGACTTCGCCGATGCCGAAGCAATTTGCGAGGCCGCTTCTCGCCCCAGCATGCACTTTGTGGTAATTAAGACGCCGGATCAGCAGGCACTGATGGCGTTGCATCGAGTACGCGAAGCACTGGTGAGCGAGCGCACCGCCACGGTCAACCAGGCTCACGCGTTCCTACTCGAATTCGGTATCAGCTTGCCGGTCGGCGCGCTTGCCATTACCCGCCTGCCAATCTTGCTCGATGATCCAGCATCGACACTGCCGCCCCGGCTGGTGGCGATCCTGCAGCGCTTGCATCGGCGATATGGCCAACTCAGCGAGGAGATCGCCCAGTGCGACGGCGAACTCAAGCGCCAACTCGCTGAGGACGACGCGGGGCAGCGGCTCATGACGATCCCCGGAGTCGGTCCGATCACGGCCAGCAATCTGCTGGCGATGGCCGGTGATGTGCATGCGTTCAAACGTGCTCGCGACTTCGCTGCTTCGTTGGGGTTGGTACCTCGTCAGCATTCGACGGGAGGACGCCCGACCTTGCTCGGTATCAGCAAGCGAGGCGACAAGCGCCTGCGATGTTTGCTGATTCAAGGCGCAAGAGCCGTCATGCGTTACGTCGAGCGCCGTACCGATGCATTGGGTATCTGGGTGCAAGCGCTGCTGCGTCGCCGTCATGGCAACGTTGTCGCCTGCGCGCTAGCCAACAAAATGGCCAGAATCGTATGGGCGATTCTGGCCAGGGGCGGCGAGTACCGGGCTCATCCGGCTATCGCCTGATCGAAGTACCTGCCTGCTTTTGCGACCTCTGATCCGTGATGAAGACAATCGGCTCACGGCCCGACAGAAAACCTGACATGAAATTCAGTCTCGCAGACTGACGCTTTTTTAAGGCCTGTCGGGCGCGGCTTCTCATCGAGGGCCGGGCGCGATCCGCGCCCATTTCGAGCCCGGATACATTAGCGCAAGCCTTTCTATCTTAGTCACTGTCCAAGGTTGCAAAAAACAGGCTGACCATACATTTTTTCATGCGGCTCCGGCTCCAGATACCGGCCCGGTCAGTCGTAAAGCGCGTTGATCCGCTCGACCACGTCGAACGGCAGACCCTCGTCGTAACCTTCCGCGTCGTCGAGATCGACATACTCGCGGCCCTTCGTCGGCTGCAGCATCAGCGCCGGCACCGGCCGCGCAACCGGTACGTCCGGATAATCGTTCGGGCCCGCGCCTTCGAAGTCATGCGGATCGAACCAGATCCCGTGATCGGCGTAATAGCCTTCGGCGTAGCGCCGTTCGATTTCACGCAGCAGCCGGAACGTGTCCAGTTGATACGACGCGTCGCCCAGATCGCTTTCGTTCGCGTACTGGACGAACCACGCGGCGCCGAGATTCCAGTAGATCAGCAGCGCGGTCGCGTGATCGACGTTGCGGTTGTCGAGCAGCCAGCGCAGCGCGTGTCCGTTGCCGTCGTAATTGGAACGCGCGGCGAACCGGTGCCATTGCTCGGGCGTCGCGCCCTCGAGCCAGGTCCGGACGATGTCCCACACTTTCTGTTCGATTTCGGAATCATCCATGCAGGGTCTCCTTGCGAATGACGGATGGCGGGAAGTTCAGAATATTCGACGGTTTCGGCGCGGCGTCGGCGGCACTCACGCGCCGTCGCCGCCCGGCTCGTGACGGATCACCAGTTCGTTGAAGCCGGTGCCCGCATCGGGTTCGCGAGCGAAACGATGCGCGGGCAGCAGCGCGAGCAGGATCTCGGCGGTCGTGCGCACCACGCAGCCGCTCGCCACATGGCCGCCCGACACGCGGCCGTTCGCATCGGAAACGGACATGTGCAGGTGCGCGCCGTCCGGCGAGACTGAGCCCGCCAGCGTCAGGATTTCGAGGTCGCCACGCAGTTCGGTCGGCAGGTCGGCGCCGGCAAAACGCAATTGCGCGACGCTCAGGCTGCCGATGCCCTGGATCACGAATGCCGCGTGAGATGCGTGCGAACGCAACGCTTCCTCGATGGATGCGCGCAGATCGTCGCCGGGAGAAAGACGCAGGGGATGGGCTTGCATGGTCGAGAACCCGCTGGTGGATCGTGGTGTCGACAAAGAGTACGTTCGCCCCGTGAATCCGGCAAGTCACCCGCGCCCGGGACAACCGCCCGCCCGCGTCACCCGCGGCGATCGCTCGCCAGCAGTCCGTACAGCGCGCTGTCCGACACTTCATCGCCGACAATCCAGCGTTCGCGCAGCAGCCCTTCCCGCGCGAAACCCAGCCGTTCGAGCAGCCGCGCCGACGCCAGGTTGCGCGGATCGATATCGGCTTCGAGCCGGTTCAGCCGCAACGTGTCGAACGCATGATCGATCATGGCCGACGCCGCCTCGCGCATGTATCCGCCGCTCCAGTACTTGCGCCGCAGGCTGAAGCCGATCTCGGCGCGCCGGCATTGCTCGTTCGCATGGAACAGCACACATTCGCCGAGCGTTTCGCCGGAATCCCGCAGTTCGAGCACGCAGATCAGATCCTGCCCGCTGGCGGACGTCTTCAGGTTGCGTCCAACGCGCTCCGTTGCCTGCTCGATGTGCGTCATCGGCGAGAACGAGAAATAGCGCATCGCTTCGGCATCCGACCAAAGATCGAACAGCGCGTGCGCATCGGCTTCGCGAAGCGGACGCAGAAGAAGACGCGGCGTATCGAGCGTGACGGATTCGAACATGGGCATGGCAGCGGCAGCGATCGGGAACATGGACGCTGGATTAGAACATGCCGACCGCAAAAAGCAAAAAGGCCCGGACGTCGCCCGAGCCTTTTCACCTCATCCGCCGCTATCGGCTGCGCTTATGCCTCAAGCGCCTCGAGCACCTTCCCCTTCGTCTCGATCCCGACGAAGTGCACGGTCACTGCGGCGATCAGCGGCACGACGCCGATCAGGTAAAACGCCGGGGCGAGGTTCCCGCCGATGATCGCGTGCGGCACGACCATCGGCGCGACGAACGATGCGATCTTCAGCCACGCGCTGCCGAGCCCGCAGCCCGACGCGCGGATGCTCGTCGGATACTGTTCCGGCGTATAGACGTACGCGGTAATGAACCCCGACGCCATCAACCCGAGCGACAGCGAACAGAAGATCGCGACGACATACACCGACGACGCGTGATAAATGCCCGCGAACGCCAGCGACAGCGCGCACAGCACGAACGACCACACGATCACCGGCTTGCGACCGAGCTTGTCGACGAGCAGCGCCGACGCCAGCGAACCGAGCACGCCCATCACCGAGCCGATCACCGCGAGGTTCAGCGCGAGCTGCAACGGTGCGTGATAGAAGTTCTTGTAGATCGTCGGCAGCCACGTCGACAGCCCGTACTGGATGAACCCGCAGGTCGCCCACAACGTCGCCACCGCGAGCGTGCGCTTGCGATACGCGGCGCTGAACAGGTCGCTCATCTTGCGCTTCGGATGCTGGCGCACCATCTCGTCGAACGCTGCCACCTGCGTGACCGGCGGCAGCTCGCCGCGCACCGACGCTTCGAACACGCTCGTTGCGCGCCCGGCTTCCGCGAGCCGCCCGCGCGATGCGAGCCAGCGCGGCGATTCCGGCACGAGACGCGTGAGCACGAGCGACAGGATCAGCGGCAGCCCGCCGACGAAGTACATGATTTCCCAGCCGAAGCGCGGCACGAGCCACGCGCCGAGCGCCATCGACACGAGCAGGCCGATCGGGAACACGATCTCGTACAGCAGCACGAAGCGGCCACGGCCATGCGCGCGCGTGATCTCGTTGATGTACGTCGCGGCGACCGGCAGCTCGCCGCCCAGCCCGAGCCCCTGCAGGATCCGCAGCAGCACGAAGATCTCGAAGGTCGGCGCGAAGCCGCACGCGATGCTGGTGATGCCGATCACGGCCGAGCTCCACGCGATCGCCTTCACGCGGCCATGCTTCTCGGCCAGCGCGGGAAACAGGAATGCGCCGATCAGCTGGCCGATCGCGCCGGACGCGATCAGCATGCCGATCTGCGTCGGCGACAGCCCCCATTTGTGAATCAACAACGGTAGCGTCGCCGCGATCGTGATCACGTCGAAGCCGTCGAAGAACGTCGCGGTGCCGATCAGCACGCGTGCGCGGATCTGCATCGCGTTGGCCGGAAGCCGCTCGAGCCGCGCGATGATCGCGCCGGGCGTGGAGGCGGCAGCTTCCATCGTGGCGCGACCGGCCACGACGTTGTCGAAAGTGCTCATGCGGGGTGTCTCCGTAGTCTCTCTGCCCGGTCAGGCAAGCGCTTTGGTCGTGTCTGCCAGGGCTTCCGTATCCACTGCCCGGCCCTGGTTCATCCACTTGCGTGCGAGCTTCAGCTCGCGTGCGTTGTTCACGGCGATGACACCTCTCACATGCCCGTCGCCAAGGAAAAACAGCGTCGCGCGGCGCGCGGCGAGTTCGCCGCGCACGACGAGCTGTGCATCGGCCGGCAGATCGCCCAGGATCTGCAGGTTCACGTCGTACTGATCGGACCAGAACCACGGAATCTCCGCGTACGGCGCGCGCACGCCGAGCACGGCTTTCGCGGCCGCGATCGCCTGGTTCTGCGCGTTGGCCCACGATTCGAGCCGCACGCGCCGCTTCAGCCAGCCGTTGTGATGGTTCGCGACGTCGCCGCACGCGAAGATCGCCGGGTCGCTGGTCGCGCCGAATTCATCGACGACGATGCCGTCGTCGACGGCCAGCCCCGCGTCGCTCGCGAGCGACGCATTCAGCGCGAGGCCGATGCCGGCCACCGCGAAATCGGCGTCGATCGTCGTGCCGTCAGCCAGCGTCGCACGCACCTTCGATGCGTCGCCCGGCTGCGCGTCGAGCGACGCGAGCGCCGCGCCGAGACGCACGTCGACACCGTTCGAGCGATGCAGGTCGAGCAGGAAATCCGACACGATCTGCGGCACCGAGCGGCCGCACAGCCGCGGCGCGCCTTCCACCACGACCGCCTCGACGCCGAGCTTGCGCGCGGTCGCCGCGACTTCGAGGCCGATCCAGCCGCCGCCGATCACGAGCACGCGCCGGCTGGCGCGCAGTTTCTCGCCGAGCGCGGCCGCTTCGTCGAGCGTGCGCAGGTAGTGCAGGTTCGGCGTCTTCACGATCGCGTCCGGCAGGCGGCGCGACGTGCCGCCGGTCGCGATCACGAGCCGGTCGTATGCGATCTCGCGGCCGCTGGCGGTGGTCACCACGCGGCACGCGCGGTCGATCGATGCCGCGCGTTCCGGCTGCCACGCCTCGACGTTCAGCGCGTCGAATTCGTCGGGACGCACGACGCGCACGGTTTCGATATCGGCATCGCCGGCCAGCACGGCCTTCGACAGCGGCGGACGCTCGTACGGCAGATGCGCCTCGTCGGCGATCATCACGAGGCGGCCCGCGTAGCCTTCCGCGCGCAACGTCTTCAGCACCCAGCCGGCGGCCTGGCCGCCGCCGATCACGACGACCGTGCCGGGCGCGGGCTGCTTCTGTGTGTTCCCTTCGCTCATCCGTTTTTTCTCCGAGAAACCCCACCATGAATGGCGGGAAGGAAAGGTATGCTCTTGACAGACAGCTTCTTCCACCGGCTAGGATGGCCGGCATGATTCTTGTCTACCGCTACCGGGTGAAGTCGCTCAACGGCTTGCTGAACAAGCAAAGCCGTGCGGTGAACTACGTCTGGAACTTCTGCAACGACACCCAGAAGCACGCGCTCAAGTGGCGCAAGAAGTGGCCGACGGGTTTCGATCTGAACAGGCTGACGACCGGCAGCAGCAAGGAACTCGGCATCCACTCCGGCACCGTCAACGCAACGTGCGAGCAATACGCGAAATCGCGCAGCCAGCACCGTCGCCCCTACCTGCGCTATCGCGGCAGGAAGTCGCTTGGCTGGGTGCCGCTTAAGGGCCGTGACCTGAAGCGTGAAGGCGATGCGTTTCGCTTCGCCGGCAATACCTTTCGCGTGTTTAACTGTCGACCGCTTCCCGAAGGCAAGATCAAGGACGGCACTAACTTTGCACGGGATGCACGCGGCAACTGGTTTCTCAACATCGTGATCGAGATGCTTGATGTTCCAGCCCGACCGATCCGTTCCGGCGTCGGAATCGATCTCGGTCTGAAAGACTTCGCCACACTTTCGACCGGCGAAAAGGTGCCCAACGACCGGTTCAGCCAGCGCGCCGCCGAAAAACTGGCGAAAGCCCAACGGGCGCGAAAGCACAAGCGCCATATCGCGAAACTGCATGCGAAGGTGGCGAATGCCCGCGCCGATTTCCAACACAAGCTCGCGCTCGCTCTGGTGCGGCGCTTCGATTACATCGCGGTCGGCAACGTGTCGGCCGTCGGTCTCGCCAAAACCAGGATGGCGAAGAGCGTCAACGACGTATCCTGGTCGTCCTTTCGCCACAAGCTCCGTTACAAAGCGATTGCGCACGGGGTCACGTTCGAGGAAGTGGACGAAAGCGGTTCTACCCAGTCCTGTTCGTTGTGCGGGTCGAAAGACAGCACGACGCGACCGAAAGGTATCGCGGGGCTGCGAATAAGAGAGTGGACCTGCAGTAACTGCGGTGTCGTGCATGATCGAGATACCAACGCTGCTCTGAACATTCTCCGATGCGGACGTGCATCGCCAGGTGTGGGAATCCCCTGCCCTTAGGCACGGGAAAACGTCAAGATTTGCGCTCCGTCATGAACTTGCCTTCCGGCGCCTTCGCGTTCTTCTGCCGGCGCGTGTTGCCGTCGAGGCCGCCGTCGACGGCCCACTCGGCGAATACGGTCGGGCCCGGCTCGAATTCGCGCGGCTGCCACTCGGGCGTCAGGACGTCCTCGTCCGCGTAGTACTCGATCAGGCCGCCGGCCGGATTCTGGAAATACCAGAAGTACGCGGACGACACGGGGTGACGGCCCGGGCCGAGTTGCGTCTCCCAGCCGCAGCGGTCGATATGCATGCCGCCGCCGAACACTTCATGGATGTCGCGCACGGTGAACGCGACGTGGTTGAGGCCGCGTTTGCCGTTCGGCAGCGCGAGCAGGAACAGGTCGTGGTGGCCGCCGTGCGGCGCGCAGCGCATGAATGCACCGCGGCCCGGGTAGCGGTCCGACGTCTCGAAGCCGAGCAGCTCGTGATAGAACTTTTCCTGCGCGTCGAGGCAGTTCGTGAAGAACACGACATGCCCGACCTCGACCGGCTCCGCGCGTGCATAGATCGGGCTCGGCTCGTCGACGCGCAGCGTCTGGCCCCACACGTTCGACGGCGAGCCGGTGATGTCGAGCGTGCGCTTGCGCGTGACCTCGACACGGATCGCCATCCCGTTCGGGTCGGTGCAGCCGAGCGCATCCTTCCGTGCGTAAAAGCCGGGCTGGCCGGCGAACTTGCCGCGCAGCGCGTCGAGTTCCTGCTGCGTCGCGACGCCCCACGTGACTTCACGCACCGTCGGGCCCGCTTCGAACGCGGGCGGCAGCGCCGGATCGTCGGCCTTGACGACCAGCACGGTGCAGCCGTTCATCGTTTCGAAGCGTGCTTGCGTGTCGTCGTGCTCGACTTCCTTCAGCCCCCAGTCGGCGAAAAAGCGCCGGCAGGTGGCGAGATCGTCGACACCGTACGTGATCTGCTCGATTCCCAGAATGCTCATTGCGTTTTCCCCTTCGCTCAGTTCGCCCACGGCAGCGGCGCGTCGTTCAAGCCCCAGTAGAGGCTCTTCTGCTGCATGTACTCGCGGATGCCGAGACGCCCCTTCTCGCGGCCCATCCCGCTCTCCTTCCAGCCCGAGAACGGCGTGGCGATCGAGAACAGCTTGTACGTGTTGATCCAGACGGTGCCCGTCTCCAGCGCACGCGCGATGCGCCACGCGCGCTTGTAGTCGCGCGTCCAGATGCCGGCGGCAAGGCCGAACACGCTGTCGTTCGCCTGCCGGAGCAACGACGCTTCATCGTCGAACGGCATCGCGACGAGCACGGGCCCGAAGATTTCTTCCTGGCAGATGCGCGCGCTGTTCGGCAAGCCTTCGAGAATCGTCGGCTGATAGAAGAAGCCGTTCTCGCGCCCGTCGCCCGACGGCCGCTCGCCGCCGCACAACAACCGGCCGCCTTCTTCCAGGCCAAGTGCGACGTAACGTTCGACCGATTCGCGGTGCTTCGCGGTGATCAGCGGCCCCATCTGCGTATCGGGCCGCGTCGGATCGCCCACGCGCAACTTGCGTGCGCCCGCAACCAGGCGCTTCATGAATTCGTCGTATACCGCGCGCTGCACGAACAGCCGCGAACCGGCGATGCACGCTTCGCCCGACGAGCTGAAAATGCCGTACAGCACGCCGTTGACCGCGTGATCGAGATCGGCGTCGTCGCACACGATCGTCGGCGACTTGCCACCGAGTTCGAGCGACACGGGCATCAGCTTTTCTGCCGCGATGCGCGCGATGCCTCGGCCCACTTCGGTGCCGCCGGTAAACGACACCTTCTTCACCAGCGGATGACGCACGAGCACGTCGCCGATCACCGAACCCTTGCCGGGCAGCACGCTCAGCACGCCCTTCGGCACGCCGGCTTCCTCGCAGATGCGTGCGAGCGCAAGCGACACGAGCGGCGTGACTTCGGCCGGCTTGAGCACCACCGCGTTGCCGCCCGCGAGCGCCGGCGCGAGTTTCTGCGCGTCGGACGCGATCGGCGAATTCCACGGCGTGATCGCCGCGATCACGCCGATCGGCTCGTACACGCTCATCGTCAGGTAGTCGCCGCGCGACGGCGTCAGTTCTTCGTCGAGCGTTTCGAGGCAGGCCGCGAAATAGCGGAACGTGTTCGCGGCACTGGCCACCAGCACGCGGGTCTCGCCGATCGGCTTGCCGTTGTCGCGGCGCTGCAGGTTCGCGAGCGCCTCGTGGCGCTGCATGATGAGATCCGCGATGCGGTACAGCACCTGCGCGCGCTGGTGCGGCTTCAGCCCGGCCCAGTCGGCGCGGCGCCACGCGGCATCGGCGGCCTCGACGGCTTCCGCCGCGTCTTCCGCGTTCGCGGTCGACACTTCCATGTTCAGCGACTGGTCGGCCGGATAGATGCTCGCGTAAGGCGCGCCACGGCCGCGCCGCCATTCGCCGCCGATCAGGATGTTGCCGTCGGGTACGAGGCTCGTATCGAAAGGAGTCATGTCACAAGTCCCACAAATCTGTCTCTGCACAGCCGCCCTCGCCGTGGCGCGGGCGGACGCTTGGTGGCCCGTCAGATCACGCAGCGGGCCGCGCGGTTGCGCAGCGCGCGGATCGCGCTGTACGCCGTCAGCGCGGACGTCTTCGGGTTGTCCGGCAGCGGCTTGCCGCTCATTTCGAGCGACATCTCGCCGAATGCGCCGCGCGCGGTAATGCGGTGCACGTTGCGCTCGACGGCCGGATCGGCGATCAGGCGCACGCGCGTCGCGTCGAGGCCGAGGCCCGCCAGCGCGACGGTCGCCGCGACGTTGGCGTTTTTCGGATACAGCCGCGCGGCGTCGCGCGCGGTGCCTTCGAAGATCACCTTTTCCTCGGTCATCGCGCGCAGGTCGCACAATTCCTCGGCGGGCGTGCCGAGCCAGCCGAGCGGCGGCTTGCGGCCGACGTACAGCACTTCGTCGAGGCCGCCCTGCTGCGCGGAAGCCAGCGCGTCGATGCCGCCGATCGCGCCGGACAGCAGCGTCACCGTCGCGTTGCCTTCGTCGGCCGCCCGCGACAGCACGTCGAGCAGCGCGAGATCCGACAACGCGCCGATCGACGCGACCGCGCAGTCGGTGCCGGCCCTCAGCAGCGGCACGACGTGATCGACGAGCGCACTGTGGCCCGCGCATTCGAGCGCGAACTCGGGGCGACGGGCCAGTGCGTCGACCGACGACACGACCTCGACCGCACTGCCGAGCACGCCCTGCACCGCCGCGCGCTGGTGTTCCGGCACGATCACGTGCGCGATGCGCAGCGACGCATCGTGCTCGACCGCGTGGTACACGGCCGCGCCGATCGCACCGAAGCCGATCATCACGACGTCGACGGGTGCGTGCGCGTTACGCATACTGGCGCTCCGTGGGCGCTTCCTTCTTCACCGGCGGGCCTGCGAACTGCGATGCGAACGAGCCGACCGACAGCATGTCGACTTCGACCATCACCGGGCCTTCCTTCGCCATCCCTTCGCGCACGATCGCTTCGGCCTGGTCGAGCGACGTGATCCGGTAATGCGTGAGGCCGAAGCTCGCGCAGAACTGCGCGAAATCGGGCTGGTGCAATTGCACGAAGCAGCGGCGGCCGCCGTAGTGCGCGTCCTGGATGTTGCGGATCACGCCGTAGCACTGATCGTTCATCAGCACGATCATCACGTTCGCGTTTTCCTGCACGGCCGTCACGAGTTCGCCGACGTTGACCATCAGGCCGCCGTCGCCGACGAGGCAGACCGTCTTCGCCGCCGCGCCCGCCAGCGCCGCGCCGATGCCCATCTGAATCCCCTGGCCGATGCCGCCGCCCAGCGCATGCACGCCCGCGCGCGGCTCGAAGATCTGCAGCAGGCGGTTGCCCCACGTGCTGTTCGAGATCGTCACGTCGCGCACCCAGTTGTAGTCGCGGCCGACCGCGCCCTGCAGCGTGTCGACGAGCTGCTTGTACGGCCCGAGGCCCTTCGCCACGTCGGTCACCGCCTGATCGCGCGCCGCCGCGAGATCGGCCGCGAACTGCGGATCGACCGACAGGCGGCCTTCGAGGCGGTCGGCCAGCTCGGCCAGCACGCGCTTCGAATCGCCGTGCACGAACAACTCGTTGCGATAGCCGCGGTTGTCGGCGAGCGCGTCGGCATCGACGCGGAACAGCGGCTGGGGCAGCGCGAGCTTGTATTTCAGCGTTTCGTTGCCGCGCAGGCGCGAGCCGACGACGACGAGTGCGTCGCAGGTCTTGTAGAACGCTTCGACGGACGCGTGCACGTTGAACGCGCCGAGCGTCGCCGGGTGATCCTCGGGCAGCACGCCGCGGCCCTGCACGCTCGTCACGACGCCGAAACCGAGCTTCACGAGGCGTTCGACTTCCTCGCGAGCGTGGCGCGCGCCGCCGCCGAGCCACAGCAGCGGGCGGCGCTTGGCCGCGAGCGCGTCGGCGAGCTTCGCGACGCGCGCTTCGTCGTGCTCGCGCACCGTAACGTGCGCCGGCGCGAGGTCTTCCGGCCATTCGATTTCGGCAGCCTGGATGTCGATCGGAATCTCGACCGACACGGGGCCGGTCGGCGCGGTCTGCGCGATGCGCACGGCTTCGCGGATCGTCGGCAGCACGGTTTCGACCGTACGCACGCGGAACGCGGCCTTCGAGATCGCGTCCAGCATCGTCAGCTGGTCGGGCGCTTCGTGGATGTACGCGAGATCCTGGTCGAGGTACGGCGTCTCGATCTGCCCCGTGATGTGCAGCATCGCAGTGCCGGCCGTCAGTGCCTCGACCATCGCGCCGGCCGCGTTGCCCGCCGCCGTGCCCGTGCTCGTGAACGCGACGCCGAGGCCGCCCGACACGCGGGCCAGGCCGTCGGCCATGTTCACCGCGCCGGCTTCGCCGCGCGCGCCGACATAGCGGATGTTGCCGCGCGAGTTGATCGCGTCGAGGATCGGCATGTTGTGGATCGAGATGACACCGAATGCGGTTTTCACGCCGCACTGCTCGAGAAAGGCGGCAATCAGCTCGCCAACCGTGGTTTTTTCAGACATGGCGTGCAAAGCCTCCAGAAACGTCGATATGGCTGCCCGTCGTGTAGGACGACAGATGCGTTGCGAGATAAAAAAGTGCCCAGGCGGCCTCGTCGGGCTTGCCGAAGCGATTCAACGGAATGTTCTTCTTGCGGGCGAGCGCGCCCGTCCAGTCTTCCCAGCTTTCGCCGGGCTGCGCCTGCGTTTCGTAACGGCGGCGCCATTGGCCCGACTCGACGATGCCGATCAGAATCGAGTTCACGCGGATGCGCTGCGGCGCCAGTTCGGTCGCGAGCGACTTCACGAGGCTCAGCACGCCCGCGCGCGCCGACGACGTCGCGACCATGTGCGGCTCCGGCTGCAGCGCGAGCAGCGAATTCACGCAGGTAATCGTCGGGGCCTGCGCGTCGCGCAGCAGCGGCAGGAACGCGCGCGTCGGGCGGATGATGCTGAAGTACTTCAGCTCGAGTTCTTCGCGCCATGCGTCGTCGGTCGTGTCGGCGAAGGTCGACACGCGGCCCTGGCCCGCGTTGTTGACCAGCATGTCGGCACGGCCGAAGCGGGCGGACACTGCCTGCACGAACGCGGCCACGTCGGCTTCGTCGAGCACGTTGCAGCGCTCGGCGAGCAGTTGCGCGTCGGGGTATTTTTCGCGGAGCGTTGCTTCGGCGCGCGCGAGGCGGTCGCTGTCGCGGCCGCAGATCGCGACCGATGCGCCGGCCTGCAGGAACCGTTCGGCAGTCGCGAGGCCGATGCCGGACGAACCGCCCGTCACCACCGCAACCTGCCCGGTCAGATCGATCTGAATCATCGCAGTCCTAAAGCCTTCAGAAACGTGTGCTCGTCATCCGAGCGGTAATTGAGCCGACGCGACAGTTCCGCCGCCGCGCGCTGCACCTTGTCGATCAACCCGTCGGCGATCAGCGCCGCATCGATCTCCGGCCGCGGCACCGTCACCGTGATGCACGCGATGATCTTCTGCGTCTCGTTGCGTACCGGCGCCGTGACCACCGAGATGCCGCGCTCGAACGACGAATTGCTGACGCCGTAGCCGCGCAGCGCATCCTCGCGGATCACTTCGTACAGCGCGTCGACCGTCTCCGGCGTCGCGCTCGTCATCCGGTTCAGCGCGCGCTCCGGATACAGCGCGTGCAGTTCCTTCAGCGACAGGTCGCCCATCAGCACGTGGCCGTGCGTCGTCGCATACGCGGGCAAGCGCGTGCCGACGTTCACGCGGATCGAGCTGAACACCGGCGACTGGCTCTGCGCCTTCGCGACAAACACCACGTCGCGGCCGTCGCGGATCACGATGTGCGTCGTGAAGCCGGTCGCATCGCGCAGGCTTTCGATCACGGGCAGGCCGAGATCGGTCAGCTCCAGCGAGCTCAGGTATTCGAAGCCGAGTCGCAGCACGGCGATGCCGAGCTTGTAGTTGCGATCCTTGTCCGCACGCTCGAGGAAGCCGAGCGATTCGAGCGTCTGCAGCAGACGGAATACCGTCGTGCGCGGAATGCCGAGCCGCTTCGACAACTCGGGCGCGCCGAGCACGGGCTCGCGCGGCGAGAATTCGGCGAGAATCCGCAGCCCGCGTTCGAGGCCTGGCACCACGTAGCTGGCTTCCGCCTTCGCGTTCTCGGATTCGTGTTGTTGCAGCGGTTCGCTCATACCAGCCCTCGCTGCGTATCGCACTGACGGCAGAACGTGCCGATCAGTGCGGAATAAACGGCCGGCGCTTCCACGTAACCGGCGTGTCCTGCTTGCGGAATCACCTGCAGCCCGACCTGCGCGGCCGCGGCGATGCGCTCGCAGGCGGCGGGCGGCGTGATCGCGTCGTTCGCGCCGACGGCCACGGCCGTGCGGCCGCGAAAGCCGGCGAGATCGCTCGCGAGATCGGCATTCGCGAGCAGATGCGTGGCCTGCGCGTAACCGGCCGGCACGATGCGCGCCATGTTCCAGCGCACCCACGCACGCGCATCCTCGCTCGCGAAACCCGACAGCATGTTGCCGCTGCGCTGCTCGGCGAGCCCTTCCGGGCCGAGTTCCGCGAGCATCGCGAGCCGCGCGTCGCGGCGCGATTCGCGCGTTTCGGCCGGGGCGCTACCGTAGCCGCCCGCGGGCGAGACCAGCAGCAGGCCGGCGATCCGCGCGGGCATCGCACGGGCGAGACCGCCCGCGATGATCGCGCCGAGCGAATGACCGACCAGCACGCAGTGTTCGATGCCGAGTGCCTCGAGCCACGCGTTCAGCGACGCCGCGTAATCGGCGGCGGCCGGCGACGCGCCGTGCACGGGCGTCGACACGCCGTAGCCGGGCGCATCCCACGCGAGCACGCGCCGCGATGCGCCGAGCGCGTCGAGCTGGCATACCCACGATGCGGCGCCCGAGCCGATTCCGTGCAGCAGCACGACCGGAAGCGCGCGGCCCGCATGCTGCGCGCCGGCCTCGCGATAACCGATCGTGCCCGCCGCGCCGGCCGCGCAACGCTGCTCGGGAAACTGCCCGAGCAGCGCGGCGAACGCCACGGTGCGGTCGCGTTCACGTTTGTCGATGACACTCATTGCTTTACCTGCTCCGTCTCAACGCTTGATCTTCGCCAGCGGCGAATCGGGCGGATAGGTCGGCGTGATCGGCTTCGACGAACCGAGCATCACGCACATCAGCGCGTCTTCCTCGCCGATGTTGATTTCCGTGCGATACACGCCCGGCGGCACCGAGATCAGGTCGCGCTCGCCGAGGATCGCTTCCCACGTCTGCCCGTCGCGCTCGCAGATCACCTTCATCTTGCCGCGCAGCACGAAGAAGATTTCCTCGACGTCGATGTGGATGTGGCTCGGGCCGATGTTGCCGGCCGGGATGACCATCGTCGAAAACGTGAAGTTGCCGGCCGGCACCGTGTTGACGTCCTTCGCGACGCCCGTGCCGCCCGTGCCGACATAGCGCATCTGCGCGCGGCGGTACTTCGGGTCGTAGTCGGCCTGGAACTTCAGCGCGTCCCAGTCGTAGCGCCGCGTCGCATAACGCGCCACGCGCCCTTCCATCCAGTCTTCAAAGCTTGCGCCTTCCGGCTGGTCCCACGACTTGCGATCGAGATCGGCGTCCGCCATCGTCCTCTCCTTCATTCAGAGTGAAAACATCAATTCATTACGAAGCCGCCGTTCACCGGCAGCAGTTGGCCCGTCACGAAGCGCGCGCCGTCCGACAGCAGGAACAGCACGGGGCCCGTCACGTCGTCGGGCACCTGCGCGCGTGTCAGCGCGCGGCCCTGCATGTAGAACGCATGGCGCTCGGCCGGCACGTACGCGGTTGCCTCGACTTCGGTCAACCCCGGCGCGATCGCATTGACCGTCACGCCGTGCGCGCCGAACTCGCGTGCCTGCGCATGCGTCATCGCGATCACCGCGCCCTTGCTCGCGACATACGCGAGCAGCCTCGGCGCACCCCACAACGCGGTGTCCGATGCGAGGTTCACGATCGCACCGCGCCCCGACTGCGCGAGGTGCGGCAGCGCTGCATTGCTGACGAGCCACACGCCGCGCACGTTCACGTTCATCACGGCGTCCCAGGTCGACACGTCCAGCTCCGTCGACAGCTTGCCGCCCGAGTTCGTGATTGCCGCGTTGTTGATCAGCGCATCGATGCCGCCGAGCGCCGCCGCGCCCTGCGCGACGAATGCGTCGACGCTCGCCGGATCGGCCAGGTCGAGCGCGAAGAAATGCGCAGCATGGCCGGCTTGCGCGAGCTCCTCGGCAAGCGCGCGGCCTTCGTCGGCCAGCACGTCGCCGAATGCGACCTGCGCACCCGCCGCGACGAGCGCCTTCACGAACGCCGCGCCGAGACCGCGCGCGCCGCCCGTGACGAGCACGCGGCGCCCCGCGAGCGACACGACCGGAGCAAGCTCAGCCATTCGCGGGCTCCGAAGCGGCCTGCGCCGCGCGATGCGCGTCGAGCGCGGACAGGTGTTCCTGCGCGCGTTGGCGCAGCATCCGGCGCACGCGCGTGACGCCGATGTCGTGCTGGTACAGGTATTCGTGATCGCGTGCCTGCGGCGCGAGGCTTTCGAGGACGTAGCGGTCCTGCTCGAGCACGTCCCAGTGCAGCCCTTCGAGGCGGTTGCGGTACATGAAGCGCCACACGTCGCGCTGCCAGCCGTCGACCTTGCGCGTGCGCCAGAAGTAGACCTGGCAGTTGTCGCCGTCGACCGGCGTCGCGAAGCCGATGATCCCGAAGTTGCCGCCCGGGCCGAACTTCTGCTTGTACGGAATCGCGAGGCGCATCCACAGGCAGCCCGTTTCGCCGAGTTCGACCCAGTCGAAATTCACGTCGCGCTGGCCGATCTTCTCGAACATCAGGCCCGTTTCCGTCTTGCGCACGCGCATGTCGGCCTGCTTGTCGCCTTCGGCCATCGAGTGCGACGTCGCATGCAGGTACGCGCCGTGCATCGGGTCCATCACGTTGTCGATCGCGTACTGGTAATTGCACTTCCAGTTCGACACGCACAGGAAGTGCGCGTATTCGTCGGCGACCAGTTCCTCGGGCAGGTTCAGCGGCGCCGGCTCGCCGTGCGCTTCGTCGCCGAACCACAGGAAAATCGCGCCGGCCTTCTCTTCGACCGGATACGACTTCACGCACGTCGTGCCTTCGAGCGGACAGTTCGACACGGCCGGCACACGGTTGACCGTGCCGCCGCCGTCGACTTCGATGCCGTGATACCAGCAGGCGATGTTGCCGCCGAGGTTCCAGCCGAGCGACAGGCGCGCGCCGCGGTGCGGGCAGCGATCTTCCAGCGCGTGGACCTTGCCCTCGTGATCGCGCCACAGCACGATCTGCTCGGACAGGCGCGTGAGGCCGACGGGCGCATTCGACACCTGCCAGCTCGGCGCGACGGGATACCAGTAGTTCTTGATGCCGCGGTCGAGATAGTCACGGACCGGGTCGTGTTGGGCTGCGTGTTGTACGGGGGACGTCATCAGTGTGCTCCGGATGCGGTTGTCGTCGGGTCGGCGGTCACGCGCTCGGCGCGGTCATTCCGCGAGCGAGGCCAGTTCGGCGCGGAAGCGCTCGGGGGTCCACGTCGTGCCGTCCGGCGCGCGAAAACCGATGCGGTTCAGGCCCGCGACGACATCGTCCAGCTCGGTCGCACCGGCTTCGAACACACGTTCGAGCGCATCGCCGAAGTCGTTCTCGTACTGGGTCGGCTCGGCCTTGCGGTTCTGCCAGATCCGGTTCTCGACCTGACCGGGGATCTCGATCTGCCCCTTGCCCGCGACGTTGTTCGGCTGCGGCGCCACCCACGGCTTCAGGAAGGGATTGAAGTTGACGGTCGCTTCTTTCATGTCATTCCACCTTGATCTGGATTTCCTCGCCGGCGAGACGCACCGCGTACTGCTTCAGCGCGCGTCCGCCCGGACCCTTCAGGCATTCGCCCGTCTTGATGTCGAACACGGCCTCGTGCAGCGGGCATTCGACCGTGCCTTCGTCGACGAACCCCTGCGTGAGCAGCGCGTACGCATGCGGGCACACGTTCTCGAGCGCATACACGTCGTCGCCGACGCGGTAGATCCCGATTTCGACGCCGTCGGTCCGTTTGAACTCGATCGGCGTGTCTTCCGACAGCGCGCCGGCGTGTCCGGCGCAAATCCATTGTTCAGACATCTCACACCCTTCCTTCTGATCGACTCTCGGTTTGCTTCTCTTTTGTTCCATATTAGGAACGTCAGTTTATGGATGGTGATTATAGGAGCGACTTTCCACGAGTAAAACAAAAAGCTGCATGCCCTAGGGAAAACACCGACCGCCGGGTCGACCATTGCTTCCGCCTACCCCATCAAATGTAAATTTTTGTTGTGTGGCGGGGAGTTATGCCCTTTTTGTGGGCGTCTCGCACCGGTGTCGGGCGGCGTCCGGGAACCCATCCGTCCCGAAAAATTTATTTTTGATCACGCGCATGACGCCTCTATACTCCATTCCATCAGAGGCACACTGTTCCTTATATGGAACATACAAAATGCCCACCCGGCGGTGGAACACGCGCGACGGCCGGCCGTCACCGCGCATGCCGCCACGGCACGTTTTCATCAGGTTGGAGAGTCAGGAGATCAAATGGTCAAGCATGCGGTAGCAGCAGCAGTCATCGGATTGGGCGCCGTGTCCGGCGCGTGGGCGCAGAGCAGCGTGGTGCTGTACGGCAGCCTGGACGCAGGCGTCGCGTACGTGAACAACGTCGGCGGCCATGCGAAGTGGGCGATGATCCAGGGCAACACGCAGCCCGATCGCTGGGGCCTGAAGGGCAAGGAAGACCTCGGCGACGGCCTGTCGGCGATCTTCCAGCTCGAAAACGGCTTCTATACGAACAACGGCCAGTTCGCGACCGCGAACACGATCTGGAACCGCGCGGCGTTCGTCGGCCTCAGTTCGGAGCGCTACGGCACGCTGACGCTCGGCCGCCAGACGCCGCTGTCGTTCGACTATCTGGATCCGCTCAGCACGGCCTACCTCGCGATGAGCTGGTACGCGTTCCACCCCGGCAACATCGACGGGCTCGCCGCGACCGGCAACGTGCCGTACAACAACTCGGTCAAATACCGCTCGCCGACCTACGCGGGCTTCTCGGCCGCGGCGACGATGGCGCTCGGCAACACGACGAATTTCTCGACCGGTAAATCGGTCGGTGTTGCGCTGAACTATGCGAACGGGCCGTTCAAGGCGTCGGCCGTCTACTCGAACGAGCACGACCGCTCGATCCTGATCAGCCAGACCGGTATCGCTTCCTTCCAGGGGCAGAACACCGCGAACGGCTACATCGCGAACAAGGTCGAGAACATCGGCGCGGGCGCGTCCTATCAGTTCGGCGACTTCCTCGTGCACGGCCTCTACACCCGCACGAAGATGCAGTCGAACGGTTTTTCGGACACGTTCCAGAGCTACGACGCGGGCGTGAACTACCGCAGCAGCGCGTTCAACACGATCGCGGGTGGCGCGGCGACCACGACGTTGGCCGGCCGCCGCTGGACGCAGGTCGAGCTCGGCGACATCTATGCGCTGTCGAAGCGCACGCAGCTTTATGCAAACGTGTTGGTCGAACACGGCTCGGGCGGCGCGCAGGCCGCGCTCTTCACGGCCGGTGTGTCGAGCACCGCGAACCAGGTGATCGTGCTGACCGGGATTCACCACTCGTTCTGAGCAGGTTCACGCATCGGGCGTTTGGCGCCCGAAACGAAACAAGAGCGGCCCGCGGGCCGCTCTTGTCTTTGGCGAGGCCGTCCGCGTCGCGCCGGCAACGGGTAGCATCAGCGGATTCCGATGAACGGAGACGAACGTGGCCGTCTACTTGCTGGCGCAACTTCGCTTCACGCAGCGCGATGCATACGACCGGTATCAGGCGCGCTTCATGGACGTATTTCGCAGGTTCGACGGCCGCCTGCTCGCGGCCGACGACGCGCCGGTGACGCTCGAGGGGGAATGGGACCGGAACAAGGTGGTGCTGATGTCGTTTCCCGACGAAGCAGCAGCGCGCCGGTTCATCGAGTCGCCGGAGTACCAGGCGATTTCCGTGGATCGCCACGCGGGCGCGGACACGCTCGCGCTGCTCGTGCACGGCCTGCCCGCACCGGGCGCGTGAGCACGACGGCGGCCCGGCCGGCCGCGCGTCGGCGCGATCAGAACATCGCGACCTTGTGGCGTGCGTGCGCGAAGGTCGGATCGCTTTCGAGCGGACGATAGTTCAGCCGCTGCGACAGGTCGACCGCCGCGCCGCACACGGCTTCGACGAGCCGCTCCTTCTCGCCGGCCTCGCCGATCTCCGAGCGCGGCACCGTCGCGGTGATTGCCGCGACGATCGAGCCCGAATGATCGCGCACCGGCGCCGTGACAGCCGAAATACCGCTCTCGAATGCCGCCTCGCTGACCGCGTAGCCGAGCCGCGCGTACTGACGCACGCGTTCGTACAGTTCGTCGACGGTGCCCGGCGTGCGCTCGGTGAACTGTTCGAGCCGCTTTTCCGGATAGAGCTGACGCAACGCATCGCGCGTCAGGTCGCCCATCAGTACATGGCCGTGCACGGTCGCATGCGCGGGCAAGCGCGTGCCGACATGCACCTTCACTGAGCCGAACATCGATGTGTTGCTCTGTGCCTTCGCGACGAACACGACGTCGCGCTGGTCGCGGATCAGCAGGTGCGTCGAGAAGCCCGTGGAATCGCGCAGCCGTTCGAGCACGGGTGCGCCGAGATCGGTCAGTTCGAGCGAGTTCAGGTATTCGAAGCCGAGCCGCAGCACGCCGACGCCGAGCCGGAAATAGCGGTCGCCGTTCACGCGCTCGAGAAAGCCGAGCGCCTCGAGCGTCTGCAGCAGACGGAACGTGGTCGTGCGCGGGATGCCGATGCGCTTGGACAATTCGGGCGCGCCGAGCACGGGCTCGCGCGCGGAGAATTCGGCAAGAATCCGCAGCCCGCGTTCGAGCCCCGGCACCAGATAGGACGACGCGCCGCCGGACGATTCGTCGTCGCCGGGCGACGCAGATTCGGGAGCGCCGCTCATCGTTGTCTTGACCATGTGGACATGGACGGAAGGAAATCAGTCACGAAACAGGCCATGGATCATCGTGGATATTCAGTCATGCTACCTCAGCGCGCACGCAGGCTCGTACCCGCGCGCATCGCCGCGACGCAGCATGCGCATCCGCGACCCCATGAAGAGTCATTCACGGTCGAGAGGATAGCAGCGATGGACAGCGCGACGCCATGCGGAAATCGCCGAACGGCGGGAAACCGCCGCCCGGTCCGTGCGCGCCGCGAGCGGCCGAAGGACGGCGGCCGGCACGGAATTCGATGCCGGGTTGCCTACAGGCGCGACAGATGCACCCGGATGTTCGCGCGGTCGTACGTGAAGCCGCCGGCCGCATCCGGCGCGAGTTCCCGTGCAAGATCGACCGCATACAGCCATCCGCTGCCCAGACGGCCGCCGTTTACCGCCCGGATCCGGCTGCCGCCGACCGCGATCGCCGCATGAAAGACATTGCCGTTCCGGGAGAAGCCGACCGCGGTTCCCGCCGGAATGCTGGCGCGCCCGTCCCACTGATCGCCGGCCTCGAAGTTGAAGCGCGTCCTCCAGAGCTGGCCGACCGTGTCGAGCAGCGCACCGGGCGCGATCATCGCGTCGCCGCGCAGCAGGTACCTGACATAGGCCGCGGCGTCGTAACAAACGCCGGCGGACACGTACTCGTTGATGTTGGCCATGCCGAACATCAGCGCTTGCGCATGTTTCTGCCGTTCGGGGAAACCGGATTGGGCGACATGTCCGCCTAACTGGGTCAGTTGCATGGGTAGCTCCTTTTGACGAAAAGGGTCGTCAGCGTCCTGCCAACGCAATAACCTCATATCTTATTACGATATCCACCGGCATCGGCCACGCTTCGGCTTCCGCCTCCGAGCGTCACGGCGTGCGTACCGCCGATGCCGGTGCGGCGGCGGCTGCCGCGTCAGGATTCGGCGCGAGCCGCAGGCGCACGCGCAACGGCTGCAGCATGTCGGGCGGCGGCGGCTCCGCGAGCGGGCCGGCCGTGAGCAGTTGCCGCAGCGTCGCGTCCGCGTCGGCGTCGCCGAGCGACGCGAATTCGACGCGCGTGACCGCACCGCTCGCGCCGATCCACGCGCGCACGACGATCGCGGGCGGCGGCGCATCGGCGCTCGCATTCAGCACGCGCGCCTCGAGGTAACGGTGCAGCCGGTCGGCCGCATCGCCGTCCGCTTCGAGCCACGCCTGGAACTGCTGGCCGGCGAGCTGGCCATAACGGATCCACGTCTGCGGCACGTCGGCCGTCTGCGCGACGGCCGGCGTGGCCCCCACGACCAGCGCATATCCGACGGCGATCGCCCGCAGCCACCCGGACGCACCCCACTTCTGCAATCGCTTCATCCCGCCTCCCGTTTCGACGATTCGCTCACGTGCCGCGTTG
The DNA here is from genome assembly GCF_048565265.1 of Burkholderia theae. Classification (NCBI taxonomy): domain Bacteria; kingdom Pseudomonadati; phylum Pseudomonadota; class Betaproteobacteria; order Burkholderiales; family Burkholderiaceae; genus Burkholderia; species Burkholderia theae. The sequence continues at coordinate 1,468,701 of NZ_CP183462.1, forward strand.
CCGCGCCCGCTCAACCGATTTCGATCGGCACATACAGCCGCGTGCCGCCACGCTGGACGAGCAGCGCGACGTTGCCGTGCGCGGCGTCGATCTCGGTCATCAGCGCGCCGATGCTCGCGACCGGCGTGCCGTTGACCGACAGCACGACGTCGCCGGGCTGCAAACCCGCGCGGGCAGCCTGGCCGCTCGCCTGCTCGACGACGAGCGCCTGGCCGACGCCGAGCCGCTGGCGTTCCTGCTCGGTCGCCGCGCGCAGCGCGAGCCCGAACCGCGCGGGCCCTTGCTCGCCGCCGGCCGATGCCGTGCCGCTGTCGAACGCGCCGACCGTCGCGATCACGTGCATCGCCCGCCCCGCGCGCCACACGAGCAGGTCGGCCTGCCGCCCGGCGCGCATGCCGGCGACCGTGCCGAGCAGGTCGGCCGATTCGGCGACCGGCTTGCCGTCGACCGTGAGCACGACGTCGCCCGCCTGCAGGCCCGCGTGAGCGGCCGGGCCGTCCGCTTCGACCATCGTGATCAGCGCGCCGTCCGGGCTCGCGAGGCCGAACGAACGCGCGAGCGCCTGGCTCACTTCCTGCACGGCCACGCCGAGCCGGCCGCGCGTGACCTTGCCGGTCCGCAGCAACTGGTCCTTCACGTCGAGCGCGATGTCGATCGGAATCGCGAACGCGAGCCCCTGATAACCACCCGTCTTCGAGAAGATCATCGAGTTGATCGCGATCACGCGGCCGCCGAGGTCGAACAGCGGGCCGCCCGAATTGCCGGGGTTGATCGGCACGTCGGTCTGGATGAACGGAATCGCGCGCTCGCCGGGCAACGAACGCGATTTCGCGCTGACGATGCCCTGCGTGACCGTATTCGCGAACCCGTACGGCGAACCGATCGCCATCACCCAGTCGCCGACTTCGGTGCGCGCGGGGTCGCCGGTCGCGACGACCGGCAGGTTGTGCGCGTCGATGCGGATCACCGCGACATCGGACACGGGATCGCTGCCGATCACGCGCCCCTTGAACTGCCGCTTGTCGGTCAGCTTCACGTCGATGGTGGTCGCATCGCCGACCACGTGCCGGTTGGTCAGGATCACGCCGTCCGCGCTGACGATGAAGCCGGAGCCGAGACTCACTTCCTCGCGGTTGCCGATCACGCGCCGCGCGAGAAACGGCGCGAGCGGATGATCGGGCGCGATGCCGGGCGGCAACTGGATGCCCATCTGCGTGACTTCGCGCGTGACGCTGATGTTGACGACGGCCGGGCCGACGCGCCGGACCAGCGCGGCGAAGTTCGGCAGCGCGACGGTCGGCGGGGCGGCACCGGCCTGCGCGGGCCGCTCGGCGGCCGGTGCCGTCGCACACGCGCAGGCGAACGCGAGTCCGCCCGCGATCGCCCGCAGCACCCTCGTCCGGCCCGTATGCTTGCCCGCTTTCATGTCGCTGTTCCTCGTCGATGTCCGCGCCGCGATCGCAATCGCTTGCGTCACTTCGGCGGTACCGCGACCGGCGCATCGGGTCGCTGCGGCGTCACCGACCGGCCCCAGTTCGAACCGAAGCGGTTCTGCTCGGTCGACAGGTTGAACGTGCCGAGACGGTTCGACGGCTGTTTCGACAGCCGCTCCGAATCCGTTTGCGATGCCCCGGTCTGCGGATCGGCCTTCGGCTTCAGCTGCTGGCTCAGGCAGTCGTACGACAGCGCGCGCTTGCCGTCGACTTCCGCATCGACGCACACCGGCTTCGTTGCCGACCCTGCATTCGCCGGCGCCGCCGCGCGGCTGCCCTGCGCGTGTGCGCCGGCCGCCAGCAGCAGGCAGACGATCGTCGCGATTCCGTCTCGTCGCATCTTCATCCGCGCCTCCTTCAGAGATAACGCCATCGCGCTTGCGCCGCCGCACTCATACGTTCGTACCCGACACCGGCGCGCGCGCCAGGAAACGCGCGAATGCCGCGCGATCGGTCGCGTCGACGGCCGGCTCATGCGCATCGGCGTGCCGCACCCATGCATCGCGCATGCCGTCGACCGGCTGCCACGCCTGCACCTGCGCGCCGGTCGGATACGGCGTGACAAGCGGTTCCCGATAGTCGACGCGAAACAGCGGCGGCGCGTCATTGCCGGCCGTCCACAGATCGCCGACGTCGCGCACGCTCGCGTCGAACCAGAACCTCACCCAGCGCACCGTGGGCGTGCGCGCATCGGTGTCCGGCGCATCCGGCACGCGCAGGAAGCCGGCCAGCACGAGCAGCACGGCCGCGAGATCGTCGTCGCGCAACATCCGGTACGACCAGATATCCGCAACGTCCACGCATGCGACCACCGCGATGAAACGCCCGATCGTGAGCGCGGGCCACACACGGCGCATCAGCGTGTAGTGACGCTGCCAATGTGCGATAAAGCGCTCGCGATGCAGCGCCGCGACCTGCACGTCGCGCGAGCCGCGTATTGCCAGTTCCTCCGGCTGATACTGGCGCGTGGTGAGCACGCACTGCGCGGAGCAGCGCGTGCTCCGGTGCCGCGCATAACCGCCCGCACCGGGCAACGGCTCCAGCGCGCCGAAACACAGCGGGCAATGGGTCGGCCATTCGCCGGGCCGGCCCGGCCACGGGTTCGCCTTCGGCATACGCGGACGGTCGGCGGCGGCGGCCGGGCGGCGGCGCCCCGGCGTGCGTGCGTCGGGCGCCTCGACGCGCGGCGTCGAACGGACAGGTGCCATGAGCGCGCCTACCGGGCGGACGCGAGCGCTTTCTTCAGCGCGTCTTCGTTGATCGGCGCATTCGCGGCCAGCTTCGCGAGATACGCTTGCGCATTCTGCTGCGTGCGCTGCGCGCGCAGCATCGCGCGCAGTTGCTCCTTCACGTCGGCCAGCGGGCGCGGCGCGGCCGCGCGCACGTCGATCAGCTTCACCACATGAAAACCGGCCGGCGTCTGGATCGGCGCGGAGACCTGGCCCGGCTTCAGCGCGTCGGCCGCCTGCCGGACGGCCGGCACCATCAACGCGTCCGGCACGAAACCGAGATCGCCGCCGTTCGCGGCGCTCGCCTTGTCCTGTGAATTCGCTTTCGCAAGCGCCGCGAAATCGCCGCTGTGTGCGCGGTTCGCGAGATCGGCCGCCTGCTTGCGCGCCTTGTCGAGCGTCGCGGCATCCGCATTCGGCGGCACCGCGATGTAGATTTGCGCGACGTGCAGCGCGCGCGGCGCGGTGAAGGCGGCGCGGTTCGCGTCATACGCGGACTGGATCTCCGCGTCCGACGGATAGTCGGCCGGCGGCGCGTTCACCGACGTCAGATAGCTGCGCGCGACGATATCGCGCCGCGCCTGCTCGACGGCCGCCTGCACCTCGGCCTGCTTGTCCCAGCCCTTCGATTTCGCTTCGGCCAGCACGGCCTTCTGTGCGAGCGTCGAACGCACGACCTGGTCCAGCGCCGCGGGATCGGCCGCGAGGCGTTCGCGCCCTTCCGGGCTCACCGCCTTCAGCAGACCCGCGATGTCGGCCTGCGTGACTGACGCCTGCGCGGCATTCGCGATCACGTCGTCCTGTGCGTACGCAACGAGCGGCGCACCCAGCACGAGACCGGCTGCAACCATTGCCAGCACCTTCATTTTCGTCATCATCGTTCGACGGCCCTCTCGATTGTTCTTGAAATGCGGACGCCGTGCCGGCGCACACGGCGCCGATCCGGCTCACGGCGATCATGACTGCGCGGCAGCCTCGATTCCAGCCGCCTCGGTGGCCGCTCCGGCGGCCGATGCGCTGACGGGTTCGCTCGCCGCCGCCCGCGCCGCGTCCTGCTCGGCCATGGCCGGACGATTGCGCAGGTGCAGCAGGAATTCCTGGATCAGCCGGTCCCACAGCTCGATCGTCGAGCACAGGTAGCGCTCGGACACGCCGCCCGCGACGACCACGTCCATCTCCAGCGCGAGAAACGGCCCGTGGCTCGCGAGACGCGCGAAGCGCTTGGTCCGGTTCCAGTCCGCGACGAGTTCGGTCGGCAATTCGCCCTGCACCTGCAGCACGCACGACAGCGTGTAGTCGATGTACGGCTGCGCGGCGGCTTCGGCATCGGTGCCCTGCGACGCCGGCGCGGTGGCCGGATTGCCGAAGCGCACCGCGAAACCGATGCCCTGGCTCGCGCTCATCAGTTGCACCGTGCCGTTCTGCTCGGCCGCCGTCACGCGGTAGCCCGCGCGGCGCAGCACGTCGGCCAGGCGGTCGGCGCTGATCGCTTCGATCGGCGCATCGTGTGCCGCGCGTTCGTCGCCGGCGTTCGGTTGCTTGTCTTGCATGTCTGTCTTCCCCGTATTCATCGAATCGATCGGTTGATGCCCGGCGCCGGAACCGCGTTCACTGCGCATTCGCGGATGCGGCCGATGCCGGCACCGCGACGGCCGGGCGCGCAGCCGGGTCGTACTTGCCCGCATACAGCGCATCGCCGTAGCGTTGCGCGAGATCGTCGTACTTCACGCGCGCCGATTGCGCGAACGGCTGCCGCGACGAGAACAGCGTGCCGAACCCGACATGCTCGTACGCGTCGAGAATCTCGTGCCCCACGCGATACAGGTCGGCATTGTGTGCCTGGCAGGTTTTCAGTTGCGTGTCACGCGCGGCAACATCCTTCTGCAGTTGCGTGTGCTGCGCATCGCGGGCACGCGACACGGCGAGCAGATCCTCGTAGGACGACTTGTATTTCGCCAGCGACTTCGCGTCCTGCTCGCGGCCCGCCCGCTCCTGCGCGAGCGCGCGCTTCGCGGCCGCCTCGGCGCCCGAATCGCCGCGCGCCGTCGCGAGTTGCCCCTGCAGCGCCTTCAGTTGCGCGAGCGCGTCGTCGCGCTGCTTCTCGGCCGCCGCCTTGTCGGTCTGCAATTGCGCCTGGTTGTCCTGCAGCTGGCGCAGCTCCTGCACGGTCGAGCGCAACTGGCTGCGCAGCTTGTCCTCGATGCTCTGCGCGTGCGCGCAGGCGGCCGCGAACAGCAGCGCGCCGGCCACGCCGGCCGAGAACATCGTGCGAAAGGTGGTGTTCATTCGCGGCTCCGGTCAGAAGCGAGCATTGAGCTCGATCTGCAGCACGTCGATCGATACCGGCGGCCCGTACACTTCCTTCGAGCTCAGGTAGCGGGCCGACACCCACGTGTCGCGTGCGACCGCATACGCGGCGCCGAGCACGTAGCCGCGCGCATTGGTGCCGCCGAGATGGAAATCGGGATCGTTGAACGCGTCGAGCACGGCGTCCGGCTGCAGGTACTTGTACGCGATCGAGAAGTTCCACTGGCCCTTCTCGCGCGGCTCCGGCTCGCCGATCGTCGCCTTCGCGAGGAAGCCGTTCGGCCCGCTGCGGTAGTCGGCGCGCGTCGCGTTCACCGACGTCGATTCGTAGTTGTTGACCGGCAGCGACGCCGCGGCGAATGCCTTGTTGTCGTTGTACGCGAGGTTGCGCACGTATTCGCCGTCCAGGCGCAGCTTGAAGCGATCGGCCACCACCGTATCCCACTGCGCCTTCAGGTCCAGCAGCCGGTAGTTGTACGCGAGCCCGAAGAGCTGCGGCTGCGGCGTCATCCCCGGCGCAAGTTGCGGGTTCTGCACGATGTTGCGCAGCGCGATCAGCGTATTGCCGCCCTGCATGAACGTCGGCGCCTCGTTGTCGGTACTGCAGTTCGTCGGGCCTTGCCCCAGCGCGCACGGTGACGACAGCGTGCCGCGCATGTTCTGGAAGTCGTAGTACGCGACCGCGCCGCGCAGCCGGTTCTTCGCATCGATCTTCCAGTCCGCGCCGAACTGCGCGCCGAACATCCACTTCGTGTCGCTGCCAGCCTTGTCGGTGCTGTTCGACGGGAAGTTCTCGCTCGTGTACTGGATCGGGAACACGCCGAGCGTGCCGAACAGCGTGACGTCGGGATTCCACGGCAGCGCATGGCGCAGGTTCGCGGCGAGCCCGTCCATCATCAGGTCGTCGGAGAACACCAGGTCCGACTTGAAGAATGGATTGTCGAAACGGCCGGCCGTCAGGTTCAGCCACGACGTCGGCTTGTACGCGAAGAACGCCTTGTTCAGCCAGATGTTCTTCTTCGCGAAGCCGCCGCCGGCGGTCGACGTGGTCGACACCGGCCCGTTGTCGTTGCCGCTCGCGAGCTGGATGCCGGCGATCATGTCGTCGGACAGCGTCGCCGTCACGCCGAGCCGCGCGCGATAGCGCAGCAGGTTGTTGCGGTTCTGCGTGGTGTTCTGCGTCGGCAGCTGCGTCGTGTTGGTGTTCGGGTTGATGTCGAACCCGCCGCCCTGGTTGATCGCCGCGAAGTTCGTCACGTTGTTCGCGTTGCGGCTGCCGTAGAAATGGTATTCGTCGCGCACGCGCAGATCGCCGTCGAGCTTGATGCGCGACACCCAGTCGGGGAACGTGTTCGGCTGCGCCCAGTTCTCGGCCTTCGCCTGCGCGATCACTTCCTGCTTCACCTGGTCGCGGATCTGGTCGCGCACGAGCTGCGGCACGTACGGCACCGCGACGTCGCCCGGCTGCGTCGGCGGGTTGACCACACCGGCGCCGGCTACCACGGGTGCGCCGGCCCCTCGCGAGGCCCTCGCCTGCACGGCTTCCGTGCGTGCCTCGCTGATCAGCTCGTTCGCGTTCTGCTGCGTGAGCACGCCGCGCTTGACCAGCAGGTTGATCAGGTTGATCACCACGCTCTCCGTCGGCGCGGCCTTCCCCGATGCCGCCTGCGCTTCGAGCGACTGCCCGTGCGCGGCGGACGCGCACGTCAGCCCGAGCGTCAGCACCGCCGCGCCGACGCGCGACAGGCGCGCGGGCAGCGCGCCGTTGCGGGGCACCCCACCCCGTCCGTTCATCTTACGAATCATCGAGCACTCCGAACAATTTTCGTTTCTTTTCCGGCAGCAACCGTGCGATGGCGCTGCCCCATGATTCTTTCGTCGTTTCGCGCGCGCATCGTCAGCGTCGTCATGCCGGCTTGCGTCCCTGGAGCTTGACGAGCACCGGATACGCGGTCGCGGGTGGCGGCGCCTCGTCGACCTTGCCGAGCGCTTCGACCGCCGCGACCACGGCCGCATCGATCTTCGCGTCGCCGGTCGACTGCGCGATCGTCACCTTCGTGATTCGCCCCGACGGATCCATCCACAGGTTCAGGTTGCCCGCGAAGCGCGCGCCGCCGGCCTCCTGCACGCCCTTGTCCTGCTCGATCGCGCGCTGCAGCACGTACACCATGTATTGCGCGTAGCTCGCATTGCCGAACTTGCCGCCCCCGCCGCTGCCGATCATTCCGGAGCCGTCGCCCGCGCCGATGCCGAAGTTGTCGCTGCCGGCCTGCGCATCGGCATTCATCGTCATCTGCTTCGGCTGGTTGTCCGACGGCTTCGGCGCTTCGGACGGCTTCGGCGCGATCGTCGGCCGGTCGATCGGCGTCTTGACCTCTTCCTTCACCTTCTCGGGTGGCGGCTTCTGTTTCGGCGGCGGCGGTGGCGGCGGCAACGGGATCACCGTCGTCACCTGCGGCGCGCTCACGCGCTTCACGCCCGCGGTATCGCCCGCGAAACGCCAGATCAGCGCGGCCAGCCCCGCGAGCACGAGCGCGATCACGACGGGCTTCACGTAGCGGCCGGGGCCCTTGTCCGGCGGGCCGCCGTTGTAGGTCATTTCCATTGCGCGCCCTAACCCTGCTTCGCCCTGCCGGTCACGAGACCGACTTGCGACAGGTCGAGGCGGCGCAGCAGGTCGAGCACGTCCATGACCTTCTGGTACTGCACGGCCGCGTCGCCCTTCAGCACGATCGGGAATTCCGGATTGGTCGCCTTCTCGGTACGCAGCCGGCTCTCGAGCTCGTCCATCGTCACCGGGTACGCATCGAGGAAGACCTGCCCCGAATCGGCGACCGTGATCGCCTTCGTCTTCGGTTTCGCGAGACTCGCGGACGAGCTCGCCTTCGGCAGATCGACCTTGATGCCCTGCACCGACGCGGTCGTCATGATGATGAAGATGATCAGCAGCACGTACGCGAGGTCGAGCATCGGCGTGATGTTGATGTCGTCGTACGGCTTGTCGTCGTCCTGAACCTGCATGGTGATCTCCTGCGTGCGTTCAGTGCGGTCAGTCGGCCAGCACCGCGTGATCGGGCGTGCGATGCGCTTCGGCGAGGCGCGTGACGAATTCGTCGACGAACACCTGCATGTTCGCGGTCACGTTCTTGTTGCGGATCAGCAGGTAGTTGTAGCCAAACAGCGCGGGAATCGCGACGAACAGGCCCGTCACCGTCGCGAGCAGCGCGGCCGCGATACCCGGTGCGATCGCGTTCACGTTCACGTCGCCGGCTGCCGCGATCGCCGCGAACGTGATCATCACGCCGACCACCGTGCCGAGCAGGCCAAGGAACGGGCCGCCCGAAATCGCGATCGTCAGCAGCACCATCGATTTCGACAGCCGCTGGTTCTCGCGCACGAGCGTCGCGTCCATCGACGCGCGGATCGCCTCGATCGATTCGGACGTGATCACCGTGCGGCCGTTGCCGTCCACGCGGCTGTGGATTTCATGCACGCCGGCCTTGTACAGCCGGTACAGCGACGACTGGTACAGCCGGCGACCGTCGTCGCTCGCTTCGTCGACATGCGCGAGACCGACCAGGTGACGTCCGGCCACTTCGCGAAAGCGCTGCACGAAATACAGGTTCGCCTTGTCGACGGTGCCGACGTAACGCGCCTTCGTCCACATCACGACCCACGACACGACTGCCATGCCGAGCAGGATCGCGATCACGACCCACGCATCGACCGTCACCGACTGCACGATCACGCCGAAGTAACCGAAGCCGAAGCCCGACTGCTTCTCGTCGGCGCCATACGCGACCAGCTTCGATTCCGAGCCCTGCGCGAGCGCATCGACGGCGAGCGCGGCCGGCGAGCGCGCGATCTTCGACAACCGCAGTTCGTCGAGCGCGCCCGTGTAGGCGGCCAGCCCGGCCGGTGCACCGGCCGCATCCGCGCCGATCGTCGCCACGCCGTTCAGCGCGGGCAGCGTCGCCGCGACCTGCGCGGCCTGCTTGCCGTTCACGTAGACGGTCAGGTTCTTGCCGTCGGCCGTGACGGCCAGATACGTCCACTGGTTCGCGGCGACCGGCGCGGCGGCCGGCGTCCGCACCGGCGCCGTGCTGTTGGCGGCGCCGTCGACCTGCGCGAACGGCACGCCGTTGTCGAGGCCGATCAGCAGCGCGTTCGCACCGTCGCGGCGGCTGTACAGCAGCGTGTTCGGTGCCAGCGCCGACGGCTTCACCCACGCGCTGAACGTGAAGCTGCCGCCGGCAGCCAGGTTCAGCGACGGGCTCGCCGGCAGCGTCAGCGACCCGCTGCCGTCGAACCGTGCGCCCTTGCCGACGATGCCGTCCTCGACCGTGCGGAACGATGCGTTCTGCGCATTGTTGCCGTACGCGGTCATATCCTTCGGCGGCGCACCCGCCGCGCCGTTGAAGTGGTAGACGAGCGTGTAGTCGGCATCGAAGGTCTCGGCCGGCTTGCTGCCGTCCGGCGCCTTCTTGTTGCCGTAGTACATCCAGATCGACTCCGCGGCGCCGGCCGGCATCTTCGGAATGTCGACCCAGATCAGTGCGACGCCGAGCACCGGATCGTATTGCTCGACGTGGTAATTCAGCGGCGTCTTGTCGTCGGCGGCGACGAAGCGGATATCGGCGCCGTTGTCGGCCAGCCCGTCGAACTGGAAGTTGCCCGAGTGCAGGCGAATCAGCAGCGGCACGCGGCCGGCCGACTCGGCGAGATTCGCGCCCTTCGCGCTCGCGTCGATCGTGATCGCCTTCCGGTACGACCAGTCGTTCTGCCACCATGCGTTCGCGATGCCGGGCAGCACGCCGAGCATCACCGCCAACAGGAAAAACAAGACTCGCTTCACGATCCACTCCCCGAATGTGCGGGCGCCGCGCTCGTCGCTTCGCCCCGGCACGGTCAAAAAAAATCCGTCAGAACCCCAGCCTTACGTAGAAATCGAACCGCGGGCTGTACTGCCGCGTATAGACGCCCGCCTTCAGCGGCCACCCGGCCTCGAAATCCGCGCTCGCATACTTCATGATCTGCAGCCGTGTGCCGACGCCGACGCTCATCAGGTTGAAACGCGACGTCTGCTCCGGCAGCGGGCTCAGCAGCCACAGGTGCGCGGCATCGAAGAACGCGTGGAAGCGCCACTCGTTCAGGCGGCTGCCGACCGCGCCGCCGAGCCACTTCGCGAGCGACGGGCTGCGCACTTCGAGCGACGCGATCACGCCGCTGTCGGCCGTGTTCTCGGCCTGCATGTAGCCGCGCACGCTGTTCATCCCGCCCGCGGCGAACTGCTCGCTCGACACGAGCGGCGAGTTCGAGATCTGCGCGTTCACGTGCGCATTGGCCTGCATGTCGTTCGCGAAGCGCTGCGTGTGGTTGACGTCGAACTTGCCGTACACGAAATCGGGCGTCGCGTTGTAGCGCTTGTTGTCCCATGCGCCCCAGTCGCTGCCGAGGCCGCGGATGTTCGTCGTCATCGACGCGGAGAACGACGTCTGCGAGTTCTTCAGGCTCAGCTGGCCGTTGTACGACAGCGTCACCGGCACGTAGGTGAGCGGCGCCGTCGAGATTCCCTGGCCCGGCTGCGACACGTTCTCGTCGTAATGCTTGCGGTCGATCTCGACGCTGACCGAATGCGCGTAGGTTTCCGATGCCGGCAGCGAATAGATCGCGGTGAAGCCGAACGTCGTGCCCTTGCCGAGCACGTTGGTATTGCCGACCGACGCGACGTTGCTGTCCGAGTGCACGACCGTCGCGAGGAAGCTCCAGCGCGAATCCTTGATCGGCGCGAGATACGAGAACGCGTAGACACGCGCGTCGTTCGGATGCTGCGGCGCGAGCACATAGGTGCCGGAAATCACGTGGCCGAGTTGCCACAGATTCGAGTAGCTGAGGCTCGCGCTGGTGCGCAGCGTTGACGTGCCGGGGCTGTTGTCGTTGTTCAGTTCGAGCGTGCCGTGCAGCGGGCTGTGATCGTCGACCTTCAGGTCGACATCGACCGTCTGCGGCATCGCGCCCGGCTTGAGCACCGGGATCACCTGCCGGTCCGCCGAGCGGTTCAGGTCGGTGAGCTGCTGCTGCGCCTGGTTGAAATCGGGCACCTGGCCTTCGGCCAGCGCGGGCACCGCGTCGCGAATGTTCTGCGGCGAGTTGTATTGCGCGCCGTCGACGCGCAACCGGCCGACCTTCGCCTCGACCACCTGCAGCAGGATCACGCCGTTCTTTACCTGCTGCTGCGGCAGCTCGACGACGACTGACTGGTAGCCGCGCTCCTGGTACGCCTTCTGCAATGCGTCGCGTGCCGCATTCACGTCGGCGAGCGTCCGCCCGGGACCTTCGAACGGATACACGGCCTTCTCGATCTCGAGCGTCGGCAACGTCGTGTTGCCGCGCACCACGAAGGCATTCACGTCGAACGTCTGCGGGGCCGTCTTCGCGGCCGGTGCGGCTTCCTGCGCATGAATGCCCGGCGCGAGGCCCAGCCCTCCGACCAGCACGGCGCCGGCCAGGCATCGGCACTTCAGCCGCCATCGTTCGCGTGACTTGCGGTCTACTCTCGGCGGCATGCGCCATTCCCCTTTGTTGTTCCGGATCGCAACGAAGCGCACCGCGCCAGCCGCTTGCTCCGCTATCAAATGCCTGTTTCACTTTGATGACGATTTATTCGTCATCCTTAGCATTATTTGCTCGATGCCTTTCCCGATTCCCGTACCCGGTGCGCTCGACGCATCTACCGGAAAGGACGAAGCGAATCCGGAAAACCCGCAACCTCCGGCGCGCATCGTCACGATCGGCCACCTGACGACGCAGCGGCACTGCTGCGTCGGTCGGCAACGACGATCGTGTGCGGCGCTCGAGTCGCCGCTCTCACCTACCTAGACGGAACCGGGCGCGCATTGCCGCAAACTTTTTTTTGCGGGCCGTCCGACGCGACGCCCGAAGCGAGACACGGCCGCCAGCGTGCGGCCTGCAATGCGCGCGCAACGGCAGCCCGCGCGAATCGCGCGGGACGTTGCGCAGGAATGTGCGTGGCCCCCGTTTCGTGTGCGTTTCGTCCGCCATGGCCGTCAAGGCTCGTGGACGTCGCGCTCGTGCGCGATCGCCGGCAAACGTGTTGCCGCTCCGAAGGCGACGCGCCTGGCGCGTTGCCCTTTCGTGCGGCACGACAATCCTCAGGTTTCAACCGGGAAGTTTTTGTGACATTCCACTGAAGATATTCACGAGATGCGTGCGAGACCGTTTCCGCGCACCGCCTTCGTGATGCGGCGCCGCAGGAAACGTCCCGGTCATGCGAAATCCTGCGGTTTGTGGCCGCTCGCTTCGTCCTAGCTATTGGGTAAAAACCAAACACGTCAACGACGGGATTCCTCCATGTCATTCGCCACGATGTTCGTACGGTGGCTCGCCGGGCGCCTTGCCGGCGATGCCGCGACCGCCGGCCGGCGGCCGTCCGCCGCCTTTGCCGCGGCACGGCGCCCGTTGCGCTGGCGCGCGCCCTGGCTGGCCTGGCATCTGGTGTCGTGGGTCGTGCTCACGTTGCTCGCGCCGCCGATCTGGACGATCGGCACGCTGCTGCTGATCAACGCGTCGAGCGATCAGCCGCTGTTCTGGATGCTCGCGATGGCGATCGTGCCGGTCGCAAACGGCGCCGCGATCGTCGCGGCGAACCAGCGCCATCACCGCACGCCGTTCACGCGGCGTTCGACGGTCGCGCTTTACCTGTTCTTCGTCGCGATGGCGGTCGGCTGCGCGCTGTTCGTGCTGCTGCTGTGGCGCTCGCATTCGATCGCGTCGCTGGTCGGTCCACTCGCGGTGAGCGCCGACGGCACACATGCCGCGACGCTCGCGTTCTGGGTGGCCGGGCTCACCGCGATGTTCGGCGTCACGTCATCTGCGCATGCGAGCATCGCACACGCGTGGCTGGCGTTCGTCGACTGAGCGCCGTCGCGCGCCATTGCGGGAGCCAAGCGAATGCATCGAGACGGAAGGTTCGGGAATGCGCGAGCGCCGCGCGAACGCGGTATCGCGATCGTGACGGTGCTGCTCGTCGTCGCGCTGGCCGCCACGCTCGCGGCAAGCGTGCTGTGGCGCCAGCAGGTCGCGACGCGCGACGTGGAGAACCAGCGGCTCGCGACGCAGACGATGTGGGTCGAGCGCGCGGCGGTCGAATGGGCGCGTGCGACGCTGCGCGCACAGAGCGCGACGTCGAACGTCACGTTCGTCGGCCAGCCGTGGTCGTCGCCGGCCGCCGACGTGCAGCTTGCGGACCTGCTGCCGCCCGACGCCGCGGCCGTCAACGCGGAACTGTCGCGCGCGTGGATTTCCGGCCATGTCGAGGATGCGCAGGCGCGCTTCAACCTGACCAACCTCGTGTCGCGCGTCGCGCCCGGCAAGCCGTGGCAGGCCAACGGCGAAGGCGTGCTGGCGTATCGGCGGCTGCTCGGCCAGCTATCGCTCGATCCCGCGCTCGCCCAGCTGACGGCCGACTACATGCTGCGCTCGCTGCGCGACACGAACGGCCCCGACGGCTGGCCGCTGCAACTCGTTTCCATCGACGATCTCGCGCGCATCCCCGGCTACGACGCGCATGCGATCGACACGCTGGCGCCGTTCGCGACGATCCTGCCGGACCTGACCACCGTCAACGCCAATACCGCGGCCGAGCCCGTGCTGGTCGCCGCGATTCCGACCCTGTCGGCCAGCCAGGCCAAGCGGCTCGTCGACCGGCGCGCCACCGCGTACTTCGTCAGCACCGGCGACATCGCCGAATACCTGCTGCCCGCGCGCGGCGGCAATCCGACGCTGCCGGACGGATCGGCCGTCGGCGTCAACAGCATCTACTTCCTCGTGCATTGCCGCGTGCATTCGGCACGCATCAACGCGCGCGTCGACACGCTGATCGCGCGCTACGGCAGCGGCAATTTCACGTGGACGTCGGTGATCTGGGTCCATCGGCTCACGAGCTGAACCAGGGCCTGTTCCCGCTAATAACGGGCTTGCGAACGTGCCTTGCCGGTCGCAGTGCAAGAAGCAAGGAGCGCCGTTTGGCCGCGCCAAACAAGCGACGCGCGACGCCGCAATGCGGCCGGCAAGGCACGTTCCCCTGTTTGGAAAAAAACATTCGTGGGGCTGGCCCCCAGAAGGGCCGATCGCCGCGTCATGCTCCTCGCGAATACGTCGAGTATTCGCTTCGTCGCAGTCCTTGCGCTCGGCCCTTCTGGGGGCCAGCGCAAGCCCGTTATTAGCGGGAACAGGCCCTAGGCAGCGCGAACCGCAGGCTAGTTCAGCGACGATTCGCTCAACGCGACGGAACGCACACCCTGCGCTGCCGCGCAGTCGAACGACAGCCGCGTGAGATTCGTCTCGCGCACTTCGCCCAGCAGCCGGTTCCAGTCGTCGATCGACACGAGCAGCGCGATCGGCCGGTTGTACTTCGTGACCATCACGAGTGCCTCGCCCGCATGCCGCAACGCCTTCGACGGATTGCTGCTGAAGTCGCGCGTCGCCATCGCGATCGTGCGCAGGCTGAACACGTTCGCGGCCGGATCGCCGCCGTCGTCGTGCAGCAGGTGTTCGAGCGTCGCCGCGCGCAGCAGCGCCTGCGACTTCGCGGACAACCGGTTGTCGCGGCGCTTGCGCCGCTCGCTGCGCGGATCGACGTGCACCGCGAGCATCCGCACGATCTGGCCGAGCGTCGTCGCCGGTAGCTGATCGTAGCGCCGCCACCAGCCCGGCGGCAGCGCGATCATCATCCCCGCATAGGTTGCCGCGACACTGTCGGCGATATGCACCGGCACGCGTTCCGCGTCGCGTTCGTCAAGGCCGAGCGCGCCGACGACGACACGCGTCATCACGCTGAACGCGTTGTACGCGAATGCCGCGATGCCGCTCGCGAGCAACGACGCACGCGCAGGTACGCCGCCGAACAGCGTGGCGCCGAGCACGGGGTCGAGCGGCAACGGCAGCACGTCGCGCCAGCGACGGCGCGACAACTGCATGACCTGGCACGCGTCGAACTGCTCGACCGGCAAGTTCGTCAGCACCGCGATCGTCGCGCCCGGACTGCCGTCGAGCGTGTGATCGCGCCATTCGATCCGCCTGAGCGTACCGGCCACGTCGCCGTCGCCCGCGATGCCAACGGCCTGCTCGCGGAGGTACCCGGTATCGAGGCGACCGGCATCGCGCCAGCCGCCTAGCGGCCGGCATGCCGCCGGGTTGCCATAGTCGCGAAGCACGAACGCGCCGCCGCGGCGCGGCCAGCCCGACACGATCGCATCGGTATCGAAACGGCCATCGACGATCCACAGCTCGCCGGGCCTCACCGTTTCCAGCAGCGCGCCGACGAACGCCCGTTCATGCGAGCGGCCGCGTTCGACCGGCAGCAGATCGACGATCATCGCGAGATCCGGATCGTAGACCGGCAGCACGCGTGCGCCGGTCAGGCCCATCGCCGCATCGCGTGCCGGGTCGTCGCAGGCACGGCCGCAACCGCAGCCAGTGGCACCGGGCGCGCAACCGTCGCCCGCGCCGTCCAGCACGCGCAGCCGCATCCCGCCGAGCGCGCGCGCACGTTCGTCGGCCCGCGCCGCCGCGACGGGCAACAGCAGGTCGACGCTGTCCCTGACGAGCGCGCGCCCCCAGCCGGCCCGCCATCGGCTCATGCCGTCGTGGAGCGCGGCCACGGCGGCGCCGGACGCGGACAGCGCGCCTGCGGCCACCGCCTGCGGCGTCTGCGCCCGCGCGGCAAGCGCCGCGATCGCGTCGACCGCCAGCGCGAACAGCGTCTCGCGGATCGACTCGTCGTCGGGCTCTTCGTCGGCTTCGGCCGCGCTGTCGATCCAGTCGTCATGCAGCGCGCATTGCAGCACGAGCCGCGTCATGATCGTCATCGGGCTCTGTTCGACGAAGCGTTCCACGATCGTGCGCATCATCCGTTCACTCCACACTGTTCGTCCGGCTGCACTCGCGTGACCGCGGCGCGGCGCAATCGCACTTGACGAAGCGTTTTCGACGCCGCAGCATCGTGGGCGACCCGATCCGCGCGACGCCGCGCCGTCGCGGCGGTCCGCCCGCAATCGATGCACGAGGCACCGGCATGTACGTAGATCCACGCGTGGCCCACGGCCGCGCCCGGTTCGACCTGAGCGGCTCTCCGCGGCTCGTCGCCGACGAGCGCCGCTGGGAAATCAGTGACGTCGTCACGCGCGGCATCGACGATTTCACCGGCGTGCGCAACCGCCGCAACCTGATGCGGCTGCTCGAACGCCAGATCGCACCGAAGCTCGCGCGCCTCGGGCTCGAGCCGTACGTCGGCGCGCTCGGTCATGCCGAAGGGCTGTTCGTCAACTTCTCGACGATGAGCGCCGAGCACGGCCTGCGCGAATTCCAGCTTCAATTGACAGTGCCCGACCTCGTGCTGCGCAGCTTCGCGTCGAACGCGATCCGGCCGCATGCGGTCGCGCGCTGCATGCAGCGCAACGGCGTGATGTCGCTCGCGGAAATCGAACATGAAACGCGCATCGCGTTCGTCGCGGCGCGCGTGATGCGCTCGCTGGCACTCGCGGAAGGCTGGCAGCAGATCGGCGTGCCGACGCCGCACGGGTTGTTCGTCGGCACGCTGACCGACGCGCACGACGTTGCGATGAACACCTATTTCCGGCCCGGCGACAACGACCGTCCGTCGCGCTGGAGCGGCTTCTCGGCACTCTTCTCGACGATGCCGGACTGGCGCGCGGAACAGGTCCGGCACGGCGGCGAGCTGCTGCAATGGATGGTCAACCATATCGTGGCCTTGCAAGAATCCGCACCGTTCGTCGAACGCTTTCCGTTTCTGCGCGAGCCGCTGCGCGACGCCGGCGATCCGCTCGACGCCGCGTGGAGCGGCGCACGCGCCGGCCTGCAGCACGGGGCGCCATCCTGAATCCTGAATCCCGACGCGTGAATCCGGGCTTCCGGGGCTCGGCCGGCAAGACCTCGCCACACGCCGCCCCGCCGCGTCAGCGGTGCCGGGGGCCAAGCCGCCCCCCGGTCCCGCTCTACGCCCCCTCTTCACGGCCCCCTCGCTCTCTCATATACAAGGTCGAAGCGAACCCGCCTAACCCGCAGACTTTCTTGCGACACCCGTGCACCGCATCAGTGCGTGCGCGTCGACCCGCCCGGCTCACCTGGCTCCTGGCGGCCGACCGTCTCCAGCACGGCCCACATCCAGATCAGCTCGCGAACCGTGCGCGCATGCTCGTCGCTCAGCGCGCGCCAGCGTGCGAAAGCGTCGAGTTCCTCTTCCGTCGTGTCGCCGGCGCGCAGCCACAGCAGCCAGCGCACCGCGCCCTCGCGGATCGCGTCGGCACGCGTGTTCGCGTCGCCGGAATCCGCATCCCGTTGCGATTCGTTCATGATCACGCCACCGCCCGAAGCTCCATCGACACACATTCCCCGCACCGCGCATCGTTGCGCGGCCGGGGCGCTTGCCACACACGCCTCGGGTCCGACGACGCTCCACCGGGCCGCCATGACAGACAGCCCGGCGTTTGCCGGCCCTCATTGATCAGGTCGTATCGGACGGCCGTAACCCGCAGTGCGCGGACAGCCGGAAAGGAGGCGAATGAATCGCCGACGGAAGGAAGACGGGGAAGTTAAGCGCGGGAAGCCGGTCAGCTCAGCAGCACGATATTGCCGGGCAGGCGCGTGATGTGCGCGCCATACAGGCGGCCGACCATGTCGATCACGTCGTCGAGCCGCGTGATCGGGAACTGCGCCTGCATCCGGTTCGTGCCGAGCGACGCGCTGCGCAGGATTACCTTGCCGCGCCGATAGCGGTTGATCTCGTCGACCACATCAGCAAGCGGCACGCCGTTGAACACCAGCATGCCGCGCCGCCATGCGCTGACCGCGCCCGGATCGATCCGCGCCACCGGCTGCACGCCGCGGTCGTCGTAGACGACTTGATCCTCGGCCTTCAGCGTGCGCGCGCCGCGCGGATGCTCGAGCGCGACCGTGCCGGACAGGCAGGTCACGCACACCTGCGAACCCGTGCGCCGCACGTTGAAGCGCGCGACGCTTGCCTGCATGCGGCCGCCGCCCGCAACCACGGTGACGGGCTGGATCGGCGTCGCGCGGTCGGCCGGCGGGGCGGCCGCGTCGATCTCCGCTTCGCCCGCGACGACTTCGACGCCGTGCGCGGCATCGCTCGCGGCCAACACGTCGAGACGCGTCTGCGTATTCAGTTCCACCGTCACGCGCGACGACAGCGCGACGCTGCGCTGCTCGCCGGTGCCCGTGTGGTAATCGGCCGCGAGGTCGCCGAGCGACGGCCACAACTGCATCGGCGGGCGCAGCGCGAGCCACGACCCGCCGGCCGCGACCGCGAAACCGATGAACGCGCGCCGCCCGGTACGCATCGTGCGCTCGCGCTTTGCAACGTTTGCCCAGGCAGCGGCCGCGCGTTCCTCGTGCGCGAGTTCGGTCGCAGCCGTGCGCAGCGAGCTCCAGGTGTCGCGCAGCAGATCGGCGGCTTGCGGACGATCGGCGCACCAGCGCTCGAACGCGTCGGCTTCGGCCTGGCTCGCGTCCCCCGAGCGCAGACGCAACAGCCACGCACTCGCTTCGTCGAGTTCGTCGTGGGCAGGTTCGGCCTGGGCTTTCGTCATCGTCCGGATGCTCAAAATTTACGCGGGCCGCCTCGCGCACCCGTGTAAGAATCACCGTCTTCTTCCTGCATGCGCTGCAGGCAGTACTTCATTGCCGCGCTCAGCTCGCTTTCGACCAACCGCAGCGAAATGCCGAAATGCTCGGCGATCTCGCGGTTCAGCAGACCGTCCACGCGGGCGGCCAGCAGGATCGCGCGGCGCCGCGGCGGCAGGCCGCGCAGCACGTCCTTCAGCGTTTCGACCTTGCGGCGCGCCGCGACGATGCGCTCGGGGTCGGCCAGCTCGTCGGGCATCTCGAGCAGCGTCTCGACATCGTCGTCGTGCAGATGGCGCCGTTCGCGGCGATGCTGGTCGATCGCGACATTGTTCGCCATCCCGAGTATATAAGCGTCCGCATTCGTCACCTGCGTGGAGACGTTCGCGTTCTCGAGGCGCAGCCAGGTTTCGTGCAGCGCGTCGGTGGCGCCGTCCTTCGACCCCGTCACACGCTCGAGGCGCCTGACGAGGTACGCATAGCGCGTCGCCAGCAGCTTCCTGAGCCCGGTGCGGTTGCTGTCGGACATGGCGGCCTAGCCCCGAACGGCCGGCTGCGGCGCCGGACAACGGAAATGCACGCCGTTGCCGGCCGGTCGCAGCAGGATCGTGACCGGCTGCGGCAGGTCTGCCGGCGGCGCATCGTCCAGCTTCAACGCACGCAGCGCGCGCATCACCGCCGCGTCGCGGGCGGCCGAGCCGCTCGATGCCACCATGTTGACCGCCACCACCGCCCCCCTGTTGTCGATGCGCACCTGCGCGACGAGTCGATAGCTGCCCGGCACGGCCGCCGGCTGCGCGCACAACGCATCGATCAGATGCGCCTGCAGCAGGCCCGCGAACGCGCGCCGATCTCCGGAATCGCCGATCCCGTCGATCGGCAAGGCCGCATCCGCCGGCGTGTCAGCCGTGGCGGGCGCCATCTCGGCGGCCGGCTGCGCGACGATGATCGCTTCGTCCGGACGCGAGAATTCCGCACGCAACCCCGTTCCGGCCAGCATCCGCTCGAGCGCGTCGCGCGGCGCGAATTCGCCCTGGACCGGCGCACTCGTGCGCCCGTCGAGCAGCGGCGCCGGCGCCAGCACGATCAGCTCGGTGATCCGCGCGAAGTCCTGCAAGGTCTTCGCGAGCGGCTGCGCCGGCAGATCGAAACGCACCACGCTGCCCGGCTGGCGGCCGATGGAACCGGTCTCCTGTGCCTGCACGCCGCGCATGCACAGCACGACGAACGCGAGCCACGCAACGAGCGCCAGGACACCGGTCGGCGCCCGTGAACGAGTCATGAATCCCTGGACGGAAGTGGAGTTGCACGTTGCCGGCGAAACGCGCACCCCCGTGAGCGGTTCCGTGGCAAACGAACGACAGATTGTGAGCGGGCACTATGACAGTCAGGTGAACCGTGCAGCGAAGCGACTCAATACTTTCCCTGCTTTCGCGAAGCACGCATTCAGCGAGCCGTTTGCGGCTGCAGCAGCGCCGAAACGGACGTCACGCCGGGCTTGTCGTCCGCGCTCGCGTGAGCGCTCACGACACGAACGTGGTGCGTGTGGCGCATGCGATCGAGCCAGTCCATCCATGCGGCAAACGACACGCCCTTTGCGTCCACCTGGATGCCTTCGCCCAGCACCGCGACTTGCGCCTTCGTGATGCCGGCCTGCACGAGCGACGCGGCAAGTGCATCCCGCAGCGCAGCACCGGCAGGCGGCCGGATCGCGACGGCCGCACGCAGCCGTCGCGCCTCCGCGAGTTGGCCGCCGGCTTCGGCCACCTGCATCTGCAACGCAGGCAGGTTTGCCGCGATCCGGGTGCGGCCCGTGTATGCGGGCTCCCACATCACGTTGTAGACCAGTGCCGCGAACAACAGCGCGCCGCCGCCCGCCAGCAGCACGCGCTCGCGCGGCGAACGGCCGTCGAGCCACTGCGTCAACGCGGCGCGGGCCGCGTGGAGCCGAGCATCCATTTCGCATCCTCCTCGTTGGCCGTCACGCCCAGCGCCTGCAGGCGCTGGCGGAATCCGTCGCCGTCGACGGCGGTACCGGGACGGAATGCGACAGCCAGCGCGCCGTCGCGATAGTCGAGCGTCGCGATCGCATCGGACGGGATCGGGCCAAGCGCACGCGACAACGATGCCGACAGCACCAGGTAATCGTTCGCCCGCAGCTCGCCGGCCGCGGTGCGCAGGCGTTCGAGCCCGGTCCGCATTTGCATCGGCGGATCGAGCATCACCGTCGTGTCGGGGAACGCCGCTTTCACGCGGGCGGTCAGTTGCGCATTCAACGCATCCTGGCGATGACGCAGCTGGAACCACTGCACGTTGATCGTCGCGATCGCGACGACGGCCGACGCGATCGCCAGACCGGCGGGCACGCGCCAGCGACGCCATCCGCCACGGTCGGCGCGCGTGTTGCGTGCGAATTCGAACTGGCACAGGTCGAACCTGCAGTCGAGCGCGCCGCGTGCAAGCTCTTCCCACGGCAATGTGCGTGCGACGGGCAGCATCTCCGAATGTCCGGCTCTTCGTTCGAGCATGTCCGACGCGGTGGCAGCGTCGCTTTCGACATCGTCGTGAGCGTCGACAACCAGCACATGTACCCGGACGGATTCGTGTTTCGACAACTCGGCAATCGTTGCGTCCAGCGCCGACGCGCGCGTTTCAAGGCCGAACCCGGACGTTCCGCGCTGGACGGCCAGTTCGAGCCGTGGCGGGTCGGATTCCGATTCTTCAACGACTTCGCTCGGTACGGGCGGACTCACGATCAACACATCGGCTTCGCTGCCCGCGGTTGGCATCGCTTCGCTGTGTTCGTCGCCATCTGCTCGCTCGCCACCGCCCATCGCCATGCAACGAATCAACGGCACCGCGCGCACGCGCCGATGGCCGGCCGTGCCGAACCAGTCGATCACGTCGCCGAACCGCTTGCGATCGACAACCGCCACGGATCGCGCCGCGTCGCCGCTCGCAGTCGGGCCGACGGCGACGTGACTCTGCTGCGCATCGCCAATCAGGTATTCCTCGACCGCATGCGGCAGCACGCGCCGCAGCTTCGTGCCCGTCACGGGCGGCAGGGTCACGTCGACGAGCAACGTATCGCGCGCGGCAAGCACGAGTACCGTCGACGCGGCCTTCGGCCACGCATCGCGATGCACACGTCCCGCACGGACGAGCTGGCCGCGCCGGTCGAACAGCGCGTACGGCATCGCGACTGCTTGCCAGTTTTCCGCATCGAACGTGCCGATCGACGGCAGCAGCACGATCAGGCTCGACATCGCGTCTCCCGGGCGCCGTGCGCGCCGCTCATGGCCGACGGACGACAAAGTTGCCGATGCCCGTGCCGACCACGGCCATCCGCACGTCGCCCGACCACAGCGTGATCGTCACCGGCACGTCGATGCTTTCGCTGCCGAGCACGATACGCGACGGCGTTTCACCGCCGCCCGTATAACGCACCGACACACCCGTCACCTCGGTGCCCCAGCGGCGCGCGCGATACAGGTCGTCCGTCATCGGCGCCCACGTGCCGCTTTCCGTGCGCTGCACGAACCGGTAGCCGCCGCCCACCGGTTGCCACGCGATCGGCATCGAGCGCACTTGCGCTTCGTCACCGGCCGATTCGAGCAGGTTCGCGAGCCGCTGCGCTTCCTCGGCCAGATCCGTGCGGCGATTGCGCGATGGCGCGAGCGTCACGACCGCGACCAGCAACCCGACGATCACGAGCACGACGAGCATCTCCAGCAGCGTGAAGCCCGCCGCGCGACGCGTTGCGAGCGGGCGACGTTTCCTGACGTGCGCGATCGTCATGCCGTTATTGCCACGAGCCGATGTCCGCATCGTTCCCCTCGCCGCCCGGCTTGCCGTCCGCGCCGTAGCTGAACACGTCGATCGCGCCGTGCGCGCCCGGATTCAGGTATTGATACGCGTTGCCCCACGGATCCTTCGGCAACCGCTCCAGATAACCGCCGTCCTTCCAGTTGTTCGGCACCGGATCGGTGGTCGGTTTCTGGATCAGCGCAGCGAGCCCCTGCTCCTGCGACGGATAACGGCCGTTGTCGAGGCGATACAGGTTCAGCGACTGCATCATCGTGCCGATGTCCTGCTTCGCGGCGATGCGCCGTGCCTCGTCGGGGCGGCTCATGATCTTCGGCACGATCAGTGCCGCGAGAATCCCGAGGATCGCGACGACCACCATGATCTCGATCAGCGTGAAGCCGCGTTGCGTACGACGGCGCGCAAGTTCATGCGCCGGTCTTGCGTGCGATGTTCGCGCTGCGTCGTGCGTCGTCATCATGCATTCACCCTTGCGTCAAAGAATGGAAACCGTTCCCTGTTCATCGAACCGATCCGTCGCCATGAAACCGCTCGCCCTGCTCCGCACCGTTCCGTCCCGCGTCGACCTCCTGCCGCTCGTCGCGACCCTTGTCGCCGGCACCGCGCTCGTCGCCGTGTCGATATGGGCCGCGCGCCTGCTGAATGCACCCGATGCGCCGGCACCCGCCCGCACCGCGCCGCCCGCGCCGTTCGATGTCACGGCCAGCGCGCAGCTTTTCGGCGCCAAACCCGACGACGGCCGCGACGCAATCCAGTTGCTCGGCGTGCTCGCGTTCGACGCACGACGTGCGGCCGCGATCGTCAGCGTCGGCGGCGAAGCGGCGCGCGTCGTGCGCATCGGCTCGGCGATCGGCGAAGCCACGAAGCTCGCCGAAGTGCGCGCGCGCTCGATCGTCGTCGACCGCAACGGCCTGCAACGCGAGATCGCGCTGCCCGCCGTACAGAAGGCAAACGCGTTCGTGCGCTGAGCCGCGCGTCACTGCACCATGTTGTTCAGCTCGATGATCGGCATCATCACCGCGAGGACGATCACGAGCACCACGCCGCCCATTGCCAGGATCAGCAGCGGTTCGAGCAGGCTCGTCAGGAACATCGTGCGGCGTTCGAGCTCGCGCGATTCACCTTCTGACGCGCGGTCGAGCATCGTCGTCACGTCGCCGGTCGCCTCGCCCGAGCGGATCAGGTGCACGAGCACCGGCGGGAACGTCTTCGTGTGGGCCAGCGCGCGCGACAGCGCCGAGCCTTCGCGAACGCGCACGATCGCATCGTCGACGTTCGCGCTCATTGCGCGGTTCGACAGCGTCTCGCCGGCCGCCTGCAACGCGCGCAGGATCGGCACGCCGGCCGCGGTCAGGATGCCGAGCGTGCTCGCAAAGCGCACCGTGTTGTAGCCGCGCACGAGCTTGCCCGCGAGCGGCGCGGTCAGCAGCCAGTGATCGAACCTGAGGCGCGGCCCTTCCCGCGACAGCACCTTGCGGATCGCGAACACGATCGCGATCGTCGCCAGGAAGGACGCCCACCACCAGTGCCGCACGAAATCGGACAGCGCCATCATGACCACCGTCAGCGTCGGCAACTGCTGCTTCGTGCTGGTGAACACGTTCGCCACCTGCGGCACCACGTAGCTCAACAGGAACGTGACGATGCCGAACGCGATCAGCGTGACGATGCCCGGATACGTGAACGCGAGCAGGATCTTCTGCTTCAGCGCGTTGCTCTGCTCGATGTAGTCCGCGAGACGCGACAGCACGATGCCGAGCTTGCCCGTATGCTCGCCGGCCGCGACGAGCGCGCGGTAGATTTCCGGAAAATCGCGCGGATGCTGGCCGAGCGCATTCGCGAACGAATGGCCGCCGACGACTTCCGCGCGGATCGACGCCATCAGCTCGCGCAGGTATTCGCGCTCGGCCTGCTCGCTCAGCACCGACAGCGCTTCGTCGAGCGGCAGCCCCGCGACCAGCAGGCTCGCGAGCTGGCGCGTGAGGATCGCCTGCTCGCGCTGCGACAGTTTGCGGCCGAACGACAGACGTTGTTGGCGCGCGCCATGCAGGCGTTGCGCGGCCAGCTCGACGACGAGCGGTGTGAGCCCCTGCGTGCGCAAATGGCTGCGCCCGGCGCGCGCGCTGTCGGCTTCGAGCACGCCTTTCAGCGTACGGCCGGTGGGATCGATCGCTTCGTAGCGGAATGCCGACATGTCTGTGCCCTCGTGTCACGCATAGGACTTGTTCCGACGACGTCGCGCAACGCGCCCGACGGAGTCGCCGGGGAAGACTAAGGAGCGAACCGGCGCAAATTTGTGACGGATGTTGGGCTACCTTTTTTGTTCTTTTCGGGTCTTATTACTTTTGGTCGTTATTCTTATATCGGGGAAACGATTTCATCTTGAGCGACACCATCAATTATTCAAGCATTAACCATCTCGCAATCATAAATCGATGCTCGCTTATCAAAACCATCCGGTCAATTTCAGGAATATCTCAACCGGATCACCCATTCGTTTCTGGAAGAAATGTTCCGTAGCATTCGCCACGAAACTGACTTGATGTTGCGATAGCGCTGTTCTGCGCACCAACAGCCCGGCAATACAAGGCTTCGTCCTGGTGCACGGCCACATTCCCAACATCTGGGAATCGAGATCCCCATGAATCGGTCTCGAATTAATGCGCCGTCAATCCGGATAACGCGCTCCCGATATCAATAAAAATGTTACGTACCATTCGTTATTAAAAATTCACACGCGTCATACGGATTTCCCCCTACATTTACCCGGCGGTTCACAAGTATTCCAACCGCTGTTGCAGGGGTTCCCGTTTATCTTCGTCCAAGGAAATTTCTCATGAAATCCAGCAAGCGCAAGATCTGTCAGGTCCTGGCTCTCGTCGTTTCGGGCATGGGCGCATCGCTCGCGATGGCCGCAGGCCCGGTGATTCAAGGCGGCGGCTCGTCGCTCGTCGCTCCGACGATCGGCTCGGTCAGCAACGCCAACAGCGAAATCGGCCTGTTCGGCACGTCCGAAGGCACGTTCACGTACTACTCGGTCGGCTCGGGTGCCGGCCAGAACGCATTCCTGAACAACCAGCCGACGTTCTTCGGCGCGGGTGTCTCGGGCACGGTTCACTTCGCCAACAGCGATGCCGCGCTGACGCCCGCTCAGGTCACGGCGTACAACTCCGGTACGGTCGGCTCGAACAGCGGCCCGCTGATCCAGATTCCGTATATCGTGACGGCCATCACGGTGCCGGTCGTCAACGGCCCGGCCGTGACGAGCTCGACGACGCCGCAAACGACGCCGGGTCAAGCGCACAGCATCGCGCTGAATGACAACGATCTGTGCGGCATCTTCTCGGGCGCACTCACGAGCTGGAATCAAGTGACCAACCCGGAAACCAACTCGGCGTATGCGTCGACCGCCCCGATCAAGGTCGTCTATCGCGCGGACGGCAGCGGCACGACCGAACTGCTGACCCGCCACCTGGCTGCGGTTTGTACGTCGGCCAACACGAAGGCCGGTGTGACGTTCGTCGACTCGCTGACGTTCGCGAACACGACCGCCTTCCCGTCGGGCGTGCCGTCGAACTTCATCGGTGCGTCGGGTAGCGGCGGCGTCCGCGGCTCGCTCGCGTCGCTGTCGTCGGCCGGTACGGCTGCCGTCGCGTACCTGAGCCCGGACTACACGAACACGTTCCTCGCGTCGCAAAGCGCGGTCGTGACGTCGTCGGGCGCGCTGCAGCTTCCGATCGCCAGCCTGTACAACTCGTCGAACAGCACGTACTACGCGCCGACTTATGCGAATGCGACGACGGCACTGGGTACGATCTCCGCACCGTCCAACCCTGCCGATCCGAATGCATGGGTCCCGGTTTCCGGCGCAGCGTACAACGCTCTGGCCAACCCGTCTGCCGGCTATCCGGTTTCCGGCACGAGCCAGATCATCCTGAGCCAGTGCTATGCCAACGGCGCTGCCGCAACGGCGGTTCACGACTTCCTGAACAACCACTACACGAACTCCAGCTACGCGTCGGTCGTTCATGGCAACGGCTTCGACACCGTGCCGTCGGGCTTCCAGAGCGCCATCTCCGCGAACTTCCTGAGCAACTCGAGCGGGAACAACCTGGACATCGGCGACGCAGGGATCTGTGGCGTGCTGTATACCGGTCGTTAATCCGGATCGTTACTGATTCAACGCGTCCTGTTGAACCCGCCTCGAGCATTCGAGGCGGGTTTTTTCATGCACGGGCACCATTGCGATACAACGCTCTCGACGAGAGGCCACTCGACGAACCGGCCCTTCGCACCGCCCCAGGCAGATCCCCCTTCCGCGCCCTCCGGTTCGCCGGCCCGACTGCCCTGGCCCGCGTAACCGAGTAACCGAGTAACGCGGGCATCAAGTTGCACGTCAAGCCGTTCGATTCCGGACAGTCTCTGGTCGGGATTTTCCGGGTATGCAGACCTGCGCCAGCGGGAAAGGAATCCGGCTGTATCGACAAGCCATTGGACAGACAAACCACGCACGTCCCGGGCAATGGTTAAAAAAATGGTTCATCGCAGGAAACCGTGGAGCGTTTTCGAGCGATTGCATAATCTGACACATGATTTTAAGGATGTCGGAGGAAGCAATTGCTCGATCGAAAGGCACTTCAGGCGCTGGGCTGCTGGACCGGCTATCGGTTGGAACGGGTGGAATGGCCGCAAGGAGAAGAGCGCACGCTGTCGCTATATCTGAGGCCGGTCAGCAAGGTCATGTACTGCGAGCAATGCGGTGCACGCTGCCAGCAAATCCATGAGACGGTGGTTCGTCGAGTGCGCGATCTGCCGCTGTTCGAATATCGGGTGGTGCTGCACGTTCCCCGTCGCCGGGTCTGGTGCGAACACTGCGGCGGCCCGCGACTGGAGAAGCTGGCGTGGCTGGGCCGCTACCAGCGAGTGACGGAGCGGTTCGCCAAGGCTTGCGAGAAGTTGCTGCAAGCGGCCAGCGTACAAGCGGTGGCGGGCTTCTACGATCTGGGCTGGCACACGGTCAAATCGATCGACAAGATGCGCCTGCGAGCACGCGTGGCCGAGCCGGACTGGTCGACGATCCGCTATCTGGCGATGGACGAGTTCGCGCTGCACAAAGGCCATCGCTACGCCACGGTGGTGGTTGATCCGATCGGCCGGCAGGTGCTCTGGGTCGGGCCAGGACGTTCGCGCGAAACGGCGCGAGCCTTCTTCGAACAACTCCCTGAAGGCGTGGCCGAGCGTATCGAAGCAGTTGCGATCGACATGACCACGGCCTACGAGCTGGAGATCAAGGAACAGTGCCCGCAGGCGGAAATCGTCTTCGATCTGTACCACGTCGTGGCCAAGTACGGGCGCGAAGTGATCGACCGAGTTCGGGTGGATCAGGCCAACCAACTGCGAGATGACAAACCAGCGCGGAAGGTTCTGAAGTCCAGCCGCTGGCTGTTGCTGCGCAACCGCCATAACTTGAAACCAGAACAGGCGGTACACCTGAAGGAACTGCTGGCCGCCAATCAATCGCTGCTATGCGTCTATGTGCTGCGCGACGAACTCAAGCGGCTCTGGTTCTACCGAAAGCCAGCCTGGGCGGAAAAAGCCTGGGGGCAATGGTTCGAACAGGCCCAGCAAAGCGGGATTGCCGCCCTGCAAAAGTTCGCCCAGCGCTTGCAGGGGTATTGGCATGGAATCGTGACTCGCTGCCGCCATCCGCTCAATACCAGCGTTGTTGAAGGCATCAACAACACTATCAAGGTCATCAAGCGCAGGGCTTACGGGTACCGCGACGAGGAATACTTCTTCCTCAAGATCCGCGCCGCGTTCCCCGGAATTCCGCGATGAACCTTTTTTTTGCATCTGCGTCGCGTGGTGGCGGAACGCAGGTCGAAGCCCCCTTCGTCGCTACACGGTCGACATCAACCTGACGATTTCCCGCCGCAGATAGTTCGCGGCCGGACCGAGCCGCCGCCCCGCACGCGTGACCACATAACGATCGAACGAGCGTGCGATCGGATGATCGAGCGGCACCGCGACGACCTGCCCGGCCGCGATCCGCTCCTGCGCCGCCCCGCGCGTCATGAACGCGACGGCGAGATTCTGCGCGGCAATCGCGACTGCCGTCGAAAACCGGTCGCAGCGGAATGCAGGCACGACGATGCGCCCGATATCGGCGAGGATCGCATCGACATGGGCCTGCAGCCCGAACTCGGCGGGCATGAAGACCACGCGCTCGTTGACGAGCGCTTCCATCTTCACGGATTTGCGCGACGCCATCGGATGATCGACCGAGAAGATCGCGCAGATGGGCTCGCTCTGGAACAGGCGCGCGTTCAAGGTCGGATCCGTCGTCGCACCGATCGATACACAGATATCGACCTGATCCTCCCGGGTCATCGACAACAGCTGCGGAAGCGAACCGCTGCGCAACTCCACGGTGATACCCGGATATTTTTCCAGGAAAGGCTTGAGGACCATCGAGACCAGGCTCGCTACCGCCCCTTCGCCGGCGGCGATCGTGACCTGCCCCCGTTTGAGGCCGCGATATTCGTCGAGCTGCGCACGAAACCGGCGGGCGTTGCGTTCGCAGTCGCGAAAATAATCGACCGCCATCTGCCCCGCTTCCGTCAACTCCATTTTTCGCCCGCGACGGGTGACCAGCGACAACCTGAGCTCGCGCTCGGCAACGGCAACCTGCCGGCTGATCGTCGACACGTTCACGTCCAGACCGACCGCCGCCTGGCGCATTCCGCCGTACGTTGCGATCGCGACCAGATAGTGCAGCGTGCGCTCCGAAAGACTCCGTTCGACCGTATCCAATGGGTGCTCCAGTGTTGCCTTCAATGCAACATTCTCGCAGCGACGGATGCAACTTTCCAGACGGGATTTCGCCGATACTCCGCCCCGGAGCCGGCCCGGACAAACAGACAGCCCGCGCCGGACCGAAAACAGGGTGGCTGACCACCCGAGCCCATCTACGGAGGAGCAACATGAACGACGTCAGCCAGTCAGTCGACGGCACGGGGCAACCGCGCCAACCCGTCCGCGCGCGCGGCGGCAAGGAGCCGATCAGCCCCTATGTGCTGCTGTTCGTCATGCTGGTGGCGGCCGCCATCGCGACCTGGATCGTGCCGTCCGGCGAATTTGCGCAAACGGTCAGCAACGGCGTCAGCTTCGTCATTCCGAACAGCCTGACACCGGTTGCCCGCCACGGCGTGATGCCGGGCGAAATGTTCGTCGCGCTGGCCAAGGGAATGACCACGTCCGCGCCCATCATCTTTCTGATCCTGTTTACCGGCGGCGCACTGGCCGTACTCGAATCGACGGGCGCCGTGCGCAGCGCACTTGCGCTGGTCGCACCGGGCGAGCGCACGCGATCGCACGTCGCCGCCGTCGTCATTTGCTGCATTTTTTCGCTGCTCGGCACACTCGGCGTGGTGACGAATTCGGTCGTCGCGTTCGTCCCGCTCGGACTGTTGCTCGCGGAGTCGATGCAACTGCCGAAAGAAATCGGCGCCGGCATGATCTATCTGGGCACGTATGCCGGCTTCAACACGGGCATCCTCAATCCTGTAACGACCGGTCTGTCGCAACGCCTGGCCGGCCTGCCGATGTTTTCCGGCATGACGTTCCGGGTGTGCCTCTATGTCGCGTTTCTGGCGGCCACCGTTATTTTCCTCGTCGCACGAATCCGCGCCGGTGGAGTGAACGACGCAACGGTTCCCGACTCGACGACCCGTGCGGCCCGCACCCGGCCGACGTCGTCCGCGCAACGGTTCGACGCGCGGCAACTCGCCGTCGTCGGCATCGTGCTCGTTTGCCTGGCGGTTTTCGTCTACGGTTCGTCGACGCGCAATTGGGCCGAGATCGAAATGATCGCGATGTTTCTCGTCATGGCGATCGCCGCCGGGATCGTGAGCGGCATGCGCCCGGGCGCGATCGCGGACACGTTTCTCCACGGCTGCGGCGGGCTCGTCAAGGGCGCGCTCGTGGTCGGCATGGCGCGGGCCATCTCGATCGTGCTCGGCGACGGCAGAATCATGGACCCGATCGTCAACACGCTCGCCGGCATGCTCGCACCGCTGGATGCCACACTGGCCGCGATCTGCATGTTCCTGAGCGCCGCGCTGATCCATGTCGGCATCTCGTCCGGGTCCGGCGAATCGGCGGTGCTCGTGCCGATCTTCGCGCCGCTTGGCGACACGCTGCACCTGACCCGACAGGTCACGGTGCAGGCCGTGCTGCTCGGCGAAGGCTTCATCAACTGCTTCAACCCGACTTCCGGTGTCCTGATGGCTGTCCTCGCAACGTCCGGCATCCCCTACTTCAAGTGGGTGCGTTTCGTCATGCCGCTGCTGGTTGCGTGGTTCGCCATCTGCATCGCCGCCATTGCGACCGGCGTCGCGATGCATTGGGGCCCCTTCTAGTCAGCCGCATTTTTCCTGGACCGCACATGCTATTACCCGACCTCAGCTCCCTCTCCGATCTGCAGCCGCTTGCCGACGACATGCGCAAGCTCCGCTATACGCTGCATTGCTGCCCCGAACTGGCATTCGAGGAGGTGCAGACCGCGGAAATCGTCGCAAGCCGCCTGCAGGAATATGGCTACACGGTCGCGACGGGCATTGCCGGCACCGGCGTGGTCGGTACGCTGCGATCGGGTTCGAGCGAACGTCGTATCGGGATCCGCGCCGACATGGATGCGCTGCCGATCGACGAACGCAATACCTTCGGTCACAAGAGCCTCCACCCGGGACGGATGCATGCATGCGGCCATGACGGCCATACCGCGATGTTGCTCGGCGCGGCCCGGCACCTCGCACAACGCGGGCGATTCGACGGCACCGTGCATCTGATCTTCCAGCCGGCCGAGGAACGCGGCTTCGACAGCGGGGCCAAGCGCATGGTCGAGCAAGGGCTCTTCACGCGGTTTCCGTGCGACGCGGTGTTCGCCATGCACAACCATCCGGGCGCGCCGGCCGGCACGTTCATGTTCCGCAAGGGGCATTTCATGGCCGCGGGCGACCGGGTCTTCGTGAAGATCATCGGCAAGGGCGGGCACGCCGCCCGCCCGCACCTGGCCAACGACCCGATCGTCGCGGCCGGCAGCATCGTGATGGCCTTGCAGACCATCGTGTCGCGCAACGTCGATCCGACGCAGTCCGCGGTCGTGACCATCGGCAAGATCGCCGGCGGATCGGCTCCTAACGTGATTCCGGGCGAAGTCGAATTGAGCCTCAGCGTCCGGTCGTTCGATGCGGATGTCCGCCGGATGCTGAAGGAAAGAATCACCACGCTCGTGCATGCGCAGGCCGACAGTTACGGCCTCCGGGCCGTCGTCGATTATGTGGAAGGCTACCCGGTCGTGACGAACGCCGATGCCGAAACCGAGCTTGCGATCGAAGTCGCGAAGGAGCTGGTTGGCGAGGCGCGCGTGACGGAACAGATGGCGCCGTTGATGGGCAGCGAGGACTTCGCGTACATGCTGCAGGCGTGCCCCGGCGCATTCCTGCGGATCGGCAACGGCCCGACCGACGGCGGGAACACGCTGCATAGCGCGACCTACGACTTCAACGACGAAAACCTGGTCGTCGGTTCCGCGTTCTGGGCCAGGCTGGTGGAACGTTATCTGCCCGTCGCCTGAACGATCGATGGCCGCCGTGCTGCATCGCTCGCGCGGCGGCTCGTCGTCAACGCGCCGTTGCATGGCCAACCCGATCGGGCGTAGGCTTCGTCGAACCCGCCCGTCAACCAGAGAACACCGATGATGCTCGGCACGCCAATCAGATCGTTCGTCATGCTGGCCCTCGGCGCCGCTGTCGGCACGTGGGCACTTGCCGCCGAACCGCTCCCTGTCGGGCGGGACGCCGGCGTTCCGGCCTTCTATGCGTGGACCGACACTGTTCCGGCAACACCCGGACAATTGCTGCGCTCCGAGCCGCTGACACCCGAGCAGAGCCTCGCCGAAGCCGGCAAGAACATCCGGATCCTCTACACGTCGACCGACGGCGTCGACGGCCGCACGCCGATCGTCGTGTCCGGCGCCCTGTTTCTGCCGAAAGGAACGCCACCGCAAGGCGGCTGGCCGACGATGGCGTGGGCACACGGCACCGTCGGCAGTGCCGGCGTGTGTGCGCCGTCGCTGGCGCGCCGCAGCGAACGCGACACGCGCTATCTGAATGACTGGCTCGCCCACGGCTATGCGATCGTCGCAACCGACTATCAGGGCCTCGGTGCGCCCGGCGTGCATCCCTACGGACTGACGCGCCCGCTCGCGTACAGCGTGCTCGACAGCATCCGCGCGGTGCAGCACGGCGACTTCGACCTGACGTCCCGCGCCGTCGTGTTCGGGCAATCGCAAGGCGCACGCGCCGCGTTTGCAACGGCCGTCTTCGCGAAGTCGTATGCGCCCGAACTGGCGATCGCCGGCGAGGTGGCAACCGGCACGCCCTATGCGGCCGTTCACGTCCACGCGGCCGATGCCGAGCGCGCACATGCGCACCAGTCGGTCGTCCCGACCTTCGCGTACGACATGCTGCGCATCAGTACCGCGGCGCTGCTCGATCCCGCGTTCGTTCCCGCCGATTACCTGAACGACAAGGCGATGCCGGCGTTCGAACTGAGCCGGCGCGCCTGCCTGCATGCGCTCGAAGACAGGATCGTCGCGGACGGGCTCACGTACGACAGCAGCTTCAAGCGCTCGCCCAAACCGGCATTCGAGGCGATCCAGCGTGAAGCCGCCTATCCGGCGCTGACGTCGGATATCCCGATCTTCATCGGCACAGGCGGCAAGGATCGCGACGTGTTCGTGCCGGACCAGATCGCACTCGCCACTGACGCCTGCCGGGCCGGTGACCGGATCGAGTGGCATTTTTATCCGGCACTCGACCACTCCGGAACCGTCAACGGCTCGCTGCCCGACTCCACTCGATTCGTCGCACGCGCGTTTGCGGGCGAACGCCTCGATGGAAATTGCGCGTCGTTATCGTCGAAACCTTGGTCGGCGCATCGAGGCGCAGAAGAATAGCGAACTGCCTTCAACCGACGAGTCGCATTCCTGCAACCTTGGCCGCTTTCGCGTCAAACGTCATCGTGTATTGGCATTGCGCCTCATGGCACGTCCGCTCGATCAGACAATCAGAAAAATCCGCGGACGAACCGGAATACACGCGCAATGCCTTCCAGACCGTTTCCGCGGCTTCGACGACCAATTCCTTGGTCCGCAATAGCGCCTCGATCACCTGCGCGATCTCGTCGCGATCCGAACCGTAGGCCCGCGCAAGCACCCAAACAACCTCGACCAACGCAACCTGCGTGATATAGCCGGGGTGCTCGGCAGTCAGTGATTCGACCAGCCGGGTCGCTTTCTTCGACTGCACCGGGTCATCCTGCACGAGATATCTCACCAGCACATTCGTGTCGAGCCCGATCATCGCGCAGACGCTCCCCGCTCCGCGATCGCGGCATTCATGTCCTCGATCGAAACGGGTTTTGCCGGCTTGCGAATGATGCCTTTGAGAGCGGTAATCGAACCCGTGGCGGGGACGACTTCGTACCGCCCGGTCTTTTCGTTGAGAATGAACTCGATTCGATCCCCGGTCGCAAGACCCAGGCGGGTTCTCACGTCCACGGGTATGGTGACCTGCCCCTTCGATGTCACGGTTGCCGATGCCATAGCGCCTCCGACTCAGATTTCCTTACTTTAAGGTAAGGAATCGGAAACCGCAAGAATGTATGCCTCCGCCGAACAGGTCGAACCACTTGCGACTGCCAGGCAACGAGCACGTCAGCCAAATGCCCGATACCCGATCATCTTCACAAAAAATTCACGCTCGAATCGCGCAGCTTACTTGGTCGCAGTCGAATCGCCATTCGCCGAGGGCGACGCCTTGAAACTGCTCGACTGCCGGACCAGTTGCTCGGTCATCGCCGCAGCAACCGGATTCGCGCCCGACGACGAACCGCCCTGCCGAGTCGACCCGCTGCTTGCCGACATCGACGACATCGGCGGCGGCGGCAACGACGGATCGAGCTTCGCCGATTGCCTGACAAGCGCGGCCGTCTCCGGCGTTTCGGATTTCGTTGCGGCAGGCGCTGCGGCCGCGTGGCGTTCGAGGCCATCGCGCTTGCGCGGTGCACGTTGCGTGACCTGCGACGGCGCGGCCGGCTGTGCGGGTTGTGCAGATTGTGCGGCTGGCGGGGTCGAATCCTGCGCATCGACCGTCACGACGTTGACCTTCGGCGGCGGTGCTTTCTCGCTGACGACCGGAATGGCGGGGACAGATGCAGGTGCGGCGCTCACACGCGCAGTTGCGGGTGCAGCCGGCGCAGGCGCCGGTGCGGGTGAAGGCGGCGGGACAGCCGCCTGTTTCGACGCCGTATCGGCGGCAGCCGGTGCCGGCGGCGCGATGGCGCCCTGCACCGCGTGATCGTTGTTCGCGGGCGCCGTGGCAACCGGCGCGGCGGAATCGCCGATGCCTGAGTCCTCGATCGCACGGTGGTCCGCGCGCAGCAGCATCACGTAGGCGGAGCCGGCCGCGGCTACCAGGAGCCCACCGGCAATCATCAAGGTCTTGCGGGTACTCGTCATGCTTGTTCACCGATCATTGCGACGTGAACAAGCCATCATACGCGGCGATCGGCCGTTGATCCCGCATGAATACATTTGGTTGCATTGATGCCGGCGGCGCGATCGTCAGACGTATCGCGCTCGCCGTTCCGGCACGATCAATGCACGGCGCTTACTCCGGAAACGGCAGATCGGTCTGCCCGTCCGCACGCATGCCGAACGTGTTCAGCGTCATCGCGACGAGCGCGTAATAGCCGAGCAGCGCAACGAGATTGACGACGGTTTCATGGCCGAAGCGCGCTTCCGCGCGTGCGAACGTCGCGTCGCTGACGCGCCGCGTGTCGTACAGCTCGCTCGCGAATGCATGGATCAGCGCATCGTCGTCCGACTCGAATGCAGGTTCAACACCGCGCCGGATCGCATCGGCCGTCGCGGCCGGCAAGCCCGCATCGAGCGCGATCGGATGGTGGATGTGCCACTCGGCCTGCGAGCGCCAGCGCGCGGCCGTCACCAGAATCGCGAGTTCCGACAGCCGCAGCGGCAGACCCGTGCGATAACGGCAGAACGCACCGAGCTTCTGCGCGTGCTGCGCCAGCTCGGGGCTTGCGATCCAGCCGAGAAACGGCCCGTTCAGGTTGCCGCGCGGGCCGCTGAGAATGTCGGCCAGCACGGCCTTCTGTGCATCGGTGGCCGACGCGGGATCGAAAGGGGGCAGTCTGTTCGTCATGGCGATGATCCAGTGAAGTTCAGTATCTCGACGCCATCACGCGCCGGCCGACGCGAGCGCCGCACCGATCGCGCCGGACAGCCGCTCGACGATCGTATCGATCTGCTGCGCAGTGCAGATGAACGGCGGCGCGATCAGGATGTGGTCGCCGTTCACGCCGTCGATCGTCCCGCCCATCGGATACACCATCAACCCGCGCTGCATCGCTTCGCGCTTGACCGCCGCGTGCAGTTTCAATGCGGGGTCGAACGTCGCCTTGGTGTCGCGATCGCGCACGAGCTCGACGCCGACGAACAGCCCGCGGCCGCGCACGTCGCCGATATGCGGATGCGCGCCGTAGTGTTCGCGCAGCGATGCACGCAGCTGTTCGCCGCGCGCCTTCACGTTGTCGAGCAGTTTCTCTTCGGCGATCACGCGCTGCACTTCGAGCGCGGCCGCGCACGCGGTCGCGTGGCCGAGGTACGTGTGACCGTGCTGGAAGAAGCCGGAGCCATCGACGATCGTCCGGTAGATGCGGTCGCTGACGAGCGTCGCGCCGATCGGCTGGTAACCCGCGCCGAGCCCTTTCGCGATCGTCAGCAGGTCGGGCGCGACGCCGTCTTCATCGCATGCGTACAGGTAGCCCGTGCGCCCCATCCCCGACATGATCTCGTCGAGGATCAGCAGCACGCCGTACTTGTCGCACACCGCGCGAATCTTCTTCAGGTACGTGCGCACCGGCGGCACCGCGCCGACCGTTGCGCCCACCACCGTTTCCGCGACGAACGCCGCGACGTTGTCCGCGCCGAGCTCGACGATCTTCTGCTCGAGTTCATCCGCCAGACGCTGCGCATACGCTTCGTCGGTTTCCCCGGCCAACTGGTCGCGGTACGCATAACACGGGCTCACGTGATGCGCTTCGATCAGCAGCGGCAGGAACGGCTCGCGTCGCCACGCGTTGCCGCCGATCGCAAGCGCGCCGAGCGTGTTGCCGTGATAGCTCTGGC
Organism: Burkholderia theae; assembly: GCF_048565265.1. Lineage (NCBI taxonomy): Bacteria > Pseudomonadati > Pseudomonadota > Betaproteobacteria > Burkholderiales > Burkholderiaceae > Burkholderia > Burkholderia theae. The sequence continues at coordinate 1,505,510 of NZ_CP183462.1, forward strand.
GCCGCGCGATGAAATGGCGGCGCTGCGGCTCGCCCTTCTCGACGAAATACTGGCGCGCGAGCTTCAGCGCGGCCTCGACCGCCTCGGAGCCGCCCGACACGAAATACACGTGTTCGAGGCCGGCCGGCGCGGCATCGACGAGCCGGTCGGCCAGTTCCTCGGCCACGTCGGTCGTGAAGAACGACGTATGCGCGTACGCCAGTTGCTGCGCCTGGCGCTTGATCGCATCGATCACGCGCTGGTTGCTGTGGCCGAGACACGAGACGGCCGCGCCGCCGCATGCATCGATATAACGTTTGCCGGTCGAGTCGATGATCTCGATGCCGTCGCCTGCGACGGCGACGGGCAAGGTGGCGCGCGGGGCGCGATGAAATACGGTCGTCATGCGTTGCCTCATGGATCAGGACGCGCCGTGTGCGCGTCCGGACGGCACGATGCGCGTCGCAAAGCGCTGCGTGCCGTGTTGATGAATGCTGAAATCGATCGCCGCCGCGCCGATCGCGAACACCGCGGTCGCCAGCGTGTTCTCGTCGTCGGGGTCGGCCGGGTCGTCGCGATAGATCGGCAGCCCTTCCGGCGCGCGATCGCCGAGCACGCGCAGCAGCGCGGCTTCGTCGACCGCGTCGATGCCCGGTGTCAGCGCGTCGACGCGCCGCTGACGGTCGGCCGACGATTGCGTGACGATCTGCGCTTCCGCTTCGCAACCGGGGTGCACGAGATGGTTCGCATGGCCGGCAAGCCGCGCCACGTCGACGACCGAGCAGCGCGCGGCGCTCGCTTCGATACTGAGCAGCCGCGCATCGCCGGTCGCGCCGAGCGTATGGTGGAAGCCGCTCGCGCGGGCATGCGTGCGCAGCACGTCGGCTGCCGCGTCGAGCGACGTCGCATCGAGCACGGCGCGCGCGAGAATCATCCGCGGCACGCCCGGCGCGGGCGTCCGGATCCGCAGGTTGTTGATCGCCTGCGCGATGCCCGCGCGGTTCGCGGCAAAGGTATGCCCCGGCAGCGAGCCGGGGTAATAGAAACTGATGAAGCCCGGTTTGCCCGCAGGCTGCACGTCGACGAGCAGGCAGCGCTCGCGCAGGAACGGATCGCCGTCCTCGTTGTGCGCGATCCAGCGGGTGCCGTCCGCATCGCGCGCGGCCAGCGTCGTGCAGCCGTCCGGCGCGTTGTGGATCAGCTCGCCGCGGCAGTTCCACAGAAAGATGTCCTCGGCCGGCCAGCCGATGCCCGCCGCGATCCCGTCGAGTTCTGCGACGAGATCGGGGTACGCGGCCAGCGCGGCCTGCCGCAGCGCATCGACGAACGGATGGCCGCGCCAGCGGCGCACGGCCTGCCACGCGCCGCTCTGCTGCATGTACGCATCGAACACGGGACGGGCGAGCTCGCCGAGGCGCACGCCGATGTCGAACGGCGCGCCGGCGATGACGGGAGAAAGGGAAAGCGGCATGTCAGATGGTTCGGTTTCTTTCAGGACACATGTTTCAGGAACTCCTTCAGGCGCGGCGTCGGCGGCCGGTCGATCAAGTCGACCGGATGACCGTCCTCGGCGATACCGCCCTGATCCATGAACAGCAGGCGCGTGCCGACCCGCTTCGCGAAGCCGATCTCGTGCGTGACGACGATCATCGTCATCCCTTCGGTAGCAAGATCCTGCATCACTTTCAGCACTTCGTGGCGCAATTCCGGATCGAGCGCCGACGTCGGCTCGTCGAACAGCATCAGCCGCGGCCGGATCGCGAGCGCACGCGCGATCGCGACGCGCTGCTGCTGACCGCCCGACAGCTCGGACGGGTAATGATTCGCCCGCGATTCGAGGCCGACCTTGTCGAGCAGCGCCATCGCCTGGTCGCGTGCGTCGGCACGCGACGCGCCGCGCACCTGGGTCGGCCCGAACATCACGTTCTCGAGCGCGGTCATTTGCGGAAACAGGTTGAATTGCTGGAACACCATGCCGGCTTCGAGCCGGATGTTGCGGATCGTCGTCGCGTTGCCACGCACGCTCTGGCCGTCGACGAGCAGCTCGCCGCCGGTGATTTTCTCGAGCGCGTTGATACAGCGCAACATCGTCGATTTACCCGACCCCGACGGGCCGATCACGACGACGACCTCGCCCGCGTCGATCTTCAGGTCGATATGTTTCAGCACCGGCACGTGGCCGAAGCTCTTCGACACGTTCTGGAATTCGATCATGCTCATAGGATGCGCATCCTCTTTTCGACGAGCCGAAGCGTCAGCGTCATCGCGCCGGTAAGAACCAAATAGATCACAGCCACCGCGCTCCAGATCTCGACTGCCTGGAAATTGCCCGCGATGATTTCCTGCCCCTTGCGCGTCAGTTCGCCGACGCCGATCACGATGAACAGCGACGTGTCCTTCAGGCTCACGATGCACTGGTTGCCGAGCGGCGGAATCAGCCGCCGGAACGCCAGCGGCCCGACCACCTTCAGCAGCACGCGCGGCATCGACAAGCCCATCGCGAGCCCCGCTTCCGTCAACCCCTTCGGGATCGACAGCAGCGCGCCACGCACGACTTCCGCGAGATACGCGCCGGAATTCACCGTGATCGCGATGATCGCGGCCGTCAGGCCGTCGATGCGGATGTGCGCGAGCAACGGCAACGCGAAATACAGGAACATCACCTGCACGACGATCGGCGTGCCGCGGATCAATTCAATGTAGACCTGGACGAGCACGTTCATCGCCTTCGGTCCGTATGCGCGGAACATCCCCGCGACCATCCCGACGATGAAACCGCCCGCCAGCCCGAAAAATGCGATGAACACCGTCAACCGGACCCCGTCCATCAGGTCCGGCAACGCCGCCCAGATCGCCGACCAATCGAAATTCACTTGTCGCTCTCCGTTCGATTCAAGACCGGCGCGGCCGCACGGCCGCGCGCTGTTGCCGCGTCACGCTCACATCTTCGGCGGTTCGGCACCGAACCACTTCTTGTAGATCTGCGCGTAACGACCGTCGGCCTTGATCTTCACGAGCGACGCGTTGACCTTCGGCACGAGCGGGCTGCCCTTCGGGAAACCCATCCCGTACTTGTCGCCGCTGACCGGCTGGCCCGCGACCTGCACCTTGCCCTTGCCTTCGTTGTTCACGAAGAACAGCACGTTCGGCGTGTCGTGCATCGCCGCGTCGACCCGGCCGGCTTCCAGCGCGAGGTAAGCCTGGTCGATGTTCGGGAACTGGCGGATCTCCTTCGGCTTCAGGTGCGCCTTGATCCAGTCGATCGTCGCCGTGCCCGTCTTCGCGGCGATCACCTTGCCGTTCAGGTCGTCGATCGACTTGATCGACGTGTTGCCGACCTGCACCATCGCCGCGAGGCCGCTGTCGTAGTACGGCGCGGAGAAGTCGATCGCCTTCTTCCGCTCCTCCTTGATCGTCATCCCCGACAGCGCGACGTCGATGTTCTGCGTCTGCAGCGCCGGGATCAGGCCCGCGAAATCCATCGGCTGGATCGTGTATTTCCAGCCCTGGTCCTTCGCGATCTCGGCCCACAGGTCGAGATCGAAGCCGACGTACTTGTCGCCTTGCTTGAACTCGAACGGCATGAACGACGTATCGGTCCCGACGACGAGCGTCTTGGTGTCCGCGTGCGCGATGCTTGCGCCGAGCGCGGCAGCAACCGCGACGGCTTTCAGGAAGGAACGGCGACTCATGGTTTCTCTCCGCATGATTGAGCGATGTGACCGGCCAGCCGGCCGGCGGTAACGACGACATCAAGCCGCACCGCAACATGCGATGTCGAATTAAACATTAGTGCAACAAGTGTTGTCAATGGCGATACTACGACAACAAAAAAGTGCGCAACGGGAAAATGCATCGAGACAAACCCGAGCCGCTCGGGCCGGATCGATCGGAGGAAACGGGGAGATGGGCGGTGCGAAGCGCCGCGCAGGCGGATGGCGGCGCGCGGCAAGAGGATGGTGGTGCCGGGCGCGGGCCGGCAGGTTGGCCATCCCGTGCGGCAAGCGCGACGGGATGACGACCGTTCAACCGCGAACGCATTCGCGTTGAACGGCCCGCTCGTTCATGTGGAACGTCGGCGATCCGCCGCGACGTGGCCGGGGTGGCCAGGGCAGCCGTGCGCGCGAAGCCGGCAAGCGCCGGCGCGGCTCAACGAACGGGAGGCGATTCCCGTAACAACACCGGCCGGCGACACGCCGATCCGGCGTCCGTCACGCCGTCACCCCGCTCGCCTGATGCGACACGAGCCGCGCGTACGCGCCCTGCCGCGCCAGCAGCTCCGCATGACGCCCGGCCTCGATGACGCTGCCCTGCTCGATCACGAGGATCAGGTCGGCATTACGCACGGTCGACAGCCGGTGCGCGATGATGATCGACGTGCGTTGCGTCATCAGGTCTTCCAGCGCCGCGCGGATCTGCTGCTCGCTGATCGTGTCGAGGTGGGACGTCGCCTCGTCGAGGATCAGCACCGGCGCATCCTTCAGGAACGCACGCGCGATCGCAACGCGCTGGCGCTGGCCGCCCGACAGCTGCACGCCGCGCTCGCCGACGCGCGTCGCGAGCCCGTCCGGCAGCCGCGCGACGAATTCGCCGAGCGCCGCCTGGTCGATCGCACGCTGCACGTCCGCGTCGGATGCATCGTTCGCGGCGAGCCGGATGTTCGCTTCGAGCGTGTCGTTGAACAGGTAGGTATCCTGCGCGACCAGCGCGATGTGCTGCCGCAGGTCGTCGAGCCGCAGGTCGCGCAGGTCGACGCCGCCGAGCGTCACGCGGCCCTGCTGCGGATCCCAGAAGCGCAGCAACAGGCTCGCGACCGTCGACTTGCCGGCGCCCGATGCGCCAACCAGCGCGACCGTGCTGCCGGGCGGCACCTCGAAGCTCACGCGGTCGATCGCGGGCACGCTGCGGCCCGGATACGTAAAACGCGCGTTCTCGAAACGCACCGCCGGATTGCCGGGCATCGCCTGCGCGCCGTCCGTCACGGTCACGGGTTCCTTCTCCAGCGCGCGCAAGCGGCGCGTCGACGCGATCGTGTCGGCCAGCTGGCGCGCGACCTGGCCGATCTCCGCAACCGGCATGAACGCGGCGACGGCAACCAGCACCAGCAGCGGCAACGACTCGCGCGGAAACCAGCCGCGCGCGCACAGCAGCGCGCCGAGTGCCGCCACCGCCAGCCCGCCGAGCCCGCTCGCGATTTCCAGCGCGGCGCTTTGCGCCGACAGGTCGTCGAGCAGCTTCGCGCGCTGCTTGCGGTACGCATCGGCCTCCGCGACGAACGCTTCGCGCCGGCGCGCGATCGCCTGGAACGCGGTCAGTTCCGCGAGCCCCTGGATCGTTTCGGTCAGGTGCGCGCCCAGCTGGCCGAGCGCTTCGCGCGCGCCGGTGCCGAGCCGGTCGACGTCGCGCCGGGCCAGCACGGGCGCCAGCCCGGCCCACAGCAGGAACGGCAGCAGCACGAGCGCGAGCGGCCACGCGACCGCCGCCAGCAGCACCAGCACGGCAGCCGGCACGAGCACCGCGACGAACGCGGGTGCCAGCGTGTGCGCGTAGAAATACTCGACCGTCTCCACGTCCTGCGTCGCGAGCGACACGAGATCGCCCGAGCGGCGGCGCAGCAGCCCGGCCGGCGCGAGACGTTCGAGCGTCGCGAACAGCGCGATGCGCATTTCCGCGAGCAGCCGGTACGCCATGTCGTGCGCGAGCCACGATTCGAGCCAGTGCAGCACGGCCGCCACCGGTGCGATGACGAGCAGCGCCGCGACGAGCGTGGGGCTCGCGTGACCGGTCGACACCGCGCCGACCACCATCGCGCCGATCACGCCGACGCCGATGAACGCTAGCACGCGGCCGATCCCGAACAGCACGGTCAGCGCGACCTTGCCCTTCCACGGACGCACGAAGCGCAGCAGCGTCTGCAAGGTTTCCGGCCAGCCGATCGTCGCCGCGTCGTCGTTCAGCAGCCGCACCTGCGGGCCCGACGACGCGCGCGCGGTGGCGCCGGCCGTCGCCGCCGCGCCGACGGATTCGGCGACCGCTTCCAGTTGCGGCCCCATCAGCCGCCGATACGGGCCGTCGCGCGCGATCAGCGCCGCGTGCGTGCCCTCGTCGACCACCTGCCCCTGGTCGAGCACCAGGATGCGATCGGCGCCGATCACACTGGACAGCCGGTGCGCGAGCACGAGCGTCGTCCGCCCGCGCGTGAGCCGGTCGAGCGCCTGCTGGATCAGCGCTTCGTTCTCCGCGTCGACCGACGACAGCGCCTCGTCGAGCAGCAGGATCGGCGCATCGCGCAGCAGCGCGCGGGCAATTGCGATGCGCTGGCGCTGGCCGCCCGACAGCATCAGCCCGCGTTCGCCGATGCGCGTCGCGTAACCATCGGGCAGCGCCGAGATGAAATCGTGCGCGTTGGCGGCGCGCGCGGCCGCGATCATGTCCGCGTCGCTCGCGTCGGGGCGGCCGAGCCGCAGGTTGTCGGCAACGCTGCCGTCGAACAGCGTCGCATCCTGCGCGACGACCGCGATCATCTCGCGCACCTGGCCGGCGTCGAGCGCGCGCACGTCGTGACCGCCGATGCGGATCGCGCCGCCCTGCGCATCGTGCTGGCGCAGCAGCAGGCGCACGATGGTCGACTTGCCCGCGCCGCTCGGGCCGACGATCGCCACCGTCTCGCCTTCGCGAACCGAGAAGCTCAGCGCCGCGTGCGCGTCCGCGCGGCGCCCCGGATACGCGAAGCTGACGCTGTCGAATGCGATCTCCGGCCGCAGGCTCGTCACGCGCGGCGCGTCGGCGGCCGGCGCGTGGCTGCCCGCGTCGAGCAGCGCGTGGATCGCATTCGCGGCCGACTGGCCGATCATCCCCTGGTGCAACACCGAGCGCAGGTCGCGCAACGGCCGGAAGATTTCGCTGCCGGCCATCAGCACGATCAGCAGCGCCTCGAGGCTCATGTCGCCGTGCCGCACGCGCCACGCGCCGACCGCGATCGCCGCGGCCGCGCCGAGGCCGGTGCCGAGATCGGTGAAGAGCCGCGTCAGCAGCCCCAGCGCGAGCACCCAGAACGTGCTGTCGGACAGCGCGCGCGCCTTCGCCGCCAGCTTCGCGCCGAATGCGGTGCTCTGCCCGAACGCCTTCAGCGTCGGCAGGCCCTGCACCGCATCGAGAAACTCCTCGCCGAATGCCTTGAATGCGGCCGAGCGCGCGAGCGCCGCGCGCCGGTCGGCGCGATGCACGAGCTGCGGCAGCGCGAGCGTGACGAGTGCCGCGACCAGCAGGATCGCGGCCGTCGGCACGTCCCACCATGCGAGCACCGCAAAGATCATGACCGGCGCGCACGCGGCGATCACGAGCTGCGGCAGGTAGACGCCGAAGAAGGTCTGCAACTGCTCGACGCCGTCGACGACGGCCAGCATCACGCCGCCCGTGCGCTCGCCGCTGAACCATGCGGGGCCGAGCGCGGCGATCCGGTCGAACAGCCGCGCGCGCAGCGTGGTCTGCACACGGCCCGCCGTGTGTTGCGCGAGCACCGTGCGGCGATGGTCGAGCCACGCGCGCAACAGCACGCAGGCCGCCGTTGCAACGACGGCTTCGGCGATGCTGCGTGTCGGCGCGCCGGAAAAGACCAGCGCCAGCACGCGGCCGAGAAACACGAAACGGAGGATGCCGACACCCATCGCGAGCAGCCCGAGCGCGACGGCCGCGGCCACCCGCCAGCGTAGTCCCGCCATCATTGCCCATAGTCGTCGGTCGAAATACATGAAGCCCTCCAGTCGGTGTTTTAGTACGGTTTTTCTTGACCGGATCGAGGCTACCCGCGCCGCCCGTGCGCGGCAAAAGATGATTTTTCAACGGGTGTTGAGTCAACTACAATACCCCGCATGTCGCACCTCCCTCCCCTTAGCGCACTGCGAGCGTTCGAGGCGGCTGTCCGCCTCGGCGGGTTTGCGCGCGCGGCGGCCGAGCTGAACGTATCGACGAGCGCGGTCAGCCACCAGATCCGCGCGCTCGAGGAATCGCTCGGCGCGCGGCTGCTCGAACGCAGCACGGGGCTCGGCGGTATCAGTCTGACGCCGGCCGGCGCACGCCTGCTGCCGGCCGTCAGCGACGCACTGACGCGCCTGACCGACGCCTGCGGCGAGATTCGCGGCACCGCGCAACGTTTGACGGTGTCCGCCAACGCGCCGTTTTCGTCGATGTGGCTCGCGCGTCGCCTCGCGGAATTCTCGTCGCTTCATCCCGACACGCCGCTGCATGCCGTCGTGCTCGACGACGAACCGGATTTCGCGCGCAGCGGCGTCGATCTGGCGATCGTGCACGTGCCCGCGCACCGGCTGCGGGCCGACGACGACGTGCTGATGCGGGAGACGGTGTTTCCGGTATGCAGCCCCGAGCTGTATCCGTACGCGTCGGGGCACGTGTGCGTGTCGCGGCTGCTGCAGGAGATGCACGAGGACAGCCCCGAGATCGACTGGCGCAACTGGGCCTCGGAATTCGGACTGCCGGACGACTTCGAGACGAAGATCGTCCGCTACAGCAGCTTCAGCCAGGTGATCGGCGCGGCGGTCGGCGGTGCGGGCATCGCGCTCGGCCGCGTGCCGCTCATCGAACCCGAACTGCGCAGCGGCCGTCTGGTGCCGCTGATTCAGGGCCTCGAACGCGATGCGTCATGGCGTTTCGTGCTGCGCCGCCATCCTTCGACGCGGCACCGGCTGCTCGATCCGTTGATCGCGTTCCTGCGCCGCGAGGCGGATGCGCCGCCGTTCACCGCGAAGATCGTTGCGCCCGCATCCAACGACAGTCACGCGCGGGGCGCGGGCGGTGCTTAAGAGCGCAGCTTAGGGCCGGCACGCAAAGCCGGCCTCGCCTGCTCACCCCCCGTCAAGGCGTGGCGAAGAACAGCGCAACGACGCACGCCATCCCGGCGAACCACACGAGCGAACGCAGCGACGCCCAGTTCAACAAGTACATCAACGTATAGACGACGCGGATCGCGACGAAACCCATCGCGAGCTGGTCGACGTGGTGCGCGTTCGCGCCGTTGTGCCACGCGACGACCAGCGCCGCCGTGAACAGCGCGAGCGCTTCCCACGCGTTCTGGTGCGCGGCCTGCGCCCGTGCGCGCCAGCCTTCGAGTTTCGCCAGGTAGTCGCGCGGCGTACGGTTGTCGTAACCCTTGCGGGCCTTCGCCAGGAAGGTCAGCGGGAACGGCAACAGCGCCACGATGAACAGGCACAGCTGGGACGTCGTCATCAAAGTCTCCTCCTTTATGATTACATTGTTCAATGACAAGATCGTCGAAAGCTTAGCATTGCGCCGCGCCGTTCGCGCACCGATTTTCTAGACGGGAGACTCGGCCGCGCGTGCCGCCGACCGCCTTGGTCGGCCTGATCCGCCACCTAAATTTCCACCAAATCGTCGACAAATACGTTAATTAAAACTGGTCGAACACCAATAAGATAGCGCTCAACACTGGCTTGGCGCGCTACCGCGCCAGCCTGCCGCCCCTATCGCGCCGCCGCGCGCCGAACGACATCCGACCCGAGCCATCACCATGCCCCGTCCCATCGTCGCCCACATCCGCCCCGACGCCGTCCGTCACAACCTCGACTTCATCCGCCGCACCGCCGCGCAATCGCGCGTGTGGGCCGTGATCAAGGCCAACGCCTATGGCCATGGCATCGAGCGGATCTACCCGGGCCTCGCGGCCGCCGACGGCATCGCGCTGCTCGATCTCGACGAAGCCGTGCGCGTGCGCGAACTCGGCTGGGACAAGTCCGTGCTGCTGCTCGAAGGGATCTTCGAACCGGCCGACATCGAGCTGGCCGATCATCACCGGCTGACGGTGGCCGTGCACTGCGACGAGCAGCTCGACCTGCTGATCGCCGCGAAGCCGCGGCAGCCGATCGACATCCAGCTCAAGATGAACTCCGGGATGAACCGGCTCGGCTACCGGCCCGCCGCGTTCCGCGCCGCGTGGGAGCGCGCGGCGAGCGCGCCGTCGATCGGCAAGATCACGCTGATGATGCATTTCGCGAACGCCGACGAAGGCGAGGTCGACTGGCAGCTCGAGCAGTTCGATGCAACCACGGCGGGGATTCCGGGCGAGCGCTCGGTGTCGAATTCGGCGGCCGTGCTGTGGCATCCGCGCGCGCACCGCGACTGGGTGCGGCCCGGCACGATCCTGTACGGCGCATCGCCGACGGGCGCGTCGCGGCATATCGCCGATACGCCGCTGATGGCCTCGATGACGCTGACGAGCAAGATCATCGGCGTGCAGACGCTGTCGCCGGAAGAAACCGTCGGCTACGGCCGCCGCTTCACGGCCGATCGGCCGATGCGGATCGGCGTCGTCGCATGCGGCTACGCGGACGGTTATCCGCGCCACGCGCCGACCGGTACGCCGATCGCGGTGGACGGCGTGATGACGCGCGTCGTCGGCCGCGTGTCGATGGACATGCTGACCGTCGACCTGACGCCGTGCCCGAACGCGGGCATCGGGTCGGCCGTCGAGCTGTGGGGCGACCAGGTGAGAGTGGACGACGTCGCGGAAGCCAGCGGCACGATCGGCTACGAGTTGATGTGCGCGCTCGCGCGCCGCGTGCCGGTCGTGATCGTGCCGCCCGGCGCGTCGACCGCGCAGCCGGCGCTGCGGACCGGGAGCTACGGACGTTGAGGTGAATGCGGTGATGCGCTGCCGCATCGCTGCGCTTACCTCGCTACTTGCGGGCCGCTTCGGGCGGCCCGTTTGCGTTGCGGCGGACGAGGAATTCGAACTGAAGAAAACGCGTCGGTAATGGCCCGCCCGCTCCGCTCGGCCCGCCCGTTCAGCGACGTACTACGAGCGCCAGATCGGCTTGCGCTTCTCGAGGAACGCGTCGATCCCTTCGCCGGCATCCTCTTCCATCATGTTGCGCGCCATCACGTCGCCCGCATACGCATAGGCTTCGTCGAGCGGCATCTCGCGCTGGCGGTAGAACATCTGCTTGCCGACCCGCACCGCGGCCGGGCTCTTCGCGACGATCTCCGCGACCTTGCGCGCGACGGCCGCGTCGAGCGCGTCCTCGGGCACGGCCTCGTTGACGAGCCCCCACGCGGCGGCCGTCGCCGCATCGACGAAACGCCCGGTCACGAGCATGTCGAACGCGCGCTTCGCCGTGACGTTGCGGCTCAATGCGACGGCCGGCGTCGAACAGAACAGCCCGACGTTGATGCCCGATACCGCGAAGCGCGCGGTGTCGGCCGCGATGGCGAGGTCGCACGCGGCGACGAGCTGGCAGCCGGCCGCCGTTGCGATGCCCTGCACGCGCGCGATCACCGGCACCGGCAATGCGCGCATCGCGAGCATCACGCGGCTGCATTGCGCGAACAGCGTGCGGTAGTAATCGAGGTCCGGCTTGCCGCGCATCTGCCGCAGGTCGTGGCCCGCGCAGAACGCCTTGCCTTGCGCGGCCAGCACGACGCAGCGCACGTGCGGATCGGCCGCCAGCGTATCGAACGCATCGTGCAGGCTCGCGAGCATCGCCTCGGACAACGCGTTGAACTGCTGCGGCCGGTTCAGCCGCAGCGTGACGACGCCGTCGTGCGACTCGCGCAACAGGATCGGCTCGGCAGTCTCTTGATCGGGTTCCATGATGTTCCGCTCGACGGGTTTCGATCGGGCGCACACGGGCGGCACGCGCCCGCGTTCGCGACTGACATGATCACGAATCGTCCTCCACATTGCGCGCGACGTCCAGCCGGGACGGCCAGCATGCCTGCGCACCGCCGCACGGCGGCGCCTCGGCTTGCGCGCGTTACGGGTGCCGCTGCGCAAGCTTCCCCATGCTCGCGCCTGCGATCAGCGCGACCAGCACCGCCGCTGCATACGTGGCAAAGCCGAGCACCGCGACCGCCCGCAGCGCCGCCATCAGATTCGGCAACAGCATCGTCGCGGCGCCGGCGATTGCGACGCCGAGCAGGCTCCCTGCCTGCCTTGCCGCATTGAGAAATCCCGATGCGACACCCGCCGCATCCGCCGGCACCTGTTCGAGCACGGTCGCGATCATCGGCGCCACGGACAACGCGGTCCCGGTGCCGAATGCCGCCATCGCCGCCCACGCCGCGGGCCACGGCGCGTGCATCGTCAGCGCGGCCGCGAGCGCCGGAACCGCGCACGTCGCGAGGAAAAGGCCGCCGGCCATCAGCTGCGTCGCGCTTGCCCGCCCGAGCAGCTTGCCCGACAACAGGTTGCCGAGCGACAGGCTCAATGCAAGCGGCAACAGCATCAGCCCCGTCTGCCGCGCATTCAGCCCGAGGTTGCCGTGCAGGTACAGGCTCAGGATGAACAGCAACCCGAAATAGCCGACATAGACGAGGGTGCCCATCACGTTCATCGCAATGAACACGCGATTACGAAACCACACGAGCGGCACCATCGGATCGGCGGTGCGCCGCTCGACGACGATCAGCACGGCGGCGGCGAGCGCGGCAACCAGAAGTGCGGCGAGGACTTCAGCCGCGCCCGGACCACGCGTCGGCAGCTCGATTGCGGCAAAGCACAGCGCGCCGAGCGCCGTTGCGCTGGCGAACTGGCCGGCCCAGTCGAAGCGCCGCGCGTCACGCCTGGCCGACGCGCGAACCAGCGCCGCCGCCCCGGCCAGCGCCAGCGCGCCAGTCGGCACGTTGACGAGGAACGCGCTGCGCCAGCCGAAATCCTCCACCAGCACGCCGCCCAGCACCGGCCCCACCGACGCGGCGACGGATGCGATACCCGCCCAGACGGCGATCGCCCGCGCCCGCTCGGCCGGCACATCGAAGGTGTTGCGCACGATCGCCAGCGACGCGGGCAGAAAGAGCGCCGCGCCCACGCCCTGCACGAATCGCGCGGCGACGAGCACGGTCACGGACGACGCGAACCCGCATCCCGCCGACGCGCCGATGAAGAGCGCGAGGCCGGCGAGATAGGCGTGCTTCGCACCGAACCGGTCGGACAGGACGCCGCCCGCGAGGATCAACGCGGCGAAACTGAGCGTGTACGCATCGACGATCCACGCGAGCCCGGCGACCGTCGCGCCGAGGCTTGCGCGCATCGCCGGCAGCGCAACGTTGACGATCGTCGTATCGAGCACAGCCATGAACATGCCGATCGCGACGAGCGCAAGCGTGAGGCGGCGTTCGCGGGCCGTCGAGCGGCACGCTGGCGTCACGGATAGGGGAACGGGAACGGAAACGGGCGTGCAATCGGGCATGAAACCTCCGGGCAGATTTCAGGAGTCTAGAAACGGCGCACGATGCAGAAAAGTGATAATTTCGCTTTTGCCCGATGCAGATGTGCATCACCACGCCCGCCACCACCCTGACCGATGACGCTGCCGACCCGCATGAACTGGGACAACGCCCGCTTCTTCCTGGCCCTTGCGCGCACCGGCACGCTGCGCGGCGCCGCGGCACAACTGAACGTCGATCAGGCGACGGTGGGGCGTCGGATCGCCGCGCTCGAGGACGAACTCTCGGCCCGCCTGTTTCTCCGAACGCCGGCCCTCTATGTGCTGACGACCGCCGGCGAAGCGCTGCTCGAACCCGCCGAAACGATGGAACGCGCGTCGCTGACCATCGAGCGACGCGTCATGGGGCTCGACGAGCAGCTTGCCGGGTCCGTGCGCATCGCGACGACCGACACGCTCGGCAAGCGTTTCGTCATTCCCGCGATCGCCCGCTTGCGGCGCAGGCATGCCGGTATCGACGTCGTGTGCGTGACGTCGGCGGAAATCGCCAATCTCACGCGCCGCGAAGCGGATCTCGCGATTCGCACGTTGAGGCCGGAATCGCCGGACCTGATCGTCCGGCGGCTCGGGCATCTCGAAACGGGCATCTACGCGTCGCGCCGCTATCTGGCCGAGCGTGGCGAACCTGCCGCGGGCAGTGCGTTCGAAGGACACGATCTGGTGATGTATCAGCAGCCGGTGGTGCCGACGATGTGGGATGCGCTGTGCGGCGAATCGACGTCGCGCGGCCGCGTGATGTTCCAGACATCGTCGACGATGATGCTGGTCGAGGCCGCGCTTGCGGGCCTCGGCCTTGCGGAGCTGCCGTGCTTCCGCGCCGAAGCCGAGCCGGAACTGGTGCGCCTCATGCCGCGACGATGCAATCATTTCGACGTGTGGCTCGTCGCGCATGCCGATCTCTACAAGACCGCACGCGTGCAGGCCGTGATCGAAGCCGTCGTCGACGAATTCGCGACCGCCGCGCCCTCGGGCCGGTAACGAACGGGCTACCGATTCAGCGCGCGACCGGGTTCCGCCCGCGGCGCCATGCGCGCACGCCCGACCACAGCTGCCCGATACCGCCGAGGAAAAACACGGCGCCCATCCCGCCGAGGGTCAGCACCGTGCCCCAGATCGCGCCGAACGTATTCATTCGCGCGCTCGTCCTGGGCTCATCCGGCGCGTAGCGCACCTCGACCGTCGCGCCGTCCTGCACGCTGACGTCGCCGCCTTGCGGGTATTCGACCTGTTCGCCCGCGAGCGTCGTGAATGCGATCTCCGGATGATGCGGCCCCGCGTTCAGCTTGATGACGTGACCCGGCACGACGACCGATGTCCGCAGGAACTCGCGCGTCGACTGCGCGTACATGACGTCGCCGATCAGCATGCACGTGCCCACCACGGTGAACACGACGCCCTTCGCGATCAGCAGCTCCGTGTGCTGCGCGGCGGTGCGGGCGAGCGGTGCCCGATCGATTTTCACTGGCATCTGTCCCGTTCCTGATGGTGGTGGATGCCGGGCGTTGTGCGCATGACGCGCACGCACGCCGCCTTCGGCATCCGGCAGGATACGAGCATCGCGGAGCACTGTAAATTGCGCCGCCTCCCCCGCTACCCGCCGCTACCCGCCGCTACTCGCCGCTCGCGACGCGCGCGATCGTCTGCCGCAGCCACACATGCGCGGCGTCGCCGTGCCGGCGCGCATGCCAGTGCTGCGCGAACTCGAACGAATCGATCGGGAACGGCGGTTCGAACACGCGCAGGCGCGCGTCGTCGCGCACACGATCGAGGTTGCGGCGTGCGACGGTCAGCACGAGATCGGTGCCGGCGATCAGATCGTTCGCGACGCCCCAGAACGGCAGGATCACCGCGATGTGCCGCTCGTGCCGCAACCGCGCGAGCGCGCGATCGACCTCGTTGTCCATGCCGTCGCGCATCGCGACCAGCGCATGCGGCCGCGCGAGCCACGCGTCGAGCGCGAGTTCGCCGCGGCGCGGCAAGCGGCTCGCGTCGGCCACGCATGCGAACGATTCGACGAACAGCGGCTGCGCATGCAGTTCGCGCCGCAGCGCGGGCAGCACGCCGAGCGCGAGATCGACCTCGCCGTCCATCAGCTGCATCCGCATCGCCTCGCGCGTGGCCTGCGACACGATCAGCTCGATGCCCGGCGCATCGGCGCGCAGCGTCTTCACGAGCGCCGGCAGCACGATACGCGCGCCGTAATCGGACATCGCGATGCGAAAGACGCGCGTGGTCGCGGACGGATCGAACGCGGCCGGCTCGATCAGCGCGCCGAGCCGCCCGAGCACGTCGTTCAGCGGTTCAATCAGTTCGTTCGCGCGCGCAGTCAGGTCGAGCCGGCCCGCGCGCCGCACCAGCAGCGGATCGCCGAAGATCTCGCGCAGCCGCGCGAGCGCATGGCTCACGGCCGGCTGGCTCTTGTGCAGCCGGACCGCGGCGCGCGAGATGTGACGTTCGCTCAGCAACGCATGCAGCGTGACGAGCAGGTTCAGGTCGATACGAGCCAGATTATTCATGACGCGAATATGAAGCATCCGAAAGACGAATTTCCATTCGCCATCTTAATGGATGACAATCATTTCGACACCCTTTCATGACCGACCCAGATGACGACTTCGCTTTCCCTCACCACCCTTTCGCTCGCCGCCGCGGCGTTCGTCGCCGGCGCGCTGGTGCCGCTGCAAGGCGGCAGCAATGCCGCGCTCGGGCGCGCGCTCGGCCACCCGCTGTGGGCGAGCGTCGCGTCGCTGACGGTCAGCCTGCTGGTGGTGCTGCCGGTGCTGCTGGCAATGCGCGCGAACGCCCCGCTCGTCGGCGACGCGCTGCAGCGCCCGCTGTGGATATGGCTCGGCGGCCTCGCGGGCGTGATCTACATCACGCTCGCGCTGATCCTGACGCCGCGGCTCGGCACGACGACCTTCATCGTCTGCGTCGTCGCCGGGCAGATGCTCGCGTCGCTGCTGATCGACCATCACGGGCTGATGGGCCTGCCGCAGCGGCTCGCGACGCCCGGCCGCATCGCGGGCGTTGCGCTGATCTTCGCGGGAATGATCGTCGTGCAATGGCAGACGCCCGCGCCGGTTGCATCAGGCGACGCGGCGGCCGCGCAACCCGAGCCGCTGCGTTGAATGCGCAGCCGGCGTCCGGCCCGCCCCCGCGAAGCGCGCGTCAGCCCGCGAGCTTCTTCAGCGCGTCGAGCACCGCGTCGCCCTTGAACGGCTTCACGATCCAGCCCTTCACGCCGGCGGCCTTGCCGCGCTCCTTCATCGCCGGGCTGCTTTCGGTCGTCAGCATCACGACGTTGACCGCCGTGTTCGCGAGTTCGCCGCGGATCTTCTCGACCATCGTCAGGCCGTCCATGTTCGGCATGTTCACGTCGCTGATCACGAGGCGCACGCCGGGCGTCGCCTTCAGCTTCGCGAGCCCGTCCTTGCCGTCGACCGCCGTCGCGACGTCGAGCCCGTGATTGCGCAGGAAGCCCGCGACCTCGTCGCGCACCGTGCCCGAATCGTCGACCACCAGAATCTTTGCCATGCCGTATTCCCCTTTCCTTGTTGCTGACTTCAAAACAGTTCGAGTTCGCCCGATTCGACCATCGGCCCCACGTCCTGCACCGATTCGCGGAAATCCTCCGGCGACCAGCTGAGGCTGAACACGAAACGCTGGTCGAGACAGACGGAGCGCCCCGATGCCGGGTCGGTCATCCGGTACTTGAAACAGAGCTGCGGACAGTCGCCGCCGAACGAAATGAACTTCTGCTTGTGATTGACGACGAGCGGCACCTGCACCGGATGGCGCGCGAGTGCCTCGGCGTCGCCGAGATAGCGGTTCTTGAACGCGCCCCACACGAGGTTGGTCAGCTCGCCGAGCACGCTGTTCACGTCGCGGAAATCCGGCGCGCGGCCGTCGTCGCGCGTGCCGCCGAGCATGTCGAGCAGCGGCTGCTCGCTCGTCTGCAGCAGCATGTAGCCGCGGCACCACGCGCTTTCGAGCGCGATCAGGCTGAACACTTCGCCGAAGATGATCTGGTCGCGCACGATGCACGGCGTGTCGTGCTCGATCGCCATGCCCGGAAACAGGCTGTCGATGCGCGCCTCGGTGATCTCCGAGATGCCGCGCACGAGCGCGTTCGGGTAGTCGCGGCCGAACAGGTATTCGTCGATCGCACGCTTGAGCGGCGTCATGTCGTCCGCGGCGTAGGCCGCGCACGCGACCCGCGCGAGCGCTTCGGGCAGCCCGTCGCGCGACGCGAGCGATTCGCGGCGCAGGATGATCGGCAGCTCGGGCCGCAGCGCGTCGATCTGCGTCGCGATGATCGCGCTCTCGGCCGGCGAGCCGCCGTAATCCTCGGCCAGCAGGATCGCGCCGAGATCGATGTTCGAGCGCAGCACCTTCAGCAGCCGGTTGCGCCGCACGGTCAGGCAGACCAGGTTGTGCTCGTCGCAGAAGCGCTTGATCGCATCGGCGTGCGCGCGGCTGTCGTCGAGCACGAGCACCTTGCTGACGGGTTGATCGACGGTCATGTCAAGGGTTCCTAATGGTCGGTCAGAAGAGTTCGAGCTCGCCGCCGGTATCCACGGTGGCCGTGTCCGGCATGTGGAAATCGACCGGCGCGTTCGCGCACACGCACAGCGTCGCGCCGACCCGCACGTCGCCGTCGAGCGTCAGGTCGTATGCGGCCACGTGATCGGGCGCGAGCGCGGGCAGGTAGTCGATGCTCGCGCCGCTCAGCAGGTAAGGCGTCGACATCCCGAGATCGGGAAACGGCACGGTCAGCGCCTGGTTGATCGCGCCGCAGCACAGGTTCGCGACTTCCATGAACGCTTCCGACAGCGGCCGCTGGCCGCTCGTGCCCGCCGTCGCGCCGGCGAAGTGGCGGCGCGTCGCATCGTCGTCGCTGAAGCGCAACGCAAGCAGCAAGCGGAAATGCAGCGCGGATATCGTCAGCACCGCGACGTGCTCCGGCACCTTCGGCTTCGATCGCGACGCGGCCCGCGCAGGCTCGTGCTCATGCGCGTCGGCCGCGGACGGCCGGATGTCGCACGTGCCGCCGGACGCGAGCCGCGTACGCGCCGCGTCGAAAAAAATCCGCTCCAAGCCGGCTTGGGCCTGCGCGCTGATCACGCCGCCTCTCCTTCGATTCGCGTGTGCAGCTGCCCGGCCAGCGTCTCGACAGTCGCGAGCGCGGCCGTGATCATCTTGCCGCCGGCCTGGATGTCCTGGAACGTCGCGGCCGTCACGAGATCGTTGCGGTTCAGGCTGTCGCGATAGCTGTTCGACAGTTGCTGCGAGCGCGCGGCCAGCCCGCGCACCTCGCTCGCGACGATCGAGAAGCCGCGCCCGGCCGTGCCGGCACGCGCGGCCTCGATCGACGCGTTCAGCGACACGATCGACACGTGCGCGACGATCGCCGACAGCTCCTGGTTCTTCGCGCGCATGTCCTGGTTCTGCGTGGTCAGCGAGATCATCTGCTCGTGCCAGCGCTCGAACGTGCCGGCGAGCCCGCGCAGGCGCGCGGCTTCGTCGGCGATCTTCATCGCCTGCTGCGCAAGCGCGGCGCGATCGGCCGACAGCGCCAGCAGCGCGTCGCGCTGCGCGCCGGTCGCGGACGCCTCGCGCGCCAGCGCATCCTCGAGTTCGGCCTCGCGCTGCGTCCATGCATCGGCCGCTTCCGCATGCGCGGACGCCGCCTGTTCGGCGCGCGCGTCGGCTGCCGCGAGCGCGCCGCGCAACGCATCCGCGTCGTGTTCCATCGCCGCGACGAGCCGCCCGCGCATCACGCGAAACACGACCGCCGCCACCACCGCGACGACAACGCCGCCCGCCAGCGCGGCGGCAACCTGAATCATCCACGCCTGCACGATCACTTCGTCACTCCGCCGCGCCGATATCCGCGATGCGTGCGCGCTCGTGCACGGCGTCGTGACCGGCGCCGTCCGCCGCGAAGCGGGCCGGCAGCGACACGATCGTCTCGAACGCGCGATACGGTGCGCCGACATGATCGTCGGTGAAGCGCAGCGCGATATCGCCGCCGTCGCGCTTCAGGAAGTTGCGCACCGCGTCCATGCCGACGCCGCGCCCCGACACTTCGGTCACCGCGTGCGCGGTCGAGAAGCCGGGTCGGAAGATCAGCTCGGCCACATCTTCGTCGGACAGCGCCGCGTCGTTGTCCGCATCGATCCAGCCGCGCTCGCGCGCGATGCCGCGAATCCGGTCGAGCGCGAGGCCGCGGCCGTCGTCGCTGAGCACGAACCACAGCTCGTCGCTGCCCACGCCGACCGCGATGTCGATCGTGCCGGACGCCGCCTTGCCGGCCGCACGCCGCTCGTCGGACGATTCGATGCCGTGATCGATCGAATTGCGCAGCAGGTGCATGAACACATTCTTGAGCGTCGCGCCGATCTCGCTGCGCACGCGATGGCCGTGGCTGTCGATATGCACGACGGGTGCCGGCTTGCCGAGTTCGGCCGCGAGCGACGGCAACGACTCGATCACGCCGCCGAGCGCGTCGCCGATGCCCTGCGTGCCGAGTTGGCTCAGCATGCGGCGTACGGAATCACGCGCCGCGTGCCAGTCGGCCGCATTCGCCGGATCGGCGCCGTCGAGCACGCGCAGGCTCTCGCTGATATGCGCGCGTTCGACCATCAGGTAATCGGCCCCGCCCTGCGCCGGTTCGCCGCTGCGGCCGAGCGTGACCGCGTTGATCGTCGCGTAATGTTCGACCGCCTCGCGCACGCGGGCCAGGTCGTCCATCAGCGCGTCGCGGTTCCACTCGGGGCCGCCGTCCGCGCGGCGCAGCGATTCGTACGCCTGCTCCGCTTCATGAACGATGTTGGTCAGGTGCTGGAGGCTGTACGTGCGCGCGTTGCCCTTGATCGTGTGCATGTTGCGGAACAGCGCCGCGACGATCGAGTGATCGACGCGCTCGTGCTGGCGGATCATCCGCTCGTTCTCGCTGAGGAAGCCCTTCGCGCTGTGCACGAAGTCGTGGAACTTGTCCTGGCTGATCGACAGAATCTCGCCGATCATCTCGAGGCGGCGCTGCTGTTCGCCGGCCTGCGCGGTCAGCTCGCGAATCTCCGTCACGTCGCGCACGCACAGCATCAGGCGCACGACCGTGTCGGTCTCGTCGGTGATCGCCGACCAGCTCAGGTCGAGCCACTTCTCGCGGCCATCCGGCATCCGCTTCGCGACTTCGTTGACGAGCAGGTGCGCGTTGAACTCGAAGTTCATGCTGTCTTCGCCCAGGCATGCGTGCACGGCCGCATCGACCTGCGAACGCGCGTCGGAGCCGATCCCCGAATCGTCGAACACGAGCGCCATCAGGTCGCGGCCGGCGATGTCGCTGGTCTCGAAGATGGTTTCGAGGTACGCGGAATACTCCGCATGCACGACGCCGCCTTCGACGACGGTCAGGATCCCCTGCTGCATGTTCTGCAGCATCGCCTGGATGTCGGCCGTCTTCTGCTTGAGCTGCGCGGCGTTCTCCTGGATCTTCTCGATCATCCCGTTGAACGCGACGATCGAATGGCCGATTTCGTCCATCCGGCCCACCGGCACGCGGCGCGTGAAATCCTGGCTCGTCGCGATCTCGCTCATCATCGTCTGCATCCGGATCAGCGGGCGCGTGATCTGGCGATACAGCACGAAGCCGAGCGCGGTCAGCAGCACGATCACCGTGCCGGCGACACCCGCGATCGCGGTTGCCGTCGTCGCGAGCATCCCGTTCAGCGCGCTGATCGCGTCGTCCTTCTGGCGGTTCTTCTCGACGCGCAGCGTGTCGACGATGCTTTCGAGTTCGTCGCGATACTGCGCGACGTTCGCGAACAGGTAGGCCTGCGCCATTTCGGGCTTGCCGTCCGTCTTCATCTTCACGGTGTCGTCGATCGCCGCGAAATAGTTCGCGACGCTGTCCTTCGCCTGCGTGACGAGGCCTTCCTGCGCGCGGCCGACCGCCGACTTCGCCTGCACGTCGAGCGCGGCGCGCAGCGCGGCCTGCTTTGCCTTCAGCTCGTCGCGCGCCTGCGCGGCGGTGTTCGCGTCGGGCGCGTAGACGAGCGTCATCGTCGCGATCTGGATGTTCTTCACATCGGCGACGAGATCCGCCGACGCGAGCGCGCTCGGCACGATTCCCTGGGTGACCTGACGCACCTCGGACGCGCTCTTGCGTGTCTGGTACACGGCATAGATGCCGATCGCGGACAGCGCGAAGAAGGTCAGGACGACTAGCAGCGTAATGCGATGACGGATGGTCATGAGTACAGCTCCCCGCAGCGATCCGGCTTCGATCGCCCTTTGGTCTATTGAAAGAATGTGAGCGCCGAATTATCGGGGATGGTGTATGACTGTCCGATGACCGTAATTCAATCGGTCATTGAGAAAATTGAAATGATTAATTGCGACGGAAAAACCCTAAAGTTTTTCGCGGATCGGCCGTTAACTACCGGGCACCCGCGCCAGAACGGCTGCGGCGTGTGACGAATCGGCGGCATAGCGGATATTCATTGTTTTATTCGGATTCCGCCGATTCAATTTTATTGATGATCGGTAAAACGTTTGCGCATTATCGCGCGAGTCGATTCGTTTCCGTCCCTTGATTCGAAAAATATCGCATGCGGTGCGCGGGCCCGCGCCGGCCCGCGTCGTCGTTCACGGATCGAGCGCGCCGCCCGACCAGCCGGCCGAAGGCCGCGACCCCGTCAGCTTCAGCGCGACGTCGCCCTGCGCGACCAGCCGCTCGCGGTTGCGCGTGACGATGCGCCCGGCCTGCGGCGCGACCAGCACATGCTCGCTGCCGGGCACGCCCGGATGCGCAACGATCCGCGCGACGCGCTCGCCGGTCTCGACCGTCGCGCCGAGTTCGCGTTCGTAGACGAGCACGCCCGACACGGGCGCGATCAGCGTCTCCATATGTGCGATCGGTACGGCTTCGCCATCCCAGTCGGGCGCGCCGGGCGATTCCGCGATCACGCCGCGACCGCGCAGGAACGCGAGCACGCCGTCGGCGTCGCGCTCGGCGAGCGCATCCGACACGTCGGACTGCCCGCGCAGCTCGACGGTCGCGACGAGCCGGTCGCTTAAACCACCGCTGCGCGCCCAGTGCGCGACGACGGCGCCTTCGAACGCACCGTCGTCGTCCTCGTCCCACAGGATCGCGACATCGGCGCCGAGCGCGGCGGCGAGATCGCGGCCGGCCGGCCACAGGTCACGATGCAGGTACACGTACGGCAGCGCCTCGGAATCGGTATGGAGGTCGAGCACGATATCGGCGTCGCACGCGGCGGCAAGCAGCGTGCGCTGCCACGCGGCGAACGTCGTCGCGGGCCGGCGCGCAGCCGCCGATTCGTGGAAATGCCGGTTGAAATTGCGATGCGTCGTTTCGTGGAAGCGGCCGAGCAGCCGCCCCTGCCGGAACTGCGCGAGCCCGAGCGGGTTGGCCTGCGGCACGACCGTCACCGTGCCGCGCAGCACGCCGCGATCGTGCGCCGCGCACAGTTGCGGCAGCAGCCGGTGCAGCACGAGCATGCCCGCGATCTCGTCCGCATGCACGCCCGCCTGCAGGTGCACACGCGGCCCGTCGCCGGCCGACAGCCGCCACGCGCGGATCGCGAGCGGCTGCCCGTGGTCGCCCGGCACCTGCCAGTTCAGCGTTTCGATCATCGTCTTTTCTCCTTCAGGACCGATGCATCATGCATGACGATTCACGACGACGCATGCGAACCAGCGCCAAGGCTTGCGACGAACGCGGCGATGCGCTCGCACGCATCGGTCAGCCGCGCATCGTCGACGACGAAACCGAAGCGCACGAAACCCGACGCGGTGTCGCCGAACGCGCTCGCGTCGAGCAGCGCGACCTGCTTCGCGCGGAACAGCCCCCACGTGAACGCATGCGCATCCAGCCCGGTGCCGCGCACGTCGACCATCATGAACATCCCCGCTTCCGGCAGCAGGCAGCGCAGCCCCGGCACGTCGCGCAGGCGCGCGTACGCGAGATCGCGGCGGCGCCGGTAGAGTTCGCGCATGTCCGCGACGATCGCGGCCCGGTTGTCGAGCGCGGTGACGGCCGCCTGCTGGATGAAGCCCGGCAGCCCGTACAGCATGCACAGCGCGAGCCGCTCCGCATGCTCGATCAGCTCGGTCGGGCCGATCGCCCAGCCGACCCGCCAGCCCGGCATCGCATGCGATTTCGACAGGCTGCCGAGCGTCACCGTGCGCTCGGCCATCCCCGGCAGCGACGCGATGCTGACCATCTCGCGCTCGAACGTCAGCGCCGCATATACCTCGTCGGACACAACCCACAGATCGCGCTCGCAGGCGAGCCGCGCGATCCGTTCGAGGTCCGCGCGCGGCATCACGACGCCGGTCGGATTGCAGGGCGTCGCGAAGAAGATCGCTTTCGTGCGCGGCGTCACGGCCGCTTCGAGCGCGTCGAAGTCGAGATGGAAACCGCGCGATGCATCGACCGGCACCGGCACGAGCGTCGCGCCCGACGCGCGTACGCTCGCCTCGTAGGTGAGGTACATCGGCTCCGGCACGATCACCTCGTCGCCCGCCTCGCACAGGCACATCGCCATCGCGAACAGCGCGTTCTGCGCGCCGGCCGTCACGATCACGTGCTCGGCGCCGACCGCCTGCCCCGACGCCTTCGTGTGCTCGCGTGCGATCGCCGCGCGCAGTTCGGCGCGGCCGCGCACTTCGCTGTAGTGCGTGTCACCGCCGCGCAGCGCGGCGACCGCGCGCTCGACGATCACGTCGGGCGTCGCGAAATCGGGATCGCCGACGCTCAGGATGATCGCCGGCTCGCCGGCGGCAACCGCCTGCTGCGCCGCGTAGTGAATGTCCCATGCGGTCGTACGCTTGCCCTGCAGGCGATCGACCAGCTTCGAATAGTTCATGCGTCCTCCATCACGCGGCGTCCGTCCGGCTGCCGCGCCGTCAGTGGGTTCATTCAGCGCGGCATGCGCACGGGCACGCGCCGCTCGAGCCGGCCGAACGCGCGCTCGATCACGAAAGCGAGCACGACGTAGATCACCGCGATCGCCAGCAGCGGCTCGTAGGTTCGCAGCGTCTGCGCGCGGATGTAGTTCGCGGCGCCGAGCACGTCCATCACCGCGACCGTCGACGCGAGCGCCGTCGATTTCAGCAGCATCACGGTCTCGCCGGCCAGCGTCGGCAGCAGGATCTGGATCGCGCGCGGCAGCCATACGCGGCGCGCGATCATCGACGGGCGCATCCCCATCGCGCGCGCGGCCTCGATCTCGCCCTTCGGCACGCCGCGCAGGCCGGCACGCAGCACCTCGCCGACATACGCGCCGACGCTGATCACGAGCGCGAACGCGACATACCAGAAACCGTCGCGCAGGAACGGCCAGAACACGCTGTCGCGCAGCGCGGGCCAGCC
Source organism: Burkholderia theae (assembly GCF_048565265.1). Classification (NCBI taxonomy): domain Bacteria; kingdom Pseudomonadati; phylum Pseudomonadota; class Betaproteobacteria; order Burkholderiales; family Burkholderiaceae; genus Burkholderia; species Burkholderia theae. The sequence continues at coordinate 1,530,146 of NZ_CP183462.1, forward strand.
CGCGAACAACGAGCCGACACCATAGTAGATCAGGTAGATCTGCACGAGCAGCGGCGTGCCGCGTATCACCTCGGTGAAACCCTTGCTGACGTGCGCGATGATCGGGTTCGGCGACAGCCGCGCGAACGCGACGGCGATCGCGAGCCCGAAGCCGAATACGGCCGAGATGACGAGCAGCTTGACGGTGGTCAGCACGCCGAGCAGCAGCAACGATCCGTAGGAAGACAGTACGCTCAGATCCATGACGTTGATCCGGTTCGATGGGAAAGCATGCGGGAAAGCGCGGCGCGGTTCACGATGCCGGCATCCAGCGGCCGAAGCGGCGCTCGATTTCGCGGAACAGCACACCCGACAGCGACGTGATCGCGAAATACACGGCGGCCACCATCAGGTAGTAATGCATGTATTCGCGCGTCGAGCCGGCCGCCTGCTTCGCGGTGTAGAGCAGCTCGCTGTAGCCGACCACGCTGATCAGCGCGCTGTCCTTCACGAGGATCAGCCACAGGTTCGCGAAGCCCGCCAGCGCGTACGGCGCCATCGCCGGCAGCGTCACGCGCCGGAACACGAGCCCCGGCGGCGCGCCGAACGCGCGGCCGGCCTCGATCTGCCCGTACGGGATCGCGAGGATCGCGCCGCGGATGATCTCCGCCGCGTACGCGCCCTGCACGATGCCGAGCACGATCACCGCCGCCGCGAACCCGTTGACCGCGACCGGGCCGACGCCGATCGCCGTCATCAGCAGGTTGATCGCGTCGGTGCCCGCGTAGTAGAGCAGCAGGATCAGCAGCAGTTCGGGCACCGCGCGGCACACCGTCGTATAGCCCTGCGCGATCCTTTCGAGCGCGCGCACGCCGGACAACTTCGCGGCCGCGCCCAGCAACCCGAGCACGATGCCGACGACGAACGCGCCGAGCGAAATCTCGAGCGTCACGCCCGCGCCCTGCAGCAGCGCGACGCCCCAGCCGTCCGGGTCCATGCCCAGGTAGCTCACCCATCCCCAACCGTCCATGCCGCCTCCTCGTCCGTGCGTGCGCCGGTGTATCCGTGTGCCGGTAGCGGCGCGATCAGTGCGGCCAGAGGTCGATCGGGAAATACTTCTTCGCGATCTGCGCGTACTTGCCCGATGCATGCAGCTGTTCGAGCGCCTGATCCATCTGCTGCTTCAGCGGCGCATCGGCCTTGCGCATCCCCGCGCCGACGCCGTAGCCGAAGATCGCCGGATCCATCTTCACGCTGCCGGGGCCCTTCAGCTCGAACGTCGAACCGTCCTTCGACTTCAGGAAATCGAGGATGCCGAGCTGGTCGAGATACATCGTGTCGATCCGGCCCGCGACGAGATCCGCGTTGCAGTCGTCCTGCGTGTTGTACAGGCGCACCGTCGCGCTCTTGCCGTACGCCATCTTGATGAACTCGGCATTCGCGGTGGAGCCCTGCACGCCGATCACCTTGCCCTTCAGGCCGTCGGGCGTCAGCGTGAGCTTCGCGTTCTTCGCGCCGACGAAGGTGCCCGGCGTTTCGTAGTACGGCCGCGAGAACGCGATCACCTTCTGGCGTTCCGGCGTGATCGACATCGAGTTGAAGATCACGTCGATCTTGTCGCTGAGCAGCGCCGGGATGATGCCGTCCCACGCGACTTCCTTGATCTCGCACTTCGCCTTCATCTGGTCGCACAGCGCGCGGATCAGGTCGGCCTCGAAGCCGCTCCACTGCCCGGTCGGGCTCTTCATCAGGAACGGCGGATACGGTTCGGCGGCGACGCCGAAGCGCAGCACGCCCGACGACGCATGTGCGGAACCGAGCGGCGCGAGCGCCGCGACGACGATACTGAACAGGCACAGCAGACTGCGTACGACACGTTTCATGGTCGGACTCCTTGCAGGAAAGATAGGGATCGGGCGGGCCGGCCCGCGCGCTCGCGGGCGGCTCCCGTGATTCAATGGTGCTGGCGGTGCGCGTTGACGAACTGGCGGCAGCGTTCGCTCTGCGGCGCATCGAAGATCTCCGACGGCGTGCCGCTCTCCTCGACGCGCCCCTGGTGCAGGAACAGCACCTTGCTGGACACGTCGCGCGCGAACGCCATCTCGTGCGTGACGAGTATCATCGTGCGGCCTTCGCACGCGAGATCGCGAATCACCTTCAGCACTTCGCCGACGCGCTCGGGATCGAGCGCGGAGGTCGGCTCGTCGAACAGCATGACTTTCGGCCGCATCGCCAGCGCGCGCGCGATCGCGACGCGCTGCTGCTGGCCGCCGGACAAGAAGGCCGGATAGACGTTGCGCTTGTCGGCCAGGCCGACGCGTTCGAGCAGTTGCTCGGCGCGCGCGATCGCTTCGGCGCGCGGCTCGCGCAGCACATGCACGGGCATCTCGATCACGTTCTCGAGCACCGTGCGGTGCGCCCACAGGTTGAAGCTCTGGAACACCATGCCGAGCCGCGTGCGGACCCGCTCGACCTGACGCGCATCGGTCGGCACGGTGCGCCCCTTGCGGTCGACTTTCAGCCCGATCTCCTCGCCGTCGACGACGATGCGCCCCCGGGTCGGCGTCTCGAGCAGGTTGATGCAGCGTAGCAGCGTGCTCTTGCCCGATCCGCTCGCACCGATCAGCGAGATCACCTCGCCTTCGCGCGCGCTCAGCGACACGCCCTTCAACACTTCCAGGTCGCCGAACCGCTTGTGCAGATCTTCCACCTGCACGCGTTCCTCGACGTCCGTTTTCACGCTCTCCACCCGCGCCAACATGCTGTCTCCTGTGTCGAATTCTCACGCCCGTCCCACGCGGGATCGTGGCGTCTTGTTGAATGGCCGACCAACCTCATGCGGAGTCGAGTATAGGTGCTGTTGAACAATGGTTCAACAGTTTTAAAATAATCCGGAGCAAGGGTTTTCGCGGGTTTCGCGACGCTTTCATCACCGTAATTGAACAAGCGTCCGGCACTCCCCTATAATCGGTGCCATGACGATTCCGTAAGGTCACCACGTGAAAAAGACTCCTGGCACGGCACCGGTTCAGGCACGCAGCCGCGGCATCCGAGAAACACCCGCGGTGCGTCAGCAATCGATCATCGACGCGACGATGCGCTGCATCGCGCGCTACAGCTATTCCGAGACCACGATCGACCGCATCTGCGCGGAAGCGAAGGTCTCGCGCGGGCTGATCAATCATCATTTCCAGTCGAAAGACGAACTGATGGCGCAGACCTACAAGCGGCTCGCGACCGACCTGCTTGACGTGTCGCGCGCGGCGGCCGCGAACGCGACGGGCCCCGAGGAAAAGCTCGATGCGATCATCAAGGTCTGCTTCGCCACGCCGGTGTTCGCGCCGAAGAACGTGAAGGTATGGCTCGGCTTCTGGAGCGTCGCGCACAGCGACCCGGTGATCCGCAAGGCGCACAAGGAGCTGTACAGCGGCTACCGGCAAGCGTTGAAGAAGCTGTTCGACCAGATCGCGGAAGTGCGCGGCGGCACCGTCGACAGCGATCTCGCCGCGCTGACGCTGACGGCCGTGATCGACGGCTTCTGGCTGGAGCTGGCGCGCGACCCGACGTCGTTCACCGCGGAAGACGCGCTGACGAGCTGCCTGCGCGTCGTCGATACGTTCCTCCCGCCGCCGAAGACGGCCCGCAAGCGGGCGTAACGCATCACGCGCGCACCCGCCGCCGGGCAACCGGCGGCGGCAACGACGGCCTCGCACGGTGCGAGGCCGTTCGCGTTTTCAGGCCGCGCGGATCTCGATCAGGTACGGCGCGTCGTGGGCGGCCGCTTCGCTCAGCGCGCCGGCCAGCGAGGTGCCCTCTTCGACCCGCTGCGCACCCCATCCGTACGCACGCGCGATCGCGACGAAATCCGGCGTGTGCAGATCCACGCCGACCGGCTCGACGCCGACGTCGACCATCGCGCGCTTGATCTCCCCGTACCCGCCGTTGTTCAGCAGCACGACGATCACGCGAGCGCGGTGCTGCACCGCGGTGCCGAGCTCCGCGAGCGTGTACTGGAGCCCGCCGTCGCCGGCCACGCAGACGACCGGGCGCGACGCGTCGCCGAGGCTCGCCCCCACGGCGGCCGGCAGCCCGTAGCCGAGCGAGCCGAATCCCACCGACGCGTTGAACCAGCTGCGCGGGCGCGGCGCCGCGAACCCGACGTTGCCCGCGTAGACGATGCGCGTCGAATCGCCGACGATCGCCGCATCGGGCAGCGCGTCGCGCACGCTGTCGAGCAGCGCGAGGTCGCGCCGCATCTCGTCGTTCAGTTCCTGCCGCGCCGCCGCTCGGCACGTCGCCGCGCGTTCAATGCCGTCGCCGTCCGCGCGCGCGGACGCATCGGCCGGCCAGCTGCGCCGGAGTGCGCGCACAGTTTCGCCGACGTCGCCGAGCAGCGGCAACGCGGGCACCGCGTTGCGGCACAGCTGTTGCGGGTCGATGTCGATCCGCACGAGCGGCGCGGGTATCGCGAAGCTGCGCGTCGCGTACAGATCGTAGTCGGTCGGCCCCAGCTCGGTGCCGAGCGCAATGATCAGGTCGCTGTCGCGCATCAGCGCACGCACCGCGTCGCTCGACGCCGACCACGCGATGCCGAGCGGATGCGCGGGCGGCAGCACGCCGCGCCCGTTGATCGTCATCACGACCGGTGCGTCGAGCGTTTCCGCGAGCCAGCGCACGTCGTCGGCCGCGTCGAGCGCGCCGCCGCCCGCGAGGATCAGCGGCGCGCGCGCGGCGGCCGCCTTCGCACGGAATGCGTCGATGCCCTGGGCCGATGCGGGCCCCGGCGCGATGCGCGGCGGCGCGGCCGGCACCAGCGGCAATGCATCGGCAGGCGCCGCGAGCACGTCGAGCGGAATCTGGATGTGCACGGGGCGCGGGCGGCCGCCCGAGAACACCGCGAATGCGCGCGCGATCGCCTGCGGCAGCGCGTCGGCGCGCGGCACCGTGTAGCTGAACGCGGCGACGTTCTCGGCGAACGCATGCTGGTCCGGCAATTCGTGCAGATGGCCGTTGCCCGAACCAATGTCGCCGGACGCATTGACGCTCGAGATCACCAGCATCGGAATCGAATCCGCATAAGCCTGCGCCATCGACGTCGCGATGTTCGTCATGCCGGGCCCGGTGATCACGAAACACACGCCGGGCTTGCCGGTCGCACGCGCATAACCGTCCGCCATGAAACCCAGGCCCTGCTCGTGGCGCGCGCTCACGTGACGCAGCGCGCTGCCGGCCAGGCCGCGATACAGCTCGATCGTATGCACGCCGGGAATGCCGAACACCGTGTCGACGCCGTAGGCAGCGAGCAGATCGACGAGGTACATGCCTACAGTTTTCATAAGGTTTCCATCGTTCAGGACAGGTTTGAAGATCGTACGCCGGCCACGGCCGTCAATGCGCGAGCCCCGGCAGCAGTTCGCGCACGCCCTGCGCGAGCATCTGGAACGCGATCGCGGTCAACACGATGCCGGACAGCCGCTCGACCAGCGTCCTGCCGATCTCGCCGAGCCGGCGGCACCACGACGCCGAGCACGCATACGTGAGCCCGATCACGCCCGCATGCAGCACGCAGGCGGCGCTCAATGCCAGCAGGTCGGCGGGCGTATGGAAGCGCGTCGCGGTCGTGATCACGAGCGACATCACCGCGCTGCCGATCGACAGCGGAAAGATCAGCGGCACCGCGATGTAGTTGCGCCATTGCGCATACTCGAGCCGCGTGTCGCTGCCGCTGCGCTCGTCGTTCGCGGTCCCGCGCATCATCGGGATCGACCACAGGCAGAGCACAAGGCCGCCCGTCAGCGTCAGTGCGCCGAGCGTCAGGCCGAGCATGCGCAGCAGGAACTGCCCGCCCCATACCGCGCCGACCATCAGCGTCGCGATCCACGCGAACAGCCGGAACGCGATCTGCCGCTGCGTCGTATCCGGGAAATGCCCGGTGACCGCCGCGTACATCGGGATCGCGACGGGCGGACAGAACAGCGTCAGCAGGCCCGTCAGGAACAGCAGCACGTCGCTCGACGTCAGGGTCATCGTTCGCACTCGGATGCGGTCGGGTGGATAAGGAATGCAAGGGCATCGCGGCCGCGGCTGGGTCAGCCGAGTTCGGCGTGGAGTTCGGGGACCGTCGAGAACAGGTCGCCGACGAGGCCGTAGTCGGCCACGCTGAAGATCGGCGCTTCCGGATCCTTGTTGATCGCGACGATCACCTTCGAATCCTTCATGCCGGCCAAGTGCTGGATCGCACCCGAGATGCCGACCGCGATGTACAGCTGCGGCGCGACGATCTTGCCGGTCTGGCCGACCTGATAGTCGTTCGGCACGTAGCCTGCGTCGACTGCGGCGCGCGATGCGCCGAGTGCGGCCGACAGCTTGTCGGCCAGCGGCTCCAGCACCTTCGTGTAGTTCTCGCCGCTGCCCAGACCGCGGCCGCCCGACACGATGATGCTTGCGCTCGTGAGTTCCGGACGGTCCAGCTTCGTCACTTCACGGCTCACGAACTGCGACTTGCCGGCGTCGGCCGCTGCCGCGATCTTCTCGACCGCTGCGCTGCCGCCTTCGGCCGCGATCGGATCGAAACCCGTCGCACGCACCGTGATGACCTTGACCGGATCGCTCGACTGCACCGTCGCGATCGCGTTGCCCGCGTAGATCGGGCGCTCGAACGTGTCGGCCGAATCGACCGCCGTGATGTCCGAGATCTGCGCGACGTCCAGCTTCGCGGCAATACGCGGCGCGATGTTCTTGCCGTACGCCGTGGCCGGCGCGAGGATGTGCGAGTAGTCCTTCGCGATGTTCAGCGCGGTCGCTTCGACATTTTCCGCGAGGCCCGCTTCGAGCTGCGGCGCGTCGGCCAGCAGCACTTTCGACACACCGGCGATCTTCGCCGCAGCGTCCGCAGCCGCCTGCGCGTTGTGGCCCGCGACCAGCACGTGAATGTCGCCGCCGACGAATTTGCCAACCTCGGCTGCCGCCGCCACCGTGTTCAACGTCGCGGCCTTGACCGACGCGTTGTCGTGTTCTGCAATCACCAGAATCGTCATTTCCTTGCGCTCCCTCTTACAGCACCTTGGCTTCGGTCTTCAGCTTCTCGACCAGCGTCTTCACGTCCGGCACCTTCACGCCGGCCGCGCGCTTCGGCGGCTCGACCACCTTCAGCGTCTTCAGACGCGGCGCGACGTCCACGCCAAGATCTTCGGGCTTCACGATTTCCAGCGGCTTCTTCTTCGCCTTCATGATGTTCGGCAACGTCACATAGCGCGGCTCGTTCAAACGCAGGTCCGTGGTCACCACGGCCGGCAGTTGAAGCGACAGCGTTTCCGCGCCGCCATCGACTTCGCGTGCGACCGTGGCCTTGCCGTCGGCGACCGTCACCTTCGACGCGAACGTCGCTTGCGGCAGGCCAGCCAGCGCGGCCAGCATCTGGCCCGTCTGGTTCGAATCGTCGTCGATCGCCTGCTTGCCGAGGATCACCAGTTGCGGCTGTTCCTTGTCGACCAGCGCCTTCAGGATCTTCGCGACGGCCAGCGGCTCGACGCTGTCGGTCGATTCGACGAGGATCGCGCGATCCGCGCCGATCGCCAGCGCCGTGCGCAGCGTTTCCTGCGCCTGCGTGACGCCCACCGACACGGCGATCACTTCGGTCGCGACGCCCGCTTCCTTCAGGCGCACGGCTTCTTCAACGGCGATTTCGTCGAACGGGTTCATCGACATCTTCACGTTCGCGAGGTCGACACCCGTGTTGTCCGACTTCACGCGGACCTTCACGTTGTAATCGACCACCCGCTTCACTGCCACCAGTACCTTGATGCTCATTCATTCCCCCGGAATCGAATCGTTCAGTCCTGCGCGGCTTCCTGCGGCGCGCGTTCGCGCGGCCGCATGTCGCCATCGAAATCGTCGAGCGTCGGGAACGCCATCGGTTCCAGCCGGTCGAGCTGCGCCAGGTACGCGTCGTAGCGTTCGAGCACGGCCGCCCGCTCCGCGTCGCCGATATACGGCACGTGATAACCGACGAACGACGGCAGCACGTCGAAACCCGCATAACCAAGCGTGCCGCGCAGCACGTGGCGCAGCATCAGGTCCATCTCGCCGTGCACGCCGTCCGCGCCGAACATGTAGTCGCGGCCGCCGCACGTATAGGCGAGCAGCGCGCGCTTGCCGCGCATTCCGCCGCGATCGTAGAAACGCACGCCGCCATATACCTTGCCCGACACGAGCACGCGGTCGACCCAGCCCTTCATGATCGCCGGCATCGAGCACCAGAACAGCGGGAAGCTCAGGATCAGCAGGTCGCAGGCGACCAGCTTGTCGAGTTCGGCGGCGATGTCGGGCGCGATCGCGTGCGCGGCGACGTTCTCGCGCTGCTCCAGCGCATAGACGAGATAGTCCGGGTTCTTCCGCACGCCGAAATCGGCCGCGCTCGCGACCGGGTTCCACTGCATCGCGTACAGGTCGGACACCGTCACGGTATGCCCCTGCGCTTCGAGCGTGCTCACCGCGCGGTGCAGCATCGACGTGGTGAACGACTGCGGTTCGGGATGGGCGTGAACGATCAGGACTTTCATGGTGCTGTTTTTCTCCGCAACGTAACGTTGATTCGGTTGATATCAGACGGACCCGGCCGCACGCTTGCGCAGCAGCGACAGGCCGATCGCGATGCAGGTGGCCGCCAGCAGCAGCGTTGAGACCGACGCGATCGCCGGATCGACGTTCTCGCGCATCCCGTCCCACATGCGGCGCGGCAGCGTGTAGACGCCCCGGCTCGAAATGAACAGCGTGACGACCAGTTCGTCCCACGACAGGATGAACGCGAACACGGCCGCCGACAGCACGCCGGGCCGGATCGACGGCAGGATCACGTAACGCAGCGTCTGCGACAGGTTCGCCCCGAGGCTGCGCGACGCCTGCTCGATCCGCAGGCCGACCGTCGCGAGCGACGCGGATACCGCGACGACCACGTAAGGCACCGACAGCACGACATGCGACAGGATCACCGCCGGATAGCTGTCGAGCATCCCGAGTTCGCCCCACAGCCGGTAGAACGCGAGCGCCGACACGATCGGCGGCACGATCAGCGGAAACAGGATCACACCGCGCACCAGCTCGCCGCGCCGCGATGCCACCTTCCACAAGCCGATCGCGCACAAGGTGCCGAGCGTCACCGAGATCGCCGACGAAACGAGCGCGATCAGCCCGCTCTGCAGGAAGCTCGACACCCAGCCGTCGTCGTCGAGCAGCACGCTGTAATGCCGCAGCGACAGCGCGCCGTCCGGCATCGACAGGTAGTCGCTCGGCGTCAGCGACACGGGCACCGACACGAGCAGCGGCAGCATCAGGAACAGGATCGCGGCCCATGCGACGCCGATCACCAGCGCGCGGCCGGCCGTCAGTCTGGTCTTCATCTTCGATTCCTCCGGTCGGATTCAGCGCGCGCCGAACAGCTCGCGCAGGTCGACGAAACGCGCGAGCAGCGCAAGCGCGGCCAGGATCGACGCCAGCAGCAGCGACGCGAGCGCCGCCCCGCTGCCCCAGTTCATCAACTGCAGGATCTGCGTGCTGATGTATTCGGCGATCATCACCGTGCGGCCGCCGCCGAGAATCACCGGCGTCACGTAAAAGCCGAGCGAGAAGATGAACACGAGGATCGCCGCGCCGACGATGCCCGGCCGCGTCTGCGGGAAATACACCTTGCGGAACGTGACGAGCGCGCCCGCGCCGAGCCCCTGCGACGCGCGCACCAGCTGCGGGTCGATGCCCTTCATGTTCGCGTACAGCGGCAGCACCGCGTACGGGATCATGAAGTGGATCATCCCGATCACGACGCCGATCTCGTTGCGCATCAGCGGCAGCGGCGCGTCGATCAGCCCGATGCGCATCAGCAGCGTGTTGACGAGCCCCTGCTCGCCGAGCAGGAACAGCCACGAGAACGCGCGCACCAGCACCGACGCCCAGAACGGCACGAGCAGCCCGAACATCAGCGCCATCCGCTGGCGCGGCCCGACGTGCGCCATCGCATACGCGATCGCATAACCGAGCGCGACCGAGCACACGGTCGTGACCGCGCACACGCGCAGCGTCGTCCACAGCACGCGGTGCACGCCACGGTTGTCCAGCAGCCGCGCGTAGTTGTGCAGACCGGGTTCCGGCACCGCGAAGCCGAGCCACAGCACGCGCACGAGCGGATACACGTACAGCACGATCAGCACCGCAAGCAGCGGCACGACCAGCAGCCAGTAGCGGTCGGCTTTCGCGCGGCCGAGCGGGGCGGCGCCCGCGACAGGGGTAGTCAGGGTATTCATCGCATCACGCTCACGAGGCAGCGGCTCAGGACGACATCAGGTCGGTGTACTGCGCGAGCGTCGCTTCGTAATGCTGCGCCCACCACTCGGGATTCACCTTGCACTGTTTGGCCCAGTTCTCCGGCGTGCCGGGATTGTCCGCGCGCAGCGCCTGCGGCACGGCGGCCGTCGCGGCCGGCGTCACCGGCCCGTTGCCGAGCAGCGACAGCAGGCGCACCTGCGGCTCGACGCCCTGCACGAACTTGATGAACTGCCACACGGCGTCGCCCGACGGATTGTTCTTCGGCACGCCCCACACGTCGCACGACGCGAGCCCCTGCTCCCACGTATAGCGGAACCGCCCGCTGCTCTCGCGCTGCAGCACGTTCGCACGCGTATGCCAGATGCACGCCATGCTGACTTCGCCGTTGCGCAGCAGTTGCAGGCTGTCCGCGCCCGAATCCCACAGCAGCACGTTCGAGCGCAGCTCCTTGAGCTTCTTCATCGCGCGCGGCACGTCGATCGGGTAGACCTTGTCCTTGTCGACGCCGTCGGCCATCAGCGCGGCCTCGAGCGCGCCACCCATCCACTTCCACAACCCGCGCTTGCCCGGAAACTTGCCGACGTTCCAGAAATCGGCCCAGTTCTTCGGCGGATTCGCGCCGAACTTGCGCGCGTCGTAGACGAGCACGTAGCTCAGCAGGTACGACGGCACGCCGAAATCCGATGCGAGCCCCGGCAACGCGTTGCGGCCGACGACCGAATAATCGATCGGCCGCAGGAATCCCTGCTTGCCGAGCTTGATCGCCGCGAAACCGTCGAGATCCATCACGTCCCAGATCACGTTCCTGTTCTCGACCATCGCCTTGATCTTGCCGTCCTCCGGCGACGAGTCGTAGCCCATCCTGATCCCGCTCGCCTTCGTGAACGGGTCCATGTAGGCGGAGCGGAACGCGGAGCGCGCCTCGCCGCCCCACGCGCTGAGCACGATTTCCTTCGGGTTCGCGGCCAGCGCGTCCTTCGCGCCCGTCGCCAGCAGCGTCGGCGCGAGGCCGGCGGCCGCGCACAGCCGCAGGAAGTCGCGGCGGCGCTGCGATGTAGCGGGTTGAAGATCGCGTGCTTGGTCGAGCAGGTCCTGCAGATAGCGGTTCGTCATGGTGTCTCCTCCAGGCTGGGCAGCACCCGCACGCATCTCGTCGTTTCCGGGCACCGTTGAATCGGCCGGCGACGACGGCGCTCGCCGCGTCGCGCGGGATGCATCGTTCGTCGTATCAGTCCGACGCGATCCGGCAGGTCGCGTCGCGCTCCCACTGCACGAACACGTCCATGCCGGTGCGCGGCGACGCGAGTCCGCGCCAGGCCGGCACGTCGGCGGTCACGCAGCCGAGCGCCGCGGTCTCGATCTCGAAGCGGTACGACGAACCGAAATAGCTCCAGTGGCGAATCCGGCCGGCCACTTCGTTGTGCGCGCCACCACACGATATGGCCGAGACGCCGACCTTCTCCGGGCGCAGCGCGAACAGCAGCGTGTCGTCCGGCCGTGCGCCGCAGGGGGGCGCGACGAACCGCGCATCGCCGACGCGATAGTGCGTCGCCGCGGCATCGCCGCCGAGCGCGACACCTTCGATGAAATTGCTCTTGCCGAGGAAATCGGCGACGAAGCGGTTGGCCGGCTGTTCGTACAACCCGTCCGGCGTCCCGATCTGTTCGAGCCGGCCGTCGCGCATGATCGCGATGCGGTCCGACATCGACAGCGCCTCCTCCTGATCGTGCGTGACGAACAGGAACGTTGCGCCAAGCCGTTCGTGCAGCGCCTTCAGTTCGACCTGCACCTCGCCGCGCAGCTTGCGGTCGAGCGCGCCGAGCGGCTCGTCGAGCAGCACGAGATCGGGATCGAACACCAGCGCGCGCGCAATCGCGACGCGCTGCTGCTGGCCGCCGGACAACTGGCGCGGCAAACGGTCCGCGAGCTGGCCGAGCCGCACGAGATCGAGCGCGGCCTTCACGCGCTTCACCGCGTCGGGCCCCTTCTGCTTGCGCACCATCAGCGGATACGCGACGTTCTGCTCGACCGTCATGTGCGGAAACAGCGCATAACCCTGGAACACCATCCCGAAGTTGCGCTTCTCGGGCGGCAACGCGACGATGCTGCGGCCGCCGACGCGCAGGTCGCCGGTCGTCGGATGCTCGAAACCCGCGACGATCGTCAGCAACGTCGTCTTGCCGGAACCCGACGGTCCGAGGATCGTCAGGAATTCGCCGCGCGGAATGTCGATCGTCGTTTCCCGCAGCGCATGCACATTGCCGTAGCGTTTCGACACGCGGTCGATCTGCAGACCCGCGCCGCTCGCCGTGCGCCCCGCCGGTTCCGCGCGAACCGCGTGCGCACCGGGCCCACCCTGCTCCACACCTGCCGTCGTCTCCATCACCGCGCTCATCGCGTGTCTCCTGGTCAACTCACATTTGGGTTGAACGTTCATTTAACAGAACTTATACTATGCCGAAATGCGGTTCGCAAGTAGCGGCGACCCTTGCCGGCTCTGACACAACACGACACCCAACACCAAGGAGACAGTGGCAACATGAGCAACGAGGACATCCGAATCGAACGGCACGACGGGGTCGTGACGCTTCGCCTGAACCGCCCGGCGAAGCGCAATTCGCTCGCGCGGCCGCATCTCGACTTTCTTCGCGACACGCTGGATACGCTCGCGAACGACCCGGCCGTGCGCTGCCTCGTGCTGACCGGCACCGGCAGCGCATTCTGTGCGGGCGCGGACGTCGACGAATGGGCCGAGGCCGAGCGCAACGGCGAACTCGACACCTACGGCTGGAGCGAACGCGCGCACCGCTTCGTCGAGGCGCTGGCGGCATTTCCGCGCCCCACGGTCGCGGCGCTGAACGGCTCGACGGTCGGCGCGGGCACCGACATCGGCTTCGCGTGCGACTTCCGCATCGCCAGTACGGCCGCGACGCTGCGCTGCGGTTATACGGGCATGGGCTACAGCCCCGACATGGGCGGCAGCTGGTTCCTGCCGCGTCTCGCGCGACCCGACGTCGTGCGCCGCTTCATCTTCCTGAACGAACGCTGGAACGCGCAGGACGCGCTCGCGGCCGGCTTCGTATCGGAAGTCGTCGATGCCGACGCGTTCGCCCAGCACGTCGCCGCCTTCGCCGCGCGTCTTGCGCAAGGGCCGAGCGTCGCGTTCGGCCATGCGAAGGCGCTGCTCGCGCAGTCGCTCACGCACACCCTCGCCGAGCAATTGCGCGGCGAACTGGCGGCCTGCGTCGCTTGCGGTCACAGCGAGGACGGCCAGGAAGCGCTTCGCGCGTCGGTCGAGGGGCGCGCACCTAATTTTGTCGGGAGATGATTCATGGATTTTTCGCTGACTCAAGAGCAGGAAATGCTGGTGTCGTCGCTGCGTCAGTTCGTCGAGAAGGAACTGCAGCCCCATGAATTCGCGGTCGACCGTGCGGACGACGTGCCGCCCGAACTCGCCGACTCGATCCGCCGCAAGGCGCTCGAACTGGGTTTCTACGCGTTCAACATGCCCGAAAGCGCCGGCGGCCCGGGCCTCGACTACGTGACGCAGGCGCTCGTCGAGCGCGAGCTCGGCCGCACGAGCTGGGCGCTGCACGTGTTCGTCGCGCGGCCGAGCAAGATCCTGATGGCCTGCAAGGGCGACCAGATCGAGCGTTACCTGAAGCCGACCGTGCGCGGCGAGCGCGTGGACTGCTTCGCGCTGACCGAGCCGGGCGCCGGCTCCGACGCGATGGGCATCCGCACGCGTGCGGTGCGCGACGGCGACGACTACGTGATCAACGGCAGCAAGCACTTCATCAGCCACGCGGATACGGCCGATTTCGTGATCCTGTTCGCCGTCACCGGCGAGGAGGAAGTGCGCGGCCAGAAGCGCAAGCGCGTGACCTGCTTCCTGATCGACAAGGACACGCCGGGCATGACCGTGCGGCGCGGCCCGCACTGCACGAGCCTGCGCGGCTACCACCAGTCGGAAATCTTCCTGTCCGACTGCCGCGTCAGCACCGCGCAGATCCTCGGCGAGGAACATCGCGGCTTCGATCTCGCGAACGACTGGCTCACCGCCGGCCGCGTGATGGTCGCGGCCAACAACATCGGCCGCGCGCAGCGCGCGTTCGAGATGGCGGCCGAATGGGCCGCGACACGCCAGCAGTTCGGCAAGCGCATCGGCGAATTCCAGGGCACGTCGTTCAAGCTCGCTGACATGCAGACCGAGATCCGCGCGGCGGAACTCGTCACGCTCTACACCGCGCAGAAGCTCGACCTGGGCACGATGACCGACGGCGATGCCGCGCTCGCGAAGCTGCTGGCAACCGAAACGCTCGGCCGCGTGACCGATCATGCGGTGCAGATCTACGGCGGCATGGGGCTGATGGATGAACTGCCGATCGAGCGCTTCTGGCGCGATGCGCGCATCGAGCGCATCTGGGAAGGCACGTCCGAGATCCAGCGACACATCCTGTCCAAGGAAATCCTCCGACGCTACAGCTGACGCGAACCGTCGCGCCGGCAAGTACGGCGCGACTTCCGAAAGGACTTTTCATGACTTCCTCTCCCGCAGTCAGGGATCGCCGCACCACCGCCGCGGCCAACCTGCGCCGGCTGCTCGAGCCGGCCAGCATCGCGTTCGTCGGCGGACGCGGCATCGCGGGCGCCGTGCAGCGCTGTCGCGACTACGGTTACGCCGGCGATATCTGGCTCGTCAACCCGAACCATGCCGAGATCGACGGCGTGCGCTGCCATGCGAGCGTCGCCGACCTGCCCGCCGCGCCCGATGCCGTGTTCGTCGCGGTGCCCGCGCGGCAGGCGATCGACGTCGTGCGCGCGCTCGCCGAACGCGGCGCGGGCGGCGCGATCGTCTACGCGTCGGGTTTCTCCGAGACCGGCGCCGACGGCGCCGCGCTGCAGCAGGCGCTCGTCGACGCGGCCGGCGACCTGGCCGTGCTCGGGCCGAACTGCTACGGGCTGATCAACGGCCTGAACGGCAGCGCGTTGTGGCCCGTCGCACACGGCGCACCGCGCGTCGAATCGGGCGTCGCCGTGATCACGCAGAGCGGCAACCTCGCGTACAACCTGTCGATGAGCGCCCGCTCGGTGCCGTTCGCGTACCTCGCGAGCGTCGGCAACCAGGCCTCGGTCGACATCGCGCGCCTCGTCGACGCGTTCGTCGACGATCCGCGTATCCGTGCGATCGGCGTGCATCTCGAAGGCCTGAAGGACGTGCGCGCGTTCAGCGAAGCCGCCGCACGCGCGCTCGCGCGCGGCGTGCCGATCGTCGCGCTGAAGAGCGGCACGTCGACGCTCGGCGCGCAGCTCGCGATGAGCCACACGAGTTCGCTCGCGGGCTCGGACGCGCTGTACGACGCGCTGTTCCGGCGGCTCGGCGTGATCCGCGTGAAGGATCCGGTCGGCCTCGTCGAGACGCTGAAGCTGCTCGCGATCGCCGGCGTGCCCGAGCGCCGCACGCTGGCCGCGCTCGCGACGTCCGGCGGCGATGCGGGGCTCGTCGCCGATCTCGGCGAAGCACGCGGCATCGCGTTCCCGCCGGTCGGCGACGCGGGCCGCGACGCGCTCGGCAGCGTGCTGCCCGCCTACGCGACGATCGCGAACCCGCTCGACTTCACGACGACGCCGTGGGGCGACCCCGACAAGATGCGCGCATGCTGCGACGCGCTGCTGGCCGATCGCCCGGGCGCAGCCGCGATGATCCTCGACTATCCGCAGGCAGCAACCGGCGAACGGCCGCTGTGCGACATCGCGGCCAACGCGTTCGCGGCGTCCGCGCGCCAGCACGGCGTGGTCGGCGCGGTCATCTCGGTGTTTCCGGACCTGACGCCGCCCGATCACGCGGCACGCATGGCCGCGGCCGGCATCGCGCCGCTGCAGGGGCTCGCCGACGGCATCGATGCGATCGGCGCGGCGATGACCTACGGCGACACGCGCCGCCGCATCCTCGATGCCGATGCGCTGAACGCGCTGCCCGTGTTGCGGGCCGGCAATGGTGACGACGGCGCGGCCACGCCGCACGACGAATGGGCAAGCAAGCGGATGCTGGCCGCGCACGGGCTCGACGTGCCGCCAGCCGAATGCGTTGCCCCCGCCGATGCGCCGGCCGCCGCGCAGCGGCTCGGTTTTCCGGTGTGCGTGAAGGTCGTCAGCGATCGCCTGCCGCACAAGACCGAGGCCGGTGCGGTCGCGCTGAAGCTCGCGTCGCCCGAGGCCGTCGCCGCCGCGGTCGAGCGGATGACCGAGCAAGTCGCGCGTCATGCGCCCGACGTGCGCGTCGAGCGCATCCTCGTCGAGAAGATGGCCGACGCGCCGCTGCTCGAACTGATCGTCGGCGTGAAGCGCGAGCCGAACTTCGGTCTCGCGCTCGTGCTCGGCGCCGGCGGCGTGCTGGTCGAACTGATCCGCGACACCGCGACGCTACTGCTGCCGGTACGGGACAGCGACGTGCGCGACGCGCTGCTCGGCTTGAAGCTCGGGCCGCTGCTGACCGGCTATCGTGGGCGGCCGAAGGCCGATCTCGATGCCGTCGTCGCGAACGTGATGGCGATCGCGCGCTTCGCACAGGCGCACGCGGATACGCTCGTCGAGCTCGACGTCAATCCGCTGCTGGCGATGGAACACGGCGCGGTCGCGGTCGATGCGCTGGTGAGGCTCGATACCTGATACGCCGGCCATGAAACGCACCGGCCCGCTCGCGCGATGCGTGAGCGGGCCGGATGCCGCCGCGCGGCGTAATGTTCAGACCACCTTGCCGGGATTCAGCAGCCCGAGCGGATCGAATGCGTGCTTGAGCGTGCGCATCGCGGCCAGTTCGGCGTCATTGCGCGAGCAGCCGAGCCAGTCGCGCTTGTAGCGCCCGATGCCATGCTCGGCCGACACCGATCCGCCCGCGTCGCGCACCAGCGGATACAGCACCGCGTCGACGTCGTGCGCGCTTTCGCCCTTCGCATACGGCGCCGATACGCAGACATGCAGGTTGCTGTCGCCGAGATGCCCGAAGAAGAACACGTGCGCGCCGGGCCAGCGTGTCGTCAGCGCGCGATCGCACGCGTCGATGAACGCCGCCGTCTCGCGCGGCGGAATCCCCACGTCGAAATTCACCAGGCCGGGCAGCGCGTCGATCGCGAGCCCTTCCCGCAACGTCCAGAACGCCTGCGCGTCCGCGGCGCTCTGCGCGAGCGCCGCGTCGTCGATCAGCCCGCGTTCGAACCAGCCGGCCAGCACGGCTTCGAACCGCTCGGCGGTCTGCGCCGCGTCGCCGCTTGCGCACTCGATCAGCACCTTGACGCCGCCGTCCGCGGGCAACGGCGCTCGCACGCCCGGCGTGTGTTCGGCGACGTAGCCGTAGAACGCCGGCCACATCGTCTCGAAACTCAGCAAGTCCGCGCACGACGCCCGCGCGTCGCGCAGCAGCGCAAGTGCCGCGGCCGTGTCGCGCACCGCGCACAACGCGGTCGACGGCGCGGCGAGCTTCGGATGCAGCCGCAGCACGACACGGGTGACGATGCCGAGCGTGCCTTCGCTGCCGACGAAGATCTGCCGCAGGTCGTACCCCGCGTTGTTTTTCAGCAGCTTGTTCAGCGAACCCAGCACGGTGCCGTCGGCCAGCACCGCTTCGAGGCCGAGCACCTGTTCGCGCGTGGTGCCGTAGCGGATCACGCGGTTGCCGCCCGCGTTGGTCGCGACATTGCCGCCGATCTGGCACGAGCCGCGCGCGCCGAGATCGATGCCGAGCGCGAACCCCGCGTCGTCCACCGCCTGTTGCAGGTCCTGCAGCGTGGTGCCGGCCCAGGCCGTGACGGTCGCCGCGTCCGCGTCGATCTCGACGACGCCCTTCAGCCGCTCGAGCGACAGCGCGACGTCACCCTCGGTTGGCGCCGCGCCGGCCGCGAGCCCCGTCATCCCGCCCTGCGGCACGACCGTCTGCCGGTATGTGGTGCAGATCGCGAGCGCGCGGCTCACGTCGCCGACGCTGCGCGGCCGCAGCAATGCACGCGGCCGCGCGCCCGGCGCTTCGCCGTAGTTCGTGAAATGACGCGCGCCGATCGCGTCGCCCGTGCTCACGCAATCGTCGCCGAGCGCATCGCGCAGCGCGGCGACGACGTCGCCGTTCGAGGAAAAATCGGACATGGTCGACGGGGCCGGCCGTTCCCGGCCCATGGAAACAGAAGGATCAGAAGTTGTGCCGCATGCCGACGCGTGCGGCGGCCTGCGTGCGGCTCGTCGACGGCGCGAAGCTGTAGCCGATCACCGCGTCGACGCCGTTCGACGCGCGCATCCAGTCGACGGCCGCATACACGTCGGTGCGTTTCGACAGCGCGTAGTGCGCGCCGAGCGCGACCTCGTGCCAATGATGGCCTTCGAACGTCGTGTACTGGTAGCCCGCGACGAGCGACAGCGGCGCGGTCGCCTGGTACAAACCGCCCGCTTCGTACACGCGCATCGTCGACGATTGCCCGTAGCCCTTGAACGTCGTGTTGCTGAAGTCCGCATTGAGCGTCAGCTTGCCGAGCGTGTACGAGGCGCCGATCCCGAAGATCGACTGCGAATTGACCGCAAACGGCGTCGAATCGTGCAGGTCGGTGACGGCGCCCGTCGCCGGATCGATCGTCGCGACCGTCTGCCCGAGCATCGTCGTCACGCCGATCTGCGCATACGGGTCGAGCGCCGCGAGCCCGCGCGGCGAATTGAGCCGCGTATAGTTGCCGCCCGCCGAGAAATTGCCTTGCGTATAGGTCGCGCCGACGCTCCACGCGCTGCCGTCGTGGAAACTGCCCGCGTCGTTGCTGAACGAATACATGCCGCCGACCACGAGCCCGTGGAAGCTGTTGCTGACGAACTTCACCGCGTTCTGCAGCCGGTCGCCGCTCTGGCGGTCGAAATCGCCGAGGTGCACGCCGTAGCCGCTGCCGAACGCGCTGACGTTGAACGCCGCCGTGAAGTCGAACGCGAAGTCGTACTGGTTGCCGAACGTCAGCGTGCCCCAGTCGTTGCCGAGCCCCACGTAGGCCTGGCGCCCGAACATCGCGCCGCCCTGGTTCAGCTTGCCGGTGCCGAGCCGGAAGCCGTTCTCGAGCTTGAACACGGCCTTGTTGCCGCCGCCGAGATCCTCGGTGCCCATCAGGCCGACGCGGTTGCCGTACGACACGCCGTCGTCGAACAGATACGCATGCGCGCCGCCCGTATTGTTCACATAGGTGATGCCGCCGTCGATGATCCCGTACAGCGAGACGCTGCTCTGCGCGTGCGCATAACCGTGGGCCATCACCGACATCAAGCCGGCCAGCAGGAAGCGTTTCTTCATTTCCGGTGTCTCCAGTTTCCGCGCGACGCGGATCGATTGTCGTTGTTCGTGAAAGACCGCCCGCCTGCTTCGCTTCGGCATCGCGGCGCTGGCGAGTATAGGTTTCGTTGAATGAATGTTCAATCGATAGAGGCACCGATCGGCACCGGTGTTTACACGCATCGGCGATATCTTTATTGAAAAAACGTTCAACCCGGCATAACATCGACCGGCAGCCCCGCGGACGACGCGCGGGCCCGTTCCGAACCTCGGAGTGCACCGGATGACGACCCACCTCAGCCCCGCCGCCGAGCCGCGCCTGCGCTCGGCCTACGAAGGACAGAAGTCTCGCCCGTACGACCCGGGCGCGCCGATCGCGACGCCGCTCGAACTGCACCGCTGCACCGTGCAGCCCGAATGGGTCGACTACAACGGCCACATGAGCGAATCGTGCTACCTGCTCGTGTTCGGCGACAGCAGCGACGCGTTCTTCCGTTACTTCGGCATCGACGACGACTATCGCGAAGCCGGCTGCTCGATCTATTCGTCGGAAACCCACATCCGCCACCTGCGTGAAGCGATGCTCGGCGAACCGCTCAGGCTCACGCTGCGATTGCTCGATGTGGACGACCGGCGCCTGCACGTGTTTCATTCGATGCATCACGCGACGACCGGTGCGCAACTCGCGACCGGCGAGCAACTGCTGACCCACGTCGACATGCGCGCGAAACGCTCCGCGCCGTTTCCCGACACGATGCGCCGGCATCTCGACGCGATTCACGCCGAACACGCACGCGCACCGCGCGAACCTCATGCGGGCCGCGCGATCGCGATCCGCCGCCCCGCCCCCGCTTCACGCTGAACCATGACGGAGCCTTCCATGCAGACGAACGACGCCTGGCGCACGCGCGCCGGCCAACTCGAAATCGAATCGCGCGCCTTCGTGGACGGCGCGTTCCGCGACGCGCACGATGGCGCGACCTTCGCATGCACGAGCCCGATCGACGGCCGCGTGCTCGCCCAGGTCGCGCACTGCCGGCAGGCCGACGCCGACCTCGCGGTTGCGGCCGCGCGGCGTGCGTTCGAGCACGGCGCATGGCGCGGTGCGACGCCGCGCGAACGCAAGCGCGTGCTGCTGCGCTGGGCCGCGCTGATCCGCGAGCACGCGGACGATCTCGCGCTGCTCGAAACGCTCGACACCGGCAAGCCGATCGCCGATACGACCGCGGTCGATATTCCGTCCACCGCGTATTGCGCCGAGTGGTTCGCGGAAGCGATCGACAAGACCGGCGGCGAAGTCGTGCCGGCCGATGCGCATCTCGTCGGGCTCGTCACGCGCGAGCCGATCGGCGTGGTCGCCGCGGTCGTGCCATGGAATTTCCCCGCGATGATCGCGATGTGGAAATGCGCGCCCGCGCTCGCGGCCGGCAACAGCGTCGTGCTGAAACCGTCGGAGAAATCGCCGCTGAGTGCGCTGCGGCTCGCCGCGCTCGCGGCGCAGGCCGGGTTGCCGGCCGGCGTGCTCAACGTGCTGCCGGGCTTCGGCGACGCGGGCGAAGCGCTCGCGCGCCATCCGGACGTGGACTGCATCGCGTTTACCGGCTCGACCGCGGTCGGCCACAAGGTCGCGCGCTGCGCGGCCGATTCGAACCTGAAGCGCGTGTGGCTCGAACTCGGCGGCAAGTCGCCGCAGATCGTGCTGCCCGACTGCCCCGACCTCGACCGCGCGGCACGCACCGTCGCGCATGCGGTGTTCTACAACACCGGGCAGATGTGCACGGCCGGTTCACGCCTGCTGGTCCATCGCGAGATTCGCGACGCGCTGGTTGCGCGCGTGCTCTCGATCGCGCCCGACTACGCGCCCGGCGATCCGCTGTCGCCCGACACGCGGATGGGCAGCCTGATCGACGCGGCGCAGGTCGAGCGCGTGCTCGGCTACGTCGATGTCGGCCGCGACGAGGCGACGCTGCTGGCGGGCGGCCAGCGCGCGCGTACCGCGAGCGGCGGCCAGTACGTCGAGCCGACCGTGTTCGACTGCCCGCGCGCCGATGCGCGGATCGTGCGCGAGGAGATTTTCGGGCCCGTGCTCGCGGTCACCGCATTCGACGATCTCGATACGGCCGTCGCGCTCGCCAACGACACACGCTACGGGCTCGCGGCATCGGTGTGGACGGCAAACCTGACGACCGCGCACGAAACCGCGCGCCGGTTGCGGGCCGGCACGGTGTGGGTGAATGGCTACGAGGAAACCGACGACATGAACTTCCCGTTCGGCGGCTTCAAGGAGTCGGGCAACGGGCGCGACAACTCGCTGCACGCGCTGGAGAAATACACGGAACTGAAGTCGACGATCATCCGGCTTCGGTAAGACGAAACGGGCGGCGCTCGCAGGCCGGATCGCGAGCGCGTGGCGAGCCGGATTAGGCGATCGGGAATCCGTTCCGGTCGCCGGATGACCGCAATGCGGTCAGTTTTCGCGCGGCTCAGCGAGCCAGTCTTCGACTTGCAGCCTCGGGACGCGCTCGAATTCCCGGATGTTATGCGTGACCAGCACCAGCTGCCGGGCGCGCGCCTGCCCTGCGATCAATGCGTCATAAGGGCCGATCGGCGTACCGGCCGCGATCAGATGGGCCCGAATTTCGCCGGCATGCTGCGCATCCTCGACATCGAACGATACGACCTCGAACTGAAGCGCCTCGACACGCGCCACGTTCGCCGCCACTCGCTGGCTTTTGTACGCGCCGTAATAGAGTTCATGCGCGACGATCGCCGGTATCCCGAAATCGGCCGGCTGGTGCGTCCGCAGTCGGGACAGCATGGCCGGCTCGCCTTTGAGAATGGCGATTACCGCGTTGGTATCCAGCAGGAACTTCATTCAAATACGTCCAGACCCGACCGCTCCTGAGTGGAGGGCTGCGTGGTCGCGGCAGCCTCGAAATCGGCGTCGACCGGACCGATCAACGGCGTCAACCATGCCCAGTCTTGCGGCACCGGCTCGAGAACGACGGACGACCCGTGGCGGCGAATCCTGACCTCGGTCGTCTCGAAGCGGAAATCCTTCGGCAGCCGGACGGCCTGCGATCCGCCATGCTTGAAAATCTTGGCAGTATCCATCTTCACGCCCTCACGTATCTACAAAACGTATCTATTTTATCAACTCCGCGTGAGGATGACGAGTCGTCCAATCGGCCGGTTTTCCGCGGGGGTTTGTGCCTTCGGCCTGCTCCGTGCGTCGCGGCACGGGCAATCTGTCCCCGACACGAACCGCTCCCCGATTCATTCCCACCAGGAAACAATCAATCGCAACCCGGCGATTCACCTCCCCGTCCGCACGCTCTAGACTGTCGCATCGCTCCTCTTTCCGGACCCACGCAATGACCGACGTCCTGCCGCTGACCACCGAACCCGAGTCGGGCCTCCAGTACCGGCTGCGCCCGGCCGCCGGGCGCCCCGCCGCCCGCCTGTTGCTGCTGCATGGCGTCGGCGGCAACGAAACCAACCTGCTGAACATTGCCAATGCGATCGACCCGCGCATCGAGATCGCGTTCGTCCGCGGCCCGCTCACGTTCGGGCCCGATCAGTACGCGTGGTTTCCGGTGCGCTTCGGCCCGAACGGCCCTGAAATCGACGCGGCCCGCGCGGACGCAAGCCGCGTGCAACTGATCGCGCTGCTGCGCGCATTCCGTGCGCAGGACGGCGCAGGCCCCGCATTGCCGGCCGTGATCGCCGGCTTCAGCCAGGGCGGCATCATGAGCGCGAGCGTCGGCCTCACGTCGCCGGACGACGTGACCGCGTTCGCCGTGCTGTGCGGCCGCATCCTGCCAGAAATCGATCCGCTGATCGCGCCGCGCGATGCGCTTCGCCCGCTTCACGCGCTGATCGTGCACGGCCGCTTCGACGACAAGCTGCCCGTCGCGTGGGCCGACACCGCCGACGCGAAACTCACGGCGCTCGGCGTCGCGCACGACACGCGGCTATACGAAGCCGGGCACGAACTGACCCAGGAAATGGCCGCCGATTTCGGCCGGTGGGTCGATGAACGCGCCGGGTTGAACTGAGCGCACCGTGAAGCCGGCCCGCGAACGGACCGGCTTCACCGGCGCGATTCGTCAAGCGTTCCGCGCCGAATCGGCGACGGTGCGCGCCACGGGCGCGGCAACCGCCCGCTCGCGCGCGACGCCACGCTTCGCCAGCTTCCAGCCGATCACCAGCGCGAGCACGACGACCGGAATCGTCGCGACGGTCCACGTCCCGCCCGGATAGTCGAACGCCATCAGCACCAGCACGCCGACGAGGAACACCAGCGTGAGCCACGACGTGAACGGCGCGCCGGGCATCCGGAACGACACGGCCTGCAGCTCGCCGCGATCGACCGCGCGGCGGAACAGGATCTGGCACATCACGATGAAGCCCCAGGTCGTGATGATCCCGAGCGACGCCATGTTCAGCACGATCTCGAACGCCTGGGCCGGCACGATGTAGTTCAGCGGCACGCCGATCGCATTGATCGCGACCGTGATCAGGATCCCGCCGTACGGCACGCCGCGTGCGTTCATCCGCGACACGAAGCGCGGCGCCGACCCGCCCATCGCGAGCGAACGCAGCACGCGCCCGGTCGAATAGAGGCCGGAGTTCAGGCTCGACAGCGCGGCGGTCAGCACGACGACGTTCATCACGGTGCCGACGTACGGCACGCCGAGCTTGCTGAAGAACGTCACGAACGGGCTTTCGTGCGAGCTGTACGCGGTCCACGGCAGCAGCATCGTCAACAGCACGACCGAGCCGACGTAGAACAGCGCAATGCGCCACATCACGCTGTTGATGGCCTTCGGCAGCACCTTGCGCGCATCGGCGGTCTCGCCCGCCGCAACGCCGACGAGCTCGATGCTCGCATACGCGAACACGACGCCCTGCACGATCAGCACGGCCGGCAGGATCCCATGCGGAAAGATCCCGCCGTGATCCGCGACCAGGTGGAGCCCCGGCATCTGGCCTGCGACCGGATGGCCGCTCGCGAGGAACACGGCGCCGACCGCGAGAAACACCGCGAGCGTCCCCACCTTGACGAGCGAGAACCAGAACTCCATCTCGCCGAACACCTTCACGCCGATCATGTTCATCACCGACACGATCCCGAGCGCGCCGAGCGCGAACACCCATTGCGGCACGTCCGTGAACACGGCCCAGTACTTCATGTAGATCGCGACCGCGGTGATGTCGACGATGCCGGTCGTCGCCCAGTTCAGGTAGTACATCCAGCCCGCGACGAACGATGCGCGCTCGCCCATGAACTCCCGCGCGTACGACACGAAGCTGCCGCTGGTCGGCCGGTGCATCACGAGCTCGCCGAGCGCGCGCATGATCAGGAACGCGAACACGCCGCAGACGAGATACACGAGCGCCAGCGCGGGCCCCGCGCTCTGCAGGCGTCCGCCCGCGCCGAGAAAGAGGCCGGTGCCGATCGCGCCGCCCATCGCGATCATCTGCACGTGCCGCGGCTTCAACTGCTTCGCATAACCGGCTTCGTGCGACGCGAACATCGCATCGGGGTCGGCATGACGGGCATCCGCGCCGCCGGCCGGGTCGACCGGCCGCTCGCTGGTGTGTTTCATTGTGAGTCTCCATTTATTGATGTATCGCGCCCCGCGCGGGGGCGCTTCCGGAACGATTGGAACGGCCGCGCGCGGGCCGCCGGCGGCAGGCGCCGGCGCCACGCGGCCGGTGTCACAGCACGCGCGGCCGGATCAGCGCTTCGGGCCGCAGCGCCTCGTCGAGTTCCGCGTCGGTCATCAGCTGACGCTCCAGCACGACCTCGCGGACCGACTTGCCGCTCGCGTGCGCTTCGGCCGCGACGACCGTCGCGTTCTTGTAGCCGATGTACGGGTTCAGCGCGGTCGCGAGCGCGACCGAACGCTCCATCGTTTCGCGCAACCGCTCGGGATTCGCGGTGATCCCGCTCACGCACCGCTCCGCGAGCGTCGTGCACGCGGCCGTCAGGTGACTGAAGCTGCGGAACAGCGCGCTGGCGATCACCGGTTCGAACGCGTTGAGCTGAAGCTGTCCGGCCTCGGCGGCGAAGGTCACGGTCAGGTCGTTGCCGAACACCTCGAACGCAACCTGGTTGACGACTTCCGGGATCACCGGGTTCACCTTGCCCGGCATGATCGACGAACCGGCCTGCATGGGCGGCAGGTTGATCTCGCCGAAGCCCGCGCGCGGGCCGCTCGACAGCAGCCGCAGGTCGTTGCAGATCTTCGACAGCTTGACGGCGATCCGCTTGAGCACACCCGACACCTGCACGAACGCGCCGCAATCCTGCGTCGCCTCGATCAGGTTCGGCGCGGTGCTCAGGTCGAGCCCGGTGATGCGCCGCAGTGCCGCCAGCGCCTTCTCCGCGTACTGCGGATGCGCGGTGATCCCGGTGCCGATCGCGGTCGCGCCGAGATTGATCTCGCGAATCAGCCAGCCGGCTTCCTGCAGGCGCGCGATGTCTTCGGTCAGCATCACCGCATAGGTCGAGAATTCCTGGCCGAGCGTCATCGGCACCGCGTCCTGCAACTGCGTGCGGCCGAGCTTCAGCAGGCCCGCGAACGCGTCGGCCTTCTCCGCGAACGCATCGCGCAGGCGCCCCATCGCTTCGAGCAGGTGCTCGACCGCGAAGCACGTCGCGATCCGGATCGCGGTCGGATAGACGTCGTTCGTGCTCTGCGCGAGATTGACGTGCTCGTTCGGGTGCAGGTATTCGTACTGCCCGCGCGCGTGCCCCATGATTTCGAGCGCACGGTTGCAGATCACCTCGTTCGCGTTCATGTTGGTCGACGTGCCGGCCCCGCCCTGGATAACGTCGACGACGAACTGATCGTGCAGGCGGCCCTCGCGGATCTCGACGCACGCGGCGGCGATCGCATCGCGATACGGCTGCGGCAGCAGCCCGAGCTCGCAGTTGGCGTCGGCCGCGGCTTCCTTCACGGCCGCGAGCGCCAGCACGAGGTACGGGAGCGTCGCGATACTGCGGCCCGAGATATCGAAATTCTCTTTCGCGCGCAGCGTATGGACGCCGTAGTAGACCTCGTCCGGAATGCTTCGTTTACCTAAAAGATCCGCTTCGACGCGGAACCCGTTTTCTGCCATCGTGCCCTCCTGAATGTCTCTTGCCGCTTGTCGTGCGCCGCTTCCCGACGCGACGGGTTCGCATTCTATGCCTTTGCAAAAACAAGCTCACTTCTGTATTATCGAAAGCGGTTTTGCGTGGAACGCAACAACGAGAATCGAATGAAAAAAGGCGCGAGAGAAACCGGCATCGATCATGTGGGCGCGATGCGCGCGTTCGTCAGGGTGGTCGAAACCGGGAGTTTTTCAGCGGTCGCGAAGGAGATGCACGTGTCGACATCGACCGTCGCGCGCAAGGTGACGGCGATCGAGGAATCGCTCGGCGTCGCGCTGCTGCACCGCTCCACGCACAGCGTGACGCTGACCGAGGCCGGCCACATCTACCTGGAACGCGCCGTCACGCTGATCGCCGATCTCGACGACACGCTGCGTGTCGTCGCCGAGCTGAATGCGCGGCCGAGCGGCCCGCTGAAGCTCACCGCGCCGGTCGCGTTCGGCCGCCGTCATCTCGCGCCGCTGGTCGCGCCGTTTCTCGCGCGCTATCCGACGATCCAGCTCGACGTGCGGCTCACCGACAACCACAACGACCTCGTGGCCGGCGGCTTCGATCTCGACATTCACGAAGGCGAGAACTACCTGGACAACCTGGTCGTCCACCGGCTGTCGCGCAACGACAGCATCCTGTGCGCGACGCCCGGCTATCTCGACCGCTGCGGGCGCCCGTCGACGCCGGACGACCTGAAGCACCACAACTGCCTGCGCTACGTGCACCCCGAAGGCGATCCGCGCTGGGATCTCGTGAACGGCGACGCGCAGCACAGCGTGCTGCCGGCCGGCAATCTCGTCACCGACCATTCGGAGCTGCTGCTCGAAGCGACCTGCGCGGGGCTCGGCATCGCGGAGTTCGAGATCTGGCTGGTGCGCGACCTGCTCGCGAGCGGCCGGCTCGAAGCCGTGCTGCCGCGCTACCGGCTGCAGAACCGGCTGACGGGCGAATTCATCTACATCGCGTATCTGGCGAACCGGCGCAGCTCGGCGAAGCTGCGCGTGCTGAAGGATTTTCTCGCGGAACACCTCGCGCAGATCGGCGAACTGTCGGAACTGGAGCTGACGAAGATTCGCGGCGAACGCGCGTAGCGCGCGCGTTCGCATCGGTCAGCACGCAGGCGGGCACCGACGCACGCCGCCCGGATCGCGGGCCGGCGGCATCGGCGCGGCGACCGCGTTCAGGCCGGCTGCAGTTCGAACGGGAACGTGACGTGCCCGAACTCGACGCCCTTCGTGTTGAGCATCCGCGGCCGATGAAAGCCGGCCAGTTGCGCGCGCTGCGCGGCCGTGCCGATCTGCAGCCGCTCGAGGATTTCGCTGACGACCATGTAGAGCACGTCGAGATTGCCGTCCTCGATCTTCACCGACAGGCCGAGCGCGCCGTCGGCGCCGAGCTGCCGCGTGCGTTCCGACGCACGCACGCCGATCCCGTAGCACGCATCCGCGCCGAGCTTGCCGACGACCTGCCCGTCGAACGCGTTCATCAACACCGTGCAATAGCGCCCGTCGCCGGCGACCAGTTCGGGATGCGCGGTCATCGCGCGATGAATGCGCGCCAGCGCGCGAACGCGCTCGGTAATCGCACCGCCGCCCGCTTCCACCGCGTCCGCGCCGTCGGCCAGCGATGCATAGAGACGTGCCAGACGATCCAGCGAAAAAGCCGGCGTCGGCAGGTTGCAGCCGTCGATCGCCCAATCGACTTCGTCGTCGCGCAACCCGCACGCGTCGGCCACGACATGCTTCACGCGCACCTGCATCGGATGGTCGGGCAGATGGTAGTCGGCCATCGCGGCGCCAATCGCCTGCGCGCCGGCCAGCATCCCGACGTGCTTGCCCGAACAGTTGCTGCACACGCCGGTCGGCGTGTAGTCGCGCTTGATCCACGACCGGTACACCGCGTCGGACAACGGCGGATGACCGCCGCAACGCAAGTCCGATTCGTGCGCGGCCACCTTGGCCAGCATCGCCCGCGTGCGCTCGATATGCCGGTCCTCGCTGCTGTGCGACGCGCACATCAGCGCGATGTCCGCGTCGTCGAAGCCGAAGCGCTCGGGCGCGCCCGTCTCGATCACCGACAGTGCCTGGGCCGGCTTGGCCGCCGAGCGCGCGAGCGTCATCCGGAACGGATCGCCGAACCGGGCCAGCAACCTGCCGCGGGCATCGACCACCGCCACATGGGCGACGTGCGTGTTCTCGATCGCATTGCCGCGGTACGTGACGACCGCTGCGCGTTGGGTGTCCATCGTGTGTTGTCTCCTTGCTCGGGGCCTGCTTGCCGGGGCCCGTCCAACCGGTACCGCAGTGTATCGAGTCACCGCCGCCGCGCGCCGGTCGAGCCATGGAAAGCGGTGTTGCACGCGACGCAAAGGCAACCGCGCCGCCCGCGAAAACCTGACTGATTTAGTACAAAAACCATTCAAGTGTTTACATATTTGGTACCAATTCGTACAATTGCATTCGCTAACGCGAATCATACGCATTTACATTGACGCTTTCCGATGTGCCGGTCCAGTGCCGCCCGCCTCGCGAAAACGCGCCCGATCACCGAACCTTCCGTTGCTTCCCGATATGCCTGCCCAGTTCAAGACGAGGCCTCGCGCCCTCGTGTCGGCGCTGACCTGCTCCGTTTTCCTGACGCCGCTGCTCGCCTCCGCCGAAACCGCTCCCGCCTCCGCCCCTGCCACCGACGCACCTGCGACGCTGCCGACGATCGCGGTCCAGTCGTCCGCGCTGTCGGACATGCAGGTGAAGCGTTCGCCGTCGTACAAGTTCACCGCGCCGCTGCTCGATACGCCGCGTTCGGTGACGGTGATCCCCGAGCAGTTGATCAAGGAAAAGAACGTCACGTCGTTCGCGGACGCGCTGCGTTCGGTGCCGGGCATCACGTTCCTCGGCGGCGATGCGGCCGCGAACCCGTCGGCCGACCGTCCGGTGATCCGCGGCTTCGAATCGCGCAACTCGATCTTCGTCGACGGGATGCGCGACTCGGGGCTGCAGAACCGCGAGACGTTCGCGGTCGAGCAGATCAGCGTGATCAAGGGCCCTGATTCGGTCTACGCGGGCCGCGGCTCGGTGGGCGGCAGCGTCGACATCGTCACGAAGACGCCGAAGAACGACAACTTCATCAACAGCAGCATCGGCTTCGGCACCGACGGCTACAAGCGCGCGACGGTCGACGCGAACCGCAAGATCGACGACACGACGGCCGTGCGCCTGAACGTGATGGGCCACGACGCGAACCAGGCCGGCCGCAACGACGTGTACAACAAGCGCTGGGGCGTCGCGCCGTCGATCGTGTTCGGGCTGAACACGCCGACCACGGTCACGGTCAGCTACTACCACATGAACTCGTACGACATGCCGGACTTCAGCGTGCCGTTCCGTGCGTCGGGCGGCACGCCGGTGCCGACCGATCGCGGGCAGTTCTTCGGGCTGAACACGCGCGACTATCGTTACGGGCAGACCGACACCGGCGAAGTGCGCGTCGAGCATCGCATCAACGACGACTGGAAGCTGAAGAACACGACGATGTTCGGCCGCACGACGCTCGATTACGTGGCGACGAATCCGCAGATCCTCGCGTCGAATCCGAACATGCTGAGCCTGCAGGCGAAGAGCGGCAAGTACGCGACGAACGGCATCGCGAACCAGACCGAGGTGACCGGCCGCACGAACCTGTTCGGCATGCAGCACACGCTGACGGCCGGCGTCGAGTTCAGCCTCGAACAGAACCGTTACGAGGGTTACCTCGTCACCGATGCGAAAGGCAACAACATCCGCTCGGGCGGACCGTGCACGGTGCCGGGCAACTGCACGCCGCTCGCGGGCGGCTGGAACCCGAACATGCCGTGGACCGGCAATATCGTGCTGAACGGCGACAAGAGCTTCCCCGGCGCAACGACCAACACGCGCACGACGACCGCGTCGGCGTACCTCTTCGACACGGTCAAGCTGACCGAGCAGTGGCTCTTCAACGCGGGGCTGCGTTTCGACCGCTACGACCTCAACGCGAAGCAGGCCGGCGCGGCCGACCTGTCGAACACGTCGAACCTGTTCAGCTACCAGTTCGGCCTCGTGTACAAGCCGGTGCGCACCGTGAGCCTGTATGCGTCGTACGGCACGTCGTCGAACCCGCCCGGCTCGAACGGCGGCCTCGGCGGCGGCACCGACCAGATCACCGCGAACAACCAGAACCTGACGCCCGAGCGCACGCGCAACATCGAGGTCGGCGCGAAGTGGGACGTGATCGACCAGCAGCTGTCGTTGACGTCCGCGCTGTTCGACACCGAGAAAACCAATGCGCAGGTCAGCGACGGCCTCGGCCACACGATCAACGCGGGCAAGCAGCGCGTGCGCGGCGCCGAACTCGGCTTCGCGGGCAACCTGACGGACAAGTGGCACGTGTTCGGCGGCTATACGTACCTGAACGCGGTCACGGTCGACGCGGGCCCCGGCAATCCGGGCGGCTCGGGTTTGCCGATGGTGATGGTGCCGAAGCACAGCTTCACGCTGTGGACGAGCTACGACGTGATGCCGAAGCTGACGCTCGGCGCGGGCGCGACGGTGATGAGCAAGACCTACGCATCGGTGTCGCCGACGGTGAAGAAGTGGACGCCCGGCTACGCCCGCTTCGACGCGGCCGCAGCGTGGCGCGTGAACAAGACGATGGACGTCCAGTTGAACGTGCAGAACCTGTTCGACAAGAAGTATTACGCGAGCGCGTATCCGATCTACGCGACGTGGGCGCCGGGCCGTTCGGCGATGGTCACGCTCAACTTCTATCAGTAATACCGGTCACGCCGGTTGCGACGGGAAGGCGCGACGCGCCCTTCCCCGCCGCGCTCACCACGGCAGCGAAACCGTCTTCACGTTCGTGAAGCGCTTCATCGCTTCCTGCACGCCCTCCTTGTAGCCCAGCCCCGAATCCTTCACGCCACCGACTTCCAGTTCGGTGATGAAGCGCGTGATGCTGTCGAAGCGGTTCGTGCAGACCGACGACGACGATGCATGGTCGACGTCGCGAAAGCACGTGATCGGCGTCACGCGCTCGATCACTGTCGGCCTTGTGTGGCGCGATCGTCGGCACACCCTTGCCTGCCGCGTCGCAAGTCAGCGAACCACAACCAGCCCTTCGTATTCGAGGCAGCGGCACAGCGTCGCCCACGCCGGCGTATCAGGCCATGCACGTGTGCCGGCCTCGATGCCGGCATCAGCGACAGGAAAGCGAGGGCGACGCTCCTCCGAGCGTGTCGACAACCCGCCCGGTTTCATGAATCGCATGTGACGACGAAATGATTTCTTCGATAGCGGCGTTACACGATGCGAATCGATTCACGGCAAACGCCCGCCGCACGGCGCGTGACGGACGCGGCGAATGCCCGACGAAATAATCGACGCTTAAATTTCCCGATCTCACCCTGCCAATTCACGCAGCTTGAATTTAAATCACGAAATTCGATAATGATTTCGCGGCACGGCATCCGAATACTCGGCCTTACTTTCCATTGATTTACGAATGTTTACCGTTTCATTCGAGTACATGCCGCACGAATTGCGGTGAAATATCTGAAAAATCGCCGCATCCCATGTCAATTATCGATTCAATATGGAGCAAAAAATGAGCAATACGGCAAGCGGTTGCGAAAATTGCAATCAGGAAGCAGAAGGGCAACACGTACCCGACTTCGCGACGCGCGGATTCGAAGAGTCGACCCAGGCGCTGAGCAGCGAGACGCAGGCGCAACTTCAGGGCGTCGAGGCGCTCAAGCTCTCCGTGTGCGTCGCGGCGTCGTACAACCAGAGCACCAACCAGATCTGTTTCAACATCCCTGTTTACGGCAACTTCTGCGTCACGTCGCCCGTCCACATTCCGGTCAGCGCCACCATCAAGGCCTGCGCACAAACTTGCGGATCGCTCATTCCGCATGGGCTCAAGGTGTCGATCTACCTGAATGGAAGCTCCACGCCGATTCTGACCAAGGTGGTATGGGGCCGTTGCCCCTGAATCGGTTCACCGTGGCATCGATAATCAACAACACAGTAAATAACAATAGATAGACCTTGATCGGGGGTGTTCGGCTGCCTTTCGTTGTTCCGGACACCACCTCTAGTTATTCGATCGAAACAACAACCGTCACCGAAATGTCATTTATTCACACCCCATCGAATTAAAAACAAAAACGGTAATTACGAGAAAAATCGATAACACTGCGCTCCGTCAAATCTCCGGTTATATCGAGTCCCCGTTCCCGGCATCGCGACGAAAATCGTTTCGCCTTCCCTTACGTGCTCGCGCTTCCGGGGAGAAGCGTCCTGAACCACGCCACGCGGCGGCGCATACGCATCGTCACGACGCGCGCTGGTAATAGATGTTCTGCGGATGCCGTGCGTCCGCGAAGAAGAACCAGCGTTCCGCGACCAGCCCCGCATACTGGATCACGAACGCCGCGCCGAGCGCGACGGCTGCCGCGACCGACGTCGGCGCGAGCGCGCCCGCACCGGTCAGCACGAACGGCACCGCGAATGCGCCGATCAGGAAACCGGCCTTCACCGCGCGCAGCGTGCCGTTGCCCTGCCCGTGAAAGAACTCCCGCGTATTGAACGCGCTGGCCGTGAAGCCGCGCGATTTCTGCTCGACCTTTTCATTGCGGATGCCCGTCGCGCTCTGCACGGTCGACTTCGGTCGCAACCGCGCATTGCGCGCGAGCGATGCGAGCCGCGTCACGCCGCCCGCGAGCGTCAGCACGCAGGCAGCTGCCGCGAGCCGGCCGACCAGTGCCGGCGCAAGCCAGGCCGCGCACGCCGTCGCGAGCGTGCAGCCCGATGCGCAGCCGAGCAGCACGAAGTTCACGAGCGTCAGCGGGCTCGCCCATTCCTGCAGGAAGCGCAGGCACGCGTAGATCATCGCGGTGCACACGAACAGCGCGACGCTCGCGAGCGCGCCGGCCACGCCGATCAGCAGCGTGCCGGGCCAGCCGAACAGGTGCGCCGCGCCATACGCGAATGCGCACGCGAGAAACACCGGCAGCGCGATGCATTCGCGCGACAGCCACGACGTGCGCCACATCGCGATCGCGCGCCACGCGCGTTCGGGGTGGCCGAGATGGAAGAACGACGCGAACAGGCCAAGCACGCCGAACGCGACCGACAGCGCCGCGCCGGTCACGTAAAACGCGGCGGCCACGTCGACGCCGGCCAGCCGCGCCAGCGCCTCGACGATCACGAGCGTCAGCAGCAGGCCCTGTGCGGCGCCGCACAGCGTGGTGAGAAAAACGACCGAAAAGGCTGGGCGCATGGGAACTCCGTCCGGATCTGAATGAAAAACAACGCGCTCAGCGCGGCGTCGCCAGCGAAACGAGATCGATGTCGCCGCGCGCCGCGCGTGCCTCGAACGACTCGTCCGCGTCGCCGCCGCCCGACGTGCTGCCGCATCCGCCGCCACTGCCGCAACCGCATGACGCTTCGGTCTTCACGCGCGGCAGGTAATGGTTCGACGGCCGCGTGTCCCATTC
Organism: Burkholderia theae; assembly: GCF_048565265.1. Taxonomy (NCBI): domain Bacteria; kingdom Pseudomonadati; phylum Pseudomonadota; class Betaproteobacteria; order Burkholderiales; family Burkholderiaceae; genus Burkholderia; species Burkholderia theae. The sequence goes on from NZ_CP183462.1 coordinate 1,564,400, forward strand.
GGGCATCAATGCATAACCGCCGCGTTCGCGGATCGCGCGCGACACCTCCGAGTCGGGATCGTGCACGTCGCCGAACAGCCGTGCCGACGTCGGGCAGGCGAGCACGCAGGCCGGCTTGCGGTCGCGTTCGGGCAGCGCTTCGTTGTCGATGCGGTCCGCGCACAGCGTGCACTTCGTCATCTCCTTGCGGCCTTCGTCGAGCTCGCGCGCGCCGTACGGGCACGCCCATGCGCAGTACTTGCAGCCGATGCACTTGTCGTAGTCGACCAGCACGATCCCGTCCGACTTGCGCTTGTAGCTCGCGCCGGTCGGGCACACGGGCACGCACGGCGGGTCCTCGCAGTGCAGGCACGATTTCGGGAAGTGGATCGTGTCGGTCATCGGGAACACGCCCGCTTCGTAGGTCTGCACGCGGTTGAAGAACGTGCCGGACGGGTCGTCGTCGTACGGGCGCAGGTCGGCAAGGCTGCCGGCCTCGCCCGACGTGTTCCATTCCTTGCAGCTCGTCACGCAGGCATGGCAGCCGACGCATACGTTCAGGTCGATGACGAGGGCCATCTGGGTCATGGTTGCGCTCCTTCGATCAGCTATCGTCTGACTGCGAACCGGCCGACGCCGCGCGCCGCAGCCGCGCGGCGAATGCGCCGGTTCCCGCGAAATACGCCTGCACGCGCTGCAGCACGCGCGGCGTGCCGGGCAGCGGCGGCATCGGCGCGAACTGCGGCAGTGTCGTCGCCGCATCGGCTTCGGCCGGATAGATCCGCACCTGCACGTCGTACCAGCCGGCCTGCCCCGTCACGGGATCGGAGTTCGACATCCGTGCACCGGCGCGGGCCGCATCCGGCAACTCGTCGGTGATCACGTGATTGAGCAGGAAGCCGCGCTGCGATTCGCCCGCTTCGGGCCCGAGGTTCCATGCGCCGGCCGCCTTGCCGATCGCGTTCCACGTCCACACGGTGCCGGGTTCGACCGCCTCGCTGTAGCGTGCGCGGCAACGCACCTTGCCCCACGGCGATTCGACGTAGATCCATGCGCCGTCGTCGATCTGTTGCGCGACGGCCGTCAGCGGGTTCACGAACAGGTGGTTCTCGCCGTGGATCTGCCGCAGCCACGCGTTCTGCGAATCCCACGAGTGGTACATCGCCATCGGCCGCTGCGTGATCGCCGCGAGCGGATAGCGGTTCGCGTCGGTCAGCCCGCTTTCGAGCGACCGATGCCAGAACGGCAGCGGATCGAAATAGCGCGCGATGCGCTCGCGCAGATGGTCGGGCGGCTGGCGGCCCGACGTGCGGCCCTGCGCGGCGAGCCGGAATTTCTGCATCACGTCCGAGTAGAGCTGGATCACGATCGGCACGCCGAACTTGCGCATCCCGTTGTCGACGGCCCACTGCATGTACGGGCCGTTGCAGTTGCGCATGTACTGCAGCGGTTCCGGCAGCCGGTGGTGGTACACGCAGTTGTTCTCCGCGTAGCGCTGCCACTGGTCGGGGTTCGGCTCGCCGACGACGGCCTTGTCGCCGTGCTTGCCGCGCCAGCCGATCAGGAAGCCGGTGCCGGAGTTCGGCGCCGTCTGGAAGTTGATGACGAAATCCGGATAGTCGCGGTACTTGCGCTGTCCGTCGGCCGTCGTGAACGCCGGAAACTTCAGCCGGCTCGCCAGCTCGATCAGCACTTCCTGGAACGGCTTGCATTCGCCGGTCGGCGGCACGACGGGCACGCGCACCGAGTCGACCGGCCCGTCGAATTCGGAGATCGGCCGGTCGAGCACCGACATCACGTCGTGGCGTTCGAGGTAGGTCGTGTCGGGCAGGATCAGGTCGGCGAATGCCGTCATCTCCGACGCGAACGCATCGCACACGACGAGGAACGGGATCCGGTACTCGCCGTCGTCGCGCTTGTCGACCAGCATCTTGCGCACTTCCGTCGTATTCATCGACGAATTCCACGCCATGTTGGCCATGAAGATCAGCAGCGTGTCGATCGGATAGGGATCGCCGCGCCACGCATTGGTGATCACCGAATGCATCAGCCCGTGCACCGCGAGCGGGTATTCCCACGAGAACGCCTTGTCGAGCCGCGCGGGCGTGCCGTCCGGATGGATGAACAGGTCCTCGGGGCCCGCCGGCCAGCCGAGCGGGCCGGTGGCGAGCGGCGTGTTCGGCTTCACCTGGGCTGGATCGTTCGGCGGTTTCGCCGAAGGCGGCACCGCGCGCGGATACGGCGTCTTGTGCCGGAACCCGCCCGGCCGGTCGATCGTGCCGAGCAGCGACATCAGCACGGCGAGCCCGCGGATCGTCTGGAAGCCGTTCGAATGCGCGGCAAGCCCGCGCATCGCATGGAACGCGATCGGCACGCCCTTCACCGTCGCGTGTTCCTTGCCCCACGAATCGGTCCAGCGCACCGGCAGCTCGATGGCGTGATCGCGCGCGACCGTCTCCATTTCGCGGGCGAGGCGGCGGATCGTGTCGGCCGCGATGCCGGTGATGTCGGCCGCCCATTCAGGCGTGCAGCCGGCCACCTGTTCGCGCAGCAGCGTGAACGACGGCACGACGGGCGTGCCGTCGTCGAGCGTGTAGCGACCGTCGAGCGCCGGTTCCGCGCCGTCGGTGTGGTGCAGCACCGCGCGGTTCGTCTTCGTGTCCCACCACATGCGGTTCTGCGGATACAGCGCGTTGACCTCCGGCGCGGCCGCATCGCGCACGAACAGCCCGAACGTGTCGGCGCCGTCGCGCTGATCGACCAGCTCGGCCGCGTTCGTGAAGCGCGACACGAATTCGACGTCGAACGCGTCGCGCGCGATCAGCTCGTGCATCAGCGCCATGAACAGTGCGCCGTCGGTGCCGGGGCGGATCGGAATCCATTCGTCGGCGATCGCCGCGTAACCGGTGCGCACCGGATTGATCGCGATGAAGCGCCCGCCCGCGCGCTTGAATTTGCCGAGCGCGATCTTCAGCGGATTCGAATGGTGATCCTCCGCGGTGCCGATCATGAAGAACAGCTTCGCGTTGTCGAGATCGGGGCCGCCGAATTCCCAGAACGAGCCGCCGATCGTATAGATCATCCCGGCCGCCATGTTCGCCGAGCAGAACCCGCCGTGCGCCGCATAGTTCGGCGTACCGAACTGTTTCGCGAACAGGCCGGTGAGCGCCTGCATCTGGTCGCGGCCGGTGAACAGCGCGAAGCGCTTCGGGTCGGTCGCACGCAGGTGCGCGAGCCGCTTTTCGAGCACGTCGAACGCGACCGCCCACGACACGGGCTCGAACTGCGCGTCGCCGCGCTCGGCGCCCGCCTTGCGCATCAGCGGCTGCGTGAGCCGCGCGGGCGAATACTGCTTCATGATTCCCGACGAACCTTTCGCGCAGATAACACCCTGGTTCAGCGGATGCTCGGGGTTGCCGTCGATATAACGCACTTCGCCGTCGCGCAGGTGCACGCGGATGCCGCAGCGGCACGCGCACATGTAGCACGTCGTCGTCTTGATCTCGGCCTGCTCGTCGCGCTCGCGTGCTCGATGCTCCATCGTCTGTCCTCGTTCGCGGATGATGGTGCGCCCCGCCGGGGCGCACCCGTGAATCGGTTCATCCATGCTATGCCGGCGCGCGGCCGACATAAAGTCGCATCCTCCGATCGGTCCTATCGGGCGGCCTGATAGTTGGCTAGACAATCCATCGGGCCTGGACAGGGTCCGCATGCGCGAAGGCCCGGCTCACGGCCAGGCCTTCGGCGTCATGCGTTACCGCGGCGGATAGGCGAGCAAGTTCGCTGTCGTCGAGATGCTCGCGGCCGCGGCGCGTCAGCCCGTACGCGACGCTCAACGATTTGCTGGAGAACGTGTCGAAGATGCGCGACGCGGCCGCCCGAGGTCAGACAGTCAAGAATTCAAGCGAGGTGATAACGCAGCCAGAAGGTTTCGCGGCACGCGTTGTCGAACGTCAGCCGCGACGGGCTGATCGGCCGCGCATCGGGATGGCGCAGCACGTCGTAGTCGATCCAGCATTCGGCGCACAGCAGGTCGGAAGGCGCGCGATCCTGCTCGACCGAGCGGCGCACGATGGCGCCGTTGTCGAAGCGGTATTCGGTTTCGTCGCGCGTGACTTCGACGTCGTCGTCGGTCCAGCGGTCGTGGGAGGTCGCGTGCGACACGATCGACACCGGGCCGGCGAGCCCGTGAATCGCGGCGACGTAGGAAATGAGCTTGTCCATGAAGAGGCGGCGAACTGGCGGATGGTCGCTTCGCGCAACGCATGCTGCGCGAAGCGGCCCGAGCGGCGAGTATAGCCGCGCGCCGATGACCTTGCCGCCGGCGGGGTTTCGTTCCCGTTGCACCTAGCGCAACGGCGCGCGCTACGCTTCCAGCGCGAGCAACGCGAACGTCGCGAGCCAGTGCTCGCCCATGTAGTCGCCGGCCACGTGCGCGAGCGCGCTCGCGAGATGCCGGTCGGCCGCGTCGAGCAGCTTCGCGCGCCGCGCATCGCCGTCCGGCAGCGCACCGGCGAGCGCGCGCTGGCACCACGCGCGGCTCAGGTTCAGCCCGTCGAGGTGCGCGATCTTGCCGTCGCTGCGGTCGCTGACCGTCGCCGGCTCGAACAGCGTCGCCGGCTCGCCGCGCGCGAGATCCGGCAAAAAGCGCGCGAACCAGCCGTCGAAATCGGCTGCCGGCAGCACGCGCCGCATCAACTCGGCCTCCATCAGCGCGGGCGACAGGAATTCGTCGCCCGACGGCTCCCACGCCTGGCATGCGACGTCGTTCAGATGCCAGCGCTTCGCGGTATCGACGATCAGCGCCGCGAGCCCGTCGCGCTGCGTGTCGCGCGCGAAGTCGAGCGTGAGCGCCAGCGCGAACGCGGTGTTGAAGTGCGTGCCGACGCGCAGCGGATAGGTCGCCTTCGGCAGGAAGGTCTCGAAACGCGACACGAACAGGTCGGTGAGCGGCGCCATCGCCTTCGCCCAGCGCGCGGCCTGCGGCAGCGCGCCCTTCAGCGCGAGCCGTTCGAGCTGCGCGGACAGCGCGAGCAGCCACGCCCAGCCGTACGGCCGCTCGAAGCCGCTGTTGTGCGGCAGCGCGAGATACGCGCGCTCGCCGGCAACGTTCGCGTCGGTGAAGTGCGCGTCGACGATCGCGACGATGCGCTCGGCCTCCGGCAGCGCCGGATAACGTTCGAGCACGCGCAGCACGAGCCAGTAGCCGTGCACGCACGAATGCCAGTCGTAGCTGCCGTAGAAGATCGGATGCAGTGCGCGCGGCCCCTGTACGTCATGCGGGCCTTCGAGCGAATGCGTGAGCTTGTTCGGATATTCGCGAGTCAGGTGCGCGAGCGCGAGCGACGCGAATTTCGATGCGAGTTCGGGCGTGAGTCGGTCGGTCATGAGGATCTCGTCCATCGAGTCAGAAGCGGAATACGAACGCATACATCAGCAGTGTGTTCACGGCCAGCAGCAGCACGGCCGTCGGCCACTGCGCCTTGATCACGCCGTTCTTGTCCTTCAGTTCGAGCAGCGCCGCCGGCACGATGTTGAAGTTCGCGGCCATCGGCGTCATCAGCGTACCGCAGAAGCCGCTCAGCATCCCGATCGCGCCGACGATCGCCGGGTTGCCGTGGAACTGGTGGACGATCAGCGGCAGGCCGATGCCGGCCGTCATCACGGGGAACGCGGCGAAGCCGTTGCCCATGATCATCGTGAACAGCGCCATGCCGACCGTGTAGGCCGCGACGACCGCGAACGGCGAATCGATCGGCACCCAGTCCTTCACGAGCCCCGACACCACGCCGCCGACGCCCGCGACCGCGAACAGCGCGCCGAGCGCCGCGAGCATCTGCGGCAGGATCGCGGCCCAGCCGACCGCGTCCATCGTGTGGCGCGCTTCCCTCAGCGCATGCACGGGCGAATCGCGCAGCATCGCGAGCGCGACGACGAACGCGACGATCGTGCCGAGCACGAGCGAGATCAGCGTCACGCTCTTCGGATCGACGAACGGCAACAGCTTCAGCGCGAACGTGCCGATCAGCGTGACCACCGGAATCAGCAGCGCGGGCAGGAACAGCCGGTTGCCGAAGCGCTGCGCGAGGGTTTCGCGCCGCACGGCCGCCGCTTCGCCGGCCTCGTCGGACTTGCCGCGCCCGAGCTTGCCCGAGCCGGCGATCACCGCGAGCGCGATCGCGAGGCAGCCCGTCACGAAATGCGGCAGCTTCGCGCCGAACAGGAACGTGACCGCGTAGATCCCCCAGAACGCGAAATTGACGACGCGGCGCGGGTTCGTGCGGTCCGTCAGGTTGAAGTACGCGAACGCGGCGAACATCAGCCCCGCGAGCGTGTACAGCGATTCGAGGCCGATCATCGCGCGCCCTCCTGCCCCAGCAAGCCGAAGCCGCGCGCGAGCCGGCGGTCGAGCAGCGCGAGGCGCGTGCAGTGGATCAGCAGCGCGGCGATCGCGGTCGGGATCGCCCACACCGACACCTGCAGCGGCTCGACGACGATCCCGTTCTGTTCGAGAAAGCCCTTGATCAGCAGGATCGACTGGATCGCGATGAAGATGTCCTCGCCGAAGAACACGGCGATGTTGTCGACGCCCGATGCATGCGCGCGGATCTGCTGGCGCACCGACTCGGGCAGCTCGCCGTGCCGGTTGACGGCGGCGGCCTCGGCCATCGGCGCGATCAGCGGCCGCACCATCTGCGCGTGCCCGCCGAGCGACGTGAGGCCGAGCGCGGCCGTCACCTGGCGCAGCACGAAATACAGCATCAGCACGCGGCCCGTGGTGGCCGCCTGCACGCGCGAGATCATCCGCCTCGCCTGCTCCTTGAGCCCGTTGCGCTCGAGCAGCGCGATCACCGGCAGCGTCAGCCAGATGAGCCCCATGTAGCGGTTTTCGGTGAACGCCTTGCCGAACGCGCTGACGATGTCGACGAGATTCAGCCCGCCCGCCAGCCCCGTCGCGAGCCCCGCGATCGTGACCACCAGCAGCGCGTTGAAGCGCAGCGCGAAACCGATCACGACGATCGGCACCCCAATCAGCACCAGCATTGCTCTCCTCCTTGTGTCGGATCCACGACGCCTTCGCAACGCGCCGCCTGCCCGGTTTGGACCGGGCTCGAATCGCGAAATCTAACACGAGACTTTATCGATAAAAAGTCGACAATTTGCTGCTTCGGGTAAACGTTGAAAACCCGTCCGGGCCGTGTGTGGGCGGCGTTTCATCGGAAGAATCGATGGCCGGCTGGCCGCCGCGGGCGCGTCGATCGCGACACGGATTTCCTGCCCGGGCGCGGCGCGCGGCCGGCCGCCGCGCGTGGCGGAGCCCCGGTGCGCCGACTACACTGGAAAGCATCTGCAACGTACGGGAGAGCCGCCATGATTGACGTATTCCAGACCATCGGCAGCCGCGCGTTCTCCGCTCATCTGGCGAAGGACGGGATGGTGACGCTGATGGAACAGCGCAATGAAGTCGACCGCGTGACGCTCGCGACCGCCTATGCCGCGCTCGTCGAGGAGTCCGAGCAGGAATCCGACCTGCTCGATGCGACGGTCGAAGGGATGATGCGCGCGCTGATCCAGGGGTACGCGCGCAGCCATTGACGGCGATCGACGGCCCGGCCGTGCATCCGGTGCGCGGCCGGTTGCCCGTCCGGGTGCCGTTATGCGGCCGGCGTGCCGGCGCCCATGCCGAACCACCGGCCCGCGCGCAGTTGCCCGTAGTCGGCCTGCGTGAAAATTCTCAGCAGGTTCGACACGGCGCCGTTGCTGCCGCGGTCGAGCTGGGTCATGAACGCCTCGACCTCGTCTCGCCCCGCAAACAGGATCGTGCTGAAGTAGCGTTCGCGCTCGGCGTCGGACAGGTTCGTCGCACGCAGCTGGTACGGATGGTGAAGCACCGCGAACAGGAAGTAGTAGCGTTCGGCGTCGTCGCGCAGCACGCGCAGCGCGTCGCGGTCGACCGGAAACTCGCGGTAGAACGATGCGTGCCCGCTCTCGATGTCGATCCGGTACAGCAACCGGCCGTCGCGCTCGATCACGACCGGTGCGTACGGATCGCGGCTGACGAGCGTGGTGTCGGGCGCGGTCACGGCGCCCGCCTTGCGGCCGGTTCCCCGCCGATGCCGCGCCGCCCTGCCGATGACGTGACACACAAGCACGCGAAGATGGCCCGCACGGTCATGCGAAAACGGGGTTTCTCGTTCATGTCGCTCGGCAGCATTCGTTCGGTAGAAGGGGCAAACAGCGCGCCATGATCGCACGGCGTACGGCGGGCCAGCCAGCCGGCGACCGGTTTTCGCGGGCCGCGCGGCGTGCATCGGCCGCCCCCCGACCTACCGTGCACCATAGAGGAAACGCACTGAAACGGCGCATGGCACAAATTTTTCGTTGCCGCCGCCCGCGCCGCATGACAGCATGCGGGGCGTTGCCAACCGAAAAGAATGCCGCGCCGTCCGGCCGCCGATAACCCGCCCGGCGGCACCGAACAGGCAGCCCCTTCCATGAACCCGGCCTACCTCCAACACTACGAACCGACCGGAGAATTCCGCTTGTGAACATCGGCATCGTCAACGACCTCCCGCTAGCCGTCGAGGCGATGCGCCGCGCGATCGCGCGACGGCCCGAGCACCGCGTGCTGTGGGTCGCGACCGACGGCGCGCAAGCCGTCGAACTGTGCGCCACGCAGCCGCCCGACGTCGTCCTGATGGACCTGATCATGCCGAAATTCGACGGGATCGAAGCGACGCGGCGGATCATGCGATCCGAACGACCGTGCGCAATCCTGATCGTGACGAGCTGCATCGGCGCGAACGCATGGCGCGTGTTCGAAGCGATGGGCGCCGGCGCGCTCGACGCGGTCGATACGCCGCGATTCGGCGACGGCGCGGCCGGCGACACGACCGAACTGCTGCTCGCGAAGATCGACCAGATCGGCCGGCTGCTCGATGCGCCGGGCGGCACGCGCCTCGCCGCCACGGCCACCGGGGCAGGCGGCGGCCCGCTGGTCGCGATCGGCGCATCGGCCGGCGGCCCCGGCGCGCTCGCGTCGATCCTCGGCAGCCTGCCGGCCGATTTCAGCGCGCCGATCGTGATCGTGCAGCACGTCGACCGCGCGTTCGCCGAAGGCATGGCGCAATGGCTCGACGGCCAGACCCCGCTCACCGTGCGCGTCGCCTGCGAAGGTGACCGCCCGCAGCCGGGCGTCGCGCTGCTCGCCGCGACCGACGATCACCTGCGCATCACCCGATCCGGCACGCTCGAATACACCCGCGAGCCGGCCGCCACGCCGTATCGGCCGTCGGTCGACGTGTTCTTCAACAGCCTGACCGAGCACTGGCCCGGCCGCGTGATCGGCGTGCTGCTCACGGGGATGGGACGCGACGGCGCGATCGGCCTGAAGGCGCTGCGGATGAAGGGTTACCACACGATCGCGCAGGACGAGGCGACCAGCGCCGTGTACGGCATGCCGAAGGCGGCCGCGACGCTCGGCGCGGCGCGCGCGATCCTGCCGCTCGGGCGCATCGCGGGCGAGCTGGCGACGCTCGCGCGGATCTGAGCCCGACGATGAACACGCGCAACACCCATGCCTGCCCTTGCAACAACCTGCATCAATCATGACCAGTGACCTGACTCGCCCGCCGGGCAGCCCGTACACGCCGCACGCCGACGTGCCGGCGATGGTGCTGCTGGTCGACGACCAGACGATCGTCGCCGAAGCCGTGCGGCGCGCGCTCGTCGACGAGGACGGCATCGACTTCCATTACTGCCCGCGTTCGGACGACGCGATGGCCACCGCGATCGAGACGCGGCCGACCGTGATCCTGCAGGACCTCGTGATGCCCGGCACCGACGGGCTGAGCCTCGTGAAGGAGTACCGCGCGAATCCGGCGACGCGCGACGTGCCGATCATCGTGCTGTCGACGCAGGAAGAGCCCGTGATCAAGAGCGCCGCGTTCGCGGTCGGCGCGAACGACTACCTCGTGAAGCTGCCCGACCGCATCGAGCTCGTCGCGCGCATCCGCTACCACTCGCGCTCGTACATGAACCTGCTGCAGCGCGACGAAGCCTATCGCGCGCTGCGGCAATCGCAGCAGCAACTGCTCGAGGCCAATCTCGAACTGCGGCGCCTCACGCACTCGGACGGCCTGACCGGGCTGTCGAACCGGCGCTATCTCGACGAATACCTGGCCGCCGAATGGCGACGCGGCACGCGCGAGCGCAGCGAGCTGTCGCTGCTGATGATCGACGTCGACAATTTCAAGCTGTACAACGACACGTATGGACACGTGTCGGGCGACAGCGTGCTCAAGCAGATCGCATCGACCATCGAGCGCTGCCTCGGGCAGTCGGGCGACCTCGCCGCGCGCTTCGGCGGCGAGGAGTTCGCGGTCGTGATGCCGGCCACGTCGCCGGGCGCCGCGCGGCTGCTCGGCGAGAAGATCCGCCTCGCGGTCGAGGCGCTGCGGCTGCGGCACGCGCATTCGTCGACCGGCAACACCGTGACGATCAGCATCGGCGGCGCGACCATCGTGCCGGCGCCCGGCATGCCGACGACCACGCTGATCGAGGCGGCCGACCGCGCACTGTATCGCGCGAAGCACGAAGGCAAGAACCGCGTCGAGATCGATCTGACGCCGACACCGCCGGGCGCCGGCGGGTTCGGCGCGCCGCCCGGCGAATGAGCCCGGGCGCCGCGTTCACGCGGCGCCGAGCCGGCGCGCGTAGTCGTTCGGGTCCAGCGGGCGGCTGAACAGGTAGCCCTGCTGCATGTCGCAGCCGATCTGCTGCAGGAAGCACGATTGCGCCTGCGTCTCGACCCCTTCGGCCGTGACCTTCATCCCGAGCGAATGCGCCATCGCGACCACGGCCTGCGTGATCGCGACCGAATCGTGATGATCGGGCACGCCCGACACGAACGAACGGTCGACCTTCAGGTTGTGCAGCGGAAAGCGCTTCAGGTACGCGAGCGACGAATAACCGGTGCCGAAATCGTCGACCGAGATCCGCACGTTCATGTCCGTGAGCGCTTCGAGCATCGGCAGCACGGTGTCCGTGTCGTTCATCAGCAGTCCTTCGGTGATCTCGAGTTCGAGCGCGGACGGATCGAGCCGCGTCTGCGCGAGACAACGATCGACCGATTCGACGAGCCCTTCGTGGAACTGCCGCGGCGACAGGTTCACGGCCAGCATCAGGTCGGGCGCGATCGTGCGGCGCCATTCGGCCGCCTGCCGGCATGCGGTTTCGAGCACCCACTGGCCGATCGCGACGATCTGCCCGGTGTCTTCGGCAACCGGAATGAATTCCGCGGGCGACAGCGGCCCGAGTTCGGGGCTGGTCCAGCGCAGCAGCGCCTCGGCGCCGACCGTGCGGCCGCTGCGCGCGTCGACGACCGGCTGATAGGCGAGCCGCAGCATGTCCGTCGTGAGCGCGCGCCGCAGCGACTGCTCGATCGCGAAACGGCGCTGCAGCCGCAGGTTGAGCTGCGCGGTGAAGAACGTGAAGTGGTTGCGGCCGCGCTGCTTCGCGTCGTACATCGCCGAATCGGCGTTGCGCATCAGCGTGACGGCGTCGTCGCCGTCGCGCGGCGCGACGCTGATCCCGATCGACACGCCGAGCCAGTACTCGTTGTTCGCGATCGCGAACGGCTTCGCGATCACGTCGATCACCTCGCGCGCGAGCACCTCGAGGCGCTCCGGATCGTCGCAGTCGTCGACGAGGATCACGAACTCGTCGCCGCCGACGCGCGTGAGTGCGTACTGGCCGCCCCCGCAAGCCGCGAGCCGCGACGCGACGCTGCGCAGCAGCGCATCGCCCGCGTCGTGGCCGGCCGTGTCGTTGACCTTCTTGAAGCCGACGAGATCGATGAACAGGATCGCGACGCGCGCGGGCCCGGCCGCCGCATCGCGATCGCCGAACAGTTCGCGCATGCGCTCGGCGAGCCAGCGGCGGTTGTAGAGGCCCGTCAGCGCATCGCGCGTGGCCAGGTAGCGCAGCTGCTGCTGCGCTTCGCGCACCGGGCCGATGTCGTTGAACGATACGAGCACCGAGTCGGCTTGAAGCTCGCCCGGCTTCACGATCGGCACCGCATTGCCGCGCACCCAGATGATGTCGCCGTCCGCGAGGCCGAAGCCGACCGTGTAGTCGAGCATCGGCGTGGCCGTCTCGAGTGCGAGCCGGCTCGGCCAGTCGTCCGGCGCGATCGGCGTGCCGTCCTCCTGCAGCTTGCGCAGGATCACCGACGACAGCCGGCGGCCGACGAGGTCGCCCTTCACGCGCAGCATCCGGTTCGCGCTCGGGTTGCTCGCGACCACGACGCCGTCGCGCGACACGACGAGGATGCCTTCGTTCAGGCTGTTGACGACGAGCCGGTGATGTTCCTCGCTGCGCGCGAGCTGCCGCACCATCCGGTCCTGGTGCACCGCGAGGCCGACGCTGTTGCCGATGTCGCGCAATAGTTCGGTTTCCTCATCGCTTGGACGACGTGGCCGACGGTGATAGACGGCGAACGCGCCGAGCACGGCGCCCGCTTCGTCCAGGAACGGCACCGACCAGCACGCGCGCAAGCCCAGCGGCAACGCGAACGATCGGTAGTCGGCCCACAGCGGATCGGTTTCGATATCCTCGACGGCGACCATCCGGCGCTCGTACATCGCCGTGCCGCATGAGCCCGCCGCGGACCCAATCGACGCGCCGTCGATCGCGGCACTGTACTGCGGGGGCAAGGACGGCGCCGCGCCGACGCGCACGTGCACGCCGTCGGTATCGAGCAGCAGGATCGTGCAGGATGCGCCGTCGCCGAGCAAAGTCTCGGCACGCCGGCAGACTTCGATCAGCAGTTCCGGCAGCGGTGTGTTGCGCGTGATCAGCCTCAGCACGCTTTGCTCGGACGCGAGTACTTCCGCCGCGAGACCGAGGCTGTATCGAGAGCTTTGCGGTTCGGTATTCAAGTTGAATCCTGCCGTCTGTTCGACCGGGTCTGATACGCCCGATTCGTTATCGATCCTTCGTGCCGTTTTTCGCTCCGGGTTTACGCCGATGCCCGGTGCGCCCCGTTGCGCACCGAGCCAAGGTGCGCCGAAATACATTTAACACCAATCCGTGACACCCCGCGCATCCGCGCGCATCAGGGCTTACGCGCGGTCGCGGCGGCGCTTGCGATCGCCAGTCAGCTTGCCGAAAGACTTGCGCGCCGTGCGACGGCCTCGGGCCCCTCCGCGTGCCGCCTTTGAAATCGATTCGTCGGATTGCGGTGGCGCCCGGCTTCCGTCCCGATCAATCGTCCGCGCCGGGATGCGGGCGCGTCACGACCTTCAGCGCATCGATCGCGGCCGCGACCGACACGCCCGCGGGCGCCGCCCGTCAATCCTTGCGGATGTGTTCGGCCAGGAAGTCGATCAGCAGGCGCACGCGCGGCAGCAGCCCGCGTCGCGACGGAAACACCGCGTGCACCACGCCGCCCTTCGGCGCCCATCCCGGCAGCACGTCGACCAGCGTGCCGTTGCGCAGGTCGTCCTCGACGACCATGCACGGCAATTGCACGATGCCGACGCCGTGAATCGCCGCATCGCGCAGCGCGTGCATGTCGTCGGTCACGAAGCGCGGATGATGGCGCAACTGCGCGTGCTCGCCGTTCGGCCCGACCAGTTGCCACACGTGATGCCGCGCCGGCCCCCAGTCGAGGCTCGGCGCGCCGGCCAGCTCGGCCGGGTCCGACGGCGCGGCGCGCCCGCCCAGCCACTGCGGCGCGGCCACCAGCCGCTGCGGGCTGTCGCCGAGAATGCGCATCACGAGATCGCTGTCCTCCAGCGGCGGAAAACGCACGCGCAGCGCGAGGTCGAACCCTTCGCTCAGCGGATCGACGCGGCGGTTCGTCGCCTCGAGATGCACCTGCACTTGCGGATGAGTCGCCATGAAACGCGCGACGAGCTCGCTCACGCGATATTCGAGCAGCGCGGTCGGACAGCTCACGCGGACGATGCCCCGCGGCTCCGCGTGCCGGCGCTCGATCACCTCGCGCGCGGCGTCGGCTTCGACCAGCACGGCAAGGCAGCGCTCGTAGAATTCGCGCCCGGTTTCCGTCACCGTGAAGTGACGCGTCGTGCGCTGCAGCAGCCGCACGTCGTACCGCGCCTCCAGCGCCGCGATGCGTCGGCTCAACGTCGATTTCGGGACATCCAGCGCGCGCCCCGCCTGCGTGAACCCGCCGTGTTCGACCACTTTCACGAAATAGTAGAGGTCGTTCAGGTCATCCATGATTGTTCCATTCATAGAACACTGACGGCATTTTAAGGGACTGGAACGCCGGTTGTTGCACGAATAGCATCTTGATTCGACGTGGATCGACGTTGTCGAGGCGGCCGGGAAGGGTGTCATTTCAACCGGTTCCCTCGGCCGCCCGGCCGATTCACCGAGCTCGGGGCTCCCCCTTATTTCCTGCACTGTCTCTGGAGGCAACCATGGCAAGCGAACCGATTCGCGACCCGGCGAACGACCACCTGCTCACCCCGCAGAATGCGGCGTTCATCGTCATCGATTACCAGCCGGTCCAGGTGAACTCCATCGCGTCGATGGATCGCCAGCTGCTGGTCAACAACATCGTCGGCGCGTCGAAAGCGGCCGTCGCGTACGACCTGCCGATCGTCCACTCGACCGTCAACGTGAAGACGGGCCTGAACAAGCCGCCGATCCCGCAACTGCGCGCGGCGCTCGAAGGTTATCCGACCTACGACCGCACGAGCATCAACTCGTGGGAGGACGTCGAATTCCGCCAGGCCGTCGAGGCGACCGGCCGCAAGAAGCTGATCATGACCGCGCTGTGGACCGAAGCGTGCCTGACGTTCCCGGCGCTCGACGCGCTGAAGGCCGGCTACGAGGTGTACGTGGTCGTCGACGCCGTCGGCGGCACGTCGGTCGCCGCGCACGAAGCGGCGCTGCGCCGCATCGAGCAGGCCGGCGGCCAGATGATCAGCGTCGCGCAGCTGTTCTGCGAACTGCAGCGCGACTGGGCACGCAGCGCCACCGTGCCGGCGTTCATCAACCTGTTCATCGAAACCGGCGGCACCGCCGGCATCCAGTTCTCGTACGACAAGAGCTGACCGGCCCGGCGCGCGCGGCCGCGGGCCGGTTCCCGCCGGCGGCCGCGCGCGCCCATGCCCTGCCCGTTTCATCCGTTCCGGCAGCACCCGGACGGCATCGCGGCCCGCCAAGCCGCGTTTTCGTATCCGTGATTCAATGTCGATCGAACCGGTGTCGCGCATTCCGGCGGCACGGTGATGTGCGTCCTCATCGAACGACTTTCATGGGATCACCATGACGCATCCTGCCGAAATCAAGGCGCTCGTTTTCGATGTCTTCGGAACGATCGTCGACTGGAGAAGCGGCGTCGCACGCGGTGCCGCCGCGTTCCTGGATCGCTACGCGCCCGCGCTCGATCCGTTCGCGTTCGCCGACGCGTGGCGCGCCGAATATTCGCCGTCGATGGAAGAGATCCGCAGCGGGCGCAGGCGCTATGTGCGGCTCGACGTGCTGCATCGCGAGAACCTCGTCCGCACGCTCGACCGCTACGGGATCGTCGACGTGCCGGACGCGGACATCGATGCGCTCAACCTCGCATGGCACAGCCTCGATCCGTGGCCCGACGCCGTCGCCGCGCTGCACCGGTTGAAGCGGCGCTTCATCATCGCGCCGCTGTCGAACGGCAACATCCGGCTGATGGTCGACGTCGCGAAACGCGCGGGGCTGCCGTGGGACGCGATCCTCGGCGCCGAGGTCGTCCGCGCGTACAAGCCGTCGCCGCAGGTGTACAGCGACACGGTCGAGATTCTCGGCGTCGCGCCGGCCGAGCTGTGCCTCGTCGCGGCCCACAACGGCGACCTCGCCGCCGCGCGCCGGCTCGGGCTGTCGACCGCGTTCGTGCTGCGGCCGACCGAACACGGGCCCGGCCAGACGACCGACCTGCAAGCCGACGATGCGTGGGACTTCGACGTCAAGGACCTGAACGAACTCGCGGACCGGCTCGGCTGCCCGGCTTGAGCGATGCGTGCGCCGGGTGCGCCCGGCGACTGGTAGACTCCGCAACCATTGCCCTTTCCGATTCGCGTGCCCGCATGTCATCTCCGCTGCATCTGGTAGAAGGCAAACTGACCGCGCTACGCTTCCTCGAGCGCCCGGATCAGGACAGTTCCGAAGGCCATCCGATACGGCCGGTCGACCCGGAAGCCAGGAAGCAATCGCTCGGCTACTGGTTCACGCACAACGTGGTGCCGATCATGGCCGCGCTGACCGGCAACGGCGCCGCGGCCAATGCGCTGGTGTTTCAGCAAACCAGCGAAGACAGCATCCTCGCGAAACTGGATGCCGAGGCCGACAAGATCGCGCATCCGGCAACGTGGTCGTACGCGAACATCCGCGACAGCAAGACCTACGTGTCGCAGAACGCGTCCGTGACCGTCGGCAAGAACGGCAGGATCATCCTCGCCAAACTTCCGGTGGAAATCGAAATCGGCGGGCAAACGTATCGCGGCTTCCTGGGCGGGCAATGCTTCGACGTCGGCGACGAGGTCGTGGCCGTCATCAACCGGCAGGGCCGCCTGTTTGCGCTGTCGTCTCCCGACCGGCGCTATCTGGCGATGGATTACGCGTGCGGCAATACGGGGCTGGCCGGCCTGACGCACACGCTGTGGCTGGCCTGGAAATGGTCGTTCATCGGCGTGAATTGCCTGGTCGTCCCGATGATGATCCTGGTGCTCTGGACCGGCGACGGCGGGTTTTCCGACCTCGAGCTCGACCTGCTGATGCTGCTGGGCGGGCCGCTGATGATGGGCGTCCTGCTCGCCCTGATCATCGGTGTGCGGCTGTCATGGTCCGACTGGCTGCCGGCGTGGCGCACGTCGAGCATCCTGAATGCGCTGGGCCGCCCGGATCTGTGCACGCGCGATTTCGCCGACGCCCGCAGCGAGGCCGAACGCAAGGGCCAGGTGCGCGACACGGATATCGGTCAGATCTATTACGCGTAGCGTCCGGCGCTCCCGCGCGCCGGCTTGTCCGCCGCCGCGACATGATCGAGAATGCATCGTCGCCGGTCGTGTTCCGACGGTTGGCATCGATTTCTGGCAGCCCCCACCGGAGAACGAACATGGACGAACAGCCCAACGGCCTGGACGCAGCGTTTATCGCCAGGCAGCGTCAGCGGCTCGAGGCCTTGCAGCGGCAAGTGCTCGGCGGCGAGGAAAGCACCCTCGCGCAGGAACGGCAACAACAGGAAACGACCGGCGCGGAGGCCGAGGAACGCGAGGACGACGCGCAGACGCTCGAACAGGACGTCGCGAACCAGGCGCTGCGCAACGTCAACGTCCGCCGGATCGCCGACATCCAGCGCGCGCTGGAAAAGATCGCGGACGGCACCTACGGATACTCCGACGAAAGCGGCGATCCGATTCCGATCGGGCGACTCGAAGCCGTTCCGGAGGCCATCTACACCGTCGACGAAGAAGGCCGGCGCGAATCGGGACAATGACCGGACCCCGGCAGGTCTCGATCTAGCGCGCGGGGAGGGTCGCGTCCCCGGTCAGGTCGCCGGTTCCAGCGCGACGGCACGCCCCTTCGCCGCGAGCGCGAGGCGCCGCCAGTTGCGCGCCGCATACCGGTGGGCCTGCTGCAGCGCCACCCACAGGCCGATCTGACGAATCGGTTTCAGGAAACCGCGCGCACTGAACACGGTCCGCCGCTCGACGCGCGTCTTGCCGCCTTCGACCGGCGTCAGCGTGAATTCGTCCTCGAGCAGACCGACCCAGTCGCGGCACCAGACCGTCGACGCCACCATCCGGTAACGCAGCCGGCGATTCTCGTCGAGCACGAGGATCCGCTGGTCGATCGTGCCGCGATCGGTCGTGCACTGGCGCGTGTTGCCAACGGCCGGCATGCCTTCCAGCACGCGGCAACTGACCGGCTTCGGCACGCCGAGGCGGAACAACAACGGCCGCGTGTCGTCCATCCGGGCATGGAGGAAATGCGGCCACACGTGCTCGGGCCGGCAATCGAAAGTCCACTGCGAATGAATTTCCACGACACGCTCCTGGCGGCTGGCGATGCGGATATGACGGGATGATAGTCCTCGCGGCCGCCTCGTGCCGCCCGAACATCGGCGCCACGCCCGCTGGGCGAAACGCCGCCGCTTCGGTCACCCGCTATTCCGGCTCGCCGACAAACATCAGCTTCCCTGACTCGCCCATCAACAATGCCCGATTCGCATCCGCCGCCGCGCGCAGGTAATCCCACAGCGCGGTCACGCGCCGCAGCTTGCGCAGATCTTCCCGGCAGGTCAGCCAGAAACACCGCGTGACGACCACGTCGTCCGGCAGCACGGGCACCAGCGCCGGCTGCGTGGCCGCCATGAAGCACGGCAGGATCGCGAGCCCGCCGCCCTGCAGCGCCGCGAAATACTGCGCGATCACGCTCGTCGTGCGCAGCCCGGCCGTCGCGCCCGGCACCGCGCGCTCCAGGTACAGCAGCTCGTTGCTGAACGCGAGATCGTCGACATAACTGATGAACGCATGCCGCGCGAGATCGTCCGTGCACGTGATCGGCGCGTGGTTCGCGAGATAGTCGCGCGTCGCATAGAGCCGCAACTGGTAGTCGCACAACTTGGTGACCACGTACGGCCCGCGCTCGGGCCGCTCGAGCGTGATCGCCAGATCGGCCTCGCGCTTCGGCAGGTTGACGAAATGCGGGACGGGCAGCAGGTCGACCGTCACGTGCGGATGCGCGGCGCGAAACTGCGCGAGCTGCGGCGCCAGGAAAAAGCAGCCGAATCCTTCCGTCGACCCGATCCGCACGTGGCCCGACAACGCCGCGCCCGTGTTCGCGATCTGGTCGCACGCGGACTGCACGGTCGTCTCCATTGCATCGGCATACGCGACGAGCCGCTGCCCTTCGGCCGTCAGCGTGAAACCGCCGGAGCGCGACTTGTCGAACAGCAGCGTGCCGATCGCCGCCTCGAGCGCGCGGACGCGCCGCGCGACGGTCGTGTAGTCGACCCCGAGCCGCTTCGCGGCGCCGCTCGCGCGCTGCGTGCGCGCGACTTCGAGGAAGAAACGCAGGTCGTCCCAGTTCAGGTTGCCGGAAACCGGCTCGGTGGCATGTCGCATCGGCGGGGAAAAAGGGCTGGAGTCTCCGGGCCGGCCGTCGATATGCATAAATGCACATCCAACCGGCTTCTTTATCGGTACATCATGAATCTGCGCATAACTATACTCGACCGTGACCTGCGGACCACGAGCCGCGGCACCCACCACGGAGACACCATGCAGACGCGATCCACCCTCGATGAGCATGCGACAGTCGCGACGCCGGCACCCGCCCGCACCGCGAAGCACTACCTGCTGGCCGGCTGGGCCAGCATGGCCGGCACGACGATCGAGTGGTACGACTTCTTCCTCTACGGCACGGCCGCCGCGCTCGTGTTCAACCGCATCTTCTTCCCGTCGCTGGACCCCGTCGTCGGCACGCTCGCCGCGTTCGGCACGTTCGCGGTCGGCTTCATCGGGCGGCCGATGGGCGGCATCGTGTTCGGCCACTTCGGCGACCGCATCGGCCGCAAGTCGATGCTGATGATCACGCTGCTGCTGATGGGCGTGCCGAGCATGATCATCGGGTTGATCCCGTCGTACGACCGCATTGGCTACTGGGCGGCCGCGCTGCTGATCGCGATGCGCTTCCTGCAGGGGATGGCGGTCGGCGGCGAATGGGGCGGCGCGGTGCTGATGGCCGTCGAACACGCGCCGAAGGGCCGCAAGGGGCTGTTCGGCAGCCTGCCGCAGACGGGCGTCGGGCTCGGCCTGATCCTGTCGTCGGTCGCGATGGCTGCGGTGGCCGCGCTGCCGGAAGCCGACATGCTGTCGTGGGGCTGGCGCGTGCCGTTCCTCGCGAGCATCGCGCTGGTCGGCCTCGGCTGGTTCATCCGCGCGAAAGTGCCCGAGTCGCCCGACTTCGAGAAGATCCGGCGCCAGGGCAAGGCCGAGAAGTCGCCCGTGACGGCCGCGCTGCGCCGCCATCCGCGCGAGGTGCTGACGATCGTCGGCGCGCGCGCCGCCGAAAACACCTGGTTCTACATGGTCGTCACGTTCGCACTCGCTTACGCGACGCAGCAGCTCCATCTGCCGAAGGCCGCGATGCTGCACGCGATCACCGCCGGCGCCGCGCTGTCGCTCGTCACGATGCCGTTGTGCGGCCACCTGAGCGACAAGATCGGCCAGCGCCGGATGTTCGCGATCGGCCTCGTGCTGATGTGCGCGTTCGCCGCGCCGTTCTTCATGATGCTCGGCACGCAGCAGACGTCGTACGCGTGGTGGGCGATCGTGCTCGGCCTCGGCGTCGTGTTCCCGATCCTCTATGCGCCGGAAGCGCTGCTGTTCGCGCAGCAGTTCCCGGCGGAAATCCGCTACAGCGGCATCTCGCTGTCGGTGCAGCTGGCCGGCGTGATCGGCGGCGGCTTCGCGCCGATGATCGCGACGTCGCTGCTCAAGGTCGGTGGCGGCCAGCCGCACTACGTGATCGCGTACCTCGTCGGCTTCGGCGTGTTCGCGCTCGGGTGTACCGCATTGATGCGCCGGCCCGCGCCTGAACGCGCCTGATCGCACCTGCGCCGGATCGATTTCAGTTCACCCTGCCGTCCGCCGTGCACGCACGCGCGGCGGACGCGGGGCCCGTTTTTCATCGCCACACAGTTTTCCGGAGAGTTCCATGAACGCCGCAGTTCCCCAGACCACCCTCGCCCTGCCCACCGCCAAGCTGCTGATCGACGGCGCGTTCGTCGAATCGCAAAGCGCCGAATGGGGCGACATCGTCAACCCCGCGACGCAGGAAGTGATCGGCCGCGTGCCGTATGCGACGCTCGACGAGGTCGACGCCGCGATCGCGTCCGCGCAGCGCGCGTTCCAGACCTGGAAGACGACGCCGATCGGCGCGCGGCTGCGCATCATGCTGAAGTTCCAGGATCTCGTGCGCCGCAATCTCGAACGGATCGCGCACACGCTCACCGCCGAGCAGGGCAAGACGCTGCCCGACGCGCAGGGCGACATCTTCCGCGGCCTCGAAGTGGTCGAGCATGCGTGCTCGATCGGCACGCTGCAGCAAGGCGAATTCGCGGAGAACGTCGCGGGCGGCGTCGATACCTACACGCTGCGCCAGCCGATCGGCGTATGCGCGGGCATCACGCCGTTCAACTTCCCCGGGATGATCCCGCTGTGGATGTTCCCGATGGCGATCGTGTGCGGCAACACGTTCGTGCTGAAGCCGTCGGAGCAGGACCCGCTGTCGACGATGCAGCTCGTCGAACTCGCGATCGAGGCCGGCGTGCCGCAGGGCGTGCTGAACGTCGTGCACGGCGGCAAGACGGTGGTCGACCGCCTCTGCACGCATCCGGACATCAAGGCGATCTCGTTCGTCGGCTCGACGCGCGTCGGCACGCACGTGTACAACCTCGGCAGCCAGCACGGCAAGCGCGTGCAGTCGATGATGGGCGCGAAGAACCACGCGGTGGTGCTGCCCGATGCGCACCGCGAACAGTCGATCAATGCGCTCGTCGGCGCGGGCTTCGGCGCGGCCGGCCAGCGCTGCATGGCGACGTCGGTCGTCGTGCTCGTCGGCCAGGCGCGCGACTGGCTGCCCGATCTCGTCGAGAAGGCGAAGGTACTGAAGATCAACGCGGGCCACGAGCCGGGCACGGATGTCGGGCCGGTCGTGTCGAAGGCCGCGCACGCGCGCATCACCGCGCTGATCGACGAAGGCGTGAAGGCCGGCGCGACGCTCGAACTCGACGGCCGCGGCGTGACGGTGCCCGGCTACGAGCACGGCAACTTCGTCGGCCCGACGATCTTCTCGGGCGTGACGACCGACATGTCGATCTATACGGAAGAAATCTTCGGGCCGGTGGTGGTCGTGCTCGAAGCCGACACGCTCGACGAAGCGATCGCGCTCGTCAACGCGAACCCGATGGGCAACGGCGTGGGGCTGTTCACGCAGAGCGGCGCGGCCGCGCGCAAGTTCCAGAGCGAGATCGACATCGGCCAGGTCGGCATCAACATCCCGATTCCGGTGCCGGTACCCTACTTCAGCTTCACCGGTTCGCGCGGCTCGAAGCTCGGCGATCTCGGCCCGTACGGCAAGCAGGTCGTGCAGTTCTACACGCAGACGAAGACGGTCACCGCGCGCTGGTTCGACGACGACGCGACGGCCGGCGGCGTGAACACGACGATCGCGCTGCGCTAATTACCGAGGCTCGCACATGGAAATCGCATTCATCGGGCTCGGCAACATGGGCGGCCCCATGGCCGCCAACCTGCTCAAGGCCGGCCACACGCTGACGGTGTTCGACCTCGACGCACACGCGGTCGACGCCGCGGTGCGCGCGGGCGCGACGGCGGCGGCCTCGCCGCGCGACGCGGCCGCCCGCGGGGCGGTCGTGATCACGATGCTGCCGGCCGCGCAGCACGTACGCGCCGTCTACCTCGGCGACGACGGCGTGCTGGCCGGCGCGCGCGCCGGCGCAACGCTGATCGACTGCAGCACGATCGATCCCGGCACCGTGCGCGCGGTGGCCGAAGCCGCCGCGCAGCGCGACTTCCCGCTCGCCGACGCACCCGTGTCGGGCGGCACCGGCGGCGCGCAGGCCGGCACGCTGACCTTCATGGTCGGCGCGGATGCCGCGCTGTTCGAGCGCATCCGCCCGGTGCTGCTCGACATGGGCAAGAACGTCGTGCATTGCGGCGGCACCGGCACCGGGCAGATCGCGAAAATCTGCAACAACCTGCTGCTCGGGATCTCGATGATGGGCGTGTCCGAAGCGATGGCGCTCGGCGCCGCGCTTGGCATCGAGCCGGCCGTGCTGGCCGGCATCATCAACACGTCGACCGGCCGCTGCTGGAGTTCGGATACGTACAACCCGTATCCGGGCGTGAGCGACACGGCGCCGGCCGCGCGCGGTTATGCGGGCGGTTTCGCGGCGAACCTGATGCTGAAGGATCTCGGGCTCGCGACCGAAGCCGCACGGAGCGCGCATCAGCCGGTGTGGATGGGCGCGCTCGCACAGCAGCTGTATCAGTCGATGAGCCAGCAGGGACTCGGCGCGCTCGACTTCTCCGCGTGCGTGAAGCTGTACGAGGCGCAGCCCGCGTAACCCGCACAGCCGACGCCGGACGTGCGCCGACCCGCGATGCGCTTGCGACGCATCGCGGGTCGTTTTGCATGCGGGGGACGGAGAATGCAGGGGGCGGCGGCGCGACAACGCCGCCGGGTGTTCAACCGCGCGGGTTCGACGCCGTTTCGAAGGTCGGATGGCACTCGAACGCGAGTTCGGAGCGCGCGTCGACACGGCGGCCGCCGGTCAGCGATTCCTGCTTCATGCTCGCGCGCATGCCGCGCTGCGTGCAGAAGTTGTTGGCTTCGTTGAAAGCCTTCTCATGGGCGTCGGCCCACGTCGTCGATACGCCGACCGTGCGCGTCGTCACGGTAAATACGTTCGGGTTCGACGTCGCGGTCACGTCGGAAGCGGTCGAACACGCGGCGAGCAAGCATGCGGCAGCCGCGACGGTCAACCATCGCAGGGTTCGAAAGGGTACTGGAATGGACATGGGAACTGGCGCACGCCGGGTTGGCGTGCATTGAGCAACATAGGCGCCAGTATGCCTGCTCGATCGCGGGAGATCATGCCCTTTTCAGTGAACACATTGTTTCGAATGGTTAAACGATCGCTCGCGCAGGCAAGATTTACAGCCGGCGCTGCCGTCGTTTTCACACGGCGGGTAGTTTTGTCCTACCGGCGCATCGGTCAATGCGCGCGCTCCTGCCGGATCCTCGCCGACGCTTGCGCCAGATCCCGCCACGCCGGCTGCCCCGGCGCGTAGCGCGCGCGAATGTATGCGGCGAGTTCGGCCATCTGCCGGTCGTCGAACGCGTCGCCGAAACCCGGCATGTAACCGAGCTGGTCGGTGGCCGGCTGGTCGATCCCGTGATGCAGCACGCGCAGCAGGTTGTCCGGCGCGGCCTGGCTGACGCTCGTATTGAGTCCCATCAGCGGGCGCACGCCGAAATGCCCGACCCCGCCCGATTCCGCGTGACAGACCGCGCACGCCGCGTCGAACGCGCGGCGGCCGTTCTCGAGGCCGAGCGTCGCGACGGCTTCCACGCCGCGCGCCTGCCGGCTGGCCGCGTCGGCAGCCACCGCGGCGTCGACGGGCGGCGACAACGACGCGAGATAGTGCGCAATCGCCTGCACGTCCGACTCGGGCAGCGACGCGAGCCCCGCGACGACGGGCGCCATCGGCCCGGCCGCGACGCCATGCTGCGCGGAGAAGCCCGTGCGCAGGTAGTCGAACAGCGCGCCTTCGGTCCACGGCACGGGCGCGGCCGGCGACGCGACGAGTGGCGGCGCGACCCATCCCTCGGCCTCGCCGCCCGACAGGTACGCAAAACCGCCCTTCTCCGCGCCCAGCGCGTTGCGCGGCGTATGGCACGCGCCGCAGTGCCCGGCGCCGTCGACCAGATACTTGCCGCGATTCCACAACGTGGAGCGCGCCGCGTCCGGCGCGAACGGCCGCGCGTCGTGAAACAGCCAGTTCCAGCCGGCGACGAGGCGCCGCTGGTCGAGCGGGAACGGCAGCTTCGTCTTCGGCGGCACGTGCTTCACCGGCGGCTGCGACATCAGGTACGCATAAAGCGCGAGCAGGTCGGGCTCGCTCAGCTTCGCGAACGCCGTATAGGGGAACGCCGGGTACAGGTGCGTGCCGTCGCGCGAGATGCCTTCGCGCATCGCGCGCGCGAACGCCGGATACGACCAGGTGCCGATGCCGGTGTCCGGATCGGGCGTGAGGTTGGTCGTATAGATCGTGCCGAACGGCGTATCGAGCGCGAGCCCGCCCGCGTTGGTCGCGCCGCCGGGCGCGGTGTGACACACCGCGCAATCGCCGGCGAGTGCGACCTGGCGGCCGCGTTCGAGCGTCGCCGCGCTCCACATCGCGCCGTCCGCGCCGCCGGGTGCGACGGGCGCGATCGGCGCGGGCCCCGGCAGGATCGCGCACGCGAGCCCGATCAGTCCGCCGACCACGCCGCCCGCGCCACCGCCGGCCAGCCAGCGGCGCCAGCGCGATGCGCGGCGCGGCACGTTGCGCGGCCCGTCGCCGGAATCGGCCGGCACCGGTTGCGCGAGCGCCGCGCGAATCCGCCCGGCATCGAACGGCGGTGCGCGAAACCGCACGCCCGTCGCGTCGTACAGCGCATTCGCGATCGCCGCCGCGGCCGGTGCGGCCGCCTGCTCGATCCGGCGCGCGTCGTACGCGGACAGATCGCCGTGCGCGCGGTGCGCCGCGTCGTCGAACGCAACCAGCTCGTGCGCGATCGCGTCCGGCTGCGCCCCCGGACCGGTTTCGTCATGCGCGGGCCGCGCGGACAATCGCGTGCCCATCACGCGCGAAATCGCCGCCTCGATCTGCCACGCGGGCAAGCCGGCCAGCGACGCGTCGCCCGGTTCGCCGGCACCCTGCCCGGCCACGACGCGCCGTACCGCGACGTCGCCCGTCGCGCGGTCGACATCGAGATCGACGACCCACGCGGACCAGCGCGCCTCTGCGTCATGCGAGGCATCTGCAGCCGTTGCGGCCGAAGGTTCGTCACCGCGCAGCGCGGCAGGCGCGCCGGCGCCATCGAATGCGAAGCCGCGACCGCTGACTCGCGCATGGGCATTCGCATCCGCCGCGATCGGCGCACCCCATGCGGCGCGCTCGCTGACCATCCGGATAATCTCGCGCGGCCCCGCATCCCGCGATGCATCGAGATGCTGCAGACGCAACGCGACCGGGTCGCGCCGCAGCGTGTCCGCGAGTTCGTCGACGAAGGATTCGCGCGCAAACACGTGCGCGTGACCCGGAATCGCGCCTCCGGTATCGGCCAGCTCGATCGACGTCTGTGCATGCCGGTAGACGAACGGCGCTGCCGGGCCGGGCTCCGCGCCGTCGTTCGTCGAAGCGTGCGGCACACGACCATCGTCCGTTACCGTGCCCGTGCCGGCCGCCTGCGCGCGATAGCGCCAGGTCGTCATCCGCCCGTCGGGCGCGGTGTGCGTTTCGACATCGAGCGACGCCTGCGCGCGTGTTTCGCCGATCGGCCATGCGTAGCGCGCGTGGTGCGTGCGCGATGCGTTGGCGGCGGCTTCCTCGCGTGGCTCGTGCACCGTCACAGGTTCCGGCTGCGCGGGCAGGCTCACGTCATGCTTCATGGCCATCCCGCAGATAACGCGCGGCGCGATGCACGGCCCGAAGGATCTCCAGGTGCGTGCCGCAGCGGCAAAGATTGAAGCGCAGCGCGTCGCGGATCGCCGCATCGTCCGGCGCGGGATGGCGGTCGAGCAGCGCCTTCGTGCTCATGATCATCCCGTTCAGGCAATAACCGCATTGCGCGGCCTGCTCGTCGATGAACGCGCGCTGGATCGGATGCGGCGCGTCGCGCGACCCGAGCCCTTCCAGCGTCGTGACCTCGCGCCCGCGCGCGGCGGCGGCCGGCACGACGCACGAGCGCGTCGCCTGTCCGTCGACGAGCACCGTGCACGCACCGCACTGCCCGAGCCCGCAGCCGTATTTCGGGCCGTTGAGCGCGCAGTCGTTGCGCAGGACCAGCAGCAGCGGCGCGTCGGGCGCGGCATCGTCGAAGGTGTGCGGCGTGCCGTTCACGCGGAACGCCAGCGGCCGCGACGGAGAAGCGGGATGGGACATGAATGGATCCGGAATGCGGAGCGCGAGCCGACGGTCGGCCGGCGGCGGGCACTGCCGCCGGCTGGCACCGCCGGCGCGCGCCTGACATATAACACGCCGAAAAACGCGCGGTATCGGCGCATCGATCGCGCGCCGGCGCCGACACGGCCGGCGCGGGAACCGCGTGCGCGTCAGGCCGCGGCCGCCACGCCGCTGCGCGACGGCGCCACGAGCGGCACGTCGAACACGTCGTAGCCGAACACCCACGACGGATCCTCGTTGGTGCGCAGCCACGTGTTGTTGTGCGACACGAGCTGCACCTTCGACGCACGCGCCGCGCGATTCGCCTCGTACAGCGCGAACGCGCCCGCGTAATCGCTGGCACCGACCTCGTCGAGACAGCGCGCGAGCATCGCGGCATCCTCGATCGCCATCGCCGCGCCCTGCGCCATATGCGGCTTCATCGGATGGCACGCGTCGCCGAGCAGCACCAGGCGGCCACGGCTCCACAGCGGCAGCGGGTCGCGCTCCAGCAGCGGCCACTTGGTGATCGACGGCGACACGTCGATCAGGTGCTGGATATCGGCATGGAACCCCGCGAACGCTTCGCGCATTTCGTCGCGGCTGCTGTCGACCATCGACACGCCTTCGGGCCATTCGGCCTGCGGCACGCCGGTCACGTAGTAATACTCGTCGCGCTTCTCGGTCACGTAATAGACCATCATGTGGCGATCCTCCGACCACCACTTCACGCACATGTCGTACGGCTTGTTGCCCAGCAGCGACGCCGGAAACACCGCGCGGTGCGCGACATAACCCGTGTAGCGCGGCGGTTCCGCGCCGAGCAGGTGCTCGCGGATCCGCGAATTCACGCCGTCCGCGCCGATCACGATGTCGGCCGTGTCGACGCTGCCGTCGGCAAACGTCAGGCGCACCGCGTCGCCGGTGTCCTCCACCGCCGCGAGCCGCTTGCCGAAGCGGATCGTGCCGGGCGTCACCGCCTGCGTCATCAATGCATGGAAATCGCCGCGATGCACGGTCAGGTAGCTCGCGCCGTAGGTCTTGCGCGCGTAGTCGCCGAGCGGAATCTGCGCGAGCACGTCGGCGCTCTGCCAGTCGCGGCTGTACCAGAAATCCGGGTGCGAACCCATCGTGTTCAACGCGTCCTCGCAGCCGATGCGCCGCATGATCTTCATCACGTTCGGGCCGAGGTGGATACCCGCGCCGAGGC
This sequence comes from Burkholderia theae, assembly GCF_048565265.1. NCBI lineage: Bacteria > Pseudomonadati > Pseudomonadota > Betaproteobacteria > Burkholderiales > Burkholderiaceae > Burkholderia > Burkholderia theae. The sequence goes on from NZ_CP183462.1 coordinate 1,592,342, forward strand.
GCGAGAACGCCGGTGCCTGCTCGTACAGCGCGACATCGTAGCCGCTGCGCTGAAGCAGCGCCGCGGCGGCCGTGCCGCCGAGACCGGCGCCGATGATTGCGATACGGGGTGTGCTCATGCGGATCTCCTGATCGTGGGCCCGTCGCCGGACGCGGCGCGAGGACGGGCGGATTGAATGGCGTTTATGTAGCGTACACACTCAATTTATTCAGGACAAGCGGATTGTTGAGCGCTTCAGTCGCATTCGGGAAAACACCGATATTTCGTTGAATATCCCCGCTCATAAACGATCACGCCGCGCCGAACATCATTTTGATGCATTGCCATTTTCAAATGTACACACTAGACTTTGCTCGAAATCCGGCGATCTCGCGTCAGCGCGCCGCCTCACCCTTACCGACACGGAGCCTCCCGTCATGAGCAAGACCTACCGCATCGGCCAGATCGTGCCGAGTTCCAACACGACGATGGAAACCGAGATTCCCGCGATGCTGCGGTTGCGCGAAACGATCCGCCCCGAGCGCTTCACGTATCACTCGAGCCGGATGCGGATGAAGAAGGTGGTCAAGGAAGAACTCGCGGCGATGGATGCCGAATCCGACCGCTGCGCGGTGGAGCTGAGCGACGCGCGTGTCGACGTGCTCGGCTACGCCTGCCTCGTCGCGATCATGGCGATGGGACACGGCTACCACCGCGTGTCGCAGGCGCGCCTCACGAAGCACACGGCCGACAATGGCGCGCAGGCGCCGGTGCTAACCAGCGCGGGCGCGCTCGTCGACGCGCTGAAGGTGATCGGCGCGAAGCGCATCGTCGTCGTCGCGCCGTACATGTTGCCGCTCACCGAACTCGTGGTCGACTACATCCGCAACGAAGGATTCGACGTGCTCGCCTACCGCGCGCTGGAGATTCCCGACAACCTCGACGTCGGCCGTCACGATCCGGCGCGCCTGCCCGACATCGTGAAGACGCTGCCGTACCAGGACGCCGACGCAATCGTGCTGTCCGCGTGCGTGCAGATGCCGTCGCTGCCGGCCGTCGCGAAGGTCGAGGCGATGACGGGCAAGCCGGTCATCACAGCCGCGATCGCGACCACCTACGCGATGCTGCGCGAGCTCGACCTCGAACCCGTCGTGCCCGGCGCCGGCGCGCTGCTGTCCGGCGCGTACTGAACGCGGCCCTTCCGACGGAGTCCACCCATGCCCTCGACTTTCCTCAACGGCGCGAACGTCCACGCAAACGGCATCCGCCAGCACTACCTGCGCTACGGCGGCACGACCGGCGCGCGCGCGGCGCGACCCGCGATCGTGCTGATTCCCGGCATCACGAGCCCCGCGATCACGTGGGGCTTCGTCGGCGAAGTGTTCGGCGCGGCGTTCGACACCTACGTGCTCGACGTGCGCGGCCGCGGGCTGTCCGACGCGTCGCCGGCGCTCGACTACAGCCTCGATGCGCAAGCGGACGACATCGTGGCGCTGGTCGCCGCGCTCGGCCTGCCGCGCACGAGCCTCGTCGGCCACTCGATGGGCGCGCGGATCGCCGCGCGCGCGGCCCGACGCGGCATCCGCGGGCTCGAATCGGTCGTGCTCGTCGATCCGCCCGTGTCGGGTCCGAACCGCCGCGACTATCCGGGCAAGCTGCCGTGGTACATCGACTCGATGGCGCTCGCGCGCGCCGGCACCGACGCCGAAGGCATGCGCGCGTTCTGCCCGACCTGGACCGATGCCGAATTGCAGTTGCGCGCCGAATGGCTGCATACCTGCGACGAGCGCGCGGTGCGCGCGACGTACGAAGGGTTCCATACCGACGATTTCCACGCGGACGCCGCGCGCTTGACGGTGCCGTCGCTGCTGATCACGGCCGAACGCGGCGACGTGGTGCACGACGACGACGTCGCTGAACTGCAGCGCGCGACGCCGTCGATGCGGCACGTGCGCGTGCCCGATGCCGGCCACATGATCCCGTGGGACAACGCGCCGGGCTTCTACGCGGCGTTCGGCGACTTCCTCGGCGCGCCGCTCGCGGCCTGAGCCCGTTTCGCCCCCCCTCTTTCCCTCACGCCTTTACCGGAGCCGACGATGCCAGTCAGCGACACCCAACTGATCGACGCGTGGAAGCAGGTACTCACGCTGTCGCGCCTCGAACCGGGCCAGACCGTCACGATCCTGACGAGCGCGGCCACCCATCCGCAGACGCTGTCGTGCGCGCTGATCGCGACGCAATCGATGGGCGCGATCGTCAACCGGCTCGACCTGCCGCCCGTCAACGGCGACAAGGCGTTCAGCCGCGACCCGCTCGCGTATCTCGGCACGACGCCGCTGACCGGCAACAAGGCCGCGATCGCCGCATTGCGCGAAAGCGACCTCGTGCTCGACCTGATGACGCTGCTGTTCTCGCCCGAACAGCACGACATCCTGAAGGCCGGCACGAAGATCCTGCTCGCGGTCGAGCCGCCTGAAGTGCTCGTGCGGATGGTGCCGACGCTGGCCGACCGCACGCGCGTGCTCGCCGCGGCAAAAAAAATCGCCGCCGCCCGCGAGATGCGCGTGACGTCGGCGGCCGGCACCGCGCTCACCTGCCCGCTCGGCGATTTCCCGCCGACGGCCGAGTACGGTTTCGTCGATGCGCCGGGCCGATGGGATCACTGGCCGAGCGGCTTCGCGCTGACCTACCCGAACGACCGCACCGCGCGCGGCACGATCGTGATCGATCGCGGCGACATCCTGCTGCCGCAGAAGCACTACGTGAGCGAGCCGATCGCGCTGACCGTCGAAGGCGGTTATGCGACGCGCATCGAAGGCGGCGTCGACGCCGACCTGCTGCGCGACTACATGGAAACCTTCGCCGACCCCGAAGGCTATGCGATCTCGCATATCGGCTGGGGGCTGCAGCCGCGCGCGCGCTGGTCGACGCTCGGGCTGTACGACCGCGAGGCGACGATCGGGATGGACGCACGTGCGTTCGAGGGCAACTTCCTGTTCTCGCTCGGCCCGAACAACGAAGGCGGCGGCAACCGCACGACCACCTGCCACATCGACATCCCGCTGCGCCGCTGCACGGTCGAACTCGACGGCGAAACCGTCGTGCGCGACGGCCGCGTGACCGACCAACCCGCCTGACCGACAAGCACCCGACACCATGACCGATCTTTCCCATCACGCCGAAGCGAACGTGTATCGCCAGCAGGGTTTCGGCACGCCGCTGCCGCCGCACGGCAACATCGGCCTCTTGATCGTCGATTTCGTGGTCGGCTTCGCCGATCCCGCGACGTTCGGCGGCGGCAACATCGCACCGGCGATCGCACGCACGACCCGTGCGCTCGCGCTGGCGCGCGAACGCGGCTGGCCCGTCGCGCACAGCCGCATCGTCTACGCGGACGACGGCAGCGACGACAACGTGTTTTCGCTGAAGGTGCCCGGCATGGCGACGCTGACCGAGCACCATCCGAACAGCGCGATCGTGCCCGAACTCACGCCCGCGGCCGGCGAACTCGTCGTGCGCAAGACCGTGCCGTCGGCGTTCTTCGGCACGCAACTCGCGCCGTGGCTCGCGCAGCGCGCGGTGCAGACGCTGCTGGTCGCCGGCGCGGTGACGAGCGGCTGCGTGCGCGCGAGCGTGGTCGACGCGATGTCGCACGGGTTCCGTCCGCTCGTGCTCGCCGATTGCGTCGGCGATCGTGCGATCGCGCCGCACGACGCGAACCTGTTCGACATGCAGCAGAAATATGCGGCCGTGATGCCGCTCGACGACGCGATCGCGGCGATCGACGCCATGCATGCCCGCGCACGCTGAGTCGCGACCGATCGCATGCGGCGCCCGCGATTGACGCTGCGCTTTTGGCGACCTAAATTGGCCCGACGCGCGCCGCACGATCCTTCCCCGACGCAACCGGTCGCCGGCCGCGCCGCTCCCGACAGGACACCTCCCCCGTGAACCGCTCCGAACTGCTCGCGCGCACTGGCTGCCTGACCGTGATCCGGCCGCCCGCGCCGCCCGTCAAGCCGGCGCCCGGCCAGCCGGGCAGCCTGTCGTCCTTTGTGCCGGCACTGCCCGAAGTCTTCGTCGCGATTCTCGACGACGGCCGCATCCTCGCGTTCAACGGACACGTCGATCTCGGCACCGGCATCCGCACGTCGCTCGCGCAGATCGTCGCCGAGGAACTCGACGTGCCGGCCGCGCGCGTGACGATGGTGCTCGGCGACACGGCCGCGACCCCGAACCAGGGCCCGACCATCGCGAGCGCGACGATCCAGATTTCCGCGACGCCGCTGCGTTGCGCGGCCGCGCAGGCGCGTCACGCACTGCTCGCGCTCGCCGCCGAACGGTTCGGCGTCGACGCGGCGCAACTGAGCGTCGACAACGCGACGATCTCGGCGGCCGGGCAAACGGCGACGTTCGCCGCGCTCGTCGCCGCGCAGCGGATCGCGCTGACGCTGGACCCGACCATCCGCACGAAAGACCCCGCGCATTACCGGATCGTCGGCAAGTCGTCGCCGCGCGTCGACCTGCCCGCGAAGGCAACCGGCCAGCTCACGTTCGTGCACGACATGCGCGTGCCGGGCATGCTGCACGGCCGCGTCGTGCGGCCGCCGTACGCGGGACACGACAGCGGCCCGTTCGTCGGCACCTCGCTCGTTGACGTCGACCGTGCATCGGTGGCCGACGTGCCGGGGCTGGTGGCGGTCGTCGCGATCGGCGATTTCGTCGGCGTCGTCGCCGAGCGCGAGGAACACGCGATCCGCGCGGCGCGCCAGTTGCGCGCGACGTGGCGGCCGCATCCCGCGCTGCCGCCGCTCGACGCGCCGGCCGCCGCGATCGCCGCCGCGCCGGCCAAACGCCGCGTGCTGCTCGACGAAGGCGATGTGGACGCGGCACGCGCGCAGCCCGACACGATCACGCTGTCGCGCACCTATGCGTGGCCGTTCCAGATGCATGGCTCGATCGGTCCGTCATGCGCGCTCGCCGATTACCGGGAACCCGGCGACGGCCGGATCACCGTGTGGTCCGGCACGCAGAATCCTGTCTCGCTGCGCTACGACCTCGCGACACTGGTCGCGCGCGACGAAGCCGATTTCGATGTCGTGCGGATGGAAGCGGCCGGCTGTTATGGCCGCAACGGCGCCGACGACGTGTGCGGCGATGCGCTGCTGCTGTCGCGCGCGGTCGGCCGCCCGGTGCGCGTGCAACTGTCGCGCGCGGACGAGCATCTGTGGGAACCGAAAGGCGCGGGCCAGCTGATGCAGGTGACCGGCACCGTCACGCGCGACGGCCGCTTGCTCGGCTACGACTTCACGACCCGCTATCCGTCGAACGACGCGCCGCTGCTCGCGGCGCTGCTGACCGGCGCGATCGCGCCCGAGCCGCGCGTGTTCGAGATGGGCGACCGCACGGCCGTGTCGCCGTACGCGAGCCCGCATCGCCGCTTCGTCTGCGAGGATCTCGCGCCGCTCGTGCGCGCGTCGTGGCTGCGCGGCGTGTCGGCATTGCCGAACTCGTTCGCGCACGACGCGTTCGTCGACGAATGCGCGGCGCTGACGGGTATCGATCCGCTCGCGTTCCGGCTGCGTCACCTGCAGGACCCGCGCGCGACGGAACTGCTGCTGGCCGTGGCCGATCGCGCGGGTTGGACGCCGCGCACGCAGCGCGAACGCGACGGCGCGCGACTCGTGCATGGACGCGGGGTCGCCTATGCGCGCTACGTGCACAGCCGCTTTCCCGGATTCGGCGCGGCATGGTCGGCATGGATCGTCGACCTGAGCGTCGATCGCGTGTCGGGCGAGATACGCATCGAACGCGTGACGGTCGGCCAGGACACGGGCACGATGATCAACCCGGATGGCGTGCGCCACCAGATCCACGGCAACGTGATCCAGGTATTGAGCCGCACGCTGAAGGAGCGCGTGCGGTTCGCGGACGGCAAGGTCGCGTCGCGCGAATGGGCGAGTTATCCGATCCTGACGTTCGCGGAAGTACCGGACGTCGATGTGGTGCTGATGCCGAGGCAGGGCGAGCCGCCGCTCGGCGCGGGCGAATCGGCGTCGGTGCCGGGCCCGGCCGCGGTCGCGAACGCGCTGTTCGATGCCACCGGCGTGCGGTTCTACGCGCCACCGTTTACGCCCGAGGCGGTCCGCGCCGCGCTGCGCGACGCCGGCCGGCTGATGCGTGCCGACGAGGCCGGCGAGGCCGTCACCGCAGGCACGACGTAGGCCCGACCCGCGCCGCTACCGCATCACGCGTCGCCGTCCTCTTCCATCATCTTGCGCAGCAGGAACTGCAGCGCGACACGTTCGCCCGGATTGAGCGCGCCATAGGTGCGCTCCGTCACCTGTCGCGCAAACGGCACCGTGCGCTCGATCAGCGCAAGGCCGCTCGCGGTCGCGCGCACGAGCAGCTTGCGGCCGTCGTTCGGGTCGTGCAGCACCTCGATCAGCGCCCGCGCCTTCAGGCGCTCGACGACGCCGCGTATCGTCGCCTGATCGATCGCGGTCGCCTTGACGATGTCGTTCAGCGAGCACGCCTGCCTTTCCTTGACCGCGCACAGCGTCACGAACTGCGCGGCCGTGAGGTCCGAATCGGGGATCGCTTCCTGGAAGATCGAAACGTGCCGCTGATAGGCGCGGCGCAGCAGGTGCCCGACCTGGTCGTGAAAGTCGTAGGAATCCTTGGAAGACGCCATGAAAGTGCAGGCCCGTGCCGCGTGTAAGGGAAAGACAAGGAGTGTACACCCTCAATTCCACGCAACCGGCCGCCGGGCAGCCGCTTCATTGCGGTGCATCAGGATTCGCGGTGCCCGCTACGCAGCATGCCTGACGATCGCCTGACAGGAGCGGATTGCGCCGGTGGCACCGCCGGGACGATCGGCCGCCCGCGTCCGAACCTGCTGCCGCACACGCGTTTACGCGCTGCGGCAGGCTTTCACGCACACACTCCATTTTTAAGCGCATACGCACGAATATTGTGCATATTCAGGCGCGCTCCCAGATCATTCATACACATGTTTTAGATCGCCTAAAACCCCACTAAAAGCGCGGTTTTCTTCACACGAACGCTTGCCGACACGCGTCGATTTTCATGCCTGTGCGATTCCGTATTTTCTAGTGTGTACGCTATTTAATTGCCGTGATATACAGACTCCAGTGCGCAGCGGAACCTTCGCTCGCGTCGATCGGCCACCCATTCATCCGTCACATTCGAACAGGGGCAACCCCATGTCTACCGCACACCCGAGCGCCGCCGTTTCCCCCGACGACGCGCTGCACGGCAATCTTTATCGCAAGGTCACGCTGCGCCTGATCACCCTCTTCTGTTTGTGCTACTTCGCGGCCTATCTCGACCGCATCAACATCGGGCTCGCGAAACTCCAGATGCTCGACGCGCTGAAGTTCAGCGATACCGTGTACGGGCTCGGCGCCGGCCTGTTCTTCGGCGGTTACATCCTGTTCGAAGTCCCGAGCAACCTGGTGCTGCAGCGCGTCGGCGCAAAGCTGTGGATCGCGCGGATCATGATCACGTGGGGCCTGCTGTCGGGCGCGACGATGTTCGTGCACACGCCGATGCAGTTCTATGTCGTGCGCTTCCTGCTCGGCGCCGCCGAGGCCGGCTTCCTGCCGGGCGTGCTGCTGTACCTGACGCAGTGGTATCCCGATGCGCGCCGCGCGCGGATCGTCGCGCTGTTCATGGTCGGCCTGCCGCTGTCGAGCATGATCGGCAGTCCGATCTCCGGCTGGATCATGCGCGCGTTCGACGGCGCGCACGGGCTTGGCGGCTGGCAGTGGCTGTTCCTGCTCGAAGCGCTGCCGTCGGTGCTGCTCGGCTTCGCGGTGCTGCGCTGGCTGCCCAACAACATCGAATCCGCGCAATGGCTGAACGCCGACGAAAAGCGGACGCTGCGCGCGAATCTCGACGCCGATCCGGCCGGCAACAAGAGCCACGCGCTCGGCAAGGCGTTCTCCGATCCGAAGGTGTGGGCGCTCGGCCTGATCGACCTGTGCGTGCTGCTCGGCCTGTATGCGGTGAGCTTCTGGCTGCCGACGATCCTGCGCGACACCGGCGTGAAGGACGCGTATCACATCGGCTGGCTGATGGTGATTCCGAATGCCGCCGCCGTGCTCGCCACGCTGTATTGCGGCGCGAGCTCCGATCGCGCACGCGAGCGCCGCTGGCATATCGTCGTGCCGTTCATGGTGTCGGCCGTCGCGCTGACGATCGCGGCGGCGTCGTCGCACGGCACGCTCGGGACGATACTGCTGTTCTCGCTGATCAACGCGGGCGCGGCGGCCGCGATGCCGGTGGTCTGGGCGCTGCCGTCCACGTTCCTGAAGGGCTCGGCCGCGGCCGGCGGGATCGCGTTCGCGTGCTCGATCGCGAACCTCGGCGGGTTCGGCAGCACCTATTTCATCGGCTGGCTGCGCGATACGTTCCATTCGCAAAGCGCGGGGCTGTATGGCTTCGCCGCTTGCATGCTCGTTGGCTGCGCGCTCGCGCTTGCATTTCCGGCGAAGCTCGTGAACCGCTGACGGATTGCGTCGCCCACGCGCGACGCTGTCCCTTCTTTTACGACCGCGCCTGTCGCGCGGTCCGTCCCACGCCCCCCGCTTCGTACAGCGCACGCCGCCACGCCGGCGTGTGCGTTTTCCCGCTTTCATTCGTCGTCGTCCGCCGCGCACGCAGGCCACCGCGCCATCCACGCATCCGGCCCCACCTCCGGCCGCATCCCATTCATTTTTCAAATGACGCCCAGCCGAATATTTAATTTCCCATCACCGAATCGGCCACCCATACTCGCGAACAAATCCGAGACATAACGTCCACGGCGGCCGGGCCGGCGCAGCGTCCATACGCTGCCGGTTTCGCGCCCCGCACATGGAAGGAGACAACGGCGTGCAACTGGAAGCCACCCACCGCCCGGGCATCGTGCTCGGCGCGGACGACGCATCGCATCGAACCGATACGGCCGCGCGCGACCCCGCGCTGAGTCCGCGGCTGCACAACCCCGATCTCGCGCCGACCAAGGCCGAAGGCCGGACCTGGGGCCGCTACAGCATCTTTGCGCTGTGGACCAACGACGTGCACAACATCGCGAACTACTCGTTCGCGATCGGGCTGTTCGCACTCGGCCTGTCGGGCTGGCAAATGCTCGCGTCGCTCGCGATCGGCGCGGTACTCGTGTACTGCTTCATGAACCTCACCGGCTACATGGGCCAGAAGACCGGCGTGCCGTTCCCGGTGATCAGCCGGATGAGCTTCGGCATCTACGGCGCGCTGCTGCCCGCGATGATCCGCGCGGTGATCGCGATCGCATGGTTCGGTATCCAGACCTATCTCGCCTCCGTCGTGCTGCGCGTGCTGCTCACCGCCGTCTGGCCGGGCCTCGCCGCCTTCGACCAGAACGCGATCTTCGGGCTGTCCACGCTCGGCTGGATCACGTTCGTCGCAATCTGGCTCGTGCAGATCGGCATCCTCACGTACGGCATGGAAATGGTCCGCAAGTACGAGGGGCTGGCCGGCCCGGTGATCCTCGTCACGACGCTGTCGCTCGCCGCCTGGATGTTCAGCCGCACCGGCGGCCATCTCGCGATGTCGATCGGCAAGCCGCTGACCGGCCTGAAGATGTGGACCGAGATCTTCGCGGGCGGCTCGCTGTGGCTCGCGATCTACGGCACGCTGGTGCTCAACTTCTGCGATTTCGCGCGCTCGTCGCCGAGTGCGAAGACGGTGCGCGTGGGCAACTTCTGGGGCCTGCCGGTCAACATCCTCGTGTTCGCGACGATCAGCTTCGTGCTCGCGGGCGCGCAGTTCAAGCTGAACGGCCAGATCATCCACAGCCCGACCGAAATCATCGCGACGGTGCCGAACAAGCTGTTCCTCGTGCTCGGCTGCCTCGCGTTCCTGATCGTGACAGTTGCCGTGAACATCATGGCGAACTTCGTCGCGCCAGCCTTCGTGCTGACGAGCCTCGCGCCGCACCGGCTGTCGTTCCGCCGCGCGGGCCTGATCAGCGCAACGGTTGCGGTACTGATCATGCCGTGGAACCTGTACAACAGCCCGATCGTGATCGTCTACTTCCTGTCCGGCCTCGGCGCGCTGCTCGGCCCGCTGTACGGGATCATCACGGTCGACTACTGGCTCGTGCGCAAGCAGCGCGTGAACGTGCCCGATCTCTATACCGAAGCGCCCACCGGCGCCTATTTCTACACACGCGGCGTGAACCGCAAGGCGCTCGCGGCCCTCGTGCCGTCCGCGCTGATCTCGATCACGCTCGCCGTCGTGCCGGCCTTCAGCGCGATGACGCCGTTCTCGTGGCTGCTCGGCGCGGCCATCGCGGGCAGCGTGTACTGGCTGCTGGCCGATCGCAAGCGGCAATACGACGAGCGCTCGGGCGAACACATCGCGGTCGCCTGCGCGCAACACTGAACACACGCATACGGAGTCACCGATGAGGATCCTGGTAGTCAACGTCAACACCACCGAGTCGATCACCGACGCGATCGCCGCGCAGGCTCAGGCAGCCGCGTCGCCGGGCACGGAGATCGTCGGGCTGACGCCGCGCTTCGGCGCGGAGTCGGTCGAAGGCAACTTCGAGAGCTACCTCGCGGCGATCGCCGTGATGGATCGCGTGTTGAGCTACGACGAGCCGTACGACGCGGTGATCCAGGCCGGCTACGGCGAACACGGCCGCGAAGGCTTGCAGGAACTGCTGACGGTGCCCGTCGTCGACATCACCGAAGCGGCCGCGAGCGTCGCGATGCTGCTCGGCCATCGCTACTCGGTCGTCACGACGCTCGACCGCACGGTGCCGCTGATCGAGGATCGCCTGAAGCTCGCCGGGCTCGATGCACGCTGCGCGTCGGTGCGCGCGAGCGGCCTCGCGGTGCTCGAACTCGAAGAGAACCCGGCCCGCGCGATCGAGTCGATTGTCGGCCAGGCGCAGCGCGCGGTGAAGGACGATCACGCGGAAGTGATCTGCCTCGGCTGCGGCGGGATGGCCGGCCTCGACCGGCAGATCGAGGAATGCACGGGCGTACCGGTCGTCGACGGCGTGTCGGCCGCGGTCGCGCTCGCCGAGTCGCTGGTGCGCCTGAAGCTGAAGACGTCGAAGGTCCGCACGTATGCGCCGCCGCGCCCGAAGCGGATCGTCGGCTGGCCGGGCGTCTTCGCAAAATGACGGGCCGCCGGCCGGCTGTCGCGTCGCGCGCGGGCACTGCGTCGCCAGGAGGCGTATCGGCATGCGGAACCCGCTAGACCCGAACGCGCTGCCCCGCGACACGTCCGACACCGCGGGCGTGCTCGACGTGCTGGATGCGCGGCTGATGCGCATCCAGCTCGTGCTGCTGACCGAGCGCACCGTGTCGCGTGCGGCCGTGCGCCTGAACATGTCGCAGCCGGCGACCAGTGCCGCGCTCAAGCGCCTGCGCACGCTGCTCGGCGATCCGCTGCTCGTGCGCAGCCGCTACGGGATGGTGCCGACCGAGTTCGGCTCGCGGCTGATCGAACCGTTGCGCAACGCGCTGCGCGTGATCGACTTCATCCGCATCCAGCAGCCGAGGTTCGATGCACGCACGTCGGTGCGCACCTACCGGATCGGCTGCCCCGACTACCTGAACGTGCTGTTCGTGCCGAAGCTCGTCGCGCTGTTCCGCGAGCGCGCGCCGAACGCGCAGCTCGTGTTCCATCCGCTCGGCGACGGCTTCGACGACGAGCGCGCGCTCGCCGACGGCGAGCTCGACGTCGTGATCGACAATCGCCCGGCGCGTTCGTCGCGGTTCCGGCAGGACGATCTGTTCGACGATCGCGTCGTGTGCCTGATGCGCGCGACGCACCCGCTCGCGCGACGCGGCACGATGACGGCCGGCGATTTCGCGGATGCACCGCAGCTGTGCCCGACGCCGTCGTGGCTCGAAGCGTCCGGCGCGATCGACCGGCAGCTCGAACGCGTGGGCCTGCTGCGGCGGATCGTCGTCACGCTGCCGCACTTCGAACTCGCCGCGCATGCACTCGTGCGCTCCGACCTGATCCTGACCACCACGTACCGGCTCGCACGGCACTACGCGAAGCTGCTGCCGCTCGCCGCCGTCGCGTTGCCGGTCGAGCCGCCGGACATCGTGTACCGGATGACGTGGAACGAATCGGGATCGTGCACCGACGGCGTGCGCTGGCTGCGCGGGCTGATCGCGGAAGCGACGCGCGGCTGGCTCGATGCCGAGGCCGCGCTGCCGGCGGTTGCAGCGGTTGCGGCCGCAACCGTCCCGGCGACGCCCGCGCCCGACCCGCTGCGCGTGCCGCGGGCACGCAAGGCAACGCGCTGCCGCGTGTCGCGCCGGCCGCTCGTCGCCCGCGTCGCGCGTCATCTGCGCCACACGACGAAATCGCACTAAGCCGCGAGCGAAACACACCGGGATAAGCGTCACGCGTCGCGCATCGGTTGCGTAAGCAACTTGTATGCAACGACGGCCGCGACGAGTGCCAGCACGCCGCTTACCGTCAGCGCGTCGGCGAACCCGCTCGCGAACGCGACAGGCGCCGCCTTCGCGAGCACGCCGGCCGCCGACGGCGGCACGCGGCCGAGCGCTTGCGCGAGATCGCCGGCCAGCAGGCTCGACATGAACGGCGCGTCGGCGAACGCGCGCAGCCCGGGCGCGGCGGACAGCAGCCGATCGAGTTGCGCGTGCGTGCTCGCGGCCAGCACCGCGCCGAGCACGCCGACGGCCGTCACGATCGCCGAGAAGCGCGTCGTCGTGCTGATGCCCGACGCCATGCCCGTGCGGTTCGGCGGCACGCACGCCATGATCGCCTTCTGCGTGTCGCCGTTCATGATGCCGGCGCCGCAGCCCGTCACGAACATGCCGAGCGCGACGAGCCGGTAGTCGCCGCTGGCCGTCAGCGCCGCGGTCGCGAGGTTACCCGCGCCGATCAGCGCAAGCCCGCCCGCCAGCACGCCGCCGGACGACACGCGCGCGGCGAGCGCCGCACCGAGCGACGGCCCGGCGACCATCGCGAACGCGAACGGCAGCATGCCGAGCCCCGCGTCGATCGCCGACATCCCGAACGCGTTCTGCAGGTACAGCGGCAGGAACGTCATCATCACCTGCGCGCACGCCGCATAACCGAACATCGCGAGCACCGCGCCGACGAAGCGCGGCTGGCGAAACAGCGCGAGATCGATCATCGGCCGCGACTGCCAGCGTTCCGCGCCGATGAACGCGGCAAACAGCGCGACGGCAAGCGCGAGCCGGCCGAGCGTCGCGACCGACAGCCAGCCGTGCGACGGTGCGCCGATCAGCGCCGCGATCGCGCACGACAGCGCCGCGCCGAACAGCAGGCTGCCGGCTGCGTCCACGCGTTTCGCGTGCGGATCGCGCGATTCGTCGATCGCGACGCGCGCGCCAACCGCCAGCAGCGCGCAGACGGGCAGGTTCAGCAGGAACACCCAGCGCCAGCCGATCCATTGCGTGATCGCGCCGCCAACCAGCGGCGCGATCGCCGTCGCGATCCCCATGCACATGCCCCAGATCGCCCACGCGCGCGCCCGTTCGCGCCCTTCCGGAAACCGGTTCGCGATCACCGCGAGCGCGGCCGTCAGCAGCAGCGCAGCGCCGCCGCCCTTCACCGCGCGCGCGGCGATCAGCCAGCCGGCCGACGGCGCGACGCCGCAGCCGAGCGATGCGACGAAAAACAGCGCGAGCCCCGCGCCGAGCATCCGCTTGCGGCCGAAGCGGTCGGCGAGTCCGCCGGCCGGCAGCAGGCACGCGGCGAACGCGGTCATGTACGCGCTCACGACCCATTCGATCTCGGCGAAGCTCGCATGAAAACTACGCGCGATGCTCGGCAGCGACACGGCGACGACGTTCGTGTCGAGCACGATCAGCGAACAGGTCGCGGACGCGACGGCAAGCGTCGCGGCAGCCGGCAGGCGGGTGCCCGCGCGCGGGGCGGCGGCCGCGTCTGCGCGCGACGCCGGGGAGGACTGGGACATCGGCAACTCCGGAACAGGATCAACGACCCGTATGCTAGGCTTGCCCGGTATTGCCTGTCATTGACACTCTCATGCTGTTTTATTGACGAAAATTGCAATCATGGATCGGCTCGAATTCCGTCATGTGCGCGCGTTCCTGAGCGTCGCGCAGCACCTGCATTTCGCCCGCGCGGCCGAGGCGCTCGACATGGCGCCGCCCGCGCTCACGCGGCAGATCCAGGAAGCCGAACGCGTGCTCGGCGTGCGGCTCTTTCACCGGTCGCGCCGCGCGGTCACGCTGAGCGCCGCCGGCGAGGCCTATCTCGCCGAGGCCAGCGCCGCGTTCGAGCACCTGCAGCGCGGCCGCGAACTCGCCGCGCTGGCCGAACGCGGCGAACTCGGCCGGATCGAGATCGGCTACGTATCGTCCGCCGTCTATTCGGGCACGCTGCAGCGCACGGTCGGCGCGTTTCGCACCGCACACCCGCGCATCGAGCTGAACCTGCGCGAAGTGCCGATGGACGACGTCGCGAACCAGCTCGACGCGGGCCGGCTCGACCTCGCGTACGTGCGCCCGCCGTTGCCGCTGCCCGGGGGCCTACGGATCGTCACGCTGCAGCGCGACGTGTTCGTCGCGGCCGTGCCGGCCGATTCGCGTTACGCGGCGATGGCGGCCGTACGCGCGACCGACCTCGCCGATGCGCGCTTCGCGGTGCCCGAACAGGAGCGCGGCACGCTCGAGGTCGCGCGCCGCGGCCGCTTCGCGCCAGTGATCGCCGCGCGGCCGGGCGGCTTGCTCGCGGTGCTCGCATGCGTGTCCGTGAACGGCTGGGTCGCCGTGATTCCCGATGCGCTCGCCGGTTGCGTGTCGCTGCCGGGTGTCGTGTACCGGCCGATCGCCGGCAAGCCGATCACGTCCGAACTCGCACTCGCGCACCGGCGGTTCGAAAAGGCGCCCGCCGTGCGGGCGTTCCTGCGCACGGTTCCGCCCGCTGCATAACGTACTCGCGCGCGTCGATATCGGCCGTTGCGGCCGTCGCCGCGCGAATATGCATTTCACGATTCGATGTTTGTCGGCCGGAAACCGATTCCGTAACCTGCCCGGCAGCCGCGCCGCACGTGCGCGGATCACCGAGGACACGCCGCCGATGAACCCCTCTTCCGCCATAGCGCGCCGCCGCGTGCTGCAGCGTCTTGCCGCCCTCGCCGCCGCGCCGCTCGCGGGCGGCATCGCGCTGCCTGCCCGCGCGGCCGGCGCCGACCTGTCGGGCGTCACGCTCGTGCTCGGCGACCAGGCCGGCGGCCTGCGTGCGCTGGCCGAAGCCGCGCGCGTGCTCGACGGCACGCCCTACCGGTTCCGCTGGGCCAATTTCCAGGGCGCTGCGCCGCTGTTCGAGGCCCAGCGCGCGGGCGCGATCGATCTCGCGCCGGCCGGCGACCTGCCCGTGCTGACGGCCGCACTCGGCGATCCGTCGTTGCGGATCGTCGCGACGCGCGTCGGCTCGCCGGCGTCGCTCGGCATCGTCGTGCAGCCCGATTCGCCGGTCCGCGCGGTCGCCGACCTGAAAGGGCAAACCGTCGTCGTGTCGTCCGCGCGCGGCAGCATCTCGCAATACCAGCTGTACGGCGCGCTGCGCGAACACGGCCTCGCGCCGCGCGACGTCGACGTGCGCTTCGTGCTGCCCGTCGATGCGTTCGCCGCGTTCGAGGCGAAACGGATCGGCATCTGGGCGACGTTCGACCCGTACTACGGACATGCGGTACGACGCGGCGCGCGTATCGTCCGCGACGGCAGCGGCATCAATTCGGGGCTCGCGTTCCTCACGTCGCCGGTCGACACGCTCGACGATCGCGCGAAGCGCGCGGCGCTCGCCGACGTACTCGCACGGCTCGCCCGCGCGGGCCAGTGGGCGCTCGCGCACCCGGTCGATTACGCGAGCGTCTATGCGTCGCTCACGCGCCTGCCGCCCGACGCGGCCACCGACATCGCGCACCGGGCCGCGCTCGCTCAGCGCAGCCTCAGCGGCGCCGACATCGACGTGCTGCAGCGCGTCGCCGACCGCGCGGCGGCGGACGCGATCCTGCCGCGGCGCGTCGACGTCGCGTCGATCGCGATCCGGAACGTGTCTGCGTGAGGATGCCGCGAGCGGCGGCGTTCAGCGCGGCCGCGCCATATCAAGGTCCGGCACGTCGTCGCCGAACGTCGACGCGACGAGCGTGCGCATCGCGGCGACCAGCAGCGTTGGCCCCGACTGGTTGAACGTGCAGCGCTCGCCCGCGGCCGGCACGGCGCGGTGCAGTATGGCCCGCCACGCGCCGCGGCCGCCATCGCGCTCGAATGCGGCGAACGGCAACCGCTCGACGATCGGGCCGCCGTCCGCCCACGACGACGACGGCGCGAACGGCACCGGCGCCCCGCCCGGTGCGCGAATCGACGTACACCCGGACGCGTCGGCGCGCGGGGCGTCATGGCCTTCCGCGATCGCGACCCAATAATCCAGCGGTGCGCCCGTCAGATCCTGAACTTGCATGGCCGTCTCCGTCGCCGTCGTTGCAGACGCCATGCTAACCGCTGCACACGCGTGAACGGCGGGTCGCGGATCACGCCGACCGCGCCCGCCGGCGGCCGGCCACATCGCTGAAACCCCTCCCCCGAGCAAACCCGCGCCCCCTGTCACCATCGCGTCATTCGTGCGTACAATCATCCGAAGCTTGCCGCCCGGCCCGCAGCAAGCCAACCAGGCCATCACAAACACAAGACTTGCGCCGAACCGGACCCGTTTCCGCACATTCGGCGACAACAGGACCAGACAATGCGGCGCAGACCGGATCTCACGGGGGGACGTATGTCCACGCACACCCGAAAGCCGTTGGTATCGCTCGTCGTGCCGTTTCACGACGAAGCGGAAGCGATCGATGCATTCTTCGCGACCACCGTTCCGATACTGGAATCGATCGGCACCGCGCGCTTCGAAATCGTTTGCGTGAACGACGGCAGCCGCGACGACACGCTGGACAAGCTGATCGACATCGCGGCCGGCGACTCGCGCGTGCGCATCGTCGATCTCACGCGCCGCTTCGGCAAGGAAGCCGCGCTCACTGCCGGCATCGATGAAGCCGCCGGCGCGGCCGTGATCCTGATCGACGCCGATCTGCAGGACCCGCCCGCGCTGATCCCCGCGATGGTCGAACGCTGGCAAGCCGGCGCCGAGGTCGTTGCCGCGAAGCGCACCGACCGCATGTGCGATCCGCTGATGCAGCGCGTGGCCGCCGCGCTCTACTACCGCGTGCACAACCGGCTCTCCGAAGTCGAGATGCCGGAGAACGTCGGCGATTTCCGCCTGATGGACCGCCAGGTCGTCGACGCGCTGTGCGCGCTGCCCGAGCGGCGTCGCTTCATGAAAGGCCTGTTCGCGTGGGTCGGCTACCGCACCGAGATCATCGAATACACGCGCGCGCCGCGCAGCGGCGGCCGCTCCAAGTTCTCCGGCTGGCGGCGCTGGAACTTCGCGCTCGAAGGCATCACGAGCTTCAGCACCGTGCCGCTGCGCGTGTGGACCTACATCGGCCTCGCGTTTGCCGCGCTCTCGCTCGTCTACGGTGCGTACATCGTCATGCGCACGCTGCTGTTCGGCAACCCCGTGCACGGCTACGCGTCGCTGATTTCCGTGATGCTGTTCGTCGGCGGCATCCAGTTGATCGGCATCGGCGTGATCGGCGAATACCTCGGCCGCATCTATCACGAATCGAAGCAGCGCCCGGTCTATCTCGTGCGCCGCCGCTACCGCGCCGACGCCCATGCGATCCAGCAGCCCGTGCGGCACGCCGCGCAGCCGGACCGTTCGAAGCTGCTGCAGTTTCCGGTCCGGCGCGTCGCCGCGGCCCGGCGCCGGCAGGCCGCCGCCGTCGGCGCGCCGGTATCGCGCAACCTGTCGGTCAAGTAACGTCGCATGGATATTTCCAGCTCATCGATACGGACCGACGAACGCGCCGTTCGCGTCTGGCTGACGCCCGGCCGCATCGCGCTTTACAGCGCGGTCATGCTGACGATCGGCGTGCTGTTCGTGTCGCTGCTGGTCTGGAACGGCGTCCTCTCGACCGACCCGGGCACGTTCCGCCCCGGCTCGGGGTACATGGTGTTCTGGTCCGCGTCGCACCTGATGCTGCACGGCTCGTCGTGGCAGGCCTACGACGTCCCGACGTTCTCGCGGGTGCTCGCCGGCCTGTTCCCGACGACCGGCCGCTATGCGTTCCTGCCGTGGCTGTACCCGCCTTCGTATCTGCTGGTGGTGGCGCCGTTCGCCCTGCTGCCCTACGCAATCAGCTATCCGCTGTTCATCGCGCTCGGCATCGTGCTGCTTGGCGTCGCGGCCTGGCGTGTGTCGGGGCTCGCCGCAACGCCCGGCGCGAAACGTGTCGGCTGGCTCGCGCTGCTTGCGTGTCCGGGCGTGTTCGTCACCGCGACGTACGGACAGAACGCGATGCTGACCGCGGCATGCGCGGCGCTCGCCGTGTATTTCGTCGATCGGCGGCCGATGCTGGCCGGTTTCCTGATCGGCCTGCTGTCGGTCAAGCCGCAACTGGCGTTGCTGTTCCCGTTCGTGCTGATTGCCGCGCGCGCATGGCGTGCGTTCGCGTGGGCCGCGGCATTCGCCGTCGCATTCACCGCGCTGGGAGTCGCGACGGGCGGCATCGAATCGGTCCGCCTCTTTCTGCAAAACGCCGGCGCGCTGCGTTCGCTGATCATCGAGCATGGCGTGCCGTTCTGGTTTGCGTCGCCGACGCCGTTCGCGGCGTTTCGCCTCGCCGGCCTGTCGCCGGCACTCGCGTACGCCGGACAAGCCGGCATCGCCGCGATCGCGATCGCGGCCGCGTGTTTCGTCTGGCACCGCAACCGGGACGCACGGCTGCGCGGCGCGGTACTGGTCATCGCGACGCTCGCCGCGAATCCCTATGTCTGGCACTACGAACTGTCGTGGCTGTGCATCCCGATCGCGTGCATGATCGCGATCGGCTCGCAGAACGGCTGGCTGCGCGGCGAGCAAAGCGTCGTCGCCGCGATGTGGGCGCTGCCGCTGTACGAGTTCCTGAATCCGTGGATGAAGCTGCTGCAGATCGGGCCCGCGGTCACGTCGGTCGCCCTGCTCATGCTGCTGCGGCGTGCACAGGTCGCCGGCCGCGGCGCGCGCACCGATAGCGTTCGCACGCGCTGAGCGGATTGCCACGTGCGGCCGGCTCGGCCGCCCTGCTTGATGCGGGCGGATCGCCGACCATCGGAATCCGGCCACGGCATCGCATGAGGCCACTCCCGCGCGCCCCCATGCACCGATAAGCACGATCCCGATACTTGCTTGCCTTGCAGCGCGCCCGCCGTCGACGAACCGTGCCCCGACGGTGAAACAGCCCCCCGCGCATCGGTATTACGAATCGTCCATTTCTGCATACAATATTCGTAACGCCTGTCGTCCGGCTGCGGTGGACGACACCCGGATCCATACGGTGCAGCGCAGGCCGGATTTCTCGGGGGATGCATGCCCACGCACGCCAGAAAACCGCTGGTCTCGCTCGTCGTGCCGTTTCACGACGAAGACGAAACGATCGACGCGTTCTTTGCCGAAACACTGCCCGTCCTCGAATCGGTCGACGCGGTCCGCTTCGAGATCGTCTGCATCAACGACGGCAGCCGTGACGGCACGCTGGACAAGCTGATCGACATCGCGGCCGGCGATCCGCGCGTGCGCATCGTCGATCTCACGCGGCGCTTCGGCAAGGAAGCCGCGCTCACCGCCGGCATCGACGAAGCGGCCGGCGCGGCCGTGATCCTGATCGACGCCGACCTGCAGGACCCGCCCGCACTGATTCCCGCGATGGTCGAACGTTGGCACGCCGGCGCCGAGGTAGTCGCCGCCAAGCGCACCGACCGCATGTGCGATCCGCTGATGCAGCGCGTGGCCGCCGCGCTCTACTACCGCGTGCACAACCGGCTCTCCGAAGTCGAGATGCCGGAGAACGTCGGCGATTTCCGCCTGATGGACCGCCAGGTCGTCGACGCACTGTGCGCACTCCCCGAGCGGCGTCGCTTCATGAAAGGCCTGTTCGCGTGGGTCGGTTATCGCACCGAGATCATCGAATACACGCGCGCGCCGCGCAGCGGCGGACGCTCCAAATTCTCCGGGTGGCGGCGCTGGAACTTCGCGCTCGAAGGCATCACGAGCTTCAGCACCGTGCCGCTGCGCGTGTGGACCTACATCGGCCTCGCGTTTGCCGCGCTCTCGCTCGTCTACGGTGCGTACATCGTCATGCGCACGCTGCTGTTCGGCAACCCCGTGCACGGCTACGCGTCGCTGATTTCCGTGATGCTGTTCGTCGGCGGCATCCAGTTGATCGGCATCGGCGTGATCGGCGAATACCTCGGCCGCATCTATCACGAATCGAAGCAGCGCCCGGTCTATCTCGTGCGCCGCCGCTACCGCGCCGAGCGTGACGCCGCCGCACATCCGGCGTCGAAGCTGCTGCAGTTCCCGCTCAAGCGCGCGCACGTGGCCCGCCGCCGGCCGGTGGCGCCCGCAGCCGCCGGCCACAGCGCCAAGCGCACCTCCGTCAAGTAACCGGCACGCGACGCATGGACATTCCCCGGCAATCGATGCGCTCGGCGGAACACCCCGTCCGCGCGTGGCTGACACCCCGACGCGTCGTCACGTACAGCGCGTTCGTGCTCGTCTTCCATGCGCTGTTCCTGGCGATCTGGGCGTACGTGATTCGCTACGCGCCGGGCATCGCCATCAAGCGCCCGGGTGCGGACTACGCGGTGTTCTGGTCGGCGTCGTACCTGATGCTGCACGGCGCGCCATGGCAAGCGTACGATCTCCCGACCTTCTCGAGGCTGTCGGCCGCGTTGTTCCCGTATTTCCGCGGCGAAGGTTTCGTCGCCTGGCTGTACCCGCCCACCTACCTGCTGCTCGTGACGCCGCTCGCACTCCTACCTTTCGCGATCGGCTATCCGCTGTTCGTCGCGTTCGGCATCGTCGTGTTCGGGTGCGCCGCGTGGCGCGTCTCGGGCCTCGGCGCGACGCCCGGCGTGCTGCGCGTCGGCGCGTTTGCGCTGGTCGCCGCGCCGTGCGTGTTCGTCACCGCGATGCTCGGGCAAAACGCGTTCCTGACCGCTGCGTGCGCGGCGCTGGCCGTCTACTGGGCCGACCGGCGGCCGATGTGGGCCGGCCTCTGCATCGGCCTGCTGTCGGTCAAGCCGCAGATGGCGCTGCTGTTCCCGTTCGTGCTGATCGCCGCGCGCGCGTGGCGCACGATTGCGTGGGCTGCGCTCGCCACCACCGCGTTCGGTGCGTTGAGCGTGCTGGTGTGCGGCGTCGAGTCGCCGCGCCTGTTCGCCGCCAGCACGGGGCTCGCGCGATCGCTGATTCTCGAGCATCGCGTGATGTTCTGGTTCGCGTCGCCGACGCCGTTCGCGGCGTTCCGACTCGCGGGCCTGCCGCTCGGCGCAGCATATGCCGCACACGCCTGCGTCGCGGCGATCGCGATCGCGGCCGCGTGCATCGTGTGGGTGCGCTCGCGCGACACCCGCGTGCGCGCGGCGGCGCTGGCGGTCGCGACGCTCGTCGCGAATCCGTACGTGTGGCACTACGAGCTCGCGTGGCTCGGCCTCGCGATCGCCTGCATGCTGGCGATCGGCTGGCGCGACGGCTGGCTGCGCGGCGAGCAGACCATGATCGCGCTGATGTGGGCGCTGCCGCTCGTCGAATACCTGAACGCGTGGCTGCTGCTGCCGCAAATCGGCCCCGCCGTGACGCTCGGCGCCCTCCTCGTGCTGCTGCGCCGCGCGCGGTCCGGCGCTCACAGCGCGAGCCGCGGCGGCACGTACACGCCGTAGTACGGCCCGACGCCGGTCGCGACGCCGGTCAGCTTCACGCCGCCGACGAAGTGGCCCTGGATGTACTTGTACGAGCCGCCGAGCGACACGTCGATGTGGAACGCCGCGAACGCGACGATCGGCACGGTGGTACTGCTCGACGTCTGCGTGACGACCGGCAGCACCACCGTCGTGCCGACCGGCACCGACGAGTAGAGCGTCGTCTTCGAGCCGGTCGCGAGGTTAATGCTGTCGCCGATGCTCAGCGTCGTCGGATTGCCGGTCGCCATCAGCCCCGCAATCGTCGTCGTGTCGGTCGCCGTCGACTGGAACGACGTCCACTGCCCGCCCATGCACAGCAAGCCATAGGTCTGGCCGTTCGTGATCGTGAACTCGAACGGCAAGCCCGTCAGCGGATTGATCAGCGGCTGGTTGGTCGCCGCGTTCCAGTACTGGTTGTAGATGCACTGATCGATCGCGACCGGGAACAACCCGCCGGCCGCCACCCCGCCCGGCGCGGCCAGCACCGCCACCGCGGTCGCGCTGCCGGACGCGCCGGAAATTCCCAGCAGCCCGCCGAGCAGCAGCGGAATCGAGCCGCCGTTCACGCCCGGCGCGCGCGACACGGTGACCTGCACGGCCGGCACGTCGTACACGCCGGGCGTAATGGTCGTCGCCTGCATGCCCGCGGGGCTGCGCGTCATGTTCCAGTACCCGGTGGCCACCGTGCCGGACGACAGCGCGGCACCGGCCGCCGAATTCCGCGCGATCACGCCGTTCGCCGCCGACGCGGCCTGCGACCAGTTCACCGCGCCGCCGCTCGACGACATCATCGCGTCGGCCCCCGCGAGCGCGGCGGCATCGGCGGCGTTCTGCAACTGGTTGCGCACGGTGGCCACCCATGCGATGTCGATCGCGAGCGCGCCGAACGACAGCAACGGAATCAGGAACAACAGGAAGAACAGCGCGACCGAACCGCGCTGCCGCACCAGCGCGACGGGCCGCGGGCCGCGTGCGTCATTCATAGAGCATCACCGACGTGGCCGAAACCGTCACCGGGCCGGTCAGCGCACTGAACGCGGAACCGAGCACCATCCCCGAATACGTGTAGGTCACCGTCACCGTCAGCGCGGTGCCCGACGTCGTCCCGTTCGCCTGCGTCACGGTCACGGCCGGCGTCGTCGCAGTGCCGCCGGTGATCAGGCTGTTCTGCATGTAGGTCTGCGCGACGCTGGCGACCTGCGTCGTGGTCAGCATCGGCACGCGCAGCACGACGCCGGCGCGCGCGGCCTCGCGGCTCGCGTTCGTGATGACGGCCTTGTCGCACAGGATCAGGCTCGTATCGATGATGCCGATCAGCACCATCAGCAGGAACGGCAGCATCAGCACGAACTCGAGGGACACGACGCCGCGCGCGCGGCGGGCGCCCGTCGCCCCGCGTGTCATTTTGCGGCCCCCGCTCCCGGCGGCGCGACGTCCGACTCCAGCGCCGCACCCGACAGCGGCGGCGCGCCGCCTGCCGCCCCGCGCGACGCAAGCCGAGCACGCACCGCCTGATAGAAGCGCAGGTTGTCGGCCACCGCCGACGCGGGCAGGTCCGCGGACAGCAGCTTCTTCGCCGAATCGGTATTGCCGAGCACGCCATACGCGAACGCGAGGTTCTGGCGCGCCTGCCACGGCGCATCGGGCAGCCCCGCGACGTCGAGCAGCACGTTCACGCCCTCGCGCGGCCGGTTGCCCAGCACGAGCGACAGCCCGAGGTCGATGCGCAGCCCCTGCGCGTCCGGGTGCACGCGCAGCGCGTCGCGATACACGGCCTGCGCATCCGCATGGCGCCCCTGCAGGTCGAGCACGGTGCCGAGCCCTTGCGCCGCGAGCGGATGGTTCGGCTGCGCGGCCAGCAGGTCGCGATAGCGCTGCGCGGCCTCGTCGAGCCGGCGCTGCCGCAACGCGATGCGCGCGAGCCCGAGCTGTGGGCCGAGCTCCGCGGGCGACTGCCGCTGCGCTTCCTCGTAGAGGATCCGCGCGCGCTCCAGGTTGCCGGTGCGATAGTTGACGTCGCCGAGCCCCAGTTGCGCCGCGAGCGAATCGGGATGCTTCGCGAGCACCTTCTCGTACAGCGTCGATGCGAGATCGACGTTGCCGCCGGCGAGCGCGCTGTCCGCGATGCGCAGTTCGGCCTGCGGGTCGTCGCTCTTGTGCGACAGCACCGGCCGCGTCTGGACGCCCGGTGCGCAGCCGCCGGCCAGCACCGGCAGCACGGCCGCGAGCGCGAGCGCGCGTACGACGGATCGTGTCATTTGAACACCTCGAGCAGGCGGATTGCCGCCGGGCCCGCCGCGATCAGGCAGACCGTCGGCAGGATGAACAACATCATCGGCAGCGTGATCTTCGGCGCGAGCTTCGCGGCCTTTTCCTCGAGCGCGACGATCTGCTCGGTGCGCTCGGTGCGCGACAGCGTTCGCAGCGCCCGCGTGATCGGCGTGCCGAACCGTTGCGACTGCGTGAGCGTCGTCGCGAGCGAGCGCGCCGACGCGAAATCGACGCGCGTCGCGAAGTGCGTGAGCGTCGCGGACACGTCGCCGCTGAGCGTGAGCTCGTCCGCGCACACCGTCAGCTCGTCGGCCAGCGGCGGGCAGATGCGCGCCAGTTCGTGCGCGACGCGCCGAACGCCTGACGCGAGACTGTTGCCGGCCATCGTGCAGATCACGAGCAGGTCGAGCGCGTCCGGAAAGCACGCGGCGATGATCCGCCGCCGCCGCCGGATCATCGCGCCGAGCACGTACTCGGGCACGATCACGCCGATCACGAACGCGGCGACCATCGCCAGCGCGCGGATCACGAAGTATTCGCCGAAGCGCGGGATGAACGGGCTGAACACGATCGCGACGCCCGCGAACAGCACGCCGCAGCTCAGCTTGATCCCGATCATCGACGACACCGCGCGGCGCTCGCGAAAACCCGCGCGCGCCAGTTGCAGGCCGAGCTTCACGCGCTGCATCGGGTCGAGCACCGGCAGCCGCTCGCCGAGCTGCGCGAGCCGGCGCGTCAGGCCCTGGCGGACTTCGCCCGGCTGCAGCAGCCCCGCCGACGGCGACGGCGCGCGCTGTCCGGCCGCCTGCTGCACGCGCGCGGCGATGCGCCGGCGCGTGCCGCCGCCGGGCCTGGCGAGCGCCACGCCAACACACGCGAGCAACAGCAGCAGTTCAAGGCCACGGGCGGCCAGTATCGATATCGTCATCGTGCGGTATCCAGTCGCGAGATCTTGCGGATCGTCAGCAGCCCCACCGTCAGTAGCCCGGCGGCGATCGTCAGCATCGTGTTGCCGGCGTGCGTCGTGAACAGCAGCATCACGTACGCGCGATTCACGAGGAACAGCGCGCCGATCATCACGAACGGCACCGCCGAAATGATCTTCGTCGTGATCCGCCCTTCGGCGGTCAGCGCGCGGGTCTTCAGGCGAATGTCGCGACGCGTGCGGATGATGCTCGACAGTTCGTCGAGCGTCTCGCCGAGGCTGCCGCCGGTTTCGCGCTGCAGCAGCAGGTAGACGGTGAAGAACGAGAAGTCCGCGATCATCAGCCGGTCCGCCGCCTGCGTCAGCACATCCTTGAGATCCGCGCCCACCCGCAGGCTGTCGCCCATCGTGCGGAACGTCGAACGCACCGGCTCGGCCGCGCTGTCGCCGACCGTGCTGATCGCCTGCGTGACCGGAATGCCCGCGCGCACGGCCCGCACGATCAGGTCGATCGCGTCCGGGAATGCCTCGAGAAAGCGCACCCGGAAACGCTCGACCAGCGCGCGGTAGCTGGCGCGCATCGCGACCAGCGGCAGCCCGATGGTGATCAGCGGGCGCAGCACACCCGGCGGCCCGATCAGCTTGATCGCGACGATCGCCGCTATCGCACCGGCCACCGTGCTGGCGACGACGATCCGCATGCCGCCGTCGCCGCCCACCGCCCGCACGCGTGTCACGTAGTGCTGCAGCCACGTGCGCACGCGGTTTTGCCGGCGTTCGAGGTTGAACAGCGCGACGCCGGACCCGTCGGCCGCGCCCGCATCGCGGCCCGCGAGCAACGGCGACAGGTGCCGCATCCGCTCGCGAATGCGCCGTGCGGGCGTGTGGCGCGCGCGCTCCAGCAGCGACGACAGCGCAAGCCCGATCCCGAGGATCACGACGAACGCGCACACCGCGAACAGGTCGGCGGCCCTCATGGCCGGAATACCTCGGCGAGCGCATCCTCCTGGCCGTAGTACGCGGCGCGCGCCGCGAACGCCGGCCGCAGCGACGACGCGTCGAACACGCCCTTGACCGCGTCGCGCGTCGTGTCGCCTTCCTGGCGGAACGCGAACAGGTCCTGCGTGATGACCACCTCGCCCTCCATCCCGACGATCTCGGTGATCCGCGTAACGCGCCGCACGCCGTCGCGCATCCGCTCGATCTGCACGAACAGGTGCACGGCGCTCGCGATCTGGCGCCGGATCGACAGCAACTGCAGGTTCGCGTTCGCCATCATCACCATGCTCTCGAGCCGGCTGATCGCGTCGCGCGGCGAGTTCGCATGGATCGTCGTCATCGAGCCGTCGTGGCCGGTGTTCATCGCCTGCAGCACGTCGAACGCCTCCGGGCCGCGAATCTCGCCGAGGATGATGCGGTCGGGCCGCATCCGCAGCGCGTTGCGCACGAGGTCGCGCTGCGAGATGCCGCCGAGCCCCTCGGTATTCTCCGGCCGTGTCTCGAGGCTGACGACGTGCGGCTGCTGCAGCTGCAGCTCGGCCGCGTCCTCGATCGTCACGACCCGTTCATGCTGTTCGATGTGCTGCGACAGCGCATTGAGCAGCGTCGTCTTGCCCGAGCCGGTGCCGCCCGAGATCACGATGTTCAGCCGGCACGAACATGCCACCTTCAGCAGCTGCAGCATCGGATGCGAGATGTTGCCTTGATGCGCCATCCGCGCGAGCGTGATGTCGCGCTTCGCGAACTTGCGGATCGAGATCGACGGGCCGCGCATCGCGATCGGCGGCAGCACGACGTTCACGCGGCTGCCGTCGGCGAGCCGCGCGTCGACCATCGGGCTGCTCTCGTCGACGCGCCGGCCCACCGCCGCCGCGATCCGCTGCGCGACGCTCGTCACGTGCGCGTCGTCGCGAAACTTCAGCGACGTGAGTTCGAGCCGGCCCGCGCGCTCGACGTAGACCTGGTCGGGCCCGTTGACGAGGATGTCGGTGACCGTTTCGTCGGCGAGCAGCGGCTCGATCGGCCCGACGCCGAACATGTCGTTCAGGATCGCATCGACGATCAGCACCTGCTCGCCGGCCGTGATCTTCAGGCGCTCGCGCTCGACCGTGTGCGCCGCCACCTGCTCGATGCCCGCGCGCACCTCGTCGCGCGTCTTCATCAACGCCGCCGACATGTTCATCGACGCGAACACCGCGGTGCGGATCGCATCGAACTTGCCGGAGCGGATCAGCGCCTCGTGGGTGTCGGCGGCCGCGGGTGCACGTGTTGGCGGCGGCGCGGGCGCGACCGTCGGCGCCGGCTCGCGCGGTGCCGTGGGCGTCGCTGGCACCGCGGCCGGCGCGGGGTCCGGCGGCGGCCGGTTGCGGTTGCCGAACGTCACGATCCTTTCCTCCACTTGACGAAGCGCGCGTACCACGGCTCGGCGATGACCGTCGGTTCGCCGGTGATCCCGTTCGCGAGCTGCAGGATCCCGTCCACGAAGCCGTGGGGCTTCGCGCCTTCGATCGGCTCGCCAAGGTTCTCGGCAACCGCGAGCGTCTGCGGCTCGTGCGGCAGCTCGCGCAGCGTCGCGCCGCCAAACGCCTCCGCGAAATCGGCCGGCTCGACCCGGCCGGCGACCGGCGCGAGCGGATTGTTCAGCACCATCGACAGTTGCCGCTCGCCCGGCAGCTCCTGCACGAAGCGCGCGAGCCGCGCGGATTCGTACGCGGCGTGCACCGAGCGGTCGGCGACGACGTACGCGAGATCGGACGCCTCGAGCGCGTCCTCGAGCAGCTTGCCGGCGCCGCTGCCGACATCGAACAGCACGTAGTGGAAGCGGTCCTTCAGCATGTCGACCAGTCGCGCGATCGCCCCGTCGCTCAGCGGCACGTCGGCGCCGTACGAGAGCTCGGCCGACAGCACGTGCAGGCGGTCGCCCTTCGTGACGAACATGCGGTCGAACAGCGCGTCGTCGGGGCGCTGCTCCATGTTCAGCAACTCGACCAGCCCGTTGTTGCTCGAAAGGCCGAGCATCGAGTTCGCGCCGCCGCCATGCAGGTTCAGGTCGATATACGCGACGCGGCGGCGCTTCTCGCCCGTCAGGCAGCGCGCGAGGCTCACCGCGATGGTCGTCGTGCCGACGCCGCCGCGCGCGCCGACGAAGCTGACGATCTTGCCGGTACGCCCCTGCACGACCGATTCCGTCGCCGTCAGCGCGCGCCGCATCAGCTCGACGGTCAGCGGCTTGACGATGTAGTCCTGCACGCCGATGCCGAGCAGGTTGCGAAACAGCCCGACGTCGTTCTGCGTGCCGATCGCGACGACCCGCACCGACGGATCGCACACGTCGGCGAGCCGCATCAGGTCCGATACCGGCAGCACCGAATCCGACACGTCGATCACCAGCTGGCGCGGCGAGCGCTCCTGCTGCTGCAGCAACCGGATCGCGTCGTCGCAGGTGCCCGTCTGCAGGTGCGCACGCGTGATCGACAAATCCTGCGCGACGCGCCGGATCACGTCCTCGCTACCGGAATCGGACACGACCGCGACGAGATCCGTCGCGCCGGCGGACACGGCGCGCTTGGCATTCTGGCGTTCGAGGACGTTCATGGGCGGCATCGCGATGGCAGCGGAAATCGGTTCAATGGCCGGGCGAGCCGGTCGTCGTCAGCGTCTTGCCGGGGGTCGGCTGCTTCACGCGATCCTCGACGTAGCGACGCACCGCGCCGGCCGCGACTTCCGCGTCGGCGCCGCCGTACGGCACGGGCGCGACGAGATCCTGCGGCCGCGCGAGCATGGTCGCGAGGTTCGTGTAGGTCGCGCAGCCGAACGGCACGCCCGGCCGCCCGAAGCCCGCGTCGACGAGATGCGACGGCTGCATCAGCTTCGCGCAGTCGGGCGGCACCGCCTGCACGCCGTCGAAGCCGATCGACCGCGCGTCGGGCAGGCTCAGCGGCGGCGGCGCCGACATGCAGCCCGCCAGCGTCAGCGGCAGCAGTGTCAGGACAGCGGTTCGAACTCGCATGGGCGCCTCCGGTTCAGTACACGAAGCCCGCGGCGCCGACGAGACGCGGCGTATCGCCCGACAGCAGGTCGAGCCCCAGCTCGTGCTGCACCGCGAACTCCAGATCGCTGCTCGGCCGCGCGACGGTGTCGATCGCCTGCTCGAGCTGGCCGGGCCCGGCCGGCTGCACGATGTACGGCGTCACGATCACGACCACCTCGGTCTTGCTGTCCTGGAAGTTCTTCGACGAAAACAGCCGGCCGATGATCGGCAGCCGGCCGAGCCCCGGGATCTGCGACACGGTGTCGGCCGTCTGGCTCTGCAGCAGCCCGCCGATCGCGAAGCTCTGCCCGCTCGACAGCTCGACCGTCGTCTCGACGCGCCGCACGGTCAGCCCCGGGATCTTGACGCCGCCGGTCGTCACGCTGTTGTTCGGGTCGACCTCGCTCACCTCCGGCCGCACCTTCAGGCTGATCCGGTTGTCGGCGAGCACGGTCGGCGTGAAGTCGAGCGACACGCCGAACGGCTTGAACTCGACCGTGATCGCGCCGGACGACGTGCCCGCCTGCGCGACCGGGATTGGAATCTCGCCGCCCGCGAGAAAGCTCGCGGTCTCGCCGGACATCGCGGTGAGGTTCGGTTCGGCGAGCATCGTGATCAGGCCCTCCTGATCGAGCGCATCGAGCACGACGTCGATCGACCAGCGCCCCGCGCGGAACCCGCCGAGCACCGAAAACGCGCCCGTCGGCGACAGGTTGAACAGGCCGCTCGTCGGATCGAACAACGTGCGCCCGTTGAACAGCCCGCCGACGAAATTGCCGGCGCCGCCGAGCGCGCTCCAGTTGATGCCGAGTTGCTGCGTAATGTTGCGGCTCACCTCGGTCACCCGCACGCGCAGGTTCACCTGGATCGGGCGCGACAGCGTGAGCCGGTTGACGATGCTTTCCTTGTCGTGCAGGTACGGCGCGAGCGACTGCATCACGGCGTCCGCGTCGGCCGCGCTCGGCACCTTGCCCGACACCATCAGCGAGCCGGGCGCGCCGGACACCGACAGCTTCAGCTGCGGAAAGCGGCCGTCGAGCACCGCCTGAAGCGACGCCGTGTCGACCTGCACGATCACCGTCCTGCGCAGGATCGGCCGATGGTTCGCACCGAGCGCAATCAGCGTGGTCGTGCCGGCCTTCTTGCCGAACACGAACACGGTGCGCGGCGACGGCACCTGGATGTCGGCAATCGCCGGATCGGCGACGAACATCGCGATCGCGGGCTCGGGCAGCGACAGCATCTCGCCCTTGCCGGTCGCGATCGACAGCACCGCGCCCGCGTCCGGCGTGCGTGCGCCCTGCGCGAACGCGATGCCGGGCGCGGCGACGCCGGCCAGGCACCAGAGAGCGAACCAACGAATCATGCGCACCATGCGTGTTCCCGTCATCCCGTCCCATGCCGGCCGGCGGCAGGCCGTCCCGATCCGTCCACCCGTCATTGCGGCGCCGCCACCCGCGGCAGTTGCGCCGTCGCATCCGCCGCGACGTTGCCGCCGCCCGGCAGCGCCGGCAGCCCCGGCATGCCGGACGGCAACGGCGGCAGGCCCGGCGTGCCGGTGCCGCCGCCGCGCGACCCGTCGTCGATCGACGACCCGCGATAGATCACGACCGTGTTGTCCTGTCCTGTCGAGCGCGCGCCGCCGGCCTCCGGCCGGGCGGACGGCACGCGCGCAGCCTCGCGGGCCGCGCGCGACACGTCGCCCGCCCAGACCGGCTGCGTGTCCGGCTCCTGCTCGTCGCCCCCCGCCGGTTGCCGCCGGTCGCTGGTCGCGAAGCTGCGCAGCGCGAGCGACAGCGAGCCAAGGCGCGTCGCGACCAGCACGACCTGCGCGGTGCGCGGCGCGACCTCGAGCGTGACCGTGCGCGCGCGCGCCGTCGCGTCCGGCGCGCTCGCCGGTGCCTTCGCCCGCTGGAAATCCGAGCCGACCGCGAGCACGCGCGCGCGCCGCACGACCGTCTCCGCTTCGAAGGTGCCGGGCGACGTCGCCGAGCCGCCGATCTGCTGCGTGAGCACCACGTCGACGAAGTCGCCCGGCTGGATCAGCCCCGCGTTACCCGACACGTCGTCGACCGGCACCGAGATCGCGCGCATGCCGGGCTGCAGCGCGGCCGCGAGAAAATCCGGCGCGCCGGCCGGGATCACGTTGTCCGTGCGGATCGCCGTGCCGGCACCGACGCGGTTGCGCAGCAGCGCGCCTTTCAGGTCTGCACCCGGCTGCGACTCGACGAACGCACCGGGCGGCACCTGCGCGCGCGGCATGCGCTTCCAGCCGAGATCGTTGTCGCGCAGCAGCAGCCCTTCCGGCAGATCGGCGGCCGCGACGCGCACGCGCGCCTGATCCGCGTCGCCGGGCGCCGACGTCGTCGACGCGGCGACGTACAGTTCGCGCAGGATGAACGCGCCAATGCCGGCAGCGACGATCAGCACGGCCATTCTCAGAGGTTTGGGCATGGCGGCGTGCGTCCCCCCGGCTAGGTAAGCGAAACCGCGTACGGAGACGGCACCCAGACGGCGAGCGCACCGCCGAATGCGAGCGCGACACCGTACGGCACGCCGCGCACGGCGAGCGCGCGGGCGGGTGCCGCGCGACGCTGCCACGCGATGGCCGCGAGCGCGGCGAGGCCGCACAGGGCGCCCGCCGCGCCGACGATCGTCAACACCGGGAGCGCCAGGGTCGGGCCGGCCCACAGGAATACCGCCGCCGCGAGCTTGACGTCGCCGCCGCCGATCCAGCCCGCGTGATGCAAGCCGCCGAATATCAGCAGCATCGCCGCGGCGGTCGCCACGTGGCCGGCCAGCGGCGCGAGGCTCTCGTGCGCGAGCGCCGCCGCGACGAAATACAGCATCGCGAACGCCAGCACCGCGCGATTGGACAGGCGACGATCGCGCAGGTCCTGCGCCGCGAGCGACGCCAGCACGATCGTGGCCACCGACTGCACAAGAATGAGCATGGGAGAGCCGTCCGTCGGCGCACCCCCGGCTGGATACGTTCTACCGATGCGGATCCGTGTGTTCGTCGGCGGCGCGCGGGTTCAGGGGATCAGATCAGGCTCGTCACCTTCGAGATCAGCGCCGTGAACACGCTCGGCAAGCCACCGGAAGTGCTGCTGAGGATCACGCCGACCGCCGCCAGCGCGACCACGACGATGCCGGCCAGCACCGCATATTCGAGCGAGCTGACGCCACGTTCATCACGCAGCAGGGACTTGACGTATTGCAGCATGGCAACCTCCGTGTGACGGGGTCGATGATCGACCGTTGAACGCAAAGACGCTGCATGGGTGCGCCGGCTGCACAGGGCGCTCGCCCATTCGCGACTCTTACGAACGGCCCTGGCATCGGGCTGTTCGCACCCTCGAAGTCCACTCGATCACTACGACGTGCGGCATGCAACGACGGCATCGATCGTTTCATTCGCACGCTTGTTATGCGCCGTGCCGGCACGATGCCGACTGCGCTGATTCGTCTAGGGTATAGACAATTTTTCGGACGATTTCAAATAATTTGGCGTCGGAATGTATTTATGGATAGCGCCCTGAAACAATGAAATTCATACCGGTCATCTATCGAAATTCTTTCTCGTGGCATGCCGCGTGGTTCAGATTTCGACGCAAACATTTCGACTATTGCGATGCGTCATTTGGCGCCTGGCTTACAACCCATTTTCATTCTGTTTTCCGGTATGCCGGATCGGGCCGTGATCGCCGATTCATGCGGCCAGACCGGCGAACATGACGAGTCCGGATCGATTTCTTTACCCCCTTATGCCTATTTCACCGCCTGGATTCGCCGGTCGATCGGCATGCGAATCCGCGACTCCGCCATTTCATGAATCCATGGATCGGCGCTTTCCCGATTATCGAATGACGTCAACAAATACGATCGGAATCCTGAACGATTACCCCGTATACACGAATCCGCTTGCCGTCCTCATATAACGGCACATCCGGCCCGGCAACCCGCCGGACGGCGATAAGCATAGTTCAAATCGTTGCTTGTCCCGCGCCGGCAGCGTCCACCAGAATGGCTCGACGCCTCCCGGCCCGACTTCATTCTCTCGCGACCCGCCGCACCATGACCGAACGATTCCCGTCTCCCCTGCGCCTGCTGCGACCGCTGCTGGCGGCCATGCTGATGACGCTGGCAACCACCGCCGCACACGCCGACAAGCCCGCCACGATCCGCATCGGTGTCGCCCAGCAAGGCGCCGGCGATCCGCCGACCTTCGGCGGATCGAGCGCCGCCACCGTGCAGTTGCAGCAGCGGGTCGAGAAGGAGTTCGCGGCCGACGGCATCACCGTGCAGTGGCTGTTCTTCAAGGGCGCGGGGCCGGCCGTCAACGAGGCGATCGCCAACAAGGCGCTCGACTTCGCGTATCAGGGCGACCTGCCGGCCGTGCTCGCGCGTTCGAACGGCATCAAGACGCACCTGCTGCTCGCCGCGAGCGTGCGCTCGGGCGTCAAGATCGCGGTGCCGCCCGATTCCGCGATCCGCTCGATCAAGGACCTGAAAGACCGCCGCGTATCGATCTTCCGCGGTACGAACCTGCAGCTCGTCGCCGACAACGCACTCGCGACGAACGGCCTCGGCGAACGCGACCTGCGCGTGATCAACCTCGACTCCGCGAGTTCGCTCGCCGCGCTCGCATCGAAAGGCATCGACGCGTCGGTCGGCGACTACCAGCTGTACAAGCTGCGCGACGCGGGGCTCGCGAAGATCATCTACGAATCGCAGAACGACGGCCCGCAGTACACGCGCCAGACTCACCTGCTCGTGCTCGACGACTTCGAGCGCGCGCATCCGGACGTCGTGCAGCGCGTCGTCAACGCGTTCGTGAAGGGTGCGCAATGGTCGTCCGACGAAGCGAACCGCGATGCGCTGTTCAAGCTGTGGGCGAAGAGCGGCGTGCCGTATTCGTCGTGGCAGGCCGACTATGCGAACCAGCGCCTGAAGGATCGCCTGTCCCCGCTGATCGATCCGTTCCTCGTCGCGCGCTACAAGGCCGTCGCGCAGGATGCGCTGAAGCTGAAGCTGATCCGGCAGCCGGTCGACGTCGACGGCTGGTTCGAGCCGAAGTATCTCGACAACGCGCTGCGCACGCTGAAGCTCGAAACCTACTGGCAACGTTACGACGCGGCCGGCAAGCCCCTTTCCTGACCTGGACCTGCCTCGATGAGCGACACCGCGATCCCGATTCCGTCGTCCGAGCTGAATGCACTCGCCACGCAGCCGCGCCGCGTGGCGGGGCTGAAGCGGCTGTCGTGGCGGCTCGCGCCGTGGGTGCTGCCCGCGCTGTTGTTCGCGCTGTGGACGGTCGGCAGCGCGCGCGGCTGGATCGCGCCGCAGATCCTGCCGCCGCCCGAGCGCGTGTATGAAGCGCTCGCCGACCTCGCGACGAGCGGCGATCTCGCGCGTCACACGCTGATCAGCCTGCAGCGCGTGCTGGTCGGCTTCGCGGCCGGCACGCTGCTCGGGTTCGCGACCGGCGTCGCGCTCGGCCTGTCGCGCACGCTGGAGGCCTACGTGCTGCCGAGCTTCAACGCGCTCGTGCAGATTCCGGTGCTCGGCTGGTTGCCGTTCCTGCTGCTACTCGTCGGTGTCGGCGAACCGCTCAAGACCCTGCTGATCGCGCACGCGGCACTCGTCCCCGTCACGCTGAGCACGTTGCAAGGGTTTCGCCAGACACCGCCCGCGCTCGACGAAGTCGCGCGCGTATTCGGCTACACGCGCCGGCAACGCATCGTCCACGTCGTGCTGCCGGCCGCGATCCCGACGCTCGCGACCGGCGTGCGGCTCGCGTTCACGAAGTCGTGGCTCGCGCTCGTCGTCGTCGAGCTCGTCGCGTCGTCCGAAGGGCTCGGTTACCTGATCGTGTACGGGCGGCAACTGTTCCAGCTCGATCTCGTGATGGCGGCGGTGATCGTGGTCGGTGCGGTCGGCCTGCTGATCAACCGGCTGTTCGATGCGCTCGAAGCGCGCCTGCGCCGCGGCGTGCCGTCCGCGTTCCGCGGCTGAACCGGCCTGCCGGCCCAACCGAAGGAGACCACCCGTGCCGCATTCCGCCACGCCGACGCTCACGCCGGACGATCCACCGCCGGCCGCCGCATCTGCCCGCCGTCTGCACGCGCCCGACTGGCGCGGCTTCGTGCTGCCGCTCGCCGCGTTCGCGCTGTGGTGGGCGATCGCTTCCGCGCATCTCGTGAAAAGCGGGCTGCTCGTCGGCCCGGCCGACGTGCTGCGCACCGCGTGGGTGCAGGCCGCGAGCGGCGCGCTCGGCCGCGCGCTGTCCGCGTCGCTCGCACGCGAAGCCTGCGGTTTCGCGATCGGTGCGGCGGGCGGATTGCTGCTCGGCGCGGCGCTCGGGCTGTCGCGCGTCGCCGCGCGGATGGTCGGCCCGAGCTTCGACACGTTCAAGCAGATCTCGCTGTTCGCGTGGATTCCGCTGATTTCCGTGTGGTTCGGCCTCGGCGACGTCGCCAAGGTCGTGTTCCTGTCGCTCGCCGCGCTGCTGCCCGTCGCCGCGCACACCTGCGACGGCATTCACGCGGTGCCGCGCACGTATGTCGACGTCGCCCGCTCGCTGCGCTACTCGCGGCTGCAACTCATCCGCTACGTGATCCTGCCGGCCGCGCTGCCGTCGATCTTCACCGGGCTGTATCTCGGCCTGATCTATTCGTGGCTCGCGACGCTCGGCGCCGAATACCTGCTGGTCGCCGGCAGCGGGATCGGCAACACGCTGATCGACGGAAGCGAACAGTTCCGGATGGATCTCGTGCTGTTCGGGATCATCGTCGTCGGCGTGACCGGCTGGGCACTGAACGCGATCGCGCGTGCGATCGAGCGCAAGGTGCTGGCCGGGCGCGGCGACCTGCCGCGGTGATCGCCCTTTCCTTCCCTGCCGCAACCTTCTTCGCCCCGCCATGACGACCCTCGCCTCCGATTCGATCGACATCCTCCACGTGAGCAAGCGCTACGCACAACGCGGCGCGTCGCTCGCCGTGCTCGACGACGTGTCGCTGCACGTGCGTGCCGGCGAATTCGTCACGATCGTCGGCGCGAGCGGCTGCGGCAAGTCGACGCTGCTGCGGCTGATCGCCGGGCTCGATGCCGACTACGCGGGCGAGATCCGCGCCGGCGACGAACGCGTGCGCGACACGTCGCTGCAACGCGGCATCGTGTTCCAGGATCACCGGCTGTTCCCCTGGCTGACCGTCGAACAGAACATCGGCGCCGCGCTGCGCAACGCGCCGCTCGACGCGGCCGCGAAGCGGCGCGCGGTCGCGGATCACATCGCGCTCGTCGGGCTGAACGGCTTCGAGCACGCGTATCCGAACCAGTTGTCGGGCGGGATGGCGCAGCGCGTCGCGATCGCGCGCGGCCTCGTGAACCGCCCGCGCGTGCTGCTGCTCGACGAGCCGTTCGGCGCGCTCGACGCGCAGACCCGCGCGCGGATGCAGAACGAACTGCTGCGCATCTGGGAACAGGAGCGCATCACGATGATGCTCGTCACGCACGATGTCGACGAAGCCGTCTATCTCGGCGACCGTGTCGTGACGATGGCGCCGCGCCCGGGCCGCATCGAGCGCATCGTCGACATCGCGCTGCCGCGGCCGCGCCGGCGCGATTCGCCGGAATTCGCGCGGCTGCGCGACACGGTGCTCGCCGATTTCGACGCCCACGAACCACCGGGCGACGATGGCGCGGGCGGCAAGCGCATCGACACGACGCCTCGTCACCGGATCGGCGAATGGCGGCTTGCGTGGTAGGTGCGTGACGCGGCGGATTGCTCAGCACGACGACACATATCGATCGTCGAAATCCGCACGCTAAGGTTGTGACGATTCATCGGTTCCGGTTCCGCGCAGTCCCTGCTTGAATGGAGATTCGATCGACCCGACTCCAGGAGACTCCCGATGTCCGAAGTCCAGCACGCCGCTCACCCGTCTTCCCATGCTTCGCACGCCGCGCCGCGCACGGCCGCCGCCCCGCTCCAGTTGCGTCAGGTCGCCGGCCGGATCGGCGCGGAGATCGCCGGCGTCCGGCTGTCGGCCACGCTCGACGACGCGACGTTCGACGCGGTCCAGGCCGCACTGCTGCGCCACAAGGTGCTGTTCTTCCGTGGCCAGCACCATCTCGACGACACTGCGCAGGAAGCGTTCGCACGGCGCTTCGGCGATATCGTCGCGCACCCGACCGTGCCGCCCGTCGACGGCAGCGCGCACCTGCTCGAACTCGATTCCACGCACGGCGCGCGCGCCAATTCATGGCATACCGACGTGACCTTCGTCGATGCATACCCGAAGATCTCGATCCTGCGCGCGGTCGTGATTCCGCCGTTCGGCGGCGATACCGTGTGGGCCAACACGGCCGCCGCGTACACGCATCTCCCCGACCCGCTGCGCGCACTGGCCGACACGCTGTGGGCGCTGCACACGAACGCATACGATTACGCGTCGACGCACGTGCATGCCGACGATGCGCAACTGAAGCGTTACCGCGAGGTGTTCACGTCGACCGTCTACGAAACCGAGCATCCGGTCGTGCGCGTGCATCCGGAAACCGGCGAACGCACGCTTGTACTCGGGCACTTCGTGCAGCGGCTCAAGGGGCTATCGGCGCAGGATTCCGCGCACTTGCTGCAGGTGTTCCACGAGCACGTGACGCGTCTCGAGAACACCGTGCGCTGGAACTGGCAGGAAGGCGACGTCGCGATCTGGGACAACCGCGCGACGCAACACTACGCGATCAACGACTACGGCGATGCGCGCCGCGTCGTGCGCCGCGCGACCGTTCACGGCGACGTGCCGGTCGGCATCGACGGCCGCCAGAGCGTCGTGCTGAAGGGGCCGGGCGCAACACTGCAGTAACGCCCGAGCCTTGCGGCGGCACGATTCCCTGCGCGCTGCCGCGCGTTCCGCGCGATTCGCCACCCCGGACACCCGATCATGAACCTCTCGCCACCGGGCCGACGCGTGCACCCGCAACGATGTCGGCCATCCGCCCCGTTCACTTCCGCCAGGAGTGTCGCATGAGCGCCCTACTCGAACCCGCCGCCCAGCCGGTCGACGTGATCCCGCTGTCCGCCCATATCGGCGCGGAAATCCGCGGTGTCGACCTCACGCAACCGTTGACCACGCCGCAGATCGCGGCAATCCGCGCCGCGCTGCTGAAATGGCGCGTCGTCTTCTTCCGCGAGCAATTCCTCACGCACGAGCAGCACGTCGCGTTCTCCGCGCAGTTCGGCGAGCCGACGGTCGGCCACCCGGTGTTCGGGCACGTCGACGGTCATCCGGCCGTCTATTCGATCGCGAAACATCGCAAGGCGACGCGCTTCGAAGGCGAACCGGTGCGCCGGCCGTGGACGGGCTGGCACACCGACGTGACGGCCGCCGTGAATCCGCCGTGGGCATCGATCCTGCGCGGCGTGACGATCCCGCCGTACGGCGGCGACACGCACTGGACCAACCTCGTGCGCGCGTATGAAACGCTGTCCGCGCCGCTGCGCGGT
The DNA here is from genome assembly GCF_048565265.1 of Burkholderia theae. Taxonomy (NCBI): domain Bacteria; kingdom Pseudomonadati; phylum Pseudomonadota; class Betaproteobacteria; order Burkholderiales; family Burkholderiaceae; genus Burkholderia; species Burkholderia theae. The sequence goes on from NZ_CP183462.1 coordinate 1,630,933, forward strand.
TTCGTCGACGGCCTGCGCGGCCTGCACCGCTTCACGCCGCCGGCCGGTGCGCGCGCAACCGGCGCGTTCGACGAAGCGGTCGAGCGCCGCCCGCTCGTGACCGAACATCCGCTCGTACGCGTGCATCCGGAGACCGGCGAGCGAGCGCTGTACGTGAGCCCGAGCTTCCTGAAATCGATCGTCGGGCTCACGCCGCGCGAAAGCCAGGCGCTGCTCGAACTGCTGTGGGAACACGTGACGCGGCCGGAATTCACGATCCGCTTCAAGTGGGAACCGCGCAGCATCGCGTTCTGGGACAACCGCGCGACCGCGCATCTCGCGCCGGTCGACATCTTCGATCTCGACTTCGACCGCCAGCTCTATCGCACGACCCTCACCGGCGATGTGCCGGTCGGCCCCGACGGGCAGCCATCGGTCGCGCTCGAAGGCTCGCCGGTCGAAACGGCGACGGCCGTCGCGCTCAACTGAGCACGACCGGCACCGGCGCGCACGAGCGCGCCGGTCCTTCCGTCAATCGAGCCACACGCCGTCGAACCGGTGCCCGCCGAGCGGCGAGAACGTCAGCCCGTGTACGCGCCGAGACACCGGCAACGACACGATCGACGTCGCGATCGGCGTGAACGGCACCTGGTCCTTGAACACCACCTGCGCCTGTTCGTACAGCGCCGTGCGCTTCGCGACATCGCCGTTCGCGCGTGCCGCACTCACCAGCTTTTCGAAATCCTGGTTGCACCACTTCGCGAGGTTGCTGCCGTGCACCGCGTCGCAGCCGAGCAGCGTGCCGAGCCAGTTGTCGGGGTCGCCGTTGTCGCCCGACCAGCCGTACAGGATCGCGTCGTGTTGCCCGTCGTGCTTCGCGCGGCGGTTGTATTCGCCCCATTCGTAGCTGACGATCTTCGCGTGCACGCCGATCTTCGCCCAGTCCTGCTGGATCAGTTGCGCCATCAGCTGCGCATTCGGGTTGTACGGGCGCTGGACCGGCATCGCCCACAGCGTCAGGTCGAAACCGTTCGGAAAACCGGCCTGCGCGAGCAGCGCCTTCGCGGCGGCCGGATCGCGCGGCGCATCCTTCAGGCGCGGGTTGTACGACCATTGCGTGGGCGGCATCGGGTTCGTCGCGATCTTCGCGTCGCCGTTGAAGACGGTCTTCACGATCGCCGTCTTGTCGATCGCGATGTCGAGCGCGCGCCGCACGTCGACGCGATCGAGCGGCGCATGCTGCGTGTTGTACGCGACGAAACCGACGTTGAAGCCCATCCCCGAAAACAGCGTCAGCTTCGGGTCGCGCCGCACCGTGTCGAGATCGGCCGGCCGTGGAAACACCGACACCTGGCACTCGCCCGCCACCAGTTTCTGCAGGCGCGCGGCCGGATCGGGCGTGATCGCGAACACGAGGCGTGCGAGCTTCACGTCGTCCGGCTTCCAGTAGTCGGGATTCGCGTCGTAGCGGATCAGCGCGTCCTTCTGGTACGTGCGCAGCAAGAACGGCCCCGTGCCGACCGGGAACTGGTTGATGTCGGCCTCGCGATGGCGCGCCGCGAGCTGCGACGCATATTCGGCCGACAGGACCGATGCGAACGCCATCGCGAGATTGCGCACGAACACGACGTCGGGCGACTTCAGCACGAAGCGCACCGTGTAGTCGTCGATCTTCTCGATACGCTCGACGTTGCGGTCGAAACCGAGATCGCTGAAGTACGGGAAGCTGACCGGGTAGGCCTTGCGGAACGGATCATCGGGATCGAGCATCCGGCGGAACGTGAACACGACGTCGTCGGCCTGGAACGGCCGCGTCGGCTTGAACCACGCGGTCGTCTGGAACTTCACGCCGCGCCGCAAATGGAACGTGATCGTGCGCTGGTCGGGCGATACGTCCCAGCTCGTCGCGAGCGACGGTTCGAGATCGAGCGTGCCGCGCTTGAATTGCACGAGCCCGTTGTAGATCGTGTACGTGCTCGCGTCGAAATCCGTGCTCGTCGTGTGCTGGCCCGGATCGAAGCCGGCCGGGCTGCCTTCGGTGCAGTACACGAGCGTCTTGCCGGTCGGCGCGGCGAGCGCCTGCGTGGCCGCGCCGGCGAGCAACAGCGACGCGGCGATGCAGCGCAGCGCGGCAACGGCATGAGGTGCGCCACGCGCACGACGCGCGGCTGACGAAACGAAAGCGTTCTTCATGGTGGCGGAGAGAAAGGACGATGGCTGTCATGCGAATGACGACGGCCGATCTTCGCGCGCCGCCCGTCGATCGCTTACCAATAAATTCGGCGTTGCTTATCGCCGTGGATGCATCCCGCTGCCCGTGCATGAAAATGTCCACGCGAGCGCCGGGGGATTGCCCGGCAGCCTTGTCGCGCCGCGCTGTCGCGCGCGGCCGGTCGCCGTCAATCCGGCCCCCTGCAGACTCTCCGGAATTGGCGCATCGTATCGGCTGGCAAACGCCGGCACGGGCGCGCCGGGATCCGCCCGGCGCCGTCGCGCCGCCGATTCCTGGAGGACACACGATGTCGATCAGTCCCGATACGCCCGCTCGTCCCGTCAAATCGCCGGGCCCCGATCATCCGATCACGATCGAACCGCATCCGTCGCGCGTGGTGGTCAAGGTAGCCGGCAAAGTTGTCGTCGATACGCGCCGCGCGCTGGCATTGCGCGAATCCAGCTACCCGGCCGTGCTCTACCTCCCGCGTGAAGACGCCGACATGTCGCTGCTGCAGCGCACGGACCATTCGACCTACTGCCCGTACAAGGGCGACTGCGCGTATTACTCGATCCCGGCTGGCGGTGAACGCGCGACCAACGCCGTGTGGACGTACGAGCATCCGTATCCGGCCGTCGAAGCGATTCGCGGGCACCTCGCGTTCTATCCGGACCGCGTCGACTCGATCGAGGAAAGCGCCACCGGCACCGATTGAGCGCCGCTGATTTGCATATGCGCATTCATTGGTTGGCCGCCGGCGCGCGCGGCCGTATCGTCCTGAATCCGGCGCGGGCCGGCCCGCGCCGGCCGCGCCTTCGCGCGCGGCCCGTGAACCCGCACGCAGGACGCTCCGATGAACGACACACCGCACGCAGACGTTGAAACGACACCGGCAAACCCGCGCCGCCGCCAGTGGCTGCACGGCGCGGCCGCCGGGCTGGCCGGGCTCGCGCTCGGGCCGCTCGCGGCCCGGCCCGCGCTGGCCGACGGCAACGGCACGCGGCTGCGCGTCGGCTTCCAGAAATACGGCAACTTCGTCGTGCTCAAGGCGCGCGGCACGCTCGAGAAGCGTCTCGCGAGCCAGGGCGTCGCGGTGCAATGGCTCGAATTCCCGGCCGGTCCGCAACTGCTCGAAGGGCTGAACGCCGGCGCGATCGACGTCGGCACGGTCGGCGAAACGCCGCCGATCTTCGCGCAAGCCGGCGGCGTCGATTTCGTCTATATCGGCAACGAGCCGCCCGCGCCGCAGGGCGAGGCGATCGTCGTGCTGCCCGATTCGCCGATCCGCAACGTCGCGCAACTGCGCGGCAAGAAGGTCGCGTTCAACAAGGGTTCGAACGTTCACTACCTGCTCGTGAAGGCGCTCGAACGTGCGGGCCTCACGTATGCCGACATCCAGCCGATCTACCTGACGCCCGCCGACGCACGCGCCGCGTTCGTGCAACGCAACGTCGATGCGTGGGTGATCTGGGATCCGTATCTGGCGGCCGCCGAGCGGCAACTCGGCGCGCGCGTGATCGCGAACGGCGACGGGCTCGTGCGCAACACGCAGTACTACCTCGCCGCGCGCAAGTACGCGGCCGCGCAGCCGCAGGTGCTGCGCGCGCTGCTCGACGAAGTCGACGCGACCGATCGCTGGGCACGCGATCACGTTTCCGAGGTTGCCACGCAACTGTCGCCGCTCGTCGGCCTCGACGCGCCGACGCTCGAAATCGCACTCAAGCGCGCCGGCTACGGCGTACAACCCATTACCGATGCGACGGTCGCGTATCAGCAGAACATCGCCGACGCGTTCAGCGCGCTGAAGCTGATTCCGGGCAAGCTGACGGTTGCCAGCGCGCGCTGACGCGCCGCCGAATTGCGATGTGACGCGTTACGCCGCGCCGATGCGCCGCCATTCGTCGTAGTCGGTGACGAGGCCCGCGTCGTCGATCGCGATATCGGCCGCATACGTGCCGCTTTCGTAGCGATACACATGAGGCGCCGTGCGTGTATAACGCTGCTCGCCGCGCACGAGGTCGAAATCCGGGAAGCGCAGCCACGCGGTGCGGATCGCCGCCGAGTCGCCGACGGCCAGCGCGAGCCGCCGGATCGGCAGCGTATTGGTCGACGGACTGAAACCGAGATCGATATCGGTCGCGCCCGCGAGCGCCGGCGTGTCGACACCGTCGATCGTCCAGCGCCCTCCTTCGCATGCGATGTCCAGTTGCTGCGGCGGCAGCGTGCCGACCCAGCGGATTACGCGCGCCGAGCGCGTGAGCCAGTCCGTGCCGCATGCGATTGCGTAGTCGATGCGAAACGGCGTGCCGTCGATCGCACCCGACACCGAACCCGACAGGTCGATTCCCGTACGCGACTCCACGAGCCGGCACCATTCGGCCGACTGCCACGTTTGCACGACCTGCCATGCGACGCATCGCGTGCGCCCGGCTTCGTCCTGTTGCGTCATGTCGCTGTCTCCTGTCGGTCGCGCGGAAGCCGATTTTCGCGCACGACGCCGCTGAACGCACGCGGCTTCGGCACACTGCATGCCCGCCGGCACCGGCCGGCTTCGAACCGATAGTCAGTATCGGCCCAACCCGCACCGTCAGGCCGACGATGCTTTGGTACCATCCGTCGAGCGGAACACGCTCCGGCACGCATCGTCGTTCGTCGACGACCGTCGTCATCGGCCGGGAACCGGACCAGCAGACACAAGCAGACAACAGGCGCGACTACATGGATTTGTTGGCGACGATGCGCATCTACGTCAGGGTCGTGGAGCGCGGCACGATGTCCGGCGCGGCGCGGGATCTCGACATGGGCCAGCCGGCCGTCAGCGAGCGCATCGAACGACTCGAAAAACATCTCGGCACGCGGCTGCTGCTGCGCAGTGCGCGCACGCTGACCTGCACGGAAGAAGGCCGCATCTTCTACGAGCGCAGCAAGGCGCTGCTCGACGCGGCCGAGATGGCAGTCGCGTCGGTATCGAAGACGGAACACGCGCTCGACGGCACGATCCGGCTCGCGGCGCCGCAATGCTTCGGCGAGGTCGTGCTGCCGCGCGTGCTGATGCAGGTCCGCACCGCGTATCCGGAATTGCACATCGACCTGGTGCTGAACGACGACATCGTCGATCCGGTCACCGAAGGCGTCGACATTTCGATCCGGGTCGGCCAGCTCAACGACGGCGGGTTCGTCGCGCACGCGCTCGGCGAGGTCGCCCGCGTACTCGTCGCCGCGCCGTCGTATCTCGACCGGCACGGCCCGCTCGACACGCCGGCCGATCTCACGGCCCATCCGTTCATTCGCGTGAAGGGGGTCTTCGCCAACGAGCAGTTGCCGCTGCAACGAGACGGCGGCGCGGTCCAGCACGCGCGAATCCGCACGGTCATGACCACGAGCCACTGGCGACCGATGTTCGACACGATCGTGGCCGCCGGCGGCATCGGCGTGGTGCAGCACCCGGCCTGCGCCGACGCGCTCGCGCGCGGCGAACTCGTCCGGCTCCTGCCGCAGTACGCGATCCCCGATTTCGCGCTCAATGCGCTCGTGCATGCGCAGCGGCCGCTGCCGCCGCGCGTGCGGGCCGTCGTCGATCTGCTGAAGCAGGCCATCCCGCCGCTGCTGACGCAGCGCCACCGCTAACGACGACAGCCACCGGCCGTCACCGATGGCCGCCCGCCGTCACGCCTGCAGCGACTTCCCCGGCTCCTTCACGTGCGCGTCGACTTCCATCTGGTAGAAACGCGCGCTGACGAAACCGAACAGCGTCCAGCCCAGGAACACGCACAGGCCGCCGAGCATCAGCGCCTGCTCGCCCGAACTGAACAGCGCATAGAAGCTGTACGCGGTGGCCACCATCGCGATCGCGTTCGTCAGCAGCGCCTTGGCTGGCGGCACCTTCGCGACCTTCTGGATCGTGATCAGCGCGGCCATCGACATCACGTAGGGCACGAGGTTCGTCACGACCGCGAGATCGACGATCTTCTGGAATTGGCTGCTCAATTCCGGGCTGATCGTCATCAGCGCCAGCGCGACCTGCGCGACGAGCAGGATCACCATGCCGACGATCGGCGTGCCCGTGCGCGTCGCGCGTGCGAACACCGGCAGGAAGTAACCGACGTCCGCCGAGCTCTTGAACACCTGCGCCACCGTGAACTGCCAGCCGAGCAGCGAGCCGATGCACGCGATCACCATCAGCGCGGTGACGATCGTGCCGACCGTCGGCGTGAACATCGTCGCGAACGCGATGCCGAACGGCGCGTTCGATGCCGCGAGAATCGCATTGGGCACGATCCCCGCGATCACGTTGGTCGACACGATGTAGAAGATCGCCGACGCGACCGTGCCGCCGAGCACGGCGATCGGCACGTTGCGCTCCGGATTCTCCACCGCGTCCGAGTTCGCGCACGCCGATTCGAGCCCGAGGAACGCCCACAGCGTCACCGCGATCGAGCCGCCGACGGCCGGCCCGAACGGCAGGTTGTGCGGATTCCACGCGGCGCCCCAGGTCGCGCCGCTGAACCAGAACCAGCCGATCAGCGACACGATGACGACCGGAATGATCACGCCCCACACCGTCACCGCGCCGATCCGGCCGGTGATGCGCGAGCCGCCGAAGTTCGCGACCGTCGTGAGCACGAGCAGGAAGATGGTCCAGAGGCCCGTCTGCAGCGGCGTCAGCGTCGCGTCGAACAGCACGGTGCCGTAGCCGACCGCCGTGACGCCGATCGCGACGTTGGCAATCACGAGCGACAGCCCGTACGTGTAGTTCGCCATGTAGTTGCCGGCCTTGCCGAACGCGTATTCCGCGTAGCCGCCCATCCCGCCCGGCTTGCGACTCAACATCCCGCAGCGCGCGAACGCGTAGGCCAGCGCGAGCGAACCGCCGGCCGTGACGATCCACGACAGCAGCGAGATCGTGCCGACCTGCGCGAGTTTCGACGGCAGCAGGATGATGCCGGAGCCCATCATGTTGACTGCCGTGAGGATGGTCAGCTGCCAGACATTCATCCGGTTCTTCGGCGCGGCCGCCGGGGCCGCGTCGGTCATGCGCGCTGCGTTTTCCATGATGTCGATCCTTCGATGTGAGGCCGCCGCGCGGCCGGTCGCTCGTTCGTCCGGTCAGGCACTCAGGCAGTACACGCGGTACGTGCCGTCCTCGACTTCCACGCCGTGCGTGTCGTGCGCGAAGCCCGGGAAGCGCCGGTCGTACGCTTCGAGCGCCTTCAGGTAGCCGAGCACCGGGCCGCCGGCCGGCCCCGCGTTCTCGCCCGGCATCAGCAGCGGAATGCCCGGCGGATACGGCACGACGCCGGTGGCGACCGTGCGCCCGGCCAGTTCGTCGAGCGTGACCTGCTCGACGCGGCCCTGCACGAGATGCTCGTACGCGCGCACCGGGCTCATCTCCGGCGTCGGCAGGATCGAGAACGCCTCCGACATCAGCCGCGTCGTGCCGAGCTGCTCCATCGCCGCGAACATCGTGTCGGCCAGGTCCTTCAGCCCCATGCCCGCATAACGCGAACCATGCTCCTTCGCGAGCGACGGAATCGCGAGGTCGAGCGGCAGGTTCGCGTCGTAGTCGCGCTTGAAGTCGCACAGCGCGCTGACGAGCGAGCCCCACTTGCCCTTCGTGATGCCGATCGAGAACAGGAACAGGATCGTGAAATCGGTCGTCTTCTCGACGACGATCCCGCGCGCATCGAGATACGCGGTCACGACGCTCGCCGGGATGCCGACCGGCATCAGGCCGCCGGCCGGCGCGACGCCCGGCGTGACGATCGACACCTTGATCGGATCGAGCATGCAGTAGCCGTCCTCGATATTGCCGAAGCCGTGCCATTGCGCGCCCGGGCGCAGCACCCAGCACGACGGGTCGCTCGCGAGCAGCTCGGGCGGTGCATCATGGAACGGCAGCGTGCGGCCCGTGCGCGCCTCGAGTACGGTGTCGGGCTGCCAGCATTCGAAGAACCAGTCGCCCTTCGCCGCGTACTCGGCACTCATCCGCGCGATCATCTGCCGGAACGCAACGGCCTCCTCGATCGACTCGTGCGTCAGCGTTTCGCCGCCGGGGCCGTCCATCATCGCGGCCGCGACGTCGTTCGACGCGATGATCGCGTAGTTCGGCGACGTCGACGCGTGCATCATGAACGTTTCGTTGAACTGGCCATGCGGAATCGGGTTGCGGCCGTCGCGCACGTGGATGTACGACGCCTGCGACAGCGCGGTCAGCAGCTTGTGCGTCGACTGCGTCGCGAACACCGTCGGCCGGTCCGCATGATGGTCGCGCGGGTCGCCGTGCATCGCATGGCGGTCGCGGTAGATCGGATTGAAACGCGCGTAGCCGTACCACGCTTCGTCGAAGTGCAGGCGGTCGACGCTCGCGCCGAGCAGCTCCTCGACACGCGCGACGTTGTAGCACAGGCCGTCGTAAGTCGAGTTCGTGACGATCGCGTGCTTCGGCTGGCGATCGGCGAGCCCGGCCGTGAGCGGGTTCGATGCGATCGCCTCGCGGATCGCCGCCTGCGTGAGGCGCTCGGACGCGATCGGCCCGATGATCCCGTAGCGGTTGCGGGTCGGCACGAGGTAGGTCGGGATCGCGCCCGACATCGTCATCGCATGCTCGGCCGACTTGTGGCAGTTGCGATCGCACAGCGCGATCTGGTCGCGGCTCACGCTCGCCATCAGGATGATGCGGTTCGACGTCGACGAGCCGTTCGTCACGTGATACGTGCGGTGCGCGCCGAACACGCGCGCCGCGTAGCGCTCGCTTTCGCCGATCGGGCCCGAGTGGTCGAGCAGCGAGCCGAGTTCGCCGACCGAGATCGACAGGTCGGAGCGGAACAGCGCTTCGCCGAAGTATTCGAAGAACGCGCGGCCCACCGGCGACTTCAAAAAGCCCGTGCCGCCCGTGTGGCCGGGCGTATGCCACGAGTATTCGTAGACGCGCGAGAACTTCGCGAGCGCGCCGAACATCGGCGGCAGCACGGTTGCGCGATAGCGTTCGATCGCCGCGTGGATGCGCCCGCCGATGAAGTCGGCCGTATCCTCGAGCAGCCACACGAAATCGTCGACCTTGCCCATCACCGTGGCCGGCACCGTCGATGCGACGCTGCGGTCGGCCAGCAGGAAGATCGGCACGTTGGCATTGCGCTGCCGGATCGCGTCGACCACGGCCTCGGACGGCCCGTGGCCGTCCACGCCGAGATCCCAGTCGAGCAGCACGCACTGGATCGACGGATCGGAACGGATCGATACGATCGCATCGTCGGCGGAGGTCGCCGTGAGCACGTCGATGTCGCGTTGCACGAGCTCCGCGCTCAGCGTGCGGACCGCGCGCCCCGTTGCCGTTTCCTGCGTGATCTCGTCGTCGACCAGCAGCGCACGCATGCCGAGACGACGGATGCCACCGACGGACGTATTCATGATGTTGCCCTCGTTGTTCCGTTGCTTCATTGGGGTTGTTCGTCTCGCGAGCACCCGGACGCAGGCCACGGGCGGCGACATGAGACGCTCGCAATTCCGGTTTGATTCGCCATCCAATTCGCTGCCGACTATGCCATAGACGACTTTCAATGAAAAGCCGACGATTCGGCGAAAACGTCGGTCGCTTTCAAATCGGATTTCATGATTTGATCATTTTCATGTGCACCGCAGCATTTAAATTCGAGATAACTTGATCATTCTCATCCTGCAATGACATTGTCATTTCCGCTCGATTGAACTCGCCGGGTTTTGTTGCTAGGATCGGCTGCGCCGTGCGCTGACCGGTGGCGGCCGCACCCCGCCGCGCAAGGCCAGCTGGCGCGGAGCGCATTCGGCATTCAGCATTCGCGGGAGCATTTGAATCGGCTGCGGCGCATGCCGGATTACGCATGGATTGCGTACCGGCGCGAATGCCGCGCCCGCTTCCGCACATTTTCGGGAGAATTCGCGTGAGCCTGTTGAAAATCGCAGTCGAGCCGGCGCTGATTGGCGCCTTCCTCACCACGCACGAACAGGTCGACGTATTTCAGACCGATTTCACGAATATCGCGGCAATCGTCGTCGGAATCGATGCGGCGCAGAAAGTCCAGAAAGCCGTTGAAAGAACCGGCTTCGCGATTCCGTTCTTCGTCGCGGTCGAGCCCGACCAGGAAGTGCCGCCGTCGATCCTGCCGGGCGCGAGCGGCGTGATCCAGCTCGGGCACGGCGGCCGTCACTACTACGGCCGGCAGATCTCCGCCGCCGCCGACATCTACAGCGAGAACCTGCTGCCGCCGTTCTTCAAGGTCATGCGCGACTACGTGCAGCGCGGCTACGTCGAATTCGACTGCCCCGGCCACCAGGGCGGCCAGTTCTTCTCGAATCACCCGCTCGGCCGGATGTTCTTCGACTTCTTCGGCGAGACGATCTTTCGCGCCGACCTCTGCAACGCGGACGTCCGGCTCGGCGACCTGCTGATCCACGAAGGCCCCGCGCTGGAAGCGCAGCGTAACGCCGCGCGGATCTACAACGCGGACAAGACCTACTTCGTGCTGAACGGCACGTCGACGTCGAACAAGGTCGTCACGAGCGCCTTGCTCGCGCCCGGCGATCTCGTGCTGTTCGACCGCAACAACCACAAGTCGGTACACCTCGGCGCGCTCGTGCTGTCCGGCGCGCGGCCGGTCTACCTCGAGACCGCACGCAACGCGTGGGGCCTCATCGGCGGCGTCGACAACGCGGCGCTCGACGAAGCGCGCATCCGCGACACGATCCGCGACGTCGCGCCCGAGCGCGCCGACCTGCCGCGCCCGTTCCGGCTCGCGGTGATCCAGCTCGGCACCTACGACGGCACGATCTACAACGCGCGCGAGATCGTCGACCGGATCGGGCATCTGTGCGACTACATCCTGTTCGATTCGGCGTGGGTCGGCTACGAGCAGTTCATCCCGATGATGCAGGACTGCTCGCCGCTGATGCTGACGCTCGGCCCCGACGATCCCGGCATCCTCGTCACGCAGTCGGTGCACAAGCAGCAGGCCGGTTTCTCGCAGACGTCGCAGATCCACAAGAAGGACAGCCACATCGAAGGCCAGAAACGTTACTGCGATCACCGGCGCTTCAACAACGCGTACATGATCCATGCGTCGACGAGCCCGTTCTACCCGATGTTCGCGGCACTCGACGTCAACGCGCAGATGCACGCGGGCCCGGCCGGCAAGCGCCTGTGGCGCGACTGCGTCGCGCACGGCGTCGATGCGCGCAAGCTGCTGCTGAAGACCTGCCGGCAGATCCGTCCGTTCATTCCGCAGCATGTCGACGGCCGCCCGTGGGCCGACTACCCGACCGAGCAGATCGTCGACGACCTGCGCTTCTTCCGCTTCCATCCGGCCGACAGCTGGCACGGTTTCGAAGGTTATGCGGACAACCAGTATTTCGTCGATCCGTGCAAGCTGCTGCTGACGACACCGGGCATCGATCGCGACACGCACGAGTACGCGCCGTTCGGCGCGCCGGCGCCGATCCTCGCCCGCTACCTGCGCGAGCACGGCGTCGTGCCCGAGAAGGCCGACCTGTACACGATCCTGTTCCTGCTCACGCCGTCGGAGAGCTTCGGCAAGCTGCAGCATCTGGTCGCGCACCTCGCGCAGTTCGAACGCCATCTCGACCAGGACACGCCGCTGCGCGAAGCGATTCCGTCGCTGTGCGAAGCGTATCCGGAGCTGTACGGCACCATGCGCCTGCGGCAGTTGTGCCAGCGGATGCACGATTTCTACCGCAGCCACGACATGAAACACCTGCAGAAGCAGATGTTCCGGCGCGCGCAGTTCCCGAAGCAGGCGATGCTGCCGCAAGCCGCGAATACCGAGCTGATCCGCAACAACGTCGAGCTCGTCACGCTCGATCGCATCGAAGGCCGGATCGCGACCGAAGGTGCGCTGCCCTATCCGCCCGGCATCTTCTGCGTGGTGCCCGGCGAAGCGTGGGGCGGCCCCGCGCTCGACTACTTCCGCGCGCTCGAAGCCGGGATCAACGCGCTGCCGGGCTTCGAACCGGAGATCCAGGGCGTGTACCTGCAGACGAAGCCGGACGGTACGAAGCAGGCATCGGCGTACGTGGTGGCCGCCGGCGCCGACGCATCGCGCGCCTGATCGCGCACGACGTGTATCATCGCCGCCATCATGCCCATTCGCGCCCTTCGTCCGCTCCTGATTGCCCCGGCACTCGCCGTCTCCGTTGCCGCGCATGCGCAGCAGGTCGGCGTGATTGCCGACGGCGTCTACTACACGCCGAACACGCACCTCGCGGCGGGCACGTCGCTGCAGGTGCTGCCGGATGACGACAAGGGCATCCCGCGCTGCTGCGCGACGATCACCGGGCCTGCCGGCAAGCCCGCCAACCAGATTCTCGACGCGCTGCACGACGACCGCACGATCGCCGCGTATGCACTGTCGCTGCCGAAGTCGGTGGCGGCGGACACGCGCGGTTTCGGCGTGGTCGGCACCGCGCGCTTCGTGCGCCAGGGCGCCCGCCCGGAAGCCGTGCTCGACGGCGGGCTGCAGCTCGCGCTCTCGACCTGCACGTCGGTGGAAGGCACGCATTACCTCGGGCGCAAGGTCGGCGCCAACAAGTTGCTCGTGCACCTGTATCAGTACTTCGACGGCGAGCTCGAGCCGACCTGCAAGGATCGCGACCTGAAATAACGGCACCCGGCCGGCGGCATCGCGCCGCGGCCCGTCGACCGCTCACGCCGGCCGCATCACCACGCGTGCCGATAGATCGCCAGTGCGTCGGCCTCCGTCACCTCGCGCGGATTGTTCACGAGCAGGCGCGTCTGCAGCATCGCGTCCGACGCCATCCTCGGCAGGTCGCCCTCCCCGATCCCGACCTCGCGCAGCGTGCGCGGGATGCCCGTCGCGACGATCAGCCGGTCGATCTCGTCGATCAGCGCATGCGTCCTCGCTTCGTCGCTGCCCGTCGCCTGTGGCGCGACGATCGCCGCGAGTTCCGCATACAGCGGCGCGGCGGCCGGCGCGTTGAAGCGCAGCACGTGCGGCAGCACGAGCGCATTCGACAGCCCGTGCGGCACGTGGAAGATCCCGCCGACCGGATAGGCCAGCGCATGCACGGCCGCGACCGGCGCGTTCGCGAACGCCTGCCCCGCGAACATCGCGCCGACCAGCATCGCCTCGCGCGCGGGCCGGTTGCTGCCGTCGTCGCACGCCGCGAGCAGGTTGCGCGACAGCAGCGTCAGCGCGTGCACGGCCAGCATGTCGGATACCGGATTCTTCAGCCGCGCGGATGTATAGGCCTCGATCGCATGCACCATCGCGTCGATGCCCGTCGCGGCCGTCGCCGCGCGCGGCAGGCCGAGCGTCAGCTCGGCGTCGAGGATCGCGACATCCGCAAACAGGTGCGGCGACACGACGCCCATCTTGCGCGCCTCGCCGACCGTGACGATCGACACGGCCGTGACCTCCGAGCCCGTGCCGGCCGTCGTCGGCATCTGCACGAGCGGCAGCCGCGCGCTCGCGACCTTGTCGACGCCGTACATGTCGGCCAGCGCCTGCTGCCCCGGCGCGAGCACCGCGATCAGCTTCGCGACGTCCATCGACGAACCGCCGCCCAGGCCGAGCACGAGCTCGGCGTCGGCCGCGACGGCCCGTTCGGTCGCTTCGAGCACCACGTGCTCGGGCGGATCGGCGATCACGTCGTCGATCACGGTCACCTGCCAGCCGTGCGCGGCGAGGCTCTCCAGCGCGGGCGCGAGCACGCCGCTGCGATGCAGGAACGCATCGGTGATGACGCACAGCCGCGCGAGCGCCGGAAAGCGTTCGCGCAACAACGCGCCGAGCCGGCGCGCGGCGCCGAATTCGACGATCTGCGTCGGAACGGTACGGAATTGAAACGGATTCATCGGGTGCCTCCCGGTGGCGTCGCCGTGCCGGTGTCCGGCTGCACCATGTAGCGCGACACGTCGCGGCGATCGAGCAACGGCATGATCGCCCGGATCGCGATTCACTGGAAGTGCGGCGTTTCCCGATGCATGCCAGATGCACCGCTTACCACGGCACCGTCCGCCCCAGATAGTCGAGATACTCGAGCCCGGGGCGCTCCCGCTTCGCGATCAGCACGTCGACGAGGCTCGGCACGCTCTCGTCGATGGTCAGCCGCGCATCGGGCCCGCCCAGCTCCGTGCGGACCCAGCCGGGCGCCATCAGCGCCAGCGCGCGCGGCGTGCCGGCCTGGCGCGCCGCGAAGCTGCGCATGAACTGGTTCAGCGCGGCCTTGCTGCCGCGATAGACCTCGCGCATCCCGCTGACGTTGTTCGCGACGCTGCCCTGCCCCGACGACATCGCGCCGATCAGGCCGTCCGCGGTCACGAGATCCTGCAGCGCCTCGATCACGCGCATCGGCGCAAGCGCATTCGTGATCATCACGCGCACGAATTCGTCGGTCGTCACTTCGCCGATCGTTTCGTTGGGATCGTTGGTCGTCCCCGCGTTCACGAACAGCAGGTCGAAGCGCCGGCCCGACAGGCGCTCGCGCAGCGCGGCCAGTTGCACCGGCTCGCAGATGTCGAGCGTCTCGATCTCGAGCCGGCCGTCGAACCGGTCCGCCAGATCGTGCAGCTTCGTGCGGCCCGATCCTTCGCGCACGGTCCCCGTGACGTTCCAGCCCTTGCGGAGAAATGCCTCCGCCATCGCGAGCCCGAGGCCGCGCGAGGCCGCAACGAGCAGGATCGCGGGGGCGTTCCGGTTTGATTCAGTCGATTGCATGGTTTCCGCCTTTGCCGGGTTGCATGATGCGCCCACTATAGGCGCGCACCGAACCATGCGCCAGACGCACCGGATGCAATCGATAGTTGCATCAGACGCCATGCCAGATCGAGCAATGGCGTATCCTGTCCGCATGGAAGACATCGACCTGAACCTCGTCACCGCGCTCGACGTGCTGCTGTCCGAAGGCAGCGTGACCGGCGCCGCGCGCCGGCTTGGCCTGAGCACGTCCGCGATGAGCCGCACGCTGACGCGGCTGCGGCTTTCCACCGGCGATCAACTGCTCGTGCGCGCCGGGCGCAAGCTCGTGCCGACGCCGCACGCGGCGGCATTGCGCGACCGCGTACATGCGATCGCAAGCGACGCGCGCGCCGTGCTGCGGCCGGCGACGGCCGACGTGGACCTGGCGACGCTCGCCGCCACGTTCACCATTCGCGCGGCGGCGTCGTTCATGGAAATGCTGTCCGGCCCGGTGGTCGCCGCGATCGGCGAAGTCGCACCGCACGTGCGCATCCGCTTCGTGCCCAAGCCCGACCGCGATCCGCAAGCGCTGCGCGACGGCACCGTCGATCTGGAAATCGGCAAGCGCGGCGACGACGCGCCCGAGCTGCACACGCGCATGCTCGGTCACGACTGGCACGTCGCGGTGGCGCGCGCCGGACATCCGCTGTTCGCGTCGGCCAGGATCACGCCCGCGCGCTTTGCGGCCTGCCGTCAAGTGATCGCAGCGCAGCTCGGTGATTTCAGCGGACCGGCCGATGAGCCGGCGAACCGGTCCGGCTCGGACCAGACCGTGCGCGTGGTCGTCCCCAGCTACCCCGATGCGATGCGCGTCGCGGCCAGCACCGACCTGATCGCGCTCGTGCCGCGCTCGTGCCTCGGCAACGCGTTCTCGCCGGGGCTCGTCGAAACGCTCGGGCTGCGCAGCTTCGAGATCCCGGTCCGCCTGCCCGCGATCCTCGTCTCCGCGCTGTGGCACCCGCGCATGCACGGCGACCCCGTGCATCGCCGCCTGCGCGACACGGTCATTGCCGTGTGCCAGCGCATGTATCCCGATGCCCGCGCACCGCGTACACCGGCGCGCGGCACGAAAACACGCGCGGCCGGCTGACGCCACGCAACGCGCCCGGTTCAGACCAGCCGGCCGCCGCCGTCGATGTGCAGGATTTCGGCGTTCATGAAGCCGTTGCCCAGCAGGAACGCGATCGCGTCCCCGACTTCGTCGGCGCGCCCGACGCGGCCGCCCGGCAGCGCCGCGGCCGCTCCCGCCAGGATCGCATCGCGCGCTTCCGGGCCGAACGCGTCGTACAGCGGCGTCTCGACGAAGCCGGGCGCAACGACATTGACGCGAATCGGCTTCAGTTCCAGCGCGAGCGACTGCGCCAGCGCTTCGACACCGCGCACGGCCGCCGCGATGACGGACGTGCCTTGCGCGGCCGGGCGATCCGCCAGCTGCCCGCCAGTCAGCACGATCGAGCCGGTCGCAGGCATCAGCGGCAACGCGGCCCGGATCGCGTAGACCGGCCCGGCGATACGCTCCTGTATCGCACCGAGCAGGTGATCGGGATCGGTCTCACTGAGCTTGCCGGCGATGAAGCGGCCGGCCGTGACGACCAGGTGATCGACGCGCGTCATCGTGTCGAATACGGCCTGCACCGCGTGCCTGTCCGCGATGTCGCCCACCGCGATGCGTGCGCCGCCGATCGCTTGCGCGGCCGCCTCGAGCTTCGCGCGGGTCCGGCCGACCAGCGTGACGGTGGCGCCCCTCGCCTTCGCGGCGGCCGCGGCGGCAAGACCGATTCCGGAACTCCCACCGAATATCACGACGTGCGCACCGTCCAGTGTCGAAGATTGCGTTGCCTCGTTCATGTCGACTCCTCATCAAGGGTTGAAGGTTCACGAACGTTAAGTCATGCCCAATTGCGCCGGAACATGGGAAACTTGAATAGGGTTCATGCCATAAAGGAATAAGATGGATTCGCTGCGATCCATGCGCGTGTTCGTCCGCGCGATCGAGCTGGGCAATTTTTCGGCGGTCGCTCGAGAGGAAGGCACCGGCCAGCCGACGATCAGCAAGATCGTCGCCGCGTTCGAAAAGGAACTGGGCGTCCGCCTGCTCGAACGCTCGACCACCAGCCTCGCGCCGACCGACGAAGGCCGCCGCTTCTACGACCGCTGCAAGCGCGTGCTCGACGAATACGCCGGCGCCGTGGCCGAGGTGCGCGGGCAAACGCTGCGGCCGGTCGGCAAGCTGGTCGTCAACGCGCCGCTGGGGCTGGGCGAGCTGAGGCTGAACGCGCTCGTGCTCGAATTCCTCGCCGCGTGGCCGGAGATCGACGTCGAACTGCACCTGACCGATCGCGTGATCGATCTGGTCGAGGAAGGCGTCGATGTCGCCATTCGCCTCGGTCACGTGCTGCCGCCGGATGTCGTCGCGCGACACATCGCGTCGTCGCCGCGCCTGCTGGTGGCCGCGCCGGCGTATCTGTCGCAGGCACCCAGGATCCGCCGGCCGGAAGACCTGGCGGCGCACGAGTACGTCGGTTACGCGCGCGCGGACATCATCGGAAGCGAACTCGAATTTGCCCGCGGCGACGACAAGGTCGCCGTCCCGGTACGCGGCCGGTATCGCGTGAACAGCTCGATTGCGCTGCGGGAGTGCTTTCTGGCCGGGAACGCGGTGGGCAGCGCGCCGGCGTGGCTCGTCCAGGATCTGATCGACACCGGGCAGCTCGTCCGGCTACTGCCGAAGTGGGACATGGTTCCGCCGCATGCGCTGCACCTCGTGTATGCGTCGCGCCGATATCTGCCGCTGCGGACCCGCACGTTCCTGCAGTTCATGGCGCAGCGGATTCCCGATTTGCCCGGCTTCAGCGCGACCGCGACGACGGCCACGGTCGCCTCCCGGCAAACCCGCTGATCGACGGGCGCCGCGGTCGCGGCCAAGCGGGCGCCGATCCGTCGCCGTTTTCGCCGTCGGCCGGATCCCGGCTATTGCCGCGCGCCCCGACGGCGACGGCGGGCCCTTCGGATAAAATGCCGCACTTTCCACCTTGTCCGGCCCGCTCGCCATGCAACCCGCCTCCTCCGCCCAACCCGCCGCCCACGGCGCCGACGCCGCAGCATCGGCCCGCGACCTCGTCTACGGCCCGAACGACCGGCCGGCGCCGATGGTCGCCTTCGTCGCCGCGCTACAGCACCTGCTGGCGATCATCGTGCCGATCGTCACGCCCGGCCTGCTGATCTGCCAGGCGCTCGGCGTGTCCAGCCGCGATACGACCCTGATCGTGTCGATGTCGCTGGTGATTTCCGGCATCGCCACCTTCGTCCAGTGCAAGCGCTTCGGCCCGCTGGGCGCCGGTCTGCTGATCGTCCAGGGCACCAGCTTCAACTTCGTCGGCCCGCTGATCGCCGGCGGCAGCCTGATGGTCAAGCAGGGCACGCCGGTCGAGACCGTGATGGCCGCGATCTTCGGCGTCGTGATTGCCGGGTCGTTCGTCGAGATGAGCGTGTCGCGCATCCTGCCGTTCGTGAAGCGCCTGATCACGCCGCTCGTCACCGGCATCGTCGTGCTGCTGATCGGCCTCACGCTGATCAAGGTCGGCCTCATCAGCATGGGCGGCGGTTATGGCGCGATGGCCAAGGGCACGTTCGCGAGCGCGGAGAACCTGACGCTGTCCGGCCTCGTGCTCGGCACGATCATCCTGCTGAACCGCGTGCCGATCATTTGGGTGCGCAGCACCGCGCTCGTCATCGCGCTCGTGATCGGCTACCTCGCGGCCGCGTTCCTCGGCCGCCTCGACTTCACCGGCATGCACCAGGCCGCGCTGTTCCAGGTGCCGACGCCGCTGCACTTCGGCATCGGTTTCTCGTGGTCGCTGTTCGTGCCGATGCTGATCATCTACCTCGTCACGTCGCTCGAGGCGATCGGCGACGTGACGGCCACCAGCAAGATCTCGAACGAACCGGTCGAAGGCCCGGTGTGGATGCAACGAATCAAGGGCGGCGTGCTCGTCAACGGCGCGAATTCGCTGCTGGCCGGCGTGTTCAACACGTTCCCGAGCTCCGTGTTCGCGCAGAACAACGGCGTGATCCAGATCACCGGCGTCGCGAGCCGCCATGTCGGCATCTGGATCGCGGGGATGCTCGTGGTGCTCGGCCTGTTCCCGGTCGTCGCCGGCGTGCTGCAGGCCGTGCCGGAGCCCGTGCTCGGCGGCGCGGCAATGGTGATGTTCGGCGCGGTGGCCGCCTCGGGCATCAACATTCTCGCGGGCGTCCAGCTCGACCGCCGCGCGCTGCTGATCATCGCGGTGTCGCTGGCGCTCGGCCTCGGCGTGTCGCAGGTACCGGACATTCTCAACAGCCTGCCGCACGCGCTGAAGAACGTGCTGGAATCGGGCGTCGCGACGGGCGGCATCTGCGCGCTGGTGATGAACTGGTTCCTGCCGGAAAAGAAGTAAGGACCCGATACGTGGCATCCGCGCGGTGTTTCAGGCACCGCGCCGGTCGGCCCGAACGCCGACCGCCAGCGCACCCCGACCGCGCCGGACACCGCGTACCAACGGCAATCCGCGCCGCCCGAAATAAGCCGGGCACCCGAAGGACGACGCGCGTATGATGAACTCATCCGGGCAGTCGTGATCCGTTCGACTGCTCGCCCTCCCTCTTCCCTCTTGCTGCAGCGCGCCCACTGTCGCACGCAGCGCTAAGTCTTTCGTCCCCCCGTCGCGCCACACACGGCGATACAGGCCGGATGCGTTCGCCCTGCGATTCGTCGCGGCCGAACGTTCAGAGTTCAGCAGCTCGTCATGAGCGCGCATCTCTATCGTGGATTCGAATATTGCGCGCTCATTTGCCCCATGCGCCGGCGCAACACGACCGCCCGCATGACGACGACGCAGGCTTCGACACAGTGGTCGAGATCCTGCCTGCGGGCACGGACGACAACACCGCTCGAAATTGGCCCGTGCGGCGGCCTTCGAGTGAAATCGAACGCACTCGCCGTACAAAAAACCAAGAATCGAACCATAACCGGGAGTCGGAAAATGAGCTGGTACTGCGATGTGGAGCGCGAACTGGCTCACATTAGGGGCGCGATCGGACTGCTCGAGCAAACACACGACGCCTTCACGAACCGATCGCCAGTGAACGATCCGGCGTATTGGCGAGTCAAGCTCAACGCACTCCGGACACGATTCGAGCGAAACAAGGTACTCGAATACCAGATCAATGAGCTGTTCGCTCGCCTCGACCGGATCCATGATCCGAACTTCCGCAAATAAGAACCTGCCACGCACGTCCGAGCATTCGATGGCGCATCCGCTCGGCGAGCAGTATTCGCGACGCCGACCGTCGCGCGAGTCGCCCTGGCCCGGCCTCGCTCGCGAGTCGATCGGTCATCCTTATCGTTTTTCCGGCACGGAGATCCCGGGAAGCAGCCAAACCGGGACCCCGCCGGACTTCGGAGCACCATCATGATCGATGCCAACCCAAGCAGCACCTTTCGGCACCTGCCACTGACACCCGAACAGGATGCGGAGATCCGGCACTACATCAGGAAGAAGGAGCAACGCGGCGAACCCTGGGACACCCCGGAACTGGCGACGATGCTCAAAGACATGCTCGAGCCGCCGCTCAACGACGACGAGGAGCCTGACGCCGACGTCGAGGAAACCAAGCTGGCCTGCGAATACGCATTGGCCTCGATCGACGAGGCCATGGAACCTGTTTCCGCGAGCGAGGAACGCACCGCGGCAATGGAAGCCGAGGAGATGAAACACCCCAGGCGGTAGCGCGCCGCCCGGCCCGAAGTTCGAGCCGACGCTGCGCTGCCGTCGTGATCCTGATTGCTTTTGTATCGCCCTTCTGTCTCGTTGCCGCTTGCGAAACGTGGAGCCGATGCGTCGGGTAGGGTGCCGACGCCACATCGCTGCTCACACATCGTTCAGCACGTGGATGCGATCGCCGATTGCTTCCGATCCGATCGCAGGCTCTACCCTGCGTCTCGCCATCCTCGCCGAATCCCCTGTCGAGCCACCCGCTGCAGCGCCGACGTCGGGCAGACGACTGCCCGGAAGACGTTCAGTGCGCCCAAAGCTGGCCACGCCGCTCGATCGACGCCACCACGATATTCAACACATGGCGGACGACATCCTCACCCGTCATACCCGCATCGAGGTACTGGCGAACCTTCATGATCCGCGGCTGATGGGTACCGTCGTCATTGTTCATCACGAAAATACTGGCCGTCGCCATATCGGTCATCAGCGCTACCTGAATGGTCTTGCCGCAAACGATCGTTTGCATGCTTAAGGTAGTCATGGCCGGGTCCGGTCTGGTCGTCAGGGCCTCAAGTATGCGCCGCACCGGCCGGGCGAATCCGCCTGTAAACGCCCCTTTTTCAGCCGATTCGCGGGCAATTCGCACACCGGGAGCAGCTTCGACTTATCGGCGCAATCGCGGTGCTGATCGCTCGATCGAACGGTTTCCGCCGATGCCGCCTTGGCTCCGCGATAAACGCTGGTTAGAATCTCGCCAGAGTCCATGCCCCTGAGCCTATGAATTCCCCTCAATCGACCGAAGTACTTATTAAAGAACGGGCGACGATCGTCTGCTACCGCGATGGACACGTGCTGCTCGTCGCGCGCGCGTCGTCGCGCTGGGCGCTGCCCGGCGGCACGATCAAGCGCGGGGAAACGCCGCTCGAAGCCGCACATCGCGAGTTGTGCGAAGAAACCGGCGTCACCGGCCAGCATCTGGTGTACTCGATGCAATTCACCGGGCTCGCGAAAATCCATCACGTGTTCTTCACGGAAGTCGGCCCGGACCACACGCCGCAACCGAACAACGAGATCGAGCAATGCCGGTGGTTTCCGATCGACGGCGTCGACGCATTGCGCGCGAGCATCCCGACGAAACGCATCGTCGAGCTCGTCTACAAGCACGAAATCCTCAAGTCGTAGCGCGCACGAAATCCCGTATGGCTCGTACGTATCGCGGACGAGCGCATTCATGAGCCGTCGGCCGGCTCGAGTCGTGTTTCGTGGGCAACGACGCGCGAACGCTCAGTGCGAGCGCTTTCTTCGTAACTCGTGCATGGAATAGACGACGAGGAAGATGCCCAGCATCGCAGCACCGGACGCCATGAAGTCGTTTGCGGTTCCCGAGCTGTGCAGGGACGTCGGGAAGATGCCGAGACTCAGTCCTGCGGCGGCAAGAAGCAATCCAGCTGCCACACCCCAGATCGGTCCGGCGGTCTTTTCGATTTTATTTTTCATACAGCACCCGTCTACAGTCATGACCTGGTCGGTATCGGCAAGAAGCGCCACGCCTACCCCCAGTGATTCCACTATAGCCGGAAAATAATTCGCAAACTTTCAGTGATTCTCCCGATCAAGTTTGCTCGATCATGGCCGCTTTACAGCGTCGGCCCATGACGCAATTGCCCGCTATCCGAAGCGCATTGAATCGCAAGAAGACGGAATGGCGGAAGGCAGCCGGAGTCGAACCGACCCGGGAGTGTCTGACACCCCCAACCGGGTTTGAAGCCCGGCCGTACCACCGGATACGAATGCCTTCCTCGGGAAAAGAACCAGAAGAACAACGAGCGCCTACTCCTGAATACCCACCCAACCGCTGTCAGGCCGCAGGAAGTGAAGATCGCGGTGGAAGCGAGTATACCCAACCCGATCGAAGAACTCGAGAATCTGGATCGCGCGCTTGCGGCCGAGCCCCGTCGCGTCGCGGAACGTCGCGGCATCGAGCCCCGCGCCGGGCGACGGCGTGAGATGCGCGACCAGTTCGGCAAGTTCGCGCACGACGTCCGCGTGATAGAACAGGTCGCGCACGACCTGGTGCACGTCGCCGCGCCGCGCGAGCTTGCGCAGCAGCGTGCGCACCGCGTCCTCGGCCGCGCCCGTGTCGCGAGCCAGGTCGCGCACCCACGGCGGATCGAAGCGCCCCGCATGAATCAGCGGCAGCAGTTGCCGCGCCAGCCCTTCCTCGTGCGGCTCGAGGTTCACCGAATGCGACGGGAGATGCAGCCACGGCCCGCTGCGCGCGACTTCGCCACCGGCCACCGCCGCATCGACGAGCGCGCGCCACAGCGCATCGCCAACGAGCGGCGCAGCCATCCGCCGCAGGCGCGCGGCGTCGAGCCCCTGCTCGTCGGGCGCGCGCTCGTGATACGCGCGCAGCGTATCGATCGCCCGCGTCTGCAGCGCGCGCCAGTGCGCATGCGCAATCACCGCGCCGTCGTTCGACGCGGCATCGCGCTGCCCGATCGCCAGCGCGTCTTCCGGCAACACCAGCGCGTTCGGCGCAAAGCCCGTCAGATGCGTGAGCATCGTGCGCGCGATGCCGAGCGGTGCCTGCGCGAGCAGCGCATCGAGGCGCCCTGTGTCGAGCCACATGGCGAGCGCATCGAGCCACGCGCGGCGCGCGGGCGTGCGACGCTTGTTCGCCGGCCCGAACGGATCGAGCACGCGACCGCCGCCGACGGTGCGCGTCGCCTGCGGATTGCGGACGATGAACCGGTCGCCCGGCAGCGCGAACACCGGTTCGTCGAACACCAGTTGCACGCGCATCCGCTGACCGGCCGCGAGCGTGTCGCCGTCGAGCAGTGCGACATGCGCGACGCGATGCAGCGTGCCGAGATGCACGTGCAGCGGCGCCCAGTGCGTCAGCGTCAGCCCGGCATCCGCGAGCAGCGTCAGCTCGACGTCCACGCGCGGCGACGTCGCGACGAGCCGCGCATCGGCGACGGTATCGCCGCGCTCGACATCGGCCTTGTCGACGCCGGCGAGATTCAGTGCGCAACGCTCGCCCGCGCGGCCGGCCTCGACCGGCCGGTTCTGCGCATGGATGCTGCGCACGCGGGCCGCGCCGCCCGTGCGCACGATCGCGAGCGTGTCGCCCGTCGCGACACGGCCCGCGAATGCGGTGCCCGTCACGACGGTCCCCTGCCCCGCGAGCGTAAACACGCGATCGACCGCGAGCCGGAACAGGCCGTCGTCGCGGCGGGCGCGCCACGCGATCGCCGCGTCGGCCAGGTGACGCTTCAACGCGGCGACGCCCGGATCGTCCACGGCCGTCGCGCGCGTTTCGAATATCGGCACGCCAGCCAGCGTCGAGTCGTGCAGCCATGCGGCGATCTCGTCGCGCACCTGGGCGACGCGCACGGCGTCGACGCGATCGCATTTCGTCAGTGCGACGGCGCCGTGCGTCACGCCGAGCAGTTGCAGGATCGCGAGATGCTCGCGCGTCTGCGGCATCACGCCGTCGTCGGCGGCAATCACGAGCAGCGCGAAGTCGATCCCGCACGCGCCGGCCGCCATCGTATGAATCAGCTTCTCGTGGCCCGGGACGTCGATCAGGCCCAGCACGTCGCCGTTGTCGAGCGGCGTGTACGCGTAACCGAGTTCGATCGAGATGCCGCGCGCCTTCTCTTCCTTCAGGCGGTCGGTGTCGACACCGGTCAGCGCACGCGCGAGCGTCGTCTTGCCGTGGTCGATGTGTCCGGCGGTACCGACGATCATGCAGCGGGCCCTGCGAACGGCACGCATTGCGCGACGAACGCCGCTTCGTCGGCGGCTTCGAGACAACGCAAGTCGAGCCGCAACGCATTATCGGCAACGCGGCCGATCACCGGTCGCGGCCATTCGCGCAGCCGTTTCTCGAGCTGCGCGAGCGCGCGGCCGCCGCGCTTGCCGTCCGCCGTGCGCACGACGAGCCCGGCGCTCGGCAACTGGTCGACCGGCAGCGCGCCGCTGCCGATCTGGCTGAACATCGGCTCGACCGTCACGTCGAAGCCGCTGCCGAGCGCGGCCTGCAACACCGGACGCACGCGTTCGGCGGCTTCGGCGATCTCATGCCGCGGACGCGTCAGCAGGCGCAGCGTCGTGAGCCGGTCGCGCAGGAATTCGGGCGCCTGATAGAGACGCAGCACGGGTTCGAGCGCCGCGAGTGTCAGCTTGCCGACGCGCAGCGCGCGCTTGAGCGGATGTTTCTTGATCTTCGCGACCAGTGCGCGATCGCCGACGATCAGGCCGGCCTGCGGCCCACCGAGCAGTTTGTCGCCGCTGAACGTGACAACGTTTGCGCCGGCGGCGACGGTTTCCTGCACGGTCGTCTCGTGCGGCAGCCCCCATGACGACAGGTCGGCGAGCGTGCCGCTGCCGAGATCGACGGCGACCGGCAGCCCGTGCTCGCGCGCGAGCGGCGCGAGTTCGGCGAGCGTCGCCTCCTTCGTGAAGCCGCTGATCGCGTAGTTGCTGCAGTGCACCTTCATCAGCAGCGCCGTGCGCGGGCCGATCGCATCCGCGTAATCGTGCAGATGGGTACGGTTGGTCGTACCGACCTCGCGCAGCCTTGCACCGGCACGGCTCATGATGTCGGGAATGCGGAACGCGCCGCCGATCTCGACCAGCTCGCCGCGCGACACGACGACTTCGCGCTTCGTCGCGAGCGCCGACAGCGTCAGCAGCACGGCTGCCGCGTTGTTGTTGACGACGGTCGCGGCTTCGGCGCCCGTCAGTTCGCACAGCAGATCGTCGATCAGGTCGTCGCGATCGCCGCGGCGGCCCGTGGCGAGATCGAATTCGAGGTTGACGGGCCGCGTGAGCGCGTCGACCACCGCGCGCACCGCGTCGTCGGGCAGCAGCGCGCGCCCGAGGTTCGTGTGCAGCACGGTACCGGTCAGGTTGAACACCGCGCGCACGGCACCGGCGCTCTGCGCGGCCAGCGTGCGTGCGACGGCCGCGGCGATGCGCGGCTCGTCGAGCGGCTCGGCCGCCGCCGGGTCATGCTGCGCCGCGGTGCGCCAGCGTTCGAGTTCGGCGCGCACGGCGTTCAGCACGCGTGTGCGGCCATAGTCGGCGAGCAACGGTTGCAGCGGCGCCGACGACAGCACGCGCTCGACCGACGGCACGCGCGCCAGCACGGCATTCAGTTCATTCAAACCCGGTTCGGTCACGTCGTGGTGGCTCCCGTCTGATGCTTCGCAGACGGCCGAAGCCGGCGCTCGCGCACCGCCCCCGGCCCCCTGCCGTCACTCCGCTTCCCGCGACACATCCGGCCACAGCAGCGGATTCGGCGAGCTGCGCTGATAGCCGGCCTCGTTCATCAGCAGATCGAGCGTGAGGCTCGCGAGATCGTCCGCCAGCGGCTCGAACTCGTAGTCCTTCTCCTGATAGCCGATCTTGCGATAGGTCTTGCACTCGTCGCACGATTCGGCCTTGACGGCTTCGCTGCCGCCCTCGATCCCGTGATACGCGATGCCCTTCGTCGAATCGCAATGCGAACACTTCGTGCGCACCATGTGCCACTCGGTCGTGCACAGCCCGCACTGCAGGAAACGGTAGCCCTGGAACTGGCCGCCGACCCGCACGACGCTGGCGACCGGATGCGTGCCGCAGACGGGGCACAGCCCCGGCTGGTCGAGATACGGAACGTCGGCCGGCGACACGCGGCTCGCGAGGTCCGTCCACACGACCTGCAGCGCGGCCATCAGGAACGGTGCGGTGGCCGGGTCGACCTCCGCGAAGCGCAGCGCGAGGATCGCGTCGGCCTGCGCGTCGAGTTCGGCGGGCGCCATCAGGCGCAGCCGGTCGAGCAGCCTCGCGAGCGACGGGTTGACGAGCCCGGCGCCCTCGACGCGGTCGAGCAGTTCGTACAGCACGGCGCGCCATCGCGGATCGCGCTCGCCGTCGAGCGCCGGCACGAGCGGCATCGAATGCTGCTGCGCGCGCGCGATCGCTTCCTGCGACGGCAGCGGCAGCTCCAGCGTCTGCAGCGTCGCATGCTGCGCATCGGCGACGGTGGCCATCAGCCGCAGGTAGCCGCTGAT
The DNA here is from genome assembly GCF_048565265.1 of Burkholderia theae. Lineage (NCBI taxonomy): Bacteria > Pseudomonadati > Pseudomonadota > Betaproteobacteria > Burkholderiales > Burkholderiaceae > Burkholderia > Burkholderia theae. Next base: position 1,657,694 of record NZ_CP183462.1, read on the forward strand.
CGGGTTCAGGTCGGCGAGCTTGCGCAGCCGCGCGGCGCGCGCCGAGAACGCGGTGGCACGCTCCGGCAGGCGAAAGCGCGGAATGGCCGAATGATCGAGTGCCGAGATCTCGGTCGGTTCGAGAATACGTTGTGTCACAAATATATCTTCCAAATAAACAAGCGCCGACAGGTCGGCGCTTCTGGCAGTTCCGACGGGCAACGGGGCGAGGCCCGCCGCGATCGGCGAGCCGCCCCGGTCCGGTGCGTTATTTCACGCTTTCACGGAACCACTTCGGGTGATGCTTGCGAGCCCAGCCCAGCGTGACGGTGCCACGCACCATCGCGCCGATCGAGCCCTTCACCCACAACGCCGCGTAAATGTGCACGATGATGCTCGCGATCAGCACGAAGGCCGCCACGGCATGCACGACAGCGGCCGCGCGGATCACCCCGATCGGGAAGTAGAACGAGAAGTAGCGCCGCCAGATCACGACCCCCGACAGCAGGAGCAACAGCAGGCACGCCACCAACGTAAAGAATAGCAGCTTCTGCCCGGCGTTATAGCGGCCGACGGGCGGCAGCTTGTCTTCCTGATTGGTCAGCACGTCGCCGATCTGCTTCAGCCACTGCCGGTCGTCCGCATCGAGCGCGTTGTGGTGCCAGAAGCGCACGACCAGGATCGCGAACGACACGAACATCACGAGGCCGACGAACGGATGCAGGATCCGCGTCCACTGGCCGCCGCCGAACAGCGCGGTCAGCCAGAACATCGACGGATGGAACAGCGCGAGCCCGGACAGCGCGAGCAACACGAACGTGATCGCGGTGATCCAGTGGTTCGTGCGCTCGTTCGCCGAGTAGCGGACGATCAGGTTGGGGTCGTCGTGCTTCATTTCGCGTCCTCCGTGATGCGTCGCGCCTCGTCGCGCGCGGCCGATTCTTCTGCGTCGCTCACCTCGTTCGGACCGACCCGGACGTAGTGGAAGAACCCGGCGAGCGCCGTCAGCGCGATGCCGGCCACCGCGAGCGGCTTCGCGATGCCCTTCCACAGCTTCACCATCGGGCTGATCGACGGATTGTCGGGCAGCCCGTGGTACAGCGACGGTTTGTCGGCGTGGTGCAGCACGTACATCACGTGCGTGCCGCCGACGCCCTGCGGGTCGTACAGCCCCGCATGCTCGAAGCCGCGCTCCTTCAGGTCCTCGATCCGCTCGGCCGCGTGCTGCTTCATGTCCTCCTTGGTGCCGAACACGATCGCGCCCGTCGGGCAGGTCTTCACGCAGGCCGGTTCCTGGCCGACCGCGACGCGGTCGGAACAGAGCGTGCACTTGTACGCGCGATGATCCTTCTTCGAGATCCGCGGAACGTTGAACGGGCAACCGGTCACGCAATAGCCGCAACCGATGCAGTTCTCCTCGTGGAAATCGACGATCCCGTTGTTGTACTGCACGATCGCGCCCGGCGACGGACACGCCTTCAGGCAGCCCGGATCCTCGCAGTGCATGCAGCCGTCCTTGCGGATCAGCCATTCGAGGTCGCCTGCCGGGTTCTCGTATTCGGAGAACCGCATCACCGTCCACGAGTGTTCGGTCAGGTCGGCCGGGTTGTCGTACACGCCGACGTTGGTGCCGACCTCGTCGCGCAGGTCGTTCCACTCCATGCACGCCGTCTGGCATGCCTTGCAGCCGATGCACTTCGATACGTCGATCAGCTTCGCGACGCTCCCGGTCACCGGTTCGCGCACCGTGGGCGGTGGCGTCGTGGTGGCCGAGACGCGCTTGATATCCAGCGATTGCAATGCCATCTCTTTCCCCTTACGCCTTTTCGACCTTCACCAGGAACGACTTGAATTCCGGTGTGTACGAGTTGCCGTCACCCACGGACGGAGTCAGGGTATTGGCGAGATAGCCGGGCTTCGTCAGACCCTTGAAGCCCCAGTGCAACGGGATACCGACCGTCTGGACCTTCTTGCCGTCGACCGTCAGCGGCTTGATCCGCTTGGTGACGAGCGCGACCGCGATGATGTAGCCGCGCTTGGACGACACCTTCACGCGTTCGCCGTGCGCGACGCCGACTTCCTTCGCGAGGTCTTCGCCGATCTCGACGAATTGCTCGGGCTGGATGATCGAATTCAGCCGCGCATGCTTGGTCCAGTAGTGGAAATGCTCGGTCAGCCGGTAAGTCGTCGCGGCGTGCGGGAACTCCGGTGCCTGACCGAACGCCGCGCGGTCGTCCGGGAACACGCGGGCGGCCGGGTTGTTCAGCGCCTGCGGGTTGTTCGGGTGCAGCGGGTTCGTGCCGATCGGCGTCTCGAACGGCTCGTAGTGCTCGGGGAACGGACCTTCGTTCATCCCCGCCCGCGCAAAGAAGCGCGCGACACCTTCCGGATTCATGATGAACGGCCCCATCCCGTTCTCGGGCGGTTCGTCCGCCTTGAAATCGGGGATGTCGGGTCCCGTCCACGCCTTGCCGTTCCAGCCGATCAGCTTGCGGGTCGGGTCGAACGGCTTGCCGCTCACGTCGCACGATGCGCGGTTGTACAGGATCCGCCGGTTCGCCGGCCACGCCCACGCCCAGTTCAGGGTCTGGCCGATGCCGGTCGGATCCGAGTTGTCGCGCCGCCCCATCTGGTTGCCGGCCTGCGTCCATGCACCGCAGAAGATCCAGCAACCGCTCGCGGTCGTGCCGTCGTCCTTCAGCTGCGCGAACGCGGCCAGCTGCTCGCCCTTCTTCACGAGCGTCTTGGCCGGATCCTTCGGGTCGGGCAGATCGACGAGCGCACGGCCGTTGAACTCCATCGCGAGCTCTTCGGGCGTCGGGTTTTCCGGGTTCGCGTACGGCCAGGTCAGGTTCACGATCGGGTCCGGATACTTGCCGCCATCCGTCTGGTACATCTTGCGCATGCGCAGGAACAGCCCCGACATGATCTCGAGATCGCTCTTCGCCTCGCCCGGCGGCTCCGCGCCCTTCCAGTGCCATTGCAGCACGCGGCTGGAACTCACGAGCGAGCCGTTTTCCTCCGCAAAGCACGTGGTGGGCAAACGGAACACCTCGGTCTGGATCTTCGACGCATCGACATCGTTGTAGTCGCCGTGATGCTTCCAGAACTCGGACGTCTCGGTCGCAAGCGGATCCATGATCACGAGCCACTTCAGCTTCGCGAGCCCCGCGGCCGTCTTCACCTTCGACGGCGCCGCCGCGAGCGGGTTGAAGCCCTGGCAGATGTAGCCGTTCATCTTGCCGGCATTCATCAGCTCGATCGTCTGCAGCAGGTCGTACTGCTTGTCCAGCTTCGGCAGGTAGTCGTAGCCCCAGTTGTTCTCGGCGGTCGCCGCGTCGCCCCACCACGACTTCATGAAGCTGACGTGGAACGCCTTGTAGTTCTTCCAGTAGCTCAACTGGTTCGGCCGCAGCGGCTGCTGCACGCGCTTCGCGATGTAGCCGTCGAAATCCTGCTCGGCCTGCATCGGCAGCGTCATGTAGCCCGGCAGCAGGTTCGACATCAGCCCGAGGTCGGTCAACCCCTGGATGTTCGAGTGGCCGCGCAGCGCGTTCATCCCGCCGCCCGCGATGCCGATGTTGCCGAGCAGCAACTGCACCATCGCGCCGGTGCGGATGATCTGCGCGCCGATCGAGTGGTGCGTCCAGCCGAGCGCGTACAGCACCGTGCCGGCACGGCCGGGAACAGCCGTGGTGGCGAGCATCTCGCACACCTTCAGGAACTTCTCCTTCGGCGTGCCGCAGACCTGCTGGACCATGTCCGGCGTATAGCGCGCGTAGTGCTGCTTCAACAGGTTGTACACGCAACGCGGATGCTGCAGCGTCGGATCGACCTTCGCGAAACCGTCGTCGCCGCGCTCGTAGTCCCAGCTCGATTTGTCCGGGTACGCGTGTTTCTCGGCGTCGTAGCCGGAATAGATGCCGTCGTTGAACGCGTAATCCTCGCGCACGATGAACGAGAAGTCCGTGTAGTTCTTCACGTACTCATGCTGGATCTTGTCGTTCGTCAGCAGATAGTTGATGACGCCGCCCAGGAAGACGATGTCGGTGCCGGTGCGAATCGGCGCGTAGTAGTCGGCCACCGAGGCCGTACGCGTAAAGCGCGGGTCGACGACGATCAGCCGCGCCTTGCGGTGCGCCTTCGCCTCCGTTACCCACTTGAACCCGCATGGATGGGCCTCGGCTGCATTGCCGCCCATCACGAGAATCACGTCCGCGTTCTTGATGTCGACCCAATGGTTCGTCATCGCTCCACGGCCAAACGTCGGGGCAAGACCTGCCACCGTCGGGCCATGTCAGACACGCGCCTGATTGTCGAATGCGAGCATTCCCAGACTGCGGACAGTCTTGTGCGTCAGGTAGCCGACCTCGTTGCTGCCGGCCGACGCGGCCAGCATGCCGGTCGTGAGCCAGCGGTTGACCTTCGCGCCGTCTTCCGCCGTCTCGACGAAGTTCGCGTCGCGGTCGGCCTTCATCAGCTTCGCGATCCGGTCGAGCGCATCGTTCCACGAGATCGGTTCCCACTTGTCCGAGCCGGGCGCCCGGTATTCGGGGTGCGTCAGGCGGCTCGGGCTGTGGATGAAGTCGATCAGGCTCGCGCCCTTCGGGCACAGCGTGCCGCGATTGACGGGATGGTCGGGATCGCCTTCGATGTGGATGATGCTCGGCTGCGCGTTCTTCGCGCCGTCTCCGAGGCTGTACATGAGGATGCCGCAACCCACTGAACAGTAAGGACAGGTGTTGCGCGTTTCGACTGTGCGCGCCAGCTTGTACTGTCGGACTTCGGCCAGCGCTTCGGACGGAGAAAAGCCCAGCAGGGCAAGACTCGATCCGGCAAGCGACGTGGCCGTCACCTTCAGGAACTGGCGCCGGGACATTTGTAGCATGGCGGTCTCGGCGTTATTGTGGGGGTGGGGAAACTGAAAGGAATTATAGACAGTTCGTGCAACTATGGCCGTATCCTCGGATCAATACGGACTTGTCCGATTAATTGCATTGCCCTTTTAAGACTAGTCCAGTCGCCAACCTTGATCGGCGCCTCGTACCGCCACCGACCACGCATGAAACGACAGATCACCACCGAGGCAACCCGCCTCGCCCAACGACAGGCCAACTGGGCCCTCACCGCATTCAAGCGCTTCTCGTCCGACCGCTGCTCCGCGATGGCCGCGGGCATCGCGTTTTTCTCCGCGTTCTCGCTCGCGCCGATGCTCGTGATGGTGATCGCGGTGGCCGGCTGGTTCTACGGCGACGACGCCGCGCGCGGCCAGGTGTTCGAGCAGGCGCACCAGCTGATCGGCAACGACGCGGCGGCCAGCATCCAGACGATCGTGCAGAACGCGCACCGCGCGGGCGAGCGCGGCGGCCTCGCGACGCTGATCTCGTTCGCCGCGCTCGCGATCGGCGCGTCGGCCACCTTCGCGTCGCTCAGCGCCGCGCTCAGCGTGATCTGGCCGGCCACCGAAAACCGCTGGTCGAGCATGCTCGGGCTCGTGCGCGTGCGGCTGATCTCGTTCGGGCTCGTGCTCGGCGTCGCGTTCCTGCTGATCGTGTCGCTCGTGCTCGACACCGCGATCACGTTCGTCGGCACCTGGCTGCTGGGCAATTCGCCGTATGTCGTCGTCACGAACCTCGTGCAGTTCTTCGTCGGCATCGCGGTGCTCGCGGCCGCGTTCGCGGCGTTGATGAAGTTCCTGCCCGATGCGCGCGTCGCGTGGCGCGACGCCGCGATCGGCGGCATCGTGTCCGCGATCCTGTTCTCCGGCGGCAAGAAGCTGTTCGCGCTGTACCTCGCGCATGCGGGCACGGCCAGTGCGTTCGGCGCGGCCGGATCGTTCGCGGTCCTGCTGATGTGGCTGTACTTCTCCGCGGTCGTGCTGCTGCTCGGCGCGGAATTCGCGGCGGCCCGCGGCAACGCGCATCGGCCCGCCGGCGTCGCGTCGGCCGCGCCCGCTCAAACCGATCGCGCCGCCGGCCGCATGCACGACGACTGATTCGCACACGCCGCGCAAAAGCGGCCGCACAATCCGCATCGCACACACTGCCGCATCGAAACGCCCCCTTCCGGCCGCTTTGTCACCCCGCCAACCACGCTGTCCGCCGCGCATTCGCGCGGCGTTGACGCGTTCCTTGCATGCCGGCGCGTTGGTCGCTGCAATCGCAAACGTTTGCCCACCCTCATTTCGTGCGCCAACCGGCCGAAACAGGCCCTCTGCTGCAATGTGCAACATCTATCGAAACAATCGCACCGCAGCAAATGTCAACTATTTCAAAAACAGGAACAGTCGTTGATGTGCTTGATATATATAGACTTTTTGATGCTGTTACCTTTTCGAGACACTTTATTTTTTAAGCTTTCTTGCGTCGATGGCACTGAGCTATTCTCCAATCCGCAACAAATAACGATGAATCACTTGCGTGGAGAAACTCAACGATGAAGAAACTCGCTCTCTCGACCCTCTCGCTCGCCCTGCTGGGCGCCGCTGGCGCTGCTCACGCTCAATCGAGCGTGACGCTGTACGGCGTGATCGACACGTCGATCGCCTACGTTCACGGCAATAACGGCCAAGGCATCAACTCGTGGCAAATGCTGTCGGGCAACCTGCAAGGCAGCCGCTTCGGCCTGAAAGGCGCAGAAGACCTCGGCGGTGGCCTGAAGGCGATCTTCCAGTTGGAAAACGGTTTTGATCCGGGCACGGGCCACCTGAACCAGGGCGGTCGCATGTTCGGTCGTCAGGCATTCGTCGGCCTCGAAAGCAAGCAATACGGTACGCTGACGCTCGGCCGCCAGTACGACCCGGTCGTCGATCTGGTCCAGGCAGTCACGGCTGACAACTACTTCGGCAGCACGTTCGCAACGCCGGGCGACGTCGACAACAACGACAACAGCCTGCGCGTCAGCAACGCGATCAAGTACACGTCGCCGGTGTTCGCCGGCCTCCAGGTCGAAGGCATGTACGCCCTCGGCGGTGTTGCAGGCAAGACGGGTTCGGGCCAGACGTGGTCGGTCGCAGCCGCATACAACAACGGCCCGATCGGCGTTGCTGCTGGCTACTTCTACGCGAACAACCCGACGCCGTCGGCAGGCGTCCGCAACAACTGGACGTCGACGACGTCGGACAACATCGTCGACGGCCCGATCAACGCGGGTTACGTGTCGGCGAAGTCGATCGCCATCGCGCAAGTCGCAGGCCAGTACGTCATCGGCCCGGTCACGCTTGGCCTCGGCTACAGCAACTCGCAGTACAAGCCGGACGCATCGTCGGGCTTCGGCTCGACCGAGAAGTACAACACGGGCCGCGCGTTCGCGACGTATCAAGTCACGCCGCCGCTGCTGCTGGGCCTCGGCTACTCGTACACGAAGGCGAGCGGCAACACGGACGCCAAGTACCATCAGGTTTCGCTGGGCGGCGATTACTCGCTGTCGAAGCGCACGGACGTGTACCTGGTCGGCGCGTACCAGCACGCAAGCGGCACGCAGCTCAACGCAGACGGCACGACGTCGGCAGCGCAAGCATCGATCGGCTCGTACGGCTTCGCCGGCACGAAGTCGCAAGAAATGGTCGCTCTCGGCCTGCGCCACAAGTTCTAAAAACGATGTATCCGGTGTGCATGGCGTCTCCGACGCCTTGCCGCCGAACTGGAAAGCCAGCCTTCGGTTTCGACCGTGGCTGGCTTTTTTTTTCGTCCGTCGCCGGCCGGTCGAAATGGCCTGCGCGGGCCGGCGAGCAGAGACGATGGCGACTCACGACCGCCGGCCGGCAGCGGCGCCTGGAGGCTGCAATGCGCCGGAAACGCCGCTTCCGGATGCCCGGGCAGGTCGCTATCTCTCCACCAGGCGACTACCATCCGCAGTTGCCGTCGTCGTTCATTCTGCGCAACGACGCATTCGCCCCGGCATGTCGATTTCGGCGGCCGTCGTCCGTCGTACCGATGTCGGCACGCGGCTTGCGCCCCGGCCAATACAGACAGGAGATTCGCCATGACGATTCAGAAGATCACGCCTTTTCTCTGGTACTCGACGGAAGCCGAAGAGGCAGCCGCCTTCTATGCAGGCATCTTTCCGGATACGCGCGTCGTGCGCGTCACGTCCGTGCCCGGCACCGACGGTACCCGGATGGTCGAATTCGAGCTGTTCGGGCAGCCGTTCTTCGCGATGAGCCACACGCGCACGGAGTCGTTCAACCATACGATCTCGCTGCTGGTCAGTTGCGGCGATCAGGCGGAGCTCGACCGCTACTGGAGCGCCCTGCTCGACAACGGCGGCACGGCGGACGGCTGCGGCTGGCTGAGAGACCGCTATGGCGTCTCGTGGCAGATCGTTCCCGCCGATCTCATTCCGATGATGGCCGACCGCGACGCGGTCAAGGCAGCGCGCGTAGCCGCGGCGATGATGCAGATGACCAAGTTCGATGCCGCCGCGCTGAAGGCCGCCTATGAGGGCACCGGGGGCTGACGAAACGTGTCGTGCCTCGGATGCGTGGCGGCGCGCCGGTCTAGCGCCGCGCGAGTCGCCGGCGAGCGCCCGATCGGCTGCTTGCGCGTGCGGCGTCTGCGCAAGCGCTCATGATCCGCGGTGGGTCGGCCCGCAACCCGATCACGTGCACCGTGGCATCCGCCGCTACGCCGACCGCATCGATTCGACGGTCCGCCGCGCGTAGCCGATGAAGGCGGCGAGCGGTTCACCCGACAGGATCGCCGCGCCCGCTTCGCCATCGAGACAGGGGGCACGCGCAGCCGCTACAACCGGCCGGTACGCGTCCGGCAGGCGCTCCAGCACCCATGCCGCGGCGACGTCCTTGGGCGCGATCCTGCCGGTCGCTGCGCTGTACCCGATGCGCGCAAGCGCGAGCACCACGTTGCACGCGTCGCCGCGCCAGTCCGGTTCGGCGTTCCACTGCGCCACGGTAGCGAGAAGCGCGGCGTCAAAATCACACGCGGGCACCGGCCCGACCAGCGCGACACTGTGCTGTCGCGCCTTCGTCAACAGGATCGCCAGATCGTGATCGGCGAGCGCCGGTTCGACGATGCCGGTTTCGAGATCGCGGCGCAGCCACTCGCCGAACTGCAATTCGCGCCGCGCCGGATGACGCCACGGCACCACCTCGCCGTGCGCGACGACGGTCACCTCCAGTGCACGCAAGCCGCCTGCGCAACCGGGCGGTGACGACGCCGCGAGCAGGTCGAGCATCAGCGCGCGCCGTGCCGGTTCGTCGAGCCGCGCCGCCACCGTCACCAGCAGGTCGATGTCGCTGCGCGGCTTCAATCCGCCGTCGAGCGCCGATCCGAACAGGTGGATCGCCTCCAGCATCGCGCCGAGATGCCGCTCGATCGCGATGCGCGCGGCGGCCACCTGCCCGACGATTTCAGTCGGAATGCATTCAGTCACGATGCGCATGCAACGAGCACGGCGTGCCGCGAATGGAGAACAGCAAGCGTGAATGAAGATTGCCGTTCGGCATTGCGCAGGCGCGGTGCGTCATTCGCCACGCGTTGCGCGTCGAACCGGACATCGCTGCCGCACGATTTGCGCAGCGCAATAAAAATCCCCGCACGCTTTCGCGTACGGGGATCGTCGGACACTGCAACGGCTGCCGACATGCATCGGCAGCCGTTGCGCGGCATTACGCCGCCGCGTCCTTCAGCTTCTTCAGCGCACGTGCCTTCACGCGCACGCTGGCCGGCTTCGCCGGGAACCAACGCTCTTCGCCCGTGAACGGATCCTTGCCGAAGCGCTTCTTCTTCGCCGGCACGACTTGTGCCGTGATCTTCAGCAGACCCGGCAGCGTGAACTCGCCTGCGCCCTTCTTGTGGACCGAGCCCAGCACGACGTTCTCGAGTGCGGCGAGCACTGCCTTGACCGCCTTCACTTCCACGGCTGCGCGCTCAGCGATGTGCGTTGCGAGCGATGCCTTCGTGAACTTGTCCTTCAGCGGCGTCGGAGCAGCGGGCGCCTTCGCGACGGCGGCCTTCTTGGCCACTACTTTCTTCGCGGGCGCTACTTTCTTAGCAGCCACTTTCTTGGCCGGTGCGGCGGCAGCCTTCTTGGCCACCTTTTTTGCGGAAGTCGCCATGTTTCTCCTACCAGGTGTGGTCGTTCGTTGGATACACGAAGCGTGCAATGCGCGCGCTTCAACGCCGGATTCTACAAGCGCCTTGACGCTTCGTGCAGTACTTTTATGCGTTTTCGCGGGGTTTCCCGCAGGTTTTGTTGCGCCCGACCGACTTCGCCGATGCTCGAACGTCGAAAAACCTCGTTACGTATGCGTCCGAACGCGAATTACGTTCGATATTTGCGCACCTATACTGGGCTCGCTCAATGCCCGGATGCCTCCATGCGCGAAGCCAGATACGTCAAAGGACTCGACGGCCTGCGAGCCATCGCCGTCATCCTCGTTTTCCTGTCCCACAAGGGCCACGTCCTTGCCGTCGACGTCGGCAAGCTTGGCGTGTGGACGTTTTTCCTCATCAGCGGATTCCTGATCGTCGGCGAGCTGCATCGCAACCGCCAGGCGCTCGAGTGCGGCACGATGACGCGCCGCCACGCGCTGGCGCTGTTCCTCGCGAAACGCGCGCTGCGGATCTTCCCCGTGTACTACCTGCTGCTCGCCGCGCTCGCGATCGCGCACGCGCTGTTCTACCAGCGCGGCGTCAATCTCGGGCTCGCGTGGCACGCGGTGTTCCTGTCGAATTACTGGATCGGCGTCGTCAAGGACGGCTGGCCGGGCTCCACGTCGCACTTCTGGAGCCTCGCGGTTGAACAGCAGTTCTATCTGATCGCGCCGCTCGCGCTGCTCGCGGTACCCGCCGCGCGACACGTCGCGCTCGGCATCGCGGCCATCGTGCTGTGCGCGGTCGTGCATCTCGCGCTCTACCTGTCCGACGCGTCGCCGGTGCTGATCTACGCGTTTTCCCCGTGGAATTTCGCGCTGATCGCACTCGGCGGCGTCGGCGCAATGGCGCTCGCCGATCACGGCCCGGCCACCCTGCGCCGCATTCCGCCCGGCTGGCTCGGCGCGGCAGGTGTCGTGTTCTTCCTCGTGCTGCCGGCGTGCACGGCGTTGCCCGACGCGGTCGCGGGGCTCGCGGATCTCGGCCTGTCGGCATCGCTCGGCGCGCTGATGCTGTGGATCGTCAGCGAACCCGAGCATCCCGTCGTGTCGCTGCTCGACTGGGCGCCGCTCGTCTATCTCGGCACGATCAGCTACGGCTTCTACCTGTTCCACAACCTGATTCCCGCGCGTTTCGGCATGCTGCCCGCGCACTTCTCACACGTGCCGATTCCGGAATTCGTCCGGGAAGCGCTGCCCGAGATGCTGCAATTCGCGCTCGCCGTGCTGCTCGCGCACCTGTCGTGGCGTTATCTCGAAAAGCGGCTGCTCGACTTCAAGAAGCCGATCGCCGCGATGCTGGCCCGGCACTTCGTCGCGCGGCCGGGCACGTCGGCGCGTTGAGCGCCACGCAGACGGCGACACGAAGGAACGGGAAAAACGCGATGCCGGTAACGGCCGGAAGCTGATGCACGACGGCGCGGCGTCATTGACCGACTCCGGCAGGACCGACGCCAGCACACACGTCGATGCGCATCGCGCAACCATACCGACGATCCGGTCGCCCGGGCGGGCACTTCGGCACCGGTTTCAGACGTCGCGCCAGACCGCGACCGAGCGCCCCGCTCCACACACGGCACCACTCGTCACTCGAACCCGACACAACACGACACACCGGCGGCACGCACCACGATCGCGCATCGGCAAAAGCAAAAAAGCCCCGGCGCGCGAGCGGCCGGGGCCAACGGAACAACCACCACCTGAAACAACGGAGCGCGCGGCTGCTTAAGCGACAGCAGCCAGCGCGGGCAAGCAGGTACGCAGGTACGCCTCGAATTCGCGGCTCACTTCCGGGTGCTGGAGCGCAAGCTCGACAGTCGCCTTGAGGTAGCCGATCTTGCTGCCGCAGTCGAAACGCGTGCCGAAGTAGCGATACGCGAGCACCTGCTCGTTCGCGAGCAGCGACTGGACCGCGTCGGTGAGCTGCAGTTCGCCGCCCGCGCCCGGCTTGAGCCGGCGCAGGTGATCGAAGATCGTCGGCATGAACACGTAGCGGCCGACCACGCCGAGGTTCGACGGCGCATCCTCCGGCGCGGGCTTCTCGATGATGCCCGACAGCTTGATGATGTCCTCCTCCCATTCGCGGCCTTCGACGACGCCATACGAGCGGCTGTCCTCGCGCGCGATCGTCTCGACCCCGATCACCGAGCTGTGATAGTGGTCGAACACGTCGACGAGCTGCTTGAGCACCGGCTGCTCGCCGTGCAGCAGGTCGTCGGCGAGGATCACCGCGAACGGCTCGCCGTGCACGAGCTTCTCCGCGCACAGCACCGCGTGGCCCAGGCCGAGCGCTTCCGGCTGGCGCACGTAGAAGCAGTTGACGTTGCTCGGCTTGATGCCGCGCACGAGCTCGAGCAGCTTTTCCTTGCCGCGCGCCTCGAGTTCGGCCTCGATCTCGTACGACTTGTCGAAGTGATCCTCGATCGCGCGCTTGCTGCGCCCGGTGACGAAGATCATTTCGGTGATACCGGCGTTGATCGCTTCCTCGACCGCGTACTGAATCAGCGGCTTGTCGACGACGGGCAACATTTCCTTCGGGCTCGCCTTCGTAGCCGGGAGGAACCGCGTGCCGAGACCGGCAACGGGAAACACGGCCTTGGTGACTTTCAACATGTTCGCATCCTGATTGCGTTGACTGCGCCGCGTCGACCAGCGACCCGGCGCGATGGTTTTCCGAACGGCATATCGAGAATCGACGGCACTGCCAATTCCACTCCGCTCATTTTCGATATGGGCCGATTGCCCCATGATTCCGAAAAAAATATAATCCTTTCAACCCGGTCGATCTTGCCGGACCGAGTGCCGCAGCGGAAACAAATTACCGATTTTCCGGATACAAATTCTTACGATTCGAATTCCTCGATATAGGGCACGCCGCCCCGTTCGAGACCCGGGCGAATCGGTTCGTTCTTCAGCGCCTCGCGGTACGCCGACAGCACGACCATGACCAGCAGTACTGCCGCGCTCGCGATCCAATGCATGTCCATCTTGCCGCTCCTTGCATCAATCAACTGGAGCTTCAAACTATCAGAAAAAAACCGGTAAATAATTGAAGCGCCGCTGGAACCGCTTTCAGATCCGGATAAAACCATCATGCGGAATAGCATTATTTCCGCGCGATATTTTTTTATTCATTGATCGAATTCTTGCGCATTACGATTGGACCAGACTTCCCATTCGTCCGTGCTCCACTCCATCCGTCGCAAGGAATCGAATCGCATGCAAGCTTTCAGCGGATCGTCTCTGACCGCGCCACCCGTCGCCGATCGCAAGGAACACGTGATCGACGCGATGCGCGGCTTCGCGGCGCTGCTCGTCGCCTATTTCCACTGCCGCCAGGTCGTCTGGGTCGGCATGCAGAGCTTCCATCACGCTTACGGTCATGCGCTCAACCCGAGCGCGATCGCCGGTTACCTGACCTTCCCGTTCGCGTGGGGTTCCGCCGGCGTACCGATCTTCTTCGTGATCAGCGGCTACTGCATCCACCGCAACGCGGCGCTCAAGCTCGCGGCCGATCCCGCATACCGGCTCGACGCGCCGAACTTCTGGGCGCGCCGGTTCGCACGCATCTACCCGGTGCTGCTCGCCGCGCTGCTGTTCACGCTCGCGCTCGACGCGGTCAGCCTGCAGATCGAGCCCGTCAGCCACAAGATCCGCGACATCGGCGTCACGGCGTTCCTCGTGAACCTGTTCTCGCTGCAGGGCGTCGCCGGCTACACGTACGGGTCGAACGGCGCGCTGTGGACGCTGTCGCTCGAAGTGCAGTTCTACGCGATCTACCCGCTGCTGTTCGCGCTGCGCCGGCGCATCGGCATGCCGGCCGTCGTGGCCGCGGTCGCCGTCGTCAACGTCGCGTCGGCGTGGCTGCTCGAACGGCACGACCTGCAATTCTTCACGTCGTACTGGCTGTCGTGGACGATCGGCGCGTGGATCGCCGACGTGCGCGCGCAGCGGGCCCGCGGCGCGGCCACCGTGCCGTCGCGTGCGTGGTACGGCGCGGCCGCCGTGCTGCTGGCCGCCGGCTGCGGCGCGTTCCATTTCGGCCAGTACGGCGCATTCCAGCTGTGGTCGGCCGGCTTCGCGTGCTTCCTGTACCGCGCGCTCGCTCGTCCGCCGCGCCCGACGCCGCCGCTGCGCGTGCTCGGCTGGTTCGGCGACTTCAGCTACTCGCTGTACCTGATCCACCTGCCGCTGTTCGTCTGCCTCGGCTCGGTGCTGTTCCACTCCGAGCTGCAACTGTCGATCTGGCCGTCGTTCGCGTTCATGGCCGCCGCGATCCCGGTCGCGTACCTGTTCTACCGGCTGTTCGAACGGCCCGCGATGACGTGGTCGGCCAGCTTCAAGCCGACACGCAGCACCCGCGTGGTCGCATCGACGCCCGAACGGGCTACCTGACCCGGCCGGTCCGCTTCCGGAGGAGCCCCCGCGCGGCATCTCGCCGCGCGGGGGCTTTTTCATGGCTGGAGCGCGGTCGCACGCCGGATTGAGCCGGATGTGCAACGCTCGTCCGTCCGGCCGCGCTACGGCCCGCGTGGGCCGCTTCTGACCGGCTTTCATCACGTGCTTGCCGCCGCGTCGCCTTCGCTTCGCGCATTGCCAACGGCGCGCGATCCCGCTCGGAACGGCGACCGGCCCGGCTCGTGCCCGATACGGCAGGCAGCAGCCCGCCCGCAACTCGCCCGACACGGCACCCGAGCCGAAAAGCAAAGCCCCCACGCAGCACAACGCCGCCTGGGGGCCCGTTTACCGTCGGCTCGCGCCGGTTACTGCTTCTTCGCTTTCGCGGCCTTCGCCGTATCCGCGAGGATCTTCTCGACCCGCTGCACGTAAGTCTCGGTCCCGAACCGGCGCACCGCCGTCGCGCGCCCGCTCGCGACGAGCCGCTCGCGCAGCGCGCCGTCGCGCTTCAACGTGTCCAGCGCATCGGCCAGCGCGGTCACATCGCCCGGCTCGCAGAGCAGCCCGTTGTCGCCATCCTCGATGATCTCGACGACACCGCCCGCGCGGGCCGCGACGACCGGCCGGCGCGCGAGCATCCCCTCGACGATCACGCGCCCGAACGGCTCGGGCGTGATCGACGTATGCGCGACGACGTCGACCGCCATCATGCACGCGGCCACGTCGCGCTGGAACCCGAGGAAATGCACGCGCTCGTCCATCCCGTGCAGTGCGACGTATTCGTGCAGCTGCGCCGCGTATTCGTCCTCGCCGAACAGCGGCGCGCCGACCAGCACCACGTGCATGTCGGGATGCCGCGCGGCGGCCTCCAGCAGCACGTGCTGCCCCTTCCAGCGCGCGAGACGGCTGAACGAGCCGACGAGCCACGCGTCCTTGGGCAACCCGAGGCGCGCGCGCAGCGCGGCCTGGCTGACGCCTTCCAGCGCATCGAACGGCTCGGCCGAAATGCCGTTGAACACGACGTCGACGTGCTGCGGCGTGAAGCCCGTCAGCGCGCGGAACGCCTGCGCGGACGCGTCGGAGTTCGCGATCACGCGCGTAACGCCGAGCCGCGCGCAGTATTTGATCGCCAGCAGCTGCTTGCTGCCGAAATGATCGGTGCTGACGATGTCGCGCAGGTGCCACACCACCGGCTTGCGCGCGAGCCGCCCGGCGAGCGCGGCGACCACCATCGCGCGCTGCGTATTCGCATAGATCACCTCGGCGCGGCGCGCGCGGCGCGCGACGTCGCGCACGAGCCGCACGAGCTGTTTCAATGCGCCGGCCGACACGCCGCCCTGCTTGCGCACACCCGCGAGCGCGCCCTGGTCGACCACGTCGACGCGCGCACCGATCTCGTCGAGCGCCGCGCGGAACGGACCGTCATCGAACAGCAGCACGTCGGCGTTCGCTCTCATGTGCTTCATGATCTCGAGCAGCGACAGTTCGGCGCCGCCAAGCACGCCGCTCTGGTCGAGCACGAGCGTCGCCGGGCCGCGTGCGGCCGGCATCGGCGCGGCGGCCGTGCCGCGCTGCGCGGTCGAGCCCGGCAAAGCTGCCTCCACATAATCGAGGAAGCGCCGCCGGAACGTATCGGCGGAAAACCGCTCCGCGTTCGTGCGACACGCATTCGGCGTGAAGCGCTGCGGCGCGCGCTCGAAGTCGTCGACCGCCGCGACGATCGCGTGCGGCGTCTGTTCGTCGAAGAACAGCCCGGTCGGGTTCGGGGCCGAGCGCGGATCGAGCACGGTTTCGAGCGCGCCACCCTTGCCGTACGCGATCACGGGCGTGCCGCAGGCCTGCGCCTCGACGACCGAGATCCCGAAATCCTCCTCGGCCGCGAACACGAACGCCTTCGCACGCCGCATCCGGTCGTGCAGCACCGCGAACGGCTGGTAGCCCATGATCTCGACGTTCGGGCCGGCCTTTGCGCGGATCTTCTGCATCTCGGGGCCGTCGCCGATCACGACGAGCTTGCGCTCGGGCGTGCGCGAGAACGCATCGACGATCAGGTCGATCTTCTTGTACGGCACCATCCGCGACGCGGTCAGGTAGAAATCCTCCTTCTCCGCGTTCAGCGAAAACGCGTCGACGTCGACCGGCGGGAAGATCACCGCCGCGTCGCGGTGGTAGACCTTGCGGATGCGCCGCGCGATGAACGCGGAGTTCGCGACGAAACCGTCCACCGCGTTCGCGGTGCGCGTGTCCCAGTTGCGGATGTAATGCAGGATCATCCGCGCGAGCAGCGATTTCGGCCCGTGCGTGAGGTTCGACTGCTCCAGGTACTGGTGCTGCAGGTCCCACGCATAGCGAATCGGCGAATGCACATAGCTGATGTGCACCTGGTCCGGCCCCGTCAGCACGCCCTTCGCGACCGCGTGGCTGCTCGAGATCACGAGGTCGTACTCCGACACGTCGAGTTGCTCGATCGCGAGCGGCATCAGCGGCAGGTAGCTGCGGTACTTGGTGCGCGCGAACGGCAGCTTCTGGATGAACGACGTCGTCACCGGCTTGCCGCGCACGAACGCGCGGTCGTCGAGGAAATCGACGAGGCTGAACAGGTCCGCGTCGGGAAAGCACGCGACGATCTGCTCGAGCACGCGCTCGGCGCCGGCGTAGGTGACCAGCCAGTCGTGGACGATCGCCACGCGGAGCGCACGCGCCGGATGGCGCGCGTCGGCCCGCCCGGCCGGCTCGGACCGGCGCAGCGCAACGGCGTCGCCTGCTTCGGCCACGGCCGCATCGGCGGTGGCGAGATTCAATACGGCGTGTTCCGCCAGATCGCGATTCATACGGTTTTCCTCGCATTGAGACGGACAAACAGGTCGCGCACGAGCGCGCGCAACCCTGGCGTCATCGTGAGCGACCACGCGACGTTCAGTACCAGCACGATCGCGCACATGCCGATCGACTCGCCGAGCCCCGGCCACGCCTGTGCGAGAAACAGGCTCGCGAGCAGGAAGGCGAGGTGCGCCAGCATGTCGAGCACGATCGCGCGCATCCGGATCGCCGACAGATAGAGCAGCACGCCGTAATCGACGAACGCGCGCACCGCGACGACCACCGCCGCGCCGATCAGCCCGAAGTGATGAATGCCGAACCACAGGCCGCCGACGAAGAACGGCATCTCGACGAGCCCGGCGAACGCCGCGCGGGCCGGGTTGACCTGCGACTGGATCAGGATCCGCGTGACGCTCGCCTGGCCGACGAGCCACACGCTGATCACCAGCACGCGGCCGACCGGCGCCGAATGCGCGGCCAGGTCGGCGCCGACCCACAGCGTGAGGAACGGCGCGAGCGCGAAAATTGCAACGATGCCGACCGGCGTGAACACGCCGTTCAGGAATTCGAGCGACTGGCGCGCGAGCGTGTCCGCGTGGTCACGGCCGACCGCCGACAGGCGCGGGAACAGCGTGCGGACGAGCGCGTTCGGCAGCATGTTCAGCCGCGTGACGAGGTTCTGCGGCACCGTGTAGTAAGTGACGAACTTCGCGCCCATGCCCGCGCCGAGCATCACGCGGTCGAGCGTGTCCGCGATCATGCTGGTCGTGCTCGCGATCAGCATCCAGCCGCCGAAGTTAAACAGCCCTTTCGCGGTGCCCCACTGCGGCGGATCGATGCGCCGGATCCCGAGCACCTTGATGCTCGCGTGGCCCAGCATCACGGCCGCGATCAGGCGCGCGACGACGGCCGCGGCGAGCACCGTCTGCAGGTTCGGCGCGATCCACCACGCGGCGCCGAGCGGCAGCAACTGGAACAGGAACGTGCCGATCGTCTGGTTCGTGTTGAACACGCCGAACCGTTCGGCGCCGTTGATCGCGCCGGCGAACACCCACGACACGTTCGCCAGCGGAATTGCGAGCGCGAGCCACGGCAGCGCGAGATACACCTCGTGCTGCATCGCGGCCGACACCTTCGTGAAATACGCGGTGTAGATGAACGCGCCGAAATAGATCAGCAGCCCGCCCACGATGCCGGTGCCGAGATTCAGCCAGAACGCGCTCCAGAACACGCGCGCGCTTTCGTCGTCGTTGCCGCTCGCGAGCGCCTTCGAGATGTGGTTCTGCGCGGCCATGCTCATCCCGAGATCGAGGATCCCGAAATAGCCGATCAGCGTCCACACGAGGCTGACGACGCCATATCGCTCGACGCCGAGCGCGTGGATATACGCGGGCACCGTCACCAGCGACACGAAGGTCGGCAGGATCAGCCCGATGAAGTTGATCGAAACGTTCTTGAGTATGCCTTTGTCCATGCTTGAGCCTTGTGTGACGGGGACGACGACGGCGCGCCGCCCGTCACGGTTTCCAGCGATACATCAGCACCTTGCCGCGCGCGTCTTCCTCGACGAACACGAGGTATTCGCCGTTCTCGCGCTTGAAGGCGCTGATGCCGAACGGCACGTCGACCCAGCCGGATGCCTTGCCGACCTCGGTGCCCGGGCTCATCACGCCCACTTCCTTGCCGGTGTCCTTGTCGTACACGTGGATCTTGCCGACCGGCTCCACGGTGAAGATGTAGCGGCCCTCGACCGTGATCCCGATCAGGTCCAGGATCGGCTTCGCGTCGAGCTGCCACGGCAGCGCGACCGTGTAGCGCACGACGGGCGAGCCGCTCGACCACTTGTCGAAGCGCACCAGCACGCGGCCGACTTCCTTGTTGATGCCCGGTTGCGGCGGCGCGTCGGCCGTGTAACCGGTCACGTACAGCGTGTCCGTCTGCGCGTCGTAGATCGAGCGGCGCAGTTGCGTGAACGGCTGCGGCATCGGGTAGGTCGTGACCTTGTCGTACGAGTAGATCGGGTTGCCGGCCTTGTCGACGCCGCCATACCGGAACCGGTGAATGCCGCGCACGTCGCTCGTGCGCCAGATGTCGCCCTTCGTGTCGACCCACCAGCCCCAGCCGCCCGCTTTCGCCTTGCCGGTCGTGTTCAGCTCGAATTCGTCGGCATCGAGGCGGCCGTTGCCGTTCGCATCGCGCCACAGCCAGTCGCCGCCGGGCGGCTTGTTCGGCACCTTGTCGACCGGCCGCGCACGGCCTGCGATCACGCCCGACGGAATCGCGACCTCACCGTCGCGCTTCGCATCGAAGCGGTAGATCTTCAGGTGATCGGCGTACATGTCGGTCAGGTACAGGAACGTGCGGCCGTCGACGCGGCGCGCGATCGGCATGCCCGGCCACTGGTCCGTATGGAACACCGGGTCGTCCGGATACTTGAAGCGGTTCGACAGGAAGCCGACGTATTTCCAGTCCTGGCCCGGCGGCTTCGACAGGTCGAGCTCGAAGCGCTTGTTGCCCGTGTACACGCTGTTCGGCCGCGCGGGGTCGAGCCACGCGCCGTCCACGAACAGCAGCCCCTGCACCTGCCAGCGCGGCTTGCCGTCCGGCGTATAGCTTTCGAGCACCGCGCCGAGCCCCGCGCCGATCGTGTCGTGGCGCAGCCCGATGCCGTTCATCGACACATAGACGTTGCCCGCGCGGTCGACGCCGACGCCCGTCAGCCCGTTGAAGCGCTGCGGCCCCGGCCGCCCCGGCACGGGGCCCGCGAAGATGCCGCCGCGCTCGCCGAGCGTGCCGGACTGCGCATAACCCTTACCGCCTTTCGAGAAGATCAGGATCTGCTGGCGCGGCCCGTTGTCCGCGACGAGCACGCGCCCTTTCGTATCGACGGCGACGTCCACCGCGTCGGTGCCGTCGGGCAGCGCGGGCGCGTCGTCGATCTTGCGGCCGTCCGCGCGCATGTGCACGAGGTGCGCGGGCCCGTTGATCGTGTCCGTGAGCAGCCACAGCGTGCCATCGCCCGCCAGCGCGATGCGGCCCGGCTCGTGCGCGCTCCACGTGCCCTTCTGCTGCATCGTCTCGGCGTCGTATACATCCACTGCGTCGCGCGACGGATTCGTCGCGAACAGCGTCTTGTCGTCGGCCGCGAGGCCGCCCACTTCCGCCTTCGCGTCGCCGACTTCCGAGTGCGCGGGGGCCGGCACCTCGTTGACCATCATGAAGCTCGCGGCCATGCGCGCGCGGCCGGTATCGGCCCGGCCGCCCGGCGCCGGCTGCGGCGCCGCGCGAAACGGCGCGGGCTGCTTCAGGTCGCCGATCGTGCGCCGCGAAATGCCGAACCACTGCTTG
Organism: Burkholderia theae; assembly: GCF_048565265.1. Lineage (NCBI taxonomy): Bacteria > Pseudomonadati > Pseudomonadota > Betaproteobacteria > Burkholderiales > Burkholderiaceae > Burkholderia > Burkholderia theae. Next base: position 1,678,350 of record NZ_CP183462.1, read on the forward strand.
CCCTTGTCCGGCCAGATGCCGGGCGACTGAAGGTGGCCGCGCTCGTTGCCGACGCCGATCGCGACGTACGCATACTTGCTGTTCACGGCGATCGCGTTGCCGCCGAGGTTGCCCCAGCCGTGCGTGCCGCCGGCGAAGCCGAGCATCTTCCCGTCCTGGTAGACGCTCGCCTCGGCCCCGCTCTCGTCCCACGGCGCATTCGTATACACCTTGCCTTCAGGCGTCACCGCGATCGCGCGGATGTCGATCTGCGTCCAGCTGCCGTCGCCATAGCCGAACGTGTTGCCGATCCACGACGTCGTCGCGGGCAACACCGTTTCGGCCGGCGCGGCGCTCGCCAGCAGCGCCGCGCCTACCGTCATGCCAACCAGAATCAGACGTCGCAATGCGCTTCTCCAGACTTGATGCGGAAGCGACCGGCGCGGCCGCGGACTGCCGCCGGCGCACCCTGTCGCTACTAAATAGGTTTCAAACGTCGCGATGCAGGTTACAAGCAAAAATAATCACAAGAAATTTGGAAATATTTGGGGATGTTTCCGCCTGAAATATCGAACCGGAACAATCGAAAAAAATCCCTTCGATGCGGAAATAACGACCGCACCTCCCGCCACGGCCCGTAGAAAATGCCGCTCCGGCACGCCTGATGTGGCGCTCCGCCTGCGAACCTTTCATCCCGCGACTGAAACCGGCGGCATTTGAATGTTTTCAAATAGATAAATGCCACGCTTTTTTTTACCGATTTCTTTTCCCTAGAATCGATTTCGAATCAATATTCCATTTAAAGGCATGCAATACGTACACGCATCGGATGCACGTCGCAAAGGAACCGCGCAATGACCGGCCTCGCGCGACCCGCCGACCTCGCCTCGCCGCAACACGGCCGCATCGTGCAGCTCGACGGGCTGCGCGCGATCGCGGTGGGCGCCGTATTCCTGCAGCACGCGCTGAAGGCGCCGCTATGGATGGGCGTCGACCTGTTCTTCGTGCTGAGCGGCCTGCTGATCACCGGCATCCTGCTCGAACGCAAGGCGCGCGGGCAGTCGTACTTCAGCCACTTCTATGCACGCCGGGTGCGCCGCATCCTGCCGCCGTACGTGCTGCTGCTGGTGGTCTCGACGATCCTGTTCGGCGCGAGCTGGCTGCCGCACTGGCCGTGGTTCGCGTTCTTCTCGACCAACATCGGGCTGTCGCTCGGCAGCATCGGCCACGACAGCCTGAACGTGCTGTGGTCGCTGGCGGTCGAGGAGCAGTTCTATATCTTCTGGCCGTTCGTCGTGCTGTGGTGCTCGGAGCGCGCGCTGCTGTGGGTCGCCGCCGCGCTGATCGTTGCCGCGCCGGTGCTGCGCGCGATCGCGACGCCGTGGTTCGATTCGTTCTGGCCGATCTACTACCTGACGCCGTTCCGGATGGACCTGCTCGCGGCCGGCGCGCTGCTCGCGATCGTGCTGCGCCGCGACCGGCGCGCGCTGGAGCCGTTCTACCCGCTCGCGATCGTCGGCGCGCTCGTGTCGCTCGCGATCCTCGGCTGGCTGCACCTGTCGTTCCCGCGCTTTCGCGCCGCGAACACGCCGCTGTCGAATGCGGCGCTCTACAGCATCTCGCTGCTGCTGTGCACGTCGATCGTCGTGATCGCGCTGCGCGGCCGCGGCGTCGTGCAACGCGTGCTGACGAACCCGATGCTCGTCTACGTGGGCACCGTCAGCTACACCGTCTACCTGATCCACCTGAGCGTGCTGTACGCGCTGTGGCCGCTGCACCTGAACCGCTTTGTCACGGCCGCGCTCGCGCTCGCGATCACGCTCGCCTACGCGACCTTGAGCTGGTACGGCTTCGAACGGCGCCTGACGCGCGGCCCCGCGCGCAGCCCATTGCCGGCCGCCGCAAGCACGACCGCCTGAATTTCTCTATCCAAGTTTTCGACAAGGACAACGCCATGAGCCAAACTCGCAAGAAGGCCATCATCACGGGGATCACCGGACAGGACGGCGCCTACCTGACCAAGCTGCTGCTCGACAAGGGCTACGACGTCACGGGCACCTATCGCCGCACCAGCTCGGTCAACCTCTGGCGCATCGCCGAGCTCGGCGTCAACTCGCACCCGAACCTCACGCTCGTCGAGCACGACCTGACGGACGCCGGTTCGAGCATGCGACTGCTGGAGCGCACGCAGCCCGACGAGCTGTACAACCTGGCCGCGCAAAGCTTCGTCGGCGTGTCGTTCGAGCAGCCGTCCACGACCGCCGACGTCACGGGCCTCGGCCCGCTGCACCTGCTCGAGGCGATCCGCGTCGTGAGCCCGAAAACGCGCTTCTACCAGGCGTCGACGTCCGAGATGTTCGGCAAGGTGCAGTCGATTCCGCAGACGGAAGCGACCTCGTTCTATCCGCGCAGCCCGTACGGCGTCGCGAAGCTGTTCGCGCACTGGATGACCGTGAACTACCGCGAGTCGTACGGCCTGTTCGGCAGCAGCGGGATCCTGTTCAACCACGAATCGCCGCTGCGCGGCCGCGAATTCGTCACGCGCAAGATCACCGACACCGTCGCGAAGATCAAGCTCGGCAAGGCGACGCGCCTCGAGCTCGGCAACCTCGACGCGAAGCGCGACTGGGGCTTTGCACTCGAATACGTCGAAGGAATGTGGCGGATGCTGCAGGTCGACGAGCCCGACACCTATGTGCTGGCCACCAACCGCACCGAGACCGTACGCGACTTCGTGCGGATGGCGTTTGCGGCGGCCGGCTATCAGATCGAATGGACCGGCAAGGATGAGCAGGAGCGCGGTCTCGATATGGCGACGGGCAACGTGCTCGTCGAAGTGAATCCCAAGTTCTACCGCCCCGCGGAAGTCGATCTGCTGATCGGCTGCGCGGACAAGGCCAAGAGCAAGCTCGGCTGGGCGCCGGAAACGACGCTCGAACAGCTTTGCCAGATGATGATCGAGGCGGACCTGACGCGGAACCAACACCATGACACGTTCTGAGATCGAACACGCCCCGCGCCGTGCATTCGTCACGGGCCTGACGGGTTTCACCGGCCGCTACATGGCGCAACATCTCGAAGCGGCCGGCTACGAAGTCTGGGGCACGGTCGCGCCCGGCTCGCCGCCGTCCGACGATCCGGTGTTCGCGAACTGCACGCTGCTGCCCGTCGACCTGCTCGACGCGGATGCGGTACGCGCGGCCGCGGCCGACGCACGACCCGATGCGGTCGTGCATCTCGCCGCGCGCGCGCATGTCGCGCAGGATGACCCGTCGCAAACCTACGCGGTCAACGTGGTCGGCACGCGCAACCTGCTGGCCGCGCTCGCGGGCCTCGACCGCCGCCCGTCGGCCGTGCTGCTGGCGAGCAGCGCGAACATCTACGGCAACTCGACGGCCGGCGTGCTCGACGAAAACGTCCCGCCCGATCCCGCGAACGACTACGCGATCAGCAAGCTCGCGATGGAATATGCGGCGAAGCTGTGGGCCGACCGGCTGCCGATCGTGATCGCACGGCCGTTCAACTACACGGGTGTCGGGCAGAGCGATGCGTATCTGCTGCCGAAACTCGTCGCGCACTACGCGCGCAACGAACCGCGGATCTCGCTCGGCAATCTCGACGTGCGCCGCGATTTCTCCGACGTGCGCGACGTGACGGCCGCCTATCTGAGGCTGATCGAAACCGCGCCGGCCGGCGAGATACTCAATGTCTGCTCGGAGCGCGCGTATTCGCTGAACGAAGTGCTGGCGATACTGTCCCGCATCGCCGGTTACGTGATCGACGTGACGGTCGATCCGCGTTTCGTGCGGCACAACGAAGTGAAGAGCCTGAGCGGGTCGCGCGACAAACTGCGGCGCGCGGTGGGCGAACTGCCCGTCACGCCGCTCGACGAAACTTTGCGGTGGATGGTGAGCGCGGTGCGTGACGACATGCCACCCGCACGTACGCCGAACGGATCGCGCACGCGCGAAGGCGTACGCCGTGACTACGGTACCGATGGCGACAGGACGCCGGCGCGCCCCGTCGCATCGTTATGAACCCGCTCAGCCCCCGAGACCGCGCGCGAGATCGTTGCGCAGGTCGCCCGCGTCCTCGAGGCCGACCGACAAGCGGATCAGCCCTTCGGTGATCCCCGCCGCCGCACGCGCTTCCGGCGTGATGCGGCCGTGCGTCGTGGTCGCCGGGTGCGTGATCGTCGTGCGCGTGTCACCGAGGTTGCCGGTGATCGAGATCAGCTTCGTGCTGTCGATCACGCGCCATGCATTCGCGCGCTGCTGCTCGGGCGTGTCACCCTTCAGCTCGAACGACAGGATCGCGCCGCCCGCCTTCTGCTGACGCTTCGCGAGTTCGTGCTGCGGGTGCGACTCGAGGCCCGGATGAAACACGCGCGCGACCGCCGGATGCGAATCGAGCCAGCGCGCGATCTCCAGCGCGTTCGCCGATTGCTTCTCGACGCGCAGCGACAGCGTCTCCATCCCCTTCAGCAGCACCCACGCGTTGAACGCCGACAGCGTCGGGCCCGCGCTGCGCACGAACGGGAACACCTTGCCCATGATGAATTCCTTCGAGCCGACCAGCGCGCCGCCGAGCACGCGGCCCTGCCCGTCGAGGAATTTCGTCGCCGAGTGCATCACGACGTCCGCGCCGAGCTTCAGCGGCTGCTGCAGCACCGGGCTACAGAAACAGTTGTCGACGACGAACAGCGCGTTCGCGGCCTTCGCGATCTTGCCGATTGCCTCGATGTCCGCGAGTTCGGTCAGCGGGTTCGACGGCGTCTCGAGGAAGAACATCTTCGTTTCCGGCCGCACGGCTTCCTGCCATGCGTTCAGGTCGGTCGGGTCGACGAAGGTCGTCGTGATCCCGAACTTGCTGAAGATCTGCGAGAACATCCCGAGCGTCGAGCCGAACAGGCTGCGCGAGCTGACCAGGTGGTCGCCCGCCTGCAGCGCGGACATCACGACCGACATGATCGCGGCCATCCCCGACGCGGTCGCGATGCACGCCTCGCCGCCCTCGAGCGCCGCGAGACGCTCCTGGAACATGGTGACGGTCGGGTTCGTGAAGCGCGAATAGGTGAAGTAGTCTTCCGAATTCGCGAAGCGCTCGGCCGCGTCGGCCGCGCTCGAGAAGCAGAAGCTCGACGTGAGGAACAGCGCTTCCGAGTGCTCGTTGAAGTCGCTGCGCAGCGTGCCCGCGCGCACGGCAAGCGTGTCGAAGTTGAGGGAGTCGTCCATGTTCCGTTTTCCGTATCCGATGGTTGCGCGTGTCGCGCAAACCTGACCAAAACCAGGCCAAAACAAAAAGCCCGCTATGCATCGGCATCAGCGGGCTTCGGGGTACGACAGCGATCGACTCGGGTCGACTTCCGCCGACCTTCGCTTTAGCTGTTTTGGGAAGTTGCCCCGCGTCCGCAAGCTGATATCAAATCGACGCAAGGCCACATCCTATCACGCTTCGGCGAAAGCGTACGCCGGTGTCACTCGACCGACAGTTGCAGGTTCATCTGCGAGCGCTCGGTCTCGCCTGCCGTGTCGCGATCGGCCTGCGACGCCGGCGTGAGGCGTGCGCGCTCGACCCTGTCGAGATACTCGGGCGTCACGTCGCCGGTGATGTAGTTGCCGTCGAAGCACGACGCCTCGAAGCCTTCGAGCTTCGGGTTGATGTCGCGCACCGCGCGGCGCAGATCGTCGACATCCTGGTAGATCAGGTGGTCGGCGCCGATGATCTTCGCGACTTCATCGTCGGTGCGGCCGTGCGCGACGAGCTCGCCGCGCGTCGGCATGTCGATGCCGTACACGTTCGGGAACTTCACCGGCGGCGCCGCCGACGCGAAGATCACCGACTTCGCGCCCGCATCGCGCGCCATCTGCACGATTTCGTGCGAGGTCGTGCCGCGCACGATCGAATCGTCGACGATCAGCACGTTCTTGTCCTTGAACTCGATGCTCATCGCGTTGAGCTTCTGGCGTACCGACTTCTTGCGCACCGCCTGCCCCGGCATGATGAACGTGCGGCCGACGTAGCGGTTCTTGAAGAAGCCTTCGCGATACTCGACGCCGAGCTTCGCGGCGACCTGCATCGCAGCCGGGCGCGACGAATCGGGAATCGGCATCACGACGTCGATCGGCACGTTCGGCAGCTCGCGCTTGATCTTCTCGGCGAGATAGTCGCCCATGCGCAGGCGCACGTTGTAGACGGGCACGCCGTCGAGGCACGAATCCGGACGCGCGAGGTACACGTACTCGAACATGCACGGGTTCAGCGTCGGCTTCTCCGCGCACTGCTGGCTGTGGAAGTTGCCGGCCGGGTCGATGAAGATCGCTTCGCCGGGCCGCACGTCGCGCACGAATTCGAAACCGATGCCTTCGACCGCCACCGATTCCGACGCGACCATCCACTCGGTGCCGTGCTCGGTTTCGAGCTTGCCGATGCACAGCGGGCGAATGCCGAACGGATCGCGGAACGCGAGCAGGCCGTAGCCGGCGATCAGCGACACGATCGCATACGAACCCTGCAGGCGGCGATGCACGCCCGACACGGCCTTGAACACCGACGCCGGATCGAGCTCGAGGCCCGTGGTCGACAGTTGCAGCTCGTGCGCGAACACGTTGAGCAGCACTTCGCTGTCGGAATTGGTGTTGATGTGCCGGCGATCGATCCGGAACATCTCGTCCTTCAGTTGCGGCCAGTTCGTCAGGTTACCGTTGTGCGCGAGGATGATCCCGAACGGCGCGTTCACGTAGAACGGCTGCGCCTCGGCTTCGCTCGTCGCCGAACCGGCCGTCGGGTAGCGCACCTGGCCGATGCCGTAGGTGCCGGGCAGGCTGCGCATGTTGCGCGTGCGGAACACGTCGCGCACCATGCCGTTCGCCTTGTACATGTGGAAATTGCTGCCGTCCGCCGTCGCGATGCCCGCTGCGTCCTGACCGCGATGCTGCAGCAGCAGCAAGCTGTCATAGATCAGCTGATTGACCGGGGATTGGGAGATAACGCCTACGATGCCGCACATGGCATGTCCTTCAGAATGACAAAATCGGTTCCGTCCTGCCCGGCCGCGTCGTCACACGCGTACGTACTGGGCCATGCCGTCGGGCAGGAGCTGCTTCAGCTCGTGCACGCCCTGTTCGGCGAAAGGACGCAATAGCGCATTGCGCCAGAAATCCTGTTTGGGCAGTTCGGTCAACCCGGCCGCCGCGACCAGCAGCACCACCAGCACGCAGCCGCGGACGAGCCCGAACATCATGCCCAGCGAGCGGTCGACGCCGCCCAAGCCACTCGCCTGTGCGATCCGCGACAGCAGCGCGTTCGCGACACCGGCGACCAGCACGACGCCGATCACGAGCAACGCGAAGGCGATCACCCACTGCGTCAGCGCGCCGCCCGGCCAGTTCGCCGGGATATATGGCACGACCAGCCCGACGTAGCGGCCCGCGATCACGATCGCCGCGATCCAGCCGATCAGCCCGAAAATCTCCGAGACGAAGCCGCGCCACGCACCGCGCAGCGCCGACAACACGATCACCGCCAATACAGCGTAGTCGAAAGCCGTCAGCATCGTGCGTTATTGCGTCAGACCGGCTTCGCGCACCTTCGCGATCGCGGCGGAAGCCGCCGAGCGATCCGCGAATGGGCCCGCACGCAGCAGTGTAGCCGTGCTGCCGTCCGCCTGCTTGCGATGCTCGACATATGCGGGCACGCCCGCCGATTTCAACTTGGTGGCCCACGAACGGGCCGTCGCGTCATCCTTGAACGAACCGAGCTGCACCGCGAAGCGCGCACCGGCCGGCGACGCCGGCGACGATGCGTCGCTGCTGTCCGGGCTCGCGGTGTCGGCATTCGCGACCGTCGCGGGCGCCGGCTTCGGCGCGGCGGGTTTCGGCGCGGCCGGTTTCGGCGCGGGAGCGGCCGGCTTCGGCGGCGTCACGCTTGCCGTGGTCGTCGTATCGGGTTTCGCGGCCGGCTTGTCGGCATCCTTCGGCGCGGGCGCCGGGACCGCCGCGATCGCGGCGTCGGACGCCGGCGGCTCGTCGTGCGCGACACCCGCCTGCACATCGGATGCGTCGTCGTCGCGCGGCGCGACCGCCTGGTGCGCGGGCCGGTTCGGGATGTCGATCGCGATGTCGTCCGTCACCGGCTTCGGGTGCGAATCGAGCACCATCGGCAGCACGATCACGGCGGCCACGACGAGCGCGATCGCGCCGACGAGGCGACGGCGCGCGCGTTGCTTTTCTGGAAGGGTCGGATCGAGGAGCAGCGCGTCCGATTCCGGACGCTCGGTGCGGCGTGAGCGTCGCTCGACGCGTTCAGTGCGCTCCGTGCGCACGTTCCGGGAGGTCCCGGTGCGACCGCCGCGCCGCGTGGGCGCGTCGTCGTCTTTTTTGCCGAACGAGAAAATTCCCATGAATGGCTGAGTCCGAAACTGCCCGTCAGTCAGTGTTGCTGCGATTTACGGTAGGCCAGCACGCCGGCAACCGTATGGAAACTGCCGAAAACCACGATTCTATCATTCTCGGATGCTCTTTTTAGTGCATCGCGAAACGCTTCGGCGGGCGACGTGTAACGCGTCACGCTCGAATCGGCCCCCTCCTCCACGCCGGCCTTGCGCAGCGCGGCTTCGAGCTGCTCCGCGGTGGCCGCGCGCGGCAGCGGCAGGTCGGTCACGCACCAGTGGTCGATCTCGCCCTTCAGGTGCCGCAGCACGCCGTCGATGTCCTTGTCGTGCATCGCGCCGAACACTGCGTACGTGTACGGGAAGAAGCCCATGTTGCCGAGATTCTGCTCGAGCACGGCCGCCGCGTGGGGATTGTGCGCGACGTCGAGCACGATCGCCGGCTTGCCGGGCAGCACCTGGAAGCGCCCCGGCAGTTCGACGTTCGCAAGCCCGAGCCGGATGTCCTGCGCGGACACCGGCAGCAGCGGGCGCAGCGCCTCGAGCGCGGCGAGCGCGGCCGACGCATTGATCAGCTGATTCGCGCCGCGCAGCGCCGGATACGCGAGCGCCGGATAGCGCTTCTCGCGACCGAGGTAGCTCCACTGCTGGCGCTCCGCACCGGCCTGCGCCTCGTAGCGGAAATCGCGGCCGACGAGCCACAGGTCGGCGCCGATCGCTTCGGCATGGTCGACGAGCGTCTGCGGCACGGCCGGATCGCCGCAGATCGCCGGCTTGCCCGCGCGGAAGATCCCGGCCTTCTCGAACGCGATCTTCTCGCGCGTATCGCCGAGATATTCGGTGTGGTCGATGTCGATGCTCGTGACGATCGCGCAGTCGGTATCGATGATGTTGACCGCGTCGAGCCGGCCGCCGAGGCCGACTTCGAGGATCACCGCGTCGAGCCCGCGCGACGCGAACAGATGCAGGATCGCGAGCGTCGTGAATTCGAAGTACGTGAGCGACACGGGCTCGGGCAGCGACGTGCGCGCGGCTTCGACGGCCTCGAAGTGCGGCAGCAGTTCGTCATCGGTGACGTTCTGCCCGTTCACGCGTGCGCGCTCGTTGAATTCGAGCAGGTGCGGCGACGTGTGGCAACCGACCTTGTAACCCGCGCGCACGAGAATCGTCTCGAGGAACGCGCAGGTCGAGCCCTTGCCGTTCGTGCCGCCGACAGTGATGACGGGGCACGCGAATTCGAGCTGCAGCGCCGCCTTGACCTGCCCGATGCGGGTCAGGCCCATGTCGATGCCGACCGGGTGCGCGCGTTCGAGATGCGAAAGCCACGCGTCGAGAGTGGGAAAAGTGCTCATCGGATCAAATCTGGATCGGTACCGCCACTACGCCAAAAAACGAAGCGCGCCGCCTGACGCTGAAGCCAGGCGACGCGCAGAGTTCACCACCTTGCGCCGGTCAGGCCAGCGCGTCGGCCGGCTGTCGCTGCAGCAGCGCGAGCAGCTGCGCGATCTCGTCGCGCATCTTGCGGCGGTCGACGATCATGTCGATCGCACCCGTCGTCAACAGGAATTCGGCGCGCTGGAAACCTTCCGGCAGCTTCTCGCGGACCGTCTGCTCGATCACACGCGGGCCGGCAAAGCCGATCAGCGCCTTCGGTTCGGCGATCACGACGTCGCCGAGGAACGCAAAGCTCGCCGACACGCCACCCATCGTCGGGTCGGTCAGCACCGAGATGAACGGCAGCTTCGCTTCGGCCAGCTTGGTCAGCATCGCGGTGGTTTTGGCCATCTGCATCAGCGACAGCAGGCTTTCCTGCATCCGGGCGCCGCCCGACGCCGTGAAGCAGATGAACGGCACGTGCTGTTCGAGCGCGTTCTGCGCGCCGCGTGCGAAACGCTCGCCGACGACCGAACCCATCGAGCCGCCCATGAACGAGAACTCGAAGCAGGCCGCGACGACGGGCAGCGTGTGGATCGCACCGCCCATCACGACCATCGCGTCGGTCTCGCCCGTCTCGTCCATCGCTTCCTTCAGACGATCGGGGTACTTGCGGCTGTCCTTGAACTTCAGCGTGTCGACCGGCACGACTTCCTGGCCGATCTCGTAACGACCTTCCGGATCGAGCAACCCGTCGAGACGCTCGCGCGCGCCGATGCGCATGTGGTGATCGCACTTCGGGCACACGTGCAGGTTCGCGTCCACGTCGTTGCGGTACAGCACGGCCTCGCAGGACGGGCACTTGACCCACAGGCCTTCCGGAATGCCCTTGCGGCTTTTCGGGTCGGTCTGCTTGATCTTCGGCGGCAACAGTTTGTCGAGCCAGCTCATCGTATGATTTCCTGTTCCGTGGCGGGCCGGGCCGCGTGGCCCGTTCCCGCCTTCCTATGTTGGTGTTATCGCGCCGCCTTGCCCGCGCCGTCCAGCGCGGCACGCAGCTCGGCGATGAACGTCTTCAGCGCGGCGGCGGCGCCATCCGGCGCGGCGCTTTCGAGCAGCTGCACCAGACGGCTGCCGATCACGACGGCGTCCGACACTTCGGCCACCGCGCGCGCCGTTTCGGCGTCGCGGATACCGAAGCCGACGCCCACCGGAACCGGCACGCGCGACTTGATGGCCGGGATTTTACCCGCAATGCTCGAAACATCCAGATTTCCCGCACCGGTCACGCCCTTGAGCGACACGTAGTACACGTAGCCGCTCGCGATCTTGCCGACGTCGGCGATGCGTTCGTCGGTCGACGTGGGCGCGAGCAGGAAGATCGGATCGATCTGCGCGGCGCGCATCTTTTCGGCGAACACGCCCGCCTCTTCCGGCGGATAGTCGACGACGAGCACGCCGTCGACACCGGCCGCCTGCGCTTCGGCCGCGAACGCGTCGACGCCCATCCGCTCGATCGGGTTCGCATAGCCCATCAGCACGACGGGGGTTTTGGGGTCGGTTTCCCGGAAGCGCTTCACGTCGGCGAGCACGCTCTTCAGCGTGACGCCGCGCGCGAGCGCACGTTCCGACGAGCGCTGGATCACGGGGCCGTCGGCCATCGGGTCCGAGAACGGCACGCCGAGTTCGATCACGTCGGCGCCGCCTTCGGCGAGCGCGTGCATGAATTCGACGGTCTTCGAGGGATCGGGGTCGCCGGCCGTGATGAACGGGATCAGGCCCTTACGGCCTTGTTCGGCAAGCGCGGCGAAGGTCTGCTGGATACGGGACATGGCAATTTTCCTGGATGCATTGCGTTCGGCGATGCGGCGGCGCGATTCACGCGCATGCCTGCGCGGCGAGCGCGTTCACGCGCTCGTGCGCGATCGCACAATAACTTTCGTTGATCTCGTAGCCGACGAAGTCGCGCCCCTGCCGTGCGCAGGCCACCGCGGTCGTGCCGCTGCCCATGAACGGATCGAGCACGCGGCCGCCCGGCGGGCAGCTTGCGAGCACCATCCGCTCGATGATTTCCAGCGGCTTCTGGGTCGGATGATCGACGCGCTCCGCATGCTGCCGGTGCAGGCGCGAGACCGACCAGACGTCCTTCGGGTTGTAGCCCATCTCCAGCCACTTGCTGCCTTCGAACAGCTTGCGCGAGCGGGCCTTCTTCGTGTCGGCGTCGTACGGGATGCGGACCGGATCGAGATCGAAGTAATACGCCTTGGAAACCGCGAAAAAGCCGATGTTGTCGTGCACCGACGTGAAACGGCGCGTCGTGCCGCCCATGCTCGGCACGCGCCGGTCCCAGATGATCTCGTTGACCATCGTGAGCTGCGTCTTCAGGAAACTGAAGATTTCGGGCGCGTACTGCCATGTGCAGAAGATGTACATCGACCCGCTCGGCTTGAGCTTCGGAATCGCCAGTTCGAGCCACTCGCGCGTCCACGCGAGAAACACGTCGCCCGACAGCTTGTCCGAGTCGTTGCCGTAGTCCTTGCCGAGCCCGTACGGCGGATCGGCGACGATCAGGTCGATCGACGCGTCCGGCAGGTGCGCGGCATGGGTCAGGAAATCGCGGTTATGCAGTTCGATACCGGACGGCAGCGCGCGCGGCACGGCGGCGGCAGGCTGAACCGCCTCCGCCTCGCTCGCGGCACCGCCGCCCGGTTCTTCGATCAGGTCACGCATCGGTCGGGGTCAGAGCTCGATGCCCGATCGCTCGGCGACCGTGTGCATGTCCTTGTCGCCACGGCCCGACAGGTTGACGAGCAGGATCTTGTCCTTCGGCAACGTCGGCGCGAGCTTCACGCCATATGCGATCGCGTGGCTCGACTCGAGCGCGGGAATGATCCCCTCGATCCGGCAGCAGTCGTGGAACGCCTTCAGCGCTTCCTCGTCGGTGATCGGGACATACTGCGCGCGGCCGCTGTCCTTCAGCCATGCGTGCTCGGGGCCGACACCCGGATAGTCGAGGCCCGCCGATACCGAATGCGTCTCGATGATCTGGCCGTTGTCGTCCTGCAGCAGGTACGTGCGGTTGCCGTGCAGCACGCCCGGGCTGCCGGCGATCAGCGACGCCGCGTGATGGCCCGTGTCGAGGCCGTCGCCGGCCGCTTCGACGCCGATCAGCTGTACCGATTGATCATCGATGTACGGATAGAAGATGCCCATCGCGTTCGAACCGCCGCCGACGCAGGCGATCACCGCGTCGGGCTGCCGGCCCGCGAGCTCGGGCATCTGCACCTTGCACTCGTCGCCGATCACGCGCTGGAAGTCGCGCACCATCATCGGGTAAGGATGCGGGCCCGCGACCGTGCCGATGATGTAGAACGTGCTCTCGATGTTCGTGACCCAGTCGCGCATCGCCTCGTTCAGCGCATCCTTCAGCGTGCGCGAACCCGACTCGACCGGCACGACCGTCGCACCGAGCAGCTTCATCCGGTAGACGTTCGCGGCCTGCCGGCGCACGTCCTCGGAACCCATGTAGACGATGCACTCCATCCCGAAGCGCGCGCAGATCGTCGCGGTCGCGACGCCGTGCTGGCCGGCACCGGTTTCGGCGATCACGCGCTTCTTGCCCATGCGCTTAGCGAGCAGCGCCTGGCCGATCACGTTGTTGATCTTGTGCGCGCCCGTGTGGTTCAGGTCCTCGCGCTTCAGGTAGATCTGCGCGCCGCCGAGCGTCTCGCTCCAGCGCTGCGCGTGATAGATCGGCGACGGACGGCCGACGAAATGCTTCAGCTCGCGCTCGAATTCGGCGACGAAGTCGGGGTCGTTCTGGAATTTTTCATACGCCGCGCGCAGTTCGTCCAGCGCGTGAATCAGCGTCTCGGCGACGAACACGCCGCCATACGGGCCGAAGTGGCCGCGACTATCAGGAAGGTTGTACATGGTGTCTCTCTCGATCGGTCGATGCGCCCCGCTTTCGGGGTCGCACCGGCTTGCATCACCCGGCGTCCGCTTCGCGCACCGCGCGTACGAACGCCGCCATTCGGGCGTGATCCTTCACGCCCTTCGCGCCCTCCACTTCGATGCCACTCGAGACATCGACAGCAAACGGGCGCAGCTGGCGGATCGCATCACCGACGTTTTGCGCGTTCAAGCCACCACTCAAAACGGCCCGACGCGCGAGCTCTGCGGGAATAAGAGACCAATCGAAGACCTTGCCGCTACCACCGTAGTCCGGCACCAGGGTGTCGAACAGGAGGCCGCGCGCTTTCGAATAATGAAGGTCCGATTCTACCAAATCGGACGGCTTCGTCGAGGGGCCGACGCGCACCGCGCGCAGCCACGGCAGGCGGGCCGCGCGGCCGAGCGCATCGCACTGCTCGGGCGTCTCGTCGCCATGGAACTGCAGCAGCGTGAGCGGCACGTCGCGCACGACGGCCTCGATCTCCGCTTCAGTCGCATTCACGAACAGCCCGACCACCGACACGAACGGCGGCGCCAGGCGCGCGAGTTCGGCCGCCTGTGCGATCGTCACAGCGCGCGGGCTCTTCGGATAGAACACGAGGCCGATCGCATCGGCGCCGAGCGCCGCCGCGTGCAGCACGTCCTCGGGGCGCGACAGCCCGCACAGCTTGATGCGCGTGCGCGACGGCAGGCCGGCCGCGGCGGAAGTCGAAGGAGAAACCGCGTGATCCGTCATGATTGAAGGTCCAGATCGGCCCAGACGCTGCTCCACGGCACGCTGCCGAGCTGCGCGGGCGGGACGGCGAATTCCGCCGGGTAGCCGACGTGGGCGAGGTACAGCCCGTCGGCCATGAACGTGGGCGCCGCGAGGCCGCGGTCGCGCCCGGCCAGCACGTCGGCGACCCAGTCGGCCGGATAGCGGCCGCGCCCGACCGCGACGAGGCAGCCCATCAGGTTGCGCACCATGTGGTGCAGGAACGCGTTGGCGCGGAAGCGGAAATGGATGAAATGGCCCGCGCGCCGCACGTCGATTTGATACAGGTGTTTGACCGGCGTCTTCGACTGGCATTCCGACGACCGGAACGACGAGAAGTCGTGCTCGCCGATCAGGTGCGCGGCGGCGGCACGCATCGCGTCGTCGTCGAGCGGCGTATGGATCCAGCCCGCACGGCCGGCCAGCATCGGCGAACGCACGGGGTGCACGTACAGCACGTAGTAATAGGTGCGCTCGAACGCCGAGAAACGCGCGTTGAAGGCCTCCGGCATCGGCTTCGCCCATTGCACCGACACGGTCGACGGCAGGAACGCGTTGGTGCCGCGCACCCACGAGAAATCGTCGCGATCGAGTTCCGTGTCGAAATGCACGACCTGCCCGAGCCCGTGCACGCCGGTGTCGGTCCGCCCTGCCACCGTCGTGTGCAACGGCACCCGCGCGAACTCGGCCAGCGCGTGTTCGAGTGCGTTCTGCACGGTCTTGCCGTGCGGCTGCGCCTGCCAGCCGCAGAACGCCGCGCCGTCGTACTGGATACCCAGTGCGATCCGCATCACGCCTCGTCCGCCAGTTTCGCGAGCAGCGCGCGCGCGTCGTCGCGCGTCGCGGCGTCGTTCGCGTCGACCACTTCCTGCAGCAGCGTCCGCGCGCCGGACAGGTCGCCCAGTTCGACGTACTCGGACGCGAGATCGAGCTTGTTGCGCGCGATGCGTGCGAGTTCGCCCGGCGTCAGCGCGGGCAGCGCGGCGCCCGGCGTGGACGGCAGGTCGAGATCGAAATCGAGCTTCAGCGCACCGAACTGCGCGCCGCCGAGCGGCGGCAACGTCGCGGACGGGCTGCCTGCGTGGCTGGCGGGCGTAGCCGCGTCCGGGTCCCAATCGAACTCGTCATCCTGGTCGGCCGGATGTTCCGGGGTCGGATCACCCGAGCCAATCGGCAGGTGCGGCGCGAATTGACCGTTAGTTGCGATTTGTTCGGTGTTGGACGGCTCTGCCCGCACAACCGGCTCGTCCGATGCCGGTGACGCCGGCGACAGCTCGTCAGGTGCGCGCGGCGGCAGCGGCATGTCGAGGCTGTTGAGCGCGCTGATCGCGTTCTGCATCAGCGCCGCGTGCTGCACTTCGGGCGCCAAAGGCGCGGCCGGCGTCTCGGCCGGCTGGTCGGCGGCGGCCTCTTCCGCCGGTTCCGTGTCGTGCGGTGCCGGCGGCGTGGCCGCCTCGCTCACGGGCAAGTCTTCGACGTGGGCGGACGGCAACTCGAGCTGCTCGTCATGCGGCTTCGTCGCTTCCGGCACCGTCGCGGCATCCGCAGCGTGCGGCTCGATCGTCTCCGCCGCTGCGGCAGTCGCCGCGGCAAGGTGCAGGTCGGCAGCCGCATCGCGGGAAACCGGCATTTCGGGCTGAATCGGCAGTTCGCGTTCGACGGCCGGTGCAACGTCAGCTTCCGCAGCCGCGGCACCGCCCGCTGCGGCAGCCGCCGTACCCGTATCGTCCGTGCGCCGGCCCTTGCGGCGCTTGCGCCACATGAAGCCGGCCGCGAGGACGATCACGGCCGCGCCGGCCACTGCGGCCGGACGCCAGTCCATCTGTTCGGTACGGCGCGCAGGCGCCGCCACGGGTGCGGCCGGTTGCGCGGGCGCCGATGCCGGTTGCACCGCGCTGGCGGCTACGCCGGACGCGGCTTCGCCTGCCGTCGACGCGGCAGCCGACGCACCCGCATCGTTCGCGGCCGCACGCGGCGCGGCAGGAGCCGCCGCAGTCGACGGCGCGACGTCGTTCGGCCCGGCCGGCTTGCCGATGCCGTGCTTCTGCAACTCCATCAATACGCGGTTCTTCAGCGCCAGCAATTGCTGCAGACTCGACGGTCGCGGCTGCGACGCCCCCGCGACGGGCGCCGCGCCGGCCGGTTCGTTCGCGCCGGAACCCTGGATGCCCGGCGCAGGCTGGCCCGCAACCTCGCTCGCGGACGACGGCGCCGACTGGATCGCGCCGCTCCACACGTGCGGGCCGCTTGCACCGGCCGCGGGCGCCGCCGGCTGCATGTTGTCGACAGCCGACGCGCCGACCGAAGCCGACGCCCCCGCAGCCGTCGCGACGCTCGCACCACTCACCGGAGCCGCATGCACGGCCGGCGCCACCGGCGCGGATTGCACGGCCGACACCGGATGCGGCGCGGACGCGCCATGCTGCGCGACCGCCGCCCCGCCCGATGCGGCGGCGGGCGCCGAGGCTGCCACCACACCGGATGCACCAGAGGCACCGGCCGGCGCAAGTGCCGCGCCTGTCGCGTCGAGCGCGGGCACGGTCAGCGTCGCACCGACTTTCAGGCGACTCGCGTCGTGCTTCATGAACGCCTGCGGATTGGCGTCGAACAGCGCGCGACCGGCGCGCGCGAGCACGCCGGGATCGTGCGATTGCGTGGCCGCTTTCGCGAGATCGTTCAGCGACTGGCCCGGCTGGACCGTCACGGTAAGCGGCGCGGCGCCGGCAGTGGAAGCCGGCAGTTCGCCGGTGCCGGCCGCCCAGGCCGACGCGGCTGCGCCGAGCGCCAGGATCGCCAGCGCGCCACGCACGGCGCGCGACAGACGGGACTGACGCGGAAACAAGGAAATTCGGGACATCGTTGGCTCTATCGCCGCGCGCGGGCGCGGCTCGGATTCGCGGTTGGAAGCGTCAATAAAGTTGCCGCAGAAATGCAAAAGCGTCGCGCGGAACGCGACGCTTTAGGCGGGTCTGTGCGTCGTAACCGCGTAGTTTACTTCACGCGATCGGGTTCGGGCCGAATTCGTCGCCGGCAGGTGCAACCGGCCGCGCCGCCGCCCCGGTCCGCACGCTGCAGCCGGCGCGCCAGCGTGGTCAAAAGAACGCTCCCCGATGAACAAAAGCCCTCGCATCCCGAACGAATCATGCGGCTTTCGGGCGCGCACCGAAGGCTCGCACACCCAGGCGCCCGACGCGGAACCGCGGTCGCGGAATCAGGCGCGCGCGCTCAATAATTCGCACCGCCTGCCGTTAATGGATTAACAGCCGACAATCAAAACAAATCCCACCGCCCGGCCAATCCCATTCCAATAAATTTCAATTGAACGATAAGAAGGCAATTCCCCTCTCTTATCGTCGAATTGAACATTTCAGCCCTGAAAGCCCCGCCCCATAAGGCTTACAGCTCATACCGCCCTCCCCATTGGTCGTACAAAAGCAATCGTTTCACCGGCAATTCAATTACATTACACAAAATTACACAGATCAAATAATTGCGGTCGCTACGATCGACTTCAAACAAGAATCGGCGCAATTCGACCATCGCGTTCGCACATGCCGGAAAGGCGGGAGCGCGGGCCGGGCTGACGCCGTGAGGTGCCAGGGGGTCATCGCGCAGTCGCACGACTGCATTCACTCACCAGCTCGTTACGGGGATCGAACATGGGCTATCAGCAGGGTTTGAGCGGGTTGGCCGGCGCGTCGAGCAATCTCGACGTGATCGGCAACAACATCGCGAACGCAAACACGACCGGCTTCAAGCAGGGCCGCGCGAACTTCTCCGACATGTATGCGAATTCGGTCGCGACGTCGGTCAACACGCAGATCGGCATCGGCACGCAGCTCGCGTCGGTGCAGCAGCAGTTCGGCCAGGGGACGATCAATACGACCCACTCGTCGCTGGATATCGCGATCAACGGCAACGGTTTCTTCCAGATGTCGAACAACGGCGTGACGACGTACTCGCGTGACGGCACGTTCCACCGCGACAAGAACGGCGCCATCGTCGACTCGCAAAACCGCAACCTGATGGGCTATGCGGCAGGCACGGGCGGCGCGATCAACACCGCGGCGACCGTGCCGCTGCAGGCGCCGACCAACAACATCGCGCCGCAGGCGACGACCAAGATCACCGGTCAGTTCAACCTGAACTCGCAGGACAAGGTGCCGGCCAAGACGCCGTTCAACGCGACCGACAACACGACGTACAACTACAACTCGTCGATCCAGGTCTACGACACGCTCGGTGGCTCGCAGCAGGTCACGATGTATTTCACGAAGGGCGCGGCCGGCACCTGGCAGGCGTACGCGGGCGTGCAGGGCCAGACGCCGACGAATCTCGGCACGGTCACGTTCGACACGTCGGGCCGGATCAGCTCGACAACCTCGGCCGCCACCGGCCAGCCGACGCCGAGCCTCGGCCAGTTCGCGTTCTCGGTCCCCAACACGACGGGCGGCGCGAACCCGCAGAACCTGACGCTCGACCTGAGCGGCACGACGCAGTACGGCGGGAAGAACGGCGTGACCAATCTCGCGCAGGACGGTTTCGCGAGCGGCACGCTGACGACGTTCTCGATCGGCCCCGACGGCAAGCTGACCGGCAACTACTCGAACGGCCAGAGCGCGCTGCTCGGCCTGATCGCGCTCGCGAACTTCAACAACCCGAACGGGCTCGTGAACATCGGCGGCAACCAGTACACCGAATCCGCCGCGTCGGGCGTGCCGCAGATCTCCGCGCCGGGCAGCACGAACCACGGCACGCTGCAGGGAAGCGCGCTGGAAAACTCGAACGTCAACCTGACGACCGAGCTCGTGAACCTGATCACCGCGCAACGCAATTACCAGGCGAATGCGCAGACGATCAAGACCCAGCAGACGGTCGACCAGACGCTGCTGAACCTGCGCTGATCCGCGCATGAAAAACGCGCCGCGCCAGCCTTGACATCGTCAAGGCCGACGCGGCGCGTCATCGGGTGCAGCCCGGCCCGCGGGCCGGACCGGCAAGCGGGCTTACTTGTCGAGCAGGATGCGCAGCATGCGGCGCAGCGGCTCGGCCGCGCCCCACAGCAGCTGGTCGCCGACCGTGAACGCCGACAGGTATTCGCCGCCCATCGCGAGCTTGCGCAGGCGGCCGACCGGCACCGTCAGCGTGCCGGTGATCTTCGCCGGCGACAGGTCGCGCATCGATGCTTCGCGCTCGTTCGGCACGACCTTCACCCAGTCGTTCGCCGAGGCGAGGATGCCGTTGATCTCGTCGAGCGGCACGTCCTTCTTCAGCTTGATCGTCAGCGCCTGCGAGTGGCAGCGCATTGCGCCGATCCGCACGCACAGGCCGTCGACCGGGATCGAGCCCGGCTCGCCCATGGCCGGCTTGCCGAGGATCTTGTTGGTTTCCGCGCCGCCCTTCCACTCTTCCTTCGACATCCCGTTGCCGAGATCCTTGTCGATCCACGGGATCAGCGAGCCGGCGAGCGGCACGCCGAAGTGGCTGGTCGGCATCGCATCGCTGTTCATCGCAGCCAGCACGCGGCGGTCGATGTCGAGAATCGCGGAAGCCGGATCGGCGAGCTGTTCCTGCACCGCGCCGTTCAGCGTGCCCATCTGCGACAGCAGCTCGCGCATGTTCTGCGCGCCCGCGCCCGATGCGGCCTGGTAGGTCATCGCCGTCATCCAGTCGACGAGATTCTCGCGGAACAGGCCGCCCAGCGCCATCAGCATCAGGCTGACCGTGCAGTTGCCGCCGACGAAGTTCTTCGTGCCCTTGACCAGCGCGTCCTTGATCACGTCGAGGTTGACCGGGTCGAGGATGATGACCGCGTCGTCCTTCATCCGCAGCGACGATGCCGCATCGATCCAGTAGCCGTTCCAGCCGGCCGCGCGCAGCTTCGGGAACACGTCGTTCGTGTAGTCGCCGCCCTGGCACGTGATGATCACGTCGCACTTCTTCAGCTCGTCGACGTTGGTCGCGTCCTTGAGCGTAGTCTCGTTTTTCGCGAACGACGGCGCTTTGCCGCCCGTGTTGCTGGTGCTGAAAAACACCGGTTCGATCAGGTCGAAATCGCCCTCTTCCTGCATGCGCTGCATCAGGACGCTGCCGACCATGCCGCGCCAACCTACGAGACCTACGTTCATGACTAACCCTTTGATGGAGCTTCCCCGCCATTTCCGTCCCCGCTGTGACCGCGCGGGGAAAAAGGCGGGCACGACGGACGATCAGCGTTTAATGATCGTTTTCGTGGTAATGGTTTTCGTGATGACGATGGCGCGCGCACCCGCACGGGCAATGTTGCCGTGGAGTTTCAAGACCGGGGAGATCAGGGAAATATGCGCCATCGTTCGAGTCTACACAAAGCCCGTTGGCCGCACAACGGCCAACCGCGCGCAAACCGGCCGATTTTGCGGCCCGTTCGCGCCCTTTCTACATGATTGCCTGCGTGGTTGCCGCGCCGCTTACAGCGCCGCGATCACCGCATCGCCCATTTCGGTCGTGCCGACCAGCTTGCCGCCCGGCGTCGCGATATCGCCCGTCCGGTAACCCTGTTCGAGCACCGTTTTCACCGCGCGCTCGATGCGATCGGCCTGCTCCGCGCGATTCAGCGAGTAGCGCAGCAGCATCGCGGCCGACAGGATCGTCGCGAGCGGGTTCGCGATGCCCTTGCCCGCGATGTCCGGCGCCGAACCGTGCGACGGTTCGTACAGGCCCTTGTTGTTCTTGTCGAGCGACGCCGACGGCAGCATGCCGATCGAGCCCGTCAGCATCGACGCTTCATCCGACAGGATGTCGCCGAACATGTTGCCCGTCACGATCACGTCGAACTGCTTCGGTGCCTTCGCGAGCTGCATCGCCGCGTTGTCGACATACATGTGCGACAGCTCGACGTCCGCGTATTCCTTCGACACGTCGATCATGATGTCGCGCCAGAACTGCGACGTTTCGAGCACGTTCGACTTGTCGACCGACAGCAGCTTCTTCGCGCGCTTACGTGCCGCCTGGAACGCGACGTGCGCGATGCGGCGCACTTCCGGTTCCGAGTAGCGCATCGTGTCAAAGCCTTCGCGCTCGCCGGCGAACGGGCCGTCCGGTGCGGCGCGCACGCCGCGCGGCTGGCCGAAGTAGATGTCGCCATTCAGTTCGCGCACGATCAGGATGTCGAGGCCCGCGACGAGCTCGGGCTTGAGCGGCGACGCATCGACGAGCTGCGGATAGCAGATCGCCGGACGGAAGTTCGCGAACAGCTCGAGATGCTTGCGCAGCCCGAGGATCGCCTGCTCGGGGCGCAGCGCGCGCTCGAGCGAGTCGTACTTCCAGTCGCCGACCGCGCCGAACAGGATCGCGTCGGCTTCCTTCGCGAGCTTCAGCGTCGCGTCGGGCAGCGGATGACCGCTCGCCTCGTAGCCCGCGCCGCCGACCGGCGCCTGCTCGAGCTCGAACGTCTCGTCGAGTGCGTTCAACACCTTCACGGCTTCATTGACGATTTCCGGACCGATGCCGTCGCCGGGCAGCACTGCAATCTTCATGCGTTATTCCTGACTGGGTAGGTTATGGAGGCAGGCCGGCGAGCGCGCCGACAGCGCGCCCGCCTCGAAGGCGATATCAGCCGACCAGCTTGGTGTTGAGCCACGGCTGCTTCACGAGCCGCTCGGCTTCGAACTGGCGGATCTTGTCCGCGTGGCGCAGCGTGAGGCCGATGTCGTCGAAGCCGTTCAGCAGGCAGTACTTGCGGAACGCGGCGATCTCGAACGGATACTCGCGGCCGTCGCCCGTGCGCACGACCTGCGCGTCGAGGTCGATCGTCAGCTGATAACCGTTGAACGCGTACGTGTCGTTGAACAGGTGATCGACCTGCTGCTCGGTCAGCACGATCGGCAGCAGACCGTTCTTGTAGCAGTTGTTGAAGAAGATGTCCGCGAAGCTCGGCGCGATGATCGCGCGGAAGCCGTACTGCTGCAGCGCCCACGGTGCGTGCTCGCGCGAGCTGCCGCAGCCGAAGTTCTTGCGCGCGACCAGCACCGACGCGCCCTGGTAGCGCGGCTGGTTCAGCACGAAGTCGGGATTCAGCGGACGCTTCGAGTTGTCCTGGCCCGGCTCGCCGTGATCGAGGTAGCGCCATTCGTCGAACGCGTTCGGACCGAAGCCCGTGCGCTTGATCGACTTCAGGAACTGCTTCGGGATGATCGCGTCGGTGTCGACGTTCTCGCGATCGAGCGGCGCCACGACGCCGGTATGCACATTGAATTTTTCCATGATCCGTCTATCCGGTTGAAGGGCCGGCGTTCAGCCGGCGCACATCGACAAATTCTCGGCGGGAATCGTCACTCCGCGGCGCGCTTCAGCGCGTTGCCGGCGGCGTTGACGTCCTGCCCGAAGCCCTGGACGGTATTGCAGCCGGCGAGGCCGAAACCCAGCCCCGCCAGCGCCAGCGCGGCGACCAGCCGCGTGATGACCTTGGATGCCGTCACGTGTTACCCCAGCTTGCGAATGTCGACGAAGTGACCTTCGATCGCCGCGGCGGCGGCCATCGCGGGGCTCACGAGGTGCGTGCGACCGCCCGCGCCCTGCCGGCCCTCGAAGTTGCGGTTCGACGTCGACGCGCAGCGCTCGCCCGGCTCGAGCCGGTCGGCGTTCATCGCGAGGCACATCGAGCAGCCCGGCTCGCGCCATTCGAAACCGGCGTCCGTGAACACCTTGTCGAGCCCCTCGCGCTCGGCCTGCGCCTTCACGAGGCCCGAGCCCGGCACGACCATCGCGAGACGCACGTTCGACGCGATGCGACGGTTCAGCTTCTTCACGACATACGCGGCCGCGCGGATATCCTCGATCCGCGCGTTCGTGCACGAGCCGATGAAGATCTTGTCGACCTTGATCGCTTCCATCGGCGTGTTCGGCTCGAGCGCCATGTAGGCCAGCGCGCGCTCCATCGCGTCGCGCTTGACCGGATCCTTCTCGCGCTCGGGATCGGGCACGCGACCGTCGATCGACGTGACCATTTCCGGCGACGTGCCCCACGTGACCTGCGGGACGATCTCGGCCGCGTTCAGCTCGACCACGCGGTCGAACTGCGCGCCTTCGTCGGACTTGAACTGGCGCCAGTACTCGACGGCCTGATCCCATTCCGCGCCGGTCGGCACGAACGGACGGCCCTTCAGGTAATCGATCGTCGTGTCGTCGACGGCGACCATGCCCGCGCGCGCGCCGGCCTCGATCGCCATGTTGCAGACCGTCATGCGGCCTTCCATCGTCAGCGCGCGGATCGTCGAGCCGCCGAATTCGATCGCGTAGCCCGTGCCGCCTGCCGTGCCGATCTTGCCGATGATCGCGAGCACGATGTCCTTCGCGGTACAGCCGCGCGGCAGTGCGCCCTCGACCTTCACGAGCATGTTCTTGCTCTTCTTCTGCAGCAGCGTTTGCGTCGCGAGCACGTGCTCGACTTCCGACGTGCCGATGCCGTGCGCGAGCGCGCCGAACGCGCCGTGCGTCGACGTATGCGAATCGCCGCACACGATCGTCATGCCCGGCAGCGTCGCGCCCTGCTCCGGCCCGATGATGTGGACGATGCCCTGGCGCACGTCGTTCATCTTGAACTGCGTGATGCCGAACGCATCGCAGTTCGAGTCGAGCGTGTCGACCTGCAGCTTCGAGACGGGATCGGCGATGCCGTGGCTGCGGTCCGTGGTCGGCACGTTGTGGTCCGACACGGCCAGGTTCGCGCTGATGCGCCATACCGGACGCTGCGCGATCTTCAGCCCTTCGAACGCCTGCGGGCTCGTGACTTCATGCAGCAGCTGACGGTCGATGTACAGCAAAGTCGTGCCGTCATCCTCGGTGTGGACCACGTGGGTATTCCACAGTTTGTCGTAGAGAGTCTGTGCCATGGGTATGCGGGGTCGTTGTGACTACAAGCCTTACGGATGCGGTCGATTATGCCACGCAGAACGCATCGCGGCGCAGGCCGGATGCGAAAAAACCCATTAAAAACAGTGGTTTGGCTGGTAGTGCCAATACCTGTATCGGCATTACCCGGCAAACGGGGCGCGCGGGATCCGGTGAACCGCGATCGCGGATCGCGTCGCCCGGATCGCGCGCGCCGGGCCGAAGCCCCGCGGCTCAGCCGTTCGGATATTCGCGGTTGATCAAATCGAGCCGCAGCATCGCGAGCTGCATGCCGACATTGCTCATCAGGTACAGATCGCGGCGGCGCATCGCCGGCTGCTGCGCGGATGTGTCGTAGAGCGACGGCAGCGCCAGCCCTACCGGCACCGCCGCCTGCATCCCCGCCGCATTCGACACGCGCACGGCGATCGACACCTGATCCGCGTGCGTGACGATCCCGACCGTGCCGAGCGCCGCGGCCGAGCCAGCCTGCTTGACGATCGCGGCGGCGACACCGTCGGGCGTCGGGATCGGGCTGCCGGCAACCGCGGCAGGCGTCGCGATCGATGTCACGCCGGCGGTCAGCCCGTACTTCGACGCAAGCACCGTCGCGACCTCCTGCTGCGCGAAAACCGGCATCGCAATCGTCTGGCGAAGCCGGAACACCGCATCGGCGATCGCTTCGTTCACCGGCCCCGGTACGGGCACGGTGCCGGTTGCCGGCGCGCGACTGCCGAAGCCGTACGCAATGATCGTGCGGATGCGGCTCGAATCGACGGTCGGCGGCGTCCACGAGAAGAAGGTGTCGAACAGGTAGCCGGTCTCGTCGGCAGCCGTTGCCTGGTCGTTCAGCTCGGTCGTCAGCTTGCCGAGCATCTGGCGTTGCAGTTCGGCATCGGAAACCGGTGCGTCGCTCGCGAAACTCGGCGCGCTGGTGGCGCACGACGCGGCGAACACGGAAGTGGAAGCCAGGAAATGGCGGCGGGTCGTCATGGTCATGAGATTCGAGTGATAAACGGAAGGCGTCAGCCCTTCGGGAACGCCTGCATCGTCGCGGCCATCGCGCGGCCGAGCATCTGCGCATACATGTCGTGCACGAGGTACAGGCTGCGATTGCGCGTCCACGGCTGGCCCGATTGCGGGTCGTACGTCGTCGGGAGCGGCACCTCGGCAACGGCTGCCGCCTTCATGCCCGCCTGCTGCGAGGTCTGGATGCAGCGCTTCGCATGGTCGCGATGGCCGACCACCGCGACGGTGCCCATCGCGGCCGCGCCGCCCGCGCGCGATACGGCCACCGCCGCGACGCCTGCCGTGCTCAGGTACACGATCGAACCGTCGCTCGCGATCACCGGCTCGATCGACGACAACACGTCGGTGCCCATCCCGTATTTCGACACGAGAAAGCGCGCGATTTCCCACTGCGCGTAGACCTTGACGGGCTTCAACTGGCGGATGCGGTACACGGCATCCGCGAGCGCTTCGTTGACCGGCCCCGGATCGGGCAGCGCGGCCTGGTTGCCGCCGTTGCTCGACGTGTTGCCGCTCGCCGCGTTCGGACGATTGCCGAAGCTGTACGCAACGATCGCGCCGACCTGCGCGGCCGGGGCCGTCGGCAGGTCCCACGTGAAGCCGACGTCGGTCAGCGCGGGCACGATCGCGTTGACCGTCGCCGCATCGCCGAGCTGCGCGTTCAGTTTTGCGGACATCTGGGCAGCAAGCGCCGAATCGGTGATGGGCGCCGACGTAACGTCGTCGCCGCCGCATGCGCTCAGCAGCGGTGCCGCAGCAACGGCCGGTGCGGCGGCAAGAAATTTTCTGCGTGAAGAGGCCGACGGATTCAGATTCATAAGAAATACGAAACGATGCGAACAGCGCCGGCGACGAGTCGCGGCGATGCAAATCGCGGGTTCACGGGAAATGACAATCGGGCACGTCGCGCGGTTGGAAGACGGGCGACAGGATCGACGCGCGGATCGGATCGCAGCACGCTGTCGATCGACGAGGCTGGATCGTAGTGGGCGTTTATTAAATTGCGGTGAACCTGTCGATCGAATGCAGGCGCATCGTGACGCCGTTTCACCGATGGACGATTTTGTTTCATGTGTGGCAAGCAGGCTTGCCGATGTTTCATCGGTGGCGAGCGACGTGATTCGCTTGCATCGTCGCGCGCTGAACCGTGATCGCCCAATTTCGCGATACGATGATGCAACGCACGTCCCCACGATCGGATCCGGAGCCCACCACGATGAAGCTCGGCCTGAACGAATCGCTTGCGCGCCTCGACTACGAAGGCACGCTGTTCATGACACTGTTTCGCCACGGTACGCTCGACGTCGAACTGTACCGGCCGCGCGTCGAGGACAAACAGAAGCCGCATACGCGCGACGAGGTTTACGTGATCGCCACCGGCACGTCGCGCTTCGTCGTCGACGGTCGCGAATGCAGCGTCACGGCGGGCGATGCGCTGTTCGTCGCCGCGCACGCGGAGCATCGCTTCGTCGGCTTCTCCGACGACTTCTCGACGTGGGTATTCTTCTACGGCCCCGAAGGCGGCGAACGCGGCGAGTGAAGCGTCACGCGTAACGCGCGCAGCGCTTTTCCCGTGATCTTCTAGACTGTCTATTCGCAACGGGCGGCGCACGGCCGCCCGGTCTTCACGAAACCGCCAGCAGCCGGTTCAGCGGACAGGAGCACAGCATGCGATATGAACTCTATTACTGGCCCGAGATCCAGGGCCGCGGCGAATACGTGCGGCTCGCGCTCGAGGCGGCCGAAGCCGACTATGTCGACGTCGCGCGCGAATCGGGGCGCGGGATGGGCGTGTCGGCGATGATGCGCATGATGGACAGCACGAAGGCGGAATGCCTACCGCTCGCGCCGCCGTTCCTGAAGGCCGACGACCTGGTCGTCGGGCAGACCGCGAACATCCTGCTGTTTCTCGGTACGCGGCTCGGGCTCGCGCCCGACGACGAAGCCGGCCGGCTGTGGGTGCACCAGCTCCAGCTGACCGTCGCCGATTTCGTCACCGAGATCCACGACACGCATCATCCGATCGCAAGCTGCCTGTACTACGAGGACCAGCAAGCGGAAGCCGCCGAGCGCGCGGCCGATTTCCTCGAGAACCGGCTGCCGAAATTCCTCGGCTACTTCGATCGCGTGCTCGAACAGAATCCGCACAAGGGCGGCTACATCGCCGGCAGCGCGCTCAGCTACGTGGACCTGTCGATGTTCCAGCTCGTCGAGGGCCTGCGCTACGCGTTTCCGAAGGCGATGAAGCGTGCGGAGCGGAAGGTCGCGGCACTCGTCGCGCTGCACGACCGCGTCGCGCAGCATCCGCCCGTCGCGCGCTATCTCGAGTCGGAGCGCCGCATCCCGTTCAACGACATGGGGATCTTCCGGCACTATCCTGAGCTGGACAAGTAACGGCTGCCGACACACGTGCGTCGTCGCGCGCGGCGGCACCGTTTCCGTTCACGCAACCACGCACGTGCCGCAGAAGGTGCGCGCGCGGGTCGACTGTCTGGCCTGAACGCGGCGGCACACTCAGCCGCCGCTCGATCGCTCGCGCGGCTCCGCCGCCGCATCGATCGCCTCGACCGAGCGCGTCAGCCACGGCCCGATCTCCATCTCCTCGTAGCGCACGAGCCGGCTCTTGCGCGCACGGCGATACGCCCACCAGATCGCGACGAACAGCGGAATCCACACATAGATCGACAGCACTTCCATCCAGTCGATGCGCGCCGCGAAGAACGCCTGGTAATCCTGCCCGAGCGAGATCACGATGCAGATCGCGATCGCGAACAGCGGCCCGAACGGGAACCACTTCGCGCGATACGGCAGCTGATCGAGCCGGTAGCCCTGCTTCAGGAACCCCTTGCGGAACCGGTAATGGCAGACCGCGATGCCGAGCCACGCGATGAAACCCGTGATGCCGACCGTATTCAGCAGCCACAGATAGATGCTCTGGTTGTTGGTCAGCGACGTGAGGAAGCACAGCCCGCCGACGGCCATCGTCGCGTACAGCGCGTTGCGCGGCACGCCGCCCGGCGACAGCGTCGCGAACATCGCCGGCGCGCGCCCTTCCGAAGCGAGGTTGTACAGCATCCGCGTCGCCGCGTACGTGCCGGAATTGCCGGCCGACAGCACGGCCGTCAGGATCACGAGATTCATCGCGCCGGCGGCAAGCCCGAAGCCCGCGTGACTGAACACCAGCGTGAACGGGCTCACGCCGATGTCGGTCACGTCGCTCTTCAGCAGGTTCGGGTCCGTGTACGGCACGAGCAGGCCGATCACGAAAATCGCGAGCACGTAGAACAGCATGATCCGCCAGAAGATCTGCTTCACCGCGCGCGGGATCGTCTTGCGCGGATTCTCCGATTCGCCGGCCGTGATCCCGACCAGCTCGGTGCCGAGAAACGAGAATCCCGCGATCAGCGCAACACTCATCATCGCGTGCACGCCGCCGACGAACGGCGCGTCGCCGGTCGTGAAGTTATGCCAGCCGACCGGATGCCCGGTGCCAAGCACGCCGGCCGCGATCAGCAGCCCGGCCGCGATGAACGCGATCACGGTGACGACCTTGATCAGCGAGAACCAGTATTCCGATTCACCGAAGCCACGCACCGACAGCGTATTCAGCAGGAAGATCAGCACGAGAAAGGCCGCACCCCACCATACGCCCGGCACGGCTGGAAACCAGTAGCGCATCACGATCTGCGCGGCCACCAACTCGATCGCGATCGTCACGGCCCAGCTGTACCAGTAGGTCCAGCCGAGCGCGACGCCGAAGCCTTCGTCCACGTATTTCTCGCCGTAGATCGCGAACGAGCCCGACACCGGCATCAGCGCCGCCATCTCGCCGAGGCCCGTGACGACGAAATAGACCATGATCCCGATCGCGATATACGCAGCGATCGCACCGCCCGGCCCCGCCTGCGCGACCGACGCGCCCGACGCGACGAACAGCCCCGTGCCGATCGAGCCGCCGATCGCGATCATCGCGATGTGGCGGCCCTGCAGACGGCGCTTGAGCGTCGTCCCGGACGGTGCGGCCGTCTCCGCTGCCGCTTGCAAAGCATCCATAGTTTTCACCTTGATTGGATTTCGGTTCGATCGATTTGATTCGGAATACAAATCGATTGATTCGGTCATTCGCATGGAAGCCGGGCCTTCCCGGCCGCGTCAAACGACGCTGCGCTTGATCGCCTGCAGTTCAGCCGTCGTCACGATCTTCTCGATCCGGAACCGCGGGCTTTCCAGCCAGACGTTCGCGATCCGCCGGTACTCGTCGAGATCCTCGCACGCGAGCCGCACGAGAAAATCGAACGTGCCGCTGACGAGCCAGCAATCGAGCACGGCCGGATTCGCCCGCATCTCGTCCTCGAACGGCGCCTGCGAACGACCGTGGTCGGCCAGCACGATCTGCGCGATCACGACGACCGGCTTGGTCGCGCGCGGCGCCTTGATCACCGCCCGGTAGCCTTCGATCACGCCCAGCGCCTCGAGTCGCTCCACGCGCGCCTGACATGGCCGCGGCGTGAGGTTCACGAGCTCCGACAGCTTCCGGTATGAAATCCGTCCGTCGGTGCGCAGAATGTCGAGGATCCGGAGATCGATCTTGTCGAGCTGCATCTTCTTGTCGGTCATCCGCGTTCGCTCCGGTCGGGTCGTGGCTGGTGCGCGGAACGCCTCCTTTTCCGCGCGGGGGCCACATTATCCGGCCGAAGCGGCCGCGCGCCAATCGGCTAGAACCGCAGCGACAGGCAGGTCAGGCCGCCGTCCATCTTGCGGAACTCGCTCGTGTCGATCACGTGCAGCGGCAGCCCGAGCGACGCGATCGCATCGTGCACGCGCGGATAGCCGGCCGGCGTGATCAGCGTGCCGTTCACGCGCAGCGTGTTGCCCGCGTATTCGTCGGCAGCCGAGATCGCGATCCGGCGATAGTCGGCGAATGCCGGATGCGCGGCCAGCGCTTCGGTCACGAGCAGCGTGTCGTCGCCGAGCGCGTTGACGACCGATTTCAGGTGCAGGCCGGCGCCCACCGGCACCGCGACGACCGAATAGCCGTAGCGCGACACGAGCGATTCGAACGCGGCGATGCCTTCGGCGTCGGTGCGCCCGGTCAGGCCGATGTAGAAGCGCTTGCCGACCAGCATCACGTCGCCGCCGTCGAGACGGCCTTCCTGCATCGGCAGCAGGTCGCGATGCGCGGCGAGCGCCGCTTCGATATGCACCGTCTCGCCGCGCCGCGCGGGCGCGCCGGGGCGCGTGATCACCGCGAATTCAGGCGTCACGACGGCGACGTCCTCGACGAAGTGCGAATCGGGGAACGCCTCCAGCGACGGCAGCTCGGTCAGCGCGACGCCGAGCGTGCGCAGCGCGTCGCAATACGCGTGGAACTGCGTGAGCGTCTTGTCATAGTCGGGTGCGCCGAGTTCGGCAGTGGTCAGGCCCGCGGCACAGGACGGCGCGGGACGGCGAACGATCGCTTGCGTAAATTGCATCGACTCCTCCATGGTCATCGCCACACCCGTGCGGGGCACGGGGCAGCTGCGTTGTGTCCGGACCATTATCGGAAGCCAAATTGCGCAATTCGCGTCGATTTCGGCTGCGCCGACAGCCGATTGCGTCGAATTGCATGCGGCAGGCAGCGGATTCGGCAGACGGCGAACCGCTGCATCGCGAACGGCCGCTTTCGCGCGCGGCGCGCCCGTTACGCGCCGGGCCCGAACCCCATCTGCGCGCGGCCGAGCGCCGTGAGATCGCCCTCCCCGCCGCGTCCGTCGAATTCGACCTCGAAATGATCGGCCGGGAAATCGGGCGGGCTCTCGCCACGCAGAAACGCGGCCTGCTGGCGCTGCAGGTACGCATCGTTCTTCGCGCAGCCGGGCGCGGCCGCGATGTACATCACGTTGCTGTCGCCGCTGCCGCGATGCGCATCCTCGACCGCATGCACGACGTCGCCGTGCCAGAACACCGCGTCGCCCGGCGCCATGTGCGGGATCGGCACCAGCGCATCGAGCAGCAGCGCGTGCCACTCGGGCCGGATCGACAGCGCGCGGCCGGGACGCGCGCCGCACAGGTCGTCGTCGGCCACATCGTCCTGCAGCGCGCGCAGCACGACATAGGCCATCGCATTCGCCACCGGAATCAGCTGCAGCGTCCCGTCGCCGGGCCCCTGCGGCGTCAGCGCGGTCCAGCCCTGGAACGTGCGGAACATCGAACACACGGCCGGCGACGGAATCTCCTCGACGTCGGGGCGAAACGCGGCATCGAACGGGTCGTAGTCGCGCCAGCGACCGGCCAGCACGTGACGGTAGACCTGGCGGAAGTTCGCGCCGAGCCAGCGCTCGACGGAGCCGCCGTCGACATGCGGCGACAGCCCGAGCGACGTCGAGCCCGGCGGCCGGCGGCGAATCCGGTCCGCATAAGCGGGCACCTGGTCGGGATCGAAGTGCGTGTGCGCGCCGTCCGCATGCCGCCACAGGCGGTTCAGGAACACGCGCGCCTGCGTAAGCGCCTGCGACTGGCGCGCGGCCACCTGCGGCTTCGACCAGTAGACGCCGTAGATCTGCGGCTTGCCCGACGCGAGATTGCCGAAATAGCGGTCCTCGGCGCGCGCATTCAACCGGTCGGCGAACCGGTTGGACTCCAGGTACGCGCCGATCTCGTCGTTCCAGTCGCGCGCCTGCTGCGCATCGAATACGCCGCGAATCACGACCGCGCCGTGCGTGCGGATCGCGGCAATCGCGTCCGGATCGACGGTCCCGCCCGCGATATCCGCGAACGGCACCACCGGAATCACGTCATGGCCATGCGCATGCGCGCGGCGGATCGCGTCGACCTGTCGCGCGATGTCGCCCTCCAGCTCGCGGAACGTCGCCGCGTAACCGGGCAGGTCGGCGCGCAGCACGCGTTTCGCCGCGCGGATCGCGGCGGGCAGATCGTCAATCGTCAGTTGCATCGTGGTCTCCTCGCTGAAGCGTGTCGTGATGTGCTGTCAGCGTACGGCGAGCGCACGGCCACTATCACTACTATCCGGTCAACTATCGATACAATCCTGACAACCATGCGTTACTCGGGACGATGACAGACCACGCAGAGCTTGTTGCCGTCCGGGTCGCGAAAATAGGCGCCGTAGTAGTCGCGGTGATAGTGCAGCCGTGGACCCGGCGGCCCTTCGCAGGTGCCGCCGTGGCGCAGCGCGAGCGCGTGGCAGCGATCGACGTGCGCGCGGGTCGGCGCGTCGAACGCGATCGTGTGGCCATTGCCCGGTTCGGGCGCGCGACCGTCGAGCGGCCGGCCGAAAAAGAACAGCGGCCGGTCGGCATCGGCCGGCATCCAGCCCGACCAGCCGTCCGGCTCGCGGAACTTCAGGCGCAGCCCGAGTTCCGCGAACAGCGGCGCGTAGAAATCGTAGGCGCGCGCGGTGTCGCTGACGCCCACGCAAACATGTGAAAACATGGCATCGCTCCGTCGTGACGATCGCTCACGATCATGCCACGGCGCGGTGCCTGCCCTCACCCGGAGGCCGCGATGAAACCGCAGTACGAGCACGTGACGTTCGCGCCCGGCTGTTCGATCCGCGTGTATCACCGCCAGCTCGCGCGCATCCCGTTCGAATGGCACCGCCATCCCGAATACGAACTGACGCTGACGCTCAACAGCCGTGGCCAGCGCTTCATCGGCGATCACGTCGCGCGCTACGCGGACGACGATCTGGTGCTCGTGCCGCCCAACCTGCCGCATACCTGGTCGTCGAACGCGCGCATCGACCGCGATGCGCCCGAAGTCGCGCTCGTCGTCTGGTTCGATGGCGACTGGGTGCGGCGGCTCGCCGACTGCTGTCCCGAATACGCGCCGCTGCGCTCGCTGCTGCGACGTGCGGCGCCGGGCCTGCGCTTCGATACCGACACGGCCCGCGCGATGCGCGCACGGCTGCCGCGCTTGCTCGATCCTGCTCCGCGCATACGGCTCGCGGCCGCGCTCGACACGCTCGCCGACCTCGCGGAAGCCGGCGGCGAACCGCTCGCCACCGCCCATGCCTACGACCGGCGCGACGGAACGTCACCATCCGCCGATGCGGCCGCGCCCGAAGCCGAGCGCCTCGATCGCGTGCTCGACGCGATCGACCGGCACTTCCATGAACCGCTGCGCATCGACGCGCTCGCCGCCGCCGCGCATATGTCCGAGCGCACGTTGCAGCGCCTGTTCGTCCGGCATCTCGGCGAAAGCGTCGGCCGCTACGTGCAGCGGCTACGGCTTGCGCACGCGTGCCGTCATCTCGTCGGCACCGACTGGCCGATCGCGATCGTGGCCGCGCGCTGCGGCATTCCGAATCCCGCGAACTTCAACCGCCAGTTCCTCGCCGCACGCGGAATCACACCCGGCGCATACCGCCGGTTCTTCCTGCAGCACGGCCACCCGCCCGGCGACGACGCACCGGCGCTCGAGACGCGGCCGCCGTCGCTGGAGCGCCGCACCGATCCGGCGCGCAAATGAAAACACCCCGACGGAATGACCCGTCGGGGTGTCGTGGCGTTGCGTTTCGCCCGACGCGAGCGGCCCGCGGGCCGTTCGCGCCGCGCACGACTTAACGTGCGCTGATCGGCTTCGCTTCGCGCGGCGAATCGCCGATGAACAGCTGGCGCGGACGGCCGATCTTCTGTTCCGGATCGGCAATCATTTCGTTCCACTGTGCGATCCAGCCGACCGTACGTGCCATCGCGAAGATACACGTGAACATCGACGTCGGGATGCCCAGCGCGCGCTGGACGATGCCCGAGTAGAAGTCGACGTTCGGGTACAGCTTGCGCGACACGAAGTACTCGTCTTCCAGCGCGATCTTCTCGAGCTGCATCGCGAGCTTGAACAGCGGGTCGTCGTGCAGGCCCAGTTCGTTCAGCACTTCGTAGCACGTCTCGCGCATCAGCTTCGCGCGCGGGTCGTAGTTCTTGTACACGCGGTGACCGAAGCCCATCAGCTTCACGCCCGAATTCTTGTCCTTCACCTGCTTGATGAATTCGGGGATGTTGTCCGGCGAGCCGATCTGCTCGAGCATGTTCAGCGCGGCTTCGTTCGCACCACCGTGCGCCGGGCCCCACAGACAGGCGATACCGGCCGCGATACATGCGAACGGGTTCGCGCCCGACGAACCGGCCAGGCGGACCGTCGACGTCGATGCGTTCTGCTCGTGGTCGGCGTGCAGGATCAGGATACGGTCGAGTGCGCGGACGAGCACGTCGTTGACCTTGTACTCTTCGCACGGGTTCGAGAACATCATGTGCATGAAGTTCGCGCTGTACGACAGCGAGTTCTTCGGATACACGAACGGCTGGCCGATGCTGTACTTGTACGCCATCGCGACGAGCGTCGGCAGCTTCGCGATCATGCGGATCGCCGACACTTCGCGGTGACGCGGGTCGTTGATGTCGAGCGAGTCGTGGTAGAACGCGGACAGCGCGCCAACCGCGGCGACCAGGATCGCCATCGGGTGCGCGTCGCGGCGGAAGCCACGGAAGAAGAAGTGCATCTGCTCGTGCACCATCGTGTGCTTCGTGACGGTGTCGACGAATTCCTTCTTCTGCGCCGCGTTCGGCAGCTCGCCCTTCAGCAGCAGGTAGCAGCTTTCGAGGAAGTCCGCATTTTGCGCGAGGTTGTCGATCGGGTAGCCGCGGTACAGCAGTTCGCCCTTGTCGCCGTCGATGTACGTGATCGCCGAATTACAGGCTGCCGTCGACATGAAGCCCGGGTCGTACGTGAACTTGCCGGTCTGGCCGTACAGCTTGCGGATGTCGATTACGTCCGGGCCCATCGTGCCCTTGTAAATCGGCAGTTCGACGCTCGGCGAGTTGTCGCTGAACGATAGCGTGGCTTTAACATCAGACGGAGTCATGGCACATCCTCAATCGAAATAAAGAAACGGGATTCGATAACGGGCGTAACGCGTTACACGTTGCGCAGCATCTCCAACAGCCGGTGAATATCCGGGCTGT
This sequence comes from Burkholderia theae, assembly GCF_048565265.1. Classification (NCBI taxonomy): domain Bacteria; kingdom Pseudomonadati; phylum Pseudomonadota; class Betaproteobacteria; order Burkholderiales; family Burkholderiaceae; genus Burkholderia; species Burkholderia theae. Next base: position 1,713,661 of record NZ_CP183462.1, read on the forward strand.
CTAGGTCGCCTTCTGGTTCCTTGCGCGCGAGGAGCAAGTCCATCAGGTCGTTGTCGCTCAGATCGAGCAGGCGCGACAACGCGCCTACGTCTGCATCGGTGAGGTCATGCTCGTATCTGCTGAAGAAACGCTCGAAGATGATGTCGTTTTCCAGCAGACCCCGCCGCGCGCGCCAGCGAAGGCGCGCGCGGCGGTGCGGGTCGGATTGATGCGAATCGTCGCTCATTGCAACCTTAAACCGCGCGGCGGACCATCAGTTCCTTGATCTTGCCGATCGCCTTCGTCGGGTTCAGGCCCTTCGGGCAAACGTCGACGCAGTTCATGATCGTGTGGCAACGGAACAGACGGTACGGGTCTTCCAGGTTGTCGAGACGCTCGCCGGTGGCCGTGTCGCGGCTGTCCGCGATGAAGCGGTAAGCCTGCAGCAGGCCGGCCGGGCCGACGAACTTGTCCGGGTTCCACCAGAAGCTCGGGCACGACGTCGAGCAGCTCGCGCACAGAATGCACTCGTACACGCCGTCGAGCTCGTCGCGTTCTTCCGGCGACTGGAGGCGTTCCTTCTCCGGCGGCGGCGCGTCGTTGATCAGGTACGGCTTGATCGAGTGATACTGGTTGAAGAAGTGCGTCATGTCGACGATCAGGTCGCGCACGACGGGCAGGCCCGGCAGCGGGCGCAGCACGATCTTCTGCGGCAGGTCGTTCAGGTTCGTCAGGCACGCGAGACCGTTCTTGCCGTTGATGTTCATCGCGTCCGAACCGCACACGCCTTCGCGGCACGAACGGCGGAACGACAACGTCTCGTCCAGTGCCTTCAGCTTGACCAGTGCGTCCAGCAGCATGCGCTCGTGCTGGATGTCGAGCTCGTACGTCTGCATGCGCGGCGCTGCGTCCTTGTCCGGATCGTAGCGGTAGACTTCAAAAATGCGTTTTGCCATTTCGGATTCCTTTGACTCGGCTTAGAACGTGCGCGGCTTCGGCGGCACGGATTCGACCGTCAGCGGCTTCATTTGAACCGGCTTGTAGTCGAGGCGATCGCCTTCGCTGTACCACAGCGTGTGGCGCAGCCAGTTTTCGTCGTCGCGGTGTTCGTAATCGCTGTGTGCGTGCGCGCCACGGCTTTCCTTGCGCGCTTCCGCCGACACCATCGTCGCGCGGGCGACTTCGATCAGGTTCTCCAGCTCGAGCGCTTCGACGCGCGCGGTGTTGAACACCTTCGACTTGTCCTTCAGGTGGATGCTTTCCACGCGCTCCTTCAGGCCGGCCATCTGGTCGACGCCTTCCTTCAGCAGTTCGGACGTGCGGAACACGCCTGCGTGCTTCTGCATCGTCGAGCGGATGTCGTTCGCGACGTCCTGCGTGTATTCGCCCGCCGTCGACTTTTCGAGCTTGGCCAAACGCGCCAGCGAGAAGTCGGCCGCATCGGCCGGCAGCGGCTTGTGTTCCTTCTGGTTCTTCACGTGCTCGACGATGTGGTTGCCGGCCGCACGGCCGAACACCACGAGGTCCAGCAGCGAGTTCGTGCCGAGGCGGTTCGCGCCGTGCACGGACACGCACGAGCACTCGCCCACTGCGTAGAAGCCGTTGACCGGTTCCTTGTGATCGCGCGACGTGCCGACGACCTGACCGTGGATGTTGGTCGGGATGCCGCCCATCTGGTAGTGGATCGTCGGGACGACCGGGATCGGTTCCTTGATCGCATCGACGTTCGCGAACTTCAGCGCGATTTCGCGGATCGACGGCAGACGCTTCATGATCGTCTCGGCGCCGATGTGCGACAGGTCGAGCAGCACGTGGTCCTTGTTCGGACCGACGCCGCGGCCTTCCTTGATTTCCTGGTCCATCGAACGCGACACGAAGTCACGCGGCGCCAGATCCTTCAGCGTCGGCGCGTAGCGCTCCATGAAGCGCTCGCCGTTCGCGTTGCGCAGGATACCGCCTTCGCCGCGCACGCCTTCGGTGATCAGCACGCCCGCGCCGGCCACGCCGGTCGGGTGGAACTGCCAGAACTCCATGTCCTGCAGCGCGATGCCCGAACGTGCGGCCATGCCGAGGCCGTCGCCGGTGTTGATAAACGCGTTGGTCGACGCCGCGAAGATCCGGCCTGCACCGCCCGTGGCGAACAGCGTCGTCTTGCCTTCCATGATGTAGACGTCACCCGTCTCCATCTCGAGGGCCGTCACGCCGAGCACGTCGCCGTCCGCATCGCGGATCAGGTCGAGCGCCATCCATTCGACGAAGAACTGCGTCTTCGCCTCGACGTTCTGCTGGTACAGCGTGTGCAGCAGCGCGTGACCGGTACGGTCGGCGGCCGCGCAAGCGCGCTGGACCGGCTTTTCGCCGTAGTTCGCGGTGTGGCCGCCGAACGGACGCTGGTAGATCGTGCCGTCCGCGTTGCGGTCGAACGGCATGCCGAAGTGCTCGAGTTCGTACACGACGTTCGGCGCTTCACGGCACATGAATTCGATCGCGTCCTGGTCGCCGAGCCAGTCGGAGCCCTTGATCGTGTCGTAGAAGTGGAAGTGCCAGTTGTCTTCGCTCATGTTGCCGAGCGATGCACCGATGCCGCCCTGCGCGGCCACCGTGTGCGAACGGGTCGGGAACACCTTCGACAGCACGCCGACCGACAGGCCCGCGCGCGACAGTTGCAGCGCAGCACGCAAGCCGGAGCCGCCCGCGCCGACGATCACCACGTCAAACTTGCGACGCGGGAGGGAAGTTTTGATTGCAGCCATTCTTTACACTCTCCAGAGAATCTGCGCGGCGTAGCCCGCACATGCGAGCAGCCAGACGATGGTCAGCGATTGCAGCAGCAGGCGCACACCGACGGGCTTCACGTAGTCCATCCAGATGTCGCGCACGCCGACCCACGCGTGGTAGAAGAGGGAAAGCAGCATCACGAAGGTCGCGAGCTTCATCCATTGCGCGGAGAAGATCGATGCCCAGCCTTCGTACGAGAAGTCGTGCGCGCCGAAGAACAGGACGAGCAGAATGACCGTGTAGACCGCCATGATCGTGGCGGTGATACGCTGCGCAAGCCAGTCGCGCAGGCCGTAATGTGCGCCGACGACGAGGCGCTTCGAGCCGATTCGGTTGTTGGCTGCCATTTTCTTAGAATGCTCCGAACAGTTTGAGTGCCATGGCGATCGTCAGTGCGATCGAGACGACAAAGACGACGACTGCCGTCCGCTTGCCGCCTTCCTTCGTGACGGCGTCGTGGTTGACGTCCATCAGCAGGTGGCGAATGCCGGCGCAGAAATGGTGGAAGAACGCCCACGACAACGCGAGGACGATCAGCTTGACGATGATGTTGGAGAGGAAAGCCTTGAAGACTTCGAAGCTGAGCTCTGACGTGAGGCTTTGGTCGAAGAGGAACAGCAGGAACGGCAGGAACAGGAACAGCAGCGCGCCGCTGACTCGATGGAGAATCGACAAAGTCGCTGCCAGCGGCATGCGATATTTCATCGTGATATCGCTGAATCCGATGTTCCGGTATTCCGGCCTCGGCTTTCTTACTGCGTCAGTCATGCTAGACCCCTACTATGTTGTCACACTAATCCGCGATTTTAGCGCCTTTTTATATCGCGCTGCAGCGAAAGTCTGCTCTGGATAGTTGCGCGAACAAGAACAAAGGCGGCCCGAAACGTGCTTCGCGAGCGTGGGGAACGCGAATGCACTCGGCCTGAGCCGAATCATCGTCAACTCAAGTCATTCTGATAGTAGTACCCGGTTGTGACATACCAGCCGCGACGCACTTCCACCGGCCGATCCCCGTATGTATAGGACACGCGCTCGACCGACAGCAAAGGGAAACCCGCCGGCACGTGCAGCAGGTCGGCGACCGCCGGCTCCGCCGCCACCGCGCGGATCTTCTCCGTCGCGCGGATCATCCGCGTGCCGAACTCCGTCTCGAACATCGCGTAGAGCGGCCCCTTGTAGTCGCTCAGCCGCTCGAACGTGAGCCCGCGAAACATCGCGCCCGGCAGCCAGATCTCGTCGAGCACCGTCACCTCGCTGTCGAACTCCAGCAGGCGGCGCACCTGCACGACCGGATCGGCCGGCTTCAGGTCGAGCTGCCGCGCGATCTCGGCCGGCGCGCGCAGGCGCCGGCATTCGAGCAGGCGACTCACGTGCGGATGCTCGGCACCGTCGTCGGCCAGCAGGCGAAGAAAGCGAAACTGCGCGCGATCCTCATTGTGCGTTGCAACAAAAGTACCCTTGCCCTGCCGCCGGACCACGAGGTTTTCGGCAGCCAGTTCATCGATCGCCTTGCGAACGGTGCCCTGACTCACCTTGTAACGGGCCGCGAGTTCCACTTCACTCGGGATGATCTCGCCCGGCTTCCATTCACCGGTTTCGAGACTTTGCGTGATCAATGACTTAATCTGCTGGTATAACGGGCTGAACGTCGGCGACGGAGAGGCCGCAGGCGAAGCGACGGGATCACCCGCGCCCGGCTGCCCTGGGCCGCCTGCGCCGGTCTGATTCGCGGTATTCGCCTGGTTCGATGTCATGGCGCGCATTTCATCACAAACCGCACTTTTTCGTCCACTCAATTTCCGCAAAACATCTGTCTTATATAAGACATATGATACCGTTTGACAATGCGCGTGACGGCTCCTACACTCCCGGTCGAGCAAGGGTTCGCGGGTGCAAGAGCGCGTCCCCGGCTACGTGCCACGGCCGTCTCCAGGTTCACCGCGTCTGCCATCGCGAGTCCTCCGCCCTGCTTCAATGCAACGTTACGCACAACGCGCATAGAATGGCGTTTTCGCTAGCGTCCAACGCTTCAACCGTCCTGGAGATTTTCAATGGCTAAGCCCGCAAAGCGCGTTGCCGTCACCGGCGCCGCAGGTCAAATCGCTTACTCCCTGCTGTTCCGCATCGCGAACGGCGACCTGCTCGGCAAGGACCAGCCGGTCATCCTGCAACTGCTCGACCTCCCGCAAGCCCAAGCCGCCGTCAAAGGCGTGGTGATGGAGCTCGACGATTGCGCGTTCCCGCTGCTCGCGGGCGTCGTGATCACCGACGATCCGAAGGTTGCATTCAAGGATGCCGACGTCGCGCTGCTGGTCGGTGCACGTCCGCGCTCGAAGGGCATGGAGCGCAAGGACCTGCTGTCGGCGAACGCCGAGATCTTCACGGTTCAGGGCGCTGCGCTGAACGAAGTCGCGAGCCGCGACGTGAAGGTGCTGGTCGTCGGCAACCCGGCGAACACGAACGCATACATCGCGATGAAGTCGGCACCGGATCTGCCGAAGAAGAACTTCACGGCCATGCTGCGCCTCGACCACAACCGCGCGCTGTCGCAGCTCGCCGCCAAGTCGGGCAAGCCGGTCGCGTCGATCGAGAAGCTCGCCGTGTGGGGCAACCACTCGCCGACGATGTACCCGGACTTCCGCTTCGCGACCGCCGAAGGCGAATCGATGCTGAAGCTGATCAACGACGACGTGTGGAACCGCGACACGTTCATCCCGACCGTCGGCAAGCGCGGCGCGGCGATCATCGAAGCGCGCGGCCTGTCGTCGGCAGCGTCGGCAGCCAACGCGGCGATCGACCACGTCCGTGACTGGGTGCTCGGCACGAACGGCAAGTGGGTCACGATGGGTATCCCGTCGGACGGCTCGTACGGCATCCCCGAAGACATCATCTACGGCGTGCCGGTCGTTTGCGAAAACGGCGAGTACAAGCGCATCGAAGGCCTCGAAATCGACGCATTCTCGCGCGAGAAGATGGACGGCACGCTGGCCGAGCTGCTCGAAGAGCGCGACGGCGTCGCCCACCTGCTGAAGAACTAAATTCAGCACCGTGACGGGCAGCCTCCGGGCGGCCCGGCACCGCAGGGCCGGCACGCAGCACCGCCGTCCCTGCAGCCCGATCCGATCCGGGCACGTTTTGCCGCCCCGCGCTCGCCGCGCATCGGCCCAGAACGCGCCCGAATCCGATTTTCTCCACGTTGACCCGCTTCCCTGACGTAGAAGAGATGGCCGCGCTCACTCCTGCACAAGTGCTGTACGACGGGGCGTCCCCGCCCGCGATCCTGCCATGCTGTGATCACTACGCGGGCAGCGAAAAGCTGATGCGCAAGTCGCTCGCGCTGCAGGCCGAAACGGGCCCCGTGTTCGACATCACGTTCGACTGCGAGGACGGCGCCGCCGTCGGCCAGGAAGTCGCGCACGCGGAACTCGTCGCCGAACTGCTCGGCAGCGCCGAGAACCGCTTCGGCCGCGTCGGCGTACGCATCCACGACTTTTCCCATCCGCACTGGCGCGACGACGTGCGCATCGTGCTGCGCGCCGAACGCGCCCCCGCCTACATCACGCTCCCGAAGATCGCGAACGCCGCCGACGCGGCCGAAATGGCCGCGTTCATCGAAGGCACGCGCCGCGAGCTCGGCATCGCGCAACCGATCCCGGTCGACGTGCTGGTCGAGACGCACGGCGCGCTCGCGCAGGCCGCCGCCCTCGCCGCGCTGCCGATGGTCGGCACGCTCAGCTTCGGGCTGATGGACTTCGTCTCCGCGCACCACGGCGCGATTCCCGATACCGCGATGCGCTCGCCCGGCCAGTTCGAACACCCGCTGGTGCGCCGTGCGAAGCTGGAAATCGCCGCGGCCTGCCATGCGCACGGCAAGACGCCGTCGCACAACGTGACGACCGAAGTGCGCGACATGGCCGTCGTGGCCGGCGACGCGCACCGCGCGCGCGACGAATTCGCGTTCACGCGGATGTGGAGCATCCACCCCGCGCAGATCCGCCCGATCGTCGCCGCCTTCGCGCCGCGCACCGACGAGGTCGCGCTGGCCGCCGAGATCCTGCTGGCCGCGCAGGCCGCCGACTGGGGCCCGACGCGCCACGGTGATACGCTGCACGATCGCGCGAGCTATCGCTATTACTGGTCGGTGCTGCGCCGCGCGCGCGCCACCGGCCAGCCCGTACCGGCCGAGGCCGCGCCGCTGTTCGGCCCGGCCGCCGCGGGCGACACGCCGTGAGCGTGCGCCGCCGCGCCGATACACGTGTTTCATGCATTCGCAGAGGCGCGAACCCGACAGAGGTTTGCGAAACGACAAAAAACGTAACGGAGCCCGAAAACCTGATGGTTGCGCGGCCAAATAGGTGAAAATAGCGGCCGCTGCGCGCTTTCGGGGCGCGTGCAGTTTCAAACCGGTCGGCAGTTTCGATTGCCGGCCCTTGTCAACTGATTATCGAAAGGTTCTGACTCCATGAAGAAACTCCTGATCGCTACCGCCATCGGCGCCTTGTCCGCCACGATGCTGGTGTCGGCTCCGAGCGCGTTTGCCCAGGGTACGACCACGACAACCGCGAAGAAGGCAACGGCCAAGCGCCCGGCGCCGGCCAAGCGCATCATCCCGCGCAGCAAGAAGGCACAGGCGCGTGCCGCAGCGAAGGTCGATCCGGTACCGGACGGCGCGGTGAAGTGGTCCTGTAAGGAAGGCCTGTCGTTCGATCTCGCCGGCGACATGAAGCGCGACCAGGTCGTCACGGTTCACTGGGCGAAGAAGAACTACAAGCTGCCGCGTCAGACCACGACGACGGGCGCCGACACGTTCTACGATCCGGCAGCAGGCTTCAAGCTGGTCGTGATCCCGACCAAGGCGATGCTGTTCTCCGACGCAAACGGCGGCGAGCGTCTCGCGGACGAGTGCGTGACGCCGGAAATGACCCAAGGCACGCCGGCGCCGACGCAGTCGAACGAGCTGAAGCCGGCAACGAACTAAGCGCGTTCCCCGCCCCTCGATGTCCGCCCCGGTCTCCAACGTCCGCCCTGCTCCGGATACGGTACTCGTCGATATCGTCGACTACGTGCTGAACGCCGGCATCGACAGCGCGCTCGCGCTGGAGACGGCGCGTCATTGCCTGATCGACACGCTCGGATGCGGACTCGAGGCGCTGTCCTACCCTGCCTGCACCAAGCTGCTCGGCCCCGTCGTGCCCGGCACGATCGTGCCGAACGGCGCGAAGGTGCCCGGCACGTCCTTCCAGCTCGATCCCGTGCAGGCCGCGTTCGGCATCGGCGCGATGATCCGCTGGCTGGACTTCAACGACACCTGGCTCGCCGCCGAATGGGGTCATCCGTCCGACAATCTCGGCGGAATCCTGGCGACGGCCGACTGGCTCTCCCGCACGGCCGTCGCGGCCGGCCGGAAGCCGCTTTCGATGCGCGACGTACTGGTCGCGATGATCCAGGCCCACGAAATCCAGGGCTGCCTCGCGCTCGAGAATTCATTCAACGCGGTCGGGCTCGACCACGTGCTGCTCGTGAAGGTCGCGTCGACGGCCGTCGTCGGCCGGCTGCTCGGCCTCACGCGCGACGAGCTGATCAACGCGGTGTCCAACGCGTTCGTCGATGGCCACGCGCTGCGCACCTACCGCCACGCGCCGAACACGGGTTCGCGCAAATCATGGGCGGCCGGTGACGCCACCTCCCGCGCGGTGCGTCTCGCGCTGATCGCGAAAACGGGTGAAATGGGCTACCCGTCGGCGCTCACCGCGCAAACCTGGGGCTTCTACGACGTGCTGTTCGACGGGCAGCCGTTCCGCTTCCAGCGCCCGTACGGCACCTACGTGATGGAGAACGTGCTGTTCAAGATCGCGTTCCCCGCCGAATTCCATGCACAAACCGCCGCCGAGGCCGCGCTGCAGCTGCACGCGCAGCTCGCCGCGGCGGGCCGCACGACCGACGAGATCGGCCGGATCACGATCCGCACGCACGCGGCCGCGATCCGCATCATCGACAAGCAGGGCCCGCTCGCCAATCCGGCCGACCGCGACCACTGCATCCAGTACATGGTGGCCGTGCCGCTGCTGTTCGGCCGGCTGACCGCGGCCGACTACGAAGACGCGGCCGCGGCGGACCCGCGCATCGACGCGCTGCGCGTGAAGACCGTGTGCGTCGAGGATCCGCAGTTCACGAAGGATTATCACGATCCGGACAAGCGATCGATCGCGAATGCGCTGACGATCGAGTTCACGGACGGATCGAAGCTTGCCGAAGTGGTAGTCGAGTATCCGCTCGGCCACAAGCGACGCCGTACGGACGGCATCCCGCTGCTGGTCGAGAAGTTCCGGACCAACCTCGCCCGCCGTTTCCCGGCAAAACAGCAACAAGCGATTCTCGACGTGTCGCTGGACCAGGCAAAGCTCGAAGCGATGCCGGTCGATGAGTACGTCGACTTGTATGTGATATAGCCGTCAGATACAGGACTCTTTGTTTCCTAGCCTTAAACCCAGGAAAATCACCATGGCCCACAATCTCCACAAGACCCTCAAGGAATTCGACAGCGGTTCCGGCAAAGGCAAGTTCTACTCGCTGCCGCAACTCGGCAAGGAGCTGAAGACGAAGATCGAACGCCTGCCGGTGTCGATCCGTATCGTGCTCGAGTCCGTGCTGCGCAACTACGACGGCAAGAAAATCACGGAAGAGCACATCGCGCAGCTCGCGAACTGGAAGCCGACCGCGAAGCGCGTCGACGAGATTCCGTTCGTGGTGTCGCGCGTCGTGCTGCAGGACTTCACGGGTGTGCCGCTGCTCGCCGACATCGCGGCCATGCGCGGCGTCGCGGAGCGCACGGGCAAGAACCCGAAGAAGATCGAGCCGCTGGTCCCGGTCGATCTCGTTGTCGATCACTCGGTCCAGATCGACTACTTCCGCCAGAAGGACGCGCTCGACCTGAACATGAAACTGGAATTCCAGCGCAACAACGAGCGCTACCAGTTCATGAAGTGGGGCATGCAGGCATTCGACACGTTCAAGGTCGTGCCGCCGGGCGTCGGCATCGTCCACCAGGTGAACCTCGAATACCTCGCGCGCGGCGTCCACAAGAAGGCGGACGGCAGCGACACCGTGTACTACCCGGATACCCTCGTCGGCACGGACAGCCACACGACGATGATCAACGGCATCGGCGTGGTCGGCTGGGGCGTCGGCGGCATCGAGGCCGAAGCCGGCATGCTCGGCCAGCCGGTGTACTTCCTGACGCCGGACGTCGTCGGTGTCGAGCTGAAGGGCAAGCTGCGCGAAGGCGTGACGGCCACCGACCTGGTGCTGACGATCACCGAAATGCTGCGCAAGGAGAAGGTCGTCGGCAAATTCGTCGAATTCTTCGGCGAAGGCACGAAGTCGCTGTCGCTGCCGGACCGCGCGACGATCGGCAACATGGCGCCGGAATACGGCGCGACGATGGGCTTCTTCCCGGTCGACGAAAAGACGATCGACTACTTCGAAGGCACGGGCCGCACGAAGGCGGAAATCGCCGCGTTCGAAAACTACTTCAAGGCGCAGAAGCTGTTCGGCATTCCGAAGGCCGGCGACATCGACTACACGAAGACGGTGACGCTCGACCTCGCGACGGTCGCACCGTCGCTGGCCGGCCCGAAGCGCCCGCAGGACCGTATCGAGATCGGCAACGTCAAGTCGACGTTCACCGACCTGTTCTCGAAGCCGGTCGCCGACAACGGCTTCGCGAAGAAGGCGGACGACCTGAACACGCAGTACACGACGAGCAACGGCGTCGACGTGAAGAACGGCGACGTGCTGATCGCCGCGATCACGTCGTGCACGAACACGTCGAACCCGAGCGTGCTGCTGGCCGCCGGCCTGCTCGCGAAGAAGGCGGTCGAGGCCGGCCTCACGGTCGATCCGAAGATCAAGACGTCGCTCGCGCCGGGATCGCGCATCGTCACCGAATACCTGACGAAGACGGGCCTGCTGCCCTACCTCTCCAAGCTCGGTTTCGAAGTCGCGGCGTACGGCTGCACGACCTGTATCGGCAACGCGGGCGACCTGACGCCGGAACTGAACGAAGCGATCACGAAGAACGATATCGTCGCGGCCGCCGTGCTGTCCGGCAACCGCAACTTCGAAGCGCGTATCCACCCGAACATCCGCGCGAACTTCCTCGCATCGCCGCCGCTCGTCGTCGCCTACGCAATCGCCGGCAACATCACGCGCGACCTGATGACCGAGCCGGTCGGCAAGGGCAAGGGCGGCCGCGACATCTACCTCGGCGACATCTGGCCGACGAGCGATGAAATCCACGCGCTGCTCAAGTTCGCGCTCGATCCGAAGAAGTTCGAGGACAACTACGCGAAGCTGACCAAGAAGGGCGACCTCTGGAGCAAGATCGAAGGCGAATCGGGCCAGGTCTACGACTGGCCGAAGTCGACGTACATCGCCGAGCCGCCGTTCTTCGGCAACGACTTCTCGATGGAACCGGCTGCGTCGATCCCGACGGTCAAGGGCGCGCGCGCACTGGGCATCTTCGGTGACTCGGTCACGACCGACCACATCAGCCCGGCAGGCTCGATCAAGGAAGACTCGCCGGCAGGCAAGTGGCTGAAGGAAAACGGCGTGCAGAAGGCCGACTTCAACAGCTACGGCTCGCGCCGCGGCAACCACGACGTGATGATGCGCGGCACGTTCGCGAACGTCCGGATCAAGAACCTGATGATCCCGGCGAAGGCAGACGGCTCGCGCGTCGAAGGCGGCCTGACGATCCACCAGCCGAGCGGCGAACAGCAGTCGATCTACGACGCGGCGATGCAGTACGTCGGCGCCGATACGCCGACCGTCGTGTTCGCGGGTGAAGAGTACGGCACGGGCTCGTCGCGCGACTGGGCCGCGAAGGGCACGCAACTGCTCGGCGTGAAGGCCGTGATCGCACGCAGCTTCGAGCGTATCCACCGCTCGAACCTGGTCGGCATGGGCGTGCTGCCGCTGCAGTTCAAGGGCTCGGACAGCATCCAGTCGCTCGGCATCACCGGCGAGGAGACGTACGACATCGAAGGCCTCGGCGACGATTTCAAGCCGCAGCAGGACGTCACGCTCGTGATCAACCGCAAGAACGGCGAAACGCAGCGCGTGCAGGTGCTGCTGCGTATCGATACGCCGATCGAAGTCGACTACTACAAGCACGGCGGTATCCTGCCGTTCGTGCTGCGCTCGCTGCTCGCAGCGTAAGCGCCCTGCTTTTGCAGGTGCCGCAGCCGCCTCGCGGCGGTTGCGGCCGATTTGGTGCCCGACCTCGTGTCGGGCTTTTTTTTGGTTCATCGCAGGAAACCGTGGAGCGTTTTCGAGCGATTGCATAATCTGACACATGATTTTAAGGATGTCGGAGGAAGCAATTGCTCGATCGAAAGGCACTTCAGGCGCTGGGCTGCTGGACCGGCTATCGGTTGGAACGGGTGGAATGGCCGCAAGGAGAAGAGCGCACGCTGTCGCTATATCTGAGGCCGGTCAGCAAGGTCATGTACTGCGAGCAATGCGGTGCACGCTGCCAGCAAATCCATGAGACGGTGGTTCGTCGAGTGCGCGATCTGCCGCTGTTCGAATATCGGGTGGTGCTGCACGTTCCCCGTCGCCGGGTCTGGTGCGAACACTGCGGCGGCCCGCGACTGGAGAAGCTGGCGTGGCTGGGCCGCTACCAGCGAGTGACGGAGCGGTTCGCCAAGGCTTGCGAGAAGTTGCTGCAAGCGGCCAGCGTACAAGCGGTGGCGGGCTTCTACGATCTGGGCTGGCACACGGTCAAATCGATCGACAAGATGCGCCTGCGAGCACGCGTGGCCGAGCCGGACTGGTCGACGATCCGCTATCTGGCGATGGACGAGTTCGCGCTGCACAAAGGCCATCGCTACGCCACGGTGGTGGTTGATCCGATCGGCCGGCAGGTGCTCTGGGTCGGGCCAGGACGTTCGCGCGAAACGGCGCGAGCCTTCTTCGAACAACTCCCTGAAGGCGTGGCCGAGCGTATCGAAGCAGTTGCGATCGACATGACCACGGCCTACGAGCTGGAGATCAAGGAACAGTGCCCGCAGGCGGAAATCGTCTTCGATCTGTACCACGTCGTGGCCAAGTACGGGCGCGAAGTGATCGACCGAGTTCGGGTGGATCAGGCCAACCAACTGCGAGATGACAAACCAGCGCGGAAGGTTCTGAAGTCCAGCCGCTGGCTGTTGCTGCGCAACCGCCATAACTTGAAACCAGAACAGGCGGTACACCTGAAGGAACTGCTGGCCGCCAATCAATCGCTGCTATGCGTCTATGTGCTGCGCGACGAACTCAAGCGGCTCTGGTTCTACCGAAAGCCAGCCTGGGCGGAAAAAGCCTGGGGGCAATGGTTCGAACAGGCCCAGCAAAGCGGGATTGCCGCCCTGCAAAAGTTCGCCCAGCGCTTGCAGGGGTATTGGCATGGAATCGTGACTCGCTGCCGCCATCCGCTCAATACCAGCGTTGTTGAAGGCATCAACAACACTATCAAGGTCATCAAGCGCAGGGCTTACGGGTACCGCGACGAGGAATACTTCTTCCTCAAGATCCGCGCCGCGTTCCCCGGAATTCCGCGATGAACCTTTTTTTTTGCCTGCGCGCTATGCGAGGTCGCCAATTGTCCGGCGCGTCACGCCGCCTTGTCGCCTCGCGCCTTCGCGCCCGCGCCTCGCGCGTTCTTCTTCAGATGCGTGCGGTTGTATTCGATCGCCGCGCGCACGAGGGTCTTCAGCGCCCGCTTGTCGATCCGGTCGCCTTCGAAGAAGTCGATCGCGCGCCGCGCATTGCCGTCGAGGCCGTCATTGAACAGCGCGCCGGGATCGGGCAGATGCGCGCCGTGCATGAAGGTCAGCTTCACCTTGCCCTTGTGCGCGTTCGCGACCGCGATCATCCCGTCGCACGACCACACGGGGCTGCCCATCCATTTCCAGTCCTCGACGATGCCTTCGTCGACCGCGAGGATCGTCTGACGGAGATCGGCGAAGAGCGGGCCGCGCCAGTCGGCGATGCCGGCGATCAGCGCGTCGATGCGCGCCGACGGTTGCAGGTCCGTGGTACTCATGCGCGGGCCTCCGTGCCTTCGTCGGGGCGTGCCAGCACCTGTTCAAGCGACTCGAAGAACCGTACCCAGCCGTGCTGCGCGCCGCGGTATGCCTGCTCCTGATCCGCGCGGAAGCCGACCTGCTCCATGCGCAGGTGCGTGCCGGCCGGCGTCGGCGTGAGCGTCCACGTGACGACGCTTTCGAGGCCGTACGCGGCCCACGTGTAGGACAGCGCCCGCGGCGCCTCGATCGTCAGGACCGTGCAGTCGACCGAGCCCCAGTCCGCGCGGAAGCTGAATGCGCGGCCCGCGACGGGTTCGAAGTCGCTCTTCATCAGCCACGCCTCGATCAGGTGCGGTTGCGTGAGCGCGCGCCAGATCTTCTCCGGCGGATGAGGGAGCTCCCGTTCGACGACGACGGAGCGCGTTTCGGTCGTGGCTTGGTTCATTACTGATCCATCCTTTTCAGAAGATCTTCGAGGGCATCGAACCGGTTCTGCCAGAAACCGGCCATCTGGCTTGTCCAGTCGATCAACGGGGCCAGCGCATGCGGCTGCGCGCTGTAGTGCGTCTGCCGGCCTTCGTGACGGTCGCTCACGAGCCCGGCCTGCTTCAGTACGCCGAGATGCTTCGAGACGGCCGGCTGCGAGACGCCCGCATGGGCCGTCAGCGCGGCAACCGTCAACTCGCCGTCCGCGCACAGCCGCTCGAAGAGCGCGCGGCGTGTCGGATCGGCAAGCGTCCTGAAAAGCATGTCGTGTGCGTTCTGCATGTCCAAATCCATAACCCGGTGGTTATGAATCGAAGGATATCCGCTGATCGGCGCAAGTCAAGACGGAATTTCGCGAACGACGTCGTTCGAACTTGCGCGGGCCGCGCATCCAGCGCATCGGCTCGTGTCCGTCCCGGAATTCGAGCGTTTCCTCTAATCCACCATCGCGGCACGCGATCCGAAAGCCCCCTGCAAGACTGCCCGGCGCGCTGTTCCACAGTTCGGGAAACGTCTGCGATCGGCCGGCCCCTTTCTTGTGCACGCGCGAATCCGTTCCTGCCGTGTCGCTTCGTTTGACCACATAGTGCGACGCGGCACACGGCAACGGCCGGTCGCCCGTCATGCGTTCGCATGTCGATCCGCTCCGCGATCGCGCGCGTTCCGCTGCCGCGACGAACAACTCGTGCGTGCGAACGTCGCGCCTTGCCGCGCCGCCGTGCCGCGAACCGGTTCCGTTCGCCGGGCTCGCCATTGCATGCGCGTACGACGCATCGCGTGCAAGCGCGGGCGCGGATGTCAGAACTGACAGCTATGGAAACTGGCAGCTACCCGAACGGCACCGACGCCCTACGCTCGTCACCGCTCGCGGCCCCACAAGGGTCGAGGGCTCCAGCAACGTCGTCTCTCCTAAAAAGGACTCCCGATGAAAAGGAACGCCTGGTTTGCCCTGCCCCTGCCGTCGCCCCGCCGCCTTGCGTGCGTGGCACCGCTCGTGTTCGCCGCCGCTGCAGCGCATGCGACGACGGATTGGGTCGATACTCATACGAAGGCCTTTCTGACCGGTCCGCAGTTGATGGCGCGCAGTGCCGCGCCGTCGCTCGAACTCGCGGCCGGTGAAACGACCAACGTCGTCGTCAGCCTGAATCTGCGCAACGCCGCGCAGCTCAAGCAACTGGCGCGCGACGTGAACCGGCCCGGCAGCGCGCACTACCGCAAGTACCTCACGCACGCGCAGTTCCTCGCCAGCTACGCGCCGACCGAAGCGCAGGTGAAGTCGGTCGTCGACTATCTGCACAAGAGCGGCTTCGTGAACGTCGTGGTCGCGCCGAACCGGCTGCTGGTGTCCGCGCGCGGTACGGCCGGCACCGTGAAGACCGCGTTCAACACGTCGCTCGTGCACTTCCAGTACGCGGGCCGCTCGGGCTTCGCGAACGCGTCGACCGCGCAAGTGCCGCGCGCGCTCGGCGACGTCGTCGGCTCGGTGCTCGGACTGCAGAGCGTCGCGCGCGCACGGCCGATGCTGCGCGTCGGCAACGTGGCGAAGCCGCAGGCGCTCGCGGCCGGCACGGCGACGGGCCACTATCCGAAGGAATTCCCGGGCCTCTACAACGCGACCGGCGTGCCGACCGCGGCCGGCGTGACCGTCGGCATCATCACGATCGGCGGTGTATCGCAGACGCTGCAGGACCTGAACCAGTTCACGTCGAGCAACGGTTACGGCACGGTCTCGACCCAGACCGTCCAGACCGGCGGCGCGGGCGGCAACTACAGCGACGACCAAGACGGCCAGGGCGAATGGGATCTCGACAGCCAGTCGATCGTCGGCTCGGCCGGCGGCCAGGTCGGCCAGCTCACGTTCTACATGGCGGACCTGAACGCCAGCGGCAACACGGGCCTCACGCAGGCCTTCAACCAGGCCGTGTCGGACAACACCGCGAAGGTGATCAACGTGTCGCTCGGCTGGTGCGAGACCGACGCGAACGCGGACGGCACGCTCAACGCCGAGGAACAGATCTTCACGACGGCCGCGGCGCAAGGCCAGACGTTCTCGGTGTCGTCGGGTGACGAAGGCGTGTACGAGTGCAACAACCGCGGCTATCCGGACGGCTCGAACTACACGGTGTCGTGGCCGGCTTCGTCGCCGCACGTGCTCGCGATCGGCGGCACGACGCTGTACACGACGTCGGCGGGCGCATTCTCGAACGAGACGGTGTGGAACGAAGGCCTCGACGGCAACGGCAAGCTGTGGGCGACGGGCGGCGGCGTCAGCACGATCCTGCCCGCACCGTCGTGGCAGTCGGGCAGCAACCGTCAGTTGCCGGACGTGTCGTTCGACGCCGCGCAAAGCACGGGCGCGTATATCTACAACTACGGCCAGTTGCAGCAGATCGGCGGCACGAGTCTCGCCGCGCCGATCTTCACGGGCCTCTGGGCGCGCCTGCTCGCGGCGAACGGAACGGGCCTCGGCTTCCCGGCCAGCAACCTGTATCGCACGATTCCGTCGAACCCGTCGCTCGTGCGCTACGACGTCGTGTCGGGGAACAACGGCTATCAGGGGTATGGCTACACCGCGGGCACCGGCTGGGATTACACGACCGGCTTCGGCAGCCTGAATATCGCGAACCTCAACAAGCTGATCAAGTCGGGCGGGTTCTAAGCGACGTGTGAAGGACGGCGCGCGACGGTGGTGGGTCGCGCGCCGGTTCGTGACTTTTCCTTGACCTACTCCGCCGCGGGCTCCTTCGCACGCTCCGGCGCGGCCGGTACGCCGGCCCGATGCGACGGCGCAAACAGCCGCAAGCCGCTCGCGACACTCGCGGCCCCGGCGAAGCCGGCGCCAAGCATCAGCGCCAGCGTCGGCCCGTGGCGCCCCGCGATCCCGAACGACAGCGCGACGAGCGCCGCGCCCGTCGCCTGCCCGATCAGCCGCGCGGTCGCGATGATCCCGCTCGCGCCGCCGCTGCGCTCGGGCGGCGCGCTCGACATCAGCGCCTTCAGGTTCGGCGACTGGAAGAAACCGAAACCCGCGCCGCACAGCATCATCCGCCAGCCGATGTCGATGACGCCCGGCAGCGCCGGCAGTGCCGCGAGCGACACCATGCCCGCGCTCAGCAACGCGAGCCCGATCGCGCCGAGCAGGCCCGGCGGGTAACGATCCGACAGCCGGCCCGCGATCGGCGCGGCGAGCGCGACGATCGCCGACCACGGCGTCATCAGGAACCCCGTCTCGACCGCGCTGCGATGCAGGACGGTTTCGAAATAGAACGGCAGCGACACGAACGCAAGCCCCTGCGCGGCGAACGCGCACACGGCGGTCAGCGCGGACAGCGTGAACACGGGCCGGCGAAACAGGTCGACCGGCAGCATCGGCGCCGGGTGCCCGGCCTGGCGGCGAATCAGCAGCCAGCCGAACGCGAGCGCGACCGCGGCCGCCGCGAACACGACGGAAAGCGGCCCGCGCTGCGCGAATTCGCCAAGCGCGAAGATCAGCGACGCGAACGTGATCACGTTGAACAGCGCGGCGACCGGATCGAACGCATGCTTGCCGCGTGCCGTCTGCGGCAGCGACGGAATCGCCACTGCGAGCGCGAACACGCCGAGCGGCACGTTCACCGCGAACAGCCACGGCCACGCGGCGACCGACAGGATCAGCGACGCGATCGTCGGCCCCACCGCGAACGACACGCCGACGACGAGCGCGTTGAAGCCGACGCCGCGCCCGAGCCGATGCGCGGGAAACAGGCCGCGGATCAGCGCGACGTTGACGCTCATGATCGCGCTCGCGCCGAAGCCCTGCACGATCCGCGCGGCCGTCAGCATCGGCAGCGTCGACGCGAGCGAACAGCCGAGCGACGCGAGCGTGAACACCGCGAGCCCGGCGATATACACGCGCTTGTGGCCGACGATGTCGCCGAGCGACGCGAACGGCAGCAGCGTCGCGACCATCGCGAGCTGGTATGCGTTGATGATCCATACGGACGCGGCCGGCGACGCATGCAGGTCGGCGGCGATCGCGGGCAGCGCGGTGTTCGCGATCGCGGTGTCGAGCGTCGCGAGCGCGACGGCCAGCAGCACGGCGGACATCGCGCGCCAGTTGACGGCCGGCTCGCTGGCGCCGGCGGGAGAAGCGAATTCGGACAAGATGGGCTCGGCTGACGAGCGACGCGCGGCGTCGCGGATTGAGCGGCGCGGCGGCGTGCGTGCCATGCGGTGAAACCGGCTCGCATGCCGTCGCGAACCGTATTGTTGCAGAGCCGCATCGAACGTGCAGGCGGCCGCGTCGTCAGTCAGCGAAACGAAAGCTTGCGTGTCGTTTCGCTACGTCGTTGTTCGCGCAACGAACTGCGCCGCCCCGCTGCCGCCGTCACGTCACCGCGCGCCGCGCATTGCGGCCGCGCAGCCATTCGAGCGCGAGCAGCAGGCTCGTCGAGAAGATGATCAGGATCGTCGCGAGCGCGGCGATCGTCGGGCTGATGTTCTCGCGGATGCCCGTGAACATCTGGCGCGGCAGCGTCGTCTGATCGGCGCCCGCGAGGAACAGCGTGACGACGACTTCGTCGAACGACGTCGCGAACGCGAACAGCGCGCCCGACATCACGCCCGGCGCGATCACCGGCAGCGTCACGCGAAAGAAGGTCGACACGGGATTCGCGCCGAGCGACAGGCTCGCGCGCACGAGGTTCTGGTTGAAGCCCTGCAGCGTCGCGGCGACCGTCGTCACGACGAACGGCACGCCGAGCGCCGCGTGCGCGGCGATCAGCCCCGTGTAGGTATTCGCAAGCCCGAGCGGCGCGAAGAACAGGTACATGCCGACGCCGACCACGACGACCGGCACGATCATCGGCGACAGCAGCACGGCCATCAGCAGCCCCTTGCCTCGGAAATCGGCCTTCGTGAGACCGATCGCGGCGAGCGTACCGAGCACGGTCGCGACGACGGTCGCCGACGGTGCGACGATGAAGCTGTTCTTCGCCGCCATGCGCCACTCGTCCGACGCGAGCAGGTTCTCGTACCAGCGCGTCGAGAAGCCCGGGATCGGATAGACGAGGAACGTGCTCGACGAGAACGACAGCGGTACGATCGCGAGTACCGGCAGGATCAGGTACAGCAGCGTCAGCACGACGAGCACGCGCAGCGCGACGTACCACGCGCGCTCGACGAACGACATGTGCGGCGCGAACAGCGGCCTGGCGAGTTTCATGGTCGGATTCCCTTTCCCGTTTCCTGGTGCGCGGCGCTCAGCCGAGACTCACGTTGGTGCGCGTGAAGCGCCCGTACACCGCGTACAGCACGAGCGTCGCCGCGAGCAGCAGCCCGCCGAGCGCGCACGCCATGCCCCAGTTGATCGTCACGTTCGTGAAGTACGCGACGTAGTAGCTGACCATCTGGTCGTTCGGCCCGCCGAGCAGCGCGGGCGTGATGTAGTAGCCGATCGCGAGGATGAACACGAGCAGCGCGCCCGCGCCGACGCCCGGATAGGTCTGCGGCACGTACACGCGCCAGAACGCGGCGAACGGGTGGCTGCCGAGCGACACGGCCGCACGCTGGTAGGTCGGCGGGATCGACTTCATCACGCTGTACAGCGGCAGGATCATGAACGGCAGCAGGATGTGCGTCATCGAGATGTACACGCCGACGCGGTTGAACAGCAGCGTCAGCGGATGCGAGATCAGCCCGCTGCCGATCAGCGCCTTGTTGATGAGCCCTTCGCTCTGCAGCAGCACGATCCACGCGGCGACGCGCACCAGCACCGAGGTCCAGAACGGAATCAGCACGAGGATCATCACGAGGTTCGCGCGCCGCTCCGACAGCGTCGAGATCCAGTACGCGAGCGGATAGCCGAGCAGCAGCGCGAACAGCGTGACGGCAACGCCGATCACGAACGTGCGGCCGAAGATCGCGAGGTAGATCGACTGGTCGGGATCGGCCTGCACGATATGACCGAAGCCGTCCTGCTTGTGGTCGAGCGCCGCGAGCAGGTAGAACGGCGACATCTGGCTGCCGTTCTTCGCGATCGACTGCCAGTACGCGACGTCGCCCCAGCGCGCGTCGAGGTCGATGATTTTCGCGCGCGTCTGCGCGGGCGTCAGCGCCGCGTCGTTGTCGCCCTTCAGCGGCATCGCGCGCGCCGTCTTCGCGACGAGCGAGCGATAGCCCGGAATTTCGGTGTTCAGCCGCCGCGCGAGCGCGCCCATCGCTTCGCTGTCGGCCACCTTCGTCATGTCGGCCGCGAGCGCGACGTATGCGGCGTCGGCCGGCGGCGCCTTGCGGTCCCAGCCCGACAGCGCGGCGATCGTGTTCGGCAGCGCGGTCGCGATCTCGGGGTTCTGCACCGCGCGCGTGAGCAGCGTGCCGATCGGCACGACGAAGATCAGCAGCAGGAAAATCGCGAGCGGCGCGACCAGCAGCAGCGCCATCGTGCGCTTGCGGGCCTCGGCGGCCTTCAGCTCGCGCTTGAGCGCGGCGGTCGACGGCGAGGAAGGCGCGATCGTCATCGTATTCAACGGTTCTCTCCGGCCGGGCACGCTCCGGCGGAATGCCGCGCGACGCGAATGACGCGCCGCGCGGCCGGTTGCATCAGGATGCCTGAACGGTTACTTCGTCGCCCACGCGGTGAAACGCTGCTCGAGCTCGTCGCTGTGGTCGGTCCAGAAGCCGATATCCTCGAGCACCGCGTTCTTGCCGTTGGCCGGCGAGTTCGGCAGGTTCGCGAGCGTCTTCGCGTCGAGCGACTTGATCGCCGCGATGTTCGCGGGGCCGTACGCGATGTGCTGCGCATACGCCTGCTGCGGCTTCGGCGTCAGCGAGTACGCGATGTACTGCTCGGCCAGCGCCTTGTTCGGCGAGCCCTTCGGAATCGCCCAGTAGTCGAGGTCGTAGATGCTGCCGTTCCACACCACCTTCAGGTTCTTGCCTTCCTTCTGCGCGGCGTCGATGCGGCCGTTGTACGCGGTCGACATCACGACGTCGCCGGCGACGAGGAACTGCGGCGGCTGCGCGCCCGCTTCCCACCACTGGATGTACGGCTTCAGCTCGTCGAGCTTCTTGAACGCGCGGTCCTGGCCGGCCTTCGTGCCGAGCACCTTGTACACGTCCTTCGTCGCGACGCCGTCGGCCATCAGCGCGAATTCGAGGTTGTAGCGCGCGCCCTTGCGCATCCCGCGCTTGCCGGGGAATTTCTTCACGTTCCAGAAATCGGCCCAGCCGGTCGGCGCCGACTTCAGCTTGTCGGCGTTGTACGACAGCGCCGTCGACCACACGAAGAAGCCGACGCCGCACACCTGCGGCGATTCCGGAATCAGGTCGGACTTCTTCGCGATCTTCGACCAGTCGAGCTTCTCGTACAGCCCTTCGTCGCAGCCGCGGTTCAGGTCGCCCGATTCGACTTCGACCACGTCCCAGTTGACGTGCTTCGCCTCGACCATCGCCTTCACTTTCGCCTGCTCGCCGTTGTATTCCACGGCGGTGACCTTGTTGCCGGTTGCCTTCTCGAACGGCTGGTTGAACGCGGCCTTCTGCGCGTCGCCGTTCGCGCCGCCGAAGTTGACGACCGTGAGCTCGGCGGCCGAAGCCGATGCGCCGACTACGGCGAGCGCCAGTGCCAGCGCGGTGCGACGCGCGGTAAAGCTTGCTCGGTTCATGGTGGTTCCTCTCCTCTCGTGGTGGAAGTGGGCAGTTGTTGTTGACGACGTGCTACGGAAAATCGGGGAAGCCATGCTCATGCGAACACACGCAGGTGTTCGGGCGCGAACGCGAGCGAGACCGGCGCGCCGGGCGAGAACGCGTCGAGCGCGCCGGTGCCGAGCGGCACCTTCACGAAACATTCGTCCTGGCCCGGCAGCGCGCAGCGCATGCGCACGTGATCGCCGAAATAGATGAGGCTGCGCGCTTCGCCGCTCAGCCGGTTGGCGGCGGCGCCGTTCGCGTGCCCGTTCGCGCCGTGCGCGGCGAGGCTCATGCGTTCGGGGCGGATGCACGCGACGGCCGATGCGCCCTCGGCCGCGTCGCCGATATGGCGGCCGACGAGCTTCGTGCCGTCGTCGAGCCGGAACTCGCAGAACTCGCCGTCGACGCGCGCGATGGTGCCGCGCAGCCGGTTGCTGTCGCCGATGAAGTTCGCGACGAATTCGTTGCACGGCGATTCGTACAGGCGGTCGACGGTGTCGAGCTGCTGCACGATGCCCTTGTCGAACACGGCGACGCGATCGGACATCGTCAGCGCCTCGCCCTGGTCGTGCGTCACGTAGACGAAGGTCACGCCGAGCTTTTCGTGCAGCGCCTTCAGTTCGTATTGCATGTGTTCGCGCAGCTGCTTGTCGAGCGCGCCAAGCGGCTCGTCCATCAGCACGAGCTTCGGCTCGAACACGAGCGCACGCGCCAGCGCGATGCGCTGCTGCTGGCCGCCCGACAGCTGCGCCGGATAGCGTTTCGCGAAGCGCTCCATCTGCACCATCTTCAGCGCGTGCGCGACGCGCTCCGCGCGCTCGGCGGCCGGCAGCTTGCGCACGGTCAGCGGATACGCGACGTTCTGCTCGACCGTCAGGTGCGGAAACAGCGCGTAGTTCTGGAACACCATGCCGATGTTGCGCTTGTGCGGCGGCACGTTGTTCAGCAGCTCGCCGTCGAGGCGGATCTCGCCGCCCGTCGGAAACTCGAAACCGGCCAGCATCATCAGGCAGGTCGTCTTGCCCGAGCCCGACGGCCCGAGCAGCGTCAGGAATTCCCCCTGGTGGATATCGAGGTCGAGCGATTTGACGACCAGCGTCTCGCCGTCGTAGGTCTTCCGCACGCCGCGAAAGCTGACGATCACATCATCGGACTTCATCGTGGCTGTCCCCTTGCTTCGCGACAATTGATTTTGAGATGCGAGCCACTATACGGCGCACACGGTTCTACAATAGGGAACCATTTCAATATTACTAGTAGGACCACTTTGGATACCGTGATCCTCGCCGACTGGCTCTCCGCCCGCCTCGACCGCGGCTCGTCCGAGCCGATGTACCGGCAGTTGCTCCAGCAGATGCAGCAGGCCATCCTGACCGGGGAATTAGGGCCAGGAACGAAACTGCCCAGTTCCCGCACGCTCGCGGCGGACCTGTCGATCGCGCGCAATACCGTGCTGCACGTGTACGACCAGTTGACGGCCGAAGGCTACGTGCTGACGACGACCGGCAGCGGCACCTATGTGGCCGACACGCGCCCGGACGCCGCGGCGATCCAGGCGCCGGGCGCCGCGCCGCCGCCGACCGACGCCGATGAACCGGCGCCGGACGCACAGGGCAGCCTGTCGATGCGCGGCCGGCAACTGATCGAGCACGCGGGGGTGTCGCGGCGCCAATGGGGCGCGTTCATGCCGGGCGTCCCGGACGTGTCGGAATTTCCGAGCCGCACGTGGAGCCGCCTGCAGGCGCGGCTGTGGAAGGAGGCGAACCCCGAGCTGCTGACCTATGCGCCGGGCGGCGGCTATCGGCCGTTGCGGCGCGCGCTCGCCGATTACCTGCGCGTCGCGCGCTCGGTCAAATGCTCGCCGGACCAGGTGATCATCACGACGGGCATCCACCAGTCGATCGATCTCGCGGTGCGGCTGCTGTCCGACATCGGCGATCGCGCGTGGGTCGAGGAACCGTGTTACTGGGGCGTGCGCAGCGTATTGCAGGCGGCCGGCCTCACGCTCGCGCCGGTGCCGGTCGACCAGGAAGGGCTCGATCCGCGTGCCAGCGACATGCAGCATCCGCCGCGGCTCGTGCTCGTCACGCCGTCGCATCAGTACCCGCTCGGCATGGTGATGAGTCTCGCGCGCCGCCGGATGCTGCTCGAATACGCGCGCCAGCACCGCTGCTGGATCATCGAGGACGACTACGACAGCGAATTCCGCTACGGCAGCCGGCCGCTCGCGTCGCTGCAGGGGCTCGACGACGGCGGCCGCGTGATCTACGTCGGCAGCCTCGGCAAGATGCTGTTCCCGGGGCTGCGGATGGGCTACATGGTCGTGCCCGAGCATCTGGTCGACACGTTCCGCACGGGGTTGTCGGAGTTGTATCGCGAGGGCCAGCTGATGCAGCAGGCCGTGCTCGCCGAATTCATCATGGACGGTCACCTGACTTCGCACGTCAGGCGGATGCGCACGCTGTACGGCGAGCGCCGGCAACTGATGATCGACGCGATCCGCGCGCGCTTCGGCGACGCGCTGCCCGTGATGGGCGACGAAGCCGGCCTGCACCTGGTGCTCGGCCTGCCCGACGCCTGCGACGATCGCGCGGTCACGCAGAGCGCGTTCGACGCGGGCGTGATCGTGCGTCCGCTCACCAGCTACTACAGCCGCCAGGACACCGCGCGGCGCGGCCTGCTGCTCGGTTATGCGTGCGTCGCGCACGAAGGCATCGGGCCCGCGTTCGACACGCTCGCGGATACCATCGAGCAACATCTGCCGCGACACATCACGCGCGCGGCCTAGGGCCGGTCACGCGCAGCGCGCCGCCCGCGTTACTGCGCGCTGCCCGCGCCGCGATCGAGCGATGCCGCCCGCACTGCTTCGCCGGGTTTCGTGAACACGCGCTGCCGCAACGCGGCGATCTGTGCATCGCGATCCTGCGGCGACAGGCCGGCCGACTCGATCTGCGCACGCTGCGTTGCATAGTCCGCGTAACGGCTCTGCCACGATGCGTCGTCCTGCTGCATCTGCGCGACGCGCGCGGCGGCTTCCGGGCCGAGCGTCTGCGTCAGTTGCGCACGCATCGCATCGGGCGTCGCGCCGCTCTTCTGCAATTGCGCGATCTGGTCGATCGCGGCCCGCTGCTGGTCGACCCGCTGCTGCGCGGCGCGTTCGTCGGCCGGCATCTGCTGCTCGAGCGCCGCGAGCCGCTCGGCCTTCTGCGCATCCGTCAGCGTGCGATCCTGCGCGATCTTCAGTCGCGCGAGATCGTAGCGCTGCCGCCACTGCTCCGCGCCGAAAAACGGCTGGCTCCAGTCGCCGAGCGTGCGGTACGCGATCGACGCGCGCTGGTCGAGCGCGAGCTGCAGCGCCCCCAGGTCGGACTTGTCGACCGCGCCGGCATCGCGCAACTTCGCGAGCGCGTCGAGGTACGCGCGATACCGGTGCCAGACGTCGAGCGCCTCGGCCTGCGCAACCGTGCCGTCGAGCTGCGCGGCGATCTGGCGTACGACGAACGCATCGAGCGCGGCCGCGCTCAGGTCACTCTGCGCGGTCAGGCAATAGTCGAAGAAATCGCGCACCGCGCGCGACTTCGCAAGATGGCCGCCGGCATCGAGCGGCAGCCGCGGCGCGCTGGAGCCGGCCAGCGACGACGGCAGGCCCGTGCTCGCCGGCAGCGCGGCCTGCGGCGGTGCGGCAGCCGCCCCGCCTGCCGCGGCCGCGTCCGGCAACTCGCCGGCCGTGCCGGTACCGCGATGCCATCCCGCACCGCTCCACATCGCGATGCCGGCGATCGCCGCCAGCCCCACGACACCGTAGACCACAGCGCGCCGCGCCAGCGGCGCGCGCCCTTCACGTGCCGTCATCGATCACACGCCCGCGAGCTTCAGCCGGTTCGCATGCGTGCGGATCACCGCGACCGGATCTTCCGCATTCGCGCCGCGCACGCCGAGCAACTGGTTGATCTCGTCGAGATGGTTCCACTTGTAGCTCGTGCTCAGCACCTGGCCGTACAACGCACTGCACTTCGACACGACCCCGTCGTTCTGGCCCGAACCGCGGTTGACCATCACCGTGCCGGTGCCGAACAGCGCGAGCGTCGACGGGTCGAGCGCGTTCGCCGGATCGACGAGCGGAATGGTGCTCGTATCCGTCGCACCCGTGACGCCCAGCACGGAGATCGTCGGCTGGATCGCGGTGCCGGCCCACGAATACAGCCGATGCGTGTTGCCGCCGACGGTTTCCGTCGATGCGCCGGTCTGGCAACTGCCCGGCGCACCGAGGCCCGCGCTCGGGTAGTTCTGGTTGTACGTGGCGGCCTGTGCGGTCGTCAGCGTCTTCAGCGCCGCGAGCGCGTCCTGGTTCGTGTTGTTGCTGCTGCTCGTGAGGATGCCGAATACATTGACGAACGCGGCGATCACCGTCGACGACAGCCCGGTCGGATCGTACGCGAGCACGCCCTGCACGAAGTCGGCGAACTCGGAGCCGCGATGCGGCGTGCCGATCGTCGTCACCGACGCGACCAGATCGGGCGCGACGGCCGCGACATAACGCGACGTCAGCCCGCCCTGGCTGTGACCGACGAGATTGACCTTGGTCGCCCCCGTCGCGGCGAGTACCGTCTTCACGTAGGCCAGCAACTGTTCGCCGCGCCCATTCGGGCCGTCGTCGCTCTGGAAGCCCGACAGGTTCGCGACATAGACGGTCGCGCCATGCTGCTGCAGGTCCTCCTGGATCCCGTACCAGTACTCGAGCACACCTGCGTATTTGTCGGTGCCCGTGAGCCCGTGCACGAGAATGATCGGATAGCGCGTCGCCGCGTAGTTGTCGGCGGGCGCACTCGCCGCCATTGCCGCGTGCGTCGTCGCGAGCGTCATCGCCGCGGTCATCCCCGCGAACGGCGCGGCGCTCATCGCGCATGCCACTGCCCCTGCCACCACCCTGGAACGCATCGATCTGGCCATGCATGTTCTCCTGATTATTGTGCTGCCGGTGCGAATGAACTCGAATCGACGCATGCAGCGCCCTCGTGTGCGCCGTGACCGTCGAATGCGGGAGTGAAGCACGACTAGCCAACGTTTGCGCCCTGACTAGACACGGTTCTCTAATCGGTTGACGCACCCCGCCCGTTCGGGCGGGGCCGCGTTCGTGCGCGCATTTGCTGCAACGCACACGCGTCGCGCGCTACAGCTTCGCGCTCACGCGCAACCACGCGGTACGGCCCGGTTCCATCACCGGCGCGTTCGCCGGATAACCGAAACCCGCGTTGCCGGCGAGGTTCAGGTGCTCCGCGTAGGCCTTGTTCAGCACGTTGTCGACGCCGACCGAGATCTGCACGGTCTTGCTGACGTTGTATTGCGTATGCAGCGACAGCACGCCGAATCCGGCGCTCGGACCGAAGTCCTTGCCGACTACGTTGCCCTCATTCAGTGCATATCGATGCTGCGGCGCAACGATCCGCCACAGGCCACCGGCCGACCATGCACCGCGCGTGTATTCGAGCCCGAAACGCGCCTCGAGCGGCGGCATCTGCGGCAACGGATCGCCGCTCGCCACGTTGCGCCCCCACGCATACGCGAGCGACGTCTCGACGCGCAGCGGCGCAACCGGCCGCCACGACACGCCCGCTTCGCCGCCCATGATCTGCGCGTTGACGTTGGTGGCCTGCGTGGTCGAGCCCATCATGCCGGCGCTGTAGTTGAACAGGATGAAGTCCTGCACGTAGCCCGCATAGGCCGACACCCATGCGTCGAACCGGTCGCTCCTGTATTGCGCGCCGATGTCGAGCTGCGTGGTCTTCTCCGGCTGCACCGACGAAAATGCGTTGACCGAACCGGCCGGCCCGCGATTCGCGGAGAACAGCTCCCAGTAGTCGGGGTAGCGCTCCGCATGACCGATCCCCGCGTACCACGTGACAGGCAGCGACGCGAGATCGCGTTCGTAGCGCACGAAGCCGCTGGGCAGCACGCGCGCGCGATCGTCGTCGAAGGTCGGATTCGGCTTGCTCATCATCATGCCGCTCACCGTCGCGCGTTTGTCGCGTGCGCTCGCATAGTCGATGCGCGCGCCGCCGATCACGCGCGACACGTCGCTCGCATACCACGTCAGCTCGCCGAACGCGCCCGCGTTCCACATCGTCGCCTGCGCATCCCACGGCTGGTCGCCGTAGTTCTGCGACCCCATCGCCGAACGCGAATCGAGCCGGTTCGATTGCGCGTCGACACCTGTCACGAGCTTGAAGTCGTCGCCGAAACGGAACGTCGCCGCCGCGCGCGCGCCGAACGTGCGGCGCCGCACCTCGGCCGCCATCCGCATCGGCATGCTGCTGGTCGGGTCGGGCTGCCGCAACGTGGTGTTGTCCATCACGTGGTCGGCTTCGTTGTAGTACACGCGCGCTTCGATGCGGTCGAGCACGTCGCCGAGATGCCGCTTGTCGAACGACAGGCCGAACGTCTCGCGGCGGAAATGCGCGCCGTCCATCCCGCGGCCTGCGTACTTCGCGTAACCGTCGCCCGTGCCGGCCGTCAGTTCGACGCGCGTGTGGTCGTCGGGCGTCCAGCCGAGTGCCGCATCGGCGTTCCACTTGTCCCACTGCGACGGCACCGTGTTGCCGTTGCCGTCCTTGTAGTCCTGCGAATGCGCGTGGTTCGCGGTCACGCGGCCGTAGACGTCCGGCATGCCGGCCGTCACGTCGATGTTCTGGTCGTTGCGCCCGAACGAGCCGCCGACGAGGCTGCCGTCGAACCGCATGCCCGGTTTGTCGAATCGCGGCGTCACGCGCTCGAACAACACGGTGCCGGCCGACGCGCCCGGGCCATACAGCACGGATTGAGGCCCCTTCACGACGGTGACCTTGTCATAGCTTTCCGGTGCGATGTACGACGTCGGTGCATCCATCCGGTTCGGGCATGCGCCGAGCGTCGGCATCCCGTTCGCCAGGATGTTCAGCCGCGAACCGAACATCCCGCGCAGCACGGGGTCGCCGTTCGTGCCGCCGCTGCGGATCGACGTGAAGCCGGGGATCGTTTTCAGGTAATCGGCGCCGTCGCTGGCGGGCAGCGGCTGGCGCGGCGCCTTCGGATCCGTGACGACGACGAGCGGTGTCCTCAGCGGCGACGCGACGACCTCGACGGGTGGCAGCAGCGCGGCCGCGTCGTCAGCCGGCGCGCCGGCCGTGCGCGCCGTTTCGGCCGCGGCGGCGCTTGCGGCCATGGCGCCGACGGCCAGCGCGGGAACGGTAAGTTTCAGCATGCGCGGCATGCGCCGCGCACAGGCATTGCGTGACGCCCGTGGCGCACGCAACTGGAAAATGGTCATGATGGAAAGCCCGAGTGACGCCCTCCACGCGGCCTCGACGGGCCGCACGGATATCGGCGGTGGAACAGAACGGAAGAAAACGCGTCAGGCGCGCTCGGGCGGTGCGCGTGGATACGCGCGCGGATAGCGGTTGGCGCGCACCGCGACGGCAGGCGGCGCGGCGGCGGCAACGGAAACGACGGAAACGGAAGCGAACGACGCGGCGGCAGGCGCGCCGAGCGCGGGACTGTGCGCGAAGAAGCCGCAATAGCCGCACGCATCGAGATGCAGCGCGTGATCGTGCGTGCGGCCCGCATCGGGCGACTGATGCGCGCCGTGCTCTGTACTGCAGACGATCGCTTCCGGCGTGGCCGCCTGCGCGACGCGCCACTGCGACACCAGCGGCGCCGCGATCGCGAACCAGATCGCGAGCACGCCGAGCCAGGCGGTCAGGTGACGATGTCGGTGCAGCATGCGCAGCGGCGAGTAAGCGGAAT
The DNA here is from genome assembly GCF_048565265.1 of Burkholderia theae. Lineage (NCBI taxonomy): Bacteria > Pseudomonadati > Pseudomonadota > Betaproteobacteria > Burkholderiales > Burkholderiaceae > Burkholderia > Burkholderia theae. Next base: position 1,743,420 of record NZ_CP183462.1, read on the forward strand.
GTAAAAACAGCCGAGATGTTACAGAATGTTCGCCACGATGGCCAGCCGCACATGACGGTAAACGCAGCGAGGGCGCATGGTTGTCAACACAACCATGCGCCCTCGCCTGCCGTGCGCGCCCGGAGCGTGGCGATCAGGGTGCCATGCGCCGCAGCACGTCGTCGCGCCGGATGAAATGGTGGTACAGCGCGGCCAGCGCATGCAGGCCGATCACGAAGTAGAACGCGTTGCCGATCAGCTCGTGCGCTTCCTTGATCGTCGGCCGCAGCGCCTTGTCGGGCCCGAACAGCGTGAACGACACGCCGAGCCAGTCGAGCGACACCGGCTTGCCGCCCATATTGATCATCATGATGCCGAGCAGCGGCTGCGCGATGATGAACACGTAGAGCGCGACATGCGCGAGCTTCGAGAGCCAGCGCAGCAGCACCGCCTGCGGAATGGCTTGCGGCACGCGGCTGACCGCCCGCCACAGCACGCGCAGCACCGACAGCACGAGCACGAAGGTGCCTGCGGTGAGGTGCACGTTCATCCAGAACACACGGCTGTCGCTGCCTTTCGGCCCGCGGATCTCGATGGCCAGGTAGGCCAACGCCACCAGCAGGAAGATGACCCAGTGGAAGAAGATCGCGGGCGAGCTGTAGCGCGTCTGTTTCGCGAGGATGTTTCTCATGCTTCGTCTCGTGTTGTATGCGGGGAGGGGCGCATGCCGCAATCGGCTCGGCAGCCCGGCAAAGCTGCCACGATTGTAGCCGCACGGGCGTCCGGTTTTGCGCGGCACGGTCAAATATCGGACGAATCGTCAACGCGCCGCGCGGGGCCTTCATATGGAAAATCCGCATCGCGCCCGGAAACGCCTGTGGCACGATGAAGCTTTGGTGTCAACGTTGCGCGCGCATCATGAGCAAGGCGTTCTTCGTTGCGGCCTACCGGCTGACCGCCGCGTTGCTCGCGGTGTCGACGACGTTGCACAGCATCGCCGGCTACTGGGGCATGCCCGCGTTCGAGCTCGGCAACTTTCTCAGCTATTTCACGCAACTGAGCAGCCTCTATGCGGCCGGGATGCTGGCCGCGGGGCTCTGGCGCATCGCGCGCCCCGGCTCGGCGCGCTACGAATCGATGCGCGGTGCCGCCGTGCTGTACATGCTGATCACCGCGATCGTCTACGAACTCCTGCTCGCGCGGCTCGATGCGCTGCGCCACGTCACGCCCGCGTTCAACAACTGGGTGCTGCACCGGATCGTGCCGCTCGTCATGCTGTGCGACTGGCTGTACGTGGAGCCGCGCTCGCCGATCCCGCGGCGCAGCGCGTTTGCGTGGCTCGGCTTTCCGGTCATCTATCTCGGCTATACGCTGGTGCGCGGCGCGCTGGAGAACTGGTATCCCTACCCGTTCGTCGATCCGCGGCCGCATGGCTACCTGCCGGTCGCGATCCAGTGCTCGCTGATCGCGCTCGGCGCGGCGGCGCTCGCACTGGGCATCTGCTGGCTCGGCAATCGCGCGAGACAGGCCGGCACCGCGGCGTTCAAGGAAGGATGAAGGTGGAAGAAGGCGGGAGCGTGTGCGCCGCCCGGCGCACACGTGGCGACGCGGGTGGTCAGCCGCCGTTGCGCGGCAGGAAGTTCATCGGATCGACGACCTTGCCGTTCTGACGGACTTCGAACTCGAACGTCGAACGGCCGCTTGGGTCGGTGCCCATCTCGGCGACCGGCTGGCCCTGGCGTACCGCGTCGCCTTCGTTGACGAGCAGCTTGCCGTTGTGTCCGTAGGCCGTAATGAGCCCGTTGTCGTGCTTCAGGATCACGAGCGGGCCATAGGCCTTGACGCCGGACCCGGCATAAACCACGCGCCCGTTCGCCGCGGCCCGCACCGAATGGTCGGGCCCGGATGCGGCGATCACGACGCCGCGCGTCTTGCCGGCCGTAAACGGCGTCGCGACGACGCCCGTGGCCGGCCATGCAAGCGAGCCCGGCTGCGCGGCGGCGGACGGCTGCCCGAGCGACGTCGCGGCCGGCGGCGGCGCGACGCGCAGCACCTGGCCGGGCGACACCGCATCGGTGGGCGCCATGTGGTTCCAGCTGGCCACGTCCTGCACGCGCTGCCCGTAGGCGCCCGCGATGCCCGCGAGCGTGTCGCCCGGGTTCACGCGGTAATAGCCGGCGATCACGCCCGGCGTCGCGGCCGACATCGGGGTCGACTGACGCGCCGGTTGCCAGTTGTCGGTCCACGGTGTCAGCGTACAGCCCGACAACGCGACGGCCGCGGCGATGAGCGCCGCCTGCGGCAGCCAGCGCGCGAGCGCATCGTGGATGGGAATAGTTTCTCTCAAGGGTCCTCCCGGATTTGCGTCGTTGCGCCGCCCACCGCCCTCCGGCGCGCGACGCACGATGTCCGGCCGGAGGGCCGGACCAACCAGTATCCGACCGCTCTCGCGGCCGTCAGTTTCCACAGCGGAGTCGGCGCGAACGGGCTCACCGGCCCCTTTTTCACGTCGTTCCGACCGGCAAAGATACCATTTGTGGCGGTCAGGGCCGCGACAAGTGCCTGATCCGGCAACAATCTTGCGGCGCCGCACCTGCGTGCCGGCGGCCCGCAAACCGCGCCGCGCGGGCCGTCCGGCGGCCTGTCGCGGGTCTTCCGCACGCGTCGCCGCCCTCGCCCGCCATCTCGGCCCCGTCACATTCCCCCCTTCGATCGCCGCCTATACTCGGTGATGCGCAGCGCGATCCAACGACAACGAGGAGCATGACGATGAACAACGCGACGTTTCTTTCCGTGCAGCTCAACGCCGACGATTTCGCCGGTTCCAGCGGCCTGGTCGAATTGCTCAACCGGCACCTGCTGTTCGCGACCGACGTCGCCGAGGCGGCCGATGCGCTTGTCCAGCTGGCGAGCGTCGCGCACCTGACGGGTACGCGCCACAGCGTCGAGTTGCCGGTCCTCGCGATCGAGCGGCTGCGCGAGGCGCTCGACACGCTGAGCGGCTACGACGAAACGTGGCTGCAGGTGCTGGAACCGGCCGAAGCGCTGTTCCGGGATATCGGGCGCGGCACGCGCCCGCTGCACTGAGCGCCGGCGCGGTACACGCCACCAATGAAAACAGCCCGTCGTTCCGCTTTGCGGAACGACGGGCTGTTTGTACTACGGGGTCGGATCCGGCCGCCTGGGCGGCCGTCCCATTAACGACCCTTGTAGATCGGTGCGTCGTCAGCGATACGCTTGACTTGCCAGCCGGTCTTTGCAGCAGCCGGAGCACCCGATTCTTGTGCGCCGGCCGGTTGTGCGCCATAGCCGGTCGTGTCGGCGGCGGCGACGTTCTGTTGCGGATTCACACGGGCTTCAGCAGCCTGGATGCCTTCCGGGTAGGTCGTACGGTCGCTGCCCAGCTTGTAACCGGCTTGTTGCACGGCGACCAGTTCGGCCTTCACTTGCGCACGGGTGACGGGCGCGTTCTGTTGGGCGAACGACACGGCGGGAACGGCGAGGACAGCAGCTGCAGCGAACGTTGCGATCAGCGATTTCATGATTACCTCCGGGGATTTTTTTGCTCCGCCGCACACACCATGTCTGCAGCGATGGAACAGAGTTTAGTCCCGACGTCCCCTAGGGAAAACCATGAAAGAGCGAAAACACTGTTTCCCCGGAGCCAACAATGTCGGCATCCGGGATAGAGAAACCCTATTCAAAGAATAGATTTTCGCAACAATGCTGCCCTCGCGGGCGATTACGACCAGTTCGCGTGGAAGCTGCCCGGCTTGTCGGTGCGCTCGAACGTGTGCGCGCCGAAGAAGTCGCGCTGCGCCTGCACCAGGTTCGCCGGCAGCCGCTCGGAACGGTAGCTGTCGAAGTACGCAACCGCCGACGCGAACGCCGGCACCGGCACGCCGGCCTTCACGGCGGCGACCACGACGTCGCGCAGCGACGCCTGGTAATTCGCGGCGATGTCCTTGAAGTACGGATCGAGCAGCAGGTTCGCGAGCGCCGGATCCTTCGCGTACGCGTCCGTGATCTTCTGCAGGAAGCGCGCGCGGATGATGCAGCCCGCACGGAAGATCTTCGCGATCGTCCCGAGATCGAGGTTCCAGCCGTACTCTTCGGACGCCGTGCGCAGTTGCGCGAAGCCCTGCGCGTACGAGATCACCTTGCTCAGGTACAGCGCGCGGCGCACCGCTTCGACAAACGCCGCGCGATCGCCGTCGAACGGCGCGGCGGCCGGGCCCGACAGGATCTTGCTGGCCGCGACGCGCTCGGTCTTCAGCGACGACAGCACGCGCGCGAACACCGATTCGGTGATGAGCGGCAGCGGCACGCCGAGATCCAGCGCGTTCTGGCTCGTCCACTTGCCGGTGCCCTTCTGCGCGGCGCGATCGAGGATCACGTCGACGAGGTGCTTGCCGGTCTCTTCGTCCTTCTTGCCGAAGATCTTCGACGTGATCTCGATCAGGTAGCTGTCGAGCTCGCCCTGGTTCCATTCGGTGTACACCGCGCCGAGCTCGTCGTTGGTCAGGCCCGCGACGTCCTTCAGCACCGAATAGCTTTCGGCGATCAGTTGCATGTCGCCGTATTCGATGCCGTTGTGGACCATCTTCACGTAGTGGCCCGCGCCGTCCGGGCCCATGTACGCGACGCACGGCTCACCGTCCGACGGTGCCTTCGCGGCGATCTGCTTGAGGATCGGCTCGACCAGGTCGTACGCGTCGCGCTGGCCGCCGGGCATGATCGACGGGCCGCGCAGTGCGCCCTCTTCGCCGCCCGACACGCCGGTGCCGATGAAGTGCAGGCCCGATTGCGCGAGCTCCTGGTTGCGGCGGATCGTATCGGTGAAGTGCGTGTTGCCGCCGTCGATCAGCACGTCGCCCTTCTCAAGCAGCGGCTTGAGCGATGCGATCGTCGCGTCGGTCGCTTCGCCTGCCTTGACCATCATCAGGATCCGGCGCGGCGTTTCGAGCGACGCGACGAACTCTTCGAGCGTATAGGTCGGCACCAGATTGCGGCCGGGGAATTCGGCGATCAGTTCGTCGGTTTTCTCGCGGCTGCGGTTATACACCGACACCGCGTAACCGCGGCTCTCGATATTGAGTGCGAGATTGCGGCCCATCACCGCCAGCCCGATCACACCGATTGCTTGTTTGCCCATTAGTCAATTCTCCGGAAAAAACGGGGCGCGACCTGAACCTGGCCGCGCGCACAGGCGAAAGGATAGTGGAAACCCGGCGGCGATGCGCGCTTGCGTGTCATTGCTCCGCGTGCGGAAGCCGCCGGAACACGACGCTCAGGTTGTTCGCCGGCATCTCGACGACCTCGATGCAGTCGAGCCCGCGATCGAGGCCGAGCGCGACGACGGTTTCGAGATCGCGCACGCCCCACGACGGGTCGCGGCTCCGCAACTGCAGGTCGAATGCTTCGTTCGACGGCGCCGTATGCCGGCCTTCGCGGCGATACGGGCCGTACAGGAACAGCACGCCGCCCGGCCGCAGCAGGCGCGACGCGCCCGCGAACAGCGCGTCGGTGCAGGCCCACGGCGAGATGTGAATCATGTTGATGCAGACGATCGCGTCGAGCGCGCCGACCGGCCAGGCTGCGTCGCGCACGTCGAACGCCAGCGGCCCGGCGACGTTCGCGAGGCCCGCGTGCGCGACCCACGCGGCGATCGAGCGCCGCGCCTGCGCATCGGGATCGCTCGGCTGCCAGCGCAGGCCCGGCAGCGCCTGCGCGAAGTGGACGACGTGCTGGCCCGTGCCGCTCGCGATTTCGAGCACGCTGCCGCTCGCCGGCAGCACGTGGCGCAATACGTCGAGGATCGGCCCGCGATTGCGTTCGGCCGCCGGCGCCGACAGCCGTGCGGACGGATCGGGCAAAGGCGTTTGATCGGTCACGATGCGTGCTCCGGTGCATTGCCCGCGAGGCCCAGCCGCGCGGTCAGCGCGTCGAGCGCGGGCGCACAACGCGCCTCGACCTTCAGCGTCAGCATCGGATCGGCGCGCGTGTGGCCGAGATTGAGCGCGGCGACCGGCTTGTGCTGCGCCTGCGCCCACACGCAGAAGCGGTAACCGGAATACACCATCAGCGACGAGCCGACGACGAGCAGCGCGTCGGCCGCATCGAGCGCCTGCGACGCCAGCGCGACACGCTCGCGCGGCACGTTCTCGCCGAAGAACACGACGGCCGGCTTCAGCAGGCCGCCGCACGCGGGACACGCCGGGATGCGGAAGGTGTCGAGCGCGGCCCATTCGAGATGCGCGTCGCCGTCCGCGGCCGGCTCGGCCTGCGCGCCCAGCAGTTCCGGATTGTCGGCCTCGAGCACGGTCTGGATCGCCGCGCGCGCATGATGCGCGCCGCATGCGAGGCACGTCACGCCGTTGATCCCGCCGTGCAGCTCGATCACGTCGCCGCTGCCCGCACGCTGGTGCAGGCCGTCGACGTTCTGCGTGACGAGGCGCTCGATCCGGCCGGCGCCGCCAAGCCGCGCCAGTGCGACGTGCGACCCGTTCGGCTGCGCGCGGCCGACAACGGGCCAGCCGATCATGCTGCGCGCCCAGTAGCGTCGCCGCGCGGCATCGGAGCCGAGGAATTCATGGAGCTGGATCGGCGGCGAGCGCATCCATTGACCGTTACGGTCGCGATAGCCGGGAATGCCGGAATCGGTGCTGATGCCCGCGCCGGTCAGCACGAGCAGGCGCGGATGACGCTCGACGAACGTGTGCAGCGCATCGAGCGCGGCCGGATCGACGCCGGCGGATGAGAGGTCGTGCAGGGCTTTGTCGTTCATGTTGGCAACACGTGATCGGGCGCGCCGGCAGGCCGTGCGCCCGCATGGGCGGCCAGGCACGCCAGCACATCATACAGAACGCCGCGCGATCGGGCCGACGGCCCGCGCGGCCGACCGGCGCACAAAAAAAGACGCCCATCCGCCACTCGGCGATGGGCGCTTCAACAATTGATCCATCGGGGTAGTGGATCAACTGACAGCACAAACTTGCGGCGTCCGTCACGCTGCGACCGGCGAACGCTTCCCCTGAATTACGCATGTTCCGCGATGCCGCGCGCATCGTTGCGTCGCCGGCTTTCCTGCATGATCCGGTTCGGGCTCGCCACGCCGCGGCCATGCGCGGCACGCGAACGAAAACGCCGCGCGACGACTTGCGTTGCGCGCAGCTTCATGACGATCCGGGATCCAGGCCGGGGCCATCCACAAGCGTTCACGGTTCATCCCCGACGGCCGACCGGCACCGGTCGGCCTCGTGCGTCACGCATGCACGTCGTCGTTCAGTACGAACCCGATTGCTCGGATGGAACGGAAAGCCGCGCGCTCACGTCGCCTCGATCAACGGCGAAGCGAATGTCCCGGCAGGTCGGCGATTCATGTTTGCAACACGATACGTTGCGATTCGGTCTCTTTTCATTCTCTTGTCCCCGTCTTCGATACGTCCGACCCACTGAAGCGATCGCCGGCCCCACTGCACCCGCGACCGCGCTCACGGCCCGCACAGATATGCAAGGAGCGCACCATGCTTCATGGCGCAAGGCCGCGCGGGCCGAAACACGGCCGTCGACGCATGTCGCGCACCGGCAAAAAGCGCGAACGTTTCGAAACTGAAACGCACACGGCGGCCCGCCCGGTCGGTGCAGGTTGCCCGAGCCTGCCGCCGTGCGGCTCGCGCACGGCCCGCGCGGGTACCGCGGCGTTGCATCTGCGCGCCGCTGCCAATCGCCTTACAATCGCCCGACAGCGGCCGCCCGCGCACGAACGGCCGCGGGCGCGCGGCCTGGCCCCTTCGCACGGGCCGCCCCGCTCCCGCCTTGCGCAAACACGTTAGCATTCGGACACGCAACGCCGCGCGTTCGCGCTGCACCGCCTCCCAGGATTCGACATGACCACGCCCGCCCCCGCCCGCCCCGACGTCGCGCATCGCGTCTTTTCGGCCGGGCGGCTGTCGATCGGCCTCACGCTGCCGCTGCTTCGCAGCGGCCAGATCATCGCCGACTTCAACGAACAGCTCGAACTCGCGGCGCTGGCCGATACGCTCGGCTTTCGCGCGCTGTGGATTCGCGACGTGCCGCTGAACAGCGCCGACTATCCCGATCCGGTCGGCCACCTCGACCCGTGGGTGCTGCTCGGCGCATTGGCGTCGCGCACACGCCGGATCGCGCTCGCCAGCGGCGCGATCGTGCTGCCGCTGCGTCATCCGCTGCATATCGCGAAAGGCGCGCTGTCGGTCGCGACGCTGTCGGGCGGACGCTTCATCCTCGGGCTCGGCTCCGGCGACCGGCCGCCCGAATATGCGGCGTTCGGTGTCGACGCGGAAACGCGGCGCGACCGGTACCGCGCACACTGGGACGTCGTCGCGGCCGCGCTCGGCATGCCGTCTCGCGTGCTGCCCGACGACGCACCGCCCGACGCGCCCGAATTCACGCTGCTGCCGCGCGGCGACGGCACAGTGCCGATGCTCGCGGTCGGCTCGGGCGGACAGAGCGTCGACTGGATCGCACGGCACTCGATCGGCTGGATGACGTATCACCGCGATCCGGACACGCAGCGCGCCCGCTATTCGATGTGGCGCGCGGCGGTCGACCGGCTCGCGTCGCCGGCCTTTCGCGCGTTCGGCGTATCGATGCGGCTCGACCTCGCCGCGCAGCCCGATACGCCGGCCACCGCATTGCCGCTCGGCTATGCAACCGGGCGCCATGCCTTGGTCGACATCCTGCACGGCATGCGCGCGGCGGGCACGCATCACGTCACGCTGAATCCGGGATCGGACCGGCCCGTGCGCGAAGTCATCGAGGAACTCGCGGAGCACGTGCTGCCGGTTTTTCACGACGGGCAGGCGTGATTCGTCAGGAATCCGAATTCATATGGCGCGGCGCACGCGTCGTTACAACCCCCTTACGATCCGGCAAGCAGGACGTTCCCACATATCGGGTCGTCTACAGTCTGCTGTCAGACACTTCCATGACAGAACGCGCAGCCGGATTCGCGGCGATGCGATGCTTGAACGACTCGCAAACGCCCGCGCCGCCTCGCGTATGCCCGATTCGAATACTCATCGAAGGAACTATTCGGTTCCGATCGCGATCATGTTAACTTCCGTCCATCGTTCAGCTCGGCGGGCCGCGCGCCGATGCGCGCCCGCATGCCCACTCATGCGACATTTCCTCCTCGGCTGGCTGCTGGCCGCCGTCGTCTCGGCCGCGCACGCGGCCGCTCCCGCCCCGGCCGCCGCTTCAGCCGCCTCCGGCACCGCGCCCGCGCTGACGCCGCAACAGGCGCAGCAGGCACTCACCGTGCTCGAAAACCCGCGCGAGCGCGCGCAGGTCGAAACGACGCTGCGTGCGATCGCGGCCGTCGGCGTATTGAGCGCGCCCGCGGTCGCTGCCAGCGAAACGGCCGCGGCCAGCGGCGCGTCGGCTGCCGCCGCCCCGAGCGCCCTCACGTCGAACGGGCTCGCGTCGATGCTCGTCCGCCAGGGGTCGCGCTGGACCATCGAAGTCGGCGGCGCGCTGAAGGCATCGCTGCGCTCGCTGCTCGATGTCGGGTCGGTCGGAAGCTGGTGGCATGACAGGCTGGTGCGCGCCGACGCGCGCGCGGATTTCATGCACGCGATCTTCCTCATCGTCGCGGTGCTCTTGCCTGCGCTCCTCGTCGAATGGTTCGCGAAGCGGCTGCTGCGACGCGCGCTGGCCACGGTGGCCGCACGGCGCGCCGACGCGTCGCGCCGCACCGCGGCCGACTCCGTCACGCCCGACGATGACAACGCATCACCACCGGATGCCTCCGCCCCGCCCGACGCCGCGCCCGCATCGTCGCAAGGTCTCGGCCATGCGCAGCGTCAAACCACGCTGCTGCACCGGATGCCGCGCGCGCTCGTCAGCCTCGTGCTGCGCGCGGTGCCGCTGCTCGTGTTCGTCGGCGTCGCGAGCCTGACGATGTCGGTGATCGGCGATGCAGGCACGCCGATCGAATCCGCGCTCGAGGCATTGATCGACATCTACGTGATCTGCCGGCTCGTCACGATCGTCAGCCGGCTGTTCTTCCAGCCCGATGCACGGCAATTGCGGCTGCTGCATATCAGCGATGCATGGGCCGACTTCGCGCAACGCTCGATCGCGCGGATCGTGATCGTGGTCGGCGCGTGCACGGCCGCGGTCGAGATCGCCGCGAACTTCGGCCTCAGCGAGGCCGGTCACGTCGCGCTGCTGAAAGCGGTCGCGCTCGTCGGGCACGTGATGATCTCGGCGCTGATCCTTCAGTGCCGCCGGCCGGTCGCCGCACGGATCCGCGCGGCCGGCGCGGACCGGCCGACCTTCGCGGTGGTCGGCAACGCGCTCGCGGACGCATGGGCACCCGTGTCGGTATTCATCGTGATGGCACTGTGGTTCGTGTGGGCACTCGACGTCCACAACGGCTACCGCGTGCTGATCACGCTCGGCGGCCGCTCGATCGCGGTGATGATCGGCATGCGGATGGTATCGATCGTCGTGTTCGGCGCGCTTGCGCGGCTGTTCCAGGGCCGCGACGAAGACCGCACGCTCGTCCACCTGCACGCGTACCGCTACTACCCGCTGCTGCGCCAGATCGTGTCGGGCGCGATCGGCATCGTGACCGTCGTGCTGCTGCTGCAGATCTGGGGCGTGCCGATCTTCCGCGCGTTCGAAACCGGCACGATCGGCCACCGGCTCGCGTCGGCGCTGATGACGATCGCGATCGCTGCCATCGTCGCGCTCGTCGTATGGGAAGCCGCGAACATTGCGATCGAGCGCCGTCTGCAGCGCTGGACGCGCGAAGGCAATCTGGTGCGCGCGGCGCGCTTGCGCACGCTGCTGCCGATGCTGCGCTCGCTGCTGTTCGTGATGATCGCGCTCGTCGTCGTGCTGACGGGCCTCAGCGAGCTCGGCGTGAACATCGGCCCGCTGCTTGCCGGCGCCAGCATCTTCGGCGTCGCACTCGGTTTCGGCTCGCAGAAGCTCGTGCAGGATTTCATCACCGGGATCTTCCTGCTGATGGAAAACGCGATGCAGGTCGGCGACTGGGTCACGCTCGCCGGCGTGTCGGGCACGGTCGAGTACCTGTCGATCCGCACCGTGCGGCTGCGCGGCGGCGACGGTTCGCTGTACACGATCCCGTTCAGCTCGGTGACGACCGTCAACAACACGAATCGCGGGCTCGGCAACGCGGCCGTCAAGGTCAGCATCGCCTATGGCGAGGACATCGATCGCGCGATCGCGACGCTGAAGGAGATCGGCGCCGCATTGCGCGACGATCCGAAATACCACGACGGCATCCTGTCGGACTTCAGCTACTGGGGCATCGACCAGGTCGACGGCGCGGCGCTCGCGCTGGCCGGACAGATGCAGTGCACGGACTCGACGCGCTGGAGCGTGCAGCGTGAATTCAACCGGCGCATCGCGGAAACCTTCCGCGAGCGCGGCATCCGGATCGCCAATCCGCAGCGCAGCGTTGTCGCGTACGCGGATGGATCGCGGCCGGCCGGCATGGACGAAAACGGCAGCCATGACGGCAACGGCAATGCCGCCGCAACAGCGCCCCGGCCGCCGTCAAACGACGAGCCGGCGCGCAAGCCGAACTGACTGGACGGGTTAACGACCCGTCGCGCTCAACGCGCGGCGGGCTTGGTCACGCGCCGCGTGTTTTTCGCCGCGGAGGTTGAGGCATCCGGCTTCGTCGTGCGTTTCGCCGCGGCACGCGGCTTCCGCTTCGCGGCAGGCTCCGGATCGGTGGCAGACGCATCGCGCTGCGCATGCCATTGTTCGAGCAGCACGCGCGTCTGGTCGGCGATCGTCTCGATCAGCAGCGCCGCGCGCTCGCCATTGAACGCATCCCATTCGAGCACCTGCAGCGCGGAACGCTCCGCGATGTGGAACACCGTGATCTGCCCGTACAGGCTCATCGCGCGCAAGCGCGTGACGGGATCGTCGGCCGGCCGCCCCGAGATGCGGCCGATCAGCTCGGCGCTCACGTCGTTGAGCGGCTTGCGCATGCGCTTCATCAGGATTTCGCTCGCGCTCGCCGGCTCCTGGCCGACCTGCTCGCGCGCGAAGAACAACCGTTGGTTCATCGTCTTCGGCGCCGTGAACATCCGGTCCGACAACGCGCGCAACAGCCCGACGAACGCGTCGATCAGCACGTCGACGTCCGCGTCCGCGTCGAGCATCGCCCACGCATGGCCGACCGACGGCGCGAACACCTCCCAGCCGTTCTCGGCGATCGTCTCCACGCACGCGCGGTAAACGCCTTCCTTGTTCTCGAAGTAGTACTGGAGCGCCGGTGCGTTCACGCCGGCCATCGCGGCGATCTCGCGCGTCGATGCGCCCGCGAACCCGCGTTCGCCGAACAGTTCGATCGCCGCCTCGATGATCCGCTGGCGCGTTTCGTCGCCGCGCGCGTAGCCGCACGCCGACGTGCGACGCAGCTTCTTCGCTTCGTTCATGCATTCCTCGTCATTCGATCGATCGACATTCTACTTGACACAATTCTAGCAACTGGAATAATTCTTCCACTCGGAATAAATTGGACGCCAGCATGTCGACGCTGCAAGACCCGCCACAGAAAGCAAATCGTCAGGAAACCGGAACAACGCCGCGCAACGAAAAGGTCGGATCGAAGCGACGCATCCTGCTCGTGGTCGCCGTGCTCGCGGCCATCGGCGGCGCCGTCTGGCTCGGCCGCTGGTGGACGGTCGGCCGCTTCATCGAAAGCACCAACGATGCGTACCTGCAGGCGGACAGCATGACCGCCGCGCCGAAGGTCGCCGGCTACGTGACCGACGTGTATGTGCGCGACAACCAGGCCGTGAAGGCCGGCGATCCGCTCGTGCGGCTCGACGTCCGCCAGTACCAGGTCGCGCTCGCGCAATCGCTCGCGACCGTCGACGCCCGCCGTGCGGATATCGCGCGCGCCGAAGCCGACATCAGCCAGCAGCACGCGAATCTCGAACAGGCCGACGCGCAGGCGAAGGTGTCGCAGATCAACGCCCGCCACGCGAGCGACGAATACTCGCGCTATGCGCCGCTCGCGGCGACCGGCGCCGAAACGCACGAACGCGTGGCCGACCTGAAAAGCACGCGCGACCAGGCAGCCGCGACGCTCGCCGCAAACAACGCATCGATCGCCGCCGCCCGCACGCAGATCGCGTCGTTTACCGCGCAGCTCCAGCAGGCGCGCGCGCAGCTCGAAGCCGCGCAGGCCAGCGCCGCGCAGGCACAGCTCGACCTCGACAACACGGTCGTGCGCAGCACGCTCGCCGGCCGCGTCGGCGATCGCACGGTGCGCGTCGGTCAATATGTGCAGCCCGGCACGCGCTTGCTGACCGTGGTGCCTGTCGATGCGATCTACCTCGTCGCGAACTTCAAGGAAACGCAGATCGGCCAGATGCGCATCGGCCAGCCCGTCGAACTGCACGTCGACGCGCTGCCGGACGGCGCGCTGTCCGGCGTCGTCGACAGCTTCGCGCCGGGCACGGGCGCGCAGTTCGCGCTACTGCCGCCCGAAAACGCGACCGGCAACTTCACGAAGATCGTCCAGCGCGTGCCGGTACGCATCCGCCTCGCCGCGGACGCGCGTGCGCAGCGCATGCTGCTGCCGGGCCTGTCGGTGACGGTCGACGTCGATACGCGTTCGGCCCGCGACGAGCAGCACCATGGCTGATACGCCCGCCACGATGCCCGCGCCGCCGCACGAAGGCCGCGCGAGCGTGACCGACTGGATCGCGGTCGCGGCCGGTGCGCTCGGCGCGCTGATGGCGACGCTCGACATCTCGATCACGAACTCCGCGCTGCCGCAGATCCAGGGCGAAATCGGCGCCACCGGCACCGAAGGCACGTGGATCTCGACCGGCTACCTGATGTCGGAAATCGTGATGATCCCGCTCGCCGCGTGGCTCACGCGCGTGTTCGGGCTGCGCAATTTCCTGCTGACGAACTCCGCGCTCTTCATCGCGTTCTCGATGATGTGCGGCTGGTCGCATTCGCTTCCGATGATGATCGCCGGCCGGATCGGCCAGGGCTTCACCGGCGGTGCGCTGATCCCGACTGCGCAGACCATCATCCGCACGCGGCTGCCGTTGTCGCAGCTGCCGGTCGGGATGACGCTGTTCGGCCTGATCGTGCTGCTCGGGCCGCTGTTCGGCCCCGTGCTCGGCGGCTGGCTCGCGGAGAACGTGAACTGGAGCTGGTGCTTTTTCCTGAACCTGCCCGTGTGCCTGCTGCTGATGGCGCTGCTGGTGTTCGGGCTGCCGTCGGACCGCCCGCAATGGGGCTCGTTCTTCAACGCGGACTGGCTCGGGATCGCCGGCCTCGCGATCGGCCTGAGCTCGCTCACCGTCGTGCTCGAGGAAGGCCAGCGCGAACGCTGGTTCGAATCGCAGATGATCGTCACGCTGAGCCTCGTGTCGCTCGCCGGGATGATCCTGATCGCGCTGTCGCAACGCTTCGCGAAGCGGCCGATCATGCGGCTGTCACTGATGCGCAACCCGCGCTACGCGAGCGTGATCGTGATCGTGTCCGCGGTAGGCGCCGGCCTGTACGGCGTGTCCTACCTGCTGCCGCAGTTCCTCGCGATCGTCGCCGGCTACAACGCCGAGCAGGCCGGCGCGATCATGCTGCTGTCGGGGCTGCCAGCCTTTCTCGTGATGCCGATCCTGCCGCGCCTGCTCGGCAAGGTCGATTTCCGCATCCTCGTGATCTCGGGGCTGCTGCTGTTCTGCCTGAGCTGCATGCTCGACATCAGCCTGACCGCGCAGAGCGTCGGCCACGACTTCGTGTGGTCGCAACTGATCCGCGGCGTCGCGCAGATGCTCGCGATGATGCCGCTCAACCAGGCGTCGATGGCGGCGGTCGCGCGCGAAGACTCGGGCGATGCGGCGGGGCTCTACAACATGGCGCGCAATCTCGGCGGCTCGATCGGGCTCGCAATCATCGGCACCGTGATCGACCGGCGCACGACCTTCCATACGGCCGCGCTCCGCGAATCGGTGACCGCGAATTCGCTGATCGGGCAGGACCGGCTGTCGGCCTATGCGGCCAACTGGTTCGCGCACACCGGCGACCTCGCGTATTCGAACATGCGCGCGCTCGGCCAGCTCGCGCAGCAGATCCAGATCCAGGCGGTCGTGATGACCTACTCCGAAACCTTCTACCTGCTGGGCCTCGCACTGCTCGCCTGCGTACCGCTCGCGCTGCTGCTGAGAACGCCGCGCGGGCCACAGCCGATGTCGTCCGGCCATTGAACCGTCTTACGCGATGAAACCCTTCTCCCTGCCCCGCCACCCTGCGCTCACGCTGTGCGCGGCCGCGTGCCTGCTCGCCGGCTGCACGGTCGGCCCCGACTACCGCGGCGCGCCCGCCGCGCCGGATGCGCCGACCTTCGTGCGCGCGCCGGCATCCGGCATCGACACCCGCGCGCCTGCGCCAAGCGCGTGGTGGCACGCGCTGAACGACCGCCAGCTCGACGACCTGATCGCCGCCGCGCTCGTGTACAACCCCGATCTGCACGCCGCGCAGGCGCGATTGCGCGCGGCACGCGCGCAGCTCTCGCAACAGCGCGCGGCCCAGTTGCCGAAATCGTCGGCCACCGTCGCGGCCATCCGCATGCGCGAACCGGACGTCAGCGCGCTCGGTTCGCTGCTGCCGTCGAACGGCTCGAACCAGTCGGGCGGCACATCGCCGTCGCTGGGCGGCTCGGGCCCGCTGCAGCTCTATTCGGCCGGCTTCGACGCGACCTGGGAAATCGACCTGTTCGGCGGCACGCGCCGGGCGGTCGAAGCGGCATCCGCGCAAGCGGAGGCCGTCGACGCCGATCTGTCGGACACGCAGGTTTCGATCGCCGCCGAAGTCGCGACCGCCTACGTCGACCTGCGCGACCAGCAGCAGCGGCTCGCGCTGTCGCAGCGCACGGCCGAACTGCAGCAGACGATGCTCGAACTGACGCAGCAGCGCCGCGCGCGCGGCGTCGCGGCCGATGTGGACATCGAACGCCTGACGACGCAGGTCGAGACCACGCGCGCGTCGCTGATCCCGCTCGATGCGCAGGTGACGGAATCGCTCGACCGGCTCGCGATCCTGACGGGCCGCGCGCCGGGTGCGCTCGACACCGCGCTGTCGGCACCGGACGCCCCGCTGCCGACGCTGCCCGGCAGTGTCGCGATTGGCGATCCAGCCGCGCTGCTGAAGCAGCGCCCGGACATTCGAGCGGCCGAACGCCGGCTCGCGTCGAGCAACGCGCAGATCGGCGAGCATGTCGCCGACTATTTCCCGAAGGTGACGCTGCTCGGCGATCTCGGCTTCAGCGCGACGGACCCCGGCCATCTGTTCCGCAAGCAGAACTTCACCTGGGTCGGCGCGCCGTACCTGCAATGGAACATTCTCGACTTCGGCCGCACCCGCGGCGCGGTACGCGCGGCCGAAGCGTCGCGCGATGAAGCGGAAGCGAACTATCAGAAGGCCGTGCTCGGCGCACTACAGGATGCCAACACGTCATTGCAGCGCTACGGGCACCAGCGCGAGCACGTCGTGGCACTCACCAAGGTGCAGACGTCGGCCGTGCACGCCCGATCGCTGATGGACGAGCGCTATCGCGCGGGCGTCGCATCGATGATCGACCTGCTCGATACGCAACGCGAGGCGCTGTCCGCGCAGCAGAACGTGATCGCCGGGCAAGCCGAATTGATCAAGGACTACGTGTCGCTGCAGAAGAGCCTCGGGCTCGGGTGGCAGACGAACGCGGGTTGACGGTGCCGGCGCGATACACGCACGATTGCGGTGTGTCGCGCAGCGCAACAACTCATTGCGTGCGCAACAATCATCGTTCGTTCCCTCCGCAACGAACGGGCCCGCGCCGCATCGGCGCCGCGGCTATCGAAAACATATCCAATATCAATTAGCCAATCGTCTGACGATCTCTTTTAATTCAGTCGGCTTCCCCACCACCGATCGGATTCAAGGAGTTCCATCGTCATGTCCTCATCCTCCCATCGCGTGCCGAGACGCGCAGTCGCCGCGATCTGCGTTGCGCTTTCCGCCTCTTCGTACGCCGCCGAACTCACTCGCGACACCGGCGCGCCCGTCGGCGACAACCAGAATTCGCAGACGGCCGGCCCGGCCGGCCCCGTGCTGCTGCAGGACTCCGCGCTCATCGAGAAACTGCAGCGCTTCGATCGCGAGCGCATTCCGGAACGCGTCGTGCATGCGCGCGGCACCGGCGCATTCGGCGAGTTCGTGCCGAGCGCCGACGTCTCCGACCTGACGAAAGCGAAGGTCTTCACACCGGGCACCCGCACGCCGGTGTTCGTGCGCTTCTCCACCGTGATGGGCTACCGCGGTTCGCCCGAACAGGCCCGCGATCCGCGCGGCTTCGCGGTGAAGTTCTATACGCAGCAGGGCAACTGGGACATGGTCGGCATCAACTGGCCGGTGTTCTTCATTCGCGACGGCATCAAGTTCCCCGACTTCGTTCACGCGAACAAGCCGAGCGCCGTGACCGGCGTGCAGGATCCGAACCTCGCGTTCGACTTCTTCGCGAACACGCCCGAAGCGACCCACATGCTGACGATGCTGTACACGGATGCGGGCATGCCCGATTCGTATCGTCACATGGACGGCTTCGCGGTGCATGCGTTCAAGTTCGTCAATGCGCAAGGCGACGTGCACTACGTGAAGTTCCACTGGAAGAGCCAGCAAGGCGTGCACGGCCTGCGTCCGCAAGACATCGCCGCGTCGATCGGGCGCGACTGGAACATGATGACGAACGACCTGTACGGCGCGCTGAAGCAAGGCGATTACCCGAAATGGGATCTGTACGTGCAGGTGCTCACGCCGAAGGACCTGAACCGCTTCGACTTCGATGCACTCGACGATACGAAGGTCTGGACTGGCGTACCGGAACGCAAGATCGGCACGATGACGCTGAATCGCGTGCCCGACAACTACTTCCAGTCGACCGAGGAATCGGCGTTCGCGCCGTCGCGGCTGGTGCCGGGCATCGAGCCGTCCGAAGACCGGATGCTGCAGGACCGCCTGTTCGCGTACGCCGACACGCAGATGTACCGGCTCGGCGCGAACTACATGGACCTGCCGATCAACCGCCCTGCCGTGCCGGTGGTCAACAACAACCAGGACGGTGCGATGAATGCCGGCGACCGCAAGGGCGAGGTGAACTACGAGCCGTCGACGCTGCGCGAGCTCGCGCAGGATCCGCAGTACAAGTCCGTGCGCATGGCGCTCGGCGGAACGACGCAGCAGGAAGCGATCCACAAGAAGCTGCTGTTCCGTCAGGCGGGCGAGTACTACCGCGGCCTGTCGCAGCAGGACAAGGACGACCTCGTCACCGCGCTGTCCGGCGATCTCGGCAAGGTGACGAACGCGCACAACCAGTACGCGATGCTGTCGTACTTCTACAAGGCCGACGCCGACTACGGCACGCGCCTCGCGCAGGCCGTCCACGCAAACGTTCAGCAGGTGCAGTCGCTCGCGGCGAAGCTGACCGAGAACTGATCCCGCGGTGCTGTCTCGGTCGACGTGCGCGGTTGCGCCACGCACGTCGGCCTTATCTCTTCTTCAGGACCTCTCCATGCGATCAAAACGCTTCACGCACGCAATCCGCGCGGCCGCAACGGCGCTCGCGCTGGCCGCGATCGCCGGCTGCGCGCACCTTCCTGATCGACCGGCGTACGGCAAGGCCGATCCCGCCGCGCTGCGCCGCTACGACGGCGACTGGTTCGACGCCGCGCGCGTCGGACGCGTCGACATCCTGCGTGCGTTGCGCGACGCCGGTTATCCGGTCGACGCCACCGACAGCCACGGTTATACGGCGGTGATACTCGCGTCCTACGACGGCCAGCCCGCCGCGCTCGACTACCTGCTGTCGGCCGGCGCCGACGCGTGCCTCGGCGATCGCCACGGCAACACGGCGCTGATGGGCGCCCTCTTCAAGAATGAACCCGACATCGCGCGGCGCCTGCTCGACACGCGTTGCCCGATCGATCAGACGAACGGCGCCGGCGAAACCGCGCTGGGGTTCGCGACGCTCTTCAATCGCTTCGAACTGATTCCGCTGCTCGTCGCGCATGGCGCGAATCCGAACCATGTCGATCGGCGCGGTCAGTCGCTGCTGCGGCTCGCGCTGTCGCACGACAACGCGGAAGCCGCGGATGCGCTGCGGCAGGCCGGCGTCGGGCAGTAACGCGTTCGCGCACCGCCCGTGAATACCTGCGTACTCGGAAATACTCGTCGAGCAACCGATAGAACGCAATCCGGTCGGGATCGGGGTGTTCGATCCCGTACCGCTTGAAGAAACGCGCGCCCCATTCGCTGCCCGGATCCGCTTCGATATCGCGCGCCGCCAGCGCCAGATCCTGATACCTGATAACGATCGGCCTCCCCCAGGCGTCCGCAGTCGATGAAGCCGGAGAAGCGGCCGTCGTCGGCCATGAGGTTGGGCAGGCACGCGTCGCCGCGCCCGGCGACGCCCGCTGCCCCCCTCTTTTCGACACCTTTCGCCCCCTCCATCGAATCTCCATCTTTCCGCATCAAAGACGCCAACTATTCGACGCACACTCCGACCCGTCAAAGCAGGCAGTGGGCTGCCTGCGATTCCTGGAGTCGCTATGAAGAATCAGAAACGATGCTGCTACGGCGCCGTGTGCGCGCTGGTGGCGGCCATGCTGGCGGGTTGCGGGCCCGCCGAACAGCAGGCTGCCGCACCGGCCACCCCGGTTGCGGCGATGACGCTGGCAGCCGTGCGCCTCGACGTAAGCGAAGACCTGCCGGGCCGCGTCGCGGCCGTGCGGGTCGCCGAGATCCGGCCGCAGGTCAGCGGCATCGTGCAGCGCCGGCTGTTCGAGCAAGGCACCGAAGTGCGCGCGGGCCAGCCGCTGTTCCAGATCAATCCGGCGCCGTTCAAGGCCGACATGGAGACGGCCGCCGCGTCGCTGCAGCGCGCGCAGGCCGCGCTCGAACGCGCGAAGGTGCAGACGGCGCGCTTCAAGCCGCTGGTCGAAGCCGATGCGATCAGCCGCCAGGTGTACGACGATGCCGTGTCGCAACGCGACCAGGCCGCCGCCGACGTGGCGCAGGCCCGCGCGACGCTCGCGCGCCGCCAGCTCGACCTGAAATTCGCGACCGTGGAAGCGCCGATCACCGGCCGTATCGACCAGGCGCTCGTGACCGAAGGCGCGCTGGTGTCGAGCACCGACAGCCAGCCGATGGCGCGCATCCAGCAGATCGACCAGGTCTACGTGGACGTGCGCCAGCCGGCCGGCGCGCTCGAATCGCTGCGCGGCGCGCTCGCGTCGCAGCCGGACGCGTCGGGCAACGGCCTGCCGGTCGACGTGCTGCGCGGCGACGACACGCGTTACGACGTGAAGGGCCGCATGCTGTTCTCGGGCGTCAACGTCGACCCGGGCACCGGCGACGTTCTGGTGCGCGTGCTGGTCGACAACCCGAAGCGCCAACTGCTGCCGGGCATGTACGTGCGAGCCCGCATTCCGCGCGCGCACTACGCGAACGCGCTGACGGTGCCGCAGCAGGCCGTCGTGCGCATGGACGGCAAGCCGAGCCTGTGGGTGCTCGACGCGAAGGGCAACGCGCATCTGAAGGCCGTCGAGGTGGGCGAGCTGACGGACCGTCGTTACCGCATCCGGTCGGGCGTGCAGGCCGGCCAGAAGGTGGTCGTCGAAGGCATGGAGCGCCTGACCGATGGCGCGGCCGTCGCCGCGACCGACTGGAAATCGCCTGACGCGGCCACGACCGCGGCAGCGCGCTGAGTCGGGGAGCGCATTCCATCATGGCTCAATTCTTTATCCGCCGACCGGTGTTCGCGTGGGTGATCGCCCTCTTCATCATCCTGATGGGGCTGATCGCGATCCCGCAACTGCCGATCGCACGCTATCCGTCGGTCGCGCCGCCGTCCGTCACGATCACCGCCACCTACCCGGGCGCAACGCCGCAGACCATGAGCGACGGGGTGCTGAGCCTCATCGAGCGCGAGCTGTCGGGCGTCAAGAACCTGCTCTATTTCGAGTCGTCGTCCGACACCTCGGGCATGGCGCAGATCACCGTGACCTTCAAGCCCGGCACCGATCCGGCGCTCGCGCAGGTCGACGTGCAGAACAAGATCAAGGCCGTCGAGCCGCGCCTGCCGGCCGCGGTGCGCCAGAACGGCCTGATCGTCGAATCGGCGTCGTCCGGTTTCCTGATGTTCATCAGCCTCCAGTCCCAGGGCGGCCGTTTCAGCGAAGCCGAACTCAGCGACTACATGGCGCGCAATATCGTCGAGGAGCTGCGCCGCACCGAAGGGGTCGGGCGCGTGCAGCTGTTCGGTTCCGAGCGCGCGATGCGCATCTGGGTCGACCCGAACAAGCTGATCAACTACGGCCTGTCGATGACCGACCTGACCACCGCGGTCGCGCAGCAGAACGTGCAGATCTCGCCGGGCAGCCTCGGCGCGGAGCCGTCGTTGCCGGGCCAGCGGGTCACCGTGCCGCTCACCGCCCAGGGCCAGTTGACGACCCCCGAACAGTTCGCCGCGATCGTGCTGCGCGCCAACGCCAACGGCTCGAAGGTCGTGCTGGGCGACGTCGCGCGCGTCGAACTCGGCTCGCAGTCGTACACCTTCATGAGCCGCCAGGTCGGCAAGCCGGCGACCTTCGCGGCGGTGCAGCTGTCGTCGGGCGCGAACGCGGTCAAGACCGCCGATGCGCTGCGCACGCGCCTCGCGGAACTGAGCAAGGCGATGCCGACCGGCATGCGCTACTCGATTCCGTTCGATACGTCGCCGTTCGTGAAGATCTCGATCGAGAAGGTACTGCACACGCTGATCGAGGCGATGGTGCTGGTGTTCCTCGTGATGTACCTGTTCCTGCAGAACGTGCGCTATACGCTGATTCCGGCCATCGTCGCGCCGGTGGCGCTGCTCGGCACCTTCACGGTGATGCTGGCGACGGGCTTCTCGATCAACGTGCTGACCATGTTCGGCATGGTGCTCGCGATCGGCATCATCGTCGACGATGCGATCGTGGTCGTCGAGAACGTCGAGCGCCTGATGGCGGAGGAAGGCCTGTCGCCGAAGGACGCGACGATCAAGGCGATGAAGGAAATCACGGGCGCGATCGTCGGCATCACGCTGGTGCTGACCGCCGTGTTCATCCCGATGGGGCTCGCGAGCGGCTCGGTCGGCGTGATCTACCAGCAGTTCACGATGTCGCTGGCCGTGTCGATCCTGTTCTCGGCGCTGCTCGCGCTGACGCTGACGCCCGCCCTGTGCGCGACGATGCTCAAGCCGGTCGAGCCCGGCCATCACGAGAAACGCGGCTTCTTCGGCTGGTTCAACCGCCGCTTCGAGCGCCTGACGAACTGGTATGAAACCCGCGTCGGCCGGCTGGTCGGCCGCACGGGCCGCATGATGCTGCTGTTCGTCGCGATCTGCGGAGCGCTGGCGATGGGGTTCCGCACGTTGCCGTCGTCGTTCCTGCCCGAGGAGGACCAGGGTTACTTCATCACCAGCTTCCTGATGCCCGCGGATTCGACGACCCAGCGCACGATCGACGTCGTCAAGACGCTCGAGAAGCACCTCGAGTCGCGGCCGTCGATCAAGTCGAACGTGTCGGTGATCGGCTACGGCTTCTCCGGATCGGGTTCGAACGCGGCCTTGAACTTCAGCGTGCTGCAGGACTGGGACAAGCGCAACGGCGCGACCGCCGCCGACGAAGCGATGCGCGCGCAGCAGGCAATGGCCGGCGTGACCGAAGGGATGGTGCTGAGCCTGATGCCGCCCGCGATCGACGAACTCGGCAACAGCTCGGGCTTCACGATGCGGCTGCAGGATCGCTCGAACCAGGGCGCCGCGGCGCTCAAGGCCGCCGAAACGAAGCTGCTCGAACTGGCCGCGCAAAGCAAGGTCGTCGCCGGTGTCTATCCGGACAGCCTGCCCGCGGGCACCAGCATCCGCCTGGAAATCGACCGGCAGAAGGCCGAGGCGCTCGGCGTGTCGTTCACGAGCATCAGCGACACGCTGTCGGCCGCGATGGGTTCGACCTACGTGAACGACTTCCCGAACGCGGGCCGCATGCAGCAGGTGATCATCCAGGCCGACGCGCCGTCGCGGATGCAGATCGACAACGTGATGAAGCTGTACGTGCGCAACGCGGGCGGCGGCATGGTGCCGCTGTCCGAAGTAGTCCACCCCGTCTGGGCCGAGACGCCGCTGCAGCTGGTGCGCTTCCAGGGCTATCCGTCCGCGCGCATCTCGGGCACCGCCGCGCCCGGCTACTCGAGCGGCGCGGCAATGGTCGAGATGGAACGGCTGGCCGCGCAGTTGCCGAAGGGTTATGCGGTCGAATGGACCGGGCAGTCGCTGCAGGAACGCCAGTCGGCGTCGGAAGCGCCGATGCTGATGGTGCTGTCGATGATCGTCGTGTTCCTCGTGCTGGCCGCGCTGTACGAAAGCTGGTCGATTCCGCTGTCGGTGATGCTGGTGGTGCCGCTGGGCCTGATCGGCGCGATCGGCGCGGTGCTGTTGCGCGGCATGCCGAACGACGTGTTCTTCAAGGTCGGGATGATCACCGTGATCGGCCTGTCCGCGAAGAACGCGATCCTGATCGTCGAATTCGCGAAGCAGTTGCGCGAGGAAGGCAAGGGGCTGATCGAAGCCACCGTGCAGGCGGCCCGGTTGCGGCTGCGCCCGATCCTGATGACGTCGTTCGCGTTCGGTCTCGGCGTGGTGCCGCTGGTGATCGCGTCCGGCGCGAGCGCCGAAACGCAGCACGCGATCGGCACCGGCGTGCTGGGCGGCATGGTGGCCGCCACCGTGCTGGCCGTTTTCTTCGTCCCGGTTTTCTTTGTGTTCGTGATGAGCATCCAGGAGCGCCTCTCCGCCTGGCGGGCCTCCCGCCGGAAACCCGCCGCCGCGCACCACGAACAAGAAGGTTGATGCCATGCGATTGCTTATTCTTCCCCTCGTCCTGGCCCTGTCGGCCTGCTCGCTCGCGCCGACGCTCGTCAAGCCGGCCATGCCGGTGCCGACGGCCTACACGGCCGCCGCGGCGGCCGACCTCAAAGCCAACGCAGCCGATCTCGGCTGGCGCACGATGTTCGGCGACCGCCGCCTGCAGCGCCTGATCGAGATCGCGCTCGATAACAACCGCGACCTGCGCGTGGCGGCGCTGAACGTCGAGGCCGCCGAAGCGCAGTACGGCATCCAGCGCGCCGCGCGCCTGCCGTCCATCGGCGCCGGCGCGAACTTCACGCGCCAGCGCACGGCGGCCGACCCGCAGTCGAACCCGCCGCTGTTCGAAACGACGCAGAACCAGTACGGCGTGAACGTCGGCATCAGCGCGTTCGAGATCGACCTGTTCGGCCGCGTGAAGTCGCAGTCGGATGCGGCGTTCGCGCGTTACCTCGCGACCGATCACGGCCGCCGCGCGGTGCAGATCTCGCTCGTCGGCGCGGTGGCGGACGCGTATTTCGCCGAGCGCCTCGCGCAGGAGCAGCGCCAGTTGTCCGAGCGCACGCTCGGCGACTGGCAGCAATCGCTCGATCTCGCGCGGCGCCTGAAGGAAGCGCATCAGGCGAGCGGCGTCGACATCGCGCAGGCCGAAGGCCAGGTCGCGAGTGCCACCGCCGATCTGGAAGCGCGCACGCGCGCCGTCGAGCAGGCGCGCAACGCGCTGCGCCTGCTGCTCGGCACCGAGCCGCCGAAGGATCTGCCCGAAGCGCTCCCGCTCCAGCAGCAACCGGTGATGACGCAACTGCCGGCCGGCCTGCCGTCCGAGCTGCTGTTCCGCCGGCCGGATATCCAGCAGGCCGAACAGAATCTCGTGGCTGCCAATGCGGATATCGGTGCCGCGCGCGCCGCCTTCTTTCCGCGCCTGTCGCTGACGTCGTCGATCGGCTTCCTCAGCCCGGCGATGGGCAGCCTGTTCGCCGGCGGCCAGAACGTGTGGAGCTTCGCGCCGCAGGTCACGGTGCCGATCTTCCAGGGCGGCCGGCTGCGTGCCGAGCTGCGTCTCGCCGAAGTGCGCAAGTCCAGCGCGGTGGCCGAATACGAGCGCTCGATCCAGACCGCGTTCCGCGAAGTGGCCGACGGCCTGGCCGGGCGCGAAACCTTCGGCCGCCAGATCGAAGCGCAGACGCGCGTGGTCGGCTCGGCCGAACGCCGCACCGACCTGTCGAACCTGCGCTATCGCGCGGGCATCGAGGGGCGGCTGGAATTGCTGGATTCGCAGCGGCAGCTCTATGCAGCACGGCAGGCGCTGCTCGACCTGCGTCGCAGCGAGCTCGGCAATGCCGTCGCGCTGTACAAGGCGCTCGGCGGCGGCCTCACGGAAAAGGACGTCGCGCCGTCGACGAGCGTGGTGCAGAACTGAACGACCGGCGCTGTGCCCTCCCTCGCGGCACCGGGCAGGCACGGCGCGATTCAGCCCGGCAACGGGCTGCTCCGATGGTTCGACATCGCACGGCAAACCCCATGACGAATTCCCTGATACTGATTGCAGAAGACGAGCCCGACATCTCGGACATCCTCGACGCGTATCTGACGCACGACGGTTTTCGCACCTATCGCGTGGCCGACGGGCAAGCGGTGCTCGACGTGCAGCCGCACCTGAAGCCCGACCTGATCCTGCTCGACGTGAAGATGCCGCACAAGAGCGGCTGGGACGTGCTCGCCGAGCTTCGGCGGCGCTGCAATACGCCCGTCGTCGTGATCACCGCATTCGACCGCGACCTCGACCGGCTGCAGGCACTGCATGCCGGCGCGGACGACTACATCGTCAAGCCGTTCAACCCGGCCGAGGTCGTCGCGCGGCTGCGCGCGATCCTGCGCCGGTCGGCCACGCCGCCGACCGCGCGCATGCTTCGTGTCGGCGCTCTCGAAATCGACACCGAAAGTTATCTGACGCGCGTTCGAACGGAATCCGCCGAGATACCGATCGCGCTGACGCTGACGGAATTCCGGCTGCTTGCGCATATGGCGCGAGCGCCGAGCCGCGTCTTCACGCGCGGCGAACTGCTCGATGCGTGCATGGCCGACGTGAGTGCGCTGGAGCGCACCGTCGACAGCCACATCAGCAGGCTGCGCAGGAAACTTGAACAAGCCGGCGCACCTGGCATGCCCGAAGTGATGCGCGGCGTCGGCTATCGGCTGCGGGGCACGCAGTGACCCCGCCGGCGAGGCCGGGCCGGCAAATCGGACAGGCGATCGGCCTGAGCGCGATCGTCGTGCTGCTGATCGGCTGCACCGCTGCATGCTTCATTGGCGCATTGCGTGAGCCGGACGCGTTGCCGCACGACGCAACGGCCGACGCGATGCTCGGCAATGCGTCGACCTACCTCGTGCTCGCGACGGTGTTGTTCGTCGGCCTGCTGGCGGCCGCGTTCGACCTGTTCAGACTGATGCGCCGCACGCTCGGGTCGCTCGACTCGGTTGCGGAAAGCGCCGGCCGCATCGTCGCCGGCGATTCTTCGGCGCGCGCGATTTCCCGCGACGGCTGCCCGGCAGACATGTCGCGATTCATCGAGGACTTCAACACAATGGCCGTTCAACTGAAACACACGACTTCGTCCAATGCGGCCGCCGATTCCACCGGCGGTGGCAGCGGCAGCGAAATACACGACCCGCTCGCGGCACTCGAAACCCGGCTCGAAGAGATCAAGGGTCTCGCCGCCGAAGCCGATGCTGAGTCGCGCGAAGCATTGCTTCACCGTATCGACGGGCTGTTCCGGTTCGTCGACGACCTTCGGCTTGCCGAACAACCGGACACGCCGGCCATTCGAACACTTCCTCGAGAACGATCGGCCGATTACGGAGCGAATCGGAAGTGATCGGCGAATCGCCTCCGGCATTACCTTCTTTACCGGTTTCGAAAATTACAAAACGCCGCCAATCTTTTCAAAAACATTGCGCTTTATTCGATTTAATTTTGTTTCATATAATCAAAAAAAGTTTGACACTCTGCTTTCGTTCTTGATACCGTCAGATGCAAGCAATCTAACGAATTGCCAACCACGCAAACGATTCCGCTCCACGTTTTTTTCGCTTCCGCCGCACCGCAGTGCTCGCCGCCGGCTGTGTCGTTCTCGCGCCGGCGCATGCAATATCCCGATGCATCTCATTGGACGGCTGCCATCCGGCAGCGGGCCGAAGGATCGAATCAAATGAGCAGGACAACGAAGCTGTTGCTCTAGCAATCCCGCCCGCGCCGCGTCCGGCGCGGCTGCCCCGCAGCGCGGCGCAGCGCTCCCGTTACCGCGTTTTCCGTATTTCGCCCCCGGAGAAAACCCATCTTTCCGGATCGGGCGAAAGGCCCTGTCGCGTCCGTGCCATCCGCACGCGTGCGACAGAAAACGGCGGTGCATGACCCGCACCGCTGTCGACCGTTGTTGTTGTGCCGTTCGATGTTCAACCGGAGGGGTAATTCAAATGAATCAGGTTGCAGACAAGAAACAAAAGCACATTCGCATCGTCAAGCTCGCATGTGCCGCCGCCGCGGCCGCTTCGTTCGGCATGGCGACCGCCCACGCCGCACCGGCGGCCGGCTGGACGGAAACGCGCACCAAGGGATTCCTGCCGCTCGTGCAGCAGAGCGAAAGCGGTGCGGCCGGCGCGCCTGCCGCGAGCACGGCCGCCGCTGCCGCCGCAGCCATCGAAATGGCGCCCGGCGAATCGGTCGACATCGTGCTCGGGCTGAACCTGCGCAACGAAGCGCAACTCGACCAGTACCTGCACGACCTGCATACGCCCGGCTCGCCGCACTACCGGCAGTTCCTCACGCCGGCGCAGTTCGCGGCGCAATATGCGCCGACCGACGCGCAGGTCGCGTCCGTCGTCGCGCACCTGCGCAAGCAAGGCTTCGTGAATATCGTGGTCGCGCCGAACCGCCTGCTGGTCTCCGCGTCCGGCACCGCGGCAACCATCAAGTCGGCGTTCCGCACGACGCTCAAGCGCTTCACGCGCAACGGCCGCAGCGTCTATGCGAATACCGACGCCGCGCAAGTGCCGAACGCAATCGGCGGCATCGTGGGCGCGGTGCTCGGCCTGCAGAACGTCGAGCTGATGCATACCGGCGCGGCCGGCACGCCGCAAGGCAACACCAGCAACCTGACGATCCCGGCCGGCGCGTCGGCGGTGCCGCACAACCCGACCGAGTTCTCGTCGATCTATGGCGGCGACGGCACGCCGAACGCGTCGCGAACCACCGTCGGCATCATCTCCGAAGGCGACCTGTCGCAGACCGTGAGCGACCTCAACACGTTCGCCGCGAACAACAGCCTCGGCACGATCAGCAGCACCATCGTGCAGACCGGTCCGGCAGGCAGTTCGTACACCGATACGTCCGGCACCGTCGAATGGAATCTCGACAGCCAGTCGATCGTCGGCGCGGCCGGCGGCAGCGTGAAGCAGGTCGTGTTCTACGCCGCGCCGTCGATGACGCTCACCGCGATCACGGCCGCGTACAACAAGGCCGTGACCGACAACGTCGCGAAGGTGATCAACGTGTCGCTCGGCGTGTGCGAATCGTCCGCGAACAGCACCGGCTCGCAGGCCACCGACGACACCATCTTCAAGCAGGCGGTCGCGCAGGGGCAAACCTTCTCCGTGTCCGCCGGCGACCACGGCGCGTACGAATGCGCGAGCGGCACGCCGTCGCGCTCGACCTACACGGTGAGCGAACCGGCCACGTCGCCGTACGTGATCGCGGTAGGCGGTACGACGCTGTTCACCAATACGTCGACCAACGCGTACAACAGCGAGATCGTCTGGAACGATCCGAGCTGGCAACCGGGCACCGTGTGGTCGACGGGCGGCGGGTACAGCAAGTACGAGGCCGCGCCGTCGTGGCAATCGTCGAGCCTCACCGGGTCGACCAAGCGCGCGCTGCCGGACGTCGGCTTCGACGCCGACCTGCGCACCGGCGCGATCCTGGTGGTGAACGGCCAGACGTCCGATACGCTGTGGGGCTCGGGTTACCTGAACAACGAAGGCGGCACGAGCCTCGCCGCGCCGATCTTCACGGGCATCTGGGCACGGCTGCAGTCGGCGAACAACAATGCGCTCGGGTTCCCGGCATCGAGCATCTACAAGTACTTCCCGGCCAACGCGGCGCTGCTGCATGACGTCACGTCCGGCAACAACGGCAGCGGCACCTACGGCTACAAGGCGAAGGCCGGCTGGGACGCGACGACGGGCTTCGGCAGCGTGAACATCTCGAAGCTGAACGCCTTCATCCAGAGCACGTCGGATTTCGCGCGCTGATGGACCGCTGACCGCCCCGGTTCCGGGCGTGCGCCGTTTCGCGCGCCCGGAACCGCATACCACCGCGTAACAAGAACCCGCGACGGCTGCAAAGCCGTCGCGGGTTTTCTGCATTCCGCGTAATCTCGCGGAGCATCATCCGGCGGGACGATACGCACGCCGACCTTGCAACCGTTGCGCCAGCAACTTTCATATCGCTTACCTGGCCGGCGCCCGCCCGCTTACGGACTGCAAGGTACACACACTGTTACACAAGCCGCTGACACCTTCCGTGCGTGTCGTGCGTTTAACTGAATATATCGATTCGTCGCGGGACAACCGCCATGCGGACACGATCGCGGCTCAGTGCTGAAGCCGATCGCGCGGCCCGCATGCCCGACAACACCGCACCACACCGAACCCACTCCATGAAAACCGCACGTGCACACTACCGCCCCGTCAGAACGCTGATCGCGTCGTCGATCATCGTGTCGCTGCTCGGCCTGTCGGCCTGCAACAAGAACAGCGACAGCAGCTCTGCCGTACCGGCCAGCGACGCGAGCGCGACCTCGGCGGCACTGCCCGCGTCGACACCGGTCGCGTACACGCCGCCGACGGCCGACCAGCTCTACCAGATGGTCGCGCCGATCGCGCTGTTCCCCGACAAGCTCGTCGCACTGGTGCTGGCGGGTGCAACGTATCCGGATCAGGTGACGGCCGCCAATACCTGGGTGACGCAGAATCCATCGCTGAAGGGGCCTGCGCTCACGACCGCCGCCGATACGCAGCCGTGGGACCCGTCGGTCAAGGCGTTGACCGCGTTCCCCGCGGTGCTCGCGCAGATGGCGTCGAACCCGGCCTGGACCACGTCGCTCGGCCAGGCGTACTACAACGACCCGACCGACGTGATGAACGCGATACAGGTGATGCGCCAGCGCGCGCAGACGTCCGGGCATCTCCGTTCGGGCGGCCAGATGCGGGTCACGCAAGTCGCGCAGGCCGCGCCGGCCGGTTATACGCCGGCCACCGACGCGCCCGTGGTCTACGCCGGGCCGGCGATCGTGCCGCCGCCCGAGCAGGCGATCGAGATCGAGTCCGCGCAGCCCGACGTCGTCTACGTTCCGTCGTACAACCCGACCGTCGTCTACGGCGAGCCGGTTTCGACCTACCCCGGTTATGTGTATCGGCCGCCCGCATACAGCACCGGCGAAATCGTCGCGGCCGGCGTGATCACATTCGGCGTCGGCATCGCCGTCGGCGCCGCGATCTTCGGGCACCACGACTGGGGCTGGCATGCATGGGGCATGAACTGGGGCGCGCCGCATCCGGACGGCCCGCGCTGGAACGGCGGCTGGCAGCGCCCGGCCGTGGTGTACAACCACACCACGTACGTGACGAAGTCGACCACCGTGATCAACAACATCACCAACATCCGCAACACGCGCATCACGAACAATTACGGCGGCAACGTCACCAACAACACGACGATCGAACGCAATACGATGCAGCCGGGCGCGGAGCCGATGCGCGGGCAGGCGATGGAGCAACGCCCGGGTGCCGCGCCGATGACGATGCCGCACTTCGCCGCGAACGACGCGCGCCCCGGTGCCCGGCCGGCGCCGGAAGACTTTGCGCAGCGCCGCGCGAACGAGCCGCATGCCGAGGCACCGGCGCAGCACCCGCCCGGCGCGATGCACGACGAGCGACAGCAGGCGATGCAGCAGGAACGCGCCGCGCAGGAGAATCGTGCAGTCGAGCAGCAGCAACTTCAGCAACAGCAGCGCAACGAGGCGCAGCAGCAACGCGAAGCAATGCAACAGCACGACGCGGCACGGCAGGAGCAGCAACAACGAGAGGAAATGCAGCAACGCAACGCGGCGCAGCAACAACAGCGCGAAGCAATGCAGCAACGTAACGAGGCCGAGCAGCAACTGCACAAGGAGACGCCGCCGCGCAACGAAGCGCAACCGCAGGAACACGCGGCCGCGCAGCCGCGGCAACCGGCGCCCGAGCACGCACCTGCTCCGCATCCGCACCCTGCGGAATCGCATCCGCCGCAGCACGAGTCACGCGAACACCGCCCGGAGTGACAACGCCACACCACGGCAGCGCGACACGGATCACGCTGCCGTGCGAAGACGGCGCGGCTTTTCGCGCCGCACACCTTTTGTATTGCGCGCGACGCGCGACGCGCGCCGCCTGCTTCGTCAACGCTTCCCGGCCTTGCCGCACCATTCAATCTGCCCAGTTGCGGACGTAGTCCGGCACGGGCACGTTGGCGTCGGCATGAACCGGCGTGCCGCGCGTCGTCTTCAGCGGCAGGATCCCCGCCCAGACAGCGAGCGCCAGATCTTCGTCCTTGTCGGACGGCATCGAGTCGCTGACTTTCACGGCCGCTTCCGCAAGAGAAATCCGCAGCACGTGGGTCGCGTTGATCTCCTTCGCATTGCCCGGTCGCGCTTCATGCCTGCGGCCCGCGGCGATCTTGTCCATCAAGGCATCCAGCGCCGCGAGCTTCTCAGCACTGCCCTCCACCACCTCGAACTGCCCGTAGATCACCGCGGATCGATAATTCATCGAATGACTGAAGGCCGACTTGGCCAGCACCAGCCCGTCCAGCAACGTGATGGCGACGGAGGCCTGTGCGCCCGCCGACAGCGCCTTGATCATCCTGCTGCCGTTGGACCCGTGGATATAAAGGTCGTCGCCCCGTCTCCAGTGCGCGGTCGGGATGCAATGCGTGTCCTCGCCGGCGTTGAACGCGATGTGGCAGACGTACGCGTCGTCCACGATACGGTAGAGCATCGCGCGATCGCGATGCGCCAGTTCGGGCAGGCGGCGAATGGTGGTACGGGATGTGGGAGAGAGGACGGTCTGGTCGTTCATGTTTCGTTTTCCTGTTCGCGCGGCCTTGCGCGCATCGATCGGCCCGCATTCCGGCAAGACGCGGGTATCCGCTCGAACATATCTTTGCACTGCGAATTGAATGAAACCGGGATCGAATCGAAATCGTGCGGCATCCACGCCCGATCGACCACTCGATCGGCCCATCGACAGCCGCTCGCCAAATCGATCAAAATACGCGCGTGCCGCAAGCCGAAACGATCGCCGGAAATACCCGCGTACTGGCCAGCACCGCGAGAATGTGAACAATACGATGCGCGTCGATTCTTCAAAAGAACCAGCTCAAGGATAATTTTTAGAACCAGCCCATGGATTTCGCGCTGCTCATCTCATCGCTTTCCCGACAGGACGGCACGACAACGCACAGCCGGCAGGAAGCCCTCTACCGGAGCCTGCGCAACATGCTGCTGGACGGGCACATTCCGCCCGGCACGCGGCTCGTGTCGACGCGCGTGCTCGCGGCGGAACTGGGTATCGCGCGCAATTCCGCGGTCTATGCGTACGAGCGCCTTGCCGAGGAAGGCTTCGTGGCGGCCACGCGCAACGGCACGATCACGTTATGGGACGGTTGCGGCCGCCCGAGTGCCGCGCACGAAAACGGCCCGGCCCCGGTTCGCCTGTCCGAGCGTGTGCACGGGCTCGAAAACGCCCACCCCGAACCCGAACGCATGCTGCCGTTCGTCCCCGGCCTCCCTTCGCTCGACGAATTCCCCGTTGCGCAGTGGCGCCGTTGCATCGAGCGCGCGTGGAAAGTCATCAAGCCCACCCAGCTCGCGTACGGCCCGGTCGAAGGGCTGCCCGAATTGCGGCGCGCCGTGGCCGCGTACATCCGGGTTTCGCGCGGCGTGCGCTGCGAGACCGGGCAGGTCTTCATCACCGACGGCACGCAAAGCAGCCTCGAATTGTGCGCGCGCATGCTGGCGAATCCCGGCGAATTCGGCTGGCTCGAGAACCCCTGCTATAACGGCGCCCGGACCGCCTTCCAGTCGACCGGCCTGAATATCGTGCCGATCGACGTCGATCACGAAGGAATGGCGCCGACCGACGAACAGTGGCGCACGCAACCGCCCCGGCTGATCTATACGACGCCGTCGCATCAATACCCGCTCGGCGCGCTGATGAGCCCCCGGCGGCGAGCGGCGCTCGTCGAGCATGCGCGCGCGTGCGGTGCGTGGATCATCGAGGACGATTACGACAGCGAGTTCCGCCACGGCGGCCAGCCGCTGCCCGCGATCCAGGGCCTGCATGCCGACGCGCCAGTCTGCTATCTCGGCACGTTCAGCAAGACGATGTTTCCCGCCCTTCGGCTCGGCTTCATGGTGGTGCCGCCGGTCCTGGTCGACCGCTTCACCAGCACGCTGCGCGAACTCGTCCATCGCGGCCATTCGGCCGATCAACTCGCGATGGCGGAATTCATCGACACCGGCCTCTTTGCGCGGCACCTGCGCAAGATGAGGGCGCTCTACGCAGACCGGCGGAGCAGCCTCGAAGCGGCACTCGCCCGCCACCTCGGCACCACGCTGAGCGTTCGGGACAGCCCGGGCGGCATGCATCTTTCGGCGGATCTCGCGATCGCGCTGCACGATACCGAAATCGCCCGCGCCGCATCCGCGCGGGGCTTGCAGCTTCAGCCGCTGAGCAGCTATCGCGTCGGCAATGGCTGCCGCTACAACGGCTTCGTGCTCGGGTATTCCGGGCTGAACGACACGACGATCGAGACGGCGACGATGCAGTTCGCGGCCGTCATCGAGCAGCACGCACGCAAGCGGCGCTGAGCGTCGCACGACGCAGCGTCGCTCACAGTTGCGATTCGATCGGAAACAGCCCAAGAAACCACACTTCCATCCGGCGCGCCGTCGACACCTCCGGTTCATGATCGAGCTCGGTGACCTTCCCGTCCGAATCGGTCTGAATCCACTTGAGCCGCCCTTGCCCTGCCGGATCGGTCCGCGGCTCGACACGCCACGCGATCCGGTCGAGTCGCGATTCCAGATCGTTCGCCACCTGCGCCGCAATCGCCGGGCTCTCGCAGAAAACGCCGATCTCGGTATTGAGGTTCAGCGAGCGCGGGTCGAAATTCATCGACCCGATGAAAATGCGCTTGTGGTCGAACACGTAGGTCTTCGCATGCAGCGACGCACGCGACGACCCGATGATGACGTCCTTCGAAATGCTCTTGTCGCCCGACGGCCGCCGCTCGTAGAGCCGCACGCCGGCCGCGACGAGATCGCTCCGGTAGCGCCGGTAGCCGGCATGCACGGCCGCCACGTCGGTCGACGCGAGCGAATTGGTGAGTACCGTCACGCGCACGCCGCGCGCCGAATACGCGCGCAGCCGCTCGACGAAGTCCTTGCCCGGCACGAAATACGGCGACACGATCAGCAGGTCATGTTCGGGCTGCAATAGGATGGCGCGCAACTGCGGCAACAGGTGCCCGTCACTGTCCTTCGGCGAATGCGCGATCTTCGACGGATCGTCGTATAGCACCGTCGCGTGCCCCCACGACAGTTCCGTCCCCTGCCCATGAACGATCCGGTCGAGCCGTTGCCTGGCCTCGAGCACGTACGGGTTGTCCTCCATCGCCCTCAGGTAGTCGCGCAACCGTTCGCGTTCGCGATCCAGCCCGCCCGGCGCCGCTTCGTGCCCGACCAGTGCGTCGATCGGATATGCATACGCAGAATTCCAGAACGTGTCGAATTCCGTCGAGATGGCTCTCACGGCCGGACCGTGGACGACGACATCGATGTCGCCGAACTCCAGCATCGACGACGCGCCGAAGTATTCGTCGCCGATATTGCGGCCGCCGACGATCGCCGCCTGGTTGTCCGCGATCATCGCCTTGTTGTGCATGCGCCGGTTGACGCGCGAGAACTCGAACACCGTGCCGATCTTCTTGAACCGGCGTGTGGCAACCGGATTGAACAGCCGAATCTCGATGTTCGGGTGCGAACTGATCTCGAGCAGCTTGCGGTCGTCCGCGTTCGTGCCGAGATCGTCGAGCAGCACGCGCACGCGAACGCCGCGATCGGCCGCGCGAATGATCGCGTCGGCCAGCTCATGCCCGGTCAGGTCGTCGTGCCAGATGTAGTACTGAAGGTCCAGCGACCGGTCTGCACGGTCGGCAAGCAGCACACGCGCGTCCAGCGCGTCGACCGGATCGGTCAGCACATGAAACGCGTCCTGCCCCGGATGCATGCTGGCCTGCTGCCGGAACGCGGCGCCCAGCCGCGTGTTTTCCGTGTCGGTGAACGCATGCGTCGGTACGCGATCGGCCTGCGGCGGAAGGCTGGCGCACGCAACGAGCGCCAGCGACGAAAGAATCGCACCCCACGAACGCAGCATGGTCATGTTTGACGCCCCCCACTCCCGGGCGAAGGTTGTTTGTTCTGGCCGCCGGATGAATCACGGGGCTGGCCGGTTATCCACCGCGCTCGGCTGATGTCCGGTAGTCGCGCGTATCGGTCGCGCTACAGCATACTTCGATTGCCGACGGTGCGGCACCCCCTCCGTGTTTTCCCGATCCGGACGCGCGCTCACGCAAAGAAAAACCCGCGACGCATGAAGCCGTCACGGGTTTTCGGCATGCCGCGACACGGCGCGGCATAGCTTCCGTTTCTCGCACGAAAGTCGCGCACATTCATTGCCACGCGTGCAGCAGCCGGCTACCCGGTCATGATTAACCAATCATCGACACGATTCGACATTTACCACAAGAATTCCATTCAATAATGAACAATCGTCAAATCCACTCCTGACACAAAAATCCACACATCATCCAATTTTGATTCATCATCATAAAAACATCATGTGATAGCTTTAAAAGCAACAGCCACCTCAACAGGAGAATAACTTGTCCAGATATCGCGATTTAATCGAGCAACGAGCCGAACTGGAAAGGCAGATAGATGCTGTGAAATCGACCGAACGAGCTGCCGTACTCGACGAAGTAAGGCGGCTCGTGATCGAGTTCGATCTCAACGCACGCGAGGTATTTGGCGCAAACAAAGCGAAAAAAGGTATTAAATTAACCCCGAAGTTCCGCGACCCGGAAACAGGTAAAACCTGGTGCGGCCGCGGGAGAACACCCTTGTGGCTCAAAGACAAGGATCCCAAGAACTATTTAATTGCCCGATAAACATTCAATGCGATATTCGATCGATATCGCATTTCGATATCCGGCAAGCGCAGTAAGTCGTTGAAACCTTGTCCCGCCGCGTTGCCTTCTGGTCAGTTCGCTCGCCCCCCCTGGTCGACAGCCAGAACGGCGCGGGCTGAAATCTTCCGCACGTAACGTCGGACAATGAGCGGTTTCTTTCGGATAACTCAATGTCGCCGTTATTCAGCGGCTTCGGATGCGTTGGCAGGTCACATGCGGGCGGATACCACGGTCAGAATGGCTGGGCACCCTCACCTGGCCATCTGCCGGATCCGGAGCGAGCACCCTGCCCAACCGAACCTGGTTGCTCACCCCGAGGTGCGCACGGATACGCTGCAGACAGGTTCCGACCGTTGCGGGGGCAACAAGAAACACGACAAACGCCGGCGCCCCACTTCCCCCTGGCTGTCTACGAAACCACCCGGACACCCTGAAAAACAAAAAACCCGTGAAGCCTTGCGGCATCACGGGTTTCGAATTTTCCTCGGCGAACCTTGGAACGGAATATGGTGGGCCCGGCGGGGTTCGAACCCGCGACCAATCGATTATGAGTCGACTGCTCTAACCGCTGAGCTACAAGCCCTGATGAGAAGCGATGCGTGCTACACGCAGCCCCGGCAACGAAGCCGGGCCGGCATTGTAACAACAAAGACAGCAAAAGAGACAAACGCCACCGGCATCACATGGATACCGGCGGCGTTCGCAGGAGAGACGCTGGAAATCAGTTCCCTTCGAGGAACGACTTCAGCTTGTCGGAACGGCTCGGGTGACGCAGCTTGCGCAGCGCCTTGGCCTCGATCTGACGGATCCGCTCGCGCGTGACGTCGAACTGCTTGCCGACTTCCTCGAGCGTGTGATCGGTGCTCATCTCGATACCGAAGCGCATCCGCAGCACCTTCGCCTCGCGCGGCGTCAGCGAATCGAGGACGTCCTTCACGACGTCGCGCATGCTCGCATGCAGCGCGGCATCCGCCGGCGCGACCGTGTTGTTGTCCTCGATGAAGTCGCCGAGATGGGAATCGTCGTCGTCACCGATCGGCGTTTCCATCGAGATCGGCTCCTTCGCGATCTTCATGATCTTGCGGATCTTGTCTTCCGGCATCTCCATCTTCTCGGCGAGCGTTGCCGGATCCGGCTCGAGACCGGTTTCCTGCAGGATCTGCCGCGAGATGCGGTTCATCTTGTTGATCGTCTCGATCATGTGAACCGGAATACGGATCGTGCGCGCCTGGTCAGCGATCGAGCGCGTGATGGCCTGACGGATCCACCACGTCGCATAGGTCGAGAACTTGTAGCCGCGACGGTATTCGAACTTGTCCACCGCCTTCATCAGGCCGATGTTGCCTTCCTGGATCAGGTCGAGGAACTGCAGACCGCGGTTCGTGTACTTCTTCGCGATCGAGATCACAAGACGCAGGTTCGCCTCGGTCATTTCGCGCTTCGCCTG
This sequence comes from Burkholderia theae, assembly GCF_048565265.1. Lineage (NCBI taxonomy): Bacteria > Pseudomonadati > Pseudomonadota > Betaproteobacteria > Burkholderiales > Burkholderiaceae > Burkholderia > Burkholderia theae. The sequence goes on from NZ_CP183462.1 coordinate 1,781,163, forward strand.
GCGTGCCTTCAGTTCGCCGGCCGCCATCTGGCGGTTGGTTTCCTTCAGGTCCTTCAGCGGCAGCACGACGCGCGCCTGCAGGTCGAGCAGGCGCTGCTGCTGTTCGCGGATCGCCGGGATGTTGCGCGACAGGACCGCGCCGTACGAATGGCCTTCGGCCGCGATCTTCTCGGACCAGTCGAGATCCGTCTCGCTGCCCGGGAAGCGCGCGATGAATTCCGAACGCGGCATGCCGCACTTGTCGACGACCGTGTGCAGGATCTGGCGCTCGACCTGACGCACCTCATCCACTTGCGCACGCAGCGTGTCGCACAGGCGCTCGACGGTACGCGCGGTGAAGCGGATCGTCATCAGCTCGGTCTGAATCGTTTCCTGCGCCTTCAGGTAGGACTTCGACTTGTAGCCTTCCTTCTCGAACGCGCGGCGCATCTTGTCGAACCACTCGCTGATCTGCGAGAACTTGTCGAGCGAAGCGCGCTTGAGGGCTTCGAGCTGGGCGGCGTTGGCCGACGCTTGCGCGGCACCGTCGTCCTCCTCTTCTTCCTCTTCTTCCTCTTCCTCTTCGGCTTCCTCGTCCTCGTTCTCGATGGCTTCCGCTTCCTTCGCGGAGAAGCCGTCGGTATCGGCGGTGTCCGAAGCGTTCGGATCGAGCAGGCCGTCGACGAGCTCGTCGACGCGGATCTCTTCGTTCGCGACGCGTTCGGCCATCGCGAGGATGTCGGCGATCGTCGTCGGGCACGCGGAAATTGCCATCACCATGTGGCGCAGGCCGTCCTCGATCCGCTTCGCGATCTCGATTTCGCCTTCGCGCGTGAGCAGCTCGACCGTGCCCATTTCGCGCATGTACATCCGGACCGGATCGGTCGTGCGGCCGAATTCCGAATCGACGGTGGACAGCGCGACTTCCGCTTCCTCTTCGACTTCATCGTCCGACGACGCGGCCGGCGCGTTGTCGTTCAGGAGCAGCGTTTCCGCGTCCGGCGCCTGCTCGTAGACCGCCACGCCCATGTCGTTGAACGTGCCGATGATGCCTTCGAGGGCTTCGGTCTCGGTGAAGTTGTCCGGCAGGTGGTCGTTGATTTCGGCGTACGTGAGGAAGCCGCGCTCCTTGCCGAGCTTGATCAGCGCGCGCAGCTTCACGCGGCGCTCTTCGAGCTCCTCGGCCGTGCCGGGCGTGCTCGTCGCGAACGCTTCCTTCAGCAGCGCCTTTTCCTTGGCGCGACGATCGCGCACCTTGGATTTGCCCGGGGCAGCCGCGGCTGCGGGCTGCTCGTCGCTCTGATTTGCGTCGTCAACGACGGATACTTCGTTCAGCTTTTTGGTCATGGAGTTCGCCGTACCGGCTATATCGACTCGCGGCTGCTGGACGACAGCCGGTTGAACCGTGGGTGCATGAGTAGTACGTACTGCCGTTTCGTCCGCGGCGGCAGTCGTGTCCCTTGCGCTTTTCGCACTTGCCCGCTTCGCCGCCGGCTTGGCCGGCCCGGAGTCGGGTCTGGCGGCAGCCCGTGTTCTGGCTGCCGGCGCCGGCGCAGCCTGAGCAGTGCCGGCCGCGGTTTTCTTCCCCGCAGAGGCTGACGTGGCTGAAGACGTTGTCCTGGTGGAAGAAGCAGACTTGGCCGCTGTGACCTTTTTGGTCGGCTCCGTCGAGCCCTTGCCTGCTGCTTTCTTTCCGCCTGTCGTCTTTGCCATCGCGATTCTCGCCTCTGCTTAGAAAACAAACCGCTGGAAACCTTATATTATAGCACGCTGGGGCGCCCTCTCTAAGCGCCCCGGCCGCCTACAGCCCGAGCCGACGTTTCATGTCGGTTCGCTGCTGGTTCAATTCCGTCAGTTCGGCCAATTCCTCGGGTGTGAAGGTGGATTGCCGCGCCAGCCGGTCAAGCCGGTCGCAACAGGCGTCATAGCGCATCTTGAGCACCGCCGCCTGCAGCTCCTCCCCCGCGATCCGTTCCTGTTCACGCTGCCGCTCGGGCACCGTCTCGTCTTCCGGATTCTGTAACAGCAAATCGCGGACGTTTTCATCATAGTCCAGAATTTCGCGGAAGATTTCCTCGTAAGTCGCCCCATTCGAGGAGGTCCGCAGGACATCCGACAGCAGCCGGAACTCCGCGCCGTCGCCCAGCGCACGCGCATGGTCGACGACTTCGGCGAACAGTTCGCCGATGCGCGGCAACGCGCGCAGGGTCGCAATCTGTTCGTCGTCGAGCTGCGACGCGATACGCGGATGCATCACCAGCGTGCGCAGCGCACGCTTTTCGCTGTCCGTCACGCGACGCCGTTCGCTGCGCGCAGGCGCCTGGCGCGGCGGCGCCGCGATCCGCGTATCGACGTCGGACAGCCCCGCGACTTCTTCGAACGGGATATCGAGACGATCGGCGAACATGTGCATGATCTGCGCGCGCAACGCGTTCGCGGGCAGCGCCTGCAGCAGCGGCTTCGCATCGAACAGCGCCTTCGCGCGGCCTTCCGGTTGATCGAGCGCCTTGCCGGCAATTGCTTCGTTCAGCAGAAATTGCGACAGCGGCATCGCGCGCTCGACCTGCTCGGAGAACGCCTCCGCGCCGAACTCGCGGACATAGCTGTCCGGGTCGTGCTCGGTCGGCAGAAAAAGGAACCGGATCGTCCGGTTGTCCGCCGCATGCGGCAGGCATGCCTCGAGCGCGCGCCGGGCCGCACGCCGCCCGGCCGAATCGCCGTCGAAACTGAAAATAACCGTGTCGGTCTGGCGCAGCAGCTTCTGCACGTGAATCGGCGTGCACGCGGTGCCGAGCGTCGCGACCGCGTTCGGGAACCCGAGCTGCGCCAGCGCGACGACGTCCATGTAGCCTTCGACGACCAGCACGTACTTGCGCTCGCGAATCGCGAGCCGCGCCTCGAACAGGCCGTACAGCTCGCTGCCCTTGTTGAACAGCGGCGTTTCGGGCGAGTTCAGGTATTTCGGCTCGCCGCTGCCGAGCACGCGGCCGCCGAAGCCGATCACCTGCCCCTTCACGTTGCGGATCGGGAACATGATCCGCTCGCGGAACCGGTCGTAACGGCGCGCGGTGCCCTGCGCATCGGTTTTCTCGCTGACGATCACGAGCCCCGACTCGACCAGCGACTCGTCGCGATAGTCCGGGAACGCGGTTTCGAGGTTCTGCCAGCCGTCCGGCGCATAACCGAGCCCGAAGCGCGCGGCGATCTCGCCGGTCAGGCCCCGGTTCTTCAGGTACTGGATCGCGACGGTCGCGCCGCGCAGCTGCTTGCGGTAGTAGTCGCACGCGGTGGACATCGCGTCGGACAATGCGGTCGCAACCGATTTCGACACCGGCGCCGGATAGTCGCCACCACCGCCTCCGCCCCCACCGCCGCGCATCGACGGCTCGTGGGGCACGGTCAGCCCGACGGATTGCGCGAGTTCCTGCACCGCCTCCGGGAACGTGAGCCCCGCATGTTCCATCAGGAAGCCGATCGCCGTGCCGTGCGCGCCGCAACCGAAGCAGTGATAGAACTGCTTGGTCGGGCTGACGGTAAACGACGGGCTCTTCTCGTTATGGAACGGGCACAGCCCCATGAAATTGGCGCCGCCCTTCTTGAGCTGCACGTACCGACCCACCACGTCGACGATATCGACGCGGTTCAGCAAATCCTGCAGGAACGAATGCGGAATCACCGTGGGATCGAGCGAAAAAAGACAATACGATGCCCGGCGCACGCATCGCTGGGCGCGCCGGGAACGGGTTTTACTTGGTGAGCGCGGCCTTGACCTGCGCGGAAACGGCCGTCATGTCGGCACGGCCCGCGAGCTTGCCCTTCAGCACGCCCATCACCTTGCCCATGTCCTGCGGGCCGGCCGCGCCGGTTTGCGCGACCGCCGCCTGGACTTCGGCCGCCACTTCGGCGTCCGACAGTTGCGCGGGCATGTAGGCGCCCAGCACGACCAGTTCGGCCTGCTCTTTCGCGACGAGATCGTCGCGGCTGGCGGCCTGGAACTGGCTGATCGAATCCTTGCGCTGCTTGATCATCTTGTCGATCACGGCCGTGATGCCCGCGTCGTCGAGCGTGACCCGATCATCGACTTCGCGCTGCTTGATCGCGGCCATCAGCAGTCGAATCGTCGACAGGCGCTCGCTGTCCTTCGCGCGCATCGCGGTCTTCATGTCTTCGCTGATCTGCTCTTTCAAACTCATCTTTCACCCGGGATGGAAACGTGAATCCGACGCCCGCGAACAGGCGTCAACACAAAAACCCGCTTGGGACAGTGTCTCAAGCGGGTTGCTCGAATCCGGCATCGGCGGCTCGCTGCCTGATCGGCCAACTGATCGGTTTCCCGACCGGCTGCACGATTGCGCTTGATCGTCCGTGATCGCGCCCGATCGCACGGAGTCGCCGGTGCGCCGCTTAGCGAACCGCGCGGCGCCCAATCGTTCAGTACAACTTCTTCGGCAACGTCTGGCTGCGGATACGCTTGTAATGACGCTTCACCGCAGCAGCCTTCTTGCGCTTGCGCTCCGCGGTCGGCTTCTCGAAAAACTCGCGCGCGCGAAGTTCGGTCAACAAACCGTTCTTCTCGATCGTGCGCTTGAAGCGACGCATTGCAACTTCGAACGGCTCGTTCTCTTTAACGCGAATGATCGTCATGATCCGACACGAATAAAGGTTTGCAGGGAAAGACTACCGAGTATAGCAGAGCGATTGCTCAAAGGCACGGGGCCTGGTCCCGCTAAAACCGGGCCTGCCGGGCATGTCACGCGCCGCGCGAATACTCCGCCGCGGCCTGCCCGGCCGCCGTGCCGGACGCCCACGCCCACTGGAAGTTGTAGCCGCCGAGCCAGCCCGTCACGTCCACCGCCTCGCCGACGAAGTACAGCCCCGGCACCCGCGCACTCATCATCGTCGCCGACGACAGTTCCCGCGTATCGACGCCACCCTTCGTCACCTCGGCCTTCTTGTAGCCTTCGGTGCCGTTCGGTGTCAGCGTCCAGCCGGACAGCGCGTCGCCGATCTGGCGCAGCGTCTTGTCGGGCAGGTCCGCGAGCCGCGCGTCGGCCGCGACGCGATGCGTGTCGAGCCACGCATGCGCGAGGCGCGACGGCACCCAGTCCGCGAGCAGCGAACCGATCTGGCGCTTCGACGTGCGCTTCGCGTCGAGCAGGTCGGCCACCGTGTCGCGCTGCGGCAGCAGGTCGACGCGGATCGGGTCGCCAGGCTGCCAGTAGCTCGAGATCTGCAGGATGCCGGGCCCGGACAGGCCGCGATGGGTCAGCAGCAGGTCCTCGACGAATTCGCCGCCGCGCTTCTTGTCGCCGGTCGACACGCGCACTTCGAGCGACACGCCGGACAATGCGGCGAACGGCTCCCAGTCCTGCTGCGCGAACGTGAGCGGCACGAGCGCGGGCCGCGTATCGATGAGCTTGTGGCCGAACTGCTTCGCGAGCCGGTAACCGAAGTCGGTCGCGCCGATCTTCGGGATCGACAGGCCGCCGGTCGCGATGATCAGTGCGCGCGCACCGATCGGCCCCGCCTGCTGCGTGTCGAGCGTGAAGCCATCGGACGGTGCGTGGCGCACCGCGTCGACGACGACCGGCCGGCGCCACGCGACGCCGCCCGCATCGCACTCGTGCTTCAGCACGTCGATGACCGCGTCGCTGCCGTGATCGCAAAAAAGCTGACCCTTGTGCTTTTCGTGCCAGGTCACGTGATGGCGCTTGAGCAGCCCGAGGAAGTCGCGCGGCGTATAGCGCGCCAGCGCCGAGCGCGCGAAATGCGGATTCGACGACAGGTAGTTGTCGGGGCCTGCGTACAGGTTCGTGAAGTTGCAGCGGCCGCCGCCCGAGATGCGGATTTTCTCGGCGAGCCGCGGCGCGTGATCGATCAGCACGACGCGGCGGCCGAGCTGCCCGGCGACCGCGGCGCTCATCATCCCGGCGGCGCCCGCGCCGATCACGGCGATGTCAAAAGTTTCCATGGCGCGGATTGTACCCGCCCGGCATCGGGCCCGGGCCGCAGCCAGCGGCGGCCGGCCCTCGCCTGCTATAATTTCCGGTTACGTTGACCTTCCTGCGGCGCGCTCGATACGGCGCGCCCCGCCCGCACCCATGCTCGTTCTCGGCATCGAAAGCTCCTGTGACGAAACCGGCCTCGCGCTCTACGACACGCAGCGCGGCCTGCTCGCACACGCGCTCCACTCGCAGATCGCGATGCACCGCGACTACGGCGGCGTCGTGCCCGAACTCGCGTCGCGCGACCACATCCGCCGCGCGCTGCCGCTGCTCGAGGAAGTGATGGCGCAAAGCGGCACGCGCCGCGACGACATCGACGCGATCGCATTCACGCAAGGCCCCGGCCTCGCCGGCGCGCTGCTGGTCGGCGCGAGCATCGCGAATGCGCTCGCGCTCGCGTGGAACAAGCCGACCGTCGGCATCCATCACCTCGAAGGCCACCTGCTGTCGCCGCTGCTCGTCGCGGAGCCGCCGCCGTTCCCGTTCGTCGCGCTGCTGGTTTCGGGCGGCCACACGCAACTGATGCGCGTGACCGACGTCGGCGTGTACGAAACGCTCGGCGAAACGCTCGACGACGCGGCCGGCGAAGCGTTCGACAAGACGGCGAAGCTGATCGGCCTCGGCTATCCGGGCGGCCCGGAAGTGTCGAAGCTCGCCGAAACGGGCACGCCGGGCGCGGTCGTGCTGCCGCGCCCGATGCTGCATTCGGGCGATCTCGACTTCAGCTTCAGCGGCCTGAAGACGGCCGTGCTCACGCAGATGAAGAAGTTCGAAGCGGCACAGCTGACGGGTGAAGCGCTCGAACGCGCGAAGGCCGACCTCGCACGCGGCTTCGTCGACGCGGCCGTCGACGTGCTCGTCGCGAAGTCGCTCGCGGCGCTGAAGAAAACGAAGCTCAAGCGCCTCGTGGTCGCGGGCGGCGTCGGTGCAAACCGTCAGTTGCGCGACGCGTTGTCGGCCGCCGCCGCGAAACGCGGCTTCAACGTGCATTACCCCGATCTCGCGCTGTGCACCGACAACGGCGCGATGATCGCGCTCGCCGGCGCATTGCGGCTCGCGCGCTGGCCTGAGCAGGCGAATGCCGACTACGCATTCACGGTGAAGCCGCGCTGGGATCTCGCGTCGCTCGCACACTGAGCCGCGCAACGTAACGCCTGCGCAGAACAACAAAAAGGCCGCTCAAACGAGCGGCCTTTTTCATCGGCGCGACAAAACGCCGCGGCGTTATGCAGCCAGCCGCTTGTCGCGTTCGATCAGCGCATACGCGCTGTGATTGTGGATCGACTCGAAGTTCTCGGCTTCGAGCACGTACGCGGCCACGCGCTCGTCCGCATCGAGACGCTGCGCGACATCACGCACGAGGTCCTCGACGAACTTCGGGTTCTCGTACGCACGCTCGGTGACGAACTTCTCGTCCGGCCGCTTCAGCAGGCCCCACAGCTCGCACGACGCCTCTTCTTCGGCGATGCGGATCAGCGCCTCGACCGGCAGGTCGGCCGCGAGTTCGGCATCGATCGTCACGTGCGAGCGCTGGTTGTGCGCGCCGTACTGCGAGATCTTCTTCGAGCACGGGCACAGGCTCGTCACCGGCACGAGCACCTTCAGGAACAGGCGCGTGTCGCCGTTGCGGCTTTCGCCCGCGAGCGTCACTTCATAGTCGAGCAGGCTCTGCACGCCGGACACCGGCGCCGTCTTGTTCACGAAGTACGGGAACGTGACCTCGATGCGGCCGGCCTCGGCTTCGAGTTTCTCGAGCATCGATGCGAGCATCGTGCGGAAACGCTCGACCGTCAGCGGCGCGCGGTTCTCTTCGAGCAGCGCGACGAAGCGCGACATGTGCGTGCCCTTCTGGTCGGCCGGCAGGCGCACATCGAGATTCCAGACACCGACGGTCGGCTGCACGTCGCCGCTTTCGGTACACACCGTCAACGGATGCCGGACCGCCTTCACGCCCACGCGCTGAATCGGAATCTGGCGGGTATCCACCGTGCTCTGCACGTCGGGCATCACGAAGGCGGGATTCATCTGGTTCATCTTGTTCAATCCTTGTAAGCCGCGCGTTCGACAACGCGCACGCCGCGTCATGCGGCAGCCGGAAAAGCAACATGGGCCCGCAGGCCCATGTTTTCCGCATCAATGAAGACCGGTTGCGCCAGTCGCACCGGCACCGCCCGCAGGCGGTGCCAGCTTATGCGACGCGCTTCGCCTGACCGGCGACATCGGCCGCCGGGTTCAGGAAGCGTTCGCGAATCGATTTCGCGATGCCCGCGCCGTCGAGGCCGCATTGCGACAACAGCTTTGCGTGGTCGCCGTGATCGACGAACTGGTCAGGGAGGCCCAATTGTAGTACGGGTCGGATAACCCCACTCTCCATCAGGGCTTCCACGCAGGCCGAGCCCGCGCCGCCCATCACGCAGCCTTCCTCGATCGTGACGAGGTAGTCGTGCGTCTCGGCGAGTTCGCGCACGAGTGCGGCGTCGACCGGCTTCACGAAGCGCATGTTCGCGACGGTTGCGTCGAGTTCCTCGGCCGCGGCGAGCGACGGTGCGACCATCGTGCCGAACGCGAGGATCGCGACGCGCTTGCCTTCCGGCTGCGCCGTGCGGCGACGCACTTCACCCTTGCCGAGCGGGATCTCGGTGAGTTCCTTCACCGTCGGCACGCCCGTGCCCGCGCCGCGCGGATAGCGCACCGCGGTCGGGTTCGGCTGCTGCAGCGCCGTGTGCAGCATCTGGCGGCATTCGTTCTCGTCGGATGCCGTCATGACCGTCATGTTCGGGATGCAGCGCATGAACGCGAGATCGTACGCACCCGCGTGCGTCGCGCCGTCCGCGCCGACGAGGCCCGCGCGGTCGATCGCGAACACGACCGGCAGGTTCTGCAGCGCGACGTCGTGGATCAGCTGGTCGTAAGCACGCTGCAGGAACGTCGAGTAGATCGCGACGACCGGCTTGAGCCCTTCGGTCGCGAGACCGCCCGCGAACGTCACCGCGTGCTGCTCGGCGATGCCGACGTCGTAGTAACGATCCTTGAAGCGCTTCTCGAACTCGACCATGCCCGAGCCCTCGCGCATCGCGGGCGTGATGCCGACGACGCGCGAATCGCGCTCGGCTTCATCGCACAGCCATTCGCCGAACACCTGCGTGTACGTCTTCTTCGCGGGCGTGGGCGACGGCTTGATGCCTTCGGCCGGATTGAACTTGCCGGGGCCGTGATAGAGCACGGGATCGGCTTCGGCGAGCTTGTAGCCCTGCCCTTTCTTCGTCACCACGTGCAGGAACTGCGGGCCGCGCAGTTCGCGGATGTTCTGCAGCGTCGGGATCAGCGAATCGAGATCGTGACCGTCGATCGGGCCGATGTAGTTGAAGCCGAATTCCTCGAACAGCGTGGCCGGCACGACCATGCCCTTCGCATGCTCCTCGAGCTTGCGCGCGAGTTCGAGCACCGGCGGCGCCACGCTCAGCACGCGCTCGACGCCCGCGCGCGCGGCCGCATAGAAGCGGCCCGACATCAGGCGTGCGAGATGGCGATTCAGCGCGCCGACCGGCGGCGAGATCGACATGTCGTTGTCGTTCAGGATCACGAGCAGCTTCGCGTCTTCCGACACGCCCGCGTTGTTCATCGCCTCGAACGCCATGCCGGCCGTCATCGCGCCGTCGCCGATCACGGCGATCGAGAAGCGGTCGTCGCCGTTCAACTGGCTGCCGATCGCCATGCCGAGCGCGGCCGAAATCGACGTGCTCGAGTGCGCGGTGCCGAACGTGTCGTATTCGGATTCGCTGCGGCGCGGGAAGCCCGAGATCCCGTCGTACTGGCGCAGCGAATGCATCTGGTCGCGGCGGCCCGTCAGGATCTTGTGCGGATAGGTCTGGTGACCCACATCCCAGACGATGCGATCGTTCGGCGTGTTGAACACGTAGTGCAACGCGATCGTCAGCTCGACCGTCCCGAGGTTGGACGACAAATGGCCGCCCGTCTTCGACACGCTGTCGAGCACGAACGCGCGCAGTTCATCCGCGAGCGGTTGCAGTTGGCGACGATCGAGGCGGCGCAAATCCGCCGGGTCGTCGATGGTTTTCAGCAAGTCGTACATCGTCGTTCCATTGTAGGAAATCAAACGCGCCCGCATTCTTTTGCACGCACCGTAGCGTGTGCGCGGCGGCGGGCTTTCGCGTCAGCTGACCCGGTTCACTACCAGGTCGGCAAGTTCGGCGAGACGCTGTGCGCGTGCGCCGAACGGTTTCAACGCATCATGCGCTTCGGCACGCAGTTGCGCTGCGAGCTCGCGCGACGCCTCGAGGCCGAGGATCGAAACGTAGGTCGGCTTGTCGTTCGCGGCATCCTTGCCGGCCGTCTTGCCAAGCGTCGCCGAATCGGTCGTGACGTCGAGAATATCGTCGACGACCTGGAAGGCCAGACCCACGGCCCCCGCATAGACGTCGAGCGCAGCCATCGTTTCCGCCGTCGGCGTCTCGCCGGCCAGTGCGCCCATCCGCACGGCCGCGCGCAACAAGGCGCCCGTCTTCATCCGGTGCATCGTCTCGAGCTGCTCGCGCGTCAGCTTGAGGCCGACGCTCGCCAGGTCGATCGCCTGCCCGCCGGCCATGCCGATCGAGCCGCTCGCGAGCGCAAGCTCGCGCACGAGCGCCGCCTGCTGCACCGGCGACAGCGCATCGGCGTCGGTCAGTGCGACGAACGCCTGCGATTGCAGCGCGTCGCCGACGAGCAGTGCCGTCGGCTCGTCGTACTGCACGTGCACGGTCGGCTTGCCGCGCCGCAGTGCGTCGTCGTCCATGCACGGCATGTCGTCGTGCACGAGCGAGTAGACGTGGATCATCTCCAGCGCCGCCGCCGCCGCGTTGCGCGCCGCTTCCGTCGCGCCGGTCAGCTCGCCTGCTGCATGGCACAGCAGCGGGCGAACGCGTTTGCCGCCGCCGAGGACCGCGTAGCGCATCGCCTCGTGAAGTTGCGCGGGCATCGCGGTTTCAGCGGGCAAATAATGGCCGAGTGCGTCTTCGACACGGTCAAGCACGGACCGCATCCATTGTTCGAATGTCATAGATCGTCGTCTTCGCCGTCCGTGGCGGCCGTTCCGGACGAAAGCGGCTTCAGCGTCGCGCCGTCGAGCACGCGAACCTGCTGTTCCACTTTCTCAAGCTGCTGTTGGCAAAACGCAACGAGGGTCGCACCGCGGCGGTATGCCGTCAGTGAATCCTCGAGGCTCAACGCGCCGCCTTCCATCCGGGCAACCAGCGTCTCGAGTTCCGCGAGCGCCATCTCATAATTGTCCGGCAACGGTTCGGTGCCATTACCGGGCGGCGTGGCGCCTGGGGATGCGGTTTTCGCCATGGACGAGGGTGTCAAATTTCAAAACAAGTCGGACATTCTACGGCAAAAGAGAATTCTCCGATCTGCCGACGTGGGCGGCCTCGCGCATATTCTGGCCCCACCTCCGATGCACAGTGTGCGCCTCCTGATTGTCGCCGGACAAAAAATTGACACAAATCAGGCACTTAATTCTGGCCTTGCGAGGCGAACCGGGTATAATTCTCCGTTTCCCTAAATCGATTTTTCGATGGTTGGGTTGTTCACTGCTTTCACGCTAACACCGGGAGTGGGAATGTCCAATCTGAGCGATGCGCTTCAGTTGAAGTCGGCCCACAGCCAGCTTCCAGTCACTGCATACTTCGATGAGGCGCTACTCGAGCGCGAGATCGAAACCCTCTTCAAGAAAGGACCTCGTTACGTCGGGCACGAGTTGATGGTGCCCGAGGCGGGGGATTATTTTGCGCTGCCGTCCGAAAAGGAAGGCCGCGTGCTGGTCCGCAACCAGGCGAACCAGATCGAACTGCTGTCGAACGTCTGCCGCCACCGGCAGGCCATCATGCTCAACGGGCGCGGCCACACGCAGAACATCGTGTGCCCGCTGCACCGCTGGACGTACGATCTGGAAGGCGAACTGCTCGGCGCGCCGCACTTCCCCGAGAAGCCGTGCCTGAACCTCGGCAAGAGCCCGCTGCAGAACTGGCAGGGGCTGCTGTTCGAGGCCGAAGGCCGGAATGTCGCGCGCGACCTCGCCCACCTCGGCACGAAACATCACTTCGATTTCTCCGAGTACCTCTTCGATCACGTCGAAGTGCACGAGTGCGATTACAACTGGAAGACGTTCATCGAGGTCTACCTCGAGGATTACCACGTCGTCCCGTTCCACCCGGGCCTCGGCAGCTTCGTGTCGTGCGACGACCTCAAGTGGGAGTTCGGCGACTGGTACAGCGTGCAGACGGTCGGCGTGCACAACGCACTCGCGAAACCGGGCAGCGCGACTTACCAGAAATGGCACGAGCAGGTGCTCAAGTTCCGAAACGGCGTGCCGCCGGAGTTCGGCGCGATCTGGATGGTCTACTACCCGGGCCTGATGATCGAGTGGTATCCGCACGTGCTCGTCGTGTCGTGGCTGATCCCGCGCGGCCCGCAGAAGACGACCAACATCGTCGAGTTCTATTACCCCGAGGAAATCGCGCTGTTCGAACGCGAATTCGTCGAGGCCGAGCGCGCCGCCTATATGGAAACGGCCGTCGAGGACGACGAGATCGCGATGCGGATGGACGCAGGCCGCCGTGCGCTGATGGCACGCGGCGAGTCGCAGGTCGGCCCGTACCAGAGCCCGATGGAAGACGGCATGCAGCACTTCCACGAGTTCCTGCGCCGCCACCTCGGCGACATCTGACGGCCGGTGCGGCGCTTTGTCGCCGCGCCCCATCCGGCAGACGAAAAGACGGGCTTCGGCCCGTCTTTTTTTGTTTAGACTTGGAGTGTCAGGTCATTCGCACTCCAGGGAGCCGTCATGCCACACACCCATTACACCACGCTCATCTCCGCCGCCAATCTCGCCGAGCGCCTGGCCGCGGCGCCCGGCAGCGTCGTTCTGTTCGATTGCCGCTTCGATCTCGCCGATCCGGGTGCGGGCGAAGCCGCCTATGCGGCCGGCCACATCCCCGGCGCGCAGTACCTTCATCTCGACCGCGACCTGTCGGGCCGCAAGACGGGCACCAACGGCCGCCATCCGCTGCCGACCCGCGACGCCCTCGCCACACTGCTCGCCAGCCGCGGCCTCAAGCAGGGCCAGCAGGTCGTCGCATACGACGCACAAGGCAGCGCCTATGCGGCGCGCCTGTGGTGGCTGCTGCGCTGGCTCGGCCACGATTCGGTGGCCGTGCTCGACGGCGGCCTGCAGGCCTGGGAAGCAGCCGGCCAGCCGCTGGCGACCGACGTGCCGCAACCGGCCGCCGGCGACTTCCGCGCGGGCGCGCCGCTCGAATCGACGGTCGACGCGGCAGCCGTGCTCGCGAACATCAAGTCGCCCACGCGCGTCGTGATCGATGCTCGCGCACCGGACCGCTACCGCGGCGAAAACGAAACGATCGATCGTGTCGGCGGCCACATCCCCGGCGCGCGCAACCGGTTCTTCAAGGACAACCTGACCGCCGACGGCCGCTTCAAGACCGGCCATGAACTGCGCGAGACGTTCTCCACGCTGCTGGCGGGCGTCGAACCGAACAGCGTGATCCTGCAATGCGGCTCCGGCGTCACCGCCTGCCACAACGCGCTTGCGCTGGAGATTGCGGGGCTGCACGGCGCGTCGCTGTATCCGGGTTCGTGGAGCGAATGGAGCGCCGATCCGTCGCGGCCGATCGCCACCGGCCCGAACCCGTAAGCCGGCGCGCGGCGCACCGGCGAAGCGAAGCGGCGGCCATTCGGCCGCCGCGTGCCGTTCACAGCACGCCGTACTTGTGGAACCACGCGATCGCGCGCTTCCAGCTTTCTTCGGCATCGCCCTTCACATAGCTCGGCCGGTAGTCGGCAAAGAACGCGTGACCGGCATCCGGATACACGACGATCTCCGATTCGCGCGCAAGCTTCGAATCGCTGGTCTGGATCGCCTTGCGCATGTCGGCGAGCGACGCCTGCGTGATGTTCGTATCCTTCTCGCCGTAGAGCCCGAGCACGGGCACCTTCAGCTGCGACGCATGATCGACCGGATTGAACGGCGTCATCTCGTCGGTCTTGCCCTCGACGAACCCGTACCACGCGACGGCCGCCCGCACGTGCGGGTTATGTTCCGCATACAGCCACGCCTGGCGACCACCCCAGCAGAACCCCGCCACGCCGAGACGCGCCAGGTCGCCGCCGTTCTTGCCGGCCCATGCGACGGTCGCATCGAGATCCTCGGTGACCTGCCGGTCCGGCACCTTGCTGACGATGTTGTCGACGAGCCCATGGATCGTCGGATACGTCGACACGCTGCCCTGCCGCGCGAACAGGTCGGGCGCGATCGCGAGGTAGCCGAGCTTCGCGAAACGGCGGCAGACATCGGCGATATGCGCGTGCACCGCGAAGATCTCGTGGATCACGATGACGACCGGCAGGTTCGTCTTGCCGGCCGGCTGCGCGCGATAGGCCGGCACGCTCGCGTCGCCGGAGCGGATCTCGACGGTGTCGACGTCCAGCCCGGCGCTGTCGGTCGTGACCGTCTGCGCCGACACGGGCAGCACGGCCGCCGCGAAGGTGCCGCCCAGCGCGGCCTGCATGAACTTGCGGCGCGAGAACGGGACGTGGGGGACCAGGCTGTCGACTTCGGGTTTCAACATGAATGCACTCCTCGATTGAGCGCCACCGCCACGATCATGGATGCGGCATGACGGAGCATCGTGTCGGCGCGCGGCGCGAATATCGCGGCGGTTGGCACCCCGCCGCAAACGAAAACTCGGACAAGATGCCCAATAATCCGTTGTCGCGTCAACTGTCAGATGTGTAAGACTCAATTACGACGATTCGATCCGACCGCTCCAATCGTAGCGCGGCCAGTGTATTTCGATCGTCGTTACGCGACCGGATGCTTGCGAAATGAAAAGGAAAACGCGCGGACGATGCCGCCCGGCAAGCGCACACACGACCGTCCGGCTGCCCGCAAAAAACAACGGGCGGGGAACACGCATGTCGTGCGCACGCCCCGCCCGCTCGTCGCGCGAACGCGCGGTCAGTGCAGCTTGACGCGCGGCAGCGTCGTGCGCCGCAGCCAGTGCGCGACGGTGTCGAGCATCATCCGCGGATAGCCGTGCAGCGCCGCGATGTGCAGCCGGTACAGCGACATGTACATGAAGCGCGCGAACAGCCCTTCGATCAGCATGTTGCCGCCGATCAGCCCGCCCATCAGGTTGCCGACCGCGCTGAAGTGGCCGAGCGACACGAGCGAACCGAAATCGCGATACGTGAACTCGGGCAACGGACGTCCATCGAGCCGGCAGCCGATCGCCTTCAGCAGGAAGCTCGCCTGCTGGTGCGCGGCCTGCGCGCGCGGCGGCACGTTGCGTTCGTTGCCGGGCCACACGCATGCCGCGCAATCGCCGAGCGCGAACACGTTGTCGTCGGTGAAGGTCTGCAGCGTGCGGCGCACGTCGAGCTGGCCGAGCTTGTTGACCTGGAGGCCGTCGAGATGCGAGAGCACCGACGGCGCCTTGATGCCGGCCGCCCAGACCGTCAGGTCAGCGCGCACCGTCTTGCCGCTTGCGGTATGCACGAGCCCCGGCGCGACCTCGGTCACGCGCTCGCTGAGCATCAGCCGCACACCGAGCTTTTCGAGCAGCTCGGCAGTCGCCGCCGACACGCGCTCCTGCAGCGCCGGCAGAATCCGCGGCCCCGATTCGATCAGCACGATGCCGACGTCGTGACGCGGGTCGAGCTTGTGCAGCCCGTACACGGACAGCACCTGTGCCGTGTTGCGCAGCTCCGCGGACAGCTCGACACCCGTCGCGCCGCCGCCGACGATCACGACCTGGATGCGCGGTTCGGCCGTGTCGCCCGGCGCGGTCGGCGCCGGTGCCTGGTGCTCGGCGCGCATGCACGCGGCGATCAGCCGCTTGCGGAAGCGCTCGGCCTCCCCGACCGTATCAAGCGCGATCGCGTTTTCCGGCGCGCCCTGCACGCCGAAGAAGTGGGTCGTGCTGCCGATCGCAATCACGAGCGTGTCATATTCCAGCTCGCGTGCCGGCAGCAGTTCCTCGCCGTCGCTGTCGTTGATCGGCGACAGCGTGACGCGCTTGGCCGCGCGGTCGAGCCCGGTCAGTTCGCCCTGCTGGAACTCGAAACCGTGCCAGCGCGCCTGCGCCGCATATTCGAGCTCCTGCGTGAACGGGTCCATGCTGCCGGCCGCCACCTCGTGCAGCAGCGGTTTCCAGATGTGGGTCGGATTGCGGTCGACGAGCGTGACAAGCGCACGCGCGGGACGATTGCCGCGCGCGCCGTAACGGTCGCCGAGCCGCGTCGCCAGTTCCAGGCCGCCCGCGCCTCCGCCTACGATGATGATCCGATGCATCTGATTCCCCCTTTGCGATTCGAAACTGCTGCCGCCGGACGCCGCGAACGCGATGCATTCGTGCCGCCCGGTGGATTAACCGGTTCGGACATCATCGATGTGCAGTTCGAAGCACTTCGATGCGTCCAATCCCGGAACGCGGGGCGCGCCGCCCCCGCTTCAATGACATGACCGACATGCATTGTCCGGGAGCTTGCGCGTTGACCACAAGCAAACCATCTCGATATTCAGCATCCCTGCAACAATATGCCGCGGGAAACGGGAACCGCTCGGGGGTGCGTCAGTGTGCCTCTTCCCAGTTCGCGCCGGCACCCACCTCGGCGACGAGCGGCACCTTCAGCTTCGCGACGCCGCACATCATTTCCGGCAGCTTCTCGCGCACGAGCGACAGTTCGTCGTCGGGCACCTCGAGCACCAGTTCATCGTGCACCTGCATGATCATGCGCGACGCAAGCCGGTCGCGCGTGAGCCAGTCGTCCACCGCGATCATCGACAGCTTGATCAGGTCGGCCGCCGTGCCCTGCATCGGCGCATTGATCGCCGCGCGCTCGGCCGCCTGGCGGCGCGGGCCGTTGCCGCCGTTGATCTCCGGCAGCCACAGGCGGCGACCGAAAACGGTTTCGACGTAACCCTTCTCCTTCGCGATCGCGCGCGTGTCTTCCATGTACTGCGCGACGCCCGGATAGCGAGCGAAATAACGGTCGATATAGAGCTTCGCCGCGTCGCGCGTGATGCCGAGGTTCGACGCGAGCCCGAACGCGCTCATCCCGTAGATGAGCCCGAAGTTGATCACCTTCGCGATCCGGCGCTGGTCGGAATGGACCTCCAGCGGCGTCACGCCGAACACCTCGGCGGCCGTCGCGCGGTGGATGTCCTCGCCCTGCGAGAACGCGCGCAGCAGCGACGCGTCGCCCGAGATGTGCGCCATGATCCGCAGTTCGATCTGCGAATAATCGGCCGACACGATGCGGTGGCCCGGCGATGCGATGAACGCCTCGCGGATCCGCCGGCCTTCGGCCGTGCGCACCGGAATGTTCTGAAGATTCGGATCGTTCGATGCGAGGCGGCCCGTCACCGCGACGGCCTGCGCATAGTTCGTGTGCACGCGGCCGGTTGCGGGATTCACCATGCGCGGCAGCTTGTCGGTATAGGTCGACTTCAGCTTCGACAGCCCGCGATGTTCGAGCAGCAGCTTCGGCAGCGGGTAGTCCTCGGCCAGTTTCTGCAGCACTTCCTCGTCGGTCGACGGCGCGCCGCTCGGCGTCTTCTTCACGACCGGCAACTGCAGCTTCTCGAAGAAGATCTGCCCGATCTGCTTCGGCGAGCCGAGATTGAATTCGCCGCCCGCCAGTTCGTACGCCTGCGCTTCGAGCTCGATCAGGCGCGTCGCGATTTCGGTGCTCTGCGCCTGCAGGCGCACGTCGTCGATCAGCACGCCCGTGCGTTCCATCTTGCGCAGCACGAGCGACACGGGCATCTCGATCTCGCGATACACACGCTCGAGGCCCGGCTCGCGCGCGACCTGCGGATACAGCGCGTGATGCAGCTGCAACGTGACGTCCGCATCTTCGGCCGCGTACTCGGCCGCCTGCGTGAGCGCCACTTCGTCGAAACCGATCTGCTTCGCGCCCTTGCCGGCCACGTCTTCATACTTGATCGTCTTGACGCCGAGATGACGCAGCGCGAGGCTGTCCATGTCGTGCGTGCGGTGCGATTCGACCACGTACGATTCGAGCAGCGTGTCGTGCTCGATGCCGTTCAGCGCGATGTCGTAGTTCGCGAGCACCTGCGCGTCGTATTTCATGTGCTGGCCGACCTTCTTGCGATCGGCCGATTCGAGCCACGGCTTCAGGCGTGCGAGCACTTCGTCGAGCGGAAGCTGCTCGGGCATGTCGGGGCCGCGGTGCGCGACCGGCAGGTAGGCCGCCTTGCCCGGTTCGACCGAGAACGACAGGCCGACCAGCCGCGCGAGCATCGGGTCGAGCGCGGTCGTCTCGGTGTCGAACGCGGTCAGCGCAGCCGCGTCGATCTTCGCGAACCACGCGTCGAACTGTTCCCAGGTCTGGATCGTGTCGTATTCGCGCACGATGTCGGCCGCCACCACCGGTGCCGGCTCGCCTTCCGGCGCATCGGCGCCACCGCCTTCCGCCGGTGCGCTGTCGACTTCGCGCAGCCACGTCTTGAAGCCGTAGCGCGCGAAGATGTCGCGCATCAGGTCGCGCGCTTCGCCGTCGCTTTTCAGCGACGCTTCGATCGATTCGAGATGCGGCGCGAGATCGCAGGCCGTCTCGACGGTCACGAGCTGGCGACCGAGCGGCAGGAAGTCGAGCGCGCGACGCAGGTTGTCGCCGACCACGCCCTTGATCTCGCCCGCGTGCTCGATGACACCGTCGAGGCTGTCGTATTGCGCGAGCCATTTCACGGCCGTCTTCGGCCCGCACTTCTCGACGCCCGGCACGTTGTCGACGGTGTCGCCGATCAATGCCAGATAGTCGATGATCCGCTCGGGCGGCACGCCGAACTTCGCGATCACGCCGTCGCGGTCGAGCGTCTCGTTGGTCATCGTATTGACGAGCGTGACGTGGTCGCTCACGAGCTGCGCAAGATCCTTGTCGCCCGTCGACACGATCACGTTCATCCCGTGCCGTTCGGCTTCGCGCGCGAGCGTGCCGATCACGTCGTCGGCCTCGACACCTTCGACCATCAGGAGCGGCCAGCCGAGCGCACGCACGGCGCCGTGGATCGGCTCGACCTGCAATGCGAGGTCGGGCGGCATCGACGGACGGTTTGCCTTATAGTCGGCATAAAGGTCGTCACGGAACGTCTTGCCCTTTGCATCGAACACGCAAGCGCTATACTCTGCACTGACTTCCTTGCGCATACGGCGCAGCATGTTGATGATTCCGTAGAGCGCTCCTGTCGGCTCCCCGCCAGGGCCACGCAAATCAGGCATCGCATGGTAGGCCCGATACAGATAGCTCGAACCGTCAACCAATAGCAGGGTCTTACCTTCCAGATTTCGTTCTTCAGGCATTATGAACAAGAGAAAAGTGATTCCGAGTCTGCGTTCGCTCGCAGATCAAGAACGCGCGACGGCCAAGAAGGCGCGCGCATCGTGGCAGATGTTCACGATTATGGCAGAGTTTATCGAGGCGACCGAGTACCTGTCGGAGATCCGCCCGGCTGTCAGCATCTACGGTTCTGCCCGCCTCAAACCCGATACGCCGCACTACAAGCTGGCCGCGCAGATCGCGCGCAAGCTGTCCGACGCCGGCTTCGCCGTGATCTCCGGCGGCGGCCCCGGCATCATGGAAGCCGCGAACAAGGGCGCGCACGCCGGCAAGGCACCGTCGGTCGGCCTGAACATCGAGCTGCCGCACGAGCAGGCCGGCAACCACTACCAGGACATCTCGCTGCGCTTCCGCCACTTCTTCACGCGCAAGGTCACGTTCGTGAAGAACTCGGATGCGGTGATCGTGATGCCGGGCGGTTTCGGCACGCTCGACGAGCTGTCCGAAGTGCTCACGCTGATCCAGACGAAAAAATCGCGCCTCGTGCCGATCATCCTCGTCGGCAGCGAGTTCTGGAAGGGGCTGCTGCAATGGTTCCGCGACCAGCTGATTCCGATGGGCCTGATCAATCCGGAAGACATGGATCTGATGCAGGTGATCGACGATCCCGACCAGGTGCTCGAAGCAGTGCTCGCGTTCTACGAGGACAGCGGCGAAGAGGAAGGCGAAGGCTCGGAAGAGCAGCAGCCGCGGCCTGACGAAGACCGGATGTTCTATCTGTAATCCATCCGTGGCATGAGCCGGCCCGACGGCCGGCGCACTGCTTCCCGCGCGGCAGGCCGGCGATTCTGCCACCTGCCGCGCGTCACTTTGTAACGCGCTGTTAATCGGGTTTCGCGGCCGCGCGCCGTCGAATGTCAAATCCGTGCAGCCGGTGCCGCGCGACGCGGCGCAATCGTCCATACCCGCGGCCCGCCATTGTCAAATTGCGCGGCCCGATACCCGCACCCCGTCCGCGCCGGCCGCCAACCCGCTGTAATAAACCCGCCTCGCCTTTTCCGTCACGCGCCCGCACACTGCATTCTGTCGGCGCGGCGTTCCCCCCGGTGGAACGGTCCCCCTCGCTTCCATCGCGTCGCGCCGGCCTATTCATAACGACCTCACGGAAAAGAACATGCAACGCTCGCTGATCGCCCTCGCCTTCGCCGGCCTCGGCCTTTCGCTGTCCGGCCTCGCTCATGCAGTCAACGTCGACGTCAACATCGGCACGCCCGCGCCGGTCGTCGTCGCCCCCGCACCCGTCATGGTCGCTCCGGGGCCCGCGGTCATCGTCGGCTGGCATGGCGACCGCTACTGGGACGGCCACCGTTACTGGGAACGCCGCGAGTGGGAAGATCACCAGCGTCATCGCGGTCACGACGACCACGACCGCCGCGGCGACTACCACTGCCCGCCGGGACACGCGAAGAAAGGCGAGTGCTGATCGACCTCACCCTCGCCTGACAAGCAGGGCCGCCCGCGCGCTTCGGCGCCGGGCGGCCTTGTCGTTTCTGGCGACCCGCTTCGGGAAAACGCGACCGTCGCCGGGATACCGAACGGGGCACCTCGGTGCAGGCCGATCGCACAACGCGCAGGCAATCCCGCCGCGCATCTGCGCAGTCGATCACGCACTGCGGACACACGATGCGGAGTGATAGGATCGACCTCACACAAGGCCATTTCCGCCACCATGCCACTCATCAGGATCTGGGCAGTCAACCATGCCCTCGCGTCCGGCATCGCCGCGCCGACCGACATCCTTACCGCGGCCAATCATCTCGCCCCCACGACGCCGGCCCGCCGGACAGTCGCCCCGTTCCGGTGGCGCATCGAATCGATCGACGGCCGGCCGGTTCGCACGGCGTCCGGCCAGCTCGTCCCGGTCGACGGCACGATCGACGGTGGCAGCGCCGCCGATGCGATCTGGCTGACCGCGCCGTTCGTCGCCGATCTGGAGCGGCTGCTCGCACGCCCCGGCTCGCTCGCGCCGCTGCTCGACGCGCTGCGGCGACAGCATGCGCGCGGCACGCTGATCGCGACTTATTGCACGGGCGCGTTTTTGCTGGCCGAGGCCGGCTTGCTCGACGGGCGCGCCGCCACCACGCACTGGTCGAAAGCCTCGAGCTTCCAGGCGCGTTACCCGGACGTCGCGCTGCGCGCATCGGAGGTGCTGACCGAACAGGACGGCATTCTCTGCGGCGGCGCCATCACGTCGTATCAGAATCTCGCGCTGCGCCTCGTCGACAAGCTCGCGAACCCGCGTCTCGCGGCGTCCGTCGCGAAGCTCATGCTGATCGACATGAACCGCATTTCGCAGGATTCGTACATCGATGTCTCGCAGATGAGCCGCGCCGGGCACGATGATGCGTCCGTTGCGCGCGCACTGCGCTGGATGGAAAGACACCTGCGCGAACCGTTCAGCCTTGCCCGCTTGAGCGAGCACGTGGCGATGAGCGAGCGCACGCTGCATCGCCGCTTCCGGGAGGCCGTGGGGGCACCGCCGCTCAAGTATCTGCAGACGCTCAGGATCGAGGTCGCGAAGCGGCTGCTGGCCGAAACGAAGATCGGGGTCGACGCGGTCTGCGAGCGCGTCGGCTACACGGACATCAGCGGCTTTCGCCAGCTCTTCAAGCGCGAGACGGGCATTGCGCCCGGCGAATATCGCCGCCGCTTCATGCGCTAACCGCCTGGCATCGGCATCGATCGCAATGTCCGGAATGGCATTGCCGAATGGCAGTTTCGCCACTTCGCGCGCAAGGGCGCGGTTCCTACACTGGGTTCACGTCGCCCGGAGTCGGGAACGACGCCCTCTCAACCGAACCAGGACAACATCATGCCGATGATCGACGTCGCGATCCCCGAAGGTGCGCTCGCGCAGCCTGCCGAAGCGCAATTGATGAGCGAACTGACCGAGATCCTGATCCGTCACGAAGGACTCGACCCGAGTGACCCACGCGTGCGGGATGTGACGTGGATCTTCGTCCACCGGCCGGCGGCCGTGTACCGCTCCGGCGTGCTGGCGCCCGCGCCGATCTACCGAATCGTGCCGACCGTACCGGAAGGCCAGTACACGGACGCCGCGCGCGCCGGGCTGATCGCCGACGTCACGGCCGCGGTCGCACGCGCGGAAGGCGTCCCGCTCGACGCCGTCGCGTCGCGCGTCTGGGTGCTACCGATGGAAATCGACGACGGCTGCTGGGGCAGCCGCGGCGTCGTACGCCGCCTGCCGGACATCATGGAATATTTCGGCGGAGCGACGCTGCGCTCGCTCGGGGAACAGCGGCTGGCGATCAAGCGGCAGGCGGACGCGATCGGAATGCTGGAGGCCGTCCTCGATGCGATGCGAGATACGCAGCGCGATCGGTCGCACGGCGGCACCGCCACACCCGCGCACTGACGCACGCGCGCCGGTATCCGACAGCCGAACGCATCGGCGCGCTCGCAACCCGGGCGCCGCGCGTCAAGCCGGCGCCTCCGCCAGCGGGAGTGGCGCGAGTTCCGGATGGGCGCCGAGCCTAGCCGCAAGGAAATCCATCAGCAACCGGCTCCGCAGCGGAAGATGAGTGCGCTGCGGCATGCACAGATAGAGCCCGTAGCGGGAGGTGGCGTGCTTCGTCAGCAGCGGCACGAGACGGCCCTCGCGCACATGCGCGTGGATCGAATAACCGAAGAACTGACCGATCGCGGCACCGCTCAGCACGATGTCGAGCTCGGCATCGATGTCGTTGGTCGCGATGAACGGGTGCACCTGTTGCGTGTCGACGCGGCCGTCGACGAGAAATTCCCATGGAAACGGCTTGCCCGTGCGCGGATACAGGAACGCCGTGCAGCGGTGATCGCGCAATGCATCGATCGTTTGCGGCTCGCCGTGGCGGCGCAGATACGCCGGCGCCGCACAGACGACCAGTTGCAGATCGGCGACGCGACGCGCGATCAGCCCGCTGTCGGGCAGATTGCCGGTCCGCACCGCGATGTCGATCCGCTGCTCGACGATGTCGGCCATGTCGTCGCTGACGATCAGCTCGGCCGTCACGCCCGGCTGCCGGTCGCAGAACTCGCCGAGCAACGGCGCGAGAAAGCGCCGGGCGAGCGAGTAAGGCGCCGCGACGCGGATCGTGCCGACCGCGTGCGCGCGATCGTCGTCGAGCGTACGCAATGCGGTTTCCAGTTCTCCGACCGCGCCGCGGCACTGCGCGAGCAGGCGCTCACCCTCGGCCGTCAGCGCGATGTGATGCGTCGAGCGCTGGAACAGCCGCACGTTCAGCAGCGCCTCGAGCGCAGCGATCTGCTTGCTGGCCGCCTGCGGCGTCATGCCGAGCTCGCGTGCGCCCGCGCTGATGCCGCCCGCGGCTGCGACGCGGACGAATACCGTCAGCGCCTTCAAACGATCCATTCAGTGCTCCTGTCGAACCCGGCACGTCCGGGCACTCGTCAATGGCGTCGCGGCGCCGGTCCGTCAAGTTGAATCGGTTTCAACCGGACCGGTGCTACTCGCGTGCCGCCCCGCTTCGCACAATGGCGCCATCCTCGACGATCAGCCCGCACGGGCCGCTCACCATGAACCTGCGCTCGTTTTCCATCGCCTCCCGGGCCGCTGCCGCGGCCGCCTCGATCATCGCCGGTGCGTCGTCGCCCGCGCTCGCGGACGATGCGCCCGCCCGCGCCGTCGAAACGGTGCTGCTGCGAACCACGCACGCATGGGACGGCTCGCCCTACCGAGCCTACCCGACGCATCAGCCCGAGGTGACGGTCGTACGCTACACCATCCCGCCGCACGCCGTACTGCCCTGGCACACGCATCCGTCGATCAACATCGGCTACGTGCTGTCGGGCCATCTGACCGCCGTGCGCCGCAGCGACGGCAAGCGGCTGGCGCTCGGCCCCGGCGACGTGGTGCCGGAAATGGTCGATGGCGTGCATCGCGGCGAGACCGGCGACGAGACCGCCGAGCTGATCGTGTTCTACGCCGGCACGCCCGGCGCACCGCTGACCGTTCCGGACGGCGAAGACTGAGCGCCGGCCCTTCGGCCGGCTCGTTTCACCCTGACGCGGAGCGCCACCCATCATGTCCGATTCACACCCCCTGTCCACTCCCTCCTCCACGACGCAGCCGCGGCCCCGGCTCGACGGGCGCGTCGCGCTCGTCACGGGCGGCGGCACCGGCATCGGCCGGGCGGCCGCACTCGCGTTCGCGCGCGACGGCGCCCGCGTCGTCGTGGCCGGACGCCGCGCGGCGCCGCTCGACGACACCGTGCGCGCGATCGCCGAACGCGGCGGCGAAGCGTTCGCGATCCCCGTCGACATCGCCTCGGCCGACGGCGTACGCGCGCTCGTCGACGCAACGGTCGAACGCTACGGCGCGTTGCACGCGGCGTTCAACAACGCCGGCACGGAAGGCACGTTCGAGCCGATCGTCGAGCAGACGGAAGCCGACTTCGACGACGTGATCGCCACCAACCTCAAGGGCACCTGGCTGTCGATCAAATACGAGATGGAGGCGATGCTCGCGCACGGCGGCGGTGCGATCGTGAACACGTCGTCCTGGCTCGCGAAAGGCGCGCTTGCCGGCTCGTCGACCTATTCGGCGAGCAAGGGCGCGCTCGATGCGCTGGTGCGCGCGGTCGCGCTCGAAGGCGGCCCGCACGGGATCCGGATCAACAACGTCAACCCCGGCATCATCGACACGCCGATGGCGCGCCGGTTCGGCGACGACGAGATGTTTCGCCCGTTCGCCGCGTTCACGCCCGCGCGACGGATCGGCACCCCCGAGGACGTGGCAGACGCGGCCGTCTGGCTCTGCAGCGACGAAGCGCGCTTCGTGACCGGCGAATCGATCCTCGTCGACGGCGGCTACACGATCGGCGGCATGCGCTGATCGGCGTCGCAAGGAGGATGAATCAATGGAGTACGTGAGACTGGGAACGTCCGGGCTGAAGGTGTCGAAGCTGTGCCTGGGCTGCATGACCTACGGCGATCCGTCGTGGCGGCCGTGGGTCGCGACCGAGGACGTAGCGCGCCCGTTCATCCGCGCGGCACTGGACGCCGGCGTGACGTTCTTCGACACGGCCGACATCTACTCGGGCGGCGAGAGCGAACGCATCCTCGGTCGCGCGCTGCGCGATTTCGCGACGCGCGACGACGTGGTGATCGCGACCAAGGTGTTCTTCCCAACCGGTGACGGTCCGAATGCGCGCGGGCTGTCGCGCAAGCATCTGTTCGCGAGCATCGACGCGTCGCTGCAGCGCCTCGGGACCGATTACGTCGATCTCTACGTCGTTCACCGGTTCGATCCGGATACGCCGATCGACGAAACGCTCGATGCGCTCGACGCAATCGTGAGGAGCGGCAAGGTCCGTTATCTCGGCGCCTCGTCGATGCATGCGTGGCAGTTCATGAAGATGCTCGCATTCCAGCGGCATCACGGCCTCGCCCGGTTCGCTTCGATGCAGAGCCAGTACAGCCTGATCTGCCGCGACGACGAACGCGACATGCTGCCGCTGTGCATCGAGGAAGGCGTCGCGTACACGCCGTGGTCGCCGCTCGGCCGCGGGTTGCTGGCCGGCTCGCGCGATGCGGGGACGACGCGGGCCGCGACCGACCGGCAGATGGTGTCCTGGTACGACGGCCGCGATGCGGTCGCGGCGACCGTCGAGGCCGTCGGACAGGTAGCGCAGGCTCGCGGCCTGGCGCCCGCCCGGATCGCCCTCGCGTGGGCGCTGCGACGGCCCGGCGTCACGGCACCGATCGTCGGATTGTCGAAGCCGCATCACGTGACCGATGCGCTCGCGGCGCTCGACCTGACGCTTGACGATCGAGAAACCGCGCTGCTCGAAGCCGCGTTCGACCGGACGGTCGAGCCGGTGCAGTGGTAAGCACAGCCACTGCACCCGATCGGGTCGAGTCAGGAGGCTGAAGCCGAGCAATCCACCGCCAGCAGGCCGGACGGCGCAAAACCCGGCGGCGGCGGCCGGCTAGGGCCGCCGGTCGTCACGCTTACTGGAACGCCACTTCCGCGAAGCGTCGCAGCTTGCAGACACAAAACCAAGCAAAATCAAAGTATTGCGCGATCTTCTCCAAATTAATGGGGGGGTACTCTAAGGGGGGGCGTCGCACTTCCGACGCGGGTTTGACAACTCTTTGAATGCGCCCTTGTCGACCCAAACACTGCCTTCTGCGCTTTACTTACACGCCCCCCTTTTTATATCAATGGCTTGCGAAATCGGTTGCAGAATGAATACGATCGCCGCAGTGCCGGAGCCCGCATCCGAAGGAGAGACATGTCGGATCTCGAAACACAGTCTGTAGATGCCGCTCCAACATGGAACAGTTGCTCGATAACGCTATTCTGATTCGCACATCGCACGTATTTGCCGAGAAGGCCAGATGCTCCGATCGAATCAGGCAGCTCGCTTCCGCAGTATCCGAATAACGTCGAGCGTAGCTTCACCGCGGCCCATCGCGAACTCGCTCGCGACCGACTACCGCGTTACTTGAATCGGCGAACGCACCTTGTGTATGATCAATCCTTGAGGGCAAAGCGGAAAATCACGGAGGATTAACAATGAAGCTTGGCCAGGCAAGGAATCGCGTCGTTTATATGCGAATCGTCGCAGCTTCACTTTGGGTCATTTCAGCACTTATTTTCTTCATTGGATTTATCAAAGGGCTCTATTATTTCCTCGATGCGTCCTCTCCCTCAACGCTACCGCCAATAGCGCAGCTTACCGTAACCATCAAGAAGTGTATCGAGTTGCTGTACGCGTACACACCGTTCTTACATCCGATCTGGACTAACGCACCACTTGCGGCTCCCTACGACTTGAAATGGCCCGGAAACTACTGGCTGATTTTCTGGGCCGCAACTGGCTTCGTAAGCCAATCAATTTGGGGTGCAGCGTCACATCTAAACCAGCGCATTAAAGCCAGCATCAAGCGAGTCGAAGAACTCGGCTGGGATCAGGAATTGTTGAGGCAAATGGGAGCCGTCCACGGCACAAAGCCCGATGTCATGCAAATAAACATCGAGCTTGATCAAAAGGACCAGTGGTATAAGCGTCCGGTCGGGTTGGTTGCAATCGGCGTCGCAGCTGCCGTATTGGGGCAACTCGCCAATCTGAAATTTGGCCTCATTCACTGAGACCGGTCACGCGCACGTGCGCATCAGGCGAGTACGCTACCTGAACGGCTGAATCGTTCACGACCGCCAGACGCGTCCGACGACGGAATTGTTAGACTCGAAGGCTCCCCGACCCAGCCGGGGAGCCTTATACCGCAAGGGCTTGTCACTGAAACGCCACTTCCGCAAAGCTCCGCAGCTTCCGGCTATGCAGCTTGTCGAGCCCGTTCGTGCGCAGGATCTCCATCGCCTTCACCCCGATCTGCAGATGCTGATCGACCTGCCCGCGATAGAACGTGTCGGCCATGCCCGGCAGTTTCAGTTCGCCATGCAGCGGCTTGTCCGATACGCACAGCAGCGTGCCGTACGGCACGCGGAAACGGAACCCGTTCGCCGCGATCGTCGCGCTTTCCATGTCGAGCGCGACCGCGCGGCTCTGCGACAGCCGCTGCACCGGCTCGCGATGATCGCGCAGCTCCCAGTTGCGGTTGTCGACGCTCGCGACCGTGCCCGTGCGCATCACGCGCTTCAGTTCAACGCCTTCGAGCCGCGTGACGTCGGCCACCGCGCGCTCCAGCGCGAGCTGCACTTCGGCGAGCGCCGGAATCGGCACCCACAGCGGCAGGTCGGCGTCGAGCACGTGATCCTCGCGCACGTAACCGTGTGCAAGTACGTAGTCGCCGAGGCGCTGCGTGTTGCGCAGCCCCGCGCAGTGACCGAGCATCACCCACGCGTGCGGACGCAGCACCGCGATGTGATCGGTGATCGTCTTCGCGTTCGACGGACCGACGCCGATATTGACCATCGTGATCCCGCTGCCGTCCGCGCGCTTCAGGTGATACGCGGGCATCTGCGGCAGGCGCGGCGGCGCGGCGCCCTCGGCCGGCTCGCTGCCGAGGTTCGCGTTGTACGTGACGACATCGCCCGGCTCAACGAACGAACTGTACTGGCTGCGGTACGCCCGCACCTCGGGATCGGTGCTTTCCGTCATCATCGTGCGGCCGAGCTTCACGAACTCGTCGATGTAGAACTGGTAGTTCGTGTAGAGCACGTAGTTCTGGAAATGCGTGGGCGACGTCGCCGTGTAGTGACGCAGCCGGTGCAGCGAGAAGTCGACGCGCGCGGCCGTGAACAGCGCGAGCGGATGCGGCTCGCCCGGCGCCGGCTCGAACGTGCCGTTGACGATGCGGTCGTCGAGATACGACAGGTCGGGCGTGTCGAAGATGTCGCGCATCGCGAGCAGGCGGTCGCGGTCGAGCTCGCCCTCGAGATGGATGCCTTCCGGAAACGCGAAATGGATCGGAATCGGCTGCGACGACACGCCGATCTCGATCTTGACATGGTGGTTCTTCGACAGCAGGCGCAGTTGCTCGCGATAGTAGTTCGCGAAGAGATCGGGGCGCGTGACCGTCGTCTCGAACACGCCGGGGCCCGCGACGAAACCGTACGAACGGCGCGAGTCGACGTGCGTGTTGACGTCGGTGCGGATCCGCACGAACGGGTAGCACGCGCGCACGTGCTCGGTAATCGGTTCGTGGCGGCGATAGCGCGCGAATGCGTCGCGCAGGAAGCCGGTATTCGTGTCGTAGATGGCGGACAGCCGCGCGACGGCGGCGATCGAATCGTCGAAAGCCTCGACCGACGGGCTCTCGGGCGTCAGCACACGGTGCCGGCGGCTCAAATCGTTCTTCATTTTCATCACCTCGTCTGATCCGACGACATTACCACGGAACCCGGTCACCCTTATGGCCGCCCGGATACACGCAGGGGCCGGATGGTGCGCAGTATTTGCTAAAATCGGTGGGTTCACTGGAGACTCATCATGAAGCCGCTCATTCTCGTCGCCGCTGCCGTCGCGTTTGCCGCCGCCAGCAGCGCTTACGCCGCCGGCGCCACGCCTGACGCCGACGCGCAGGCCCGGGCCGAGGCCAACGAAGCCGCCGGCCTGCCCGATCTCCGCAAAATCAACCGGCCGGGCGCCGAAGTCTCGTCGAAAGTCGACTTCGCCGACATTCGCCGCACGCCGAGCTTCCACGAAAAGAGCAAGAACGGCACCGAGGTCACCGAGTACCGCGACCGCGGCAAGCCGGTCGAGATCGACGTGAAGTCGAACTTCGGCACGCGCTACCAGATGAGCTCGACGCCCGACACGTCGCCGAAGCCGCACGACGCGGGCATCCCGATCACGCGCCTGCC
Source organism: Burkholderia theae (assembly GCF_048565265.1). Taxonomy (NCBI): domain Bacteria; kingdom Pseudomonadati; phylum Pseudomonadota; class Betaproteobacteria; order Burkholderiales; family Burkholderiaceae; genus Burkholderia; species Burkholderia theae. Next base: position 1,810,881 of record NZ_CP183462.1, read on the forward strand.
GTCGCTGAACCTGCGCTACTGATTTCGTGGCGCGCCGTGTCGATCACGGCGCGCCGCCTCCCCTCCACCTGCTGTTGCGACGCACGCCGCACGCGTGCCGACAACCTGACCTGACGCATCTCGCATGGCCGTTTTCACTGCTGTTTCCGACTCCGATCTCGCGCAATGGATGCGCCACTACGAACTGGGCGACGTGCTTGCGTTCCGCGGCATTCCGTCCGGTATCGAAAACAGCAATTTCTTCCTGACGACGACACGCGGCGAGTACGTCCTCACGATCTTCGAAAAGCTCACGGCGCAACAACTGCCGTTCTACCTCGACCTGATGCGCCATCTGGCCGGCCACGGCGTGCCGGTGCCGGATCCGGTGCCGCGTGACGACGGCGCGCTGTTCGGCGAGCTGCACGGCAAACCGGCCGCGATCGTCACGAAGCTCGACGGCGCGGCCGAACTCGCGCCCGGGGTCGAACACTGCATCGAAGTCGGACAAATGCTCGCGCGCCTGCACCTCGCGGGGCGCGATTACCCGCGCAACCAGCCGAACCTGCGCAGCCTGCCGTGGTGGCAGGAGAACGTACCGGCGATCGTGCCGTTCATCACGGACGCGCAACGCACGCTGCTCGAAGGTGAGCTTGCGCACCAGGCCGGTTTCTTCGCGTCGGACGACTACGCGGCGCTGCCGGCCGGGCCGTGCCATTGCGACCTGTTCCGCGACAACGTGCTGTTCGCGCACGCGGCGCCCGGCACCGGCCACAGCGTGCGGCTCGGCGGGTTCTTCGACTTCTATTTCGCCGGCTGCGACAAGTGGCTGTTCGACGTCGCGGTGACCGTCAACGACTGGTGCGTCGACCTCGCGACCGGCGTGCTCGACGTCGCGCGCGCCGATGCGCTGCTGCGCGCCTACCAGACGGTGCGGCCGTTCACGGCCGAGGAGCGCCGCCACTGGAGCGACATGCTGCGCGCGGGCGCGTACCGCTTCTGGGTATCGCGCCTGTACGACTTCTACCTGCCGCGCGCGGCGGAAATGCTCAAGCCGCACGACCCCGGCCATTTCGAACGCATCCTGCGAGAGCGTATCGCCCATACGCCCGCGCTTCCCGAGATCCAAACCGCATGCAACTGATCGAAGTGCCCGCCAAAACGGGCTATGTCTGGTTCCGTCAAGGCGTCTGGCTGTTCCGCCGGAACCCGCTCGCGTTCATCACGCTGTTCTTCACGTACCTGCTGGCGATCACGCTGGTGTCGATGGTGCCCGTGATCGGCTCGGCGCTGCCGCTGGTGTTCATTCCCGGCATCGCGGTCGGCTTCATGGCCGCGTGCCGCGACACGGTGGCCGGCAAGCCCGTGATGCCGACGATCCTGATCGACGGCTTCCGCTCGTACGGCGCCGTCGCGTCCCAGCGGCTGCTGGTGCTTGGCGTGATCTACGTCGCGTCGATGGTGCTCGTGTTCGCCGCGTCGTCGTTCGTGGACGGCGGCGCGCTGTTCCACGTGATGATGGGTGCGGCGGACGAAGCGAGCACGACGCCGGAAACGCTCGCCGCGCAAGGCACGCTCGGCGCGCTGTTCTTCGCAACGCTGCTCTATCTGCCGATCTCGATGTTGTTCTGGTTCGCGCCGGTGCTGGTCGCGTGGCATGACGTCCCGCCCGCCAAGGCACTGTTCTTCAGCATCGTCAGCTGCTGGCGCAATCGCGGCGCGTTCACCGTGTACGGCGCGCTGTGGTTCGGCGTTGCGCTCGGCACGTCGCTCGCGCTGTCGCTGCTGCTGCAGGCGCTCGGCGCCGGCGCCTATGCGCTGACGATCATGATGCCGGTGACGATCATCATCGTCACGATGCTGTACTGCTCGTTCTACGCGACCTATCGCGGCTGCTTCGGCGTGCAGGAGCCGGGCGCGCCGACCGCCACGTCGGGCCGCTGAAACCTCTCCCGGCCGGCGCGCGTCGCCGGCCGTCACGCTGTTCCGCGCGCCGGGTTGTCTCCCGGCGCCTCTCCCGATCCCCCTGTTTCCCGGCATCCGCCCCTGGCCGGGCGCCCCTAGCCGGGCGCCCCTGTTCAACCCGATCTTTTGCGCGCAAAATAATTTGTGTGCAAATTGTTCGCGCGTCCGCCGCGCCTCCCGAATCATGGACCGCCCACCCCCGCTACCCCAGACGCTCGACGAGCAGCTGTGCTTTGCGCTCTACTCGACTTCCCACGCGATGACGAAGGCGTACAAGCCGCTGCTCGACAAGCTGTCGCTGACCTATCCCCAATATCTCGCGATGCTGGTGCTGTGGGAGCGCGACGACATCGCGGTGAAGGACATCGCCGCGCGGCTCGATCTCGATCCGGCCACGGTCACGCCGCTGCTCAAGCGGCTGGAAGCGCTCGGCTACGTCGAGCGCGTGCGCAGCGCGACCGACGAACGCGTCGTGAACGTACGCGTGACGCCGGAAGGCCGTGCGCTGAAGGACCGCGCACGCTCGGTGCCCGCCGATCTCTTTTGCGCGATGCAGCAAACCCCCGAGTTCCTGGTCAGGCTGCGTGCCGACCTCCAGCAGTTGCGCGACGCGCTGTCGGCCGCCAACGAACGCTGACGAGCGAGCGTCGGCCGACCGGCCCGGTACTTCCGGGCTTTTTCTTCAAAATTTCATTTGCGCACTAATGATTTGTGTTCTATATTTTCTTCGTGGCCGGCGACATCCCGTTAGACCGGGCCGCTTTTCTCCCCTTTTCCCGACAGGAGCTGCACGATGAACATTCTGTACAAGACCAGCGCCACGAGCACGGGCGGCCGCGACGGCCGCGCAGTATCCGCCGACAACAAGCTGGAAGTGAAGCTGGCCGCGCCGCGCGAACTCGGCGGCACGGGCGCGGAAGGCACGAATCCGGAGCAGCTGTTTGCCGCAGGTTACTCGGCCTGCTTCCTGAGCGCGATGAAATTCGTCGCCGGCCAGAACAAGCAGGCGCTGCCGGCCGATACGCAGGTCACGGCGGAAGTGGGCATCGGCCCGAACGACGCAGGCGGCTTCGGGCTCGACATCGAGCTGCGCGTGTCGCTGCCGGGGCTCGACAAGGCCGACGCGCAGGCGCTGGTCGACAAGGCGCACCACGTGTGCCCGTATTCGAACGCCACGCGCAACAACGTGCCGGTGCGCCTGACGGTCGTCTGACGCGACGCAAGGCCGCGAATGCAAAAAGGGCGCGTGCGGCATCTAGCCGCACGCGCCCTTTTGCGTGATTCGCCGGAGCGGCGGGCCGACGGGCCCGCCTGCGCTGCTTAGCGCGAGCCGAGCGAATACGGGCGGTTCATCGCCGCTTCGCGATCGATCTTGCGCATACGGAATTCGAGATCGTAGATGTCGGTCGCTTCGGACAGGTACGCCTCGGCGCGCTCTTTACGGGCCGTTTCAGCGTTCTTGGTCAGCATCAGGAAGAGGTGGCTCAGCAGGTACATGGTCGATCTCGCAATCCAAAGGTTCTTTGACTAGGGTTTTCCCGAATTATAGGGAAAACCCTAGGCTTTGGCCAGCGTCAATCAGACGATGCGTCGTTCGGTCGCCACAGTCCGGCGATGTGTTTCGAAAAAGGCCCAGATCATCGAGCTCGCATCGGGGCCGACGGCCGCATGAAACGGCACGGCTTCGTCGCCGCCGGCCCACGCATGATCGAGCCCTTTCACATGGCAGAGTCGCACGACCGGTTCGCCATCGCGGCAGACATCGGTGATCTGTGCGCCCGAGTCGCGCGTCTCGACCCGCTCGCCGCCGCGCAGCGCACCGCGGCTGTCGGCCAGCCCGTTCAGGCGCATGAACTGCACCGTCAGCTGGTCGGCATTCTTCGGCGCGACAACGTGGTCGCCGTCGCCCTGGACGATCAGCGCGGGCATGCCCGGATACGTGCCGGCCTCGACCAGCGCATCGACGGCCGCGGCCGGGTTCTGTCGCAGCCCACGCCGCATCACGTCCATCGCGGTGATGCCGGAATTCGCCTCGCCGAGCGCGGGACCTGAGTGCAGCGCCACCGCCGCGAAGCGGTCGGGATGGTGCAGTGCAAGAAGCGCCGCTAGGCCCGCACCGGCCGACAGCCCCGCGACATAGACACGCGACGCATCGAAGCCATGTTCGTCGACGACCGCGTCGACGAGCGACGCAACCGAATTCGCCTCGCCGCGGCCCGCGCGCTCGGTGTCTTCATACCAGTGCCAGCAGCCGTGCGCGTGCGCGCGCAGCGACTGCTCCGGATACAGCACCGCGAAACCGTACTTGTCGGCCAGCAGGTTCATTCGCGTGCCCTGCACGAATTCGTCGACGGACTGCTGGCAGCCGTGCAGCATCACGACGAGCGGCATCGCGCCGCGCCGGCGGCCGGGCGGCACGTAAAGGCCATACGCGAGATTCTGGACGAGACGCCCGAGCGCGGGCGTCATCGGATGTTCGCCGCGCGTCCATTCACCCGCCGCCCATGCCGCCGCACGCGGACGCACGCGCGATTCGCGCGGCGGGGACAGATCGGATACGGCGGGCGAGGCAGCGGCCTCGAGTGCGTCGCGTGTGATGCGCTGCGCATCGCGCACCGCATGTTTGGCGGCCGGAGACAGCATGCGTTTCATGCCGCCCAGCCACACCTTGGTCAGACTTTTGGTCATCGATCGGGCTCGCAGTCAGGAAAAATAGGGGCGCCATGAGAAGGCGCCGCAACGGATGCATCGTTCGGCTTTGTGCAATGCACCATAACATTGTTTCTGGGATTTTTCCTGCGCGCGGATAGTTCCCGGTGGCGCAAAAAACGGGGCACGTGCGCACGCGGCGCTATACTGGGGTTTCGCCGCTTGTATCCGTTGTAGTCGTTCTTCCCGGCTCGCGCGTTGATTTAAGCATCCTCCCCGCCTCCGTTCGTCCGTTTTCCGATGTTCGACCTGTCGTCTCACCTGTGGATCATGATCACCGCGTTCGGCGGCGCCGGCCTGACCTTGCCGCTCGCGATCACGATTGCCGTCTGGCTCGCGCTCGGTTACTCGTGGCAGCGCGCCACCGCCTGGCTGGGCGTGCTGGCGGCCGCGATCGGCGTGGTCGCGCTGACGAAGATCGCGTTCCTCGGCTGGGGCATCGGCATCCGCGCGTGGGATTTCACCGGGTTCAGCGGCCATGCGATGTTGTCGACGTCGGTGTATCCGGTCGCGATTTTCCTGATGCTGATCCGCACGCGCACGCCGGTGCGGATCGTCGGCATCGCGCTCGGGCTCGCGGCCGGCGTCGCGGTCGGCGTATCGCGTGTCGCGCTCGATGCGCATTCGCCGTCCGAATCGATCACCGGCTGCATCGTCGGCGCGATCGCCGCGCTCGCGTTCATCGCCGGCTCGTGGCGCGCGGTGCCGCACCGCTGGTCGGTGCCGGCGGTCGTCGCGAGCCTCGCGCTCGTCACCGTCGCGCTGCACGGCATCACGGTGCCGTCGCATCGCTGGGTCACCAAGGTTGCGCTGCAACTGTCGGGGCACGAGCGCCCGTTCGTCCGCGCGCGCTGGAAGGCCAATCCGAACTACCGTCCCGCGTCGCAGCCGTCGTCGCTGCAGCGCACCGAATCGGCGACGCACACGCTCCACACGTGACAGGCCGCCTGGCCGTCACGCCCGCCTCCTTTCAGGTCTGACCAATTCATGCACGCCGTCGCATGATCGGTATGTCGAGCGTTATAACCCGCCCTATATTACGATTACGTTTTCCACCCATTCAAACGAATCCACCATGCGCTCACCCGTCCGTCCGCTTCGCCGCACCCTGCTCCGCCTGCTGCCGATCGTCACGCTTGCCGCCGGTGTCGGGTTCAGCGCGCCCGCTTCCGCCGCCGACGAACTGGTCGTGTCGGCGGCCGCCAGCCTGACGAACGCGTTCAAGGCCGTCGGCGACGCGTACGAGAAGCAGCATCCGGACACCAAGGTGCTGTTCAACTTCGGTGCGTCGGACGTGCTGATGCAGCAGATCGCCAAGGGCGCGCCGGCCGACGTGTTCGCATCGGCCGACCAGAAGGCGATGGATCGCGCGGCCGACGAAAAGGTGATCGTGCCCGGCACGCGCCGCGACTTCGCCGCGAACTCGCTCGTGCTGATCGTGCCGGCGGACAGTCACGCGGCCGCGCCGACGTCGCTGAACGACCTGACCGCACCCGGCGTGAAGCGCATCGCGTACGGCGACCCGGCATCGGTGCCGGTCGGCCGCTACACCGAAGGCGCGCTGCGCGCGGCTGGCGTGTGGGACGCCGTCAGCGCGAAGGGCGTGCTGGCCGCCAACGTGCGCCAGAGCCTCGACTACGTCGCGCGCAGCGAAGTCGACGCGGGCTTCGTGTTCGGCACCGACGCCGCGATCATGCCCGGTCGCGTGAAGGTTGCGCTGACGGTGCCGACCAAGACGGCCATCACCTATCCGATCGCCGTGGTCAAGGACAGCCGCCACGCCGCGCAGGCGCAATCGTTCATCGATTTCGTCTCGTCGGCGCAGGGCCAGGCCGTGCTGTCGACGTTCGGTTTCAAGCCTGCGGGCAAGTAAGCATATGGAGATGCAAGGCGCCTGGGTACCGCTGCTGCTGTCGCTGAAGGTCGCCGGCTGGGCGACCGCGCTCGACATCGTGCTCGGCGTCGCGGCCGCGTTCGCGCTCGCGCGCTGGCGCTCGCCGATGCGCGACGTTGTCGATTCGCTGCTGACGCTGCCGCTCGTCCTGCCGCCGACGGTGCTCGGCTATTACCTGCTCGTGCTGCTCGGCCGGCGCGGCGTGTTCGGCGCCTGGCTCGACCAGCTCGGCATCGAGCTGGTCTTCACGTGGCAAGGCGCGGTGATCGCGTCGATGGTCGTCGCGTTTCCGCTGATCCTGAAGTCGGCGCGTGCTGCGTTCGAAGGCGTCGATCCGCATCTCGAACGCGCCGCGCGCACGCTCGGGCTCGGCGAAGCCGCGGTGTTCTTCCGCGTGACGCTGCCGCTCGCCACGCGCGGGATCCTCGCGGGCGCGCTGCTCGCGTTCGCGCGCGCGCTCGGCGAGTTCGGCGCGACGCTGATGATCGCGGGCAACCTGCCCGGCCGCACGCAGACGCTGTCGGTCGCGATCTACGCGGCCGTGCAGGCCGGTGACGACAACACGGCCAACTTCCTCGTGCTGGTGACGTCGATCACCTGCGTGCTCGTGCTGCTCTCGGCCGGCTGGCTCGTGCCGGCGCGCGCGTCGCGGAGTCAGCTGACATGACGCATCGGTATCGTCCGTATCGGCTGTTTCGCCCGGCGGCCGCATTGCTTCGGCGGAGGCCCGCATGAGCCTCGTCGTCGACATCCGCAAGACCTACGCGAACGCCGAGCGCCGCTTCACGCTCGACATGTCGTTCGTGGCGACGACGCAGCGCGTCGTGCTGTTCGGGCCGTCCGGCGCCGGCAAGAGCATGACGCTGCAGGCGATCGCCGGCCTGCTGTCGCCGGACGAAGGCACGATCACGCTGAACGACGAACCGCTGTTCGACGCTGCGCGCCGCATCGACGTGCCGACCCGCGAACGCCGCGTCGCGTACCTGTTCCAGGATTACGCGCTGTTTCCGCATCTGAACGTGCGCCAGAACATCGCGTTCGGGCTCACGCCGGGGCTGCGCAACCCGCGCGCGAAAACGGTGCCGCCCGAAGTCGCGTACTGGCTGCACGCATTCGATCTCGAATCGCTCGCGGGGCAGTATCCGTCGCAACTGTCGGGCGGGCAGAAACAGCGCGTCGCGCTGGCGCGCGCGCTGGTCGCGCAACCGCGGATCCTGCTGCTGGACGAACCGTTCGCGGCGCTCGACGGCGCGATGCGCCAGCGCATGCGCCACGAGCTCGCCGAACTGCAGGCGCGGCTTGATATCCCGATGGTGCTGATCTCGCACGATCCCGACGACGTCGCCGCGTTCGGCGATCAGGTCGTGCAGTTGAGCGAAGGACGCGTGCAGGCGACATCGCCGCACGCCGAGTGGCCGACGCGCGTCGCATGAGCGCGCGAGGCCGTGGTCGTGGCAGGCAGGTTGGAGCCTGAGAGAAGCCGCGCGTAGCGGCATGAGCTGAAAACGGAAACGAAGCTGGCGCCGTGCAGAAGCTGCGCGACGCCGGCTTCACTCCGTCCTTCTTCGCACCCGCGCCGAAGCGCGCCGCCCTGCCCGCGCCGTCAGCCCGTCACCGCGAGAATCACGCTCGACGCCTTGAACAGTGCGATCGCCCGCCGGCCGTCGGCGAGCTGCAGCGCATCGACGCTGTCGTTGGTCACGACGGCCGTCAAAGTCCCGCCGCCGTCGAGCGCGAGCGTCACTTCGCTGTTCACCGCGCCCGCCGTGACGGATTCGACGCTGCCGCGCAGTTGGTTCCGTGCGGACACCTTCAGGTCGGGCCCGCCATCGTCGACCGCGAGCACGACCCACGACGCCTTCACCAGCGCGCATGCGTCCGCGCCCGCCTGCAGACCGAGCGCATCGGCGCTTTCGTGCGTCAGCACCGCGACGACCGGCTGCCCGCCCGGCAGCGTGAGCGTCACCTCGTCGTTGACCGTGCCGCGTACGATCGACGCGACCTTGCCGAACAACTGGTTGCGCGCGCTGGTCTTCATCCCGATCCGGCCGATCAGCGCCCAGTCGACGTCGAAGCCGGCAACGGCCGCGCTCGCGGCCTCGATGAAACGGCGATGCTCGCGCTCGATCGTGCGGAACGCGGCGATCAGCGACGTCGCACGCGCGGTCAGCGTCGTGCCGCCGCCGCCCTTGCCGCCCGTCGAACGCGCGACGAGCGGTTCGCCGGCGAGATTGTTCATCGTGTCGACCGCATCCCATGCGGCCTTGTAGCTGAGGCCGACGGCCTTTGCCGCGCGCGTGATCGAACCGGTGTCGCCGATCGCCGCGAGCAACGCGATGCGCGTGGCGCCGCCGAGCGTCTGCTCGCCTGCGCGCAACCACAGCTCGCCGCCCAGTTCGAGCGGTTCGGAGGACGGGGAAGAATGCGGTGCGTCGGTCATCGGGAGGCGCGCGGGAAACGGGTGGCCATTATAGTCAGCGTGCGCCGCTCAACCCGGCTTGCCGTCGAGCTTCGGCGGACGCAGGCTGGCCAGCAGCGCCTCGGCGTCGCGCGCGGCGCGCTGCTCGAGCGCCGCGCCGTAACCGCGCACGAAACCGAGCTGGTACGGCGGCGCCGCCAACTGCTCGAGGTGATGCAGCGCGACGATCGTGTCGTTCGCTTCGCCAAGCACGCTCTGCACGCGCGTGAGCGTCTTGACCGTCTCGGTGCGTGTACGGCGCGACGCCAGCGATGCAAAGAATTCGAGCGCATAGCGCAGCCGCTTCGCATCGATCCGCACCTGATGGCGCGCGGCCGTATCGAGCGAAGTGAGCGACGGCGATGCGTAAAGTTCGCCGAACAGCCGGCGCACGCGCTTGGTCGCGTGACGCCGCAGCGAGGGCGCGTCGCCGGCTTCGGCAGGCGGCAGCGCGAGCGAGCTCAGCCATTCGAGCCAACCGAGCGTCAGCCGCGCATAACGGGCCGAATGCAGCGCCTGCCGCAGTTCGACGCGCGCGGTCACGCATTGCGCGCGCGCCGCGTCGAGCGTGCCGTCCCAGTCGGCGCCGCCGCCGTCGGCCGCGATCAGCGCGGGCAGGCTTTCGGTCGAAAACACGTCCCAGTCGCGCACCGTGCCGAGCAGCGCGGCAAGCCAGCGCAGGTCGACGCCGAAGGTGTCCTGCCATTGACGGTCGGCGAACAGCGGGAAGAAGCGCATCAGCGTGCGCAGGCGGCGCAGCGCGACGCGCATCTGGTGCACGAATTCGGGATCGTCGCGATCGAGCACGCCGCCCTCGTTGCCGAGCCACTGCGCGGCGATGTCGCCGGACAGCGCGAACAGCGCGGTGCGTTGCGAGCGGATGCCGGTCAGGTCGACGAGCTGCGCCTTGACGGGCCCGGTGGCGGGCGGCTCGCCCGCACAGGCGCGGTCAATCACGCTCGTCAGTTGCACGAAGGCGGGCCATGCGCCGCTCAGTTCACGCGCCGCGGCAAACAGCGCGTGCAGCGCGGCCGTGCGCGCGGCGAGGGTTTCCCAGTCGGGCGCGGTGAGACGCAGCTCGACGTAGCGGCGCGGCGACTCGCCGCCGCCGTGCAGCGTGACGTCGTCGAGCGTCATCTCGACCACGACGCCGCTGTCGTCCGCCCACCGCCCGCGCCGCCGTTCGCTGACGAGGCGCAACGCCGTCGATTCGGGCAGTTCACCGGCGGCCGAGGGCGCGGTGGCGTTCGGCGCGACGCCGTCGACTTCGCCGATCGCCGCATCGGCGTCAGCCGGCGCGGCGGTCACGGGGATGGGTAGCGGCATCGCGACGACGATCCCCGCATGCTCCGCGTCGAACAGTTCGCGCTGCGTGACGCCGGGCGCGAACGCCCTGGCGCGGGACGCAACGACCCGCCTTCCATGCGCATTCGACTCGACCCAGGTCCACCAGCTCGCGCCGGGGCTCGGCTCGGCCTCCTCGACCTGGCACGGCTCGATCGTCACACGTTCATGGCCTCGACGCATCCGGACCTGCGGACAGATCCGCCACGCACGTACAAGTTCGGCGCCGAAGTCGCGCTGCGTGCCACGAGCGCGACTCGCAGCCTTGACCGGCCAACCTTCCAGCGACAGCGACAACACGATTTCCAGCACACGCGACATGGAGGCTCCCGCACATGAAGAATCGCCGGCGCATCGACCGCGCCGGCGTCGCCTGTGAAGCAACTTCCATAGTACACGTCGGAAAACCGCTCAGGCGACGATCTGGCCCTGTCGCCCTGTCGCATATCAAACGGCGTATTGCGCGATGCCGTTGCCGAACGACCAGTCCTCCTTCAGCACCTCGACGAGACTAATGAATACGTCCTGTTGCCGCACGCCGGGCTGCTGCGCGAGGTTCTCCGCGATGGTCCGGTAAAGCGCCCGCTTCTGCTCGAGCGTGCGCGTGTTGTTCGCGGTGATCTGGATCATCACGAGATCGTCGCTGCGTTCGATATCGAGGTAATGGCGGCCGAACACGAAGTTCTCGGCCGCATGCTCGGTCACGACCATGAAGATGTCGTCTTCGGGCACGTTGAACGTGTGCATCAGCGCGCGATGCACGCCGTCGACGAGTGCCGCGCGGTAGGCGGCCGGTTTGCCTTCGCGCACTGCGATTCGGGTAAATGGCATGGTCCTGCTCCTGTCGGTGACGTTGAAGAACGGAAACACAGCGTCAGGTTAGGCCCGCCGATCTATAATAAACAGTCATCAGCGCATATTTCATCCATTTACATCCGAAATGAAAGTACTCGACCTCGATGCCGTGCGAGCGTTCGTGCTGGTCGCCGATCTCGCCAGCTTCACGCGCGCCGCCGATGCGCTCGGCACCACGCAATCGGCCGTCAGCCTGAAACTGAAGCGGCTGGAGGCCCACCTCGGCAAGCCGCTGCTTGAGCGCACGCCGCGCGTGGTCAAGCTGGCCGCCGACGGCGAGAACTTCCTGCCGGCCGCCCGTGCGCTGCTCGACGCGCACGACCACGCGCTCGGCGCGATCTCGGCCGGCACGCATCGCCTGTCGCTCGGCGTCAGCGAGCACGTCGCGGTGCCCGACCTGCCGGCCGTGCTCACGAGCCTGCATCGACAGGATCCGGGGCTGTCGCTGGAAATGCATCTCGGGATGTCGTCGAGCCTGCTCGTGCAATACGACGAGCGCCGGCTCGACGCGGCGATCGTGAGGCACGAACCCGGCGAGGATCCGCCGCGCGAAGACGGCACGCTGCTGTTTGCCGAACCGCTGGCCTGGCTCGCCGCGCCGGACTGGGCACCGCGCGCGGACGAGCCGCTGCCGCTCGCGGTGCTGGCCGGCCCGTGCGGCGTGCGGGCCGCCGCGCTGCGCGCGCTCGACCTTGCGGGGCGGCCGTGGCGCGAACGCTTCACCGGCGGCGGGGTCGCGGCGGTTACGGCCGCCGCCGCCGCGGGGCTCGCCGTCTGCCCGCTCGCGCGGCGCGTCGCACCGCGCACGCTGGTCGACGTCGGCGCGAAATTCGGGCTGCCGCCGCTGCCGCTGTCGCAGGTCGTGCTGTATTCGCGCGTGCGCGACGCCCGGGCGGCCGCCGCGTTGCGCAGGTTTGCCGACAGCCTTGCAATCTCGGCGTAAACTAACGGGTTCCGCCGCCCGCAATCTCCTGAAGAATTCCGATGAAGCCCGAAGCCCGCAAGCACCTCCGCGCCAACCTGCTGATGCTCGCCGCCGCCGCGATCTGGGGCACGGCTTTCGTCGCGCAACGCGTGAGCCTCGACGTGATCGGGCCGTTCCTGTTCACCGGGCTGCGCTTCCTGCTCGGCGCGCTCGTGCTGGTTCCGCTGCTGATGCTCAACGCGGCATCGCGCGCGCAGCTCGCGGCGATCCGCCGCGATCCGGCGCTGCTGCTGCCGGGCCTCGCGCTCGGCGGGTTGCTCGCCGTGTCGATCTCGCTGCAACAGTTCGGCCTGCAGTACACGCGGGTCGCCAACGCGGGCTTCATCAGCTCGCTGTACGTCGTGATCGTGCCGCTGATGGGCGTGTTCGCGCGTCACCGGATCGGCGCGGGCACCTGGTTCGGCGCGCTGCTCGCGGCGATCGGCCTGTATTTCCTCAGCATCGACGAGCATTTCTCGGTGCTTTACGGCGACTGGTTCCAGCTCGCGGGCGCCGTCATCATCGCCGCGCACGTGATGGCGGTCGGCCATCTCGCGAAGCGCCACAATCCGCTCGTGCTCGCGTTCATGCAGTTCGCCGTATGCGGCGTGACGTGCCTCGTGGCAGGCCTCGTCATCGAGCCGGTCAGCGTCGCGATGCTGCGCGGCGCGCTGCCGACGCTGCTGTACGGCGGGCTGTTGTCGGTCGGCGTCGGCTATACGCTGCAGGTCGTCGCGCAACGCGACGCGGCGCCTGCGCACGCAGCCGTGATTTTCAGCATGGAAGGCGTGTTCGCGGCGATCGCCGGCTGGGCTGCGCTCGGCGAAACGCTGACGCTGCGCGCGCTGTTCGGCTGCGCGCTGATGCTGGCCGGGCTGCTCGCGTGCCAGTTGCTGCCGAACGGCGACGCCCGGAAAAAGGACGAGGACGCGCTGCCGGCGTGACACGCACCGTCCCTATAATGGCGGTTCGCGTGACTGCCACGCCAACAGCTTCCGACAGGCCTGCTCCGTGACGTCCACTTCCGTCGATCCCGCCGCCGACCTGCTGCGCGAACGCGCAGCGCGCTACGCCACCGAGGCGGCGCTGTTCCTGCGCGACCAGGCGCTCTCCACCGCGTCGCACGACCTGCGCAGCCCGCTGAACGCGATGCATAGCTGGGCGTACGTGCTCGAACGCCAGCTCGCCAGCGCCGATCCCAACCTGCAACGCGCGCTCGCGGGCATCCGCACGGGCATCGACCAGCAAGTCGCGCTGATCGACGACGTGCTCGACGCGCCGCGCGCGGAAACCCGCACGCTCGCGATCACGCCGCGGCCGTTCGCGCTGCGCGCGCTGCTCGACGACACGCTCGCGCTGGTCCGTTTTGCGCTCGCCGATGCGCGGCAGGTCGCGCTCGACGTAACGCTACCGGACGGCGAACCGTCGCTGACCGCCGACCGCGAGCGCATCGCGCAGGCACTCTGGACGATGCTGACGGCCGCCGTCGAGGCCAGCGCCGCCGGCGACCGCGTGACGTTCGCGTGCGCGCGCGACGGCGCGCAGTTCGTCGCGCACGCCACCTGCACCGTGAGCGCCGACGCACTCGCCGATCCCGCGCAGCCGCACGCGTTCGAATCGTTCGCGCGCCGCGAGATGCTGCGCGAGCGCGATGCGAAGCGGATCGCCTGGGCGCTCGCGCTCTGCCAGCGCGTCGCGCTCGCGCACGGCGGCACGTTGTCGCATACCGCGCTCGCCGACGGCGCAACCGCCGCCATTACGCTCTCCGTCCCCTGCGAGGCGCCGGTGTAAGTCATCGGCCGTTCGTTCGATACATTACAAATTCCTTTCTGGCTCTATACTGATGGGCCTTACATAACCGGAGCGATTCTTTGGTACAGATCTTCGCGCTCATCGGCGCGTTGTTCCTGGTGGCCCTGAACGGGTTCTTCGTCGCGGCCGAATTCGGCCTCGTCAAATTGCGCGCCACGCGCGTCAAGACACTGGCCCGCAAGCACGGCCTGCGCGGCCGCATCCTCGGCATCGTGCACGGCCGGCTCGACGCATATCTTTCCGCGTGCCAGCTCGGCATCACGCTCGCGTCGCTCGGCCTCGGCTGGGTCGGCGAACCGGCCTTCGCGCAACTGATCGGCCCGCTGCTCGACCTGATCGGCGTGCAGTCCGAACGCGTCGTGCACCTGATCTCGCTGGTGTTCGCGTTCTCGCTGATCTCGTTCCTGCACATCGTCGTCGGCGAGCTCGCGCCGAAATCGATGGCGATCCGCCAGTCCGAGAAGGTCGGCCTGTGGGTCGCGCTGCCGCTGTATGCGTTCTACTGGGCGATGTATCCGGCGATCTGGGTGCTCAACAACAGCGCCAACGCGGTGCTGCGGCTCGCGGGGCTGTCGGCCGACCACGGCGGCGACGCGCACTACTCGACCGACGAACTGAAGCTGATTCTGCGCAGCCGCCGCAGCACGGCCGGCAACGCGGCCCAGCCCGCGCGCGGCACGTACAGCAACGACGAGTGGAACACGCTCGCGCATTCGCTCGATTTTTCGTCGATGACCGTGTCGGACCTGATGCGGCCGGCGCATGAAATGATCGGCCTGCGGCGCGACCTGCCGCTGCCGGACAACATGGAGATCGTCGCGCGGCACCGCTTCAGCCGTTATCCGCTGTTCGAGGATGCGTCGCGCGAACAGGTGAGCGGGCTGATCCACCTGAAGGACCTGCTGCTCGCGCGTCACGCCGGTGCGGCCCTCGAAGACCTGTCCGACTACGTGCGCCCGGTGCAGTACGTGAAGCCCGACACGCCGGCGCTCGACCTGTTCCGCCGCTTCCGCAAGGGTGCGCCGCACTTCGCGCTGGTCGGCAACAAGGGCGAGAAGCCGATCGGCTTCCTGACGCTCGACAACCTGCTCGGCGCGCTGGTCGGCCAGATCCACGACGAGTTCCGCCAGGGCGACGCCGACTGGAGCCGCCTCGACGACGGCACGCTGATGGGCAAGGGCAGCCTGCCCGTCGTGTCGCTCGAGCAGGCGCTCGGCATCGACATCGACGAAGGCCGCGCGGAATCGGTCGGCGGCCTTGTGATCCAGGCGCTCAGCGACCTGCCGACCGAAGGACAGCGCGTGTCGTTCGACCGCTTCGACGTCGTCGTGAAGAAGATGAACGGGCCGCGCATCGTGCTCGTGCGTGTCTATCCGAAGATCGCGAAGGAGGCCGACGAATGACGGCCTTTCGTGGTCGTCGCCGCACGCGATGAACGCAACGCTGCCGCGCTGCTGCGTGATCACGCCGGAACCGGTGTCCGCGTCGGCAGCCGATTGCGCGGCGTTCGTCGACCGGCTGTCGGCCGTGCTCGCGCGCGGTGAAACGCTCGTGCAACTGCGCGTGAAATCGTTCGACGCGGCCGCGTTCGCGCGGCTCGCCGCCGCGGCGCTCGCGCGCTGCGAAGCGGCAGGCGCGCACCTGATGCTCAACGGCCCGATCGATGCGGCCGGCGTGATGCGGCTCGACGGCGCCGGCTGGCATCTCGACGGCGCGGCATTGCGCGCCGCCGCGCAGCGGCCGTTGCCGGCCGGGCGATGGGTGTCCGCCGCATGCCACACACACGACGACCTGCTGCTGGCCGCACGCGCCGGCGCGGATTTCGTCACGCTGTCGCCGGTATTGCCGACGCTCAGCCATCCCGGCGCGCCCGCGCTCGGCTGGAAGCAATTCGGCGCGCTGGCCGCGCAGGCGGCGATGCCCGTCTACGCGCTCGGCGGGATGACGCGCGCACACCTCGACGATGCGCGCCGCCACGGCGCGTACGGTATCGCGGGTATTCGCGGGTTCTGGTAACTCGGGGCGTATCTGCAGCGCAAGCCGGACGCAGCTGCGCCCGGCCGTCGGACAATCACGCTTTCACACGCTCATGCGTTCAGGTTCGGTCGCACGCCGCGCCACGAACCGTCGTCGATGAGACGCGCGTCGTGCGTGAGCGCATACCGGTTGACGTCGCCCGTCAGCCACGCGACGAGCGAATACGGCGGCAACTCCCCTTCATCGACCCGGTCGCGCGCACGCGCCGGCGTCTCGAACACGACCTGCCCTCTCGGCGCGTCGAACGGCACCGCATCGGGCGACAGGTTCAACGCGATCGTCAGCGTCTCGTCGTCGGCGAGCCGCCATGATGCGAGCAGCGCGTCGGCATCGCCGTCGCCGTCCGCCTTCAGCGCATGCGCGTCCTGCGGCCGGCAATCGGACAGCCGCGGCGAGATCAGCTTCGCGCGCACCGCGAGCGCCGACTGCACGAAATGCGCACGATCGGCGTCGCGCGCGGTTTCGTCGAAGATCAGCGGGATCTGCGGCGTGAGCAGCGACAGCGCGAGCGCGGCCAGACCGCCCGCTTGCGCCGGGTCGCCCAGGCCGCTGTCGCGCCACGCACCGTCGGACAGCACCAGCGACGTCAGCGACAGCCCGCTGTCGGCGCCCATGCCTTCGGCCGATGCGGCCGGCTGGAAGGCCGTGCCGGACGCGGTCAGCGCGCGGGCGAGCGTGTGGATCGACTGGTGCGTGGAAATGCCTTCGTGAGCCGACGTATCGCGCCCCGTCAGCCGGTGCAGCGCGCGTTCGCCGCACCCGTTCCACTGCGCATCGAAATGGGTATCGGCAAGATGCGCCGGATGCCGCTCGCTGCCGAGCACGAGATGGATCAGCCGGTCGGCCGGCACGGCCGCGCGCACGCGGTCCGCGATCTCGCGCAGCCACGACACGCCGATCCGGTCGGCCTCGCGCAGGCGCAGCCCGTCGCAACGGTATTCGTCGATCCAGTACAGCGCGTTGTCGCAGAAGAAATCGCAGACTTCCGGATGATCGAGCGCCAGCGGCGCCGCCTGCAGCGGATCGTCGCGCGTATGGAAGAACGGTGCCGCGTAGTGACGCAGCGCGTCGGTACCGCTGCCGAAGCGCGCGTAGTCGAGTTCCAGCAGCACCGCGAGACCGTAGCCGTGCGCGTCGTCGATCAGCGCCTTCAGCGCATCGGGGCCGCCTTCGGCCGCGAGCGGCGCGAACGGCAGGCTGTCGTGCGGCGACGCGAGCAGTTCCAGCGCGGTCACGCCGAGACGCGCGAGTTGCGGCAGACGGCGGCGCACGCCTTCGAAGCCGCCCACTGCATGCGGGCGAATCGCGTAGAGCGCGATGTCTTCCCACGGGCGGCCGCGCCAGAACGTGTGGCGCCACGTGAACGCGCGCGGATCGACGACCTCGCTCGGGCCGTTGAGCCCTTCGGGTTGCGAGCGCGACGCGGGATCGGGAATCGATACGGCATCGTCGAGGCGATAGCGGTAACGCTCGCCCGCGCCGCAATCGGCGAAGACTTCGAACCAGTTCGGGCCCGCGGCCGTCATCGGGATGAAGGTCGGACCGAAGCCGGTATCGAGTTCGAGCTGGACTTGCGTGCTGCCCGGCGCCCACACGCGAAAATGCGTGCGCGGCGTCGCGCAGAGCGCGCCACAGGGCTGTGCGCCGAACGGCAAACAATGAATGTAGTGCTGCGCATACGGATCGTGCGGACAATCGGACATCATGCGCTCCTCGTGCGTGCCGAGCGGCATGGCCGCGCCAGCGGCGCGGCGCATCGGGGCCCGGCATGCGATGGCCAGGCGGGGGGAGAGAAACGAGTATGCGCCGGATTCGCCACCTCGATACGGCGTGGTTGGACATTTTTAAATACGAATCGACCCCTGGAAAACCGGCGTGCCGGCACGCGCCGAGTCGGGTAGTCGGCATACCGGAATGATCGCTCGCCTTGTTCCGCCCTCCGCACGCACTTACGCTCTGCGCCATGCTCGCGGACACGTCGTCCGCCCCCGACCCGAGGACCCCGCCATGTCGCTTCCCGCCAGCGCCGCGAAATTCGATCCGGCACGCGCGCACGAATACGCCGAGCAATCCCGCATCGCACTCGCCGGCTACGATGCGTGCCATGAACTCACCGCGTGCATGCTCGCGTCGGCGATCGGCGCCGCCGATGCGCGGATCCTCGTCGCGGGTGCGGGCGGCACCGGGCAGGAGATCTGCGTGTCGGCCGCGCTCGAGCCAGGCTGGCGATTCACCGCCGTCGACCCGTCCGCGCCAATGCTCGCGCTCGCGCGCTCGAACGTCGAAGCTGCCGGCTTCGGCGCGCGCACGACGTTCGTCGACGACGGCGTCGATGCGCTGCCCGACGCACCCGCGTTCGACGGCGCGACGCTGATCGGCGTGCTGCACCATGTCCCGGGCGACGATGCGAAGGCCGCGCTGCTGCACGCGATCGCGCGGCGCCTGAAGCCCGGCGCCCCGCTCGTGCTCGCCGGCAACCATCGCCGCTACGCGGAGCACCCGCGCCTGCTCGACGCATGGCAGCAGCGCTGGCGTATGAAGGGCGCCACGCCCGACGCCGTGCGCGCGCAACTCGCGAAGATCCTGCAGGGCGCCGATCCGCCGGGGTCCGAGGAAGCCGTTTTCGGCCTGCTGCGCGATGCGGGCTTCGATGCGCCGCTGCGGTTTTTCGCGAGCCTGTTCTGGGGCGCGTGGATTGCGGTGCGGCGCGCATAACGGTTCGAAGCGGCTCGCCATGTGATTCGCGTGCACGCGATGCGCGCTAGGTATGATGTCGTTCCCGCCCCCCTTCCGGCCTCGACATGCTCACCGTCCATCACCTGAACAACTCGCGCTCGCAGCGCGTGCTCTGGCTGCTCGAAGAACTGGATGTGCCGTACGAGATCGTGCGCTACGAGCGCGATCCGAAAACGATGCTCGCGCCGCCCGCACTGCGCGCGATCCATCCGCTCGGCAAGTCGCCCGTCGTCACCGACGACGGCCGCACGTTCGCCGAATCGGGCGCGATCATCGAGTACCTGGTCGAACGCTACGGCAACGGTCGCCTCGCGCCGCCGCCCGGCACGCCGGAGCGGCACGACTACACGTACTGGCTGCACTACGCGGAAGGGTCGGCGATGCCGCCGCTGCTGCTCAAGCTCGTCGCGCTGCGGATCGCGCATGCGCCGATGCCGTTCTTCGCGCGGCCGATCGCGCGCAAGATCGCCGCGACGCTGCAGTCGGGTTTCGTCGATCCGCAGATCGCGCTGCATCTCGGTTATATCGACGACACGTTGAGCCGCACCGGCTGGTTCGTCGGCAACGGCTTCAGCGCCGCCGACATCCAGATGAGCTTTCCGCTCGAAGCCGCGACCGCGCGCGGGGGCAGCAGCCGGCATCCCGCGATCGCGCGCTTTCTCGACGCGATCCACGCACGGCCCGCGTACCAGCGGGCGCTGGAACGCGGCGGCCCGTACGAACTGCTCAAGTAACCGGCGTCAACTCAGCAATCCCGCCGCGACGTTGATCGACAACCCGAGCACGGCCATGTTGAAGTAGAACGACAGGATCGACTGCGCGAGCACCGAACGCCGCGCGGAACGGTTCGTCAGCGACACGTCGGCCGTCTGCGATGCGACTGCGAGCGTGAACGCGAAATACAGGAAATCCCAGTAATCGGGTTCGGGGTGCTGGTCCGGAAAGCGCAGCGCGCGGTCGCTGCTCGGCGAGCCGTAGTAGAGCCGCGCGTAGTGCAGCGTGAAGATCGTCGGGATCAGGAACCATGCGCCGAACAGCGTCGCGCCGGTTACCGCGTAATGGCCGAGCCCCGCGCGAAACCCGACGCCCTTGGCCGTCGCCAGCTCGATCGCGATCGCGGCCACGCTCGCGACCGTCGCGAGGCACACGACCGTCAGCACGGTGGTGGCGTTTTCGTCCTCGCGGATCGCGATTTCGCGCACCTTGTGATGGTGCGCGGTGACCATGCGCACCCACATCAGCGCGAGATACAGCCAGATCGCGCAATCCCAGCCGATCAGCGCACGCACGGTCGGACGCAGCGGAAGCGGCAGCAGCACCGCGCACAGCAAGCCCGCGACGAACGCCGCGACCATGCGCGGCCGGTTGCGTAATACCTGCGGATAAAACGTCATCGTGAAATTCCGAAAGCGGATGGAAAGGGTTCGGCCGGCGCGCGCGAGGCCCGCTGCGCCGCACCGGCGGGTACCGCCCCCGATTATCGCCATTCCATCGTGACGTGGCGATGGGCGCGAGCGCCTAAGATAAGGGGATGACTGCCACCGCCCCCCTCTGCCGCCATCCCGCGAACACGGCCGGCCGCGACTTCGTCGTTGGCGATCTGCACGGCTGCGTGGACGTGCTGCGCGCGCTGCTGCACGACATCCGCTTCGATCCGGCGCGCGACCGCCTGTTCTCGGTCGGCGATCTCGTCGACCGCGGCCCCGCATCCGAAACCACGCTCGACCTGCTCGACCGCCCGTGGTGCCACGTCGTGCGCGGCAATCACGAGGAAGTCATGAGCCTCGTGTCGCGCGGCAAGCTGTCGCCCGAAGCATGGCGCGGGATCGGTGGCGACTGGGGCGCCGACCTGCCGCCGGAACGGCTGCACGCGCATGCGGCGCGCGTCGACGCGCTGCCGCTGGTGCGCGTGATCGGCGACGGCCCCGGGCGCTTCAACGTACTGCATGCGGAATTCTTCGGCTCGGACGCCGAGCTCGACACCGGCAGCTATTCGCACGACGTGCGCGAGCGGCTGATCTGGGGCCGCGATCTCGTCCAGGGGCTCGCCGATCCCGCGCGGCAGGCCGGGCTGTCGCTGACCTGCACCGGGCATACGCCGGTGCGCACGCCGCAGCGGATCGGCGCGCAATGGTTCATCGACACGGGCGCGTTCGCGCCGTCCGGGCGGCTCACGCTTGCCGAACCGCGCACCGGCAGCACGTGGTCGATGACGCAGGCCGAAGCGCGCGAACGCCACGCGGGCGACTGGCCGCTGCCGTAACGCCTTCAAACCTTCACCCCCTCGCGCCGGCAACGGCATGCGGACGGACGCGCGCGACCTAACCGACCTGGCTCAGCTCGAACACCGCGTCGACGGCCGTGCCGTTCCAGTTGTATTCGAGATAGGCCGCGTGATGGCAGTCGCGCAGCAGCGCGGTGCGGAACGCCGCCAGGCACTCCCCGCTCGGATCGCGCACCGACGGATAGACGATCCCCGCGCCGCCGGCATTGCGCACCGCGCGGCCGAGCGCCTGCCCCGCGCTGTAATCGAGCGGATGCAGCAACGCCGGATCGCGCTGCGGCCACGTGCGCACGTCGGCCACGGCGCCCTGCGCGAACACCGTGTAGAGCCGCATCTGCTGGCGCATCGGCGGCTCCCTGGTCGCCGCCATGAACAGCGCGCTGTGATAGCGCGTTTCGGCGATCGCCGTATCGCGCGAGCGGGCGCAGTAGAACACGCCGTAGCTGCCGTCGGAAAAGCGGCTGCCCTGCGGATTCAGGTGCGTGAACGCGGCCATGATCGGCCCCCAGCCCAGCCCGTAGCGGCGCTCGGCGGGCGGCACGAGATCAAGCGTGCCGACTTCGTTGCGGATGCGGTCGTTGGTCAGCGATTCGAGCGCGTAAAGCGCGTCGAAATCGTCCGATGACGCAACGCGGTCGAACAGGTTGATCGCCGGAAAACGGGTGGGGATCACGCGATAGGCTGGGGCCCAGTCGACTGCGGTCGTGGGCCATTGTTGTGATTCGATCGGCATCGTCACGCCCAGCCACCTCGCATCGCGTCGAGATATTGCCGGACCGCGACCAGATCGCCGACGTTGCCGGCCAGCATCCGGTCGAGTGCGCGCTTGCCGCCGAACGGCGCCGCGTCGTTGGGCCGCTTGACCCATGCATCGGCGGCGGCCGGCTGCGGCAACAGGATCTGCAGCGCCTTGTAGATGCCGAGCAGCAGCGATAGCCGCTCGAGCGTATCGCGCGGCAGGCGCGCCGATGCCGGCGTGGCCTTCCACTTGAAGAACGTCGAACGGCCGGGCGACCCGAGCAGCACGATCTGCTCGTCGATCGTCAGCTCCCAGTCGCGCGCGATGTTGAAAAACGCACGCAGGCCGGCCGCCGACATCTGCGCGACCGAAGCCTGCGGCGGGGCGGAATGCGATTCGTAGGCGGGCTGTGACATGATCGTTAGTCTCGAAATGAATCTACTAACAAGATTAGTCCATTTTCGTATTTTTGCAAGGGTCGACACCCGCCGACCGTCCAGCGGTGGCCGCCCCGCGCATCCAACAAAACGATATTTTTTGTCCATTCTGGACTCTTATTTTATTTTCTGCGTTAATGGCCGTGCGGACCCCGCGTGCAGACGCGGTGCGTGTCCGTGGAACCGTGTCGTACAGAAACCGGAAGCCCCCCGCCAAGGAACGCACATGAAGAGACTGATTGCCGCTGTTTCGATCGCCCTGCTCGCGGTATCCGCAGGCCCCGCCGTCGCGAAGGACTGGAGCACGATCCGCTTCGGCACCGATGCCAGCTACGCGCCGTTCGAGTCGAAGGCGCCCGACGGCAAGCTCGTCGGTTTCGACATCGACCTCGGCAACGAGATCTGCGCGCGCCTGAAGGCGAAGTGCGTGTGGCTCGAGAACGATTTCGACGGGATGATTCCCGCGCTGAAGGCGAAGAAGTTCGACGCGGTGCTGTCGTCGATGTCGATCACGCCGCAGCGCGCGCAGCAGATCGGCTTCACGACGAAGATCTACAACCAGCCGACGCGGCTCGTCGTGAAGAAGGGTTCGCCGCTGCTGCCGACGGCCGAATCGCTGAAGGGCAAGTCGATCGGCGTCGAGCAGGGCACGACGCAGGAGACGTATGCGAAGGCGTACTGGGGCAAACAAGGTGCGAACGTCGTGTCGTACCAGAACCAGGACGGCGTGTATGCGGACCTGACCTCGGGCCGCCTCGACGCGGCGCTTCAGGATGAAGTGCAGGCGGCGATCGGGTTCCTGAAATCGCCGCGCGGCGCGAACTACACGTTCGTCGGACCCGAACTCGTCGACGAGAAGGTGCTGGGCATCGGCGCCGGCATCGGGCTGCGCCAGGAGGACACGGACCTGAAGGCGAAGATCGACCGCGCGATCGTCGACATGGTCAAGGACGGCACCTACAAGCGGCTCGCGTCGAAGTACTTCGACTTCGACATCTACGGCGGCTGAAACGGCGTCGCGCGCGTACGGGCACACCACCCGTCGCGCGCGTCCGACCGCCCTCCCCTCACCACGGGACGGCAACGGCATTGCACCGTTCGCCGTCGCATCGAATGCTTCATCCGCCGCGTGCATTGCACGACGTTTCATACATCATTCGGATTGCAGATCGATCGCTCACGGGAGCGACGGGCCATGCATCCGGATGGCGTGCGACTTCGTTCAGTAGGCGAAGACCGGGCGTCGAGGTATCGGCGCCCGTACGCACATGCCCTTGCGAATCGGGTTCGCGTGCAGGAAAGTGCCGACCCGGCGCGGATGACCGGCAATCAGCCGGATCCGCCTCGCACCGGGCGCGGAGAGATGGCCTGTCGATGCATGCCGGCCCGCTGCGAGAGCGAGGTTCGACCGGCGATGCGCCGAATCACTGCGATCGCGGCCTGCCGGCAGCGGCGTGTGATGATCGATCATTTTTCTACCCCGTTTTCAGTCTGATGTTGTACCGGCAACCGGACGATGCCGGTGCTCCGACGATCAGGCGACGACGGTCCGTGCTCGCCGGAACGCAGCTGCTGCGCCGCGTTCCGCCGCCGCATCCCCGCGGACTGCATCCTGGCCGGTATTGGCAGGGTTCGCTGCCGGACCGGACAGACCTCGCGTTGTCGACTTTCGCATGCCCACATTTGCAAGGAGCGGGCCAGCTTCGCGCGAGCCTGTCCGGACAAGGGGTTGGCCGGTCCGATAGGCAGCCGGAACGGGTGCGGAATGCCGGAGGTTGCGAAACTGAAACATGCGATGCGCGGCGTGCGTCGGCCGCGTGGCGGCCAAGCCTTGCCGGATAAGGCTGAACAATGGACCACGGAATTTTTACCGACGGGCGTCCGGCCGATCGGCCCGATTCGCCGCGCAAATTCGCCCGGCTGCCCAGACGAAATGTTTCATGCGCTTTACATGCGGTCGGCAGCGCGGGGGACGCAGGTCGTCCGCGAGAGGGAATGGCGCGTGCCGGGGCGGCCGATCGCACGGCTATACTGCGACACCGACCCGCGCCCCGCGACACCACACTGCCCGCAAGACCGACCTCGATGATCCGCACCGCCTATGTCGCCGAACGCACCAGACTGATCCGCTTCGGCGTGTCGGGCCTCGGCTCGACCGCGCTGCATGCGCTGATCGCGGCCGCGATGTTCGCGCTGTTCGACGCGACGCCCGTGATCGCGAACGCGACGGCGTTCGCCTGCTCGACCACGTTCTCGTATCTCGCCAACACGCTGTGGAGTTTTTCGTCGCCCGTGACGTGGGGCAACTTCGTGCGCTTTCTGGCCGTCGCGCTGGCCGGCCTCGTCGTGACGATGCTGCTCGCGCACGGCACCGAGACGCTCAGGCTTGCGCGCGCATGGAGCGTCGTTGCGGTCGTGCTGTGCGTGCCGCCCGTCACGTTCGTGCTGCACCGGCTCTGGACCTATCGCTGAACCGGTTCACGCGCGCATCGCGCGCCGCTCAGCCGACCCGCTGATGCCCCGTGTCGCCGGACGGCGCGCCGTCATGCCCGCCGTTGTCGCCGTTGTTGTCGTGATCGTTGAGCCCGTGCTCGATCATCATCCGGTAGAGCGTCACGCGTGAGATACCGAGTTCGGCGGCGGCCTTGTTGATGCGGTGATCGTTGCGCAGCAGCGCGTTTTCGATCGCGGTGCGCTCGGCGAGCGCCCTCGCCTGTTCGAGCGTCACGGGTTCGGTTTCGCCGGGCGTGTCGAGCCCGAGATCGTGCGGTGTCAGCAGCCGGCTCTCGGCCATCACGATCGCGCGCCGCACGCGGTTGATCAGCTCGCGCACATTGCCGGGCCATTCATAGCGCCGCATCGCGTCGAGCGCGGCCGACGTGAAACCGCTGATCTTGCGGCCGCTGTCGGCCTTGTATTTCTGCAGCACGTAGTGCGCGAGGATGTCGATGTCCTTGCCGCGCGCACGCAGCGGCGGCTCGTGGATGCGCAGCACGCACAGGCGGTGATACAGATCCGCGCGAAAGCGCCCGGCCTCGACCGCGCCGTCGAGATCCACGTGCGTCGCGGAAATGATCCGCACGTCGACCGCGATCGATTCCTGCCCGCCGAGCCGCTCGATCTTCCCTTCCTGCAGGAAGCGCAGCAGGCTCGCCTGGCTTTCGACCGGCATGTCGCCGATTTCGTCGAGAAACAGCGTGCCGCCGTTCGCCGACTCGATCCGGCCCGCGCGCCGCTGGTTCGCGCCGGTGAACGCACCGCGCTCGTAGCCGAACAGTTCCGACTGCAGCAGGTGATGCGGAATCGCGCCGCAATTGATCGCGACGAACGGCCCCTTGCCGCGGCTGGAACGCTCGTGAATCGCGAGCGACGTCAGTTCCTTGCCGGTGCCCGACTCGCCCGAGATGAACACGCTGGCGTCGGTCTTCGCGACCTTGCGGATCGTGCTGAACAGCTGCTGCATCGCCTCGCAGTTGCCGATCATCCCGTGTTCGCCGATCGACGCCGCATAGGCCGCGCCGTCGACACGATCGAGCGCGGCCATCCCGCGCGCATGGCCGAGCACATGCGAAATCCATTCGTAGGGCAGCGGCAGCGTCACGTAATCGAAACAATAGCTGCGGATCAGCTCACGCACGGCGGGCGTGATCGTGATGCCGGCCTGCGCGATGGAGATCCAGCCGATCGCCGGCTGGCTCAGGCACGCCTTCAGCGCCGGATATTCGCGCGACGTGAACCCGGTGAAATCGACCAGCCCGGCGGCCACGCTCACGCCGGAAGTCATGTTCTGCGCGGCGCCGGCGGTCTTCGCGACCGCAATCTCCCAGCCAAGCTCGCGCAGTTGCGCAAGCAACGGCTCGTCGGGCGAACGCATGATCACGAACAGCTTGCGTCCGGCTTCGGGAGCGGTGACGGACACGTGCGTCAGCTCGGGCGCCGCGTGCCCGTTTGCGTCGGGTGACCTTGCAACCATCGTTGTTCCCCGCTTGGCGTTGGTATCGCGCATCGGCTCGCCGCCGCGTGCGACGGCCTCGATAGAACCGACATATTGGCCGCATTTCCGTCCGAATAAAATCCCCCTGCGCATGAATCGCGCCGGGGTGGACACTGTCATGAACGGTATATCGATACGGCAGGCGTGCGGCTAGATGGGTGTTATCCCGGTGGCGGGCGCGGCACGAACTCGGGAAAGACGGGCAACCTGCCCGCAAAGCCGCGCCGGTGCTGGCGCGCGGCGCGCGCATGCGATCCGGCGGACGCAAAAGCGATGCGCCGGGGAGCGCCCGCGCGGCCGGTCGAACGGGCAGGCGTATACCCGCGCTACCGGTTCCGATTGACTTCGGTCAATCGTCAGAGGAAGTCAGTTGATGCACGAACGCAACAGGCGCGATCCGGCACCGCGCATCGCGGCGCGGCGGATGCGTCACCGGCCCGACGCGAGCGGCACCGGTACGTTCGCGCGGCCGCGGCCGGCCGGCGTGCCGTCGTGTTCGCCATACGTGGCGGCGAGCGCGTCGACCCGCGCGAGATGGTGGCGGTTGTCGTGATCCCACGGATGGAAGCCCGGCCGGAAAAAGCTCAGCCATTCGCCCGCGATGCGCGGAAACAGCCCGCGGCGCGGCCCGTACAGGAACGCGAGCATCCGGAGCATGCCGCGCACGTGATGCCCGGCCCCGCGATCGCGCCACAGCAGCGTCACGTGCATCAGGAACACGGTGGGCCAGAACGTCAGCGTCGTCAGCAGATACACGCCGATGCGGATCAGGTAACGGCGCAGCCCCGGCTTCATCGCGGCATTCCAGACGTCGAACGACACGGCCTTGTGCCCGGTTTCCTCGAGCGCGTGCCAGATCCACATCTGGCGGTAGCCTTCGACCGAGCCTTCGAGGCGCGTCGGGTCGCGCAGCAGCCAGTCGGCGAGCATCGCCGTGTAGTGCTCCGCCGCGACCGTATGCGCGAGCTGCACCGAATGCGGCAGCTTGCGCTTCATGAAGCCGAGCACCGCCCACACGCGCTTGTCGAGCTTGCGCGCGGGCAGGTGGTTCGCCTGCATCAGCTCGTTGTATTCGACGTGCTCGCGCGTATGCATCGCTTCCTGGCCGATGAAGCCGAGCACCTGCTGCTTCAGCACGGGATCGTCGATCCGGTCGCGGTAATTGCGCACCGAATCCATGAAGAAGCGCTCGCCGGCCGGAAACAGCAGCGACAGCGCGTTGAAGAAATGGGTCACATGCGACCCGAGGCCATGCCAGTCCTTCGCGCGTTCGACCGGCAGGTCGAAGCGCAGGTCGCGGCGCACCGGCATGATCCCGGCTGCGGTGGCGGAAGCGGCTGACTTCATGTTGATCGTTCTCCTTGTTCCGGAGCGGCCCGGCGCGTCATCCGACGCGGCCGGCGCGGGCCCCGGCGGCGCGTCGCGCACCGCCAAAATCTTGACATCGACAGATGTAAAGATAGGCCGCCCGCGCCGGCGCGCGCAAGCCGCGCGGTAGATGCGCGCTTCCAAACAGGGCACGGTCGAAACGGTGGAAAAAACGGCGCTCGAACGGCGGCCGGACGCGTCGCGATTCGAACGCGCGCGACGGCTGGCGAGCGATGTGCGGCGGTCGGCACGGCGCCCCGCCACCGCCGCGAAAGCCAGGCACGGCGGGCGTTTCGCGGCATCCAGAGGCGACATGCGGCACGCCGCCGGCCGCCCCGGTAGCACCGATTCATACACGCGGCGCACTCGCGTGGTGCAACCTCGGTCGCACAGCCCCGAAAAAATTCAAACGCGCGTTCCATTTGCGCTTCGGGCCATCGCGGGCGCCGCGGCCCGCGACCGTCCGCGACACGCCGGCGGCGGGGCAATCGCCACGTGCGACGGCCCGCTGCGCGCTCGCCTACAATAGCGGTTTTACGAAACCTCTTTCAGGAGAAGTCATGTCTGTCACCACGACCGAATCGGGCCTCAAATACGAAGACCTGACCGAAGGCACCGGCGATGTCGCGCAAGCCGGCCAGACCGTCAGCGTCCACTACACGGGCTGGCTGACCGACGGTCAGAAATTCGATTCGAGCAAGGACCGTAACGACCCGTTCGCGTTTGTGCTCGGCGGCGGCATGGTCATCAAGGGCTGGGACGAAGGCGTGCAGGGCATGAAGGTCGGCGGCGTGCGTCGCCTGACGATCCCGCCGCAACTCGCCTATGGCCCGCGCGGCGCAGGCGGCGTGATTCCGCCGAATGCGACGCTCGTGTTCGAAGTCGAACTGCTCGCCATCTGACGACGCAACCGGCCGGTTTCCGTTCGATGGAACGCATCGCCTCCCCCGCCATCGCGCTGCGCCGCTACGACACGTGCGAAGCGTCGGACGTGCACGACTTCCATCAGGTCGTGCTCGGCGTCGATGGCGCGATGGTGATGGCGGTGGACGGTATCGGCCAGCGCATCGACCGGCACGCGGCCTGGCTGATTCCGGCCGGCGCGCGCCACGACTACGCGGGCCTCGGCGACAATCGCCAGCTCGTGATCGACCTGCCCGCCGCGTCGCTCGCGGTGCCGCAGCGGCTGTTCGACCGCGCGCGTGCCGTGTCGATCGATCCGGCCCTGACGTCGCTCGTCGCGCAGGTCGCAGCGGCCGCCGCGCAACTCGATGCGCCGGCCGGCGACGCACGACAGGCCGCCGCGCACCGTTTCCAGTGGCAGGCCGCCGCGCGCCTGTGCGGCGCGCTGCTCGACGACGCCGGCATCGCCGCGCCGCTGTCGGGTCTCGAGTCGGGCCTGGATTTCGCGCGCATCGACCGCTGGCTGCGCGCACGGCTCGCCGAGCCGCTGCGCATCGCCGATCTCGCCGCGCACTGCGGCTACGGGATGCGCCGGTTTCATCAACTGTTCGTCGACGCATTCGGCGAAACGCCGCATCGCTACCTGCAGCGGCTGCGGCTCGACGCAGCGATCGTGCTGCTCGCCGACGGCCGGCATCCGCTCGTCGACATCGCGGGCATGGTCGGCTTCGCGGATCAGAGCACGTTCACGCATGCGTTCACGAAACGCTTCGGCGTCGCACCGGGACGCTGGCGCGGCGAGCGCCACTGAGCGAATCCGTCCCGCGGAATACGCGTCGACGCACATAGCGGTACGGTTCGTGCAGACTGCACCCGCATCGGTCCTGTCGTAGCCTTCGTCTTTCACGTTGCTGGCTTCTGCACACTCGCAGCCCGGCCCCATCGCATCGCGCGTATCGACGCTTCACGTCCCGCTGAAACATCGCCCGCCCGCCGCGTCCTACGATGGGCTCATGAACACGACCACACCCTCCCCCGCCTTCCCGCCCGCGCTCGCTCGTGTCGTCGCGACCGTCAGCATCGGTTTCGTCGTGACGCAGCTCGACGTGACGATCGTCAACATCGCGCTCGCGCATCTCGCCGCCGACCTGCACCTGCCGGTCGCCGGCCTGCAGTGGGTCGTCGATGCGTACACGCTCGCGTTCGCGGTGCTGATGCTGTCGGGCGGCGCGCTCGGCGACCGCTTCGGCGCGCGCCGCCTGTATGTCGCGGGCCTCGTGCTGTTCGCGCTCGCATCGCTCGCGTGCGGCGCCGCGAGTGCGCCCGCGATGCTGATCGCGGCCCGCGCGCTGCAGGGCGTCGGCGCCGCGGCGATGCTGCCCAATTCGCTCGCGCTGCTCAACGACGCGTGCCGGCACGACCCGCACCTGCGCGCGCGCGCCGTCGGCTGGTGGACGGCGGCCGGCTCGATCTCGATCGCGGCCGGCCCGGTCGTCGGCGGCCTGCTGATCGCGGCGTGGGGTTGGCGCGGCATCTTTCTCGTGAACCTGCCGTTATGCGCGGCGGGGCTCGCGGCCGCGTTCGCGTGGGTGCCCTCGCGCCGCGCAACAGCGGCGACTGAGGCGCCAGCCGCACCGTCCCGGTCCACCCGCGCGCTCGACCTGCGCGGCCAGCTCATCGCGATCGCGATGCTGACCGCGCTGACCGGCGCCGTGATCGAATGGCGGCCGCTCGGCTTCACGCATCCGGTCGTCGCCGGCGGTTTCGCGCTGGCGGCGCTCGCCGCGCTCGCGTTCGTCGCGGTCGAGTCGCGTACGGCCACGCCGATGCTGCCGCTGTCGCTGTTCCGCCATCGCACGTTCAGCGCGGCCGTGCTGTTCGGGATCTGCGTGAACCTCACGTACTACGGCACCGTGTTCGTGCTCGCGCTCTACCTGCAGCGCGCACGCGGCGAATCGGCGTTGCAGGCGGGCCTCGCGTTCCTGCCGCTGACGGGCGGCTTCCTGCTGTCGAATCTCGCGAGCGGCCGGATCGTTGCACGTCACGGCCCGCGCGTGCCGATGCTGGCGGGTGCGCTCGTCGCCGCGCTCGGTTACGGGTCGCTGCATTTCGTCGACGCGTCGACGCCGCTGGCCTTCCTGCTCGTGCCGTTCCTGCTGATTCCGTCGGGCATGGGTTTCGCGGTGCCGGCGATGACGACGGCCGTGCTCGCGTCGGTCGCACCCGAGCGGGCCGGCATCGCGTCGGCCGTGCTGAATACCGCGCGGCAGGCCGGCGGCGCGATGGGCGTGGCGGCGTTCGGCGCGCTCGCCGGTGGCGGCGGCGCGTGGCAGGTCGTGGACGGGTTGCGGATCGAAACGGCCGTGTCGGTCGCGCTGCTGGTCACGGCCGCGCTGCTTGCGACACTGGTCCGGCCCGATGCGCATCGCGGCGCATCGCCCGCGAGTCAGGCGCTGCCGGCTACGGATTGACCTGGTGCGTTCATTGCGGTCACGCGTCGCCGGGGTCGCGCTGGATCAGGTGACGCCACGGAAAGACGTTGCCCTTGAAATGACTCACGTAGCCGCCACTGCCGGCCTGGATCACCATGAACTGAAGCCGCGGATGCAGTGCCTGCAGCGCTTCGAGTTGTTCGCGATCGAGACAGGTATTCCTCAACGCCAGCGTGTGGAGCCGCTGGCCGGCGTTACTCTTCAGCAAACGCTCGTAGGCATCGAACGACGTCACGCTGCCGGCATCGCGCTTGTGCTTCCACGTCGAGTGCAGCTCCGTCGATTCGGAAAAATCGAGCCAGCCGAGCGACAGCAGGTTGTCGCTGCCGGCAAGACGATCGATGAACTGCTGCGTGTCGTATCCGCCGCCAATGCGCAGCCGGTTCAGATGCGGCAGCGGTACCTCGAAGAAGTGCGCATCGGGTGCATTCGGCACCGTCAGCTCGGTGAGAAACGGCGCCTTCGCAGCGAAGCGGGCAATCTCGCCGCCCTCCTCCATGATGAGGTCCCGGCGAACGATCATCGACACGTTGTGATCGGCCGGCTCGGTCGGCTTCACGTACAGCGAACGCAGCATCGGGAAGCGCGCGTCCGAATCGAGCAGCGGACCGAAATCCCATTCGCGCGTGCCGTTCGCCCCTTCGTCCGGGCCGCTGAACGCCAGATCGGTCACGAGATCCGCGACGTCCCGTTCCGCAAGACATTGCAGTGTCCAGTCGAACGGCTCCTCCCACGCGTCGCCGAAGTACCGGACATGCAGCCCGGCCCGCATCGGCGCGACGACGACATGGTTGAAATCGGTCTGCCACAACGGTTCCGCCGGATCCGTATGGTCATACCCGTCCTCGGCTCCCTCGCGCTCGCCGTGGTCGTGGATACGGCACTGCAGGTCGAGCAGCAGCCGATAGCCGGCGGAATCCAGCGGATGGGTCATGGTGATTCGGCTCCGGTCGACGACGATCGCGACAGTCTATCCGACGGTGCGACGGCCGCGCATGACGCTCACCGCCGCGTCGCGCCTGCTTCGTCGTCGAGCTTCCGCACGATCGTCTCGGCCGCCTTCACGGGCCGCCCGTCGTCGTGCCGCAGCGCGAGCTTGCGGATCGCCCGCCCCGTGTGGCGATCGACCAGCACCGAATGCGGCTCGCCGCGTGCGAACAGGTTCGCCTCGCCCCACTGCCGCAGCATCACGATGACCGGAAACAACCCCTCGCCCTTTTTGGTCAGCGCGTACTCCTGATACGCGGTGCCGTCCGACGCCGGCACGACGTCGAACACGCCGGCGTCCACCAGCATCCTGAGCCGGTCGGACAGGATGTTGCTCGCGACGCCGAGGCTCGCGCGGAAATCGCCGAACCGGCGCACGCCGTCGAACGCATCGCGCACGATCAGCAACGCCCAGCGATCGCCGACGATATCGGTCGCCCGCGCCACCGGGCACGGCGAATCCGCAAGACTTTTCTGCCTGGCCATGTTCCTCTCCGCAATCGTGCCGGCCGCCTTCGCGGCAGCGCCGGCCATCCGTGCGCGGGTCCGTCGCCCGCCGCACAACACGTTGCATTTTAAAACTACTTTTCCTACACTCACACTAGTTTCAAATTGCAACTACATTGCGTGAGGAAACCCGTGGAGTCTTCCTGTCATTCAAGTACCGTGGCGTCGAACGCATCGAACGCGGCGCATCCGGCCGACGGCGGCCGCCTGTCCGCGGCCAGCGTCGCGCTGCTGGCCGTCTGCTGCGCGGCGAGCGTCGCGAACGTCTACTACGCGCAGCCACTGCTCGATTCGATCGCGCGGGATTTCGGCGTGTCGCAAGCGTCCGTCGGCGGCGTCATCACCGCGACGCAGCTCGGCTGTGCGCTCGCGCTGCTGTTCGTCGTGCCGCTCGGCGACCTGCTGAACCGCAAGCGCCTGATCACCGTGCAGCTTCTGCTGCTGACGGCGGCTTGCATCGGCGTGGCCGCGGCGTCGACGCGCATCGCGCTGCTGGCGGGAATGGTCGCGGTCGGCCTGCTCGGCACCGCGATGACGCAAGGGCTGATCGCGTGTTCGGCCGCACTCGCGGGCGCCGGCGAACGCGGGCGTGTGGTGGGCGCCGCGCAGGGCGGCGTCGTGATCGGGCTGCTGGCCGCGCGCTCGCTGGCGGGCGTCGTCACCGACGTAGCCGGCTGGCGCGCGGTCTATCTCGTGTCGGGCGCGCTCGCGATCGCCATGCTCGTCGTGCTGTCACGGCTGTTGCCCGACACGAACGGGCCGCGCGAACGCATCGGCTACGCGGCGTTGCTGCGCTCGATGGTGTCGCTGCTGCGCGATGAACGCGTGCTGCGCGTACGCGGCGCGATCGCACTGCTGATGTTCGCGGCGTTCAGCATCTTCTGGAGCGCGCTCGTGCTGCCGCTGAGCGCGCCGCCGCATTCGATGTCGCATACGCAGATCGGCGCGTTCGGCCTGGTCGGCGCGCTGGGCGCGGCGGCGGCCACGCGTGCGGGCCGGCTCGCGGATCGCGGGCGCGGCGAAACGACGACCGGCGCCGCGCTCGCGCTGCTCGCGCTCTCGTGGCTGCCGCTCGCGTTCGGTACTACGTCGATTGCACTGCTGATCGTCGGCATCGTGCTGCTCGACATCGGCGGGCAGGCCGTCCACGTCGTCAACCAGAGCATGATTCTCGGTGCGCGGCCCGATGCGCATGCGCGCCTCGTCGGCTGCTACATGCTGTTCTACTCGGCCGGGAGCGGGCTGGGTGCGATTGCGTCGACGATGATGTATGCGCGCGCCGGATGGACGGGTGTGTGTGCGCTCGGCGCGGTCGTGAGCGTTGCCGCGCTCGGCGTATGGGCCGCGACGCTCAGGCGCGCGTGACGCGTGCCGGTGATGCGAATCGCATCATGGGGAAAGCCGGCCCGCCCGCTTCGGGCGGCCGGCGCACGAACCGGCCGCGCACGCGCACCGGTTCGACCTTCGTTTCGGCACGCCGGTTGCGTGCCGCCGGGGTTCAGCCCGCCGTCTGGATCGCCTCTTCGTACACGCTGGCGACGCGCCGCGCGATCACCGCGTTATCGAAATGATCGCGCGCGTAGCGCTTGCACGCGAACTCGTCGGGCAGCGTGATCGCGCCCGACAGTGCGGCGCCGAGCCCTTCCGCGATCGCGTCCGCGCCGGTCGACGGCAGCACGAGATCGTCGGACAGCCCCGCGACCGCCTCCGGCAGCCCGCCGACCGGCGTGACCAGCACGGGTGTGCCGGACGCGAGCGATTCGACGGTAATCAGCCCGAACCCCTCGAGCGCGACCGTCGGCACGACGCTGACCGTCGCCGCGCGGTACAGCGCCGCGAGATGATGGTCGGGCACGAAGCCGAGCAGCTTCACGTTGTCCTGCAACCCCGCCCCATCGATGCGCTGCTGCAGTTCCTCGCCGATCTTGCCCTTGCCGGCGATCAGCAGCAGCACGTCCGGTTGACGGTGCTTGATGAGGCCGATCGCGTCGATCAGATCCTCCAGCCCCATGCGCCGCACGAGCCGGCGCACGGCCAGCACGATCGGCCGGTCCTGCGGCAGCTGCAGCTTGTGTCGCGCCTCGACGGGCGTGAGCGGCGTGTCGAACTGTGCGGTATCGACGCAGCCGGGAATCACGCGCACGCGCGACGGCTCGATCCCGTAGCGGTTCGTCAGGATCTGGCCGAACGCCTGCGACAGCACGATCAGCCGCGACGAACGCGTATAGACGGCCTGTTCGAGATAGCGCTTCGCGCGCTGCCCGAGGGAAGCGGCGCCCTCGACCTGGCTTTCGTCGGCCCACGGCCCCTGGAAGTGCGACACCTGCGGAATCCCGCGCGTCACATCGAGACCCGGGAACGTGTACAGCGCGAAGTGCGACGAAATCACGTCCGGCCGCTCGCTGCGGATCTCCTCGCGCAGCGCGCGCCGCGCGGCGAGCATCCGGCGCGCGAGCGGTTCCGATGCGGGACCGAAGCCCTGGATCGCGCCGCCCGTGTCGTCGGCGACCTTCGGCGAGCCCGCGACGAGCCCGCGCACCTCGACGCCAGCGCCCGGTAGCGCGCCGACGAGCGAGTAATACATCCGGTCAAGGCCGCCCGCGCGTTCGGGGAACCAGTGCATACCGATCTGCAACGATTTGATCGGCCGGGAAGATTGATTCATTAGTTGCTCCGAAAAACCTCGCCATGTCCCGCGAGGGAACTTCCTTCGGGACGCATGGCGAAGAGGAAAGGTGCGCTCTTGACAGGCAGCTTCTTCCACGAGTTAGGATGGCCGGCATGATCCTTGTCTACCGCTACCGGGTGAAGTCGCTCAACGGACTCTTGAACAAACAGAGCCGTGCGGTGAACTACGTCTGGAACTTCTGCAACGACACGCAAAAGCACGCGCTCAGATGGCGCAAGAAGTGGCCGACGGGTTTCGATCTGAACGTGCTGACGGCCGGCAGCAGCAAGGAACTCGGCATCCATTCCGGCACGGTCAACGCAACGTGCGAGAGATACGCGAAGTCGCGTAATCAGTGCCGTCGCCCTTACTTGCGCTATCGCGGCAGGAAATCGCTTGGCTGGGTGCCGTTGAAGGGACGTGACCTGAAGCGCGAAGGTGATGCATTTCGCTTTGCCGGCAATACTTTCCGCGTATTCAATAGTCGCCCGCTTCCCGAAGGCAAGATCAAGGATGGGACCAACTTTGCGCAGGATGCGCGCGGCAACTGGTTTCTCAACATCGCGATCGAAATGCCCGATGTTCAAGCGCGCCCGATCCGTTCCGGTGTCGGCATCGATCTCGGTCTGAAAGACTTCGCAACACTTTCGACTGGAGAGAAGCTGCCCAACGACCAGTTCGGACGCCGAGCGGCGGAAAAGCTGGCGAAAGCGCAACGGGCACGAAAGCATAAGCGGCATATCGCGAAACTGCATGCCAAGGTGGCGAATGCCCGCGCCGATTTCCAGCACAAGCTCGCGCTCGATCTGGTTCGGCGCTTCGACTACATCGCGGTCGGCAACGTGTCGGCCGCGAAACTCGCCAGAACCAGGATGGCGAAGAGCGTCTACGACGCGTCCTGGTCGTCCTTCCGCAGCAAGCTCCGTTACAAGGCGATAGCGCACGGGGCCACGTTCGAGGAAGTGGACGAAAGCGGTTCTACCCAGTCCTGTTCGGCGTGCGGGTCGAAAGACAGCACGACGCGGCCGAAAGGTATCGCGGGACTGCGAATAAGGGAGTGGGCCTGCAGTGACTGTGGTGTTGTGCATGATCGCGATACCAACGCTGCGCTGAACATTCTCCGATGCGGACGTGCATCGCCAGGTGTGGGAATCCGCCGCCGTGAGGCGGCGGATGACGTCAACACGATTGCTCCTGCGTGACCGCATCTTCGACGTGCTCGAACGCCACCGGCTGCGATGGTTCTCCGATGCGCCGATAAAGCGCGATGTACTGGGCGCCCATGTGCGCCCAGCCGAAACGGGTCATCAGTTCGCGGGCCGCGTCGCCCATCGCGCGGCAGGTGTCGCGCGATGCCGCGAGCGAGCCGATCGCCTGCGCGAGCGCGGCCGGATCGTCCGGATCCTCCAGCACGATCCCGCATTCGCGCGTGATGATTTCCGCGCCGCCCGCCGTGCGCGCGGTGACGACCGGCAGCCCGGCCGCCATCGCCTCCAGCAGCGACAGGCTCATCGCTTCGTAGCGCGACGGAAATACATACGCGTCGACCGAGCGCATCAGCGTCGGCATGTTCTTCACCAGGCCGAGGAAATGCACGCGCGAATCGATGCCGAGCGCGCGCGCCTCGTCCGGATACGGGCTGCCGGGCAGATACCCGGCCACCGCGAGATGGACGTTCGCC
The DNA here is from genome assembly GCF_048565265.1 of Burkholderia theae. Lineage (NCBI taxonomy): Bacteria > Pseudomonadati > Pseudomonadota > Betaproteobacteria > Burkholderiales > Burkholderiaceae > Burkholderia > Burkholderia theae. The sequence goes on from NZ_CP183462.1 coordinate 1,847,694, forward strand.
GGCAGCTTCGTCAGCGCCTTCAGCACGGTGCCGAGGTTCTTGCGCGGCGTGCGCAGGTCGCCGACGAACAGCAGCAGGAACGCGTCGTCCGGCAGCTTGAACGCCGCGCGGTCGGCTTGCGCGCCCGCGAACGCGCTGCCGTCGACGCCGTTGTAGATCACACTGATCTTGCGGCTGTCGATGCCGAGCGCGGCGATCTCGTCGGCCACTTTCTGCGACACGGCGGTGATCGCGCGCGAACGCCGGTACGCCCAGCGCTCGAGCACGGTGTTCACGCGCGTGTAGACGTACTGGTAAGCCGACCACAGCCCCTTCGTGGGCCCGAACGGGTAGTACGGGCTCTTGAACCAGCCGCCGTGCACGAAGTGCGCGGTATTCACGTCGGCCTTGATCCACGAAATGAAGCCGTTCACGTGCAGCACGTCGTAGTCGCCGCGGTGCGCGCGCAGCCACCACGCGCTCTTCAGCGCGAACACCTGCTGCTTGACGAGATTCGACGGCCAGAAGCCGCCGACCTTCACGGGCACCCAGTGCACGCGCGGGTCGGCCAGCAGCTCGGGTGCGACGTGCGATGCGACCAGCGTGACCTCGTAGTGCTCGGCCAGCGCCGCGCGCGCGATTTCGTAATTGACGCGGCCCTGCCCGTCGTTATGTCGCACGACATGCGTGACGATCGCGATTCTCAATGCTCGCCTCCCCGTGAACGCGCGGCGGCCAGCAGGCGTTGCGCCTTTTGCCAGTGCGCCGCGGAAAGAATCGAAAAAATGGCTGTGAACATCAGCAGGCCGCCCGTGCCGATCAGCGAGTTCGTGAACACGAGCATCGCGAACGTCGACAGGCACAGGCTCAGGCAGGCGCCGACGAACTTGTCCTTGCGCAGCTTGAACGCCGCGCGCAGCGTGCGGCCGAACAGCATCACGACCCCGGCGAGATACAGCAGCGTGCCGGGCCAGCCGAGCACGAACGGCACGTTCATCACGCCGCTGTCGAAGCTGCCGTACTTGCCGAGCTCGCCGCTGTCGCTCGACAGCTTCGTGGATGCGCCCGTCGCGCCCATCCCTTCGCCGGCGACGTCGGTGAACGCCGTCTGCGCGAAGGTCGCGTAGAACTTGTTGCGGTCGTCGTAGCTGCGGTCGTCCTTCAGGTTCGTGATCGACTGGAGACGCTGGCCGAGACGGTCGGCCACCGGCCCGACGGTCAGGAGCGGCACGCACAGGCCGACCAGCACGACGCCGCTGATGAGGATCCGCATCCGCACGCGGTTGTTCGACTGCGCGAGCTGGATCGCAAGCGCGATCACCCAGCCGCCCCACGTCGAGCGCACCAGACACAGCGCGAACGACACGAAGCCGGCCGCCCCCGCGACCCAGCGGATCTTCTGCGGCGCCGCGAGCACGAACACCAGCGCGCCCATCATCGCGAACGCGAACGGCCCCGACGAGTTCATCGTGCTGAACACGCGCACGCCATAGGGCACCGGCTCGCCCTGCGAACCCATGTCCGACCCGATCATCCACAGCACGTCCCACTGCGGCATCACGAAGTACTGCACGACCCCGTACACGCCCATCACGAGCATGCCCCACATGAACGTGGACAGCAGCACGTCGCGGTACTCGGGATAATCGCGCGCGTTGACCATGATGTGAAAACCGATCAGCACCGGGTACACCCAGTTCGCAAGGTCGTAGGTCGCGGCCATCACGCCGCTCGACACGATCCCGACGAGGTACGCGTACATGAGCCCGAACAGCATCAACAGCACGGGTATCCCGCGCCGCTGCGCGAGCACGCGGTAATGCCGGATCAGCCCGAAGCCGGCGATCATCGTCACCGCGAGCGGCGCGACCTGGATCAGGCTTGTCGGCGTGAACGCGCCCTTCGACCAGTCGGCGAGACGCCGCACTTCCGGGCTCAGGAACCACACCCACCACATGAAGCCGACGTAGCGCGCCGGGCTCTTGAAATACAGCCAGATACCGACCGCGATGGCCAGCACCGGAAACGCGAGCGTCAGCACCTTGCCCTGGTGAACGGCGATCAGCGCGGCGGTGAACGTCCACAGCCCGGCCTGCCCGGCCCAGTGTTTCGGCTCGGCAAACCAGCTGCGGTTGCGCGACGGTGCGCGTTCGGCGGTAATCGTACTCATCGATGCGCACTCACCGCGACGAAGGACGCGAATCCGCGAGCGGCATCGCCCGCCCCGCGGCCGCCGGCGTCCGGCGCCGGCGCAGCATGTCGCGCGTGATCCGCACGTGCTGCTCGGCGAACGCCTGCGTGGTCAGGTCGCGCTCGCGCAGGCACGCGGCGGCAGCCCGCGCGCAGTCGAGCGCCGCGACCGGATCGGCCGCGAATCGGTCGGCGGCCTGGCGCATCGCCTGCGCGTCGAACGCCGGCACATAGGCGGCCGTATCGTGCGGGAAGTAGTCGCTGAGCCCGCCAACGTCGGACACGATCATCGGCTTGCCGACGGCTGCCGCCTCGAGCATCACGGTGATGCCCGACGCATGGAAGTTCGGCCGCAGCGGCACGACGATCACGTCGGCCCACGCGTACAGCTCGTGCTGCTTCGCGAGCCCCGACGCCGAGCCGATCTTCACGTTCGGCGCATGCCACTCGCGCGGCACGCGGCGGCGCGTCGCGAGCCGCACGTCGTAGCGTTCGTCGCCACCGAACGCGGCGAGGAACGTGCGCCAGTCGCGGTCGCGGTCGTTGCCGATCGCCGCGATCCGCAGCGGCCGGTTCGGCTGCCACTGGCGCGGCTCGGTGATCGGGAAGTCCTGCGTGTTGAGCCCGTAGTAGACGAACTCCGCATCGCGCCCGAGATAACGACGGCACAGCTCGGCGTTGTCGCGAGCGAGCGTGGTCAGCGTGTCGGCACGCGCGAGCAGCTTGCGGTACAGCCAGCGGCGCGGGCCGCCGAACGTGCCCCACTTGTCGAACAGCCACACGCTCTGCGCGAGCAGCAGCGGGCGCTTGCCCTGCGCGCCGGCGAACTTGAGGATCAGCGACGCGGCGAGATGCTCCTGTTCGGTGTGCGTCCAGATCACGTCGGTATTCAGCAGCGCGGCGCGGTTGCGCCACGCATGCACGACGTCGAAACCGAGCGCCGCCTTCAGCGCGCGGCGCGCGAGGCTGGCGATGCGGTTCTCGCCGCCGTCCTGCGAATAGGACAGCCGGAATTCGTCGGATTCGGCATGGTGATAACCGTACAGGCAGCCGATGTTCTCGCCTTTCCGGTAGGTACGCGGATCGGCGCCGTAAAACAGATGGACGTGGATTTTGGTCGCGGTCATTCAAGCGCTCCGGGTTCGGCCGCGCGCGGCATCGCGCGCGGCGCGTTCATGACGTCACCGGCGGCATGGCCGCACGGTGCGGGGCGACGGTGGCGCGACGCGCATCGCGCGCGCCGCGGCGCACCGCGCGCCAGTGCGCGAGCACGCGGCCGCGCCGCGCGGTATGCAGCGACAGCAGCACGTGCGCGAAGCCCGGATAGACGCGCGTGCCGACCAGCGCCCACCACCACCACGCGATCTCGCGCCGTACCGGCGGCAGATGCTCGCGCAGCGTCAGTTGCAGGTTGTACGCGCCGTTGCTGATCGCGTTCAGCGACGCCGCGTCGCGCCGGTCGTCGTCGAAGCGTTCGGCCGGATAGTGATCGACGGCGATCGCCGGGTCGTACACCAGCTTCCAGCCCGCGCGCTGCACTTCCATGCTGAACGCGGTGTCGTTGTGGGTCTGCGCGCCGGCGCCGCGCAGCCGCGTATCGAAACGCAGCCCGCCGATCGCCGAGCGCCGGTAGCTCATGTTCGCGCCCTTCAGCGTGTCGACTTCGCGCGCGCCGCCGACACCCAGGTGATGATTGCCGACGATCTTGCCCGACAGCGTGAGCCGGCCGACCAGCTCGCGCGATTCGTCGAGCAGGCGGCCCTTCTCGTGCACCCAGTCGCGACCGCCGACCGCGCCCACGCGCGGATCGGACAGGAACGCGGACTCGATGCGCGCGAGCCAGTCGGGGTGCGGCGCCGCATCGTCGTCGGTGATCGCGACGATGTCGCCTTGCGCGGAGTCGAGCCCCTTGTTCAGCGCGGCGACCTGCCCCGGCACATCGACCGGCACGATACGCAGCGGCAGCGCGCCGCCGACCGACGGATCGGCGAGCCGTTCGTGCGTGGCGTCGTCCTCCGGGCGCGCGACGACGATCACCTCGTCGGGCAGCCGGTGCTGCCGCTGCAGCGCCAGCAGGCAGCGCGCGAGGTCGGCGGGACGCCGGTAGGTCGGAACGAGCACGGAAATTTTCATGGCGGTTCTCCAGTCGGCCGGTCAGGCGCTCAGATATTCGTGCACGGCCGCATAACCGCGGCCGTAGCCGCGCGACTTCGGCGGCACGCCGTTGAAGATCCCGCCTTCCAGATCGACGCCCGCGGTGCGCAGGCGCTTGATCGCGTCGGCGATCTCGCCTTCGGTATGCATGCCCGAGCGCAGCACGAGGAACGTCGAGCCGGCCATGCGGCCGATGATGGTCGCGTCGGTCACCGCCAGCACCGGCGGCGAATCGATCAGCACGACGTCGTAACGCTTGCTGAGCCCTTCGAGGTATTGCGGCAGGCGCGTCGACATCAGCAGTTCCGACGGGTTCGGCGGGCGCGTGCCGGCCGCGATGAACGACAGGCCCGGAATCGGCGTCTCGCGCACCGCGTCCTCGAGCGCCGACTGGTCGCTCAGCAACTCGGACAGGCCCGGCTGCGGAGTGAGGCCGAAGTAGCGGTCGAGCAGGCCGCGCCGCATGTCGGCGTCGACCAGCAGCACGCGCTTGCCCGAATGCGCGAGCAGCACCGCGAGGTTGACCGCGAGGAAGCTCTTGCCGATGCCGGGCGTCGGGCCGGTCAGCACGATCACGCGGTTCTTCGCGTCCATCATCGCGAACTGCATCGCGGTGCGCAGGCTGCGCAGGCTCTCGACGCTGAGATCCTTCGGACGCAGGCTCGCCAGGATCGGCCGCGCGCGGCCGCCGCCCTTCTCGGCCGCGGCGTCGAGCTTCGCCAGCTCGGCGCTTTGCGGCACCAGCCCGTACAGCGGCAGGTTGAACGCACGCTCGACGCGGTCGGGATCCTCGATGCCCTGGAACATGTTGCGGCGCAGGAACACGACGCCGGTGCCAAGGATCAGCCCGAGGAACACCGCGGCCGACAGGATCAGCACCTTCTTCGGCTTGACCGGGTCTCCCGGACGCAGCGCCGAATCGACGAGGTGGATGTTGCCGCCCGTGCCGGCCTTCTGCACCGACAGCTCCTGCACGCGGTTCAGCAGCAGCACGTAGATGTCCTCGGCGACCTTCGCGTCGCGCTGCAGCTGGACGGCCTTCACTTCGGTCGCCGGCAGGCTGCGGAAGCGGTTGCTGAACTTGTCCTTCTCGCCCTGCAGCTCCGCGAGCTGCTGCTTCGCGGCGATCACCATCGGATGCGAATCGGTGAAGCGCTGCGCAAGCGACGCGAGTTGCAGGCGCTGCGCGGCGATCTGCTGCTCGTACTGCACGCTGCCCTCGAGGTAGACCTTCGCCTCGTCGCTCGCGTTGATCGAGCCCGACGTGCGCTGGTACTGCGTCAGCGCGGCTTCCGCGCGTTCGAGGTCGGACTTCAGGCGCGGTTCCTCGCCCTTCAGGAAGTCGAGCATCTTGGTCGTTTCGGCCTGCTTCGCGACCACGTGCTGGTTCAGGTACGACTGCGCGAGCGCGTTCGCGATCGCGGCGGTCTGGTCCGGGTCCTTGCCTTCGAGCGAGATCTGCACGACGCCCGTCTGCTTGCCCTGCTCGGTCACCTGGATGCCGGTCTGGAAGCCGCTGATCGCGTCGAGATCGTTGTAGCGGACCACCGTGAACTGCGTGCCGGGGCGCGCGACGAGCTTCTGCACGAGCAGCGTCACGCCGCCGCCCTGCGCCGATTCGCCGACGCGGCCCGACAGCAGCCGGCCGCCGCTCTCGTCGGCCAGCGCATAGGTGTCGTTCGGGCCGACCGTCAGCGTCAGCTTCTTGCCTTCGAGCGCGGGCGCGACGCTGATCGAATCGATGTCGGCGACTTCACCGCCCCATGCATACGACTTGAGGCCGAGCCACGGCCGCGCCGGCACGCCCGGCGTCGCGACGCGCGCGGCGAGGCTGCCGATCACCGGCAGCGTCTTCGGCATGACCGAGAAGTTCAGCTTGAACTGCTCGACGACCGGCGCAACGACGCCGCGGCTCTTGATGATTTCGATTTCCGCATCGGTCTGCGCCTGCTGCGGACCGGTGTTGATCATCGCGCCGGTCTGCGTCTGCGTCAGCGCCTGCGACGTGTTGTCGTTGCTCTCGACCCGCACGTGCACATCGGCCTGGTAGACCGGCTTCGCGATGTAGCAGTAGAGGCCGGCGAGCGCGATGACCGTCACCGCGATGCCGAGCAGCAGCCAGATGTCGTCCATGATCACCTGGAGCAACTGGCCGAGGACGACGTCCTCTTCCTCGGTTTTCACGGACAGATCCGCGTAGGAGTGTTTCGCTTGCGTGTTCACCATTCGTTCCCGCTTGAGTGGTGCCGGGGCGGAGGCGCCGCCCCGGCGGGCTATCAGCGCGTGATTTGCTTCATGAAGAAAATCGTCTGGATCGTCGGCAGCACCTGCTGCAGCACACGGTTGAACTGCACCGAGCTGGCCGTGCTGACGTAGACGACGTCGAGCGGTTGAAGCGGGAAGCGGCTCGACAGCATCAGCGCATCGGGCTGCGTCATGTCGAGACGGAACACTTCAGGCTTCGTCGGGTTGTCGCGCATCCCGCGCATCACGTAGATCTTGCGCGGGTTCGCATCGGTGTCGAGGATGCCGCCGCCCGCCGTCAATGCATCGGCGATGGTCAGCTTGCCCTTGAGCATCGGCACCGTGACCGGCGTCTTGACCTCGCCCATGATGAACACGCGGCTGTCGCTGCGGTCCGGCACGTTGACGATGTCGCCCGGCTGCAGCATCACGTTCTGCCGCACTTCGCCGCGATCGAGCACGCCGTTCGCGTCGAGCGTGTAGAGCTTGCCGTCGCGCGTCAGGCGCACGCGCTGCAGGTCGGCGTCGGTGGTCGAGCCGCCCGAGCGCGAAATCGCGTCGACGAGCGTCAGCGGCACGTCGCTCACCGCGAGCGGGCCCGGCGTCTTCACTTCGCCCGTCACCTGCACCTTCTGGCTGCGGAACGACAGCACGCGCACGTCGAGCTGCGGATTCTTCACATAACGCGCGAGACGCGTGGCCAGCTCGTCACGGGTCTGCGCGATCGTCTTGCCCGCCACGTGGATACGGCCGACGAACGGGAAGAAAATCGTGCCGTCGGCGGACACCGTCTGGCCGTAAGGATCGGCCTGGCCCGGCAGCGACGACGAATAGGGCTGCTGCAGCGCGCCCGCGATCGTCTGCGTCGTGTTGCCGCCGCTCGAGAACGACTGGCCCTGCGGCGTCGTCAGTTCGGGGTGGTCCCACACGGTGACGCCGAGGATGTCCTGCGGGCCGACGCGGTACACGTATTGCGACGGATCGGTATAACGTCCCGGCGGCAGCGGATGCTCGACCTGCTGCTTCTGCAGCTGGTCCATCACCACTTTGGCGTCGATGTAATGAACCGGATAGGTCTCGGCCGCTTGCTGCCGGCCTTCGTCCTTCAGGTTCGACGAGTCGAGGTAGTTGCCGGGCGCGGTTGCACAGGCTGACAGGAAAGTCGTCAGCGCGACGGCAAGCGCCACCGGGCGCATCGGGCGTTTCAGCATAGTTTCTGTAGCCATCCTTGAACCAGACGTTCGATCTGCGAGTAGCTCTCGCGGTAATCGGCCTCGGGGCCGCCGTGCGGATCGGCAATCTCGGCCCCTTCCCACTTGCCAAGCAGGTGGACCTTGCCGCGCGCGAACGGATCGACCGCTTCGACGGCCGCGATCTGTCCGCGCTCGCTGACGAGAATCAGGTCGGCGTCGCGCACGATCCGGCGCGACAGCCGCCGCGAGCGGTGAGTCGTCGCATCGACGCCCCGCTCGGCGAGCAGTCGCCGCATCACCGGATCGATGCCGTCGCCGTCGTTCGCATGCACGCCGGCCGAGTGAAACGTCGGGCGCGGCCCGCCGCGTGACGCGAGGTGCGACTTGAACAGCATTTCCGCCGCCGGACTGCGGCAGACGTTCGCGTGGCAGACGATCAGGATGTTCCGGAACATGACGCCTCGTAACGAGTGACGGGAAAGGGTTACGCGCTGGCGCGCGCGGTGCCCGGCACGCGGGCCGCGACGGCCTGGCGCGAGCCCGGCCGGCCGATCGGGTGGTATTCGATGCCCTGCTCGCTCATCGTCTCCGGCTCGTACAGGTTGCGGCCGTCGAAGATCACCGGCGCCTTCCACAGACGGCCGAGCGCGACGAAGTCGGGGCTCTTGAATACCTTCCATTCGGTGACGATCACGAGCGCGTCGGCATCGCGCGCGGCCTGCGCTTCGTCGTCGACGAAGGTCAGGCGCTCGAGCCAGCTCGGGTGATCGGCGAGGTCGAGCGCGATCACGCGGCGCGCTTCCTGCTGCGCGACCGGGTCGTACGCGGCTACACGCGCGCCGCGCGACAGCAGCTCGGCGATCAGCTCGCGGCTCGGCGCTTCGCGCATGTCGTCGGTGTTCGGCTTGAACGCGAGGCCCCAGACCGCGAACGTGCGGCCGGTCAGGTCTTCGCCGAAGCGCGCGACGATCTTGTCGGCGAGCACGCGCTTTTGCGTGGCGTTGACCGCCGACACGGCCTTCAGGATCTGCAGCGCCTGTCCGTGCTCGTCGGCCGTGCGGATCAGCGCCTCGACGTCCTTCGGGAAGCACGAGCCGCCGTAGCCGCAGCCGGCATACAGGAAGTGATAACCGATGCGCGGGTCGGAACCGATCCCGCGGCGCACCGACTCGATATCCGCGCCGAAGCGGTCGGCGAGGTTCGCCAGCTCGTTCATGAACGAGATGCGCGTCGCGAGCATCGCGTTCGCCGCGTATTTGGTGAACTCGGCCGAGCGCACGTCCATGTACAGCGTGCGTTCGTGGTTGCGGTTGAACGGCGCGTACAGCTTCTTCATCAGCTCGCGGGCGCGCTCGCCCGGTACATCGTCGTCGCAGCCGATCACGATGCGGTCCGGCCGCGTGAAATCGTCGACTGCCGCGCCTTCCTTCAGGAATTCCGGATTCGACACGACCGAGAACATCTGGTCGCCGCCCCGCTTCGCGAGCTCCTCGGCGACCGCGGCGCGCACGCGCTCGGCCGTGCCGACCGGCACCGTCGACTTGTCGACGATCACCTTGAAGCCCGTCATATAGCGGCCGATGTTGCGCGCCGCCGCGAGCACGTATTGCAGGTCGGCCGAGCCGTCCTCGTCGGGCGGCGTGCCGACCGCGATGAACTGCACGTCGCCGTGCGCGACCGCGGCTTCGACGTCGGTCGAGAAGCGCAGGCGGCCGGCCGCGCGGTTGCGCGCGATGACTTCCTTGAGGCCCGGCTCGTGGATCGGCACGCCGCCGTTGTTCAGGACGTCGATCTTTGCCTGGTCGACGTCGAGACAGAACACGTCGTGCCCGATGTCGGCGAGACAGGCGCCGGTGACAAGACCTACGTAACCGCTGCCGATGATAGTCAGATTCATGATGTGTCGGACCTCGTGACCAATGATTCGAAAATCGTTAAACCGGAATGCCTGCATGGCACTGCCGCTCGGAAAAATGCCGGGCCGCCCCGGGTGTTCCGCTCCGCCGAAAGTCCCGTCGGGGACCCGGCGCGAAGCGGCAGGCCCGGGGCGCTCAATAAGCGTTGCTGCCGGTGAAGCCTTTCCAGAGCGTCAGCGCGACGATCTTGATGTCGAGCCAGAACGACCAGTTCTGCATGTAGTACAGATCGAGCTTCACGCGTCCCATCATCTTCTCGATCTGATCGGTCTCGCCGCGAAAGCCGTTGATCTGCGCCCACCCGGTGATGCCGGGCTTGATCCGGTAGCGGAACATGTAGCCCTTGACCAGATCCTTGTAGATGTCGTCGTGCGCGAGCGCATGCGGGCGCGGGCCGACGACCGACATCTCGCCCTTCAGCACGTTGATGAACTGCGGCAGTTCATCGAGGCTCGTGCGGCGCAGGAACCGGCCGACCGGCGTCACGCGCGTGTCGTTCTTGGTCGCCTGCGTGACCTGCCCGGACACTTCCTGATGCACCTTCATCGAGCGGAACTTGTAGATCTCGAACTCGTGCCCGTCGATGCCCTTGCGCTTCTGGCGGAAGAACACCGGCCCGCGCGACGTCAGCTTGATCAGGCCGGCGATCAGCACCATCACCGGCGCGAGCATCGCGAGCGCGGCCAGCGCGAACAGCCGGTCGAACACGAATTTCGGCAGGATCCGCACATCGGTGATCGGCGACGCCGCGAGGTTGATCGCCGGCACGCCGAGCACCTCGACCACCTCCTGGTTGAAGAACGACAGCGTGCGCACGTCCGGGATGAAGCGGATATTCACGAAGTCGTGGCGGAACACCGTCACGATCTGGTGAATCCGGCGCTCCTCCGAAACCGGCAGCGTGAGCCACAGCTCGCTGATCGCCCGGCTGCGCACCAGCCACACCAGCGATTCGAACTGCCGCTCGATCCGCACGTTGTCGAGTGCGACTTCGCCCGGCGCTTCGCTTTCGTCGTACACGCACACCGGGTTGAAGCCCGCTTCCGGCCGTGCCCGCATCTGTGCGATCAGCCGCCGCGCGGCCGGCGTGCCGCCGACGATCGCGACCGCCTTCAGGTTGTAGCCGCCGCGGCGCAGTTGCCGCAGCACGACGTGCACGCAGGCCTTCGAGCCGGCCAGCAGCGCCATCGTCGCCAGCGCCCAATAACCCAGCCACAGCCGCGACAGGTCGCCCGACTGGTGAAAGCTGAAGCTCATCAGGATGCCGGCGAGTTCGACCGCGAGCCACGCGAACGCGACACGGCCCATCAGCCCGACGAGACGCTTGCCGCGCCACGACTGGTAAATGCCGACGGCCGGAAAGAACACGACGACCAGCAGACAGTCGAACAGCACCGTCGTGCGCTGCAGGTCGTTGAGCCAGATGCTGCCGCCGTGCAGCGCGGCGGCGATCAGCGCCCCCGTCACGACCATCGCGATATCGATGATTCTCGCCAGCACGCTCAACATGTCTGCTTCCTCTCTGAACAGGCGTTTGCCGAACAGCTCCTTGCGCAGCCCGTGCCGCACATTCGATTCAAACGTTGCATGACGCTATTGAAGCGACAAGAAAATTTCTCCTCAAGCGCACAAGTATTTCGAAAAATAATCGGAAAATCTTGCCGCGATATTTTTTAATTAAAGCGGCACGTTTTCCCGAATTGTTCAGGAATTGGAAATTTTTCGGAATCTTTACAATTTACGCTCATCCTTTGCGGGCGGTCATGCCCGGCCGAATCGCGGAATTATTTTTTATTTTTTTATTGGCATCGGATGCTATCGATGAAAAATTTCCCGGATGCGCGCCCGGCGAATGGCGGGCAATGGGTCCGGTTTTATTGTCGATTTACTTCATGCTAAAACGACAGGCACTGACTTCAACCGTGGAGAGTGTCATCATGAATGCTCCGGCCGTGGCAGCCGAAACGCGCCCTTCTTCTTCCGCCGCACCCGCCGCCGGCACGCGCCTCGCCGTGCAGCCGGTGATTCTTGCCGGCGGTTCCGGCACACGCCTGTGGCCGATGTCACGCGAACGTTTTCCGAAACAGTTGATCGGCCTGCTCGGCGATCATTCGCTGCTGCAGTCGACCGCACTGCGCCTCGACGGCCTGACGGCCGCCCATCCGCTGAACGACGACGTGCTGATCGTGTGCGGCGAGGATCACCGCTTCACGACCGCCGAACAGCTGCGCCTGACGGCCAAGCGCGCGACGATCATGCTCGAGCCGCTCGGCCGCGACACCGCGCCCGCCCTGACGCTCGCCGCGCTGCGGCTCGTCGCCGACGGCAACGATGCGGTGATGACCGTGATGCCGGCCGACCATGCGGTCGCCGACCTGCCGCGCTTCCATGCGGCCGTCGCGGCCGGCGTGCACTGCGCGGCGCAAGGCAAGATCGCGACGATGGGCATCGTGCCCAAGCACGCGGAAACCGGCTACGGCTACATCCGCGTCGGCGCGCCGCTCGGCGACGCCGCGACGGGCAGCCTCGACGTGCGCCGCCTCGACCGTTTCGTCGAGAAGCCGCATCTCGAACTTGCTCAGCAGTACGTCGCGTCGGGCGAATACTGGTGGAACAGCGGCATCTTCATCGTGCGCGCGTCGGTCTGGCTGAAGGCGATCCGCCAGCTCGAACCCGCGATCTACGCGGCCTGCGAACAGGCCGTCGCACAGGGCAAGGCCGATGGCGACTTCTTCCGCGTCGATCGCGATGCGTTCGCCGCGGCGCCGTCGAACTCGATCGACTACGCGGTGATGGAACCGCTCGCCAGCCTGCCGCAACTGTGCGAGAGCGTCGTCGTGCCGCTCGACGCGGGCTGGTCGGACGTCGGCTCGTGGGATGCGATCTGGCAGATCTCGCCGAAGGACGATGCCGAGAACGTCGGCCGCGGCAACGTGCTGTTCGAAGACGCCGAATCGACTTTCGCGCATTCGGAAAGCCGGCTCGTCGCCTGCGTCGGCACGCAGAACCTGGTCGTCGTCGAAACGCCCGACGCCGTGCTCGTCGCGGACAAGTCGCGCGTGCAGGACGTGAAGAAAATCGTCGGGCGCATCAAGGCGCAACGCGGCGCGGAAGCGACCGATCACCGCAAGGTGCATCGCCCGTGGGGCCACTACGACTCGATCGACATGGGCGAGCGCTTCCAGGTGAAACGCATCGTCGTGAAGCCGGGCGCGCAACTGTCGCTGCAGATGCACCACCACCGCGCCGAACACTGGATCGTCGTGCGCGGCACCGCGTGCATCACGCGCGGCGACGAAACGTTCCTGCTGTCCGAGAACGAATCGACGTACATCCCGCTCGGCGTCTCGCACCGCCTGCAGAACCCGGGCAAGATGCCGCTCGAACTGATCGAGGTGCAGTCGGGCGCGTATCTCGGCGAGGACGACATCGTCCGCTTCGACGATACCTACGGCCGACAGTAATGCGGCAGTAATGCATTACGCGCCCGGGGCGCCGCTTCGACGGCGGCGCCTGCGGGCGTGGCAGGCAACAGGGTGGTAAGACGGGACTTCCGCGCGGGCGTCGTGGCACACGACGGCCCGCGCGTTTCATTCGAACGGCGTTCAGCCTACACGGTACTCGTATTCACGACGCTCCGGCTGCACCGGATCGTTGCGGCCTTCGGACAGCGCACCCGAGTGACGCTCGGCGATGAAACGCTTGATGTCCGACTCCGCGCGCGCCAGCGCGGACAAGCCGGCCAGCACCTCGCTTTGCGGCGCGCGCGCCGGTTCGTCGCTCGCACCGTGGCGATCGATCCACTGGCGCGCCCAGTCGAGCGCGTACTGCTCCGCTTCCTCGGCATCGGTGAAGCGCGGACCGATGAGGCCCGAACGCTCGACGCGCCGTTCGTCCTGCGTGATCTCGGCCCACGCGCGATACATCAGGTTCTGCACCGGCTGCGCGATACCGCAGATCGTATAACCGCGATATTCGTCGACCTGCGGTTCGGCCGCGGCGAAGCTCGCCGACGACGGACGCGCATGGCGCAATTCCGCGGCCGGCGCGCCGGGCACCGTGAACGACGCACCGGACGGATCGCCCGTTTCGTCGTTCGGCATCGCGCTCATCGACGCACCTTCGCCCTCCCAAACGTTTGCCTGCGCAACCGGCAATTGCCACGATTCGGGGTTTTGCCAGAACACGCCGCGCAAGCGATCGTTGTCGGGCACCGGCTCCGCGCGACGCGCGGGCACGACGGCTTCCGGCGGCGGCGGGATATACGCGAACGTGCGCCCGCTGAACTGGGTCAACGCATCGATCATCTGCAGCAACGTGCCGTTCGCGAGCCATTCCTCGTAGCGGCGGCGGCACGTCGGCCCGGACGGATAACGGCCGGGCAGCTTGGACCAGGCTTCACCGGTCGTCAGGATCCAGAGCACCGCGTTGGCAACGACGCGCGGTTCGGCTCGTGGACGCCCACGACGATTCAGCCGGATGGGTTCATCGGCGATCAGCGTTGAAAGACGAAACCACTCTTCATCGTTAAGCTCATCGAAGAACATAGTAGATCTCTCCACGCAGCCAGGCCGGGCTGCGATTGGCGGCGCCGTCGCGATGCTTCGCGTCGCGGGGCGGCCAGGTTGCACATTATGGTTATCCGGTGTTGTGCATGCCGGCGCGACACCGCACTTTCACGGTGCCGCCATTCCCGGCAATGGCGCACAAATCACGGTCTCACTCCAATGTGGGAATTTTTGTGCACGAAGCATACCATCCTCAGGGTTTATCTCAATATGACAATGACTTAATGTTACGCACTGAAACAACCTGCCATGGATAGGTAATCTATTTACGCATGAATTTTTTTGCGAGATCTTTATGCGCTCCGCTGCAAAAGCCCGCCTGGCGGGGCTCCGCAGGGTCTGAAGAATGCCCGCCAATAGGCCTTTTCGGGCTGTTCCGGCCCTTGCCGGCAACAATCTCCGGAATTGCTTCCGAAAATCGGTAAATCAGAGGAAATTTCGTAACAAGATATTCACGAATCGGTAAATCATTCGAATACCGCTCAGTCGAATTATCTCCATGCACAATCTTTTTATTGTTTCTCCGCGAGTGATGAAAACACGGTGACGCACGATGCACATTGTTTCTCCGCATGCAAATCGTGACGCCTGTTACATCCTCGCGGCGGCCGGCGCGCGGCAGCGCCGCACCGTGTGCGGAAATTCTGTTTCGGGTCGGAACGGAAAAACGGAAACCGGCGTGCAGGACGCGCGCGTCAGCGCAGATCGCCGGCCAGCGACGCGGTTACGTCCGCGTCCACGCGCTGCGGCGGCATCGTGTAGGCCGGGTGATCGCAGCCGATCGACAGCCCTGCCCCGCCCTTGAGCGCCGCGCGCATCGGCGCATCGAGTTCGAAGCGCACGAAGTGCACGGCCGACGTCTTCTCGGCGTTGTCGCGTTCGAGATCCTCGTCGGCGTGCGCGTACACGCTCGCGTGCCCGTCGACCCGCAGGTACACGCGATCCTCGACGCCGATCAGCCGCGCGAGCGCCGCGCGCCGCTCGACCTCGTGCTCGTATTCGATCTGCAGTGTCGCCTTCAGGTTGGTGCCGTCGGGCACGAGCGGCAGGTACGCTTCCAGTTCGCCCTCGATGCCCGCCTCGTCGAAGATCTTCTCGATGTGCAGCATCTCCTGGATCTGATAACGGATCGTCGTCTCGTCCTCGAACAGGAAACGCAGATGGTTGCCGAGCGCCACCGCGCGGCGGCGCTTGTACGCGACGAGCCGCGCGTGTTCGGTCCTGCGGATCTTCGCGTACGCTTCGAGCGTCAGCAGGGAATCACGGGTCAGCGTCATGGGATGTCCTCGTGGGTCGGCCGGCATCGGCTCAGATGCCGTACGCGCGACGCAGCAGCGTAAGCGGATGCGCGAGCGGCGCGGACGGCAGCCCCTTCTCGTCGATGCCCTGCACGATGTGATGGCCGGCGAGCGCGCAGTCGGACGACACGAAATCCGGCTTCGGCTCGGCCATCGCCTTGAACACGGGCGCGCCGATCCGCATCGCGTCCGCATGGAATTCCTTCTTCACGCCGAACGTGCCCGCATGCCCCGAGCAGCGCTCGACGACATTCACGCGCGTATCGGGCACGAGCGACAGCGCGTCGGCCGTCTTGCGGCCGATGTTCTGCACGCGCGCATGACACGGCACGTGATACGACACGGTGCCGAGGCCGGTCTTGAAATCGGTCTTCAGCAATCCGTCGCGATGTCGCGCGATCACGTATTCGAACGGATCCCAGAATGCGTCGGCCACCGCGCGCACGGTTTCGTCGCCGGGGAACATCAGCGGCAGTTCGCTCTTGTACATCAGCACGCAACTCGGAATCGCGCCGATCAGCGCGTAGCCTTCGCGCGCATAACGTTCGAGCACGGGCATGTTCACGGCCTTCTTCGCGGCGACGCCCGCGAGGTTGCCCTGCTCGAGCAGCGGCATCCCGCAGCAGGCTTCGCGCGTGACGAGTTCGTACGGAATGTCGTTGTGCGCGAGAATCGCGAGCAGGTCGTGGCCGATGCCCGGTTCGTTGAAATTCACGTAGCACGTCGCGTAGATCGCGACCTTGCCGGGCGTGCGTTCGCCGTCGCGCACGGGCGGGTTGGCCGAGCGCTTCGCGGCGCGGCGGAACTTGCGCGGCGCGAACTCCGGCAGCCATGCGTTGCGATCGACGCCGAGCGCCGCTTCGAGCGCATGCCGCGCCGGTGGCGTACGGTTCACCGCGTTCACCGTCTGCGTGACGATCGGGATGCCCGCGAAATGGCCGAGCGCATCGGTGTTCGACAGTATCTTGTCGCGCAGCGACGCTTCGCCGCGCTGGTAGCGCGCGGCCTTGCCGCGCAGCATCAGGTGCGGGAAGTCCACGTTCCATGCGTGCGGCGGCACGTACGGGCATTTCGTCATGTAGCAGAGGTCGCACAGATAGCACTGGTCGACGACCTTGCCGAACGCTTCCTTCGGCACTTCCTCGATGTCGCCCATCGGCGTGTCGTCGACCAGATCGAACAGCGCCGGAAACGCGCCGCACAACGACACGCAGCGCCGGCATCCGGCGCAGATGTCGAACACGCGCGTCATTTCCGCATCGATCGCGGCCTGGTCGTAGAACGCATCGGACTGCCAGTCGAGCGGATGCCGGGTCGGGGCTTCGAGACTGCCTTCCTTGTGGGGCATGGGGCGCTCCAGCGTGGCGCGCATGCGCGCGAGCGCGCCGCCCGCGCGCTGCGGGCAGCGATGAACGAACGGCCTGCCGCTGGCCGGTCACCCGGCACGTGCCGTGCGGCCCGCGGCGGCCCGTCAGTCGACGAGGCTGTCCAGTGCCTTCGTATAGCGGTTCGCGTGGCTGCGTTCGGCCTTCGCGAGCGTCTCGAACCAGTTCGCGATTTCGTCGAAGCCTTCGTCGCGCGCCGTCTTCGCCATGCCCGGATACATGTCGGTGTATTCGTGCGTTTCGCCGGCGATCGCCGCTTCGAGATTCAGCCGCGACGAGCCGAACGGCAAACCCGTTGCCGGATCGCCGACCGCTTCCAGATATTCGAGATGGCCGTGCGCATGGCCGGTTTCGCCTTCGGCGGTCGAGCGGAACAGCGCGGCGACGTCGTTCTGCCCTTCGACGTCAGCCTTCGAAGCGAAATACAGATAGCGCCGATTCGCCTGCGATTCACCGGCGAATGCGGCCTTCAGGTTCTCTTCGGTTTTGCTGCCCTTGAGTTGAGCCATTTGCGCCTCCGTGCGAGTCAGCGCGGCCGCGTATGAAGCCGGGCCGATGATGTATGTGGGGAACGATGCGTTTGCCGGGGCGCGCGCATCGCGCTCTTTAATCTAGGCGCTCGCGTTCGCATCCCCCAATAGGCTTTTTCAATGCTGGCGATAGTGCCGGGTGCCGGAATCGCCGGGAACGCGGGTTCGGCGCGCGGTGCGTCGCGCTCACGCGCGGCTCATGCGTCACGCGTCCGTCGCGCGCCTGAGCAGCAATTCGCGTTCGCGTTCGTTGCGCGTCAGTTCCGCCGCGCGGCGGAACTCGGTCTTGGCCTCGTCGGTGCGGCCGAGCTTCGCCAGCAGGTCGCCGCGCACGCTCGGCAGCCAGTGATAGCGCACGAGCGCGGGATCGTCGCGCAACGCGTCGACGAGTTCGAGCGCCGCGGCCGGCCCGAACGCCATGCCCACGGCCACCGCGCGATTCAGCTCAACGACGGGCGACGGCGCGACTTCGGCAAGCGCGTCGTACAGCGCGACGATCTGCGCCCAGTTCGTGTCCGATGGCTGCCGCGCGCGCGCATGGCAGGCGGCCAGCGCGGCCTGCAGCGCATACGGCCCGCGCACGCCGCCGAGCTTCGTCGCCCGTTCGAGCGCCGCGAGACCGCGCCGGATCAGCAGCGGATCCCAGCGGCTGCGGTCCTGGTCGAGCAGCAGCACGGGCCGGCCCTGCGCGTCGGTGCGCGCATGCATGCGCGACGCCTGCAGCTCCATCAGCGCGACGAGCCCGAGCACCTCGCTTTCATCCGGCGCGAGCCCGGCCAGCACGCGGCCGAGACGCAACGCCTCGTCGCACAGCGCCGGACGCGTCCAGTCGTCGCCGGCGGTGGCCGCATAACCTTCGTTGAACACCAGGTAGATCACTTCGAGCACCGATGCGAGCCGCGCGGGCCGCGCATCGGCGGCCGGCACCTCGAACGGCACGCGCGCCGCCGAGAGCGTGCGCTTCGCGCGCACGATCCGCTGCGCGATCGTCGGCTCGGGCGTCAGGTACGCGCGCGCGATCTCGCCCGTCGTCAGCCCGCCGAGCAGCCGCAGCGTCAGCGCGACCCGCGCATCGGTCGACAGCACCGGGTGGCACGACGTGAAGATCAGCCGCAGCAGATCGTCGCCGAAGTCGTCGTCGCTCGCGTCGGCGAGTGCATCGGCGATATCGGGAACGACATGCGCTTCGAGCGCGTCCATTTCGTGGCCAAGCTGGTCGCGCTTCGCCGCATGGAGTGACTCCTGCCGGACGCGGTCGAGCGCGCGACGCTTCACGGCCGTCATCAGCCACGCGGCCGGGTTGTCGGGCACACCGTCGACGGGCCAGTGCTCGAGCGCCGCGACGAGCGTGTCCTGCGCCAGTTCCTCGGCCACGCCGACGTCGCGCACCACGCGCGCGGCGCGCGCGATGATCTTCGGCGCCTCGATCCGCCAGACCGCTTCGATCGCACGATGCGTCGCCTCACGCGTCACGACGCGTGCCCCTGCGCGGTCGCGTCCTGCTCCATGTACATCAGCTCCCACGTGTGGCCGTCCGGATCGGCGAACCCGTGGCCGTACATGCCCGGGTACTCCAGCGGCGGACGCGGCGTGGACCCGCCGGCCGCGCGCGCCTTCGCGACGACTTCGTCGACTTCGGCACGGCTTTCGCACGACAGGCACGACAACGCCTGCACGTGCGTCGCCGGATCGACGATGGTCTTGTCGGTGAAGGTCTGGAAAAACGGCCGCACGAGCAGCATCGCGAAGATCGTGTCGCTGATGCGGATGCAGGCGGCCTGGTCGTTCGTATAGGCCGGCACGACCTCGAAGCCGAGCCCCTGGTAGAACGCCTTCGAGCGCGGCAGGTCGGTCACGGGCAGATTGATGAAAACCATTTTGTGCATGACGGGTGCTCCGGTAGGAATGGATTCAGGCTTCACGCGGGAATTCAGGCAGCGTTGCCGCGGCCGACGTGGAGGTCGCGGAACCGCTCGACCGCGTCGCTCGGTGTGAGGTCGTCGAGCTCGAACAGCGGCCGCACCTCGATCTCGCAATCCATCTCGGCGCCGAACGGCGCGGGGAACCGGCGCGTCCATTCGAGCGCCTCGTCGCGCGAACGCACCTGGATCAGCGTATAGCCGGCGATCAGCTCCTTCGTTTCGGCGAACGGGCCGTCGACCACCGTGCCCTTGCCGCCCGTGTAGCGCACGCGCCAACCGCGCGCGCTCGGCCGCAGCCCGTTGGCATCGAGCAGCACGCCGGCGTTGGCCAGTTCCTCGTGATAGACGGTCATGGCCTCGACCAGCCGGTTGTCCGGCAACGCGTCGGATTCGCTGACGGCGTTCGCCCGGATCATGATCATGAATCGCATCGTTCACTCCTTGTCGTCGGTGGCAGGAGGCGTCCGTTCATCGGCGCCTTATCCTGACGACGGGCGGCACCCGGCCGAATCGACACGCGCCGCGACGAGTCAGGGTAAATACCGAGTCACCGCATTCACAGGAAGCACGGGCCGACCGCGCGCACCTCGACCGTGCACCATTGCGCGGCCGGGCACTGGCGCGCGATCTCGATCGCTTCTTCGCGCGTGTCGACGTCGACGAGGAAGAAGCCGCCGACCATCTCCTTGGCTTCCGCGAACGGGCCGTCGAGCAGGCGCGTCTCGCCGTCGCGCACCTGCACGCGCGTGCCGCGCTCGGAGCGCTCCAGCGACTCGACGCCGCGCAGCACGCCGCGCGCCTTCAGTGACTCGGCGAAATCGACCATCCGCGCGTACAGCGCCTGCCCTTCGTCGAGCGTGCGTTCGGCGCGCTGGTCGGTCGGTTCGACAATCAACAGCATGTAAGACATGGACTTCTCCTGTGGGGACGGGGTGCAGCGGCGTTCGCCGCGCGATCGGCGTGCGACACCCGATGCGAAAGCGTAACAGCCGCGGCAGGGCCTGCCTGCATCGTTAGCCATCCGGCACTGGCCGGACGGCCAATTCGGCCGCTTCCTGACATTTTGCCGTCAAGATGCGTTCCCGAACTGTCGGATTTTCTTCCAGTGGACCGCCTTATGTCACACCTGCTTCCGCCGCTTGCCGTTGCGCTATCGCTCGTCCTCTCCTTCCTGCCGGCCGCGGCTGCGCTGCCGGTCAGCGCCGGCTGCGGCGGCGCGACCACGGCCATCGCCGACCTCCGCAGCGCCCGCGGCCCGTCGCCGCTGGCCGGGCAAACGACCTCGATCGAGGCGGTCGTCACCGCGGCGTTCGGCGGCGCCGACGGCCTCGGCGGTTTCTTCGTCCAGCAGGCCGACGCACAACGCCGGCATCGGCCGGGCGTCCCGGAGGGCCTGTTCGTCTACGCGCCGAAGGTGCGTGCGAATGCCGGCGATCTCGTGCATCTCACGGGCAGGGTCGACGACCGATACGGCCGCACGCAGTTCGTGCTGTCGGGCGGCATCGCCGTCTGCGCACGCGGGCAGACGGTCACGCCGGCGACACTCACGCTACCGGTCGCCACCCCGGCCGTGCTGGCCGCACACGAAGGCATGCGGGTGCGCCTGCCGCAAACGCTGACGGTCAGCGATACCCACGAACTCGGCCGCTACGGCAGCGTCGTGCTCAGCAACGGCCGGCTGCGCATCCCGACCCAGGTCGCACCGCCGGCCGAAGCCGCTGCACATGCGGCGGCCAACGCGCGCAACCGCATCGTGCTCGACGACGGCTCGAACCGCCGCGATCCCGCGACGGTCCGTTATCCGTCGCCCGCGTTGAGCGCCGCCAACACGCTGCGCGCGGGCTACACGGTGCGCGGCGTCGAAGGCGTGCTCGAACTGCGCTACGACACGTGGCGACTGCAACCGGCAGCCGGCGCGGCGCCAGTGTTCGACGCCACCGCGAATCCGCGGACCGATGCGCCGGGCCGGCATCCGGACGCCGATGTGCGCGTCGCGTCCTTCAACGTCTTCAACTATTTCAACGGCGACGGCCAGGGCGGCGGATTCGACGCGCCGACCAACCGCGGCGCGAAAACGCACGCCGTGTTCGTGCGGCAGGAAGCAAAGATCGTCGCCGCGTTGCGTGCGCTGCGCGCCGACGTGATCGGGCTGATGGAAATCGAGAACAACGGCTACGGCAACGCGAGCGCCGTGCAACGTCTCGCCGCGCAACTCGGCGACGGCTGGCGCGCGGTCGATCCCGGCACCGAGCGGCTCGGCCGCGACGCGATCGCGGTCGCGCTGGTGTACGACAGCCGCACGGTCGAGCCGGTCGGGCGCGCCGCCACGGTCTCGCTCGGCCGCCGGCACCGCCCGCCGCTCGCGCAGACATTCCGGCGCATCGGCGGCACACGCGCGTTCACCGTCGCGGTCAATCACCTGAAGTCGAAGAACTGCCCGCACGCGACCGGCGCCGACCTCGACCAGTCCGACGGCCAGGGCTGCTGGAATGCGGCACGCACGCGGGCCGCCACGCGCATTGCCGACTGGCTCGCCGCGCCGCCGACGGGTGACGCGACCGACGGCGTGCTGCTGATCGGCGACCTGAACAGCTATGCGAAGGAAGATCCGGTCCGCGCACTCGAATCGCGCGGCTACGCGAACCTGATAACCCGCTTCGTCGGCGATGCTGCGTACAGCTACGTATTTCGCGGCGAAGCCGGCAACCTCGACCACGCGCTCGCCACCTCGACGCTCGCCGCACGCGTGAAAGCCGTGCACATCTGGCACATCAACGCCGACGAACCGGTTGCACTGCAATCCGTGCCCGATTACAAGACACCCGCGCAACGGTCGTCCTACTACGCGCCCGACGCGTACCGCTCGTCGGACCACGATCCCGTCATCATCGATATCGCACTTGACGACAGCGGCACCGGGCCGGCCTCGGGCCCGAACCGTGCTCCTCGAAACAGCGTGGACTAGTGCATTTGCATCAGCACAACGCGTGCAACGGCACTATTTACCTGATGCCCCTGGCGACGCCATATTTACCGGGCATTCATTTCGTATCGCTGCCCGATACGCCGACTCGCCCGATTGCGAAATTTTTTCAACCGCTGCACCGCCCCGCGCGACGGGGCTTCGCGGCGATCCTGCCGACGAATTGAAAATTTGTCTCGAAACTCAATTGGATCAAGTGAATCACACTAGTTGCTGGGATTCGTCTTATCTTCAAATTAGCCTTGAATCGAAGGAGGATAAACACCATGGCACTCACCGACTCGATCGAACACAAGCTGGACCGGGGCCTGTCCGACATCCGGCGCACCGGTCGGCGCGTGGGCCGCACGACGCGCTCGGCCGCTCGTGACCTGCACGCCGACGTGACCGACGATCTGCGCGGACTGGTCGACGAACTGGAAGACCTGCTGAAAAACGATGGCGACGGCGACATCGCCGCGCTGCGCAAGCGCGTGCAGTCCCGGCTCGATGAAGCGCGCAGCACGCTCGACCACGCGTCGGGCAGCGCGGCCGCCCGGCTGCGCGATTCGGCCGAACGCGTATCGCAGGCCGTGCACGACAACCCGTGGCAAACCGCCGGTGTCGTCGCGGGCCTCGCGTTCGTTGCGGGCCTGCTCCTTGCCCGCCGTTGAACGGCGCCGGCCGCCCCGCTGCCCGCACCGTCCGTCCTCAATCAGACAACGAAGGAGAATCGCCATGCAGAAATCTCTCGCCATGAAAGCCGCCGCCGCCGTGATGCTCGGCAGCCTCGCGCTCGCCGGCTGTACGACCACGCCCGACAAACCCGAAAACGCGTCGACCAGCGCGTCGAAGCGCCAGTCGATCGACGCCAGCGTGAACGCAACGCTGTCGCGCCTTTATTCGACGGTGCCGGGTTCGCGTGAGCTCGTCGGGAAATCGCGCGGCGTGCTCGTGTTCCCGAACGTGCTGCAGGCCGGCTTCATCGTCGGCGGCCAGTCCGGCAACGGCGCGCTGCGCGTCGGCGGCAGCACCGTCGGCTACTACAACACGTCGTCGCTGTCGGTCGGCCTGCAGGCCGGCGCGCAGTCGAAGGCGATCGTGTTCCTGTTCATGACGCAGGATGCACTCGACTCGTTCCGCAAGTCGGACGGCTGGGCCGCCGGCGCCGACGCATCGGTTGCAGTCGTGAAGGTCGGTGCGAACGGCGCGGTCGATACCACCACGGCCACCGCGCCGGTCGAGGTGCTGGTCCTGACCAACGCGGGCCTGATGGGCGACCTGTCGGTGAACGGCACCAAGGTCACCCGGCTCGATATCTGACGACGCGGCGTGCGGCCTCAGGCCGTGCCCGCTTCCCGGCAGCGCCGCGGCCCCGGCCGCGGCGTTTTCGCATGGGTCACGCGCAGCGACTATGATGGCGGCACCTTTGCGGGCATACTCCGGTTGGGCCGCCCCTGCGATGCGTTTCGCCGCGAACCCGTGACGTTCGCGAGTCGATCGCGCCCCGGGCAACGAGATTCAATCAAACCAAGCATCAATCTGCGCGAATGCCACCCATGGATAGCGGACATCACGACCACCAAAAGTTCTTTTATTTCCTGCTGTTCGCGGTCACCGTCGGCATGTGCGGGATTCTCGCGCCGTTCTCCGGCGCCGTGTTCTGGGGCACCATTCTAGCGATCCTGTTCCAGCCCGTGCAGCGCTGGCTCGCCGCGCGTTTCGGCAAGCGACGCAACCTGGCCGCGCTCGTGACGATGACGCTGATCATCCTGATCGTGATCCTGCCGCTCGTGTTCGTCGCCGGCACGCTCGTCCAGGAAATCGCTTACGTCTACCAGGAACTCAAGACCGCGCAGCCGAACTATGCGCAGTACTTCCAGGACATCATCCACGCGCTGCCGACCTCGATCCAGCGCCTGCTCGCGAAATACGGGCTGACCAACATCCCCGGCATCCAGAAGAAGCTGGCCGACGGCGCCGCGCAGATCAGCCAGTTCGCGGCGGCCCAGGCATTCAGCATCGGCCAGAACACGTTCCAGTTCATCGTCAGCTTCGGCGTGATGCTGTACATGGTGTTCTTCCTGCTGCGCGACGGCGGCGAGATCGGCCGCCGCGTGCGCCGCGCGCTGCCGCTCGACGAGGAGCACAAGAACCTGCTGCTCGCGAAGTTCACGACGGTCGTGCGCGCGACCGTGAAAGGCAACATCGCGGTCGCGCTCGTGCAGGGCGCGCTCGGCGGGCTGATCTTCTGGATCCTCGGCATCCAGGGCGTCGTACTGTGGGGCGCGCTGATGGCGTTCCTGTCGCTGCTGCCCGCGATCGGCGCGAGCCTCGTGTGGATACCGGCCGCGCTCTACTTCCTGGCGACCGGCGAGGTCTGGAAATGCGCGATCCTCGTCGCGTTCTGCGTCGGCGTGATCGGCCTCGTCGACAACCTGCTGCGCCCGATCCTCGTCGGCAAGGACACGAAGATGCCCGACTGGGTCGTGCTGATCTCGACGCTCGGCGGGATGGCGCTGTTCGGCATCAACGGCTTCGTGATCGGGCCGCTCGTCGCCGCCCTGTTCATGGCGAGCTGGGATATCTACGCGCGCGCCGAACAGGTCGAATGACAACCCCGCGTGGCCCCGTGCCACGCACTCGGCTGCCAGTAGTCCGCGCACGCGCGGAAGCTTGCGCATCGCCGCCGATGCTGCCCGCTTCGCATTGCTCCGCACGTTCCCTCTCCTCTGCCGCGTGACCAGAAAAAAAGGCGGCGTGACGCATCTGTCACGCCGCCTTTTTGCTGGCGATCACTTTAGGGAGAGAGGCCGGGACGAAATAAGTCCTAAACTGAGTCCCATTTGATCGAACTCACCGCGTTCGACAACCCTTCACGGCACCCTGCGGCCAGCATCGCGCGCCGCAGGCCGATCACGCGTCCGGATCGACGCGTAGCACAAGCTTGCCGCGATGATCGCCGTCGAACAGGCGATTCAGCACGTCGGGCGCGTTTTCGAGACCGTCGGCCACGGTTTCCTCGGCCTTGAGCCGGCCGTCGCGCAACCAGCCCGCGAGCGTCTGCACGGCTTCGCGGCTCTTGCGGTAATCCAGGATCAGGAAGCCGCGCATCGTCAGCCGCTTCGAGATCAGCACGCCGACGTCGTCGGCAGCGCGCCCGCTGTTGTAGTTCGAGATCACGCCGCACAGCGCGACGCGCCCGCCGATCACCATCCGCGACAACACCGCGCGCATCACCTCGCCGCCGACGTTCTCGAAATTCACATGCACGCCGTCCGGCGTCGCGGCCTTCAGTTGCTGGCGGAAATCGTCGGCCTTGTAGTCGACGGCCGCGTCGAAGCCGAGCGTCTCGGTCAGGTAGCGGCACTTGTCCGCCCCGCCCGCGATACCGACCACGCGCGCGCCGTGGATCTTGCCGATCTGCCCGGCGATCGAGCCGACCGACCCGGCCGCCGCCGACACGACCAACGTTTCGCCGGGCTGCACCGGCGCGATGTCGGTCAGCCCGTAGTACGCGGTCAGCCCGCTCATCCCGCACGCGCCGAGCAGCGTCGGCAGCGGCAGGCCCGACTGCGCGGGCAGCTTCACGAGCTGCGCGGCCTGGTCGGCCGGCACGACCGCGTAGTCCTGCCAGCCGACGAGCCCCTGCACGAGATCGCCTTCCGCGAAACCCGCATGGCGCGACGCGACCACGCGCCCGATGCCGAGTGCGCGCATCACCTCGCCGATCGCGACGGGCGGCAGGTACTGCGGCACGTCGCTCATCCACACGCGGTTGGTCGGGTCCATCGACAGGTACTGCACGCGCACGAGCACCTCGCCGTCCGCGAGCGCCGGCACCGGCGTCTCGACGAACGAGAAGTGTTCGCGGCCGACCCGCCCTTCCGGGCGCGTCTTCAGCAGCAGTTGGCGGTTCACGGGTGTCGACACGATGTTCTCCTCCGGTAGTTGTTGTGCGGGATGCGCGTCAGACCGCGCACATGCCGCCGTCGATCACGAGTTCGGCGGCCGTCACGAAGCGGCTCTCGTCCGATGCGAGATACACGGCCGCATGCGCGACGTCGTCCGGCTCGCCGAGCCGGCGCAGCGGAATGCCGCGGGCGAGCTTGCGCGTTGCGTCGCGTTCGCCGAGCGTCTGGAACAGCGGCTCGACGATCCCCGTGCGAATGAACGCCGGGTGAATCGAGTTGCAGCGCACGTCGATCTCGCGGCGTGCGCAGTCGATCGCGACCGACTTCGTCAGCGACGCGACCGCCGCCTTCGACGCGTTGTACGCGGTGAAATCCGGCTCGACCTTGAACGCAGCGACCGACGAGATGTTGATGATCGACGCGGGATGGCTCTCGGCCAGATAGGACAGCGCATGCTTGCAGCCGAGCACGATGCTCTCGACGTTGATCGCCATCACGCGCCGCCATTCGTCCAGCTCGATTTGCGCGGGCGAGCCGATCGAGCCGACCCCTGCGTTGTTGACGAGCACCGACAGCCCGCCCATCGCATCGGTCGCCTGCGCGAGCAGCGCCTTCCAGCGCGCTTCGTCGCGCACGTCCTGCGTCGCGGCGAACGCGACCGGCGTCGCATGACCCGCGTTGAGTTCCTGTGCGAATGCGTCGAGCACCGCCGCTTCGGCGATGTCGGTCACGAACACGCGTGCGCCCTGCTCGACCATCCGCCGCGCGATCGCGCGGCCGAGGCCGCCCGCGGCGCCCGTGATGTATGCGCACTTGCCTGCGAGGCGCGAAGAAACGACTGTCATGGAACCTGCTCCTATCGTGAATCGTCGTCGCGCAACGCTGCCGCGACGGGTTTTCCGTGCGTATCCCGGCTGACAGATGCCGGTTGACGGCGCCTCGGCGTGACGAGGTGCCTGACGGTTTCCGCAAGTATATCGAGACGAACGTGACGCGCGCCGGGCAAGCCGGGCAGCCGGCCCCCAGTCGAACGACAGCCAGCGTACGCGAATGCCGCCAATCGATGAAATGAATATTCGTTATGCCCAGTCATAGATTCTGTTCATGACCTCCGCGCACCCGCGGCAACGCGCCAGTCGGCACGGCGCCCCTGCCAATCAGCCGGTTGTTTGATTCAGGGGGATAACGAACGTTGCGTTCCGCGACGGAAAGGAAGCGATCGGGAAGAGAAATCGGGCAGCTGCCGGGCGATCGCCGGCGACCACACAGCGGCGCGGGAGTCCCCGCCGCCGAAACGAACAACCGTCAGAAACCGTCGCCCGACGGCGCGCGCACGAACGCGCAGAGCTGCGGCGAATGCGTGTCGATCATTTGCTGGAACGGCGCACGGTGCCCGTACGCGATGCCCGATACGAGCAGCAGGCAGACCGCCGCGACGCGCGGCGAGAACGCGCGCTGGCGCGCACCGTCGTAGCCGCGCAGGAACACCAGCGCGACCAGCGCGCCGAGCATCCAGCCGACGACGACTTCCGGAATCGTGTGCGAGTGATCGAATACGCGCGCCACCGCCGTGATCGCGCCGACGGCCAGCCCGGCCGCGATGCCGGGCGCCTTCCCCGGCCGGAACGCCTGCCACAGCATCGACAGCGCGACCGTCCACACGGACGTCGACAGCATCGTATGGCCGCTGATCACGCGGAAATCGAATTGCGGGAGTTCGATGCCGCACCCGGCATACAGGATCTTCGTTGCACCGACCAGGCCCATGCCCGCGGCGAGCAGCACGCTCCAGCGGACCGCGAGGCGCCAGTCGGTCAGCGCCAGCCACGCCGCACACGTCAGCGCGATCGGCAAGGTCAGCGCGGCATCGCCGATGTTGCTGATGTCACTCCACATAACGGACTTCGGACGGCTATCGAAAGGGCGCAGTTTACCGTATGCGCGCCGTGCGTCTGTGTCAGCCTGTTTCAGGCTGTATCAGCCCGCGACACCGGTAATCAAAAGCAGGTTCGTGCCGGTGATGACGGCGAACAGCACCCACGCGGCGACCCGCATCCCGCGGCCGATCGCGTGCGCGCCCATCGTGTTGCGATCGCTGACCGACCGGATCAGCGGCCACATCGCGAACGGCAGCTGCAGGCTCAGCAGCACCTGGCTCCAGACGAGCAGTTGCCCGACCGAGCCGTCGCCGAGCCACAGCACGCCGATCAGCGCCGGCACGAGCGCGAGCCCGCGCGTGATCAGCCGGCGCTGGTAGCACGGGATCTTCGTATGCAGGAAGCCGTCCATGATCACCTGGCCGGCGATCGTGCCGGTCAGCGTCGAGCTCTGCCCCGACGCGAGCAGCGCGACGCCGAACAGCAGCGCGGCAGCACCACCGGCGATCGGCGTGATCAGCTTGTAGGCCTGCTCGATGTCGGTCACGTTGTGCTGGCCCGTCGCATGGAATGCCGCGCCCGCGACGATCAGGATCGCCGCATTGACGAGCATCGCGACGAACAGCGACACGCAGGTATCGATGCGTACGAGCGCGAGCGTGTCGCGGACCACGCCGCGCGCGCCGCCGACGACATGCCGCGTCTGCACGACCGACGAATGCAGATACAGGTTGTGCGGCATGATCGTCGCGCCGACGATGCCGAGCGCGAGCACGATCGCGTCCTTGCGGTCGTGGCCCGGATCGCCGGGCACGAGCCCGCCGACCACCGCGTGCCAGTCGGGCGGCGTGATCGCGACCTGCGCGACGAAGCAGAACGCCATCGTCGCGATCAGCGCGAGCACGATCGCCTCGATCTGCCGGAAGCCCTTGCCCTGCAGCCCGAGCACGATCAACGTGTCGAGCGCGGTCAGCACGATCCCCCACGCGAGCGGCACGCCGAGCAGCAGCTTGAACGCGAGCGCACAACCGAGGACTTCCGCGATGTCGCACGCGATGATCGACACTTCGGCGGTGACCCACTGCACGATCCGGCCGAGCCGGCCGTAGCGGTCATAGCTGGCCTGCGCGAGATCCTTGCCCGCGACGAGGCCGAGCCGCGCCGCGAGCATCTGCAGGAAGATCGCCGCGAGGCTCGAGAACGCGACGACCCACAGCAGCGAATAGCCGAACTGCGAGCCGGCCTGGATGTCGGTCGCCCAGTTGCCGGGATCCATGTAGCCGATCGCCACGAGCAGGCCGGGGCCGAAGAAACGCTTGAGCTTCTGCCAGCGCGGCGCGCCGGCGTCGATCGTGATGCTGCCCTTTACTTCCGACGGGCAGAAAGGGGCAGTGGCGGTAGTGGGGAGGAAGGGCATGTAAACAGGGGATCGAGATCGCGACACGACGATTTTACGGGTATCCGTCCCGTTTTCTCGCGCGCATCGTCGCATGCGGCACAACGCGTCTCGTCGCCCGCGCAAAACGCGGCTGCGGGCCCCTCGTCCACATCGCGCAACGCGGTGCCGTGGGCGAGGATCTTGTCGCGCTCGGCGACGCGAAATTCGGTCGGCGACATCAGCAGGCGCTGGCGAAACAGCTTCGCGAGCCGCTCGCCGCTGCCGAACCCCGTGCGGCGCGCGACCTTGTCGGCCGGCAGCGTCGTGTGGATCAGCATGTGGCACGCACGCTCGAGCCGCACGTGCTGGACGAACTCGGTCGGCGTGACGCCGATCTCCTTCTTGAAGCGCCGCAGGAAATTGCGCTCGCTCATCGCGGCGGCCTGCGCGGCGTTCGCGATCGAGATGCGGTTCACGCTCTGCGCGCGCAACCGCTGCGCCGACATCCGGATCGACGGGCTCGCGCTCAGTTCACGGAACGCCCACATCGATTGCGCATAGCGCTGCTCGACCGGCCGCAACATGTTGCTGGCGATCTCCCGCGCGGCGCTGTCGCCGAGATCGTCGCGGAACATGTCGAGCGCGGCGGCGAACACGTCGGTCTCGCCGGCCTCCAGTTCCATCGTCGTGGCGGCACGGCGCCCGGCCCGGCCGGGCCGCATGTCGATCGCCGCCGACGGCCGCTGCGTGGCCGCGAGCGCGGGCAAGTCCATCGCGTCGACGATCCAGCGCGCATGATGACGAATGTCGGTCAGGCGCCGCTGCAATGCGTCATCCCAGTTGACGGCCGCACGGTCGCCGTGAAGATGAAAGAACGCGAGCGCACGGCGACTGTGCTCGTCGCCGAGCGGATCGGCGGCGATTCTCACGCCGGACGACGACTGCAACAGTCCCCCGCTTTCGGATACGTACTTCAACTGGTAATCCGCACTGAACGCATGCAAACGATTCGCCAGATTGAAAGCCTCGCCAAGACGCGCGGCCTGGGCCAACGAAAACCCCGTACTCAAATAGATAACGACCCACCTCTGATCTGCTGCATTCACTGGCCAAGCCCCCGACTTGTTTCGACTTCTTCTAATACCGTCGAACTGTCAGGCTTATATTTGGTTTGAATGCGTGCGACAGGACGGCTATCCCGAAATATGAAGCGACGGCATCTTAGCCGAACGGGTCACGCCTTTGGCGCGAAATGGCCGACGGGGACAGCATGATGGCGGATTACTACAGGCTGCCACCGGCCGCTGGTATGCCGCCATGGAATCACGCTTCTCTATGCGGCCGATTGTTGCGGCCATCATGTATCACGGGCCGCATTGTGTTGCAGCGCGTATCGATTCGATCGGCATCGACATGCGGCGAACGCCATCGATCGCCGCGCACGAAAGCCCGCGTATCCGTTGCCTGCGCATCCTTTAGAATCGATCCACCGCTTACCACCCCGCCCGCACCCCGTGCCCGCCGATCACCGTCTCGACCTGAACCTGTTTCGCGTGCTCGACGCCGTCTACGTGCACGGCGGCATCGGCGCGGCCGCCCGCGCGCTGCATCTCACGCAGCCGGCCGTCACGCACGCGCTCAACCGGCTGCGCGCGCATTTCGACGATCCGCTGTTCGTGCGCCAGGGCAACCGCGTCGTGCCGACCGAGCGCACACGTTCGATCATCGCGGACGTGCAGTTGCACCTGAATGGCCTGCAGGGCACCGCGCGCGACCCGTCGGCATTCGATCCCGCGACGCTCGACCTGAGCATCGCGGTGGGCATTCGCGACGTGCTCGAATCGATCGCGCTGCCGCGGATCGTCGCCGCGTTCGCCGACGAAGCGCCGGGCCTGCGGCTCGTGAGCCGCCGCATCGCGGTGCCCGACATCGAGCGCGAACTCGCATCGGGCAATCTCGATCTCGTCGTCGATCGTCGTGTGCAGACGGGCCCGCGCATTGCCACCGAACACCTGCTTGACGATTCGCTCGTCGTCGCGCTGCGCCGCGATCATCCGCTCGCGCGCGACGCGCTGCGGCGGGGCGATTATTTCGCGGCGCAGCATATCGCGGTGTCGTCGTTCGGCGAACCGCAATCGCTCGACGTGCTGCTCGGCAGCGATGGACGCTTCCGCGATATCCGGCTCACCTGCCAGCACTATTTCGCCGCGTGCCAGATCGCGGCGACCGGCGACCTGCTGGTCACGCTGCCGCACACCTATGCGTTGCGGATGGCCGCGCTGCTGCCGATCGTCGTGCGGCCGCTGCCGCTGCGGCTCAAGCCGTTCCCGCTCCTCGCGTACTGGCACGAATCGCGCGATACCGACCGCGCGCACCAGTGGGTGCGTGAACGCATCGCCGCGCTCGTGCGCAGCAGCGCCGGCGCCGCCCACGCGTAGCACGCTGCGGACGCCGTTCCGGGCGAAACGCTATGCTGACGGCTTTGCGCTGCCACGCAGCGCCTGCCGCCTTCTTACCGCTTACCGGAGACTTGCCATGTCGCTCATCCATGCCGCTGCCGTCCTCGATGCCGACGCGCCCGACTATGTCGTCCAGCTGCAGGCCGGCACGCACGCGCTGACCGGCGACGAAGGCCCACGCGAAGGCGGCCAGGACCGCGGGCCGGCGCCGTACGAGTTCGTGCTCGCCGGTCTCGCGCAATGCACGGCCGCGACGCTGCGCATGTATATGCAGCGCAAGTCGTGGCCGGCCGCGCGCATCGACGTGCGCACCGAGCTGCATGCCGATCGCGAAGGCGTGCAATACGTGCGCCGCGTCGTGACGCTCGACGGCCCGCTCGACGACGCGCAACGCCAGCGCCTCGCGGAGATCTGCGAGAAGACGCCGGTCACGCAGTTCATCAAGCGCGGTACGCGGATCGAGACGACGTTGAACTGACGCGCGATCGCCTCACACAAAACAAAACGGGCGGGCCGCGCACGATGCGCGGCCCGCCCGTCCTTCGATGCAGTCAGGCGCTTACAGCCCGAGCGCGGACAGATCCAGCTTGCCGCCCTTCATCGGCGGACACCAGAAATACGCGCCCGTCAGCGGCCGCGTGAAACGGAACAGGCCGTCGACGATGCCGTCGTCCGCGCCGCTCATCCGGCGCATCTGCACGTCGAACGCGCGGAACGAGCAGCCGAACGCGACGAAGTACAGGCCCGCGCGGCGCGCGTCCGACCACGGCGACGAACGGCGCAGCATGAATGCCTCGGGCTCGAAGCTTTCCTGCGCGGTGCGCTTCACGTGCGCGAACTCGGGCGCGTCGTCGAGCTCCTCGTTGTCCGAACGGCGGCGCCCGATGATGTTGTCCATGTCGCCCGACGGGATGCGCTCCATCTGGTCGAAGTCGTGCAGCCACTGCTGCACCGCGACGAAGCTCGCGCCGTCGAGCCCCGCGCCCTGCCCCGATACGATCGCCGCGTCGAGCGCGTCGTCGCCGGTCGGGTTCTCGGTGCCGTCCTCGTAGCCGGACAGGTCGCGATCGTTCGAATAGCGGAAACCGTCGACCGCGTCCTGCAGCGCGAACGCCGGCGCCAGCGCGCGTTCGATCGCCCGCGCACGCAGCACGATCTCGCCGCGGTCGTCGGCGCGCAGCCACACCCATACGTCGGCCGGCGTCGCCGGCAGCGTGCGGTCCTTCACCGCGAACGCCGGGTAATCGGTCAGGCCCGGAACCGGGCGCCCGAGGTGCGCCGCCAGCGCCTGTCCGAAACCGACGACCGTGTCGCGCCCGTCGACGATCTCGCGCAACGCGGCGAGCGCCGCCGCCACATTGCCGTCATTCGAAATCGTGAAAGTGAGGTATCGGGCCGCCGTATCGATCGGAGCCAGGATGCCTTGCTGAACGTCGCTCATCGTTTCCTCAGGAATGGTTCGTGGTGAATCTGCGAGGGCCGCGTCGCGCGCCGCTCGTCATGCCGGGGCCGCGCCGCGGACAGCCCGCGAAAGCAGGGCCGAAACCCTGAATACTAACCGTATCGACGCCGCAACGCCGCATTCGTCGGACGTTGCAGCGCGCCGGACAGTACTGATAGAATCTTTACACGTCTTTTCGGCGTCCTTTCAACCGTTCACTTCAGGGGAGGTGCAGATGTTCCGAATGCCAGCAACCTTCCCGAACGTGGTCCCACGGCGTAGCTGATCCAGCCCGCCGTCCGCGCCGGCTCCCGAGTTTTCCGCTAACCCGTCAGCCGCGCTTTTTCCCGACAGCCCGTTTCGTTCCGCCCGCGTTTTCCGCGCGGCTCCGGCTGTTGCGTTTTCGACGTTCTCCGAACCGGAAAGTCCCGTCGCGCGATGCGCCGGGCAACGATACATGACCAGAAAAACCACCCAACTGGGCGGCCATGCATTCCAGGCCGTCTTCGGCTTCACCTTCCGCTACTGGCGCCAGCAGCCGGCCCGCATCGCCACGGTCGCGGCGTTCGCGCTGCTCGCCGCGCTCGCCGACGTGCTCACGCCACTGTTCGCCGGCCGCCTCGTCGACGCGCTGTCGACCGGCCTGACCGACCGCGCCGCCGCGTGGCATTCCGCCATCACCGCGTTCGGCACGCTCGCCGCGCTCGGCATCGGCGCAACGCTGCTGCGGCAAGGCGTTTACCTGAACATCATCACGCTCACGCTGAAGATGATGAGCGAGATCGCCGCCGCGTCATTCCACCGCGTGCAGCGCTTCTCGACCGACTGGCACGCGAACAGCTTCGCGGGTTCGACCGTGCGCAAGATCACGCGCGGCATCTGGGCGCTCGACCTGCTGAACGACACGGTGCTGATCGCGCTGCTGCCGTCGGTCACGATGCTGGTTGGCGCAACCGTGCTGCTCGGCACGCACTGGCCCGTGATGGGGCTCGTCGTCGGCGTGGGCTCGCTGCTGTACATCTCGGTGACGGTCGCCGTGTCGCTCGGCATCGTCGCGCCGGCCGCGCGGCTCGGCAACCTGTGGGATACGCGCATGGGCGGCGCGCTCGCCGACGCCGTGAGCTGCAACGCGGTCGTCAAGGCATTCGGCGCGGAAACGCGCGAGGAAGCGCGGCTCGCGCGCGTGATCGGCAAGTGGCGCCAGCGCACGCGTCGCACGTGGGTGCGCGGCACGTTCAACGGCGGGTTGCAGGGCGCGATGCTCGTCGCGATGCAGGCCGCGATGATCGGCGTCGCGCTGCGGCTGTGGGCGAACAACGAGGCGAGCGTCGGCGACATCGCGTTCGCGTTGACGATGTTCTTCATGCTGCAGGGTTACCTGCGCGACGTCGGCATGCACATCCGCAACCTGCAGCGTTCGGTCAACGACATGGAAGAACTCGTCGCGCTCGAACGCCAGCCGCTCGGCATCGACGATCGTCCCGACGCACCGGCGATCCGGATCGGGCAAGGCGAGATCCGCTTCGAGCACGTGACGTTCCGCTACGGCAACCATCCGGTGCCGCTGTACAACGACTTCTCGATGCGGATCGCGCCCGGCGAACGCGTGGGCCTCGTCGGCCACTCGGGGTCGGGCAAGACGACGTTCATCAAGCTGATCCAGCGGCTGTACGACGTGTCGGGCGGCCGCATCACGATCGACGGGCAGGACATCGCCCGCGTGCGGCAGGATTCGCTGCGCGGCCAGATCGCGATCGTCCAGCAGGAGCCCGTGCTGTTCCACCGCACGCTCGCGGAGAACATCGCGTATGCACGCCCCGACGCGAGCCGCGCGGACATCGAGCGCGCCGCGCGTCTCGCCAGCGCACACGACTTCATCGTCGCGCTGCCGGACGGTTATGACACGCTCGTCGGCGAACGCGGGATCAAGCTGTCGGGCGGCGAGCGCCAGCGCGTCGCGATCGCGCGCGCGTTCCTCGCCGATGCGCCGATCCTGATCCTCGACGAAGCGACGTCGAGCCTCGACAGCGAGAGCGAGCTGCTGATCCAGCAGGCGATGGAGCGGCTGATGGTCGGCCGCACGACGCTCGTGGTCGCGCACCGGCTGTCGACCGTGCGCGCGCTCGACCGGCTGCTCGTGCTCGATCGCGGCAAGGTGATCGAGGAAGGCAGTCACGACGCGCTGATCCGTATCGACGGCGGTATCTACCGTCGGCTGTTCGAGCGGCAGGCGCTGGAGCTCGCGAAGGGGCTCGCCGATTCGCCGCGGCGCACCGCGGACGATGACGCCGGGCCGCTGGGCGAACCGGCCGAGGCGTGACGCAGGCGGGTCGCGATGCGGCCCGGCGGTGGGGTCATCACTGCCGGGCTGTGTCGACCCGACCGGATTCGGATCGAGGCCGTGCCACGTGCACGGCCTTTTTCTCGTCTGCGGATATCGTCGGCTACCCCGCCACCGCGCGGCGCTGAGTCGTTTTTTCCGGGATCACTTATCATGTCGGCCAGGAAATTTGCGACGAGGGATCGATCATGTTTACAGGAATTGTCCAGGGCGTAGGCGCCATCAAGGCCATCAAGGATCACGGGGAGCTGCGCACTTTCAGCATCGAATTCCCCGAGCGGTTTACCGACGACATCGAGATCGGCGCCAGCGTCTCAGTCGACGGCGTCTGCCTGACGGTGACGACGATCCATTCGCCGGAGCTGATCGACTTCGACGTGATGTTGCCGAGCCTGAAAATCACCACGCTGGCCGACCTTGCGACAGGCTCACGGATCAACGTGGAACGGGCCGCGAAGGACGGCGCGGAAATCGGCGGGCATCCGCTGTCCGGCCATGTCGACTTCCCGGGGACCATCCTGCACATCGCGACGTCCGAGCACAACCGGATGATCCGCATTGGCGTGCCTGCCGAATTCAAGCGATACGTGTTTGCGAAGGGCTATATCGCGATCAACGGCTGCAGCCTGACCGTGTCGGACGTCAATCGCGAAGAAGGCTGGTTCGAGATCTGGCTGATTCCCGAAACGCGGCGCGCGACGACCTTCGATGCGAAGGGCGTCAACGACAAGGTCAATATCGAGATCGAGCGAAGCACCCAGGTTGTCGTCGATACGATCCGGGAATCGGTCAAGGAAACGCTCGGCGAATTGACCGGCATCGTCACGACGCTGCTGGCCGAAAAAGGCGTCGATATCGAGGAACTGCTGGCCCGCAATGTCGCGCGACTGCCGAAGAAGTAACAACGGATGCCGGTTGGCTAGGTGATCCGCTGGATCACCGAGTACCGGCTGCCGTCGGAAAACACCTCGACCCACGGTTCCGCGTCACTCCACCTCAGCCTGCGCCCCCTTCCCCACCGCCACGCGCTGCGCGCGATAAATCCCCGCGTGCCCTGAAAACAGATACGCGACGACACACGCAACGATCGCATACACGCCGATGTCCGCGCCGAACAGTTCGATCGCCATGATCGTCGACGCGATCGGCGTGTTGGCCGCGCCCGCGAACACCGCGACGAAGCCGAGCCCCGCGAGCACGGGCACCGGCAGCGCCAGCACCTGACCGAGCGCGTTGCCGAGCGTCGCGCCGATGTAGAACAGCGGCGTCACTTCACCGCCCTTGAACCCCGATGCGAGCGTGACGACGGTGAACGCGAACTTGCCCGCGAAATCGTAGAGCGGCAGCGGGCCGTGAAACGCGGCCTCGATCGTCGGGATGCCAAGACCGAGATACTGCGGCACGTTCAGCACGGTGGCGGCCGCGGCGACCAGCAGGCCGCCGAGCACCGGCTGCAGCGGCGCATAGCGGATCACGCGGCGGAACCACGCGGTCAGCGCATGCGTCGAATACGCGAACAGCCGGCCGACGACGCCGAACGCGATGCCCGCCACGACCGTCACGGCCAGCCCCGTCGCCGACACGGCCGGCACGAGCGGAATCGCGTAGGCCGTGTGATGCACGCCCCATGCGCGGCACACGACGTCCGCGACGATCGCCGACGCGACGCAGGTCAGCAGCGCGTCGTACCGCACGCGCCCGATCGCAAGCACCTCGAGCCCGAACACGGCGCCCGCGAGCGGCGTGCCGAACACCGACGCGAAACCGGCCGCGATGCCGCCCATCAGCAGCACACGGCGATGCTCGCGATCGAGGCGGAACACGTGCGTGACGCGATCGGCGAGCGCGCCGCCCATCTGCACGGCGGTGCCCTCGCGGCCGGCCGAGCCGCCGAACAGGTGCGTGACGACGGTCGCGACGAGCACGAGCGGCGCCATCCGCTTCGGCACGAGCGCCTTCGGGTCGTGAATCTCGTCGATCAGCAGGTTGTTGCCGCGCGCGACCGACTGGCCGAAACGATGGTAGATCCACCCGGTCGCGAAACCGGCGGCCGGCAGCCCCCACAGCAGCCACGGATGCGCAACGCGCGTGCCGGTCGCCCAGTCGAGCGCAATCAGGAACAGCGCGGAAGCCGTGCCGGCCAGCGCGCCGAGCAGGGCCGAGAGCGCGAGCCAGCGGCACACGTAGCGCACGGTCGCGAGAAGATCGGCAGAAGTCGTGAAAAACATGATTTCCAGATTCGACAGAACATCAAAACCTGGGCGGCAGAATACCGCATGGACGGCCTGCGACCTCCTGACAACCCAGGAACACGCAGGCATCATCAGCCGGGCAAACCGGCGGTTGAGGGCCGCACCGCGCGCAACGCGCCGGAAACGACCGCAGGGAGGCATGCCATCTCCGCAGGCCGCAATTGTACGTGACGCCACGCATCGCACGCAATGCGGCCGCCGGCATACCGGAACCGGACGGTGTCGCGCCCCGGCGCGCCGTCAGTCGCGCAGCGGGCGCGTGATGCGCGAGATCAGTTGGGGCGCGATCCGATCGAGCGGCAGGATCGCCGACGCCGCGCCGATTGCCGCGGCCGCCTTCGGCATCCCGTAGACGGCGCTGGTCGCCTCGTCCTGCGCGATCGTGTAGCAGCCCTTCGCGCGCATCGCCTTCAGGCCGAGCGCACCATCGCGCCCCATTCCCGTCAGCAGCACGCCGAACGCATCGCCCTGCCAGCCGTCGGCGACGCTGTTGAAGAACACGTCGATCGACGGCCGATACGGCGTCTCGACCGGATGCCGCGTATAGCCGAGCACGCCGCGCGGCGACAGGTACAGGTGATCGTTGGTCGCCGCGAGCAGGACCTCGCCGGCCTGCGGCACGCTGCCCTGCCGTGCGACGCGCACCGGCAGCCGCGTATAACCATCGAGCCACTCGGCCATGCCGAGCGCGAACGCCTGGTCGACGTGCTGGACGATCACGATCGCGGCCGGGAAATCGGCCGGCAGCGCACGCAGCAACGCGGTGAGCGCGGTGGGCCCCCCCGCCGACGCGCCGATCGCGACGAGCGTCGGCTGGCCGCGCGCGGGCGTCGGCCCCGGCGGCACGAGCGCCGCGGTGCGGCTTTCGAGCAGCCGGCCGATCTGGTCGATCTTCGCGAGCAGCGCCTGCGGCGACGCGTCGGTCGACAGCCCGAGCGCGAGCGTCGGCGTGTCGACCGCGTCGAGCGCGCCGGCGCCCATCGCCTCGTAGACCGACGACGTGTTCGCGCTGACGCTCGCGGTCACGATCAGGATCGCGCACGGTGCGCGCTCCATGATCCGGCGCGTCGCGGCGACGCCGTCGACCTTCGGCATCACGAGATCCATCAGCACGACGTCGGGCGGATGCGCGACGCAGAAATCCACCGCCTCGTCGCCGTCGGTCGCGACCCACAGCACGCGGTGGTCCGCACGCAGCGCGAGCACGCGGCGCAGCGCCTCCACGGCCAGCGGCAGGTCGTTGACGATACCGATGTTCATCCGCGCGCGCCCCCGATCAGGTCGTGCACGGCATCGAGCAGCGCCTCGTCGTGGAAGCTGCTCTTCGCGAGGTAGTAGTCGGCGCCGGCGTCGAGCCCGCGGCGGCGATCCTCGTCGCGATCCTTGTACGACACGATCATCACCGGCACGCGCTTGAGCATCGGATCGCTCTTGATCAGCGTGACGAGTTCGATGCCGTCCATGCGCGGCATGTCGACGTCGGTGACGACGAGGTCGAACGCGTCGCTGCGCACCGCATTCCAGCCGTCCATCCCGTCGACCGCGACCGTCACGTCGTAGCCGCGCTTCTCCAGCAGCTTGCGTTCGAGTTCGCGCACCGTCAGCGAATCGTCGACGACGAGCACGCGGCGGCGCCGGTCGGCGAGCGCGAACTGCGGATCGCGCGTGACGCGCGCAAGCTGCCCGCCGCGCACGAGCTTGTCGACCGAGCGGATCAAATCCTCGACGTCGACGATCAGCACCGGGTCGCCGTTCTCGAGCAGCGCGCCGGCCGCGATGTTCTGGATCTTCTGCAGGCGGCTGTCGAGCGGCTGCACGACGAGCATCCGCTCGCCCAGGAAGCGGTCGACCGCGACGCCGTACAGCTCGGGCTCGCCGCCGACGACCACGACCGCCGTGCTCGTGCGTGCCGCGTCGGGCTCGCCCGCGTCGAGCAACTGGTGCGCGGCGACGAGGCCCGCGCGCCGGCCGTCGAACGGAAAATGCGGCTGGCCTTCGAGCACGTCGATATCGTCGTGCGCGAGTTCGAGCGTGCGGCGCACATGCGCGAGCGGGAACGCATACGGTTCGCCGCCGACCTCGACGAGCAGGCTGCGGATCACCGACAGCGTGAGCGGCAGCTGCAGCACGAAGCGCATGCCCGCGCCCGGCTCATTGAAGATCCGCACCGCGCCGCGCACGCCGCGCACCATCTCCTGCACCGCGTCGAGGCCGACGCCGCGACCCGACACGTCGGTCACCGCGTCGCGCATCGAGAAGCCCGGCAGCAGCAGGAATTCGAGCAGTTCGGGATCGGACAGCCGCGCGGCCGTCTCGTCGTCGGTCAGGCGCTGGCGCACGACCGCCGCGCGCAGCGCGTCCATGTCGACGCCCGGCCCGTCGTCGATCACGCTGACGAGCAGCGAGCCGGCGCTATGGCGCGCCTCCAGCGTCACGCTGGCCTCGGTCGGTTTGCCGCGCGCGCGCCGCGCGTCGGGCGAATCGACGCCGTGATCGATCGCGTTGCGCAGCAGATGGCCGAGCGGCGCGTCGAGCAGGTCGAGGATGTCGCGATCGACCTGCGTGCCCTCGCCGACGATCGAGAAGCGCACCTGCTTGCCGAGCGAACGCGCGAGATCGCGGACGATGCGCGGATACGCACGCGTCGCATCGCCGAACGGCCGCATCCGGCATTGCAGCGCCTCGTCGTACAACTGCTCGGCGATATGCGTGCTGCGCCGCTCGAAGCGGTCGAATTCGTCCATGCGCTCGGCGAGCGAACGCTGCAGGTCGTTGAGCATGTGCCGCACCTCGTTCATCGACGCGAGCATGCCCGAGTCGAGATCGTCGGCGAACTGTTCGTACATCAGATCGAGCGAACGGGCGGCGTCGCGCTGCGCGCGCTTCACGCGCAGCATCGATTCGGCGAACGGCTTGAGCCAGCGCGATTCGACCAGCGATTCGCCGGACAGGCTCAGCAGCCGGTTCAGCGTATCGGCGCGCACGCGGCGCATCGCGCCGGCGCCGGCGATACGACCAGCCTGGGCCGGATCGGGCACCGTGCCCGACACCGCGAGCGGCGGCACCGCGGCGCTTGCGCCAACGGGCTCGTTCGCGGCGCCGTCGTGGTCGCGGTACGGCACGACCGATGGCGGCACCGGCGGCGGGACGACGGCCGATGCGTGCATCGTCTGGGCGCCGTCGGCGCCCGTCAACGCCGCCGCGAACACGTCGATCTCGGTCGACGTCACCGGCTGACCCTGCGGATCGCCGACGCGCACCAGCAGGTCGACGCCGGCAAGCAGCACGTCGACGTGCGTGGCCGTCAGTGCGATCGTGCCGGCCTGCGCGGCGACGAAGCACTCCTCCATCCGCCCCGCTATGTCGACGCCGAGCGGCACGCCGACGATGCGCGCGGCGCCCTTCAGCGAATGTGCGGCGCGCATGCACGCCTCGAGCGCGACGGAATCGGGCTCGCCCGATTCGAGCGCGAGCAGCCGCTCGGACAGCGCCTGGGTCTGCGTGCGCGTTTCCTCTCGATACAGCTCGAGCAGCGACAGGTGGCTCAGATCGTCATCGCCGCTCATCGCATGCTCCGTGTCACGGCGTCGAACAAACGGTCGTCGTCGAGCAGGCCCACCGACTTGCCGCGCCACGACAGCACGCCGCGCGACAGGCCGGCGCTCGCGCGCCCGACCGTCGCCGGCACGGGCACCCAGTCGGAGGCGCCGAAGCGCAGCACGCCCTCGACTTCGTCGACCGGAAACACGACCGGCTCGCCCTGGTGCGCGGCGACCAGCAGCCGCGTGAACCGGCCGTCGCCGCTGCCGTTGCCGCCCTTGCCCGCACCGAGGCCGAGCAGCGCGCCGATCGAGATCGCGATGCGCAGCGTGCCGCGGATGTTGACCACGCCGCGCACGGCCGAATTGCGGCGATGCGGCAGCGAATGAATCGGGCGCGTGCCGGCGATCTCGCGCAGCACGCCGATCGGCAGCGCGAGCCATTCGTCGGCCACGCGAAACGCCAGCGCCGCATGGTGCGTATCGTCGTCGGCGCGCACGCGGGTCGTGCCGTCCGCGCTGATCCGGCGCGTGGCGTCGGCCATCTCGGCCTCGCCGAGCGGACGCTCGAGCAGCCTCGCCGCGTGATACGCGTAGACCGGGCAATTCAGGCAGCGCTGGCAGTCGTTCAGCCGCTCGCACGAGCGGTCGCCGCGCGTGCCGATCCGGTTCCAGCAATCGTCGACGTCGATCGTCGTGTCGTCAGTGGCAGCGGCGTCGCGGTTCATGGAGTCCTCTGGTCATCGCGGTGTCGATCCCGATCCCGTATTCGTATCAGCCCGCCGAGCGCCGTGCGCGCTCGAGCAGCCATTGCGCGCCCGCGCGGTCGCCGCCGACGTCGAGCAGCGTCGCGAGATGGGTGAGCGCCTCGTGGTGCGTGGGCCGCAGGTACAGCGCCTTCCGGTAGAAGTCGCCGGCTTCCGCGGCGCGCCCGCGCGCATCCGCGATCAGCCCGTTCAGGTAGAACGCATCGGCATGCGGCCCGACGCGCGCCGAGAACTGCGCGAGCACGCGTTCGGCCTCGTCGAACGCACCCGCGTTCGCGAGCGCCTGCGCATCCTCGAGCGTCGGCGCGATACCTTCGGCGACGGGCGCGGCGGCTTCCGCCGTCACCACCGATCGCCCGGCCCGCGCGTCGAATGCGGCCGTGTTCACGGCCGGCGGCGTCGCCGCGAACGGCTGCAGCCCGTCGCCGAGCCAGGCCGGCGGCGCGACCGCCACCACCGGTCGCGGCGCCGCGACCGGGGCAACCGTGAAGCGCTCCGCGCGCCGGTACGGCGCCGCCGTGTGCAGCGGCGCGGCCGGCCGGGCCGCGTACGCATCGGCCACCGCGCCGGCCGGCTCGCGATGAAACGCGAATGCCAGCGGCACGCGCGCCGAGCGCATCCCGTGCCGCATCGCGACGCCCGTTTCGGCCGGCCCGACGAACAGCATGCCATCATCGACGAGAAGCCCGTCGAGCGAGCGGATCACGCGATCCTGCGCATCGCGATCGAAGTAGATCAGCACGTTGCGGCAGAACACGAAATCGTAGCGAATGCCCGTATCCGCACCCGGATCGACGAGGTTCGCGTGACGGAACTGCACGCACGCGCGCACGCGCTCGTCGAGCAGCCAGCCGTCGTTGGCCGGTGTGAAATACCGCGCGCGAAACTCCGTCGCGGTACCGCGAAACGCGTTGCGCCCGTAACAGCCGAGCCGCGCCTGCTCGATCGCGCGCGCGCTGAGGTCGATCGCGTCGATCGCGAAGCTGGCCGGTTCGAGCCCCGCGTCGAGCAGCGCCATTGCCGCCGAATACGGCTCCTCGCCCGTCGAGCACGGCGCGCTCAGCACGCGAATCACGCGGCCGGGCATCGCGGCGAACCGTTCCGCCGCGAGCCGCGCGAGCGTCGCGAATGCCTCGCGGTCGCGGAAGAACCACGTCTCGGGCACGACGAACAGCTCGATCAGCGCGCGCCGCTCGTCGGCCGACGCGTTGAGCTGCTGCCAGTACGCGTCGAGCGCTTCCTGCGTCACCGGCGGCCGCGCGGCCGACAGCAGGCGCTCGCCGTCCGCCTGCAGCGCATGCACGCGTTCCGTCAGCGCACGCGTCAGGAATTCGTTGCCGAGCGAATCGGGGTCGATGCCGGTCTCGCGCAGCAGCCAGCCGCGAAATCGCGATTCGGACTCTTTCATGCGGACTCCCCCCCGTGGCCCGGCAGGCCGTCGAACAGATACAGGCGCGCGACGTCGTCGATCAGGTCGGTCACCGACACCTGCTGCACGACGCCGTCGGGCGTGTTCGCGACGAGCCCGAGCCAACGCGTACGCGCGGTCGAGATGCCGCTTGCGCGAAACGCCGCGCGGTCGATCCGCATCGTCTGCGTCGCGCGCTCGACGATCAGGCCGATCACGCGCTCGCCATCGCCCTGGCCCGCGCCGTAGCGCACCATCACGAGCCGTGTCGAGCGCAGCGCTTGCGCACGCCGCCCGAGCGCCAGCATCGGCACGTCGATCACCGGCACCGGCTGGCCGCCGCGCATCAGCAGCCCGGCGATCCATTCGGGGGCGCCGGGCACGGCCTTCGTGGTCGCGAGCGGCAGCACCTCCTCGATGCCGGCCGCGTCGAGCGCATAGCGCCCGCCGTCGAGCTCGAACATCAGGAACAGCGCGTGTGCGCCGTTCTGCGGATCGGCGCGCGTCACGCGTCGACCTTGAAACGCGACACGCTGGTACGCAACTGGTTCGCGACCAGCGTCAGGTCGTCGATCGCCTGCGACGACTGGCGCAGCGACTCGGCCGTCTGCTGCGCGGCCTCCGACAGCTGCGACAGCGCCTGCGTGATTTGCTCGGCGCCGTTCGCCTGCGTCTGCATCCCTTCGTTGACCATCTGGAAGCGCGGCGCGAGCGTCTGCACCTCGGCGATGATCTGCGACA
Organism: Burkholderia theae; assembly: GCF_048565265.1. Classification (NCBI taxonomy): domain Bacteria; kingdom Pseudomonadati; phylum Pseudomonadota; class Betaproteobacteria; order Burkholderiales; family Burkholderiaceae; genus Burkholderia; species Burkholderia theae. Next base: position 1,892,152 of record NZ_CP183462.1, read on the forward strand.
GCTGGCCGCCGACCTGCTGCACGTCGAGCATCCCGCGGCGCACTTCCTCGGAGAACTTGTCCATCCCCATCACGCCGGCCGACACGGCCGACTGGATTTCCTTCACCGTCTGCTCGATGTCGTAGGTCGCCACGGCCGTCTGGTCGGCGAGGCGGCGGATCTCCGTCGCGACCACCGCGAAACCGCGGCCGTACTCGCCGGCCTTCTCGGCCTCGATCGCCGCGTTCAGCGACAGCAGGTTGGTCTGGTCGGCCACCTTGGTGATCGTCGCGACCACCTGGTTGATGTTCAGCGCCTTCTCGTTGAGGATCGCGAGCTTCGCGTTCACCGAACCGGCCGCGTCCATCACGCTGCGCATCGTCTCGCCCATCCGCGTGAGCCCGCTCTGGCTCACGCCCGCGAGCGTCGCCGACTGTTCGGCCACGCCGGCCACCTCGTTCATCGTGCGCAGCAGGTCGCGCGACGTCGCGAAGATCTCGCGCGAGGTCGCGCCGATCTCGGTCGTCGTCGCCGCGGTTTCGTTCGCGGTCGCCTGCTGTTCGCGCGACGTCGCGGCGATCTCGGCGACCGACGTCGTCACCTGCAGCGACGACTGCTGCGCGCGAGAGACGAGTTCGGTCAGCTCGTCGGCCATCCGGTTGAAGCCCGTCTCGAGCGTGCCGAATTCGTCGCGGCGGCGCAGGTCGAGGCGGCGCGTCAGGTTGCCGGTGCGCATCACGTCATGCACCTCGACGAGCCGCGCCATCGGCACCGTGACCGAACGGAACAGCCCGTAGCCGAGCCCCAGCGCGGACAGCAGCATGATCGCCAGCGCCGTCGCGAGCACGACCTCGGTGTCCTGCACGGATTCGCGAATCAGCTTCGCCGACTGCTCGGCGAACTTGCGGTTTTCCTGTACCAGGATGTTCGCGTTGCGCACGACCTCGGTCCACGCCGGCAGCGCCTTCGCATAGGCGGCGACCGCGTCGCTGTGCGACGTGCGGCTCTGCTGCACCGCATCGTTCAGGAGCGGCAGGTAGCGGTCATACGCGCCGCGGAAGGTTGCGAAGCGCTGCCGGTCGTCGTCGCGGAACGTCGTCGCCTGATAGTCGACCGACAGCGCGTCGATCTCCTTCACCGCATCGGCGATCTTCGCGAGATCGCGGTGCACGTTGTCGGGGTCGGTTTCGACGAAGATCGCCTGCTGCAGCAGCGTGAACGATTCGTTGACCGAACCGCGCAGCGACGACGCGAGGTACACGCCGGGCAGCGAGTCGCGCTCGATGCTGACGGCTTCGCTGTTGATCGCGCGCAGTCGCTCGTACGACACGCCGGCTGTCACCAGCATCAGCACGAACAGCACGCCGAAGCTGAGCAGGATGCGATTGCCGAGCGTCAGCCGGGCAGCGCCGATCGTCGGATGCAGGCTTTCATTGGTCGCGCGGGGCGTCACGGTGGCCATGTTCGTTATGGGCTTTCTAAAATCAGCGTTGAAAAAATCCGCGCCCGCCTGCGCGCCGGACGGCGCGCCACGAGCGCATCGGGGTCGGATGCGGAAGACGCGGCGCCGGCAGGCCGCGCCGCGAAATCACCGCTCCGCTTGCACCGGCAGCCGAAGCGCGACCATGAAGCCGCGCGCCGTATTGCGCATCAGGATCTGGCCGCGATGCCGCGCCGCCGTCGCGCGGACGAACGCGAGCCCGAGACCGAAGCCGCCGCGCGCCGCGCCATGCGCGGATTCGAGCTGCACGAACGACTCGGTCGCGGCCGTGCGCTGCTCCGGTGCGATGCCGGCGCCGGTATCCTCGACGCCGATCTGCCAGGCGCCGTCCTCGCCGCTCAGCGTGCAGTGCACGTCTGTGCCGGCCGGGCCGTACTTCAGCCCGTTGTCGATCAGGTTCGCGACCGCGCGCGTGAGCATCATGCGGTCGCCCATCGTCACGCACTCGGTGTCGGGCACGTGCGCGACGACCCGGCTGCCGAGCCCGGCCGCCTTCTCCCAAAGCTGGTCGACGGCATCGACCACGATCTCGTTGAGGCTGACGACCTCGTGCGCGCGCCGCTCGGACTGCGCGCGGGTCAGGTGGATGAAACCGTCGGCGAGCGCGAGCGCGCGCCGCGCATGGCCGGCGATACGCTCCATGATCGCCGGCATGTCGCCGTGTTCGGTCCGGTAGACGTCGAGCAGCGCGAGGATCGACGTCTGCGGCGAACGCATGTCGTGCGACAGGAAATCGAGCGCCTCGTCACGCTGCCGCGACATCAGGTACGAATTCGAGTGATAGCGGATCCGCGCGGTCAGCTCCATCGCGTCGGGGAGCTTCACCAGATAGTCGTTCGCGCCGGCGATGAACGCCTCGCGCTTGACGATCGGCTCCTCCTTCGCGGACAGCACGATGATCGGCACGCGTGCGGTGCCGGCGTCCGCGCGCCATGCGCGGACGAGATCGAGGCCGTCGATCTCCGGCATCACGAGATCCTGCAGGATGACCGTCGGCTTCACGTCGCGCGCGACCGCCATCGCCCGGTGCGCGTCGGTGCACACGTGCAGGTCGATGTCGTGTTCGCTGCGCAGCGCGCGACGGATCACCTCGCCGACGAACGGTTGATCGTCGACGAGAAGGACTGATAACCCCGATTCAAGACAATCCGAGGCATTATCACCGCTTGATTCTTTCATAAATACAGTTTCAAACGCCGAAACTCCAATCGATTCTTTCATAGGAGTTGTTTATCCGACTTGGACACTATCTCATTTTGGCGGCTGAAAACCCCACCTGATTTCGCCGATTTGGCCTGTCGGCACTGCCTTGCAGGGCACCGGACGTCGTTTTTTTCCCCGTCGACGGCCGCATTACCTCCGCATTCTTTCTCTCAATAAAGATAACCGGCTGATTCTAAATGAAAATAGAACACAGCATCTATCTCCTTCGGTTTAGATTTGCCAAATATTCAGAAAGAGCCGGAATCAGATAAATCGGATCATTTCCGGATTCGAAAGACGATAACGTTTGCGAGTTCGGCGCCATAAGGCTTGCATGCGCTGCAAGGCTGGCTGCCCGCCGCATTGGGGGCCGGATGAAAATGGGCCGGATCGGTGGGCGGGACGAAGAAAAAAAGCGCCGGGCGAGGATCGACCCGTGCGTACGGCGGGCCGGCAGGGAGCCGGCCCGTGCGATGGTGGCAGGTGGCCGCTTACCCGCGCCCGTGCTGCGCGGACACTTCCTGCAGGTCGAGGTCGCGTTCGACCGTGTGCAGCATCTCGTCGTGGATATGGCCCGAACGATGCAGACGCAACAGCTCCGCGCGCCCGGCCTTGATCGCGGCCAGCACGACGTCGTAGTGCGCGGTGCGCACTTCCGGCGGGTACGTGGGCTCGTTCTTCGCCCGCTCGGTCAGTTCCGCGCGGTACGTGTATTGCTCGAGCAGGCGTGGATGGATCACGACCCCGTTCTCGTCGCGCACGAGCGGCTGGATCGCCGCAAGCTGCGCGGCCTCGACGTACGCCCACGTCTGCGGCTCGGTCAGGTGATGCGCGGCGCGCTCTTCGCGCTGCGGCAGGCGCAGCAGCCGGATCAGCGGCCCGATCGTCGTGCCCTGCAGCAGCACCGTGACGAGGATCACCGCGAACGACGCGACCAGGATCACGTCGCGGCCGGGCATCGCCTCGGGCAGCGACAGCGCGATCGCCAGCGTGACGACGCCGCGCATCCCGGCCCAGCTCATGATCGTCGCGGCCTTCCAGTCGGCCGTGTCGCCGCGCCGCGCGATCCCGCGCACCGGCCACTTCAGCGCCTCGACCACGTAAATCCATACGAAGCGCGACACGATCACCGCCGCCAGCACCGCGAGCACCGGCGGCACCATCGTGCCGAGTACCTGCTCGAAACCGCCGAGCCGGTGCATCGCGCCGCGCAGCGACAACCCGATCAGCACGAACACCATCGCCTCGAGCAGGAACACGATGACCTGCCAGAACGCGGTGCCGCGCGTGCGCACGGCCGCCGAGAACACCTCGTGCTGATGCCAGCCGATGATCATGCCGGCCGTGACGGTCGCGATCACGCCCGACACCTCGACCATTTCGCCCGCGATGTACGCGATCCAGCCGGCGATCACCGCGACGGTGATCACGAGATAGTCGTCGTCGAGCAGCTTCAGGAACCATACGACAAGCTTGCCGACCAGGAAGCCGACCACCACGCCGCCGAGCCCGAGCTCCGCGAAGCGTACGACCGCATGCTCGAGGCTGAACGCGCCGGTCAGCGCGGCCGCGACGGCAAAGCGGAACAGCACGAGGCCGGCTGCGTCGTTCAGCAGGCTCTCCCCTTCGAGCAGCACCATCAGCCGGCGCGGCAGCGCGACGCGTTCGAGCACGGCCTTCGCGGCAACCGCGTCGGGCGGCGACACGATCGCGCCGAGCGCGAAACACGCGGCCCACGGCAGCGCCGGCGCCACCCAGTGCACGGCGAAGCCCACTGCGAACGTCGTGAACACGACCGCACCGATCGCGAGCAGCAGGATACCGCCGACGTTGCGCTTGAACTCCTCCCACACGGTGAAGTACGCGCCGTCCATCAGCAGCGGCGGCAGGAACACGAGCAGCACCAGTTCGGGATCGAGGTTGACCGGCGGCAGGCCGGGGACGAACGCGATGCCGATACCGCCGATCAGCAGCGCGGCCGCGGGCGGCAGCCGCAGCCGCTTGGCGAGGTATTCGAGCGCGACGATCGCCAGGAATGACAACAAAACCAGCTTGAATGCCGAGACGGGAGACATGAATCGACCTCGTGAAGAATGAATTCGCGCTTTCCGGTGTCGTACCCCGGTCGGCAGTTTGGCGCGATTACATCACGATGCAATGCCCGCAGTCGAGCGCGTTGGGCCCCGTCGCACGGTGCGGGCGCGATGCCGGCCCGACGCCGGCCCGGTGCGCCCGCCACCATGAAAAACGGCACGCGGGCCGGCACGATCGCCCGCCCGCGTGCCGTCACGGCACCGCGCTGCCCGCTGGCGCGTCAGCGGCGCCGCACGACCATCAGCCGCAGCTCGGTCATGTCTTCGATTGCGTAACGGATCCCTTCGCGGCCGAGGCCCGAATCCTTCACGCCGCCATACGGCATGTTGTCGACGCGGAACGACGGCACATCGTTGATCACGACGCCACCGACCTCCAGCTCGTCCCACGCGCGCTGCGCGTGCGTGAGCGAATCGGTGAACACACCCGCCTGCAGCCCGAAATCGCTGTCGTTCACGCGTGCGAGCGCGTCGTCGAACCGGTCGAATTTCTCGAGGATCGCGACGGGGCCGAATGCCTCCTTGCGGTACAGGTCCTGCTCATGCCCGACGTTTTCCAGCAGCGTCGCCTCGAACATCGCGCCGTCGACCTTGCCGCCCGCGACGATCTTCGCGCCCGCCGCGACGGCCGCATCCATCCAGCCCGACAGCCGGCGCGATTCGGATTCGGAGATCATCGGGCCGACGAACGTCGACGGATCCTTCGGATCGCCCATCTTCAGCGAACGCGTCTTCGCGATCAGCTTCTCGCGCAGCGCGTCGTACAGATCGGCATGCACGAGGATCCGCTGCACGCCGATGCAGCTCTGCCCCGACTGGTAGTACGCGCCGAACGCGAGACGATCGACCACGTAGTCGAGCCGGTCGCGCTGGTCCGCATCGACGATCGCGGCCGCGTTGCCGCCGAGTTCCAGCACGACTTTCTTCTTGCCGGCCTTCTCCTTCAGCGCCCAGCCCACGGCCGGCGAGCCCGTGAACGACAGCAGCTTGAAACGCTCGTCGGTCGTGAACAGATCGGCGCCGTCGCGATGCGCGGGCAGCACCGAGAACGCGCCCTTCGGCAGGTCGGTTTCCGCGAGCACCTCGCCGATGATCAGCGCGCCGATCGGCGTGCGGCTCGCAGGCTTCAGCACGAACGGGCAGCCGGCCGCAAGCGCGGGCGCGACCTTGTGCGCGGCGAGGTTCAGCGGGAAGTTGAACGGCGAGATGAACGAGCACGGGCCGATCGGCACACGCTTCGTGTAGCCCGAATAGCCCTGCGCGCGCGCGGAAATCTCGAGGTTGATGATCTCGCCGTCGATGCGCACCGATTCCTCGGACGCGACGCGGAACGTGTCGATCAGCCGCGTCACCTCGCCCTTCGAATCGTTGATCGGCTTGCCGGCCTCGATGCACAGCGCCTCGGCCAGCTCGTCGAAGCGCTCGCGAAAACGCGCGACACAATGGTCGAGCACGGCCTGCCGCTTGTAGGCCGGCAGCTCGCGCATCGGCTTCGCGGCGTCGACCGCCGCGCCGATTGCCGCGTCGATCGCCTTCGCGTCGGCCAGCGCGACGCGCGTCGCCACCTTGCCGCTGAACTTGTCCGTCACGTCCAGATCGGTGTTCGCGTAGACGGCTTCGTTGGCGAGGTAGTACGGATAGGTTTCCTTCAACATGGAACGACTCCTTCCTGTGAACGGGGAATTCAGAGTTGCGCCGACAGGCGCTTGATCTCGCGGTTCAGCACGCGCTCGTTGTCCGAGTAATCGATCGGCACATCGATCACGTGCACACCCGGCGACGAGAAGCACTCGCGCAGCAGCGGCTCGAGATCGTCGGCCGATTCGACGCGATGCCCGTGCGCGCCGTAGCTTTGCGCATACGACACGAAATCGGGGTTCTGCAGCGTCATCGCGAAATCGGGGAAGTTCATGTTCTCCTGCTTCCAGCGGATCATCCCGAACGCGTCGTCGCGCAGGATCATCACGACGAGGTCGAGCTTCAGCCGCACGGCCGTTTCGAGCTCCTGCGAATTCATCATGAAGCCGCCGTCGCCGCACACGGCGATCACCTTGCGCTGCGGATGCACGATCTTCGTCGCGATCGCCGACGGCAGGCCCGCACCCATCGACGCGAGCGCGTTGTCGAGCAGCAGCGAGTTCGGCTCGTGCGCGCGCCAGTAGCGTGCGAACCAGATCTTGTACATCCCGTTGTCGAGACAGACGATCCCGTCGACCGGCAGCGCGTTGTACAGGTCATTCACGATCCGCACCGGATACATCGGGAAGCGCGGATCGTGCTGGCCCTTCTCCAGATGCGCGTCGAAATGCTCCTTGATCATCGCGAAGCGCGCGAAATCCCAGTGCGGCTGCGGGACGATCGCCTCCGTCATCTGCCATACCGCGTTCGCGATGTCGCCGACCACCTCGATCTGCGGGAAATAGACGGGATCGACCTGCGCGCCGAGAAAGTTCACGTGGATCACGGTCTTGTCGTCCGCGCGCATGAAGAACGGCGGTTTCTCGATCACGTCGTGGCCGACGTTGATGATGCAGTCCGCATGCTCGATCGCGCGGTGCACGAAGTCGCCATCGGACAGCGTCGCGTTGCCGAGCCACAGCGGGTGCGACTCGTCGATCACCCCCTTGCCCATCTGCGTCGTGAAGAACGGGATGCCGGTCTTGTCGACGAATTCGACCAGGATCTTGCGGGTGGTCTTGCGGTTGCCGCCCGCGCCGATCATCAGCAGCGGATGGCGCGCGGCCTGGATCGCGTCGACCGCATGCGCGATCGCCTTCTCCTCGGCCACCGGCCGCCGGCTGTAGCTGCGCGGGATCGGCTTGCCGTCGCCCTCCTCGTGCGCGATGTCTTCCGGCAGTTCGAGGTGCGCGGCGCCCGGGCGCTCTTCCTCCGCGCGGCGGAACGCTTCGCGCACGGCCGACGGGATGTTGCCGATCGACACGATCTGCCGCGTGAACTTCGTGAGCGGCTGCATCATGTCGACCACGTCGACGATCTGGAAGTGGCCCTGCTTGCTGGACTTGATCGGCTTCTGCCCGGTGATCATCAGCATCGGCATGCCGCCGAGCTGTGCATACGCGGCGGCCGTCACGAAGTTCGTGGCGCCGGGCCCGAGTGTCGCGAGACACACGCCGGTGCGGCCCGTCAGGCGGCCGTAGGTGGCGGCCATGAACCCGGCCGCCTGCTCGTGCCGGGTCAGCACGAGCTTGATCTTCGATCGCCGCAGCGATTCGAGCAGATCGAGGTTTTCTTCGCCGGGAATACCGAACACGTACTCGACGCCTTCGGCTTCCAGCGCCTTCACGAACAGATCCGATGCTTTCATGGGGGACTCTCGGTTGATGCCGCCTGCCCGGCATACGGACGCGCGGCGTACATGACGCGCGCCGGCCTACGGCACGCGGACGCTTTACCTACTGGACACAAACCACGGCACTGCCCGCCGCGCACCTGCAACGCGCGGCGGTGCCTCCCGAGACAGGAGGACGAACGGACCCGCCCGCACGCGGCAAGCGCGCACGGGCAGCAAAGATGTTTTTGATTGTAGACGGATTCGGAAGATTTCGACTTCGGCCGAACGGCCATTCCGCACGCAAACGAAGCGGGCGGCCCTACTGTGGCGCCATGGAATTCAACGCACCACATCTGTGAACCATGGTTGACACGCTGAAATTAATGCCCTACATTGCGCCTACGTACAGTATCCGGACCACCGACGTGTTCGACGCATGGTTCGCCGGCCTGCAGGATCGCGTCGCGAAGCGCCGCATCCAGGCGCGCATCGACCGCCTGTCGATGGGCAATCCGGGCGACTGGAAATCGGCCGGCTCGCCTGTCGTCGAAATGCGTATCGACCATGGCCCCGGCTATCGCGTCTACTACGTCCGGCGCGGCACGATCTGGGTCATCCTGCTCTGCGGCGGCGATAAATCGACGCAACAGGCCGACATACGCGCCGCGCACGCGATGCTGGCGCATCTCGACATGGAGTGATCGATGGACAAAATCAGGACCCGGCCGTGGGATTCGGCCGACCATCTGAAGACCGAAGACGACATGGCCGACTACTTCGAAGCGTGCCTGCAAGAGGCCGGCGACGATCCGGCCTTCATCGCGCACGCGCTCGGCGTGATCGCGCGCGCACGCGGCATGTCGCAGGTCGCGCGCGATGCGGGCCTGTCGCGCGAAGGGCTGTACAAGGCGCTGTCGCACGACGGCAACCCGAGCTTCGGCACGATCCTGAAAGTCATCAAGGCGCTCGGCCTGCAACTGCACGGCTCGAAAGCGCACGCGTGATGCGCGGGCGCGCGGCATCGCGCCGTCCGCGCGCTATCCGCGGCCGCATCAATGCAGCCAGCCGGCCGCCCAGCGCGGCACCAGCGACACCAGATACAACCCGAGCCCGATCAGCCCGCCGACCAGCGTGCCGTTGATGCAATAGATCGTCCGAACGGCATACCGGCCCCGTAAAGGTAATGTGCGCCCCTATACTCGTCGGGATGACAGCAACCGGCCGGCATGCATTGGCGACACCTGTCATCACGCGGTGATCTCACCAATTCCCTATCAGTCAGGATTCCTGTTGGTTATTTCACGCGGAGGCGCTTCGACGTACGCATCGTCGAAACCATTCCATCCTTATTGACGTATTACGTTAAACGTAATACCATGCCCGTAATGATCAGATCGTTCCGATGCAAAGATACCCGGTTGCTGTTTGCCGGAGAATTACCCAGGCGCTTCCGTACGATCGAAACCGTTGCTACCCGGAAACTGCAAATGGTCGCCGCCGCGAAAGAACTGCGCGACTTGCGGGCGCCGCCCGGCAACCGGCTCGAAGCGTTGCAAGGCGATCGGGAAGGTCAGCACAGCATTCGCATCAACGAACAATGGCGGATCTGCTTCGTATGGAGCGACGATGGCCCGACCCAGGTCGAGATCGTCGACTATCACTGACTGGAGCTTTGCATGCTCAAGAATGGAATGCGCCCGATTCATCCGGGCGAAGTCCTGCGGGAAGATTTCCTCGTTCCGCTGGAAATGAGCGTCAACGCACTGGCGCTCGCGTTAAACGTGCCGGCGACACGCTTGCACGAAATCGTCAAGGAACGGCGCGGAATCACCGCCGATACAGCTTACCGGCTCGCGCGCTACTTCGAGACGTCGCCGGAATTCTGGCTGAACCTGCAGACCGCTTACGATCTCAAGACACTGCCGACGCGCAGCGAAATCGACCGCAAGGTCGAACCGCGCGAGCGCACGCACGCGTAGGCACCGCGGCCGCCGTTCGCCGGCGCGGCCGCATCAATGCAGCCAGCCGGCCGCCCAGCGCGGCACCAGCGACACCAGATACAACCCGAGCCCGATCAGCCCGCCGACCAGCGTGCCGTTGATGCGGATGTACTGCAGATCCTTGCCGATGTTCAGCTCGATCTGCCGCGACATCTCGCGCGCATCCCAGTTGCGCACCGTGTCGCGGATGTGGCGCATCAGGAAATCGGCGAAATCCGGCGCCATCTCGTGCACGGCCTTCTCGACATGCTCGTTCAGCGACGCGCGCAGCGCCGGGCTCTCCGCGAGCCGCGCGCCGAGCCAGCCGCCGAGCGTCGCGGCCTGGCGGTGCAACGCCGAATCGGGGCGCGCGAGATCGGCCTTCAGCCACGCGCGCAACTGGTCCCACAAGTCGCGCGCATACGTGTTGAACGCGTCGCCGTCGCGGATGTAGCGCTTGATCTCCTCGCCCTTTTCGATGAACGCGGGATCGTGCTTCAGCCGCTCGGTCAGCCGCACGACCGTCCGGTCGAAGCGTTGCCGCAATTCGTGCTCGGGGTCGGCCGCCACGCCTTCCAGCACGCGGCTTACCGCACTCGCGAGCATGCGCGCCCCGTTCTCGCCGAACCACTGCGTCGGCATGATCTTCTCGACCTTCGGGTACTGCGTCTTCAGCCATTCGACGATGAAACCCGCGATCACCTCGCGGTTCTCTTCCTTGTCGAGCACGTCGACCACCTGTTCGATCGCGTCGTCGAGCAACTGCTGGTGGCGGCCGTCCTTCGTCAGCGTGTCGAGGATCGCGCCGGCCGATTGCGACAGGTCGACCCGGTCGATCACCGCGCGGAACGCGTCGTGGACGAACGACTGGATCCGCGCATCGTCGGTCATGTCGAGCGCGAAGCTCATCAGCTTCGTCACGTAGCCGCCGAGCGCGTCGGTGTTCGCCGGCTCGCCGAGCCACGCGCCGAGTTTCTGCGCGGGATCGTGCTGGCGGATCTGCGCGGCGAGCGCATCGGGGCCGAGGAACTTCTCGCGCACGAACACCGCGAGGTTGTCGGCGATCTTGTCCTTGTTCTTCGGGATGATCTCGGTGTGGCGCGACACGAACGGAATCGGCACGCGGCGGAACAGCGCGACGACCGCGAACCAGTCGGCAAGCGCGCCGACCATCGCGGCCTCGGCCACGGCCTTGAAGCCGTCGACCCACGGGCCGCGCGGCAGCAGGATCGTCGCGACGAACACCGCGACCACGGCCAGCAGCAGCCACAGCGCGCGGCGCTTGCTTCGTTTCAGTTCGAGGGCTTTGTCTGGCGTCATGGAGGACCGGCGAATCGGCGATGCCGCTAATATCCCCGATTTCGCGTCAACCGACAAACGCGCGCGCCGCAGGTGCGCCGCTCGCCCCGCCGTTACATGAACGTCTTCAGGTTCACCGCCGGATCGGCAAGTTTCACGGGATCGGGCACCGCCCCCGCCGCGATCAACCGGCGCGATGCGCCGATGTCACGGCCCTGGTTGGCCGCGGCTACCGCGACGATCTTGCCATCATCACCCAGCCCGAACACCGTGAACGGCCCGCTCGCCGGATCGCCGCGCACGACGATCGTGCGTTCGCTGCCGAACAGCCCGAGCATCTGCAGGTTGCAGTCGTACTGATCGGACCACAGCCACGGCAGCTCCGCATAGGTTTCGTCGGCGCCGAGCAGGTTCGCGGCCGCGACGGCCGGCTGGTTTTCGGCAACCTGCCACGATTCGATCCGCACATGACGCCCGAGCAACGGATTGAAATGCATCGTCACCTCGCCCGTCGCGAAGATCGCGGAATCGGCCGTGCGACAGCCCGCATCGACGCGTATCCCGTTGTCGACGTCGAGTCCGGCCGCGTGGGCAAGCTCGACGTTGGGCACCACGCCGATGCCGACCACGACGAGGTCGGCCTGCACGTCGCCGCGATCGGTCTCGACGATCGCGCCGCCGGCCGGCGCACGGCGAATCGCGCGCGGCAGCGTCGCCATCTGGAAGATCACGCCGCGCGCATCATGCAACCGATGCGCATACGCGCCGACGACTTCCGGCAACGCACGCTGCAGCAAGCGGGGCGCCGGGTCGATCACCGTCACGTCGCAACCGAGCTGGCGCGCCGCGGCCGCGACCTCGAGGCCGATGAAGCCGCCGCCGAGCACCGCGACGCGGCGGCCCGGAACAAGTTGCGCGCGCAACGCACGCGCATCGTCGACCGTGCGGACATAATGCGGCGCGACACCTTCGTCGATCGCCCCGCCGAACATGCGCACCCGCGAGCCCGTCGCGAGCACGAGCCGCGCGTACGGCAGCGTCGTGCCGTCGTCGAGCCGCACGCGCTGCGCGGCGCGCTCGATCGCGTCGACCCGCGTGCCGAGCCGCAGCTCGATACGCTGCGCGTCGTACCACGCCGCGTCGCGGATGAACGCGCGCTGCTCGCCGCCATCGGTCAGCAGCGCATCCTTCGACAGCGCAGGCCGATCGTACGGCAGCTCGCGCTCCGCGCCGATCATCACGATGCGCGCCGCGGCGTCGCGTTCGCGCAGCGCTTCGGCCGTGCGCCGCGCCGCGTGGCCCGCGCCGACGATCACGAACGGGTCAGCCGACATTGACTTCCACCTGCCCGTCGACGATCCGGATCGGATAGGTCCGCACCGGCTCCGTGATCGGCGCGCATTTCGGCGCGCCGGTGCGGATGTCGATCAGCCCCTGGTGCAGCGGGCATTCGACGCAACCATCCTCCACATAACCTTCGGACAGCCGCGCATGGCCGTGCGTGCAGAGGTCGTGCATCGCGAACAGTTCGTCGCCGATCCGGAACACGGCGATCGGCTTCTGGCCGGCGACGCGCGCCGCCGGTTCGTCTTCGGAGAATTCGTCGAAAGTGCCGAGCGGATGCCACTCGGCCAGCGTTGCTTCGGTCATGTCGGTTCCTTGCTTCGTCAGATCGGGGTGGCGAGCAGCGTCTGCACGCGCGACGTGTCGTAGATCACCCGCTTGGTCTTGTAGCGCAGCCCGTCCGGCGTGCGCACGACCGTGTCGTAGTACTTGCCGGCCTGGTACACGTTCGATTCACCGTTGCTGCGCGTCTGCACGACGACGTAGTTGCTCTCGGTGTCGATCTCGCCGTCGCGTTCGGCGACGATCGTCAGGCCCGACGTCATGTGCCGGTACGTATGCTCTTCATAGATGTTCGCGTGCCGCAACGACACCACGCGGTCGCGCAGCATCCGCTGGTTCGTGCAGTGGACGATCCCGACCGGCAGCCCGAGGTCGGCGTTTTCCTTCGGCACGATTTCGTACAGGCAGTCCTCGGTGAACATCTCCGGCCACTGCTCGATCCGGTCGTTGTCGAGATGGCTGATGTAGCGGTTCTGCAGCATGTAAATCTCGAACCACGTCTTCATGTCTTCCGTCATTTCGCGCTCCCGCTTCAATAGCCCATCAGCTTCTGGTAGCCGACCCAGAACTTGCGGATCAGGCTTTCGGTGATCACCGTGTCCTGCTGGTCCGGATTGCCGCGCGACATCTCGATCACCGACGTCGCGTCGCCGTCGCGCACCGTGCCGCGCTGCACGAGCTCGGTCGCCTCCGTGTCTTCCATCGAGATGTAGCCGGCCGGCCCGACGAGGTTCGCCTGCTTGATGCGCAGCGCGCGCAGCTCGGGCGTGTCGTCCGCGTAGCCGAAGAAGTGGAAGATCAGCTCGAAGTTGTCCGGGCCCTTCGGCAGAATCTGGCGCGCGACCAGCGTGTTGTGGATCTGCTGGATCACGAGCTGCGGGAAGATCGGCTGGATATGGTTCGTGCAGTCCTCGTCGTATTCCGACACGAGATCGAGGATCGATTCGTCCTCGAGGTGGAAACCTTCGTCGAACGAGCGGATGTTCTGCTGCTTGTACGCGGCCGACGTGTCGTCGTTCGTCTTCGTCACCGTGATGATGCTGTGCAGCCCGTGGTTCGCGTCCGGAATCGAACGCGCCTTCATCCCGACGCGGAAGATGTTGAAGGTCGTATGGAACAGGTGCAGCATGCTCGCGTGATACGGATCCTTCACGTTCTCCATGTACAGCTTCCAGTTCGACTTCGAATACTGGCGCGTGCAGCCGAGATACTCGATCGGCTTGTGGAAGATCCGGTCGATCCACGGGCGCATCTGCTCGCCGAGATAGTCGGGCAGCGGCATCACTTCATCGCTGAAGGTCGCGAACACCAGCCCGTGATAACTGTCGACGCGCAGCTTGCGCAGCCCGTGCTGCTTCGGGTCGAAATCGGCAGGCATCCCCGACATGCCCTTCTGGCCGCGCCGGAACGGCACGCCGAGCAGGTTGCCCTGGTTGTCGAAGCTCCACTGGTGATAGACGCACGTGTGCGAGCTCGCGTTGCCGCGCGACTTGCGGCACACCTGCGCGCCGCGGTGCGCGCAACGGTTCACCCACGCGGACAGCGTGCCGTCCTCGGTGCGCGTGACGACCACCGGCGTGTCGCCGACGAACGTGCTCTTGAAGTCGCCGGCGTTCGGGATTTCCGCTTCCAGCGCGACGAAGTTCCACGTCGGCCCGCGGAAGATGCGTTCCTGCTCGCGCTCGTAGACCGCTTGCGAGCTGAACACCTTGTATGGCACGCGCGAGCCGTCGTCGTGCGGAAAGGTCACGTCGGATGCATCGCCGCGGGCGGCGAATACGACGGGCGATTCTGTCTGCTCCATGTCGGACTCCTTGTCGATCTGTTTCGTTGAATGCATGGAGCCCATTTTTGAAAAGCTAATATTCGCCGTCTATCCGGAAAGTGCGATTGCGGCGGTGCAATATCCACTTTCGGCGGATTTCTGAGCTAGCATGGCGGCACACACGATGCCGCGTCCGGTCGCGACCCATTCGTCGGATCGAAACGCGGCGTCCCCAATTAGGCTGATGCCCATGTCCCCAACGTCGTTCGAGCCGCTCGCGCTGCGCGCGCACCGGCTGTTCGAATCCCGCGATCTCGACGAGACGCGCGAGCGGATCTCGCGCGTGATGCAGCCGCATGCGCTGCTGCCGAACGGGCGCGTGCACGGTGCGTCGCACATGGATTTCGTCAAGCTCGGCGGGCTCGGGATCGGCACGATCGCGTTCGGCGACGCGATGCGCGTGCAGGTCGACGCGGTCGACGGTTATTACCTGCTGATGTTCTGCCTGTCCGGCCAGGCCGAGGTGCACGCGATGGGGCGGCAGCTCGGCGTTGACGGCCAGACCGGCGTGCTGTGCGCGCCCGGCGAACGCTTCGACGCGGTACTGTCGGCCGATTGCGAGCAGTTCGTGCTGCGCATCGATGCGGCAACCGTCGGCTCGCTGACCGGCGACCCGCGCGCGACGCTCGACCCCGTGCTGCATATCAGCGACGCCGCGCTCTCCGCGTGGCGTCAGCAGCTGATGCTCGTCGCCCGCTCCCCCGAACTGCTCGAACGCGCGAACGCGAATCCGCGCGTTGCGTCGCAGCTCGAGCATCTGCTGATCGACCTGCTGATCGAAGGCCATCCGCCGTCCGTGCTGCGCGCGTCGCACCGCGACCCGGCGCCGGGCTTCGTGCGGCGCGCGCAGGAGTTCGTGAACGCGCACTACGCGCAGCCGCTGCAGCTCGCCGATATCGTCCAGGCCGCCAACGTGCCCGAACGGACGCTGCGCGACGCGTTCCTGCAGTTCCGCGGGATGAGCCCGATGCAATACCTGCGCGCGACGCGGCTCGACCATGCGCGCGAGCTGCTGCGCGGCACGGCGTCCGACCGGCGGATCGCCGATGTCGCGCTCGATTGCGGGTTTACGCACCTCGGCCGGTTCGCGATCGCGTACCGGGAAAAGTTTGGCGAATCGCCGTCGGAGACGCTCGACGGGAAGCGTTAACGTCGTCAGGCTGGCGCACCCGGAAGCCTGACGGCTGGCCCTGAGACGGGAAGGAACAGCATCAGATCGCGCCGCCCTCTCCGAATTCGTCCGGGGACGCGGAAACAGACCGTTAGTTGCGATTCATGGCACCAACGACCGCCGTTACGCCCCCGGCACGATCATTTCCCGCGCAATCGCACAGAACGCGGCCGTCGCCGCGCTTTCGCCGTGCAGCCGGCGGCTCATGATGATCGGCGACGTCGCAGCCGGTTCCGGCAAGCGCCGGTAGACGACCCCCTTCACACGCACGCCCTCCACACTCTCCGGCACCAGCGACACGCCGACCTGCGCGGCCACGAGCCCGAGCGCCGTCTGCAATTCGCGCACCTCATGAACGGCGGCCGGCACCAGCGCGCCGTCGCGCAGCGCGGAGAGCTGCTGATCGGCGAAGCTCGGCCGCGGCGTGCTCGGATAGACGATCAGCGTCTCGTTCGCGATATCCGCGAGCGTCAGCGGCCGGGCCGGATCGGCGAGCGGATGCCCGACCGGCAGCGCCGCGATCAGCTTTTCCTCGATCAGCGCCTCGCGTACGACCTGGTCGTCATCGAAACGCAGGCGGCCGAACCCGACGTCGATCCGCCCGCCCTTCAGGGCGCCGAGCTGTTCGAGCGTGAACATTTCGATCAGCGACAGCTCGACGTCCGGCTGCGCCTCGCGAAACGCGCGGATCACGTCCGGAAGCGCGCCGTACAGCGTCGACGGCACGAAGCCGATCACGATCCGTTCCGACGACTGCGCGAGCCGCCGCGTCAGCGGGCCGAGTTCATCGGCCTGGTCGACGAGGCGCTTCGCCTGCGCATAAAACACGCGCCCTGCGTCCGTCAGCTTCAGCGGCCGCGCGCCGCGTTCGAACAGCGGCAGCCCGATCTCGTCCTCGATCGCCTGGAGCTGGCGGCTCAGCGGCGGCTGCGTCATGTGCAGCCGCTCGGCCGCCCGCGTGATGTTCATTTCCTCGGCGACGGCGATGAAGTAGCGGAGCTGACGCAATTCCATTTCATGCCTCAAAGGTATGGAAGTAGTCGGAAAGAGTGTTGGACGACGCGGGGCGGGAATTCCTACCATGTGCACCAACAGGAGGAATCGCATGATAGCAACTGCCGCCACCATCGAACGCATCGAGACGTTGCTCGTCGACGTGCCGACGATCAGGCCCCACAAATTGTCGGTCGCGACGATGAATTGCCAGACCCTCGTACTGGTCCGAATTCGATGCACGGACGGTATCGAAGGCGTCGGCGAGGCGACGACCATCGGCGGTCTCGCGTACGGCGAGGAGAGCCCCGAGAGCATCAAGGTCAACATCGACACCTACTTCGCGCCGCTGCTGCAGGGCATGGACGCGACGCGCCCGGGCGCCGCGATGGCGCGTGCGCGCAAGCTGTTCCAGGGCAACCGCTTCGCGAAGTGCGCGATCGAAACCGCGCTGTTCGACGCGCAGGCGCGTCGTCTCGGCGTGCCGCTGTCCGAACTGTTTGGCGGCCGCCGGACCGATGCGGTCGATGTCGCATGGACGCTCGCGAGCGGCGACACGCAGCGCGACATCGCGGAAGCCGAAGCGATGCTCGACGCACGCCGCCATCGCGCATTCAAGCTGAAGATCGGCTCGAACGCGGTTGCCGACGACGTCGCGCACGTGATCGCGATCAAGCGCGCGCTCGGCGAGCGCGGCGACGTGCGCGTCGACGTGAACCAGGCATGGAGCGAAACCGATGCGATCTGGGCCGGCGCGCGGTTCGCGGAAGCCGGCGTGAGCCTCGTCGAGCAGCCGATCGCCGCGACCAACCGCGCGGGACTGAAACGTCTCACGCAACTCGCGCAGGTGCCGATCATGGCCGACGAGGCGCTGCATGGCCCGGTCGATGCATTCGCGCTCGCGCAGGAACGCGCGGCCGACGTGTTCGCGGTGAAGATCGCGCAATCGGGCGGCCTGCAGGGCGCGGCGAGCGTCGCGTCGATCGCGTCGGCAGCCGGCATCGAACTGTACGGCGGCACGATGCTCGAAGGCGCGGCCGGCACGATGGCATCCGCGCAACTGTTCAGCACGTTCGACTCGCTGAAATGGGGCACCGAGCTGTTCGGCCCGTTGCTGCTCACCGAGGAAATCCTCGTCGAGCCGCTGCGTTACCAGGATTTCAAGCTGCACCTGCCGGCGACGCCCGGCCTCGGCATCACCTTCGACTGGGCCCGCATCGAACGGATGCGACGCGACGCCCGCTGATCCCCACACGACAACCGAAACCGGAGACACAGATGAACAAGCAAGCCATCGACGCACTGCTGAAAACCTTCGACGACGCCGCCGAGAAACCCGGCAACCCGCGCGTGCGCGCGATCGTCAACCGGATCGTGAAGGACATCTGCTACACGATCGAGGATTTCGACGTGCAGCCGAGCGAGTTCTGGACGGCGCTCAACTACCTGAACGAAGCCGGCCGCGAATTCGGGCTGATCGCCGCGGGCCTCGGCCTCGAGCGCTTCCTCGACGTGCGGATGGACGAGGCCGAGGAGAAGGCCGGCATCCAGGGCGGCACGCCGCGCACGATCGAAGGGCCGCTGTATGTCGCGGGTGCGCCGGAGTCGGTCGGCCATGCGCGCCTCGACGACGGCAACGACCCGGGCCAGACGCTCATCATGCGCGGCCAGGTGCTCGGCAACGACGGCGCGCCGATCGCGAACGCGCTCGTCGAGGTGTGGCACGCGAACCATCTCGGCAACTACTCGTACTTCGATCAATCGCAGCCCGCGTTCAACCTGCGCCGCTCGATCCGCACCGATGCCGAAGGCCGCTACAGCTTCCGCAGCGTGCTGCCGGTCGGCTACAGCGTGCCGCCGGGCAGCAAGACCGAGCAGCTGCTCGACCAGCTCGGCCGCCACGGCCATCGTCCCGCGCACATTCACTTCTTCGTTTCGGCGGACGGTTATCGTAAGCTGACGACGCAGATCAACATCGAAGGCGATCCGCACATCTGGGACGACTTCGCATTCGCGACGCGCGAAGGGCTGATCCCGAAGATCAAGCAGGCCGAAGGCGCGGAAGGCAAGCCGTATGGTGTCGACGGGCAGTTTGCGCTGATCGACTTCGATTTCTCGCTGCTCAAGGAAAAGCAGGACGTGCCGGCGAGCGAAGTCGAGCGGGCCCGCGCACAGGCCTGAGCGGCCTCCCCGTTCGACGAATCGATAACGCAAGGAGTGCAGGATGCTGTTTCATGTGGAAATGACGGTCCGTCTGCCGGCGGACATGGATCCGGTCAAGGCGGCGACGCTGAAGGCGGAAGAGAAGGCGATGTGCCAGCGGCTGATGAACGAAGGGACCTGGCGGCATCTGTGGCGGATCGCAGGGCAGTATGCGAACGTCAGCATTTTCGATGTCGAGAGCGTGCAGCAGTTGCATGACCTGCTGAGTCAGCTGCCGCTGTTTCCGTATATGGAGCTCGAGGTGCGGGCACTGTGCCGGCATCCGTCGTCGGTTCGGGAAGACGATCGCTGAGCGAGGGGTCGACGAGGCTGCCGCCAGGCGGCCTCGGCCACCGAAGACACGGGCGGCCTGCGATTGCATCGCGGGTCGCCCGTTTCACATCGTCATCCGCAGCGTCGGATCGTGCCGCGCACGCACACACGCGCCCGGCCGTTGCCGAGATGTTACTTCTGCGCATCCAGTTTGTCGGCGACGTCGTCGCCGTACACCTTCGCGACACGTCGTGCGACGATCGCCTGCATCAGCGTCTTGTCGAAATCGTCGGCGGTCTTCCAACCGCTGCCGTCCTTGACGAACGTGAAATCACCCTTCAACTGCAGCATCGACGACGCGCCGATCGCACCGAGCAGCCTGTCGCGATAGTCGATCAGCAGCGGACACGATACATGGTCGCCGTCGAGCTGCTTGCAATCGGCGGCCGGCATGACGCCCAGCACGCTGCTCGTCAGCGTCGTCGGCTCGTCATCGCCCGGCATCGGCTTGCCATAGCTCGGCGAGCGCTCCGACACGCTCTTGTCGAGTTGCGCGACACCCGCCATGAACGCGGTGCCGATCACGTCGCGACCGAGCGGTGCGCCGAGTTTCGGATTGAGGCCCTGTGCGCTGTAGCGAGCCGTCACGTATTCGGAAGGGAACGTCTGCACGACGAAGGTGCTCTTGTCCTTGTCGTCCTGCCGGACCACGTAACCGAGCGTCGTATGCTCGTCGGCGACACTCAGGTCCGCCAGGCAGCCGCGCGAGCGATTGGCCTCGTCGTAGCCAACTTCCCGGTGGTTGCTGACGCGCGGAAAGGTCGTACTGCCCTGGTCCAGCATCTGCATCGGGTTCTTGCGCATCATGTCCATGCGCGCGTCGAACATCAGCGAGGACAGCGTCTTGACCGTGCTCGACGCGCCGCACGCGGGTGTCGACGCGGGCCACAGCAGGTAGGCGCCCACCGCCAGCGCAACGGCCAGGCCGCCGACGCCGATCAGCGCCTGTTTCCGCTTCTGCTCGCGCTGGATCGATGCGACCGTTTCGGTCAGACGCTGTTCGAAGCGCGGCGGATCGATCTCCTCCAGCAATTTCATCAGGATGAGTTTCGCGCGAACGTCCGCGAAACGGCCGTCGAGCAGTTCCTGCGTCGCCTTCGTCTCCGCCTCGGATGTCGTGTAGCCCTCGGCGATCAGCCAGTCGAGCAGCGTGCGCGCGGAATCGGTGTCGGGCAGCTCGGCCGGTGCGTCCTTCAGTCGCTGCGTGACGCGCGCCGCCTGTTCCTCCGTGACATAACCGCCGGCTTCGAGTGCAATCAGCAGGCTGGCGCGATCGTCGTCGGTCGATTCCGGGGGGCCCGCTTGTTCGAAAGACATGATTGTTGTTCTCCGTCGAGACCGATTCGCTGCGCGGGCACGCAGCCTCGCACCGCCCATTACGCAGACGAATCGCGTCGATCTCCGGAAACTACTTGAATCGGCCGCACGTGTCGATATGCTCGTGCCGCGCTTTAGCGCGGCCGGTCATCTCATTCATGCTTGCCGCGCACGATCAGCGCACGTGCGCGAGATGCGCCGCGAACCCCGCCTTCCCCGGCGCGATCTCGTCCTTCAGCGTCAGCGCCGGAATCTCGTAGTCGCCCGCGTTCTGCCGCCGGAACGGAATCGGCTGCGTGGTCCACAGATCGTCGAGACGCGTGCCAAGCGCCGCGCGCGTTTCCTCGAAGCGCGCTTCGTTCATCTTCCCCGTCCGGTAGATCACAAACGGCGGCAACACGTCGAAACCCGGGTAATACAGCATCCCGTGCTGGATCGGGAACAGCACGTCGTCGATCGGCCCGTTGATGCCGCGTGGGCTGTAGTGCGACTCCCACCCGCCTGCCGTGACGATCACCATCGCCCGCTTGCCGGCCAGCGACCCTTCGCCGTAGCGGTTGCCCCAGCGCGTGTCCGAATGCTCGCCGACACCATAGGCAAAGCCGTACGCATACACGCGCTCGACCCAGCCCTTCATGATCGCCGGCATCGAGAACCACCACAGCGGAAACTGCAGGATCACCGCGTCGGCCCACTTCAGCTTGTCCTGCTCGCGCGCGATGTCCTCGCGCTGCGTGCCGGTCGCGAACGCATGCTTCGAGTCGAGCGACGGATTGAAGCGCGCACCGGCCTCGCGATCGGTCACGTCGTTTGCGTCGAATGCCGCCTTCCAGTTCATTGCATACAGGTCGGTCACCTGCACCGTGTGGCCGGCCGCTTCGAGATGCGCGACAGCGAAGTCGCGCAGCGCGCCGTTCAGCGAACGCGGTTCGGGATGGGCATAAACGATCAGCACATTCATGTTCGTCACTCCGTTGATTGAATGACTGCAGGATGCGGCCGTCGAAGGTATATTTGAAATGAATTCCTGATATTCCAGGTATAACCATGAATAATCTCAGACGGCTCGATCTGAACCTGCTCGTCACGCTGGACGTGCTGCTCGCCGAACACAACGTCACGCGCGCGGCCGAGAAGCTGAACCTGTCGCAGCCGTCGGTCAGCGTGCAGTTGCAGAAACTGCGCGACCTGTTCGGCGATCCGCTGCTGTTGCCGGGGCCGCGCGGGATGCGGCCGACCGCGCGTGCGGAAGCGCTGCGCGAGCCGGTGCGGGACGCGCTGGAAGCCGTCGAACGCGCGGTGAGCCCCGCCACGCCGTTCGATCCCGCGACCGCGACGAACACGTGGCGCGTGGCCGCGACCGACTACGGCGAATCGACGATCGTGCTGCCGGCGCTGAACACGCTGCGGTCGGCCGCCCCCGGCACGCGGCTGGCCGTCGTCGAGCTCGTGCCGCCGCGCATCGAGCAGGACGCGGAGCGCAACGGCATCGACCTCGCATTCCATACGACCGAGGGTTCGCCGGCCGGCATGCGGCGCCTGCCGCTGTTCGCCGAGCGTTACGTGCTCATCGGCCGCAACGATCATCCGAAGCTGAAGCGGCGCCCCACGCTCGCGCAGTTCGGCACGTTCGAACACGTGATCGTGTCGCCCGACGGCGGCGGCTTCTTCGGCGTGACGGACGAAGCGCTCGCGAAAGTCGGCGCCACGCGGCGCGTCGTGCTGTCCGTGCCGCATTTCCTGTTCGTGATGTCGGCCGTTGCCAGCACCGATCTCGTCGCGATGCTGCCCGAGCGGCTGGTGCGCGACGTGCCCGCGCTGCGTGTGGTGGAAGCGCCGGTCGAGGTGCCCGGCTATGAAATGTCGATGCTGTGGCACGAACGCGTGCATCGCGATCCGGCGCATCGGTGGCTGCGGGAGACGATTGCGGCATCGGTATAAGCCAACGACGGCGGCCGGATTCTGCACGGCGGGGAACGGCGTGCCGGACGGCGCGCGATTGCCGGTTTCGGTCGCCTTCGCCGGGGCCGCCCGGCTCTGCTGCAAGATTCTTCATTCGGGACTTGAAACCGCCTCGAACACTGTATATATTTACAGTGCTTTTGCACCATTTGACCCGAATTCCGTCACCCATCGACGGACGGATTTTTGTGAGGCGACCATGTTCCAGTCATCCGCATTCGATCCCGAGCAACCCGGTTTCAACCCGATCCACTTCGAGCGCGCCGCGCGGCAGGCGGTCGTCGATCTTCAACGCGTCGTCGGCGCCCCCGCGCAGCGGGCGCTCGGCCTGAAGCGGCGCAGCCATCCGGCCGCGGTCCGCACGATGAGCTGGCAGGCGCTGTTGAATGTCGAAGAGCTTGCGTTCTCGAACCCCGGTTTCCTGAACCGCAACGATCCGACCGTCGTTGATGCATTCATCCGGCTGCGCGACAGCCGAATGGTCGCGGCGGACATCGAGGAAGCCGTCGACTGGAAGCGCGACGACGACGATCTGCCTGCCGTCTATCTGATCGTCAAGGCGATGCTCGAAGCGGAAGAGACAGAGGCACAGCGCGTCGAGATGGAATGACCGCGGCGGGCGGCGCGGCCTTCCGGTCAGGCCGCGCCGGCGCAAGCGCCGAATCCTGGGACAGCGCATGCCATCGCGGCTACGCGCCGCGCGCCATCGAGCAATCGTGCTATCAGAGCCGCGCGGCGAGCCGCGAACCCTGATCGATCGCGCGCTTCGCATCGAGTTCGGCGGCCAGTTCCGCGCCGCCGATCAGGTGCACCGAGCGCCCGGCCGCCTGCAGCGGCGCGAGCAGCGCGCGCTGCGGCTCCTGCCCCGTGCAGAGCACGATCGTATCGGCTTCGATCAGTTCATGATCGGTGCGCTGCTCGCCGTACGACACGTGCAGTCCGCGCGCATCGATCCGCTCGTAGTTCACGCCGCCGATCATCTTTACCTGCTTCATCTTCAGCGTCGCGCGGTGGATCCAGCCGGTCGTCTTGCCAAGCCCCTTGCCGAGCGGCGCGGCCTTGCGCTGCAGCAGCGTCACTTCACGTGCGGGCGCCGCAACCTGCGCACGCGTCACGCCGCCGCGCGTCGCGGCCGGGTCGGTCACGCCCCACTCGGCCTTCCATTCTTCCAGGTCGAGCGCCGGCGACTCGCCATCCTGCACCAGATACTCGGCGACATCGAAGCCGATCCCGCCCGCACCGACCACCGCGACCCGCCGGCCGACCGGTTGCTTACCCGCGAGCACGTCGATATAGCTGAGCACGTTCGGCCCGTCCTGCCCGGGGATCTTCGGGTCGCGCGGCGCCACGCCGGTCGCGAGCACGATCTCGTCGTAGCCGCCCGCGATCAGGTCGCTCGCGTCGACGCGGCGGTTCAGGTGCAGGTTCACGCCGGTCAGCTCGACCTGGCGGCCGAAGTAGCGCAACGCTTCATGAAACTCTTCTTTGCCCGGCACCTGCTTCGCCATGTTGAACTGGCCGCCGATCTCGGCTGCGCCGTCGAACAGGTCGACCTGATGGCCGCGCTGCGCGAGCACGGTCGAACACGCGAGCCCGGCCGGCCCCGCGCCGACCACCGCGATGCGCTTCGGCTGCTGCGCGGGCGCATAGTTCAGTTCCGTCTCGTGGCACGCGCGCGGATTCAACAGGCACGACGCGATCTTGTTCTTGAACGCATGATCGAGACACGCCTGATTGCAGCCGATGCAGGTGTTGATCTCGTCGGCGCGGCCCTGCGCGGCCTTGACGACGAACTCGGCATCCGCGAGCAGCGGGCGCGCCATCGACACCATGTCCGCGCAGCCGTCCGCGAGAATCTGCTCGGCCACCTCGGGCCGGTTGATCCGGTTGGTCGTCACGAGCGGAATGCCGACCTCGCCCTTCATCTTTTTCGTGACCCAGGCGAACGCGCCGCGCGGCACCGACGTCGCGATCGTCGGCACGCGTGCCTCGTGCCAGCCGATCCCCGTGTTGATGATGGTCGCGCCCGCGCGCTCGACGGCCTTCGCGAGCTGCACGGTCTCGTTCCAGTCGCTGCCGTCCGGAATCAGGTCGAGCATCGACAGCCGGTAGATCAGGATGAAATCGCGGCCGACCGCTTCGCGCGTGCGCTCGATGATCTCGATCGGCAGCCGGATGCGGTTCTCGTACGACCCGCCCCACTGGTCGGTGCGCTTGTTCGTATGCATCGAGATGAACTGGTTGATCAGGTAACCCTCGGAGCCCATGATCTCGACGCCGTCGTAGCCGGCTTCGCGCGCGAGCTGCGCGCAGCGGACGAACGCGCGAATCTGCCGCTCGACACCGCGCGCGCTCAGTTCGTGCGGCGCGAACGGCGAGATCGGCGACTTGATCTTCGACGGCGCGACCGCGAACGGGTGATAACCGTAACGGCCCGTATGCAGGATCTGCAGCGCGATCTTGCCGTCGTCGGCATGCACGGCATCGGTGATCACGCGATGCCGCCGCGCGGCGCCCGACGTCATCAGCGTGCCGCCGAACGGCTTGGTCCAGCCGGCCACGTTCGGCGCGAAGCCGCCCGTCACGATCAGGCCAACGCCGCCGCGCGCGCGTTCGGCGAAATATTCGGCGAGCCGCGGCAGCGTCTTGCGGCTGTCCTCGAGGCCCGTGTGCATCGAGCCCATCAGCACGCGGTTCTTCAGCGTCGTGAAGCCGAGATCGAGCGGCGCGAGCAGGTGGGGAAAGGTTGTCGTCATGATGATCGTGCCTGATAAGCGATGCCTGCCATCGTAGGCGCGCGCCGCCTTGAACGTGAGGGGGCAAACAGCCATAATGCTTGTCATTTCCGGCCAAAACGACATGACCTCCCCCCTCGCCAAGGACCGCCTCGGGCTGCGCCGGCCGACGATTCCGGTCGCCTACACGCGCCTGCTGCTGCAGGCGCTGGCCGCGCGCGGCGTCGACCTGGCCGCGGTGCGCGCCGGCACGGGCCTGCGCGACGCGGTGCTGGCCGAACCGGACGCGCGCGTCGCGCCTTCGCAATGGGGGCGGCTCGTGCTGAACGCGATCGAGATCGGCGGCGATCCGGGCATCGGGCTCGCGTTCGGGCTGTTGCTGAAGCCGACCGTGCACGGCTTTCTCGGCTACGCGACGCTGACCGCGCGGGACATCCGCGAAGCGCTGTCGGTCACGCAACGCTACTTCCGGATGCGCAACCGTCAATATCGCCTGACCTACGCGGAGGACGAACGCGGCGCGACGCTCGAACTGCACGGCGTGCAGGCCAGCCCCGTGCTGCAGCATCACGTGATGTTCGAATTCGTGCTGACGGGGCTCGCGCAGAACATCTCGCAATGGGCCGGGCGCGCGTCGCCGCCGATCGCGCTGCGGTTCGTGTGGCCGGAGCCCGCGTATTTCGCGCGCTATCGCGACCAGTTGCCGCTGGTCGAATTCGGCTGCGCGGCGAACGCGCTGTGGATCGCGCGGGAGGTGCTCGACTGGCCGCTGCCGCTCGCCGATGAAGTCGCGCACCGACAGGCGCTCGTGCAGGTCGAGCGCGAATATGCGCAGGTGCGCCAGGAGGAAGGCGATCTGGTCGAGCGCGTGCGCGCGGAGCTGGCGCGCCGGGCCGGCGATTACCCCGGGCCGGAAACGCTCGCCGACGCGCTGCTCGTCTCGACGCGCACGCTGCGGCGGCGGCTGGAGGAAGCCGGTTCGAGCTACCGGCAATTGCTCGACGAAGCGCGGTTTCGCGACGCGAAGCAGCTGCTCGCCGCGTCGGATCTCGACCTGAAGACGATCGCCGAGCGGCTGCAATTCACCGACCCGGCGAATTTCACGCGCGCGTTCCGGCGCTGGGCCGGGCAGACGCCGAGCGCGTATCGGGAAGCGGCGGCGGGCGTGACTGTGTCGACGTCGACCCAAGCACCGGTGAGCGAATAACGCTGGAACATCTGCGGCCCGGTGCGGCGGCCCGGGAGCGTCAGCATCACACGCCGGGCAACCCGTCGCCCCGCAATACCGGACGATCCGCCGAAAGCGTTGGCGTATGATGGGCGCCACATCAAAACGACGCTGCGCGAACCGGCGCCCGCTCCGACCCATGCCCAATCGCACCACCCTGATCGAGGCCACGATCGACCGTGTCGATACCAACCTCATCCGAGTCAAGGCCGATGTCAGGAACGCCCCGTCATACCGCGTGACGATGCAGAACGTCTGCTACTTCGTCACGGCCAACGACGTCGACGAGGACGCGTTCAAGCAGATCGAACAACTGAAGCCCGGCATGCCGGTGCGCGCGTGCACATTCGAGCATCGCGGCCGTCGCCGGATCGCGTGGATCAGGAGCGACAAGCTGGCGATCGCGCCCTACGACGTGGTCGCGCAAACGCGGCGGAACCTGTCGCTTCTAGCCTGGGCGTCGTGCCTGCTCGTGCTGAGCTTTGGGCTCGCTGCCGCGGCACTTCATTCGGGCTGGGCGTTCGTCTCGGCACTGGCCACTTTCGCGGGCATCGTGACGCTGA
Source organism: Burkholderia theae (assembly GCF_048565265.1). Classification (NCBI taxonomy): domain Bacteria; kingdom Pseudomonadati; phylum Pseudomonadota; class Betaproteobacteria; order Burkholderiales; family Burkholderiaceae; genus Burkholderia; species Burkholderia theae. The sequence goes on from NZ_CP183462.1 coordinate 1,919,453, forward strand.
TGGGCACCCTGCTCGCCATCGCCGGCTTGTCCGACCTGATCTTCCAGCCGCAGCGACGCGAAGCCCAGCAGAGCTGGCCCGGCGCACCGTCCGGTTTCGACGTGGAGCGGAGCCGCCCATGACGAACCACGCGATGCAGACCGTCTCGGGCCGCGTGACGGCAATCGGCCAGCAATCGATCGAGACGAAGGTCTGGAGCAACAACCTCGGCTGGACCACGCAAAGCATCGAGGAAATCACGCTTCACCTCGATTCGCTCGCGTCTCCGCTCATGTTCAGGACCAACGGGACGACGCGCCTGTTCATCGCCAACGGCGATCGATTGAACATCGCCTGTGTCGACGGCCAGGATCGCCAGATCGTCTACGGCATCCGCAACATGACCGACGGTTCGGCTTATTTGCTGCGCCCCGCCAAAGTCGCCAGCGCCCGGGCCGACGTCACCGTCGTGCTCGGCTGCGTGGTCGCCGCCGCCGTGGTCAGCGGGATCGTATCCGTGGTGACGCTCAGCACGGAATCGATGTTCGACGTGTTCGCGCTGATCAGCGCGTGTGCAATCGGATTGGGCGTGCTGAGTGCGGTCTTGCGCATCCTGTTCGGCGTGATCCTGTGGCCCGAAATCAGAAGACTGGCGCAGCCGGGCGGCAAACGCGAAATGAACGCGGCAACGACGGCACTCTCGTTCACGCCGGAAGAAACCCGGCACGTGCGCATCATCTGATCGTGCCGGGCGCGGCCACTGCGCGAGCGAACGAAGCACACCTCGGATCGCAGCGCAGCGGTCACCGCCTGACTCGCCGTCAGCGCGCGCCGCTCGTTCAGGTCAAATCAGATCTGCGCGAACGCGCATCGTCGCCGAGATAGATCCGCGCGCCGCCATCCCCCTCGCCCGCATCGATCCGCACGTCGCCCGTTGCGGCGACGATCGCGTCGTAAACGTCATCGGCCACGCACACCACCGGCACCGCGATCGCATACAGCTCGGCGGCCACGATCGCGCCGATCGAGATGATCAGATCGCGCTCCTTCAGCACGATCGCCACCGGCCCCGTGCCGTTGCGCACGGCTTCCGCGAGCACGCTGCTGCTCGAGCTCGAACCCTTCGCGTGCGGCATCACCATCACCTTGCCGGCGAGACTCGCGCCGGCCTGCGGATGCCCGCGATCGACGATCCTGCCCGCGCCCGAGTCGTAACCGCCCCAGAAGCTGAGCGGCTTGTCGAGCACGAACGGGCGCGCGCACGCGCTGCCCGGCACGAGCGTATCGCCCGTCAAACCCTTGCCCGTCGCTTCAGTCATCGAATCGCACCTTTCCTTCGAACGCCGATCGCACGCATTCGCGCATGCTGCCGTACGCCACCGTCACGCCGATGTTCGCGGGCGCATACGACGCCCATTTCCCCGAGTTGGTCATCACCAGCCCCGACAGTTGCCTCATCACGGGCGTGATGTACGTGCAGGTGTCGACGACGATCTGGATGCCGCGCGCGGCGAACTTGTCCGCGAGGCCGGTTTCGCCCAGTTCCCACAAAATGAACCGGCTCGTGTTCACATAGAAATCGCAGGCCGGCTTGCCGTCGAATTCGTCGAGCAGCTGGTCGAGCATGCGGAATTCGGCCAGCGAGAAATGCGGCGTGCCGAGCGCCACCGCGACGAGTTCATCGCCGTCCGCGCCGTGGTTCAGCGTGCGGCGAATCTCGTCGAGATCGGCCATCGATACATCGACCGTGCGTTGTGCCGCGCGGCCGTGCAATGCGGCGTCGAGCGTCGGCGCCTCGGGCGTCACGCCGACCGCATGGAACAGCGCGACGGCCCCGCTCGACGCGGCGGCCGCGCCCAGTGCCTTGAGTTCGTCTTCGGTGGTATCCGCCGGCAGCCCGACGATCGCCGGCACGACCGCACCCGCGATCTTGCCGACAGCCAGGCCGAGCGCGGCGAAATGGATATCGCGCGACGGCAGGTGGCTGAAATCCGGCGCGTTGAACACGATCCGCGCGGCGCGGTTCGCTTCGACGTGCAGCCCCGCATACGGCGCCCGCCCGGTGATCGCGGCGGCCAGATCGAGGAAATCGCCATACCGGCTCGTGCGCGCGCCGAGCACCGAGTTCGCGAACACGATCGCATTGGATTCCGCCCACGCGATCTGCTCGCCTTTCGCGGGACGATGCTTCAGCTGATACGGCGCGCACGTGAAACTCGATTCGCAGCCGAGTTGCAGATGCGCGTCCATCAGGCGCTGCGCGTCGCGCTGGATCGTGCGGTCGCCGTGGTACAGCTCGGGATGGATCAGGTCGAGCGACCCGACGTTCAGCGTGGTCGGCACCGCGACCTTCGCGCCCGTGTCGACGAAATACTCGACGAAATCGAGGCTGGTCTGCCCGTGATAAAGACAGCCGTCGATATGCGCGGACGTGATGTCGATCAGGTGCGGCGCGGACATCACGTGCGCCGTGCGCGCGACGATCCGCATCGCGCGGGCGACGCCGTCGCCGAAATCCCCGCGCAACATTGCGTCGTCGCGGTCACTCAACTGCAGCATCGGTTGCTCCTCGTGACTCGTACCGGCGGCGCCGGCCCGTGAAATCCGTCAGAGGACTCTACAACTGGAAATAAAAGCTGTCCAGATCGCCATCAATCCGGGTAGATTCAAAACCAATTTACGATCCAGAAGGCGTTGACCTCCACACTCCGGCCCGCTCAAAGCGGCGGATGGCTCGAATTCCGCTCCAGTTCTCTGCAACGTGCGGCGCCGGATCCAGCAGCCTGCCCGTCTAGCGTTGCGCGGTGAGGCTGAACAGTTCATCGCGCAGCGCCTTCGCGCGGCCCTGACCGAACTGCGTCTCGAATTCGTCCTGCGCGGCCTGCCACGCGACCTTCGCCTGCGCGAACGTGCGCTCGCCTAGCTTCGTGAGACTCAGCGCATGCGCGCGCGCATCGTGTTCGGACGCGGCCGTCGCGACAAAACCATCGCGCTGCAACGGCTTCAGCGCGCGCAGCAGCGTCGTGCGATCCATCACGAGCGACTCGGCGAGTTCGCTCATCAACAGGCCGGGCCGATGCGTGAGGTTCACCATGATCGAGAACTGCGCGGGCGTGACGCCGACCGGGGCCAGATGGCGTTCGTACAGCTGCGTGACGAAACGCGCCGCCTGACGCAGCGCGAGGCAGTTGCACGCTTGGGCAATCTTGATGTCGTTCATGTTTGGCAATTTATATGTGCATATGCATAAAGTCAATGTACACTCCGCCGTAACAGGGCCGGCGGCCGGCCGAACGCATCCGGCGCCCCGCCATCGCGTCAAGGAGACGGACATGGACTACATCGACAAGCTGCGGATCTTCCGGTCGGTGGTCGAGATGCGCAGCTTCACGCGCGCCGCCGACATGCACGGCCTCGCGCGGCCTGTCGTGTCGCGTGCGGTCGCGGATCTGGAGGCGCGCTTCGGCAGCCGGCTGCTGCACCGGACCACGCGCCAGGTGTCGCTGACCGAAACGGCCGAGCGCATCTACGAGCGCTGCGCGGCCGTGCTCGACGAACTCGACGCGCTCGAAGTGGAAGCGCAGTCGCAGACCCGCGAGCCCGAAGGCCTGCTGCGCCTCGTCGCGCACACGACCGCCGCGCTGAACCGGCTCGTGCCGCTGATCGCCGGCTTCAAGAGCGCGCATCCGAAGATCCGCCTCGACGTCACGCTGACCGAGCGCCCGGTCGATCTCGTCGGCGAAGGCTACGACATCGGCATCGTCGTGCCGTACATGCTGACGAGCGAGACGACCGTCGTGCGGCTGGTCGAGCGCATTCCGGTCGTGATCGTCGCGACGCCCGCGTATCTGCGCGCGCATGCGCGCCCCGAGACGCCGGCCGACCTGGCCGATCATCCGTTCGTGCCGCTGTCGCCGTCGCTGCGCCGTCCCGCGCTGTCGTTCCGCGTCGACGGCGACACGCTGACCCTGCCATACCGCTTCGACATCTCGTCGAACAGCCCCGTCTTCAACCGCGAAATGGTGAAGCACGACTTCGGCATCGGCGTCGTCCCGAAAACGCTCGTCGAAGCCGAACTCGCGTCGGGCGCGCTCGTGCAGTTGCTGGCGAACGCCGATCTCGTCGATGCGTTCGTCGAGATCAAGCTCGCGTACGCGAACCGCGCGCTGCTGCCCGCGAAGGTCAAGGCGTTCATCGACTACACGGCCGCCTATTGCGACCGCGAAGGCGGGATCGTTCCCGCGGCGGCCTGATCCAGCGCCCGGACGCGCCGGCCTGCCGCCGATTGGTACAGCCACGACACCAATCTGATCCAGCCCCGGCCATCGCTTCGCGCCACCGCAGCCCCTAACATGTGCACATGCACAACACTACGCTCACCGATGACGATTGCTTCGCGGTCCGGCAAGCCGCCCGCCGGATCTCGCAGTTCTACGAGCGTTACCTGTCGCGGGCGGGCGTCACGCCGTCGCAGTACAGCATTCTCGCGTTGCTGCGCGACCGGCCGGACCTGACGATGTCGGCGCTGTCGTCCGTGCTGGTGATCGAGCGCACCGCGCTGCTGCGCGCGCTCAAGCCGCTCGTCGGCGCGGCGCTGGTGACGGGACGGATCGAGCCGCCGTACCGCCGCCAGACGTTCGCGCTGACCGCGCACGGCGAAACGAAGATCGCCGACGCGCACGTGCACTGGCTCGCCGCCCAGGAAGCGTTCGAACAGCGTTTCGGCCCGACGCAGGCGGCCCGGCTGAGAGACGAATTGTTCCGGATCACGCACAACCTGCCGGAACGTTAACCCCTTTCCCGATCGACGACGCGTCGTCGATCGCCTCAATCAGTGCATATACATAGGTGAATCGATGGATACGACCCAAGCCGCTGCCTCCCGCGAAGCAGCCACAATCGACCGGCCGGCGAAGCAGCAACGCCGCGTGCCGTGGATGCGCATCGCGGTGGGCGCCGTCGTCGTCGTGGTTGTCGCGGCTACGCTCGACTGGCTGTTCGTGCTGCGCTTCCAGGAAAGCACCGACGATGCGTATGTCGGCGGTGACGTGACGGTGCTCGCACCGAAGGTCAACGGCTTCGTCGACCGGATTCTCGTGACCGACAACCAGCGCGTGAAAGCCGGCGACGTGCTCGTGCAGCTCGATGCGCGCGACTACGATGCGAAGCTCGCGCAGGCCAGCGCCGAAGTCGACAGCGCGCGCTCCGCCGTGACCGAACTCGAAGCGAAGCAGCAACTGCAATACGCGGTGATCGGCCAGCAAGCGGCGGACAAGAACGCGTCGTCGGCCGAACTGACGCGTGCCGCGTCCGACCGCGTGCGCTATCGCGAGCTCGTGAAATCCGACGCCGTGTCGAACCAGATCGTCGAGCGCGCGGACGCAGACTATTCGAAGGCCGGCGCGGCCGTCGAACGCAGCGATGCCGCGCTGCTCGCGTCGAAGCGGCAGCTCGACGTGCTCGGCGCGCAGCTCGCCGATGCACACGCCCGCGTGAACACCGCGCTGGCCGCGCAGCGCGTCGCCGCGCTCAACGTCGAATACACGACGATCCGCTCGCCGGTCGACGGTTACGTCGGCAACCGCACCGGCCGCGTCGGCATGCTCGCGAACGTCGGCGTGCCGCTGCTGACGGTCGTGCCCGCTTCGGGGCTGTGGATCGATGCGAACTTCAAGGAAGACCAGCTTCGCAAGATGCGCGCGGGCGATCGCGTCGACGTGTCGCTCGATGCGTCGAGCACGCGCCTGCATGGCCGCGTCGACAGCGTCGCGCCAGCGACCGGCGCGACCTTCAGCGTGCTGCCGCCCGAGAACGCGACCGGCAACTTCACGAAGATCGTGCAGCGCGTGCCCGTGCGCGTGCATCTCGATCCGCAGCCGGGCCTCGAACACGTGCTGCGCCCCGGCTTGTCCGCGGTCGTGACCGTGCATACCGACCACGCGAGCTGAGCGGGAGCCGACGATGACCACCGCGTTTTCCGGCGACCCCGCGTCGCAACCGACGAAGCAGCGCGTCTTCGCGTTCGCGCTGATGTGCGTCGGCTTCTTCATGGCGACGCTCGACATCCAGATCGTCGCGTCGTCGCTGCGCGACATCGGCGGCGGTTTGTCCGCGAGCCAGGACGAGCTGTCGTGGGTGCAGACGGCCTACCTGATCGCCGAGATTATCGTGATCCCGATGTCGGGCTGGCTGTCGAAGGTGATGTCGACGCGCTGGCTGTTCGTCGCCTCGGCCGTCGGCTTCACGATCACGAGCATGCTGTGCGGGCTCGCGTGGGACATCAACTCGATGATCCTGTTTCGCGGACTGCAGGGCGCGCTCGGCGCCGCGATGATCCCGACCGTGTTCACCACCGCGTTCGTGCTGTTCCCCGGCAAGCAGCGGCTGATCGCGTCGACGACCATCGGCGCGCTCGCGTCGCTCGCGCCGGCGATCGGCCCCGTGATCGGCGGCTGGATCACCGACCAATGGTCGTGGCACTGGCTGTTCTACCTGAACCTCGTGCCGGGCATCGCCGTGGCCGCACTCGTGCCGCGCTACGTGCACATCGACGAACCCGATCCCGGCCTCATCAAGCGCGGCGACTATCTCGGCATCGTGCTGATGTCCGGCTTCCTCGGCTGCCTCGAATACGTGCTGGAGGAAGGCCCGCGCAAGAACTGGTTCGGCGACGACGCGATCGTCATCTGCGCGTGGATCTCCGGCATCTGCGGTTTCCTGTTCATCGTGCATGCGCTGACCGCCGAGGATCCGATCGTCGACCTGCGCGCGCTCGCCGTACGCAACTTCGGGATCGGCAGCCTGCTGTCGTTCGTGACCGGCATCGGGATCTTCGTGACCGTGTTCCTGACGCCGCTGTTTCTCGCGCAGGTGCGGGCGTTCAGCTCGCTGCAGATCGGCATCGCGCTGCTGTCGGTCGGCGCGTTCCAGTTGCTCGCGCTGTGCGCGTATGCGTTCGCCGCACGCTACGTCAGCATGCGCGCGCTGCTCGTGTTCGGGCTGATCTGCTTCGGCCTCGGCTGTTACCTGTACACGCCGATCACGCACGACTGGGGCTGGCGGGAACTGCTGCTGCCGCAGGCGCTGCGCGGCATCGGCCAGCAGTTCAGCGTGCCGCCGATCGTGACGATGGCGCTCGGCTCGCTGCCGCAGTCGCGACTGAAATCGGCAAGCGGCCTGTTCAACCTGATGCGCAATCTCGGCGGTGCGATCGGCATTGCGGTGAGCGCGACGATGCTCAACGACCGGCTGAACTTCCACTACCTGCGCCTGAACGAGCACGTGAGTGCCGGCGAACCGCAGATCGCGTCGTTGCTCGACCACCAGGCCGCGTATTGGACGTCCGTGGCAGGCAATACGCTGAACACCGCGCAAGCGGGGCTCGCGAACCTGCATCACCTGATCTATCGCGAAGCGCTGACGCTGACCTACGCGGATGCGTACTACGCGCTGTCGCTGTGCTTCGTCGTTGCGCTGCTTGCCGTCGCGTTTTCCAAACCCATTACCTTGAACGCGCCGCCGCCGGACGCGCACTGAGAATCCCATCATGAAAAAGCTACTCGTCGCCCTCGCCGTCAGCGCGTTCGCCGCAGGGTGTGCGGTGCAGCCCGCGCAGCATCCGGCACTGCACGATTCGGTTCAGACGCTCGCGCCCGCTGCGTGGGATACCGACGTGCCGCGCGCGGACATCGACGCCGCCGCGTGGTGGGCGCAATTCCACGATCCCGTGCTCGACCGGCTGATCGCGACCGTGCTCGACGGCAACCTCGACCTGCAGGCCGCCGCCGAACGCGTGAAGCAGGCGCAGGCGCTGACCGTGCAGAAGCGCGCGGTGCTGCTGCCCGAACTCGACGCGACCGCGCATGCGTCCGACGCACGCCAGAACACGCCGCCGCCGCTCGGTTATGTGCGGCAGGCCGGCGCGGGGCTCGCGCTGAGCTGGTCACCCGATGTGTTCGGCGGCGAACGGCTCGATTTGCTCGCCGCGCAGGCCGAACTCGTCGGGCAGAAGCACGCGGAAGATGCAATGCGGCTCGCGCTCGCGGCCGATGCGGCATCCGCGTATGTCGATCTGCGATGGGCGCAGCAGGAACTGAAGATCCTGCAGGACAACGCGAAGATCCGGCAGCATGCGCTCGAACTCACGCGCAAGCGGCAGGCGTTCGGGCTGTCGACGGAACTCGACGTCACGCGCGCGCAGAACCAGCTCGATGCGCTCGAAGCGCGGATTCCGCCGACGCAGGCGCAGATTTCGCATCAGCTCAATCTGATTGCCGTGTATTCGGGGCGCACGCCGGAATCGGTCGATCGGCTCGTGTTGGTGCAAGCGGGCGAGATTCCCGCGCCGCCGGTCGGGTCGCCGGGGACGTTGCCTTCGCAGGCGCTGTTGCGGCGGCCTGATGTGTTGACTGCTTATGCGCAGGTCGAGCGGCGTGCGGCGCAAGTGGGGGTTGCGAAAGCCGAGCGGTATCCGAAGTTTTCGCTGAATTTGACGGACGGGATTCTGGCGGCATCGTATCTCGGGTTGCCGACGTTGACCGACAACCTGTTCAGCGCGGCGTTGAGCGCGACAAGTCCGATCTTCAACGCGGGGCGTATTACAGCCGATATCTCGCAGAGCGAAAGCCGGATGCGCGAGTCGGAACTCGGGTTAAGGCAGACGATGCTGCAGGCGTTGCGGGAAGTCGAGGATGCGCGTGCGAATCTCGTCAGTTCCGATGAAGCGACGCGGAAGCTCGATAGCGCGTTGACTGCTTCGGACAAGGCGCTCGGGTTGGCGAATCAGCTCTATAAGGGCGGTGCGACGGATTTTCTGGATGTGCTGTCGGCGCAGGAGGTGTATCTGCGGGATTCGGATTCGCTCAATCAGGTCAAGCGCGAGCATGCGCTGGCGGCGGTCGCGCTTTATCGGTCGCTTGGGGGTGGGTGGAGCAGGAACGAGGCGGCGGAAGCTGTGGCGAAGAATTGAGCGTCGGGGTGTGCAGGGTTAGCCGATCGTTGAATACCTTCGCTGCCCCTGCACGATGCGTGCTCCGCAAAAGGAAATGTCACTCACTTGCTGACGTCACGTACGACAAAGTACAGGTCCTTGGTTTTCGAATTCACGAGATACCCACCGTGAACATTTTGAAACGACCCGCTTCGCCCCAGCCCGTCGAAATTGAAGCTCACGCATAGGTAGCGCTGGCGGCCATCTCCTGCGATGCTCCACTGTGCCAGCGCGGGATTGAACGCAGTGGGCTTGATTCCACGGTTATTTCCAACGGGGATGGCCGCGGACAATCGGTAGAGCTTTCCGGAATAGATCAACGCCTGCGTCGACTTTCCTTCGGCGTAGCCCACGTCGGCACCTTCGTGTCTGACGAGGTAACTCGCGTTGAAGCCGTCAGCGTAGTCGTCCTCTTGCGACACTTCGTGCGTGTTGATGTCACGGATGACGATGGAGGGTGAGACGGACTGCGCCAGAAGGCAGCTCTTGACCAAAGCCTCGCCCGGAGGCGCCGCCCATCCGGTGATGGAGGCAGCCATGACCACCACTGCCGAACATATTTTCTTCATTGGTATTCGCTCCCACACGGATTCGGTGGGTTGAACGAAGCGATGCTGCATGCCACCCCGCGCGGGCATACGACGCATCGGCGGGCGGCGCAAATGCCCGCGCCACCGACACGCCCCACGCACCCGCGAATTACAGCGACGGCCGCTTCAGCTTCACCCAGCGCTGCACCGACGGCCGCTCCCACTGCGCGCGCGCATAGTCGGCAAGACGCTGCGGCACCAGATCGTCATTCAGCACCAGACGGTTCAGCATCACCGCCAGATCGACATCCGCAATGCTCCACTCGCCGAACATGTTTGCCGCGCCCGGCGCGAGCAGCTTGTCGGCGGCCACGAACAGCTTCTGCGCGGCAGCCTGCGCCAGATTCGACAGCGGCTCGCTCGTCGGGCCGTAGAACAGCACTTCGGTCGACCGCTCCGTGCGGATCGGCATCAGGTCGCTGCGCAGCCATGCCTGCACTTGTCGCGCACGTGCACGCTGGCGCGAATCGACCGGATAGAGCCGCGTGCCCGGGAATGTCTCGTCGAGATACTCGGTAATCGCCGACGATTCCGACAGCGCGAAATCGTCGTGCACGAGCGTCGGCACGCGTTGCGTCAGCGACGTCGCCGCATAGTCGGGCGCGAAATGCGCGCGGTTGCCGAGATCGACAGTCACCAGTTCGTAAGGCAGCGATTTTTCCTCCAGCGCGACGAAGACCGACATCGCGTAAGGGCTCGTGTATTGCGTATCCGCGTAGAGACGGAGATTACCGGTTTGCACTGCAGGCTCCTTTTGGGGGGGGAGGTCGGCGACTGCGGGGCGGTCCGCCGACGGGCTCCGGGTGGATCAATGCGGCGTGTGCGACAGATTAGCAGTGGGAAAGGCTGTGTTGGTGGTTTCGTGTGCGTTGTGGCCGTTTGGTCATACTGCGCGTAAGTCGACACCTGATCTCTCAGTCAGTGTCAGATCAGATCCGAGCTCGATTGGCCGTCGCTTCATCGAGGGTCGTGATCGACCCTTCTGAGACATTCGGCTGCTTCGAGGCGAGCGATCGGTTCGGCCGGCGGATTCAACCGGCCGTTTGCACAGGCTTGCGTCGACGTCCGAGGCGGGCCGGGTCGCGCCGATCGGCGAGCAGATGTCATTTGAACACCCCGTCGGTGCCCTCGCGGAATCCGGCCGTTGCGCGCTCCTACGCGAACGACAACTCAATGCGCATCGATGAACGCCAACACCGCAGCGTTAAACGCGGTTGGATTGATCCGCGGCATGGAGTGACTGGAGTTCATGATGCGCACCTGCTCTGCATGCTTCAGGCAGGGCAGGAGGTTGGCCTGGACCTGACTCATCGAGGGTGTGATCTTCTCGGAACGCAGCAGCAGAACCGGTGCTTCGATGTGCCGGGCGTCCTCACAGGTGTACGGCGCCCAGTGGTTGCCTTCGTTGTCGGGGGCAATGAAAGTCCACGCATTGTCCCGGTACCACTGCCTGGCGCTCTCCGACATGGCATCCCAGGCGCCTGGGCCGTTGACGAATGTCGCAAAGGCGATCAGGCCGGCATCCTTGTCGCCCTGCTTGAATTTCTCGGCCATCTCGCGGTACAGCGCCCGCCGCTCTTCGCCGGCAGAAGAAGTCGAACTCGCAGGCATAAAGGCGCGCATGCCCGACGCGGGCTCGCTCAGCGAGAGACTACGGACCAGCTCAGGCGCGGCCTTGGCGACATACAGTGCCAGGGTGCCACCGCGCGAATGGCCGACCAAATGCACCGGTCCGGCCTTGAGTTGACGGATGAACGTGACCAGATCATCGGCGTGCTGCTCCAAGCTGAACTCACCTTCACCGTTCCAAGGCTCCGGATAGAAATGCCGTAGGCTGACGGAGATAACCCGGTACTTCTGGGCAAACGGGCCCATCTGGGCGCCAAAGAAACGGTAGTCGGATCCTGCTCCTGGGATCAGCACCACCGGGACGCCGGAGCCCTGCTCTATGTAGGCCATGTCGTAGCCATTCACTGGCATCGATTTCACGCCGGGTGGGAGGTCCCAGGTACGTGCGGTGGGCGCCGTAGCCGAGGCGGTTGGCAGTGGAGACCGGCAAGCGGCCAGGCATAGAAACATCAAGGCCAGCAGCGTTGTTCTCATGAGACTCCTCCGTTTTGCCATGACGTGGAGGCCCCGTCTGTGTGACGGCAACCCTAGCCAAGCATAGGCGACGGACAGCGCCCTGAAAGCACGAAGAATGGCCTGTGAGCGATCGTCAGGCTAATGGGGGTCCGCGGTCCGGGCGAAGGGGACGCCTGAATGTCGGGATGAAGGTGTCGGCGAACGTCTCTTCATGGCCGGCAGGCGACGGCGAGATCGATGCAGCCGACCAGATGGGATCGCGACGAGTCCTGGCGATTAGTCAGCTCGGTGCCACCGACCTGACTTGTCACACACGCTGACTCTTTCATCATTCAGCCGGACGTGCTCCTCATTGACCTTCAGCGAGGTCGAAAGATCAATGTCAAAGGCGACGTTGAGCGCCTGCCTGACATAGATAGCCTCAACGGGAAGCTCCCAGGTCAGGAATACCTGAGTGCAATCCTGGCCGGGCGGGAAGTCGTCCACATCAAAACCGCTGCTGCCGCGCCGAATGACGCCATGAGACTGGCAGGTATCGAATATCAGAACCGAACCCCGGGTCAGGGGGATTCGAAGACCCAACGATGGAAAATGTACGTCCTGACCCTTATCCTCGCTCAGGAAGAGATTGCAGAAGGCCGCGCCGCCATACTGCTCTCCGTCGTGGTGATACCTCGCGCCGCGGCAAGCCATGAGAGCGACGTCACTGGAGGCAAGTACTCCGGGCAGTCCAAGCTTGCTCGCCCAATCAGCCACTGCCTGCACGCAGTGCGAGTAGTCCGGCCAGCGCGCTCGTGCTCGTGCCAGAGGTAACGCCTCAACATCCCCAGGTTCCAGGGTCATGCGGGACGAAATCTCCCTAGCCCAATCCGCGAGCAGACGCGCCGGCGGCTCTGGCACGTCGACCGTGCCGGACAGCACGATGTCACTTACGCGCCGACTGCGGATGGTGTCGCCGCTCCAGAAATAGGAGGTGAGGACGTTTTGGGGCTGGGGTTGCTGGGAAGAGTAGCTCATTTGTCGCAGTGTAAAGCGGCTACCTTGGTGGCCGTGCCATCTCGCGCCAGCGAATGGCGCTTCCCGGACCCATTGCAGCCACTCGATCTGTTCAATAGCGGTCATTCACCGCCCGGACCGGCATGCGCAATTCCCGCTTAATTCCCAATGAGCGATTCGCTGACGAAGACGTTATAAGCACGGAGTCCGAGTATCTCTGCATTCGCGAACTGCGCCGCAAGCGCGTCTCGATTTGGAAACGGGCAGTGCTCATGTATAAACGAAACCCGATAGGCTGCCTGGTTCAGATCGTTTGGCATATTACGTCCTGGCATCGCGGCTTCCGGCGTCAACGCGTCGATTGTCAGCGATTCAAGCCGCACTGTCGAACGTCTCAATGTGGCCGAACCGAGTCAGACGATCCGACGCTGTCTGTCTGGTCCAGTCTAGCCTTATACACATACTGCGTCGGGCCAGCGGTAGCCGATCACTTCGTTCAACGGGTACGCGAGTTCGCGCACTTCTTCCAGTTGGTTGCCGCCGAACAGGTGGACGTGTTCGTCGTCGTGACGCAGGTAGAAACCGACGTGACCTTTCCAGCTCGCGGGATCGTCGCGCGTCAGGATCGCGATGCAGCCGTAGACCGGGCGCTCCAGCGGGCGGCCCCATTCGAGCCACGAACGCGCGAGTGCGGAGCCAGTGCCGCGAATGCCGGCGTGCGTCATGCACCAGTTGACGAAGGACGAGCACCAGGAAATTTTGTCGTCGTAACCGACCAGGTTCGTCTGGTTGTTGTACTCGACGATGCGCGGGTTGATGCTGCCGGGCGGATGGCGGCGGATGCCAAGTTCGGCCAGCGCGACGGCCATCCACGGCGGATGTCCGGCTTTCGGTTTGCTCTCAGGGTTCAATCGGGTCACGTCGTTCTCGGGCGAGTGCGATTTGTGGTCAATTTTCGCATGAATGCCGCGTAACGACGAACGCCAACGGGAAGCCGGCACTGGACGAATGGTCGATCCCTCATGTATCCCCCACTCGCGGTGGGAAATGATCCAGCGCGAACGCGATGCACGCGCGGAGTTTGGCGGACGCATCGGTCCCGCGCTCGTAGACCAGCACAGCTCGGAATCGGAGACGGCGGCCACCGGCTGTGGCCGCCAGGCGGAAGCGGTTCGACCGTGGATGGAATGAAAGGACGAACCCGCAGCGCGATTCAGGTTGCCAGCGCGGCGCGGCACTCGTTGGCACACGCGCGACACGACTCCATGCACGCCTTGCACGGCGCGTGCCTGTCAGCGTGCTTTTTGCACTCCGCCTCGCAATCGCGGCAGGCATCCAGGGCGACCTTGGCTAACGCCGGAAGATAGTGCGAATTCTGGTTGGCTAGACCTTGCAGGGCGCCGCAAATGGAAAGCATTTGCGACACGCTGGTTGCACAGGCGGCAAGGTCCTGGTTTCCCTTGCCCAAAAGACCGATGCAATGGCTCACGCAGACCTGCCCGGTCGACACGCACTCGCCCGCCGCATTGGCGAGCGCGCCGTATTGACCGCCATGATGCTGATGAGAGGTTTCCGCAGGCGAGCTTTCCTGGGCCGAGGCCCGTTCAATTGTCGCGAGTGCGGAAAGCGCGAGCAGCCCGGTACCGAATAGTGCGTCACGTCTGTCCATGTGAGAATCTCCGAAAAAATTCACTGCAATGACAATACGTTTGAAAGCACGCATTCGCAGCCGCTGGAGCAAGGGGCTGGAATCGTCGAATCCTAACATCAGGGAACCGAAAAAACTCGATCCGGCCGGCAATAGATGCGTAACGCATCGACTCATATACGCCGGGGCGTACAGTTGCGGAAAAGGAAAAAGTCGCGGCAATCGGTACGCCGACACGCAAACACCCGTCAAGCCGATCACGACACCGTTCCAGCAGTTGCGCCGGTAATCGCCGATGCGGTGATCCACGCGTGCCATTGCGTCGCGAAATCGAACGCCGGATCGATCGCAAACGCAGCGTCGAGCGCATCGAGCAGGGTTGTTCCGTTTTGCAGCGCGATGAAGGCCGCGTGAGCAGCCTCGGTGTGAACGCATACCGTGGGGTGCCACGCTGGACGCACGACGAGCGTCCAGGTGGGGCCGTCGGGCCGTTGTGGGAAGGTGCCTCCCGGTTGATGTCCCCGCCAGATGTCGGCAATGGCGAAATCGGAGGCGATAGCCGTGCAGGCCGGATGTATCGCGAGTTGCGCGTCCAGCAGACGCTCGTCACCGAGTTCGAGCCATTGCTGCGCCGTGAATACCGATACGTCAGCGGCGAAGCAGGCAACGTGCAGCGCCCATTCAAGGCGCGCAACATCTGCAAAATATCGAAAGCGCGAATCTCGCTCGTATTCTCCAATGAAGACAGGCAACGCATCGCCAAAGCGATTGAGGTCGCCGCTTCGGGACGGATGCGCGCGAGCGTACGCAAGCGACAACGCATCAAAATATGCATCGCCAACCAGCGCCAGCAACACCGGATAGGCGTTCGCGAGCGCGCCACGCCAGTGCGAACGGACGTTACCGCGATAAAGTCCCACGCGCTGATGCAAAACCTCGTCAGGTTCTGCGGTGGCCACCAGCGGCGATTCATGCACATCATTTTCACCGGCTCGACCGGGTGCGTCGCCGGTGACCTGCGACGTCGGCCTCACGAATTCGAGCAGCAGTTTCTCCTGCTCAGGATCGCCAAGGGCGCTCGCGAAGATTCGCTGGAGCGATTCAAGCGGTATCGCCATCACTCACCCCGCCCGCTATAGCGCTCGATAGCTGCCGCGCGCCCTGTCGCACCCGGACCTGTGCAACACGCGCAAGACGGGCTTCGTCGACCAGCACGCTCAACGGCGGAATGGCCGTGTCCCATTCGATCAGCGTCGGCACGTCGCCGAAGCGGCGCAGCGCATGTTCATGGAGCGCCCAGACAGCGGGCGCAACCCGGGAGCCGTGGTCATCGATGACGGCCGCGCCGGTCACACGATGGCCGGCCAGGTGGATTTCGCCGACCACGCCGGGCGGCAACGCATCCATCGCCGACATCGCGTCCTCGCCGTGATTGCACTGATTCACGTACAGATTGTTGACGTCGAGCAGCACGCCGCATCCGGTGCGCCGAGCCAGCTCGGAAAGGAATGCCGTTTCACCGTACCGGTCGTCGTTGAACCGAAGCCAGGTAGAAACGTTTTCGAGCAGGATCGGCCGACCCAGTGCCTCCTGCACTTCGTGGACTCGCACCGTGAGGTGAGCGAGCGCCGCGTCGGTCAGCGGCATTGGCAACAGGTCGTTCAGACTGCCGGCGGCCGTCGCACCCCAGCACAGATGTTCGGAGACGACTGCCGGTTCGATCCGCTCGACCAGGCGCTTGAGCCTGTCCAGATGACCCGCGTCGAGCGGGACGCCCGAGCCGAGCCCGAGGCCGACGCCATGCAGACTGACCGGGAAATCGCATCGCACGATGCCGAGCACGTGCAGGTCGTAGCCGCCGTCACCGAAATAGTTCTCGCTGTGCACTTCCACCCAGTCCACCGCGGGCGGTGCTTCGACGAAGTCGGCGTAGTGAACCTGGCGAAGCCCGATACCGATACCGGATGGCGCGCCGGCACCCGGACGGGTCGCGGTCATGAGAACCCCGGCGTGCTGCGACAATCGCTCCGCGGCATCAGGATTCGGTCGTGCCGCCCAGTTTTTCGCAGGTACCGATCGGCACGATCTTGAAGTCGCCTCGGTCGTTGTCGACCTTCGCCTTGCTCGCGCAATCATGCACGCCGGTCTTGCTCCCGCAATCGTTCTGGCCGGCCTTGGCGACGCCATAGCACTGCACCTTCGCTTCCTCCTCCGTCGCCGCGACGGCTGCGGCGGCCACGCCGGCGAGTGTCAGGGCAAGCAGGGCCTGCCGGCCAAGATTCGGTTTCATGTGCTTCTCCAGGATAGGGGCGGCAAACGACAGTCGCCGGTGCTGCGCCCTGCACGCTCAGGAACCCTGCACGCGCAGGGCGCCGGACGGGTGCAACACCGTTTGCACGATCCTGCCACCATCAGGACGATCTTAGTGCAACGTTTTTATTGGCGCAGTCGGACCATGCCCCACAGCTTCATGGGGACAATCCCGCCGCACCGTCGCAGCCCGCTTGTCGACACCTCGAACGTACGCAGCACACGGTATTCGCTAGCGGAACGTCGATGCCGCCGCGACCGACCTGTTTGACAGGTACGTCCGCTCCACCGCGGCTATGTTCGAAGATCCGGCACGCATCGTCGGCGGTCAAGCGCGATGCGATCGATGTACGAGTTTTGTGCTCAGGTATGCCGAGTATTTCTTCTGCGTCGCAACCGGTCTAAGCTAGAATCCTGGCGCTCGCATACACCCGACATCATGACCACTCACCACCGCAATCGAATGACCGCATGGCTTGGCATGTTCGCCATGTGGCTCATCGTCTTTGCACCGATCGTGAGTCAGGGCCTGATGTCTCTCGATCGGAATACGCCGTTCGCATCGATCTGCTCGGCCGAGGGTCAGCCGGATGCCGGCGATCAAGCGCTCGCAGTCCACCTCGATGCTTGCGGGTATTGCAACCTGCTCGCGCATCACACGCCTGCGCCGCCGTCCGCCTTGCTGCAACTGCAGGCGACAGCGCACTACGGCGCCGAACAACCTTCAGCTTCGCCGACGTTCGTCTGGCGAGACATATTCCCGGCAGCACGCCCCCGGGATTCGCCGCTCCTCGTCTGAATCGATCATTCGCAGCCATGCGAAGAGGCCCCGCCGAATCACGCGGGACTCTCGCCGCTGCGAGTCTGCAATTGGGGCACTTCGCACCGTGCGTCCGCGACGCCGCGGGCACGCTCGCGTGCACCCACGAGACATGAACGAGGAATGACATGCGAATCGAATCGAAGAGAACGATTGACGTTTCACTCGCCGCGCTTGCTTGCCTGACCGGCCTGACCCTGCCCGTGGCAGCCCACGCCTGCGCGACCTGCGGCTGCTCGCTGAGCACGGATGCCGCAGCGGGTTATTCGGCCACGCCGGGCTGGCGCATCAGCCTGGATTACACTTTCCTTCCACAGAACCAGTTGCGTAGCGGAACGAGCGCGGTATCGCCCACCGTGCCGGCGGCGATCAATGCAGCGGGCGGTAGCCAGGAAGTCGAACACCAGACGATCAACCGCTACTGGAATCTCGGCATCAACTACAGTCCGAACCCCAAGTGGAACTTCGGTGCGATCGTTCCGTTCATCGATCGCGGCCACTCGACCTACGGCAACGCCACGCCGGATCAGCTCACGCCCGACAACCTGAGCGGCGTCACGAGCAAGGGGCTGGGCGACATCAAACTGATCGCCAGCTATCAGGGTTTCTTGCCAACCCATAATCTCGGCGTACAGCTCGGCGTCAAGCTGCCTACTGGAAAATACGGCGGCCAGAACGTGCTGACGGGCGCCACCGTCGGCCGCAGCCCGGTGTTCTTCTCGTCAGGTCCGAACGGCGCCAACGGTCAGACCCTGGATACCAGCCTACAGCCCGGCACCGGCAGCACGGACCTGATCGTCGGTGCTTATTACTACCAGCCCGTCAGCCAGAACTTCGACGCGTTCATCAACGGTCAATTCCAGTCGGCCGTGGTCGAGAATCTTCACGGCCTCGGTCAGGACTACCGGCCGGGCAATCTCGCGACGGTAAGCGTCGGCCTGCGCTATGAGGCGAACCCGAGGGTCGTCCCGCAGCTCCAGATCAACGTGACTCGCAAGAGCGCGGACCAAGGCGCGCTCGCCGACACCAGCAACACAGCCGGCACGGTCGTCTACCTGTCGCCTGGCGTGACGGTGAACGTGGTGAAGAATCTGAACGTCTACGCATTCGTCCAGAAGTCTCTGTATAGCCGGCTCAGCGGCTATCAGTTGTTTCCGCGCTGGTCGGGCACGGTGGGGGCAAACTATGCGTTCTGACGCCGACGAATCGCTGCGCGCAGGACTCAATGGGACGAGGCGCGACTGGCTGCGCAAGGCCGGCGGGGTGGTGCTGGGAGCCAGCCTCGGAGGATGGCTGCCGGCCGCGCAGGCCGGCGGCCTGGCAGTCGGTCGTCCCGCGCCCGGCCTGATCCTGCACACGCTCGACGGGCAAAGCGTCGCCAGCGACGATTTGCGTGGGAACGTGGTCATTCTGACTTTCTGGGCCACATGGTGCGAGCCTTGTCGGACCGAACTGCCACTGTTGTCCGCGTACGCCGCGCGCCATGCGGCAAACGGCTTGCGTGTGCTCGGTTTCAGTCTGGACGGACCGGACGATCTCGCGGCCGTCCGGCAAGTGGCGGCCAGTTTGAGCTTTCCGGTCGGCCTCCTGGGCAGCGCATACGCCGGAGGCTATGGCCGAATCTGGCGCATCCCGGTGAACTTCACGATCGACCGGAACGGGCTCCTCGTCGACAATGGCTGGGACGATCCGAAACCCTCATGGACCGCCGATCGCCTCGAGCGCATCGTCACGCCGCTCCTGAATCGCTCCTGAATCATCAGGCAGCGCATCTTCTGCAGTGCGTTGGCCCGCTCCTTCGAAAGAGCGGGCGCACCGATTGCGCATACGACGTTGCCTTAAAGGCGATGTGTTCAAAGCAGCGCCGTCGGGAGATTGCCCGAAACATCGGCGGCTGCCCGGATCGCGGCCCATTCTTCGCGAGGAAATTGATCGAACAGGACAAGTGATTCCAGGTGCGACCTGGACTGCCCTCTCGTCCCCCATCAGAACGACTCGCAGCCGCAGTGCTATAAAAACCACAGCGAGGCAGTTTCTCGGGTGCTCATCGAGAGGGTCGAGAGTATGGGCCTGGCGTGTTGGCTTGACCGTGGCGCGCAGGTCGCAGGCCAGCCCAAATAGGTGGGGCGGAGCATGCCGCAGAAACACGTCAAGCGAATGGCAAATCGACAGCGCCCTTCGCGGCTTGCGATCTTCGTGTGGTCCACCCGTATCATGTCTGCAGCGCGGGCGGATCGTAAAGGCGCGGGACAGCGGGCGTTGACGCGTCGTTCACGAATGCACGTGGACATTCGGGACGTCGCTTGAATCCGGATGCCTCCGAGCGAATCGAATCCATCCGATTGTTTCGGCACGCACGGTGCGGCCTCACGGGCCTTGCCGTCGTGACAGTTGTTGAAGATGGATGTGGGCGCGAATCGCAATGTCCGAGGCTATGGCCAGGGCGGTCTCGCCCCGGCGGTCAGTCGCGTTCGTGCAAAGCCTGCTATCCACTCACAAGAGCCGCATCAAGCAGCCCTTGCTCGTTATGCCGGCGAGTCTTCCGGTTCAGGATCGTGGTAAGGCTGCTCTCGCAGCGCCAGCTGGCTGTTGTCCGGCGAGATCGTGATCTGCCGGATGACGTAGTTGACGTCAAGGTATACGCGGTCGCCTGGCCTGAATCCAAAGATCTTGAAATCAATATCGATCGCCTTCATCCAAGGCAGGTAAGGCCAGCCACGCTTGGGAAGGTCCGGATAGTTGCGGAGGACTAGCTCAAACGTCTTTTGCATGTTGACCGGTTTGTTCTTTCTGCGACGTGACTTAATATTGGCGTCAGCCATTTCCGACTCCTGGTTCGAGTTGGTGATGGTCAGCGGGTCGTATGGGTTGCCGCCCATGCGGCCCGCGCTTTTTGTTGCCGTGAATTTCCCTTCTCTCTCTCCCTTCGCTGCGTCTTGTTGCGCAAGACGGACTTTTTTCGTCCACCGGTGCGGAGGGTGCTGCGACCAATTCCCGATGGCGAGAAGCAAGGCTTCATGACCAGTGTAGTCGTGCTGGCATCTCAGAAATGGGGAGTTGGGGGGGATTGGCCGTTAGGTATAGGGATGCGTGTGACGCGGGACACCGCGCCAATATTGCGAGTCGGTCATTTGGCGATCTTTGTACCCGTCGAATCGCAAAAGCTGGCCGGACCAGCCCAATTTCTTCGGGCCATGTCAGTTGCGTAAGTCAAGACCTGATCTCTCAGTCAGCGTCAGATCAGATCTGAGATTGCTTGGCCGTCACTTCATCAAGCGCCATGATCGACCCGGAGGAGACAGTCACGCTGTCCACAAACAGACACTAAGAGCGCTCATGTTTCCGTCTTCGCCCTGCACCATGGGGCTCTTTTTGCGGCTCGCCATGCGTGCCACCCAAGCAGGAGATCGGCCAAATTCTGAACCGTGCAGTCTAATTCGATAACGTTTTCGAAACTTACTATGACGGCATCGCTTTCCTGCATCGGCCCTGATCCAGAGCCGTGAAATTGCCACGCGCCATCCTCACCGTCATGTGGCACATACGCGATCCAGTCGTGCTCGAACACGACACTCCGATTAGCGAAGACCGCCACGTTCGACGGATCACTGAAAGCCCGCATTTAACTTTTCATGTGCTGACTTTATACGTTAATTCCAACGTCCCAAACTGGTTGCAGATTCAACCGGTCGTAATCGACTCGTTGCCACCGCTCGCGCCTTCCCACATGCATAATCTAGCGTTGCGATCGCTTGCAATCAGTCTCCTCCTGCTCGATCGGCATGATCGTCTTAATTTGAAGTTTGTCGAGAAATGTGACAGGTATTTCTGGGAGATCGGCGGCCGTATACCGAATCGCCCGGCCGGGACTGTCGAGCAAGAGAAGAAAGCGTTCGTGCTGATTCGAACTTCCACACATTTCCGGGTCTGCGAGATCGTAAGTGAAGGCGATTCTAGCTGCAAGTGCGGCCGTGAAGTTCGAACCACCGAGGATAGCTTCCGGCGCCACGGCAACGAACATAACCATAAAGAAAATGAGCGGTAAGAATCTCGGGCTGCTTTCCATGAATGCCACCCAAAATTTTCCCTTTTTACGTCTACTGGGCGGCGGGAAAAAAAACGTCAGAAACATTCCGATGAGCAGCAAAACTACGGACGCTCCTGCAACAATAATGCTGGCCAGCCCGACCACCCCGAAAAATGTGGTCGCGGTGACCGCCGAGGTGAATCGCGACGAGTCGACGCCCATCAGTATCGTGATCGTCGATGCCGCCATCGCATGCGAATACCAAGTTGCGAGGAGCACAGCGACCGTGACCAGCAATCGCACGGCGGCATCGTCGCAAAACGTCTTGACCTTCTCCACACGATAGACGAGATGGAAGATGATCGCGACAGGGACAATACTCGTCCAGATCAGCGACAAGACATTTAGGATTGGCCCGTGAGCACGAACGCCTAAGATTCCCAAACCCTCGGCGACGAAGGCGATGCCGGCCCCAACCTGTACGTATTTCCCAGAGCATAGTTTGTACAGGTAGCGGTCGACTTTTCTGAGAAGCCTTCTCAGCCTTGCAAACGCGTACCTTACGACTCTCGCGTGGAGGATACGTCGGGCGACCAACGATAATTGCTCCATCGCCTTCCTCATACACCACGCCCCGAAAATCGCGGCCGCTGAGATGGCAAATGTAACCAACGCGACAATCAACAAAGCAAATATCATTTGTTGTTACTCGGTCTAATGGGGTGATAGTTGAGGCATTGAACGCCGGTGCGGTTGCCCGTCTGTGCGAATGACTACAGGCCTCTCGCTCTTGCAGAGCCAATTGCTGACGGACCGACACCCGCTGAGCCTTCGCCAAAAAGCACGCAGCCGTTAGTACGGCCGTTTTGCCGTACCCAGTGGGCAACGACACGATGGCAGGCTTTTATCGTTCAATGAAGTGGCCAATGAGCGCATAAAGGGCGCCGACTTGTCCCTTCCTCAGCCCAGTATTCGGCGCCTGCCCTTCGCGGATGACAAGTCGGCCTGCGCTCTCCTCGAAATACGCCATCTACTATCTCCCCGTGGAAGCGATTGATTCCCTCTTATGGTTACCAATCTACCCGACTCCGTCTTTCCTGATCAACTATCGCTGGCCGGGATAATAGCGTGCGGGCCGCAAGAGGATGACTATATCCGCCGCGGAGCAGTATCCGGCGCTATCGCACTAACTCCCGCTTTTGGCCGAATATTGCCGGAAGCGAACGGCCGTTGCCGACGGCGGATTCAACCCACTACGGCCATTCACTTTATGCTGACCAGCGTCTGAAATGCAGGGCGGATTCAACCGGTCGATGCAACAGCTTGAAGTCACCGTCTCCGCCACATTGCCGACGTCGGGTCAGTGACTATCGTTCTTACTAAACGACCGCTCATGCAAGCCCTGCCGACGTTGGCAGTAGCGTCGCTAGATCAGATCGAGCGCATGTGCCTTGCGCTCGGCGCTATACACGCGTCGCTGCGAATTGGGCTGCACAAGTAGGCGCTGATCAGAATGGCGGGCAGTCTAGCGACCAGGTTGTGGCCATAAGCGGGTCCCTTCGCGAACCAGCTCACCAATGCCGCTCAGCTCGGCAACGCGCCGAACTCGTGCTTCGTCGCTGGTTGCATAGCCAATTGGCACACACACCGATTCGCTCAGCGCAACCATCACCGAGACAACGGCAACCCGCTCAGCGATGAGGACCACCTCAAGCGCTGTTGGCACCTTCTTTGTTGGTGCGCGGACACCCATGTCGAAGACTCGCGTGAACGTCTTTGATAGAGTGTCGTTCACTGAGGCCGGCGAGATCACTACGGACGAGAGCGTCCCTCCTTTGGCCCGCGCTCTGATGACGCCCCGCAGTGCTTCGAGGGTCGCCGGTACATCCTCCGTTGCACCCCACAGCGAACCGCCGGGCCGGAGCCACCAAGTCTGCCAACGATGGTCCCCGCTGAAGTCCAGCGGCGCATCCTCAAGCAGTGAGGTAATGGCTCGTCGGTTTCGTTCGACGTAGGGGTAGCCCACCAGCGGAACCGTGCCGGCCGAGCTGCTGTTCATCTCCTGCTGAAACCAGCTGGCTAAGTCGAAGTGCCCCTCGGGCCGGAACCACTGCGACCAGTCTCGGTGGTTGAACATGCGAGCGAACTCGTTGGAGGAAACTTGGCTCGGGTTGACATGATCCAGCTTGCGTAGCTCGATGGACATTGCCTCTGTGAGTTGCTTTCCTCGCCCCTTTGAGTCGGTCTCGCGCAGATTTAAGTGTGACTCGAGCCTGGGCGCACCTTGCAAAGTCAGCCGCTCGCTACCGCCAATCTGGACAAAGCTGTAGCGGCCGGCATGCACGTCAAGGATAGAGTAAAGGCTCCACTGGTCCGCTTTCTGATCGTTGCGCGCGATGCGCAAGTAGTCCCGGAAGTTGTCGTGGAACGCCGCGCGGGCCTCCGCTTCGTCTATCTGCTGCCGCAACGGAAGCGGAATGAGATGCGGGATGTTGCGCAGTCCGCGGCCGCTCACCATGTGCTTGGTCACCAGATCGAACCAGACGTCTGCGTTCAACGGTTCTGCCACCGTGATGGTCGGTACGTCTTCGGTAGATGTTCGAAACATCTCCTTCGCCGAGGGGTGCAAGCTGAGGTTGTCGCCATCCACCGTGACCAAGCTGCGCGACTGGAGGTCAGAGACAGCGATGCCCAGGTCCCGACCTTCAAAGCCGAAGAAGCGCGCCAGCCTGTCCGCTGAGATTGACTTCACCACGAGAAGAGTTCTCAGGATGAACTCATCCACCATGGGCAGCCGACGCTCCTTCGTCCTCTCGGCCGCGATTACGAACTGACGGCAAGGAAGGTTGAACCCGAAAGTGTTCGTCTCGAAAGTGTTGTTCTCATTCATGCTTATGCGACCTCCGATGCCTTGAGGAACGTGGCGTGGCCAGGGTTGCTCTTCATGTGCTCAAAGACCCTGCGCATGGGTGACTTCGGACCAACCCTACGCCCCCACATTTCCGCATCTCCGACAACGATGAGTCGTTCTTGGGCACGCGAAACAGCCACGTTGCAGCGGTTTGAAATTCCCACGTGTCCCGGTAACCCCTTCGGATTGCTGCGCACCAGGGAGAGGATGACGATGGCGTTCTCCTTGCCTTGGTAGGAGTCGACCGTGTCGATACGCACCAGGCGCTTGAACTTCGGATCGAACGGACGGCGCGACCACGCCAGCTCAATCTGACGTTTCTGCCCCGCATACATGCAAATGACACCGATTGGCGTCTCATCGTCAAGCTTCGCCAGCGCCGTGACCAAGGCACTGTCCGCCGCTAGCTTCTCCAGCACTGCGATGACCGCGTCGACTTCGCTGCGGTTGTGGATGGTGGTCTCCCCCTCCGGACGGTATTCGGAGTTCATGTGGTCGTTACTGGCATCGACCCAGACGAGCGGCTTGGACAACCAGGGCACCCCGAAGTCGGTCGGCTGCAGCGCCGACTTTCGCGCTGCGGAAGTCACCAGCCGGATACCGCTCTCCTCATAAAAGCATTCCGAAACCAGGTCGCAGATGACGCTATCCATCCGGTACTGCTCCGTCAACCGCACACCGACGGACTGGCCATAGGTCGACGTAAAGGCGCGCTCGAAATCGCTGCGCGCGAGTTCCTCGAACGAGACGTCCGGCTCAACTTCCTTCAGGTCGCTGAGCATTTGGTCGTCCATCATCGGTAGCAGCTGCAGGTGGTCGCCCACCAGCAGGACGCGCTTGGCCATCTGGATGGGCACCGCCAACTCGCCAGGCGTGCACCGGGCAGCTTCGTCAACGATGACCCAGTCGAACACCTGCGTCTCGATCTTGATGCGCGTCTGCCCGACGCCGACGCAAGTCGCCGACACAACGCTGCGCGTTTTGGCCAAGAACTCTTCGAAGTTCCGCCCGGGGGAGCCCAGCGAAGCCAGCCAGTCATTGGTAAGCTTCAACGCACGCTGAGCCGCGCTGGCATCCGCCGGAGAGACGTTCGGATGCTTCAGGTGCAACGCGTAGACCAGTTGGTCGTATGCCTGAAGCGGCAACACGCCGTCCGTTTCCTGCCCTGCCACGGCCTTGAACGCGGCCTTAAAGGCATCCTGGACTCTTGCTCGCTGCACGCGGTTGCGCTCACGATCAACGGCCAGTTGCCCCTCGTCCTCATCCAGGGCCTCCTGTACTGTGCTTAAGCGCCGCGCAAGGGTTCCGACCTGCTTGTCCAAGTCAAACAGCTCCGACGCGAACGTTCGGTCCACGCCCAGCGCCTTGGTGAGCTGACCAAACCGGTTCTTGGCGGCGGCATCGAACTTGACCCGGTAGCTTTCCCGTAGCTCAGACGTGTGGAAGGGTCGGATGCGGGCGGTGATGCCCTTGGAACCGATGCGCAGGAGGCTCGGCCGCGTCTCACCGCGTTCCTTATGCAGGCGCAGCAACGACTCGATCGCATTGTTGACAGCCTCATGCGACTGGCTGGCAATAAGGACACGCTGGCCGCCTCCCTTAGAGATGAGCCAGTGCACGAAGGATGCGATGAACCTCGTCTTGCCGGTGCCAGGCGGCCCCTGAAGCAGGCCAACCGGTCCAGAAGAAAGCAGATGCCGGAACGCGTGCTGCTGGCCAGCATTGAGCCCATAGGCGGCAAGCTGTGCGTCGTCGACAGAAAGGTCGAAAGACTTCGGTGGGACGCTCTTGTGCGGATCGAAGTACTCCACCAGGTCGCCGATAACCGAACGGCCGTCCAGGATGCGACGGACAGCCCGCGAACGCCGCTCCATCGAGGTCTGCTCTCGGCGCTCTGCCAGACGAAGGTGATCTCCGTCCGAGATGTTCCCGCGCTCGCACACGATCCCGATGGCACTCGGGAGCGAGCTCGCTGACAGGTCGACGTAACCAATTTTTCGGTTGCCGACGAAGACGTCGATGGAGTCGTCCTCATCGAAGTCGAAGTCCCTTCCCAGGTTTTCGTAGGCCAGCACGAGCGTCTGGCCCTTTTGAGCCAGGATCTCGGTGACAGCGATCTCGACGCGGGATTCCTCTTCGATTTCGAGCAGCTTCGTCCAGTGCCAGGTCACCTCGAACTGCGTAGGAGGCGCTGAGTGATCCTCCTCGGCAGGAAGGACGGTGAATCGCTCGTGGCTGCAGAGGTAGGCATAAAGCTCCTCAAAGCCGCCGATGCCGCCTTCTTGAACCGTCACCCTAATAGGGAGATCGCTGTGCGCTGAGCGGGACTCGCGCTCGAGAGTCGCGAAGAAGGTCTGCCTGAAATAGTACTGTTGCAGTTCGATCCCAGTGCCCTTCAAGACCAACTGGGCCTTTTCGGTCGTGAGGTCGAAGGTGACCTCACCAGACTGCTCGATGTAGCGCCGCACATACAGCTTGTCCACCTGGGAAAAGCCGTGAGTTGGGCGCTCGGTCTTCAGATGGAACTCGATCACTTCGGCCGCCGTCAGCGCCTCCACCGCCTGAGACACCTTGGCCAGCGCATACTGAAGCGACTCGATAACCGGTTTCTTCAGCTCGGCGTCGAGTTCGAACTGAAGCGCCTGGGCGGCACTACCCGGATCCAGCACAAGCAGCATCTGGGCCGCCTTTAAAGCGGCAAAGCGATCGATTGCTGCCTGCGGCAGGAGCTCCCAGTTGTCAGGCAGCATCGACGGCGTTCTTGATGCCCCGTCGCCAACCTGCGAGATATCAAACGGGTCAATAAGGCAGACGGTTCGATCGTCGACGCTCACCAACACATTGGAAGGCGAGATGTCTCCATGCTCGCAACTGCGCTCGTGTAGCGAGGTGACCGTACGCAGCAGATCGGCAGCAAGTTCCAACCCTGTGTTCTCAGGGAGTGACTTAAGCTCCGCCAAAGGCGTTCCCTCGCTTCGTTCATACACAACGAAAGCGCCCAGCGGGGAAAGACCTCTTGCCAGGAACCGCGGGAGTCCTTTGAGCGGGGCGTCAATCAGCTGATCAACGCTCAACAGCAACTTCAGCAGCGCGCAATCGCTCTGCGTCGAACGGCCGCGCAGCCACGACATCCAGACCTTGACCATAACGGTCTCGGCTCCGTTGATGTGCGAGTAAACCTGCTTCTGACTCAATGACGAGACGACAGCCGAAAGCGGCCACCGCACGTACGGGACGTCAATGGTCTCAAACCGGTCCAACAAGGTCGGGTCGAATCCATCAACTGGCCCCGCCTCGACTACGACCGCAAACGCATCCATGAGCTCTGCCGCGCTCGCATATCGCGATAACGGGTCGGCGGAGAGTCCTCTTCGCACCCAGTCACCGAGGTTCTTAAGCTCCGGCGGTAGCGTCGCAACGGTTGCCTCGATATCCGAGGCCTTTGGAACCTCGCCGGTGAGCACCTGGGCGGCCAGGTAGGCGCAGCTGTAGACGTCCCTCTGCCGACCGGTGCTGGGACTGCCACTAGCGTCTTCTGGCAGGAACCCTGCGTAGCCCCGCAGGTCTTTCAACCAGTCCATCACCGTCGTCTTGTCCGGCAGCTGACAGGACATGAAGCCGGTCAGCGCCAGGTCACTGTGCCCACCCACCCAAATCGACCGAGGACCGAGGTCCCGATGGGTCACGTTGACTCGGTGAAGCTCAGCGACGACGCTCAGCAGGCTCATGACGATGGTGATGCGATCCAAAACACTCAGCGCATCCGTGTTGCGCACGATGTATTGGTCAAGCGGATACCAGCCTGGCGCAATCTGGCGAACTTCAAAGTGCCCGGTCGACACCTCCTCGTCCGGGGTGGCCACCTCTCGAAGCACGCGCTGACGACCGATGAGTTCGCTGCCGATGTCTTGAAGGTAGGCGAATGCGTTGGTCTCGCGCATTGCCACGAGTTTGCGCATCTCCGAGCTATTGAGTCCAACCGGCAGATTGTTGAACGACCAGGTTCGCACCATTGCCTTCAAGCGCTTCTCTTCGCTTCGCTCGGCCAAGTGGTCGCGCCAGACCTGCTTCGGGTGCACGAAGATGTCCTTCTCCGTGACCGTGTAGCCTGCCCAATCCGACTCAAGCCGCTGGAAGAGCTGTGTGTTGTTGAAGATTTTGTCGAACTCCGCCTCGAGACTGCATGCCTTGGTGAGCGACACCTTGCCGCGCTTTACATACAAATGGCGCTTGGCTGGATCCCCGATGGCAATTGCCTCCGCGAGGGTCAAGCATCGCTCCTGCTCATGCGGTTGAAGGTTCGCCGCATTGGCGGTGCCCGTGAAGACGACGCGCGAGTCCACATAGAATGCACCGGCTAGCGAACTCTGACCTTGAATAACGGACTTGAGCTTCTTGGCCTTCTCATCGACAAGGATGACGGCAGATCGCTTGCGCGGAGCCCCGTTGACGAACCAGCGGTCACCTTTGTAGGTCAGCTTGCCGTTCCAGTCCTTGATCTCAAGGAGGAGGATGAGGTCGTCCATGACCACGACCGCATCAATCTCCATTGGAGACTGATTGCGCGGGAAGCAGTTAAGGGAGACGTAAAGCAGCCAGTTCGACGGAAATGCCTTAGATAAAGCATCAATGCCCTTGACCTCGCGAGGCATGATGCCAGCGCTGTTGAGATATCTGACCTTGCAGGCCATTGCTTCTCCCCGAATTAATGTTCGCTCGATCGACGAACTATCCACAATGTTTATACACGCTGCGCGTGGTGAACGGGAGATATCCCGATAGATGGGGCGTCGGCGTGCCACAGACTCTCAGCAATGGCTTCCACCATCGGCAAGGCACCCGCCCCACCCCACAAGCCGCAATCCCCGGCACCGTCACATTCTTCCAAAGGACATAAACCCGCTCCCCTTGCCTGACCAACACCACCAACGTATTCGGTCCGTCCGGCACCCCATCTTGGCTTTCACCGAGCAGCAACGCCTTCACCACAGCGTCATCCGGCTTCCGCTTCACTGGCAATTCTGCAAACCGAAACGCTGCAGCATCATCAAACATGTCCGTATAAAACGTCTCGTTATTGACGATAACGGCAACGTCATCCGTCGACTTGAGCCCCGCATCCGCCGTCGCCACCCAAGCTTCCAAAAGTGGAACAATCGTCACAAAAAGACTCACCTTCCCGTCATCCGAATTAAAGAACAACTCATCCGGCCCAAGCGTAATCCCGTTATCCGCCACAACGCTCTGAACGCCCCCTTCCCGGAAAACCCTTTCGCCTTGACCGTCCCGACAAGCTTTACCAGTTTCGCATTCAACTCGGCGGTATATTTCTTGTCCAAATCCGCCTGATCTTCCATCGAAGCGGCATTCACTGCCTCGGCAGCTTTCTTCCGATCCGCGAGATAAGAATCGATCGGCGACGCAACCACCTTCGCCCCGACAACAACAACCAGGCCAGGAGCACACCCACCCCACCCCGGCTTACAGTTTGGAAATGCTTTTCATTCTTGTATGACGTCCCCGATCCCAAGCCCGAATGCAAAACGGCTGCCGTGAACCCACGGCAGCCGTCCCTCAGAAACGCCTCATTCTAAAACGCCAAACAGACTTTATTCATCCACCTTGAAGGCCGACACCAGTTTGGTCAATTCCGCCGCCTGCTGTTTCAAACTCGCCGCAGCTGCCGCGCTTTCTTCGACCAAAGCCGCATTCTGCTGCGTCATCTGATCCAGCGACTGCACCGCATCCCCAATCTGGTCGATCCCGGCACTCTGCTCCAGACTAGCCTCGGCAATCTCGCTCATCATCGCGCTGACGCCTTGAACCTGCGAAACGACATCACTCATCACCTTCCCCGCTTCGCTGACCAACCGCGACCCGGTATTCACCGTCCCGGCGCTATGCTCGATCAGCGCCTTGATCTCCTTCGCCGCCTGCGCACTACGCTGCGCCAGATTCCGCACCTCCGACGCCACCACCGCAAACCCGCGCCCCTGCTCCCCCGCCCGCGCCGCTTCCACAGCCGCATTCAACGCAAGAATATTCGTCTGGAACGAGATGCTGTCGATCATCACGATGATCTCGGAGATCCGCTGCGACGCGTTGCTGATCTGCTCCATCGTGCTCACGACTTCGCCCACCACCTGCCCGCCGCGCGCCGCGGTATCCGACGCGCCGTTGATCATCTTCGCGGCGGTCGTCGCCGTCTCGGTGTTGTTCCGCACCACGGCCGTGATCTCTTCCATCGACGAAGCCGTGCGTTCCAGGTTGCTCGACTGCCCTTCAGTGCGTTCGCTGAGATCGGCATTCCCCGACGCGATCTGCGCGGAGCCGGTCGCGATCGACGCGGACGCCGCGCGAATCCGGTGAACCAGCGTCGACAGCGACGACACGAACCGGTTGAACGCGTCCGACAACTGCCCGATCTCGTCCTGGCTCTCGACCGTCATGCGGCGCGTCAGGTCGCCCTGGCCGCTGGCGATCTCCGACAGCAGCGTCGCCGCACGCCGGATCGGCGCGGCAATCGCGCGTCCGACCAGCCAGATCACGAGCAACGCGACACCAAGGCCCACCACCGCCGCGACCAGCGCCGCGCTACGGATCGCGCGCGTCACGGGTCCGAGCAGTTCCGCCTCCGGCACCTCGACGACGACATACGCATTCAGCTCCGGAATGAACGACGTCGCGATGAAGCGCGCGCCGCCGTCGCCGTTATAGCTGAGGTACGCATACGGCTTGCCGGCGAGCAGCGTCGACGACGCATCGCCCGGCAGGCCCGGCTGGTCCTTCATGAAATGCTTGCCGTCGATCAGCGACGTATCGCGATGCATCATGATCGCGCCGTCGGGACGCACGAGATACGCGAACCCGGTCTCGCCGATCCGGTAAGCGGCAATGCCCTTCGCGAGCGCATCGACGGACAGGCTCATGCAGGCCGCGCCGATCGGCACGCCGTCGATTTCGACGCGGCTGTTGATGAACATCATGTAGCCGCCGAGCGTCACCTCGCGATCCATGTTCACATCGAACGCCTTGCCGGACGACAGGAAGCTGGTCAGCCACTGATCCTTGTCGGTGACCTTCCGCTGCAGGCCGGCTTCGTTGTAGTAGTTGCCGCTCTTCACGGACACCCACTGCACGGACGCCGCCTTCTGCTCGTCCTTGACGTTCTTCGCCAGCTGGATCCAGTTGCGCGTGCCGGCATCGGGTTCGCCGTCGGCTTCCCACTGCAGCAGGAACGCATCGCGCGCGAGAATGCGCGACGCGGCGATCGGCCCGGCCATCTGCCGCTGCACGTCGGCGCGAATGCCGTTCACTGCCGTCGGCAACTCTTCGCGCACGACGCGGTCGCGCACCGCGTTGCCGATCAGACGGATGCTGAGTCCGCTCGAAATCGCGACGAACACGAGCAGGCAACTCGTCATGCTGAGAATCAGCTTGTTCTGAATGGAAAGCTTGCGCCAGAAATGCATGGGGAACCCTCGATAACCGCTCGGTCTGAGCCAGTTTGGGATATCGGCATGCACGCGCGGAAGCGCATCGCTGATTTCAGATATCGATCATGCGAGATTCGTTATGTCGTTGACAGGCGGGCATATGCGGCCGCCTATACGCGCAGGATCAGTGCAAATCAGTACGCAACGAAGATCGTCACGCGGCGATTCCGCGCCCGCGCGGCGGCATCGTCGCCCGT
Organism: Burkholderia theae; assembly: GCF_048565265.1. Classification (NCBI taxonomy): domain Bacteria; kingdom Pseudomonadati; phylum Pseudomonadota; class Betaproteobacteria; order Burkholderiales; family Burkholderiaceae; genus Burkholderia; species Burkholderia theae. The sequence continues at coordinate 1,951,501 of NZ_CP183462.1, forward strand.
CACGAGCGGCTGCGTATCGGCCCGCCCGATCGCGGCAAGCCGGTGCGGCGCCACGCCGCATTCGGTCAGGTAGCGCACGACGCTCCCCGCCCGCGCCGACGAAAGCTCCCAGTTCGATTCGTATTTCGCATTCGCGATCGGCACGCTGTCCGTGTGTCCTTCGACGAGGATGTCGCCCATCGCATGCGCGCTCAGTGCCTGCGCGATCTGGTTCAGCACGGGTGACGAATCGGGCAGCAAGCGCGCATCGCCGACGTTGAACAGGATCTTCGCGTCGAGCGCGTTGTATTTCGCGAGCTGGAGCACGTACAGCGCGAGAAACAGCACCATCAGCGTCGTAATGAGATCCGCGTACGAAATCAGCCAGCGCCCGGACTGCGCGCCGTCGAGTTCGTCGTCATCGCGATCGGCGGCGGTCGCACCATCAGTTCGGGCTGTCATGCCGAAGGTCCCTGTTCGTCGTACCGCATACGCAGCCCATCACGCGAGCGATTCCGCCGCGCGTCCGCGCACGTCGCCGGTGAGGCGCGTTTCGATCGTATGCGGCGACTCCTTGCGCGAAATCGCCAGCAAGCCGTCGAGATACAACTTGCGGAATCGCAACTCGCTATCGATCTGCGCGCGCAGCTTGCCGTAGAGCGGCAGAAACACGAGGTTCGCGAACGCCAGCCCGTACAGCGTCGCGACGAACGCGACCGCGATGCCCGGCCCGAGCTGCGCGGGTTCGAGAATATGGCTCGTCACCTGCACGAGCCCGAGCACCGAGCCGAGAATGCCGAACGTCGGTGCATATCCGCCGGCCTGCTGCCACACGCGCACGGCGGCCAGGCGGCTGCGCTCGTACGCGTCGAGTTCGCGCTGCAATGCATCCTCGAGCACGGCGGTCGACACGCCATTGGCCAGCAGTTCGAGCCCGCGGCGCGCGAACGGATGAATGCCGCTGACGTCCATCGATTCGAATGCGAGCAGCCCGTCGAGTTTCGCGCGGTCGCCCCATTCGAGCAGGTCGGACAGGTTCTTGCGATCGACCTCGCGCGCACGCACGAACGCGAGCCGCAACTGCTTCACCGCATCGAAGAAGCGCGCCCAGGTGTTCTGGATCATCACCGCGCCGAGCGTGCCGCCGAGCACGATGACGAGCGCTTCGAACTGGAACAGCATCGAGAAATGCCCGCCTTCCAGCGAAAAGCCGAACACGATCGCCGCGCCGCCGAGCAGCACACCGGCCAGGGTCAACAGATCCATACGCGCCTCCGTGTCATGCATCCGATGCCGATGCGACGGACACGGTGCCCGTCGCAGGTGCCTTGGCCGCACGAACGGCATCCAGCACACGTCGCTCGATGTCCTCGATCTCGCTCGGGTCGAGCTTGAGTTCGCGGCGCATCACCCACGACACCTCGTTGCGCCGCGCCTCGGTCATCACGGAAAACAGCTTGTCGGCCACCGCGCGATCGTCGAGGTTCGCGATCAGCTTCGCGAGATCGTACGTATCGAACCCGCTGATCACGTCGAACAACGTGCGCTGGTCGACCCACACGAGATCCTCCAGCGCCTGCACGTCGCCGCCGCGGCGCGCGCGCCTCGAGAAGTACGCGACGCCTTTTTGCTCGACGTAACTGAGCACCTTCGATTTTCGAAACGCGAACACTTCTTCGGCAATCTCGCCGTTCGACAGCTTGTTGAGCAACAGCGTCTTCTCGACGCCGATCAGCGATTCGAGATCGGCCAGCTCGATGAGTTCGAGTTCGCTGTTGATCGACACGTCGAGATCGTGATCGGCGACTTGCTGCGCGCGATCGATCACGCGCGCGGCATCGAACGTGACGACCTGGCGCGCATCCGATGAAGCCGCGTAGTCGGATGCACCGCCGGCCAGGTCCGCCTGCGCGGATTCGATCGTGACGAGGTTGAGCTTTTCCATGCGTCGCAGCATCGCGAGCACGTGCGGCCGCGAATGGCCGGCAATCGCGCGGCACTTGCGGATCACTTCCGCGAGCGGCACCGAGGTCTCGGCCGCATGGGCCTGCATCGGCCGGCGTGCCCACGAATCGCCGGATTCGCGCGCATCGGCGCCCGCCATCAACGCCAGCACATGCGCATACGACAGCACGCCCGGCATGAAGTCGGCATGCGTATAGGTCGCGAGCTGATCGTCCTTGCGCTTCACGCGCCGGATCATGGTCCGCACGATATGGCGCAGCAGCGCCGACACGCGCTCGATTTCATCGTCGAGCATGCCGGCCGGCACGACCGTGAGCTGACAGAATGAAAGCGCCTTCGCGGTATGCGCACGCGGCTCGGCGGCGAGCAAGGCGGATTCCCCGAAGAACTCGCCACGGCCGAGCGTCGCGACGACGACGCGCTTGTCTTCGCATCGCGTGGAGAGCTCGACCTTGCCGTCGGTGATCAGAAAGATCACGGGCTCACCCGCGAAACCCTCGGCGTAAATGATTTCTCCTGGCGCCGCCGTACGCGTCCACGATTGCTGACGATTCAAGTCGATTCCCCTGCTGCGCTGACTTTTTTTGTCCGGCTGCGCCGCGCTTCATGCGCGATCATCGCCGTTCCCCGTGCTCCCGTTTACGACACGAGCTGAGGGGTTCTTTAACGTCATCGCATGGGCTCCGGACACGTCATCGGCAGCGAAACGTTTGCGCGGCGGATACGACGCGACGCATCAGGGAAAACGACAAATCGCCGCATGTCCGGCGGATCGCCCACGCCCGCGGCGATCCTTACTCCCAGCCTTCAACGCACACGAACGCGCGCGGCTCACTCGTGCACGCCCCACGACACGAGCACCGCATGGATGTTTCGCGCGTACTCGTCCCGCAAGCGCGGCGTTTCCGAGTGATACGCACCGATCGCCTGCCAGGTGTTCCCGTAGCGGACCATCTTGCGCTTCAGCATCCACGCGGCGACGTAGATGTTCACGCACGCATCCTTCAACGCGCCCGGCGGCACACCGTAGCGGCGCAACTCGCCGAAGTGCACCGAGTTGATCTGGGTCTGGCCGACGTCGATACTGCCATCCGCGTTGCGATGCACGGCGGCGGGATTGCCCTTCGATTCGTACCAGGCGATCGCGCGCAGGATTTGCGGGTTGACGCCCTGGTAGCCGGCTGCACGCTCGAAGCAGGCGCTGCCGGGTACGGCGTCGTCCGCACGCACCGGCGCAATGGACAGCGCGGTCAGCAACATCGCGAACCACAGCCATGACGCGCAACCTGGTCGCATCGAGACCATCCGGGTCCGGGTCGTCACGTATCCGCCGCTTCGATCCTGCCGCTTCATTGCGTCATCGCCAGCGCAGCTGTGCCGGCCCCCGTTGTACGCCGCTCGTGCACGCTTTTCGCGAGCGCGTCGTCGAGCTTCTTGTCCTCGGCGGCGAGCGCCGCACGCGACTCGTCGGTCACGACGAGTCGCACCTGAAATTCCGGCGCCTTCTTCACGGGCAGCGCGTGGCGCTGCTTCTTCGTGTGACGCCCGCCCGCCGGCGCGGGCGCCTGCGCTTCGTCGTCACCGCCCGCCCCCGGCGGCAGCGACGCGTACGGCGGCAGCGACGCGTACGGCGGCAGCGGCGGAAACACCTGATTGGATGCGGCAGGGGCAAACGGCGCACCGTCTCCGGGTGGTGCCGCAAACGCGGTGCCGCACACGAGCATGGCCGCACAGATCGACAGTCGTCGCATCGTGATATCTCCTGTCACTGGGTCTGGGTCGGTGCGACTTGCACGCTGTACGGCCGGCAACTCCCGGCCGCGACGTTCTCGACGCGCACCGACGCGCCACGCGGCGTCGCAATGCCGCGCCGGAGCGACTGGTTCAGGTAGTCGAAATCCTGCGGCAGCGCGGCCACGCGAATCGTCATCGGCTGCGTCTGCTTCGACGCGAGCGCGCCGACTTTCGCGAGCAATGCGGTCAGTTGGGGATCGCGTGCGCCAAGCGCATCGGCAGGTATGACGAAATCGACGAGCGGCGTCGACGCAGTGGGCGCGTCGTTATGCGCATTCGCGTCCTGACGTCCGGATTGAAGTTGGGCGCAGCCGGTCGACATGACCAACGCAGCGGCACTGACAAGCATGAAGAACGGTTTCACGTGATTCTCTCGCGGGCACTGGACCTGCGTTATCGGCAACGCGTCCGCGATGTTTACCCCGATCACGCGCGAAGCCCGCCGCACGAGACCTCACGACGAAAGTCGATTCCTCCGATTTAAGCGCCCCATGATCAGACGCCATTCGTCCGATCGTTGAACGCGTCGCGCGTTTCCACGCGTGCGCCGCACGTGATCCGGCGCGTCAGAACTCCATGTCGAGTTCGTCGATGTCTTCCTGCTCCGCCTTCGCCGCATCGATCCACTCCGCGACGAACGGATGCGCGAGCACGCGCATGCAGTATTCGGCGATCTCCGGTTCGAGCTTCACGTCGTAGGTCAGGAAACGCGTGACGACCGGCGCATACATCGCGTCGGCGATGCCGATCTCCGCGCCGAACAACCAGGGCCCGCCATACGCGGCCAGGCACTCGTGCCAGATCGTCACGATCCGCTGGATGTCGTGCTGCGCGCGCGACCAGATCCGGAAGCCGGGGAAATGCGCGCGCAGGTTCATCGGCAGCGCGGAGCGCAACGCGCTGAACCCGGAATGCATCTCGCCGCAGATCGACCGGCAATGCGCGCGCGCATGCCGGTCGTCAGGCAGCAGCCGCGCCTGCGGCCGGATTTCGTTCAGGTATTCGGCGATCGCGAGCGTGTCCCACACCGCGTTGCCGTCGTGTGTCAGGCAGGGCACGAGAATCGACGGCGACAGCAGCAGCAACTCCGCGCGCGACGCGGCATCGATCGGCACGCTGACCGTGTCGAATGCAAGCCCGCTCAGCTTCGCGAGCAGCCAGCCGCGCATCGACCACGACGAGTAATTGCGGCTGCTGATGGTCAGCGTCGTCTGTCCGGTGGATTCCATGTCGCTCCTCTGCTGAATGCCGTTCGTACCCCTGCACCGATAACGGACGCCGCGTGACGTCACCCGCACCACACCTGTGCGGCGGATTCGCCGAACTGGCGCAGCGCCGCACGATGTCGCGGCGCGCATCGCCCGCCGAACCGGTCCGGCAATGCATCGCCCCCGGCCAGCCGTCGTCGCGTGCCACCCGCGCCACAGCGTTCCCGTACCGCGTGCAACGCGCGTGCCAGCCACGTGCTGGCACACGGCTTGCCTCGTTCAATGCAACGTGGCGCAACGAGCGAAGGTCATGAATCTGCTTGCCTATCCGTTTTACCAATGGTCTGCAGAATGCCTGCGCCCGGCGCGTGCATGGGCCGCCACCACACGCGCGACGATGTCGCTGTGGCCGCCCGCCACGTCGACCCCGACGGGCCGCATGCTTGACGCACTGTGCGAACTGCTCGAATGCTGCGCGTTCTCGCATCGACGGCCGCCGTTCGGCATCACGTCGATCGTCGTCGACGGCGAAACGGTGCCGATCGTCGAGGAAGCCGCGGCGGTCACGCCATTCGCCACGCTGCTGCATTTCCGCAAGGCGCACCCCGTCGCGCGTCAACCGCGCGTGCTGATCGTCGCGCCGATGTCCGGGCATTTCGCGACGCTGCTGCGCGGCACGGTGCACACAATGCTCGCGGACCATGACGTGTACATCACCGACTGGCACAACCCGCGCGACATCCCGCTGACGGCCGGACGCTTCGGCTTCGACGAATATGTCGTGCACGTGATCGATTTCATCCGCCATATCGGCCCGGACGCGCATGTGCTCGCGATCTGCCAGCCGACCGTCGCCGCGCTCGCGGCGGTCGCGCTGATGGCGGCCGGCGGCGATCCGGCGCAGCCCGCGAGCCTGACGCTGATGGCAGGCCCGATCGACTGCCGCGTGAATCCGACGAAGGTCAACGCGCTCGCCACGAGCCAGCCGATCGAATGGTTCGCGCGGAACCTGATCAGCGTCGTGCCGGCGGGCTTCGTCGGGGCGCAGCGGTGCGTGTATCCGGGTTTCGTGCAGGTGGGCGCGTTCATGTCGATGAACCCCGACCGTCATGCGGCATCGTTTGCCGACCTGTATTACGAGCGCGCGAAAGGCGACCCGGCGAAGGCCGACACGCTGCGGCACTTCTACGACGAATACTTCGCGACGGCCGATCTCACCGCGGAGTTCTATCTGGAAACGGTCGAGAAGGTCTTCCAGCAATACGCGCTCGCGCGCGGCGAGCTGACGGTCGGCGACACGCTCGTCGAACCGGCGGCGATTCACCGCACCGCGCTATTGACGATCGAAGGCGAGAAGGACGATATCTGCGCGGTCGGCCAGACGGTAGCCGCGCAGGAGCTGTGTTCGGGGTTGCCGCCGTACCTGAAGACCCACCACGTGCAGACGGGCGCGGGCCACTACGGCGTGTTCAACGGCAGTCGCTGGGAAACGCAGATCTATCCGATCGTGCGCGCGACGATCCACGACAACGAACCGTACGATCGCACGGCGGATGCGGACGGCAACGCGAACGGCACGCACTACGTCACGCTGCGTGCGCTGCTCGATGCGCGCGCAACCGGGCCCGATGCAGCGGCCGAAACACGACCGCATCACGCCCACTGAACCCGTGCAGCGGCGCAAAAAAATCGCCCCGCCGTGATGGCGGGGCGAGATCAACAACAGCCTTCAGGCGACGCGCGAAGGAAAGACCTCGCGCGTCCGGCCCGTGTTACGAGCAGGCCTTGCCGTGCGATGCGTGGTAGCCCTTCGCCTTCGCATCCGCTTCCGTCATGTAGCTGCCGTGCTTCGTCTTGCCGTAGTACTTGTCGGTCGAGCAGTGGTAGACCTTCGTGCTGTCGTTGGCCCACACCTTGCCCGGGCCGCCGCCCGGCGCCGCAGCTGCGGTCGTCGCCGGCGCGCTCTTCGCGGGCGCGGCACCCGATGCTGCCGTAGCGGAAGCCGCCGTCGCCGGGGCCATCGCGGCCGGCGCGCTGGCTGCTGCAGCAGCCGATGCGCCGTACCAGGTCTTCACGCCCTTGTGGCCGGCACATGCGCCCTTCTTCGACGCGCCCGAGTAGAACGAACCGTCCTTGCACAGACCGGTCGTGCCGGCCGGCGCGCTGGCCGGAACCTGTGCGAACGCACCGAGCGACATACCCATGCCTGCGACCAGCGCGGCGATCAACATCGTCTTTTTCATAGTCCTCTCCTGATTTGCCTGAATGGTGAAAGCGTCCCGGGCGTACCCGAGGGATATCCCGGTTACCGCACCCAGCGGCACACGCGATGGTGGTGGTGATCGTAATGGCACACGCGGTGCGAATGGGCTTCGGCAAGCGTCGGCACGAGGACGACGCAGGCAACGGCCGTCGCGGTCAGGATCTTCGCGATGCGGGTCATGACATTCTCCTGGGTAGGGCAGCCGGTGATCCGGCTGGTACCTCCTTAACGCCGGTCGTCGACAGGCCGTGCACGCACTTGCGCTGAATTGACGATCTTTGACAGCGCGTAACAAATCGTCACGCGAAGCTGACAAAAACGCCCCGCCTGCTTTCGAAGCTTTCATGACTGAAACCCTTCGGAATTCGAATGAAGCGCTCGTGCGTTGAAGTCGGTCGTTGTTACCGGAGCCGACAGCGTGCGCGGCGAAACGACCCAAGAAAAAACCGCCCGAAGGCGGTTTGTCGCGAGCATGCGCATGACGCGCGGACAGAATCAACCGGCGGCTACGCCCCCGTCTCTCCCCACGGCGTCGGCGCGGGCACTGCGCACGGCCCGTCGACGTCGATCGACTTGAAATCGGCCGGCCCGACGATCTCCAGATACTCCATGTCCGGCGAGTAATCGAACAGGTAATGCACGATCCCCGGCGCCTGATGCACGCAGTCGCCGGCGGACACCAGCGTTTCCTGCTCGCCGTACATGAAGCGCGCCCAGCCCTTCAGCATGATCACGATATGGAACTCGGCCTCGTGACGGTGCCAGCCGGTGCCCGCCGCCGGTGCATGATTCGCCCTGACGAGCTGCGCGACGACCTTGCCGTTCGTCGCGGCGGCGATGCCGAGATCTCGGTACAGGAAGAAGTCGCGCAGGCCTTCGCCTTGATACGCGGTGTCCTGCGGCTTCACATGGGAAAAATGGGTGGTCGTCGGCGTGCTCATCGCGATGCTCCTTCATCGACAGGATCACGCGTGACAAGCATTTAGCGTTCCAGCACGGATGGATCCACGGCCGCAACGCTGCTGACTTACTTCAACCGCCCCGACAAAAACTGCCCGAGCCGTTCGCTCTTCGGATTCACGAGAATCTCCTGCGGATTCCCTTCTTCCTCGATCTTCCCCTGATGCAGGAAGATCACGTGGTTCGACACGTTGCGCGCGAAGCCCATCTCATGCGTGACGACGACCATCGTACGCCCTTCCTCGGCGAGCTTCTGCATCACCTTCAGCACTTCGCCGACGAGTTCCGGATCGAGCGCCGACGTCGGCTCGTCGAACAGCATCACTTCGGGCTCCATCGCGAGCGCACGCGCGATCGCGACACGCTGCTGCTGGCCGCCCGACAGGTGCGACGGATACATGCCCTCGACGCGCGGCGCGAGGCCGACCTTCTCCAGATACTTGCGCGCCCGGGCGATCGCTTCATCCTTGCCGATCCCGAGCACGGCCATCGGCGCCTCGATCACGTTCTCGAGCACCGTCATGTGCGCCCACAGGTTGAAGTGCTGGAACACCATCGACAGCTTCGTGCGCATCCGCTGCAGCTGTTTCTGGTCGGCCACGCGCAGCGAGCCGTTGCGGTCGCGCGTGGTCTGGATCGGCTCGCTGCCGATCGTGATCTGCCCCGAGCACGGCTGCTCGAGGAAGTTGATGCAGCGCAGGAACGTGCTCTTGCCGGAGCCGCTCGAGCCGATGATGCTGATCACGTCGCCGGCCTTCGCCTTCATCGACACGCCCTTCAACACCTCGTTGTCGCCGAATTTCTTGTGCAGGTTGTCAACGGTGAGCTTGTACATGCTTGGTCCTTCCTTGCGAATCTTGCGAATGCGTTAATGGCTGCGCGGCGAGAGATACGCGAGCCAGCGCGTCTCGAGCTTGCGGAACACCCAGATGAGCGTGAACACGACGGCGGCGTACAGCACGGCCGCGATGCCGTAGGCCTGGAACGACATGTACGTCGCCGAATTGACGTCGCGCGTGACCTTCAGGATGTCGGGCACGGTCGCGGTGAACGCGAGTGTCGTCGCGTGCAGCATCAGGATCACTTCGTTGCTGTAGCTCGGCAGCGAGCGGCGCAGCGCGGATGGCAGGATGATCCGCGTATAGAGCTTGAAGCGCGACATCCCGTAGGCTTGCCCGGCCTCGATCTCGCCGGCCGACGTCGACTTGATCGCGCCCGCGAAGATCTCCGTCGCATACGCGCATTCGTTCAGCACGAACGCGAGCAGCGTGCAGTTCATCGCGTTGCGGAAGAACGCGTCGAGCAGCACGTGGTTGTGCACGACCTGCAGGCTGTAGATGCCCGTGTAGCACATCAGCAACTGCACGTAGAGCGGCGTGCCGCGGAACACGTACGTATAGAGCCACACCGGGCCCGAGATCCAGCGGTTCGACGATGCGCGTGCGATCGCGAGCGGCACGGCGAGCGCGAAGCCCAGCGCGATCGACACGACCAGCAGCCACAGCGTGATCGCAAGGCCGCTGAAACGGTAGCCGTCGGTGTAGAGATAGCTTTGCCAATACTGGCTGACGAGTTCGATCACAGTGCGAGCCTCCGGACGCCGACGGAATAACGCTTCTCGAGGTGATGCAGCACGACGTTCGACACCGTCGTGATCGCGAGGTAGATCGCGCCTGCGGCCAGCGTGAAGAAGAAGAAATCGAGGGTGCTCTTGCCCGCGTCCTGCGACGCCTTGACGACGTCGGCGAGGCCGATGATCGACACGAGCGCGGTGGCCTTCACGAGCACCTGCCAGTTGTTGCCGATGCCGGGCAGCGCGAAGCGCATCATCTGCGGGAACAGGATGCGGCGGAACACGCGCCAGCCGCTCATCCCGTACGCGAAGCCCGCTTCGAGCTGGCCGCGCGGCACCGCGAGGAACGCACCGCGGAATGTTTCGGTGAAGTACGCGCCGTAGATGAAGCCGAGCGTGATGACGCCGGCCACGAACGGGTCGATGTCGATCTGGTCCCAGCCGAGCATGTCGGTGAAGTTGTTCAGCAGGATCTGGATCCCGTAGAACAGCAGCAGCATCAGCACGAGATCCGGCACCGCGCGGATCAGCGTCGTGTAGAAGGTGCCGATCGCCTTGAGCATGCGGTTCGTCGACAGTTTCGCGCTCGCGCCGATGAGGCCCAGCACGAGCGACGCGGCGAGCGACAGCACCGCGAGCTTCACGGTCTCGACCGTGCCGGCCCACAGCAGCGGGCCAAATCCTTGGAAAATCATATAAGGGATCCAGAACGATGTGGCTGGATTGTCAATAGCCATTACCCGCGCATCAAACGATTTCTACGCACTACCTGATGCAACCTGCTCATCAAGCCCGACGCATCCCGTGACGCGGGCGGCGCCCGGTAACAGACGCGGCGCGCACCGCAGCCGATGCGCGCCGCATGGTCGGTCAGCCGCCGTAGACGTCGAACGCGAAGTACTTCTTCTCGAGCTTCTTGTACGTGCCGTCCTTGATGATGTCGGCGATCGCGTGGTCGATCTTCGCCTTCAGGTCGGCGTCGTCCTTGCGCAGGCCGATGCCGGCGCCGTTGCCGAGCGTCTTCGGATCGTCGATGTCCTTGCCGGCGTATTCGAAGTTCGCGCCGCGCGGCGTCTTCAGGAAGCCGATGTCGGCCTGCACCGCGTCCTGCAGCGCCGCGTCGAGACGGCCGGACGTCAGATCCTGGTACACGCCGTCCTGGTTCTGGTAAGGCACGACCTGCACGCCCTTCGGCGCCCAGTACGCCTTCGCGTAGGTTTCCTGGATGGTGCCCTGCTCGACGCCGACCGACTTGCCCTTCAGCGATTCGGCCGTGGGCTGCAGATTCGCGCCCTTCTTCGCGACGAGACGCGTCGGCGTGTTGAACAGCTTGTCGGAGAACGCGATCTGCTCGGCGCGCGCCGGCGTCATCGACATCGACGACAGCACGCCGTCGAACTTCTTCGCCTTCAGCGCCGGGATCATCCCGTCGAAGTCGTTCTCGACCCACACACATTTCGCCTTCAGGCGGGCGCAGATCTCGTTGCCGAGATCGACGTCGAAGCCGACGACCTTGCCGCTTGCGTCCTTCGATTCGAACGGCGGGTAGCTGGCGTCGACGCCGAACCGGATCGTCGACCAATCCTTGGCGTGGGCACCGACCGCGATGCAGGCAAGGGCAATACTGAGCGCGAGTTTCTTCATGGCGTTCCTGTCAGAGGCGAACTGGGCAAGGGCCCCGTCGGGTGGACCGCGCCGGCGCTGCCGGCACGGCGACTCCGCCGCGAACCCTTCCAACCCGGAAATCGCCCCTTTTGGCGACATCCGAAGTTGTACATACAACTTTGCCTTTTCGGGGGCATCGCCAGCAATCCGTGTTTATCTCTATGTCGGCGAGTTTTAGTCGCGGGTCGAGAATATCCTTATATTTCAATTAATTACGCATTACGCAATGCTGAATTAAGACTTTCTCGATGCCTACAGCCAAGACCGGACGGCACGTGGCACCTGTCTATACTCCCCGGGCCGCGCCGACCGTTTCCAGTCCGACCAGCCGGTAGCCGAACTGCAGTTCCGTCAGCAGGTGCCGCGGACGCGCCGGCACGGGTTCGAGTTTCTGCCGCAGGTTCGTCATGTACACGCGCACGTAGTGCGCACGATCCGCGTCGTGAATGCCCCACACCTCGGCCAGCAGTTGCCGCGCGGCGATCACGCCGCCGCGCGCGCGGATCAGCGCGGCGAGCAGCCGGAATTCGAGGCGCGTCAGGTGGACGGGCGCGCCGCCGCGGACGACTTCGTGCCGGCCGAGATCGACGGTCACGTCGCCGAACCGCACAACCGAAGACGTTTGCCCGTCGGCCGACACGAACGCCGCGCGCCGCAACTGCGCACGCGCCCGTGCCAGCAACTCGGGTACGCCGAACGGCTTCGGGAGGTAATCATCCGCGCCCGCGTCGAGCGCCGCGACCTTCTCCACTTCCTGCTGCCGCGCCGACAGCACGATCACCGGCACCGTCGACCACTCGCGCAGCTCGCGGATGAACGTCTTGCCGTCGTCGTCCGGCAGCCCGAGATCGACGATCACGAGATCGGGCTTGCTGCTCGTCGCATACATCCGTGCCTCGCGGGCCGTCGACGCCTCGCAGGTGTCGAGCCCTTCCTGTTCCAGCGCCATCCGGACGAAACGGCGGATGTCCGATTCGTCCTCGACGATAAGTACCTTCGATCTGATCATGTGCGGCTCTCGTGTTCGATGTCGGGCGGCGCGCCCAATGGCAGACGAATCTCGAACCGCGCGCCGTGCGGATCGAGCGGCACCGCGCGGATCGAGCCGCCGTGCGCGTTGACGATGCTGCGGCACAGCGCGAGCCCGAGCCCCACGCCGCTGATCGACGATTCCTTGCGTTCGCGCTCGAACGGCTCGAACAGCGGCTCGGTGTTGCGCGCGACGAAGCCGGGCCCGTCGTCCTCGACGAACACGTAGAGCGTTTCGCCGAACACGCGCGCGCGCACCGACACGGCCGCGTCCGCCCCCGCATACTTCGCGGCGTTGTCGAGCAGGTTCATCAGCACACGCTCGATCAGCAGCGCATCGACGTCGATCAGCGGCAGGTCGGCCGGCAAGTCGGCACTCACGTCGCGGCCGGCCAGCACGCCGGCCGAATGCGCGAGCGCGCTGCCGACGATCTCGTCGAGCATGTGCCACTCGCGATTGAGCCGCACGCCTTCGCTCTGCATCCGCGCGAGGTCAAGCAGGTTCACGACGAGCCCGTGCAGCGCCTCCGCCTGGTTGCGAATGCCGTGCGCGAGTGCCGCCGGCTGCCCGTCGGCCAGACGCTCGGGCCGCTCCAGCGTCTCGGCCAGCCCCCGGATCGCGGTCAGCGGCGTCTTCAGGTCGTGCGACACGGCGGCCAGCAGCGCGTTGCGCAACCGCTCGCCTTCGATCCGGACGAGCGTGTGCTGTGCGACGCCGACGTAGTGCACGCGTTCGAGCGCCATCGCGATCGACGAGCACAGCGCGTCGATCAGGCGACGATCGTCGGGGTCCGTCGGCACCGGCTGCGCGTCGCCGAACAGCACGAGCACGCCGCGCACGCGCATCGGCGCCTTCAGCGGCAGGTACTGCGCGGCCGCACGCTCGAACGGTGGCATCCCGCACCCGGCACTGCGCGCCTGCTCGTATGTCCAGTGCGCGGCCGACAGATCGACGAACCACGCGCCGGGCACGGGCGCCAGCCGGTCGTCCGCATCGGGCAGCACGAGCGCGACGCGCACGCCGAGCAGCGGCGCGATCGTGCCGGTGCAGATCGACGCGATCTGCTCGGTCTCGATCGCGGCCGACAGATCGTGCGCGACCCGCGCGAGCGCGGCCGAGCGTTTTTCGTTCGCGCGCGCGGCGCGTGCCTCCGCGCGCAGGCGCGCCGCGAGCTGGCCGATCGCGAGCGCGACGGCCAGCATCAGCGCGAACGTGAACACGTACTGCGTATCGGACACCGCGAACGACAGCCTCGGCTCGACGAAGAAGAAGTCGAAGCAGCCGACGCAGACGAACGCGGCCCACGCGCCGGCCAGCCGGCCGAGCCGCAGCGCGATCAGCACCACCGTCATCAGGAACAGCATCACGACGTTCGACAGATCGAACACACGCAGCAGCGCGCTCGCCGCAAGCGTCGCCAGCGCGCAGACGAGCGTGGCCAACAGCAGCGGCACCGCGTACTGCGACACCCACACGTGCGTGCGCGGGCGCGCTTCGCGCACGGCCAGCGCCGGCCGCGTGTCGGGCCCGGCGCCCGCGATGCGGTCGGCCATACCCGCGCAGGCGCGCAGCACGAACCGCCAGCGTTCGTGCCGTGCGCCGGCCTCGCGGTGGCGGGCGGCGGTATCCCGCAGCCCCGTGGCCCGTCGATTCGCTTCGTTCACGTTCACATCCATGATCGCTTCCGGCAATTGAAACGCCGAACGGCCCCGCGCACGCCGCGAGGGCGTGAGCGGGGCCGCGACGGCGTGTTCGGTCAGATAAACGGCGTCAACAGCATGTCGATCAGCTTGATGCCGATGAACGGTGCGACGATCCCGCCGACGCCGTAGATCAGCAGGTTGCGCCACAGCAGCTTCTCGGCCGGCTCCGCCCGATATTTCACGCCCTTCAGCGCGAGCGGAATCAGCGCGACGATGATCAGTGCATTGAAGATCACCGCCGACAGGATCGCCGACGTCGGGCTGTGCAGCCCCATCACGTTCAGCGCGCCGAGCGCCGGGTACGTCACGACGAACGCGGCCGGGATGATCGCGAAATACTTCGCGAGATCGTTGGCGACGCTGAACGTGGTCAGCGCGCCGCGCGTCATGATCATCTGCTTGCCGACCTCGACGACCTGCATCAGCTTGGTCGGGTTGCTGTCGAGGTCGACCATGTTGGCCGCTTCCTTTGCCGCCTGCGTGCCGCTGTGCATCGCGACGGCCACGTCGGCCTGTGCCAGTGCGGGCGCGTCATTGGTGCCGTCGCCCGTCATCGCGACGAGATGGCCCTTCGCCTGGTGCTCGCGGATCAGCCGCAGCTTGTCTTCGGGCGTCGCTTCGGCGAGGTAGTCGTCGACGCCGGCTTCCGCCGCGATCGCGGCCGCGGTCAGCCGGTTGTCGCCGGTGATCATCACCGTCTTCACGCCGACCTTGCGCAGCTCGGCGAAACGCGCGGCGATCCCGTGCTTGACGATGTCCTTCAGCTCGATCGCACCGAGCACCCTGGAGCCGTCGGCGACGACGAGCGGCGTGCCGCCGCGCCGCGCGATATCGTTGACGGCCGTCTCGACCGCCTGCGGGAACGCGCCGCCGAGCGCATCGACGTGCGCGCGGATCGCGGACGCCGCGCCCTTGCGCACCTGCCGCTCGCCGATATCGAGGCCGCTCATCCGCGTGCGTGCGCTGAACGGCACCGCGATGCTGCCGTCGACCGCCCTCACGTCCAGCGCGAAACGCTGCTTCGCGAGCGCGACGATCGAGCGCCCTTCGGGCGTCTCGTCGGCCAGCGACGACAGTTGCGCGGCCTCGGCCAGCGCACGCTCGTCCACGCCGGGCGCCGGCCGGAACTGCACGGCCTCGCGGTTGCCGAGCGTGATCGTGCCGGTCTTGTCGAGCAGCAGCACGTCGACGTCGCCGGCCGCCTCGATCGCGCGGCCCGACGTCGCGAGCACATTCGCGCGCATCATGCGGCTCATCCCCGCGATGCCGATCGCCGACAGCAGCGCACCAATCGTGGTCGGGATCAGGCACACCAGCAGCGCGATCAGCACGGTCAGGCTCACGGCCGAGCCCGACGCGTTCAGCAGCACGCTGAATTGCGAGAACGGCAGCAGCGTCGCGCACACGAGCAGGAAGATGATTGTCAGCGCAACGAGCAGGATCGTCAGCGCGATCTCGTTCGGCGTCTTGCCGCGTTTCGCGCCTTCGACCATCGCGATCATCCGGTCGAGGAACGCTTCACCGGGTTGCGCGGTGATCTTCACGATGATCCAGTCGGACAGCACGCGCGTGCCGCCCGTCACCGACGAGAAATCGCCGCCCGACTCGCGGATCACCGGCGCGGATTCGCCGGTGATCGCCGATTCGTCGACCGACGCAACGCCGTCGATCACTTCGCCGTCGGCCGGAATCGTGTCGCCGGCTTCGACGAGCACGATGCTGCCGGCGGCGAGCTCGTCGCTCGGCACACGATGGCTCGTGCTGCCGAATTGCTTCGGCTCGTCGAGCACCTTCGCATACACGCGCTTGCGCGCCGCGCGCAGCGCATCGGCCTGCGCCTTGCCGCGCCCTTCGGCCAGCGCCTCGGCCGCGTTCGCGAACAACACGGTGAACCACAGCCAGCACGCGACCGCGAAGATGAAACCGGCCGGCGCGTCGCCGGTGCCGGTCAGCGCTTGCAGCCACAGCGCGGTCGTGACGATGCTGCCGAGATACACGACGAACATCACCGGGTTCTTCAGCTGCACCCGCGGCGCGAGCTTGCGGAACGCCTCGCGCAGCACGGCCGTCCAGCGCATCGACGGCACGCCGCCGATCGGCATGGCCGCCTGGTTGATCGGGCTTTCGATATGAGACATGAGTGACTCCGTTATTGCTGCGCTTGCCGCGCGCCGGCCGTGTGGCCGAGTGCACGGTCGAGTGCGAGATTCAGGTCGAGCACGCGCACGCGTGGTTCGCCGAGCACGCCGAGCTGGCGCGGCGCGGCGATCCGGTCGACCAGTGCCGCGACCTGCGCGGCATCGACGCCACGCGCCTGCGCGACCCGCGCCGCCTGCAGCCGCGCGTTCGCGACCGAGATCTCGGGATCGAGCCCCGACGCGGACGCGGTGACGGCGTCCGCCGGCACCGGCGTGCCGTCGGCAAGCCCGTTATCGTGCCGGTACGCCCGCACGCGCTGCGCGATATCCGCGAGC
Source organism: Burkholderia theae (assembly GCF_048565265.1). Lineage (NCBI taxonomy): Bacteria > Pseudomonadati > Pseudomonadota > Betaproteobacteria > Burkholderiales > Burkholderiaceae > Burkholderia > Burkholderia theae. Next base: position 1,968,115 of record NZ_CP183462.1, read on the forward strand.
AGCTTCTTGCTGGTCGCGCCCTGGTTGCTCGCGCCGCTACCGGCCGCGTTGTACGGCTGGTCGACCGTCTTCGACGGATCGGCCGGATCGGTACCGGTCGTCGCGCTCGGCCGCGAATGGAAGTAACCGGCGCGCGTGAAGTGCTGCCCGATCACCGCCGAGCCGATCGTCGTGCCGTCGCGCTGGACGAGACTGCCGCGCGCCTGCGACGGAAACAGCACGTTCGCGACGCCCGTGGTGAGCAGCGGATATGCGATGCCGGTGACGAGCATGAACAGCACCGACGATGCGATCACCGGCCGCACGAGGCCGCGCGTCGCCGCGCCGAACGAAGAACCGGGTGCCGGCGCGGCGGCGGCCGCTGCCTGGCGATTGCCTTGCATCATGATGTTTCCCTCAGAACAGTTGGCCGCCTGACATCAGCAGGTGCTCGACGACCGGGCCGAGCGCGAGCGCGGGCAGGAACGTGAGACCGCCGACGACGAGGATCACGAAGATCAGCAGGCCGGCGAACAGGCCCGTCGACGTCGACAGCGTGCCCGCGCTTTCCGGCACGCTCTTCTTCGCGGCGAGGCTGCCCGCGACCGCAAGCATCGGCAGCAGCGTCAGGTAGCGGCCGATCAGCATCGCGAAGCCGATCGTCGTGTTGAAGAACGGCGTGTTCGCGTTCAGGCCCGCGAACGCGGAGCCGTTGTTGGCCGTACCCGACGTGTATGCGTACAGCACCTCGCTGAAGCCGTGCGGGCCGAGGTTCGCGAGGCTGTCCATCGTCGAGTGCAGCACCGACGCCAACGCGGTGAAGCCGAGGATGCTGAACGGATGCGCGAGCACCGCGAGCATCACGAGCTTCATCTCGCGCGCCTCGATCTTCTTGCCGAGGAATTCCGGCGTGCGCCCGATCATCATCCCGACGAAGAACACCGTGAGGATCGCGAACGTGAACAGGTTGATCAGCCCGACGCCGTCGCCGCCGAACACGTTGTTCAGCATCATCTGCGCGATCGGCACCAGCCCGCCGAGCGGCGTCAGCGAGTCATGCATCGCGTCGACCGAACCGGTGGTCGCGGCCGTCGTGACGGTCGCGAACAGGCTCGTCTGCGCGATACCGAAGCGCATCTCCTTGCCTTCCATGTTGCCGCCCGGCTGCATGGCGCTCATCTGCTGGTCGACGCCGAGCCCGGTGAGCAACGGATTGCCGTGCTGCTCGGCCGGGTAGATCACGGCCAGGAAGCCGACGAACATCACGACGAACGCGCCGAGGATCACCCAGCCCTGACGGCGCCGGCCGATCATCGTGCCGAGCGTGTAGGTCAGCGCGGACGGAATCAGCAGCATCGACAGCATGTGCAGCGTGTTGGTGAGCGGCGTCGGGTTCTCGAACGGATGCGCGGCGTTCATGCTGAAGAAGCCGCCGCCGTTCGTGCCGATATGCTTGATCGACTCGAGGCTGGCAACCGGCCCCATCACGATCTGCTGGCGCACGCCTTCGAGCGTGGTCGCCCACGCATCGGACGCGAGCGTCTGCGGCATGCCCTGCCACACGTACACGAGCGCCATCATGAAGCTGAGTGGCAGCAGCACGCGATAGGTCACGCGCGTGAAATCGACCCAGTAGTTGCCGATGTCGGCCGCGCTCCTGCGGCTCAGCCCACGGATGAAACCGCCCGCGGCCGCAACGCCGGTTGCCGCGCTGACCACCATCAGGAACGTGATGACGGCCATCTGCGAGAAGTTCGACAGGCTGCTCTCGCCCGCATACGCCTGCCAGTTCGTGTTCGTGATGAACGACGCGGCCGTGTTGAAGGCGAGGTCGGGGCTTTGCGCGGCGCGCTGCAGCGTATCGAACGGCAGCGCATCCTGGATGCGCAGCAGCAGATAGCCGAGCAGCATCATCCCGGCATTGCTGAGCAGCAGCACCATGCCGTAGCGTTGCCACGACATCGCTTCGTCGGGATTCACGCCGAGCAGCGCATAGGTACGGCGTTCGGCCCACGCGTGGCGCGGGCTCGTGAAGGCGTGCGCGAGCCATGTCCCGACGACGGGCACCAGCGCCAGCATGATCGCGAGAACGATCGCGAATTGAATGAGATTGTTGAACATGTCGACGCTCGCTCAGATCCGGTCGAGGCCGGTGATGAAACCGGCCGTCAATACAAAGAACGCGAGCGTGAACAGTACGAAAAGCAGATCGCTCATGACATCCACCGATAGTTTCGAATTTCTGTTGAATCGCGCCGATCAATACCGCTCGGGCTTGATCAACGCATGAAACAGATAGATAAAGAGCGCGATCGATAACGCGCCGGTGATCCACAACATGGCTTTCCCCTTTTTGTTCGGTTGCGCGGCCTATCCACGCGATCGTCGGCGCATCGGGCCTTGTCGTGTCGGCACGAGCCCGGATGACGCCCCCATGCTCGACTGGCGAATGGGATGCGACAGTGTAGAAATCCGCGTATCAAAGCGGTGTTCATTTTCTTTACAGGGAATAAAAAAGCCGTAAAGACGAAAGCCGGTGGAACCGGTGTCTTTACGCGTTCTTTTCAGGGTCGGTGCGAGTCTATACACCGTATCGCCACGGCGATTCCTAGAATGGGCGTCATGAACAACACGAGATCTCCGCGGTGCGGAGCATGATGCGACCCGGGGATGAAAGCATGAAATCGACCAGAACCGAATCCGCTGCTTCACGCGATCTGCCGCCCATTCGTTCGCGGCGCCGGTCCCCCGCGGACGAACTCGTGCTGCTGTCGATCCGCGTCGAATCGGACAACCTCGCGCTCGTGCGGCGCCGCCTGCATCAGGCCGTCGGCGCCGCGCTCAACTTCTACACCGCCGCGATCGACAACCGCACCGGGCGCGCGTGCATCGAGCTCGAAGTCGCGCGCTCGCAGGCGTCGCCTGCGATCCTGTCGATCCTCCGCCTGTTGCCGGCCGCCGAATTCGGCACGATCCGCCTGTTGCAGCACTAGCCGGCGCTCGCCGCGGCCACGCGTGACACGCGTCACGCGCCCCACCCGTTTCATCGATTCGAACGCGCGTATCCGGCGCGAACGCGCGCAGTTCTTCACGAGCCGCGTGCGTTCGCCATCGGTGCGCGCGACGGATCGTCGTTCCCGTCGTGACGGGCCTTTCCAGGAAGCACTCTCCATGAAAAAAGCAGTCGTCGGTACCCTCTCCCTCGCATTCTTCGGCGCTGCCGCGCATGCGCAAAGCAGCGTCACGCTCTACGGGATGCTGGACGCGGGTATCGTCTATACCAACAACCAGACGGGTAAAAGCGCATGGCAGCAAGGCAGCGGCCTGCTGTCGAATACCGTCTTCGGCCTGAGCGGCAACGAGGATCTCGGCGGCGGCCTGCATGCGCTGTTCCGCCTCGAGAACGGCTTCAACCTGAACAACGGCACGCAGTCGTACCGGAACACGATGTTCGGCCGCCGCGCGTACGTCGGCCTGCAGAGCGACCAGTACGGCGCGCTGACGCTCGGCCGCCAGTACGACGCCGTCGTCGACTATCTCGGCCCGCTCGCGATGGCGAACAACGGCGACGGCAACAACCTCGCGTCGCATCCGTTCGACAACGACAACATCGACGATTCGTTCTACATCGACAACGCAGTGAAATACACGAGCCCGACGCTCGCCGGCTGGCAGTTCGGCGGCCTGTACGGGTTCAGCAATGCGGCCGGCGGCTTCGCGAACAATCGTGCGTACAGCGCCGGCGTGTCGTATGCGAACGGGCCGGTCAACCTCGCCGCCGCGTACCTGCAGCTCAACCGCGGCGGGCTGACGGCCGGCGGTGCGCTGTCGAACAACGACGGGGCGAACTTCCCGGCCGTGCGCCAGCGCGTGATGGGCGCCGGCGGCAGCTACGCGTTCGACCGGCTGACGGTCGGCGCACTGTGGACGCATTCGATGTTCGACGAAACGGCCGAGTCGTCGCTGCCTGGCGCGCTGAACGCACTGCGTTTCGACAACTACGAGGTCAATGCGCGCTACGCGCTGACGCCGGCGGTCTCGCTCGCGGGCGCCTATACGTTCACCGAGGGCCGCTACGACGATGCAACCGGCAGCCACCGGCCGAAATGGCATCAGGTGACGCTGATGGCCGACTACGCGCTGAGCAAGCGTACCGACGTGTATGCGGAAACCGTGTACCAGCACCAGTTCGGCGTGCCGTCGGGCACGACGCTCGGGTTCGCGAACGTCACGGGGCTCGCGGCTTCGTCGACGAACACGCAGGTGGTTGCGACGGTCGGGATCCGGCATCGGTTCTGACCGCGCGCGCATCGTCGCAGGCCGGCCGCTCTGTGCAATCCCGCATGGACGCGCGCCGGCCGAACAGGGATCATTCGGGGAATCCGGGCCCGCGCGTCCGCGAAACCGGTACACTCGGCGCCGGGCGCGCGCCGGATCGGCAATCGGCGGCGGGCCGCTGCCGACACTCGAACCGTGATCCCATGACCACACCGATCTATCAGGAAATCAAGGACTTCATCCTCGCGCGCATTCATGCCGGCGAATGGGCGGAAGGCGACCAGGTGCCGTCGGAGAACGAGCTCGCGCGCGAATTCAACGTCGCGCGGATGACCGTCAACCGCGCGCTGCGCGAGCTGACGGCCGAGCAGGTGCTCACGCGCACGCGCGGCTCCGGCACGTATGTCGCGTCGCCGAAATACGAATCGACGCTCGTCGCGATCCGCAGCATCTCCGACGAAGTCGCCGCGCGCGGCCACGGCTATCGCGCGCAGGTGCTGCAGGTCGGCGCGGCCATCGCCGATGCGAAGCTCGCCGACGAACTGCAGCTCGACACGGGCAGCCCGATCTTCCATTCGCGCGTGCTGCACTTCGAGAACGACACGCCCGTGCAGCTCGAGGAACGCTGGGTCAATCCGGCCTGCGCACCCGAATACGCGTTGCAGGACTTCACGACGACGACGCCGAACCAGTACCTGACGCGCGTCGCGCCGCTGCAGCGCGTCGAATACCGGATCGAGGCCGCGATGCCCGACACCGAAACGCGCCGCCATCTGACGATGGACGACCGCGAGCCGTGCCTGCTGCTGCATCGGCGCACGTGGTCGCAAGGGATGGTCGCGTCGGTCGCCAATCTATGGCATCCGGGCAGCCGTTACCGGTTCACCGGGCATTTCTGACGCGCGGTATCAGCGCGCGCCGGGCTGCCCCCATCGCTCGATCTCACTGACCGCCAGCTTCAAACCGTCTTCCCGCGCGATACGCGTGCCGAGTTCCACGGCACGCGCCTTCGTGTCGCCGTGTTCGGCAAACGCGATCGCTCGCGCAAGCGCAGCGGCGTCCACGCGCCGCCCCGCCACCGGCGCATCCGTCACGCCAAGCCTCCGTAGCCGGTCCGCCCAGAAGAACTGATCGCCGGCAAACGGCACGACGACCGACGGAATGCCGGCCCGCGCGGCCGAATGCGTGGTGCCCGACCCGCCATGATGGATCGCCATCGACGTGCGCGGGAACAGCCAGTCGTGCGGCGTTTCGCCGATCACGCACACGTGCGCCGGCAACAGCGACGCATCGATGCCGCTCCAACCCGGATAGAACAGCGCACGCCGCCCGGCGAGCGCGTGGACCAGCGCGTCGGCCATCGCGGCCCGGTCGAACCCGGCCATGCTGCCGAAACCGATATACACCGGCGGATCGCCCGAGTCGAGAAACGCGGAAAGTTCGGGCGGCGGCGTCCATGCGCGCGCATCGATCCGCCACTGGCCGCATGCAAGCGCCTGCGACGGCCAGTCGGCCGGGCCGGACAGCAGCGCCGGCGACACGCCGTACAGCATCGGATGATCGGTCCACACCCGCTTGCGCGGCGGCAACCCGCAGACGCTTGCGCGCGCCGCGTTCGTCGCCTTCCTGAATGCCTGCCACAGCAGCGCGTTCACGAACCGGTGGCTCGCGCGGTTCAGCCAGCGCGGCAACTTGCCCGGCGGCAGGAACGGCGACGCGAATTCCGCAGTTGGCGTAATCGGGATCATGCCCGTGCCGATTGCCGGCACGCCGCGATACTCGGCGACCGACAGCCCGACGAACGACGCGAGGCCCGACACGAGGATCGCGTCGCAACCGGCCGACGCGTCAGTGATTTCTCGCATCCATGCGGCCGTGTTCGCATTCGCGATCGCCGCAAGCGCCTTCGACGTGTCGTTGAAGCCGCCGCGCCCGCGCACCGCATCCGACAACGCGCCATCCGGCGCAATCGCGCGGCGCATATCGCCGGACAACGGCGCCGACGGCACACCGAGCGCGGCAGCCGAACCGAGCGTCGCGGCGTCGGCCAGCAGCCGGACGTCGTGTCCGGCGTCCATCAGCGCACGGCCGAGCGCCGCAAGCGGGCGCGTGTCGCCTTCGGTGCCGTAGGTGACGATGACGAGCTTCATGCATGACTCCTCGAGCGCAGCGGAAACGAACGGAAACGGGTGGATTCATAAAAGTGCACGTCGTATACTAATGCAATTCGTGCACTTTCAGTCAATCCCTCCCGCCATGCCGATTCCGACCGACGATCCGGGCCGCCGCGCGCGCAAGCGCATCCAGATGCTTGCGCATCTCGCCGCCACCGGCGCGCGCCTGTTCGATGCACACGGCTACGAAGCCGTCACGATGGAGCAGATCGCCGCGCAGGCCGACGTCGCGAAGCGCACGCTGTACAACCACTTTCCGACGAAGGAAGCCGTGCTCGCGCACTGGCTCGAAGGCGAACTCGCGCGCGATCTCGCGCATCTGCAGCGTGATGTTGCCCGGCGCAAGACCTTCGCGTCACGCATTGGCTGCGTGCTCGACGCATCGGCCGCGTGGTGCGAGCAGCATCCGGTGTACCTGCTCGCCTATCTGCGGCACCGCTTCCTGAGCATCGGCACGGTCGAACCGGAAAGCGGCGGAGAGAACGGCAGCGATATCGCGCTGGTGTGGCAGCAACTGATCGCCGCGGGGCAGCAATCCGGCGAACTGAACGCAACGCTGCGGGCCGACCAGCTCGCGACGTGGTTCCATCACCTGTATCTCGCGGCGATGCTGCGCTGGCTGACCGTGCCGGGGTTGTCGTTGAAACGGGAGTTTCAGTCGGTCGCGAAGCTGTTTGTCGAAGGCGCGGCAGCGAAACGCTGAACGGCGCGAACCACCGGTCAGGCGGTCACAAGCCCATAAGCTCACAAGCGCCCGAGCACGACCGCGAGCAGCGAGCGCACGAAACGGGCGACCGCCGCGCCGCATGCGACAAACGCGCGCTTCATTTTTTCCGCGACGTTTTCGCCGCCGGTGTGCCGCGTTGCGCGGCGGCAGCATCGCCGCCCGACGGCCATTGCGTCTCGTCGAGCAAACGATCGAACAGCCGCGCGCGTTCGTCGTCCGACAGCGGACACAGCCCGAACATCGCCGATAGCGCGAGGCCCCAGGCCGCCTTCCAGCGCAGCAGCGCAAGATCGGGATCGCCCGATTCAGCCGCGATGCGCTTCGCGTTCTCGCCATCGATATCCCGAACCCGCTGCAGCGGCGCGGGATCCTCGACCAGCGCCGCCATGATCGCGAGCGCCGCCGACGGCTGCTGGTCGATCACTTCGCGCATCGTCGCGATCTGCGCGGACAGCGTCGGCTGCGCCTCACCCGGATCGCGTGCCGCCAGGTAGTCGCGCTGGAATCGTTGGTAGTACTCCTGCTGATGTTCCATCAGCGCGTTCAGCACATCGCCTTTCGTACGGAACTGATGCATCAGCCCGCCCTTGCTGATGCCGCTTTCGCGCGAAATCGCGTCGAACGTGAGCTTGCCCGGGCCGTCGCGCTCGAGGATCGCGAGCGCCGCCTGGATCGCGGCAGTGCGCGTTCGCTCGGAACGCGTCGGGTTATCCATGAACTTTCCCCGGTATGGAGTGACGCAACGCGGTCGCGCCGAACCGGCCCGACCGCATGCAGGAAGTGCGCGGAGTCTACCACAAACAAACCGCCTGGTCGGTTTACATCCGGAAATGGCGGTGCTACGATCGGCTCCCGCATCGGCTCCGCCGGATCCAGCGCTGTTTCGCGCACCGGTCACCGGTACGCGATCGCCGCCTGTGGCACGGCTGCCGGGCCGATGAGCACTGCCGGACCACCTGCCGCTCCCGATATTCATGCGGTCATTACGCTCCAAGAACAAACCGTCTGGTTGGTTTTTTTCATGAACCCCAGGCGGCGACGCCACCCTGTTGCACCACCCTTCGCACCGGCACCCCCGGCGCGAACCCCGACCCGGAGAATCAGATGAACCGATCGATCAAGCCCAGCCACCTGCTCAATGCCGCACTGTGCGTCGCGCTCGCCGGATGCGCCGGCGTCCAGCCCGCCCGCTACAGCGGCATCGAATCGTCACCCTATCTGCGCAGCGATCCGCAGGACAAGTCCGGCCGCGTGCCCTACCGCTACGCGCTGCCGGCGGACTGGCATCAGTACCGGAAGCTGATTCTCGACCCGGTCGCCGTCTATCGCGGCACCGACCATCAGTTCGGCGACCTGACCGACCAGGACAAATCGACGCTCGCCGCGTACATGGGCGACACGTTCGCGAAGAAGCTCGGCAAGCGCTTCGAACTGACGAGCACGCCAGGCCCCGACACGCTGCGCGTGAAGCTGACGCTGACGGGCGCCGTGACGACCACGACGTTTGCCGGCGCATTCGCGCATTTCGATCTCGCGGGCAACGTCTACAACGGTGTGCAGGCGATCCGTGGCCGCGAGGGTGCGTTCACGGGCTCGGTCATCTATGCGGTGGAGATCCGCGATGCAGCGACGAACCGGTTGATCAACGCGTACGTGACGAAGCAGTATCCGAATGCGATGAACATCGGCGCGAGTTTCGGCGCGCTCAGCGCGGCGAAAACCGGCATCGACAAGGGCGCCGATGCACTCGTCGCGCAATTCGACTGACACGCGCCGGCGCACGTTGGCGTGTTTCGCGCAGATGCATGTCCGCTGGCCGCGAGCGTCGCTCTTCTGGATCGTTCCGCTCGCGGCCGCCGCGTTCTGTGTCGCATGGGGTGTCACGTCGCTCGGCAGTCGCGGGCCGACGATCACGCTCGCGTTCGCGACAGCCGAAGGACTGGAAGCCGGCCGATCGACGCTGCGGCTGCGCAACGTCGAAGTCGGCCGCGTCACGAACGTACGCGCATTGCGCGGGCAACCGGGCGTGCGCGTCGAGGTACGACTGGACACCGATGCTCGGGCACTGGCGGTTGCGGACACACGCTTCTGGATCGTGCGGCCGCGCATCGGGCCCGGCGGCCTCTCCGGTCTCGATTCGTTGCAGTCCGGCGCCTACATCGCGGCCGCGCTCGGCGATTCGCGCGAACCGCGCACGACGTTCATCGGGCTCGATGCACCGCCGCTCACGGAAGACCGCGGCCGTCATTACACGTTGCGCGCGGCATCGCTCGGCTCGGTTGCGATCGGCTCACCGATCTATCACCGGCGCGCGCGCGTCGGCCAGGTGACCGGTTATGCACTCGATACCGACGGGCACGGCGTCTCGATCGACGTGTTCGTCGCCGCGCCGTTCGATCGGTATGTCGATGCGGACGCGCGCTGGTGGCAGGCGGGCGGTCTCGGCCTGCGGCTCGACGCGGGCGGCATGACACTCGGCACGCCGTCGCTCGCCGCGCTGCTCGCCGGTGCGCTCGCGTTCGCGGCGCCGCCGGGGCGCACGTCGATCGACGCGGCGCCGGACGGCGCGCGCTTTCGCGTGGCCGACAACGAAATCGACGCGATGCGCACGCCGAACGCGCCGGCCGCGCCCGTCGTGATGCGTTTCGATCGCTCGCTGCGCGGCCTCGATGTCGGCGCGCCGGTGGATTTTCGCGGCATCGAACTCGGCAACGTCACGGCCGTCGGCACCGAATACGACGCAGCACGCGGCGACGTGACGATGCGCGTGACGATGGCGCTCTACCCCGATCGCCTCGGGCAGCGCTATCACGACGTACTCGGCGACGGCAACACCGATGCCGGCAAGGCACTGCTGCGCACGCTCGTCGCGCGCGGTTTACGCGGCCAGTTGCGCATGGGCAATCCGATCGCGAACCGCTCGTACGTCGCGCTCGACATGTTCCCGCACGCGCCGCCCGCGTCGGTCGACACGAATCGCGAGCCGATCGCGCTCCCGACCGTGCCCGGCACGCTCGACGTGCTGCGCGTACAAATTGCGGATATCGCCGGAACCCTGTCCCGGTTGCCGCTCGATCGGATGGGTGCGAATCTGAACGCAGCGCTCGTGGACACCAATGCGCTGTTCGCGCAACTCGATACCGAACTTGCACCGCATGCGCATGATGCGCTGAGCAACGCGCGACAGGCATTCACAGCCGCGCAGGCGACGCTGCGGCAAGAGGGTGCGAACGCATCGAACCTCCACCGCACACTGGCGCAATTCGCACGAGCATCGAGTGCGCTGCGCGCATTGGCCGGCGATCTGGAACAGCATCCGGAATGGTTGTTACCGAATGTATCGGGCACCACGCATCCGGCCCGTACGGCGCCGTGAGCGCGTCGCGCGGCACTGACGGATTTTTACGACGAACGCACGCACTGCATGCCAAATTTCCCGCGCAGCAGTATGCTGGTGTCGTACGGCTGCGCACGGTGCCTCGGGTAACCCCGCAATTCGCACGTTGTCGCGCCGCCGTCGCAACCGCAATCATGCGTTGCAAGGAGGGATTCGTGATGACCACCACGCATCAGCACTTCCACCTCGAACTACGGCACGCCACCGCGCCGACCTATTTCATCAGCTACCTGTTTCCCGCCTTGCTGTTCGTTTACGAACTGCTGCGCGTCGGCCAGTGGATCCACGATCACGGGATGCAATTCGCCGCGTTCAAGCAGATGGGTTACGAGTACCTGCTGATGCTGCTGTTCGTCGGGCTGCAGATCGTCGTCGAGGCGATCTTCCTGCTCGGCGCCGCGATGCGCCGCGACAATCGCGATTTCGAACACCGGCTGCCGAACGTAATCCTCGGCATCGGCTGCTCGATCGCGCTGCTCGCGATCGATCTCGCGATCCAGCTGGCGTTCTGACAGCCGGCGGGCCCGGCCCGCCGGTTGCCGGGGCGCTCAGGCGTCCGCGTCGCGCAGGAACGTCGCCACGGCTGCCAGCACGTCGTCCGTCCGCTCGCGGTGCGGCATGTGCCCGCATTGGCCGAGCAACAGGAACGACGACGGCCCCGCGACGCGCGCGGCGATCCGCTTCGGATGCACGTCCGACCCGTATTCGTCGTCTTCGCCGTGAATCGCGAGCGTCGCGCATTGCACGCGCGGCAAGTCGTCGTCGAGATTCCAGTCGCGAAAAGCCGGCGACAGCCACGTGTCGACCCACGCGCGCAGCACCCATTCGGCCTTGTCGCCGTGATAACGCGCGAGCCGGTCGAGTTGCCCCGGTTCGTCGAACTGCTGGCCGGCGTCGCGAATGCCGGCCAGCGTGCGATCCTCGACGAATGCTTGCGCGGCGACCGTCACGAGCGCGCGACAACGATCCGGATGCGCGGCGGCACACCCGACCGCCATCCCGCCGCCGACGCTGTGCCCGAACGCGACGAACGCATCGACGCCGAGCTGTTCGAGCAACGCGTCGAACGCGTGGTCGGCCTCATCGCGCACGAAGGTCGTGCCGAGCGTTCCCGGATGACGGTCCGAACGGCCGAAGCCGAGGCGGTCGTACGCGATCACGTCGCGATGCGTGGCGCTTGCGAGTTGCGCGGGAAAGTCGCGCCACAGGTCGACGCAGCCGAGCGAATCGTGCAGCAGCACGATCGGTGCGGCCGGTGCGGATACGCCCGCCGCGTCCTGCAGCGGACGGGCGCGCCAGCGCTTCGCAAAGAGACGCCCTTGCGGCGTCTCGATGGTGGTCTCCTCGATCAGGCTCTCGGTCATGTGTCTGTCGTCTGCGTAAAAGCGGCCGTCCATGGACGGCCCCATCGAATCGCCGCATGTTGGCCCGCGAGCGCGCGCGGCGTCAAGCAAGCCCTCACCGCGCGCGGGCTCATTCGGGCTGCGGCGGCAGGTACTCCATCTGCGCTTCGTCGTACAGCCGGTAGATCAGCGCCTGCATCGCGCGGATGTCCTCCGATTCGTCGAGCATCCGCATGCTCATGATGATCGGCGACACGAGGTTCGGATCGTCGAGCGGCTTGTAGCTGATGTCGTCGCGCTTCAGCCCGTACACGCTGTGCGGCACGACTGACACGCCCTCGCCCATCGCGACGAGGCCGAGCGCGATCTGCAGTTCGCGCGTCTCGTAGATCCGCCGCGGTTGCAGCGCGCGATCGTGGAACGCCGCGAGCACCTGGTCCGCATAGCTCGGGCGCGGTGCCTTCGGGAAGATGATCAGCGTGTCGTTCACGAGATCGTGCAGCGACAGCACGGGCTTCGCGCTGTCGAGCACATGGCCGACCGGCAGCGCGACGATCATCCGCTCTTCGCGCAGCACGACGCGCCGCACGCTCGGATCCTCGTGGCGGATACGCCCGAACCCGACGTCGATGCGCCCTTCCTTCAGCGCCTTGATCTGGTCCATCGTCGACATCTCGTGCAGGCTCAGCTCGACGGCCGGATACTCGCTGCGAAAGCGCCGGATGATCTTCGGCAGCATCCCGTACAGCGTCGAGCCGACGAAACCGACCGACATGCTGCGCTCGATCTTGCCGACCCGCTTCGTCATCGATTCGAGTTCGGTCGTCTGCGCGAGCAGCTGCACCGCATGCGAATAGAAGAAGCGCCCCGCGTCGGTCAGCTTCAGCGGCCGCGCGTTGCGCTCGAACAGCGGCACGCCGAGCGTCTCCTCGAGTTGCTGGATCTGCCGGCTCAGCGGCGGTTGCGCGATATGCAGCCGTTCCGCCGCCCGCGTGAAATTCCGCTCCTCGGCGACCGCGACGAAGTAGCGGAGGTGTCTCAACTCCATTTTCGATGTCTCCCGGACAGGGTCCCGACGTCAAGCCACCGCCGGACCATGCCATGACGATACCCCAGGCGGCGCCAACCGCCACGCGCCGCGCCGCCCAAAGCAAAACGGGAAGCCCGCGAGCTTCCCGTTGTTTCATCGACGCCGCCTGACGGCAGCGTCACGACCGCCCATCACACCTCGGTCGCGTAGAGCGCGTCGCGCTGCGCGTTGCTCAGCGAGTCGAGCGGCACGTCCGGCAGCTGATAGCAGATCATCGTGCCGTACAGCTCGGCGAGGCAGTTGCTGCCGGCGTCGAGCGCGTAGCCGTCCTCGCCGTCCGGTGCCGGCGGGTACACTTCGCGCCACGCGTTGATCGCGGCTTCGATTCGCACGATGGAAACGGGTCCGGCCTTCCGCTCGGCGGGTGATGCGCTCATGGATTCCTCTGGGATGCGCGCTCCGCGGGCCGTGCCGGCCCGGATGGAACGATGGAAACGCCGGGCGCCGCCGGCCGCCGCGCGCCGCGCGCGCCGGATGCCGATCCGCGCTGCGCCTGTCGCGCCGGCCGGGCCGTGGCCCGGTAGGGTCGGGCAATATAACCGGCTTTGACCCCGTGCAGGCAAAAGCCGGGCAAAAAAAACGGGAAGCGCAAGGCTTCCCGTTTCATCGCACGTCGCGCGGCTGCGTGCCGCGCCCGCGTCAGCCCGCGGTTTCGCGATTCGTCACCGACTGCGGTTGCGCGCCGCGGCTCGCGGCGATCCACGGCGCGATCTCCATGTCTTCGTAGCGCACGAAACGGCTCTTTTTCAGGAACCGGAAACCGAGCCACACGACGAGGAACAGCGGAATGCCGACATAGGTCGCGATCACGCCGGCCCAGTCGATCCGGTTCGCGAGGAACGCCTGATAGTCCTGCCCGAGCGCGATCACGAGGCACAGCACGAACGCGAACAGCGGGCCGAACGGGAACCACTTCGACTGGTACGGCAGCTGGTCGAGCGCATAACCCTGCTTCACATAGCCCTTGCGGAACCGGTAATGGCTGACCGCAATGCCGAGCCACGCGATGAAGCCCGTCATCCCCGACGTGTTCAGCAGCCACAGGTACACGGTCTTGTCGCCGTACAGCGACGTGAAGAAGCACAGCGCGCCGACAGCCGTCGTCGCATACAGCGCGTTGCGTGGCACGCCGCCCGGCGACAGCTTCGCGAACACCTTCGGCGCGCGGCCTTCGGTTGCGAGGGTGTAGAGCATCCGCGTCGACGCGTACATGCCCGAGTTGCCGGCCGACAGCACGGCGGTCAGGATCACCGCGTTCATCACGCCGGCCGCGAATGCGAGGCCCGCGTGGCGGAACACGAGCGTGAACGGGCTCACGCCGATGTCGGTCACGTCCGTCTTCAGCAGGTTCGGGTCGGTATAGGGAATCAGCACGCCGATCACGAAGATCGCGAACACGTAGAACAGCAGGATGCGCCAGAACACCTGGCGTACCGCGCGCGGAATCGTCGTGCGCGGGTTCTCCGATTCGCCGGCCGCGACGCCGATCAGCTCGGTGCCCTGGAACGAGAAGCCCGCGATCATCGCGACGCCCATCAACGCCGGCAGGCCGCCCGCGAACGGCGCGTCGCCGATCGTCAGGTTGCCCCAGCCGTTGCTCGGCGCGCCCTTCAGAATGCCGAAGATCATCAGCAGGCCGACGCCGATGAACGCGACCACGGTGACGACCTTGATCAGCGCGAACCAGTATTCGGCTTCACCGAAACCGCGCACGGTGAGCGCGTTGAGCAGGAACATCACGCCGAGGAAGGCCGCGCTCCACCACACGCCCGGCACGTCCGGGAACCAGTAGTGCATCACGAGCTGCGCGGCCACCAGTTCCACCGCGATCGTCACGGCCCAGTTGTACCAGTAGTTCCAGCCGAGCGCGAAACCGAAGCCTTCGTCGACGTATTTCGCGCCGTAGGTCGCGAACGAACCCGACACCGGCATGAACGCGGCCATCTCGCCGAGGCTCGTCATCAGGAAATAGACCATCAGGCCGATCAGCATGTACGCGACCATCGCGCCGCCGGGGCCGGCCTGCGAGATCGACGCGCCGGACGCGACGAACAGGCCCGTGCCGATCGAGCCGCCGATGGCGATCATCGTCAGGTGGCGCGCCTTCAGCGCGCGATGAAGCTTGGGTGGGTTCGCGGACGAACCGGGTGGGTCGGATTTCGGAATTGCGGACATAAACGAGACGAACGTTGAGCGGGCCGGCATCCGTAGCCGGCGCATGCGGAATCGGAGCGCGAGGCGCGTCCTGCGATGCATTCGATGCGGCCCCGATACGCGTTGCGCGGCGGGCGCCTGCGGCGAAGCGCGGATTCTACCTGATTCGCCACGGGGACAGCGCACGCGCAAACGCCCGCCGCCACGACGGAGATTTCGCAGAATCAAGGAGTTGGCGGCATCCGTTCCACTCATGGCGCGTCCCGGTGCAATAACCACGAATGCATGGGGGTTATCGGGTTTACCGATTCGCAAAAAGTACGTGCCTTCCTGTCGCAATCCGCCAAATACCGCGTCGATACGCCAAATCAACCGATGAGCGCACCATTATTCAGACAAAACGACCGATACTGGTAATTGATTCAAATCAAATCGCCCGCGTGCAATGCGGTAATGATGCGTAATCGTTTCGAATCGCCGTTCCCGCATGCATGTTTTGCATGCGCACGCGAGTTGCAGGAATTCGCGAGATAATGCGGCTTAATTCGAAATAATCAGCGCGCGGAACCGTCGACGACGCGAATACCCGCCGCCCGCCACCCCTCGAGGATGAAGTCATTCCCGCTGCCCGCCACGCTGCGCCGCCATACGGCGTCGATCGTGGCACGCATTCTGTCGCCCCGCGGCGTGCTCGTTGCGGGCATCGTCCTGCTGATGTTCAGTTGGGGACTTTCCACGTCGCTATTAATCGAGGCGCGGCGCGACGCGTATGACCATGCGGTCGAAAATGCGCGCAACCTGATGTTGCTGATCGAACGCGATATCGCGCGCAATATCGAACTCTACGATTTGTCGCTGCAAAACGTCGTCGACGGCATCGCCGATCCGGAGCTCATGACACTGCCGCCGCGCCAGCGCCACCGGCTGCTGTTCGACCGCGCGGCGACCGGCGAGTATCTCGGGTCGATTTTCGTGATGGACCTGCACGGCAATATCGTGATCGATTCGGGCGCATCGCCGCCGCGCAACGGCAATTTCGCCGACCGCGACTATTTCGCCGCGCATCGCGACCGGCTCGTCCAGGGGCTGTATCTCAGCCGGCCGTATGCGTCCCGGCTGCGCGGCGGCGCACTGACGATCGCGCTCAGCCGCCGGATCACGCTGTCCGACGGCACGTTCGGCGGCATCGTCGTCGGCACGCTCAGCGTCGACTACTTCCGCGCGCTGCTGGACGGCCTCGCGGTCGGCAAGCACGGCAGCGCGGCGATCGTCGAGGACAACGGCACGCTCGTGTCGCGCCTGCCGTACGACGCACGCGTGGTCGGCCTCGACCTGCACAATTCGCCGCTGTTCATCGAGTCGCTGCACAGCCGCGCCGGCGAGCTGACGGGCACCGGCGCGATCGACGGCATCCGGCGCGTCTATGTCTACAAGCATCTCGCCGGCCTGCCGCTGATCGTCGACGTCGCACCCGCCGAGATCGACATCTACGCGTCGTGGCACCACCGCGCGGTCTGGACCGTCGTGCTGATGTGCCTGTTCACCGGGTTCATCGCGTGGGGTTCGCTGGCGCTGTCGCGCGAGCTGAAGCGCCGGCAGATCGCCGAATCGAAGCTGTACCGGCTCGCGCACACCGATTCGCTGACGGGCCTCGACAACCGCGGCACGTTCGACGCGGTGCTCACGAAGGAGACGCAGCGTGCGGCGCGCAGCGGCCGCCCGCTGTCGGTGCTGTTCGTCGACGTCGATCACTTCAAGGCGTTCAACGACTACTACGGCCACCTGGCCGGCGACGAGGTGCTGCGCCGCGTCGCGCAATCGGCGTCGCGCTGCCTGCGCCGCGACGGCGACCACGTCGCGCGCTACGGCGGCGAGGAATTCGTCGTCACGCTGCCCGACACCGACGCGCAAGGGGCGGCGACCGTCGCCGAAGGCATCCGGCGCGCGATCGCGGGGCTCGACATCGACCATGTGCAAAGCCCGTACGGGCGCGTCACGGCCAGCATCGGCACGGCGACCGCCGCCGACGGCCGCATGAATGCCGCGACGCTGCTGCGACGCGCCGACGAGGCGCTGTACCGCGCGAAGTCCGGCGGCCGCAACCGCGTGTCGGACGCGCAGCCGACGCAAGACGCGGCGTGACGTGATGTGACGCAACGCGGCGGCCGGCCCGGCCGGACCGCCGCGCCGTGGACAGCCCGCGCGCGTTCGGCTACGTTACGTCTGCTGCGCACGCGGCGCGGCGCCGGCCCGCGCAGGCCGCCGTGCGCGATCCGGCCACCCCAGTTCCGTCATGACCGCCTCTCTCCCTACCCGGCTGCCGCTGCTCCTGCGCAACGCGCTTCGCCCGCTGTTCGACCCGTACCGCCGCTACCGGCACGCGAAGCTGATCCATGCGGCGCGCGTCGCGCTCGCGATTCTCGTGTCGATCGGCCTGTCCACCGGCCTGCGCGTGCCGCACGGCGAGTGGTCGACGATCACCGTGCTGATCGTCGTCGGCGGGCTGCAGCATCACGGCAACATCCGCAAGAAGGCGGCCGAGCGCGCGCTCGGCACGTCGATCGGCGCGCTGGCCGGGCTCGGGCTGATCCTGCTGTATTCGGTCGTGCACGCGCCGCTCGCGATCTACCTGCTGATGGCGGTGGCCTGCGGCTTCTGCGCATATCACGCGATCGGCAAGGCCGGCTATATCGCGCTGCTGTCGGCGATCACGATGGTGATCGTGGCCGGGCACGGTGACAACGAGATCGTCGACGGCCTGTGGCGCGCGGTGAACGTGCTGACCGGCATCGCGATCGCGCTGGCGTTCTCGTTCGCGCTGCCGCTCTATGCGACCTACTCGTGGCGCTACAAGCTGGCCGACGCGCTGCGCGCGTGCGCGGCCGTGCATGCGCGGCTCGCGGGCGACCGCCACGTGAGCGACGACACGCACCTGAAGGAAATGGCCGCGCTGAGCGCGCTGCTCGTGCAGCTGCGTTCGCTGATGCCGTCGGTGTCGAAGGAATGCGAGACGTCGATGATGCAGCTCGAGGCGATCCAGCGCAGCCTGCGCCTGTGCATCGGCTACCTGGAGATCCTGTCGAGCGCGGTGCCGGCCCGCGACGACGTCGCGGCCCGCGAATACATGCGCGTCGACATGAAAGCCGTGAACCGGCGCATCCGCGACACGCTCGTCGGTGCCAGCCGCGCGCTCAAGTTCGGCACGCCGGGCCGGCTCGCGCCGCGCCGCCGGCCGGCCGAGCCGCCGCACGACGCGCCGCCGCCGCAACTGTCCGGTTATGTGTCGATCACGGCCAAGCTGGCCGGCGAAGTCGATCAGTTGCGCGAGAAGCTGCTCGATACCGCCCAGTCGTGGAATATCTGAAGCAAGCGGGAATCCGGGCTTCACACGCCTGTCTTTCATATGCCTTTCGGTACGGTGGGTCGGCGACCTGACGACGACGGCCCCGCCCTTCCACCGATCCGGCCCCGGAAATACGGCGCGCGACTGCAGCTTGCTTATGCTCGTTTCTGCCGCCGTTTCGCACCGATTCGCACGGCGTTCTCCACCTGGTTAACCGCCCGCCAGGCCCGCCGCGACAGGCCCGACGACGAATTCGCGCGAAAATCAGCCCTTGCTCCAACTTCCCGGACAGCCGATACTCGCATATTCCGCGAAATACGATCCCACCGGACCCAATCCACGGTAATTCCTATGAGCACGATTCTCGAAAGCCTCCCGACCGGCCAGAAGGTCGGTATCGCCTTCTCCGGCGGCCTGGACACCAGCGCCGCGCTGCACTGGATGAAACTGAAGGGCGCCGTCCCGTACGCATATACGGCGAACCTCGGCCAGCCCGACGAAGACGATTACGACGCGATCCCGAAGCGTGCGATCGAATACGGCGCAGCCGGCGCCCGTCTGATCGACTGCCGCGCGCAGCTCGTCGCCGAAGGCATCGCGGCGCTGCAAAGCGGCGCGTTCCACATCACGACGGCCGGCGTCACGTACTTCAACACGACGCCGATCGGCCGCGCCGTGACGGGCACGATGCTCGTCGCCGCGATGAAGGAAGACGGCGTCAACATCTGGGGCGACGGCAGCACGTACAAGGGCAACGACATCGAGCGTTTCTACCGCTACGGCCTGCTCGTGAACCCGGATCTGAAGATCTACAAGCCGTGGCTCGACCAGACGTTCATCGACGAGCTCGGCGGCCGCGCTGAAATGTCCGAATTCATGCGCCAGGCGGGCTTCGCGTACAAGATGTCGGCCGAGAAGGCGTATTCGACCGATTCGAACCTGCTCGGTGCGACGCACGAGGCGAAGGATCTCGAAAGCCTCGAAAGCGGCATCAAGATCGTGAACCCGATCATGGGCGTCGCGTTCTGGCGCGACGACGTGAAGATCGCCGCGGAAGAAGTGACGGTGCGCTTCGAAGCCGGCCAGCCGGTCGCGCTGAACGGCATCGAGTTCACCGACCCGGTCGAGCTGCTGCTGGAAGCCAACCGCATCGGCGGCCGCCACGGCCTCGGCATGAGCGACCAGATCGAGAACCGGATCATCGAGGCGAAGAGCCGCGGCATCTACGAAGCCCCGGGCCTCGCGCTGCTGTACATCGCATACGAGCGTCTCGTCACCGGCATCCACAACGAAGACACGATCGAGCAGTACCGCGAGAACGGCCGCCGTCTCGGCCGCCTGCTGTACCAGGGCCGCTGGTTCGACCCGCAGGCGATCATGCTGCGCGAAACCGCGCAACGCTGGGTCGCGCGCGCGATCACCGGCGAAGTGAAGATCGAACTGCGCCGCGGCAACGACTACTCGATCCTGAGCACGAAGTCGCCGAACCTCACGTATCAGCCGGAACGCCTGTCGATGGAGAAGGTCGCCTCGACGTTCTCGCCGCGCGACCGGATCGGCCAGCTGACGATGCGCAACCTCGACATCACCGATACGCGCGACAAGCTGCGCGTGTATTCGCAAGTCGGCCTGCTGACGCCGGGCGAATCGTCGGCGCTGCCGCAGATCAAGAGCGACGACAAGTAAGTCGTCGTTGCGCGCGGCCGGGTGGGAAACCACTCGGCCGCGCGTAAAACACCCTCTCCCGCCGTTCTCAGGCGCTGCCGGATCCCAGCATCATTGCGGCGTTGTGGTTGTAGTTGCCGTTGTTGCCGTAGTAGCTGCGGCCGCCGTAGTCGTTGCAGTCGCCGCCGTCACCCCCGCCGCCGTTCCCGTCGCCCGCGCCAGATCCTTGCCGATCATCACCGAGATGGATTGCTCGCAGGACTTGATCCCCTCCACCGACTTGTCGAAGTTCTTCTCCAGGTCGCCAAAGCTCCCGTAGCGGTAGGCCGCGTCGCTTTCGACGTGGACGCTGTTCGCCTTGATGTCGTAGCCGCACGCATACGTCTTGAAGTAGATGTCCTGCTTCGTCTTTGCGTCGAGCATGCGCGCGCGAACGACCACCGACGGAATGAAGTCGGTCCGCTCGGGCGGCGACATATAGCCGAACGACGTGAACCATACGTTCATGATGGCGTCCGCATCGGTCTGAATGCCGGAATAATCGTCCGACTTGCCGTCGGCCGCGAGCTTGACCTTCTGGCCGTCCAGCTTCACGACCTGATAACCGTTCTCGGTGAGGCGGCTGGCCACGCCATCGGCGACGACCGGCGCGAAGACGATCTTGCCGCCCGTCACGCGATCGGTATAGGTGCTCGTATGGCTTGCGTTGACGGCGGTTTGCGCCAGCGCGCCGATCAGGCCGAATGCGCCCGCCGCGCCGCCGACGTTGACGACCCCGATACGCTTGGGCTCAGTGACGTCGAGGATCGCAATCGAATGCAGCTTCTCGCGGGTATCGGCATTCAGGTCCGTTTTCGGCAGGGTGACGCAGCCGGACAGCAGCGTGACGAGCAGGCCACAACCGGCCAACGTGGCTTTGGACGAGTTCTTCATGGAATGATTGATTAAAGGTGTTGTCGTTATCGGCAGTGCGTAACCATCGGGGCGGCGCAAGGGAAGAACGCGTGGACGTGCCGCGTGCCGCGTGCCGCGTGCCGCGTGCCGCGTGCCGGGACGATATCCGCGGCGGCCGGGCAGCCATGCGGCAGCAGTCCCGTCGCCGCATGGCAAAGGAAGCGCGCGCACCGGCCCCCGATGCCTGCGCGTCGACTGGATGCGTACCATCTCTTGTGATCATGCGCACGGCTTCGTCGGCCGTGAGCCCCTCGGTTATCTGGTCGTGTGGTTGTACGGCTGCGCCGTTTTCGTCATATTTCATGTACTACCGAGGAGAGGTAACGGCAGCGACGCGGTTATCTTTAGGGCAATCTCCCGAAGCATTCGTCAATCGCGCGTCATCCGCCAAGGCTCCGCATTCGCTTCAACCGATCGAGTCACGTGAACGACGCCGGCCGTCCGTCGTACGCGACCCTCACGCACCTGCGAACACCCGCTCATGACATCGCAACCCAACGCGCCTCTCACCGTCATCCACCTGAACGGCCCGATCAACAGCGGCAAGACGACGATCGGCCTCGCACTCGCACGCGTGCTGCCCGACGCGCGCTTCATCGACGGCGACGATCACGACGCGCCCGAGGACGCACCGTTCGACGTGCAATGGGTGATCGCGCTGGAACGTCTCGTCACGCAGGTCACGAATGCGAGCGAGCGTCATCTGGTGATCGCCTATCCGATCGGCGAAGCAGAATTCGAACGGTTGCGCGCCGCATGCGATGCGCGCGACGCACGACTGTTCGTCGTCACGCTCGCGCCGCCCGAAGCGATCGCAGCGTCGAATCGCGGTTCGCGCGCGCTGACGGATTGGGAGCGCAACCGAATCGCCGAGATGTATCGCGAAGGTTATGCGTCGCGGGCATTCAGCCAGATGGTGCTGGATACGTCCGGCGCGACGCCCGATGCCTGTGCGGCGCGTATCGCGCAGCACGTCGCCGACGCGGCGTCCTGACGGCCGCTGGTCGACGTACGACAAGCCGACGCGCGAAGCGGCATCCGTCGCTGCGATCGCGACGATCATTCGTTGCGTACGCAGGGATTCCCCCTCCCGATTCACCACAAAAGGAAAACGTTTACTCTTCGTGAGCTTCTTGCTAGCATCACCCTCGATCGACTGATGAAGTCGCCGCAGAAAGTCGATTGCAAGCTTCACGTTTTCCATTTATCCCGCTTTTTTTGCCTCACTACTTCAATCTTCGAGACATACCTGCTTTCTGTATTTTGGAGTGCTTTCTACAGGCAACCGATCTCCTCTCCGGCGATCGTGCGCCATAAAAGGAAAACGTTATCCACAACGTGGCGCCCTGCCACGGACCATCAGAGAGAGACACCATGAAGAACAAGATCATCCCGTGCGTCGTCGCCGTTCTGTCCGTTGCGTGCCTGTCCGCCTGCGGCGGTGACGACCCGGCCAGCCCGGCCGCCGTCGCCCGCCAGCAAGCCACGACGATGGCGCTCAGCCCGTCGAACCCGCCCGGCTCGAACTTCAACCTCGCGCCGTTCACGCTGCAGTTGCCGACCGGCTCGTCCGGCAAGGTCGACACGGTGAGCGGTTCGTCGCTCGCGGGCGGCTACGTGAACCCGACGTATTTCTACACGGACGCGAGCGACGGCTCGATGGTGATGATGGACCCGACGCAGGGCTGGACGACGTCCGGCTCGCTGCACCCGCGCACGGAGCTGCGCGAGAACACGATCTGGCCGACCTCCGGCACCAACCGGCTGAATGCGACGGTGGCCGTCACGCAGGTACCCAGTCACACGACGATCGGCCAGATCTTCCAGGGCAGCGGCCCGAGCAAGCCGCTGTGCGAGCTGCAGGTCACGTCCGGCGGTGTCGTGCAACTGCTGCTCGAAAACACCAACCAGGGCGGCTCGGCGAAGACCACGGCGATCACGACGGTCGGCGTCGGCACGACGTTCAGTTATGCGCTGAGCCTGAGCGGCACGACGATCACCGTCACGGTGAACGGCACGACCAAGACCTTCACGATGGATTCGAGCTTCGACGGCGAGAGCTTCTACTTCAAGGCCGGCGACTACGATCAGACGGCGGTGTCAGGCACACCGCTGACGACACCCGGCACCGTCGTGAAGTTCTATGCGCTGACGTTGACGCACAGCTGAGCGCGCGTTGCATCTGATGGCACCGGACCGGCACGCGATGCGCGCCGGTCCGGTGTTGCGGCGCGAATGCCGCGCCCAGGCGACCGCCTTTTACTGCGTCAGGCGCACGACATACAGACCTGCGACCTGTGCGTTTGCCGACAGGCTGTAATTCGGTGCGACTGAAACCGATGAACCTTGAAGCACCGACTGGTAGGTCACAGTGCCGCCCGACACGTTCGCGTATTCGATAACCGGCGGGTTCTTCGTCGGTTTGACATTCGTCGTGAAATTCAGCGTCAGCGTTGAATAGGCCATCGACCGGAGGTCACCCGAGGACTTCACCTCATAGACGTAGTCGGCCGTCACGCCAGCGGGCACCGGATTGGGCTTGCCGAGGCATACGGTGAAATCGCCAGTGATGCCATTTGACGGTGTCTTGATCGTCAGCGTCGCGATACCGTCGTCGGTGGTCAGATTCATGTTCACGTTCGCGACGATGTTGCTATTCGTGAGCGACAGCTTTTTGTAGTCGGACGGACAGGAGAACGCGGCATCCGACGTCGATGTGCCTGACGTGGTTGGCGAGGTGGAACCCGCCGCATTGTTGTTCGTCGCCGTGCTTCCGCCGCCACCATCGCCACCACCGCACGCCGACAGCAAAAACGCCGACCCCATCACGCTCGCCAGAATAAGCCGCTTTTTCATGATTTTTCCTCTAATTGTTAAATACACCTAACAAACAACATCACCCCACCTGATCGACGTGGCCCCATCGCCCGGTGTGATTCACGAATATAAAGGCACGGCGACGAACACCGCCGCGCCAAGTGTCTGGGCCTGGAAAGCGTCAGACACGGACCAGCCTCAGAATTGCGCGGTCACCTGGAATCCAACCGTGATGCGCGCGGTCGGGAAGCCTGACGGTTTGTAGACCGGCGTGCCGGCAAAGAGGTCGTATGCGTAAGCGCCAAAGCGCGTACCGACGCTGCCCTTCACGCCAATGACCGCGCCTGCCAACTGCGTACCAACCAGCACAACCGGTTGCGGTCCCCATACGCGGCCGTAATCCAGCCCCGCGTACACCGCCTGCCCCGTCTGGCCAATCGGCATTTGCAGCTCGTTACGCCAGTAGAGACCGCGCGCCGCCGCCAGCATCGTTTCACCGTCGAAGCCGCGTACCGTGTAGCGACTGCCGATGGTCATGTCGTCGATGTAGTACAGCGTGTTTCCAGTGTATTGACCGTGAAACGTGCCGACGTAGCGAAACGGCTGCTTGCCGATCGCAAACGGGACCGACAGGTTTGCATCGAGCACAGCCATCTTGAACCGATACGTCTGACCGGCATTCGCCGTAGGTACATCGTCCTGCGCACCGAGCCCACCTATGCCTTGACGGTACGCGAGTGAGCCGTCGAACTGCGCACTGTCGAAGTAATGACGATCGGTCAAGCCGAGTTCAATGATCGTGTTGTTGCGGCCCTGCTGTGAAATCTCGGTGTCTTCGATGAAGCTTTTCCCGAACCGGCGCGACAGCCGGAAATACCCGCCCAACACGTCGTTCTGGCTGCGCGCGAGCACGCGGGCCAGCTTGAAATCGACCGTCTTCGAGTTGCCGCTCGCGACGAATGTCTGATTCACGGCCGCAATCTGCTGGTAGTAGGTATTCGAGTACGCGGACAGCGTGGCCGTCCAGTAGCCCCACGGGATCGAATAGAAGCCGTTCCAGCCGTGCGAACCGAGGCGCTTGTCGCCGAACTCGAGGTCCTGGCTCACCCCGACGTTGAACATATCGTTCAGGCCGAGCGGGTTGTCGATACCGACCGACAGATTGCCCTGCAGCTTGCCGGTGGCACGCGTGCCGGAGTTGTCGATCGATGCGACGACCGTCCACGGCTTGCCGCGCTTCACGTCGAGCACCACATCGCTTTCGCCGGGCAGCTCGCCCGGAACGATTTGCATCGAGACATCCTGGCTCGTGACGCGCTTCATCTGCTCCAGACCTTGCTCAAGGTCGCGCAGGTTCAATACTTCGCCATCGCCAGTCGGGAATGCCGTTTTCCACGTGCCGCGCAGCTTTTCATCGGCGAATCGTACATGCCGGATCGTGCCGGGAATCAGCGACAGTTTCAGCGTACCGGTCGACAGGTCTTGCTCGGGTACGAGCACACGCGTCGTGACGTAGCCGCGCGCCAGAATCGCCTGAGATACCCCTTTGACCAGCACGTCGACGCCTTGCTTGCCGACACACTGGCCGGCGTAGTGATTCAGCCATTCATGCGCGAAGGCGAAGCGGTCCATCGGCAGCGCTGACGCACCCTGTGCCTTCGCCGCGTCGGGCAATGAGGACGGCACGTCCAGCGTGAAGCGGTCGATACGGAAGCACGGCGTTTCCGCGGGGAGCGCCGGGTACGCTTCGATCTTCGGCACATCGGAACGCACGGAAGGGGCGCGCACGGCCGCGTCACGCTGTTGTGCCTCTCGTTGCTGCTCTGCTTGCCGATCCTGTTCGGCGTTCGCGCGCGCAGCCGCGGCCTGGTCGGCAGGTGTGGGTGCCTGCTGCGCCGATACTGCCATCGGAATAAGCCATGCGGCCGACAGCAGCAAGACCGGGATACGGATTGTCATAGGTGTGGTGTTATTGATTTAATTTTATGGCTTGGGAGCAAAATGTCCCGGAATCCAAACCCATTCCGTGCCGCTCCATTTCCAAAAGCCCATAACCCATGTCGTGCTCGACCAAGAGGGCAACACAGGTTCCATTTCTTGTTTTGGTGGTGGACGCGGTGGCGCGTCTGGCGGCACGGTTTCGCATGATGCAAGCGACACAGCCACCGCAATCGATACCAGCGTAAAACTTCCTCTCAATTTCGCCATCGTTCTCGCTCTAGGCCATCATTGAATGAATTTCAAAATTCTCAAATCGTGCTTGAACAAATCAGCCTCTTCAGACGGTACGCCTTGCAAGAGATTATCGAGCCCTTCTACCGAAATTTTATCGGCGATCTTCTTTCTCATACTCCGCTCGGCGTCCGGATACCATCCACCCGACAGGACCAATTGAACAACACAAAGCATTAGATTTTCGATCTGAGATTCATACACGCCTTCGAAATTTAGGTCGACGTGCCCCAGCACTTCCCTATGAGAAGCCCCTTCCATAAGAGCGTTGTCTCTACAGAAGTTGAAATATGCATCCAACGCCCACGCCTTAATGGTTTCGTATGGCACTCGATCTTCGTTGCTTGAGCTCATTCATTTACCCGCTTTGGTTGGCCTAATAACACCGCCATTATCCATCACATTAACTTTGATGTTTGGATATTTACTCTCGAATTGCTGAATCACATTCGAACAACTTGTACACGGGGCACGCTCCGTAAGCAGATTAATAGTCCCAGAAACCGACGTATTATCTCCAAGTTGAGCAGCAATGTTATTCAGTATCTTAGCCTCAGAATCGGCACTTCGATTAAGAAGAATTGGATCATTCCCTGACGTCCATACGTTAGAGCTAGGAAACGTCTCTGGCACCTTTCCTACGAACCCCAAGGCTTGTTGCTCTGCTGTTGGAGTAGAAATTTGACTCGATGCTGCCATCGTCGGCTGAATACCCGGAATATTGATCTGCGCAACACCCACGTTTCCACTCGTTTTTGCGCTACCCGTCAAGGTTGACCGCAAATCAGCAACCTGCTGCACCAGATCATTCTTAATCCCGGCCTGCACCGACTCGCTCGACTGAGGCACCCCCTTCGCGGCTGCCTGTACCGCCGCATTATTTGCGGCCACACTACCAACCGTTGCTCCGAGACCCAATGCCGCGTACGTCATCGCGGCCGCTCCCGGACTCATCCCTAGACTCTGCAGCGCCAGCTCACCATAAGTCGGCGTCGGATTACCGTTTACGGCCTGAGTAAAGCCCGCTTTCGCATAATCGAAGCTTATACCCGCAACAGCACCGCCCGCGATACAAGCAACCAGGGTGTAGCAACCACCCAATGCCGCGGCCGTTCCAGTCGCCACGCCAGTCACACCTTGCACCGCCCCCATAAGGCGATTCGAAACCTGATTTCGATCGTAAGCATCGTTCAGGCGATCCAGCTTGCTATATCCATCAAATGCACCAGCCTTCGTCAGAACATCTTTCTCGTAGGCAAACTGCGCCCCGTCATTCTGCATCTTTTGCAGTATGGCCTTGCTCGGATCACTATCTGGGATATTGTCTGCACAATGCACGAGCGCACATTCCGCTGCAGCAAGCCGATATTGTTCCTGGGGTGACTGATTTTTCTGAAGTTGCTGGAGCTTTTCGGCCTCGCTTTGGTGCAGTTGGCGATTGTAAAGCTCATTGTTCGCGGCCGCCCCCGCACCCGCAAGCGTACCCGAGCCGCCACCAGCCAATGCGCCACCCGCCGCACCGCCTGCGGTCGCCACAATCTCATTCAACGCCTTGCGCGCCGCCGCCTGTGCATCCAGTGGCAACTGACTAACTGCCTGATCAATGATCGGCTGCGCCAGCGACTGCAACAAATCACCAGTCAGCGAGCCAGCTACCGCACCGCCGATGTTACCGCCGGACAACGCTGCGCCGATCGCAGCAACCGCCGCGTGCAGCACATCCCGCCCCGCCCCGCCCTCACCAAACAGTGCCTTCATTTGCGGGCTGCTGTTCTCAAGCTGCGTCGCGGCTTCCGCAACCGCGAAGGTCGCTGCCTTGCCGAATGCCTGCGCGAAAGCCAGATCGTTCTGAACCTGCTGCAAATTAAAAGTGTTTTGTACGGTCTGATTCGCGCTCGTCGTGTCACGCGACAGACCCGCCGTGCTGTCGGTGTCATTCTGCTGATCGGACTTCACAACGATCTTCGCCGGACTCACCGCTGCCTGCGTGACACCGCTCGCATGATCACTTGTCTGCGCAAAACTCGGACCGCTTGACGTTGAAAAACCTTCCGACGACGCCGAATACGACATCGAATTCTGAATGTTCGAGAAACCCAAACTTCCCGTCGTCAGCGTATTACTTTCGGCCGGTGCCGCACTGGCGATCTGTGCGCCGTTCAGTTGCGTGTGGTTCACCACGCTCACATCGAAACCGCCCTTGCCAGCCACGATACCTGTTTGCTGATTCACAGACGCATAGTTGGCGTCGATGCCGGTATGGCCGATCGACGCGTCAACCCCGCCTCCGTAACCGAACGTGAAGCTGCCGCTGACGCCACTGTTGTGCTGGTTGCTGGCGTAGTTCGACGTATCCTGAACGCTCGTCATCGTCAGGTTGCCACCGACATCCGCTTTGACCTTATCACCCGATACCTGTGCACCGGTCAGCGTCGTATCACCGCCCGACCGCATCGTCAGCGCATTGCCTGCCGTAACGGTCGTGTTGGTCTGCGTGGCGCTGTCGCCGTTGCCTTGGCCGTGCGAGTTCGTACCGTTCGCGAATACGCTGATACCGGTATTTTTTCCAACCCCAATCCCAACTCCGGCGTTCCACCCGCTGGAACTATTCGAACTCGTGTCCTGCTCAGTACTCTGCGCGCTTTGCAGCGTGATCGCGTTGTTCGCATCGAGCGCGACGTTCTTGCCCAGAACCGTCGCCCCGGTCATCGCGATATTCCCAGTGCCCGCCTGAGCGTTTCCATTCGCGTCCTGCGTACCAGTCGCCGTGATAGATACGTTGCCGTTACCGATGACCGACGAACCTTTCGCGCTCGTGATCGATGTCGTTGAATTGCTGCTGCTATGGCTCGAACCGATGCTGATCTGCACCTGAACGCCCTTGGCGGCCTCGCTCACGTTACCGCTCGACAGTGCATTGGCCGCATCCTTGATCCCGCCACGGTTCTGATAAGCCTGTTCGGCGGCTGCAACGGCCTGTACCGCCGCGAGACGCGAATCGCCCGACTGCTGGCCTTGGCGAACCACGCTTGCCATCGACTGCCCGAGTCCAACCAAGCCGCCCCCCAATCCGACGCTCAAACCGGATTGGCTGAACTGCTGCGATTGCGCGTCCTTGTAGGTGTCGTACGCAGCGTTCACCGTCACATTCTGGCCCGTGATTCCGACATCCTGGCCGGCGACGACCGTGCTACCCGTAATCGTCGCATTCTTCCCGGCCTGGATCGTGACATTGCCTTGCGACGATCCGATCACGCTCCCTTTGTTCGTTACCGAGCTATTTTCGTCTTGTTGCGCGGTCGAGCGTGAACCCACTGTCACTGAAAGACCACCATTCGTGAGGAGACCCGATTCCTTCTTCTCGTAATAGCTTGAGGATTGAGTCGAATCTTGCGAGGTCTTGATATTGACGTCGCGCGTTGCCTGCAACCTAACGTCGTTCGTGCCAACGACGTTGCTGCCCGTCACATTGATGTCTCGGTTGCTGACGATGTTGACACCGTCGGCCGACACCGTGCTCCCCTGGCTATAGGTCGCCGTCTGGTCGATCCCGCTCGCAACATTCGCGCCGCTTACGACATTGCTGTGGCTGTGTGTTTCGTGCGAATTCAGCTCATGCGTTTCGGTTGCCGCGCCGATGTTCACATCGCCTGCTGCCAGCAGGTTCGCATTGCCTTTGTCGAGGCTGATCGTACTGCCGTTGATCGTAAGGTCCTTACCCGACGCAAGCGTGACCGTATCGCCGCCTTTGAGCGTTGTAGCGGTCAGCGCCTGGTCGGACGTATGCAGCGTTTCCGCGTAGCTGCCGTGACTGTCGCTGCCTGAACTATTGCTGTTCACGGTCGACGTCGCACTCGCCGTGCCAAGCGAGATATTGCCCCTCGCCGCAACCGTGCCACCCTGGCCGAACTCAATTTGCGCACCTTGCGCGGTGATGTCCCCACCGACGCCGATACTCGATACGCCGCCGACCTTCACCGCGCTGCCGACTACATTGTTGATGTCGGTGTTCGACACGCCGTTCGCGCGCTGCACGATCTTGTGTTCGCCAGTCTGGACCGCACCGAGATCCCAGTTACCCCCGACGTTCATGCCAAGATTACCGCCGACCGACAAGTTGCCCGCGTTCTGCTGGAAATTTCCTCCCGTCTTGATCGCCGCATCGCCCGTTACGTTGAGTTGCGCAACCGGCCCAAGCGTCGACGTGACACTCGTCGCACCGTCACGACTTACCCGCGTGTCGGTCTTCACTGCAGTATCGAGAATCAGGTCGCCGCCCGCATTCAGATTCAGGCTGCCGGCCTTCACCTGCGCCGAGGTCAAATCGACATTGCCCGTCGTCGTCAACGACATGAGGCCGCCGCTTTGCAGTGCACCGAACGCGTTGTCGATCTGCTTGCCTTGAATCGACAGCGTGTTGTCCGCCTTCATCGTGCCGCTGTTCGTGAAGTTCTGCGCGTCCTTCAAGTCGATGTCAGTCGCAGTAATCAGCGGGCCGTTGATGTTCTGCTGGTTCGCCTGCGCGAGATACACGACCGGTACCAGCACCGACTGGCCGTCGACCACGCGCGTTTCCATCATGATGACGTTGCCGGTCAGCTTCGACACCTGATCGGCCGACAAACTCGCACCGAGCGGCAAATTGAGTTGCTTCTCCAGCGCCGCACCCGCCGCCATCAGCGACTCGTACATCGTCTGCAGATCCGAGTACGGACCCAGCACCGCCTTGCCGGTCAGTGCCGTCACCTCGTTCCGAACGAGCTGTTGCTCATAGAAGCCATCACCCAGGCGCTTCGGAATATGGGTGAGGTCGACGCCAAGCTGACCGAAAAAGTAGTCGCTCGAAATGAAGTTCTTCTGGTTCGTGAACGCCGGGTTTGTCTCGATCACGTAGCTCGCGTTCGGCGACGGGTCCGGCCGATACAACCCACCCTGCGGAATGGTCAGGTTGTTCAGCACGTTCAGCGCCGTCGCGCTGGCGATGACCGGATCGACCGGCGCAACGGATTTTCCGTTCACTGTCGCCGATTGCACCGGCGAACCGGAGATTGTCCCGTTCACCATCCCGCCCGCGGTCTTCGACACGCTGGCGCTACCGCTGACCGTGCCATACGTCAGCCCTGCCACCGCTTGTCCGGGCAGCAAACCAAGCGACGGAATCGACGCATTGCCGGCCGTGTTGTTGATGCTGACACCCGTGCCGGAGATCGTCCCGTTCGAACCCAGAGTCGCATCGTAGCCCGGCAACGAATATTGCTTGACCCATGCCGGCGCGGCCTGCGTGTAGCCACCCGGACGCCCCGTCACGAACGGAGCATTGCCAAACGGCAATTGCCAGTTGTATTCGCTATTGTCGTAGTTGTTGTAGTGATACTGGCCGGAATACGACACGGTCACGCTCGGCGCCTGCTGACCTGTGGCGGCAAACCCGTTGGCATCGTAGTTCTTCGGCATCTGGACATTGCCAACCGCCGTGATGCTGCTCCAGTAGTTCTGCAGGTTGGCAACCGTCGACGCATTGATACTGCCGCCCGACACGATTTGCGCGGCCGGGCTGATGCTCGTCACGGTCGTCGCGGTCGCGCTGTCCGCGTAATAGGTCGTGTACTGATATGTGCTGTTCCACTGGCCACCGTGGGGCGGATCGGTATACACGCCGCCGATGCTGGTCGGGTCTTTCACGCCGACTTGCCCGGTCTGGCCTTTAATGGGAACGCCAAACTGTGCCAACGTCGACGGATCAATCGAGCCGGTCGAGGTCGTCATCACGCGGCGTGTGTTCGTCACCTTGTCGGCATGCAATTCCATGTCGCCGCCGGACTGGATCAACGCCGACGAGTTGTTGACCAGCGCCGCGTTCGTGTAATTGCCGCTCGCATCCTTGCCGCCCGCGAGCACGACCTTACCCATACCGAAAATCGCGGTCGTTGCCATTGCATCGGTCGCGGTCGTATCGTCGCGGTTCTCGATATCGTTCGCGAGGATTTCAAGCGTGCCGTTGCTGTCCGATGCGCCAATCAACGCAGTCGGCCCGACGTTCGACACCGTTCCCGTTGCGTTGAGCGACACGCTACCGCCAACCAATGCCCCTGTGTTGGACAGGTTGCCCGATTGCGTATGCAGCAGCCCACCCGCCGACAACGCGCCGGTATTGACGATGTTGCCTGCGTCGACGCTCAGGCCGTTGACCGATTGCAGGGTCGCGTTGTTCGTGAAGGTGCCGGGCAGCGTAAAGGCAAGGTTGTTACCGACGTTGAACTGAGTATTGGACGTTGCCGTGTAGTCGCCCTGCAGGTTCACGTTGGCATCGTGCGTCGCGCTGTACGCGCCTCCGCCTTGCAGCGTCGAGGCCGTTACCGTCAGGTCGTGCGTCGAGCTGATTTGCCCGTTTGTGTTCGTGATCGCGCCGCTCGTCGTCACATCCACGTTTCCGCTCGAATTCGTGACGTTACCGATTTGCCCCCCACTGTTGTCCAAGGTCGCCCCGTGAACGTGGAGGCTTGCGCCGCTCAGTTGCCCGCCTTGCGTGTTGGAAATCGATGCCGCGCTGACCGTTACATCGCCGTTGCCGGTGATCGCGCCCATGCCCTGCACGTTGCCCGCGTGGCTGTTGGTGATCTGGCTGCCACCTTGCACGGTCATCTTGCCGCCGCCAAGGTCGGCAATCGCGCCGTCCGCGTTGTTGATCGAACCGGATTGAATGGAGAGCGTGCTCGTGTCACCCGCCGTTTGCTGACCTGCCTGAATATGCCCGGCCTGGTTCACCAACGCGCCACCATTCGCCAGCGACAATGACGTACCCGAGCGAATCAGCCCTTGCGCGTTGTTCACGTCGCCCGCGATCGTGCTGGTAATGCCGCGCTGAGCGGCAAAAATGCCGCCTGAGTTGTCCCAACTGCTCGCGTCGACAACCGCTTGCCCCTTGGTGACGATGGTCCCCGCTGCGTTGTTAAGCCCACTCGCGCCGTTGCCTGGCTCGATCGTCAGCGTCCCCGTGCCGGCATGCGTAATCGTACCGCCCGCATTGTTCAATTGGGCCGGGGCGAGCGTGAGGTCCGTGCTGTTCGTCTGGATGACACCGGCCGCCGAGTTATCCAGCGTGTCGCTGACATTGATACCCATCGCCCCCGATCCATACTGCGTCACGGTACCGCCGTGATTCGTCAAATCCTTCGCTGTCAGCGCGAGCTGATTGGCTTCGAGTTTGCCGCCACTATTGTCGAGCGTCGAACTCGCAGTGACCGACAGATTGGGGGCGACAATCGATCCGCCTTGGTTGGTCATCGACCCGACCTGAATCGACGCGTTCGTGCTCGCGCCAATCTGGCCGCCATCATTCGTCAGCGTGCCGCCGGTGATGCCGAGGTCCGTATTGGACAGCAGCTTGCCGTTTGTATTGTTCAGCGCGCCGCCAACCGTGGCCGTCAAGCCGGTTTGGCCGGTAATCGAACCCAAGGTGTTGTTCAACGAGCCGGATTGAGCGACGACATGCCCGTTGCTCGCGATCGCCCCTCCAACGTTCGATATCGACCCCGTGCCGTTGCCGAGCGTCAACGTACCGGTGCCCGCATGCGTGATCGTGCCTCCGTCGTTCACCAGCGTTGCGGGAGCGAGCGTCAGGTCGGTACTGTTGGTTTGCAGCGTACCGCCGTTCGAATTGTCGAGCGTGCCAGAGACGTTGACGGCCATCGCACCGGTTCCGGTCTGCGTGATGGTGCCGCCTTGATTCGATACATTGCTCGCCGTCAATCCGACTTGAGCGCCCTGAATCGTGCCCGAATTGTTATCGACTGATGTCGCGCCGATAGTAGCCGTTTGGCCCGCCATGATCTGGCCGCTGTTGGTCAGCGTGACGACCTGAATCGTCGCGTTCGCGGCCGAGCCGATCACGCCGTTTGCGTTCGTCAGCGTGCCGCCATTGACGCTCAGGTTTCCGCTCGACAGCAATTTGCCGCTCGAATTGTTCAACGTCCCGGTTACGGTTGCCGCGAGGCCCGCCTTGCCGCTAATGATTCCGTTCGTGTTAACGAGCGTCGCGGATTGAGCCGAAATTTGCCCGTTGCTGACGACCTCCCCTCCCGCGTTGCTAATCGATCCCGCGCCATTGCCGAGCGTCAGCGTGCCGGTACCGGCATGCGTGATCGTGCCTCCGTCGTTCACCAGCGATGCAGGAGCAAGCGTCAGGTCGGTACTGTTGGTTTGCAGCGTGCCGCCACTCGAATTGTCGAGCGTGTTCGACACATTGAACGTCATCGCGCCGGTGCCGGTCTGCGTGATCGTCCCTGCGTGGTTCACCACGTTGGTTGCGTTCAACGACACTTGATCGGCCTGCACGGTGCCCGAACTGTTGTCGAGCGTCGTGCCGGACAGGGTGGCCGTCTGGCCGGTGATCGCGCCGCCGCTATTCGACAGGTGCGCGCCCGCATCGACCGCGACGTTCTGCGCAGCCTTCAGCGTCCCGCTGTCGTTGTCGATCGACTGGCCGGCAACACGAAGATTCGTGTTCGACGTGATCGTCGCCCGGTTGACGATATTGCCGCCTTGCACGGTCACATCGCCGTTGCCACCGATCACGCCGCCTTGCGCGCCGTTCGCCGTCGTGCCGGCCACGTTCGTGAGCTGACCGGTCGCCGTCAACACCAGTCCATCCGTACCGACAGACGTTACCCGTCCCGCTGTATTGTCAATCGTGCTTCCGTCGACAGTCGCGCGGCCCGCGCTCTGGATCGTGCCTTGATTGTTCGCGATGGTGTTACCACGCAGTGCCATCGTGCTTTCGGACACCAGCAAGCCGGATTGGTTGGCAATCTGTCCAGCGGCCGTCACCGACAGCGGCCCTTGCGACGACACACTCCCGCTCTGGTTCGACACGTTGGCCCCCGTCAGCGTCGTGCTGCCACCGCTCGTCAGGTTGCCATGGTCGTTGATGACCGTGCCGGCGGCGTTTGCCGTCACCGCCCCTTGGGCGCTCGTCGTCGCGTTGGCGAGATTCACGTCGCCGCCCGTCGCGGTCATCGACAGGTTGCCGTTCGCGGCCGTCGTACTGCCTGCGAGGTTCACACCGTAGCCTGTCGCCGAAACGTTGCCACCCGCAACGTTCTTGCCCGTCGCGTTCAATTGGCCCGTCGTCGTGACTTGCAGGTCGCCGGCTTGCGTGACGGCACCGTTACTGTCCACGCCCGCGCCGAGCAGGCCCGTCGAGTTCAGCGACCCCGCCGTCACGCCCACGTCGTGCTGCGCGGCTACCGTGCCGGTATTGACGACATCGGCACCGGTATTCAGCGATACCGACTGCTGACCGTAAGTCGTACCGCTGTTCTCGATGCCGCCTGCCGCCGATACCGCGACGCTGCCGAGCGAACTGACCTTGCCCGATTGCACCAATCGGCCATCCGTCGTCAGCGTCAGGCCCATTGCATCGGCCGCGATCGTCCCGGCGTTTCGGACCCCGACGCCCCCCTCGGTCCCGACCAGAAAAATCCGGTTGCTGTACATACCGCCCAATTGACCCACGTCGATCGCGACGGCAGGGGCAGCGCCGTCGCCTTGAATTCGGGTCGTCTGGAGCGTGTCGTGATTCACCTGATTCGCGCCGGTCACGACATTCAGGTTCGACGCGTAAATGGCGGCATTCGCCTGCACCGCCCTGGAAATCAGATCCACCTGATCCACATTCGTGGCATTCAGGCCCGCGCCTTGCACGGTAATCAGGCCGCGGGTAACGTTGAAACCGGCCAACGATCCGTCCGCATTCAGATTCGGGGTTCCAGTCGTGAGGATTGCGCGCGATGTATTGATAAAACCACCGCCGTCCACAACCAATCCGGACGGATTGGAAATAATCATTTCGGCGCGTTGCCCGGCAATCTCGACAAAACCTTTCAGTTGCGAAGGATTATTGCTGTTGACCTGATTGATGATGATCTTCGCCGCATCGTTCGCGCCGAAATTCGGATTGCCGTTGATATAACCCGCTTGCTGCGTGTTCGTCAGCACCGGCGAGTTATTGACGATAACGCCAGCCTTCGGTACATCGAATTGCGAGTAGGTATTAAGAGAAACCCCCGCACCTGACGGTTTCGTAATGTTGACCTGTTGAATACCGTTTTGCGTCTGAATCACCGACGGTGCATGCGCGCCTGCGCCGACCACCTGGGCATCGACCCAAACCGGCGTTGCACCGCCTGCTACCAGTGCCGCAAAGGCCACGTGACGAAGCGCGAACCGCGAGAGCACACGCTGAACGCTGCCAGCAGTCGAGCAAACCGACTCTCCCCGGCTGGTCTTCCCCGTTGCATTTGCCGTTTCTTCGACAGCGACCAACATGCCGCGCACGCGGCTGAACACCAGACGATATTGATTCTTGTTCATTCTTTTTATCTACCCCGAGATTCCCGATTCGCACTACGGCGACTGGATCGCCAAATGATCGACTACAAAACTGACACGCGGCCGCGAATACGCGTTAAAGAATGTCAAGCGTTGTTCAGGCGAGACGGCAACGTCTGCGCAAATGGGCAGGATTCAATGCACGATGCATTCGATGCTTGAGACCATGCAAGCGTTTTTCAGAGCGCGTTGCGCGATGGTTTCGGGCACGGCAGCATTGTTGATCGATGAGCGGTAATGCTCGACAAGATTTTCGTTATATGAAGTCATACGTCCGGCTCTCTCAGAAGCGATCGGCTGAATGGTCTGGACCAGCCGCCGCACGGCATGTGCACGCGAAGTGGGCGCGAGCGGACATTAATACATCGGCAAACACACCGCCGTCCATCGAAACGACACGATTTATCAATTCTTGATATTCTCTGCTTTTCAACGATTATCAATAATCAATTGACATTTGATTTACAGATAATCGAGATGCAGTGTGTGAAAGACCTTTACCTGGTGCGTCATGTTCGTCCGGAACGGAAGTTCACGACCGCCGGGCATTGGCCATCGCCGGGAAAAGGCCATGCGCAGTGATGGGGGCGAAGTCGGTGCTATACGGTGACGCTGACGCATGCGTGATCGCACGTCATGACGCAGTACGCCGGACGGGCACGCAATGCGCACCCGGTCCGGCGTTTCGGTGCACGCGCCGCGCTTACGGGTGATGCCGCACGCCCGCCACGGCCTCTTCCCTCGCGCCTTTCCGACTCAACATCAGCGTGACGATCGCCGACACCGCGAGCGTGCCCGCCACCACATAGAGCCCCGCCGCATACCCGCCCGTCACGTGCTTCAGCCAGCCGATCGCGAACGGCCCAACGAACCCGCCGAGATTGCCGATCGAGTTGATCATCGCGATCCCGGCGGCCGCGCCGGCGCCGGACAGGAACGCGCTCGGCATCGCCCACAGCGGCGCCTTCGCGGCACTGATCCCGATGTTGACGACGACCAGCGCGAGCACGGTCAGCAGCGCGGTGCTCGCCTGCCCCGCGAACACGAAACCGATGCACGCAAGCACGCACGGAATCACGACGTGCCACGTGCGCTCGCCGGTGCGATCCGAATGCCGCGCCCACGCGATCATCGCGACGACGGCGGCAATGCTCGGGATGCCGGTGAGCAAGCCTGTCTGCAACGCGGTGAAGCCGAACTGCTTGACCATCAGCGGCGCCCACAGACCGAGCGTGTACAGCCCGGCCGACGTGCCGAAGTAGATCAGCGCGAGCGCCAGCACGCGCGGATCGCGCAGCGCCTGCCACGCGCCGGCCGTGTGCCCGACATGCGTGTGGCGCGCGTCGGCTTCGGCCTTCAGCTTCGCGATCAGCCAGTCGCGCTCGTCCGCCCGCAGCCACGCGGCCTTCGACGGCGAATCGGTCAGGCACTTGAGCACGACGAAACCGAGCACGACCGCCGGCAGCGCTTCGACGATGTACAGCATCTGCCAGTCGGCGAGCCCGAACATCGGCGGCATCTGCATGATCGCGCCGGACAGCGGCGAGCCGATCGCGGTCGAGATCGGCGCGGCCGCCATGAACCACGCGGCGGCCACCGCGCGTTGCTTCGCGGGGAACCACAGGCTCAGGTACAGGATGATGCCGGGGAAGAACCCGGCTTCGGCCACACCGAGCAGGAAGCGCAGCACGTAGAAGCTGGTCGGCCCGGCCGCGAATGCGGACACGGCCGACACGAGGCCCCACGTGATCATCACGCGCGCGATCCAGATGCGCGCGCCGACCCGGTGAAGAATCAGGTTGGACGGCACCTCGAACAGGAAGTAGCCGATGAAGAACAGCCCGCCGCCGAATCCGAACGCGGTCGGCGACAGGCCGATCGCGTGGTTCATCGTCATCGCGGCGAAGCCGACGTTGACGCGATCGAGAAAGCTGACGAAGTAAAGCAGCATCACGAACGGAATGATGCGCCACATCAGTTTCCGCGCGACACGGGTTTCCAGTTCCGCTTGCATGTGTCTCCTCCTTCGAGGTCGAGCCGTGCTCTGTCTGTGAATGCTCGCCGGCGCCGCCACGAAGCGTGCGGGCCGGCGCCCGGCTCGCGTCGAACGCGCGAGTCGCGGGCAGGAAAATGCGGCGGGCGATGAACGGGCGGCAGCCGCGTTACCGGTTGCGCGCGCACACCGCCGTGATCGTCAGGATCGTCAGGCGGTAGTCACCGCGTTCGCGACGCGCTCGCAGACGGCTGCCGTCACCTGCGCGGTGGTCGCGCTGCCGCCGAGATCGCGCGTGTGCAGCGACGGGTCGGCCGTCACGGCCTCGATCGCCTGCATCACACGCGCGGCGGCCTCCGTTTCGCCGAGATGCTCGAGCAGCATCACGACCGACCAGAACGTGCCGACCGGATTCGCGAGCCCCTTGCCCATGATGTCGAATGCGGAGCCGTGGATCGGCTCGAACATCGACGGATAACGACGCTCGGGATCGATGTTGCCGGTCGGCGCGATGCCGAGGCTGCCGGCGAGTGCGGCGGCGAGATCACTGAGGATGTCCGCGTGCAGGTTGGTCGCGACGATCGTGTCGAGCGACGCCGGCCGGTTGACCATGCGCGCGGTCGCCGCATCGACGAGCTCCTTGTCCCACGTCACGTCGGGGAATTCCTGCGCGATCTGCTTCGCGATCTCGTCCCACATCACCATCGCGTGCCGCTGCGCGTTGCTCTTCGTGATCACGGTCAGCAGCTTGCGCGGACGCGACTGCGCGAGCCGGAACGCATAGCGCATGATGCGTTCGACGCCGGCGCGCGTGAGGATCGACACGTCGGTCGCGGCCTCGATCGGATGGCCCTGGTGCACGCGGCCGCCGACGCCCGCGTATTCGCCTTCGGAGTTCTCGCGGACGATGACCCAGTTCAGGTCGTCCGGCCCGCAGCGCTTCAGCGGCGCGTCGATGCCGGGCAGGATGCGCGTCGGGCGCACGTTCGCGTACTGGTCGAAGCCCTGGCAGATCTTCAGGCGCAGCCCCCACAGCGTCACGTGGTCGGGTACGTCGGGGTCGCCCGCCGAGCCGAACAGGATCGCGTCCTTGTCGCGCAGCGCGTCGAGGCCGTCGGCCGGCATCATCGCGCCGTGCTGGCGGTAGTAGTCGGCGCCCCAGTCGAAATCCTCGAACGCGAATGCAAAGCGATCGCTGCCGCGGGCCAGCGCTTCCAGCACCTGCTTGCCGGCCGGCACCACTTCCTTGCCGATGCCGTCGCCGGGAATCGTTGCGATACGGTAGGTCTTCATGCGGACATCCTCGATTGATCGTGAGCGTGAACGCACTTTACCGAACCGGCAGTGCAGGAACCGGTGCTAGACTCAAAGCATCTTTAACTTCAATTCACGAATCCCGTCATGGCGGATACCGTCCAGCCGGCCGATCTCGGCTTCTTCTCGACGCTGGCCGCATCGGGCAGCCTGAGCGCGGCCGCGCGCGAACTCGGGCTGACCGCGGCGGCCGTCAGCAAGCGGCTCACGCAGATGGAGCGGCGCGCGGGCGTGACGCTCGTCAACCGCACGACGCGGCGGATGATGCTGACGCCCGAAGGCGACGTGTATCTCGACTACGCGCGCCGGATCCTCGACCAGATGGACGAGCTGGGCGAACTGCTCGGCAGCGCGAAGCAACGTCCGAAGGGACTGCTGCGTGTGAACGCGACGCTCGGCTTCGGGCGCAGCCACGTCGGCCCCGCGATCTCGCGCTTCGTCGCGTGCTATCCGGAGGTGTCGGTGCAACTGCAGCTGTCGGTGATGCCGCCGCCGCTCACCGACGATGCGTTCGACGTGTGCATCCGCTTCGGCGAGCCGCCCGACACGCGCGTCATCGCGCGGCGGCTCGCGCCGAACCGCCGGCTGCTGTGCGCGGCGCCCGCGTATCTCGCGCGGCACGGGATTCCCGCTACGCCGCACGACCTGACGCGGCACAACTGCATCGGCATCCGTCAGGGCGACGAGGGTTACGGCGTGTGGCGGCTGACGAGCGGCCGCGGCGCGGCGCGCAATACGGAAGCCGTGCGGATCAACGGCAACCTGACGACGAACGACGGCGAGATCGCCGTGAAGTGGGCGCTCGACGGGCACGGGATCCTGATGCGCGCGGAATGGGATATCCGCGACTATCTTGCCGACGGTCGCCTGGTGATCGTGCTGCCCGACCATGAAACACCGAGCGCCGATATCTATGCGGTGTATGCGCAGCGTCACCAGATGTCCGCGCGGATTCGCGCGTTCGTCGATTTTCTGGCGGAGGAGTTGGGGCGGTTGAGTGCGGTGTAGGGGAAAACCGCGGGGAACCAGGCTCGTCTGGGCGGACATCAAAAAGAAAGTATTCTGGCTAAATGTATCAAACAGTCGCCAGAATATTTATATTCTTGCCAGCCCTCCCAACCTAAACGCACTCACTCGCCGCAGCGATTGTGCTAATATTTTGGCATCTTCGTTATCAAAGCACTAAAATATTAGCGTCATGGCACAGAAGACCGCTCCGCTCCTGCCGGTATCGAACCAGCTGCTCGCCCAATTCGGTGAGCGGCTGAAGCTCGCGCGCCTGCGCCGGAAACTGACCGCCAAGCAGGTCGCGGAACGCGCCGGCATGTCGCCGATGACGCTTCGCTCGCTGGAAGCCGGCGGGTCCGGCGTCACCATCGGCGCCTATCTGTCCGTCATGCAGGTGCTGGGGCTCCAGAACGATCTGGAAAAGCTGGCCGCCGCGGACGAAATCGGCCGCCAACTCCAGGACGCCCGCCTCGTCCAACCACGCACTGCCCGACGCATTGCACCGCCTCGCTCCGCCACCGCGTCCGATCGGCGCAATCGCGCCATCGCGCCTTCCGCCACGAAAGCGACCGACGCGGGCGATACACCATCCGACGCCATCGAACCCGGCGATGCCCGCGGCACAACGGCGGCCGATCTGGTCGCATTGCTGAAGCCGACAAGAAAACGGCATGGGGAGCATCGCGGGAAATGACGACGATCGGTGTCTACGCAGATTGGGACGGTTTGACCGAACCGCGAAAGCTCGGACTCCTGCATAGCCGCAGGACGCGGGCAAGCGAGCGATTCGAGTTCCAGTACGCCTCCGCGGCACTGGCGGCGCCCGAATTCGCAAACGTGCAGATCGATCCGGCAATCGGTCTCTTTGAAGGCCCCCAATATCCGGCCCCGCCGCGGGATGCGTTCGGCGCCTTCACCGATTCCAGCCCCGATCGGTGGGGCCGCATGCTGATGGATCGCAGGCTGGAGCG
Source organism: Burkholderia theae (assembly GCF_048565265.1). NCBI lineage: Bacteria > Pseudomonadati > Pseudomonadota > Betaproteobacteria > Burkholderiales > Burkholderiaceae > Burkholderia > Burkholderia theae. The sequence goes on from NZ_CP183462.1 coordinate 2,009,943, forward strand.
AGACATTCGTGCCGGCCTGCGGCCGAAAGACACCCGACTCCACGAATCGGACTACCTGCTTGGCGTTCACGACCTTTATCGCGTCGGCGCGCTGCGCTACCGGCTCGACGACGCCGGAGAATTTCTCGACGATCGTCATGATCTCGCTGCGCCGCCGTTTGCGGAGATTCGTGAACTGGAACACGCGAGTCGAGCGCTGGAGGAAGACGTCGACAATACCGCCCCGGATGGCCGCGATTGGCTCACGATGCTCATCGCCCCCGGCGGTTCGCTCGGCGGTGCAAGGCCGAAAGCAAGCGTGGCCGACCATCAGGGCCATCTGTATATCGCGAAGTTCCCGAGTACAAGAGACGACTACGACGTAGGCGGCTGGGAAATGGTAATCAATGCGCTGGCGGCAGGTTGCGGCCTGAACGTCGCCCACGCCGAGGCACGAAAATTCGCGAGCGACCATCACTGCTTCCTGGTTCGGCGTTTCGATCGGACAGCCGAAGGCCGACGTCTGCATTTCGCGTCGGCCATGACCATGACCGGCCACGTCGACGGCGACGATGCGTCGACAGGCGTCAGCTACCTGGAATTGGCCGAAGTGCTCATGCGGCACGGCGCACAACCGAATAGCGATTTGCGCGAGCTATGGGCCCGAATCGTCTTCAACCTCCTGGTCTCGAACACCGACGATCATCTCCGCAATCACGGTTTCATTCTGGTGCCGGGTTCGGGCTGGCGGCTTTCGGCGGCCTACGACATGAACCCGGTCGCCGTCGCCGACGGTCTCAAGCTCAACATTACGGAAGCCGACAACGCGCTCAATCTCGAACTCGCCCGCGAGGTATGCGAATACTTTCGGCTGAAGCTGCAGGACGCCGACGAGATCATCGATGACTTCCGCGGCATCGTCAGCCAATGGAGAACGCTCGCGACACGACTCGCACTGCCCGCACGGGAACAGGAGCGGATGGCCGACGCATTCCATCTCGCGAACGATTGATCCGCCTTCGTTCAGCGCGCCTCGTTCACGCCATCGCCACCTGACTGTCCTCGCGGTCGTTCATCTCGACGATCTCCGGAACCGGCCGTCGCGCCATGGCCCCCGCGACGACCACGCCCTCCCGATCCTGCTCAAACCGCTCGACGATCCAGTCGACGAACGCGCGCACGCCGGGCGATACATGCGGACGCTTCACGTAGACCGCCGACACGGCGATCGCACCCGGCCGCCAGCGCGGCAGCACTTCCCGCAGCCGTCCCGCGTCGATCAGCGGCTGCGCGGCGATACGCGGTGGCTGAATCAGCCCGAGACCATGCACGCCGCACGCCAGATACGCTTGCTCGTCGTCCACGCTGACGATGCCGTCGAGCCGGACCTTGCGCACCGCGCCATCCACCGTGAAATCGAGTTCGGCCGCGCGTTGACCGGGAACGAACGCCCCGCCGACCGCGCGATGCGCGGCAAGCTCATCGAGCGTACGCGGGACGCCGTAGCGGTCGAGATACGCGGGGCTTGCGCACGTCACGCGTTCGAGCGCGCCGAGGCGGCGCGCGACGAGCGACGAATCGGGCAGCTCGCCGAGCCGGATGCTGCAGTCGGTCGCGTCGCCGACGCGATCGGCCGCGCGCCCGGACACACCCAGCATCAACACGAGATCGGGATGCCGTGCGTGAAATTCGCCGAGGGCCGGCAGCACGATCGCACCCGCCACCGATCCCGGCAGCTCGACGCGCAGCGGTCCGCTCGGACGCAGCGCGGCGCCGCGGATACTGGCTTCGAGTTCATCGACGTCCGCCGTGATGCTCAGGCAGCGCCGGTAGTACGCGTCGCCTTCGGGCGTCGCGCGCAGCGCACGCGTCGTGCGCACCAGCAACGGCATGCCGAGCGCCGCCTCGAGTTCCTGCACGGTGCGCGTCGCGGTCGCGCGCGAAATGCCGAGCACCTGCGCCGCGCGCGTAAAACTGTTCATTTCGACGATGCGCGTGAAGATGCGCATCGCGCGGATCGGATTGTCCACCGGACACCCCTGCGTGGTTGCAGCCTGCCGTGACGCGCGTGTGCGCGCGCGCCGTGCATGCATGTCGAGGAAAACCGCGCCGCCGGCGCGGCCGTCAGTTCAGCCGGTTCAGCCGTTCGCCGCCGTGGCGCCGCGCGCCGGCTCGTCGAGCAGCCGTTGCGCCAGCGCGAGGCCGTCGTCGCGGGTCGCCGCCGCGTGCAGCGGATAGCCCCAGACCTTCGCGAACGTGCCCGAAAACGCGTCGAGCGCGACGCGCCGCGTTGCATCGGGCTCGATCGCGATCATCGCGGGGATCCATTCGCGCGACTGCGCGCGGTTGGCCTTGCTCCACTTCGCGAGCTGCTTGCGCAGCTCGTGGTCGCCGGCGTCGTGATCGTCGCCGGACGGCGCGTCGTCGGTCAGAAGAACGAAGCGTTCACGGCGCGCCAGCAACGCGTCGAGTGCATCAATCAGGTGGGTAGGATCGGTGTGCGGCGAGCGCGCGTAACGCAACCAGACAAACGGGAATTCAGTCGTGACGATCTGCATGTCGGCCTCCAGATGAGAACGATTCTCATTTTATGGATCGAGACCCGACACGTCATTTCTCATCCCGGCCAACAGCTTTTTCAATCCGGCCAATCGCGCGCGCCGGCGCGATCCGCGCGTTCAGCGTTGCCGGTCGGTCAGGAATTGCGTCGGCGACTTGCCGGTCGCCTTGCGGAACATCGTCACGAAACTGCTCGCGCTCTCGTAGCCGAGATCGATCGCGATCTGGTGCACGCGGCGGCCGGTCGTCAGCATGCGCAGCGACAGCGCGACGTGCAGGCGCCGGCGCCAGTCGCCGAGGCTCATCCCGAGCTCCTTGGTGGCGAGCCGCGTCAGACTGCGCTCGCTGATGCCCGCGCGCCGCGCGAGTTCGGGCAGCGGCGACTTGTCGGCCGGATCGTCGAGCAGGTGGTCGACCAGCTTGCGCAGCCGGCGGTCGGCAGGCATCGGCAGGTACAGATCCTCGACCGGCGCCGCGACGAGTTCGTCGAGCAGCGTCGCCATGAGCCGCCCCTGCGGCCCGTCGACGTCGTACAGGTTCGGGAAGCTCGCCGCCTTCAGCAGCAACTCGCGCAACAGCGGCGACGCGGACAGCGTGCAGCAGCGCGCGGGCAGGTCGAGCGCGGCGTCGGGTTCGACCAGCACCGCGTAGAACGTCGCGCCGGCCGAGCCGCGCGCCGCATGCGGGACGTCGCCCGGAATCCACACCGTGCATTGCGGCGGTGCGCTCCACACGCCGCCGTCGATCTCGCAATAGATGACGCCGCTCAGCGTGTAGAGCAGTTGCGCCTGGCGATGGCTGTGCCGCTCCAGCCGCCATTCGGGCTCGACGACCGAGCCGCCGAACACGACGAGCGGACGCGGCACGTGATACACGGCGGCGTCCGCTGCGGGATCGGTGTGCGGTGGAAGGTTGCGCATGAAACGGTCGACGAGGGAAGAAGGCGGACGCCGTGCCCGCGCGCCCTTTCGTGCTTATACCAGAAAGGCGCCGGCGCGGCCGGGCCGTTCGCCGGCCGCGCCTGCGGCCGCGCGCCGAACCGAATACAATGCCCCGATCCCCGCCGCTGCGCCAACCTGCCGGAGCCGCCATGTTCGACTTGACCACGCTGACCACCTTCACGGCCGTCGTTCTGGGCCTGTTCCTGATCCCCGGCCCCGCCGTGCTGCTCGTGCTGAGCCGCACCGTGCAGGGCGGGCGCAAGACCGGCATCCTGACCGGCCTCGGCGTCGCAAGCGGCGACTTCGTACACACGCTGTTCGCGGCCGTCGGGCTGTCGGCGCTGCTGATGACGTCGGCGCTCGCGTTCAACATCGTGAAGCTGGTCGGTGCCGCGTACCTGATCTATCTCGGCGTGCGCGCGCTGCTGGAGAAAGCGTCCGATCCGTCGCTGCCGATGGTGTCGCCCGTCACGCCGCTCAAGGCGTACCTGCAGGCGATTCCCGCCGAAGTGCTGAATCCGAAAACCGCGCTGTTCTTCCTCGCGTTCATGCCGCAGTTCGTGCATCCGGAACGCGGCTCGACGTTCGTGCAGTTCGCGGTGCTCGGGCTGATCTTCGTCGTGCTCAGCTCGCTCTACACGACGCTGATCGCATGCTCGATCCGCCCGCTCGGTCGCATCGTGAAGCGGCTCACGTGGCTCACGCGCTGGCAGGGAAAGATCATCGGCTCGATCTTCATCACGCTCGGGCTGCGCGTGGCCGTGCAGCAGCGCTGATGCGCGCGGCCGCATGACGTTTGGCACGGCGCCCGCCGGCGAAGCCCTCTACACCGACTCGCGCCTCGTCGCGGTCTACGACCTGTTCAATGCGGGCGATCACGACTTCGCGTTCTACGCATCCGTCATCGGCGTCGCGCGGCAACGCATTCTCGATCTCGGTTGCGGCACCGGCACGTTCGCGCGCTGGCTCGCGGCGGCCGGGCACGACGTCGTCGCGATCGATCCCGCGCCGGCGATGATCGATTACGCACGATGCCAGCCGGGTGCCGACGCCGTGCGCTGGCACGCATGCGCACTCGACGGCCTGTCGACCTGCGCGCCGTTCGACGCGGTCGTGATGACCGGGCACGCGTTCCAGTGCCTGTTGACCGACGACGCAATCGACGCGGCGTTGCACGGCGTGCGGCGCGTACTCACCGACGGCGGCCGCTTCCTGTTCGACACCCGCAACCCGCGCGTCGCGCCGTGGCGTGCGTGGACACCCGAGCATTCGGCATGCAGCGTCGAATCGCGCGAATTCGGCGTCGTCGATCTCCATCATGCGGTGAGCGCGGTCAACGGCGCGATCGTGACGTTCGACACGCACTACCGTTTCCGCCGCGACGAATCGCGGCTGACGAACACGAGCCGGCTGCGTTTCATCGCGCAATCCGAACTGCGGGCACGCGTGGCGGCCGCCGGATTCTCGTCGGCCGACTGGTACGGCGATTGGCAACGCGCACCGTTCGACGACGCGACGAGCGCGGAGATCATCTCGATCTGCCGTGCATGAGTGCGCGTTCGTTTACATCAGCCCGCAACGTTCCGCGTATCCACCGCGCGTGCGGCCCGATTTCCCGATTAAGGAGCCTCGACCATGCCCTTCCCGCTTGATCCCGCGCCGGTTCGCGCACTGCTCGAATGCTATCTGCGCGCGAAGGACCAGAACCGGCCCGCGCTGATCGCCGACTGCTTCGCGGCCGATGCCGAGCTGAGCTTTTCGCTTGCGAACGACGATATCGATTTTCCGCCGCGCGTGGCGGGCGCGGCAGCCATTGCACGCACGCTGGTCGAGGAATTCGGCGAGCGGTTCGAGCGATGCCGGACCTATTACCTCTGCACGGAACCGGCCGTCGACGCGCATGGCGTCAGTGCGATGCCGTGGCTCGTCGTGATGCGGCAGAAGGACAACGGCGCGTTGCGGATCGGGCATGGCGCGTACCGCTGGCAGTTCGCGTGCGACGGTGAAAACGTGGCGCGGATCGCCGCGCTGCACATTCATATCGCGCGGATGGATACGATCGACGATCCGCGGTCGATGAAGCTCGACATGCTGCATGCGTCGTTCGGGTATCCGTGGCTGCCGGCGCATGCGTTCGCGCGCGGGTTGGCGGATGTCGCGACAGCACAGCCGGATTGGGCATTCCTGGCGCCGTTCCGGAGGGCAGCGGCGGAAGTAGTAGCGGCATAACCAAACCCGCACCCGCACGCGGACAGAGCCTTCCGGTACCACGCAGCATCCGCGCCGCCGCACTTAACGCACCGCGTCGAGCACCTGCCGCACGCCGTCCCAATCCAGCCCGAACCGCGCGAGATACTTGCGCAGCCGGTCCGCATCGTTCGGCTGCTTCTTGCTCTGCCGCGACACCGCGAACAACGTGCGCCCGGCTTCCGACAAACTCGCCGACTCACGGCACACGTCGAGCACGCGCTCAAGCTGCGCGCGGTCGAACAGGTCGAGTTCCGCCGCACGCGCACCGATCACCGCGTCGACGCACGTGTCGGATGCCCCCGCGACGCCCGGTAACGACCACGTGCGCGTCAGCCGCTCGACTTCCTGTTCGGCCAGATCCTCGGTAATCCGCCCCGCATCGGCCAGCGTCGCCATCCGCGTGACCGATGCGGACAACTCGCGAAAGTTTCCTGCCCACGCCGCGCGCGGTGACGCCGCGAACGCGAGATAGCGCCGCTTCGCCTCGACGTTGAAACGCACCTGCTCGCCCTGCTCGCGGCCGAACCGGTCAAGCTCGAATTCGAGGTTCGGCTCGATGTCCTCGCGCCGCTCGGCCAGCCCCGGCAGTTCGTACGTCCACAGATTGATCCGCGCATAAAGATCCTCGCGGAACGTGCCGGCCGCCACCATCTGCCGCAGGTCGCGGTGCGTGCCCGCGATCAGCTCGAAATCGCTGGTCGCCTCGACATCCGCGCCGACCGGCAGGAAGCGCTTCTCCTCGATCGCCTTCAACAGCATCGCCTGCTCGTCGAGCCCGAGTTCGCCGATCTCGTCGAGAAACAGCAGGCCGCCGTCCGCCGCGCGCAGCAGCCCCGCGCGCGCCGACTGCGCGCCGGTGAACGCGCCCTTCACGTGACCGAACAGCGTCGACATCGCCGCGTCGCCGCGCAGCGTCGCGCAGTTGATCTCGATGAACGGCCCCGCGAGCCGATGGCGGCCGCGCTTCAGCTCGTACACGCGTTTCGCGAGAAACGACTTGCCGGCGCCCGTCGGCCCGACGAGCAGCATCGGCGCGCGCGAACGCACGGCCACGCGCTCCAGTTGCTCGATCAGCGCATTGAAACGCGCGTTGCGCGTCGCGATGCCGGCCTTCAGGAACGACACCGTTTCGTCGCGCTCGCGCGTGAAGCGCTGCGCGATCCGGTTGTAGCGCGACAGGTCGAGATCGATCACCGACACCGTGCCCGGCCCGCTCGGCCCTTCGTCGGTCTGCCGCGGTGGCCCCGTCTGCACGAGGCGCGCGGGCAGGTAGCGCGCTTCCGCCAGCAGGAACCAGCAGATCTGCGCGACGTGCGTGCCGGTCGTGATGTGGATCAGGTAATCCTCGTGGTCGAGGTCGAACGGATACGCACGCGCGTAGTCGTGCAGCGTCGCATAGACCTCTTCGAAATCCCACGGATCGTGGATCGTCATCGGCGTGAGCCGCACGTCGGTATGCGGCGACAGGCGCGCGAGATCGCCCCGCACCTGTTCGGCGAGGCGCGTGTGGCTCAGCGGATGCAGCAACTCGAGCCGGTCGACCGGCAGGTCGGGCTGCTCGCACAGCGAGATCGTCGGCCGCCATTTGCTGTAGCGGCGCGGCGCGCGGCCACCCAGGTCGAGCACCGTGCCGAGAAAACCGATTGCGACGGTCTTTCGCATGTTTATCTCATGGGATAAGAGGCGATCTGATTGTATCGGATTTTCTCGATCACTCCGCACAAGCAAGGCCGTCTCGAACCCTCTCCACAAACTAAATTTCCCTTTACTTTCAATCGATTAAGAAATTTTTCGAGCGCGACCACGTCCGCTGGCACGCTCCTCGCTAAATAGAAAGCGCCGGATGTCCCGCTGGCCCGCGAGCCAGGGTTCACCAAGCCCTGCTGGTGCGCCGCCGCCGAACCTCGTTCGTCGCGGCAGCGCATGCCGCCATGGACAGATGAAGGCAAAGGGGCGCGCGAGGCATGCCACGTCCGGGTTCGAATCCCGGGGCGCCCGCTGTTCGGAAGCTCATAGGTCGAGCAGCCGGCGAAAGCCGGCCGGTGGCGGGTTCGAATCCCGCTCGAACGCTGTCCGCAAGGACAGTCTCTTGATGGAAGCAGTACCCGCCGGTGCGGGCCGCAAGGCCCGCCGCGCGTCGGACCGGTTACGGTTCCGCGCGATCGGCCGGGCGGCCTGACGGCCCGCGCGAATGCGCACGACGACGCGAGGCAGGATGCGTTGCCGTGCCGCACCCGTGCCGGCCCCGCGCCGCCCGCCCGATTGCGTCGCACCGCGATTCGCACGATGCGCGTCACCCGGCGGTCATTTAAAAAAAGGACAAGAATATGTGGAAGCGTCATGTTGTGAAAAAGAACGAACGCGCACTGCTGATGAGCGAGGGCGATTTCGTGAAGGTGCTGGAACCGGGCGTGTTCAAGGCCTTCGATCCGTTCAAGCGCCTGTCGGTGCAGACCGCGCGTCTCGACGCGCCGCTCGCCGACGAGGCGCTGGCCGACTACCTGCGTCACGATGCGCAGGACGTGCTCGCGCAATACTTCGTCGCGATGGATCTCGCCGACGACGAAGCGGGCCTGCGTTATGAAGACGACGTGCTCGTCGAGATCCTCGCACCGGGCACGCGCCGGCTGTACTGGCGCGGCCTGAGCACGCACCGTCTCGAACGCGTCGATCTCGCGCAGAACAGCATGTTGCCGGCCGCGCTCGTGAAGCGCATCGTGCAACCGGCGCTGCGTGCGCGCGGCGTGGCGGGCCTGACGGGCGTGCTGCTGGCGCAGGTGCCGGCGTACCACGTCGGCGTGCTGAAGATCGACGGCAAGATCGCGCGGCTGCTGGACGCGGGCGTGTCGGCGTTCTGGCGCTTCAACCGCGACGTCGCGGTCGAACTCGTCGACCTGCGCGTGCAGGCGCTCGAGGTCGGCGGGCAGGAAATCCTGACGCGCGACAAGGTCGCGCTGCGGCTGAACCTGTCGGCGACGTGGTGCTATGCGGACGTGCTGCATGCGTTCGGCCAGTTGCAGAAGCCGGTCGAGCACCTGTATCGCGAGCTGCAGTTCGCACTGCGTGCGGCCGTCGGCACGCGCTCGCTCGACGAGCTGCTGGAGGACAAGCAGTCGATCGACGACGTCGTGATCGCGCAGGTGCGTGCACGCCTCGAAAACTCGGGCGTGGACGTGCGCAGCGTCGGCGTGAAGGATATCGTGCTGCCGGGCGACATGAAGACGATCCTCGCGCAGGTGGTCGAAGCGGAAAAGGCCGCGCAGGCGAACGTCATTCGCCGCCGCGAGGAAACGGCGGCGACGCGTTCGCTGCTGAACACCGCGAAGGTGATGGAAGAAAACCCGACCGCGCTGCGGCTCAAGGAGCTGGAAACGCTCGAGCGCGTCGCGGAACGGATCGACCGCATCTCGGTGTTCGGCGGTCTCGACCAGGTGCTGAACGGACTCGTCAGCATCAAGGGCGCTTAGGGCCTGTTCCCGCTAATAACGGGCTTGCGAACGTGCGTTACCGGTCGTAGTGCAAGGAGTGAGGAGCGCCGTTTGGCCAAGCCAAACAAGCGACGATCGACGCCGCAATACGGCCGGCAACGCACGTTCCCCTATTAGGAAAAATTTATTCGTGGGGCTGGCCCCCAGAAGGGCCGATCGCCGCGTCATGCTCCTCGCGAATACGTCGAGTATTCGCTTCGTCGCATTCCTCGCGCTCGGCCCTTCTGGGGGCCAGCGCAAGCCCGTTATTAGCGGGAACAGGCCCTAATGCATGAAACGGCGCGGCATAGAGGTGCCGCACCGCACGAATGAACGAATCAGGTGAAGCAGATGAGCAACATGGATTATCAGTTGATGGAACTGGCGAACGGCAAGCCGGTGAAGATGTGGACGCAAGGCGTTGCCGTCGAGGACGAAGCGCGCGCGCAATTGCGCAACACCGCGCAGATGCCGTTCATCTTCCGCCACGTCGCGGTGATGCCGGACGTCCACCTCGGCAAGGGCTCGACGATCGGCAGCGTGATTCCGACGAAGGGCGCGATCATTCCGGCCGCGGTCGGCGTCGACATCGGCTGCGGGATGATGGCCGCGCGCACGACGCTGACGGCGTCCGACCTGCCGGACTCGCTCGCGGGGCTGCGCAGCGCGATCGAACGCGCGGTGCCGCACGGCCGCGCGCCGGGCCGCCGCGATCCGGGTGCGTGGGGCGATCGCACGCCGGCCGCCGTGACGGAATCGTGGAAAGCGCTGCAGCCGGGTTTCCAGCGGATCGTCGACAAGTATCCGAAGCTGGAAAAGACGAACCACTATGCGCATCTCGGCACGCTCGGCACCGGCAACCACTTCATCGAAGTGTGCGTCGATGAAGCGGACCACGTGTGGTTCATGCTGCACAGCGGCTCGCGCGGCGTCGGCAACGCGATCGGCAGCCTGTTCATCGAACTCGCGCAGGCCGACATGCGGCAGCACATCGCGAACCTGCCGGACCGCAACCTCGCGTATTTCACCGAAGGCAGCCGGCACTTCGACGATTACTTCGAAGCGGTCGGCTGGGCGCAGGACTACGCGCGGCGCAACCGGCAGGCGATGATGGACGCGGTGATCGGCGCGGCGCGCGGCGTGATCGGCAAGCCGTTCGCGGTCGACGAGCACGCGGTGAACTGCCACCACAACTACGTGCAGCGCGAACGCCACTTCGGCGAAGACGTGCTCGTGACGCGCAAGGGCGCGGTGTCCGCGCAGAAGGGGCAGCTCGGGATCATTCCGGGTTCGATGGGGGCGAAGAGCTTCATCGTGCGCGGGCTCGGCAACCCGGAAAGCTTCTGCTCGTGCAGCCACGGCGCGGGCCGGACGATGAGCCGCACCGAAGCGAAACGCCGCTTCACGGCCGCCGACCAGGTGAAGGCGACGCAAGGTGTCGAATGCCGGAAGGACGCGGGTGTCGTCGATGAAATCCCGATGGCCTACAAGGACATCGACGCGGTGATGGCGGCCCAGCGCAGCCTCGTCGAAGTCGTGCATACGCTGCGTCAGGTGGTGTGCGTGAAGGGATAGCGCGACGTGGTCGACAGTCGGTGAAAAAACGAACGGCGCGGTGCCTGCGGGCATCGCGCCGTTTTTACTTGTGCGTACGCCCGGCCCGCTGCCGTCAAGAAACGTACGTGCCCGCACACAGCACATCGCCACACCGGTCGCGACCCGTTGCGGCGGTATACTCGGTCTCGTTCGCCAAAGCGCGCCGCATCACGCGCCGCCGCACTCGACGTGCACCGCTTGCTGACGATGCGCTTGCAGTCCGACGTCTTCCGCCCGCCCATTCACAGCCGATACGAACCGTCATGTCGCACCGCCTTTCGCTCGCCCTCGCCGCCCTCCTCGTTACTTCCCCGCTCGCCGCGCAGGCTCGCCCGCTCGCGCGGCCGCCAGTCGAGCGCGACTTCAAGAGCTGGTCGGTCGTCTGCGACAACGGCAACCGCTGCATCGCCGAAAGCCACGCCGACGATATCGACGATGCACGCACCAGCCTCATCCTGCGCGTGACGCGCGATGCCGGCCCCGACGCACCGGCGTCGCTCGACATCTTCGCGTCGGCACCGCTGGACCTGCGCACCGCCCGCGTCGACGGTCGCCCGTTCGATGCGATGCCGGCTCAATGGCATGCGTCCGGCGACAAGACCAACGACGACGTGCACCCGTTCCGGATCCGGACGAGCGATCCGGCCACGGTTGCCGCGTGGCTCGCGGCGGCGCGCAATGCGCAGCTGCTGAGCTTCGGCGATCCGGCGTCGGCGCAAACCGCTCGCACGCCGTTGTCGGGATGGAGTGCCGCACTGCTGCTGATCGACGACACGCAGGGCCGCGTCGGCACGGTCACCGCGCTGCTGCGCCCCGGTACCCGGCCCGCGTCGTCGGTGCCGGCCGCGCCGGCACTGCCGCCCGCCATCGCGCCGGCGCCGCCCGTCGCCGATCTGTCGGCCGCCGAGCAGCGCCCGCTCGTCGACGCGGTGCTCGCGAAATTCGGCAGCGACGTGAAGCAATGTGCGGCCGATGTCGAAGACGAGATGTCGGCCGGTGATCGCAGGAAGATGTCGCGCGCCGTAGCGATCTCGGCCGACGAAGCGCTCGTCGCGATACCGTGCCAGACGAGCAGCATGTATAACCACACCGACCTGTGGTACCGCGTGCGACGTACGGCGCCGTACGCGCCGACGGCGATGAATTTCGGCGAGAACGCGAACGCGGGCCTCGATTCGGCGTCGTCCGCGAACGAACTGACCGAGGCCGGCTACAATTCCGCCAATGCGACGCTGTCGAGCAAGGTCAGGCTGCGCAGTGCCGGCGATTGCGGCTCGACCGCGTCGTGGATCTTCGACGGCCGGCGCTTCGTGCTCCACGACATCGCCACGCACGGCACGTGCAACGGCCTGTTCCAGGATCAATGGCCGCGCCTGTATCGCCGGGCCGACGCGACAGGCAACCGCTGACGCGCGCATCGCGCCGATACGCACCGAAAAAAACACAACAATCCGAGGGGCCGCCCCATGCATCTCCCGTCCATCGACGCGTCGCGCGCCGCAACCGCGACCGCGACGCAGCGCACGCTCGGCTGGCGCTTCGCGCTTTCGTGCGTGCTGGTCGCCGTCACCGTATTCGCGTTCGCGCCGGCTCACGCGGCAAGCGCCGACGATTCGGTCGAGATCCCGTTCTGGTCGCGCAACTGGACCGGCACGATCGGCAGCCAGCACGTCGACGTGTCGCTGTCGCGCGTCGCCGACACGGTATCCGGCTGGTACTGCTACGCGCCCTGCGCGTCGGACAAACGCTATCGGCTGGCGCTGAAGGGGTCGCTCGATACGCACGGCGCGACGCTGTCGGAACGCGACATCGGCGCGAAGACGAACGCTGATCGCACGACGGGCACATGGCGCGTCGCGTCGCTCGACGGCACGGCGACCGGCACGTGGGCGTCGCCGGACGGCAAGCGCACACTGCCTGTCTCGCTTGCGCCGAAACACGACGGCCGGCCGTTTCCTTACGAGATCCGCCTCGTCGCGGACAAGCTGCCGGACGACAGTGGTTCGTGTAACGACGCGCCGCACGTCAGCGCGATCCGCCTGTACGATCACGGCCGCGTCGTGCAAACGCTGCAGACCGACTCGCACGGCACCTGCAACCTGTTCACGCCCGAATTCGCCGACGTGAACTTCGACGGCTGGCCCGACCTGATGCTCGCGCAATCGATGGGGGCCGGCCCGAACATTCCGTACCAGACGTGGATCTTCGACCCGAAGACGCGGCGCTTCGCCGATGCTCCGCAAGGGCTGCAGGACATCACGTCGCCGGACTTCGATCCCGTGCACCGGATCATCTGGACGAGCTGGCGCGCGAGCTGCTGCGAGCACGGCGTGACGACCTACCGCTGGCAGGGCAACGACGTGAAGGAAATCGATTCGGCCAGCAGCTACATGCTGCCGGTGCTCGACGGGACCACGCGCCGCTATTGCTATGTCATACCCGGTTACGGCGACGGTTATATCGAGTTTCCGGAGCGCATCGAACAGACCGGCACCGGGCTGCGTTCGACGCTGGGCAACCCGAAAGGCTGCGACGCGAGCGATTCGCCGTCCATGACGCGTGTGTATATCGACATCTGGAAACCGGGCACGCCCGGCCACGCACCGACGCTTGTGCGCACCGAGAAGGTCAAGTGGAAACGCGCCCAAACCCGCACCGGCATGAAGTTCTGCCCCGACGTGCCGTTCTACGACAACGGCCGCATCCGCCGCATCGTGCTGAGCGACGATCCCGACCAGTGCAGCGCCGATAACCCTGACAAGAACTAACGCGACGCACGCCTGCACGGGCGTGCCGCCGTCACATCACGCGCCGACGATCGAGATCGAGAACCCGTCCCAACCCTTCTGCCCGACCGTCTGCACGGCCGTCGTCGTGAGCTTCGGCTCGGCCACGAGACGCGCGAACCCGTCGCGCACGCCGACCACATCGGGCTCGCGATTGTCGGGATCGGCCACGCGCCCGCGGCGCACGACGTTGTCGACGACGATCACCGTGCCGGGCCGCGACAGCTTCAGCGCCGCGTCGAGATAAACGGGGTTGTTGTCCTTGTCGGCATCGATGAAGATGAAATCGAACGGCGGCTCATCCGCGTCGACGAGCCGTGAAAGGCTGTCCTTCGCGCTGCCGACGATCACCGACACGACTTCCGCGAACCCGGCGCGCGCGATGTTCTGCGTCGCGACCTTCGCATGCTCGGGGCTCAGCTCGAGCGTCACGAGCGTGCCGCCCGGCGGCAACGCGCGCGCGAGCCAGATCGTGCTGTAGCCGCCGAGCGTGCCGACCTCGAGGATGCGCCGCGCGCCGCGGATCGTCGCGAGCAGCTGCAGCAGCTTGCCCTGGTTCGGCGCGACGTTGATCGCGGGCAGCCCGGCCGCGTCGCTCGCCGCCAGCGCGGCGTCGAGCGCGTCGTCGGACGGCACGAGCGTCGCGGAGAAATACGCATCCACCTGGTTCCACTGATCCTGATCCATCGCGCACCCCTAGTCTGCGGAAAAAGGCATTCTATGCGCCGCGAACCCATAAGCAACAAACCATTCGTTCTAAGGACAGCAGCGCACGTGCTCCTATAATCGCCGGACAGCCGGACTCTCGACCTTCACAACAACAAACGGAGCACCCATGACCGATCAGGCCTCTTCGAACTGGCGTCTCGAAACCATCGCCGTGCACGGCGGCTATCGTCCCGACCCGACCACGCGTGCGGTCGCGGTACCGATCTACCAGACCGTTGCGTACGCATTCGACGACACGCAGCATGGCGCCGACCTGTTCGACCTGAAGGTCCAGGGCAACATCTATACGCGCATCATGAACCCGACGACGGACGTGCTCGAACAGCGGATCGCCGCGCTCGAGGGCGGCATTGGCGCGCTCGCGCTCGCGTCGGGGCAATCCGCCGTCACGTATGCGATCCAGACGATCGCCGAAGCCGGCGACAACATCGTGTCCGCGAGTTCGCTGTATGGCGGCACCTACAACCTGTTCGCGCACACGCTGCCGCAATACGGAATCACGACGCGCTTTGCCGATCCGCGCGATCCCGCGTCGTTCGAGCCGCTGATCGACGCGCGCACGAAGGCGATCTTCGCGGAATCGGTCGGCAATCCGCTCGGCAACGTCACCGACATTGCCGCGCTCGCGGAAGTCGCGCATCGCCACGGCATCCCGCTGATCGTCGACAACACGGTGCCGTCGCCGTACCTGCTGCGCCCGTTCGAGCACGGCGCGGACATCGTCGTGCATTCGCTGACGAAGTATCTCGGCGGGCACGGCACGAGCCTCGGCGGCGCGATCGTCGATTCGGGCAAGTTCCCGTGGGCGCAGCACGCCGACCGCTTCAAGCGGCTGAACGAACCCGACGTCAGCTATCACGGCGTCGTCTATACGGAAGCATTCGGGCCGGCCGCCTATATCGGCCGCGCGCGCGTGGTGCCGCTGCGCAACATGGGCGCGGCGATCTCGCCGTTCAATGCCTTCCAGATCCTGCAGGGGATCGAGACGCTCGCGCTGCGCGTCGAACGGATCAGCGACAACGCGCTGAAGATCGCGCAGCATCTCGCGCGCCACGAGAACGTCGAGTGGGTGAACTATGCAGGCCTGCCTGATCACCCCGACCATCCGCTCGTCGCGCGCTACCTGTCGGGCCGCGCACCGGGCATCCTGACGTTCGGCGTGAAGGGCGGCCGCGACGGCGGCGCGAAGTTCCAGGACGCGTTGAAGCTGTTCACGCGGCTCGTCAACATCGGCGATACGAAGTCGCTCGCGACGCATCCGGCGTCGACGACGCACCGGCAATTGTCGCCGGCCGAACTCGCGAAGGCCGGCGTGAAGGAGGAAACGGTGCGGCTGTCGATCGGCATCGAGCATATCGACGACCTGCTCGCCGATCTCGACCAGGCGCTCGCGCAGCTTTGACCGGAACGGGCGCGCGGGCTGGCCGGCGCGCGCCCTTTCATCAAAAGCCTTGACCCTGGAGCGGCTTCAGGGTGTTCAATCCCCGGTTGATGCCGGGGTAACGCCCGACGCGTACGAACCGCGCGACGCATCGGGTGCAGGACAGTACGCCCGCTGCGGCCCGCCCACTGCCCGAGGCCACATGACACCGACCGCGAAGCTTGCGCTGCTCACGTTACCGCCCGTGCTGGCGGCCTGTTTCGGCGCACTCGCGGCCGCATGGCGCGCGCCCGGCCCGAAGACGTCGAGCGTCATCCAGCATTTCACCGGCGGCATCGTGTTCGCGGCCGCCGCGCTCGAACTGCTGCCGCAGGACCGCGCGCACGCGCTGTTTCCGGTCGTCGTCGGTTTCGTGCTCGGCATCGCGCTGATGCTCGCGATCCGCGCGCTGTCGGGTGCGATCGAGACGCGCTTCGAGGAAGCACGCCTGCCCTTCAGCCTGATCATCGTCACCGCGATCGACCTCGTCGTCGACGGCCTCGTGCTCGGCATCGCGTTCTCCGCGAGCGACGAAAGCGGCATCATCCTGACCGTCGCGCTGACGCTCGAAGTGCTGTTCCTCGCGCTGTCGGTCAGCGCGGCGCTCGCGGCGGCCGGCATCGGCCGCACGCTGTCGATCGTCGTGCCGGTCGCGCTCGCGGCGCTGCTGAGCATCGCGGCCGTGGCCGGCAACGCGGCATTCGCGGGGCTACCGGCGAATATCTACGCGGCGCTGCTGGGGCTGGGCACCGTCGCGCTGCTGTACCTCGTCACCGAGGAGTTGCTGGTCGAAGCGCACGAAGTGCCTGAGACGCCGTTCGCGACGGTCGCCTTCTTCATCGGCTTCATCGTGTTCTTCCTGATCGAAGGATCGGTGAAGGCCTGGTAAGCCGCGCGACGGCTCGACGGCGCGCCGGCTACCACGTCGTCGCGCCCGCCGGATACGTGTCGATAATGCGCGTGCCGTTGACGGGCGTGACACCCTCGTTGCGCAGCGCGGCCCACAGGTCGATCGCGTGTTCGCGCGACTTGCGACTGCCGTCGTCGGTCAGCACGTTCAGCGCGATCACTTCGTCGCGTGTCGTCAGTTGCAGCTGTTCCTTCAGCTTGCGCGACTGATGCGACGCGGTACGGACTTCACCCAGCAGAATCCGCTTCTCCGCGACATTCGATTCGCCGCCCGCGTCGGCCGGCACGAACGTCAGTCGGCCGTCGTCGACTTCGCATTGCCCGCGCGTGAATGTCGCGCTCCACTCGCCTGCCGGCACGGCCGCGAATTCGCAGCGCATCCGCTCGTTCGCACGGCTGCCGACGTCGTGCGCCGACGCGTGCGACAGCGCCCGTTCCGGCCAGCCGGCCGCCATCGCCGCCGTCGACATCAAGCAGGCGGCAAACACGATTCCTGTTGCGATAGTGCGCATGGCGCGCTCCTTGTCATAGGGGGAACCGGCCGAGCGGCGTTACCGCGGTCGGCCGTGAATGAACGATCAACGCATCGCGAAGCGGTTGTCGTGCGCATCGACCGTCGGCGCCTTCTCGCCGCGATGCACCGTCGAGCGATGGATTTCCTGATTGCGCGCGACGGTTGCCGGGCTCGCCGGATAGTCGTGATTCGGGCTCGGGATCACGCCGTCGTGCCGCGCGCGCACCAGCTCCTGGCGCACTTCCTGCCGCGTCTTCGCCTGCGCGGCCGCCGCTTGCGAGAAGGCCGCGATCGACAGCGCGGCAACGGTCAAAACGATCATCGGTCGCCGAATGTTCATGGGGTTCGCTCCTTGCGGGTATCCGTGACGGGAGCCTTCACTTTGATCCGGCGGCGGTGCGGAATCGTGAGCGCAGCATGACGGTTTCGTCACGGTTTCCGCATGCACTCCATCGCAGTGCGAATGAACCTACGCGTGAATCGACGTCCTCATGACGTCGCGATGACATTTTTCTCATTTGTCCCTCACCTTCACGATCCGAACGCTTCCCAGAATCGCCAGCGCGTTCGCGACATTCCCGCTCGCCGGCAAAAGGCGCGGCGCCGGAATCGACCGATGCACGGAACGATCATCTTGAACCTCAGGGACACACCATGAAAACTCCAGTTCGGCTCGTCATGATGTCAGGCGCGCTACTCGCGACCGCCCACGCGGCGCACGCGTCGGAAGTCACGCTGTACGGCCTGTTCGATACGTCGCTGACGTATGTGTGGAACGCCAACGCGGACGGCAAAAACCTCGTCGGCCTCGGCAACGGCAATCTGCTCGGCAACCGCTTCGGCGTGAAAGGCGCGGAAGATCTGGGCGGCGGGCTGAAAGCGATCTTCACGCTGGAGAACGGCTTCAATCCGAATACCGGCGCGCTCGGGCAAGGCAACCGGATGTTCGGCCGGCAGGCATTCGTCGGCCTCGAAAGCGCACGCTGGGGCTCGCTGACGCTCGGCCGCCAGTACGACGCGCTCGCCGACGTCGCGTGGCCGGTGACGGGCGACTTCTACTTCGGCAGCGTCTACGCGACGCCCGGAGACGTCGACAACTACGACACGTCGTCGCGCACCGACAACGCGGTGAAGTACACGTCGCCCGTGATCAGCGGATTCCAGTTCGTCGGGATGTACGCACTCGGCGGCGTGGCCGGCAAGAGCGGCGCCGGGCAAACCTGGTCGGCCGGTTTGTCGTACAGCAATGGCCCGGTTGACGTGGCCGGCGGCTACTACTACGCGGCCAATCGCTCATCGCTCGCCAACGGGATCCGTACCGGCTGGAACGGCACCTCCGACGGAACGTTCGACGGGTCGCTGGTCAACGGCGGCTACATCTCCGCGAAATCGATCGGCATCGCGCGCGGCGCGCTGCGCTACAACTTCGCGCCGTTCGCGGTCGGCGTCGACTACAGCAACGCGCTGTACAAAGCCGATGCGATGTCCGCGTTTCGCAGCACGCAGAAGTACGACACGGCGCGCGGCTTCTTCAACTATCAGGCGACGCCCAGCCTGCTCGTTGGCGTCGGCTACAGTTACACGCGAGCCCGCGGCGATACAAGTGCGACCTATCACCAGGTGTCCGCGGGCGCCGACTACGTGCTGTCGAAGCGCACCGATCTTTATGCGGTCGGGGCATGGCAACGCGCTAACGGGGAACAGCGCACGCTCGACGGCGGCACGCAAACGGCGCAGGCGTCGATCGGCTCCTACGGCTATGGCGGCACGCGCACGCAAGGCATCGTCAATCTCGGCTTGCGCCACCGGTTCTGATCGCGACGGCGGCACGCGCGTGTGCGCGCCTGCGTGACGAAAATGTCACGTTCCGATCAGGTTCACGATGCGTCGTGCCGCTACGATCGGAACGGTAACGGGCGCGGCCCGTTCCCACCCACGCAGCGGATCGCTGTCGCACGACACGATCACGCGTTCAGCCCGGACTCGTCGAGTACCGGGCTTTTTTTTGATCGCGGGTCCGGCGCTCACGGTGCGGGATTGCGTTGCGGGAACAGGCAAGGATGCGTCTTCACGTACAGGTTCGGATTGCCGCAGCGATGCCCGGCATAGTCGATCTGCTCGCCCGGCATCAGGTCGGTCGGCACCGGCTTGCGCGCGGCGGCCGACACGGTCGTGCCGGGATCGGAACGTGTCGATACGCAGCCCGCGAACAACGGGACGATCAGGATTGCGATCAACGACAGGCGAATGGCGGGACGATGCACTTTTCGGTCCGGAATGAAAGTCTGAACGGGACCGCCCGCGTTCGATGCTGCTGTCGCGAGCGGGAAGAAAACCGAAGGCCGAGACGGCCGTCGACAGACTTCATGTTCCACTTCCCGCTCATTGCGCCCATGACGCGAACATGACGATTGCGTCATGCCGATCGAACGCGACCCGCGCGCCGCCGTGCAATCTGACGTTTTTTTCATCTGCCGATCACGGTGGCGCACGGCTGCTTTCGCATACTGGGTCCACGGTTCGCCACCCGGCGACCCCGATCAAGGAGAGCACTCAATGAACACCGCAAAACTCGCAGCACTGTTCGTCACCGCCACGCTGTCGCTCGGTATGGCCACGCAGGCCGCGTTTGCACAGTCGCAGACGCAAACGCAAACGCAGGGCAAGACCCGCACGCAGGTCGTCAACGAACTGAAGCAGGCGCAGCACGAAGGTGTCGTGCCGACGGGCAAGACGCGGTACCCGCCGACCGGCGAGATGGTCGCGCGCAACAAGGAGCTTCACGGGATTTCGGTGCATCGCGGCGAGAAGGCGCCGCAAACCGACAACCACGACGACCTGGCCAAGCGCTGATGTTGCGCCGGCAACCGATCGCGGGCAGCGCGCCGCACGCGGCCGCCTCACGGCGAACGCGCGGGCGTGCCTGCCCGCGGGTCAGGCGGCGCTGGCCGGTGGCCGCTGTGGTTCGGCCGGCCGCCGCGGAAAGCGCAGCCAGAACGTCGTACGCCGGCCGGGGTCGCTGTCGACGCCGCATTCGCCGCCGTGGTTGTCCATGATCGACCGGACGATCGCCAGGCCGAGCCCCGTCCCCGACGCCGAATTGTGCCGCGACGGATCGACGCGATAGAAGCGCTCGAAGATCCGCCCGACATGCTGCGCGTCGATGCCGGGCCCCGTATCCGACACGGCGATGGTCGTCGCGCCGCCCTGCGCCACGCAGTCGATCGTCACGACGCTGCCGCGCGGCGCATAGGTCAGCGCATTGGACAGCAGGTTGCTCAGCGCGCGCTGGTACAGCATCAGATCCGCATCGACCCACGCATGGCCGTCGACCTTCACCGACACGCCCTCATCCTCCGCGAGCGACTCGTAGTAGCCGGCGACACGCCCGGCCTCCTCCGCTGCATTCAAGCGCCGCACGTCGATCGACGTGCCGGCCTGTTCCGAGCGCGCGAGAAACAGCATGTCCTCGATCATCCGCGACAGCCGCTGGTATTCGTCGATGCTCGACTCGATCACGTTCCGGTATTCGTCCGCGCTGCGCGGCTGCGACAGCACGACCTGCGCGGCCGCCTGCAGGTTCGTCAGCGGCGTACGCATGTCGTGCGCGAGATTCGACGAAAACTGGCTCAACCGCGTGAACGATTCGTCCAGCCGCGCGAGCATCCCGTTGAACGCATGCTCCAGCTCCTTCAGTTCGCCGGACGTATCGAGTTCCGGCAGCGGATGGGCGAGCCGGCTCGACGACATCTGCTCGGCGCGCGCCGCGAACCGCCGCAGCGGGCTCAGCCCGAGCGCCGCGATGCCGTACGCGATCGCGGCCGCGAGCACCACGCCGAACACCTCGATCACGACGATCGTATAAGCATGCGTGCGCAACAGCAGTACGTCGGCGCTGCGGTCGTACTGCACCGCGACGCGCACCACGGGCGCCCCCGCGCCGGCGAGCGGCACGGTCGTCACGAGATACTGGTGCCGCGCGCCGGGCGGCGCGACGCCAACCGGCACGCGCCCCGCGTCAATCGACAGCAGCGGCGCATAGCGGCGGAAACCGGGCGTACCGACGAGGCGCGTGCCCGCCGCATCGTAGATCGCGAGATCCATGTTCGGATGGCCGTGCAGCTGGTCGATCCAGATATCGGTGTTGCGCGCGACCTCGGCCGTCGTGCGCGCGTCGGACAGGTGTCCGCCCAACGCCGCGGAAATGCCGGCCATCTGCTCGGCCGCCGTCGTTTCGACACGGTTGCTCAGCGCCTCGTAGAGCGCGAAGCCGCTCGACGCGAGGATCACCGACGTCGACAGGATGATCAGCGCGGTCAGGCGTCCGCGCAGCGTGCGCGGCAGCAGGCGCGCGATCATGCGGCCGCGCCGCCGCGCGCTTCGAGCACGTAGCCCATCCCGCGCACGGTGTGGATCAGCTTCGGTTCGTACGCGTCGTCGATCTTCGAACGCAGGCGCCGGATCGCCGAATCGACGACGTTCGTGTCGCTGTTGAAGTTCATGTCCCACACCTGCGACGCGATCGTCGCGCGCGGCAGGATCTCGCCCTCGCGGCGCATCAGCAGCCACAGCAGCGCGAATTCCTTCGCGGTCAGCAGGATCGTGTCGCCTTGCCGCGTGGCCTTGCGGCGCGTCAGGTCGAGTTCGAGATCGGCCACGCGCAGCGTGTTCGAATCGCGCGGCTGGCCGCGCCGCAGGATCGACTTGATGCGCGCGGTCAGCTCGACGAAGTCGAACGGCTTCGCGAGATAGTCGTCCGCGCCGAGCTCGAGCCCCTTCACGCGATCGCCGACGTCGTCGCGCGCGGTGAGGAACAGCACGGGCGTCGACTTGCTGCGCCGCAGGTTCTGCAACAGCGTCCAGCCGTCCTGCCCGGGCAGCATCACGTCGAGCACGAGCAGGTCGTATTCCTCGGTCTCGGCCTGATGCTGGCCCGTGATGCCGTCCTCGACCCAGTCGACGACGTAGCCGGCCTCGGTCAGGCCCTTGCGCAGATACGCGCCCGTCTTCGGTTCATCCTCGACAATCAGAATTCGCATCACGCATTACCCTTGAAGAAGCCCAGCCGGCGCAGCATGCCCATGCCGAAACCACCGCGAAACGCGGCGCGCCACGACACCGCATGGCTGACGCGATACAGCACGGGCAGCACCAGCAGCGTCAGCGCCGTGGACGACAGGATACCGCCGATCACGACCGTCGCGAGCGGGCGCTGCACCTCGGCGCCGGTGCCGGTCGCGAACGCCATCGGCAGGAACCCCAGCGACGCGACGAGCGCGGTCATCAGCACCGGGCGCAGCCGCGTGAGCGCGCCTTCGCGCACGGCGACGTCGAGCGGCGTCCCTTCGTCGCGCAGGTTGCGGATGAACGAGATCATCACGAGACCGTTGAGCACCGCGACGCCGGACAGCGCGATGAAGCCGACCGCCGCCGTGATCGACAGCGGAATCCCGCGCAGCCACAGCGACACGACGCCGCCGCTCAGCGCGAACGGTATGCCGGTGAACACGAGCAGCCCGTCCTTCACGTTGTTGAACATCACGAACAGCAGCACGAACACCATGAACAGCGCGAGCGGCACGACGAGCTTCAGGCGCTCGCTCGCGCTTTGCAGCTGTTCGAACTGCCCGCCCCACGATACCCAGTAGCCGGCGGGCACGCGCACGTCCTGCTGCAGTTGCTCGCGCGCATCGGCGACGAACGAACCGACGTCGCGGCCGCGCACGTTCGCGCTGACGACGACGCGCCGCTTGCCGTCCTCGCGGCTGATCTGGTTCGGACCGGGTGCGACGTCGATCGTCGCGAGCTCCGCGAGCGGCACGTACGGCGCCGCCGCGAGCGGCGCGCGGGCACCGGCCGCCGGTGCGGGCAGCGCGATCGGCAGCCGCTTGATCGCCTCGATGTCCGAGCGCAACTCGTCGGGCAGCCGCACGACGATGTCGAAGCGACGGTCGCCCTGGAACAGCGTGCCGGCCTTCTGCCCGCCGACGGCCGCGGCCACGGTGTCCTGCAGGTCGGCGACGCTCACGCCGTAGCGCGCGAGCTTGTCGCGGTCGAGCGTGACGGTCAGCACGGGCAGGCCCGTGGTCTGTTCGACTTTCACCTCGGACGCGCCCGGCACCTTCTGCAACGCGGCCGCGATCTGCTCGCCGGTCTGGTTCAGCACGGCCATGTCGTCGCCGAAGATCTTCACGGCGACGTCGCTGCGCACGCCCGAGATCAGTTCGTTGAAGCGCAGCTGGATCGGCTGCGAGAACTCGTACGCGTTGCCCGGCAGCTCGGCCAGCGCTTCCTCGATCTCGCGCACGAGCGTGTCGCGCGGTTTCTTCGGGTCGGGCCACTGATCGGCCGGCTTCAGCATGATGTAACCGTCCGACAGGTTCGGCGGCATCGGGTCGGCGGCGATCTCGGCCGTGCCGGTGCGCGCGAACACGCGCTCGATTTCGGGGAAACGCGTCTTCAGCGTCTTCTCGATCGACTTCTGCATCTCGACCGACTGCGACAGGCTCGTGCCGGGAATCCGCAGCGCGGAGACGGCCAGGTCGCCTTCGTTGAGACTCGGAATGAACTCGCTGCCGAGCCGCGTGGCGAGCCCGAGCGTAACCAGCACGATCGCGCCCGCGCCGATCATCACGCGCGCCGGGCGCGTCATGAACGCGGCAAGCACCGGTTCGTACGCGCGCCGCGCCCAGCCCATCAGCCGGTTCTCCTTCTCCTCGACCCGCTCGCCGATGAACAGCGCGACGGCCGCCGGAATGAACGTGACGGTCAGCACCATCGCAGCCGCGAGCGCCATCACGACGGTAATCGCCATCGGATGGAACATCTTGCCTTCGACGCCGGTCAGCGCAAAGATCGGCAGGTACACGACCATGATGATCAGTTGCCCGAAGATCAGCGCGCGGCGTGCCTCCTGCGATGCGCCGAACACCTCCGCGAAACGCTCGTCGCGCGTGAGCGGCCGGCCGGCGGCGGCCTGCGCATGCGCGAGCCGCCGCACGCAGTTCTCGACGATCACCACCGCGCCGTCGACGATGATCCCGAAGTCGAGCGCGCCGAGGCTCATCAGGTTCGCGCTCACCTTCGCGTTCACCATGCCGGTGAAGGTCATCAGCATCGACAGCGGAATCACGAGCGCGGTGATCAGCGCCGCGCGGATATTGCCGAGGAACAGGAACAGCACCGCGATCACGAGGATCGCGCCTTCGAGCAGGTTCTTCTTCACCGTCGCGACGGCCTTCTCGACGAGCACGGTGCGGTCGTACACCGGAATCGCCTTCACGCCGGACGGCAGTGTGCGGTTCACGTCCTCCATCTTCGCGGCGACGGCCTTCGCGACGGTCCGGCTGTTCTCGCCCATCAGCATGAAGACCGTGCCGAGCACGACTTCCTCGCCGTTCGACGTCGCCGCGCCCGTGCGCAGCTCGCGGCCGATGTCGACCACCCCGACGTCCTTCATCCGCACCGGCACGCCGCCGACGTTGGTCAGCACGATGTTCGAGATGTCGTCGACGGTGCGTGCCTGGCCCGGCACGCGCACGAGATACTGCTCGCCGCGCTTCTCGATGTAGCCGGCGCCGACGTTGTCGTTGTTGCGTTCCAGCGCACGCACGACGTCGGCGAGCGTCAGCCCGTACGACATCAGCTTCGCCGGATTCGGCGCGACGCGGTATTCCTTCACGTAGCCGCCGATCGAGTTGACCTCGGTCACGCCGCGCACGTTCCTGAGCTGCGGTCTGACGACCCAGTCCTGCAGCTCGCGCAGGTCGGCCGCCGTATAGCGCGTGCCGTCGGGCTTGCGCGCGGCCGCGTCGGCCTCGACGGTCCACAGGTAGATCTCGCCGAGACCCGTCGACGTCGGACCCATCGCGGGTGCGATGCCGGGCGGCAGCTTGTCCTTCGCTTCCTGGATGCGTTCGTTGACGAGTTGCCGCGCGAAATAGATGTCGGTGCCGTCCTTGAAGATCACGGTGACCTGCGACAGCCCGTAGCGCGAGATCGAGCGCGTCTGCTCGAGGCCCGGCAGCCCGGCCATCACGGTTTCCACCGGATAGGTGATGCGCTGCTCGGCCTCGAGCGGCGAATAACCGGGCGCGGCCGTGTTGATCTGGACTTGCACGTTGGTAATGTCGGGCACCGCGTCGATCGGCAGCTTCTGGTAGCTGAAGACGCCCAGCGCGGCCACGGCCGCGATCGCCAGCATCACGAGCCAGCGGTGCGCAATCGCAAAGCGGATCAGGCGCTCAAACATGACGGTATTCCTTGAAACGGGGAACGGTCGCCCGCACCGGACGGGCCGCCCGGCCGGTCACCCGGAGCGGCGTATTGCGCGCCGCAGGGCGGGCCACGTTTCGGGCCGCGAATCGTGCGACGACACGCGCGTATCGCTCATTCATGTTCCGCGCTCCCCTTGCCGAGCTCGGCCTTCAGCACGAAGCTGTTTGACGCCGCGTATTCCTGGCCCGGCTTGAGCCCCTTCAGCACTTCGGTCGCGCGTTCGTCGCGCCGCCCCGTCTCGACGGCCTGCGCGACGAACCCCTTCGGCGAGCGCACGAACACCGACGGCGCACCGTCGACGTCCTGCAGCGCGTCGCTCGCGACCGCGAGCGGCACGCCCTGCCTGCCCGCGTCGACCGACACGTTCACGAACATCCCGGGGCGCCACACGCCGTCCGGGTTCGGCAGCACGACGCGCGCCGGCGCGGTGCGCGTCTGCTCACCGAGCAAGGACCCGACATACGCGATCGGGCCGCTCGAACGCGATTCGAACGCGGTCGCGCTGACGGTCGCGTCGCGGCCGACCCGCACGTCGTTGAGCCGCTGCGCGGGCACGGCCATCTCGGCCCATACCGTCGACAGGTCGGAGATCACGAACATGCTGGCATCGGCGGCGATCGCCTCGCCGGGCGTCGCATGCTTCTCGACGATCGTGCCCGCGAACGGCGCACGCAACTCGTAGCGGTTCAGCGCGCCCGCGCCGACCGGCGCGTTCAGCGCGGCGAGCTTCTGCCGCGCGTTCTGCACGGCGATCTCGGCCTCGCGCAGCTGCACCTGCGCCTGCTGGTAGTCCTGTTCGGCCGAGATGCGCTCCTTCCACAACGTACGTTCGCGCTCGTAGGTCGCGCGTGCACCCGACAGCCGGCGCTCGGCCGTCAGCAGTTCGCTGCGCCGGTCGGCGAGATCGGTGCTCGCGATCACGGCCAGCACCTGCCCCTTCGCGATGTTCTGCCCGAGCGACACCGACACCTGCTCGACGATGCCGGCCACGCGCGGCACCACGTGCGCGGTGCGATCCTCGTTGAACTTGATCTCGCCCGGCAACTGGAACGGCGTCGCGATCTGCGCGGGGCCGGCCTTCGCGAGCGCGATCTTCGACGTCGCCAACTGCGCGTCGGTCAGCGCGATCGCGCCGTCGGCGCGCGCGAACGGGAACGACGCGGCGTCGTTGCCCGCCTTGATGTCGATCGTCGCATCGAACACGTGCGGCTTCGCGATCGGTTGCGCGGACACGAACTTCTGGCCGGCCGCGTCGAAACGCAGGGGTTCGTGCGAGCGGTCGTAGCGGACCAGCGTGCCGGACACGGTCACGCCCTTGTCGGCCGGCTTGCCGTCGACGAACGGATAGACGACGAGGCGCGCGTCGCCGGGTTTTTCCGTCATCACGATTTCGACGGCGAGCCTGCCGCGCTTCAACACGACGCCGCCGCGCGCGCCGACGCCATCAGCCGGCCGCGCGGCTTCGGCGGCCGCGGGCGCGGATGCATTGCTCCCGCCCCGCGTGACGGCGAGCGCGCCGAGCGCGATCCCGGCGGCGCCGAGCACGGCCGCCGCAATAACGATGATTCTGCTGCGTGACATGATGATCCTTCAGGTAAGAGGGGCGCTTATCGCGCGACGGCCGCGAGCGGCGTGCCGACGAGACGGCCGATGTCGGCACGGGCGGCGTGCGCGCCGGCGAGCGCGCGTACGTATTGCGACTGCCCCTGGAACAGCGTGCGCTGCGCGTCGAGCACGTCGAGGAAGCTGAACTTCCCGAGTTCGTAACCGCGCGACATCGCGTCGAGCGCGAGCCGCGCGGCCGGCAGGATGTCGGCCTTCAGCCGCTGCGCTTCCTGCTCGGCGGCCTCGAAATTCGCGTATGCCTGCGTGAGCTCCAGCCGCAGGCGCGTGCGTTCGCGATCGAGATCGGCATTCGCGCGCTCGGCCTTGTGTGTTGCTTCGAGCAGCGCGCCCTTGTTCGTGTTGAACAGCGGGATCGGGATCGACACGCCGACCACCGCCTGGTTGTCCGGCACGCCGCCCGTGGTCACCCGCTTCACGCCCGCGCTGACCGTCACGTCCGGAATGCGTCGCGCGCGTTCGAGCGACACGGCCGCGTTCGAGCGCAGCATCTCGGCGCGCGCGATCCGCGCGAGCGGCGCGTCGTCGAGCTGTGCGGCCAGCGCGGACAGCGGCTCGACCGGCGGCACGGCTTCGAGGTCGCCGAGCACCGCGAGCCGGTCGCCGCGCGCTTCGCCCATCACCGCGTTCAGCTTCTCGCGCGCGACCTCGACTCGGCCGCGCGCGGTCACGACTTCGATCTGCACGCCGGCCGCCGCCACGTGCGCCTTCGTCGCCTCGACCGGCGACACCTTGCCGGCCTGCGCGCGACGCCCGGCGAGATCCGCGGAGCGCGCGGCGATCGCGGCCGATTCCTCGGTGACCTGAAGCTGGCGCTGCGCGGCGAGCAGCCCGTAGAACGCGGCGATCACGTCGGCGCGCACGACGGCGCCCTGCTCGTCGAGCGACGCGTTGGCGGACTCACGTCCGTACGACGCGACGTCGAGCCGCGCGCGACGCTTGCCGCCCAGCTCGATGGTCTGGTTGATCAGCGCGGTCGACGTGCGCTCGGCGCGGCTGAAACCTTCCTGCAGGAACGACACTTCGGGATTGGGGCGCGCGCCGGCCTGCATCAGCGCGCCGGCCGACGCATCGACGTCCGCGCGCGCGCCGCGCAGCGCCGGATTGTTCCGGGCCGCGACCGCGAGCGCATCGGGAAGCGTCAATGACGTGGCAGGGAGTGCGTCGGACGGCGGTGCGCTGCCGGAAGCAGCCGGGGTCGGGGCCGGGGCCGACGACAACGGCGGCTGCGCATGAGCCGTCGCGGCCATCGCGAAGACGATGGCCGCGGCGAGAGTGAGCTTGAGCATGTTCGGTTCTGCGGTAACGGTTTGCGACCGATGCTACGGTCCTGCCGCAGTGCGAACATGAGGCGAAGATGACATTTCCGTCATCTTGGGCACGGCTGCGTGCACGCGTGCGGCACCCCGCTGGAACGGCGTCCCGCGTCGACGATCAGGAGGATTCGGTGAACGTGCGGCGCGACGGCCGCACGGAAGACTGCAGCGGTGCGGGGAATCGGCATAGGCGTGCCGACCTCCCCGGTATGCGAATCAGACGGTCCCTTGCTTCGCGCGCCGGCGTTGCACCAGCCAGTCGAGCAGTTGCTGCCCGTCGCGTTCGCCGAACCAGCGCGCGTGCCCGATCAGGTAGCCGTCGTACGCGATGTCGACGATCGCCGGCGCGTCGATGATGCAGCCGAAATACGCGACTTCCGACAGCGCGAACTCCGTATGCACGATCGGCAGCAGCGCGACCAGCGCCGCATAGGCATCGTCGCTCAGCGGTTCGAGCGATTCGTAGCCGTCGAGCAGCGCGTCGATCTGCGCGTATTCGACGCGCCGCGCATCGGCCGGTGCCATCCAGTCGACGGTATTGCGCTCGATCGCGAGCGCAAGATCCATCACCGCGCAAGTGCGATCCGACAGCCCGAAATCGAGCACGGTGCGCACTTGCGCGCCGGGCCCCGCATCGGTCCACAACAGGTTCGACGCATGCCAGTCGCCGTGCGTCCACAGCGGCGGCAGCGCGGGCAGCAGCGGCACGAGGCGCGCGTGATACGGACCGATCGCGTCGGCCACGTCGCCGCGCCAGTCACGCGCACCGAGCGCGCGCACGAGCAGCGGCTGTGCCTCGACCCAGCGTTCGAGCGCGCCCGCCAGATCGGCCGACGACAGCACGCGAAAACTCGACAACAGCGTGCGAATGGGCCGCGCGGGCGCGTCGTAGCCGGCCGACGCGCGATGCAGCTCGGCGAGCGCGCGGCCGGCCGCGTACGCGTGCGAGGGATGCGTGAACGGCTGCCACGACATCACGCCGCGATACGGGTCGACGCCGGGCGCGAGCACATGCACCTCGTAGGTCCAGTCGCCGGATGCGAACGCGGTCGCACCATCGCGATCCGCCAGCACGTCCACCACCGGCATCCCGCGTTCGCGCAGATGCGCGATGAAGCGATGCTCTTCCTCGAGCCCCGCGACATCGCGCAGGCTCACGTGATGACGCTTGACGAACAGCCCGCGCCCGTCCGCCATCCGCACCAGCACGGCCGCCGCGAACTGTCGCGGGCTGTGCCACGTCAGCCGGGCCGGCTCGCCGGCGCCGTCGATCCGCGCGAGCACCGCCGCGACCTCGTCGTGCGTCATCAGCGGCCAGTCGCGTTCGGCCTGCACGCCGTCGACGCCGAATTGCGGCGGCGCGACGTCACGCGATACGGGCCCGTCCTGCTCGAGTGGGAATGACATGAACGACGTTGCTCCGTAGTTGAATCGGCGCGTGAATCAGCGCGCACCGCCGCCCGGCGCGAGCGCGCCGCCGGCCGCCGCGCGCAGCGTCGCGGCCGTCCGGCTCCAGTCGCGCCAGCCGACGACGGCGAGCCCGATGAACAGCGCATAGAGCCCGGCCGTCAGATACAGCTCCTTGAACACGAACATCCCGACGTACACGACGTTCACGATGATCCACAGCCCCCACGACGCGATGTAGCGCCGCGCGGTCCAGTATTGCGCAACGAGGCTGAACGCGGTCAGCGACGCATCGACGAACGGCAGTGCCGCATCGGTCCAGCGCGCCATCATGCCGCCGAGCAGCGCGCTGCCGACGACGGCCGCGATCAGGTCGGGCAGCATCTGCCGCGGCCGAACGCCCGTGACCGGCGCGACGTCGCCTGCCGATGCCGCGCCACCGCCGGCCTCGCTCGCGCGCTGCGCGAGCCAGCGTTGCCAGCCGTACACCTGCAGCACCGCGAACGCGCCCTGCAGCAGCATGTCCGAGTACAGCTTCGCATCGAAGAAGATCCAGCCGTACAGCGCGACCGACGCGAGCCCGACCGGCCAGCACAGCATGCGCCGCTTCGCGGTCAGCCAGATCGCGAGCGCGCTGACGATCACGCCGGCGATTTCGAGTGGGGACATCGTCTGTGCTCTCCAGGTTGGCTGCCGGGGCCGCGCGTCACGCGGCCGATTCCGGCCGGTCAGAAATCATAGGTCAACGACACGCGCGCGGTGCGCGGCGCACCCGGGAACAGGTACGCATCGCCCTGCTGTTCGCCCGCGTCGCGCCAGTAGAACTTGTTGAACAGGTTGTCCACCGACACGCGCAGCACCGTGCGATGACCGCCGATCTTCGTCGTATAGCGCGCGCCGAGGTTGAACACGAACCACGACGGCACGCGCGCGGTGCCTTCCTCGTTCGCGTTGCGGGCCGCGCTGTACTCGACGCCGCCGAGCACGTTCAGGCCCGCGACGCCCGGCACCGCGTAATCCGCATACAACGACGCGCGCAGCGCGGGCACGTTGATGATCTGGTGCCCTTCGTACGCCGGCGAACCCGAATCGTAAGCGCGGGCGCGAATCGCCGCGACGCTGGCCGTCAGCCCGAGCCGCTCGGTGACGCGCCCGGCCGCGCCGAGCTCGATCCCCTGGTGCCGCTGCGTGCCGCGCTGCACGAACGTGTAGGTCGTGCCCGACGCATCCGGATCGGCGAACTGGAACGGCTTGCTGATCGAGAACACGGCGGCCGTGAGGCTCAGCCGGTCGAGCCAGTCGTATTTCGCGCCGAGCTCGATCTGGTGCGACTCGACGGGCGGCAGGAACGCATACGCGTTGGTCGCGCGCACGGGCGCCTGGTCGCCCAGCGACAGCGCCTTGCTGTACGACGCATACAGCGACAGCACGTTCACCAGCTTGTAGACGAGCGCGACCTGCGGCAGGAACACCGAGCGGTCGGTGCGCGTATCGGCGCCGTTGAGGCTGCTCCAGCTGCGCTGGCGCAGCAGCACTTCCTTGCCGCCCGCGAGCACCTGCCAGTGTTCGCCGATGCTGATGCGGTCGAGCCCGAACACGCCGTACTGCCACGCGTCGAGGCGCGGATACGACGGCCCGGGCGAATTCGGCGACGGCGCGAAGGCCACATCGGGCCCGTAGATGTTCTCGCTGCCCACGTAGTCGTACACGGCGTCGGCCATGTGCACGACGCGGCGCTGCACGCTCACGCCGAGCGTCAGCTCGTGCCGCAGCGGCCCGGTCGCGAACTTGCCCGTCGTGACCGCGCGCAGGTCGTCGTTGCGCCGGTATTCGCCGGGGCTGCGGAAGTCGTAGACGTCGTAGTCGCCGTTCGCGCCGAAGAAGAACGGCGACGTCGCGCCGGTGGTGCAGCTCGCCGCGTACGAGCAGCCGTACGCGAACGCGCTGTTGTCGTCGATCATCGTGCGGCTGCGGCCCGCGGCGATATAGGCCTTCCAGTCGTCGTTGAACTGGTAGTCGAAACGCGCGTTCAGGTTCAGCGCGTCGGTCGTCACCGGCTTCGCCCACGGCTGCGTGCCGAGCGCCTTCGACGTCGTGTTGACGGACGGCACGACGGTGCCGCCGAGCAACTGGTAGCCGGGCGCGGAACGCTGGATCCACTGCTGGAATTCGGCGTTGAGCTGCAGGCTCGCGCGCGGGCTGATGTCCCAGTCGGCGGCGATCGAGCCGAACGTGCGCCGCCCGTTCGTGCCGTCGATGTAAGAGTGCATGTTCTCCTTCGCGGCATTGATCCGGAAGCCGAACTGGTTGTCGGGGCCGAAACGGCGGCCGAGATCGACGGCCGCCGACGTCGAGCCGCGGCTGTCGACGCTGGTCGTCACGCTCGCGACGTTCGCGGAGCGCTTCGTCACGAAGTTGATCACGCCGCCCGGCGCGACGACGCCGCTGTCGATGCCGGCGAGCCCCTTCAGGATCTCGACGCGCTCCTTGTTCTCGAGCGGCACGTTCTGCTCGCCGGACACCGTCAGCCCGTCG
The DNA here is from genome assembly GCF_048565265.1 of Burkholderia theae. Taxonomy (NCBI): domain Bacteria; kingdom Pseudomonadati; phylum Pseudomonadota; class Betaproteobacteria; order Burkholderiales; family Burkholderiaceae; genus Burkholderia; species Burkholderia theae. Next base: position 2,042,251 of record NZ_CP183462.1, read on the forward strand.
ATCCGGATCGCGCTCGCGAGATCGACCGGAAAACCGCGGATCGCAAAGCCTTCGTAATAACCGACCGGCGCATAGTCGTTGACGACCGACGCGTCGTTGCGCACGACGTCGCTCAGCCGCTTCGCCTGCTGGTCGTCGAGCAGCGCGCGCGTCATGACGCTCACCGACGCCGGCGTATCGCGCAGCGGCGTGTCGTCGAGCCCCGCGACCGACGCGTTGCGCACGCGAAACGCATTGCCGCGTTCGCCACTCACCGTGATCGTCGGCAGCGTCGCGCTGCCGGCCGCATCGGTATCCGGTGCCGGTGTGTCGCCCTGGGCCGCGGCCGCCTGCGCCGCGATAAGCGTGATGCCGAGACCGACACCGAGCCCGACCTTCGCGCGCCGCCGCCGTGCGGGCGACGCTGTTGTTCTATTCACCGTCATTGTTCTGGATGGAAAACTCGCCACTCGACCCTGTCGAAACACGTTACGAAGCTGCGAAGCGCGCGCCCGCGCACGAACCCGCTCCCGATCGCCGGACGCATGCGTCGGCACGATATTCATCAGACGAATCGGACGATACGGCACGCATGCGGGCCGATCGGACGGGAAGACGCAGGATGGGACATCGGATTCAGGTGACGCACCGGGAACCGACGCAGCCGTCGACGGGTTCGTCGGGTGCCTGTCGGGCGGCCGGCTGCATCGCGCGGTCTTGTCATGCGGGGGGCGCTTCGAACGCCACGGTGCGAACGGCGGGCACTGGCGCGCGCCGTTCACTGGAACGGCGGCCTGCCCGTCGCGCGCGACATCGCGGCGTGGCGCGCATTTTACCCCGGGCGGGGCCGAAGGCCGTGGAATTGGGCGGAACGGGGGGAAGGACAGCAGGAAAGGCGAAACGCGAGTCGTGCAACACGGCAACGGCGGCGCTGTAGCCGCGATGCTCGTCGCGTGCGGCAATTTCGAAGATCAGCGCGATCACGCGCCGGTCATGCGGCTGGAAACCGGAGCGGGAACGATCTCCCGCTCGCGGTTCACGGGCCGCTCAGAACCCCTGCATCGTCACCGTCGGATCGACGACCAGATGCACGACGCCGTAAATGATCGCGCCGACGAGCAGCGCGAGCAGGATCGCCACGAACGGCAACAGCGTGAAGTTGACGTTCGCGAGATCGGCCGCGTGCGCCTTGCTGTTGCGCACGCCGAAGAAACTCCACAGGACCAGCTTGATCATGCCGAGCAGTTTCATGATGTTGCTCCTTTCGTCTATCGGTTGACGCTATCGTCGATCCGACCGGCATCCGAAAAAAGAAGCAGTTGCACGCGATTTTCGCGCAGCACGCCATCTGCGGCGGCATGTCGCAGGCGCGTCAGCGGTCGAGCACGAGCGGCTCCGCGGCCCCTTGCGCGGGCCGCGCGACGCACAGCAGCGCGCAGCCGGGTTCGACCGCCGCATCGGGCATTTGCTCGTAGTCGACCGCACCGGACAGCACGCGCGTCGCACATGTGCCGCACGAACCGGAGCGGCATTCGGACGACACGGCGACGCGCTGCCCTTCCGCGAATTCGAGCAGCGTGCCGTCGACGGGCGTCCATGCGGCTTCCCGCCCCGTGCGCCGGAACACGACCGGCACGCTCGGCACCGCCGGCATGCCCGCCGCGCGGGTCGCGGTGCGGGCCACGCTCGACGGCCCGAACGCCTCGAAACGGATGCGCTCGTCCGGCACGTTCAGCGCGCGCAGCCCGTCGTACAGGTCGCGCATGAACGCCGACGGCCCGCACAGGTAGAAGTCGTAGTCGTCGAACGGCAGGATCCGCTTCAGTTGCGCGATGTCGATGCGGCCCGCCTGCGCTGCTGCGTCGCCGCTCGGGCGGCTGTCGAACCAGTGGAGCGACAGCCGCGCATCGGCGGCCGCGACACGCGCCAGATCCGCCGCGAACGGCCGGTCGGCCGCTTCACGCGCACCGTGCACGAACACCACGCGGCGCGACGGCGCGGCGTCGGCCAGCGCGCCGCGCAGCATCGCGACCATCGGCGTGATGCCGATGCCGGCCGACACGAGCACGGCCGGGCGCGGGCTCGCGGCATCGAACGTGAAGCGGCCGCGCGGCATCTGCGCGTCGAGCGTCATGCCCGCCTGCGCGTGATCGTGCAGCCAGGCCGATACGTACCCGTCGCGCTTCACGGTGATCCGGTAATGTGCGCCGCCCGGCGCATCGGACAGCGTGAAGCTGCGAATCGACGGCGCGTCGCTGCCCGGCAGCGTGATACGCAGCGTCAGATGCTGCCCGGCTTCGTAGGCGGGCAACGTGCCGCCGTCCGCCGGTTCGAAATGAAACGAGCGGATCGCGCGCGCTTCGTCGACGATCCTCGCGATGCGCAGCGGCCGCCACGCGCTTGCCGATACGGACGGCGCGGGCGCGGGTGTGACCGTCGTCGCCGCGCCCGCCGCCATCGCCGCGAACTGCGGCGCGCGTTCGACCGCCGACCATCGGAACGGCAGCACCGCGCGCATGCGCCGCACTTCCCGCACATGGAACCGCACGACGCGCTGCGCGCCGTCGAACGACGCGACGAGCGGCCCGTCCCACACGATCTCGGCGCGCGCGGCGACGTACACCAGGTCGCCGCTGTCGAAATCGACGAACAGCAGCCCGGCGCGCGGATCGTGCTGCAGGTTGCCGAGCGTGTTGAAGAAGCGGTTGCCGCTGAAATCCGGCGTCGTCAGCGTGCGCGCATCGTCGACGCGCACGAAGCCCGGCATCCCGCCGCGATGCGACACGTCCGCGCCGCGCGCGGCGCCCGCGTCCGCCGACGTGTTCGCGCTCGCGACGAAGAACGTATCGGCCTGCGCGAGCAGCGCGCGATCCGCATCGTTGAGTTGATCCGACACGTCGGGCGCGCCGTGCGCATCGCCATCACGCGCGACGAACGTCGGCTTGCGGCCCTGGATGTACTTCGCGCAGTTGCCGAAGCTCTGCTCGACCGCGATCGTCAGCGCATCGTCGTCGACGGCACGCACGACGCCGTTGACGCGATTGCGCCGCCGCGTATCGAACTCGATCCCGAGCCCGCCGAGCGGCGCGCCCGGCCGCCACGCGCCGGCCAGCGGATCGCCCGGCAGCGCGGGCGCGGCGATGCGCAGCGTGCGCGCGTCCGGCGACGTCAAGAAGCCCGGCGCGCCGGCCCGCAACGTCGCCCACGGCTGCCCCTGCGCATCGACGCCGCCGAGCACGAAGAACGGCAGTTGCGCGAAAAACGTCCGGTGCTGGTCCGGCATGAAGCGCCGGATCCCGCGCCGGCCGGCCGAACCCGCGGCCTCCGTGACGCCCGCGCGCTGCTGCACGGCGAGTTCGCCCGCGTGAAACGGCGCGGCATCGAGTTCCCAGCCTGGTACGACGGCGGTCGGGGCGTTCATCGCGTTCTCCCGGAGAAGGCGTGGCGTTGAGTGAGGTTACGCGGCGAGCAGGCCCACGCGCGTCGTCGGCATGGCGACGAAGCCCGGCAGTGCCTCGACGCGCGCGAGCCATGCACGCACGTGCGGATACGGTTCGAGCGACACGCCGCCTTCCGGCGCATGCGCGATGTACGAGTACGCGGCGATATCCGCGATCGTCGGCTGCGCGCCGGCCGCGAACGGCTTGCCGGCCAGCTCGCGATCGATCACGTCGAGCAGCTTCGCGGCCGTGCGCTTGGCCGCATCCTGGTCGAGCGGCGCGCCGAACACGGTCACGAGCCGCGCCGCGGCAGGCCCCGTCGCGATCGGGCCGGCCGCATACGACAGCCAGCGCTGCACGACCGCCGCGCCGGCCGGATCGTCGGGCAGCCAGTGCGCGTCGCCGTAGCGCTTCGCGAGATAAACGAGGATCGCGTTCGAATCGGCGATCACGGTACCGCCATCGTCGATCACGGGCACTTGCCCGAGCGGATTGAGCGCGAGGAACGACGGATCGCGCTGCGCGCCGGCCGCGAGATCGACCTCGACGGTTTCGGCCGGCAAACCGAGCAGCGACACGAACAACCGGACGCGGTGCGCGTGCCCGGACAGCAGGAACGAATAGACGCGGATCGGCGAGGCGGGCTTGGCGGACGCAGACTGGCTGGCGGCGGACATGAAAACACTCCGGAATCTCGCGCCGCCGGGAATCGGCGACGAACGGCTCCAGCGTAACGCTCGCCGTTCGCGGCCAGAAGACGGATAATCGCTGAAACATTATCCGCTCTCATAGGACAATCGACGATGGCCGATCTGCGCGACGTGAACCTGAACCGGCTGGCGATCTTCGTCGCGGTGGTCGAGGCCGGCTCGCTGACGGCCGCGGCCGAGCGGCTCGGCCTCGCGAAGACGGTCGTCAGCACGCACATGCAGCGCCTCGAATCCGAGGTCGGCGCAAACCTGCTGGTGCGCACGACGCGGCGGTTGAGCGTGACCGATGCGGGGCGCGCGTTCTACGACGCGTGCCGCGACATCATGCGCGCCACCGAAAGCGCGCTCGACGCGGTGTCGTCCGATACGGGGCCGCTACGCGGCACGCTGCGCGTGAGCGTGCCGATCGACTACGGCGCGCTGGTCGTCGCGCCGGCCGTCGTCGCGCTGCGCGACGCGCATCCGGGGCTCGACGTCGAGCTCGTCGCGAACGACCGCGTCGTCGATCTCGTCGCGGACAACCTCGACGTCGCGATCCGCATCGGCCGCCTCGCCGATTCGAACTATCGCGCGGTGCAGCTCGGCACGTACGAGAAATGGCTGGTTGCAAGCCCCGCGTTCGTTGCGCGCCACGGGCTGCCGCGCGACACGGATGCGCTCGCCGCGCTGCCGTTCGTGATGCTGTCGACGCTGCCGCGCCCGCACACGCTCGAACTCGACAACGCGCGCGGCGGCAACGCGTCGGTGCGCTGCGTCGCGCCGGTCGTGTCGAATACCGCGACGGCGTGCCGCGCGATCGTGCTCGCGGGCGGCGGCTTCGGGTTGCTGACGGATTTCTCGACCGCCGACGACGTCGCGGCCGGCCGGCTCGTGCGGCTGCTGCCCGCATGGCGCGCGGCGCCGGCCGGGATTCATGCGGTGTATCCGTCGACGCGGCTGCCGTCGCCGAAGGTGCGGGCGTTCATCGATGCGATGAAGGAGAGAATTGGGGAAACGCGGCCGACGCCGGCGCGCGCGACGCGATCGAAACGCACAGCCGGTTGACTGGGCGCAACGGCACGATTCGGCCGCCCTGGCGGTATCGCCAAACGGCTCGCCCGGTGAGCGCATCCGTGAGTCGCGCCGCGTTGATCCGGCGCGGACAATGCGGCGACAGGTCAACGCCCCGTCACATGATCTTCACGTAGCACTCTTTTTTCTCGACCTGTTCGAGCTTGAATCCTTTTTGGGTCATGCACGACGAGAACTCATCCGGGAACGGATTCAGATTGAAGATCCGTTGGTCGATTTTCGCGGGAATACCGTGATCCAGTTCGACTTGCGCCTCTTCGCAAGTCGCCTTCGCGAGCCCGGTCCTGACGGGCTCCCCGCTGATGCGGTTGCGAATTTTTTCATACTCGCCGTTGTTGCAAGCCGAAACGGCGTCCTTCAGGTGTTGTGTGTAAAGCGCATCGACGCAGGCATCGCCTTCCCGGTCCGCGTTCTTGAACAGCGCCGCGACGCTCTGAGACTTCCACTCGGATTCGTAACGCGAGGTTTGTTCAAGCGGCCAGCAGCCGCACCCCGTCAGATTCAGCACGGCAGCAGCCATGCCCGCGTGGAAAAACCACCGATTTCGTACTTGCATAAGCTCCCTGTAGGCATGCCCCGCGATGGATGATCGCACGCGACCCGCGCCTGTTCGCGCCCGTCTACCCCGCTTCCCGCAACGTCCCCAGCAGCACCTTCCTGCAACTCGCCACCATCTGCGCTTCCGGGTCGCGATAGTCGGTGAGCAGCCACGCCGCGCCGACGTTCGTCATCGCGCCGACGAGCGCGAGCCCGATCAGCCGCTGCTCGGTGCGCTCCGCGGGCGTCGTCGCTTCGCCGGGCGCGCCGATTGCCATGATCAGCTTGCCGAAATCGATCAGCATGCGCTGGTAGGTCATGTCGGTGTCCGGGCTCACGCCCATCACCTCGAGCAGCAGCACGCGCGCCGCGCACGGGTCGCGCAGGAACGCGAAGAACGCGGCAAGCCCCGCGTCGACGCTCTCGCGCAGATCGCCGCCGCGCGCGGCGACCGCCTGCGCGACCGCGTCATGCAGTTGTTGCGCGTGATGCAGGTAGGTGCAGCGCAGCAAATCCTCGGTGCTGGCGAACGCCGCATAAAAATAGCGATCGTTCAGCTTCGCTTCCTGACAGATCGACCGCACGGTCGCCTTGCGGAACCCGACCGTGCCGAACACGCGCGTCGCCGCGCGGATCAACGCATCGCGCCGCTCGGCGGCACGCACCTCGGGCGCCACGCCGCCATACGAGCGGCCCCGTTTTTCCGTTTCGAGTGCTTTCTCCATTCCGCTATTTGACATCAGGACACCCGAAAACTAAAGTGGTGACGATCAACACCACAATAGACGCGCCGCCGGCGCAGCGCAAGCGGAACGGGAGGAACGACGGATGAAGGGGTTTTCCGGGAAAGTCGCCGCGATCACGGGCGCCGGTTCGGGCATGGGCCGCAGCCTCGCGGTCGAGCTCGCGCGGCGCGGCTGCGCGGTTGCGCTCGCCGACGTCAACGATGTCGGGCTCGCCGGCACGGCGGCCGCCTGTGCGCAGCACGGCGTGCGCGTGAGCACGCGGCGGCTCGACGTCGCCGACCGCGACGCGGTGTTCGCGTGGGCCGACTTCGTCCGCGCCGAACACGGCAAGGTCAACCTGGTCTTCAACAACGCGGGCGTGTCGCTGGCCGCCAGCGCCGAGACCGCGCGCATCGCCGATCTCGAATGGATCGTCGGCATCAACTTCTGGGGCGTCGTGCACGGCACGCAGGCGTTCCTGCCGCATCTGCGCGCGTCGGGCGACGGGCACGTCGTCAACACGTCGAGCCTGTTCGGGCTCGTCGCGATGCCGACGCAAAGCGCGTACAACGCAACCAAGTTCGCGGTGCGCGGCTTCACCGAGGCGCTGCGGATGGAGCTCGAACTCGACGGCGCGCCGGTGAGCGCGACCTGCGTGCATCCGGGCGGCGTCGCGACGAACATCGTCGACGCGAGCCGCGTCGATACCAGCATCCACGCGCTCACGGGCCAGGACGAAGCGACCCATCGCCGGCAGGCGAACCGCCTGATCAACGCGACGACGGCCGACGATGCCGCGCGGCAGATTCTCGCGGGCGTCGAGCGTAATGCGCGCCGCGTGCTCGTCGGCGCCGACGCGCGCCGTCTCGACCGGATCGCACGCGTGCTCGGCGCCGGTTACCAGCGGCTGATGCTGCGCTACGTGCGCCGCGCCCGCGCACGCAACCTCGAACGCACCCACGCCCCGGCCGCACTCCCGACCACGCCGACCAAGGATCCCGCATGACCTCGACGACGACCGACCGGCGCGACGCGCCGCCCGCCCCCGGCGCCCGCCGCGACGACGGCGACAACCGCGACCTCGACGTGCTGATCGTCGGTGCCGGCCTGTCCGGCATCGGCGCCGCGTATCACCTGAAGCAGCGCTGCCCGCATGCGAGCGTCGCGATCGTCGAGGCGCGCGAGGCGAGCGGCGGCACCTGGGACCTGTTCCGCTATCCGGGTGTCCGTTCGGATTCCGACATGTTCACGCTCGGCTACAGCTTCCGCCCGTGGCACAGCGACAAGGCAATCTCGGACGGCCAGACGATCCTCGACTACATCCGCGACACCGCACGCACCTACGGCATCGACAAGACGATCCGCTACGGCCAGAAGGTCGTCGCGGCCGACTGGGACTCGAACCGCGCGCGCTGGACGGTACGCATCGAGCGCACGCGCGACGGCGCGGCCGACACACTCGTCTATACCTGCCGTTTCCTGTTCATGTGCAGCGGCTACTACGACTACGACGCCGGCTACCGGCCCGACTGGCCCGGTATGGACACGTTCGAGGGCAAGCTCGTGCATCCGCAGCACTGGCCGAAGGATCTGTCGTACGCGAACCGGCGCGTCGTCGTGATCGGCAGCGGCGCGACGGCCGTCACGCTCGTGCCGTCGATGGCGGCCGACGCGCAGCACGTGACGATGCTGCAGCGCTCGCCGACCTACATCGTGTCGCTGCCCGCACGCGACAAGGTCGCGAACGCGCTGCGCCGCGTGCTGCCGTCGCGGCTCGCGCACCGGCTCGTGCGCGTGAAGAACGTGCTGCTGACGATGTACCTGTACAACGTGTCGCGCCGCAAACCCGATCAAACGAAGAAGTTCATCATCCGCGCGGCCGGCAAGCAGCTCGGCCCCGGCTTCGACGTCGCGAAGCACCTGACGCCGCGCTACATGCCGTGGGACCAGCGCGTGTGCCTCGTGCCGAACGGCGACCTGTTCAAGTCGATCCGCGCGGGCCGAGCATCGATCGTCACCGACGAGATCGAGCGCTTCACACCGACCGGCCTCAAGCTGAAGAGCGGCCAGCAGCTCGACGCGGACGTGATCGTCACCGCGACCGGGCTGAAGGTGAAGATGCTCGGCGGCGCGCGCGTCACGGTCGACGGCCGCGCGGTCGACCTGCCGGACACCGTGTCGTACAAGGGGATGATGTACAGCGACGTGCCGAACCTCGCGTCGTCGTTCGGCTACACGAACGCGTCGTGGACACTGAAGGCCGAACTGATCGCGCGCTACGTGTGCCGGCTGCTCAACCACATGCGTGCGAACGGCTACGACACGTGCGTGCCGCGGCTCGGGGCCGGCGATCTCGGCGACGTGCCGGCCGTCAACCTGAGCTCGGGCTACATCCAGCGCGCGGCCGGCATCCTGCCGAAGCAGGGCCACCGCAAGCCGTGGAAATTCCATCAGAATTACGTGCTCGATCTCGCATCGCTGAAGTTCAGCGCGCTCGCCGATTCGGCGATGCATTTCGAACGCCGCGCGAAAGCCGGCCCGGCCGCCACCGCACCGGTTGCCGAACCCGCACTCGAAACCCGGTGAGACCAACATGACCCATACGCTCCATCTGATCCAGAACGTGCTGCTCGGTGTCGTCGCGGTGCTCGCCGCGCTCGCGCTGTTTTCCGCTTATGTGGCCCGTCGCGTGACGCGCGCATTTCCGCCCGAAGGCCGCTTCGTCGACATCGGCGGCGACCGCATCCACTACGTCGAATACGGCAACGGCCCGCCGATCGTGTTCGTGCACGGGCTCGCGGGGCAGCTGCGCAACTTCGCGTACCTGCCGCTCACGCGGCTCGCGCAGCAGCATCGCGTGATCCTCATCGACCGGCCCGGCGCCGGCCGCTCGATCCGCGGCGCGGGTTCGCAGGCGAACGTGTTCGCGCAGGCCCGCACGGTCGCCGCGTTCATCGACGCGCTGCGGCTCGACAAGCCCGTGCTCGTCGGCCATTCGCTCGGCGGCGCGATCGCGCTCGCGGTCGGCCTCAACCACACGGACCGCGTGAGCCGGCTCGCGCTGATCGCGCCGCTGTCGCACCAGCAGCCCGAGCCGCCGGCGCCGTTCCGGCCGCTGATGCTGCCGTCGCCGCTCGTGCGCCGTTTCGTGTCGTGGACCTTCGCGATCCCGCTGACGATCCTGACCGGTCGCAAGGCCGTGCGCCAGGTGTTCGCGCCGGAAGACGTGCCGCGCGACTTCCCGGTCAAGGGCGGCGGGCTGCTCGGCATGCGGCCGCACGTGTTCTATGCGACGGCGACCGACCTGCTGTCGGCGCCCGTCGACCTGCCCGCGATGGAGCGCCGATACGCGGACCTCGCGCTGCCGGTCGACGTGCTGTACGGCCGCGCCGATCCGATCCTGAACTGGCGCGAGCACGGCGACGCGCTGGCGAAGAAATCGGCGCGCGTGCGGCTGAAGGTCGTCGAAGGCGGTCACATGCTGCCGATCACGATTCCCGATGCGACGGCCGACTGGCTGCTCGAAGTCGCCGCCGCGCCGACCGATGCCGCCGCGCAAGCGGCGCGTGTCGAGCACTGAGCACCCAGCACTAAGCCGGAACGAAACGAGGCCTGATCCCGTGCCGGACCGCCGGCGCTGCGGCGGAATCAGGCTTCGTCGTCGGGCACCGACAGCCCGAGATCCGCGATCACCTCGCGCGCGCTGCGGAATGCCTCGACCGCGGCCGGCGCGCCCGCGTACAGCGCGCTGTGCAGCAGCACCTCGCGGATCTCGACAAGGCTCGCGCCGTTGTTGAGCGCACCGCGAATATGACCTTTCAGTTCCGTGCTGCGGCCGAGCGCCGCCAGCATCGCGCACGTGCACAGGCTGCGTGTCTTCAGGTCGATCCCGCCCCGCTGCCACGTGCTGCCCCACGCGTGTTCGTTCAGCCAGTTCTGCAGCGGCCGCGAAAAACCGTCGAGGTCGCGCATCGCGCGCTCGACGAACGCCTCGCCCATCACGTCGATCCGCCGCGCCTTGCCGTATTCCCTGTCCTGTTCGCTCATGTCGGTGTCCTGTGTGAGGTCGTGACCGTTTCGGCGGCGCCGGCGGCCGGGAGATGTCGCGCCATGTTCACGGGGCCAGCACGTTTCGTCAAAGACGCGGCCCTCGATTCGCGGCCGATCGCGTGACGCGATGTCGAACGCTACGTAACATTGCGCCGCGCGTTACGGCGGCTCATGGGAACATCGCCATGCACGCACTGACGCACCTTACGCGCCGGCCGCGCGAAACCGTCATTCATGCGTTTAAATCGCGTTGATATTCCCGATTTTCGCAACAAAGCGCGACACCGTTTCGCGGAACCTGTCGTGGCGCGGAATTTGCAGTGCAGGCTTGGACACACTTCCAATGTCGAGGCCAACATGCACAACATTTTCAAGAAGACGACGGTAACGATGGCCGTCACGTCGCTGCTCGCGCTATATGGTTGCGGTTCGGTCGACGGACCGACGACCCCGCCGACGATCAAGCCGAGCACGTCGGGGACGGGCGGCAGCTCGGGGACTTCCGGCACGTCCGGCGGCGGTTCGTCGGGGACGTCGGGGGGCGGTAGTTCGGGTACTTCCGGCACCTCGGGTACGTCTGGCACCTCGGGCACTTCCGGTACGTCGGGTACTTCCGGTACGTCGGGCACCTCGGGTACCTCCGGCACGTCGGGTACTTCCGGCACCTCAGGTACGTCTGGCACCTCGGGCACTTCCGGCACCTCGGGTACCTCCGGTACGTCGGGTACCTCCGGTACGTCGGGTACCTCCGGCACGTCGGGCACCTCCGGCACGTCGGGCACTTCCGGTACCTCGGGCACTTCCGGCACCTCGGGTACCTCCGGCACGTCGGGCACTTCCGGTACCTCGGGCACTTCCGGCACCTCGGGCACTTCCGGTACGTCGGGTACTTCCGGCACCTCGGGCACTTCCGGTACGTCAGGTACCTCCGGCACGTCGGGTACTTCCGGCACCTCGGGTACCTCCGGCACGTCGGGCACTTCCGGTACGTCGGGTACTTCCGGTACCTCGGGTACTTCCGGCACCTCGGGTACTTCCGGTACGTCAGGCACTTCCGGTACGTCGGGTACTTCCGGTACGTCGGGTACCTCTGGCACCTCGGGTACCTCCGGCACGTCGGGCACTTCCGGTACCTCGGGTACTTCCGGCACCTCGGGTACTTCCGGCACCTCGGGTACTTCCGGCACCTCGGGCACTTCCGGCACCTCCGGTACGTCTGGCACCTCGGGTACCTCCGGTACGTCGGGTACTTCCGGCACCTCGGGCACCTCCGGCACCGGCGTCACCCCGCTCGGCAATGTCCTCCAGAAATCCGGCAACCTCGTGACGGCACTCGGCACGACGGTCGCGAACGGCGGCGCGCAGATCGGCGGCGTGCAGATTCCCGGCACGAACCCGACGACGGCCACCAGCATCGGCAACGCGGTCACGAGCCTCGGCAACGGCGTGCAGTCGCTCGGCAACGGCGTCGCGGCCGGCCTCGGCTCGATCGGCGTGTCGGCGAACCCGCTCGGACCGACGCTGACGTCGACCACCGGCCTGCTGACCGGCGCCGGCGGCACGGTCAACAACCTCGGCAACGCGGTGAAGAGCCTCGGCTCGGGCCCGCTGTCGCCGCTGTCGCCCGTGACGACGCTCGTCGGCGATCTCGTCAACACCGTCGGCGGCGCGGTCAACTCGACCGCATCCGGCCTCAACACGGCGCTGAACAGCTCGCCGGTCCAGCAGCTCGAGACGCAGGTCGGCAAGGTGATCAACCCGATCACGAACACGCTGACCGGCGGCGTCACGACACCGGGCGCCACGCAGACGCTCGGCGGCGTAACGCTGCTCGGCACACCGCTCAACGGCCTGCTGAGCACGCTCGGCAACGGCCTCGCCACCGCCGGCACGAAGGTCGGCGGCGCGACCGACAACCCGCTCGGCGCGGGTCTCGGCGGCGTCGTGGCCCAGCTCGGCAACACGGTGACGTCCACCGGCGGCCTCGTCCACGACAACAACGCAGGCAGCTCCAGCAGCGGCACGGGCGGCAGCAACCCGCTCGCCCCGATCACGGGCCTGCTCGGCACGCTGACGGGCGGGCTCGGCGGCGGCAGTTCGAGCGGTTCGGGCGGCACCAGCGGCACGAGCGGCGGCCCGCTCGGACCGGTCACGGGCCTGCTCGGCTCGCTGACCGGCGCACTCGGCGGCCTCGGTTCGAGCGGCACCAGCGGGACCGGCGGCACGAGCGGCACCGGCGGCGGCCCGCTGGCACCAGTCACCGGCCTGCTCGGTACCGTGACGGGCGCACTCGGCGGCCTCGGCTCGGGCGGCACCAGCGGAACCGGCGGTACGAGCGGCACCGGTGGGTCGGGTGTCGGCGGCCTGCTGGCGCCGGTCACCAACCTCGTCAACTCGCTGACGCCGCTCGGCGCAAGCCTCACCGGCACGGTCACGACGCCGGGCGGCAACGTGACGGGCACCCTCGGCGGCCTGCTGTCGAGCGGCCCGGTCGGCACGCTGACGGGCGCGCTGACGACGCCGGCCGGCGGCGCCGGTGCCGGCGCGACGGTCACCCCGAGCGGCGCGGCCGGCACCGCGACGACACCGGCCGGCAGCGGCACCGTGGCGGCCGGCCTGACCGGCAGCTCGAACGGCGGTGCCGCGGGTGGTGCAGCCAACCTGCTGTCGCCGGTGACGAACCTCCTCGGCGGTCTGCTGGGCGGCGGCACCAAGAAGTAACGTCTTACCTACCAGAACCACAGGCCAATGGCCGGGCACGCATCAATACAAAGCCCGGCCGACGGCCGGCGTCACCCGCCAAGCGGGGGCGCCGGCCCTCATCCCGACGAGGATCCGATCATGAATTCCACGCTCGACGGCATCGCCGCGGTCCAGGACCGCCCGCCCCGTTCCGCCACACCGTTCCGTGCCGGCCTGCTCGGCATCACGGCCGGGCTCCTCGCGCTGTGGTTCACGCGCGACCAGCCGGCCCTCGACGCCGCGACGCGCGCGATCATCGCGAGCCTCGCGATCATCGGCACGATCGCGCTGCACGAAATCCTCATCTCGCGCGTCTACCTGCGCCCGAGCGCGGGGCTGTCGCGCCAGGCCGTGCGGCCGCTTAGCCTCGCGCGCGTCACGACACGGCTCGGCGCGCTCACGTCGATCTACGCGGGCATCGGGATGCTGTACTGGCTGCTGCCCGAATATCACGGCGATTTCTACCTGCCGTTCTGGTCGCTGCTGCGCGCGCTCGCGCCGTACGTGATCGTCGCCGCGCCGTTCTATTTCATGTGGATGGACCGCCATCAGCGCGAAACCGACGACGCGTACCTGCTGTGGGGCCGCTTCCTGTTCCGCCGCGAGAAGCCCGCGAGCTGGCAGCCGGTGCGCGAGATGCTCGCCGGCTGGGGCGTGAAGACGTTCTTCCTGCCGCTGATGACCGTCTACCTGTCGAAGGACGCCGATCATCTGACCGCGTCGCTCGCGCACGCGATGAGCGCGCCGATGTCGATCGCGACCTTCACGTTCATGTACGACCTGTCGTTCACGATGGACCTGATGTTCGGCACCGTCGGCTATCTGTGCACGTTCCGCATCCTCGACAGCCACGTGCGCACGGTCGAACCGACGGCACTCGGCTGGGGCGCCGCGCTGATCTGCTACCAACCGTTCTGGTCGCTGATCTCGGGCCACTACATCCGCTACGAAGGCTCGCTGTTCTGGGACAACTGGCTGCTGTCCGCGCCGACGCTGCGCGTGATCTGGGGCGCGCTGATCATCCTGCTGCTGCTGACGTACGCGCTGTCGACGATCTCGTTCGGGCTGCGCTTCTCGAACCTCACCCATCGCGGGATCATCACGTCGGGCCCGTACCGCTTCACGAAGCATCCGGCGTACATCACGAAGAACCTGTCGTACTGGATGGTGTCGGTGCCGTTCGTCGAGCCGCTCGGCTGGCAGATCGGGCTCATGCACTGCGCCGCGCTCGTCGCGGTCAACCTGATCTATTACCTGCGCGCGAAGACGGAAGAACGCCACCTGATGCGCGACCCCGACTATCGCGCGTATGCCGAATGGATCGCGGAGCACGGGCTGTTCGCGCGGATCAGGCAGGCGTTCGGGGTGCAGCAGCCGGCCTGACGCATCGACTGGAGGCCGGGGCGGCGCACAAGCGTCGACGTTTCGCCGGCCCCGGCGCACAATGGCGCTCCCCGACGGACAGTGTGCGATTCCAACGATGAACGGCAAAACGATACGACCGGCAACCACCGGCGACGCGGCGATCGTCGCGCGCATCCTCTCCGATGCAGTCGCGTTCAAGATCGCCCACGACGACATGGCATGGGGACACCGCGCGCGAACCGAGCACGACGTGCTGCCGATGCTCGACGACGGCAAGGTTCACGTCGTCGAACAGGACGGCGTGGCCGCCGCGATCTTCATGCTGACGTGGCAGGACGAAGCGTACTGGGGGCCGCAGGACCCGGTCGCCGGCTACGTGCACCGGCTCTCGGTGCGTGACGGCTTCCACGGCCACGGGCTTGGCCGCCACGCGATCGACTGGTGCGCCGATCAGGTACGCGCGCGCCGGCGCCCGTTTCTGCGGCTCGATTGCGATCCGCGCAACGCGAAGCTGTGTGCGTACTACGAGGCGCTGGGGTTCGCGCGCGTGTCGCTGCGGCCGATGGCGAGCGGATATATCGCGTCGCTTTACGAGCGCGCGGTGGCAAGCTGACGGTCACGCTCGCGCAACACGTGCTGGCGTACGTGGCAGCCATGCACTCGCCCGCCCTCCGAACGCTCCGTGTTCGCGCGCATCGAGCATCGCAGTAACGCAGCTCCGTTGCGGCCAATTGTCGCGAAACAACGCTTTTCTCCGCTTTTCGTCGCTTTTCCCCGCCAGTCCGATTGCCCAGCCCGATCGCCTGGCGTATGGTTCCGGCCGTCCGCGTGCGTCTCGCCGCCGGACACCCGACCGTCGTCCCGCACGACGGCCGCGCGGGCCATGCCCGCCGCTCACCGTCTCCGCGATGCCGCCCGCCGGCGCCGCGCATTCATGAGGAAAGAGGCGTGATCCACAAAGTCCTGATCCTGTTCGCACTCTGCATCGCGGGCCTCGCCGCGATCGCCGCCGGTTTCCAGCACATCCCCAGCTGATTCGCGGCCCCGGCTCGCTTCGCCGAGCCCGGGGGCCGCACCCGTTCCTCTCCCCTTGTTGCGATGAACCCCTTTCTCGAACCGCCCGGGACGGGCGACCTTTGCCATGCGCATCGACGTACAGCATTCCCAGCACGACATCGACGATGAACTCGACACGCTCTACGCGCGCCTCCACCAGCCGGGCCATCGCCTGCACGGCCTGCCGGCCGTCGCGCTCGGCCGCTCGGGCCTGATCGTCCGCCACCGCGAGGCGGACGGCGAATACTTCCTGTACATCGAGGATCCGGCCGCGCGCCAACTCGCCGGCTACACGGTGTTCAACCGCCTTCCCGAAATCCCGCGCCGCGCGGACCGCTACCTGCGCGCGCCGCATACGCGGCTGCGCGGCTCGTCGCAACGCAAGGGCCTCGCGACGACGCTGTATCGCTGGGGGCTCGACGCGGGCCTGTGCCTGATCAGCGGCGCGCGCCAGTCGGTCGGCGCCGCGCAGCTATGGACCACGCTCGCGCACGATTACCGGCACGGCTTCGTCGATATCGAGGGCCGCGCGCTGCGCTATCTCGGCGAAACCGTCGCCGACGACGTGCACGGCGCGCTGCATACGCGGCGGCTGTTGCTCGGCAACGGATGGCAAATCGGCGCATTCGCACACGCGGCCGGGATGGCCGACGCCGATCGAACGCCGATGCGATAATCCGTCCGGTCCGCGTGACGCGGCTGCGCACCACGCCAACCGAAACGCTCATCGATGACCACCGAATTCCGAACCGACGCCGATCGCCGCATCGACATCGTCGCCCTGTGCGGCAGCCTCCGGTCGCAGTCGTACAACGCCGCGCTGCTCGATGCAGCCGCGCACGTCGCGCCGCGCGGCATGCGCATCACGCGCTTCGATCGCCTCGGCGAATTCCCGCTGTTCAATCCCGATGCGGAATTTCCGTCGCCCGCCGCCGTGCGCGACCTGATCGATCGCCTGAACGCGGCGGACGGCGTGCTGATCGCGAGCCCGGAATACGCGCACGGCGTAACCGGCGTGATGAAGAACGCGCTGGACTGGGTCGTGGGGTGCGAGGCCGTCGTCCACAAGCCGGTCGCGGTGCTGAATGCATCGCCGCGCGCGACGCATGCGGACGCGGCGCTGCGGGAAACGTTATCCGTGATGTCGGCGCGCATCATCGAGCCCGCGTCGATCACGCTGCCGATCCTCGGGAGTCAGCTCGACGCCGCGGGCATCGCCGCGCATCCGCCGTTCGCGTCGGCGCTGGCCGAAGCATTGCAGGCGCTCGGCACGGCGATAACCGAAGGCGAGCCGCCGCACTGACGTTGCGCATCCGGCAACGCATCGCAGTCCCAATGAATCGGACATTGCGCCTGTCGACAGGCGCAATGTCCAGCCCGGATCATCGTCCGCGATAGATCGGATTGTCGCGGGTAATCGAACCCGATTCGCTGGCGGTCGGCGACATCGTCCCGTATCCGCTCGTATCGGCGGCCGACGTACCGGTCGAGCCGATCTTCGTCAGCGCTTCCGCCAGTCGCGCCGGATAGTGCGGATCTTCACCCGTCTGACGGTAGCCGGCCGCGTGCAGTGCGGCCAGCTCGGCCGTGACCTCCGCGCGCGTCACGGTGGACTGCGGCGCGGCCCATGCGGAAACGGAAGCGGTCGCGGCAACCGTCGCAAGAACATACAGTGCAAGCTTGTTCATCTGATCTCTCCTGAGCATCGACGACGTTGTCGATGGAGAGTGAGTCGACCCGCGAACGCAAAGATGACACGCGTCGACGAAATTTTTTCGACGTCGTGTCCGACGCGAACGGCATACGCCTACGAATGCCGACCGACTGTCAGATTTCGCCGGCCCGCGCGACTACAGTGTGGTGGCCATGCGCCACCCTCTGTTCTCGTTCAAAGGGTCCGATATGAAAAGCAGAATATGGATACTGATCGCGTCGCATCTCGCGACGGGTCTCGTCGCATTCGCAGCGGGCATCTACGTGCTCCCGATCCTGACGGCATCGGAAGGCGCAAGCGCCGTCGAACTGCAAGTGGCCGCCGAAAATACGCGACATACCGGCCGCTTCGAACGCGACCTGCCGGGAAGCGATCCGCTGCACTGGGCCAACGGCAAGCTGACGATCACCGATTCGTCGATCGCCTTCGAAGGCGACATCGCGCCGGGGCCCGACTACAAGATCTATCTCGTTCCGGAATTCGTCGACACGCGAGCATCGTTCCTCGCGATCAAGGCGCGTGCCGCGCGCGTGGGCGACCTGAAGACCTTCGGCAATTTCGTCGTGCCGCTTCCCGACGACGTGAATCCCGCGCAATACACGACGGTCGTGATCTGGTGCGAACGCTTTTCGAAATTCATCAGCGCGGCCCGGTATCAAAGCGCAACGACGTCGGGCCTGGTGGCGATGTAATTGCCCCGGCTGCAATGGTGCGAGGTCGTGCTACCGGCTCTTGCTCCGCGTGCCCTTCTTCACCGCCTTCGCGCGCGGTGCTTCCTTCTCGGGTTGCGCGCCGCCGCCGGCGAGATCCTCGAGCCACGCGAGCGCATCGACGTACGACAGGAATTGCTGCAGATAGGCCGGCGACAACTCGCGCATCGTCGCCAGCGAGCGGTGCACGAGGCTGTTCGAATTGAGCGGCCCCGCGTTGCGCGGCACCTGATCGAGCGACTGGCGATACTGCTGTTCCGTGCGGACTTTCGACCACATCGTGCGGAAGTAGTCGACCAGCTCGGGATCGAGCCCGCGCCGGTCGGCCTGCGCATCGCGCGCGAGCCGATCGACGAGCCCGGCAAGCGCGCCGCGCGGCGGCGCATCTGCCGCGGCTTCCGCCGCCTTGCTCACTTCCGTTGCTTCATCGGCCCGCGCGACGACCGCCGCAAAACCTTCGATCAGCGTCGCCAGCCGCGCATCGAGCAACCCGCGCGCGTCGCCATCGAGTGCGGCCGCGCGCCGTTCGAGTGCGTCGATCCGGTGAAAGCGCACGGGATCGAGCCGATCCGCGCCCTGCTCGCGCCAAGCGTCGAGCGTCGCGCGGGCGTGCGTCGCGTCGCCCGTCACTGCGCCTTCCCTCCGTTCGATGCGCTCTTGCGCGGCACCGGCGCGATCTCCACGCGGCGGTTCTTCGCGCGGCCTTCATCGTCCGCATTCGAACTGACCGGCTGTTCGGAGCCGAACGCGGCCGCGAACACCGACGGCGCCGGCACGCCGGCATCGATCAGCGCACGCGTGACGGTCAGCGCGCGCTTGGCCGACAGTTCCCAGTTGTCCGCGAACTGGCGGTTGCCGGCATGCACCTGCTGGTCGTCGGCAAAACCGCTGATCATCAGGATCTCGTCGCGCGTCTTCAGGTAGGCGGCCAGCGGTCCGGCCAGCGTCTTCAGCAAGTCGCGGCCCGACGGCTGCAACTGGTCGGAGTTCAGCGCGAACAGCACGTTGCCGCTGATGCCGATACGGCCGTTGACGAGCGTCACGCGGCCGGCCGCGAGCGGCCCGGCGAGCGCCTGTTCGAGCGACTTGCGCTGCTGCGCTTCCTGCTGGCGCGCGCGCACGGCTTCCTCGAGCTTCGACGTGAGCTGAAGCTGCATGCCGATCACGCCGACGAGGATCAGCACGAACGCGCCGAGCAGCACCGACATCAGGTCGGCGAACGCGGGCCACACCGGCGCGGATGGCGCGCCGCCGTCGATTTCGTCGTGCATGCGTTACGCTCCGACGGGCGCCCGCCGGCCGGCGAGCTGCTGCAGATCCTCGACGATCTGCTTCTGCGACATCATGCTCAGGTCGATCACCTCGCGCGCTTGCGCGACGTAGTACTCGAGCTGCTCGTCGCTGCGCGCGAGCGATTTCTCGAGCGCGGCCTCGATGCGCTGCAGATGATTCAGCAGCTTGTCGTTCGATTCGCCGAACACCTGCACGGCCATCCCGAATGCATCGCCGAGGCTCGCGACCTCGACGGCGCCCGCGGTGACCTGCGCGGCCACCGAGTCGAGCTTGCGCGTTTCGGCATCGACGGTGTCGTTGAAGCGCGCGCCGACACGGTCGAGCAGGTCGGCCGACGTGCTGACGAGCGCATCGATCGCGGTGCGCTGTTCGGTCGATGCGTGATTGACCGCGCCAAGCAGCGTTTCGAGCGTCGCGAGCAGGCGGCTGCGTTCCTCGAGCGTCGCGGTATCGCGCACCATGCTGTCGGACAGGCGCTGGCGCAACTCGGCAACGACGTCGGCCGCGGCCTTCGGCGCCTCCGACGCGGCCTGCACGAGGCGCGCGATCTCGTTGATCGTGTCGCTTGCATGCACCTGCGCCTGCGCGGTGATGTCGTTCGCGGTGCGGGCGAGCGTGTCGCAGATGTCTTGCTGGCGCGTCGCGGCCTGCGCACTCGTCTGCGCCCATTCGTCGCGCAGCGCGGCCGCCATCGCGGCGAGCGAATCGTTCCATGCGGACAGGCGCTGTTCGTCGCGTGCGGCGAGTTGCGTCTGCAGGCCCGTGTGCGAATCGCGGATCGTCGTCAGCAGGTCGTTCGACCGTTGTTCGAAGGTCGTTGCCTGCGAGGTGAGATCGCGCGTCGTTTGTGCGAGCGCGTCGCAGATTTCCTGCTGACGGCCGGCGCTGTGCACGCCTGCGCGTTGCCATTCGTCGCCGAGCTTCGTCGCCATCGCGGCCAGCGAGTCGTTCCATGCCGACAGGCGTTCTTCGTCGCGTGCGGCGAGTTGCGTTTGCAAGCCCGTATGCGAATCGCGGATCGTCGACAGCAAATCGTTCGACCGTTGTTCGAAGGTCGTTGCCTGTGCAGTGAGATCGCGCGTCGTTTGCGCGAGTGCGTCGCAGATTTCCTGCTGACGGCCGGCGCTATGCACGCCTGCACGCTGCCATTCGTCGCCGAGCTTCGTGGCCATCGCGGCCAGCGAGTCGTTCCACGCCGACAGGCGTTCTTCGTCACGAGCGGCGAGTTGCGTCTGCAAGCCCGTGTGCGAATCGCGGATCGTCGACAGCAGATCGTTCGAGCGTTGTTCGAACGTTGAAGCCTGCGTGGTGAGATCGCGCGTCGTTTGTGCGAGTGCGTCGCAGATTTCCTGCTGACGGCCGGCGCTGTGCGCGCCCGCGCGTTGCCATTCGTCGCCAAGCTTCGTCGCCATCGCGGCCAGCGAGTCGTTCCACGCCGACAGGCGTTCTTCGTCGCGCGCGGCGAGTTGCGTCTGCAGGCCCGTGTGCGAATCGCGGATCGTCGACAGCAAGTCGTTCGAGCGTTGTTCGAAGGTCGTTGCCTGCGTCGTGAGTTCGCGCGTCGTTTGCGCGAGTGCGTCGCAGATTTCCTGCTGGCGGCCGGCGCTGTGCACACCCGCACGCTGCCATTCGTCGCCGAGCTTCGTGGCCATCGCGGCCAGCGAATCGTTCCACGTCGTGAGACGCTGTTCGTCGCGCGCAGCCAGTTCGATCTGCAGCCCCGCGTGCGACTCGCGCATCGCGGCAAGCGCCGCGCCCGAATGCCGCTCGAACGTCGCGGCGGCTTCGCCCAACGCGCGCGCATGCTGGCCGGCCAGCGTCTCGCCGACCTGCTCCTGGCGCGACAGCGCATCGCGCCATGCGTCCGACAGGCGGCCTTCGGTCGATTCGAGGCGGGTCGCGACGCCGTCGAGCAGGTCCGTCGAACGCTGCGCGAACGTCTCGGTGAACTGGCCGAGCGTCGTCTGCAGTTGCTGCGCAACGGCGTCACCGGCGCGGCGCTGTTCGTCGAGCGCGCGGTTCCACACGGCCGTCACGTTGCCGGTGGTCTTCTCGAAACCGTCCGTCAGCCCGTCGAGCTGACGCTGCACGGCGCCCGTCACGGTGTCGCGCAGCGCGGCCATCTCCTGCGCGAGCCCCGTCATCGTCGCCGCGACGACCGGTTGCAGCGCGGCACCGGCCACGCGCGCGCTTTCGGCGGCGCTTTCCTTCAGCGCGTCGCCAACGTTCGACGCAAGGCCCGCGTACGCACGCTCGGTCCGGTCGAAAAACGCCTGCTGGCTGTCGAGCTGGCGATCGTGCAGCGCGACGCTACGCGCCTCGAGTGTCGTCATCATCGTCTGCAGCCGGTCGACCAGCGCCGGCATCACGTCGGCCTGGCGCTGCAGCAGCCGGAACGATTCGTCGCGCTGGTGCGCGGACGAATGCACGCGCAACGTCGTCGCGATCTTCGCGTCGAGCTGCTGCGCCGCGTCGATCCGCTCGCGGCGGACGAGCGCGGACAGCAGCCCGAGCATCGCGGACGTCGCGACACCCGCGATCGACGTGCCGAACGCGAACCCGAGGCCCTTCACCGGCGCGATCAGCGATGCGCGGATCGCGTCGAGATCGGTCGCGCTTTCGAGCGCGGCGCCCGTGCCCTTCAGCGTCACGACCATCCCGAGCAGCGTGCCGAGCATGCCGAGCAGCACGAGCAGGCCGACGAGGTAAGGCGTGAGCGCCGGGCCCGGCAGCGCGACGCGCGCGCCTTCGACGCGCGCGCGCACGGCGCTGCGCAGGCCCGGGTGCAGCGTGTCGAGCCACGTGTCGAGCTTCGCGGGCGACTCGGTCAGGCCGGCAACCGCGCGCGACAGCGTGGCGGTCGCCTGCCGGTAGCGCAACAGTTCCCACGCGCCGGCGACGTAGCACGCGCCGATCAGCAGCGTGACGGCCGACGCCAGCGGGTTCGACGCGACATAGCCGACACCGATCCAGCACACTGCAAGCAAACCGGCGACGAAGACAACGAGATCAATGCGAATTCTGGACATAGCGTGTTGATTAGCAGGTGCGAAGGGCCGCGAGCAGCCCGTCTACCGTTTGAAACCGGACTTCGAGTTCGGCAAGCAGGATGCCTTGCATCTCGTCGCGAAAGGTGTCGAGCCATGCACCGGGCACGATCGCCTTGACGGCCGCGCCGTCGGCAACCGCGCCGTCATCGGTGGGGGCGGCGGCAGCAGCGGATTCGGCATCGGCCAGCGCCTGCCGTTCCGCGTCGCGCAGCCGCCCGAAACGCGTGCCGAGCAGCGCGGGCACGGCCGACAGCAGGCTGCGCTCGCGCGCGCCGAGCACGCGCTCCATGATCGCGTCGAGCGTCGCGAGCCGCGCCATCCCGGACGAGCGCGCGGCGAGCGCGCCCCGCAGGCGGCCGCGCAACTGGCCGATCGCCGTTTCCATGTCCTGCTGCAGGGACAGATAACGCTGGCGGAAGTCCGCGAAATCGGCCGTGTCGGCAGCCGGCGGCGGCAGGTCGCCGGGCCGGCGCCGCGTACGCGGCCGGTTGGTGGCCGCGATCGCCTGAGCGAGGTCGTGGCGCACGCGCGCGAAGTCGCGCTCCGCGTCGTAGCCGCGCACGCCGGCCGCGACGCCGGGCGGGCTCGCACCCAGCGCGGACGACAGCGTGATCGCGTCGGTCCAGCCGAGCCACTGGCTCAGCCGGTCGGACAGCGTTTGCCGGGATTCCGCGACATCGGCGTCGGCCAGGCGCGCGATCAGCCGGACGAGCGTCGGGCCGGTCAGTGCCGGGCGCGGGGAAGCGTGCACCATGCTGCAAACCGTCAAAAAAGGCAGCAGTTTACACGGCACCGGGAGGTCGACCGCCAGAATCGGGGAAGCGGCGCCGTCGAGCGTGCCGGGCGACACGCGCGAACGCCCGCCGCGCAAGGCTCGGCGGGGGGCGACAGGGAGCCGGGAAGACCGTCGGCGACGGCCTGGCGCGCCGCCGGAATCGGGCTGCCGGGCGCATCGCCCGGTGCGTGATGACGAAGAAACGGCGTTTCCGGACGACCTGGGGTTTCCGGAAACCGGATGCGCGTTGGCGCCGTTCGAGCGGTTCGCCCCGGCGGCCGGCCACGTAAATGGCCAGCCGCCGTCCAATGCAAACCGGAATCGGAAGCGGTCAGATCCCCGCTTTCGGCGCGTTCAGGATCAGCCGCAGCCCGAGCAGCGTGATCGCGCCGGCCGCGATGCGGTCGACCCACTTCTTCGCGCGCAGGTACAGCTCGCGCGGCCGGCGCGTGGAAAAGCACAGCGCGACGATCGTGTACCAGCCGAATTCGACGCCAAATACGAGCGGCGGCAGCGCGAGGTAGCACCACAGCGGCGGATGCTGCGGGAGCAGCGCCGCGAAGATGCTGCCATACCAGATTGCCGTCTTCGGGTTGCTGAGCTGGGTCGTGAGGCCCGTCAAGAACGACTTGCGCGCGCTGCCGGCGGCCATCGCCTGCGGATCGTCCATCGCGATCGGCCGGTCGGCGCCGCGCCAGATCTTCGATGCCATATAGATCAGGTACGCGCCGCCCGCCACCTTGAGGCCCACATACAGCCATTCGACGGCCTGCAGCAGCGTATAGAGCCCGGCCAGCGCGACGCCGCCGAACACGATGCCGCCCAGGCCCATGCCGAGCGCGGTGGCAAGGCCGTCGCGGCGCGACAGTCCGATCGAATTGCGGGCAACCAGCACGAAACTCGGGCCCGGAATCATCGCGCCGAGCCACAGCGCGGCCAGGATGGCGAGTACGGCAGCCGATGCAGTCATCGAAGTCTCCTTGGTCAACGACGCCGATTCGCCGACGCCTGCGTGTCGTTTCCGACGGTCGAAGCGCTGATTCTGGCACGCTTCCCGCGCGGCCGAAAGCGCCCGCGCGCTGCTATGCTGGCCGTCTTTCCCGTCATCCCGCACCGCCGCCCATGATCGAGATCCGCGCCGCCCGCTATCCCGACGACGCCCGCGTCGTCGAAGCGATCTTCCGCGAGTACATCGCGAGCCCCACCGTCAGCCTCGAATTCCAGGACTACGAGCCCGAGATCGCCGCGCTGCCCGGCAAATACGCGGCGCCGCGCGGGTTGCTGCTGCTCGCATGGCACGGCGAACGCGCGGTCGGCTGCGGGGCGTTTCGCGAGATCGACGCGGTAACGTGCGAGATGAAGCGTGTCTACGTACGCCCCGAAGCGCGCGGGTTGAACGTCGGCCGCCAGCTCGTCGAACGACTGCTGCGCGACGCGAAGGCGGCCGGTTATGCACGCATGTGCCTCGACGTGCTGCCCGAGTTCGTCGCTGCAAGGCAACTGTATGCTTCGCTCGGCTTCACGCCCGCGCCGCCCGTCACGTTCAATCCGGTGCCCGGCACCGAGTTTCTCGGGCGCGATCTGTGACCCGCGCGGCCGGCATGCCCTTCCTCCTTTCGACCCGATACCCCGCCATGCGCGTCCTCCGCCGGTCCCTCCTGCTGCTCCCGCTGCTCGCGGCGCTGCCTGCCGGCGCCCGCGCCGCCGAGCTGCCGAAGTCGATCGCCGCGCAACTGCCGCCCGACTACCAACCGCTGCTCGCGCAAGCCGGGCCGGATCTCGGCAACGGCCGGCACAGCTTTCTGGTCGTCGTGCATCGCGCGGTCGATACGCGCGAGCAGCCGTCGCCGCGCCCGCTGCTGATCTTCGAGGAACAGCCCGATCACGCATTCCGGCTCGCCGCGCGCAACGACGAGGTCGTCCTGCGCGCGAACGACGGCGGCCAGTGCGACCCGTTCGATCCCGAAGACGCCGCCGACAACGGCCTCTCGGTGAAAGGCCGCTATTTCACCGTGCAGAACTTCGTCGCGTGCGGGCAGCACTGGACCGACTACGTGACGTTCCGCTACGACCCGCGCACGCACGGCTGGGTATTTTCGAACCAGATCGTCACCGTATCGTTTCCGCTCGACGACAAGCCCGACCACGTCACCGTCACGCGCGCCGACACGCACCAGCCGGTGTCGTTCGGGCAGTGGAAACGCAAGGACTGACGCGACCGGCGAAGCGCGCCACAACCGAGTGCGGTGCGCCGGCCACCGCCTGCCCGCACCGGTGCGCGGCCCGTCTGTCGCGCTCGCCGCCTCCGCGCCCCGCGGATACTCGCGGGCACATGCCAACAGGACTAACATAAGCGCTCGCCGTCGCGCGACCGTGCGCCGGCGCCGCACGCGGCTCGCCCGCGCGCCTTCTCACGTAGAACCCGCGCAGGAGGACGTCATGACGCAACACTTCGACGCGATCGTCATCGGCACCGGGCAAGCCGGCCCGCCCCTCGCCGCGCGGCTGTCGGCCGCCGGGATGAAGGTCGCGATCATCGAGCGCGGCCGCTTCGGCGGTACGTGCGTGAACACCGGCTGCATCCCGACCAAGACGCTGATCGCAAGCGCGTACGCCGCGCAGCTCGCGCGGCGCGCGGGCGAATACGGCGTGTCGGTCGGCGGCCCCGTCACCGTCGACATGAAGGCCGTGAAGGCGCGCAAGGACCAGATCTCCGGCCGCTCAACCCACGGCGTCGAACAATGGGTGCGCGGGCTCGCGAACACCACCGTGTTCCAGGGTCATGCCCGGTTCGAGCGCGTCGACGCGGTGCGCGTGGGCGACGCGCTGCTCGAAGCCGAACGCATCTTCATCAACGTCGGCGGACGCGCGCTGGTACCGCCGATGCCGGGCCTCGATTCGGTGCCGTACCTGACCAACTCGACGATGATGGACGTCGACTTCCTGCCCGAGCATCTCGTGATCGTCGGCGGCAGCTACGTCGGGCTCGAATTCGGCCAGATGTACCGCCGCTTCGGGTCGAAGGTCACGATCGTCGAGAAGGGCTCGCGCCTGATCCGCCGCGAGGACGACGACGTATCGCAGGCCGTGCGCGAGATTCTCGAAAACGAAGGGATCGACGTGCAGCTCGACGCGAACTGCCTGAGCGCGCGGCGCGACGGCAGCAATATCGTGGTCGGCCTCGACTGCGCAGGCGGCGGCCGCGAGGTCGCGGGCTCCCACCTGCTGCTCGCGGTCGGGCGCGTGCCGAACACCGACGATCTCGGGCTCGACCGCGCGGGCGTCGCGACCGACGCGCGCGGTTATATCGACGTCGACGACCAGCTGCGCACGAACGTGCCCGGCATCTGGGCGCTCGGCGACTGCAACGGGCGTGGTGCGTTCACGCACACCGCGTACAACGACTACGAGATCGTCGCGGCCAACCTGCTCGACGACGATCCGCGCAAGGTGTCCGACCGCATCACCGCATACGCGATGTATATCGATCCGCCGCTCGGCCGGGTCGGCATGACGCTCGCGGAAGCGAAGCAGACGGGCCGCCGGCTGCTGGTCGGCACGCGCCCGATGACGCGCGTCGGCCGCGCGGTGGAAAAAGGCGAAAGCCAGGGTTTCATGAAGGTGATCGTCGACGCGGACAGCCACGCGATCCTCGGCGCGTCGATCCTCGGCGTGACGGGCGACGAAGTCGTGCACGGCATGCTCGACGTGATGGCCGCCGGCGCGCCGTACACGACGATCAGCCGCGCGATGCACATCCACCCGACCGTGTCGGAGCTGGTGCCGACGCTGCTGCAGGATCTGCATCCGGTCGAATGACGCGTGGCGGGCAGCCACGCATCGGCGTTTCACCGGGGTCGGACGGTGTGCGAAGATGGCCGCTCGCCACGACACCCGGGAACGCCATGGACCGCCTGCAAACGATGCAGATCTACGTACAGATCGTCGAACGCGGCAACTTCACGCAAGCCGCGGACGCGCTGCAACTGCATCGGCCGGCCGTGACGAAAGCCGTGCAGCAGCTCGAACAGGAACTCGGCATCCGGCTGCTGAACCGCAGCACGCGCCGCGTCAGCGTGACCGCCGAAGGCGAGGCGTTCTACGCGCGCTGCGTGCAGTTGCTCGGCAGCATCGACGACGCGTTCGCGTCGTTCCCCAAGCAGCGCGCGGCGCCGAAGGGCCGGCTGCGGCTCGACATCGCGCTCGCGCTTGCGAAGACGGTCGTGATTCCGGCGCTGCCCGATTTCCAGCAGCGCTATCCGCAGATCGAACTTGTGCTCGGTGCGAGCGACCAGCCGTCCGACCTGATCGGCGAAGGCATCGACTGCGTCGTGCGGGTCGGCACGCTGAAGGATTCGAGCATGGTCGCGCGCACGGTCGGCGCCGTGCCGATGGTCACGTGCGCATCGCCCGCCTATATTTCCCGCCACGGTTTGCCGCGCACGCTCGACGATCTGCGCACGCATCGCGCGGTCAACTTCTTTACCGGCAGCAATCGCCGCGTGCTCGAATGGACGTTCCGCCCGAACGGCGAAACCGTCGCGCTGAAGCTCGCGAGCAGCCTGCTCACGAACAACTCGGAAGCGCTGCTGTCCTGCGGGCTGGCCGGCCTCGGCATCGTGCATGCGCTGCGGCCCGCGCTGCAGCCGAGCATCGACTCGGGGCAACTGATCGAACTGCTGCCCGGCGTACCGGCCGTGCCGAAGCCGATTTCGGTGCTGTACCCGAACCGCGCGCATCTGCCCGACAAGGTGCGCGCGTTCATCGACTGGCTGACCGAGCTGATCGCGCGCCGCTATCCGGTTTAGAACCGGTCATGGACCTGCACGAACGCAGTCGACGAAGACGATACGCTTGCAGCCGGATGGCGCCGGACGACGGTCCGGGCGCGACGTCCACGCGACCGCGTTGCGTGCGTCACCGCGCGACGCGATAACCCAGCGATCGCTCCAGGTACCGCGCCAGTTGCTCCCGTGAAAATGCCGGCTGCTCGATCCCGCTGCCGTCGAGAAATTCGATTACGTTGCGGCAGTCCCACACGTAATTGTTCTGGTAGAGCTCGGCGGTACTCATGCCGTCGCGAATGTTGTCGTCGAACAGGCTCAATAGCGGATAGAGCGGCGCGTCGACATCCGACTTCCACGCGTCGCGCCATTCACGGAACGGCACGACCTGAAACCGCATACCGAAGTAGCGTTCCAGCCTCGAGAAGAATTCCCTCAGCGTCAGGTCGGACTCGGGCGAATTGATCAGATTGAATTTGCGCCCCAGCGCCGCCGGATTGCGTGAAATCCGTGCCAGCGCCTTCGTCATGTAATCCACGCTCGTCAGCCCTTCGCGCAGGTCCTGCAGATCCGGCACGGTACCGAGCGCAATGCATGTCTTCACCAGCCGTCCCCACCACTGATAATCCGCGCTCACGCCGGTCTCGCCGTGAAACGTCGCGTATCCGAGCCGGAAGGTCATCAGCGGCAGGCCGCGCTGCGCGGCCAGATCGCCCATCTTCTCCATCACCCATTTGCTGCGCGTATAGCCGATGTCCTCGAGCACCGCCGGCAGGTTCTGATCGATGTCGTCCGCTTCGGTCATCATCGTCTTGCCGGTGAAGCGATGCCCCCAGCTGTACACCGAGATCGTCGACAGCAGGATCAGCGCCTTGGTTCGCCGGCACCCGGCGAACGCAAGGACCTCGAACATGCCGTCCACATTGATCTTCTTCATGTACGAATACGGCTGGATGAAATTGACCGCGCTGGCGGAGTGGTAAACGATGTCGATTTCGGCCGCCAGCACCGCGTAGTCGTGCTCGTTCATGCCCAAGCGCGGCTGCGTGAAGTCGCCCGCCCACACGCGGATGCGCGATCGCGCATCCGGCCCGAGGTTCACGTCGTAGGCATGCAGCTTCTCGTCGATCCGCGCGCGCGCCGCGGCGGCATCTGCCGCACGCACCACGCAATGCACCACCGCCGACGTCGTCGCGAGCAGTTCGGCCAGCAAGTGAACCCCGACGAATCCCGTCGCACCCGTCAGCAGGATCGTGCGCGGACGCGCCAGCAGCGCCGTGTCGAAGGCACCGCTGAAATCCGCCTGCTCCGGTATGCGGATATCGTTCGCCAGCACATAAACGGGCTCGCGCTCGATCTCGGGCGCCACCACGGCGACACGCCGCTCGATCTCGCCCGCGAGCCGCTCCACCGATGGATGCTCGTAGACGTCCCGGATCAGCATCTTCGTCCCCACGGCATCCGACAGCGCCCGTGCGAGCTTCGCGGTCAGCAGCGAATTTCCGCCAATGTCGAAAAAGCTGTCGGTCTTGCGAAAGGACGCATGTCCGATCAACGCGACGAATGCATCGGCCACGATCCGCTCGACGGCGGTGTACGGTTCCCGCTCCGTGCGGTTGCGTTGTTCCGCACGGTAACGATGTTCGAGCGCGGCGCGGTCGGTCTTGCCGTTCACCGTCATCGGCAGGTCGTCCAGCAGCACATGGCTGACGGGCCACATGTAATCGGGCAGCGTTTGCCGCACGCTCGCCTTGAGCGCGTCGACGACACGCGCGGGCGACGCGCCGGATTCGCGCGGCACGACAAATGCGACCAGTTCCGGCCCGGTTCCGGTAACGCCGGGCAACGCCAGCACCACTGCCTTGCGTACCTCGCCGGACCCGACGAGCGCGGCGTGAATTTCACTCAGCTCGACCAGATTGCCCCTGATCTTGACCTGATCGTCCAAGCGCCCGAGGAACTGGATCGAGCCATCGTTCAGCCAGCGCCCGAGGTCGCCGGTACGATAGACGATCTGGTCCGGACGCTGCGGATGCGGGCGGAATTTCTCGCGGGTCAACGCAGGGTTGCCCAGGTAGCCGCGGGCCAGGCTGCGCCCGCCGATGCAGATCTCGCCGACCTCGTCCGCCGTCACGGATTCCAGTGCGTCGTTCAGGATCAGGATCTCCGTGCCGTCGATGGGCCGCCCGATCGAATCCGGACGGCCGAGCGCCGCATCCGGAACGACGTGGCAAGTCGCGAAGATCGTCGCTTCGGTCGGCCCGTAGTAGTCGATGACCGTGTAATCGATCCCGCCAGTATCGATCGGGCCAAGCTTTTCGCCGGCGGTAAACAAGTATTGCAGTGTCAGTTCCGCTGGCTGCCCGACGCCCACCACATCGGCAACCATCACGGTGGGCACGTACGCATGCGTGATCCGGTGACGGGCGAAGAAGCCCACCAGCGCGTCGGCGTCGAGGCGCGTTTCATCGTCGGGTAAAAACAGCGTCGCGCCCGAAGCAAGGGTCGACCAGATTTCCCACTGCGATACGTCGAAGCCGAGGCCGGCCATCAGCGTCGCACGGCTGTCGGCGTTCATCGCGAAACGCGTATTGTGCCAATCGACGAGTGCCGCCACCGCGGCGTGTTCGACGATCACGCCTTTCGGCGCTCCGGTGGAACCGGACGTGAAGATCACATAGATCGCGCCGTCCTGCGCATCGAAATGGGGCGTCGCACGCGAGGCGTCCCGATCCGGTCGCCGCGCACTCAGGTCGGCCACGCGAGCGAACGGGATGGCTGCATTCCGCGGTGTCGCGCCGGCCGTCAAGACCAGCGCGGCATTGCATTCGCGCAGGATGGTGTCCTTGCGGGCCTCCGGATAGCGGTCGTCGATCGGCACATAGGTCGCGCCCGCTTTCAGGATGCCGAGGATGCCGACAATGAAGTGCGCGTTGCGCGACGCCTCGATCGGCACCAGGCTGCCGCGTCCGATTCCCCGGTCCTGCAATGCATCGGCAACCGCGTCGCTCAAACGGTCCAGCGCCTCGTAACTCAGGGTTTCGTGCCCGGAGACCACGGCCGGCCTGTGTCCCCCGCAGGCCGCACGCATTTTGAATTTGTCGAGCACGTTCGATTGAGTAGTCATCGTTTTTATTCCTCATATCGAAAACAACAGATCTCAATATAGGCGGCGACAAACAAAAAGCAATTTCACACGCGGTCATCACGCATCGCGAAACGCCGGGATGATTTGATGCATTTGGCGAAGCATTCGACGATGTTCCGGGTCCGCTACCGCACGCGGTTGATTGTTATTCTTCGAATAACAATCAATGATTTCGTCACGCGTTTATCCGGCGCGATCACGCGCCTACAGTGCTCCCTCATCAACCCCCGTTCATCGAAGGAGCAATCCATGTCCCGCATCGTTCGTTTCCATCGCATCGGCGGCCCCGACGTGCTGCAGATCGACACCGTCGACGTGCCCGCGCCCGGGCCGGACGACATCCAGTTGCGCGTGAAGGCAATCGGCCTGAATCGCGCGGAAGTGATGTACCGCAGCGGCGAATACACGTTCATGCCGCGCTTGCCCGCATCGCTCGGTTATGAAGCGTCGGGCGTCGTCGCGGCGGTCGGCCGCAACGTGACGGCATTCGCCGAAGGCGACGCGGTGAGCGTCGTGCCGGCGTTCTCGTTTGCCGACTACGGGATGTACGGCGAGGTGGTCAACGTGCCCGCGCATGCGGTCGTCAGGCATCCGGACAGCCTGTCGTTCGAGGAAGCGGCCGCGACCTGGATGATGTTCGTCACGGCCTACGGCGCGCTGATCGAACTCGGCGGGCTGCAGCGCCGCGACGCGGTGCTGATCGGCGCCGCGTCGAGCAGCGTCGGGCAGGCGGCGATCCAGGTCGCGAACCATATCGGCGCGGTGCCGATCGCGCTGACGCGCGGCGAATCGAAGCGCCAGGCACTGCTCGACGCCGGTGCCGCGCACGTGATCGTCGGCAGCCCCGCGGACCTGCCGCAGCAGGTCGCGGAGATGACGGGCGGCAGCGGCGCGCGCATCGTGTTCGATCCGGTCGGCGGCCCCGACGCGGCCAACCTGCTGCGCGCGCTGCGCCCCCACGGCACGTTCTTCCAGTACGGCGCACTCGACACGCGCGACATCCCGGTGCCGGTGATGGACCTGCTCGCGCGCCACCTGACGCTGCGCGGCTACGAGCTGTTCGAGATCACCGGCGACGCGCAGCGGCTCGAACGCGCGAAGCGCTTCATCGTCGACGGGCTCGCGGCCGGCGCGCTGAAGCCGCTGATCGACCGCACGTTCGCGTTCGACGATATCGCCGACGCGCATCGGTACATGGAAGCCGGCGCACAGGTCGGGAAGATCGTCGTCACGGTCTGAGCGACACATGGCGGGCGGCGGCCTCGGCGAGCCGCCGCGCCGCCCGCTCAGCTTTCGAAATACCGCGGCCGGTCGATATCGGCCAGCAGCCCCGGCTGCGTCGGCGCCCAGTCGAGCGATGCACGCGTGCGCTCGCTGGTTGCCGGCGCATCCATCCCCGCGAACATCGCGAACCAGCCGAAGTGCTCGCCCGCTTCCGCGCTCGATTTCGCGACGACCGGCAGGTTCAGCCGGCGGCCGATCACTGCCGCGATCTCGCGGAACGGCACCCCGGTATCGTCGACCGCGTGATAACGCGCGCCGGCCGCGCCGCGCTCGACCGCGAGCCGGTACACGCGTGCCGCGTCGAGCCGGTGCACGGCCGGCCAGCGATTGCCGCCGTCGCCGAGATAGGCCGACGCGCCCTTCTCCCTGGCGAACGCAATCAGGCGCGGCACGAAGCCGTGATCGCCGTCGCCGTGCACGGACGGCGGCAGGCGCACGACCGACGTGTGCACACCGCGCGCTTCCAGCGCGGCCGCGGTGGCTTCGGACGCACGCGGATAACCCGACGACACCGGCACGTGCGGATCGTCCTCCGTCGCCTCGCGTCCGGGCGCGACGAGCGCGAGGCCCGACGTGACGACCAGCGGCCGCGCCGAGCCCGCGAGCACCGCGCCGATCGCTTCGATCGCGCGACGGTCGAGCTCGCAGTTCTGCGCGAAGCGCGAGAAGTCGTGATTGAATCCCGTATGGATCACCGCATCGGCGGCGTCGGCGCCGCGCGTCAGGCTGTCGTGATCCTCCAGCGACCCGCGATGCACGTCGGCGCCGGCGGCCGAAACCGACGCGGCGGCTGCATCGGACCGCGCGAGACCGAGCACCGAGTGCCCGGCGGCAACGAGTTCGGCAACGACGGCGGCGCCGACGAATCCCGACGCTCCAGTGACAAAGACACGCATGTTCAAACCCTCCGGGTGGAATGGAGGCTTACTATCTGTCGATGGCCGCTCGCGGTGAAGTCGTGACGGTTTACCGGTAAACGAACTAACAGGATATGGCTGACGCCCCCGACAACCTGCTCGGCGCGTACCTGCGGGACCGCCGCGAGAAACTCGACCCGGCCGCGCTCGGGCTGCCGGCCACGCGCCGCCGCACGCCGGGCCTGCGACGCGAGGAAGTCGCGCAGCGCGCGCACGTGAGTGCCGCGTGGTACACGTGGCTCGAACAGGGGCGCGGCGGCGCGCCGTCGGCCGACGTGCTCGATCGGCTCGCCCGCGCGCTGATGCTGAACGAAGCGGAACGCGAGCACCTGTTCCTGATCGGTGTCGGCCATCCGCCCGAGGTGCGCTATCACGCACCCGCCAGCGTGACGCCGCGTCTGCAGCACGTGCTCGACTCGCTCGACGCGAGCCCCGCGATCGTGCGCACGGCGACGTGGGACGTCGTCGCGTGGAACGACGCGGCGGCCGCGGCGCTGACCGACTATGCAACGCTGCAGCCGTCCGCGCGCAACATCCTGCGGCTGATCTTCGTCGATCCGCGCGTGCGCGCGGCGCAGTCGAACTGGGCGCGCGTCGCGCAATTCGCGGTGGGCGCGTTTCGCGCCGACGTCGCGCGCAGCGGCGCGACGCAGGCCGTGCAGGCATTCGTCGACGAGATGCGCGCGGCGAGCGCCGAATTCGACGCGATGTGGCGCGACCACGATATCCATTCGCATGACGAAGGGACGAAAGAGATCCGCCATCCGCAGGCCGGCCGGATCGCGCTCGAATATTCGGCGTTCTCGGTGATCGGCCGCCCCGACCTGAGCCTCGTGATCTTCACGCCCTCGACGGCGGCCGACCGCGCGCGCATCCGGGCGCTCGTCGCGGCCCGAGAACAGGCACGCGAGCAGGCCGGCGCGCAGCAAATGCCGGCTGCATGACCACGCGTAATCCGGCGCGACGGCTGCGCCGCGGGCCATGCGCCACGCGGCGGCGCCCGCCCCGCCGACCGCGCCCATCCGTCCCCATCGCCCCGCGCGATCCCATCGCAATCCGCACTGATTCCCAGTCGAATATTTAATTTTCACCTGGCGTAGCGCGCGCTTACCCTTTCGGCATCGCATCACAGGGCCACCGGCCCTTCCCTGGAGCATCCCCGATGACCGATCCCGGCACCGCGCAAGCCGTACACCGCCCGCAGGCGGCTTTCGTGTCCTATGGCGCGCTCGCGCTGCTGGTACTCGCCGGCCTCAACCTGCGTCCGTTCCTGACCGCGTTCGGCCCCGTGCTCGATGTCGTGCGCGCCGACACGGGCCTCGGCTTCCGTGCGGCCGCGCTGCTGACCACGCTGCCGTTCGTGCTGATGGGAGTCGTGGCCGGTGTCGGCGTCGGGCTCGCGCGGCGCTTCGGCGAGCAGCGCGCGCTGACCGCCGCGCTGGCGCTGATCGCGGCCGGCTGCACGGCGCGCCTGTGGGCCGGCGGCAGTGCGGGCCTGATCGCGACCGCAATCGTCGCGGGCGCCGGCGTCGCCGTGGTCCAGGCGCTCGTGCCGGGCCTCGCGAAACGCTGGTTCGTCGACCGGCTGCCGCTCGCGATGGGGCTCTATTCGGCCGCGCTGGTCGGCGGCGGCGCATTCGGCGCGGTCGCGAGCCCGTGGCTCGCCGTGCACGGCGGCTGGCATCTCGCGCTCGCCGTGTGGGCCGTGCCCGCGTTCGTCACGCTCGCGCTGTGGCGCGCGAAGGCGCCGCGCGACACCGTGCACGCGACGGCCGCCTCGACCTCGATCACCGCGTTCGCACGCATTCCGCGCGCATGGCAGCTCGCGCTGTTCTTCGGCCTCAGCAACAGCGGCTACGCGAGCCTCGTCGCGTGGCTGCCCGCGTTCTACCGCGGCGTCGGCATGAGCCCGCAGGCGAGCGGCAACCTGTTCGCATGGATGGCGCTGTTCCAGGCGACCGGCGCGCTCGCAATGCCGATGCTCGCGAAACGTTCGCCCGACCGGCGCAACGTGCTGTGGCTCACGCTCGCGCTGCAGGCGGCCGGCTTCGTCGGGTTCGCGACGCTGCCCGCGTTCGCGCCGTGGCTGTGGGTCGCGAGCGTCGGTCTCGGTCTCGGCGGCTTCTTCTCGATGAGCCTGATCGTCACGCTCGACCACCTGCGCGACGCGCGGCTCGCGGGCGCGCTCGCCGCGTTCGTGCAGGGCGTCGGCTTCCTGACGGTGGCGGCGAGCCCCTGGCTGATCGGCTGGCTGCGCGACGCGGGCGGCGGCTTCGCGATCGCGTGGTGGATGCACATCGCCGTGATCGCGGCGATGGCCGCGCTGAACGCCGCGTTCTCGCCCGCCGGCTACCGGCACAGCATGGTGCGCATCACCGGCGCCGCGCACTGAGCCCGATTTCCTGATCCGGGCGGCCGCCGACCTCTTCCGGCGACCGTCCAGCCGCCCGCGCATGGCCGGGCGCGGGCCGTCACGCCCATCGGCCGCTTGTTCGCTTCACGACAAACACAATCAATCGGTATTGGAGACACAAATGAAAAAGCTCGTTCTGGCCGTCGCGCTCGCGCTGACGGCAGGCGCCGCCGCCGCGAAAGACCCGGCGGTCCTGCGCCTCGGCGTCGATCCCAGTTATGCGCCGTTCGAATCGCTGGCGCCCGACGGCAAGCTCGTCGGCTTCGACATCGATCTCGGCAACGCGATCTGCGAACGGATGAAGGTGCGCTGCGTGTGGGTCGAGAACGCATTCGACGGGATGATCCCCGCGTTGAAGGCGCGCAAGTTCGACGGCGTGCTGTCGTCGATGAGCGTGACCGAGAAACGGCTCGCGCAGATCGCGTTCACGGACAAGATCAACAACGTGCCGCCGCGTCTCGTCGCGCGGCGCGGCTCGAACCTGCAGCCGACGCCCGAGTCGCTGCAGGGCAAGAGCGTCGGCGTCGAGCAGGGTTCGACGCAGGAGACCTACGCGCGCACGTACTGGGAACCGAAGGGCGTGATCGTCCGCACGTACCAGACGCAGGATCTCGTGTACCAGGACCTGCTGTCGGGCCGGCTCGACGCGTCGCTGCAATCGTCGGTGCAGGCCGACCTCGGTTTCCTGAAGACCGCGAAGGGGGCGAACTTCGAATTCGCGGGGCCGGCACTGCATGATCCGAAGACGCTCGGTGTCGGTTCGGCGATCGGTGTGCGCAAGGACGACGACGCGCTGCGCACGCAGATCAACCAGGCGCTTGCGAGCCTGATTCAGGATGGAACCTACCAGCGGATCGCGAAGAAGTATTTCTCGTTCGATATCTACAATTGACGCGATGACGAGTTGGCCGGTGACGGCCGGCGGAGAAGGCGAAGGGGCGTCGTGCATGTGTGCGCGGCGCCTCTTTTTTATGGGCGGCGGTATCTGAAGATGCAGCAGCCATTCGCGGATCAAGCTTGGACGTGAGTCCGCCCGACGTGTGGCCAACCACCTGCCACCACATGACGTTTTTTGAGGGTTATACGACCTTTGCGCCTTCTGTGTCGCCTTTCATAATTGGCCTGGAAGACGAGTCAGGCGCACCGACATGATTGCGCTTTGACCCGTCGGCTTGGTCAATCACGAGGCAGAGAAAGGAACACACGATGAGGCTCAGGAACAAGTCAGCTTTGATCACCGGTGGTACGAGTGGCATCGGTCTTGCAACCGCCAGGCTCTTCATTGCCGAAGGCGCTCGCGTAGCGGTTACGGGTCGCGACGATACCGTATTTGAACGCGTGAAGGCCGAGCTTGGCGAGAATGCGCTCGTTCTCAAGGGCGACGTCCGTTCGATCGCGGACATGCGGGCGATCGCCGCTGAAGTGAAAGAGCAGTTCGGCGGGCTGGATGTCGTGTTCGCCAATGCGGGTCGGGCGTTCCCGTCGGCAATCAACGACATCGACGAGGCGCTCTATGACGAGATCCTGGACATCAACGTCAAGGGCGTGGTGTATACGCTCCAGGCAGCGCTCCCGATCTTGCGAGAGGGTTCATCAGTCATCCTCAATACATCGTTCGTCGCGCAGACCGGCAAGCATGGCATCTCGCTGACCGCGGCGGCGAAGGCGGCCGTCCGATCCCTTGCCCGCAGCTGGTCCTACGAGTTTCTCGACCGCAAGATCCGCTTCAACGCGATCGCTCCCGGCGCGATGGACACGCCCCTGATCAGCAAGTGGGGGATGTCCGAAGAATGGGTTCGCGACCGCAAGGCCGAGTTCGCCAAGGCCATCCCGGTGGGCCACATGGGAAAGGCCGAGGACATTGCGTACGCGGCGCTTTATCTCGCCAGCGACGAATCCTCCTACGTCGTCGGCACCGAACTGGTCGTCGATGGCGGCGCGTCGCAACTTTGAGGCTTCGGTTTCCGATTTCGGAGCCCTGCATGACATCCCGGCGCCTCCCCGTGTGAATCACATGCCCGCCGCGCCTTTCGTCGTGGCGGTCCGGCATTCCGGCCCGACCTGGCTGCGCTCGCAGACGGGGCCGATGTACAAGGAGAAAATATCTTGACCGACAACAGCGAAAACAACGCGTCCGGCCAGCGGCCGGTTGGCGCGGGCCGTTCCCGCCGCGATGTACTCAAGCTTGGCAGCCTCGCCACGCTCGGCGCCATCCTGGGAGGCGGAACCCTGCTTGGCCGCCCCACTTCCGCTTTTGCGCAGGAGGGCAACGACGGGATGCTCTCGCCGACCGATCCACTCGACATCGTCATCGCGGTCTATCCCGGCGGGACGCTGCTCGATTTCGCCGGCCCCAGCGAGATCTTTCACCGGCTACCGAACACGAACGTTCGCTATGCGAGCCTCGATGGCGGTTATGTGCCGCTCGAATTCGGCGTCATGTATGGCAAGACCGAACGACTGGCCGATATCGAGAAGGCAGGCCTGATTCTGGTTCCCGGCGGATCCAATCTGACGGCGCCGATGCAGCCGGCATATCAAGCGCAGATCCGGCGTCTGGCCGAGCGCGCCGACCATGTGACGTCGGTGTGCAACGGGTCGCTCGTGCTCGCCGCAACGGGCATTCTCAAGGGCAAGCGCAGCGCCTGCCATTGGGCCTTCGTCAACAAGCTGTCCGAATATGGCGCCATCCCCGTTCCGGATCGCTTCGTGGAAGACGACAACGGCCGCTTCATGAGCGGCGGCGGCGTAACGGCGGGCATCGACTTCGCCCTTCGCGCGGCCGCGAAACTGCGCGGTCAACAGGCCGCCGAATTCACGCAACTCGTGATCGAATACGATCCCGCGCCGCCGTTCCATTCCGGCCATCCCCGAGATGCCCGGCCGGAACTCATTGCGATGGTCGACAAGAAACTGCCGGGCGCATCCAGGGGACTCGCACGCATTCCAGGTGTTCGCTGAAACGCTTCCACGCGTTGTGCGCGAGGCCACACCGCTGGCCTCGATGAAGGCCGCAACCGGCATGGTCTGCACGCCCCGTCTGCCCAAGCCGGTGCGGCCCACTTCAATTCAAGCCAAGATCGGAAATCATCGAATGCGACAGACTCGTCATTGTGTTGCTGCCCTTGCAGCCTGCATCGCCCTTTTCGCTGTTGCGCCACCTGCTACGGCCAGTGACGCCCAGCGTCCGCCCGAAGCGGCCATCAAAGCCGAAAATGCACGATGGGCGGACGCCTTCGCGCGAGGTGATTACGAGGCGATAGGTCGCCTCTATACGGCAGACGGCGCACTGTTACCGCCCGGGGGCGACCGGGTCACCGGCCCCGGCGCGATCGTCGCGTATTTCACCAAAGGATATGCGGGATCCAAGCCGGGCACCGTATCCTTCGACAATTACGAGTTCTACGGCAACGACCGGATGGTGACCGAAGTGTCGGATGCCGAGATCCGCGATCCGAGCGGCAAGCTCAAATATCGCGGCAAGCAGATCCTTGTCTTCGTGAAGCAGGGCGACACCTGGAAGCTGCATCGCGACATCTGGAACAGTTACGCCCGCTGAAACCCGACGCTCGTCGGTGTCGGTGTCGATGAAAGTCTCCCGGGCGGTAGGTCAAACCGCAGTGACCTGATCCATCGGAACCGGGAAGTGACGCGCTGATCGGCCCTCGATCAGCGCTCACCGTTCAATCTGCTTTCGCGTCGGATCGATTGCGGCGGATGTCCATGCAATTTGACGAAGGCCCTTCGCATCCGCTCCGGATCGGCGAACCCCACCGCGAGCGCAATCTGTTCGATCGGCTCGCTACCACTCTGCAGGCGCAGCCGCGCAGCTTCAACGCGCAAGCGCTCGACCGCCTTGGCGGGCGTTTCACCCGTTTCCCGGCGAAATGCGCGTCCGAATTGCCGCGGACTCAATCTGGCGGCATCGGCAAGCCGCTCGACAGGCAGCGCTTCGGCAAGATGCTCGCGGGCAAAATTCAGCGCGATGCGGATACGATCCGACTCCGGTTCCATTTGCGACATCGCAGAGAACTGGGACTGCCCTCCAGGTCGGCGATATGGAACGACCAAATACCTGGCGACAGCACGCGCGATTTCCGCGCCCATGTCTCGTTCAATCATCGCGAGCGCCAGGTCTATTCCGGCGGCGATGCCCGCCGACGTCCATATGCGGCCATCAGCGATATAAATGCTGTCGCTCTCGACCCGGGTGCGAGGGAAGCGCGACTGCAACTGGGCAGCGTACAGCCAGTGCGTCGTTGCTCTCAGGCCGTCCAGCAAGCCGGTTTCCGCCAGCAGAAACGCGCCCGTACACACGCTTGCCACCCGCGACGCCTTGGCGCCCAATTTCCTGGCAGCGGCGATGTTCTCCGATGTCTGCATCGGTTCGATATCACCGCCCACGAATACGACGGTGTCGAACGCGCGCCGCCCGATCGGCTTCGTCTCGATCGGAACGCCCGCATTGCCAAGCACGGGGCCTCCGGCCTGCGAGATGACCTGCAGATCGTATGGGGTATGGCCGGCGGCTCTGACCACCTGATTGAAGGCCGAAAGGGGTCCAGCCAGGTCAAGCGCATCGTAGCCGCGGCAAACGAAGAATCCAATTCGATGCATGATGATGTCGTGATCGAAAACCATCGAAGTGACGTATTTTACGGATAACCCTCGAATAGCGCCATTCGATATTTTCTTGCGAGTTGGCCGATGGCGGACGTCGTCCGACCTGAATATTTGTTGAATGTCCTCGGGGAAATGCGAGAAGGCGGCAATGCCGGGAAGCGGCCGCAAAGTACGACCGTCTCACCCGGCCCGCAGTTGAATGTCAGTGCCAGTCGCCGGTGAATCGACGCGGCTGATAAGTACCGTTGTTCCAGGTAAAACGCGCGGACTTGCCCGACGCGGCCTTGCCCCTGGGGCGCACAAGCAGGTCATGGTACCCATTGGTCGTGTGAGGACTGAACGACAGCACGTAGTGCGCCTCCGTCGTGCTTTCCGCATCACACGCATCCTGTCGGGCATCGCTCGAATTCGTGCCCTTCCCGGCCTTCTTCTTCACACAATCGCTAGCCTCATCCTTGTCATAGGTCGACCAATCAGTCAGCGCGGTGAAGATGGGCGTCACGCGACCCTCTGCATAACGATACAAGCTCAGTATCTCGGTCGTATCGCTATGTGCGGTCGATGTGTAGTTGTTGTCGAAGCGGACGCCAAAGGCCGTTTCCCGGTCGCTGATTCGGTACGGGACAAGATCCATGGCAAGAGATGCGTTCCACAATAGCGGCGACGTATCGACGCGCTCGCTTCGGTCACTCGCGAGCAGGTGAAATCCCTGCTCGTCGCGGGTCAGGATACCTGTCCACAATGCCGCTTCGACGTCATCGTTCGGGCGCTGTACCAATGCGGCCACTATCCACAGCGGCCCTGACATGGATGGCCCATGCGCCCATGGCGCCAGCGCGAGCCCCTTGACGCTATCCGCCGGTGCCGGATTCTTGCCCATCAGCGTACGCAACGCGGCTTGCTGCTGATCCGTGTCGCTCACGTCACTCTCGGCAAACGAGCAATTTGCAACCAACGCGAGTATGAGCGCCAACGCCGTTGGCACGTAAAAGTGGCGTTTCCTGCTTTTCCTTTCGCCTGGATATCGCTGCCCCGACGATGATTCTTCTTCGCACTGCTCCTGCCTGTTGATCAACATGGCTTGTGTATTCCTCGGATGCCTATCTTCCAATCAGTTGCGTGCAGACTTTGTCGGGCCAACGTATCTCGCCGACTTCCATTGTCGATGACCGCCAGACATCGCTTCAAACCGCCACCCCCCGAGCTTCATGAAGCATCCATTTCGCAAACGCCTGTAGCGGCCCTTCGCTCAATTCGATCGGCTCGGGAAGAACCAGGCAGAAGTGTTTGGCAATCGACTTGCCGTCCGGCCAGGGCGCAACCAGACGGCCTTGTTCAAGCTCGGTCTCGATGTAAAGACGCGGCACCAGCGCCACACCCAAACCGGCCAGCGCCGCTTCGATCAGCATGGAATGCAGATCGTAACGCGCGCCGACCGCCGAATTGGTCAACGCGATGCCGGACTCCTGTGCATAAA
This sequence comes from Burkholderia theae, assembly GCF_048565265.1. Lineage (NCBI taxonomy): Bacteria > Pseudomonadati > Pseudomonadota > Betaproteobacteria > Burkholderiales > Burkholderiaceae > Burkholderia > Burkholderia theae. The sequence goes on from NZ_CP183462.1 coordinate 2,084,114, forward strand.
GCTGCCACGCGTCCGGATTTTGTCGCCGATGCAGCCGCGGCAGTTCATCCAGCGATACGTTCGCACCGGCGCCTTCGAGAAGCGCCGGACTACAGACGGGCACCAGCACCTCCTCCAGCAGGTGATGCAGATGCATGCCCGCCCATGCCGGATGCTCGAAATGAATCGCCGCATCGAAACCGCTGCCGGCAAGCAGGAAGGGTTCCATCCGTTCGGCGATATGCACGGTAATGTTCGGATGCCTGTCCTGAAAGCGTTTCAGGCGCGGGATAAGCCAACGGGTGGCGAAGGTTGGAATGGCGGCGATATCGATGCTCGCGCCCTCGATCGGCTGCCCCATCAGATACAGGCTGTCCCGTTCCAACCGATCCAGAATCTCGCGAACCTGCCCCGCGTATCGCATGCCGTTGGGGGCGAGCCGCACCCGATTTCCCACGCGCTCGAACAGCGCGACACCCAAAAACGCCTCCAATCGGCCGATCTGGCGACTGACGGCACCCTCGGTCAGCGCCAGCTCCTCGGCCGCGCGGGCGAAGCTGCCATGTCGAGCCGCGGCCTCGAAAGCCTGAAGCGCGGAATTACTTGGAATCTTGCGTCGCATGAGGGTCTCGCCGGTGGGTATGCGCTCGACGTCAGCTTGATTAAATATCACTGAAGGCTGACTTTATTTCGTTATCGACGCTGAAAACATCAGCCTACCATTACATTTCCGCAGCGACCATCGGTCGTTCTCGGAAAAATACTCATCCGGCCCGAAGGATAATCTGATGATCTACACCGTGGAATGCAGCTTCGCCGACCCCGGCAGCGAAGCCGAATGGAACGACTTCTACAGCCTCGAAAAGCTGCCCGCCCTCATCTCGGTTACCGGCTTTCACACGTCGCAGCGCTTCAAGGCGTTGAGCGACGGTTGCCCGGTGTACCTGGCCGTCCACACGATCGACGGTCTCGAGATCCTGACGGGTGACGAATATCGCCGGAAAGGCGGCGGCAATTTCGCCCGGTGGCAGCAACACATCACCGACTGGCATCGAAACCTGTACAGCGATATCGGCGTTGCGCCGGCGGTCGGTGCGGACGAACGCCTCGCGCTGTGTGCAAGCGGCCCCGAACCGCTGATCCGGATGGGTGTCACGCCGCTGGCCATGCACGCGGTTGCGCTGGAGAAAAGCCCGGAACGCCGTTGGCTCGCCACGCTGCCTCGGCGAAACGCTCAATTGGCCGAGAGCGTGCCCGAAGGCGTCCACCTCTACGCGCCGATGACGGAACAACTGACCCGCGTCCGCACCGTGTCGACCGAACAGGAACAATAGATCCGCGATGCCCAACGTCACCATCCATATCCCTGCGGAGCAAATGCCGTCGGACGAGCGGCTGGCCGAGCTGTCCGGCGACTGCGTCGAACTCTGCACGCGTGTCCTGGAAGCGGCGCTCAAGAACGTTCACGTCATCTTTGTCGAGGTTCGGCATGGGCACGGCCATCCCGTTTTCGCGGAAGTCCAGTATCGCGTCGAGACGTTTCGCACACCCGCGGTCATGGACCGGTTCATGGAGGCGCTGGAAAACGCCATCGTTCGCTGCACCGGTCTCACCGCGCGCATCCGTTGTTTCGGTCATGCCGCGTCGAACATTCACGCCCGCAATTAATCGGTCCGGAGAAGCATTGTGTCCACCACCGTTACCTTTCCCAGTCAGCAAGCCGGCGATTTCACGATCACCGCGATCAGCGACGGTTACCTCACCGCCAGCCTCGACTTCCTGTCGAATATCGACGCGTCCGACGCTTCCAGAATGCAGCGCGATGCCGGGCAGAACGAGCCGGCCGCGGTGCATATCAACTGCTACGTGGTACGCGGCGCGGGCCGCACGATTCTCATCGACGGTGGGGCCGGCGGGTTCAAGCAATGGGGCGGCCGCCTGCAGACCAACTTGTTGCTTGCCGGCATCGAGCCATCCACGATCGACACGATCCTGCTCACGCACGCACATCCCGACCATGTCGGCGGGCTGGTGAATCCGGCCGGACAAGTGGCCTTTCCGAATGCGGCGCTCGTAGCACATCAGCGCGAGGTCAAGTTCTGGCACGACGACGGAAATCTGAGCCGTGCCAGCGAGCGGGCCCGCGGCAACTTCCTGGTGGCGCGTCAGGTATTCGACGGCTACCGCGACAGGCTCCGTACGTTCGACGACGGCGAAGTGCTGCCCGGCATCCGCGCGATATCGCTACCGGGACACACGGACGGGCACACCGGCTATCTCGTCGAATCAGGCGATCGCGGCCTGCTCGTGTGGGGGGATGTCGTTCATTTCCCTCACATCCAGATCAAACGGCCAGACGTATCGATCGCATTCGATCAAGACCCGTCGCTGGCAGCCACCACGCGCTCACGGCTGTTGGACCGGGTCAGTTCCGACGGGCTTTTGATCGCCGGCATGCATCTGGGCGAACTCGGTTTCGCGCGAATCAAGCGAACGACGAGCGAATACGGTCTGTTTTACGAGACCGACGCGTGAACGTCCGGCCGACGACGCATGTGAAGGCGGCTCCTGGTCGAATCCGAACGCGATGCCAATGCGCCGCGACACGCAAATGCCACACAACGCGCGAGTGCGTGTAGATTAGGACCTCGCCGCGACCTGTCGCTGTGTCTTCGAATCGGTCGCCGTCCGAGTCAATCCTGAAGTTGCACGGGAGCCGGCATGAACACGAAGCACAGCAAGAAAGGTCATCTCGAAGCTGCGGCGTCGCACCACGAGCAGGCCGCGCGATATCACCGCGAGGCGTCGCGGCATTTCGAGGACGGCAAGGACTTTGCCCACGCCGCCCATCAGGCGATGATCGCCCATGGTTACACGTTGCATGCGATCGATCAGGCACACGACGCCGGCGCGCACGGCGCCAATTCGCCATCCACTACACCTTCATCGTCCGGCTCGAGCGCGAGTGCCGCGGACGTGGCCAAACTTCATGCGGCGGCTGTCGAGCTTCACACGCAGGCCGCCCAGCACATGCGTCACGCGGTCAAGCTGTTCGACCAGGATCGCAGCGCGGCCTCGCACGACGCCCAGCTGGCGCTCGCCCTGGCGCTGCGCGCGTTGTCCAATGAAAACGAAGCGGCCCGACTCTTCGTCAAGCTCGCGACCGGCAGTGCTGCGTGAATCGACGCGGATCGAATTCAGGCCGGTCACATCCTGTCTGGCGGGAGATTCGGTGTGATGCGGTATCCCTTTGCGCACGCCGCACGGCGCCCGGTTGTGGCGCGGACCCACGGTCGTGGGCCGCCCGTATCGATCCGCGCAACGCCCGTTACGGTGTAAGCGGCTAGGCTGTTCGTTCCAGCAGGTTGGTGGCGAACGACTTCGCATGCGCGACGGCTTCCTGCGCGTCGGGGAATACACCGAGCTGCTCCCAGTGCTCTTCGGCCGCGTACGTTCCTTTCACGCCGAGCGCCCGCTGAACGCGCAATTGCGCGGCGTATCTGCCGTCCTCCAATGGCCGGGCAGTTGCGATCACCTTGTGCGGCAGATCGGATCGTTCCGGCTGAACCAGCTCGACCGGACCGCCGGGTGCGCCGACATCCTTCAACTCGTTTCTGGCATTGCAGTCGGGGCAGTAGAAGCACCACCCGTCGTCCTCCTGCCTGGACCTGACCTGACCGCGAGCCAGCACGGCACGACATTCAACGTTTTCGCAGATGAACGGCATAGCAGTCTCCGGAGTTGTTTGGTGGAAATCCTAGCATGTCCGCCGACGGCCAACCATCGGCAATGTTTCCGTGCGTCAAGCGAGCGCCAGGGCCTTTCGTTTTTCCGCGTCGCGCTTGGGTGGCGCGTTGAACAGCCGCCCGTACTCCCTGCTGAATTGCGACGGGCTTTCGTAACCGACACGATACCCGGCTTCCGCCGCACCCAGCCCTTCCGCCAGCATCAGACGGCGCGCCTCCTGCAAACGGATCTGCGCACGAAAACGCAGCGGGCTCATGTGCGTGGCCGCCTTGAATTGCGCGTGGAACGTCGACACGCTCATGTCCGCGAGCGCGGCGAGTTCGTCGATGGCGAAATCTTCGGTGAAGTGCTGGCGAATGAACACGATCGCTCGCTGAATCCGGCTGATACGGCCGGTCTGATACGCAATCTGATGCAACATGCTCGCATGCGGCCCGCGCAACAGGCGATAAAGAATCTCGCGCTCGATCAGCGGCGCGAGCGCGGGCACGTCGTCCGGTGTGTCGAGCAGATGCAGCAGCCGCGTTGCCGCATCGATCAGGTGCGGCGTCGCCGCTTCCACCGCGATCGCGGGTGAAGCACGCTCCGCGCCGCGATCGGGCTTCACTGAATCGTGCATGAGCATGTCGGCGAGCGCCTGACGGTTCAGCGGCAGTCGCACGCTGAGATACGGCTTGTCCGCGCTGGCCTCGATCACCGCACCGATCACCGGCAAATCCAGGCCGACGATCAGGTAGTTCGACGGATCGTACTGATACGCGCGGCCACCGACCACCGCACGCTTGCGCCCTTGCGCGACGATGCAGCAGGACGGCTCGTAGAGCGTATGCACGGGTTCCGTCGTGGCCGACGAGCGCAGCAGGCCCAGACCCTCAATTGCTGTGTCGACCGCGCCGTCCGCAGGCGCATGGCGCGCGATCAGCGCCGCGAGGTCAGTGATTTTTTCCATGGTACGAGTGTCGCATACCCGATCCCGGCCCGCATCGCAGCCGCTGCATTTTCGGAGAATCGTGCAAGAAATGCGGACTCGCGGTATATCGGCCGCCGCCCCTTCCGCGCGATGCTGTCGGTTCTTCACCTGAACCGAGGAACGGATATGTCCAGCCACAACATCGAACAGAAAGTGGTCCTGATCACGGGCGCGAGCAGCGGCATCGGTGACGCCACGGCCCGCTATCTGGGTGCCCGTGGCGCCCGGCTCATGCTCGGCGCGCGTCGCACCGAACGTCTCGCTACCCTCGCCGGCGACATTCGTGCCAATGGCGGCACCGCAGCGTGGCGCGCGCTCGACGTGACGCGTCGCGACGACAGCGTCGCCTTCGTCGAAGCCGCGCTCGCCGAGTACGGACGTATCGACGTCATCGTCAACAACGCAGGCGTCATGCCGCTGTCGCTGATGGCGTCGCTGAAAGTCGACGAATGGGACCGCATGGTCGACGTCAACATCAAGGGCGTGCTGTACGGTATCGCGGCCGTGCTGCCGGTGATGAATCGCCAGGGTTTCGGCCAGATCATCAACGTGTCGTCGATCGGCGGGTTGCGGGTGTCGCCGACCGCCGCCGTCTATTGCGCGACGAAGTATGCGGTGCGCGCGATCTCCGATGGCCTGCGGCAGGAGAACGACAAGCTGCGCGTCACGAGCATTTGTCCGGGCGTCGTCACGTCGGAGCTGGCCGACACCATCACGGACCCGGTCGCCGCGGACGCGATGGCGACGTACCGCAGTATCGCGCTCGAACCGGACGCGATCGCAGCGGCCATCGCGTATGCGATCGCCCAACCCGCGGACGTCGATGTGAACGAGATTGTCGTGCGTCCGACTGCGACGATCACGGGTTAACGAAAGACCCGGAATCGAAAAAGGCCAGCCCCGATCGGGGCTGGCCTTGCCGCGATTGCGCCACGCGAACCGCCGTCAGCGCCGCCGTCGCTCAATAGTGACTGCGCCCCCACAGCGTCGCCGGCTCGTCGAGCAGATGACGCAAGCCGCTGCGTTCAATCACGCGCTCCGCGACTTCGTTCACCCGCTCGAGAATCGCGTTCTCGTCGACCGACAGCACCTTCCGATCTTCCATCAGCACGCGCCCGCCGACCATCGTCATGCACACGTCGGCCGCGTTCGCGAAACACGTGACGCGATACACGGGCATGTTCATCGGCATCATGTGCGGCCGGAACAGGTCGACGAGGATGACGTCGGCGAACTTGCCGGCTTCGAGCGAACCGACTTCGTGATCGATCGACAGCGCCTTCGCCGCGTCGATCGTCACCATTTCCAGCACCTTGCCGTGCGGCAGCACGTCCGGGTCGCGGAAATGCCGGCGGTGGTAATGCATGCACTGCCACATATGACGGAACATGTCGTAGCCGCGATCGGGCGCCGCGCCGTCCGACGCGATCGCCACCGTCACGCCCGCGTCGATCAGCTCGGGCACCGGGCAGCGCCCGATGATCGACATGATCGCGCTCGGATTGTGGACGATCGCGGTGCCCGTCTCCACGCAGGCGGCGATGTCGTCGTCGGTCAGGTCGATGCTGTGCGACATGAACGACGTCGGGCCGAGCAGCCCGAGCTCGCGATGCGCGAACGCGAGCGCGCCGGCGCGGTGGCCGTCCTGCGTGAACGTCAGCCCGCGCTCGCGCGCCAACGCGCCGTAGCGCGCGGCCTGATCGCGGAAGTCACGCTCATACTGCGCGAGCTCCGGATCGTGCTCGGGGCCGTACACGGGCAGCGTGAGCGCGATCCGGATCCGGCCGTCGGCGTCGCCGTGGCATGCGTCGATGATGTCCTCGCACACGTCGTACATCGTGTCGAAATCGATGTCGCGCGTGTCGCTGCCGTCCGGCGTGTGGCGCGTGTACGCACGCGGCGCGGGCGGACGCGACGGGCCGACCGCGACGATCGAGCGCGTGCCGGTACGCACGACCGCGTCGCAATGGCGCCGCGCGTACACCGGATCATCGACGCGCATGATCGAGTTGCCGCCGCCGAGCAGCGACACGCCCGTCGTCACGCCGGCCTTCAGCCGTTCGAGCGCGGCGAGATGCGATTCGGTTTCCCAGAACGCCTCGTCCGATGCACGCGTGTAGATCGTCTCGGCCGCGGCCGACCACGCATCGCCGTCCGCGCCGCCGATCGTACGCAGCATCGCGTGGCCCGCGTGCGCATGCGCGTCGATCAGCCCCGGCAGCACGGCCTTGCGGCGCGCATCGATCGTGCGCGCGGCGCGATAGCGCGCCTGCAGTTCATCGGTGCCGCCCACGGCGACGATGCGATCGCCCTTCACGGCAACCGCACCGTTGTCGATCACGCGCCGCTGCGGGTCCATCGTGATCACGCAGCCGTTCGCGATCAGGATGTCGATCGCTTCGCGCGGGTCCTCTCGTTTTACCTCGGTAGTCATCGCGTATTGTCCTGTTGTGGTTCGGGAGGGTCATGACGCCGTCGAACGGAAATGCCGTCGGTTGAGTGCCCGGCGGCTCGCTATCGTCATGACGAAACCGCTGTCACGCAGAGCCGACCGGCGCCGCGACACGGGCCTTCAGCTTGCGCTGCACCGCGCTGATCGCGATGAACACCACCGCGTTCACCGCGAGCGCGACGAGCCCGGGGTTGATCGACGTCAGCGTGTTCGACGCGCCGGGGAACAGCGACGCGAGCGTCACGCCGTAGTAGTTCGTCATCGCGATCACGATCGCACCGGCGACGATGCCCGCGAACGCACCTTCACGCGTGCCGAACGGCCGCTTCAGGAAGCTCGACGCGAGCATCGGCACGAGCTGCGTGAGCAGGCTCGACGAGAAGATCGCGAGCGTGACGAAGGTCGCGCCACCGCGCAGCACGAAGTAGACAACCACCAGCGTGAAGATCGGCAGCGCGATCCGCGCGACGCGCGTCACTTCGCGGTCGGTCGCGTTCGGTGCGAAGCCTTCACGGTAGATGTTGCGCGCGATCGTCGTCGACGCGTTCAACATGATCAGCGAGCCCGGCACCAGCGCGGTCAGCAAGCCCGTGCCGCCGACGATGCCGACGAACCATGCGGGGAAGGTCTGCTTCACGAGCCGCAGCAGCGCGAGATCGGTCTGCGCGCCTTCGAGCCCGTGCACGGTCATCACGGCCGCGAAGCCGACGAGGAACAGGAACGCGATCAGCACCTGGTACAGCGGCATCAGGATCACGTTGCGGCGTAGCGCGCGCTCGTCCTTCGCGACGTAGATCGCGGTGAAACCATGCGGATACAGGTAATAACCGAGCGACGTGAGCAGGATCGTCGAGTTGTACCAGCTCAGGTTGAAACCATGCTCGGGCATGCGCAGCAGTTCGGGATGCGCGGCGTCGATCTTCGCGAACATCTCGCCCAGGCCGCCGTAATAATGCATCGGCAGGTACAGGCCGAGGAAGATCGCGATCGCGAGGATCAGCACGTCCTTGAAGATCGCGATGCTCGCCGACCCGTGGATGCCCGACACGACCATGTAGACGGCCATCAGCGTCGCGGCGATCCAGATTGCGGCGGCCTGCGGAATCAGCCCGTACGACATCTCCGACACGATCACGCCGAGCCCGCGCAGCTGGATCATCAGCAGCGACACCATCGCGAACACCGCGACGATCGACACCAGCACGCCGATCGCGCGGCTGTCGTACTTCGCCGCGAAATAATCGGCGAACGACACGAGCCCGCGCTCCTTCGCGTAGCGCCAGACCGCCGGCAGCATCCAGTAGCCGATCACGAACGCGAGGCAGCCGTACGACAGGATGTAGAACGCCGGCACGCCCTTGCTGTAGGTCCAGCCGCTCGCGCCGAGGAACGAGAACGTCGAGAACGCCTCGCCGGCCATCAGCAGGAACGTGAGCAGCGAACCGAAGCCGCGCCCGCCGACCGCCCACTGTTCGAGCGTGAGCTTGCGGCCGCGGCGCGCCATCACGCCGATCGCGAGCGCGAACACGGCGAACGCCGCGATGATGATGATCGAAGCGTTCATTGCGCGTCTCCCGTGCGGCCGTCGCGGGCCGCGTCGCGCTCGTCGAGATGGAACAGGATCGCGGCGGTCGCCGCCATCCAGATCAGGTTCCAGACGAGCAGGAACGGCAGCCCGAACAACAGCGGCCGCGCCTCGGCGATCGAGCCGCCCGTATACATCCCGACGAACGGCAACGACGCCAGCAACAGTTTGAATTTCATCAGATGCTCCGAGAAATCCCGCCATTGATGGCGGGGAGGAAAGGTGTGCACTTGACGGGCAGCTTCTGCCACCGGGTAGGATGGCCGGCATGATCCTTGTCTACCGCTACCGGGTGAAGTCGCTCAATGGACTGCTTAACAAACAGAGCCGTGCGGTGAACTACGTCTGGAACTTCTGCAACGACACGCAGAGGCACGCGCTCAAGTGGCGCAAGAAGTGGCCGACGGGATTCGACCTCAACATGCTGACGACCGGCACCAGCAAGGAACTCGGTATTCATTCCGGCACGATCAACGCAACGTGCGAGCAATACGCGAAGTCGCGCAACCAGTATCGACGGCCTTACCTGCGCTATCGCGGCAGGAAATCGCTCGGCTGGGTGCCGCTGAAGGGCCGCGACCTGAAGCGCGAGGGTGACGCGTTTCGCTTCGCTGGCAACACTTTCCGCGTGTTCAGCAGCCGCCCGCTTCCCGAAGGCAAGATCAAGGATGGAACCAACTTCGCGCAGGATGCGCGCGGCAATTGGTTTCTCAATATCGCGATCGAGATACCCGATGTTCAGGCGCGCTCGATCCGTTCCGGCGTCGGCATCGATCTCGGCCTGAAAGACTTCGCCACACTTTCGACTGGCGAGAAGGTGCCTCACGATCGGTTCGGCCGGCGTGCGGCGGAAAAGCTGGCGAAAGCCCAGCGTGCACGCAAGCACAAGCGGCATATCGCGAAGCTGCACGCCAAGGTGGCGAATGCCCGCGCCGATTTCCAGCACAAGCTCGCGCTCAATCTGGTGCGACGCTTCGATTACATCGCCGTCGGCAACGTGTCGGCCGTGAAACTCGCCAGGACCAGGATGGCGAAAAGTGTCTACGACGCATCCTGGTCGTCCTTCCGAAACAAGCTCCGTTACAAAGCGATGGCGCACGGAGCCACGTTCGAGGAAGTGGACGAAAGCGGTTCTACCCAGTCCTGTTCGGCGTGCGGGTCGAAAGACAGCACGACGCGGCCGAAAGGTATCGCGGGACTGCGAATAAGAGAGTGGAAATGCAGTGGCTGTGGTGTCGTGCATGATCGAGATACCAACGCTGCGTTGAACATTCTCCGATGCGGACGTGCATCGCCAGTTGTGGGAATCCTTCGCCATTAGGTACCGGAGGACGTCAATGATGTCGTGTTGTGTTTTGTTGGTCCTGCCCATGCATCCCGATCGCGTTGCATCGAGTTGTCTAGACAGTCGCTGGATGGTATCCAGCCGCAATCGCATCAAGAAATGAAATGTTCAACTGGCCGGCAGTTGAAAATCGAATGGAGAGGACACGCGCGGGGCCTATGCGACCCCGCAAGACAAACGAAAGTGAACAAGCCCGCTGGACGGGGCCCGATTTGCTCAGACGTGAATGGCGCGCGTAAGCAAGCTGACGGAATGGCGCGCGCGCCGCGCCTATGCGGTTTTCCCCGAGAGCCCATGCATCGGCCGGCGCAGCGCGGCGTCGAACGGGTTGGTGCGCGGCCCGATCGCGTCGGCCTGGCGCCGCAGCAGTTCGACGACCATCGGCATCCGGTCGTCGCCGAGCCGCGACGCGAGCGTGCCGACACTCAGCGCGCCGACCGGATAACCGGTGCGATCGAGAATCGGCACCGCGACGCCGGCCATGCCGTCGAGCACGCCGCTGTTGCGGCCCGCGTAACCGAGCTGCCGCACGCGTTCGATCTCGGTGCGCAGGTACACCTCGTCGAGCACGCCGTAACCGCGAATGCGCGGCACGTTGAAGCGGATCACTTCCTCGCGTTCGGCTTCGGGCAGGAACGCGAGGATCGCGAGGCTGCCCTGCCCGACGCCGAGCGCGATGCGCCCGCCGATATCGCCGGTGAACGAGCGGATCGGGAACGGCCCTTCGCACAGGTCGAGACACACCGCGTCGAAACCGCTCTTCACGAGCAGGAAGATGGTTTCGCCGAGGCTCGCGCACAGCCGCAGCAGCGCGGGGCGGCACAGCGTGCGCATGCTGCTCGGGTTGCCGGCCAGCGCGGCGAGCGCGAAGAAATCGACGCTCAGCCGGTACAGCTTCGACTGTTCGTCCTGCTCGACCATCCCTTCGGCGATCAGCGACTGCAGGATCCGGTGCGCGGTGCCCTGCGTGAGGCCGACGGCCTTCGCGAGGTGCGTGACGCGCACGCCGTCCTGCTGCATGCCGGCCAGCGCGCGCAGGATCGCGAACGCGCGCTGCAGCATGCCGGTGCCCGGCGCGCCGGCCGGATCGGCGTCCTCGTCGGCGCCGGATGCGTGCGCGGCGGGCGTGCCGCGCATTCCGGACGAAAGGGGTTCCTGCATGCCGGCTCTCCTCGACAATTTCATTGAACGGAATACGTCAGCCGCCATTGTCGTCCGGCCGAAATTCGCCGGGCATCCGGGTGTGCACGGGATTGACGCGTGCATTTCACGGTCCGGTCGCCCTTCATTCAACGGAACGATTTGCATGCGATTCGCCGATCCATTCCGGTCATCGGAATTTTTCCGAAATTCATCCCGTTGAACAGAATTCGAAATTGACGCTCCGAAATATGGCTGGCTAGAGTCCGCGTCATTGGTGCACCGGCCACTCGGTGTGCGAACCCGGAGCTCCCCATGTCGTTTCTCACGCTGTCGGATCTGACGAAAACCTTCGGCGACCTCACCGCCGTCGCCGACGTCAACCTGTCGGTCGAACAAGGCGAATTCGTGTCGCTGCTCGGGCCGTCGGGCTGCGGCAAGACCACGACGCTGCAGATGATCGCCGGCTTCGTCGACGTCACGCGCGGCCGCATCGCGCTCGACGGGCAGGACATCACGCACCTGAAGCCGAACCGCCGCGGGCTCGGCATCGTGTTCCAGAGTTATGCGCTGTTTCCGCACATGAGCGTCGCGGAGAACGTCGGCTTCGGCCTCGACATGCGCGGCGTCGACAAGGCCGAGCGCGCCGAGCGGATCCGCGCGGCGCTCGCGCTCGTGCGCCTCGATGCGCTCGCGCACCGCTTTCCGCGCGAGCTGTCGGGCGGCCAGCGGCAGCGCGTCGCGATCGCGCGCGCGGTCGTGATCGAGCCGCCGGTGCTGCTGCTCGACGAACCGATGTCGAACCTCGACGCGAAGCTGCGCGAGGACATGCAGTTCGAGCTGCGCGCGATCCAGCGCAAGATCGGCACGACGACGATCATGGTCACGCACGATCAGTCGGAAGCGCTGTCGATCAGCGATCGCGTGGTCGTGATGGAAGCCGGCCGCATCACGCAGACCGACACGCCGTACCGCGCGTACGAGCGCCCGGAAAACCGCTTCGTGTCGCAGTTCATCGGCAAGGCGAACCTGCTGCCCGGCACGATCGTCGCGCACGACGGCGACGCGATCCGCATCGACCTCGGGCACGATCTCGCCGAGACGGGCCGCACCGCGCACCTGCCGCCGCGCGAACGCGACGTGCGCGTCGGCGATGCCGTGTCGGTCTGCATCCGGCCCGAGAAACTGCGGCTGTGCGCGCCCGATGCGGGCCGCTTCGCCGCGACGGTGACGAGCCGCTTCTTCCTCGGCAGCCAATGGCTGTACCGCGTCGACAGCGCGCTCGGCGAAGTGCTCGTGTGCTGCCAGAACGAAGGCGCGGAGCCGCTCGCGGAAGGCGCGCCGGTCGGCATCGACTGGCACAGCGATGCGGTGCGCGTGATGCGCCGGGAGGCCTGAATGCGACAGCCCTCCCGCCCGCTGCCCACCGACGGCGCGACGGCCGGCCTCGCGCGGCCTGCCGCGCCCGACGCCGTGCCGGCCCGCGCCGCCACCGGGCGCACGAAACGCGCGACATGGCGCGCGCATGCGCCGCTGTGGCTGATGTGCGCACCCGCGTTCGCGCTGTTCGCCGCGCTCGTGCTCGTGCCGCTCGCGATGACGCTCATGCTGACGTTCTACCGCTACGACCCGGCCACCGGCCCGATCGCCGCGTTCCAGTTCGGCAATTACGCGGAAGTGCTCGGCTCGTCGTACTTCCACACGATCTTCGCGCGCACGTTCGGGATCGCCGCGCTGACGACCGCGATCTGCGTCGCGATCGGCACGCCGGAAGCGTATGTGCTGTCGAAGATGCGCGACCCGTGGCGCTCGCTGTTCCTGCTCGCGATCCTCGCGCCGCTGCTCGTGTCGGTCGTCGTGCGCGCATTCGGCTGGAGCATGCTGCTGAACACGAGCGGGCTCGTGAACCAGGCGTTCGGGCTCGTCGGCCTCGGGCCCTACAAGCTCGAATACACGACCTTCGCGATCGTGATCGCGCTGGTGCACGTGATGCTGCCGTTCATGGTGATTCCGGTGTGGACCGCGCTGCAACGGCTCGATCCGCAGACCGAGCACGCGGCGCTGTCGCTCGGCGCGTCGCCGTTCACGACGCTGCGCCGCATCGTGCTGCCGCAGCTGATGCCCGGCGTGCTGTCGGGCAGCCTGATGGTGTTCGGGCTGTCGGCGAGCGCGTTCGCGATTCCCGGCCTGCTCGGCGGACGCCGGCTGAAGGTCGCGGCCACGGCCGTCTACGACGAATTCCTCGGCTCGCTGAACTGGCCGCTCGGCGCGACGATCGCGGTGCTGCTGCTGGTCGCGAACCTCGTCGTGATGCTCACTTACTACCGCGTGCTCGAACGCCGCTACGCGCGCAGCCTCGGAGGCGCATCGCGATGAGAAAAAACGGCCCCTTCGCCCTTGCGTTCCACACGCTCGTGATCCTGTTCGTGCTCGCGCCGCTCGCGATCGTCGTGCTGGTTGCGTTCACCCCCGACGAAACGCTGACGCTGCCGACCCACGGGCTGTCGCTGCGCTGGTTCCGCGCGATCCTCGACTACCCCGACTTCGTCACCGCGTTCTTCAACAGCGTGAAGCTCGCGTTCGCATCGGCGACGCTGTCGCTCGCGATCGCGTTGCCGGCGGGCCTCGCCATCGGCCGCGCGGCGTTTCCCGGCCGCGCGTTCCTGAACGGCCTGCTGCTGTCGCCGCTCGTGATCCCCGGCCTCGTGCTCGGCATCGCGCTGCTGCGCTTCTTCGCGCTGATCGGCGCAACCGGCTCGTTCGCGTGGCTCGTGCTCGCGCACATGATCGTCATCACGCCGTTCGTGATGCGGCTCGTGCTCGCGTCCGTCGCGGGCCTCGACCGCAGCATCGAGCAAGCCGCGTGCTCGCTCGGCGCGGACCCGTGGACGACGTTCCGCCGCATCACGCTGCCGATGATCGTGCCCGGCATCACGGGCGGCTGGCTGCTCGCGTTCATCAACAGCTTCGACGAGCTGACGATGTCGATCTTCGTCACGTCGCCGCAGACGGTCACGCTGCCCGTGCGCATGTACATGTACGCGACCGAGTCGATCGACCCGATGATGGCGTCGGTGTCGGCGCTCGTCATCTTCATCACCGCCGGCGCGATGCTGCTGCTCGATCGCGTGTACGGCCTGAACCGCATCCTGATCGGCCAACACTGATGTCGACTCCCGTTTCCCGTTCTACAAACGACCCGGCCGACGGCGCGCAGTTCGTGCGCGTCGCCGAGCGCGAGCGCGCCGCCGTTGCGTTCACGCTCGACGGCCGCCCCGCGCACGCGCTCGCCGGCGACACCGTGCTCACCGCGATCCTCGTCGCGCAGCGCCGCGTGCGCGTCAGCGAATTCAGCGGCCTGCCGCGCGCGGGCTTCTGCCTGATCGGCGCATGCCAGGACTGCTGGGTGCGCACCGAGGCCGGCGCGCGCTTGCGCGCGTGCTCGACGCCAATCACCGAAGGCATGCGGATCGTGACCGGCACGCCGCCCGCACCGGACGGAGGCGCGCAATGAACCACGCACTGCAACCGGTGATCGTCGGCGCGGGCCCGGCCGGCGTGCGCGCTGCCGAGGCGCTGGTCGACGCGGGGCTGCGCCCGGTCGTGATCGACGAGAACGCGCGCTGGGGCGGGCAGATCTACCGGCAACCGCCGGCCGGCGGCGCGTTCGCGCGCGGCAAACGCACGCTGTACGGTTTCGAGGCCGCGAAAGCCGACGCCGTGCACCGGACGATGGCCGCGCTGCTGCCGCACGTCGACTACCGGCCGGACACGCTTGCGTGGGCGTGCGGCGCGGGCCGCGTCGATACGCTGCAGGACGGCCACGAAGTGACCGTGCCTTACTCGCACCTGATCGTCGCGAGCGGCGCGACCGACCGCATGCTGCCCGTGCCCGGCTGGACGCTCGCGGGCGTCTATACGCTCGGCGGCGCGCAGGTCTCATTGAAGGCGCAAGGCTGCGCGATCGGCCGGCGCATCGTGTTCGCCGGCACGGGGCCGCTGCTTTACCTCGTCGCGTACCAGTATGCGAAGGCCGGCGCGCAGGTCGCGGCCGTGCTCGACACGAGCCCGCTGCGCCGCCAGGCCGCCGCCGCGCCCGCGCTGCTGCGCATGCCGTCGACCTTCGCGAAGGGGCTCTATTACATCGGCTGGCTGCGCGCGCATGGCGTGGCGATCGAAACGGGCGTCACGCTCGAACGCGTGCTCGGCGAACAGCATGTGACGGGGCTCGCATGGCGCGCGGCCGGTGACGATGCACAACTGCATGTGCTCGACTGCGATGCGCTCGGCCTCGGCTTCGGCCTGCGTTCGGAAACGCAGCTCGCCGATCTCGCCGGCTGCCGGTTCGGTTTCGATCCGGTCAATCGCGCGTGGCTGCCCGAACGCGATGCGGCCGGCCGCACGTCGGTGCGCGGCATCTACGTCGCGGGCGACGGTGCGGGCATCGCGGGCGCCGACGCCGCAGAAGCGTCGGGCCGCCGCGCGGCGCTCGCGCTGCTCGACGATGCCTGCATCGCATCACCATCGCCGTCGCCGGCCGGCAAACCCGACGCGGCGACGCTGGAACGCACGCTCGCGCGCGTCGGCGCGTTCCGCGCGGGCCTCGAAGCGGCGTTCGCGCCGCCCGACGGGCTGGCCGCGCGCTGCCCCGACGACACGATCGTGTGCCGCTGCGAGGAGATCGATGCGGGCACGCTGCGGCGCTGCATCCGTGCCGGCGCGGCAACCGAACTCAATCGGCTGAAGGCGCTGACACGCGTCGGGATGGGCCGCTGCCAGGGCCGCATGTGCGGCGACGCGGCCGCGCTTGTGCTGGCCGCCGAAACCGGCCGCCCGCTCGCCGATGTCGGCCGGTTGCGCGCGCAACCGCCGGTGAAGCCGTTCCCGATCTCAGCCGCGCTCGCGGGCGACGATGTCGCGGCGATTCCCGACGAGGCGCGCGATGAGTGATGCCCGTCATTACGACGTCGCGATCGTCGGCGGCGGCCTCGTCGGCGCGTCGGCCGCGCTCGCGCTGGCACGTCGCGGCCTGCGCGTCGGGCTGTTCGAGCGGCGCGACTGCGGCGCGCAGGCGAGCGGCGTGAACTACGGCGGCGTGCGCTGCCAGGGCCGCCCGGCCGAGCAATTGCCGCTCGCGTTGCGCGCGCGGCGCATCTGGGATCGCCTGCCCGAGCTGATCGGCATCGACGGCGAATTCGTCGTGTCGGGCCACTTGCGGCTCGCGCGCAGCGACGCCGATCTCGACGCGCTCGACGCCTACGCGACGCTCGCCGGCGAGCACGGCCTGCCGCTGCAGGTGATGCGCGGCGACGCGTTCCGCCGTCGTTATCCGTGGCTCGGCCGCGCGGCGCTCGGCGGCTCGCTGTGTGAAACCGACGGCCATGCGAACCCGCGCCTCGTGTCGCCCGCGTTCGCGCGCGCCGCCCGCGCGGCCGGCGCGGACGTGCTCGAGCACACCAGCGTCGACGACGTTCGCCACGACGGCGCGCGCTTCCACTTTCTCGCGGGCGGCCGCGCATGCACCGCGACGTGGCTGATCAACTCGGCCGGCGCCTGGGCCAACACGATCGCCGAGCGGTTCGGCGAAGCCGTGCCGATGGAACCGATCTACCCGAACATGTGGGTCACCGAACCGCTGCCACAGTTCATCACGCACAACCTCGGCGTGTACGGCGGCGGCGTGTACGCGCGGCAGGTGGCGCGCGGCAACTGCGTGATCGGCGGCGGGCGCGGCCGCGGCGACGGCGAATTCGGCCAGCCGTCGGTCGATACGACGCGCGCGGTGATGCGCGATGCGTGCGCACTGCTGCCCGCGTTGCGCGACGCGTTGCTGATCCGCACATGGAGCGGCGTCGAAGGCTGCACGCCCGACCACAACCCGATCATCGGCGCGAGCGGCACGACGCCGCGCCTGCTGCATGCGTTCGGTTTTTCCGGCGGCGGCTTCCTGCTCGCGCCCGGTGTCGGCGACGTGCTCGCCGACCTCGTCACGACCGGCGAAACCGCCACGCCCCTGACTGCCTTCTCGATCGGCCGCTTTGCCCCGCAAGCCGCGCCGGCCGCCCCCTTCCCCCAAGAGGAGACCTCTCGATGAAACTGCTCGGAACGATCGCGGCCGCAGCCGCACTCTGCATGGCTGGCGTCAGCGCGCCCGCGTGCGCGCAAACGAAGACGATCTACGTCGGCATGAACGGCGGCCCGATGGAAAAGGCCTATACGAGCCAGGTGCTGCCCGACTTCGAGAAGGCGAACAACGTGAAGGTCGTCGTCGTGCCCGGCACGTCGTCGGACGTGCTCGCGAAGCTGCTCGCGAACCGCAACAAGCCGCAGATTCACGTTGCGTTCCTCGACGACGGCGTGATGGCGCGCGCGGTCAGCCTCGGCGTGTGCCAGAAGCTCGACGATTCGCCGGTGCTGAAGGAGCTGTATCCGTTCGCGCGGATGAAGGACGACGTCGGCGCGGGCGTGCAGCTCGGGATGACCGGCATCGCGTACAACAAGAAGCTGTTCGCGGAAAAAGGCTGGACGCCGCCGACGTCGTGGATGGATTTCGCCGATCCGAAATACAAGGGCAAGGTCGTGTTCCAGTCGGCGTCGAGCAGCACGTTCGGGCTGCACGGCTTCCTCGCGATCAACCGGCTGCTCGGCGGCAACGAGCAGAACGTCGAGCCCGGTTTCAGCAAGTGGGCAAGCACCGTCGGGCCGAACGTCGTCGAGTACATCCCGAACTCGGCGAAGATCTCCGAGATGGTGCAGACCGGCGAAGCCGGCCTGTTCCCGCTCACGCCAACCGGTGTCGGCGACCTGCAGGACAAGGGCATTCCGGTCGCGTATGCGAACCCGAAGGAAGGCCCCGTGCTGCTGCTCGTCGACCTGTGCGTGGTCGCGAACAATCCCGATCCGCAGCTCGCGCAAAAGCTCGCGCAGTTCCTGCTGTCCGCGCCCGCGCAGACGAAGGCCGCCGAGGCCGGCAAGCAGATCCCGACCAACCGGCTCGCGAAGATGCCCGCCGCGATGCAGCAGAGCCTCGGCAACGTCGACGATCTCGTGCGCAAGGTGACCGTGGTCGACTGGACCGCGATCAACGCACGCCGCGCGCAGTGGGATACGCGCTGGAACCGGCAGATCGAGCGCTGATCCCGCACGGGCGCGGGTGCGGGTGCGTTACCGCAGCCGCTCGGCGAGCGCGCGCGCGACCATGCTCAGCGCGTCGCCGCGTTCGAGCGCGGCGCGCGGCCGGGCGGCGTCGCCGTGCGCATCGAGCGCACGCGGCGCGAAGTCCGGCGACGACGAGAACTTGACGATCGTCAGCGCGGTCTTCGGATCGACGAGGATCGACTGGCCGAAGCGCCCCGCCGCCGCGAACGAGCCGTCGCCGTCGTTCACCTGATACCAGTAGTCGCGATACGCATCACCGTCCTTGCCGGGCACGACGTTGCCCTTCGCGAACAGCGCCGCGTTGTGCGCGGGCTGCAGCGCCGCGCGAATCGTCGCGGCGGGCAGCGTGCCCGGCGCGCCGCCGAGCCCGGTGCGCACGCGTTCCGCGAAGCGCGCGGCATCGCGCAGCGTCGTATACAGCCCGCCGCTCGCCATCGCCATCGCGTTGCGGTCCACGGCGACGTAGGCATCGTCTTCCGCGAAATCGCGCCACAGCCACCGCTCGACCAGCGCGCTCCACGACTGCCCCGTCGCGCGCTGCATCGCCCACGCGACGGCTTCCGGCGAGCCGTTCTGGTAGAACCACAGGCTGCCCGGCGCCACGTCCGGCACGCGCCGCACGGTCTGCAGGAACTCGACGATGCTGGCCGGCGCGCCTTCGCGGTGCGGCACCAGCCCGACGGCGCCGAACAGGCCGAGATCGGGCGGCACGCCCGGCGTATAGGCGGTGGGCACTTCCATGTCCAGGTTCTGCTGCAGCGTCGCGCTGCCGAACGGCGTGTCGGCCAGTTCCGGCACCGCGCGCGACAGCGGCGCGCCCGCGTCGAGCACACCGGATTCGATCATCTGTGCGGCCAGCAGGCCCGTCACCGATTTCGTCATCGACGCCCATGCGTGCGGCTGATCGGGCCGGAAGCCGTCGAAATACCGCTCGTAGATGACCCGGCCGCGCTGCACGACGATGAAGCCGTCGGTATGGGTCGCGCGCAGGTACGCATCGAGCGTCAGCGTCTCGCCGCCGATCGTGACGGGCAGCGCGTCGAGACCGGGCGCCGGTTGCGCGGGGAGCGGCATCGGCGCGGCCGCATGCCGGATGCCGGCCGTCGGCGCGAGCAGCCGCGTGTTGCTCAACGCCCAGCGCAGTCGCGCCGGCGTGAACGCGTTCGCCTTGTTGACGGCCTGGTCGGCCGGCGGCGGAAAGCCCTGCATCACGCCCGGCGCGGCGACGTCGGTCGCGGCGGGCGCGGTCGCGGCGAGCGTGAGCCCGCCGGCGAGCACGAAGGTGCCGGCCAGCCGGCGGGTGCGCCGGCTAGCTGTAAAGCGTCGATGAATTCGCATCGAGTCATGCCTCGTAGTGGAAAGTGAACGGGCGACGTGCCCGGCCATCAGGGTTGCTGGCCGTCGATTCGCAACAGGTTCGACACCGACGCGACACCGTCGACGCGCCGCGCGGCCGCCGCCGCGAGATTCACCTGGTTCGTATCCGTGACCGAACCGGCCAGCGTCACGTTGCCGTCGCGCACCCGCACGAGGATGCGCGTCGCGTTCAGGTTTTTGGTGCGTGCGAGCGCCGTGCCGACGCGGCGTTGCAGCTTGCGGTCGGCTGCCTTGCGTTGCGCCGGCGACAGGCTGGTCGGCGCAGGCGCCTGCGCGGATTCCAGCACGGGCGCCGACGACGGGGCCGCCGCGCTCGCGGCATCGGATTGCGCATGGGCGGCGACGGTGCAGCATGCCGCCATCAGCAGCCCCGCGGCAAGTCGGGATGAAGTACGCATGATCGAATCACACTCCGGAAAAGCGGTTGAAGGAAACCTCAGAATTGCGTCATCAGGCCGATCGACACGCCGGTCGTCGCGCTCGCGCCGCGCCGCAGGTTCAGCGCCGCGATCGTCGCGGGGTCGCGCATGTACGCACCGGTCATCCCGTTGCGGTCGACTTCGACATACAGCTCGGTGCGCTTCGACAGGAAGTACTCGGCGATCGCATAGGTCGTCAGCTTGTGGCCGTCCGCGCCCGACGCGTTGCCGAGATTGCGCGCGCGGTCGTAGAACGCGGCCGCGCTCAACTGCACTGCCGGCAGCGGCTGCACGACGACGCCGAACGACGGGATGTCGTCGCGACGCGACGGCGCACCGGCCTTGTTCGCGGTCACGTTCAGCGACGCATAGCTCAGGTAGAAGCGTGCGCGACCGAGCTGCAGCGTGCCGCCGGCCTGGATCGTCTGCGCCGATTGCGAGCCGTCGGGGCTGTACGTCTTCGCGTACGACGCGCCGCCCATCAGGTCGGCCAGCGTATACATCGCGGCCGCCGAATAGTTGGTGCCCGCGCGCGACGCGCCCGCGACGCCGCCCGGCGAATAGCTCGCGCCGACCCGCAACCCGCCCGCCTGCCCGAGATACTTGATCGTGTTGTTGAAGCGCGAATCGAGCGTGAAGAAGTTGCCGTCGAACAGCACGCCCGGCTCGACCGAAAGCGACTGCCCGCGCCCGCCGAGCGGATCGAGCGCGATGCCGAGATCCTCGGCCGCGTTGAACTGGCGGCCGAGCGTCACGCGGCCGAAATCGCCCGACAGGCCGACATACGCGGCCTGCGAAAACAGCGTGCCGGCCGTCTTCACCGCGCCGGTGCCGCTGTTGAACGCGCCATCGAGCACGAACAGTGCCTTCAGCCCGCCGCCGAGATCCTCCTTGCCGCGCAGCCCGAACTCGTTGCCCGCGATGATGTTGTTGTTGAAGCCAACCTGACTGCCGCCCGGCAAGCCATTGACCCAGCGCACGCCGCCGCCGATCCGGCCGAACAGCGTCACGCTGGACTGCGCGTGCGCGGCCCCCGAAAGCGCGCCGATCAGCGCCGCTACCATCACCTTTCTCATGCGTCTCCTCCTTGTTGTCGAATCGTCTCTTTTCTTGCTTTCTTGCTTCCTTGCTTCCCTGCCAATCGATAAGGATTACTGCGTTTCAGGAACGCTCTTTATTCCGGTATGGCCGATACTGCTGCGTCAGCCGCGCGACTCGCGCATCGCGCCCGGCGTGTCGTGCGGCCGTTGCGCGAGGCGGCGCAGCGATCGCTGCGGATCGAGGCACAGCACGCCGAGCGCGCCGCACAGCACGAGCACCACGCCGCATACGAGGCTCGCCTGCTCGAAACCGCGCGCGGTCGACGCGCCGGCCGCCTCGATCAGCATGCCCGTCACGATCGGCGCGCCGAGGCCCGCGAGCGACGCGAAGCCGTTGCTGAGCGCGAGCACGCCGCCGCGCTGGGCATCGGGCGTGACCTCGGCCAGCATTGCCGGGCCGATCGAATACATCGTCAGCGTCATCCCGCTGCCAAGCGTCAGCGCCGCGAGCTTCGCCGCGCGCGGCAGGTCCGGCAGCGCGAGCGCCGCCAGCAGCAGCCCCGCGATCGCCAGCGTCGTCGCGACGAACACGCCGCGCCCGTAGCGCGACGGCACGCCGCGCGCGAGCAGCATCTGCGACAGCCACGCCAGCGCGAGGCTGAGCGGCGAGGTCGTCGCGACGAACAGCGCGAACATCCGGCCCGCCGCATGGGGCTCGAAACCGAGCCCGAGCTGCAGATAGGCCGGCATCCACGTCAGGCTCATCGCCAGGATCCAGTTCGCCGCGAAATGCCCGAGGAAATTGCCGATTACCGTGCGATCGGTCAGCAGCAGCCCGTACGGCACGCGTTCGCCGCGCGCGATGCCGGCCGTGCCCGCGACGCGGCCGCCGCGCACGAGCGTGCCCTCCTCGCCGCATGCGGCCCATGCGACGCACCACAACGCGCCGAGCGCCGCGAGCAACGCGAAGTTCGCGCGCCAGCCCCAATGCGTCGTCACGACCGGAATCGACAGGCCGGCGATCAGCATCCCGAGCGCGCTGCCCTGATGCAGCAGCGCGACCGGCAGGTTGCGCCGCGCATCCGGAAACCACTTGTAGAGCGCATGCACGGCGACCGGCGACGCAGGCCCTTCGCCCGCGCCGAGCAGCACGCGGCACGCGATCACGACCCAGATCGAACCCGCAACCAGCATCGGCAACTGCAGCACCGACCACGCGGCCGCCATCCCGAACAACAGCCACTTCGCCGGCCAGCGGTTCGCGGCGATGCCGCCCGCGACGGCCGCGACCGCGAACAGCCAGTTGAGGCTGCCGCCGATCAGGCCGAACTGCGTCGGGCTCAGGTGCAGCTCGCGCATCATCGGCACCGACACGAGCCCGAGCGCCACCTTGTCGAGAAAATTCACCAGCATCATCAGCGCGAGCATGATCGCGATCGACCATGCCCGTGCCGGGCGGTATTGCGTGTCGCCTGTCGTCATCCGTGTCTCCGTGTTTTCTGTCAGGGCCGTCGTGCGCGGCCGCTACGCGTCGTGCTCGCCCAAGCCCGGCACGTGGTCGTCGCCGTCCGGCAGCCCCAGCGAGAACTTCACCGGAAAGCGCACGGCGAGCGCCCCGTCGATCTCGCGGGCGACACCGCGCGCACGCACATGCGGATCGGCGAACAGTTCGTCCGGGTCGAGAAGCGGCGACACCGGCAGGTCGAACCCGCGCAGCGCGCGCATCCAGTCGTCCAGCGTGCGGCTAGCGAACATCGACCTCAGCAGTTCGCTGACCTCGCGCTTATGCCGTTGCCGGCCGGCGCGACGTGCAAAACGCAGATCGCGCAGCGCGGGAAACGCGTCGCCGAGCGCATCGCCCAGCGTCATCCAGAACTTGTCCTCGAGGATGCCGAGCGCGAGATGGCGGCCGTCTGCCGTCTCGAATAGGTCGTTGTCGGGCATCACCCACGGCGCGTCGGACGATGCCGCGCGATGCGCGCGCGACGCCCATGCGGCGGGCGCCGTCCACGCGAGCGTCGCGTCGTGGATCGATACATCGAGGTGCTGCCCGTGCCCGTTCGCACGCGCGCTCGTCACGGCCACCGACAACGCCAGCGCCGCATGCATCGCGGCCGCGTAGTCCGCGAGCCGCACGCGCGGCCGCCCGACCACGTCGTCGACCTGCGCCGGGATCGCCCAGTAACCGGCTTCCGCGAGGAAATTCAGGTCGTGGCCGGGGCGCGCAGCATTCGGGCCATCCTGCCCGTAGCCCGAAATCGAGCACATCACGATGCGCGGGTTGATGCGCGCGAGCGTGTCGTAGCCGATCCCGAGGCGCGCCATCACGCCGGGCCTGAAGCCTTCGACGACGGCGTCGGCTCCGCGCACGAGATCGAGAAAGCGGTCGCGATCCGCCGGCGCCTTCAGGTCGAGCGCGACCGACCGCTTGCCGCGGTTGAACTGCGCGAACACGGCATCGCCGAGCAGGCGCGACGCGTCACCGGTGAGCGGCGGCTCGATCTTGACGACGTCGGCACCGAGTTGCCGAAGCAGCGCACACGCATGCGGGCCCGGCAGCAACTGGCTCAGGTCCAGGATCGTCACGTCGTTCAGGCACGACCACGCGGGTTTCGCGTGCGGCTGCGCCGGTTCGTCATCGCGCGGGGCATCGATCGTCATCGCTCACGCTCCCGCGCCGGCCGGTTCGAGAATCGCCTTCGCGATCGTGTTGCGCTGGATCTCGCTCGTGCCGGTCAGGATCCGGAACATCCGCAGCTTGCGGAAGGTCTGCTCGACCGGATGGCCGCGCGTCACGCCGACGTTGCCGTGAATCTGCACGGCCTTGTCCGCAACCTCGAAGCAGCGCTCCGACACGAACAGCTTGCACGCGGCCGCCGCCATGCGCAGGTCGGCGCCCGCGTCGGCGAGCATCGCCGTGTGCGCGATCATGCTCTCGCACGCCCACAGCGCGGCGGCCATGTCGGCGAGCATGTGCTGGATCGCCTGAAAGCGCGCGATCGGGCCGCCGAACTGCCGGCGCGTGCGCGCGTAGTCGAGCGACGCACGATGGGCCGACATCGCGAGGCCGAGCATCGTCGGGCAATGCAGCAGCCGGTTCACGTTGATCCGCGACATGCCGAGCTTGAAGCCGTTGCCGACGCCGCCGAACACGTTCTCGCGCGGCACGCGCACGTTGTCGAAGCGGATGTCCGCATCGATGTGCTGGCCCGACATCGGCACGTACTCGTGCTCGACGGTGACGCCCGGCAGGTCGAGATCGACGAGTACCGCCGTGATCTGCGGCGGCGTCGCGGCCGCGTCGGTCACGCACATCACGATCGCGAAATCGGCGAACGGCGCGCCGCTGATGTAGTGCTTCGCGCCGTTGATCACGAGCGAGTCGCCGTCCTCGGTCGCGCTCGTGCTGATGCTCATCGCGTCCGAGCCCGAATGCGGTTCGGTCAGCGCGAAGCAGGTCGACTTCTCGCCGCGCATCACCGGCTTGAAATAGCGCTCGAGCTGCTCAGGCGTCGCGTACTTCAGCATGTTGCCGACGCGCGGCGGCCCGCCCAGTTCGCCGAGCACGTGCGGTGCAAGCGCCGCGCCCGATGCGG
This sequence comes from Burkholderia theae, assembly GCF_048565265.1. Classification (NCBI taxonomy): domain Bacteria; kingdom Pseudomonadati; phylum Pseudomonadota; class Betaproteobacteria; order Burkholderiales; family Burkholderiaceae; genus Burkholderia; species Burkholderia theae. The sequence goes on from NZ_CP183462.1 coordinate 2,108,922, forward strand.
CGAGGTCGGCCTTCAGCGCGCAGGTCTCGACGATCGACAGGCCCTTGCCGCCGAGCGCGACGGGCAGGCTCGCGGTGTAGAAACCGAGTTCGGACGAGCGTCGCCACACGCGGCGCAGCACGTCGCGCGGCCACACGGATTCGGAGTCGAGCCGCAGCTCGCGCTCGATCGGGCGCAGTTCGTCGTCGACGAAACGCAATACGGCCGCGCGCAGCGCGACGAATTCGGGGCGGTCCAGATGATCGAACATGGTGAGTTCTCCTTCAGTTGACGCGGCGCGCGACGCCGTGCCAGTACTGCTCGCGTACGAGCTTGCGGGCGATCTTGCCGCTGGCGTTCTTCGGCAGCTCCGCGACGAAATCGACGGCACGCGGCAGCTTGTAGTCGGCGAGCAGCGCGCGGCAATGCGCGACGAGATCGGCGGCCTGCGCGTCGCGGCCGGGCTTCAGCACGACGACGGCCTTCACGGCCTCGCCCCACTTTTCGTCGGGCACGCCGACCACGCACGCCTCGAGCACGTCCGCGTGCCGGTACAGCGTCGCCTCGACTTCCGTCGGGTACACGTTGAAGCCGCCGGAAATGATCATGTCGTTCTTGCGGTCGACGAGGTAGATGAAGCCTTCGTCGTCGGTGCGCGCGAGATCGCCCGTATGCAGCCAGCCGTCGACCAGCACCTCGCGCGTCAGCTCCGGCGCGTTCCAGTACCCCTGGAACACGTCCGCGCCGCGAATCACGATCTCGCCGATCGCGTCGCCTTCGACTTCGCGCCCGTTCGCGTCGACGACACGCACCTCCGTCTCGCCGAGCGGCCGGCCGCACGACGCGAGCCGCGCATGATCGGACAGCAGCGCGTAGGCGTGATCGGCGATGCCGAGACGCGTGACGCCCGATGTCGACTCGCTGGCGCCGTAACCCTGCGACAGCACCGGGCCGATGCGCGACCACGCCTCCTCGATGCGCGCCGGCGCCATCGGCGCCGCGCCGTAGCCCAGCACCTTCAGGCTGCGCAGGTCGGCGTGCACGAGGTCCGGCTCGTTCAGCACCATGTTGATCATCGCCGGCACCATGAACGCGTGCGTGATGCGCAACCGCGCCACGTCGGCGAGGAAGCGCGCGGGCTCGAATGCGTCGAACAGCACGAGCGTCGCGCCGCAGAACAGGTAAGGCTGCATCAGCATGCCCGACGCGTGCGTGATCGGCCCGATCAGCGCGAGCCGGTCGCCGGGCTGCGCGGGGCGGTCCATGCCCAGCACGATCTTGCGCAGCGACGCGAGCCGGTTGCCGTAGCTCTGCATCGCGGCCTTGATGCGCCCCGTCGAGCCGGACGAGAAATGCAGCACCGCGAGATCGTCGATGGCCGGCGCGTAGTCGGGCATCGCGCTGCTGCCCTGCGCGAGCAGCGTTTCGTAATCGAGGTAACCGTCGGTCGCGCCGTCGAGCGATACGAACCGCTCCACCGACGCGAAGCCCGGCGAGTCCGGCGAGTAATGCGTATAACCGCGGCCGCCGATGAACGCGACGGGCGTGCAGTTGCCGACGACGTCGGCCGCCTCGGCCGCGGTGAAGCGCGGATTCAGCGCGGCCTTCACGAGGCCGGCCTTGTACAGCGCGCACTCGATCTCGACGAGTTCGATGGCGTTGCGGGCCTGCACGGCGATCCGCGCGCCGGGCGCGAAGCCCAGCCCGCGCAGCGCGTTCGCGAGGCGCGTCGAACGCTCGTCGAGCTGACGGTAGGTGACGGCGCGGTCGCGATGCAGCACGGCGGGCTGGTCGCCCCAGTAACGGGCCGCGCGCCGCAGGAAGTAGGCGAAGCTCAAGCGAATTCTCCTGGTCGAACGATGCCGCCAGTCTGTAAGATGCACGGGCATCACCACAATGCATCACTGGCTATAAAGTCATAACCCGTGGGAATCCCCTGATGGATACGCGCGATCTGGAATACCTGCTGGCCGTCGAACGGCACGGCAGCATCGGCAAGGCCGCCGACGCGTTGGGCCTGTCGCAGCCGGCGCTGACCAAGGCCATGCAGCGGCTCGAGACGCAGGTCGGCGTAACGCTGTTCGACCGAACCGCGAGCGGCATGACGCCGACGCCGGCCGGTGCGCGGTTCGTCGCGCGTGCGCAGCGGATCGCGCTCGAATTCGACGACGCGATGCAGGAGATGCGCGCGATCCGCGGCGGCGAGCAGGGCGTCGTGCGGATCGGCTACTCGCCGACCGTGCCGACCGCGCTGGTGCTCGGCGCGTGCCGGCAACTGATCGGCGAACGGCCGGCCGCGAAGCTGCGGCTGCGCTGCCGGCTCGCGCGCGAACTGCTCGACCTGCTCGCGGCCGGCGAGCTCGATCTCGTCGTGGCACCCGCGCCGACGCAGCCGGACCCGACGCTCGCGCGCGTCGAGCTGTTCAGCGACCGCCTGTCGGTGCTCGCCGACGAAGCGCATCCGCTGCAGCGCAAGCGCGGCCTCACGCTCGCCGATCTCGTCGACCAGGAATGGCTGCTGCCCGAGACGACGCTGCCCGTGCGGCGCCAGATCGACGACGCGTTCCGCGCGCGCGGCCTGGCCGGCCCGCGCCTGCGTGTCGAAACGGATTTCGGCAGCACGTCGCTGCTGCACCTGCTGCGCGGCACGCCGCTGCTGTGCGTCGGCGGAACCGAGGCGCTCGATCAGCTCAACGGGCTGCGCGCGCTCGACCTGCTGCCCGGCGAACTCGACCTCGGACGGCGCATCGCCGCGATGCATCGGGCCGGCGCGTACCTGCCGCCGCTGGTGCAGCGCATCGTCGCGCTGCTGCAGGCGCGCGTGAAATAGCCGCGCGCCCCCGCCGCGACCATCATTTGCGGGAGTGATGACACTCCCCTTTTTCTGCGGATTTGACCGGGAAGGCGGTGCCGACAACACTAGCCCGCAGTGCCGCACAGACGGCGCGCGCCCGCCTCCCCCTTCAGAGTCCGCCATGTACCCGACCGACACCGTGCAATCCCCGAGCGCCACGCGGCCGCTCGCCGACCGGCAACTGCGCCGGATCGTCATCGCCTCCGTCGCCGGCAACGCGATGGAGTGGTACGACTTTTTCGTGTACGGCACGGCCGCGGCGCTCGTGTTCGGCCACGTGTTCTTTCCGCCCGGCGCGTCGCCGCTCGCAGGCAGCCTCGCCGCGTTCGCGGCGTTCGCGCTCGGCTTCGTCGCGCGGCCGCTCGGCGGGATCGTGTTCGGCCACGTCGGCGATCGTTACGGGCGCAAGGCGTCGCTCGTATGGACGCTGCTGATCATGGGCGCATCGACCTTCGCGATCGGCCTGCTGCCGACCTACGCGCAGGTCGGCCTGTGGGCGCCCGCGGCGCTCGTCGCGCTGCGCCTGCTGCAGGGCATCGCGTCCGGCGGCGAATGGGGCGGCGGCGTGCTGATGATCAGCGAGAACGCGCCGCCCGAGCAGCGCGGCTATTACGCGGCCTGGAGCCAGCTCGGCGTGGGCGGCGGCTTCGTGCTGTCGTCGGCCGCGTTTCTCGCCGCGCAGGCGCTGCCGGACGACGCGTTCCGCGCGTGGGGCTGGCGGCTGCCGTTCCTCGCGAGCATCGCCATCTTCGCGATCGGCATCTATATCCGCCGCCATTTGCCGGAAAGCCGCGACTTCGAGCAGGCCGGCAAGCGCGGCGCGCAGTCGCATCTGCCGATCGTCGAATGCCTGCGCCGCCACCCGAAGGAAATCCTGCTCGCGATGGGGCTGCGCGTGGCCGAGAACGGCGGCGCGTACATCTTCCTCGCGTTCTCGCTCGTCTACGGCAAGTACGTCGGCATCCCGAACGGCGTGATGCTGACCGGCGTGATGATCGCGATGATCGTCGAGATGGGCGCGATGCTCGCGTGGGGCCGGCTGTCCGACCGGATCGGCCGCAAGCCCGTGTACCTGATCGGCGCGCTGAGCCTCGTCGCCTGCGCGTTCCCGTTCTTCTGGCTGCTCGACACGCGCGCGACGCCGCTCGTCTGGCTCGCGCTGACGGTCGGCACGGCCGTCAGCCACGGCGCGATGATCGGCACGCTGCCCGCGCTCGTCGGCGAGCTGTTCAGCACCGAGGTGCGCTACTCGGGCGTCGCGCTCGGCCATGAGGTCGCGTCGATCTTCGCGGGCGGAATGTCGCCGCTGATCGCGACCGCGCTGCTCGCGCGCTATCACGCGTCGTGGCCCGTCTCGCTGTTCCTCGTCGCGCTCGGCCTCGTCACGGTCGCCACGCTGTGCGTGATGCGCGAGACGCGCACCACGCAGCCCGACGGTTCGCACGGCGACGCGGCGTGACCGCGCAACGCTCAGCGCGCGCCGGTGCGCCGCGCGCCGTCGAATGCCGGCGCCAGCCCGAGGTGGTCGAGCAGCCGCGCGAACTCGCCGAGCCGCTGCCGCATGTATGCGGGCACGTCGACCTCCGCATAGTCGTGGAAGCCGGCGCCCGTGCGCACGCCGTCGCGTCCGGCCTCCATGTTGCGCACGACGCTGTCGGCCGGCGCGAAGCGCGGACCGATCTCGCCGGCCAGGTACGTCGACGCGTAGTACAGGATGTCGCAGCCGCCCCAGTCGATGAATTCGAGCAGCCCGAGCACCGCGAAGCGCGGGCCGAAACCGGTGCGGATCGCCGTATCGATGTCCTCGGCGCTCGCGACACCCTCCTCGACCATCCGCGCGGCCTCGTTCATCGCGAGCGCCTGGATGCGCGGCACGATATAACCGGGCGCCGGCCCGCAGATCACCGGTTTCTTGCCGACCCGCACGAGCAGCGCGGCGAGTCGATCGACGACGGACGGATCCGTCGCGTCGCTGCGGCTGATCTCGACGAGCGGCATCAGCAACGCGGGGTTCAGCCAGTGCGCATTCAGCATCCGTGCGGGATGCGCAACATGGCGCTGCAACTCGGTGACGACGAACGTCGACGTCGTCGACGCGATCGTTGCGCATGCATCGACGTGCGCGCCGAGCCAGCGCAGCGCATCGGCCTTCGCGTCGAGCACTTCGGGCAGCGCCTCGAACACGACGTCGGCGTCGCGCACCGCTTCCGCCGCGCCGTCGCGCGCGACGAGCACCATGCGTGCGACGACGGCGTCGGCCTGCGCGGCATCGATGCGGCCGAGCGCGACCTGTGCATGCAGCGGCCGCGCGATTTCGTCGCGCGTACGTGCGTCGAATGCACGCCATCCGGCCGCGTCGCGCGGCTTGAAGTCGACCAGCGTCACGTCGAGCCCCGCGAACGCGAACACGAGCGCGATCCCCTGCCCCATCCGTCCCGCGCCGAGCACGTGCACGCGCGTCACATCGGCGGCCGCGATCATGCCGGGTACCCCGCGTCGAGCAGCGCGCGCAGCGCGTCGTGCGACAGCGCCGCCAGCCCGAGCCGCTCCAGCGTGCGGCCTTCCGCATACAGGTCACGCACGGCGACCGCGCTCGCGATGCTCAGCAGCCCCTGCGCGACGGGCGTCGGCACACCGGCCCAGCGCCCGCACGACACGATGAGCGACAGCCCGAGCCGGGTGTCCTCGAGCATGTAGCGATGCGTGCGCAGATCGATCTTCTCGCGCCAGTCGCCGCTATCGGTCAGCTTGCCGTGCGCGCCACGCCCGTACATCCACTCGTCGCCGTCGGCCGCGTAGTGATCCGCGAGCGGGAAATGCGGCGCGCGATAACCGAGCGCTTCGCGTACTGCAATGCGCTCGGCGTCGAGCGCGTTCGTCACGCGGCGGATCGCCGGTTGCGTGCCTTCGTTGTGGATGTCCCACGCGTCGAAGTGTTCGAGCGGCCCCGCGTTCATCAGGATCAGCGGCGGATGGATCACGGGCCCCGCGTTCATCAGCGCGCCGGACAACGCGTCCTCGACCGGCTCGACCGACGGATAACCCGCGCGCAGCACGTCGAACGCCCAGCCGGCCGCATTCGCCGGAAACACGCCGGTCGGCAGGCGCGTCGCATACGCGCTGATCACGACCTCGTTGTCGCCATGCTTGCGCACCAGGTACGGCAGCGTGCCCGTCTCGGCGAACGCGACACGCGAACGATTGCCGGCATCGGCCGCCGCGCGCGCGAACACGACACTGCCGAACGTGCCGGGCGGCAGGAACACGACCTGGCCGTCCTCCAGCAGCGGCGCGACCTGCGCGGCAAGTGCGTCGTGCGACGTGGCCGGCAGCGGCACCACGACGAGCCGCGCGCCGCGCAGCGCGGCCGCGAGATCGTCGGTCAGGCGAATCGCGCCGGGCGCGTCGCCGAGCGGAATCGGCCGCTTGCCGCGATAGTCGGTCACGTTCAATACGCCGAGCTCGCGCAGCCGTGCGTGCGGCTCGCGATCGCGCCGCCACCATGTCACGTCGTGCCCCTTGTCGAGCAGGTCGATAACCGCCGCATGGCAGCCGTGGCCGCCGCCCAGTACACATACCTTCATCGTCGTCTCCGGTTGATCAAGTGTGATCGAGACTACGCGGCCGCCCCCGTCGCGTCGCTTCAAAACGCGCAACGGCACGCCCGTTCGCGCAACGCAATCGCGGCACTACGTATGCGCCGCCCGCGCATGCCGCTGCGCCAACGCATCCGCTCCGAGGCCCACGAATGGATATCGCCCTTTCCCGCCATGCGCCGAACCGGCTCGGCACGCTGCAGGCGCCCGACGAAGTCGAACGCGCAGTCGCGCACCGGCTCGGGCCGCACCGGATGGCCGCGCACGGCCGCGATCCGTTTCGCGCGGAGCTGTACGAGGTGCCGCTGCATCACGGCGCGCTGCTCGAACTCTGCTACGGTCGCGAAACGCGCATCGACTTCGGCGGCGACGCCGATCATTTCCTGTTCAGGCTGACGCTCGCCGGCGCATGCGAGCTGCAGGCCGGCGCCGCGGTCGCGCACGCGGGCCCCGGCGAGCTGACCGTGTCGTCGCCCGCGCTCGCGAGCCGCCTGCGCACGAGCCCCGATTGCCGCAACCTCGTGCTGCGGCTCGAACGCGGCGCGCTCGAACGCAAGCTGCAGGACATGCTGCACGCAACGCTCACGCGGCCGCTGCAGTTCGAACTCGCGGCCGGCGGCACCGGCACGGGCGCCGCGCTCGTGCTGCCGACGTTCGAGTATCTGTGCCGGCTCGGCGCGCAGCCGGGCATCGGCACGGCCGCGACCACCTTCAGCGCCGATCTCACCGCGTGGCTGATGTCGCTGCTGCTCACGCACCTGCCGCATTCGTACAGCGACGCGCTCGCGCGCGGCACGCCACTGCTGCCGGCGCACGTGCGCCGAGCATGCGACCACGTCGACGCGCATCTCGGCGAACCGCTCGCGCTCGCCGCGCTGGCGGCTGTCGCGGGCGTTGCACCGCGCACGCTGCAGCACGCGTTCCGCGCGTTCCTGCACACCACGCCGGCCGCCTACGTGCGCGAGCGCCGGCTTGCCGCCGTGCACGCGGCGCTGCAACGCGGCGACGCGCGCAGCGTGACCGACGTGCTGATCGCGCACGGCATCCATGGCTTCGGCCATTTCGCGAAGGCGTATGCGCGGCGTTACGGCCACGCGCCTTCCGTCACCGCGAGGCAAACACGATGACGCACTCCGCCCCCGGCCGCCCCGCGGCCCCCGCCCGCGCCGAACCCGCAGCGCGCGACAGCGACGCGCACGACGGCCTGCGCGTGCAGGATCTCGATCTCAACTTGCTGAAGACGTTTCGCGCGGTCTACGAGGAGCGGCATGTCGGCCGCGCGGCGCTGCGGCTCGGCGTCACGCAGCCGTCCGTCAGCTACGCGCTCGGCCGGCTGCGGCTGATGTTCCGCGACGCGCTGTTCGTGCGCACCGGCACCGGCGTCGAGCCGACGCCGCGCGCGCAGCGGCTCGCGCTATCGGTCGACAAGGCGCTCGCGATCCTGCAGGACATACTCGACGAAGGCTCGCGCTTCGCGCCCGACAGCACGCAGCGCGTGTTCCGCCTGCACATGAGCGATTTCGCGGCGAGCGCGTTCCTGCCGACGATGCTCGCCGAATTCGACCGCCGCGCGCCGGGTGCGGTGATCGAGACGCTGCATGTCGACGAATGCCAGCTCAACGTCGCACTCGAATCGGGGCGGATCGATTTCGCGCTCGGGCATTTCGCCGATGCGTCGAGCCACTTCCAGCGCACCGCGCTGCTGCACGAACGCTGCGTGCTGTTGATGCCGCGCCGCACCGCACAACGCGCCGCACTGCCCGACGATTTCGTGCTCGACGGCACGGCGCCCGACGCGCTGCGCTTTGTCGCGGTCACGTCGCATCCGCAATCGATGCAGTTGCTCGAACGGCACGGGCTGATGCCGCGCGTGCGCGCGGCGCTGCCCGATTTCATGGTGGTGCCCGCGCTGCTGCGCGACGGCGACTACGCGCTGATCCTGCCGGAAACCATCGCGATCACGTTCGCGGCGCGGCAGCCGTGCACGCTGTACGAGATTGCCGACGCGGGCGAATGGGCCGTCAATGCGTACTGGCACCGGCGCTTCGATGCGGACCCCGGCCATCGCTGGCTGCGCGCGCTGCTGCTCGAACTGTTCAGCATCGGCCAGCAGGCGCCGTTCGACGCATGGCTCGCGCCGCAGCCGCCCGCCTGCGCCTAACGACGCACGCCGGCGCGGGCCGGCCGGCGTGGCCGCGACGATCAGAACGACGTGAGAATGCCCGCGACGATCGAGCTGGCGGTCGCGCCGGGCTTCGCAACCGCGACGCCGCCGCCCGCCGCGCCGTTGACGACGAAGCGCGCATGCGCGCCGTTGCGCACCATCGCGGCGCCCGTGTACAGCACCGTGCGTTTCGACAGCGGATAGTCGAAGCGGATGCCGTACGAATCGGCGTTGCCTTCGCTGTCCGCGACCTTGCGGTAATGGCCGACGCTCAGCAGCAGCGACGCGCGCCCGATCGGCACCGTCGCACTCAGTTCCATGATGTCGCTGTGCGGATACGCGCTCTGGCTGTCGATCGCGGTCGCGACGTCGGGCCCGCCGCGATGGCGCATATACAGCGCGGCGACCTTCACGACGCTGAAGTCGTACGAGATCGCGCCGACCGTGTAGTTCCCGTTCGCGGCCGGGCTCGTGTCGCCGAGGGCGGATGCGGCAACCGGGCTGAACTTCTGCTGCATGGTGTCGACGTCGACCGACAGGCCGCCGCGTGCGTAGTTGACGCCCGCGCCATACGTATCGCCGAGCGTCGCCGGTTGCCCGGCCGCGCCGTTGGTGCCGCGCGCGGCCATCGCGCGCAGCATGAAGCCCGCATAACGCGGCGACGTATAGCGCATCGAGTTGCGCACGCGCAGGAATGCCGGCCCGACGAAGTTGTTGGTCGCGTTGCCCCATGCGAGCCCCGCGCCGAGGCCGGGCAGGCTGTACGTGACGAGCGTCGTATGCACGATCGTATAAAGCTCGCCGAACTGCACGCCGCCGAACGGCCCCGTGATGCCGACCCACGCTTCGCGGCCGAACAGCGCGCTGCTGTTCGACAGTGCGCCGCTCGCCGCGTTGAAGCCGTCCTCGAGCTTGAAGATCGTCGCATAGCCGCCGCCGAGATCCTCGACGCCCTTCAGCCCCCACTGCGACGCGAACAGGTTGCCGCTGCCCATGCGCGTCACGTGGTTCGGTCCGGCGTTCGCGTATTCGATCGCGGTGTCGACGCGGCCGTAAAGCGTCACGCTCGATTGCGCGGCGGCGGGCAGCGCCGTGCTGGCGAGCAGCACGGCAAGCGGTACGGCAAGCCGGTCGGCCCGCCTGTTCGGATGGTTCATCGTTGTCGTCCCGTAGAAGTGCCGGCGCCTGTCGGCATCGCGCCGTCTGGTGTGAAGCGCGTTCGCCGCGAAGGGCCAACGCCGCCAATGAAAAACGGGCCGAGTCTAGGAACGACAATTTCGGACGTCGACGCAACGCGATCTATAACGCTTATAGATGCACCGCATGAAGCGTGCGCGCCCCGCCGCACGCACGTTGCACGGCGCCCTGCGCACACGACCTCGGTGTTTTCTTTATCCGGGTCGGTAAATGTCCGTGTGGCGCGGCTGTCACTCCGGCTATGGCGGCCGAATTTGGCCGACTACGCTGCGTCTCCGATCGTGTCACCCGCACGCTTTCGCGCCGCGCCGGTGCCGGCCAGCAAGGCCGATGCCGCTCATCCCCACCGCCCGCTCCTGGAGAATCCGCATGTCCGCATCCACGGCCCGCGCTGCCGACGGCAAGCGCTATACGTACGAATGGTATGTCGTCGTCATCTGCATGCTCGCGTACGTCTTTTCGTTCGTCGACCGCCAGGTCCTCGTGCTGATGATCGAACCGATCAAGCGCGACCTGCACCTGTCCGATACGCAGTTCAGCCTGCTCAACGGCTTCGCGTTCTCGCTGTTCTACGCGGTGATGGGGCTGCCCGTCGCGTATCTCGCCGACCGTTACGCGCGCCCGCGGATCATCTCGATCGGCATCGCGCTGTGGAGCGTCGCGACCGCCGCATGCGGGCTCAGCCAGCATTTCGTGCAGATGTTCATCGCGCGCATGGGTGTCGGCGTCGGCGAGGCCGCGCTGTCGCCCGGCGCGTATTCGATGCTGGCCGACTACTTCCCGAAGGAGAAGCTCGGGCGCGCGATCGCCGTGTATTCGCTCGGCTCGTTCATCGGCGGCGGCGTGGCGTTCCTGATCGGCGGCTACGTGATCGCGCTGCTCAAGCATGCGAGCGCGTTCACGCTGCCGGTCGTCGGGCAGGTGCATGCGTGGCAGGTCACGTTCCTGATCGTCGGGTTGCCGGGGCTCTTCGTCGCGCTGCTGTTCGCCGCGACCGTGCGCGACCCGCAGCGCAAGGGGCTCGCGCAGGATCGTTCGGGCGCCGTGCGGCGCGTGTCGATGCGTGATTCGCTGCGCTTCGTCGGCACGCACCGCGCGACCTTCGCGTGCCACTACCTCGGCTTCTCGTTCTATGCGATGACGCTGTACTGCCTGCTGAGCTGGACGCCCGCGTTCTATATCCGCCGCTTCGGGATGACGGCCGTCGAAGCCGGCTACACGCTCGGCATCGTGCTGCTGGTCGCGAACACCGCCGGCGTGTTCTGCGGCGGCTGGCTCAACGACTGGCTGCTGCGGCGCGGCCGCAACGATGCGCCGATGCGCGCCGGCGCGATCGGCGCCACGTGCATGGTGATCCCCGCGACGCTGTTCACGCAGCTCGACTCGCTGCCGGCGTCGCTCGCGATGCTCGTCGTCGCGATGTTCTTCGCGTCGTTCCCGATGCCGACGTCCACCGCCGCGATGCAGACGCTCGCACCGAACCAGATGCGCGCGCAGATCTCCGCGCTGTTCCTGCTCGTGTCGAACCTGATCGCGCTCGGGATCGGCACGACCGTCGTCGCGCTGTTCACCGATCGCGTGTTCGGCGCGCCGGCGGCGGTCGGCCATTCGATGTCGATCGTCAACGTCGCGGCGGCCACGCTCGCCGCGCTGCTGCTCGCCGCCGGGTGCCGGCACTTTCGCCGCAGCCTCGATCGCGAACGCGGTCATGCATCGGCCGCGGTGCCGCACACGGCCGATGCGGGCGACGCGGTAGCTGCGCGCTGATCGCAACTCGTCGCCTGACCATTATCAATTAGACTGATTCCATCATCGCTTTTTTATCGATTTGATTTATGCGATGCCCATCCCTATTCTCGATCGCATGACGGTGCGGTATCTGCCGCGCCGCTTTTTCCTTACCCCACGGAATTTCCCATGCAAGCGAACCGCCACCAGGTCCGGATCGACGCGCTGATCGACGCGGCGCAGGACATCCGCTGTTTCCGGGTTTCGCGCGTCGACGGTCAGCCGTTCGACGCGTACGAACCGGGCGCCCATATCGACGTCACCGCACCGTCCGGCATCACGCGTCAGTACTCGCTGTGCGGCAACCCCGACGAGCGCGGCAGCTACCTGTTCGCGGTGAAGAAGGAAGCGCAGTCGCGCGGCGGCTCGCGTTCGCTGCACGACGACGTGACGGTTGGCGCCGAACTGTCGATCGGCGCGCCACGCAACCTGTTTCGTCTGACGGATAACGCGAGCGAGCACGTGCTGATCGCGGCCGGTATCGGCATCACGCCGCTGCTGTCGATGGCGTATGCGCTGCACCGGCGCGGCGCGCGCTACCGGCTGCATTACTTCGCGCGCAGCCGCGAACATGCGGCATTCGTCGACGAACTGTCGGCCGAGCCGTTTGCGTCGCACGTGACGTTCCACTACGGTGTCGAGCCCGACGCGCTCGCGGCCGAACTCGGCCGCTGCGTCGCGTCGGTTGATGCACATGCCCACGTCTACACATGCGGCCCGGGGCCGTTCATGGATGCGGTGGTCACGGCCGCCGCGACGCGCGTTCCCGACGCGTCGATCCATCTCGAACGCTTCGCGGCGGAACCGGCCGCCGCCGATGCGAATGCGGATTCCAATGCCAGTGCCGGTGCCGGCCTGGCCGACGGCTTCGAAGTGCGGCTGCAGCGCAGCGGGCAATCGGTGCGCGTCACGCCCGACACGTCGATCGTCGACGCGCTCGCGCGGATCGGCATCGAGGTCGATACGTCATGCGGCGAAGGCGTCTGCGGCACCTGCATGGTGCCCGTCGTCGACGGCGAGCCCGATCATCGCGACCACTGCCTCAGCAAGGCCGAACGCGCGAGCAACACGGTGATCTGCTGCTGCGTGTCGCGCGCGCGCTCGGCGGTGCTCGTCCTCGATCTCTGACGCGCGCACGCGGCCCGGCCGTCACGCGTCGTCGAAACGCTCGACGATCTCGGCCAGCAGCGCGCGCATCCACGCGTTGCCCTCGTCCTCGTGGAAGTGCTCGTGCCAGTGCATCGTCACCGGCGCGGGCGGCAGCGTCACCGGCAGGTCGTAAAGCCGGAACGCGTTGTCGCGGTTCAGGATCTGCGCGAGCCGCTTCGGCAGCGTCGCGTACAGATCCGTGACCGACAGCACGCTCGGCAGCGCGACGAAGTGCGGCACTTCGAGTGCGATGTTGCGGCCCACGCCCTGCGCGCGCAACGCGTCGTCGAGCGCGTGGTGGCTGTGCTCGACCGATTTCACGTTGACGTGCGCGGCGCGCACGAACTGGTCGAGACTCAGCGCGGCGCCGGCCGGCAAGCCGCGCCGGCGGCCCGTCATGCACACGTAGGTTTCCTCGAACAGCACGTGATGGCGCGTGCGCGGCATCAGTTCCGGCAGGTTGCCGATCGCGAAATCCAGCCGGCTCGCACGCAGCGCTTCCTCGATCTCCTCGACCGGCATCGGCTGCACGCTCAGCGTCGCGCGCGGCGCGCGCTCGCGCAGCGCCTGGCAGATCGCCGGCAGGTACGCCATCTCGCCCGCGTCCGACAACGACAGCCGGAACGTGCGCGTGCTGGTCGCCGCATCGAAGCGCTCCGCATAACGCAACGCCACGCGCACCATGTCGAGCGCCTTGCCGACGATGCCCGCAAGCTCGAGCGCAACCGGCGTCGGCTGCATGCCAGCGCGCGTGCGCACGAACAGCGGATCGTCGAACAGCGTGCGCAGCCGGCCGAGCGAATAACTGACGGCCGGCTGCGACAGCGCGAGCCGCTCGCCGGCCTTCGTCAGGCTGCGTTCCTCGACGATCGCCTGGAACACGCGCAACAGGTTCAGATCGAGATGATCGACCGACGCCATCGTGACCTCCATCATTTGCCGTATTTATTGACTCGCTAATTTTAGATCAATTTGACGGATATGTAGCGGAAGACGAGACTGGTCTCTCGATACCGCGCCCCGCGCGGCCCGTTTTCGCGACTCCTTCCCCACGACAACGATGAGCGACATTCCCTACCAGACGATCGACACCCGTGCGCTGCACGGCCTCGCGCAGCCCGACCGCATCGCGCCCGCGATGTATCACGACCCCGCGCTGTTCGAAGCCGAGCTCGACCGCATCTTCTACCGCACCTGGATCTGGGTCGCGCACGAGAGCGAACTGCCGCGGCCCGGCGACTTCATCACGACGACGATCGGCCGCCAGCCGGTGATCGTCGTGCGCGACAAGACCGGCGACATCAACGTGCTGCAGAACCGCTGCCGCCATCGCGGCGCGACCGTGTGCGAATCGCACAAGGGCAACGCGAAGGGCTTCACGTGCCCGTATCACAGCTGGTCATACGCGCTCGACGGCACGCTGCGCGCGCTGCCGTATGGCGACGGTTACGAAGGCGTGTGCGAGAAAGGCGACCTGCCGCTCGTGAAGCTGCGCGTCGGCGTGTACCAGGGGCTGATCTTCGCGAGCTTCAACGACGACATCGAACCGCTCGAGGATTTCCTCGGCGGCGCGAAGCCGTGGATCGACCTGTTCATGAAGCAGGGTGCCGGCTACCCGATCAAGGCGAACGGCGAGCACAAGTTCAAGTTCAAGGGCAACTGGAAGATCCAGCTCGAGAACACGACCGACCTCTATCACTTCCCGGTCGTGCACAAGTCGTGGATGAAGTCGATCGACGACGAAACGGCCGCCGCGATCACGAGCTTCATGACGAGCGAGGCCGCGTTCTGCCGCGGGCTCGGCAACGGCCACAGCCTCGCGGTGCTGATGCCCGAGCTGATCGACCTCGACGAAGACGACGGCGCGCCGCTGCCCGAGCGCTTCGCGCCGCTCGCCGCGAAACTCGCCGAACGCCACGCACCGGACGAAGTGCGCCGCATCGTGCGCTCGCTGATGGGCGTCGGCTTCAACCTGAACCTGTTCCCGAACCTCGCGCTGTCGATGGCGTTCCTCCGCGTGCTGCGGCCGATCTCCGCGAACGAAACCGAGATCCGCCACGTCGCGCTCGCGATGGACGGCGGCCCCGACGAAGCGAACCGCGAGCGGCTGCGCATCCACGAGCACTTCCAGGGCCCGTTCGGCTTCGGCAGCCCCGACGACGCGGAAGCGTGGGAGCGCGTGCAGCGCGGCGCGCATGCGGGCCCCGACGTGCCGATCCTCGTGAATCGCGGGCTGAACCGCGAGACGACCGCCGCGAACGGCGAGAAGACCGCGCATGCGACCGACGAGACCGGCATGCGCGAGGCCTACCAGCAATGGCGCAAGCTGATGGAGCAACAATGATGGACGACCGCAACGCCCTTTTCTCGCAGCAGACCTTCGCCCGCGCGGTCGAATTCGTGTGGCGCGAAGCCGAGATGCTCGACCGCCGCGACTATCGCGCGTGGCTCGACCTGTGGGATCCGGCCGGCCACTACGTGGTGCCGATCGATCCCGACGCGACCGACTTCGCGGCCACGCTGAACTACGTGTTCGACGACCAGGACATGCGCGAGAAGCGCGTGCAGCGGATGGTGTCCGGTTATTCGGCGTCGGCGACCGACGCGGCGCGCACGGTACGCACCGTGTCGCGCTTCACGCTGGAAAGCGGCAGCGCCGACACCGTCGAGCTGAAATCCGCGCAGGTCGTCGTCGCGTACAAGCGCGGCGTCGCGACGCTGTTCGCGGCCGACGTCACGCACAAGCTGCACGTCGACGCCGAAGGCGAGATGCGGATCGCCGAGAAAGTCGTGCGCCTGATCGACTCGACCGAAGCACTCAGCGCGATCGGCTTCCTGCTGTAAGCCGTGGCCGGTTCGCCGCCGAAAACGCAACGGTGAACCGGCAACCTTCACCTTTCCGGACGACCATGCCCACACTCGAAGTTTTCCTGCCGGCCGGCCATGACGACGCACGCAAGGCCGAACTGATCGCACGATTGAGCAGCGCGACCGTCGATGCGATCGGTGCGCCGATCGAATCCGTGCGCGTGCTGCTCACCGAATTGCCCGCGACGCACATCGGCCTCGGCGGCCGCACTGCCGCCGACGGCGCGCCGCCGTCGCTGCCGGTGATCGTCGCGATCCTGATCGCCGGGCGCACCGACGCGCAGAAGCGCGCGCTGATCGCCGCGTTGTCCGATGCCGGTGCGAACGTGCTCGACGCGCCGCTGCAGGCAACGCGCGTGATCATCAAGGACATTCCGAACACGGACTTCGGCATCGGCGGGCAAACCGCGCGGGCGCTGGGGCGCTGATGATGTGCGGGGCGTCGCTACGCCGGTCGTCGTTATACGTGCTCACCGGCGAGCGGCAGCGTCACCCGGCAATCGAGGCCGCCGCCATCGGCCGGACTCGCGCCGATCCGGCCGCCGTGGCGCGTCACGATGCTCTTGCACAGCGACAGCCCGATTCCGTTGCCGCCGGCCTTCGACGACGAGAAACCGTCGAACAGCCGGTTGTGCGCACCTTCCGCGATACCCGGGCCGTTGTCGATCGCCCGCAGCTCGGCGTGCCCGGCCACGTTCGCGGTGCCGAGCGTCAGCGTGCGCGGCACGCGCTCGCAACCGGCGAACGCCTCGATCGCGTTGAACGCGAGATTCAGGATCACCTGCCCGATCAGCACGCGTTCGCAGCGGATCGGCAGCGGTGCATCGGCCTGCACGATCGCGACCGTCACGCCGGCCTCCTTCGCGCGCAGCTCGATGAAATACGCGACGTCCGCCAGGATGTCGCGCAAATCGGCGACCGCGGCGACCGTGTCGCGCCTCACGATGAACTCGCGCACGCTCTTGATGATCAGCGCCGCATGCTCGGCCTGCCGGTCCGCGCTGCGCAGCCCCCAGATCGCGTCGTCGACGGCGCCGCGCCCGTTCAGCCGCTGCACCGCGCCCTCGATGAAGTTGCGCACGGCCGCGAGCGGCTGGCTCAGTTCGTGCGCGATCACGGTCGCCATCTCGCCCATCGCGTTGTAGCGGCCCGCGTATTCGAGCATGCGCGCCTCGGCGCGCCGTGCGTCCTCGATCGCGACTTCGTCGCTGACGTCGCGGAACTGCACGAGCAGCCCGTCGAGATCGCCTTCGATCTCGACCTGCCGGCACGTGATGCGCAGCCAGCACGTCGAGCCGTCGCGCCGCACGATCCGGTAGCGCTGCGGCTCGGACGGGCACGTCGACGGCGCATCGCGCAATTGCGCGACGAGCCGGTCGCGATCGGCCTCGGTGCAGTAGTCGAGCACCTCGCCGAGCGCTTCGTCGGGCGCGAGCCCGAGCACGCGGCGCCCCGACTCGCTGATGAACTGCGCGCCGCCGTGCGGCGACACGACCGCGACGCCTTCGTCGAGATCCTGCATGAACTCGCGCAGCCGCGCCTCGTAACGACGCAGTTGCTGGCGGATCGCCTCCTCCGCGCTGATGTCGCGGAACTGCACCATCACGACATCGCGCCCGCGCAGCGGCACATAGGTGGCGATCGCCTCCGACAGCATGTCGACGCCCGTGCGCGACCGGTAACACCACTCGTACACCTGCGGCCCGTCTACCATCGCGCGGTCCATCGCGCCCACGCCGATCTCGCGCCGGTACTTCGGTTCGGGACGCGTCATGTCCGGCGCCTTCAGCGGCAGCAGTTCCTCGACGGAAAAGCCGAGCGCGATGCACGCGGCGCGATTCGCCCACACGATCGCCTTGGTCTGCGCGTCGTGCAGCAGCACGCAGGTGGTCAGCGCGTCGAGCAACCGGTGGAAATCGTCTTCGTCGGGAAAACTCATGATCGGATTCGGAGGAAGGCGCGCGGCGTCGCGCGGCCGGAAACCCAACATAGCACCGGCGCGCGCCGCCCGCATCTGAAGATTTCTTTAGGCCGGCACGGATCGTCACCAGTCGCGCGGCCCAACGCACCAATTGCTGCGGGTTTTCGGCGTTTCTAGACTGGCTGCATCGTCGTGCCGCGCGTTGACATCCCGCACAGCACGCATGCCGCCCCGCAATCGAACCTTATCCGCCCAGGAGACAGTCATGCCCCACGCCGCCCTCGCTATCGAACCCGCGCCGACCCCGGCCGCGCAGCTGTCGCCGCTCGACGCCGTGATCGAGACCGTCGCCGCGCGCCGCGAAGAATTCGACCGCCTGTCGCACGTGCCGCGCGACGTGATCGCACTGTTCAAGCAGGCCGGCATCTATCGCGCGGGCACGCCGCGCCGCTTCGGCGGCGATGCGCTTGCGCCGACCGCGTTCCTCGACATGATCGAACGGATCGCGACCGCCGACGGCTCGGCCGCGTGGGTCGCGAGCTTCGGTTCCGCGAACGTCTATCTCGCCGCGCTGCCGCTCGACACGCAGGCCGAGCTGTACGCGAGCGGCCCCGACCAGGTGTTTGCGGGCGGCCTGTTTCCGGTGCAGCCGGCGCAGCCCGCACCCGGCGGCTGGCGCGTGAACGGCACGTGGAAATTCGCGAGCGGTTGCAAGGGCGCCGACTGGCTCGGCGTCGGCATCGCCGTGCCGGGCGCGCAGGACGCCGCGCCGAACAAGCCGCGCACGGCCGTGTTCCGCGCCGCCGAGGTCGAGATCGTCGAGAACTGGAGCGTGGTCGGCATGCAGGGCACCGGCAGCCACGACCTGCGCGTCGACGACCGCTTCGTGCCCGAGGCATGGACCTTCGTGCGCGGCGGCGAACCGACCGTCGACGAGCCGCTGTACCGCTATCCGACCGTCGCGTACGCGGCGCAGGTGCTGGCCGTCGTCAACCTCGGGCTGGCGCGCGCGGCGCTCGACGTCGCGAACCGCATGTCGGGCGGACACCAGACGACGACCGGCGCGCCGCGCCTCGCCGATCGCGCGTATTTCCGCATCGAGCTCGCGAAGGCCGAGGCGCAACTGCGCTCGGCACGCGCGTTCTTCTACGATGCGACCGACACGGTGTGGCAATCGATCCTCGCGGGCAACCCCGTGACGCCCGACCAGGTCAGCCTGCTGCGGCTCGCGGCCACGCAGATCGCACGCGAAGGCGCGAGCGTCGTCGAACGCGCGTACCGCCTCGGCGGCACGGCCGCCATCTATCGGTCGCATCCGCTGCAGCGGCTGCTGCGCGACGCGATGGTCGTCACGCAGCACGCGTTTCTCGCCGAAGGCAACTTCGACGGCGCCGGCGCGGTATTCACCGGCGTCACGCCGTTTCCCGGCTACCTGTAACTTGCATCGGCTGAAGCCGCTTTCCTGAAGGTGCATGAAGCCGCAGCGCCGTCGCCGGCCGGCTCATGCACTCAACCGATTCCTCTGGAGAACCTGATATGTCCGATTCGAATTCGCTGCCGCTTCGCGTGCTGTTCTGCTGCGGTGTGTCGCAAAACTTCTTCGACCTGCCGCGCGAGAAGATCGGCGAAGTGTGGCAGGCGTACGGCGCGATGCTCGCCGCCGTCGAAGCGATGCCCGGCGTGCGCGTGCTCGGCGTGATGGACGACGACCGCCTCGTGGTCGGCCAGGCCGACGGCGCGCCGTGGACGTTCTACATCATGGCCGACGTCGCCGATTTCGACACGACGGTCGCCGTGTGCAACCTGTATCGCACGACGCCGGTGGGCGAATACAACCTGTGGCGCTACGGCAAGATCGAGGCGCGGGTCGGCCGCGCGCTGACGGTGCCGCCGGCCGCGCAGCCCGCGTCGTGAGGCAGGCGATGACCGACCTGTCACCCGGCCTGTTCGACGCGCTCGCGCAGCGCGTGGCGGCGTTCGACGCCGAGCGTGCGGTGCGCGCGACGATCACGCGTTACATGGCGCTGTGCGACGTGCCCGAGGATGCCGGCGACGGCCCGCCGCTCGCCGGCCTGTTCACGGCCGACGCCGTGTGGGAAGGCATCGGCCCGCAGTACGCACGCAAGTTCGGCCGCCTCGAAGGCACGGCCGCGATCGTCGCGATGCTGGGTCGTTATCTGCCGCCCGATCCGCATTTCTCGTCGAACCTGCATTTCCTGACGTCGGAGTCGATCGACGTCGGTGCCGGCAACACGACTGCGCGCGGCCGCTGGATCATGCTGCAGGCGTCGTGCTACACGGGCGGCACCGCCGAGCTGATCGCCGCGCGGCTGACCGTCGATTTCGTGCCGGCCGCCGATGGCTCGACCTGGCTGATCCGCCATTTCCGCACCGAGCGCGTGCTCGACGGCCCGTGGCCGCTCGCCGCCGCGCCACGGTCCTGATGCTTCTCACCGCTTCCGCACGAGATCGACCATGACAGGCTTCATCGACACCTTCACGCTGGGCGGCCCGGGCCCCACGATCGCGATCAAGGACACGATCGACATCGCGGGCCATCCGACCCGTGCGGCAAGCCGCGCGCTCGCCGACGCGCCGCCGGCCGCGCAACACGCGGACGTGGTCCGCCTGCTGCTCGACGCGGGCTGGCAGATCGCCGGCAAGGCAAACATGCACGAACTCGCGTTCGGCATGACCGGCATCAACGACTACACGGGCACGCCCGTCAATCCGCAGGACGCATCGCGCATTCCGGGCGGCTCGTCGAGCGGCTCCGCGTCACTCGTCGGGCTCGGCGCGGTCGACGCGGCGCTCGGCACCGACACGGGCGGCTCGATTCGCGGGCCGGCCACGTGCTGCGGCGTGTTCGGGCTGAAGCCGACCTTCGGCCGCGTGTCGCGGCGCGGCGTCGCGCCGGCCGACACCTCGCTCGACTGCGTCGGGCCGTTCGCTCGCGACGTCCGCACGCTGGCCGCGGTAATGGCCGCGATCGCGCCGGGCTTCGATCGTGCGCACGCAGCCGCATCCGCGGCGAACTGCACGGTCGCGCACATTACTGTCGATGCCGATCCGGCGATCGCTGCCGCACTCGACGCGGCGCTGCGCGTGTCGGGCCTGCGCTCGCACGCAATCGCGCTCGACGAGATGCCGGCCGCGTTCAACGCGGGGCTCGCCGTGATCAACGCGGAAACGTCGCGCGCATTCGGTCATCTGGTCGCAACCGGCAAGCTCGGCGCCGATCTCGATGCGCGGCTGCGCACGGCCGCGACGACGACGCCTGCCGCACTCGACGAAGCCGAAGCGGTGCGCGCGCGCTTCACCGCGCAGGTCGACGCCGCGCTCGAACATGCGGACGTGCTCGTGCTGCCGACGCTGCCCGCGTTGCCGATCACGCTGCAGCAAGCGCGCGACGGCGTATCGGTGATCGCGATGTCGTCGCTGATCCGGCCGTTCAACCTCAGCGGCCATCCGGCGCTCGGCATGCCGCTGCCGTTGGCCGGTTCGCCGCTGAAGGCCGGCCTGCAGATCGTCGGACGCAAGGGCGCGGACGAACAGGTATGCTCGATCGCCGCACACTTCGAAGCGGCGCTCGCCGCATGAATCACGATGCGGGCGCCGCCACGACAAGCGCGCGATCGCGAACCAGGGAATCACGCACCATGTCAGATCGAGTCGTCCTCGTCACCGGCGCCGCGCGCGGGCTTGGCGCCGTCATCGCCGAGCGCTTTCATGCGGCCGGTTATCGCGTCGCGCTGGCCGATATCGCCGCCGACGCCATTCATGCGCATGCACGCGAACTCGACCCGAGCGGCGAACGCGCAATCGCGCTGCCGCTCGACGTCACGTCGAAGCGCGATTTCGAAGCGGCGCGCGACGCGCTCGTCGCTCGCTGGGGCACGATCGACGTGCTCGTCAACAATGCGGGCGCATCGAAGGTCGTGCCCGCGATGGAGATCACCGCAGAGCAATTCGACCAGGTGATCGACGTGAACCTGCGCAGCGTGCTGTTCGGCTGCCAGGTGTTCGGTCAGTATTTCGCGACGCGCGGCGCGGGCCGCATCGTCAACATCGCGTCGCTCGCCGGGCAGAACGGCGGCTCGGCGACGGGCGCGCACTACGCGGCCGCGAAAGGCGGCACGCTGACGCTGACCAAGGTGTTCGCGCGCGATCTCGCCGCGCAGGGCGTGACCGTCAACGCGATCTCGCCCGGCCCGCTCGATTTGCCGATCGTGTATGAAAGCGTCGCGCCGGAAAAACTGCGTCAGGTGCTCGCGAGCCTGCCGGGCGGCAAGCTCGGATCGGCCGGCTTCGTGGCGGACGCAGCCGTGCTGCTCGCGTCGGGCGACGCGCATTTCGCGAACGGTGCGTGCTGGGACATCAACGGCGGGCTGTACATGCGCTGAACACAGCGGCCCGCCTCGTGCTCTAACGCGACGACGCCCCGTCGTCGCCCCACACGACCATCACGTCGCGCACGAGCGCGGCGATCGACGTCGCGCCGAGCTTCTCCTTGATGCTCGCGCGATGCACGTCGACGGTCTTCACGCTGATCGACAGATCCGACGCGATCTGCTTGCTGCCCTTGCCGTCGACCACGCCGCGCAGCACTTCCTTCTCGCGCGCGGTCAGCGCATCGAGCCGCTGGCGCAACTCGCGGTGACGCTGGCCGACCGCATGCCGCTGCTGCGCGAGCCGCAGCGCGCGCTGCACGCGCTCAAGCATCTGCTGCGAGTTGTACGGCTTCTCGACGAAATCGATCGCGCCGTTCTGCAGCGCGCGCACCGACATCGGGATATCGCCATGCCCGCTGACGAAAATCACCGGCAGCGTCGCGCCTCGCGCATTCAGTTCGGCCTGCACGTCGAAGCCGCTTTTCTCCGGCATCCGCACGTCGAGCACCAGGCACGCGGGCAGGTTCACGTCGAAACGCGCGAGAAAGTCGGCGGCGTTCGCGAACCCTTCGGACGCGATGCCGACCGATTCGAGCAACCACGCGAGCGACGTCCGCATGCCGCTGTCGTCGTCGACGATGTATACGATCGGTGCGGGTGACGTCATCGCGGGTGTCTCGCTCAATATCGGTATGGGTATCGCACGCGCCGCGCATGTAGCCGGTTGTCGGCTCGTCGCGAGCATCGTTCGCTGGGGGTGTGCGGCACATCATAACGAGCCGAAAACCCGCTGAATACCCTTTTACGTGCCGCACGAACGCACAATCGCGCTTTTTTCGCGCGCTGCACGGCGCGCCTAGGTAGAACCTTTAGACGCGTTGGCTAGAACGCCATCTCCATCGTCAATCGTGCGAATGGTCGGCCGCATTTTCGCGACGTACGCTTGGGTCATCGTCGACGATCCGGCGCTGCATCGGCAGACCGCGCGATCGTCGCCTTCGTCCCATCAGGAGCGCCCATGTCCGCCACATCCTCCACGACCGAACTCCCGCGACCGGCGCGCGTCGAACCGTCCGACGCGCAGAAAGCCTTCCGGCAAGCGATGGCCCACCTCGGCGCGGCCGTCAACGTGATCACCACCGCGGGGCCGCACGGCCGCTGCGGGATCACCGCGAGCGCCGTCTGCTCCGTCACCGACGCGCCGCCGACGTTGCTCGTGTGCCTGAACCGGTCGAGCGCGATGCACGCGACCTTCGAGCGCAATCGCCATGTGTGCATCAACGTGCTGCCGGCCGAGCACGAACTGCTCGCGCGGCATTTTGCGGGGCTCACCGACCTGCCGATGGAGCGGCGCTTCGACCTGCCCGTGTGGGATCGCGGCGAACAGGACGTACCCGTGCTGCGCGACGCGCTCGCGAGCCTTCAGGGCACGATCGCCGAGATGAAGGAAGTCGGCTCGCATTCGGTGATGTTCATCGAGGCGACGTCGATCCGCGTACGCGACGACGGCGACAGCCTGATCTACTTCAGCCGCGCGTTTCATCGCGTGTCGCGCACGGCGTGCGTGCGCTGAGCCGTCACATAGCTACGCGGCCGGGCAACGCGCGTTGCCCGGCCGCGAGCGCGGCGCCCGCGAACAGCGTCAGCGCCGAATACACGAGCCCGCGCGCGAGCCCCGCGCTGTCCGACACCCAGCCGATCGCGACCGGCCCTGCGATCTGCCCGAACGCAAAGACCGTCGTGAATGCGCTGATCCCCTTCGCCCAGCCGTCGGGCGGCAGGTTGTGCCGCACGAAGGCGGTCGTCGATGCAACCGCCGACAGGAACGTCGCGCCGAACAGCACGCCCGACGCGAACGCGGCCACCGGATGCACGAACATCGCGGGCATCAGCGTCGCGACGCCGAGCAGCGCATTGAGCACGGCCAGCGCCTGGCCGCCGCGCATCCGGTCGAGCAACCGCGACCACAAGCGCGCCGATACGACGGTCGCCACGCCGAGCATCACGTAGAACGCGGCGACCACCGTGCCGCTCATCCCCGCGCCACGCAGCAGCGCGACGATGAACGTCATGTAGCCGATATAACCGACGCCGAACAGGCCATAGCCGGCCAGCGCGAGCGCGAAGCGGGCCGGGCTCGCGGCGGCGCTCGATGTCGCGCCGTCGCGCGGCGCGGCCGGCGCCGCGTGCGCATGCTCGATGCGGCGCGCGGCCGACACGGCCACCGCCGAGAACAGCACGCACGCAACCGCGAGCGCGAACCACGCGGGCTGCCAGCCGTGCACGCCATGCGTGAGCGTCGCCGGCACGAGCAGCGACGACGCGACGATGCCCCACCCCGTGCCGCCGTAATAGAGGCCGAGCAGCAGTCCCGCATCGCGCGGCGACGCCGACGCGAGCCGCGCGGCCAGCACGCCGCCGCTGATGAAGATCAGCGCGCTGCCGACGCCCGTCGCGAGCCGTTGCACGAGCAGCGCGTGCATGTCCGACGTGAGCCCGCAGGTGGCCATCAGCAACGCGGTGAGCACGCAGCCGGCCGCCAGCAGCGTGCCCGCATGCCAGCGCCGCGACAACAGCGGAAACACGAGCGCGCCGATCAGGTAACCGGCCGCGTTCGCCGTGTTCAGCGCGCCAGCCTGCGCGAACGTCCAGCCGAGATCGGCCTTCATCGGCGGCAGCAGCAGCGCATACGAAAAGCGCGCAAGGCCGAGCGCGATCGCGCTGCCGAGCGACAGGCCGATCGCGAGCCGCCACGCGACCATGCGGTCGGGGTCGGTAGCGCCGGCGTCCGGCCGCGACGGGCCGGCATGCTCCGGTTGCGGTGCTGCGCGCATCGAGTGTCTCCTTTGTCGTTCGAAGCCGGGCAAGTCGTCACAGAGGAACCGGCGTTCCGCACGCGCCCATCCCGGCTGTCGAGGCTTCCGATCCTGTCGAACGATCATACTTGAGCCGGCACGGGGCCAGCGCGAGAGAACGGCAGCCGCTTGCCTGCGCTACCCGCGCAATCCGGCCACGAAGGCCGTGAACAATGCACGTCCCTCGGGCCACTCCGCCAATCCCGCTTCCGCATTCAGATGGCCGCGCGGGCCGAGCAGCAGCGGCATCGCGCCACGCTCGCGTGCCCATGCAAGGCCGCGCCCGGACGGGTCGTACCGGTCATCCGAACTGGCGATCGCCAGCACCGGCACGCCACCGAAATCGCCGCCCGGCACCTTCGCGAACGCGCTGGCCGCGGCCGGAAAACGCGGGCCGCCCGGATCGGGCACCGCAACCAGCAATGCGCCGCGCACGACGCGCGTCGACGCCGCACGCCAGTGCGCGAACAGCAGGCAACCCAGCGAATGACAGATCAACACCGGTGGCGCGTCGGCTTGCGCGACGGCTTCATCCAGCGCCGCCATCCAGTCACGCAGGTCGGGGGCATCCCATGACGCAGGCGCCATGCGGATGGCACCCGCATGCGCGGCCTCCCAGTGGCTTTGCCAATGATCCGGTCCCGAGTTGCCGATCCCCGGCACGATCACGATCGTGTGGTCCATCTCCGTCTCCCTCTCCATGAACAGGCGAGTTCGCAGTCTCGTCTGCCCGAAACCGGCCGGGAATGGCAAATCATCGGATATTGAGACAATATGCCGATGAATTAACGGAACGGGAAAGCGGACATGTCGAACGGAGAACTCGATCGCCTGGATCTTTCGATCCTCGAGGCGCTACAGGAAAACGCGCGGATGCCGCTTTCCGAAGTGGGCCGACGCATCGGGCTGTCGCAGCCCGCCACGTCGGAGCGCGTGAAGCGGCTGGAAGAACGCGGCATCATCGCGGGCTACGGCGCGCGCATCGACCCGGCCGCGCTGGGGTTGGGGATGATGGCCATCATCCGGCTGAAGACGACGCACGAACACATCAAGCCCGCGCTGCGCGCGTTCGCCGAGATGCCGCACGTCATCGAGGTCCACCGGATGACCGGCGAGGATTGTTTCCTGCTGAAGGTACTGGTGCCGACACCGGGACAACTGGAAACCATCATCGACGCGATTGCCCGCTTCGGCGCGGTCACGACGTCCCTGGTGCTCCGGTCCGAGCCGGCCAAACCGCTCGGCAAGGCGCTGCTCGGCTGACACGGGCATCGGGCCGCCGCGAGCGACGTCGATCACGACGATCAAGGCGATCGAATTCCCGATGAAAAATCGCCGAATTCAATGCGTCGATCCCGATTCCGGAGATTTAAAAAAAGATATCAAATCCGTCATTCGCTTTATCCGTGCTTTACGGCGCGCGATTCGCCACTCCCCCGTGTTTAGCACGCTGCGGCTAAAAACCTTGCAACGCATTGCATTCGCAAATTCGTCAGACTAATATCAACGCCACTCATCCGGCATTCACGAAATGCCTGATGAGGAGTGGCAACTTTTTAGCCGCGCTTTCATGTTGAAGCACTCATGTTCACCACAGGAGAGTTGACATGCAGGAAACCCAGCAGATCGAATTGCTTGACTGGATGCAGGAAGACACGCACCCCGAGGCCGTCGACATGATGGTCGAGGACGCCGTGGTGCCGTTCGGCACCGCGCTCTGGCCGGTCTGAGCGGGCCACCCGTTCTCGCGGAAGGGCATCGGCCCTTCCGCCGTTTCCGGAGACACGCATGCTGAACCTGCACCGCGCGCTCGGCTTTCACCCCGCGCTGCGCGACAAGCTTGCGCGCGGCGAGTCGGGAAAACTGCTGGTCGGCCATGACACCCGCAATCGCGACATCGCGTTGCGCGCGTTTTCCGCCCTGCCCGATTCGCTCGACGCGACCACCCTCTGCCTCGAAAGCACGCCCCCCGCCGACATCGCCGCCGCGCTCGAACGCGCCGACCTGTTCGTACTGCTGTACGACTCGTCGTGCCTGCCGACACCATCGCCGAGCGGGCCGCCGTTCCTCGCCGCGATCCGCCCCGCGATCGTCGAGCACTGGAGCAAGTCGGTTTTATTCAAGGATTACGGCCCGCACCTCGACGAAGCGTTCGCCGAGTCGCTCGACGACATCGCGGCACGCAACGGCCGGCTGATCGACGCGGCCGCGCACGCGTCGCAGATCCGCTTCATCGACGAAGCGGGCAACACGCTGACGGGTTCGCTCGCGCCGGACCAGAAATGGACGAGCGTGGACGGGATGGGCAATCTCGACGTCGTGCCCGGCGAGATCGCGACGCACGTCACCGACCTCAACGGCTCGGTCGTGTTCAGCGGCACGTTTCTCGGCACCGTGCCGTTCGCGATCAAGTACAAGGTGGCCGAGCGGCTCGCGACGCTGCATGTCGAACGCAGCATGATCGTCGGTTTCGACAGCGACGATCCCGGCTTCCGGCGCGATTTCGCGACCTATCTCGACCGGCACGCGAATCACCGGCGCATCGAGGAATTCGGCATCGGCACGAACCTCGGGATCCGCGGCCTGTACGGCCGCAACGCGGGGTTCGAGGAACGTCATCCGGGCCTGCATCTCGGGCTCGGCGGCGGCGAAAACGGCAGCCATCATCTCGACCTGATCTTCGCGCGCGGCACGCTCGCGCTCGACGACCGGATCGTGTTCGACGGCGCGTTCGCCATCTGACCAGGCAGTCGCGTGCTCAGGCTTCGGCGGCCGCCTCGCTGCCGAGCCACTTGAACATCACGAGGCAATCGACGAAGCCGAGCCGCGCGTGACGGTACGCGCGCGGCAGTCGGCCAACGATGTCGAATCCGAGCTTCTGCCACAACGCGACCGCGACCTCGTTGGTCGCGACCACCGAGTTGAACTGCATCGCGAGGAAGCCGCGCTCGCGCGCGACCTGTTGCGAGTGCTCGCACATCAGGCGGGCGACGCCGCGGCCGCGCGCGGCCTCGCTCACCATGTAGCCGCAGTTGCACACGTGATTGCCGGGCCCGGCCGCGTTCGCCTTCAGGTAGTACGAGCCGAGGACCACGCCGCCCTCTTCCGCGATCCACGTGCAGAGCGGCGCGTCGAGCCACAGCGCGCGCGCCGCTTCGGGTGTGGGCGCGGGATCGAATGCGTAGGTTTCCTGAGCAGCGACGATGGCGCGGTAGGTCGGCCAGAAGCGCGGGAAATCGTCTTCGGTCATCGGGCGAAGCGTGATCATGCGAATTCTCTCGTGAAAGGGATGTCGGTGTGAACGCAATCGATCGTACCGCGATTCATCGATGGCTGCCGTCTCGCAGCACGCCGCTCCGATACGCACCCGGCGGCACGCCGTACCAGCGTTTGAACGCCTGCGAGAAACTCGACAGGTCGCTGAAGCCGAGCCGCTCGGCCACCTCCGCGAGCGACAGGCGCGCATCGCCGAGCAGCGTCTCAGCCAGCGCGCCGCGCGCCTGCGCGAGCAGCGCGCGAAACGTCGTGCCCTCCTCCTGCAGCCGGCGCTTGAGCGTGCGCGGGCTCGTGTTCATCAGCCGCGCCATGTCCTCGAGCGAGAACGGCGCGGCGCCGGGCGTCGCGGTCAGGTACTGGCGCACCATCTCGGACGTGCCCACGCGTGCGCGCCGCGCTTCGACCAGTTGGCCGCACATCTGCTCGCACATCGACACCGTCAGCGGATTCGCATGCGGCAGCGGCCGGTCGAGAAACGCGCGGTCGAATGCAAGGCTGTTCGCGCGCGCCGAGAAAACCGGTTCGATGCCGGCGATGCGCGGCGCGGGTAGCGACGGCGCGCGCGCGGCCTGCAGCGTGAAGCGCGACAACGCGAAATCGTCGCCGCCGATTTCCTGCAACAGCACGGCCGCGGCCGTCATGTCGCGTTCGACGACGAACCGGCTCACGGCGCCGTCGAGTTCCGGCGCGCCGAAGTTGAGCACGCCCGTGTCGGGTTCCTCGCGGTACGTGATGACGGTGAACGCATACGTGAGCGGCAGGAAACGCATCGCCAACGCGAGCGCGTCGCGCGCGGTCGCGCTCGCGATCAGTCCGTAGCCCCACACGCCGTACGCCGAGAAGTGATAGCGCAGGCCGACCTCGAACCCGAGGCCCGGCGCGCGCCCGAGCGCACGCAGCAGGTTGCCGGTCAGCCGCAGTTCCTGCGCGGCGGTCACCTCGACTTTCGGATCGTCGAGCTGCGCATTCCCGAGCCCCGTGCCGGCCAGCAGCGTCGTGTGCGGCACGCCGCGTTCGTCGCCGAAATCGACCAGCAGCCGGGCGCTGGCCGGACTCCGGGTGAAGTCCCAGAAGCTCATGCGGAGAAACCCTCGAAGCGCCGATTTGGCCCAAATACTAAAACAATTGTCCCGAAGCAGCATTGGTGTTTTCCCATGCGGCCAGCACCATCGGCGTCATCCAGTCGTCGTCCGAACGACACCATCGCCCCCTTAGGAGACACCATGCGACCGAGTCGCCCGACCGATCCCGCCACCCGCTTCGACCGCCGGCGCGAAACCTGCGACCGCGACCGCGCGCCGACGCGCAACGCTTGATCCATCGACCTTCAGGAGACGATTCATGAGCAAGACTTTCGACTACATCGTCGTCGGCGGCGGTTCGGGCGGGTGCGTCGTCGCCGGGCGGCTGACCGAGGACCCGGCCGTGACCGTCTGCGTGCTCGAGGCCGGCGGCCGCGGCGACGGCGCGGTCGTCAACGTACCGACCGGCGCGGTCGCGATGCTGCCGACCCGCGTGAACAACTGGGCCTTCGACACCGTGCCGCAGCCGGGGCTCGGCGGGCGCATCGGCTACCAGCCGCGCGGCAAGGCGCTGGGCGGCTCGTCGGCGATCAACGCGATGGTCTATATCCGCGGCCATCGCGTCGACTACGACGGCTGGGCCGCGCTCGGCAACGAAGGCTGGGCATACGACGACGTGCTGCCGTATTTCCGCCTGAGCGAGCACAACGAGCGCTTCGACGATGCGTGGCACGGCCGCGACGGCCCGCTGTGGGTCAGCGACCTGCGCACCGGCAACCCGTTCCACGCGCGCTATCTGGAAGCCGCGCAACAGGCCGGCCTGCCGCTCACCGACGACTTCAACGGCGCGCAGCAGGAAGGCGTCGGCATTTACCAGGTCACGCAGAAGCACGGCGAACGGTGGAGCGCGGCGCGCGCGTACCTGTTGCCGCACGTCGGCCGCCGCGACAACCTGACGGTCGAGACGCACGCGCAGGTGCTGCGCATCCTGTTCGACGGCACGCGCGCCGTCGGCGTCGAAGTGCGGCAGCACGGCGAAGTCCGCACGCTGCGCGCGCGGCGCGAAGTCGTGCTCGCGGCCGGCGCGCTGCAGACGCCGCAGTTGCTGATGCTGTCGGGTGTCGGCCCGGGCCGCGCACTCCAGCAGCTCGGCATCGCGGTGCACGCCGATTTGCCCGGCGTCGGCCGCAACCTGCAGGATCATCCGGATTTCATTCTCGGCTACCGGTCGCGCAGCGTCGACACGATGGGCGTATCGGCGCGCGGCGGCCTGCGCATGCTGCGCGAGCTCGCGCGCTTTCGCCGCGAACGACGCGGAATGCTGACGTCGAATTTCGCGGAAGGCGGCGGTTTCCTGAAGACGCGCGCCGGCCTCGACGCGCCCGACATCCAGCTGCACTTCGTCGTCGCGCTCGTCGACGATCATGCGCGCAAGCTGCATGCCGGCCACGGGCTGTCGTGCCACGTGTGCCTGCTGCGGCCGCGCAGCCGCGGCTCGGTGACGCTGCACAGCGCCGATCCGCTCGCGGCGCCGCGCATCGATCCCGCGTTCTTCGACGATCCGCGCGACCTCGACGACATGGTCGCGGGTTTCCGGCTCACGCGCCGGCTGATGGAGGCGCCGGCGCTCGCCGAGTGGATCACGCGCGACCTGTTCACCGCGAACGTCACGACCGACGACGAGATCCGCGACGTGCTGCGCCGACGCACCGACACCGTGTATCACCCGGTCGGCACCTGCCGGATGGGACGCGACGCGCTCGCCGTCGTCGATCCGCAACTGCGTGTGCACGGCCTGCAGGGGTTGCGCATCGTCGATGCGTCGATCATGCCGACGCTCATCGGCGGCAACACCAATGCACCGACGATCATGATCGCCGAGAAGGCCGTCGACCTGATCCGCGGCGTTTGCCGCACGTCTGCGCAGCCGCATGCCGACACCGTCAGTGCATCGATTGACCGCGACACCGTTCTTGCGTCGTGCGCCGCGCACGCCGCCATTAAGCCGGAGGACACTCGTCATGCTGTCGCCTGAAACTTCCGGCGCGACCGAACCGGCCGCACCGCTTGCGGCGATCATCATCGGCGCCGGTTTCGCCGGCATCGGCATGGCGATCGCGCTGCAACGCGCCGGCATCCACGATTTCGTGATCGTCGAACGCTCGCACGACGTCGGCGGCGTGTGGCGCGACAACAGCTACCCGGGCGCCGCCTGCGACGTGCCCTCGCACCTGTACTCGTTTTCGTTCGAACCCAACCCGGCCTGGTCGCGCGTGTTCGCGCCGCAGCCCGAAATCCATGCGTACCTGCAGCATTGCGCACGCAAGTACGGCCTCGCGCGCCATCTGCGCTTCGGCGCCGACGTCGAGCGCGCACGGTACGACGAAGCGAGTGCGCTGTGGCGTGTCACGCTCGCCGACGGCGCGACGCTGAGCGCCGCCGTGCTCGTCAGCGGCACCGGCCAGCTAAGCCGCCCCGCGATGCCCGACTTGCCCGGCATCGACACGTTTCGCGGCCGCGCGTTCCACTCCGCGCACTGGGATCACGACTATGCGCTGGCCGGCAAGCGCGTGGCGGTGGTCGGCACCGGCGCGTCGGCGATCCAGTTCGTCCCGGCGATCGCCGGCGACGTGCAGCACCTGGTCGTGTTCCAGCGCTCGCCGGCGTACGTGATGCCGCGCCCCGACCGCGCGTATCGCCCGTGGGAAAAGGCGCTGTTCCGCCGGCTGCCGTGGGTGATGAAGCTGCATCGCGCATCGATCTACCTGCGCTACGAATCGCGCGCGATCGCGTTCACGCGCCTGCACGGGCTGATGGATCTTGCGGTCGGCCGGCCGTTCCGCAAGCTGCTGTCACGCGACGTGCCGGACGCCGCGCTGCGCGCCCGGCTCACGCCCGACTACCCGATCGGCTGCAAGCGCATCCTGCTGTCGAGCGACTATCTTGCCGCGATGAGCCGCGCCAACGTCGAGCTCGTCACGCAGCGGATTCGGCGCGTGACCGAAGACGGCATCGAGACCGTCGACGGCGTGCACCATCCGGTCGACGCGATCGTCTACGGCACCGGGTTCGCGGCAACCGAGTTCCTGTCGCCGATGCGCATCACGGGCCGTGACGGGCTCGATCTGAACGACGCGTGGCGACGTGGCGCGCAGGCGTATTTCGGGCTCACCGTGCCCGGCTTTCCGAACTTCTTCATGCTGTACGGCCCGAACACCAACCTCGGCCACAACTCGATCGTCTACATGCTCGAAAGCCAGATCGCGCACGTGATGCGTTGCGTGCGCGCGATGCGGCGCGACGGCGCGAACGCGATCGACGTCGACGCGCGCCGCTACCGGCGCTTCAACGTACACGTGCAGCAGCGGCTCGCAGGTTCGGTGTGGAGCAGTTGCAAGAGCTGGTACGTCGATGCGTCGGGGCACAACAGCACGAACTGGCCGGGCTTCACGCTGACCTACCGGTGGCTCACGCGTTTCACCGGGCTGTCCGCGTACCGCCTCTCGCATCCGCTGCCCGACGCCGCCGGGACGACACACGGCGTGGTGGTCGCGCCGCCCGCAGGCCGGCTGGAGGCGCTCGCCGCCGCGTCGCTGCGCGGCTTTCTGCGCGTCGCGTTCCGGCCGCTGATCGGGCCGCCGTTCGGCGCACGCATGCAGCGCCGCGTCGTCGCGTTGCTGTCGCCGCTGATGCCCGGCGCGGGCGGCACGCTGCGCTACCGAACGTCCGCGCACCGCGTGCCGGTCGAAGTCGTCGCACCGAAACGCGGTGATGCGGGCGGCGCGATCCTTTATCTGCATGGCGGCGCGTTCTGTCTCGGCGGACCGCATACGCATCGCGGCGTGACGACTCGGCTCGCGAACGACGCCGGCCTGCCGGTGTGGGTGCCCGACTACCGGCTCGCGCCCGAGCATCCGAGCCCGGCCGCGCTCGACGATGCGCTGGCCACGTACAACACGTTGCGTGCGCAAGGTCACGCGCCACACCGGATCGTCATCGCCGGCGATTCGGCCGGCGGCGCGCTCGCGCTGTCGCTCGCCATCGCGCTGCGCGAACGCGGCGAGCCTGCTGCTGCCGCGCTGCTGCTGATCTCGCCCGTGACCGACCCGGCGCTCGGCGGTGCGACGCTGGCATCGCGCCGCCACGACGATCCGATGATCCGGCGCGGCTGGCTCGAACAGGGGCTGCGCTGGTATCACGGCGCCGGTTCGGCCGCGGCGCGCGGCCCGCTCGACACCGACCTGCGCGGCCTGCCGCCGATGCTGATCCAGGCCGGCGACCAGGAGGTCCTGCTGTCGGATGCGCAGCGGCTCGCGCATCATGCAGTCGCGTGCGGCGTGCCGTGCCGGCTGGAGATTCATGCGGCGCGCTGGCACGTGTTTCATCTGCAGGCGTTTTACCTGCGGTCGGCACGGGACGCGTTGCGGACGCTGGCGGGGTTTGCGATGGAACGCGTCGCCGCGACGGCGTGACGACGAACCGGTGACATGCGGCGCTCGGCCGGACGGCGCATGCCCGACCGCCATGCACGCTTGCAACGAAGCGACACCGTTTTGCGAAAACCGGCCGGTTATTTTTTTCTGTCGCATACGGCCGTCATGATCTCCCGCAAGCCCCGGCGCGCCGCCGGGGCGCCCCCACCCTGGCGGAGAGATGATGAAAAGAAGGCACACCCTCAACACGCTTGCACTGCTCTGTTGCGTCGGCATCCAGTGCGCGACGTCGGCGTTCGCCGACGAACCGAAGAAGGTCGCGTTCGTCGACACGGGCAACACCGGGCGCAGCGTAATGGCCGAGGCGATTGCCGGCCAGTTGATCGCGCAGCGCCACGCACATGTCGCGGTGATCTCGCGCGCGGTCGACGAGGATCCGTATGACGAGAAGCCCGAGGAAAACGGCGTGATCCTGATGAAGCGGCGCGGCATCGACACGTCCGCGCACCGCTCGGTGCAGTTGAACGCGAACGACGTCAAGCATTCGGACGTGATCCTGACGATGACCGACAAGCACAAGGAGAAGGTGCTCGCGCTCTATCCGTCGGCGGCCGGCAAGGTGTTCACGCTCGCCGAATACGCAACCGGGAAGCACCTCGACGTGCCCGACGCATGGGGCAAGCCGATGGACTTCTACGAATCGGTGACCGCGCAGCTCGACACGTACATCCCGGCCGCGCTCGACAAGGTCGCGAGCACCGCACCCGCGAAGCCGTAACGCGCGACAAACCTGTCGGCTTGCCGGTTGCGCAATGCGCCGGTGCCGGCAGATTTGCCGTTCGCGTCATTCCGTCCCGACACCCCGCCCACGGCGCGTGCCCTTCATCGCGTCATCGATACAGGCCATTCGGCCGAATCGCCGCCGTACGCCCCGGATGAAAGAATGATCTTCGTCCGGGAAGCCGGCTTCGCTGCCTGACATCCCGAACCCTGAAGCAGCGCATGCGCTGCGGCCGCAACGCCGTTGCGCTGCGTGCCGTCTCGCGCCGGCAATCGGCAGCGCGGTGCATCGCACCCCGTTCACCCCGCCGGTGGCAGGCCAAAAAGCCGCATCGTTTCCATCACCCTTTTTGTAGCTTATAAGTTACAATGCTATCCAAGTTCGAACTGCTTCGCTATCAGCGCGACGACGGTCGCGAGCCTTTCACCGAATGGCTGAACGCCGTGCGCGACAAACTCGCGCAGGCGCGGATTCGCGAACG
Organism: Burkholderia theae; assembly: GCF_048565265.1. NCBI lineage: Bacteria > Pseudomonadati > Pseudomonadota > Betaproteobacteria > Burkholderiales > Burkholderiaceae > Burkholderia > Burkholderia theae. The sequence continues at coordinate 2,143,677 of NZ_CP183462.1, forward strand.
CCTGCGCCGCGTGCAGACAGGCAATTTCGGCGATTGCGAGCCTGTCGGCGAAGGCGTGATCGAACTGCGCATCCATGTCGGCGCCGGCTATCGCGTGTACTTCGGCCGGTACGGCGGTGCACTGGTGCTGCTGCTGTCCGGCGGCGACAAGGGCAGTCAGCCCGACGACATCAGGCGCGCAAAGGAACACTGGTTGAACTGGAAACGGAGGCAAATGTGAACAAGCTCAAAGGCGCGGTATCGCACCACGACGCGGAAGTCGCCGAACTCGGCGCCGATCGCGAACTCGCGGTGGCTTATCTGCGCGTCGCCATGGAATCGCTCGACGATCCCGACAACCGCGCGGCCGGCCTGCTCGCGCTGCGCACCGTCGCGGAAGCGTACGGCGGGCTCGGCGCGGTCGCGGCCGAAGCCGGCATCAGCCGCGAATCGCTGTATCGCACGCTGTCCCCCAACGGCAACCCGACGCTGAAAACCCTGCTGGCGGTGCTCAAGACCGTCGGCCTGCGCCTGTCCGTCGTCCCCGCGCAGCCGGCGCACGCGTAAGCGGCACACGGCCCGCTACGGCCGGACCATCCACACGAGCAGCATCTCGGCCGGCGCGGTATCCGTCCCCGCCGGCGGATGCTCGATCGTCGGCTCGACCGCCAGCGCCTGCGCGATCGTCGCCGCATCGTCGATCGGCGTCGTACGCACGAACGTCATCAGCCGCGCCGGCCGGTGCAGCACCTCGCGATACAGCGCGCCGTACCACAGCGGCCGCATGCCGAGCGCATCCTGCAACACGTACGGATAACGCCACAGCCGCAGCACGAGGCGGCTTTCCGGCTGGCCCGGATCGACGTGGACGAACACGCGGCGCGTGCTTTCGCCGTGCGTGTAGCGCGGCAGCACGGGTAACGTATCGGCAGTCGCCTGCGGCAGCAGCCAGCGCAGCGCGGTAGCCGGCGACCACGGCGTCGCGCGCTGCCAGCCGGCCTGCGCGAGATGACGGTCGAGCGTGTCGGACGTCGCGCTCCATTGCAACGGCAGATATTCCTCGCGGTCGCCACCGATCTCGGTGCGCCGCGTCGGCACGCGCTCCCACCCACCGCGCAGCCACTGGTCGACGGTCATCGCGACCACGTCGCCGACATGCGGGCGCGACGCGCGGTCGAGCTGCCATTGCGCGGGCACCGTCCAGACGCCCGCCGTCGCCAGCACCACCACCACCGCGACGAGCGCGCCCCGCGGCTGCACATGCTCGTGCACATGCCAATACGCATAGGCGCCGGCAAGCAGCGCGAACCAGGCCAGCCCGAGGCTCCAGCCGCCAAGCAGGCCCGACAGCCAGGTGTCGCCGACGTACAGCCGCGCGAAACCGCCGAGCACGATCCACAGCACGACGGCCGTCACGACCGGAATGCGCCACAGTGCGGGTCGGTCGCGCGTCAATACCCAGCCGAGGCCGCTGCTCGCGAGGATCGCGAACGCGGCTTCGGCATCGGGCAGCGGCACGTGCAGCGCGCCGGGCGGCAGGCTCGCGGGCGTTGTGCCCGGCATGCCCGCGCCGAACACCGGCACGAGCACGAACGCGATGCCGACCGTCGCGAGCCACCACGCGGCCGTCAGCCAGCAGCGATGGATCAACAGCCAGACGAGAAACGCGGCCGCGACGATCAGCCCCGTATCGTGCCCGTGCAGCACGGCAACCGCGCGCATCGTGGCGTCCACCGGCGGCGTGCGCAGGTTCTGCAGGAACGCGTACAGCGCGATGTCCGCGTGCATCAGCGGATCGTTCGCGACGACATCCTGCACGAGGCCCGCGAACAACCACACGCAGCCGATGAACAGCAGCGCGAGCACGGGCACCGTGCCCGGCAGGCGGCGCACGCGCGCGAGCGCGCCGTTCAGCCGCGCGCCGAGCCGCGGCCAGCGGTGCGCACACGCATGCATGGCCGCGACGAGCGCGCGGCGCAGCAGCGGCCAGCCGCGCCGCAACGCGACGCGCACGCCGATCCACACGAGCGCGACCAGCGCGGCGACGACCAGCAGGATCGCGGCGACCCGCACGCTGATCGCCGCGGCCAGTGCGGCCGACGCGCCGAACAGGATGCCCGGCGCCACATGCGCGGGCGCCCATACGAGTGCCGAGATCACGTTGACCGGATAAAAAGACCGGCGCGGCAGCGTCGCACAGCCGACGACGACCGGCACGACTGCGCGCACCGGCGCAAGGAAGCGCGCGAGCACGATGCTCTTCATGCCGTGACGTAGCACGAACTCCTCGCCGCGCGTATAGGCGGCTGCATAACCGAAGCGCGCCCACGCATTGCGGATTACGCCGCGGTAGCGCCGCCCGAGCTCATAGCTGATCCCGTCGCCGACCACGGCGCCAACGGCCGCGACGCCGATCGTCGTCCAGCCGTCGAGCGCGCCCGCACCGATCAGCGCCCCCGCCGCGAACATCACCGCACCGGCCGGCACGACGGTGCCGATCAGCGCGATCGCCTCGGCGCAGGCGGTCACGAACACGACCGTCAGCACGAGCAGCGGATGCGCGCCGATCGCGCCGATCCACGCGTGGATCGTGTCGCTCATCGCACGCTCCACCGCGATTCGGCGCGGCGTGCGAACACCGGGTCGGCAGTGGCGTGGGAAACGTTCATCGCGGGATGCGCGCGGTCGCGCCGGCGTAGGCGGTCAATCGAACTCGTGCTGTCGCGCATCGGCCTCGAGCGGCGCGTCGTGGTAGCCGACCGTCGCGATCTCCTGCAGATAGCGCGCGAGAAACGCGCCGATCGATCCGGCGGCCTCGAATTGATGCACGTGACGGAATTCATGGGTCAGCAGGCGGCGCGTATCGTGCCCGCGCAGCACATACACCGCATGGCCGAGGGTCAGGCCGATCGTCCCCGGCGACAACAGCCCCGTGTCGCGGGCGATCGCGGCGAGCGTGGGCGTTTCGGGAAACGGCATGCGGTCGACGATCACCACGCGGATCCGCTCCGGCTGCGCGACGCCGACCGTGCGCGCGTCGTCGACTTGCGCCGGCGTCAGCGGCGCACCCTGGGCGATCCCGCGTGCCGCCTCCGCTTCGGCCCATGCGACGGCGGCGGGCAGCGCGGACGGCAGGATATCGGCAAGGTCGATCATCGCGGGGCTCCTTGGTGGCGTAGTGGCATCGGGCACCAGTTTAGTCCCGAATCAGCAGGGTTCGCGGGGCGGCTCTCGACACACCGGCCGGCGCGCCCCGGTCGCGGTAGTCATCCGGGAATACCCGGCCACGCACGCGTTCCGCATCGTACCCTTTCCCGTGGATTATTTCGTTTTGGTGCACATTCCGCATCCGGCTATCTCGAAAATTTCCCGGATGTGTACCGTTTTCGGATTCGGCGGAATATATTGGTCAGAAGAACAGCCGCGGCGGCAACCGGACAGCCGTTCGCGGTGTCATCCCGAAGAGGATCGCTAGAAGATGATCAGGGTAATTCTGGCTGACGATCACGCAGTCATGCGGGACGGACTGCGTTACATCCTGGAGATGGCCGGCGGTTTCGAAATTGTCGGCGAGGCGAGCGACGGCACGGCCACGCTCGCGCTGGCCGAGCGCGCCGCCGCCGATGTGCTGCTGCTCGACTTGTCGATGCCCGCGCCGACCGGCATCGAGCTGATCCGGCTGCTCAAGCGCCACGCGCCGTCGCTGCGCACGCTCGTGCTGACGATGCACGCGGAGGCGCAGTACGCGGCGCGCGCGTTCAAGGCCGGCGCAACCGGCTTCCTGACGAAGGACAGTGCCACCGCCGAGCTCGTCGAGGCCGTCGGCAAGGTTGCGGCGGGCGGCATCTATGTGAGCCCGTCGGCGGCCGAAAGCCTCGCGCTCACGCTGCGCGCGCCGGCCGCGGCGCTGCCGCACGAGCGGCTGTCCGCACGCGAGCTCGACGTGATGCACCGCATCATCGCGGGCCAGACCGTCACGCAGATCGCGTCCGAACTCGCGCTGAGCGCGAAGACGGTCAGCACGTACAAGACGCGGATCCTCGAGAAGATGGAATTGCCGCACGAAGCCGCGCTGGTCCGCTACGCGGTGCGCCACGATCTCGACCCCGACGTCGACGACGCATGACGGCCGCCCTTCACCTCCCGCCCGCGCCGCCGGACGACGACGAGCCGGACGCGTCGCGCCTGTTCATGTCGTCGCTGCCGCCGCGCCGGCGCGAGCGGCGGCTCGCGCTCGCGACGGTCATCGTGTCGGCGATGTTCTTCGCCGCGCTCGCGCCGTTCGCGGGCGTGCCGCTCGCGCCGGGCTGGGCGTTCATCCCCGTGTATCAGTCGGCGATCGTCGTCAACGACATGGTCACGGCCGGCCTCCTGCTCGGCCAGTACGCGATCCTGCGCGAGAAATCGCTGCTCGTGCTCGCGGGCGGCTACCTGTTCACGGGCTTCATGGCCGGCACGCACATGCTGACCTTTCCCGGGCTGTTCACGCCGACCGGCCTGCTCGGCGCCGGCGACCAGACCACCGCGTGGCTTTACCTGTTCTGGCACGGCGGTTTTCCGCTGGCGGTCGCCGCCTATGCGCTGCTGCGCGTGGCGTCACGCGCGCGTCCGGCCCCGATCCCGGTCTCGGCCCCGAAGCGCCGTGCAGCGATTCCGGTCACGCTCTGCATCGCCGCGGCGGGCGGCGCGACGGTCGCGCTCGCGCTTCTCGCGACCGCCGGCCACGACCTGCTGCCGCGCATCATGAACGGCAACCGGATGGCCGCGACGATGACGAACGCGATCACGGTCGTCTGGGGGCTGAACCTGGTCGCGCTGATGCTGATGTGGCGGCAGCGGCGCCACCATTCCGTGCTCGACCTGTGGGTGATGACCGTGCTCGTCGCGTGGCTGTTCGACATTGCGCTGTCGTCGATGCTGAATCACGGGCGCTACGATCTGGGCTTCTACGCGGGCCGCGCGTACGGTCTGGTCGCATCGGGTGTCGTGCTGTTCGCGATGCTGTTCGAGAACGGCCGGCTGCATGCGCAGACGGTGCGCGCGCTGGCCGGCGCGCGCTACCAGCATCTGCTCGTCGTGCAGAAGAGCGCGCAGCTGAACGATGCGAACGAGCGGCTCGAACAGCGCGTCGCCGCGCGCACCGCGCAACTGAGCGCGTCGAACCGCGACCTGCGCCGCGAAGTCGAGGAACGCGTGCGCGCGGAGCGGGCACTGCAGGCATCGCGCGAGGAACTGCGCGAGATCGCCGCGATCAGCGCGACCGCGCGCGAAGCCGAGCAACGCCGCATCGCGCGCGAGCTGCACGACGAACTCGCGCAGACGCTCGCGACGCTGAAGAACGATCTCGAATGGCTGATCGACCACGTGCCGCAGGACGACGCGCCGCTTGCACGCAAGATCGCGACGATGCACACGCTGTCGCGCGGCGCGGTGGCCGCGACGCGCCGCATCGCGTCGGACCTGCGCCCGCTGATGCTCGACGATCTCGGTTTCGCCGCGGCGATGCAATGGCTCGTGGAAGATTTCCGGCACCGTCACGCAATCGTGTGCACGCTGCACGTCGACCCGCCCGAGCTGCAGCTCGACGAGCCGTATGCGACGGCCGTGTTCCGCATCGCGCAGGAAGCGCTCGCGAACGTCGCGCGGCACGCGGCCGCGTCGCATGCGAACGTCGAACTCGTGTGCGGCGACGATGCGATCGCGCTGACGATTCGCGACGACGGCGCGGGATTCGATCCCGGCGTGCCACGCAAGTCGAGCTCGTTCGGGCTGGTGGGTTTGCGCGAGCGTGCATATCTCGTCGGCGGCACGCTGCAGATCACGACGACGCTCGGCGAGGGTACGACCGTCGAGGTGGATATTCCGCTGCCGCGTGCGCCCGTGGCGATCGCGCATGGCGGGGATGGGGTTTCGCGGGGGTAGGTAGGCCTGCATGCCCGCACGGGCCCTGGCACGACGCTACAATTCGTCGCCGCCCTGCACATCCGTCGCGCCAACGCGCCGGCCGCCCGAATCCCCCTTCACCACGATGAAAACCCTCCTCACCTACGTACTCTGCTTCGTCGTCGTCGCGGCCGGCTGGCTGGCGGTATCGCTGCTGTGCTGGCCTGTCCTGCTCGCACTGCAGGCACTGACGACCGCCCTGTTCATCCCGCATCCGGCCGGCAGCTACGTCGGGCTCGGATTCGTGTCGACCGCGCGGCTGATGGATTTCCCGACCAGCTTCGTCGGCGCCTTGTCGGTGCCGTTCATGAATGTGCCGCTCGGGTTCATCGCGATCATCTGGTGGTTCGGCGTGTTGCTGATCGTGCCGTCCGCCTTCAAGCGTTATCGCACCAAGCCGCGCGGCCGCACATCGCGGGCCGTCCGGTGGCGCGCGGCCCGCTCGCTGCTGATCTTCACCGCCGTGCTCTTCGTCGTCGCGACGCCGTTCCTGCGGCGCTACGAAATCGTGACGCGGGATCACCTCTACGTGCGGCACCTGTTCGACTGGCACGAGCGCGCGTATCCGCTCGCGTCGCTGAAGGAGATCCACGTGGACATGCCCGAATACAACCGCGGCATCATCACGTGGGACTTCAGATTCGACGGCGACAACCGCTTTTCGACGACCGCGCCGGACATCGCCGCGCTCAAGTACCTGCTGTCGAACACACACGCATCGACCAACTTCAAGGTCGTCGGGAACCAGGTGATGATGCGGTGACACCGCGCGTGCTCACACCCGCGCCGCCACCATCCCCCGCTCCGAGCGCGTCCACGCGACCAGTGCGCCGATCCCGAGCAGCGCGAGACACACGATCGGCACGATCATCGGCCCGAACGCGGTGCCCGTCACCTTGCCCGCGAACGGCATCAGGTTCTGGCTGAAGAAGCCGCCAAGGTTGCCGATCGAATTGATCGCCGCGACGCTCGCGGCAGCACGCGCGCCGGTGAAGTAGCGCGGCGGCATCGACCAGAAGCACGGATACAGCAGCGGGATGCACGCGCCGCCGAGCACGAGCGCGACGAAGCGCAGCGGCGTCGACGGCAGCACGAGACTCAGCAGGAAACCGAGCGCGCCGAGCGCCGCGACGATCGCGATCGTGCGCAGGATGCTCTTCGCGCGGCGCAGCTTCGCCGGCAGCCACACCAGCAGCAGCACCGCGAGCGCCCACGGCAGCATGCTCAGGAAGCCGTTCGTGGTGCTCGACACGCCGAACGATTTCACGAGTGTCGGCAGCCAGTACGTGACGCCGTACAGCGACGTCGACATCAGCATGTAGGTTGCCGCGAACAGCATCACGCGCGGATCGAGCAGCGCCTTCCACGGCTGCCCGTGCTCGGCCTGCGCGGGCTTCTCGCGTTCGAGCGCGGCCGCGACGATCTGCTTCTCGCGCTCGTCGAGGAACGGCGCCTCGCGGAACGATGCCGGCAGCACGCGGAACACGACGATCGCGACGATCACGGCCGGGATGCCCGTTGCAATGAACACCCACTGCCAGCCCGCCAGCCCCCACACGCCATTCAGGCTCAGCAGCACGCCGCCGACCAGCGAGCCGAGCATGTTCGCGAGCGCGCTGCCGAGCGTGAAGATGCCGAGCACCTTCGCGCGGTAGCTCTGCGGAAACCACAGCGTCAGGTAGTAGATCACGCCCGGATAAAAACCGGCCTCGGCGATGCCGAGCAGGAAGCGCAGCGAGCAGAACGCGGGCATCGACGTCGTGAAGCCCATCAACACCGTGATGAGGCCCCACGTCAGCATGATCCGCGCGAGCCACACACGCGCGCCGTAGCGATGCAGCGCGAGCGTGCTCGGCACCTCGAACAGCAAGTAGCCGATGAAGAACAGCGACGACGCGAGCCCGAACGCGGCCTCCGTCATCCCGAGGCTGTGCACCATCTGCAGTTTCGCGAAGCCGACGTTCTGCCGGTCGATGAACGCGATCAGGAACATCACGACGAGAATGGGCAGCAGGCGCCGCGCCACCTTCGACATGATGCGCTGTTCTTCGGCGGACGCGGGGTCCAGGGTTTCGGTAGCGTTCACTGCAGGCTCCTTACGTGAATCGGTTGCGTATCGGTTGAATCGGCGCCGTGCGCGACGAAGGCACGGGCGCGGGATATTTCGATGAATGAGGTCCGGCGCAGGCCGGCGGCGTTCAGCCCGACCGGTAGTCGTCGAGCATCGGCGCGAACATCTCGTGCCACGCGCGCGGCTTCGCCTTGATCGTGCCGGCCAGGTACAGGAATTCGACGTAGTCCATCAGCTGGTTCGGCCGCACCGAGAAACGCGTGTCGGGTGCGGCGAGCATCCGCATCACGTCGTCGTGCGACACGCCGACGCCCGACGACGCCGCATAAAGCGCGGCCGCCGCGCGCGGGTCCTGCGCGATCAGGCGGTTCGCTTCGTCAAGCGCGCCGAGAAACGCGGCGGCCAGCGCGGGCTCCGTGTCGACGAGCCGCTTCGGCGCGAACACGACGTCGAGCGTCAGCGGGCCGAGCACGTCGACCGAACTCACGACGCGGTGGATGCCCGGCTGCCGCAACTCGAGCGTCGAGAACGGCGGCGACGTGAAGTGCGCGGTAACGCCGTTCTCGCGGCGGATCAGCGCCTGCATCGCCTGCGGATGCGGCAGGTTCACGGTGATCGAATCGAGCTGTGCGAAGTGCGCGGGGCCGAGCTGCCGGCTCGCGACCATCTGCAGCACGACCGCCGACAGCGACGTGCGGATGCCGGGCACCGCGATCCGGTCGGACGGCGTGAAGTCGCGCAGCGACACGAGGCCCGGCCGGTTCGCGTTCAGCGACAGCGACGTGGTCGACAGCCCGCTGATGCCGATTACCTCGACATTCGGAATGCCGCGCGCCCGCGCCCACAGCTCGATGAAGCCCGGCGCGCCGGCGCCCGCGAAATCGAGCGTGCCGGCCATCATCGCGTCGTTGACGGAATTGCCGCCGTCGAGCAGCACCCAGTCGACCGCGACGTCGCGCACGCCGTGCCGTGCCGCGTGCCGTTCGAACAGCCGCTGCTTCTCCATCACGAGCAGCGGCAGGTACAGCACGCCATAACCTTTCGAGATCCGGACCGTGCGCGGCTTCGCGCGCACGAACGACGGCGCGGCGAGCACGCCGAGCCCGGCGGCGATCAACGCGCGGCGGCGCGGCGACGTCGTCATGCCCGGGCCCCCGCGCGGCGGGCGGCAAACAGCGACGCGAAGGCCAGCGTCGTGCCGCGCCGCGCGTGCGTCGTGCCCGTGACATGCTGCATGTTGCCGTCTCCTTGAGTATTTCTGGTATTAATGCCGTCCTTGCGTGCTGCTTCCGGCTCGACACAGGTTATCGACCGAGTCTGAGAAAATGCTGACATCCCGTCCCCGGGAAAACCCCTAATCCACCTACCTGCAAAACGGCACCATGCGCATTCTCGTCGTGGAGGACGATGCCGAAATCGGCGCGGCGATCCGCAGCCGCCTGGCGCGGCTCGGCCACGCCGTCGATCTCGAAACCGACGGCGCGACCGCGAACGGGCTGCTGCGCGTCGAGCGCTTCGACCTCGTCGTGCTCGATGCGAACCTGCCCGGCATGGACGGCTTCGCGGTGCTGCGCAACCTGCGCGCGTCGGGCAGCACGACGCCCGTACTGCTCGTCACCGCGCGCTCCGCGATCGACGACCGCGTGAGCGGCCTCGGCTTCGGCGCCGACGACTATCTCGTGAAGCCGTTCGACTACCGCGAGCTCGACGCGCGCGTGCAGGCGCTCCTGCGCCGCAACAGCGGCCACGCGAACGACGTGCTGACGCTCGGCGGCCTCGTGATCGACCGCAGCAGCCGCCTCGCGGAACTCGACGGCCAGCCGCTGTCGCTGTCGCGCCAGGAATTCGCGCTGCTCGAAATCCTCGCGAGCCGCCCGCAGCGCATCTTCTCGAAGGAGGAACTGCTGAACCAGCTGTTCAGCTTCGGCAACGAACCGACCGCGAACGCGGTCGAGCAGTACGTGACGCGCGTGCGCAAGAAGCTTCAGGGCAGCTCGGTCGAGATTCGCACCGCGCGCGGGATGGGGTATCAGATTGCCGCGCAATAACTGGTTCCCGAAGACGCTGTTCGGGCGCACGCTGCTCTTCATCGCGCTCGTCGTCGCGACCGGCGCGCTCGCGCTCGCGGCGATCGCGCGCTACTACGCAGGCGTCGCTGCCGAACGCGCATACGACCAGTTGCTCGCCGGCGCGTCGATCCAGGTCGCGGAAAACCTCTACGTGCAGGGTGGCGTGCTCGCGCTGAATCCGCCGGTGGCCGCGCTGTCGACGCTGTCGCGCTACGACCTCGTCTACTACAAGGTCGTCGATTCACGCGGCATCGTCGTGGCCGGCTACAACGATCTGTCGAGCACCGCGACGCTCGCCGCCGCGAAACAGGGCCCCGCATTCGCGAACGCCGTCTACCAGGGCCACCGGATCCGCACCGCGACCATCGCGCGCTACATGCCCGAGGAAAGCACGCCGGGCTGGGCGCTCGTGACCGTTGCGCAAACCACCAACGCGCGCCAGCAGCTCACCAACGACATGAGCATCAAGGTGTGGACGCTGATCCTGCTGATGAGCGTGCTCGCGATCGTGGCGAGCGGCCTCGCGATCCGGCACGGCCTGCGTCCGCTCGCGCAGATCGGCACGATCATCGCCGCGCGCGACCCGGCCGACTTGCGGCCCGTGGCCGTCGACACGCCGAGCGAGATCGACGCGATCATCGGTTCGATCAACGGGCTGATGCATCGCCTTGCCGAGCGGATCAACGCGATGCAGCGCTTCATCGCCGATGCCGCGCACCAGATGCGCACGCCGCTCGCGCGGCTCGACGCGCAGATCGAGCTGCTCGACGGCGAGTCGGACCCCGCGCGCCACGCGGCGCGCCTCGACGCGCTACGCGCGACCTGCGCGGATGTCGGCCGGCTCACCGGCCAGCTGCTCAATCACGCGATGGTGATCCATCGCACCGAGGCCGTGCCGCTGCAGCCCGTCGAACTCGTCGCGCTCGCGAAGGACGTGCTCGGCCGCACGATTCCGCTCGCGGGCGAGCGCGATGTGGCAGTCGCGTTCGCGAGCGACGCGCCGCTGGCCTGGATCGACGGCGACGCGATCAGCCTGCAGGAAGCGCTGTCGAACGTGCTGCACAACGCGCTGTTGCACGGCCATGCGGACGACATCGTCGTAGCGGTCGCGACCACGGGCAACCCCGACGGCGCGGTCACGCTGACCGTCACCGACAACGGCCGCGGGATTGCGCGCGAGCACTGGGATGCGGCACTGCAACCGTTCGTGCGGATCACTCCGGACGGCAGCGAGCGGCGCACGGGGTCGGGCCTCGGGCTCGCGATCGTGCAGGAAGTGATGAAGGCGCACGGCGGGCGCGTCGGGTTCGCGTTTCCCGAAACGGGCGGGTTTGCGGTGGTGCTGACGTTTCCGCGCGCGGCGGGGTTGGGCCCGGAATAAGCGGGGGCGCGCGAGACACGGCCGCACGACTGATCGGGCCGGCGACGCATCGCATGCCTGACGCATGTCGACCGATACCGGCATACGGCTTGTCGGCGCAGCCTCACGGACGCGCGTTGCGCGGGACAGCGCTGCGGCGTCAACCGCTCTGCGTGTTCACGCGCAACCGGTTACGTACCGCGCGCACGCCCGGCACCTGCTGCGCTGCGCTCACCGCCAGCGTCGCCTGACCGCTGTCCGGCACCACGCCGGATAACGTCACGATACCGTCCCTCACCCGCACGAGCACCCGGCTCGAATCCAGCCCGCGAGTCCGGCTCAGCACGCGCGCGACACGCTTCGTCAACGCGCGGGCGGCAGCCTTCGCCGATTTGTCGCTTGCGTCCGCGGCCGGCGGCAGCGCGGACGAAGCCGTCGTCGTGCCCGCTCGGCCCGCATCGTCCTGCGCCAACGCGACCGTCGTCGCGGACACACACATCAGGGCCATGATCGCCCGGCAAATCTCGATATGAACACGCATCGCGCTTTCCTTTCAAATGGGTTGTCGGAGAAACCGGCTATCGCGTGCCGGTCAGAACTGCGTGATCATGCCGATCGATACGCCCGTCACCGTGCGCCCGTCCGGCCGCAGGTTCAGTGCGGATACATTGGTCGGATCCTTCTTGTAGGCCCCCGAGAAGCCGTTGCGGTCGAATTCCAGATAGAGCTCCGTGCGCTTCGACAGGAAATACTCGAGCATCGCGTAGGTGGTCAGCTTGCGGCCGTCCGCGCCCGGTACGTTCTTCAGGTTGCTCGCGAAGTCGTAATAGGCCGCCCCGGTGAATTGCACGAATGGCGTGATCTGGTAAACCAGGCCGACCGACGGTATCTTGTCGCGCCGCTCCGGCCCGGCGGCGGCGGACGCGCTCACCGCAAGCGCGCTGTAGCTGAGATAGGCGCGCGCCGGCCCGATCTGCCAGGTCGCGCCGCCCATCATCGTCTGCGCCCACTGCGACGCGGATGCGTTGTAGGTTTTCTGGAACGCCGCGGCGGCCACCAGCGTCTGGTACTGGTAGCTCGCCCCGAGCGCGAAATTCGTGCCCGCGCGCGAATTGCCGGCGACGCCGCCAGGCGAATAGCTGCCGCGCAGCGTCAATCCGCCGAACCTGCCGACATACTTGATCGTGTTGTTGAAGCGCGCGTCGAGCGTGAAGAAGTTGCCGCCCCAGATGATGCCCGGCACGGTCGCCAGCAACGGACCCTGCGCCGAATTGGGATCGAGCGCGACGCCGATGTCCTCCGCGGCATTCAACTGACGCCCGAGCGTCACGCGGCCAAAATCGCCGGACAACCCGACGTACGCATTTTTCGAGAAGAAGCTGTTGCTGGAGATCGTGTTCCCCGTGCCCGACGTGAACGCGCTTTGCAGCATGAAGATCGCCTTCAGTCCGCCGCCGAGATCCTCGGTACCGCGAATACCGAAGTAGTTCCCGGACACCGTGTTGCTGTCGAAACCGATCTGATGCCCGCCTTTCACGCCGTCGACCCAACGAACGCCGCCACCGACGATCCCGAACAACGTCACGCTCGATTGCGCGTGCACGCCTCCGGCAATCGCCATCGTGATGCCAACCATCGCTGCTTTTTCTATTTTCCTCATGTCCCCTCCTTCTATTAAATTTGTATAACTAAATATTTTTCCCGGGAAAACGGGCATCGCTTCGCGTCGCCGGTGGCGACACCGCCCGGGCCCCGGCCGGACCGAATCCGGCTGGGGCCGTCGCGACCTATCGTTGCGCCGAACCCGGACGCGGCAGATTCACGGCCGGGAAGCGCACACCTTTTTCGGACGGCAGCACATCCGCCGTCTCGACCATCCACCTCAGCAGGCGCGCGGCGAGCAGCGCCTCGATCGCGGCATGCTCGGGCATGCCGGCCAGGTTGACCGTTTCGTGCGGATCGTCGCTACGCCGATAAAGTTCGGGTTGTTCGTACAGACGCCACACATAAGCCCACTCGCGCGTGCGCACGACCGCCGCCTTGCCGACCAGCTCCGGCTGCGTCTTCTGGATCGATGCCTTGACGTCGTACGGGAACGGGCTGCGCTCGAAATAGTCAGCCTCCTCGACGCGAAAACCGCCTTCGCTGAACACCGCGTCCCGGTGCGCCGCATCGGGATCGCGCAGGCATTGCGCGAAGCTCCTGCCGTAGTGTGCGTGCGGTGCCTCCAGCCCGGCCAGATCCAGCAGCGTCGGAAACACGTCGATCATCTCGATCATCGCGCCGGACACCACGCCGCGCGCCATACCCGCGCCGGACACGATCAGTGGATTGCGCAACAGGCACGCGTTCACGCCCGACGGCCATTTCTCGGCGAGCCCGAAATCGCCGAGATATTCGCCGTGATCGCAAAAAAACGTCGTGACGAGGTTGCCGGACGCCGCCCCATTCCGGGCCGCGTCCATCACACGGCCGACATGATGGTCGAGGCGCGACACCATCCCGTAATAGACGGCGCGCAGTTCGCGCCATTGCGCGTCGGTCAGCCGGTCCCAGCCGTGCCCGCGCGCGAGCGCGTCCACGAACGCCGGCTGCGGCCCGTGCGCCGCGTGCGGCGGCGGCACCGCTTCGCGGTCGTACATGGAGAACCAGGGCTCCTCGACCTCGAACGGCGGATGCGGCGCGAACAGCGGGACGTACAGCACCCACGGTTCGTCGGGCGGCTGCGCGAGCCAGCGTTCGGCTGTCTGCACGACGACCTCGTCGTATTCGACCGCCGCCTGCCCGGCCGTGCGCTGCCCGCGATAGAACGCGCGAATCATCGGATCGGCCGGATCGCCCGCGGCCTTGCTGCGCAGGAATTCCGCCGCGCTGCTGCGCGTCTCTTCCGGCAGGAAGCCATGTTCGTGCATCGACAGCTCGGTCACGCCCGCCGCGAACGAGTCGCCGCGCCCGCCCGCCATCGCGACGTGGTAGCCGTTGTCCTTGAAGACGCGCAGGAAATTCGGCTCCGCCGGGCCAAGCAGGTATTCGAGCGTGCGATGGCCGGCGACGTGCGGATACCAGCCCGACAGGAACGACACGCGCGACGGCGAGCAGACGCTGTGCTGCCCGAAGGCCTCGGTGAACGCGACGCCGTCGGCCGCAAGCCGGTCGAGGTTCGGCGTGCTGACGATCGTCGCAGGATCGACGGCATGCACGCAGTCGGCGCGCAGTTGATCGGCGACGAAGATGATGAAGTTGGGACGTTGATTCATGACGGACTCGCCGGCAGAAGGTTATCGAACGGATTTGACGAATACGATGACGACGGCGCCGAGCAGCGTGACGCCGCCCGCGACGCCGAACAGCATCCCGTAGCGGATCGCCCCGTCGCTCGCGGTGAGCCACGGTGTGCACAGCGGCAGGATCATCTGCGGCGCGACGTTGGCGAGATGGAACACGCCCATGTCCTTCGCAGCCGCGTTCCGGTCCGGCAGCACCTCGGTCACCAGTGCGAGATCGACCGCCAGATAGGCGCCCTGGGCGATCCCGATCCACACGACCACGGCGAGGAACTGCGGCAGCGACGCGCACGCGAGGATGGCGGGCAAGCCCAGCGCCAGCCCGACCCCGGCCCCGATCACGAATGCCTTGCGCCGGCGCAGCCGGTCGGACAGGCGCCCGAACACGAGCGCGCTGACCGTCATCGTCGCCGTCGCCACCAGCAGGCACACGAACATCGCGTGCGGGGCGTCGCGCTGCGACAGGCCGAGCCGGTCGCGCAGGAAGAACAGCAGATAGGTTTGCAGGCTCGTCACGCCGAACAGCACCAGCGCGCGGGACAGCCACGCGAAGCCGAAGTCCGGATGCCGGACCGGGTTGGTCCAGAAGCTCGACACGAGCATCCGCCAGTCCGGCGCGCACGCGCGCCCGGGCTCGAGGTGCCGGTCGTCGGCGAACAGCACGAAGCCCAGCACCATCACGCAGACGAGCCCGCCCTGCGCCAGCGCGACGGCGGCAAGATCCGGCGCGAACTCGCGTGCGATCCACATGCCGGCGAGAATGCCGAGCGGCGGGGTGAAGCCGACGATCGACGAATAGAGGCCGAGCTTCTCGCGCGACACCTGGTCTGGAATGACCGCGTTCAGGCCGCTCAGCGTGGCGTTGAACGCGAGCGCCGTCAGCGCCCAGCCGAGCGCGAGCTGCCACGACGTGCGCGCCGTGACGATCAGCGCCATCGCGCCGACGCCGGCCAGCATGCCGCCGAGGATCCACGGCTTGCGCATCCCCCAGCGGCCGCGCGTATGGTCGCTCAGCACGCCGAAGACCGGCTGCGCGACGAACCCGGCGACCGCGCCGACGCCAAGCGCAAACGCGAGCACACTCGCCTTGTCGGCAGGCGCGATGCGCTCGGCCATCATCGGCAGGATCATCATCGGATACGGCAACAGCGCCAGCCAGATGCCGACGAATGCGACCGTCAGCGTCACGCCGAGCGTCACGTTGCGCCCGCCGAGACTTGATACACCCACCCGTTCGTCCATACCCTCTCCATTCATCGTCGAATGACGGCCCGCGCCCGCGGCACCGCCGTCCGCTCAGCGCCCGAACATCCGCCCGTCTAGATGCACCGCTCCCGCGATCGCATGATCGGTCGCCGCGCGCGCCAGCGCGACGCGATACGTACCGTCCGCGATCCGCCACTGCCCGACCTGCCCGTCGAACCGGGCCAGCAGGCGCGGATCGACCGTCAGCGACACGCGGACGGATTCGCCCGCGCGCAGCGTCACGCGCTCGAAGCCGAGCAGCCGCATGCACGGCGCGCCGCACGCATCCGTCAGGTAGAGCTGTGGAACGTCGTCGCCGTCGCACGGGCCCGTGTTGGTCACCGTGAAGCGCGCCGTCACCGTGTCGCCGCCGTCGAGCCGCAGGTCGTCGTACGCGAAACGCGTATAGCTCAGGCCGAAACCGAAGCCGAAGCGCGGCGGCCGGTCCGTCTTCGCGAACCAGCGATAACCGACCTCCGCGCCCTCGTGGTAATGCACGTCGATCGGCGTACCGAGCTCGACATCCGCGCCCGGCAGCGCCGGATGCGGCGTATCCGCGATATCGGCCGGGAACGTGACCGGCAGGCGGCCCGACGGATTGACGCGGCCCGTCAATATTTCCGCGATCGCCTGCGCACCCGCCTGGCCCGGATACCACGCCTGCACGATCGCGGCGACTTCGCCGCTCCACGGCATCGCGACCGGGTTGCCGGTCTGCAGCACGACGACGGTATCGGGGTTCGCGCGCGCCACCGCGTCGATCAGCGCATCCTGTCCGAACGGCAGCGTCATGTCCGGGCAGTCGAAACGCTCGCCTTCATGACGGATCGCGTTGACGATCACGACGTCGGCGCGGCGCGCCAGCGCAACGGCGTCCGCGACGTGCGCGCCGCTGTCGTATTCGACGATCGCGTCCGGCAGTTGCGCGCGCAACGCCGCGAGCGGCGACGCGCCGCCGAAGCACATCGCGGTCGGCCCGAGCAGCGGATGACTGCGCATCGGCACGACCGCCGTATAACCGCCCTGCGGCATCACCTGGCTGGAGCCCGATCCGGACAGCACGCCCGCCTGCGCCAGGCCCCCGATCACGGCAATGCGTCGCGCGGCTTGCGCGAGCGGCAGCACTTGCCGCGCGTTCTTCAACAGCACGATGCCCTCGCGGGCGATCTGCAGCGCGATCGCGTCGTGCGCGGCGAAATCGACCGGTTCCGGCGCGCGCTCGCGATCGATGCCGACCGCATAACAGGAGCGCAGGATCCGCGTCACCATCTCGCCGATGCGCGCCCGCGGCACCTTGCCTTCGTCGTATGCGCGCCGCAGCGGCGCGTTGAACCACTCGGCCTCGTCGAGTTGCGCGCCCGAATGCTGGTCGAGGCCCGCGAGCGCGAACTCCCAGCCGTACACGGCGCGCCAGTCCGACATGATCCAGCCCTTGAAGCCCATCGCGTCCTTCACGACGTCCTGCAACAGATGCCGGTTGCCGCTCGCATACGCGCCGTTGACCAGGTTGTAGGCGGCCATCAGCGCGCCGGGCTCGCCTTCCTCGATCGCGATCTGGAACGCGAGCAGGTCGCTCTCGCGATGCGCGTCGGGATCGATGACGGCGTTCAGGAAGAACTTGTTGGTCTCGCTGGCATTGAGCGACACGTGCTTGAGCAGCGCAATCACGCCCTCGCGCTGCGTGCCCGCCACGAGGCGTCCGCCGATCCGCCCGGACAGCAGCGGGTCTTCCGACACATATTCGAAGTTGCGACCGTTGCGCACGTCGCGCACGAGATTGATGCCGCCGCCCAGCGCGACGTTGAAGCCGCGCGCGCGCGCCTCCTTGCCGATCGCCGCGCCCATCCGGCGCGCCAGCGCCGGGTGGAAGGTCGCGCCAAGTGCCAGCCCGGCCGGGAACGCGGTCGCCCGCTCGTCCGGGGTTTCGGTATGCCGCAGGCCGAGGCTGGTGTCGGCCAGCTTCAGCGCCGGCACGCCGAGACGCGGCACGCCGCCGACATAACCGGCGATGACGGGCAGCTCGGCCGGCACGCGCGGCTCGCGGCCAGTGCGGCCGAAGACCCGCACCATCAGGCTGTACAGCAGCGAAAACCGCTCGTCGTCGGTCATGCGGGCTTCGGTTTCTCGCGCACGCGCGTCGGGGTCGGGGCAACCCGCCGGCGCCGCGCTTTCGCCGGCCGCGATTGCGCCCGAACAGGCGGGAGATTCGATGGGAGTCTGCAGTGGGTTCGAGGATGTCATCACGCGTTGCTTCGAATGAATGGGACCGGCCGACACCCGCTTGCACCGTCAGCCGAACAGTTCCTGCCAAATAATTATCCGAGTGGATAATTATTGTTTTGGGCGTGCGTGTCAAGCGTGCAAAGGCGGTATCGACGGCGGGGTTTTCCCCGACCCGCGCGGGCCACGATGTCGCGCCGGCGCGCGGGATCGGGCCGGAACGACCCGTTGCGGCCAATCCGGCCGGACGGCACAATCCGGGGATTCGATCGAGGACAGGACAGATGCAGATTGCCCGGCAGGCGCAGCAGGAACGCAGCGAACAGACCCGTTCGGAAATTCTGGGCATCGCGCTCGAACAGTTCTCGACTCGCGGTTTCGACGCGGTCAGCGTGCGCGACATCGCGGACGCGGCCGGCGTGAACCACGCGATGATTCGCTACTACTTCGGCAACAAGGAGAACCTGTGGCGCGCCAGCGTGACGCAGTTGTTCGACCGGTTCATGGAGGGCGTGGCGCTGCCGGACCCGGCGTCGGACGCGTTCTCGATCGATGCCGTCAAGCAATACATCCGCAACTACGTGCGGTATTGCGCCGCGCATCCCGAGCATGCGCGGCTGATGATGCAGGAAGCCAATCGCGATTCGGAACGCCTGCAGTGGATGGCGGAAACCTTCGTGCGGCCGCGCCACGACCGCTCGGTGCCGCTGATCCGCTACGTCAGCGAGACGACCGACGGGCTCGCGCGGATCGACCCGGTCGTGCTGCTGTACATGATTACCGCGATCGCGCAGGTGCCCTACCTGCTGACGGCGGAAATGCGCTATGCGCACGGCATCGACGCGCTCGACGAGAAAGCGATCGATGCGCATTGCGACGCCGTCGTCGCGTTCATCTTCCGCTGAGCGGCCCGGCGTGCGTGCGGCAAGCCGCGCCGGCGCCACGGTGCGGCATCGACGCGCGCCGCGACAGGTTCACGCGACTAGGCCGCGACCTCTCCCCCGAGATACGCATCCCTGATCCGCTCGTCCGCGAGCAACGACTTCGCCGGCCCTTCGAGCACCACGCGCCCCGTCTGCAGCACATACCCGTAGTGCGCGATCTCCAGCGCGAGGCTCGCGTTCTGCTCGACCATGAACACCGTCACACCCTGCCGGTTGATCGCGTCGATCAGTTCGAGCACCTTGTCGACATAGAGCGGCGACAGCCCCATCGTCGGTTCGTCCATGCAGATCAGCTTCGGTCGCGCCATCAGCGCACGCGCCATCGCGAGCATCTGCTGCTCGCCGCCCGACAGCGTGCCCGCGCGCTGCGCGAGCCGCTCCCTCACGCGCGGAAACAGGTCGAGCACGCGTTCGTAGTCTTCAGCCACCGCCGCGCGATCGCCGCGCGTGTACGCACCCATCAGCAGGTTCTCGCGCACGCTCATGTCGCCGAACAGCCGCCGCGCCTCGGGCACGGCCGCGATCCCGCGCCGCACGCGCTGCGGCGTCGCGAGCGCCGTCACGTCGTCGCCGTCGAAGCGCACGACGCCGCGACGCGGCCGCATCAGCCCGAGGATCAGCTTCATCGTCGTCGACTTGCCGCTCGCGTTGCCGCCGAGCAGGCTGACGATCTGCCCGCGGCCGACTTCGAAGTTCACGTCGAAATGCACCTGCACCGGCCCGTAGAACGTGTCGAGGTGTTCCAGTTTCAGCAGCGCGTCGGTCATGGTCGTGTCGGGTCCGGAAGAAGAGGCGGTCATGCGGCCGCCTGCGCCGCGCGATCGGCCGGCGCGCCGCCCGCATGGCGGCGGCCGAGATAGGCTTCGATCACGCGCGGATCGTGCCGCACGTCGCGCGGCGCGCCTTCGGCGATCTTCACGCCGTTGTCGAGCACCATCACGCGGTCGGACACACGCATCACGAGTTCGAGCTTGTGCTCGATCAGCAGGATCGTCAGGCCGCGCGCCTTCAACGACTGGATCAGTTGCAGCATCTCGGCCGTCTCCGTCTCGTTCATCCCGGCCGTCGGTTCGTCGAGCAGCAGCAGGCGCGGATGCAGCGCGAGCGCGCGGCCGATCTCGACGCGCCGCCGGTTCGCATACGACAGGCTATGCGCCGGGTGATCGATGCGCGGCGTGAGCCGTTCGCCGAACCCGGCGACGATCGCGCGCGCCTCGTCGCGCAACGCCGCTTCCTCGCGCCGCACCGATGCGGGCCGCACGAGCGCGCGCAGCACCTCGGCCGCCGCGCCGAGCACGGGCCAGCCCGGCCGCGCCGCGCGCAGCCGCGCATGCGCGCCGATCAGCACGTTGTCGAGCACGCTCAGGTTGCCGAACACGCGGCCGTGCTGGAACGTACGCGCGATGCCGAGCGCCGCGAGCCGTTCGGACGCCGTGCCCGTGATGTCGCGGCCGTCGAACGTCACGCGGCCGGCGTCGGGGCGATCCGCGCCCGCGATCAGGTTGAACAGCGTCGACTTGCCCGCGCCGTTCGGCCCGATCACGCTCAGCAGCTCGCCTTCGGCGAGCGTCAGGCTCGCGCCGTCGAGCGCGGTCACGCCGTCGAAACGGCGCGTCAAACCCTGCACGTCGAGCAAGGGTCGAGTGGTGGTCATCGCATTCCTCCTCACACCGTGCCGAGCAGGCCCTGCGGCCGGAACCGGACGAGCAGCAGCAGCACGACGCCGTAGATCAGCATCCGGTAGTCGGCCGCCCAGCGGAACAGCTCGGGCAACCCGATCAGCGCGATCGCGCCGGCGATGCCGCCGAGCACGTTGCCGAGCCCGCCGAGGATCACCATCGTCAACGCGAGGATCGACACCTGCGAATCGAAGGTCTGGTGATTGATGTAGCTGTACAGATGCGCGGCGATACCGCCGCTCACGCCGGCCGCGACACCGCCGACCGCGAACGCGATCGCCTTGTAGCGGTTCGGCGCGATGCCGTGTGCGCGCGCGGCGACGTCGTCCTCGCGCACCGCGCGCAGCGTGCGGCCGAGATGCGAGCGCAGCAGCCGCACCTGCACGAGCGCGAACCCGACGAGCACCGCGAACGTGAACCAGTACGCGGCGCGCGCGGTCGTCGCCCACGACAGCGGCGCGATGCCGGTGATGCCGAGCGGGCCGCGCGTGAGGCCGTCCCAGTTCAGGATCACGAGGCTCACCACTTCGCCGATGCCGAGCGTCGCGATCGACACGTAGTGCCCGCGCAGCCGGAACGCCGGATAGACGAGCAGCGTGCCGAGCACGGCCGTGATCGCACCCGCGCACGGAATCGTCACGGCCGGCGACCAGCCGAGATCCGACGACAGCAGCGCCGACGCATACGCGCCGATCACGAGCAGCGCCGCGTGTCCAAGCGAGATCTGCCCGACCGTGCCCGCGACGAGCGTGAGGCTCAGCGCGAGCAGGCCGTACAGCCAGGCGTTGGTCAGCGTCTGCAACACGTACGGCGACGCGCCGAGCCACGGCAGCACGGCCGCGAGCGCGACCAGCGCGACGAGCACAGGACGCGGCACGCGCACGGCCTTCGCGGCCGCGAGGAAGGTGCCCGTCATCGGCTCGGCGGGCAGCGCGCGGTTCGCGCTGAACAAGCCGTTCGGCCGCCACACGAGGAACACGATCAGCAGTCCGAACGCGAACAGATCGCGATAGCTCGTGCCGAACAGCGCGACGCCGTAGCTTTCGACGAGACCGAGCAGCAGGCTGCCGGCGATCGCGCCCGGCACGTTGCCGAGCCCGCCGATCAGCAGCGCGACCACGCCCTTCAGCGTCGCCTGGAAGCCCATCGCCGGATCGATGCTGTTGTAGTACATGCCGACCAGCAGCCCGCTCACGCCGCCGAGCGCGCACGCGATCGCGAACACGGTCTGGTTCACGCGATCCACGTCGACGCCCATCTGCAGCGCCGCATCGCGATCCTGAGCGGTCGCGCGCACGGCCCAGCCGAGCCGCGTGAAGCGCAGGAAGCCGTACAGCAGCGCGGCCGCCGTGATACCGATGCCCGCGATCAGCAGGTCGAGCGAACCGAGCGTCGCGCCGGCGATCCGCACGTGCCAGTCGGGTAGCGGCGTCGGCACCGCGCGCGGGTCCGCGCCGAATGCGAGCTGCGCGAGCTGGTCGAGGATGAAGCTGATGCCGATCGTCGCGAGCAGCG
Source organism: Burkholderia theae (assembly GCF_048565265.1). Lineage (NCBI taxonomy): Bacteria > Pseudomonadati > Pseudomonadota > Betaproteobacteria > Burkholderiales > Burkholderiaceae > Burkholderia > Burkholderia theae. The sequence continues at coordinate 2,165,986 of NZ_CP183462.1, forward strand.
GCGCGATCCGCGCCGCGTGGCGCAGCGGCCGCAGCCCGATCCGCTCGATCGCGACGCCGAGCGCGCCGCAGCCGACGACGACCGCCGCGAGCGCGACCGGCAGCGGCAGCCCGAAGCGCGTCAGGCACAGCCAGCCGATGAACGCGCCGACCATGTAGACCGAGCCGTGCGCGAAGTTGATCAGGTGCGACACGCCGAAGATCAGCGCGAGCCCGACCGCGAGCAGCGCGTAGATGTTGCCGACGATGAGGCCGTTGAGCGTGTAGTCGAGCCAGGAAGCCATCACGATGCGTCCGGGTGCCGAATCAGCGCGCCGCGAGCTGCGGCTTCGCGCCGTCCCACAGCGCCCACTGCCCCTGCTTCACGACGAGATACACGGTACGTGCGCCCGCGACGCGGCGCGTCTGCGGATCGAAGCGCACCTTGCCGAAGATCACGCTCGGCACGTCGCTGATCTTCGCGAAGCCGTCGTGCGCGGCCTGCCGCGTCGTGCCGTAGCGGCGCAGCACCTCGGCCGACAGGATCAGCGCGTCGTATGCGCGCGCAACGAACGAATCGGGATCGGCGTGGAATTTCGCGCGATAGCGCTGCACGAACGCCTGCACCTCGGGGCGCGGCTCGGCCGGGAAGAAGTTCGATTCCGTATAGACGCCGTCGACGGCCGCGCCGCCCAGTTCGAGGAATTTCGGCGAATACACGGAGCCGACCGCCGCGATCGGCAGCGTGACGCCCGACGTGCGCGCCTGCCGCACGATCTGCGCGCCGTCCGCGTAGTACGAGATCAGCACGATCGAATCGGGCTTCGACGCGCCGATCCGCACGAGCGTCGAGCGGAAATCCTTCTCCGCCGGCTGGTAACCCTCGGCCGCGACGACCTGCGCGCCGAGCCCGGCCACCGCCTTCGCGAAGATGTCCTTGCTGGTGCGGCCCCAGTCGGTGTTCAGGTACAGCACCGCGATCCGCTTGAAGCCGAGTTCCTTCACCGCGTAGCGCGCGAGCAGCGGCTGCTCCTCGGCCTGGCTCAGCGCGGTACTCCACAGGTAATCGCCGCCCTTCGTGAAATCCGGATGCGAGTTCGTGAAGCCGAACTGGACCAGTTGCCCGCGCTGGTAGATCGGCGAAGCGGCCATCGACGTCGCGCTGGAGAAATCGCCGAGCTCGATCGCGATGCGCGGATCGGCAACGAACTTCTGCGCGATCGCCACCGCCTGGCGCGGGTCGCTGCGGCTGTCCTGGAAGTCGATCGCGAGCGGCCGGCCGTGTATGCCGCCGCTGCCGTTGATCTCGTCGAGCGCGAGATCGAAGCCGCGCTTCCATTGCTCGCCGTATTGCGCGTCCTGGCCCGTGAGCGGCCCGCTCACGCCGACCACCACCGGCTCGCCGGACACGCCCGCCGCGAGCGCGCCGCCCGTCGACAAGCCCCATGCTGCGGCAAGCGCCGCCACCGTGCCCAGCACACGCCGCCATGCGCCGCGTGCGTCGTTCCCCGAAACGTTCATGCCGCCCCCACCTTCAGTCAGTCGAAAAGAGTGAGGGCATGTAACCATCCGGTTCAGGGCGATCCAACGAAGTTTTGCGCATATCGATATCGCGCGCGGCGCGAAGCGGATCACGCTCGTGGATGGTCCTCTGCATGTCGTGTAGCGCGCGGTGTACGAGCGTGCGTCGCATCACGTTGATTCGATTGGCGTTTCCTGCGCGATGCCAATCGCAGCCGATACACCGACACGCACCATCGGCAGCCGCGTCACCCGCACGCTTCGCAGTTTTCGCGCTGTCGATAGCAAAAATCATTATATGAATCGCGCATGCTCGCACTCCTACAATGCGCAAATCGCATCATCGGAACGCGTCATGGAGCTGCATCAACTCGAAGCCTTTTCCGCGGTCATGTCGGCCGGCAGCGTGACCGGCGCGGGCGAACTGCTCGGCCGCTCGCAGCCGGCCGTTACACGGCAGATCCAGGAGCTCGAAGCCGATCTCGGCTACGCGCTGTTCGACCGGCACGGCCCGCGCGTCACGCCGACGCGGCGCGCGTTCCTGCTGTACGAGGAAGTCGAGCGCTCGCTGGTCGGCCTGCGCGCGATCGAGGCGCGGGCGCGCGCGCTCGGCAACGAAGCGGCCGAACCCATGCGCATCGCGGCGACGCCTTCGCTCGCCGCGACGCTCGTGCCGGCCGCGCTCGCCGCGCTGCCCGACGACGCGCATGCGCCGCACTACCAGTTGCGCAGCGAATCAGCCGAGCATGTCGTGCACGAGGTGCTGGCCGGCACGGCCGACGTCGGCGTCGTCACGCTGCCGATGGCGCATGCGGGGCTCGACGTGCACTGGATCGCGCAAACACCGTGCGTCGCCGTGCTGCCCGCCGGCGACCCGCTCGCGGCGAAGCCGCGCATCGCGCTGCGCGATCTCGCGCGCCGCCGCATCGTCACGGTCGCGAACCGGCACCGGCTGCGCCAGCGGATCGACGCGGCATTCGCGGCCGCGCGCATCGATACGCACGTGTTCATCGAAACCAATGCGTCGCTGAATGCGGTGATGGCCGCGCGCGCGGGCATCGGGATCGGCATCGTCGATCCGGCCACGGGCGTCGCGCTGCCGGTGGACGGCGTCGTCGCGCGCCCGCTCGACGTCGACATCCCGTTCGCGTTCGGCGTCGCGACGCCGGCCGGCAAGGCGCGCACCGCCGCCGTCGATGCGCTGCTCGACGCACTGCACCGCACGACGCGCGCGCTGCTCGACGACGTGGTCTTTCACGAAGCCGCCGCGCACGATGCGCTGCTGCGCGGCGACCGGCTGCGCAGCGATCGTCCGGCTCGCACGACGCGGACGCGCCGCACGCGCCCGGAGGCCGCATGACGACACCGCTCAATGCGCTCAACGCACTCGACGCCCTCGAAGCGCGGCTCGCGCAAGACCTGCGCTGGCTCGACCTGCCCGCGCCGTCGTGGGTGCCGCCGCGCGACGCCGACGGCACGCGCGTGCTCGACGTCGCGATCGTCGGCGGCGGCATGGCCGGGCTCGCGGCATCCGCCGAACTGCGCCTGCTCGGCATCGACAACCAGTGCGTGATCGACCGTGCGCCGGCCGGCTACGAAGGGCCGTGGGTCACGTTCGCGCGAATGGACACGCTGCGCTCGCCGAAGCAGCTCGCGGGCCCCGCGCTCGGCCTGCCCGCGCTGACGTTCCGCGCGTGGTTCGAAGCGCAATACGGCCGCGACGCATGGGACGCGCTCTACAAGATCCCGCGCACGCAATGGATGGATTACCTGCGCTGGTATCGGCGCGTGCTCAACCTGCAGGTGCGCAACGACACCACGCTCGTCGCGCTGCGTCCGCGCGACGACGGGCTGCTCGCACTCGACGTGCGCGGCAACGGCGAAGCGCAGACCCTGCTCGCCCGGCATGTCGTGCTCGCGACCGGCCGCGACGGGCTCGGCGGCCCGTACCTGCCGCCCGTCGCGCAACGTGCGCCGCGCACGCGCTGGGCGCACTCGTCCGAGCCGATCGACTTCGCGGCGCTCGCGGGCAAGCGGGTCGGCGTGGTCGGCGCGGGCGCCTCCGCGTTCGACAACGCGGGCACCGCGCTCGAAGCCGGCGCGGCGCGCGTCGACCTGTTCTTCCGCCGTGCGGACATTCCGCGCATCAACAAGCTGACGGGCATCGGCAGTCCGGGCCTCGTACACGGTTACGCCGATCTCGACGACGCGACGAAGTGGCGCTTCATGCACTACGCGTTGACGTCGCAAACGCCGCCGCCGCGCGACAGCGTGCTGCGCGTATCGCGCCACGCGCACGCGCACTTTCACGCGGGCAGCCCGATCGAGACGCTCGCCGATCATCCGGACGGCCTCGACGTGACGACGCCGCGCGGGCGCTACCCCGTCGACTTCCTGATCTTCGCGACCGGCTTTCATTCGGACTGGACGACACGCGCGGAATTCGCGTCGTTCGGCGCGCACGTTCGGCGCTGGAAGGATCGCTATCGCCCGGAACCGGGCACGTGGCTCGACGAACTCGCCGAGTCGCCCGATCTCGGCCCCGCGTTCGCGTTCCAGGAACGCGAGCCCGGCGCGTGCGAAGCCGTCACGCGGATCCATTGCTTCAACCATGCGGCAAGCCTGAGCCACGGCAAGCTGTCCGGCGATATTCCGGCCATCAGCGCGGGCGCGAAACGGCTCGCGCGCGGCATCGCGAGCCGGCTGTTCGACGCCGATCGCGACCGCCATTACGACGCGCTCGTCGCATACGCGAACGCCGAGCTGCAAGGCGACGAATGGCGCGACGCGGATGTGTGAGCGCGCGTCCATCGATCACATAACGACGAAGGGAAATCGAAACGATGACTGAATCCATCATTCCGGCTGGTGTGCCGGATACGATCGACGCGGTGGCCGGCCTGCGTGACGGCGATGCGGTGGCCGCGCTGCGTCGCGCACGCGACAAGGTACTGCTCCATACGCGGCTGAGCGAGGCCGCGCTGTTCGATCCCGCGTTGCCGGATCTTTCGCTGATCGAAAGACTGCATGCGGCGCGGTATGTCGCGTTGAAGTCGAACGCCGATGCATTGGCCTCGACATACCGCACGCGGCTGCTCGATGCGGGCGGCACCACCGAGGACATCGCACGCGCGGACACCGACGCATTCGACGCGCTTCCCCCACGCCTCGGCGCGATCCTCGTGCATGCGCGGCTGTTGGCACTGGCACCCGTCGATGCGCGCCCGTCCGATCTCGACGCGCTGAAATCGGCCGACCTCACGACGCCCGCGATCGTCGCGCTGTCGCAACTCGTTGCGTTCGTCGCGTACCAGTTGCGCGTCGGGGCTGCTGCGCGCGCGCTTCAGGCGCGCGCCGCCAAGGAGGCCGCATGACGACGACCACGCATGGCTTCACGTCCGACACGCTCGGCTGGCGCGCGTGGCTCGACACCGTATCGCTCGATGCCGCGACACCCGACCAGCTGACCGTGCTCGAAGCGAGCCACCCGCACGCGAAGACCTCCGACTATTACCTGCTGCTCGTCCACCTGCCCGAGATCCTGCGGCAGCGCTCGGGCGTGTTCAACGCGATCATGTACGGCCCCGGCGGGCTGTCGCGTGCCGAGCGCGAACTGGCCAGCACGGCTGTGTCCCGCGTGAACGGTTGCGTGTATTGCGCATCGGTGCACGCGCAGCGCTTCGCGCAGCTCGCGAAACGCACCGATGCGATCGAGCAGGTGTTCGACGATCCCGCGACGGCCGGCACGACGGCACGCGAACGCGCGATCGTACGCTACGCGATTGCACTGACCGAGCGGCCCGACACGGTCGACGCGGACGACATCGCCGCGCTTGAAGCCGAAGGGCTGACACACGAGGAAATCCTCGACCTGTCGCACGCGGTCGCGATCTTCGCGTGGGCGAACCGGTTGATGCTGACGCTGGGCGAGCCGGTTTTTCCTGAGCCGGCAATCGACGCCTGACATGGCGACGCACACCGGGCGGCATACGCTGCCCGGGCGTCGCCCGACACATCGATCATGCGATGCGTCGACGATGCAAAACGCGCGACCCTAACGAACATCGCGCGTACCACCGCGGAAGTCGCAGCAAAAAGCGGCGTCTGCTCCACTCAGCGCCAGCTTTCGACGTAATCCGCAACGAACCGCTCGAACGCGATCGGCGCCCGGCCGAGCAGCGCCTGCACGTCGGCGCTGACGGCCGCCGCCTGGCCGGCCGCGATCATCCGGTTCAGGCTCATCAGCACATCGATCGACCATGCGTCGGCACCCGCTGCGCGCATGGATTCGATCGCCGCATCGTCCGTCACCGGTACGTACTCGACCTTGCGCCCGAGCGCCGTGCCGATCCGTGCGGTCACATCGGCGCTCGACAGTGCTTCGCCGCCCGTCAGCTCGTAGATCCGTCCCGCATGATCGGCCGGGTGCCGCAGGATCGTCGCATCGACGGCGGCGATGTCGCGCACGTCGACGAACGACACCCTCCCGTCGCCCAGCGGCAGATACAGCGCGCCCCCGCGAATCATGCCCGCGTAGTACGTCACGAAGTTCTGCATGAAGCAGTTGGGCCGCGTGATCGTGTACGCGATACCCGACTCCATCACGAGCCGGTCGATCTCGCCTTGCACGCGACCGATCGCGATCGACGACGCGGCATCGGCACCCGCGCCCGACGAGCGGACGATATGCGTGACGCCGGCCGCCCTGGCCGCCGCAACGGCATTACCCGCCAGCGTCACCATGTCGGCCTGCAACGGCAGCAACAGGAACAGCGTGTCGACGCCCTGGAACGCACGCGTCAGGCTCGCGACATTGGCAAGATCCGCGCGACGCGTTTCGACGCCTTCGACCGCCCTGCCGCTGTTCGAGCTGGCGATCACGTGCGCGCCGGCCGCCTTCAGTTGCGCGACGAGTTCGCGCCCGATCGTCCCGGTCGCGCCGGTCACGAGAATGGTGTGGGACATGATGTGCCTCCTGATCGCAAATGGAATGCGCGCCGTAGTGCCGGACCGCGGAACACGACACGACCGGCTTCATCCTAGTCGCGCCCATTCATGCCGAATAGTCCATAATGCGTCGAATTAATTTCAACGCTTTCGATCGAATCGCCATGAACGATCTGCGCGTGCTGGAAAGCTTTCTCCGGACCGTGGAAGCCGGCAGCTTCTCAGCGGCGGCCAGCCGGCTGGGCGTTACGCCCGCGGCCGTCAGCAAGCATGTCGCGAAACTGGAGCGCAGCCTCGGCACGCGGCTGTTCCGCCGCACGACGCGCAGCCTCACGCTGACGGAGGCCGGCGAACGGCTGTACGCGGAAACGTCGGCGGCGGCCAGCGCGCTGAGCCAGGCGATGGCGACGCTCACCGAGCGCGACGCGCGTCCCGCCGGCACGCTGCGCATCAGCATCGCGCCGGGGTTCGGGCGCCAGTACGTGTTGCCGCTGATGCCGGCGTTTCTCGAACGTTATCCGGACCTCCGGCTCGACTGGAGCCTCGAGAACCGCCACGTCGATCTGGTGAGGGAAGGCTTCGACGCCGCGATCGGTTCGGGCGTCGAGGACAACGCGAACGTCGTCGCGCGCGAGCTGGTGCCGATCAGGTTGCTGACGGTCGCCTCCCCCGCGTACCTGGCGAAGCACGGCGAACCGGCGACGCTCGCCGACCTGTCGCGCCACGACTGCATCCGCTTGCGCTCCGCGACGACGGGCCGGATGCGCGACTGGGCATTCACGATGAATGGCGAAACGGTGACGGTCCCGATCGACGGGCGCGTCGTGCTGACCGATCTGGACGCCATCTGCGATGCGGCCGTGGCAGGCATGGGGCTCGCGCGGCTCGGCGCACATCATGTGCTGCCGCACCTGGACGAAGGCCGGCTCGTGCGCGTGCTCACGCGCTATCCGGCGATGGCCGGCACGATCTACGTGTACTACGCGCATGCGCGCCTCACGCCGCCGAAGGTGCGTGCGTTCGTCGAGTTTCTGACGGAGTCGTTTTCGCGCAGCGAGTGGCGGGCGCGCGTCGATACGTTCGGCTGACGGGGATCGACAGGCGGGTGGCTTCCTGCCGGGCTTCCCGACGCGGGCCGCCGCGCGTTACGCCTTGTGCGTCGACAGCAGAATGCTCGTCTCCGTACTCGCGATACCGTCGATCAGCCGGATCGCGCCGAGCACGCGATCGAAATGCTCGAGCGAATCGGCGTGCAATTCGGCGACGAGATCCCAGCGCCCGTTGGTGCTGTGGATCGACGCGACGTTCGGATGCCCGCGCAGCACCTTCACCATCTCGGCGCCGCGATTGCCCTGCACCGCGATCGACATCAGCGCGCGGATCCGGTGCCGCTCGGCCGCCGGCTTGAGCCGCACCGTGTAACCGACGATCACGCCGTTTTTCTCCAGCCGCGTCAGCCGGTTCTGCACGGTCGCACGCGCGACGCGCAATTCCTTCGCCAGCGCGACGACGGGCAGTCGCGCGTTGTCGCGCAGCAGTGCGATGAGCTGCCGGTCGACGTCGTCGAGCGTGATCATGAACGGGCTTCCTGTTGAGCGTGAGCCGGCCGCCAGCGTGCCGGAGACTACGCATTCCGGCCAGCGCGAATCTGACAAAGTGCCGGAATCGGCTGGCATTTTGCCAAGTCTATCGAGAAATCTGCCACTTTTGCTGTCTTTTTGTTGGCTCGACTCACGGAAATAATGACTCCATCGACCGGCCGAATAGGCCGCACTGCCGCTTTCAGCAAGCCCGCGCCCGTGCCGAAGCATCGCCCGGTCGACCGGAATGCCAGGACACCCGTACCGGCACAGATAATGGAGACAGACCGATGACTCGCTTCCTCGACGTTCCCGCCACCGCCCGACTGATCGCCAAGACCGGCGTCACGACGTTCCTGCGCGAACTCGTCGACACGCTGCGCGCCGATTACCTGCACTGGGCCGACTTCGACAAGTCGCCGCGCGTCGCCTGCCACTCGCGCGACGGCGTGATCGAACTGATGCCCGTCGCGAACGCGTCGCTGTTCGCGTTCAAGTATGTGAACGGCCACCCCGTCAACGCGGCACGCGGGATGCACACGGTGATGGCGTTCGGCGCGCTCGCCGAAGTCGATACCGGCTACCCGCTGCTGCTCGCGGAGCTCACGCTGACGACCGCGCTGCGCACGGCCGCGACGTCGGTGCTCGCCGCTCAGGCGCTGGCGCGGCCCGACTCGCGCACGATGGCGCTGATCGGCAACGGCGCGCAGAGCGAATTCCAGGCAATCGCGTTCCACACGCTGCTCGGCATCGACGAAATCCGCGTGTTCGACGTCGATCCGCTCGCAACCGACAAGCTCGTGCAGAACCTCGCCGCGTACCCTGAATTGCGCGTCGTGCGTGCCACGTCGACCGCCGACGCCGTGCGCGGCGCCGACATCGTGACGACCGTCACCGCCGACAAGGCCTACGCGACGATCGTCACGGCCGACATGATCGAGCCCGGCATGCATCTGAACGCGGTCGGCGGCGATTGCCCCGGCAAGACCGAACTCGAAGCGGGTGTGCTGCACGCGGGCCGCGTGTTCGTCGAATTCGAGCCGCAGTCGCGCATCGAGGGCGAGATCCAGCAGATGCCGGCCGATTTCCCCGTCACCGAACTGTGGCGCGTGCTGCAGGGCGAAACGACCGGCCGCGAACGCGCGGACGAGGTCACGGTGTTCGATTCGGTCGGCTTCGCGCTCGAGGATTACTCGGCGCTGCGCTATCTGTATGCGCTCGCGCAGCAGCACAACGCAGGCGTCGAGATCGCGCTGATTCCGCCGGCCGTCGACCCGAAGAACCTGTTCGCGCTGATCGACGACCCGGCCGCGATCGCGCAGGGTCACGCGACGTTCGTGACCGAAGCCGTCGCCGCGTTCGCGCGCTGACCGTCATCCCCGGGCGGCCCGTGCGCCGCCCGGCTCCCTGCCTCTCGCTCCTGTCTTCCATGAATCTCGTATCGATCCAGGCGCCGGCCGCCGTCGTGATGATCCGGCCGCATCGTTTCCTGCCGAACCCGCAGACCGCGGCCGACAACGCGTTCCAGCGCACGGCCGCGGGCGGCGCAGCCGACACGTCATCGGTGTCCGCCGCCGCACGCGACGAAGTCACGGCCGCCGCGCAGACGCTCGCCGATGCGGGTGTGCGCGTGCACGTGTTCGACGACCACGGCGAGCGCGACACGCCCGACTCGGTGTTCCCGAACAACTGGTTCTCGACGCATCCGGGCGGCCACGTCGCGCTGTATCCGATGCACAGCCCGAACCGCCGCCGCGAGCGGCGCGCGGATGTCATCGAGATGCTGAAAGCCGAATATCGCGTGCAGGACGTGATCGACTATTCGGGCCTCGAATATGACGATGTGTTCCTGGAAGGCACGGGCGCGATGGTGCTCGATCACGTCGCGCGCATCGCGTACACCGCGCGTTCGCGCCGCGCCGATCCGGTCGCGCTCGAACGCTTCTGCACGCACTTCAATTTCGAGCCGATCTGCTTCGATACGGCCGATGCCGACGGGCGCCCGATCTATCACACGAACGTGATGATGAGCGTCGCGACCGAGTTCGCGATGGTCGGCCTCGACCTGATCGCCGATCGCCGGCGCCGCGACGAAATCGCGCGCCGCCTGACCGAAACGGGTCGCACGGTGATCGCGCTCGATCAATCGCAGATCGCGAACTTCGCGGGCAATACGCTGGAATTGTCGGGCAAAGGTGGGCGCGTGCTCGCGCTGTCGCGGCGTGCGTTCGATTGCCTCACGGCCGATCAGCGCGCGACGATCGAACGCTCCGCGCGGCTGCTGCCGCTCGACGTGCCGACGATCGAACTGGCCGGCGGATCGGTGCGGTGCATGCTCGCGGGGATTCATCTCGCGCGGCGGGCAAGCACGCCGGACGTGATCGCCGTGGAATCGGCCACATCGCCACGCGAGACGACGCCGCAGGTCTGACCGGCAGGCCGGCAAAACGAAAACGGCTGCCGATGCGATGCAACGGCAGCCGTTTTCGTATTCGAAGGACATCGATGCGGCGACGCATCCAGGAATGCTCCGGTATCCGAACGATACCGGTGCCCGCCGCGCCGCTTAGGTGGTCAGCAGCTTCAACCCCGCCGGTAGCGTTTCGCCAAACACGCGCACCGTGTCGGCTTCGTCGAACGCGATCGCTTCGCGGACCATGTCGATCCATGCCGCCGACGCATTCGCAGCCGACAGACGCTTGATCACCGCGTCACGCATCTCGTCCGGCAGGTCGCGCGAACGGTCGCCGGTCATCCGCGCGATCTGCGCGGCCGCGAACGCGGCCGGCTCGACCTGCTTCCAGTCGAGCGCGAGCAGCGCGTCGAGCCAGCCATTGGCGACTTCCGCAGGCACGACACTGTGCGCGCTGCCGTAGAACGGCCGGCGCGCACCGATACGCCCGAGCGCCCATGCGCACAGCGCACGCTCGGCCGGCTTCTGCAATTGCGCGATCAGGCGCTCGGCCAGCTCGACCTTGCGCTCGACGGGCAGCCGTTCGAGCGATGCGGACAAGCGCGTCATGTCGGCCGGGCCGACCTTGCCCGGATCGAACGGCAGCTTGCGCCGCTTGTCGTCGGACGGTTCGAGGAACGCGATCGCGTCGCGCACCTGCGTCTGCGCGTCGTCGTCGAGGCCGCCGGCCACGCGCCGCCACAGCGTCCACCACTCGGACCACACCTGCGCGTCGTTCACGTATTGAATCCCGTCGTCGAACAGCGGCCACAGCTGCTCGATGCGCCATGCGTCAAGCGGATGGCCGAAGCCCGGGCGCAGGCAATAGCCGGCGAGATTCAGCCATGCACGCTCGTGATCGGCCGAGCGCCGGCGTCGCCGTGCACGCGCGAGCAACGCGTCGAACAGTTCGCGTGCGAGCGCAACGTCCCACTCTTCGCGCGCGCCGAGCACGTGTTCGAGTTGCGCGCGCAACCGGCGCGTGTCCTTCGGCGTGACGTCCGCGGCCTTGCTGCCGAACGAGCGCTCGATCAGCTCGAGGGCTTGATCGAGCCGCGGATGCCGGGCGAGCGCTGCGTCGCCGTCATGCGCCGGCGCGTCGCCGCGCAACTGGAATTCGAGCCGCCAGCGGCGCGCCGCGTCGTCGGTCGCGATGCAATGCATTTCGAGCGTGCCGACCTCGGTCAGCGACGCGGTGAGCTTCACCGGCGTTTCGCGCGCATCGCTGCCCGCCTGCCGGTCGACGACCGTCGCGATCGGCGGCAAGCGCACGAAATCGCCACCGTCGAGTTCGACGAGATCGCCGGGCCGGTACGCGGTCTCGGCCACCGTCGACACGAGGTGGAAGCGCACCGGCTGCCCGAGCTGCAGCGCGAAGGTACGATCCTCGAGCCGGATCTCGCGGCCCTCTTCCGCCCCGCGCGGCAGCAGGCAGACGCCGCGCGCGGCCGAATCGGCGGCGCCGTCGTCGAGCACGAGGAAATAACTGCGCGCGGAACCGCCGCCGATGCGCGGCGCATGCCCGGCGCGCGCGAGCCCGTAGGCCACCGCGCCGCGCGCGACCGCCACGTCCGGATGCGCGTTGTGCAGCACGTCGAGCGGCGCGCCGCGCCACGCGCCGAGCGTCTGCGCGAGACGGCCGGCGAGCGCGCCCGCGCGGAACACGCCGCCGTTGAGCAGCAGCGTGTCGGGCAGCGGGCCTTCCGCATGACGATTCAGGAACGCGGCGACGTGCCGCGTGACGGCCGGGTCGCTCGCATAAGGCAAGCCGAATTCGACGATCGCGGCCCGCGCGCGGCGCGGCAGTTCATCGGCCTCGACCTGCGGAAAGAAACCGTCGACGACGATCTGCTCGACTTCCTGCCGCGTCAGCTCGGCCGAGCGCGCGCCGCCGACGAGCTTGCTGCCCGCGCCGAGCAGCGTGACGGTGACGGACGCCGGCGCGTCGTCGCCGAGCAGCCGCTCCTTCGCCGCACGGCAGCGTTCGACGAGTTGCGACAGGCTCGCGGCCGACAGCCGCGTGCCGGGCTCGGTCAGCCGCGTCTCGACCAGGCGCGCGAGCGCGAGGTCCATGTTGTCGCCGCCGAGCATCAGGTGGTTGCCGACGCCGACGCGCGTGAAGGTCGGCTCGCCGTCATCGCCCGGCGCGACATCGACGAGCGTGAGATCGGTCGTGCCGCCGCCGACGTCGCAGATCAGCACGCGCCGCGCATCGGCGAACGTGTCGCGCAACGACTCGCGCTGCCCGTACAGCCAGTCGTAGAACGCGGCCTGCGGCTCTTCCAGCAGCCGCAGCGCGGGCAGCTTCGCGCGCCGCGCGGCTTCGACCGTCAACGCACGCGCGCCGTCGTCGAACGACGCGGGCACCGTCAGGATCACGTCCTGCTTCGCGAGCGGCGCATCGGGAAAACGGGCGTCCCACGCATCGCGCACGTGCGCGAGATAACTCGCGCTCGCGTCGACCGGCGACACCTTGTCGACGCCGTCGGCCGCGCCCCACGGCAGGATCGCCGCGAGCCGGTCGACCGACGCGTGCGACAGCCAGCTCTTCGCGCTCGACACGAGGCGGCCCGGCACCTGCGCGCCGAGCGTGCGCGCGTAACGGCCGATCACGGCCGGGGGCGCTTCAACCGCGTTTGCCTTCGCTTTAGCGTGCTCGCCACCCGCCCACGGCAACCGCAGCGCGTCCGGCGGCAGTTCGCCCGCCGCCGGGTGATAGCGCACCGACGGCAGCAGCGGCTGCGCGGCCACCGCACCGGGGCCGACCAGCTGCTCGACGTCGAACACGCGGATCGCGTCGGACCCGGCCTCGACGTATGCGACGACCGTATTGCTCGTGCCGAGGTCGATGCCGACCGTATAGCGCTTCATCGTGCTCAGGCGGCGCCGCGCACGTCGAACTCGACCTTCCAGCGCTCGTTGGTGCCGCTCGGGATCGCTTCAAGCTCGAGCGTGCCGGCTTCGGTCACGCGCGCATGCAGCTTCACCGGCACGATCTCGCCGACCGTGCGCCCTTCGGCGGGCAGCGTCGCCTGGATTTCCTCGAGCTCCTGCAGCTCTTCCGCCGACCAGTAGTCGAGCAGCGTGCCGACCTGGTCCTGGCGGCGCACCGACGAACCGAAGAAGCGGAACTGCACCGGTTCGCCGACGACGAGGCCGAACTCCTGCGGCGGCAACGCCGCGTCCGAGCCTTCCTCCATCCCGAACGGCGCGACGCACAGCGCCTGCACCGGCGGTTCGAGCCCCGGCACCGCCGGCATCGCCGATTCGATCGCGACGTAATACGCGCGCGCCGTGCCGCCGCGAATGCGCACGCCACGGCCGCGCTTCACGTAACCGTAATAAGCCGCGCCGCGCGCGACCGCGAGATCGAGATCCGCGCCTTCGAGCAGGCGCGCGGGCGGCGCGCCTTCGGCGGCGAGCCAGCTATTGAGCGTATCGAGCACGCGCTGCGTGAGCAGCGTCGACTTGAACACGCCGCCGTTGAACAGCACGGCCGTCGGATGCAGGAACGTCGCGCCCTGCGGCAGCGTGCGCTGCACGCCTTCGAGCGTGTCGAGCGCCGCGACCTGGCGGCCGAGGAACGCCGCGAGATGGCGCGTGATGCCCGCGTCCTGCGCATACGGCAGGCCAAGCTGCGTCAGGCCGACGCGCGCGCGGCTCACCGGGCGCGCGGCCGCATCGACCTGCGGGAAGAAGCCTTCGAGGATCGTCTGCGTGAGTTCCGCGCGCGTGAGCTCGGTGCGGATCGAACCGCCGATCAGCTTCGAGCCGCGGCTCGGCACGACGAGCGGCACCGCGTCGGTCGACGGGTCGGACAGCAGCGTTTCCTTCGCGGCGCGGCACGCGTACGTGAGTGCGCGCAGTTGCCACGGATCGGCCTGCGTGCCCTGCTGCGCGAGCTTGCGCGCGACGATGTGTGCCAGCGCGAGATCCATGTTGTCGCCGCCGAGCAGGATGTGCTCGCCGACCGCCACGCGATGCAGTTCGAGATTGCCGTCGCGCTCGACCACCGCGATCAGCGACAGGTCGGTCGTGCCGCCGCCGACGTCGACGCACAGGATCAGGTCGCCGACCTGCACCTGCTTGCGCCAGCCGCCCTGGCTCTTCTGGATCCAGCTGTAGAGCGCGGCCTGCGGCTCCTCGAGCAGCGTCATCCGCGAATAGCCGGCGGCGCGTGCGGCCTCGGCGGTCAGTTCGCGCGCGGCCGGATCGAACGACGCGGGGATCGTGACCGTCACGTCCTGGTCGGCGAACGGCGCGTCGGGATGCGCGTGGTCCCACGCTTCGCGCAGGTGCGTCAGGTAGCGGATCGAGCCTTCCAGCGGCGACACGCGCGCGACCTCGGGCGGCGCATCGCTCGGCAGGATCGCCGCGCGGCGGTCGACGCCCGCGTGGCACAGCCAGCTTTTCGCGCTCGACACGAGGCGGATCGGCGTGCCCGCGCCGCGGGTGCGCGCCATCTCGCCGACTGCAAATGCGCGCGATGCCGTCCACGGCAACGTCAGGTCGCCCTGCGTCAGTTCGCTTTCATGCGGCAGATAGAGGAACGACGGCAGCAGGTCGCGCGATTCCAGCGCGCCGGGCGCGGTGAGCTGCGCGATCGGCAGCACCTGCTGCGTGATCTTTTCGCCGTCGCTCGCGGCGCTGTCGACATACGACAGCGCGCAATGGGTCGTACCGAGGTCGATACCGATCGAATAGCGCGGATCGCTCACAGTTCCACCTCCGCCGGTGCGACCACCGATGCGTCGTGGCTGCCCGTCAGCTTCGGCAGGCGCACGTCGGCCACGCGCCAGCCGCGATGGCTGACGGTGCCCGTGAACGGCGCCGAGCCGACCACGTTGCCCGTCACGCGCACGGCCGTCGCGTCGAAGCCGGCCGGCAGCGTCACGCGGCTGCCTTCGGCTTCATCGCGCACCGGCACGATCGTGAAGTGTTCGCGCAACGCGGCGCGGCAGCCGTCATGCACGAGGCGTGCGGCCGCGCCGATCTCGGCGTCCGCGTAGCCGGCGATGTCTTCCTCGACGAAGTCGATGAAGCGCGCATCGCGCTGCAGCAGGCCGAGCAGTTGCAGCGCGGCCTGCGGGCTCGCTTCGCGCAGCTCGGGCGCCGGCGCCTTCACGGGCGCGGGTGCCACGGGCGCCGCGGCCGGTGCCGGCGCGACCGGTACCGGGGCGCCGTCGCGCACGCGCAGCACGCCGGCCGCGAACTCGCGGTTGCCGAGCACGGAGAAGAACGTGCCGACGGCAAGCGACAGCCGGCCGAAGAAGGACAGGTTGGATTCGGGCATGGGGTCTGGACTCCTGTGGGCTCGCGTCACGGCGAGCGATCTTGCCTGGGCGCCCGGCGGCGGCGTGCGCGATGCGCACTGGCGCCGCCCGGCGCGTGATTCGGTCGCGCCCTCGCGGGTGCGGAAAACCCGTATTTTGCCCTGTGGCGGGCGAACCGGGCAGAAGTTGGGGGACAGAACATCGCAGCGCAGCGGTTTCGGCCGCGGCGGATCGTACCGGATTGCACGTCAGGTGCGATCGATCGCGATGCTGCGGCGCGTCAGCGCGTATAGCCCCGCAGCGCGGCCTTCGTTTCGAAATCGCGCGACAGCATGCCGAGCGTGACTTCGCCGAAGCGCGCCAGCAGCGACGCTTCGGCGTCCTTAAGCGTGGCCGACAGATGCGCGTTGACCGCCTGTTCGACCAGGCATTCGGGCTCGTCCTCGGGCACCAGATCGGAAAACAGCGGCGGTGCGCCCACCGCGCGATAGACGTCGAGCAGCGTGATGTCGTCGAGCGCGACGCTCAGCACCCAGCCGCCGCCATGCCCTTTCTCCGACTGCACGTAACCGCAGTCGCGCAAGCCGCCCAGCAGGCGCCGCACGACGACCGGATTCGTGCACAGCATCGTCGCGATCGCCTCCGACGTCAGCGGGCCGTCGGCCTGGTCCATGTGGATCAGCGCATGCAGCATGCGCGACAAACGGCTGTCGGTTCTCACGGGCGGGCCTCCCCTCTCTCGGAACTTCTGAAGTTGCATGAATGATACCATCGCCCTATCATGCAACTTCACGTGTTTCATGAGTTGGCCGCCAGCGGGACACGTCGTCATCCACGCACATTCAGGAAAGGAGTTGGTGCATGCATACCCATCATGAAGTGATCGTGATCGGCGGCAGCTTTGCGGGGCTGTCGGCCGCGATGCAGCTTGCGCGGGCGCGACGCCGCGTGCTCGTGATCGACGCCGGCCGGCCGCGCAATCGCTTTGCCGAGCACGCGCACGGTTTTTTCGGGCAGGACGGCAAGCCGCCCGCGCAGATCGTTGCCGAGGCCGCCGCGCAGCTTGCCGCGTATCCGACCGTGCAGCGGATCGAAGGCGAGGTGCGCACGGCCGAGCGCGATGCGGACGGCCGCTTCCACGTGACGCTGTCGGACGGCAGCCGCGCGAGTGCCGACCGACTGATACTCGCGACCGGCATCCGCGACGAACTGCCCGTGCTGCCGGGGCTCGCGGAACGCTGGGGCATCAGCGTGCTGCACTGTCCGTATTGCCATGGCTTCGAGGTGAGCGGCCGGCAGCTCGGCGTGCTGGCCGCGCATCCGCTGTCGGTGCATCAGGCGATCCTGATTCCGGACTGGGGCCCGACGACGTGGTTCACGCAGGGCGTGGTCGACGCGAATGAAGAAGAAGCCGCGTTGCTCGACGCGCGCGGCGTGCGCATCGAGCACTCGCCGGTCGTCGAGATCCTCGGCGATGCGCCGCGGATCGACGCGTTGCGGCTCGCCGACGAGCAGATCGTGCCGATCGATGCGCTGTTCGTCGGCGCGCGCACGGTGATGGCCAGCGATCTCGCGCAACAGCTCGGCTGTGCGTTCGACGAAGGGCCGCTCGGTGCGGTCGTCCGGGTCGACGCGATGAAGCAGACGAGTGTCACGGGCGTATTTGTGGCCGGCGACGCGTCGACGCCGATGACCAACGCGACGTTCGCGTCGGCATCGGGGGTCGCGGCCGGTGTGGGGGTGCACCGGTCGCTGATTTTCGGGCTGCACGCGTAAGCGCAAGGAGGCGTGCAGCCGGCTGTCACGCGGCGCGCGGCGCGGCGTCCACCGCCGGTTGCACGCCCGCCTCCGTGCTGCAATCCTCCAGCGAGATCCGCCGCGTTTCGCGGCCGTTCAGCCACCACAGGCCGGCCGCGAGCGGCCCCGGCAACGCGAGCACCAGCAGCACGATCAGCGCGGCCGACGGCGAGCCGGACATCGCATAGACGTTGGTCAGCATCAGCGGCGCGATCACCGCGCCGAGCCGGCCGATCGCGACCGACACGCCGAGCCCCGTCGCGCGAATCCGCGTCGGCAGGATCTCGGACGACACCACATAACCCGAGATGTACGCCCACGTGACGCCGAACTGGATCAGGCAATAACCGAGCACCATGCCGGGCAGCGCGTGCATCGCGTAGATGAACACGATCGCCGCGACGGTGAACGAGTAGCTCACGAACAGCGACGCGCGCCGCCCCCACGCCTCGACGAGCACCGCCGCGACGATGCCGCCCGCGAGCGCCGCGGCGTTGCCGATCATGTAGTAGATCGGCATGTCGGTCGACGGTACCTTCATGTACGGCAGGATCACGAGCGCCATCAGCGACAACACGCCGTACACGACCGCCGCCTGCGAGAAGTTCAGCGCACCGGCCAGCGCGCAGCGCGCGCGATACGCGCCGAACAGTTCGCCGACGTTGCGCCAGAATGCCGGCGCCTGGTGCGCGAAACGGGTCGGTGCATAACGTTTCGTCAGTTGCGCGCGCTCGGCCTGCGCACGCGGATCGCGCGCCGCACTCGCGACGATCTGCTCGACGATCGCATCGGCTTCCGCCACGCGCCCCTGCTGGATCAGCCAGCGCGGCGATTCCGGAATCACGCGGCGAATCCAGAAGAACACCAGCGCCATCGTCGTGCCGAGGCCGAAGCCCACGCGCCATGCCCACTCGGCCGGCAACTGGTTCAGCACCAGATACGACACCGCCGCCGACAGCAGCGCGCCGACCGGAAAGCCCGACAGGATCAGCGCGTCGGTGCGGCCGCGATGGCGCTTCGGAATGAATTCGCCCATCGTCGCGGTCACCGCCGAATACTCGCCGCCGACGGCCAGCGCCGTCATCGCGCGGAAGAACAGGAACGAATCGTAGTTCCACGACAGCACGGTCGCGACGCTGAAGAACGCATACCAGAGCAGCGTCGCGAGAAACAGGCGCTTGCGGCCGTAACGATCGGCGAGATAACCGAACGCAATCGCGCCGACGAGCATCCCGAACACCCAGATGCTGACCGCGAGCGAGCCCTGCGCGGCGCTCAGGTGCCAGTGCGACTTGAGCACGCCGAACACGCTGCCGATGATGTTGGTTTCGAACGAGTCGAGCGCCCAGCCGACGCCGAGCGCGACCAGCATCAGCGTGTGGAAGCGGGTCCACGGCAGGTTATCGAGACGCGCGAGCGCGTCCGTTTCGATCGGGTGAGACGGTTTCATGATGGAAGGTTCCTCGTCAGTGAAGCGCCAGCCCGGGCTGTTCCGGGCTGAAGTCGAGATGCGGAAAGCGCGCGCGCGTGCCGATGAAGTTGCGGCCGCGTGCGCCGTCGAATGCGTGGTCCACGATCCGCGCCCATTCGTGCGCGCCGATCCCGTACGCGGCCGGGTGGCTCGCGACGCCGAGCGAGTCGAGCAGCGCCTCGAGCTGCGCGGGCGCCGACGCCGTGTCGCCGAAGATGTCGCGCAACGCGGCGTCGCATGCGGGGTCGACGCCTAGCGCCGCCCGCATCACGGCCGGCAGGCAGAACGAGCACGCGATCCCGTGCGCGACGCCGCGCGTCAGCGTGATCGCATAGGAGATGTTGTGCGCGAGCGCCGTATGCGTGTTCGAGAACGCGAGCCCCGCGCGCAACGCGCCGAGCGCCATATCGCAACGCGCATCGAGATCGTCGGGATGCGCGTTCACGCGGCCGAGGCCGTCGATCAGTTCGCGCGCCGCCTGCACGGCCAGGCCGCGCGTCACGGGGTTCGCATGGATGTTCCAGATGCTTTCGAGCGCGTGCGACAACGCATCGAGGCCGCTCGCGAGCGTCGGCTGCATCGGCAGGCCGACCATCAGGCGCGGATCGACGATCACCGTTTCCGGATAGAGATCCGGCCGCGACAGCGACAGCTTGCGCGCGTTGTGCGGATCCCAGACGGTCGCCCAGTGCGTCACTTCGCTGCCGGTGCCGGCCGTGGTCGGGATCGCGACGATCGGCAATGCGGTCCGCGCCGCGTCGCTGTCGCCAGCGTCGCGCGCGTCGCCGGACAGGATGCGCAGCACGCGATCGAAATCGCCGTGCTCGGCGGCGAGCACTTTCGCGGAATCGATCACCGAGCCGCCGCCGAGCGCGATCAGCAAGTCCGGCTTGTCGCGCAGCGCGGCGAGCTGCCCGCACGCGCGCCGCAGCATTGGCAGCGACGGGTTCGCCTCGACGCAGTCGATCCGCGTGAGCGCCGGCCCGAGCTGCGCTTCGAGACGGTCGGCGATCCGCGCGAACACCGCGTCGGGATAGGTGACGATCGCGTAACTGCGTCCGGCGAGCGCGTCGATCACGTCCGCCAGCGCGTCGACGCCGAAGCGGATCCGCACGGGATTGTGGAAGCGCCAGTCGCTCATGCCGCCGCTCCCGCCGCCAGCGCGGCTTCGATCCGGTCGATCACCGGCGGCAGATCGGCGATGCCGTCGATCACGAAATGCGCGCCCGCCTGCAGCAGCGTGCGGCGCGCCTGCGCGGCGCGCTCGTCGCGTTCGGCGGCATCGAGCGCGTGCCATTCCGCCTGCGACAGCCCGACCTCGTTGCCGGTGACGGCGACGCCGACCGTCCACATGCCCGCGGCCAGCCCCGCCTGCAGGCCGGTCGGGCTGTCGTCGACGACAACGCAGCCCTGCACGTGCGCGGCGCCGAGCGCGAGCGCGTTCGCCAGACACATGTCGGGCCACGGCCGGCCGCGCGCGACGTCGCTGACGGTGCAACAGAAGTCCGGCGTGTAACCGTGCGCGGCCGCGACCGGCGCGAGATGCTGCATCACTTCGCGCGGATAGCCGGTCGTGCTGCCGATCGCGATCCCGCGTGCGCGCAGCGCGGCGATCGTGTCGAGCGCACCGGGGATCAGGTCGCTGTAGCGCGACACGTTGAGTGCATCGACGCGCAGGAACGCGGCGTACAGCGCATCGACGTCGCGCGCCGACGACGCGCGGCCGAAGCGTGCGGCCCAGCGCGCCTGCAGCGGTGCCATCGCGAGCATCCTCTCCAGATGCTCGCGCTTGGCCGCGCCCATCGGCGCACGCGCCTCGGCGACGGAAACCGGCACGCCCGCATCCGAGAACACCTGGCGGAACGCCGCGACCGGCGCGATGCAGCCGAAGTCGAGCACGGTGCCGGCCCAGTCGAAGATGACGGTCGTCACGGGGCCGCGCCAGCCGCGTTGCGCAACGGGGGGCGCGACATCATCAGTATGACGAATCATGCCGGAAGGCCAATCTGCAGCGGAATTCATGCTCGCACCTGAATGGAGTGGGGGTGAGCAGCAGGTTAGGCATGCGCGATGACGTGTTCGTGATCGAAAATCCCGGTCATCGACTATGGATCGACCGAAATTTTCGATCGATCGCCGCGGCGGGCCGGCATACCACCGCCCGCCTTCACGCGTCGAGCGGCCGGCACCGCGCGACCGCGTCGAAAAACGACGCGACCAGCCGGCTGTCGCGCCGCTCGCTCAGGCAACACACGTGGATATGCGTTTCGACCGGATCGCCGTCGATGCGCAGCGGCCGCAGCCGCTCGTCGGGCACGTATTCGGCCTTCGACACCGTGCCGACGCCAAGCCCGCGCGCAACGGCCTCGCGCAGCGCCTCGCGGCTGCCGATGTCCATCGCGATACGCGGCACGAGCCCGGCCGACGCCATCGCGTCTTCGAGCGCGCGGCGCGTGGTCGAACCGGGTTCGCGCATCAGCAGCGGCTCGCCGGCCAGTTCGTTCAGCGTGATCGCGCCGCGTTTCGCGAACGGATGGGTCGAGCGGACGAACGCGATCACCGGAAAACTCGCGTAGCGCTGCGTGAAGTAGCGCGCGTCCTCGAACGCGCGGGCCACCACGCCGACGTCGCACACGTACTGGTCGAGATCGCGCAGCACGGTTTCCGAATTGCCGAGCGCGACCGACAGGTGCATGTGCGGATGCAGCGCGTGATACGCCTCGATCATCTCGGTCACGTGGAACGGGCCGACCGCGCCGATCTTCAGCGAGCCCCGCTGCAATGCGCCGCTGTCGCGCAGCAGCGCGGCGGCGTCGGTCTCGTCGCTGCAGATGCGGCGCGCGATCGGCAGGAACTCGAGACCAACCGCCGAGAGTTCGACGCGCCGGCCGCGCCGATGGAACAGCTCGACGCCGTGTTCCTGTTCGAGGGTCTGGATCTGCGACGTGATCGTCGTCTGGCTGGTGGACAGCGCCCGCGCGGCCGCGGTGAAGCCGCCGTGCTGCACGACGGCGATGAAGCTGCGAAGCTGGGTCAGGGTCATGACGGTCGGTCGAACGATCAATCGGGAATTTCGTGCCAAATGCCGGATGGCATCGGGAAATTCAATGTATCGGGCGAATGTGACAGGCGCGTTCCCGGCCCGTCGCCGGCACGCCGCGACCGCGCGGCGATGGATTCGTTGCGTGATGTGCGGTTTAATGCCCGGCAACGCCAGCATTAAGGAACATGAAATGCTCGATCTCGATGACCTGCGACTCGTTCGCGCGATCGGCACGTCGCGCTCGTTGGCTTCCGCTGCCCGGTTGCTCGATCTCACACCGCCCGCGGTCACGATTCGCCTGCAGCGGATGGAAGCGCGCTTGAACGCGCGGCTCGCCGTGCGGCAGCCGAAAGGGATTACGCTGACCGACGAAGGGCAACGGCTTTACCAGGAAGCCGTCGACATTCTCGAGCGCGTGGAAGCGCTGCCGGTCAACATCGCAGGCGACCACGGCGACGTGCAGGGCACGCTGCGCGTCGTCGCCCCGCTCGGCTTCGGGCGCAAGTACGTCGCCCGGATCGTGCGCGACGTGCAGCGCGCGCATCCGAAGCTGGAAATCTCGCTCCACCTGTCGGAGAGCCCGTTGACCAGCGCGTCGGGGGCCGACGTGGTCGTCCACGTCGGCATCCTCAAATCTTCTTCGTGGATCGGGTATCCGCTCGCGCCCAACGAGCGCTTCCTGTGCGCGAGCCCCGCTTACGCACGTCGCATCACGGCCCTGGATCATCCGTCCGACCTGGCCCGATACGACTGCCTGTGCCTGCGCGAGAACGACGAGGACATCCCGCGCTGGCGCTTCTCGCCGAGCGGCGACGCCAAAGGCGAGCCGCGACGCGCCACGGTGATCCGCGTCACCGGCGCGCTGTCTTCCAACGACGGCACCGTCATCACGGATTGGGCGCTGGCCGGGCTCGGGATCGTCGAGCGTTCCGAGTGGGACGTCGCCCCGCTGCTGGCGAACGGCAAGCTCGTGCGGTTGCTGCCCGGCTGGAACCTGCCGCCCGCGCCGGTGACGGCGCTGCTGCCGTCGCGCACCGGCCGCTCCGCGCGACAACGCGTTTTTCTCGAAGCCGCGACACGGTTTCTCAGCCCGCCGCCGTGGCGCGGCAAACCATGAGCCGCACCACGGCCCGCGCGATTCAGCCGATTAAACAGCATTTAATGACGGATTAGGTGTGCGTTAAACACGGCGCGCGGCGACGGCCCTACAGTGTTTGCATCGGCAACCCTCCGAGGCAACGCAGCGTGAACATTCAAACCCTCAACACCCCGGCCGCATTGATCGATGCCAGCCGCATGCGTCGCAACATCGACCGCATGCAGGCGCATCTGGACGCACTCGGCGTCCGGTTCCGGCCGCACGTCAAGACCACCAAATGCCGGCACGTGGTCGACGCGCAGATCGCGGCGGGCGCGCGGGGCATCACGGTGTCGACGCTCAAGGAAGCCGAACAGTTCTTCGCGGGCGGCATCCGCGACATCGTCTACGCGGTCGGCATGGTGCCCGCCAAGCTGGGCCAGGCGCTGGCGCTGCGCCGGCAGGGCTGCGACCTGAAGATCGTCGCCGACAGCCTGCAGGCCGCACACGCCATCGCGGCATTCGGCCGCGAGCACGGCGAGCGCTTCGAGGTGTGGATCGAGGTCGACGTCGACGGCCACCGCTCTGGCGTCCCGCCCGAGGCCGACCTGCTGATCGACGTCGGCCGCGCACTGGTCGACGGCGGGATGACGCTCGGCGGGGTGCTGGCCCACGCGGGCTCCAGCTACGAATACGACACGCCAGAAGCGCTGGCGGCGATCGCCGAACAGGAGCGCAGCCGCACCGTGCGCGCCGCGGAGCGCCTGCGGGCCGCCGGATTGCCCTGCCCGGTCGTCAGTATCGGTTCGACGCCCACCGCCCTCGCGGCTGAACGCCTCGACGGCGTCACCGAGGTTCGCGCCGGCGTGTACGTGATGTTCGACCTCGTGATGCACAACATCGGCGTGTGCGAACTGTCCGATATCGCGCTGTCGGTGCTGACCACCGTGATCGGACACCAGGAAGAGAAAGGCTGGGCGATCGTCGACGCGGGCTGGATGGCGATGAGCCGCGACCGCGGCACGCAGCGCCTGGGCCGCGATTTCGGCTACGGGCAGGTCTGCACCGAAGACGGCGACGTGCTCGGCGACTACGTCGTGAGCGCCGCCAACCAGGAGCACGGCATCGTGTCGCGCGCGGACTTGCCCGACGCGGGCATCGCGCAGCGGTTTCCGATCGGCACCCGCCTGCGCATCCTGCCGAATCACGCATGCGCGACCGGCGCGCAACACCCCGAATATCAGGCGATCGGCGAAGACGGCGTCGTCCACGCATGGCCGCGCTTCTACGGGTGGTGAACGGCACTGCG
This sequence comes from Burkholderia theae, assembly GCF_048565265.1. Lineage (NCBI taxonomy): Bacteria > Pseudomonadati > Pseudomonadota > Betaproteobacteria > Burkholderiales > Burkholderiaceae > Burkholderia > Burkholderia theae. Next base: position 2,190,435 of record NZ_CP183462.1, read on the forward strand.
CATTCGCGTCATCCGCCCAGACATTGACTATTTGTCTAAATCTGGACACACTTTAAACCTTCTCGAATCGCCCTGCTCCGGAAAAACTCGCCCGACATGCCGACAGACGCCCGACTCCTTCTTCTCGACCGCGATGCCGTCGGGCCCGCCCTTCAGGCCGAGCAAGTGCTGGCAGCGGTTCGCGAAGCCTTTGTGCTGCACAGCCAGAGGGCCGGACGCGTGTTCCCGGTGGTCCGCGAGAAGCTGCATACGGGCGGCGTGTTCGGCATCAAGTCGGGCGACGTCGCGAGCCAGGATCTCCTCGGCTTCAAGGCGGCCGGATTCTGGCCCGGCAACCGCGGCCTCGGCGGCGAGCCGCATCAGGCAACCGTCGCGCTGTTCGATCCGGCCACGGGCCGCCCGCTGTGCATCATGGACGGCAACGCGATCACCACCGCGCGAACCGGCGCCGCAGGTGGCCTTGGGCTGCAACTGCTGGCCCGCCCCGACAGCACGCGGCTCTGCGTGTTCGGCACCGGCGTGCAGGCGCGCGTCCAGCTCGACTACGCGCTCCGGCTGCTGCCGCAACGTTGCACGGTGCAGTACGTGAACGTCGGCGGCGAGCCGGATCCGCTCTTCGAATCGGCTTTCCGGGAACGATGTACGATCCGCGTGGCGCGCGACCGTAACGACGCTGTGGCCGATAGCGATGTCGTCATCACGGCCACGCCCGGCGGTGGCGCATTGTTCGACGCGGACGCGGTTCAGCCGGGCACCCACCTGACCTGCGTGGGCGCCGACACGGCAGGCAAGCGCGAACTGCCGGCCGGCGTGCTGGAACGCGCGCGCATTTTCGTCGACGATCACGAGCAGGCGCGCAGCATCGGCGAATGCCAGTGGGCGCCGGACTTGCCGCGCACGGAAATCGGCGACCTGCTCGCCGGAACGATGTCGATCAGCCGCGCGCCGAACGAGATCACCGTATTCGACATGACCGGGCTCGCGCTGCAGGACCTGACCGTCGCGCGCTTCCTGTACGCGCAGGCTTGCGAAAACGGCACCGGAATCTCCATTCCGTGGCCCTGGTAAACGACTTCCTCCCCTTCAACCGCATGCGTCTCGCCAAAGTATCCGCCCTCTCGTTCGACCTGGACGACACCCTGTGGCCGTTCGGTCCATCTGTCGCACGCGCCGAAGCGATGCTTCGCGCGTGGCTGATCGAGCATGCGCCCGATACCGCGAGCATCCTGCCCACGCAGCAGACGATGAGCGAGTTACGTGAGGAATACGAACGTTCTCGCCCGGACCTCGCCAACGACTTTCGCGCGCTGAGACTCGGATCGATCCGGCTTGCGCTGGCGCGCGCGAACACGGATGTCGCGCTGGCCGACCCTGCGTACGAAGTCTTCTATGCGGCGCGCAACCGGGTCGAGTTCTACGACGACGCGTTGCCGGCACTGGCGTGGTTGAGCGCCCGGTTTCCGTTGATTGCGGTGACCAACGGCAACGCGGATCTCCGGCTGACCGGCGGCGGCGAATTCTTTCGGGAAACGCTCAGCGCGCGTGCGTTCGGGATCGCGAAGCCGGAACCCGAAATCTTCCATGCGGCGGCGCAGGCGCTGAGTGTGAGTCCGGCGGAATTGCTGCACGTCGGGGACGACTACCACCTCGATATCGTCGGTGCTTTGAATGCGGGGCTTCAGGCGGCCTGGGTCGTGCGCGACCCTCAGCCGGAAGTGGCGCGCGAGACGCAGCATCCCGCATCGGCGCACCTCACCCTGAGCGACCTGTCGATGCTGTGTCGCGCGCTCGGCGGGCCCGACAAACTGCCGTGACCGCAGGCAAGCGGAATGGCGCGGCCGATCATGCCGTCCAGCACGATCGACCGCCCTTCGTCACGCCGCCTTGCGCGCCTCCGCGATCCGCTGCGGTGCCTTGGGCCGTGCATACAGCCGTTCAAGATACGCACGCAGTTGCGGGAACGGTTCGATCAGGTGGCATTCGCTGGCCCAGTCGATCAGGTAGGCCGTCACGCAATCGGCCACCGTCAGCGTGTCGCCGACGATGAATTCGCGCCCTTCGAGATGCTTGTCGAGGATCACGGCCATCGTCGCGAAATCCTCGCGCGCCAGTTCGATGTCGGCTGGCGAGCGCTTCTCCGGCGGATAGAGGAACGTGTGCCGCGTGATCCGCCACAGCGGCTGCTCGAGCTCCGTCACCGCGAACATGACCCACCGATACACCTGCGCACGCACCGCCGGATCGACCGGCAGCAACGCCTTCTCCGGGTACTTGTCCGCGAGATACAGCACGATCGCGGCCGACTCGGGAATCACGCGGTCGCCGTCCACCAGCACCGGCACCTTGCCGGCCGGATTGATGCGCAGGAATTCCGGCCGCTTGTGCTCGCCCGCGAGCAGGTTGACCGACACGAACTCGAAATCCGCATCCAGTTCCTTCAGCCCCCACAGCGCGCGTTGCGAGCGGGTGCCGGCGAATCCGTAAAGCTTCATCGCAAATCTCCATCCAGAAATGTCGGGAAAATGTCCGCAAGCCGGCCACGGCGCGTCGACCCATCAACGCATCAACGCGACGCGGCGGCCGCGATCGTTCACGCGCCGGGAATCGCCAGCACCGGCATCACGTCGATCGACTCGCCCGGGAAAATCGTGAAATGCGGATGGCCTTCGAACAGCGCGGCCGCCGCCTCGTGTGACGCCGCCCGCACGACGGTGAAGCCGCTCAACGCATTGGACGTGTCCCGGATGCCGCCGGCATCGATGGTCTTGGTCTTGCCGAGCGGCCCGCCCATCTCGACGATCGCATCCTGATGACGGTCGACCCACGCATGCCACGCGGCCATACCGTCCCGCTCGCGCGCGTGCCGCTCCTGCTCCGGGAGCGCGACCCACGCCTGCATCGCCGGGCTGTCCTTGCTGCCGAGGAATACGGCGAGATACAACTGCTGTTGAGCACTCATGCTTTCTCCTCCGGTGACGGGCGCGACGGGCTGCCGCGCCTCGACCTTGACAACATAGGTTGATATCAACACAATTGCAACATGGCACGAAAAGAAAAGCTCCCTTTCGAAACGACGCTGATGGTGCGCGATTGCTGCCTGTGCCTGCACATGCAGCGCGCGGCGCGCAACCTTGCGCGCATCTTCGACGATGTACTGCGTCCGCTGGATCTCACCAACGGGCAGTTTTCGCTGCTGATGTCGTTGAACCGGCCGCAACCGGCTCCGATGAAATCGGTCGCGTCGCTGCTCGCGATGGACCGCACCACGCTGACGGCCGCGCTCAAGCCGCTCGAGCGGCGCGGGCTCGTGACGATCATGCAGGACCCGGACGACGGGCGCAGCCGCCTGCTCGAACTGACGCCGGCCGGCCATGACCTGCTGGCCGAGGCGTTTCCGCTGTGGCAGCAGACCCATGCCGAGATCGAACGGCAATTCGCGCCGGGAGAAGTCGATCTGTTGCGCGGCCAGTTGCGCGCGCTGTCGGTGGAGCCGGCGGCACAGCGCTGAGCGTCGGCGCGCCGACGCCCGGCGCAAGGTTCAGATCTGCGCGCGCCCGCCGTCGACGAACAACTCGACGCCGGTGATGTAGCTCGCGTCGTCGGAGGCCAGGAACGACACGGCCTTCGCGATCTCGTCCGGCTCGCCGACGCGCCCGAGCGGCGTCGTTTCGGCAACCTCCTTGCTGTACGCGTCGATCTGCTCGTCGCTCATCCCGAGTTCCGACTTGTAGCCGGGCGTGACGATGACGCCCGGCGACACGACGTTGACGCGAATCCCGCGCCCCTTGAGATCGGACGACCAGGTCCGCGCGAACGACCGCAGCGCCGCCTTCGTCGCGGCATAGATGCCGAACGCCGGAATCCCCTGCATGGACGCGATCGATCCCGTCACCACGATCGCGCTTCCGGCCGGCATCAGCGGCAGCGCACCCTGGACGGTCAGGAGCGTCCCTTTCGCGTTGATGCCGAAGTATTTGTCGAACTGCGCTTCGGTAATGTCACCGAGCGGCGTGAACTCGCCGCCGCCCGCATTGGCGAACAGGATGTCGATCCTGCCGTGCGTCGCCGAGATGCGGGCCATGACCCTCGCGACATCCTCCACCGACGCGATGTCGCCCTGGATTGCCTGTGCGCCATGGCCGATCTCCCGAATGGCGGCGTCCAGTGCCGACTGGCGCCGCCCGGTCACGAATACCGTCGCGCCTTCGTGCGCCAGGCGCCTGGCCGTCGCGAGCCCGATACCCGTGCTGCCGCCGGTGACCAGCGCCACCTTGCCGGCATGTTTCGTCGCGTGAATGTTGATGTAAGGCGTGGTGTTCATTTTCAGGTGCTCCTTCAAGGTCGTTGATCACACGCTGAAGACTAATGAACACGAATCGACCATAAAAGGCGGCCCGGTGGATTCTTTATTCACGCCTGTGCACAATGACGGGCAATGAACGTATTCGAGGTGGGCAATGGATCATCTGCAGGCCATCCGGATCTTCGCGCGGGTCGTTGAGACGGGGGGCTTCGGCCGCGCCGCGCTGTCGCTGGACATGCCGAACGCGACGGTCAGCAAGTGGATCAAGTCGCTCGAAACCCATCTCGGCGTGAAGCTGCTGGAGCGCAGCACCCGGAGCGTCAGCGTCACGACCGACGGCGCCGCGTACTACGAGCGCATCCGCCCGCTGCTGACCGAACTCGACGACATCGAGGCGACGCTCGGCCGCGCGCAGGCCAGCCCGCGCGGCACGCTTCGCATCGACGCGGGCGGATCGACCGCCAGCGGCATCCTCGTTCCGAACCTCCCGGCATTCCGCACGCGCTTTCCCGACATCCGGCTGCAACTCGGCGTGACCGACCGCACCGTCGATCTCATCGCCGAAAACATCGACTGCGGCATTCGCAGCTCGGCCGACGATCCCGCGCTGATCGCGCGGCAGATCGGCTCGCTCGCGTGGACGACCTGCGCGAGTCCCGACTATCTCGCGCGGCACGGCACGCCCGCGCACCCGCACGACATCGTCGAACGACAGATGCCGGTTGTCGGTTATTTTTCCGCGAGCACGGGCGTCGTGCAGCCGCTGCGGTTCCGTCGCGCGGACGAAACGATCGCGCTGGAACGCCCGCGCAACGACGTGCTCGTCAGCGAAAGCAATGCCCATCTCGCGACCGCGCTGCATGGCCTCGGTATCGTGCATACGATGGACTTCATGGTGCGGCCGTTCATCGAGCGCAAGCAGCTCGTGCCGATCCTCGCCGACTGGCGGCCCGATCCGATGCCCGTGTATGCCGTGTATCCGCCCAGCCGACGGTACAGCACCAAGGTCAGGGTATTCGTCGACTGGGTGTCGACACTCTTCGGGACGATGTGACGCCTCGCTTACTTCCTGCCCTTCTTCGGCAGCAGCAGTTGCGCGAATTCCTGCAGGAAGTGCACGGGCCCGTGCGCATGCAGCGCCTGCCCGCTGCTCAGCGCGCCGTCGATGACCGTCGCGAGCCGCAGCGCGAAGGTTTCCGGTTCGTCGATTCGCATCGCGCTCGCCAGTTCGGTCAGCCGGCGCCGTAGCTCCTGCTTGTGCGCGACGGCGACCTTGCGGGCCGGATGGTTACCGTCCGCGTATTCGGCGGCGATGTTGATCTGCGGGCAGCCGCGATAGCCGGGCCGCGCAATGCGCTCGCCGATCCATTGCAGCTGCGCGTCCAGCTCCTCGCGCGGCGTGCGCCGGTATTGCCCGGCCACCGCGTCCCAGTGCGCCCAGAAATCCGCGTCCTCGCGCAGCAGGAACGCCTCGATCAGGTCGTCCTTCGTCGTGAAGTGGCGATAGAGGCTCGTCTTCGCGACGCCCGCCTGCGCGACGATCAGGTCCACGCCGACCGCGCGCGTGCCTTCCCGATAGAACAGCTCGCTGGCCGTTTGCAGAATGCGCTCGCGCGTATCGAGCGCGCCCCCGTGTGTATCCGTTCCCTTTTTCATCCAAGCTCGGCCGCCAACGGCCGCCCGTACCGCAACAATGGATCCGATCATAGCACCGCGAGCTTGACGACGCTACAGGTCTGTACTATAAAACAGACCGTTCTGTAGCGGAGATGATCATGGAAGATCGGATGACGGTTGCAGTCTATGGCGCCACGGGTCACACCGGGCGGTTTGTCGTCGCCGAACTGGCCCGGCGCGGCCTCGGCGCGATCCGCATCGGCCGCGATGCCGCGCGGCTCGCGGAAGGCGGCACAAGCGACGCCGCGCCAGCGCGCGTCGCCGCGATCGACGATCCGGCCGCGCTCGACGCCGCGTTGCGCGGCGCGGCTGCGGTGATCAACTGCGCGGGCCCGTACCTCGATACCGCGCTGCCGCTGGCCGAAGCCGCGCTGCGGGCCGGCATCCCCTATCTCGACCTGACGGCCGAGCAGCCGTCGGTGCTGGCGCTGGCCGAACGGGTCGATGCCCGTGCGCGCGCCGCGGGCGTGACCGTCGTGCCCGCCGCGGCGTTCTACGGCGGCCTGGCCGACCTGCTCGTGACGGCCGTCGTCAACCAGAATGAGCCGATCGACCGCGTCGATATCGCGACCGGGCTCGACCGCTGGCACCCGACCCGCGGCACGCGCGTGACGGGCGAACGCAATCGCGCGGTGCGGCTCGTCCAGCGGGACGGGAAGCCGACGCCGGTGCCGTCGACGCCGCGCGAACGCGTGTGGCCGTTCCCGTCGCCGATCGGCAGCGTCGACGTGACGCTGGTGCCGTTTTCGGAAGTGATGACACTGTCGCGTCACCTGCGCATCGATACGATCGAATCGTGGCTCGCGACGCTGGCGCTGCGCGACGTGCGCGATGCGGCCACGCCGCCGCCCGAGCCGACCGATGCGCTCGGCCGGTCGGCGCAGCAGTTCGCGATGGACGCCGTCGTCGTACAACGCGGCACGACGCACCGCGCGACGGCATCGGGACGCGACATCTACGCGGTCAGCGCGCCGATCATCGTCGAGGCGGCCGTGCGCCTGATGACCGGCAACACCATGACGTCGGGCGGCGTGCGCAGCCTCGGCGAATTGTTCGACGCGCGCGACTTCCTCGCGGCGCTCGATACGGTGGCAGTCTCGTTCGGCACCACCACCGACCCGGTTTTTACAAGGAGCAGTGAACATGAGCAGCAATGAGAAAGGCGCGGTTTTCCGGTCGCTTCACCGCGCGGGCCAGCCGCTGACGCTGTTCAACGTGTGGGACGCCGGCAGCGCACGCGCGGTGGCCGACGCGGGCGCGGTCGCGCTGGCCACCGGAAGCTGGTCGGTCGCCGTGGCCAACGGCTTCGTCGATGGCGAGCAGATGCCGCGCGCGTTGATGATGGAAGTGCTTGCGCGAATCGCACGCGCGACGGACCTGCCGGTCACCGTCGACCTCGAAAGCGGCTACGGCGAGCGGCCCGAGGATGTCGCCGAAACGATCGCGCTCAGCATCGAGGCCGGCGCGATCGGCTGCAACCTCGAGGACAGTTTTCCAGCGACGGGCGAATTGCGCGACGTCGAAGCAGCAGCGGCGCGTCTCGCGGCGGCACGGCAGGAGGCCGATCGCGCGGGCGCCGACTACTTCATCAACGCGCGGACCGACGTGTTCTTCAAGGCGCCGGCCGATACGCACGACGAACGGTTGCTCGACGAAACGCTGAAACGCGCACGCGCTTATGCCGCAGCCGGCGCCGACGGCCTGTTCGTGCCGGGCCTGCGCTCGCCGGCGCTCATTCGCCAGTTGACGGCCGCGTCTCCGCTGCCGGTGAACGTGATGCGCGTGTCGGACACGCCGACGCTCGCCGAACTCGCGGACTACGGCGTGGCCCGCATCAGCCACGGGCCGTATCCGTATCTGCAGGCAATGAAGACGCTGGCAGGGTTGGTCAAGCAAGGCGGTTAACGGATGCGCGGGACGGCCGGCCGCCGCGTGCACGACAAACGATTACATCCCATGTAATTGGCGCGCGGCACGCCCGTCCCTACGCTTCGGGTGTCGCGCCGCCATTCCGGCGGCGCTCCTCGCCCGGGAGACATCATGTCTGCCTATCCGCTTCATACCATCGACTCGGCGCCGGCCGAATCGCAGCCCGTGCTCCGTCAGCTCCAGCAAACCTTCGGCCTGATCCCGAACATCGCGGCGGCCATGGCCGCGTCGCCGGTGCTGATCAACGGGTTCATCGGCCTGTTCGAGCGCGTGCACGCCAGCAGCCTCACCGAACCGCAGATCCAGACGCTCCTGCTCACCAACGCCGTCACGAACGCGAGCGAGTGGCCGGTCGCGTTCCATTCCGCGCTCGCGCTGAAACAGGGCGTGCCCGCCGCCGACGTCGACGCGATCCGGCGCGGCGGCCTGCCCGGCGACGCGAAACTGGCCGCGCTGTCGGCCACGGCGCGCGCGCTGATCGAAACCCGCGGCCGTCTCGCCGACGTCGACCGGCAATCCTTCCTCGAAGCCGGATTCAGCGCCGAACAGTTGCTCGAAGTGATCGCAGTGGTCGCCGCGTCGACGATCACGAACTACGTCGGCAGCGTGGCGCGGCCAACGCTCGAAGCGCCGTTCGACGCGTTCGCGTGGCAGGCGGGTGCCGCGTGAGTCCGATATAGTCGTTCGCGTCGATCACGCCACGATCAGGGAAATCCGATGAACGCCAGCCGTCGCGATCCGAACGCGCCGCCACGCGAACTGGGGCAGTTGTTGCGCTACTGGCGCGACGTGCGCGGCGTGAGCCAGCTCGACCTGTCGCTCGACGCGGGCATCTCGCAGCGCCAGATCAGCTTCATCGAAAGCGGGCGCAGCGTGCCGGGCCGCGACACGCTGCTGACGCTCGCGCAGACGCTGGACGTGCCGCTGCGCGAACGCAACGCGCTGCTGCTCGCGGCCGGGTACGCCCCCGTGTATTCGGAAGCGCCGTGGGACGCGCAGGAAATGCACGGCGTGATCCGCGCGCTCGAACGGGTCGTCCGCCAGCACGATCCGTTTCCGGCAATCGTAATGGACCGCCACTGGAACGTGCTGATGAGCAACGACGCGGCGCCGCGCTTTTTCAACTGCTTCATCGACATGGCTGCGCGCGACGGCCCGCGCAACCTGTTGCGCCTGATGTTCGATCCGCTCGGCATGCGGCCGTTCGTGGCCGACTGGGACAGCGTATCGCGCAGCCTGCTGCAGCGTGTGTATCGCGAATCGGTCGGCCGCGTGATCGACGACGACACACGGCAACTGCTCGACGACCTGCTCGCGTGCCCCGATGCGCCGCGCGACTGGAAAACACCGCCGGCGCCGGCCGCCGCGCCCGCGCTGCCGGTCATTCCGATCGGCTTCGTCCACGAAGGCGTCGTGCTGCGTTACTTCTCGCTGGTCACGACGGTCGGCACGCCGCAAAGCGCCGCTGCGCAGGAACTGCGCATGGAGTGCATGTTTCCCGCCGACGACGCGACCGAAGCGCGCCACCGGCAGTTGCTCGACGCGCACGCGCCGGTGCGCTGAGCGGCGGGCCGGTGCGGCGCCCACCCGCTCGCACGTATCGCTCAGGATGCCTTGATGAAATCGATGAACGCGCGCAGTGCCGGCGGCACGAGACGGCGCCCGGGGTAATAGAGGAACGGCCCTGAAAACGGCCGCCACCACGGTTCGAGCAAGGGTTCGAGGGCGCCGCTCTCGAAATACGGGCGCAACCAGTCTTCGAACAGATGCACGATGCCCGTGCCGGCGATCGCCGCATCGACCACCAGGTCCGACGCGCCGCCGATCTGCACCAGCAGCGGCCCGGCGGCCGGCTGGATCCGCACGACCTCGCCGTCGCGCTCGAACTCCCACGGCGGCATCGATCCGCTCGCGAATCGTCCGCGCAGGCAGCGATGGTCGAGCAGGTCGCGCGGATGCCGCGGCCGGCCGTGACGCTCGAGATAACCCGGCGCGGCCGCGGTCGCGAACCGCTGAATGCGCGGGCCGATCGGCACCGCGATCATGTCCTGTTCGAGCCGCTCGTCGTAGCGAATGCCCGCGTCGCATCCCGCCGCCAGCACGTCGACGAAACTTTCGTCGGCGATCACTTCCAGCCGGATCTCCGGGTACGCGTCGAGGAAGCGCGGCACGATCGCGGGCAGCACGAGCCGGGACGCGCTGAGCGGCACGTTCAGCTTCAGCGTGCCGGCCGGTCTGTCCCGGAAATCGCCGATACCGTCGAGCGCCGCCGCCACTTCGGTCAACGCGGGCCCGAGGCGCGCGAGCAGCCGCTCGCCGGCTTCGGTGGGCACGACGCTGCGCGTCGTGCGGTGCAGCAGCCGGACGCCGAGCTGCGCCTCCAGCCGGCGCACGGCCTCGCTCAGCCCCGACGCGCTGAGGCCCGTCACGCGCGCGGCGTCACGGAATCCGCTGGCACGCGCCACGGCCATGAACGCATTCAGATCACCCAGATCGGCTTGCATTGTTCGCCTTTTCGTACAACCCGTGCGGATTATGACGGCTTATCGCGCAGACGGCCAATGCCTATGCTGGGCGCACTCATCAACAGGAGCAGAGTCATGTCCGACATTCGACACACCGCCGCCTTCCGGCTCGGCAATCGCAACGTCAAACGCATCGGCTACGGCGCGATGCAGCTCGCGGGGCCGGGTGTATTCGGCCCGCCGAAGGACCACGACGCGGCATTGAACGTGTTGCGCGAAGCCGTCGCGTCCGGCGTCGACCATATCGACACCAGCGACTTCTACGGCCCGCACGTCACCAACCAGTTGATCCGCGAGGCCCTGCATCCGTATCGCGACGATCTCGTGATCGTCACCAAGATCGGCGCGCGCCGTGGCGACGACTCGTCGTGGCTGCCCGCGTTCGCGCCCGACGAACTCGAACGGGCCGTGCACGACAACCTGCGCAACCTCGGGCTCGATGTGCTCGACGTCGTCAACCTGCGCATCATGTTCGACCGGCACGGGCCGGCCGAAGGATCGATCGAGGCGCCGCTGAGCGTGCTCGCCGAACTGCAGCGGCGCGGGCTCGTCCGCCACATCGGCCTGAGCAACGTGACGGCCGCGCAGGTCGCGCAAGGCCGGCAGATCTGCGACATCGTCTGCGTGCAGAACCACTACAACATCGCGCATCGCGGCGACGATGCGCTGATCGACGCGCTGGCCCGCGACGGTATCGCCTACGTGCCGTACTTTCCGCTCGGCGGCTTCTCGCCGCTGCAGTCGTCGACGCTGTCCGCGGTGGCGGCACGCGTCGGCGCGACGCCGATGCAGGTCGCGCTGGCGTGGCTGCTGCGCCGTGCGCCGAACGTGCTGCTGATTCCGGGCACGTCGTCTGTCACGCATCTGCGCGAGAATCTCGCGGCGGCCGATCTCGATCTGCCGGAAGACGCGCTCGCGGAACTCGATCGCATCGCGGACACCGCAGCCGCCTAATGGACCGACGACCGCCGGCGGGCCCGCGAAGCGTGGGCCCTGCCCGGCCGGTCAGGACACCGCCACACCGACCCGCTTCGGCACGCCGGTCACGATCGTCGCGACCGCGACGGCCAGCACGATGGCCGCGCCGACGAACACGCCGGCCGCGCCGTTCGCATCGAACACGACGCCACCGGCCGCCGCACCCGTCGCGATCGCGAGCTGGATCGCCGCGACGATCAGCCCGCCCGCGCTCTCGGCCTCGTCGGGCACGGTGCGCGTGACCCACGTCGACCAGGCAACAGGCACGCCGCCGAACGCCATCCCCCACAACGCGACGAGCACAGCGTCGATCATCGGCGCGCGGCCGAGCGCGACGAGCGCGATGCCGAGCACGACCATCAGCGCGGGCATTGCGATCAGCATCGGCCGCAACCGGTGTTCGAGCACGCGGCCCGCGAGCGACGTGCCGACGAAGTTGGCGATGCCGTAGCCGAGCAGGATCGCCGACAGCCCGTTCACGCCGACGCCCGCGACCTGTTCGAGGAACGGCCGCAGATACGTGAAGAACGCGAAATGCCCGGTGAACACGAGGATCGTCGCGAACATGCCGAGGCCCACGGTCGGACGGCGCAGCACGTCGATCAGCGTGCGCAGCCGCGTCGTGCCGCTCGGCGGCATCGACGGCAGCGTCATCACTTGCGACACGAACGCGACACCGCCGAGCACGGCCGCGATCAGGAACACGTTGCGCCAGCCGATCAGGTGGCCGAAGTAGCTGCCCATTGGCGCGGACGCGATCGTCGCGACCGCCACGCCGCTGAAGATGATCGACAGCGCACGCGGCACCATCGACGTCGGCACGAGCCGCATCGCGGTGGCCGTCGCCATCGTCCAGAAGCCGCCGAGCGCGATGCCGAGCACGACACGGCCGATCAGCAGCGTCGTCAGGTTGGGCGCGAACGCGACCGCGAGATTCGATCCGACGAGCAGCACCGAGAACGCGAGCAGCACGCGCCGCCGGTCGATCGTGCGCGTCAACGCGGAGATCAGCAGGCTCGTGACCAGCGCGACCGTCGCGGTGGCCGTGACGGCCTGCCCGGCCACGCCTTCGGTCACGCCGAGGCTGGCGGCCATCGGCGTGAGCAGGCTGGCGGGCAGGAATTCGGCCGTGACGAGCCCGAAGACGCCGAGCGTCATCGCGAATACCGCGCCCCAGGCCGGTTCGCGGGGGGCCGCCATCGAGGCGGCCGGGGAAATTCCGGGATTCATGCGTCGTTCCGTGTCCGTATAGGGAGAAGTACCAATGACGGCGTATCGTAAGGAACGGCAACAGGACGGTCTATGACATACAATCCGCTCTTGTTGATCGATCGTCCGAATCTCGATATGTCCGAGCCCCTGCTTCCCCCCGTCCCCGACGTGCACGACCTCGTCAGCGAGCTGCTGCTGGGGATGCGGCTGAGCGGCGTCCAGTACCGCCGCATCCAGGTCGCGCGGCCGTTCGGGCTGAGCTTCGGCGAGGCGCCGGGCCGCGCGCAGTTCCATTTCGTCGGGCGCGGGCCCGTGCTGCTGCGCGACGCGGCCGGCGCGACGATGCGGCTCGAGGCCGGCGACGCGATCCTGCTGCCGCATGGCGGCATGCATGCGCTGGTGTCCGATCCGGATGCGCCGTGCCGCGAGATCCACGGCTTCGCGGCCGCGAAGATCTGCGATACGGTCGCGTCGGTGGCATCGGCCGGCGCGTCGCCGGCGGCCTGTGCGGCGACGGAGCCCGGTGCCGGCGATGCGCTGATCTTCAGCGCGTGCATGGAACTCGATCTCGGCGGCATGCAGCCGCTGGTCGGCACGATGCCCGAGTTCATGCACGTCGGCACGCTGCTCTCGCGCTACCCGGAAATCCGCCCGATGCTCGACGCGATGGAGCGCGAGGCCTGCTCGGCGCGCGCGGGTTTCGCGGGCATCCTCGCGCGGCTCGCGGATGTGGTCGCGGCATTCATCGTGCGCGGCTGGGTCGAGTGCGGATGCGGCGACGCGACGGGCTGGGTGCAGGCGCTGCGCGAGCCGAAGCTCGGCCGCGCGATCGTCGCGCTGCATCGCGACCCGGGCCGCAACTGGAGCGTCGCGGAACTGGCCGCCGAAGCGGGCGTGTCGCGCTCGGTGTTCGCCGAGCGCTTTCTCGCGGCAACCGGGATGACGCCCGTGCGCTACCTGACCGAGCTGCGGATGCGGCTCGCCGCGCAGTGGATCGCGCGCGACCGCGAGGCCATCGAAGCGGTGGCGTACCGGCTCGGCTATGGCTCGCTGGCGGCGTTCAGCCGCGCGTTCAAGCGGGTGGTGGGGAAGCCGCCGGGGGCCGTGCGCGCGGACGGCGAGGCGCGCGTCGAAGCGTAACGCGTGACGCTTGGCGTGCAACGCTGACCGGGGCCGCTACGCGTCGCTCCGGGGTCGCTTGCTTGCTCGCCGGCGCCTTCACGGGTGCGGGTGCCACAGGCGCCGCGACCGGTGCCGGGGCGCCGTCGCGCACGCACAGCACGCCGGCCGCGAACTCGCTCGCCGGCGTCGCTCAAGCCACCGCCACCGTGCGTGATGCCCTTCCGCGTTCAACCGCTACGCGCCCCGAGCTTGTCGACCAGCGCCGTCGCGCACTGCACGGCGAGCGCCGCGCACTGCTCGGCATCCACGGCCGCGCCGCTCGCGACGGTGCCCTGCACGATCCGGCCCAGCAATTCCTTCGAGAGATCGGCGATCTCGTAGTCCCGTTCCGTCATGATGTCTCTCCTGCGCATCGACCGCTGGCGGCGACGCGTTCACTGCCCCTGCCCGTTCAATGCCCTTTCGCGCGCACGACGATCTGCGCCTGCGTGTCGCGTTCGATGCGTTCGAGCGACGCGCGCAGTGCCGCGAATTCGTCGGGCGTGCACACCTGCCGGCCGAAATCCGCCGTCATGCGCCGCGTGATCTGCACGACGCGCGCGGCCGCATCGAACACGTAATGCGACGTGAAATCGACGAAGCGCGCGTGCACGGCCGCGTCGGCCGGCAGGTCGGTCACGACGACATCGGCCGGCAGCACGATCTGGCCGGTCTCGTCGAACGTGCCGCCGATGCAGCCCCACGGCTGCGTGCGCACCGGTTCGGCCAGCCAGCTTTCGACCTGCGTCGCGATGCCGCCCGTGAGGCTCGACAGCGCGGGCAACGCAGTCGTGCCGTCGGGCCACACGAAATGATCGAGCGTGCCCGACAGCGTCACGTCGAACGGTCCGTCGGTCGCGCGCCGGTCGCTGGTCGACAGTTGCGCGCGGCCGCGCAAGCCGCTTTGCCGCAAGCGTGCGGTCGCAAGCTGCTCGATGCCGTCGTGCGTCGCGCGGCGAAACAGGTTGCGTTCGAGTTCGGCCGTCCAGCCGTCGTCCTCGACGTAGGCATGAAAACGCGCGGCGCCGGGCTGCGCGGCATCGATCTCGACCCGCGCGACACGGCCGCGCGGCTGCGTGGCCGGCGTGCGAGACAGCACGCCCGTGTCGACGAGCAGCGCGGGGCGATCCATCACGATCGGCGGCAGGTAGCCGAACGCGATGCCGGCCGTCGTCGTATCCGCGTAGAGCGCGAGATCGGGCAGCCACGTGATCGCGTGATTGATCGCGCCGCCGCCGTAACCGGGCACCGACGGCAGCGTGTACACGGCACCGAGATTGATCAGCACCGGTTCGCTGCGGATGCCGACCGCCGCGAGCAGCGCGCCGAACAGCGCGACATGGTCCTTGCAGTCGCCGTAGCGGTTGCGCAGGATGTCCGTCGCGCGGTGCGGCGCGGCGGCCGTTTCGCCCAGAAACAACCCGACGTAGCGTATGTTCGCCTGCACCCAGTCGTACAGGATGCGCGCCTTGTCGCGCGGATCGGCGGCATCCGCGGTGAGCGCGCGGGCCAGCTGCACGACGGCCGGATCGTTCACGCCCGGGTCGACGGCCGCGTCGCGGTAGCGCGCGGCGAACGCCGCGTAGTCGGGCAGCGTCGACACGACGAGCCGGTCGCCGTAGGTCGGGTAGCCGACCGAGCCGTTCTCGATGCGGTCGTACGGGCCGTGCCGGTAATCGAACTCGTAGCGCGTGCGGCCGTTCGCCGTCACCGGCGGCAGCGCGACGTAGCCGCGCGCATCCGCGTATAGCGGCAGGTCGGCCGGCACGTCGAAGATCAGCCGCTGGCTGTCGACGGGCTCGCGCGACGGCTCGACGGTATAGCCGAAGTAGCCGCGATTGACGGGCTTCGTGCGCGTCTTGCGGAACGCCACGCGCGTGCTCGACCCGGCTTCGACGCCGGGAAACACGACGGTGCGCAACAGCCCGTCCTGGAACGTCGGCGCGCCGGCCGAGCGCGGCTCCTGCACGTCGCGGATACCGTCAGCGCCGACCGGATGCGCGATGCCGTCGCGGTCGATCGTCTCGGCCGCGAGCAGGTCGACCTGCTCGAGATTCTTGTCGAACCACACGTAGCGCTGCGCGACCGCGTCGATGCCGTTCGCGTTGTTCGCGCGCAGCGTCGAATCGTCGTGCTCGTCGAGCGAACCGTCGTGCTGGATCACGAATTCGTGGACATCGCTGACGAGCGTGACGGGTGCTTCGTCGCCGGTGTCACCGGTGGCCCACGCATCGGCCATGGCCGCACCAGCGCCGAGCGCGATGGCGCAGGCGAGCAGGCGGCTGGTCCGTCCGGAAGGAAAAAGCACCACGTCGACACTCTCCGCGCGTTCGTTGCCGCGCGCCAGGGCGGCGCGCCGGCGCGGACGGTTCGATCCGCATGAAGCGCACATGACGGCTCACACGCCGCGTGCCCGTCGTGCAAACCAGTGTGGGCGCCGTGCCGGCGAGCGTCAAGCCGCGCAGCAGCCAGCCTGCGCGCGATGCGGGCGGATGCGCCCCGTTACTTGCAGTCTCCCACACGCTTGCCGCGCCACGTCCATGCGAGCGTGTAAGCGCCGGCCTGCGCATGCTGCCCGCGCAATTGCCCTTTCAGGTCGTAGCTCGTCGGCGTGACCGCGCCCGTCACCGTACCGTTGCCGTGCCCCTGTTCGTTCGCGCAGGACAGCGCGACCTTAAGCGTCGTGCCCGCATAGTCCCAGTGGGTGATCGTGCAGTTGACGTTGTCGCGCTGCATGCGCGCCGCCATCGTCTTGCGCAGGTCCTTCGCGTCCGCGTCGGTCAGGCACTGGTCCGGCATTGAGCCGGACGCCTGCGGCAGCGGCTTGCCGTTCAGCGTGTACGCGGTGTCGTCGTGCCAGATGCCCGGCGATACGGTCTGCGCAAAGGACGAGGCGGCCGCGCCGGCAAGCACGGTGGCAATCAGCAGTTTCATGAGATCGATCTTCGAGTGGACGACGCCCGCGTAGTCACGCGGGCGCCCGGTTGGAATGGAATTACTGCTGCACGAGCTCGACGCGGCGATTCTGCGCGCGGCCCGCGTCGTCGGCATTGGACGCGACCGGCGACAGCGATGCGACACCCTTCGCGACCAGGCGTGCCGGCGCGATCCGGTACGTCGTCGCGAGCGCCTGCGTGACAGCCTCCGCACGCTTCTGCGACAGGTCGACGTTGTGCGCGAGCTGCCCCTGGTTGTCGGTATGTCCGACGATGTAGACCTTCAGCGCCGGGTTGGCCGTGAGCAGCTTCGCCATCTCGTCGAGCTGCGCCTTCGACTCGGGCTTCACCTGCGCCTTGTCGGTGTCGAAGTAGATGCCGTACAGCGCGATCTTGCCCGTCGCGGCCAGCCCCTTCTGCAGCGCGCCGGCGTCGACCACCTTCACCTGCCCCGTCTGCATCGGCTTCACCTCGACGACCTCCTCGTAGACGAGCGTGCGCTTGTTCGACGCCGAATCGTCCATCACGTGCAAGAACACGTACGCATCGCCCGACGCGCGCGACAGCTTCGCAAGGATTGTCCGGTGTTTGTCGCCGAAATTCGCGTCGCCGAAACCGGCCTTGCGCACCCGCCCGGAATTGATCACGACACTCTGGAAATCGCTGCCGCCGCTCTTGCCGCACTGTTCCGCCGCGCAACGAAACAGGATCTGGAAGCCACCCTTCTGCAGCGCATCGAGATAGTTGCGCTCGACTTCGAGCGTCGACTTGTCGCCGCCGATCGTATAGCTGATGCGCGTGATCTTGCCTTCGAGGTTCAACCCCTTCGCGGTCTTCTCGTCGTCGATCGGCTGGTTCGGCAGGAATGCCTCGTCGAATGCGGTCTGCGAATAGGCCTTGATCGTCGCGCCGGAAAAGCGCGAGACCAGCGGATGGTCCTTGGCGCCGGGCACGTCGCCGGCGGCACACGCGAGCGCGGAAAGCGACAGTAGCGCGGCGGCGGACAGCGCGAGCGCGCCGTGACGCAGGAAACGGGTGGCGGTCGTGGCTGCGATCGTCATGAAGTCTCTCGGAAGGGATTTGTTGTTGATTCGAAGCGCGCGAATCTTACCAAATCTTTCCGAGTAAACCAGCGATTTGTTTTCTATTGCTTAAGATCTGACGCGACGCGTCAGGTTGAATCGTTTTCATCGCACGGGCGAGCCGTTTCGCCCGTCCGTCAGCCGACGTTCATCGGCAGCAGCACCATCTGCTTGCCCTCGACATGCAGGCGCGCCTGCAGCTCGACGGGCGTCTGGTTGTGCAGCCACGCGGTCAGGAAATTCACGCGCCGGAAGATCAGCTTGCTCGCGAAGCACACGGCGTTCGGATAAACGTCGAGCGTCGACGACGCGAGGTTCATGAATTCCACGACGGGATTCGTGCCGAACGCGATCCGGTAGTCGGCCGCGATGCCGTTGCGGCGGCAGTGCGCGACATAGTAGTCGAGCGCTTCGGTGATCGAGTGACGCAGCCGTTCGAGATGTTCGTGCCCGTCGTACGCCTTCGCGTCGACCTCGCCGACCGCGAGGAAGATCACGTTGCGGAAGTGCCCGGGGAACAGCCGGTTGACCCACAGCAACGCATGCATGCTCGCGCCGCGATGCTTGCCGACCAGCAGCACGGCCGTCGGCTGCGACGGATCGGGCTTGCCCGGCGCGGTAGCCTCGTCGACCACGGGCGGCTGCCCCGAGAACAGCGCGTCCTCTTTCGCGAGCTGCGCGCGCGTGTACGCGTAGTGGCGGTTGATCATGAAGCACAGCGCGATCACCGCGCTCGTCACGAGCACCGTGAGCCAGCCGCCCGCCGTGAACTTCTCGATCAGCGTGATGACGAGCACGGTCGCCGTCACGCTCAGCCCGAGCGCGGACAGAAAGAAGTGCTTGAACCAGCCGCTCTCGCTGCGATGGCGCCACCAGTACGTGCACAGCCCGAGCAGCGACATGCTGAACGTGAGGAACACGTTGATGCTGTACAGCACGACGAGCACGTCGACGTTGCCGTGCGTCCACAGCAGGATCAGCAGGCTCGACAGGCCGACGACGATGATGCCGTTCTGCCGCACGAGACGCGTCGACAGGTCACGGAAATGGCGCGGCACCCATGAATCCGACGCCATGTTCGACAGCACGGCCGGACCGTCGAGAAAACCCGTCTGCGCACCGACCATCAGCAGCCCGGCCTCGAACGCGAGCACGGCCGCGAGCAACGCGTGGCGCGCGAACGCCGAGCCGAGCCCGAGATGGTCGATCACGCTGCCGAATACCACTGCGTTGAGCGTCTCGCCTTCGACGGGCCGCGCATGCCAGAGCATGTACAGCAGGATGATGCCGCCGGCCGTGAACGCGAGCGACGTCGACATGTACCACATCGTCACCTTGCCGTTCGGCACGCGCGGATCGGCCAGCATGTTGACGTTGTTCGACACGGCTTCGAGGCCGGTATACGTGCCGCCGCCGAGCGAGAACGCGCGCATCAGCAACGCGAGCATCACGAATACGCCGAGCGACTGCGACATCCCGTGCGCCTCGTGCACCGCATCGGGCACGATCATCGCGAGGTTGCTGCCGTGCACGGCGACGCCATACACGATCAGCCCGAAGTGCAGGATCACGAAGCCGATGAAGATCGGCAGCAGCACCATGATCGATTCGCGCATCCCGCGAAAGTTGAGCCCCGTCATCATCAGGATCAGCACGATCTCGGTGGTGAGCTTGAACGCCTGCGCGCTGACGGGCAGCAGGCTGAAGAACGCATCGACGCCACTCGCGAGCGACGTCGCGACGGTCAGCACGTAGTCGACCAGCAGCGCAGCACCCGACACGAGCCCCGGCTTCGCACCGAGCAGCGCGGTCGCGACGCGGTAGCCGCCGCCCCCCGTCGGGAACAGCTCGATCACCTGGTTGTAGCCGAGCGCGATGATGAACACGGTCGCCGCCGTCGCGAGCGCGAGGAACAGTGCAAGCGGCGTGTGGTGCGCCAGCGTGAGGAACGCCTCTTCCGGGCCGTAGCACGACGACGACAGGCCGTCGGCGCCGAGCCCGACCCAGGCCAGCAACGGTGTCACGGCGATCGCATGCCGCGTGCGCGGATCGAGCGGGTCCAGCGGCTTTCCGACGAACAACTGCCACACCTTCTGGAATGCAGTCACGATTCCTCCGGAACGCACGACGCCTCGGCGACACTCCTCTAAAAGTAAATGAGTTCCGGGACGACTTCCAGTCGGCGTATTCCATAGGACAGCGTCGCGCGCGCCCGATTTCTTTCGACATGCCGACTTATTGCAGACAGTCGCACTACAACCACGCCAGCCGGACTCGCGTCAGCCCGTCTCGCCCAACGCGCGGGCGAGCAGGCGCGACACGCCGACGAAGGCCGGATGCGGTGCGGTGATCACGAAGGTCGGAATTTTCGCGAGGTAAGCGGCAAAGCGGCCCTTCGCCTCGAAGCGGGCTCGAAACGGCGATGCATCGAACAATACCCCGAGGCGCGGCACGACGCCCCCGCCGATATGGATGCCGCCGGTCGCACCGAGCGTCAGCGCCAGATTGCCCGCGAACGTGCCGAGCATGCCGCAGAAGCAATCCAGGGTCGCCATGCAACGTGCGTCGCCGGCGAGCGCACGATCGATGATGGCGGCCGTATCGGCCACGTCGGCCCGTGGCGCGTCGCAGCCGTCGCGCGCGGCGAGCGCCGCGTGAATCACCGCGATGCCGGGGCCCGCGACCAACCGCTCGAACGACACGTGCGGCCAGCGCGCCCGCGCGTACTGCAGCACATCGGCCTCGCGTGCATCGGCGGGCGCGAACGACACATGCCCACCCTCGCCGGACACCGGCACCCATGCATCGCCTGCGCGCACGAGCGCCGAGACGCCCAGCCCCGTTCCCGCGCCGAGCACGCCGATCGTACCCGCGGGCGCCGCGTGCCCGCCGCCGACCTGCCGCCGTTGTCCGGCGGGCAGATGCGGCACCGCCATCGCCAGCGCCGCGAAGTCGTTGAAGACGTGCAGCGTGTCGAACCCGAGCGCGCGGCGCGTCGCGTCGATCGAGAAGCGCCAGTCATGATTGGTCATGCTGACCATGTCGCCGTCCACGGGATTGGCGATCGCGATCGCCGCGTTCCGCACCCGTGCGCCGCCCGTGTCGCGCAGGAACGCGCGCACCGCGTCGTCCATGCCGGCATGGGCGCTGCATCGATAGACGCGCACGTCGCCGATTCCGCCGAGCGCGGTCTCCAGCGCGAAGCGCGCATGCGTCCCGCCGATGTCCGCCAGCAAGCGGGGTTCGCCGGCACGCACGCCACGCGGCGCGACCGGGTCCCCGTTGAGGGTTGCTACGCTCATCCCATCTCCCGAATTGTCATCGTGTGTCGATCGCAACGGTCATGGCACCTCCACGCCGCGCGCCGCGTCCAGCAGTTCGAACCAGTGCTCGCGCCCGAGCGCGATGCCGGTCGCCGCTACCGCTTCGCGCAGCGCCGCGATCCGGCTCGACCCGACGATCGGCAGCGGCCGGCACGGCAGCGCGAGCAGCCACGCGAACAGCACCGTCGTCGCGGACACGCCGAGCGCGTCGCCGATCCGCGCCGCGCGCTCGCGCACACGCACCGCGGCGGGAGACGCCTCCGTCAACACGCGTCCGCCCGCGAGCGGCGACCACAGCATCGGCGGACAGCGCCAGTGCTGCGCCTGGTCGAACGTGCCGTCGTCGAGCGGCGCGAGATGCAGCAGCGAGCATTCGACCTGGTTCGTCGCGAGCGACATGCCGTGCGCCGCCATGCGGTCCTGCAGCAACGCAGCCTGCGCCGGCGTAAAGTTCGATACGCCGAAGTCCCTCACCTTGCCGTCGCGCCGGAGCGCGGCAAAAGTCGCGGCGACCTCGTCGGCATCCATCAGCGGATCGGGGCGATGCAGCAGCAGCAGATCGAGCCGGTCGGTGCGCAGCGCGCGCAGCGACTGCTCGACCGACGCGACGACATGCGCGGCGCGCGTGTCGTAGTGCTTGATCCCGTGCGTGGGCCGGCGCGCGGACACGAGCCGGATCCCGCACTTCGTGACGATCTGCATCCGCTCGCGCAAGTGCGGCGCATCGGCCAGCACGTCGCCGAACAGGCCCTCGGCCGTGTAGTCGCCGTAGATGTCCGCATGATCGAAGCTCGTCACGCCAAGTTCCAGCGCCGCCTCGACCAGCGCACGGCGCTCGCGGACCGACAATGCCCAGTCGCCGATCCGCCACATCCCGAACACGATGCGCGAGAACGGCGCAGCATCGGCCCCCATCGATATCGTCGTACAGCGTTCCGTCATGTCGTTCACCACCACCATTCGACTTGCGCGCCGACCGTCGAGCCCGAGCGCGAGGTACCGAAAATGCCCGTCGTCGACAACGGATCGCCGGGCGCCGCCGCGTCCTGCGCCGCCTGGTTCCAGCGCGCATACGTGTAGAACACGCGGAATTCCGGCCGCGACCAGAACGACCGGTCCATCGCGAGCGTCAGCGCGACGCTCGCCTTCAGCAGCGTGCGCGTCGGGCCGCCGGACGGCGTCACGCGATCGTGCCCGAGATCGCCCTGCAGCTTGACGTGCTGCGTGAACGCATACACGGGCCGCACGCCCATCGACACCCACGTCTGCGAACCGCCCGACGGCGCGATGTCGCGCTGATAGATGCCGACCACCTGGCCGCTGAAGTTCTGCGTCGCCTGCCAGTCGAACGCATCGAGCACGCGAAAGCTCTTGTAGCGGTTGTCGTTCGTCAGCGTGCCCGTGTAGCTGAGGCCCGTGCCCGGGCCGACGCCATACTGGAACGCGAGCTTGTTCTTGCCACCGAGCAGGTTGGTCTGCACGTGCTGGACCGTAAACGACCAGCCGCTGTGCGCGTCCTGCAACACACCACTCGAATTCAGCACCGGCGCGCGGGCCGGGATGTACGACAGCCCGAACTGCAGTTCGCCGCCGGGGTTCGGATGCACGCCGGACAGTTGCAGGTCATGGCGCGTCGCGTAGTTCGGCTGGTCGATGTAGTCCTCGCGGAACAGCGCATAGCTGAGTTTCAGGCCGCCGCCGATCGGCACGTTCTCGATGCCCGCGCCGAGGCCGCTCGGGTTCCAGTAATAGAAGTCGTTCATGTGGACGTCGTTGCGCCGGTAGTAGATGCGCCCGAACCAGACCCGCATGTCGTCGAGCCCCGGAAAGTTCGTGAGCTGCACGTACGACTCCGGCATGCGAATCTTGCCGTGATCGCCGCTGAAGGTCGGCGCGCGATCGAGATCGTTGACGAGGCTCGCCATCCCCACTGCCGACAGCTGCATGCCGTTCGAGAACTTGTACAGCGTCTGGTCGATCTCCAGCTCGCTGTAGACCTGGCATTCGTTGCCGAGCCGGTATTTGCTCGGTGCGCCCGGCAACTGGAAGCAGGCCTGCGTATGGCCGTCGCTCGTGCCGACGCCGGCCCGCATATAACCATGGAACTGCGTCCACGGCGTCAGCTGGTTCCAGGCCGAAGACGGTGTCGGCGTCACCACGTTGGCGGGGCTCGTGTCGGCCGGCACAACGCCGGTGGCCTGCGAGAGGCCGCCCGGCGCGCTGTCGGCGACTGTCGTTGCCGGGTCCGGTGCCGCATGCAGCGCGGCCGACGCGACGGCCAGCGAGAAAGCGGCGGCGAGCCGCGTGAGCCTGAACGGGGTGCGTGCGGGGCCGCGCGCGGCGCAGCCTGCTTCGTCGATCATGAACGTGTCTCCAAACGTTGTTTGTGCGCCGCGTGCGATGCGCGGCGTCATCGAATAGGTGTGTGTGCTGCGTCGTCCGTCATGCTGCCGACGGGCCGGCGTGGTGGACGATCCGCGCGCCGGCCCGGTACGAAGTCGGCCTGTGGCGTCAGCCGGCGACGTCGAGGTCCACCACCGGCGACGCGTCGACGGCCGCCGGTCCCGGCGCGTGAATGCGGATCGGCTCGCCCGCGGCCGCGCTCGCATAGATCGCGTCGAGAATCTCCATCACGATCAGCCCTTCCTCACCGGGCGCGGGATGCGGGACGTCGCACAGAATCGCTTCCGCGTAGTCGTACATCGCGGAATGCGCGCCTTCCGCGGGCGGATTCAGGCGCATGTCGAACTGCGCGCCGTTCTGCTCGATGAACACGTGCGCGTCGAACGTGTAACCCTCGTTCAGGTTCTTCTGCAACAGCCCGGCACGCGTGCCGAGCAGGCGGGTTTCCATCAGCTCCGCTTCCTGGATGTTGGTCGCCCACGACGCCTCGAGCGCGAGCGTCGCGCCGTTGTCGAAGCGGATCAGCGCGGCCGCGAGATCCTCGACGTCGAACGTCTTGCCCGCGCGCGCCGCCAGTTCGCGCGCGATCGGATCGTAGGTGCTGCCCATCACCCACACGGGTTTCGGATAGCCCATCAGCCACAGCGCGAGGTCGAGACGATGCACGCCGAGATCGATCAGCGGCCCGCCGCCCGCCAGCGCCTTCGTGCCGAACCAGCCACCGAATCCGGGCATCCCGCGCCGGCGATGCCAGACCGTCCGCCCGAAATAGAAATCGCCGAACAGGCCGCTTTCGACCTGCGCCTTCAGCGCGCGCGACTGCGCGCTGAAGCGGTACGAGAAATTGATCATCAGCCGCTTGCCGGCGCGCTGCGCGGCGATCAGCATCTCGCGCCCCTCGTCCGCGTTCAGCGCCATCGGCTTCTCGCACAGCACGTGGCAGCCGGCGTCGAACGCGGCGAGCGTCAGCTCGCGATGGAACTTGTTCGGCGTGCACACGCTGACGACGTCGAGCTTTTCCGCTGCGAGCATCGCGTCGGCCGACGCATAACGCGCGTCGATGCCGAACGCGTCGCCGACCTTCTCGAGCCGCTTCGCATCGGGGTCGGCAATCGCGACCACGTCGACGTCCGGATGCTCGCGCCAGCCTTCGATATGCTTGCGGCCGATCCCGAGCCCGATCACGCCGACGCGCAGGCGCCGGCCGCGCGCGATCGCCGCCGCTTCCGGCAGCTCGACCTTGTAATCGTCGTTCATGCGAGGTCTCCTGCGCCTTGCTGGATGCCGACGTGCGCGAACTGCTGGCTCTTCTCGCTGAGCTTTTCGAGCGGCGGCGAGTTCGGGCAGCGGTCGGTGAGATTCACGCGCGGCGCGGCCCACTGCACCGCGTTCGCGATCACGCGCTGCACGTTGCGGTCGTGATAGGTCGGGTAGGCTTCGTGCCCGGGGCGGAAATAGAAGATCCGGCCGTGACCGCGCTCCCAGCAGCAGCCCGAGCGGAACACCTCGCCGCCCTCGAACCAAGAGATGAACACGGTGCTGTCCGGCTGCGGGATGTCGAAACGCTCGCCGTACATTTCCTCGTGCTGCAGCTCGAAATATTCACCGAGCCCGGCCGCGATCGGATGCGACGGTTCGACGACCCACAGCCGTTCCTTCTCGGCTGCCTCGCGCCACTTCAGCGAACAGTTCGTGCCGAGCAGGCGGCGGAAGATCTTCGAGAAGTGCCCGGAATGCAGCACGATCAGGCCCATCCCTTCGAGCACGCGGCGCTGCACGCGCTCGACGATCTCGTCGGAGACTTTCGCGTGCGCCTTGTGCCCCCACCAGATCAGCACGTCGCACGCGGCGAGCCGCGCTTCGCTGAGGCCGTGCTCGGGCTGGTCGAGCGTCGCGGTGCCGATCTCGAGCGGCAACGCACCGTGGCCGAGCGCCGGCGTCTCGGCGAGCGCACTGGCGATCACCTGGTGCAGGCCGTCTGGATAGATCGCGCGCACACCCGCGTTTTCCCGTTCGTGCTCGAACTCGTTCCATACGATCACTGAAAGCTTCTTGTTTAGCATGACTATCCTTTATCGATGATGTGGCGCCCATTCGACAGCGGCCATGCGCCGTGGCCGCCTGAAACCTGTAGCTTGATTCGCCGGGTACCGCGCGCCGCTCAGGCGATCGCGAGCGCCGGCGCGGCAGGCTCGCGCGGCGTGCGTACCGCCGCGCGTCCGTCCGGATGAAACAGATGCAGCGCGCCCGCCGGCAGATCGACGCGCAAGCGCTCGCCGACCCGCGCGCCGGCGGCATCGGTCTTCGCGACGATCGGCTGGTCGCACAGCGGCGTGTCGAGATACAGATAGGTGTGTTCGCCCATCTGCTCGACGTGCGCGACCTGGCCGGTCACGGCGCCGGTGCCGACCCGCACGTGTTCGGGGCGGATGCCGAGGGTCACGCCGGCGCCCGTCTCGAGGCCGTCGCCGGACACGTCGGCGCCAAGCGGATGATCACGGACCAGCACGCGAACCTCGCCGCTGCCGGCCGCCGCGACGCTGGCCGGCAGGAAGTTCATCGCGGGCGAGCCGATGAAACCGGCGACGAACTGGCTCGCCGGCCGGTGATACAGATCGAGCGGCGTGCCGATCTGCGCGACGCTGGCGATCCCGCTGCGCCCTTCGAGCGGCCGCAGCAGCACGATCTTGTCGGCGAGCGTCATCGCCTCGACCTGGTCGTGCGTCACGTAGATCATGCTGGTGCTGTCGAGGTTGCGGTGCAGCTTCGCGATCTCGACACGCGTCTTCACGCGCAGCGCCGCATCGAGGTTCGACAGCGGCTCGTCGAACAGGAACACTTTCGGCTTGCGGACGATCGCGCGGCCGATCGCGACACGCTGCCGCTGGCCGCCGGACAGTGCGCCGGGCTTGCGTTCGAGCAGCTCGCCGAGGCGCAGCGACTCGGACGCGAGCCGCACCCGCCGGTCGATCTCGTCCTTCGGCAGGCGCAGATGACGCAGGCCGAACGCCATGTTTTCGTAGACGGACATGTGCGGATAGAGCGCATAGCTCTGGAACACCATCGCGATGTCGCGCTGCGCGGGCGCAAACGTGTTGACGCAACGACCGTCGATCCAAACATCGCCCGCGCTTTGTTCCTCGAGGCCGGCGACGATCCGCAGCAACGTCGACTTGCCGCAGCCCGACGGGCCGATGAACACGCAGAACTCGCCCTGCTCGACCGTGAGATTCACGTCGCTGAGGATGGGGGTCGTGCCGAACTGCTTGCGAAGACCGCTCAACTTGATCTGACTCATGTTTTCCCTCTTGATCCTGTTCGGGCCGCTACGCGTCAACCCTTGACCGCACCGGCAGTCAGGCCGGAGACGATTTGCCGCTGGAACACCAGCACCAGCAGCACGAGCGGCACGGTGACGATGACCGACGCGGCCATGATGGTTCCCCACGGCAACTCGTAACTGCTCGCGCCCGAGATCATCGTGATCGCGACCGGTACCGTGCGCTGGCTCGACGAAATCATGAAGGTCAGCGCGAACAGGAATTCGTTCCAGGCCGACACGAACGCGAGCAGCGACGTCGCGGCCAGCGCCGGCCGCAGCAGCGGCATGAAGATCCGGAAGATCAGCGTGAACACGCCGACGCCGTCGACGAGCGCCGCCTCCTCCAGCTCGCGCGGCAACTCGCGCATGAACGTGACGAGAATCCAGATCGTGAACGGCAGCGTGAAGATCAGGTCGGACAGCACGAGCGCGCCGAGGTGGTCGTACAGGCCGAGCGAGCGGACCAGCTCGAACAGGCCCGACAGGATCGCGACCTGCGGAAACATCGACACGCCGAGAATGCACATCATCAGCACCCCGCGTCCGCGGAACGACACGCGGCCGAGCGCATACGCGGCGAGCACCGACACGGCGAGCGACAGCGCGACCGCGCCGCCCGCGACGAGCGCCGAATTCAGCAGGTACGCGCCGAACGGCTGGTCGCGGAACAGCTGGCGATAGTTGTCGAGCGACGGGCTCGCCGGGAACAGCGATGTTTCGAACAACGCGTCGCCATGCTTGATCGACGTGCCGATCATGTAGACGAACGGGAACAGCGAGATCACCAGCACGAGTGCCGACAGCAGCCCGTGAATCGCGATGTCGAGCGGATGCTTCTTCATGTGTCAGGCCTCCTGAATCCGGCGGCGGCTGATCGCCATGTAGCCGATGGTGAACAGCACGATCGTGACGAACAGCAACATCGCCGACGCCGACCCGAACCCGACCTGCTGGAAATCGATCAGCTGCTCGCGCACATAGATCGACATGCTTTTCGTGATCCGGCTGTTCGACGTCATCACGTAGATCAGGTCGAACACGCGCAACGCGTCGAGCGAGCGGAAGATCATCGCGACCAGCACGCCGGGCAGGATCAGCGGCAGCGTCACCGAGCGGAACACGCGCCAGCGCGGCACGCCGTCGACACGCGCGGCCTCGTAGCAATCGCGCGGCACGGTCTGCAGCGCGGCGAGCATCAGCAGCGCCATGAACGGCGTGGTCTTCCACACGTCGACGAGCACGATGGTCGGGAACACGAGGTGCGCATCGGCGGTAAACGCGAGCGGCTCGTGGATCGCGCCGATCGACATCAGCATCGCGTTGACGATCCCGAACTGGTCGTTGAGCATCCAGCTCCAGATCTTCGCCGACACGACGGTCGGGATCGCCCACGGCACGAGTACGGCCGCGCGCAGCAGCGTGCGCAGCCGCGACGGCACGTCCAGCAGCAGCGCGACGCCGAGGCCCGTGCCCGTCTCGAGCACCACCGACACGACGGCGAACAGCACGGTATTGCCGACGGCCTGCCACCAGGCCGGGTCGCGCAGCACGCCCGCCGCGCCGAGATAGTTGTCGAGGCCGACGAAATGACGCTGCGACAGGTCGGACAGTTGCGCGTCGGTCAGGCTGAACCACGCGGTGCGCAGCAGCGGCCAGCCGGCGATCGCCGCCAGCGTGAGCAGCGCGGGCGCCACCAGCAGCCACGCCTGGCGCCGGCGCGCACGGGCAAGCCCGGCTCGGGCCCGGACGGGCTCCTGCGCGAATGCAGGAGTGCTACTTATCTCGATGCTTCCGGTTCTCATTCGATGTCTCCTGTCAGGCCGGCACCCTGCGGAGGCCGGCCCGATCGATCAATCGCGCGCCGCGGCGCTCAGTGCCAGCTGCCGCCCGGCGCAAGCCGGTTGAGCGTGGCGGCGAGCCGCGCGAGCGCACTCGCGGCGGTGTCGCTGCCGGCGAGCACGTCGTGCGCGGCATTCCAGAACTGGTTGCTGACCTGGTTGTACTTCGCGCCGGTCACGGTCGACGGCCGCGCGACCGCCGTGCTGAAGGTCGGCAGCAGATCGGCCATGAACGGGTTGGCCTGCAGGATGTCCTTGTCGCGGTAGAGCGCCGGCATCGTCGGGTTGAACGACGCCTGGATCGCGCGCATCTTCTGCACGTCCGCGCTCGCCATGTACATCACGAGATCGGCGGCCAGTTTCGGGTTCGGCGAGTAGCGCGACACGGCGAGCTGCCATCCGCCCAGCGCGGCGGCCGGGCGGCCGTCGGCGCCGCCCTTCGGCAGCGGCGCGATGCCGACCTTGCCCTTGATCGGGCTGCCCGCGCGGTTCGCGATCGCCCATGCGTACGGCCAGTTGCGCATGAACACCGCGTTGCCGGCCTGGAACACGCCGCGCGCCTCTTCTTCGCCGTAGTTCAGCACGGCCTTCGGGCTGATCGTGCCGACCCATTTCGCCGACTGCTCGAGCGCCTTGATCGCACCCGGGTTGTCGATCGTCACGCGGCCCTTGTCGTCGACCACCGTGCCGCCGTTGTAGCTGCTGACCCATTCGAGCGCATCGCAGGTCAGCCCTTCGTATGCGCGACCTTGCCACACGTAGCCCCAGACCTTCTCGTTGCCCGCGGCGCGCTCGCCCGACTGGACCTTGCGCGCGGTGGCATCGAGTTCCTCCCACGTGGCGGGCACCTTCACGCGGTACTTGTCGAGCAGGTCCTTGCGGTAGTAAAGCAGCCCCGTATCGATGAACCACGGCATCGCGACCAGCTTGCCGTTCACCGTATTGTTCGCGACGATGCTCGGGAACGACTGGCTTTCCAGCCCCTTGCTGTAAGGCTTCAGGTCGATCAGGTGGTTCGCGAGGATGCCCGGCCAGACCGTATCGATCTGCATCACGTCGATCTTGTCCGAACCGCCGCCGAGCAACTGCTGATAAAGCGCCAGCGTTTCGCTCGAGTTATTGGGCATGCTGATGAACTCGACTTCGTTGCCGGTCTTCTCGGCCCACCGCTTCGCCGATACCTGGCAGATGTCCTGGTCGACGCCGGCCGCGCCGCATGCGATCCGCAGCGTCGCCGCGCCGGCGCTGGTGGCCGTGGCGGCCGTCATCGCGAGCGCCATCGTCAGCAAACCTGCCTTGAGCTTCATCATTCGGTGTCTCCAGTTTTTTTTCGAATCGTTCGAATCGTGCGCCGCGGTGTCGCGAGCGCGTCGCCGGGTGCCGTGGGTCTATGAGACTCCAGTCCGGTTAATCGAAAATTTCGGAAACGCGCCGCGTCATTAACAATCGAAACAATTGCCGTCGCGCGTCAGCCCAACAGCGCGGCGAGCGCCGCCAGATCGAACGGCTTCGGCACGAACGGCAGGTCCGCGCGCCAGTCGGGATGGGTCTGATGAATCTCGGGCGGCAGGCCCGAGGTGAGCGCGACGCGCTGCGCCGGCCAGCGCTCGGCGAGCCGCGCCGCGAACGCGATGCCGCTGCCGCCCGCGCCGAGCGAGATGTCCGACAGCACGAGCGTGACCGGGCCGTGCTCGGCCAGCCAGCGCAATGCCGCGTCGCCGGTGGCCACCGCGTCGGCCCGCGCGCCGAGCGCCGCGAACTGGCTGAGCGCCGTGTCGCGCACCTCGGGATCGTCGTCGACCACGAGCACGCGGGCACCGGCCGGTCCGGCAACGGGCGCGGCCACCGTGACGGCCGGCGCGCCGCGTCGGTCGGGCGGGGCGCTCTCGGGCAGCCACAGCTCCACGCGCGTCCCCTGGCCGACCTCGCTGTGGATGTGCAGATCGCCGCCGCTCTGGCGCACGAAGCCGTAGACGCTGCTGAGCCCGAGCCCGCTTCCCTCGCCGGCCGCCTTGGTCGTGAAGAACGGCTCGATCACCTTGTCGAGCAGCACCGGGGCGATCCCGCAGCCCGTGTCGGTGACGCTCAGCACGATCGCGTGCGGCGCGGCGGCACCGTCGGCGGCCGGTGCGCGGCGCGCGGCCAGCGCCAGCGTTCCGCCGCCCGGCATCGCGGCGGCGCTGTTGAGCGTCAGGTTGAGGACCGCGTTCTCGAGCTGGCCGCGGTCGACGTTCACCCACATCGCGTCGGCGGCCGGCTCCAGCACGACGGTCACCCGCTGGCCCGCCGAGTATTCGACGAGATCGAGCATCTCCGCGAGCATCGCCCTGACCGACACGCGTTCGGCCTGCAGCGGCTGGCGCCGCGCGAACGCGAGCAGCCGCCGCGTGAGCCGCGACGCGCGTTCGGCCGCGCGGCGCGCCCGCTCGGCCATCGTCTGCGCGTCCTGCTGGCCGTCGAGCCGCGGCAGCAGCAGCTCCAGGTTGCCGAGTATCGCGACGAGGAAGTTGTTGAAATCGTGCGCGACGCCGCCCGTCAACTGGCCGAGCACGTCCATCTTCTGTGCCTGGCGCAATTCCGCCTCGACCGCGCGCCGGCTCGTCAGGTCGCGGCAGACCGCCACCCATCCGCCGTCCGGGAGCGGCTGGCAGTGGAATTCGAGGGTCCGCTGGTCGCGCAGATGCAGTTCGGCCGACGCGGCGATGCGCGCGCCGTCCGACGTGCGGGTCGCGGTCGCGCGCGACACCTGGCGCCAGCGCGCGGGCTGATGCAGGGCCTGACGCAGCATCGCGAGCGACAGGCCCGCATGCAGCGTGCCCGGGTCGATCCCGAGCAGCGTCGCGAAGGTCGGATTCCACGCGATCAGGCTGCCGTGCGTGTCGTGGACGGACACCCCGTCGTTCATCGAGTTGAGCACCGACTCCTGCAGGCGGCGCTGCGACTCGATCCCGTGGGTCAGTTGTTCTTTCTCGATCAGGTTGGTGCGGAACACCTCGAACGCGCGCGCCAGCTCGCCGATCTCGTCCGGCCGGTGCGTCGACGGCATCCGGTCGGACGTGATCCCTTTCGCGAGTCGCGCCATCACGCGCGTCATCGCCTGCAGCTTGTGCAGGATGCGGCTCGCATACGCGACGCCGAGCAGCGCCACCACGACACCCGCGACGGCCAGCAGCAGCAGGCCCGACTGGCTGGAGACCGCGACCTTGCGCACCTTGTCGCTGCGCTCGCTGGCGATCTGCCGCAAGCGCTCGACATAGCGCGCCGACTTGCCGCTCAGGTGATCCGCATGGCCGCGCAGCAGTGTGACGAGATAACCCGTCTGCGCTTCGCTCGACAGAAACTCGCGGCGCACCGCGAACACGCTGCGCGCGCCGCCGTCGAGTTGCTGCAGCGCCTCGGCAAGCGCCGGCTGGCGGCGGTCCTCGGCGCGCTCGCGCACACGCAGCCACAGCGCCTCGTTGTCGCTTTCCGCGCTGCCGAGCTCCGCGGCGTTGGCCGCCTGCAGCGCACCGGCCGTGCGGGCCCAGATCTCGAGCAGCGTCGGCGCGCGCTGCGCGATCACGCTCTTGTCGCGCGCGATGCTGTCGCCGATGCGGTCGTTCGCGAGGCGCAGCGCGCTCAGCTCCTCCTTGAGCTGGCGCTGCCTGCCCGACACGATCAGCAGCCGGGCGAGATCCTGGTCGATCGCGTCGAGATCGTCGATCACCGCGAGCTGCTCGCCGGCCTTCGCGGCAGGGCCCGGCTGCTTGCCGAAGCCCGGCGACAGCCGCCGGATGTCGCCGAGCAGGCCGCGCATCAGCTCGGTGTCGTTGTGCAGCAAGTCCGGCGAATCGGTCAGCATCATGCTCGGCGCGACCGCGGCGAGCTGCGCGACCTTGTCCGACAGCTCCAGCGCGCGGGCAATCTCCGGCACCACGTTCGCCTCGTATTCGTCGAGCGCGTTCTGGTTCGCGCGCATGCCGAGCACGCCGACCACCACGACCGCGAGCGTGATGCCGAACAGCAGCAGGAACGTCGCGATCAGCTTGGCCCGGACACTCCAGGGCGGCAACAGCCTCACCATCGTGCGCATCGCGTCACACGCGCACGACGGGCACCGCGAACACGTAGCCGATGCCACGCTGCGTGCGGATATAGGTCGGCTGCTCGGGGTTCGGCTCGATCTTGCGGCGCAGGCGCAGGATCAGCACGTCGATCGTCCGGTCGTATACGTCGATGCCGAAGCCGCGCGTATGTTCGAGCAACTGGTCGCGCGACCAGACCCGCGACGGCTGCTGCACCATCGCCGCGAGCAGCTCGAATTCGCCCTGCGTCAGCGCGCACGGGCCGCCGTTGTGCGTCAGCGTGCGCGCGGCCAGGTCCATCGTCCAGCCGTCGAAGCAGTAGCGCGGGCCGCCGCCGTTCGACGCGGGGCGTGGCATCGACAACTCGATCGTGCGCCGCAGCTGGGCGCGCACCCGTGCGATCAGTTCGCGCCCGGAGAACGGTTTCGTGACGAAATCGTCGGCCGCGGTCTCGAGGCCGAGGACCCGATCCGTCTCGTCGCCCAGGCCGCTGATCATGATGATCGACACGTCGGACCGGCGCCGCAGCTCGCGCGCGACCGTCAGGCCGTCCTCGCCGCGCAGCTTCAGGTCGAGAATCACGAGCGCGTGCGGCGCGGCCGCGAGCTGCTGCTGCATCCGGGCGGCGCTCTCGACGGCCGAGACCTCGAACCCGGCCTCTTCCAGCACGCTCTTCAGCCAGACGCGCACTTCCGGATCGTCGTCCAGCACCAGGATCCGATGTTTTTCTGACATGGGTGTTCTCCTCCAAGCCGGTCGCGCGCGCCGATTCGATCGGCCGCGCGGTGCGGGCTGGCATTTCTGTCGGTATGAGGCCGGACCGCGGTGGGATGACGCAGTCGGGCCGGAAGCGAATGGTGGCCGATCCGGGCCGATCCTGGCAAGTTCCCGTGCACGCGTATCGGCATGACGAATAGCGGAGCGCCGCTTTCGCCTGCGCGGGGTGCAAGAGAACGCGCGCGGGATTTTAACGTCGCAAAATTGCGGCGCAACCGTGTCGCGATCGGTGAATACCCTGCCCGGATCGCCGGCCGAACGGGCGAGCCGACGGTACGGAATGCCACGCAATTGCATCGGGCTCACGGGCCGAGCCGGCGCACCGGCCGCGCAGGCGGCCCAATGCCCGAACCAGATCGGGCCACCGACATGCCACGCGCGCCTGACGCGCGCATCGATCCACGGTGACTTCGTCAATCGATCTGCATGACGAACTAAATCGACATCTCGTTGCCGCTGCCCGATCACGATCGCTCGATCGCGGCCCATCCGATTTCCGTTGCAGCGACGATCGCTCCGCATCGCTGTCGCTGCCGGCTCCCCTCCCAAAAAAATTCACATGCGAAATACCTGTGCCGCCCGCCGAGTCGCACACGTCCTGCGCGAAATCCGCGAGAACCCGGCTCCCCGCTTCGCACGAAGGTCACGCATCGATTCGTTCGCGTGTAACCGATTTTCCTGCCGTCGCGTGTTCGCCGACGGCGCGATCGGGTGACCCACTCAACACATCGGCCGAGATTGTGCGCGCAACAATGTCAATGCCTCGCGCCCGACGCCATGCGGGTTACCCGATTCCCGCATGGCGCCGGGCGCGCGGTCTTCAATAACCACATCTCACGAGGACATACCATGCAATTCCTATCCCATCCGGCGTGCCGCCCGTTTTATGAAGCTGGCGAACTCTCGCAACTGACGGCCTTCTACGAAGAAGGCCGCAACGTCATGTGGATGATGCTGCGATCGGAGCCGCGGCCGTGTTTCAACCAGCAACTCGTCACCGACATCATCCACCTGGCGCGCGTCGCACGCGACTCGGGCCTGCCGTTCGACTTCTGGGTGACGGGCTCGCTCGTCCCCGAGCTGTTCAACGTCGGCGGCGACCTGAGCTTCTTCGTCGACGCGATCCGCAGCGGCCGGCGCGACCAACTGATGGCCTATGCGCGCTCCTGCATCGACGGCGTGTTCGAGATCTACACGGGCTTCGGCACCGGTGCGATCTCGATCGCGATGGTCGAGGGCAGCGCGCTCGGCGGCGGCTTCGAGGCCGCGCTCGCGCATCACTTCGTGCTCGCGCAGAAGGGCGTGAAGCTCGGGTTCCCCGAGATCGCGTTCAACCTGTTCCCGGGCATGGGCGGTTATTCGCTCGTCGCGCGCAAGGCGAACCGCGGCCTCGCGGAATCGCTGATCTCCACCGGCGAAGCGCATGCGTCCGAGTGGTACCAGGACTGCGGGCTGATCGACCAGACGTTCGACGCCGGTGACGCGTATCTCGCGACGCGCACCTTCATCGACGTGACGAAACCGAAGCTGAACGGCGTGCGCGCGATGCTGCGCGCACGCGAGCGCGTGTTCCAGCTGTCGCGCTCGGAGCTGATGGACATCACGGAAGCGTGGGTGCATGCGGCGTTCACGATCGAGCCGAAGGACCTCGCGTACATGGAACGCCTCGTGATGCTGCAGAACCGGCGCGTGTCGAAGCTGCGCACGGTGTAATGCGACGGGCGCCGCCGCTTGGGCGGCGGCGCCCCTTACGAGCCGAAGCTCAGGCGATCAGCCTGAGCTTTCTCGTCTCCGCGAGCCACGCCTCGAATGCCTGGGCCGGCATCGGGCGCGCGTAGTAGTAGCCCTGCGCGTGATCGACGTCGAGCTGCTTGAGGAAATCGGCTTCCGCATGCGTTTCGACGCCTTCGGCGACCACCGCGAAATTCAGCGCCTTCGCGAGCGACACGACCGAGCGCACCAGCGCCTGCGAGCGCGGATTGCGGTCGATGCCCGTGATGAACGTGCGGTCGAGCTTGATCGCGTCGAGCGGCAGCCGCGACAGTTGCGACAGCGACGAATAGCCGGTGCCGAAATCGTCGAGATGGATCTCCGCGCCGACCTGGCGGAACTGCCGCATCAGCCCGATGGCGGACTCCTCGTCCTCGATGAAGCAGCTCTCGGTCAGCTCGATGTCGAGCATGCCGGGCTTCAGCCCCGCGCTGTCGAGAATCGACGCGAACTGGTGCACGATGTTCATGTCCTGCAACTGCCGCGCCGACATGTTCACCGCGATCCGGATGCCGAGCCCCTTCGCCTTCCACGCGGCGGCCTGGGCGGCCGCGGTGCGCATCACCCAGCGCCCGAGCGGCGCGATCAGGCCCGACTCCTCCGCGAAGCGGATGAACTCGACCGGCGCGACGAGCCCGCGATCGGGCGACTGCCAGCGGATCAGCGCCTCGACGCCGTGCACGTCGCCCGTCGCGATGTCGACGACCGGCTGGTAGTGCAGCACGAACTGCTCTTCCTCGAGCGCCTTGCGCAGGTTCGTGTCGAGCCACATGTACTTCGCGACCTTCTGGTTCATCTCCAGCGAGAACACGCGGTACGTATGCTTGCCCTCTTCCTTCGCGACGTACATCGCGGTGTCCGCGCTGCGGATCAGGGTTTCGAGCGAATCGCCGTGCTGCGGATGCATCGCGATGCCGATCGAGCAGCTCGTGTAGACCTCCATCAGCCCGAGATGGATCGGCGTGCGCAGCCGTTCGAGGATGATCTGCGCGGTCGCTTCGAGCAGCGGCCGCGTGCCGTGCTCGAACAGCACGAGGAATTCGTCGCCGCCGAGCCGCGCGAGCGTCGCGCCGGACGGCAGGCAGCCGCCGATGATCCCCGACACGTCCTGCAGCAGGCGGTCGCCGGTGATGTGCCCGTAGTGATCGTTGACGCGCTTGAAGTTGTCGAGGTCGAGGAACAGGATGCCGACCTGGCCGCGCGACGCGGCGTTCTCTTCTGCGATCGCCGCGTGGATGCGCTCGCTGATCGCATGGCGGTTCGGCAGCCCGGTGAGCACGTCGGTGTTCGCCAGCTCGGTGAGCCGGTGCTGCGCGCTGCGCTCCTCGGTGATGTCGATGCCCGAGCAGATCAGGAACTGCTCCTCGACGCCGCTGCCGCTCTGCACGAACTTGTTGCGGAACTGGAACAGGCGCGGCCCGTTGACCGTGTTGATGTAGCGCTCGACCGCGTACGAGTGGTTGCTCGCGAAAAAGCCCGTGATGTTGGTGCGCGACTGCGCGCCCTGCTCGGGGCTCATGAACAGCTCGAACGCGCTGCGGCCGATCACGTCGACCTCGCGCTTGCCCGTCACTTCCTCGCACAGGCGGTTGAAGCGCTGCACCATCCCGTTGCGGTCGAGGATCACGACGAGCGAATTCACTTCGGACACGACCTGCTCGGCGAACGCGAGCCCGTGCGCCAGATCGCCCGCGACGGACACGGTATCGGAATAGGCGGAGGCCGTGCCGGCCCAGTCGGTCGTGTTGACCTTCCTGCCGACGAGATGGAGGCTGACCTGGTCGCCGAACAGCACGATGTCGAGCACGAGGTGCGACGTGACGCCCGTGAGCGCACGGATGCGCGCGGCCTGCTCGACCGTCAGCGCAACGGCGACGTTGGTCAGGCCGCGGACGGCGGCCAGCTCGAGCGCATTGCTGTCGCTGCCGAGACGCCAGCAGGGGCTGCGCGTACCGACATGCGCCTCTAGCACCGCGCTATCGTTTTCGTCATCCATGGACACGCCCCGATCCAGAAAAAACGCACAGTGTAGACGGAGGCGAGTTGGCCGACCGCCCTCCCGGGCCGCGCAGCGCGCGTTCCCGGCAGGGCAGCCGTGATTGCCGTGACAACGTTCCTCGTTCCGTACTCGTTTCCGACCAATGCGACCCGGCGTTCGCGCATCACGCGCGCAGGTTCTGCCTAACGAATGATGAGAGCCATCTTATCAAATGACGATCAGGATTGGCACTCACATTTAGAACTGAGTGTCAAGGAATCGGGACTCGGTAGGCAAGCCGGATTTTTCATGATTGGCGGCGTGCGCCGGCGCGGGTGCGGCGGCCCGCATCGGGGCCGGCGAGGCAGCCGGAAAGCCCCGCCAAGCGGGCGTTTGCGGCCGGCCCTTGAATATAGGGCCTGATAAGCTTCAGGACTGTGGCGGCAGGGTCGGATCGCATCCCGGCGACCCGACTTTCGGCCATTTTTGATTCTGTTCGTGCGTGAATGCGCGGCTTTATTCCACAGTCCGTTGCAATTCCGTCAGCCCGCCGTGCCGTAACCGCCGCCGCCCGGCGTTTCGACGACGAACACGTCGCCCGGCGCCATCTGCGCGCGGCCGATATGTTCGAGCGCCTCGACCGTGCCGTCCGCCCGCTCGATCGTGTTGCGGCCGAGCGCGCCGGCCGCGCCGCCCGCCGCGCCGAACGGCGCGTGGATCCGGTTGTTCGACAGGATCGACGCGGTCATCGGCTCGAGGAAGCGGATCCGCCGCACCGCGCCGTCGCCGCCGCGCCAGCGCCCGCCGCCGCCCGACCCGGCACGGATCCGGTGCGAGTCGAGCCGCACCGGGTAGCGCCATTCGAGCACTTCCGGATCGGTCAGCCGCGAGTTCGTCATGTGCGTCTGCACCGCGCCGACGCCCGCGAAACCGTCGCCCGCGCCGCTGCCGCCCGCGATCGTCTCGTAATACTGGTATCGGTCGTTGCCGAACGTGAAGTTGTTCATCGTGCCCTGGCTCGACGCGACGCAGCCGAGCGCGCCGTACAGCGCGTTGGTGATCGCCGACGACGTCTCGACGTTGCCCGACACGACCGCGGCCGGATACTCGGGGTTCAGCATCGAGCGCGCGGGCACGATCACCGTGAGCGGCTTCAGGCAGCCGGCGTTCAGCGGGATGTCGTCGCCCACCAGCGTGCGGAACACGTACAGCACGGCGGCCATGCAGACGGCCTTCGGCGCATTGAAGTTGTTGTCGAGCTGCGCGGACGTACCGGTGAAATCGATCTCCGCGCGCCTTGCCACGCGGTCGACACGGATCGCGACGCGAATCTCCGCGCCGTTGTCGAGCGGATAGCGGTACGCGCCGTCCTGCAACGCGCCGATCACGCGCCGCACGGCTTCTTCCGCGTTGTCCTGCACGTGCCCCATGAACGCGAGCACGACGTCGCGGCCGAACTGCGCGACCATCCGGCGCAGCTCGTCGACGCCCTTCTGGTTCGCGGCGACCTGCGCGCGCAGGTCGGCCATGTTCTGCTCGACGTTGCGCGCCGGGTAGCGGCCCGACGCGAGCAGCGCACGCGTGTCGGCATCGCGCAGCACGCCGGCCGACACGAGCTGCCAGTTGTCGATCAGCACGCCTTCCTCGTCGATATGGGTCGAATCGGGCGGCATCGAGCCCGGCGTCGTGCCGCCGATGTCCGCGTGGTGGCCGCGCGA
The DNA here is from genome assembly GCF_048565265.1 of Burkholderia theae. Taxonomy (NCBI): domain Bacteria; kingdom Pseudomonadati; phylum Pseudomonadota; class Betaproteobacteria; order Burkholderiales; family Burkholderiaceae; genus Burkholderia; species Burkholderia theae. The sequence continues at coordinate 2,229,431 of NZ_CP183462.1, forward strand.
GCCGACGTAGAACAGCGGCGCGTCCGCGCCATCCGCGAACACCGGCGTGATGACCGTCACGTCCGGCAGGTGCGTGCCGCCGTGATACGGGTCGTTCAGCATGAACACGTCGCCGTCGCGCATGCGGCCGCGGTTGCGCTCGATCACCGTGCGGATGCTCTCGCCCATCGAGCCGAGATGCACCGGCATGTGCGGCGCGTTCGCGATCAGGTTGCCGTCGCCGTCGAAGATCGCGCACGAGAAGTCGAGGCGCTCCTTGATGTTCACCGAGTACGCGGTGTTCTGCAGCCGCAGCCCCATCTGCTCGGCGATCGACATGAACAGGTTGTTGAAGATCTCGAGCCGCACGGGATCGGCATCGGTGCCGAGCGAGCGGCGCGTCGGCAGCGGCGTCGTGCGCGTCAGCACGAGGTTGCCCTGCGCGGTCATCCGCGCGCACCAGCCGGGCTCGACGACGGTCGTGCCGTTCTTCTCCGCAATGATCGCCGGGCCGTCGATCGCGTCGCCGGCGAGCAGCGTGTCGCGCACGTAAAGCGCCGCGTCGTGCCACTGGCCGCCGGAATAAAAGCGCACGGCGGAATCGGCGCGCGGCGCGCCGTCGTCACCCGCCCCGCCCGCCCCGCGCGGCGCGAGCGGTGCGATGTCGACCGGCGCGTCGGAGCGGCCGATCGCCTCGACCGACGCCAGCTCGGCAACGAGCGGCGTGCCGGGCATCAGGAACGCGTAACGCTGCCGGTAAGCGTCCTCGAACGCCTGCTGCATCGCGTCGACGCTGCCGGCCGGCACGTCGAGCGCCGAATCGGTGCCCTGGTAGCGCAGGTGCACGCGCCGCTCGGTCGCGATCCGCTCCGGCGGCACGCCCTGTTCGAGCAGCGCGCCGACGGCCTCGTCGGCCAGCCGGTCGAGCGCCGCGTTCAGCGCCGGCAGCGATGCGTCGGACAGCACGGCCTCGACCGCGCGCTCGCGCATCGCGGTCTGGTCGGCGAGGCCCATCCCGTACGCGGACAGCACGCCCGCGAGCGGATGCGCGAACACCTGCGTCATCCCGAGCGCGTCGGCCACGCCGCACGCGTGCTGGCCGCCCGCGCCGCCGAACGTCGTCAGCACGTAGCGCGACACGTCGTGGCCGCGCTGCACGGAGATCTTCTTGATCGCGTTCGCCATGCTGCCGATCGCGATTTCCAGGAAACCTTCGGCGAGCGCCTCGGGCGTCTCGCGCCGCCCGGTCGCCGCGTGGATCTCGTCGGCGAGCGCGGCGAACTTCGCGACCACGCCGTCGCGGTCGAGCGGCTCGTCCGCGTGCGGGCCGAACACGCGCGGGAAATGATCGGGCTGGACCTTGCCGAGCATCACGTTGCAGTCGGTGACCGTCAGCGGGCCGCCGCGCCGGTACGCGGCCGGCCCCGGGTTCGCGCCGGCCGATTCGGGCCCGACGCGCAGCCGCGCGCCGTCGAAGCCGAGCACCGAGCCGCCGCCCGCGGCAACCGTATGGATGCTCATCATCGGCGCGCGCATCCGCACGCCGGCCACCTGCGTCTCGAACACGCGCTCGAACTCGCCGTTGTAGTGCGACACGTCGGTCGACGTGCCGCCCATGTCGAAGCCGATCACCTGGCCGAAGCCGGCCGCGCGCGCGGCGCGCACCATCCCGACGATGCCGCCCGCCGGGCCCGACAGGATCGCGTCCTTGCCCTGGAACGCATCGGCGCGCGTCAGCCCGCCGCTGCTCTGCATGAACTGCAGGTTCACGCCCGGCATCTCGTGCGCGACCTGCTCGACATAACGGCGCAGGATCGGCGACAGGTACGCGTCGACCACGGTCGTATCGCCGCGCGACACCATCTTCATCAGCGGCGACACTTCGTGCGACACCGATACCTGCGTGAAGCCGATGCGGCGCGCGAGTTCGGCGAGCGCGCGTTCGTGCGCGGTGTAGCGATAGCCGTGGATCAGCACGATCGCAAGCGCCCGCACGCCCGAGTCGAACACGCGGCGCAGCGACGCTTCGGCGCCCTGCGCATCGAGCGGCACGACGACGTCGCCATGCGCGCCGATGCGCTCGTCGATCTCGACGACCGTCTCGTACAGCGCATCGGGCAGCACGATGTCGAGATCGAACAGGCGCGGCCGGTTCTGGTACGCGATGCGCAGCACGTCGCGAAAGCCGTGCGTGGTCGCGAGCGCGGTGCGCTCGCCCTTGCGTTCGAGCAGCGCGTTGGTCGCGACCGTCGTGCCCATCTTCACCATGTCGACGCGCTCGGGCGTGATCGGCTCGCCTTGCGCGAGGCCGAGCAGGTGGCGGATGCCGGCCACGGCCGCGTCGCGATACTGCTCGGGGTTCTCCGACAGCAGCTTGTGCGTGACGAGCGTGCCGTCGGGCCGGCGCGCGACGATGTCGGTGAAGGTACCGCCGCGGTCGATCCAGAATTGCCAGCGCGCGGCGTCGGAGGAAACGGGGGAAGTGTGTCGGTCAGTCATGATGTCGGGTCGATGCGTCGTTGATTCGAAGGACGAGCGCCGCCGCACGGCGCGCGTCGCGCGCCATGTCACGGTGTCGATGAAAAGGGGAAAAGATGCAGGGCGGACCGCCCTGCCGCTTATGGCTTGCGGCTTACGCGGCGTCGAGTTCGCGGCCGCGTGTCTCGGGCAACGTCAGCGCGGCGACGATCACCACGCCGTACGCGGCGACCGCGAAGATCCCGATGCTTGTGCCGAGCCCGTATTCCTTCGACAGCGCGCCGATCAGGAACGGGAACAGTGCGCCGATCGCACGGCCCACGTTGTAGCAGAAGCCCTGGCCGGAGCCGCGCACGCGGGTCGGGAACAGTTCGGTGAGGAACGCGCCCATCCCCGAGAAGATGCCCGATGCGAAGAAGCCGAGCGGGAAACCGAGCCACAGCATCGAGGCGTTGGTCAGGTTCAGCGACGTGTACGCGAACGCGATCACCATCGAGCCGACCGCGAACAGGATGAAGTTCGGCTTGCGGCCGAGGCGGTCGGTCAGGTACGCGCTCGTCAGGTAACCGACCCACGAACCGAAGATGATCATCGCGAGATACCCGCCGGTGCCCATCACGGTCAGATGCCGTTCGGTCTTCAGGAAGGTCGGCAGCCACGTCGTGATCGCGTAGTAGCCGCCCTGCGCGCCGGTCGTCAGCAGCGCCGCGCGCAGCGTCGTCGTGATCAGCTTCGGCGCGAAGATCTCGGTGAGGCGCGGCGCATCGGCCACCTTCGCCTGCGCGGCCTTCTCCTTCTCGTAGACGTCCGGCTCCTTCACGTAGCGGCGGATCGCGACGACCAGCAGCGCCGGCGCCAGCCCGACGAGAAACAGCGCGCGCCACGCCTGCTCGGCCGGCAGCACCGAGAACAGCAGCGCATACAAGAGCGCGCACAGCCCCCAGCCGATCGCCCAGCCCGACTGCACGAGGCCGACTGCCTTGCCGCGGTCGCGCGCGCGGATCACTTCGCCGATCAGCACCGCGCCGGCCGTCCATTCGCCGCCGAAGCCGAAACCCATCAGCGCGCGCGCCGCGAGCAGCTGGTGGTAGGACTGCGCGAGCCCGCACAGCGCGGTGAACACGGCGAACCACAGCACGGTGAGCTGCAGCGTGCGCACGCGGCCGATCCGGTCGGACAGGATGCCGGCGATCCAGCCGCCGAGCGCCGACGCGAGCAGCGTGATCGTGCCGATGAAACCCGCATCCGCGAGCGAAATACCCCAGGTCGCGACCAGCGTCGGGATCACGAACGACAGCATCTGCGTGTCCATCCCGTCGAGCATGTAGCCGACCTTGCAGCTCCAGAAGGCGCGGCGCTCGCGCGGCTGCGCGTCGGCATACCACGAGAACAGGCCGTTGCGCTCGGGGCTCGCGGGCTCCGCGGCGGGGGCCGCGAGGGTCTTGCTTTCCATGGTGGTGCTCCTGTCGTTATGCGCCGTCAAAGCGGTGTGGTGTGTCGTGCGTGTGTCGTGCTGGTGTGGTGCGGGCGGGCGGCCGCCATCCTGGATCAGAACACGGCCAGCGATGCGTTGGTGATGTCGGTCATCAGCATGTGGCCGGGCGTATGCGCGATCGCGAGCGGCAGCTTCGCGTCCATCAGCGCGGTTTGCGGCGTCACGCCGCACGCCCAGAACACCGGCAGCTCGCCGTCGCGGATCGTCACCGCGTCGCCGAATTCCGGCGCGTTCAGATCGGCGATGCCCAGTTCCTGCGGGTGACCGATATGGATCGGCGCGCCGTGCACGCCCGGAAACCGGCTCGTGATCTGCACCGCGCGGATCGCGTCGGCGCCGCGCATCGGCCGCATCGACACGACCAGCTGGCCGCCGAAGATGCCCGCGCGGCGGTTCGGAATCGACGTGCGATACATCGGCACGTTGCGCCCCTCCTCGACGTGGCGCAGCCCGATCCCCTCGCGGGCCAGCATGTCCTCGAACGAGAACGAGCAGCCGATCGCGAATACGACGAAATCGTCGCGCCACAGCGCTTCCAGCGACTCGACGCGCTCGGTCAGGCGGCCGTCGCGGTAAATGTTGTAGCTCGGCACGTCGGTGCGGATGTCGAGATCCTCGCCGAGCGCGTCGACCCGGAACGCGCCCGGTTCGCCGACGCCGAGCAGCGGGCACGCCTTCGGGTTCGCCTGGCAGAAGCGCAGGAAATCGTGCGCATACGCGTCGGGCAGGATCGCGAGGTTGGCTTGCGCGAACGGGCCGCAGTGGCCTGCGGTCGGGCCGCGGAACACGCCGCGGCGCACGGACTGGCGGAATTCGGAAGGCGTCATGAGGTTCTATCGCAGATCAGGATGTCGTCGGGATGACGGTGTCGCGTCATCGGATACGGCGAAGAATAGAAAAGAAAAAATTTTGTCGCCAACGAGTTTTTTTGCGCTTCGTGTATAGAATTTCTTAACGGATCTTGGGGTTTTCCCCGGTCCCGTTCACTTTTCCTCACCGGCAAGCTGCGCTTCCACCGTCCGCCCGACCGCCATGAACACGCGTTTTCTCGAAACCTTCGTCACGCTCGCGAAGCTGCGCAACTTCCGCACGACGGCCGCCGAGCTGCACGCGACGCCGGCCGCGATCTCGCAGCGCCTGAAGGCGCTCGAGGACGAGCTGCAGACCGTGCTCGTCGACCGCGACAGCCGCGAATTCCGGCTCACGCCGAACGGCGAGTACCTGCTCGGTTATGCGAAAGCCGTGGTCGAGGCGACCCAGCAGCTGCAGGCCGCCGCCGCCGGCGAAAGCGCGCTGCGCGGCAAGCTGCGGCTCGGTGTGATCGAGACGGTCGTGCATAGCTGGTTGCCGCACTATATGCGCCGCCTCGCGGCCGACTATCCGGAACTCGAGATCGACCTGACCGTCGACGTGAGCGTCGTACTGCAGCGCCGGCTGATGGCGGGCGAGCTCGACCTGATCATCCGCGTCGAGGGCAGCGACGAGGCGTCGGTCGTCTGCGACGCGCTCGCGAACTACCCGGTACGCTGGATCGCGCGCGCCGGGCTGCTGCCGAACACGCGCACGGGCCTCGCGCGGCAGGTGCTGCGCCAGCCGATCCTCACCTACGGGCGCGGCACCGCACCCCACCGTGCGCTCGAGGATATCGTGCGCACGCTCGCACATGCGCACGGCGTGCCGCTGTCGGACACGCGCATCACCGGGTCGCCGTCGATCTCGGTGATCGTGCAACTCGTGCGCGACGGCTTCGGTGTCGCCGCGATTCCGGTGCTGTTCGTCGATGCGCTGATCGAGAGCGGCGAAGTCGTCGAGCTGCCGCTGCAGCCGTCGCCGCCTTCAATCGTCGTGTCGATGTCGCGGCGTGCGGATGCACCGCGATACGTGCACGGCGCGTCGATCGCCGCGCGGGCCGCGTGTCATGAATACTGCGAGAAGAGTACGCGGCGGCTGGTTGAAGCGCTTTGATGTGGTGGGTCGGCGCGCAGATGTCGTTTCGGAACGCGATGTTCGCGGTCCGGGAGCGCGCGGACCGAACGCACGCCGCACCGACTTTCAAAAGGAACACGGCCGCGGAAACCCGCGGCCGTGCGTCCTGCTCCCGGCATCAGCCGGGCATCGCCTGCGTCAATGCGACCGGCCCGTTTCGGTACCCGGCGCGAACGAGATGCCGCGCAGCACTTCCGCGAATTTCGCCGTCCGCAGCACGGCGAACTGCTCGTGCGCGGCCGTCGTCGCGCTCGTGTTCTTCAGCACGTCGCGCACCGCGACCAGCTGGTTCGGATCGGCGCCGACATCGCCGTTGCCGCTGACCGTCGACGTGATCGCCCAGATCGTCACCGTGCCGTCGCGTTCGACGCGGCCCGTCAGGTTGCGCAGGCCAGCCGTCGCCGGTGCCCACGGCAGCCCCGTCGCGGCATTGTTGCCCAACGGATAACCGGCGACCGAATACGGCTGACCGAGCTTCAGCCCGTTCTGCAGCGTGTACGCGAGCTTCCACTGCTTCGCGTTCGCGTCGTACACCCACTTCTGCAGGCCGGCGCCCGTCTGCGCGGCCGCATGCGTGTACAGGTCCGGGCCACCCGTGTAGCCGTCGCCTTCGTCCGCGACATACAGTGTGTTCGCGTCGGCGAACCACATCCCGAACGGGTAGGACAGCGTCGTCGCGGTCTTGTTCGGCGTGGTCGGGAAGCCGGCCAGCACGCACATGTTGTTCGGCAGGCCGGTCGACTGCAACGTGGCCGGGTTGTACGCGAGCGGCGCCGTCGGCAGCTTCGCGTTCGGCGACGGCACGCCGACACCCGACGGGCACGCGGCGCCGGTCGTATCGACGAAGTACACCGTGTTCACGCCGTTGCCGCCGCTGCCTTTCGTGTAGTACACGACGTCGTCGTGCACCGCGATGCCGCGGAAGTTGTCGTCCTTGCCGATCTTGTCGGCCTTCGCGCCGAGTTCCGTGACCGAGAAGCTCGCGAGCGGCGTCGGCACACCCGGGTCCTGCTGCGCTTCATGATGCTTCGCGCCGTCGATGATCTGCGCGCCCGCGCCGAGGATCACGTTGTCGGGCTGCGGGTTCGAACCGTTGCCGGCGTTGCCCGACGTGTAATAGATCTCGCGACCGTCGCGATTGTTCAGGATCGCCGCGCGGCCGTTGTTGCCGCTGTACGCATTCGTCTCGGTGAAACGGAAATGCCCGTGACGATCGACGCGTGCGATCGCGCGATAGACGTTCTGCCCGTCCGGGTTCGTCGTATCGACCGCGGCCGGCGTGTTCGAATTCGACACGTCGATCGCGTTGACCGGCGCGACGTAACCCATGAACGTCAGGTAGTTGCCGTCGGCCGACAGGTGCAGGCCGAGTTCCGACTTCGAGCTGAAGCTCGTCACGAGCTGGTCGTGCGCGAAGCCCTTGTGCAGGTTGTTCGGCACTTCGAGCGTGCCGACGACGCCGCCGGCCGGCGTGATCTGGTCGAGGAAGATGCGCGACGTGATGCCGAAGCTGCCGTCGTAGCGGTCGTTGTTCCACACATACGGGTAGGTGCCGTCGTTCGGTGCGCCGGTCGCCGCACCGCAACCGCCGGTGGTCTTCGCGCAGTTCGGCGGCAGGATCGCGCCGGGCTGGACGTTGCCCGACACGTTGTCGTAGACGCTGCGGCTGAGCACCAGGAAGCCCGGTACGAAACCCGGCTCGAAACGGCTTGCGTCGCCGTCGTCGTGCGGGGCGGCCTGCGCGCCGATGCTGGCGGCAATCAGCGTCAGTGCGACGACGGGAACGGTTCGATCGCGCAGCGCGCGGCTGCGCTTCGCGGACAAGGCGAAATTCGGCATGGACAAGGCTCCGTACGACATCGAGTGAGGACGTTGTTGGTGGACAGACTGACGACGTGAAGCCCCGCCACCTTAGCCATGCTTGATGAAGAATTGATTGCACGCAGACCCGCCTGAACCCGCATGCGAACGCGGGCCGCCGGTTGCGGCCCGTTTGTTATTTATCCGTAATGCGAAAGAAATGAATCAGACAGCCCGTTACGCGGAGAGGCCCGCATGCGGTTGCGCGAGCTTGCCGTCGCCGTACTCGCGCAGCACCTTCGAGATCACGACGCGATAACCGTCGAGCCAGCGCGCCTGCTGCGCTTTCGCTTCGAGATGCGCCGGATGCCGCATCAGCTGCTGCAGCGCCGCTTCCGACTCCCAGTAGTAGACGTTCTGGATCAGCCCCGACTCGGCGTTCTCCCACGTTTCCTCGCCGAGGTAGCCGGGCGTCGCGCGGGCCATGTCGGCGATCTGCCGGTCGAGCCGGTGGAAATCATCGTCGTATTGTCCGGCACGGAAAATGAAGGTCGACGCGTACATGCACGCTCCATCGAAGGCGATTGAAAGAGCGCCAAGTGTAAGGCACGCGCCGCGTGCCGCGATCGTCACGCGGCGAGCGTATCGGCGTCGAGCCGATCGTCGAGCCACGCGTCGATGCGCGGCGCGTCTTCGCGCGTTCCGGGTGCGGGCGCCGGCATCGCCGCCAGCGCATGCCGCGCACGTTCCAGCGCCTGCGCGAAACCGCGCAACTCGCGCGTCGCGGGACGGTCGTCGATGCGGCGGCGCGCGAGCGCCGCTTCGATGTTCGCACCGATCAACACGCGTTGTGCGTCGATGAAGTCGATGCACAACGCGCGGCAACCGGCGCGACGGCCAGCAGGACGGGCACGATCGACACGGTCAGGTAGCCGCCCGGTGCCAGCCGCAACAGCGCATGCCGCAGATCCTGCCCGCCCTCGGTCAGCGATGCGAATACCGCGTCACGCCACACCGCACGCTCGAACACGAGCGCATCGCGATGCGTGTCGAGCGCCGCGCGATCGGCGACTTGCCCGGCCGTCACCAGTGGAATGGCGAATGCCGGCTCGCCGGAAGACGGTGCATCCTTGCCCTTCGATTCGACGATGCAGTTCGCGCCAAGCCATGCCGTTTCATCGCGCCGCGCGGCGAGCACGCGAGCCTGCAGGCGGTCCGGCAGCAGCGGATCGAGCGGCACCGCGCCGCAGATCGACGGTTTGTCCGCATGCACGCTGCAGCGGCCGTCGTCGGCCAGCGCCGCGCAACGGCCGAGCGACGGATAGTCGTAGCCCTGCAGCGTCAGCGCGATCCATTCGCCGCCCGCGCCGCCGAAACGATGGAACAAGCGGTCCGCCAGCGCATCGGCAGCCGCGACGTCGTCCGCATCGAGCGCATGCTCGCGCCCACCCGCATGCCAGCGCTCGCCGATCCGGCGCTTAGGCACGCGGCGGATCGTCAGCGCGCCGACGAAGCGGTGCCGATGCCGGAACAGTTCGCGCAACGACAGCGTCGGCGCGCTGTTGCAGCAGCGTCCGCATGCGTTGCACGCGAGCCTGTACGTGTCTACCACGGCCGCCGCACCGAGTCCTGGTAGCGCGTGAGGATGAAGCGCGCGACGTCGTCCGAGTGATACGCGGCGACGAGTTGCGTCACCCACGGTTTCGCGCGATCGGCTTCGCGCACCGTCAGCACGTTCGCATACGGCGAGCGCGCATCCTCGATGCTGATGCTGTCGCGCGCGGGCTGCAGCCCGACGCGCGCGGCTTCGTCGCTGTCGATCGCGACGAACGCTGCCGTGTCGAGCGCGGCGTAAAGACGATCGCGGCGCAGCGCGACGAGCTTCAGCCCGAGCCGGTTACCGGTCACGTCGCGCAGCGTCGCATGCAGGCCGGCCTGCTCGCGCAGCGTCACCAGCGTGTCGTTCTGCAGCAGCACGAGCGCGCGCGCCATCCCGCGCGGGTCGGCCGGAATCGCGACCGTCGCGCCGGGCTGCAGTTCGTTCAGGTTCTTCAGCTTGCGTGAATAAAGCGCCATCGGCAGCGTGACGGTCGGTGCGACCTCCGCCAATGCGTAGCGCTTCTGCGCGCGCGTCGCGGCAAGCTGTTGCGCATCCTCGAAGCTGGCCGCGTCGATCCGGCCGTCGGCGAGTGCCGCGTCGATGCGCGACGCATCGTCGAATTCGACGACATCGACGTCGAATCCGCGCGACGCGGCGACCCGCTTCACTTCGTCCAGGATCTGCGCATGCACGCCGCGCGTCACGCCGACGCGCACGGCCGATGCGGCGGACTCCGCGGCAACGGCCGAGCCCTGATGCACGACACCGCACGCGGCCAGCAGCCACACGGAAACGAATCGCATGCCGCGCTTCATGATGCATCCCTCAAGATCGTGCGAAAGCCGATGTGCGAAGCACCGAGATCGGCTTCCTGCTGTTCGCGCGACGATGCGCGATAACGCACGCAGTAGTCGCGCGAGCACAGGAACGAGCCGCCCTTGATGACCATCGGCGTATCGTGCCGGCGCGTCGGCGGCGCGACGGCCGCCGTGTCGCCGTTCGTGTGCGACTGGTGCGGGCCCGTGTACGCGTCCTTCGTCCATTCCCAGGCGTTGCCGATCATGTCGTAGAGCCGGAACCCGTTCGCCGCGTAGCAGCCGACGGGCGCGAGCCCCGCGTGACCGTCCTCGGCCGTATCGAGCACCGGGAACACGCCCTGCCAGTAGTTCGCGGCCGGCTTGCCCTGCGCATCGCGCGGCGCCGCGTCGAGCGATGCGTCGTCGCGGCCGGCCTTGCCCGCGTATTCCCATTCGGCTTCGGTCGGCAGGTCGCGGCCGAGCCAGCGCGCATACGCGAACGCATCGCGCTGCGTGACGAGCGTGACGGGCAGGTTGCCGAGCCCGTCGACGCCGCTGCCGGGACCGCGCGGATGGCGCCACGATGCGCCCTTCACCCACGACCACCATGCAAGGTCACGTGCATTCATCTCGTCGCGCGTCGGCACATGGAACACCGCCGCGCCGCCCTGCTGCTCGGCCTCGGTCACGTAGCCGGTCGCTTGCACGAATGCGGCGAACTGCGCGATCGTCACGTCGGTCTGGTCGATCCAGAAGCCGCCGACGCGCGTGCGGCCGTCGCCCACCGGACGCTCGTCCGCATAACCGCGCGTGCTGCCGAACACGAACGCGCCGCCGCGCAGGTGCACCATCCCGGCCTTCGGATCGTCGCGCCACTTCGCCGGCAGCCCCGAATAACGCTCGCATTGCCGCTCCGAACCGAGCGGCGCGAGCGCGCGGCCGCGATTCGCGTCGTCGAACGCGCCGCCCGCCGTCTCCGCCGGATTCGCATAACCCACCGCGAACGCAGTGGCGAACAGCGTGGCGGCCAGCGCCGCGCCGATCGTCCAGAACCGGAACCGCATCGTGTCGCCCTCTCGCTCAGTAATAACCGCGCGGACGCAGCGGCTCGACGCCGCCGACGTTGCTCATGTAGGTCTTCCACTGAGCGACGAGCGTCTGGATCACCGACGGGTTCTGCGCCGACACGTCGGTCGTCTCGCCGCGATCCGACGCGAGGTCGTAAAGCTGCCAGTGACCGTCGGGCGGCCCGAGCGGCGGCTCCGTCCACAGCGCCTTCCAGCGGCCATCGCCGCTGCGCAGGTACGCGCGGCCGTACGCTTCGTCGCCGAACGGCACCGTATGCACCTCGCCCGTCGCCGAGCCGGTGAGCACCGGCAGCAACGACTGGCCCGTGACCGGATACACGTAGCGGTTGTTGTAGATCACCTTGCCCTTGTTCTGGTCGACCCCCGTCAGCGTGTTGACGAGCGGCGGCGCCGGCTGCGACGGCGGCGTGACGCCCGCGACCGCGAGGAACGTCGCCGTGTTGTCGGTCACGTGCGTGAACGCGCGCAGCGTTGGTAATTGCTGCGACTGGCCCGGCAGGCGCACGATCGTCGGCGTCGATACGCCGCCTTCGGCCGAATAACCCTTCGTGAGCCGGAACGGCGACGCGCTCACTTCGGCCCAGCGCAGCCCGTACTGCAGGCGCTGCGCGTTCTGTTTGCCGTTGTCGGTGCCGAGCGCCGAATAGATCGGCTCCTGCCCGTTCGCGGTGTCGGTCGCGGTCGGGTCGGCGCCCCCGTCGATCGGCCAGCCTTCCGCGCCGTTGTCCGACTGGAACATGATGAACGTGTTGTCGTACTGGCCGATGTCCTTCAGGTGCTGGATCAGCAGACCGATGTTGTAGTCGAGGTTCTCGACCATCCCCGCGTAGATCTCCATGTAGCGCGCCTGCGCCTTGCGCTCGGCCGGCGACAGGCTCGACCACAGCTTGTCGACCTTGCCCGGGCCGTAGTCGCCGTAGCCGTCCGCGGCCGAATGCACCGCGCTGATGTATTTCGCGCTCGCGGTGCCGTTGTTCGCCGTCGCGGGCGACGCCGCCGTCGTTTCCGGCAGGCCGTCGAACGGCTTGAAATCGGCCGGAATCAGGCCGAGCGCTTTCTGCCGCGCGATCCGCGCGTTGCGGATCGCGTCGTAGCCGGCGTCGTACACGCCCGCGTACTTGTGCAGCCACGGGTCGGGCACCTGCAGCGGCCAGTGCGGCGACGTGTAGGCCGCGTATGCGAAGAACGGCTTGCCGTCGCGCTGATTCGAATCGATGTACGAGATCAGCTTCTGCGTATAGAAATCGGTCGAATAGAACACGGCCGGGCTGCCGCCGGTGCCGCCCGGTTGCCCGGGCTGGCCCGGCTGCACGTAGCGGCCGTCTTCCGTGTAGTTCGACGAGCCGGCCGGCTCGTGCGCGAAGTGGTTCGTCGCCGCGCCGCCGAGCAGCACGTAGCTGCGCTCGAAACCCCACTGGTCGGGCGTCTGCCCGCTGCCCGTCGCGCTGCCGACGATCCCCGAGCCGATGTGCCACTTGCCCGCGATATACGTGTGATAACCGGCATCCTTCAGCAGTTGCGCGAACGACAGCGCGCGATCGTTCAGGTAACCCTCGTAGCCGGGCAGCCCGCGCCGCTCGTCGGTCGGCACGCCCATCGTGCCTTCGCCGACCAGATGGTGATCGGTGCCGGACACCAGCATCGCGCGCGTGATCGCGCAAACGGTGCCGGTATGGTGATTCGACAGGATGCGGCCCGATGCGACGAGCGCATCGAGGTTCGGCGTGTTGATCTCGCCGCCGAATGCATGGATGTCGGAATAGCCGAGATCGTCGGCCATGATGTACAGGATGTTCGGGCGCTTGGCGGCCGGCGTCGGGTCGGCTTGCGGCGGCGTCGCGGCGGACTGCGACGGCGCATCGCTGTCGACGCCGCCGCACGACGCCAGCGACAGCGTGCCGGCGATCGCGGCGCAAACCACACGGAAACGGAAAGCATGCAACGGCGAAGCGGACTTTTTCATTGTTGTGAGCGCTCGATCTACGGGATCGGCGATCTTAGCGTCGCGCGCGCGGCGCCCAAAGTCGGATTCGTCACATGCTAACGGGGTGCGGGAATATGCGGTGCAGGCTGGGGCCGGCAGCCCGCATCGCCTTGCATCAACTCCGCCCGCCTAGGCTGCCGCCGCCGTCCACGGCCAGCACCTGCCCCGTGACGAAACCGGCTTCGTCGGACAGGAGAAACCCGATCGCGGCCGCCACGTCGTCGGGCGTGCCGAGTCGGCGCGCGGGAATCGTCGCGAGCACCTTGCGTTCGGCCTCGCTGCCGACGGGGCGTGTCTGGCGGAACAGTTCCGTCTCGATCGGGCCCGGCGCAACCGCGTTGACCGTCACGCCATGTTCGGCCAGTTCGAGCGCCCACGTGCGCGTGCAGCCGACCAGCGCGCTCTTCGCGGCCGAATAGGCGGTGCGGTCGAGGCTGCCGAAAATCGCGCGGCTGCACACGTTGACGATGCGCCCGTGACCGCGCGCCTTCATCGCGTCGGCAAAGTGCTGCGTGACCTGGATCGCGGCCCGCACGTTGAGATCGAACACGGCCTGCAGCGACCGGAAATCGATCTGCCCGAGCGGTTGCGGCAACGCAATGCCCGCGTTGTTGACGATGCCGTCGACGTCGTCGCGCTCGCTGATGCGTGCGAGGGTTGCCGCCGTCTGCTCGATGTCGGCGAGATTGCATGCAAGCAATTCGCCGGGGAAATCGACGCCTTGCGCGTGCCGCGCGAGACCGATGACGCGATGACCGCGCTGCGCCAGGAGTGTGCTGACCGCGAAGCCGATGCCGCGCGACGCGCCGGTGACGAGACAGGTACGGGATGACATGATTCGTGCCTTTGTGGAAGGAAGCGAAGAAGTCGCGATGCAGTCGCATTCCAGACCATTGTGAACCGGGCCGGAAAAACGCGTACGGTCGGCGGCACTCGCTTCGTTCAACCGTTACGCACGGATGCGGCGCACGTTTCAGTAACGCATCACCAGAAACAAGCCGGCCGCCGCGAGCGCCATGCCCGGCCATGCGAGCGCCCCGATCGTCTCGCCGAGCGCCACCAGCGCGATCAGCGCGGGCGCGGGCGGAATCAGGAAGAACAGCGCCGACACGCGCGACGCTTCGCCGTATCGCACCATCGCGAGCAGCAGCGAGATCGCGATCAGCGAATTGCAGATCACGAGGTACGCGAGCGAACCGGCGAGGCCGGCGGTCCATTGCACGTGCATCGGTTCGAGCGCGAACGCGAGCGGCGCGGTAACGGCCAGCCCGACCGTGTATTGCACGAGGTTTGCTGTGACCGGATGCACGTCGGTGCCGAAGCGCTTTTCCCACAGCGTGCCGCCGGTGATGCACGCGAGCGCGAGCAGCGCGAATGCCAGCGCCCACGGCGACGCGACGTCGACCGACGATCGTGCGAGGATCACCAGCACCGCGCCCGCGGCGCCGAGCGCGAGCCCGACCCAGCGCAGCACGCCGACGCGCTCGCCGGCGATCATCGGCGCGAGCAGCCCGACGAGAATCGGCTGCTGCGACGTGACGAGCGCGACCGCGCCGGCCGACATGCCGAGCTTCAGGCTCAGGTACGTAAACGCGAAATAGCCGGCCTGCAGCAACAGGCCGACGACGACGAGGTTGCGCCATTCGCGCCGCGTGCGCGGCAACGCGGGGCGCAGCCACAGGAACGGGCCAGCGAGCAACGCGACGACGCACGCATAGCGCAGCGCGAGGAACGTGAGCGGATCGGCATAACGCAGGCCGAGCTTCAGGAACACGAAACCGCTGGCCCACAGCAGCAGGAACAGCGCGGGCGCGATGCGCAGCCAGCCGGGTGGCTGTCTGACCATCGGGGTGTCGATCGCGGTCATGCGCGCTCGCGTTGCATCGCCGGACGGGCGTCCGGCCCGAGCGCGCCGGGGGAGCGGGCGGGCCGGCGCATCATCGGCGGATCAGGTGATAGATGACGTTCAGCACGGTCACCGCGATACCGATGACGATCACGATCTGCAGTTTCCTGTTCATGACGGCGTGCCCCCGGGTATGCGTGGTGCGGTGATCATACGCCGCGTCAGCCGGCCGCGCGCGACCGGCCGCCGCCCGTCCGGCAAGGTTCGGTCAGAACCTGTGCCGAATCCCCGCATGCACCATCAGTTGCTTCCCGTTCGACGACAGATCGGCCGCGCCGGGGACATACGCCTGATCGAGCGACGAACCGGTCGCATCGCCGGTTATCCGCTGATACGCGCCCATCAGGTACACGTCCGTGCGTTTCGACAGGTTGTAGTCGGCCATCAACCCGAGCGAATGGATCTTCGGCTTCGCGGCGCCCGTCGTCGCGTCGTAGCGCACCGTCGTGTACACGTATTGCGCGCCGACGAACAACGCCGGCGTGAACTGGTACTTGCCGTTCACTTCGAAGTTCTGATACTTGATCGCCGTCACCGTGCCGCCCGCAAGCGGGCCCGTCACCGGCTCGATCGTCTCGTCGCCGAACAGGTAACCGACGTTCGCGGTCGGCCGCGTGACGTTGCTGTTCGTGTACGCGAATCCGACCGTTGCGGGCCCCGCGGTGTAGTTGACGCCCGCCCCGAAGATCCGCAGCCGTGCCGACGCAAAATTCGCGTCGGCGCCGACCGACCCCGAACCGGCGATCGCACCGCCCGACGTCGCGCCGGGGTTGTCCGCGTTCAGGAACGCCGCGCCGACGAGCAGGCCGCCCTGCTCGTACTGCGCGCCGACACTCCATACGCGGTTGTTCGCGAAACCCGTGTCGTTGCTGAAGCTGTAGGTGCCGCCGAACGAGAAACCGGAGAAATCCGGGCTCGCGTACTTGACCGTGTTGTTCACGCGGAACGTGTTGCCGGTGTTGTCGTTGTCGAGCGGGTGCGAGAACGGATAGACGCCCCAGCTCCCGTTCGCGGTCGTCGGCGCGAGATAGTCGACGACCGAATCGTATTGCCGGCCGAGCGTCAGCGTGCCGAAGCGCGTGCTGCCAAGCCCGACGTAGGCCTGACGCCCGAACATGCGGCCGCCCTGCGCGAGCGCGCCGTTGTTCACGTTGAAGCCGCTCTCGATCTGGAACAGCGCGCTGTAGCCGCCGCCCAGGTCCTCGGTACCCTTCAGCCCCCAGCGGCTGCCTTGTGCGAAGCCGCTTGCCATCTGCCACGCGCCATGGCCGCCGACGTTGTTCGTGTAGTCGATGCCGGCATCGACGAGGCCGTAAAGCGTGACACTGCTTTGTGCGAACGCGGGCACTGCGCACAGCGCCGGAATCGCGACAAGAATCGATCTCCAGTTCATCTGTAATCCTTATTTATTTATGGCTGACTGCGCACGTTGCGTGCGCCGCCGCTTACTTGCCGCCGTAGATATCGAAGTCGAAATACTTGCGGTTGATCCGCTGGTACGTGCCGTTCGCGAGAATCGTCGCGAGCGCGTGGTTGAACGCGTCGCGCAGGTCGTTGTCCTGCTTGCGCAAGCCGAGGCCGTCGCCTTGCCCGAAGTATTTCGCGTCGTCGATCGGCGCGCCCGCGAACATGAAGTCCTTGCCCTGAGGTTTCTTCAGGAACCCGTCGCTGGCCGCGATCGATGCCTGGAACGCTGCGTCGAGCCGCCCCGTCACGAGATCGGCGTACACCTGATCCTGGTTCTGGTACGACACGACCTGCACGCCGGCCGGCTGCCAGTTCGCGACCGCGTAGTCGGCCTGCGCGGAACCCTGCTCGACCCCGACGCGTTTGCCCTTCAGCGACTCGGCGCTCGGCAGCAGTGGCGACCCCTTGTGCACGACCAGTCGCGCCGGCGCGTTCGAGATCCGGTTCGTGAACGCGATCTGCTGCATCCGCTTCGGCGTGATCGTCATCGACGACGCGATCACGTCGAACTTGCGCGCGAGCAGCCCCGGAATCATCCCGTCGAAGCTCGACTCGACCCACACGCAGCGCGCGTGCAGTTCCGCGCACAACGCGTTCGTGATGTCGATCCCGAAGCCCGTCAGCGTGCCGTCGGGCAGCTTGTATTCGAGCGGCGGGTAAGTCGGATCGACCGCGAGGCGGATCTCCTTGCCCGTCCAGTCGCCGGCATGCGCCGTCCCTGCCGCCAGCGCCACCGCGAGCGCTACCATCCACTGTTTCATTGCCAGTCTCCTTGTGTAAATCGTGATTCGTGAAATGAAATCGTGCAACCGCATCACGCGAGGTATCGCTCCGCGAGCGCGATCCAGTAGCTCGCGCCGGTCGCAAGGCACGCGTCGTTGAAGTCATAGCCCGGGTGATGCAGCCCGCATCCGGCCGCGCCGTCGCCATTGCCGATCGACAGGTAGCTGCCCGGGCAAGCCTCGAGCATGAATGCGAAGTCCTCGCTCGCCGCGATCGGCCGCAGATGCGGAATCAGTGCCGCATCGCCGCCCCACTCGCGGGCCACGTTGCGCGCAAAGTCCGTTTCCGCCGCATGATTGACGAGCACCGGATAGCCGTATCGATAGTCGATCTCGGCCGTCGCGCCGTAGCTCGCGGCCTGCCCGTGCACGATCGCGCGGATGCGCTGTTCGAGCAGCGCGCGCACGTCCGGCGACAACGCGCGCACGCTGAGTTCGAGTTCCGCATGCGGCGGGATCACGTTCGATGCGGTGCCCGCATGGATCGAGCCGGCCGAGACGATCGCCAGTTCCTGCGGATTCACGTTGCGCGACACCACCGTCTGCAACGCCATCACGATCGACGCACACACCACCACCGGATCGATCGTCGTATGCGGCGCGGCGCCATGCCCGCCGCGCCCGATCACGCGCACGCGCACCTCGTCGGCCGACGCCATCGCCGGGCCGTCGCAGAAACCGAGCACGCCGGCCGGCAGGCCCGGCACGTTATGCATCGCGAACACGGCGTCGCACGGGAACTGCGTGAACAGGCCGTCGTCGATCATCCGCTTCGCGCCGCCGAGCCCTTCTTCGGCCGGCTGGAAAATCACGTTCAGCGTGCCCGCGAAGCGCTCGCGTTCCGTCAGGCAGCGCGCCGCCGCCAACAGCATCGCCGTATGACCGTCGTGGCCGCACGCGTGCATCACGCCGTCGCGCCGGCTCGCATGCGGCAGCCCGGTGGTCTCGCGGATCGGCAGCGCGTCCATGTCCGCGCGCAGCCCGAGCCGCTTCCCGGCGCCGCGCGTCAGCGTGCCGACCACGCCCGTGCCGCCGAGCCCGCGTGTTACCCGATAACCCCACGTTGTCAGGCAATCGGCCACGAGTTCGCTGGTCGCGTGTTCCTCGAAGCCGAGTTCGGGATGCGCGTGCAGCCGGTGGCGCAGCGCAATCATCTCCGCCTCGATGGCCGCCATTTCCGATGGAATGTGTTCGTGGTCCAACCCCGATTCTCCTCGATACGTTCTGCGGTCGATCGCCCGGATGACCGATCGTGGCCGAATCGTATGCAGCGAAAATCCCGGCGAACAGCCGCGGTTTCGTTATGATGACAACCTTTCGTTGTCGGGTATCGCACCATGAGCACGATGAAGCTGCATCAGTTGCAGGCGCTCGTCGCGAGCGCGGAGGCCGGGAGCATTCGCGGCGCGGCGCGCTTGCTCGGGTTGTCGCAGGCGGCCGTCACGCGCGCGCTGCGCGAACTGGAAGCGAGCGAGCGCCTGCCGCTGCTCGTGCGCGCGCCGGAAGGCATCGGCTTCACCGAATACGGCAAGACGCTGCTCACGCACGCGAAACTCGTGCTGAAGCAGCTCGAACACGCGCAAAGCGATCTCGAGCGCATGCGCGGCCGCGTCGAGGGCCGGCTGAGCATCGGCGTAACGCCGTGGCTCACGGTGACGTTCCTCGCGGAAGCCGTGCTGCGGTTTCGCGAGCAAATGCCCGACGTGCGCCTCGAACTCTACGAAGCACTGATGGCCGTCGCGCAGCCGTTGTTGCGCGACGGCAGCATGGACTTCGCGCTCGGCCACGTCCAGCCGGGCGGCACGCAGGAATTCGCGTTCGAGCCGATGCTGCGCTACGACACCTCGGTCATGGTGCGGGCCGGCCATCCGTGCGAACGCGTGCGGTCGATCCACGACCTGCTCGACCGGGACTGGGTGCTGAATTTCGCGGCCGACGGGCAGGCCGCACTCGTCGACTACCTGTTCACGCGCCACGGCGCGCAGATCGACGAGCGACGCATCGTGCGCGCGCAATCGGTCGCGATGCTGCAGACGATGCTCGAGCAGGCCGACATGTGCACGTGGTGCCCGACGATTCTCGCCGCCGTGCCGCCGTTCGGCGACCGGATGCGTGCGTTGCAGTTGAAGGAGACGTTCGAGCCGCGCGACCTCGGCATCGTCACACGCCGCAGCAGCACGCTGAGCGACGCAGCACGCTGCTTCATCGATTGCCTGCTGCACGTGATCCGCCGCCATGCGCGATCGGCGCGCAAGGAGGATCTCGCGCTGTTCAGGACGGTATCGCTGCTGATCTGACGGCGGCCTCGCCCGTCCCCCGTCCATAGCGCATTCGCGCAAATGCATTTCCGAATCCGTTATTGGATCGCGCCGCGGCTCGTTTCTATACTCGTCAGCACTCTCCGATGAAGAGTGCCAGCCAATTTCGACAGAACAGGACAGGACGAAGAGATGAGCCTACGCCCCTTGCACGACCGCGTCATCGTCAAACGACTCGACCAGGAAACCACCACCGCGTCGGGCATCGTGATCCCCGACAGCGCCGCGGAGAAGCCCGACCAGGGTGAAGTGATCGCCGTCGGCCCCGGCCGCAAGGACTCGGACGGCCAGCGCATCGTGCTCGACCTGCAGGTCGGCGAGCGCGTGCTGTTCGGCAAGTACGCGGGTCAGGCCGTCAAGGTGGACGGCAATGAGTTCCTCGTGCTGCGCGAGGAAGACATCGTCGCCGTCGTCAATCAATAACGGAGCGCAATCATGGCAGCCAAGGAAATCATTTTCAGCGACGTCGCACGTTCGAAGCTGACCGAAGGCGTGAACATTCTCGCGAACGCGGTGAAGGTCACGCTCGGGCCGAAGGGCCGTAACGTCGTGCTCGAACGCAGCTTCGGCGCGCCGGTCGTCACGAAGGACGGCGTGTCGGTCGCGAAGGAAATCGAACTCGCGGACAAGCTTCAGAACATCGGCGCGCAACTCGTGAAGGAAGTCGCGTCGCGCACCAGCGACGCAGCCGGCGACGGTACGACCACGGCCACCGTGCTTGCACAGGCGATCGTGCGCGAAGGCCAGAAATACGTCGCGGCCGGGCTCAACCCGCTCGACCTGAAGCGCGGCATCGACAAGGCCGTCGCGGCGGCCGTCGAAGAACTGAAGAAGATCAGCAAGCCGACCACCACGAGCAAGGAAATCGCGCAGGTCGCGACGATCTCCGCGAACGGCGAGGAGTCGATCGGCCAGCGTATCGCCGAAGCGATCGACCGCGTCGGCAAGGAAGGCGTGATCACCGTCGAGGACGGCAAGTCGCTCGCCGACGAGCTGGACGTCGTCGAGGGGCTGCAGTTCGATCGCGGCTACCTGTCGCCGTACTTCATCAACAATCCCGACAAGCAGATCGCCGAGATCGAGAACCCGTACATCCTGCTGCACGACAAGAAGATCTCGAACATCCGCGACCTGCTGCCGGTGCTCGAACAGGTCGCGAAGTCGGGCCGGCCGCTGCTGATCATCGCGGAGGATGTCGAGGGCGAAGCGCTCGCGACGCTCGTCGTGAACAACATCCGCGGGATCCTGAAGACGGTTGCCGTCAAGGCGCCGGGCTTCGGCGACCGCCGCAAGGCGCTGCTCGAAGACATCGCGATCCTCACCGGCGGGCAGGTCATCGCCGAGGAAACCGGGCTGACGCTCGAGAAGGCGACGCTCGCCGAACTCGGCCAGGCGAAGCGCATCGAGGTCGGCAAGGAGAACACGACCGTGATCGACGGCGCCGGCGATGCGAAGAACATCGAGGCGCGCGTGAAGCAGATCCGCGTGCAGATCGAGGAAGCGACGTCCGACTACGACCGTGAAAAACTGCAGGAACGCGTCGCGAAGCTCGCGGGCGGCGTCGCGGTGATCAAGGTCGGCGGTGCGACCGAGATCGAGGTGAAGGAAAAGAAGGATCGCGTCGACGATGCGCTGCACGCGACGCGCGCGGCCGTCGAGGAAGGCATCGTGCCGGGCGGCGGTGTCGCGCTGATCCGCGTGCGGCAGGCGATCCGCGAACTGAGGGGCGTGAACGCCGATCAGGACGCAGGCATCAAGATCGTGCTGCGCGCGCTCGAGGAACCGCTGCGCCAGATCGTCACGAACGCGGGCGAGGAAGCAAGCGTCGTCGTCGCGAAGGTCGCGGAAGGCTCGGGCAACTTCGGGTACAACGCGCAGACCGGCGAGTACGGCGACCTCGTCGAATCGGGCGTGCTCGATCCGACCAAGGTCACGCGCACGGCGCTGCAGAACGCGGCGTCGGTGGCAGGGTTGCTGCTGACGACCGATGCGACCGTGTTCGAAGCGCCGAAGGATGCAGCGCCGGTCGCGGGGCCGGGCGGGCCGGGTGCGGGTGGGCCGGGCTTCGATTTCTGACACAGCGCCGCGCGCCGGTTCGCCGGTATGCGCGCGGTCTTGTGGAAACGTGCAACGCGTGGCGACGGCAGTCGTCACGCGTTTTTTCGTTGGATCATGCGAACCGTCCGTCCGGCTTGGCATGCAAGCGTATCGCGTCGGTCGGGCACACACTTCGTGTGGCGTATCGTTGCATCGATTCATCCTGTGTCATCAGTCGTTTCACAAGTCGATAACGCTGCCGCAACCTTTACGACCTTTTTACTTGCGGCCGCGCGTGCGTTCACTAGAATGTGTTCGCTATCCCTCACCGAGCACGCACCATGCGCATCCGAAGTCCTCGCCCTCCGAGTTGCTTTTCTGCCTGACAGGCAGGACGCCTGCGTCTCCTTTTCCCGAGCCACCGTCCTGCCGACAGGCGGGCGGTGCGCGCCGTAGTTTTTCCCGCGCACGCTTGAACACGACGTCGATGCGCTAATCACGCATCGTGCGCTCAAGCGACTGCGTGCGGTACATCCTTGCAACGACGCGCCATCGATCCGCCTTGCCGGCGATGACCGACCGCATGCCCGCATCCGGCATGCCGAACCGGTCCAATTACTTTGCATACCTGAGTTTATCCACGGAAATTTCCGATACGGGAGTCCGGTCATGTTCGAGATCGACAAGCAATACACGCGCGAATTCATCCACACCGCATGCGGCGGCAGCAAACAGGCGTTCCTGCCGACGAAGAACGGCAAGGTCGTGGCCGCCTGCCTGCGCACGGACCTCAACCCGCACGCACCCGACGTGATCCTCTGCGACGGCAGCGCGTCCGCACGCGCGGCCGGCAGGACGCTCGCCGCACAACGCGACGCGATTCCGGTGTTCATCAAGATGGAAACGGATGCGTTCCGCTTTGTCGGCCAGTACGTCGTCAGCGAATCGCTCACGGCGCCGCTCGACTGCGCGCCTTACGTGCGCAACAGCAGCTTCACGTCCGGGCAGATCTCGCGCGTGCTCAAGCTCAAGCGTTGCTGATACGCATGCACGGCGCATCGCGCGCCCCGTCTCGGTCGTCTTTCATACAGGAGCAATCATGCTTGGCTTGACGTTCTGGAAACACGTGATCGGCGCGCGGGCCGATGCCATCCGCGAAGACAGGGCGACGGCACACGACCGGCACCGCCGGGTGTCGAGAACCCTCGTGCTGACCAGCGCCGCGGTGGCGTTCGCGGCGATCGCGTTCGGTGCGCCGGTCGTCGGCATCTCGGTCTTTCTGCTGACGACGCTGCCGTTCGTGCTGTCGGGCACCTGAAGATGTTCGCAGATCGATACACAATTTTAATGCCGGCCCCCCGCGTATCTGACACCGCCTTTACGCGGTTTTGTCTAGGATTTCCCTGTCATCCCGACACGGAGAGATCCGCATGCAAACGCAGCAGGCCGCCGTCGGCGGCCAACCCGACCTTCCCCACCGGCGCGGCGGCATGCCGCTCGCGACCCGGCTGGCCGACGCCTGTCCGCCGGACAACATCCTGCTCGACGTGCCGGTCGAGAGCGCGATCCAGTTGTTCGACCTCGCCGCGCGCTACATCGCGCGTAGCAGCGGGGTTTCCACGGAACGGATCAGGACCGAGCTGACGAAACGCGAACAGCTCGGCTCGACCGGCCTCGGCCAGGGCGTCGCGATTCCGCATGCACGGGTCGACGGACTCGGCTCGGCCGTCGCGCTGTTCGTTCGCGCACTGTACCCGTTCACGTTCAACGCGCCGGACCGCAAGCCCGTGCGCGAATTCATCGTGCTGGTCCTGCCGAAAGAGGACGACCGCGCACACCTCGAACTGCTCGCCGACGCGGCACGGTGTTTCAGCGATCGCGCGTTCCGGCAGGCGTCGCGCGACGCGCAGACGCCCGACGAGATTCACCGGCTCATGCAACGCACGCACTGATGCCGCACCGTGCGGCGACAGGCACTCCCTTCATTCTTTCGACATCTCATGTTCCCAGACCCTGAAAGTCCCACCCTTTCATCACGGCGCGTGGCCGGACTGGCTCGCTCGCTGCCGTTCATGCAGGCCCTGCACGGGCAGACCGTCGTCATCGTCGATGGCGGCGCCGCGCGCGATGCGCGTTTTCGCCAGGCGTTCGCACAAGATGTCGCGCTGCTCGCGCTGACCGGCGTTCGTCCGGTCGTCGTCCAGGGCGGACCGTCCGCACCCGGCACGCAGTCCGTCCAGGCCGCGCGCGCCGCAATGGCCGAGGTCAACCACGAACTCGTTCGCCTGATCGGCAGCCACGGCGTCAAGGCGATCGGCATCGACGGTCACGACGGCGGCCTGCTGGTGGCCAGCGCTGAATCCGACCGGACGAACACGAGCCCGGTCACGCAATTCGACGGCACCGCGTTAAACGCGTTTCTCGGAAACGGGCTGGTGCCCGTCGTGATGCCTATCGCGCCGGATGACAACGGCGAGGATCGCCTGCTGCGCCCGAACCAACTCGGCAGTCTCTTCGCACAACGCACCGGCGCGGTGACGCTGGTGATGATGGTCGACAGCGCGCTGCTGCGCGAACTCGGCGAACTCGCGGGGCTGTACGGCATCACGGAACTCGAGCAATGGCTCACCGAGCATCCGGCCGCCGATGCGGCGCCCTGCGTGCGGGAAGCGCTCGATGCGCTTGCGCACGGCGTGCAGAACGTCCATCTCGCCGATATCGGGCAACCCGAATCGCTGATCGACGAACTGCTGACGGAGGAAGGGTCGGGTGTGGTGTTCTGCCGTCGCGGCAACACCGACCTGTTGTCGGAAACCCGTCGCTACTTCGCCGATTCCGCGTGCGTGTTGCGCGACGGCTTCACGGTCGAGCAAAAGCAGGTCGTGCGCTTCTGACCGGGTAGCGGGAAAGCGCTTGCGGCAGCCCGCGAGGGCCGCCGCAAGCGCGCAGCGTCAACGCCGCGTCGCAAGCCGCCGCACCACACGAACGAGCGCATCGACCTCGTCGCACGTGTTGTAGAACGCGAGCGACGGCCGCACCGTTGCCTCGAGCCCGAAACGCCGCAGGATCGGCTGCGCGCAGTGATGCCCCGAGCGCACCGCGATGCCCTCTTCGTTCAGCGCCTGCCCGACTTCCTCGGTCTCATAGCCCTTCAGCACGAACGACAGCACGCTCGCCTTGTCGCGCGCGGTGCCGACGAGCCGCACACCCGGCACCGGTGCGAGCACGCTCGTCGCATACGCGAGCAGGTCGTGCTCGTAACGCGCGATGTTCTCAATGCCGACGCGGCTCACGTAGTCGAGCGCCGCGCCAAGCCCGACCGCATCCGCGATGTTGCCGGTGCCGGCCTCGAACCGGTTCGGCGGCGGCTGGAATACCGTGCGCTCGAACGTCACGTCCGCGATCATGTTGCCGCCGCCTTGCCATGGCGGCATGTCGTCGAGGATCGCACGCTTGCCGTACACGACACCGATGCCGGTTGGCCCGTAGATCTTGTGCCCGGAGAACACGAAGAAATCCGCATCGAGCGCCTGCACGTCGACGCGCATGTGCGAGATCGACTGCGCGCCGTCGACGAGCGCCTTCGCGCCCGCGCGATGCGCAAGCTCGACGATCTCCTTCACCGGCACGACCGTGCCGAGCGCGTTCGACACCTGCGTGACGGACACGATCTTCGTGCGGTCGTTGAGCAGCTTCCGGTATTCGTCGAGCAGCACCTGCCCCGAATCGTCGACCGGAATCACGCGCAGCGTCGCGCCCTTCTGCGCGGCAAGCTGCTGCCACGGCACGATGTTCGCGTGATGCTCGAGATGCGACACGATGATCTCGTCGCCTTCGCCGACGTTCTGCGCGCCCCACGTCTTCGCGATCAGGTTGATCGCCTCCGTCGTGCCGCGCACGAACACGATCTCGTCCGGTGACGATGCGCCGATGAAGCGCTGTACCGTTTCCCGCGCATGCTCGTAAGCATCCGTCGCGCGGCCGGCCAGCGCATGCGCGGCACGGTGGATGTTCGAGTTCTCGTGCGCATAGAAATACGCGAGGCGATCGATCACGGCCTGCGGCTTGTGCGTGGTCGCCGCGTTGTCGAACCACACGAGCTGCTTGCCGTTCACGCGCTCCTGCAGGATCGGGAAATCGCGGCGGATCGCGTTCACGTCGAACGGCGGGTGCGCGCCGCGATGCAGGTTGCTTTGCGGCTCGACCGCGTGCGCATCGTCGATGAAATAACGCGGCACGTCCACGCCCGATGCGCGCGAAACCGGCGCGTCACGATGCACGGCGAGCAGGTCGCGCAGCGCAGCGTCGCCCGGCAACCCGAACGCTTCCGGCGACGCGAGGCCGTTCGACGGCACGACGATGTCCTGCGGCGTGGCCTGCCAGCCCTGCAGCGAACCGTCGGTGAAGTAGTACGGCGACGGCTTCACGGCACCTTCCGACGCGGCCGCATTCACCTGCGGCACGCCAAGCGCCGCGCCGCCGATGCGCGGTTCGAGCGCGGGTGCGATCGACACGACGTTGTCGGGCAGCCCGTTCTGCGCGGCCGCATGCGGCGCGAGCGCGGGCACGCGATTGCCGAGCGACAGCACATGCGTCGGCGCGGACGGTGCGAGGTTCGTGCCGGCCGCCTTGCCCTGCGGCAGCGCGAGGCCCGGCACGCCGGTGCCCGTGCCGCCGGGCCCCGCGAGCGGCGAGCCGGCGGGCGCCGGGTTGCTCACCGACGCGAGGATCGGCGCGGCAGCCGGCAGCGCCGACGGCACGCCGCCGACCGCGCCGCTGCCGGCCGACAGCCCGGGCGCGGTCGCTTGTCCGGGCGGCGTCGCGAAGAACTCGGACGCGAGCCGCGCGAGCGTCGCGGGGTCGGGCAACCCGGCCGGCAACGGCGCGTGCGGCAGCGCGAGCGCGTCGCCGCCGGCCAGGCCGGGATTAACGGTAGGTGTCGGGATAGTCATGGAACTTGGCGATTTCGACGTCATCGAGGACAGCCAGCGCATCCGGCGAATGGACCGCAAGCGAGCAATACAGCGAGATCAGGTACGACGCGATCGCCTGGTTGTTGATCCCCATGAAGCGCACCGACAGGCCCGGCCCCTGCTCGCCCGCGACGCCCGGCTGATACAGGCCGACGACGCCCTGCCGCTTGTCGCCGACGCGCAGCAGCAGGATCTTGGTCTTGCCGTCCGCGACCGGCACCTTGTCCGACGGAATCAGCGGAATGCCGCGCCACGTGAGGAACTGCGAACCGAACAGGCTGACCGTCGGCGGCGGCACGCCGCGCCGCGTGCATTCGCGGCCGAACGCGGCGATCGCGAGCGGGTGCGTGAGGAAGAACGCGGGCTCCTTCCACACCTTCGTCAGCAGCTCGTCGAGATCGTCCGGCGTCGGCGCGCCCGTCAGCGGAAAGATCCGCTGTTCGTCGGTCACGTTGGCCAGCAGCCCGTAGTCGGGGTTGTTGATCAGCTGGCTTTCCTGCAGCTCCTTGATCGTTTCGATCGTCAGGCGCAGCTGTTCCTTGATCTGGTCATGAGGACTGCTGTAAAGATCGGAGATCCGCGTATGCACGTCGAGCACCGTGCTCACCGCATTCAGGAAGTATTCGCGCGGCTGTTCCTCGTACGGCACGAAGGTCTGCGGCAGCACGCTTTCGTCCTCGAGCTGCGTGCAGGCGGCGCGCACGGCTTCCGGGTTCTTCACCTGGTTCAGCCGATAGATGCCGGCCTCGACCGGCACCCATTGCAGCAGGTGGGTCAGCCAGCGCGGCGTGATCGTGGAAAGCTGGGGGACGGTCTTGGTAGCGTTCGCTAGTTGGCGGGCGGCGTGATCGCTCAGCGCGGCCGTGCCGCTTGCAACGGTCGACATGTGTGGCTCCGGGTTCTTAAGATGAAAAACGGGATTGCTTATGACGCGGGGTGATTATCGGAAGCACGCACCTGCCGGCTCAACATGCTATAGCCGTCAGGTCGCGCACAACCGAAAGGGAAACGTAACGAGGCGGCCTCAGGTGACGTACGCACCGGGCAGCAGCGTCGAGATCGACACGTCGAACGCACGCGCGATCTTGTCGGCCGTGACGATCGACGCGATCGCCTCGCCGCGCTCGATCTCGCCGACATACGAACGGTTCAGCCCCGCGTGCTCGGCGAGCTGCTCCTGCGACCACGTGCGCGCTTCGCGCAGCTTGCGCACGTTGGCGCCGAAGTGATGGATGAGGTCGCTCATGGCGTGCCCTATGCGACCGGTGCCGCCGCGCGCGGCGCGGCGTTCGCTTCGCTGCGCAGCACGGCCTGCGTGACGTTCGCGCCGGCCGCCACGTCCTGCGTGAGCCACACGTTGCCGCCGATCACCGCGCCGCGCCCGATCGTCACGCGGCCGAGTATCGTTGCGCCCGCATAGATCACCACGTCGTCCTCGACGATCGGATGGCGCGCGAGCCCTTTCTCCAGATGGCCGGCCGCATCGCGCGGGAAACGCTTCGCACCGAGCGTGACGGCCTGGTACACGCGCACGCGCTCGCCGATGATCGCCGTTTCGCCGATCACGACACCCGTGCCGTGGTCGATGAAGAAACCCGCGCCGATACGCGCGCCCGGATGAATGTCGATGCCCGTCTCCGCATGCGCCTGCTCGGCGATGATCCGCGCGAGCAGCGGCAGGCCGAGCCGGTACAGCTCATGCGCGAGCCGGTGGTGGATCATCGCGAGGATGCCCGGGTAGCACAGCAGCACCTCGTCGACACTGCCGGCCGCCGGATCGCCGTGGAAAGCGGCGAGCACGTCGCTGTCGAGCAGCCGGCGAATCTCGGGCAGCCGCGCGGCGAACGCCTGCACGGCCGTCGAAGCGGTGTCGCCGACCGGATCGATCGTGCCGTCGGCGTTGCGCTGGCGCGCCGCATAGCGCAACTCGAGCGTCACCTGCGCGAGCAGCGCGTTCAGCGCCGCGTCGAGCGCATGGGCCACGTGGAAGTTCTCGCTCTCCTGGCGCAGGTCGGGCGGGCCGAGCCGCATCGGGAACAGCACGCCTTTCAGCGCGCCGATGATCTGCGCGAGCGCCTCGCGCGCCGGCAGGTCGCGCCCGCCCGGTTCGAGCGAGCGCCGCTGCTTCTCGCGCCACGCGCGGCGCACGGTTTGCAGCGACTGAACGATGTCGTCGATTTCGAATGCGGCCATGATGCCTTCTCCCGTTTCGGCCGTGAATCAGTCCTGCGCCCACGGCAGGCCGCGAAAACGCCAGCCGTTGCTGCCGCCGCGATGCTGCCGCTCGTCGAGGTCGCCCTCGAACCCTTCGAGCACGTTGAATACCTGCGCGAAGCCGCCCTTCGCCGCGGCCTCGGCCGCCTGCGCGGACCGGTTGCCGCTGCGGCACAACAACAGCACCACCGCGTCCTTGCCGGTCTTCGCTTCCAGTTCGCGGACGAAGCGCGGGTTGCGCGTCAGGCTCGTGCCGGTCGCCCACGGCACATGCAGCGACGCCGGTACGTGGCCGACGAATTTCCGTTCTTCGGCCGTGCGCACATCCACCAGCAGCGCGTCGCCCGCCGAGAACAGCGCCCACGCGGCTTCCGGCGCCACACCGCCCGCGTAGGGCGTGCCGGCCGATGCGGCCGCCGCGCGGGCGTCTTCGAGCGCCTGCTGCGCAGCGGTTCGTGCTTCCAATGCAACCGTCATGACACTTCCTTGTTTTCGTGGATTCGTATGAACAAAAACACCGGGAATGCGGCCGTTGCAGCTTGCGTGCTGTCTATAGCCGTCAGCCCCACTATGCGAGTGCGGCCGGGCAGGCAGAACCAATAAAAATTCATTTCCTAATCAGCGCCGAATGAATTGCTATCGCGGTTGTGCGCTATCGGGCGGATTGATGCAGTTCGTCGCTACGGCGAACCTGCATGGAAGGGATGACACGGCT
The DNA here is from genome assembly GCF_048565265.1 of Burkholderia theae. Taxonomy (NCBI): domain Bacteria; kingdom Pseudomonadati; phylum Pseudomonadota; class Betaproteobacteria; order Burkholderiales; family Burkholderiaceae; genus Burkholderia; species Burkholderia theae. Next base: position 2,259,050 of record NZ_CP183462.1, read on the forward strand.
CGTGTTGGCGCTCATATATCAAGAACGCATCAAGTCGATACCAACGATATATTTTTCATCTATCGCGTCTCGGCCCAAGATATCGACATTGCCCCGCCGACACGATTGACGGGGTTCCAGACAGGCAAAGCGATCAACGTGTGCATGGTTCGATCTCCGCGCTAGAACGCGACGGATCCGGTTCAGTTCGCTCGTCACTTTGTTTTATTAAGGATACCGATATGAAACACCGGCTTTCCACCGGTGTTTCATTCGCGACGATCGCTCTGCCTGCGACCGCGGCGCCCGTATCAGCGCGCGTCCATTTTTTATGTTTTCAGGAGAAGAATATGAAATCGCTCATTTGTTTCGCACTGGCTGCTGCCGCACTGACCAGCGCCACCGCAAGCTACGCGAATACGACCTCGGCGCCCTTGACCCGTGCCGAAGTCATCGCCGACCTCGTGCGCCTCGAGCAGGCGGGCTACCAGCCCGCGGCGGGCGACGATCCGCACTATCCGGACGACATCCAGGCCGCCGAAGCAAGGGTCGCGGCTCAGGCCGCCGCGCAGCAGCATGGCGCGGTCCAGGCCGGTCGTTGACGGGCAGCGCGGGCGATCCGCGCCGCGATATCCCGAGCCGGAACGTTGCAGACGCGGCGACTCGACTCGGGCACTGCCGTCCACGTCACCGCGAACGCTTGAACACGTCCGTGGCGAGTTCGCGAAACGCGTGCGCGCTCGGGCTCAAGCTGCCGCCCTTGCGCCAGATCATGCAGAGATTGCGCTCGATCTTGAGGTCCTTGACGGGCAGTTGTACCAGCGTGCCTGACGAGAGCTCTTCGGTGACGGTGCTACGCGAGACCCAGGCGATCGCATTGCCGAGCCTCACCAGTTGCTTGATCGCCTCGGCGCTGCCGACCGACAGCTTCGGCGCCAACGTCAACCCTCGCTGCGCATAGGCCTGCTCGACGACCGTTCGCGTTCCCGAACCGGGTTCGCGCATGACCAGTTCCGCGGTTCCGATTGCATCGGCGGTCAATTGCCGTTTGCGTGCCAGCGGGTGCGTCGGCGCGGCGACCGCGATCAGGGCGTCCCGGCCAATGACGGCTGCATCGAATGCGGTGTTGTCGTAAGGCCCTTCGATCATGCCGATCTGGCGCTCGTTCGCGAGAACGGCGTTTTCGATGTTCTCGCTGTTCGAAATCCGGAGATCGACCGTGATGCCCGGATAGCGCGTGCGGAATGCGTCCAGCACGGCCGGCAGCAGATACACGCCGATGGTCCGGCTCGAACCGATGCCGAGCTGACCTCTCGTGAGGCCGGCGAACTCGCCGACCGCCGCCTCGGCAACATCGGCCAGCGAAAAAATCTGGGCGGCATATTCGGCGAGGAGTCGGCCCGCTTCCGTGGGCCGCATGCCGCGCGGCATGCGGTCGAACAGCGTCACGCCCAGCCGTTCCTCGAGCTCCCGAATCTCGCGTGTGAGCGCGGGCTGGCTGACGTGCAGTCTTTCGGAGGCTGCCGTGACGCTGCCGGTTTCGACAACCGCGTGAAACGCGGCCAAGTGAGTGAAGTTCATCGACGTATATGATCGTGATATAGGAAGCATCAAAACGATGTATTTTTATTATACAAAGCCGCTCCCTAGAATCCAGTCATGCAGTTCTTCGACACGGAGAATCAAATGACCAAGACCAACTCGACCATCGGCGCGCCGCGTGGCCTGTCCGACAGAATCCGGCAATTCACGCCCAACTGGTTCGCGATGACGATGGGAAACGGCATCGTGTCGCTGGTGCTCGCCGGACTACCGCTGCACTTCAGCGGGCAGCGGGCACTGGCATCGGCGTTGTGGATCATCGACATCGTGCTGTATCTCGCCTTCGCCGCGATGTTGACTGCGCGGGCGATCCGGTTCCCGGAAACGATTCGGCCGCTGCTGCACCATCCGGTCCAGTCGATGTTTCTCGGCGCGGTGCCGATGGGCCTCGTGCCGATCATCAACGGCATCGTCCTGTTCACGGGCGGGCACGCCGAGGCCAATGCGCTTGCTTATGCGTTGTGGTGTTTCGACGCGCTGCTGTCGGTCGTCGTCGCGATCGGCGTGCCGTTCCTGATGTTCACCGAGCAGGGACACACGTTCGAACGCCTGACCGCGGTCCTGCTGCTGCCGATCGTCGCACCGGAAGTGGCGGCGTCGAGCGCGGCGACCCTCGCGCCGCATTTCGTCGGGTCGCAGGCCCGGCTGCTGATCGGCGCGGGGTACGTGCTGTGGGCCATCTCGGTCCCGCTCGCGTTCGCGATTCTGACGCTCGTGTTCTTCCGGCTCGTCATCCACAAGTTGCCGCACCGCGACCTCGGTCCGTCGAGCTGGTTGACGCTCGGCCCGATCGGTACCGGCGCGCTGGGTCTGCTGACGCTCGGTCAGGCCGCACCTGTTGCGTTCGCCGGTACGCCGTTGGCCAGCGTGGCGGTGCTGGCGCGGGACTTCGGCATTGTCGGCGGCCTTCTGCTCTGGAGCGCCGGTCTCTGGTGGCTTGCGTGCGCCGTGCTCTTCACGATGCGCTATTGCCGCGAAGGACTGCCGTTCAATCTCGGCTGGTGGGGTTTCACGTTTCCGCTGGGGGTTTATACCGCCGCGTCGCTGAGCCTGTACCACGTGACGGGTTTTGAGGGATTCGCCGTATTCGGTACGTTGCTCGCCGTGTTGCTCGGCGGCTTGTGGGCCATGGTGATCGTGCGCACATGCCGCGGGATGGTGCACGGCAGCCTGTTTCATGCGCCTTGCCTGGCGACAGTTTCCAACTAATCGAGGTCGATCATGTTCATCGGATTCATTCCATTCCTGTCCGCCGCCGTGGCGCTCCTGCTGTCCTTGCTGGGACGCGACAGGGCCGCTGGCGCGACGTGGTGGCTGACCACGCTACTGGTCGCGGCATGGGCCATTCATCACGGATCGCATCACATTCCGCAGTTCGCCACCTACGGCTCCTGGTAAGAGGTCAAACAAATGAAAGCCAATCGCCTGATCGATTTGCTGGCGCTATACGGCGTCAATGCGGTGCTGCTCGTCGCGTTCTATTTCCAGCTGGCACACGGTGAACTGCCGTGCTCGCTCTGCAATCTCCAGCGGGTCGCATTCATGCTGCTCGGCGCGGGACTGCTGTTGAACGTGTGGAGCCGCAATCCTTCTCCCGCCAACTATGCATTGAGCGCAGTCGGTGCGCTGGTCGGCAGCCTGATCGGGTTGATGCAGATGTTCCTGCACGTGTTGCCCGGCACCCCACCTTATGGCGGTGCGATTCTGGGCATGCACATGTACACCGCGTCCTATGTCGCACTGACCGCAAGCATCATCTATTGCGTGCTGATGCTTGCGTTCCAGACGCGCCTGCAGTCGATTCACGTCGGCGTGGCGCGGTCCGGCGATGCGGGGCGGTCGCCGTTCGTGAAGCTCGCGGTCGGGTTGTTCGCGGCCCTGGTGATCGGGAACCTGGCATCCGTGTTCGTCGAAACGGGTTTCCACGCACTCTATAGCGATCCGCAGCACTATCACCTGCTGTACTGCGGCGATCCGGAAGCCGCCGCCGGCGCGGGTCCGATGAGCTGTCGTCAATGACGATCGGGTGCCGCGCCGGCCGGTTGACATCGCCGTACGACGGCCGCGCGGCATCCGCTCACTGCGTATCCTGCTTCGCGCGTTCCGCGGCCGCGATGATCGCGTCGGCCACAGCCTTCGGCTGGCTCAGCATCGCGACATGGCTGCCGTTCACGCGCGTGACCGTCGCGCCGATCCGCTTCGCCATCGTTTCCTGCAGCTTCGGATCGATCATCCGGTCCTGCGTCGCGACGACGAACGACGACGGCTTCGCATGCCACGCGGCCTGCGAGACCTTCTCCGAAATGCAACCGCCGTACCACGGCCCCTGGGTCGCCGCGACGATCCGCTGCTGCGCGGGCGGCAGGTCCGGCGCGAAATCCTGTGCGATCGCCTTGTCCGACAGCCGCGTGAACCCGCCCGCATCCTTGCGCAGCTCGCCGGCCCATGCGGGCGCGGGCAGCCCCTGCGTGACGTCGGCGATCGACTGGCCATCGTCGGGCGCGAACGCCGCGACATAGACGAGCGACTTCACCTTGTCGTCGTTGCCCGCGTCGCTGATCACGACACCGGCCCACGAATGACCGACCAGCACAACCGGCCCCTTCTGCTCGTCGATCGTGCGCTTCGTTGCGGCCGCATCGTCGGCGAGCGAGCTCAGCGGATTCTGCACCGACACCACATGCAGCCCGCGCGCCTCGAGCAGCGGAATCACGCGGTTCCAGCTCGACCCGTCGGCAAACGCGCCATGCACGAGCACGACATTCGTGCCCTTCAGGTCATCCTTCGGCGCGGCCTGCACCGCAACCGCACCGAACAATCCACCGATCACCGCGGCGGATACCAGAACCCGTTTCATCGAACCGGCCATCGTTTTGCTCCTTGATCTGTTGTGTTGTTTGAACATGCTGCGGTAGCGGCTGCGCCCGCACATGCGGCAGGCGCAGCAGCGCATCACGAATGCGCGTACAGGTCGTCGGCGGCGTTCTGCGAGGAACGCGCACGTGCCGAGTCGCGATGACTCGGCGTCGACGCATCGGCCACGTTGTCGCCTTGCGACTTCGACGGGCCGTTCTGGTCGGAACGCGCGACTCGCTGTGTGGCGGCGATGACGTCGTCCGGGTAATGCGGTTCGCTGCGTGCCGGGTTGTAGCCGGCCTGTTCCAGCCGGACCAGTTCGGCGCGCACGTCGGCGCGCGTCAGGCCATGGCCGGTATCGGCGAACGACAATGCGGGGATGGCGGCGAGGACGGCAACGGCGAGGATACGGGCGGTTTTCATGAGCATGCTCCTTGACGAAAGTTGGGGTGTCGATCACTTGGCATCCGATGCAAACGTCTGGCATCGAATGTTTGCTGCATGTCGACAGTAGAACCCGCTCACGTATCCGGCATGTTTCCGAAACCGGTGCTTTCTGCATGCCAGTTTTTCCGGAACGGCCGCAGATACAGTGCGATACAAAGTCGCCATTCGAAGCGTTCGGCCACACCCACGCACCATAAAAAAAGGTTCATCGCGGAATTCCGGGGAACGCGGCGCGGATCTTGAGGAAGAAGTATTCCTCGTCGCGGTACCCGTAAGCCCTGCGCTTGATGACCTTGATAGTGTTGTTGATGCCTTCAACAACGCTGGTATTGAGCGGATGGCGGCAGCGAGTCACGATTCCATGCCAATACCCCTGCAAGCGCTGGGCGAACTTTTGCAGGGCGGCAATCCCGCTTTGCTGGGCCTGTTCGAACCATTGCCCCCAGGCTTTTTCCGCCCAGGCTGGCTTTCGGTAGAACCAGAGCCGCTTGAGTTCGTCGCGCAGCACATAGACGCATAGCAGCGATTGATTGGCGGCCAGCAGTTCCTTCAGGTGTACCGCCTGTTCTGGTTTCAAGTTATGGCGGTTGCGCAGCAACAGCCAGCGGCTGGACTTCAGAACCTTCCGCGCTGGTTTGTCATCTCGCAGTTGGTTGGCCTGATCCACCCGAACTCGGTCGATCACTTCGCGCCCGTACTTGGCCACGACGTGGTACAGATCGAAGACGATTTCCGCCTGCGGGCACTGTTCCTTGATCTCCAGCTCGTAGGCCGTGGTCATGTCGATCGCAACTGCTTCGATACGCTCGGCCACGCCTTCAGGGAGTTGTTCGAAGAAGGCTCGCGCCGTTTCGCGCGAACGTCCTGGCCCGACCCAGAGCACCTGCCGGCCGATCGGATCAACCACCACCGTGGCGTAGCGATGGCCTTTGTGCAGCGCGAACTCGTCCATCGCCAGATAGCGGATCGTCGACCAGTCCGGCTCGGCCACGCGTGCTCGCAGGCGCATCTTGTCGATCGATTTGACCGTGTGCCAGCCCAGATCGTAGAAGCCCGCCACCGCTTGTACGCTGGCCGCTTGCAGCAACTTCTCGCAAGCCTTGGCGAACCGCTCCGTCACTCGCTGGTAGCGGCCCAGCCACGCCAGCTTCTCCAGTCGCGGGCCGCCGCAGTGTTCGCACCAGACCCGGCGACGGGGAACGTGCAGCACCACCCGATATTCGAACAGCGGCAGATCGCGCACTCGACGAACCACCGTCTCATGGATTTGCTGGCAGCGTGCACCGCATTGCTCGCAGTACATGACCTTGCTGACCGGCCTCAGATATAGCGACAGCGTGCGCTCTTCTCCTTGCGGCCATTCCACCCGTTCCAACCGATAGCCGGTCCAGCAGCCCAGCGCCTGAAGTGCCTTTCGATCGAGCAATTGCTTCCTCCGACATCCTTAAAATCATGTGTCAGATTATGCAATCGCTCGAAAACGCTCCACGGTTTCCTGCGATGAACCTAAAAAAAGGCGTGCCTCGCGCGGCACGCCTTTCGTTGCATCGAACCCGCGATGCCGCATCACGTCATGGCGCCAACCGCGTGAACACGTAGTCGTGGTTCTTCACACGCGCCTGGTGGCACGCAAAGCACGTCTGATGCTGGCCGATATCGGCCGGCACGCCGTTGATGAAGCGCCCGAAACCCCAGCCGCCCGTCGCGGCATAACGGCGCGAGTCCTTCACCATCACCTGCACGGTCGTCGCCTGGCCGGGCACCGTCGCCGGCGCGAACTCGTCGGACTGCTTGCGCTTGTACGCGAGCTTCACGAGGATCGTGCCGTCGGGGAACGGCAGCGTCGCCTGTTCGAGCGCGCGGATCGCGACGGGGTTGCCGAGCACCACGCGCAGCTCGTCGAGCGGCGCGGCCTCTTCGGCCGGCGCGACCATTTCCCACTTCCGGTAGCCGGGCGGAATCGTCACGCCGTAGATCGGCGAAGCAGCCGGGTTCGGCTGCTCCGCGAACGCGGCCGGCCCGCTCGCCGACAACGTGCCGGCCAACAGTGCGCCCGCGACGAGCGTGCGGCCCATGCCGCGACGCAGGATGCCACCACCCGCCCGCATCACAGATGCTCCACTTGCAGGATCGCATCGGCGAACGCCTGCGGCGCTTCCTGCGGCAGGTTATGGCCGATGCCGCCGGTGATCGTCCGGTGCTGGTACTTGCCCGTGAACTTCTTCGCGTACGCGGCCGGTTCCGGATGCGGCGCGCCGTTCGCGTCGCCTTCCATCGTGATCGTCGGCACGGTGATCGCCGGCCCGGCGGCAAGACGCCGCTCGATGTCGTCGTATTGCGCTTCGCCCTTCGCGAGCCCGAGGCGCCAGCGATAGTTGTGGATCACGACGGCCACGTGATCGGGGTTCTGGAACGACGCGGCCGAGCGCGCGTAGGTTTCGTCGGAGAACTGCCACTTCGGCGAAGCGAGCTGCCAGATCAGCTTGTTGAACGCGTCGCGGTTCGCCGCGTAGCCGAGCGCGCCGCGCTCGGTCGTGAAGTAGAACTGATACCACCACTGGAACTCCGCCTGCGGCGGCAGCGGCTTGCGGTTCGCCTCCTGGCTGCCGATCAGGTAGCCGCTCACCGACACCAGCGCCTTCACGCGCTGCGGCCACAGCGCCGCGATGATGTCGGCCGTGCGCGCGCCCCAGTCGTAACCGCCGAACACCGCGCGGTCGATCTTCAGCGCATCCATCAGCGCGATGATGTCGACGGCCGTCACGGCCTGCTGCCCGTTGCGCACCGTGTCGGCCGAGCGGAACGTCGTCGAGCCGTAGCCGCGCAGGTACGGCACGATCACGCGATAACCGGCCGCGACGAGCAGCGGCGCGACTTCCGCATAGCTGTAGATGTCGTACGGCCAGCCGTGCAGCAGGAACACGACGGGGCCCTTCTTCGGCCCGAGATCCGCATACCCGACGTTGAGCACGCCCGCGTCGATCTGGTGGATCGTCCCCAGCGACGCGACGCCGTCCGCGCGCGGCGCAGCCGGTGCAGCGGGCGCCGACTGCGCGCGCGCCAGGTTGCCGAACCCGAGGTCGGCGAGGCTCAGGCTCGCCAGCGTCGTGCCCAGGATCAGGCGGCGGCGGGTGTTCACGGTATCAGGCATGACTCGTTCTCCATTGTCGATTGCTAAGGAAGGGGCCCGCGGCACGGGCGGGCGCTCAGGGTTCGCCGTTCGCAGCGGCGGCGCGTGGCACCGCGCCGCCGTGTGAAACGCTTCACCGGTTTTATATCCGAACCGTCCGGATGCTTTGTATCGCAACGTATCTGTGTCCGAACACGACACACAGCGATTCAAAAATCGTGCGATAGACGACGTAACAGGCGCACGTCGCCTGACGCATCGGCAAACCTCTCGCCAATAAAATACTCAACGAATCACAACAGAAAACATACGCATCTAATGCCAATTACCCATCAACAGTCGTTAATATCAGGTTTCGCCATTCTCCGGCCCACGTTCCTGATATGCTCGCCCGAGACGAACCATCCGTCCTGTTTTCGCGAGAGCGAGGCCGTCATTTCACGGTCGCTCCGAAAACACGAGACATACACGCGCTCGACAGCCTCTCCCCCCAAATGTGAAACGGAGTCTCCGACATGACCGCATCACCCGATTGCCGGTACGAAGAATCGTCATTCTCGTCAGACGTGGATGGCGCCAGGATCTTTTTCCGGAAATGGACGCCGCCGGCCAACGAGACACCGCGAGGGGCCGTGCAGATCACGCACGGGATCTGCGAACATGGCGGACGCTACGATCGGCTCGCCCGCTATCTGGCGGCTCGACACTACGTCGTCTTCGCGCTTGATCTGCGCGGACATGGTCGTACCGCCGGGGCCGCTGCATTGGGGCAAGCCGGGCTCACGGCGTGGGCCGACATGACGAGCGACATCGCCCAGCTATCCCGCCTGATCGGGACGCAGTTTCCCGACCTGCCCTTGATTGCGTTCGGCCACAGCATGGGCTCCGCACTCACGCAAGCGCACATCCAGAACCACGGTTCCCTTCTGGCCGGCGCGGTACTCTGCGGCACACTGGGCGCATTGCCCGGTGTTGACGACGACACGCTGGCGCAACTCGGCGTCGTAGCGCGTTCTGCCGACGGCAACCAACCCGCGATGCTGTTCGGCAAGGTGCTGCAAGCATTCAACGCGCCGTTCGTGCATCAGGGGCAACCGTCGACCGGCTGCGAATGGATGACGGCGGACCCGGTCGAGATACAGCGCTTTCTGGACGACGAACTCTGCGGCAAGCCGTTTTCCAACAGCATGCTGTACTCCGTGCTCGACGGCTTCCGTAACCTGTGGATCCCCGAGCATGAATCGAGAATTCCCGTGGACCTGCCGGTTCTGGTGATCGCCGGCACCCACGATCCGGTAGGCGAACATACGATCTCGATCCAGGCCCTGATTGCCCGTTACATGCGCCAGGGGCATCTGGCGCTGACATACCGGTTCTATCCCGGCGACCGGCATGAAATATTGAACGACCACAACAAGGATCTCGTTCAATACGATATCGATGCGTGGCTCGAAAGCGTGCTGCTCCGCCGACAGCACGAACCCACGTAAATCCCGTGCAGCGATCATGGAATCGAGGTGCCGGCAGTCAATGCCCTGCTGCGCGACGGCCGGCTCCGGGGATCGAGTCGGTCAGCGGACCGACCGCCTTCAGCATTTCGAAGATCGGAAGGCGTTGATCGCCTCGTGTCCACCCACTCGGTTCAGCGATGGACACCTGGCAGACACGCTGTCCAGTTCAAGAGACGGGTAATTCGTATTGGGTGGTTGATGCCGGCACGCTGATCTGACTCAGGAATCCTGATAGATTCGAGAGCGAGTCTTGCGGAGACCTTTGCCCTGCGCCAGGAGGTGGTCAGCCGTAAAACGGAAGCGCTTTCCGATCGAACGGATTGTCGCGGTACGCCCGCACGATCAGTTCGATGATTGCCCCGTTACGCGCGGTGCGTATCGTAGTCCGCAATCGCACCCTCGGCGTGCATCGCCTGTTCGAGAAGGGCTTTCGCGGCTTGCCACGCGCGCGACGCAGACGCGGCGTCGTTGAACGCCCTGGCGTCGACGGTCGCACCATCCAGCAGCATCATGTAGACGGCCGCCAGTCGTTTTGCCGTGTCGGGAGACACGAGGCCCGCGAGCAATTCGGCGACCCATTCGACCATTTTCCGGCGGTACCGGATCGCGACATCCGAGATGGGTGGATACGCCGTGCCAAATTCGGCCAACGCGCGCTCGAACAGGCACCCGGCAAATTCGGGCGTATTGAACCAGGCTTCGTACCAGTCGAAGATCGTCTTTACACGCTCGACCGGATCGGTGACGTGCAGCAACTGCGTGTCGATGCTGGACACGATCAGGTCGTAGCGCTGGACCAGCACTTCCCGAATGAGTTCGTCCTTGCTCGGGAAATGCCGATACAGCGTCATCCGGGCGACGCGGGAATCGTCGATGATCCAGTCGACGCCCACCGGATGAAAACCGTGCTTCGAGAACAGCTCGGTGGCTTTATCCACCACCAACTGGCGTTTGCTGGCTCGCACGAACGGTTCCTCCTTGATTCTTCCAACTGCGTGGGACGAGCAATTCTAGCATCGTACCGCTCGGTCACGTCCGCCCTCCCCACCGGCCTTCCGGCCGGGCCAGCAGGGCCCGTCACACAAACTCGCAAGTTACCTTGACTCTTGGATAGACCGATATGTATCATTTGAAACTAGAAAATACCAGTTTATGTCGGTTGGTTTAAAAGATCCGGATTTTCGGACAGGAATTCAGTGCCTGACGGTGCCGCGGCGGAATTGGGCGAATGACGGGGCAGTATGCGGATGCCACCCCGTTTTCGTGCGTCAAACCTTATAGCGACATGGCAGGGCAAAACAAGAACCTGAGAGCGCTGTAGGTCGCGTGTCGGCGTTGGCGGATGATATTCGCCATCCCGTGCGCTAACCGGGTACGCGATCACGGGGCGGGATAGCGCGAAGCAGTGCGGCGCCAATAGAACTCAAGGAAGCTAACAATGCATCGCCGTTTACTCGCACCGGGGCTGCTGTTGCTGTTGGCCGCTTGCGCGCAGGATCCGTCCGCTACCAGCAACACGGTACGGATCTGCGACGACACCGGTTGTTCCGATCACTCAAAAAATCAGGTGTCCTATCAAAAAAGGGACGATTCGGAAGACCGCGAAGATCCGCGCATCGTATCGCTCAAGCAAGCCGCGAAGACCCAGCCGAAGGCCGCTTACGACCTCGGCCTGCGCTACTTCCGCGGCGATGGCGTGCGCCAGGACAGCTACCAGGCACTCAAGTGGATGCGCGACGCAGCCGAGCGCGGCGACCTGCAGGCGCAGAAGGCGCTCGGCAGTTTCTACCTGTTCGGTCTCGAGGAAATGGGCTCCGATCCGCGCGAAGCGGACAAGTGGCTGTCGATCGCGGCAGGCCGCGGCGACAAGGAATCGAAGAAGCTGCTCGAGCTCGCGCGCAAGGCCAAGAAGGAAGACGAAGAAGACTGGAAATGGCGCACGCAATGGCGTGACGTCTATTACGGCTACTGGTACTCGGGCTATCCGTACTACGGCGTCTGGAATCAGACGTACTGGTACTACTGACCGGGCTGGAAGCAACGGGGCGGCAGCGGGGAGACCATCATCGCGCCAAGCCCGGGGGGCTTACGAAGTTCGCACGAACACATAAGCCGAACAACGACTCACTCGATCGATAACGACATGAAGACCATCCTTTCCCATCGTCTCACTCAAGGTGCGCTGGTCGCAGCGCTTTGCGCCGCCGTCGCGGGCTGCGGCGGCGTGGTGACGCCCGGCGGCCAGAACGCCGGCGTGACCGGCGCCGCCGCAGGCGGCACGAGCGCCGGCGCCGATTCGGGGCTGCAGCGCTGCGCGTCGCCGCTCGGCACGATCGCCGTCGACGACGGCCGTAACGCCGACTGGTGGGGCCCGTTCGGCAGCGCGACCAAGATGACGACCATCGATCCGCTGCTGCGCCTGGCCGTGCAGCAGTCGAACTGCTTCGTGATCACGTCGATCGGCAACCAGAAGAGCGACGCGCGCCTGTCGCGCATCACGCAGCTGCAGCGCAACTCGGGCGAATACCGCGCGGGCTCGAAGCAGCAGAAGGGTCAGCGTGTCGCGGCCGACTACTACATGGAACCGCAGATCGTCATCAACGATTCGCCGATCGCCGGCATCGGCAGCATGATCGGCGGGCTGATCGGCAACAGCGCGGTGGCGGCGGTGGCCGGCCACTTGCAGACGAAGGCATCGGTCGTCACGCTGACGCTGTTCGACGTGCGCTCGGCCGTGCAGATCGCGGCGGCCGAAGGCAGTTCGACGGCGACCAACTACGGCGCGGCGCTCGGTGGTTTCGGCGGTGGTGTAGGCGGCGCCCTTGCGGGCTTCTCGACGACGCCGGAAGGCAAGGCGACCGTCGTCGCGTTCATCGACGCGTACAACAAGATGGTCGTCGCACTGCGCAGCTACAAGGCGCAGGACGTCAAGGGCGGCCTCGGCCGCGGTGGCCAGCTCCAGGTCAACTGACGTTCACGGGCCGGCGGTGCGCCGCCGGCCGATTTCCGTCCATGACCGTCCGTGCGTACGGCGCTGTCCGCGCGCATCGGTTCCGTTCGTCCTGTTCATTTCGAGGTGATCCCGATGAAAGCCGTTGCACTGATCGTTTTGACCTGTCTGGCCCTGACCGCCTGCGGCGGCGACGACAATCCTTCGCCCACGCCGTCCGGCACCGGATCGGGCGCGAGCAACAACGGCGGCAGCGGCGGCAACAGCTCGGGCAGCCCGACCGGCGGGACGACCACCTCGAACCTCGAGTGCGATCCGGTTTACCAGCAAGGCGATACCGTGAAGTTGCACATGTATACGCAAGCAACGTCGCAAAGCCAGCCCGTCGACAACGGCGTGTACACACGGACCTTCGCACCCGCGAAGTTCCAGGGCATCACGCTGACGCAGCAGGCCGAAACCACGGCCGGCTCGCCGATCCAGACCAATCACTACTATCTCGTCGGCAACGGCGTGCGCACGAATTACGGCACCGATGTCTACAATTCGGGCACCCTCGCGCTACAGGACGTGAATTCGCCGCCCTATGTCGAGACGATCGGGCTCGCGGGAAGCGAGACGGTGAATTACGTGGATACGCCTGTCTTTCCGTCGGGCGGTGCCCCAACCTCCGTCTCGATCCAGCGCGCTTATGTCGCGCGCGAAACCGTCAGCCTCAGGAACGGCAAGGTCTTCGCGAACGCGTGCCACTATCACACCACGGAGACGCTCTCCAATGCGGCGCTGACGAACACGACGATCGCGGACGACTGGCTGGCGCCGGGTGTCGGCCTGGTCAAGTCGGTGGCCAATATCGGCAGCACCCAGATCATCACCCGCGAGCTGGAGTCGGCGACCGTTGCCGGCAAGTCCTATTGAGCGTGCGGTGCTGGCGCGTGACGCACGGATGTGCCGCAGTTCGGCGTCGATGCTCAGAGCGCCTTGATGATCGCGCGGTCGACGCGAACGTTCTGGCCACAGCGCGACCGTAACCGATACGCGCGCAGCCAACGCGCACCGCATCCTGCAGCTCGCACAGGCGCTGCAAGCGATTCCGTAAAAACGAACACGGGCCGCACGACAACCGGCCCGCGTTCGCCAATCAACCCACGCTTACCCGCGACGCAGCGGCCGGAACCCCGCACGCACCTCGCGTGCGAACAGTTCCGGCTCCTCCCATGCCGCGAAATGCCCGCCCTTGTCGACTTCGTTGAAGTAGATCAGGTTGTGATAACTGCGCTCGGCCCAGCTGCGCGGCGCCTGGTAGATCTCGCCCGGAAACACCGTGATCGCGGCCGGCATCGAGATGTCCACCGCGTTGAAGTTGTTCGAGTGATCCTCCCAGTAGATCTGCGCGGCCGACGTCGCGGTGTTCGTCAGCCAGTACAGCGAAATGTCGTCGAGAATCTCGTCGCGCGGGATCGAGCGTTCAGGCACGCCACCGCTATAAGTCCACTGCGAGATCTTGTCGACCATCCATGCAGCCTGCCCCGACGGCGAATCGGCCAGCGCATAACCGACCGTCTGCGGGCGCGTGACCATCATCGCCGAGTAGCCGCAGTTGTCGCGATAGAACGTCGCGAGCTTCTCGTACGCGGCCTTCTCCTTCGGTGACAGCGAAGCCGGCGCGGGCGCATCGGTGGCGAGCAGCGTCGCGATATCCGGCGGCACCGTCGCCGGCATGTTCACGTGGATCCCGGCCAGCCCCTGCACGCGCTGCATCGCCATCCGGTGCGAGATCACCGAGCCGCAGTCGCCGCCCTGCGACACGAAGCGCGTATAACCGAGGCGCGCCATCAGCTCGCCCCACGCACGCGCGATGTGGTCGGAACCCCAGCCTGTCTGCGTCGGCCGGCCCGAGAAGCCGAAGCCCGGCAACGATGGCACGACGACATGAAACGCGTCGTCCGCGCTCGCGCCGTGCGCGGTCGGGTCGGTCAGCGGGCCGATCGCCTTCAGCAGCTCGAAGATCGAACCGGGCCAGCCGTGCGTCATGATCATCGGCATCGCGTTCTCGTGCCGCGACCGCACGTGGATGAAGTGAATGTCGAGCCCGTCGATTTCCGTGATGAACATCGGGAAACCGTTCAGGCGCGCCTCGCCCTTGCGCCAGTCGTAGTCGGTGCCCCAGTAGCGCAGCAGCGCCTGCATGCGCGCGAGCCGCACGCCCTGCGATTCGTCGGCGACGGTCTCGCGGCCCGGCCAGCGCGTCGCGGCGATACGGCGGCGCAGGTCGGCCACGGCGTCATCGGGAATGTGCGCGGTGAACGGGCGGATGTCGCTGCCGCCGGTCGCGGCATGCAGCGCGGTGGGCAGCATCGCCGAGACCCCGGCGGCCACGGAAGTGGCCAGCAGGTGGCGACGCATCGGGGAAAACGGTGTGGAAGACATCGTTCGGCATCTCCTTTCGTGAAGTGGAAAGTGAACATGCCGCGCGCGGGGTCGCGCCTTGGCTTTCAATCCGGCGCGCCCGGGTCACGCGGCGTCGCCCATTTGAAAGGTCTGATGTATCCCGGATTTGTCTGGTTTGTACGCGTTTGTAGCCGCTGTACGGCGAGCGGCCCGCGCGGCCGCTCGCCGGTGTGACGCTCGGCGTGGCTCAGAGCGCCTTGACGATCGCGCCGTCGACGCGAATGTTTTGCCCGGTGATGTAACCCGCGCCGTCCGACAGCAGGAACGCGACCGTCTTCGCGATCTCCTGCGTCTTGCCGAACCGGCCGGCCGGAATGCGCGCGACGATCTCCGGCGTTTCCGGCCAGCTGTCGATGAAGCCCGGCAGCACCGCGTTCATCCGGATGTTCTCGGCCGCGTAGCGTTCCGCGTAAAGACGCGTCCACGCGCTCAACGCCGCGCGCAGCGCCGACGACACCGGCATCGGCTGCTCGGGCGCGTCCGCCGCGAAGCTCGAGATGTTGACCACCGCGCCGCCGCCCTGCTTCTGGAAGATCGGCGTCACGCGGCGCATCACGCGCACCACGTTCAGCAGGATCAGGTCGAGCCCCGCGTGCCAGCTTTCGTCGGCGATCGACAGCAGCTCGCCCTTCGGCGGATGCCCGGTGTTGTTCACGACCGCGTCAATGCGGCCGTAACGCGCGACCGTCTCCTGCACGAGCCGGTCGATGTCGGCCTCTTCCGTCACCGAGCCCTGGATGCCGAAGCCGCCCAGTTCCTCGCCGAGCGCCACCGCGCTGCCCGACGGCGACATCAGTGCGACGCGATAGCCCGTCGCCGCCAGTTCGCGCGCGATCGCCGCGCCCATGCCCTTACCCGCCGCCGTGATCAACGCCACTTTTTCTACAGTCACGATCTGCTCCTCGTTTGGATCCTGCCGCCGCGCAGCCGCCATTCGGCGCGCCATGGTGGTAATGTAGGCGCATCACGAACGACTGTCGAACCAGTATTTCTCCCTCCAGACGATAGTTTTTCTACAGCCTGACGATGCCGCCTCGCCCCTCCCGCCTGCCGCCGCTGAATGCGCTTCGCGCGTTCGAAGTCTCCGCGCGGCACCTCAATTTCCGCGCCGCCGCCGACGAGATCGGCGTGACGCAGGGCGCCGTCGCGCAGCAGGTGCGCCACCTCGAGGACGTGCTCGGCCTGAAGCTGTTCGAGCGCCTGCCGCGCGGCCTCGCGCTGACGCACGACGGTGCCGCGTATTTCTCCGACGTGCAGCGCGCGCTGCATGCGATCGCCGACGCGACCGACAAGCTCGTGAAGCGGCGCGCGGCGCTAACCATCAGCACGACGCCGTCGTTCGCGTCGAAGTGGCTGATCCCGCGGCTCGCGCGGTTCACCGACGCGCATCCCGACTACGACGTGCGCGTGATCGCCGACCAGCAGCTCGCGACGTTCCGCCACGACGGCGTCGATCTCGCGATCCGTTTCGGCAAGCCGCCGTTCGGCAAGCATCTCGCCACGCATGCGCTGTTCCCGCTCGACGTGAGCGCCGTCTGCAGCCCCGCGCTGCTGGCCGCGCCCGCATCGCCGCGCGCGCTCGCCGGCCATGTGCTGCTGCACGACGCGCACGACCTGTGGCCCGAGTTCCTTGCGGCGATGCCCGAATCCGTCGACGTCGATCCGCACAAGGGGCTGCGCTTCAACCAGACGTCGCTCGCGATCGATGCGGCCGTCGCCGGCCAGGGCATCGCGCTCGCGACCGATCCCCTGGTCGAACGCGACATCGCTGCCGGCAGGCTGTGCAAGCCGTTCGATTTCGCGTTTCCGCTGTCGGTGGGGTTCTATCTCGTGTATCCGGCCGAGCGGCGCGACGACGATGCGATCGCCGTGATGCGCGGCTGGATGATCGGGCAGGCCGCGTCGGACGGGCGGCCTCCCGGCCCGCTCGCCAGTCGCGGCCACGCAGACACGGAATAAACGCCATGCTCGATCTCGATCACCCGATGACCCCGTATATTCTCGAAGCCGCCAAGGTCGAAGACCGGATACGGCACGCGCTTCTCGCGTGGCGCGATGCGCCTGAATCCGGGCAAGCCACCTCGGCTGCCGGCGAAATTGCCGAGCGGCTCATTCCGCTGCTGCGTACGCTCAACGACGAACACTTCGGCGCCGATCAAGGCATCGCCGCGACGCTGAACGAACTTCATGCCGCTGTCTGCAACGGCAATCCCGAGACGAGCTGGAAAATATTCGTGCAACTGACCGCCGGCCCGGGCAGGAATTTCGGAACCTGGGCGATATAGCGCCGGGAGGCGATCCGATGGGATGCGAGGAAAAATACGGCGGCATCCGAACGGACCACCCTGCGCACGCTCAGGGTGCGATCCAGCGGGATTCATAACCGCTTTCGTTCAGGTCGAACACCGCGCGACAGTGGCCGGCGCGCGCCAGTTCGAGCCAATCGAGGCGTTTGACGGTCACGTGCAGCAGGCAGAAGTTTTCGTAGCCGTCGTCGGACGGCGCGGCGCCCTCGCTCACCGCGACATGCGCGGCTTCAGGCGACGCGACCGGCGTGCCCGGCGGCAACGGTGCGCGATACAGCAGCAGCGTATGCGGACGGCTCGATTGCCAGATCGCGCGCCGTTGCGCTTCGTCGTCGCAGATCGATGCCACGCCTTCCGCGCGAATCTGCACGAGCGCATCGAGATCGTTGGCGACGAGCGCGATGCGCGGATCGCGGCGCAGCTCCGCGACCTTCTCCGAACGCGCGTCGGTATGAAACGACAGCACGCGATCGGCACGGCTCACCTGGCGCAGCACGATCGTGCGCACCTTCGGCGCCCCGTCGACGCCGAGCGTCGCGGCCTGCAGCATCGTGAACGGCGAGCGCTGCACGTTGACGCCCGATTCGAGGCAGGACCACAGGCGGTCGTACGTTTCCGTGAGCGATTCGGAGGCGGTGTCGGACATGATGGAAGAACGGCGATCGCATGGGTTTCGATCGCGCAAGCTTAACCGTTTGCTGCAGCGACGGCACCCGCGCGGCGCGCCGGCCGCCGCCGCGCAGGTCAGTTGTAGCCGAGCACCGCCGGCGCGGCATCGCCCGCATCGGTCGTCGGCTCCGCGCCGAAACGGCCGAGCACGTCGGCAACATACTGCGGCCCCGCGCTGATCTGCGACGACCGATGTTCGACCGGCTGGTTTTCGCCAGCGCCCGACGGTACCGTGTCAATGACGGTGAGTTTCATATTCAGGTCTCCTCACGCGGCCAATGCCGCTTCATACGCGCGCACGAGGCGCGCCACACCTTCCCGGATCGCCTCGACGTCCGGCGCGGCGAACGACAGGCGCAGCGACGCTGCGTCGACGTTGTCCGCGAAAAACGCCTTGCCAGGCACGAACACGATCTTGTTCGCGATCGCCTGTTGCAGCAGCACGTCCGACGACACCGCGCCGATTCGCGCCCACACGAACATCCCGCCTTCGGGGCGATGGAATTCGATCGCATCGCCGAAACCGTCGCGCAGCGCGTCGCACATCGCATCGCATTTGCGCCGGTAGGCCGCCGTAATGCGCGGCAGATGGCGTTCGAGCGCACCGTCGGCCAGATATTCGGCAGCGGCCGCTTGCGTCCACGGCGTGCTGCACAGATCGACCGTCTGCTTCGCGATCACGCAGCGCCGCGCGATCTCGGCCGGCGCGATCGTCCAGCCCACGCGCAGCCCCGGCGCGACGATCTTCGACAGGCTCGCGAAATGCACGATCCAGTCGCGCGCACCGTCCACTTCGTCGGCCAGCGCGAGCATCGACGGCACGGCTTCGCCCGCGAAACGCAGGTCGCCGTACGGATCGTCCTCGATGATCAGGAAACGGTATTGCACCGCGAGACGCAGCAGCGTCAGCCGGCGTTCGCGCGTGAGCGTCGCGCCCGTCGGGTTCGCGAAGGTCGGGACCGTGTAGAGCAGCTTCGGCTGGGCGATCGCTCCCGATGCGAGCTGGGTCGCGAGACGATCGACGTCGAGCCCTTCCCCGTCGACCGGAATCGTCACGATGCGCGCCTGTTGCAGACGCATCGCCTGCAGCGTGGCCGGATAAGCCGGCTGTTCGGTCAGCACCACGTCGCCCGGCGACACCATCACGCGCAGCAGCAGGTCGAGGCCCTGCTGCGAGCCGGTCGTGACGAGCAGTTCGGCCGGCGTGCACAGAACGCCGCGACGCGCCATCAGCGCGATCAGTTGCTGCTTCAGTTCGGCGAGGCCGTCGGTCGGGCCGTATTGCAGGCAGCGCACGGGCTGCGCGTACGCGCGTTCGGCGGCCGTGTTCAGCCCGTCGACGTCGAACAGGTCGCTGGCCGGATAACCGCCCGCGAAGGAAATCATGCCCGGTTCGGACAGGTACTTGAACAGTTCGCGGATCGGCGAGCCGGCGGGATTCTGGAATGAGGGAGTGAACGCGTACATGTCGTCGTGAGCTGGATGGCGCGGACGGCCGGGATAGCCGTCAGGTACCGGCCACCGCGGCGCTTCTGGCGCCACGGCGGCGAATTCGAGCCACGATTGTCGATAGTCATTAAGGCCGCGGCAAACGATATCTATGCACTAGGTCTTGCGGTTTGGTCATCAAATGGTGCAGTGACGCCGGGGTGGCGCCGACTCAGTGCGCGATCCCCGCAGGCTCGGCCGGAGGCGGCTTGCCCGTCCGTGTCATGAGCGCGCGCGTGAGGTCGTCCGACACATAGTGGGGGCCATCGAACAGATAGACCTGATAGCCCCGATAGGCCAGCAGCTGCTTGCTCAATTCGTCGGCGCTGGCTGACCGGAAACCGCCATGCTCGGACGGCCGGAACGCCTCGGCGATGACCCGCACGCGCCGTTTGCCCAGGCGCGACGTCAGCTCGTCGAGGTAGGTGCGCGCGACGGACGGCTCGCGGGCATAGACACCGCAGCCGTCCTGGAAGAACACCCCGACGTCGGCGGGCAGCCACGCTACGAGCCAGTCCGTCAGCGCCTTTCCGCCGATATTGGTCTGGTCGTAGACACTCACCCAAAGCGGACGCGGCAGCCGTTGCAGGATCTCGGCGAGCTTGGGCGCGTCCTGCCAGGTCGGATCGATTTCGACCGGGAAGTAGTAACCGGTGACATGCAACGGGATCGGCGCGCGTGCGATCTCCACGGACTGGTCCGCGAGCGTCGACAGATGGGTGCGCGCGCGTTTTTCGTCCTGATAGCCGGCCAGGCCCAGGATCACGTTTCTGGCCCACGGCTCGCGGCCGATGCGTTCCCAGTCGGGAAGGTGCGCCGCGGGTCGGATGCGGGGGTTCGCAACGTACGCGGTATCGTCGACGACGACCCATTGAACCAGCAGGTCGCGCACGCCGAGCACCTGCCAGTTGCCGACGGGATTCGTCGTCGTGTTGTCCACCTGCCAGACGATGCCGTCCGCGTGAACGTCGTGCGCGGTCCAGCTGCATGCGGCGACGACGAGCGATGTGCCGATTGCCGCGAGCGTCGCCGCCCGGGGCGAACGCGGTGCATCAGCGCGCCGGCGCGGCCGCCCTGCCAGCCGGAATCGGCTCATACGCCGTTGAAGCTTGCGCAAGGCCGGAACGACGGACGTGGTCATCGTGTTGGCTCCCCGGAAACGTTCTTGCGTGTCATCGTAGCCGACCCAACGCAAACGTGCGACCCGCATTGCCGATGCGGGTCGCACGGGGCTGCCGCCACGTTCGCGTCACTTGGCCGTCGTGCCGTCCACGAACTTGTAGCCGAGATTCGCAATGCCGTTGACCAGGCTCTGGAAGTCCTTGTAGGCCGGCAATCCGAGTTCGGGCTCAAGCCAGTACGGGTGGAAGAAGAAGGACGCGAAACCGTCCCGCACCGCCAGACCGTATTGCGCATTGGTGATGAGTGTCTGCCACGTGTACGTGATGCACGAGAACGGGTCGATATTGCAGATGTTGTACTGGATACTGCCCATGTTCTCCGGAATGATCCGTTCACCGTAGTAATCGGAATTGATGATGTACGGGAAAAACTGCCCGGCCGAAAAGTCCTGGTTGGGCGCACCCGTTCCGAGTTGCGGATTGGTCGCGGTGTAGTAGACGGCCCGCTGGAACGTCGTCGGGAACGTGAGGGCCGTGGCGGCCGCTGCGTTCGGCGACATCTGGTACTGCGGTGCGGCCCAGCCGACGATCTTGTAGCCGTTGAGGGTGAACTCGAGGACGCCGGCGGCCATTCTGGCTTCCGCCCATGGGATGGAATCCTCATCGACGGGACGGTTCTGGACCGCAAACCAGAACTCATAGTCGCTGCCGCTGACCGCATTCTGGAGATTCGGCGTCGAATCGTACTGGTGCGTATAGCCGTGCATCACGATCGAGCCGCCACGCGCGATCGCGTAGTTCAGCGCACTCTTGAGGCCCGTTGCCTGCGCAAGATGGATCGTTTCCGGCACGCCGCCGTTGTAATAGCCGTTCGGATCCGTATACACGGGAATGGTGGCCATCGTGAACGGAATCCTCTTCGAGTACAGGAAGTTCGTCAGCAAGGTCATCGAACTCGTCGTCGTATATGCATCGAGGTCCTCCAGACGGACGAGCGCACGGTGATTCACCGGTGCATTGGTCTGCAGGATGTCGTGCAGGATGTCGCATATCACCAGGTATCGATCCGTCGGCCCGATGTAGGAAAACGGCACATCCGCGAAATACCAGAGCTTGCCCGAGCGCATGACGTATGGCGCGGTTGCGCCGCTCACGCTGTTCTTGATCGTGACGAGTGCTTGCGCCTTGGTGGCATCGATGACCTGGGTCAGCCCGACATCCGGGTCCGCATTGATCGCGCCGGTCGACGCGTTATACGCGTAATACTTGACCATCGGCAGGTTCTTGTACGTGACCGTGTCGTAGAAGCCGGGATTCGGATTGCTCGACGATGGCGTCGTGTTCAACCCGGCGATGCCCTGGAAGCTGAACCCGTAGGTCTGGTTGAAGGTATAGGCCGTGTTCCATGCCAGCTGCCACAAGTTGTACTTGAACCAGACCACGGTCTTCGTGGCGGTCATCACGTCGCTCATGAACGCCGTCGGAATCGGGTTGTTGTAGTAGTCGCCGATGTAGAACGTCACGTCGTGGTTCGCGACCATCCCGGCCGTGTAGTTCTGGATCGGCACCAGGTCGACCGTCGCGTTGAAGTGGCCAAGCAGGTTCCGCAACATGATGCTGTACATCAGGCCCAGCTTCGAATACGGGTCGTTGGCCGGGTTGTCGTACAGCACGAGCGTATGGGCAGTGGTGGCCTGCGCGTGCGCCGTGCTCGGCAACGTCATTTGCGCGAGTCCGGCAAGCAGGGCTATGACGAGCAAGATCTTTTTCATGGCCGTTTCTCCCTAGTCGCGTTGCATGTTGCCGGCGTTGCTCTTGACGGACTTCCTGTCGAACTTGGGACGCCCCGTCTCCTTGTATGCCTTCTCCCAATCTTCGTCGGACATCCCCGCCTTCACCTGGGCCTGGGCGGAACCGTTCGGTAACGGAGGCGGCTTGATCTTGTGGCCGGACGAATTGCTGGTCTCCTGCGCACTCGCATCCTGAACCGCGACGGTGAAGGCGAGCGCGGAGATTAATGTGACGAGTGATCCGACGGTGCTCAACCCGCGCCCAAAATATCGATTGCGATGAGAAAGCATGATTTTCATCCTTTGATATGCAAAATAAGTTCATCTCGTTAACTAAACGAGCACGGCAGCATGCCATTCATAATCGGGGCGTTATGTCGTTTTTTGTTTCACGCCTGATACCGGATAAAAAATCCCGGATTGGATAGTTTGGTTTTCAAGCTAGAACCGTACCAACGGTCGCAAATGGGCATAGGACCAAGGCACCGGATTTGACGTGTCGCGGCGACCCGAAATTGTCTCGATAAAACGTTTCAGGCATGCAACGTGGCCAGTACCGCGAATTTAATCTGACAAACGAGTGAAGCCTGTTCGGACAATTCAGGGAAAACCAGTTACTCCGTGCGCCCGGTAAATTACGACGCGGCAATCGACTCGGTGGCTCGCGCGTGCAATGGCGACTGCAGAGCCGGATTTTCGAGTTCAACGCGAATCTTTCCGGTCCGTGAGCGCATCAATCGCATGACGAATTTCCGATCGTGGCAATCAGGGCCTGGCAAAGGGTCTGAAAATCACTTTTCATCGGATCAGTCGACCGCGTGTTTCAGCACTGAAACATTTGGATCGGATTCGGTGGGACAATCCCGCACGTCACCTCCCGACGCCCGGAAGGTCAAGGGCGGCGCAGCGATGGCGCACGACTTGCTTCACGAGCAGTGCACCGAGTAGACGGTAAACGGGGCGTGCTGCGAGGAGCTGAATCGAGCGTGGCTGCAAGCGTTGAAGAATACGAGGACGGAGGTAAGCAAGCGGAACACCGACTTTCAAAAGTCACCCACTGAACATGTTTCATCTTTAGCGATGTTACGTGGTCGTATCGAAAGAAATCGAGGCCAGATCGAGTCTTTTACGAGCGACGGAAATGAATGTGGTGCGAGCCACGAAGTGGGCGTGACGGGGACGACGAGGACGAGGATGATTTCGCCCTGCGTTGGTATGCGGGAGACGAATTACATATAAGAGAAAATCTCGGATAAATGATGGCCAATACAGTATGGATTGCATATTTATATGCACTTAACGCTATTGCCATTATGACCGCAATCGTCATCTTGGTAAGCACACTGGATGACCTTACGCTTGATGCCTGTTACTGGTCATTCGAGATCGGGCGCGTCCTGCGTCGCGAAAAAACACCGACAATCGATATCGGCATGCTGCGCGCCCAGGAAGAGCGTTATTTGGCGCTGATGGTGCCGGCGTGGAAAGAATATGACGTGATCGCCAAAATGATCGAAAACACATTGGCGACCATCGAATACGAGCGCTATGTCATCTTTGTCGGCACCTATCACAACGACGCCGAAACCACGGCCGAGGTCGAGCGGATGGTCCGCCGGTATCCGGGCCGCGTGACACGCGCGACGGTCATGAACGACGGGCCGACCTGCAAGGCCGATTGCCTGAACTGGATCATCGAAGCCATCCTGCGCTACGAAGCGACTCATCATATTCAGTTCGCGGGCGTCGTGATGCACGACTGCGAAGATGTGATTCATCCGGTCGAACTCAAATACCTCAGTTATGCCATTGCGGACAGCGACCTGGTCCAGCTTCCCGTTCTGTCATTGCCGCGGAAATGGAACGAGTTCGTGGCCGGCTGCTATATGGACGATTTCAGCGAAACGCACCAGAAGGATGTACCGGCACGAGCCCGTTTGACCGGCGTCGTCCCGGGCGCGGGCGTTGCGTCCTGCTACAGCAGGCGCGCCATCGAAGCGGCAATGAAAGAGCGCGACGGTTGTCCGTTCAACACCAGTTCGCTGACCGAAGACTACGATTTCAGCTTCCGGTTGAGAGACCTCGGGATGAAGGAAACCTTTGCCCGTTTTCCGCTTTCGGATATCACGCATGACGCTGGGGCCACGCGTGCAAACGGCAAAGTCGCCAATCGAAACCTGCTGGCCACGCGCGAGTATTTTCCAAAGACATTTCGTACTGCATATCGACAGCGCGCGCGCTGGATTCTCGGCATCTCGTTTCAAGGCTGGGAACAGCTCGGCTGGAAGGGCAATTTCCTCACCCGCTACATGTTCTTCCATGATCGCAAGGGCATCGTAACGTCCCTTTTTTCGGTAATTTCATATGGTATCCTGATTAATTTCGTATCGATTGCGGCGCTTCAGCAATTTGGTCATGTCGTCCCCGTCAGCGCCTCGCTCGTCATGGTGGGCGACTGGATCGCTCCGCTGCTCTGGGTGAACACCTTCATGCTGTTGGCCCGTGCCGGGCAGCGCTACTACTTCGTCAGCAAGCTGAACGGTCCGGTCCAGGGGCTGCTGTCGATTCCGAGGATGTTCGTCAACAACCTGATCAATTTCTACGCGGTTTGCCGGGCATGGCGCATCTATATCGGCCACCTGACAAGCGGCAAGCCCATCGCATGGGACAAGACCAGCCATACCTATTTGTCGAACGCCGAGCTCGGGAAAGTGCGCCGCAAGGTTGGCGAGATCCTCATCGGCTGGGGCGTGGTTTCACTGGAGCAATTGCAGGCAAGCCTGGAGAAACAGCTGACATGCGGCAAGCGGCTGGGCGAACTGTTGATCGAAGGTAGCGCGATCTCCACCGAATCGCTGGCGGATGCGATCGCAGAGCAAGCGGAACTCCCCCGCGTGAGCCTGGGCAACGTGGCGGTCGGCCACTTCGCGGACTCGCTCGCGTTCGAGTTGCAGTACGCATATCGGGCGGTCCCGTTTTCGACCGCGGACGACGGCACGTTGAACGTTGCGGTCGGGCGGCCGCTCACGCCGGACGAACAGGATATCGTGCGGCGCGGCGCGAAGGCGAACGTCGCCTATTTCATTGCCTGCGATGCCGAAATTGCAGCCGAACTCGCCCGGCATTCGCGCTTCGTCGAACTCGCACGAGCGCGCGACGCCGATGACACAACATCGCACGGATCCCCGGTGAAAAAGCCCTCGGGACAACAGGCATGAAACACTCCCGACTCCCGATCCCGGCCGGCCTCTCGCGCTGCATCCGGCTGAGCGCCCTGGCGCTCGCCGTGTCGCTGGCCTGGCAAGGCCCGGCCTACGCCGCGCAGCCGCTCACCCGCAACGCTTATCGCCTCGCCGACAGCGCCTACAAGGCGATCAGCGCCGGCGACCTGCCTCGCGCGGAAGACTATGCGCGGCGCGCCCTCAAGGTTCAGCCGGGAAGCGAACAGCTCGGATTGTTGCTCCTCGACGTCTACAAGCGGGAAGGAAGGATCGACGAAGCGGATGCGATGGTGGAATCGTTGCGCGTTCGTTTTCCGAAAAGCGCGGCGGTCATGGCCGAGCATGGTTACCTCGCGCAGCGGCAGGAGCGTTACGACGTGGCGTGCAGCGATTTCTCGGGCGCCGTCGCGACGGGCAAATGGAGCAAGGAGCAGCAGCGCAACCTGCGTCTTGCGTGGTCGGACAGCGCGCTTGCGGCGAAGCGTCCGCACGAAGCCGGCGTTGCACTGGCGCCGTTGGCCGATGAACAATCCGCCGTGGTTCAGCTGCGTATCGCGCAGTTGAGCCTGATGTCCGGCGATCGCGACAGCGCGATCCGCGTGGCGAATCTCGCCGCCAGCGACGCGACGACGGACGGCGAACGGAAAATGGCCGAGTCGATCGTGGCGCAGGCCCAGCAGCCCGAGCAGTCGCCGGAAACGCCGGTGGACAATACCGCGCAACAGAAGCTGCAGGAGGCCTATGACCTGCTGCGCGAGCACAAGGATCGCGAGGCGCTCGACGCGTTCCAGGAAGGTTTCGACGGCGGCGCGGGCAACGCGATGAACTACGCGGACGCAGGGTATGCGGCCAAGCGTATCGGTTTGAACGAGCAGTCCGTCCAGCTGTTCGAGCATAGTCTCGACGCCGACGAGGACGAACACAAGTTCGACGCGCAGCACAAGTTCGGCTATCGGCGAGAGGTCGAGCAGCTTCAGCGCACGTGGGGTTTCGTGCTGAGCGCGCCTTACCAGTCGGCCGCGTTCGGTCCGCAAGGCACCATCAGCGTACTGCAACCGGGTATCGAGGCGTACTGGCAGCCGCCGAAGATCGGCTATCAGAACGGACGCATTCTCCAGTTCTTCCTGCGCGGATACGGCACGGCCTACGACGGGACGGGCAACGTGACCGGCATGCCGACCGTACAGGGTTCGGTGGGCGTGCGTTACAAGCCGATACCCGACCAGAACGTCGTGTTGACGGCCGAGCGGCTATTTCATGTGGGCAGCCTGTCGATGACGGACTGGCTGATGCGCCTGAGCTATTCGTCGGAAGCGGGCACCGACCTGCAGGTCACCGAACCGAGCTGGCGCAGCTGGCAGGCCTATGTCGAAGGGGCGTACTTCATCAAGGCAGGCCGATACATCATTTATTCGGAGTTACGTTACGGGCACACCTGGCGTCTGACGGCGATCAGCGACAGGCTGACCGTTTATCCGCATGCCGCGGTGGCCGGCGATCACGACAACCGTGAGCTGGACAAGACCGCGATCGGTGCGGGCCCCGGTGTCCAGTTCCGGTACTGGTTTCGTGAAGGCAAGTACAGCGCGCCGGCGAGTTATCTCGATGTGACGGTGCAATACAGGTTCCCGTTGACGTCAGCGGCACGCGCACGTGGTCTCGTGGTACGCGCGACATTGTGGTTCTAACCGACTTCGCTGACGCTTGTGTACGAAACGCGCGATCAGTTGGGGGACTTGAGGGTGATGATGGTTTGACGCAGCAGCTGGAAGTACGAGCTCGTCGTGTACGGCAGCATCTGTTCGACGTAGTTCCACCAGAAGAAACCGCCGATGAAACGCGGGTCGTTCATCGTGTTGACCATCGGGTAGTACGTCTTGATCAGGTTCTGCTGCACCGACGCCGGCGCGGACGTTTCCGAGGTACCGATTTCGCCGAAGCCGACCTTCGCGTTCGGGAAGATGCTTTCCAGCGCCGCGAAATCGTTCTTCCACGTCGGGTTCAGCCCCGGGCAATCCTGGTACGGGTAGTAGCTGAACAGCGCGTAGTCGGCCTGCTGGCGAACCGTCGAGGACAGGAACGTCGTCGGCCAGGTCTTCCAGTAATCCAGGGGCTTCTCCCAGCAGTTGTTGCCCTTGCTGTCGTCGTTGTAGTACAGCGTGATCGCAGTCTTGCCGCCGTTCGATTTCACGATCGTGTTGGCCGCGGCGACCATCTGGCCGATCTGCTGCTCTTCCGAATTGACCACCGAGTTCGTGCCGCTCGGGTCGTTACGCAGCCATTCGCCGTTGATTTCGTTGGCGATCTCCCACACGTCGACGGTGTTCTTCAGTTGCGACACCAATTCCTGCGTTCGCGCCTTGTACGTGGCGAGATCCGTCGGGAAATAGTAAGAATCGTAGACCTCGCCCATCACGTATGCGACGGCGTGCAGGCGCAGCAGCGGTGCGTAGTAATCCGCGGCCGACGTACCCGGATCGAACACGACACGCACGGTCGGCCGGTACGGCAGGTTCTGCAGCGACGCGATGATCGAATCCAGTTTCGTCAGATCGTCGAGCGTGACGCCGTAGACGGGATTCTTCAGAGGTTCGACCTGGGCTTGGACGGACTGGGACAAAGGCAAAAGCCCAGCATAAGCAATGCACGCGGCAACGGCCGTGCGCGAGATGTTTTTCGTCAGTTTTTTCAAAACGCCCTTCCATCCTAAAGTAAGAAGAAGCGCGATTTTAGACGAAAATAAAAGCTAATTATCGGACGATACCGACAGAAATGGCGACGGAACGGTGCAAGGCCGGAATCCGAGGCGTGGGTGTCCGCGCATCACGCGGGGGAAGTTGCGACACGATGCCGCAGGGAGATATGTCCAGTATCCCTAAACGAATATCCAGCAACATTGGATCGCAACGCGGCCGAATAGTGAAACCGGTCACCACCCGGGTCCTGCTGCTGTGCGATGGAATGCGAACCGATCGTCGTCCTGCTTCGGACGGTCGATCAGGTAGATGCGACGCGATTGGCTTCGATCGCAGCCAATGCCGCCATGTTCACGATCGGCTGCACCGCCGGGCTGGAAGTGAAGATGTTCACAGGCGCGTCGACGTTCGGACACCTGCCACGACAACAACCGGGACAGCAGCGAAAGCAAGCTATCCTTCCCTTCCACGACCGCGGACTGAATGCGGGTACGCATGCCATTCTTCAACCCAGTTGGTCTGACCTTGCGATGCTCGACGAGCACGCCACATCGGCCGGCGCGATCATCTCGAAGGGTTCACATGGAGTACGTCATCCATCAGGAAGTACCGCCTGTATCAACCTACATCGAGATTCGCCTCGCTGCCGGGTTGAGCAGGAAGTCGGAACAAGCCGCAACGATCGGGCTGAAGAATGGCCTTTTTAGCGTCGTCGCGTACTTGGGCAGCGTCCCGGTCGGAATCGGCAGGGTAATCGGCGACGGTGGTTGCTTCTTCGAGATCGTGGATATCGCCGTATTGCCCGCTCACCAGAAGAAAGGCGTGGGCGATCTGATCATGCAAGCGCTCATGGGCTACATTCACGAGAATGCCCCGCCGACCGCCTATGTCAGCCTGATGGCGGATCATGGAACGCCGAAGTTCTACGAGCGATACGGCTTCCAGCCATCGGTGCTTCCCGAGAAAGCGGGCATGTTTCTCCGCATCGCCTGACCGGAAGATCGCATTCACTGGATTGGCTCCAACACGCCCCGTTGATTGGCGCGATGTCGCGAGAACCCCTCGTCACAGCGTGCACGTGTCTTCTGTTCCGGTCTGAGTACTCAAAACTGTATCTGTCGGGAGAAACGTTGCGTCGTTACTCTGGCTCGATGCCATGAGACGCACCCCTTCGATAGCGACAGAAAACATGGAAGTGATTACTCAAGCGTTTGCAGACCGATTCGCCAGCGAATGGATCGAAGCATGGAATTCACGCGATCTCGATCGTATCCTCGCGCATTACGACGACGATTTTGAAATGTCGTCACCCATGATCATCAGGATCGCGGGAGAGCCGAGCGGGCGTCTTTGCGGCGCAAAGAACGTCAGGGCGTATTGGTCAAAAGCCCTTGAGATGATCCCCGACCTGCATTTCGAGTGGGTTGCTACTTTCGCAGGCGTAGACAGCGTAGCAATTCACTACCGAGGGGCGAACGGACGGCCAGCGCTGGAAGTATTCCACTTTGGACCGGCGGGAAGGGTCAAGCAGGCATTCGCTCACTACCAAAGCTAGCGGATTCATGCTGCCGATACCCCTTGGGCTCGCTGTCGACGAACCGTGCGGCAACCTGACTGGCTCTTGATCGCCAAGCGCGCGTGGGCATGACGTGAGACGGCCGGAATCCGGCTCGTCCAACGCTTTTCATCGAGCAACTTCATCAACGAAGGAAATTTCGTGAGCACGAAAGAACAGCACGTTGCATCGTCCAGCCCCTTCACCGTCGAACGACTGGCCTCATTCGCCGACGGAAATGCCGGTGGCAATCCCGCGGGCGTCGTGATCTGCGACGCGCTACCGGATGCGTCGATCATGCAGGCGATTGCGGCGGAAGTCGGCTATTCCGAGACGGCGTTCGCCGCGCCGGTCGAGGCGGGCTGGCGGGTGCGCTATTTCGCTCCGGAAATCGAGGTCCCCTTCTGTGGCCACGCGACCATTGCACTTGGAGCCGCGCTTGCCCGGCGCGAAGGAGACGGGCTGTTCCACCTGCAGCTCAATCAGGCGAAGATCACGGTCGACGGGCATCGCGACGGCGCAACCTTGCTGGCGGCCTTGCAGTCCCCTCCAACGCACAGTGAGCCGGCGCCTGCCGATCTGGTACAGGACGTCCTGGCCTTGTTTGGCTATGCCCAAGGCGATCTCGATCCGCGCCTGCCACCTGCGATTGCAGAAGGTGGCGCGAAGCATTGTGTCCTGGCTCTTGCGGATCGTGCCCGCCTGTCGGAAATGCACTACGACCTCGAGGCTGGCCGCGAGCTGATGCTGGCCCACGGCTTTGCCACGATCGCCCTGGTGTACGCGGAGCATCAACGGCTGTTTCATGCGCGCAATCCCTTCGCCGCAGGCGGCGTGTACGAAGATTCGGCGACCGGCGCCGCAGCGGCTGCCCTGGCGGGTTATCTGCGGGACATCGAATGGCTGCGCGAGGGTTCGATCGACATCATCCAGGGTGTGGACATGGGCATGCCCAGCCGTATCCACGTGGAAATTACCCCTGAGATCGGGGCGAGCATACGGGTGTCGGGAGCCGTTCGATCCCTGGCCTGACGCGATTCATCGCGGATGGCCCATGCCATCCGCGCCAACAGCGCCGCCGACGACGACAACACTCAAGCGTCGACCCAGGTTCGCGCCAGTTCCAGCGCGTCGACATGGAACGCCTTGACGGGAGCGGGCATCGCCCGCTCCCACGAGCGCCAATCTATCAGCCAGCCACGTTGCGATTCGCCTCGATCACCGTCAACGCCGCCATATTCACGATCCGTCGCACGGTCGCGCTCGAAGTAAGGATGTTCACCGGCGCGTTGACGCCGAGCAGGAACGGCCCCACCGCCACGTTGCTGCCCGCCTCGGTCTTCAGCAGGTTGTACGCGATGTTGCCCGCATCCACGTTCGGGCAGACCAGCAGATTGGCCGCCCCCTTGAGCGGCGACATCGGCAGCAGCCGCGACCGCAGCCCTTCATCCAGCGCGCAGTCGCCGTGCATCTCGCCGTCGGCTTCGATATCCGGCGCCTGCTCCCGGACGATCTCCAGCGCCCGGCGCATCTTCACGCCCGAAGCCGCACTCCCCGACCCAAAATTCGACCGCGACAGCAACGCCACCTTCGGCGTCAGGTCCAGCCATTCCATCTGCCGCGCCGCGGCGATCGTGAATTCCGCGATCTGCTCGGCATCGGGGTTGTCGTTGACGTGCGTATCCACCAGCGCCACCGTCCGCTGGTCGAGCAACAGGATGTTCATCGCCGCATAGGTCGACGCACCGGGCTTCCTGCCGATCACTTCGTCGACGAAACGCAGGTGGTTGTGATACTCGCCCACCGTCCCGCAGATCATCCCGTCCGCATCGCCGAGCCGCACCATCATTGCGCCGATCAGGGTCAGGCGACGCCGCATCTCGACCCGCGCCATTTCCTTCGAGATGCCGTCGCGGCAGCGCAGTTCCCAGTACGTCGTCCAGTACTGCGGGAAGCGCTCGTCATATTCCGGATTGGTCACCTCGACATCCTGGCCGAGCCGCAGGCGCAGGCCGAATCGCTCGATACGCGCCAGCAGCACCTCCGGACGGCCGACCAGGATCGGACGCGCCAGCTTCTCGTCGACGATCACCTGCACCGCGCGCAGCACGCGCTCGTCTTCGCCTTCGGTGAACACGATCCGCGCCTTGCCGCCGTCGCGCACGAGCCGACGCGCCGTCGCGAACAGCGGCTTCATGAACGCGCCGGAGTGATAGACGAATTGCTGCAGTTGCTCGACGTAGGCATCCAGATCCGTCAGCGGGCGCGTCGCGACGCCGCCTTCCATCGCCGCCTTGGCCACGGCCGGCGCGATACGAACGATCAGGCGCGGGTCGAACGGCTTCGGAATCAGGTATTGCGCGCCGAACGCGACGTCGTATGCGCCATAGGCCGCCGCCACGACTTCGTTCTGCTCTTCCTCGGCCAGCCCGGCGATCGCGTGAACCGCGGCGATCTCCATTTCGCGGGTGATCGTCGTCGCGCCCACGTCCAGCGCGCCGCGGAAGATATACGGGAAGCACAGGACGTTGTTGACCTGGTTCGGGTAGTCCGAGCGGCCGGTCGCGATGACGACATCGTCGCGCGTCGCATGCGCCAGTTCCGGAAAGATTTCCGGCGTCGGATTGGCCAGCGCGAGGATCAGCGGACGCGGCGCCATCGCCTTCAGCATCTCCGCGCTCAGGATCCCGCCGACCGACAGGCCCAGGAACACATCCGCGCCGCCGATCACTTCGGCCAGCTTGCGCGCATCGGTTTCCTGCGCGAAGCGCGACTTCGCCGGGTCCATCAGCGTGGTCCGGCCGCGATAGACGACCCCTTCGATATCGGTCACCCAGATGTTTTCGACCGGAAGCCCGACGTCGACCAGCAGGTCCAGGCAGGCCAGCGCGGCCGCGCCGGCGCCCGACGTGACGACCTTCACTTCCTTGATCGACTTCCCGACGACCTTCAGCCCGTTGATGAACGCGGCGGAAACGGTGATCGCGGTGCCGTGCTGATCGTCATGGAAGACGGGAATCTTCATGCGTTCGCGCAGCTTCTGCTCGACCGTGAAACACTCCGGCGCCTTGATGTCCTCGAGATTGATGCCGCCGAAGGTCGGTTCGAGGCCGGCGATGATGTCGACCAGCTTGTCCGGATCGGTTTCGTTGATCTCGATGTCGAAGACGTCGATCCCCGCGAACTTCTTGAAGAGCACGGCCTTGCCTTCCATGACCGGCTTGGATGCGAGCGGGCCGATGTTGCCCAGACCGAGCACCGCGGTGCCGTTCGTGATCACGCCCACCAGGTTGCCGCGGCTCGTGAAGCGGTGCGCCTGCAGCGGATCGGCCGCGATCGCCTCGCACACCCCCGCAACGCCCGGCGTGTAAGCGAGCGCGAGATCGCGCTGGGTCACGAGCGGCTTGCTCGCGACGACCGAGATCTTTCCCGGGGTCGGAAATTCGTGATAGTCGAAGGCTGCCTGCTGCTGCGTCTCGGTCTGTTTCATGTTTTCGGTCCGGGCACGGGCGCCAGGCCAGTCCCGGCGCGATCCATTGAGGTGATTCTAGGGATCCGCCATAAGGGGATGATTCTGTTTTAATATCGGTCCATCACTTTTTCATGATGGTTGCGTGGTCGGCCGATGACATTCGACGCGAACGACGTGGTCAGGCGGCTGAGCGCACGCCTGAAGATGCGGCACCTGGTGCTGTTGCTGCAGATCCAGCAGCACGGGTCGCTGACGCGCGTCGCGGAGCACATGGCCAGCAGCCAGCCCGCCGTGACGAACGCGCTGTCCGAACTGGAGAGCATGTTCGGCACGCCGCTGTTCGAGCGCTCGTCGCGCGGCATGCGGCCCACCGCGCTCGGCGCGGTCGTGCTCGAACGGGCGAAGGCGATGATCAAGGATCTCGACCACCTCGCCCGCGAGATGGAGACCGTCGCCGCCGGGCATGCCGCGCACCTGCACATCGGCGTGATTCCGTTCATTTCCGGCCAGATGCTGTCGGCGGCGCTCAAGCGGCTGCAATCGCGCATGGAGCGGCGCCTGACCGTGACGATTCACGAAGGCACCAGCGATCAGCTCCTGCTGCAGCTCAAGGACCACAGCGTCGACATCGTGATCGGGCGCGCGTCCTCGGCGATCGATCTGGGCCAGGTTTCCTTTGAAGTCCTGTACCAGCAGCAGCCGCGCATGATCGCGAGCCGGCGTCTTGCCGCCAAACTGGCCCGCACGACGCTGGACTGGAACAAGCTGCACGCGCTCGACTGGATTCTCGGCGCGCCGCATACGCCGATGCGGGAACAGGTGACCGACCTGTTTCTGTCGGCGGGCATTCCCCCCCCCGTTCCGGTCATCGAAAGCTACTCGTCGAAGCTGATCGGCGAAATGATCGCATCGAGCGACGAGGCCGTCTCGATCGTGCCGGCCGATATCGCGGAGGAACTGGTGCGGATTGCCGGCGTGGCGATCGTGCCTTATTCGCTGGTCTGGACGCTGCCGCCCATCGCGCTGTTTACCCGCGCCGCCGACTCGCACGCGCCGGCACGCGATCTGCTCGTCGACGCACTGCGCGAGGTATGCAAGGCGACGTACGGGGACGCGCAGCGGTAACGCTTCCGGCGCCGGCGTTGAATGGCGCTTCGGGCCCGCCGGAAACGGTCATTCGCCCCGACGGATACTCGATGCACCCGCGGCCGGCTACTGGCCGGCGGCGAGGCGGCGCAGTATTTCCCCACGCTCGGCGCTCAGCACATGATCCGAGCCCTCGCCCCGGTCATAGCGCCTGGCTGTCCGGTACGAAAAGCGCTTTTTGTACTGACTGGTTGCGGGATCGAACGTCCACGCGTCGACGTCGAAAAAATGCTTGTCGAAGTGACTCTCGTCCTTGGCCCAGACATAGTCGGCCCGAACAAACAGCGGATACGGCGAGACGTCCGGCACCTTCCACATCGCGCGATCGGCCATCTCCGTTTCGGTGATGACCGGCATCAGGTTCTCGATCGTTCCGTTCGTGCCGTAACGCAATACCGCAACGCGCTCCAGCATCCCGCTGCCACCACCCGAGAACGTCCCCGAGAAGAACACCCACGACCCGCCCGACGCAATCGGCAACCGTTCGGACCGTGGGTTCAGGCCGAACTGATACCGCTCTTTGGTGGAACCGGGAACCGGAGTCGATGGCATTTCGAAGCACGGGGCACGGTCTGGAAGCACGCAGAGCTTCACGCCGGACAGCGGCACCCCGTCGGCATCGAGCTTGCCTTCCGTCTGGGTGAAGCGCGGGAACGCAGGTTCGCCGGACGCCGCTCGAACATCGGCGATGCCGACGACAGAAATGCTCAAGATCACCCCGAGCGCCTTACCGACCCAGCGCATGCACGCCCCCTCTCTCATGTATCGATTGCCGCGGATTGTCGATGATCCGGCCGCGCCTGTCGAATGGACGACGGTGGCGCTGCCCGGCCTTTCGCGGTCACGAATGGGCGACGCCACACGTACTGCGTCGGCATCGAAGCGCACCAGAGCCTGTTCGACGAGAACCGCGCGAGCCGGCTCTCCAAACAAAAAAACGCCAACCCGCAGGTTGGCGTTTTGCCTGAGGTACGACCGGTATCAGAACTGGTTCATCGTGTTGTCTTTACCCGCCGCCTTCAGCGCCGCTTCGCCGCTGAAGTATTCCTTGTGGTCATCGCCGATGTCCGAGCCGGACATGTTCTGGTGCTTGACGCAGGCGATACCCTCGCGGATTTCCTTGCGCTGCACGCCGGCCACATAACCGAGCATGCCTTG
Organism: Burkholderia theae; assembly: GCF_048565265.1. Lineage (NCBI taxonomy): Bacteria > Pseudomonadati > Pseudomonadota > Betaproteobacteria > Burkholderiales > Burkholderiaceae > Burkholderia > Burkholderia theae. The sequence goes on from NZ_CP183462.1 coordinate 2,294,598, forward strand.
GTCGCCGAAGTATTCCTTGGCCAGGTTGTCCGTCGACAGTGCGGCCGTGTGGTAGGTCGGCAGCGTGATCAGGTGGTGGAAGATACCCGCTTCGCGCGACGCATCGGCCTGGAAGGTCCGGATCTTTTCGTCGGCGAGCGTCGCCAGTTCGGTCTGATCGTATTCCACGCTCATCAGCTGGGCGCGGTCGTATGACGACACATCCTTGCCCTCGGCCTTCATCGCGTCATACGCCTGCTGACGGAAGTTCAGCGTCCAGTTGAACGACGGGCTGTTGTTGTACACCAGCTTCGCGTTCGGGATGACCTTGCGGATCTCGCTGACCATGCCGCCGATCTGCGCGATATGCGGCTTTTCGGTTTCGATCCACAGCAGGTCGGCGCCGTTCTGCAGCGACGTGATGCAATCCAGCACGCAGCGCGCTTCGCCCGAGCCGGCGCGGAACTGGAACAGGTTGCTCGGCAGGCGCTTCGGACGCAGCAGCTTGCCGTCGCGCTTGATCACGACGTCGCCGTTGCCGAGTGCGTCGGCCGAGATTTCGTCGCAATCGAGGAACGAGTTGTATTGGTCGCCCAGGTCGCCCGGCGTGGTGGTCACGGCGATCTGCTTGGTCAGGCCGGCGCCCAGCGAGTCGGTACGCGCCACGATGATGCCGTCGTCCACGCCCAGTTCGAGGAACGCGTAGCGGATCGCGCGGATCTTGGCCAGGAAGTCCTCGTGCGGCACCGTGACCTTACCGTCCTGGTGGCCGCACTGCTTCTCGTCGGACACCTGGTTCTCGATCTGAATGCAGCATGCGCCCGCTTCGATGAACTGCTTGGCCAGCAGGTAGGTGGCTTCCGCGTTGCCGAAACCCGCGTCGATGTCGGCGATGATCGGCACGACGTGGGTGACGTGGTTGTCGATCTTGTCCTGGATGGCGGCCTTGGCGGCGCCTTCGGCAGCATCCAGCTGGCGGAACAGGCCGCCCAGTTCACGGGCGTCGGCCTGGCGCAGGAACGTGTACAGCTCGCGGATCAGCGCGCTGACGGAGGTTTTTTCGTGCATCGACTGGTCCGGCAGCGGGCCGAACTCGGAGCGCAGCGCAGCCACCATCCAGCCGGACAGGTACAGGTAGCGGCGCTCGGTGCTGTTGAAGTGCTTCTTGATGGAGATCATCTTCTGCTGGCCGATGAAGCCGTGCCAGCAACCCAGCGACTGCGTGTACTTGGACGGGTCGGCATCGTACGCGGCCATGTCGGCGCGCATGATCTTCGCGGTGTACTTGGCGATATCCAGACCCGTCTTGAACTTGTTCTGCGCACGCATGCGAGCGGCGTACTCGGGGCTGATGGCATTCCACGCGCTGCCGTGATTTTCTTTCAAACCGGCAACTGCCTTGATGTCGTCTTGATACTGGGCCATGTCAATCTCCTGGGAGCAAAGCGCGTTTGAGTAAATGGTTGAGCCTGCCGCTCCGTTTCTCGAAGCGAACTGCATGACTTAATAGTAACGCCGCTTCGACGCGCTTCGGTGAAGTCTTATATAAGACATAAGAGATAATTTTCTGTTATTTTTCAATGAGATAGGCATCCGTTTTTGCGATGCAAAACAAGTTTTCAAGCGGCGAAAAAGGGACGCTGCGGGAATTCGACGTGGATTCCGCAATGCGAAACGTCCTTTCGGCTGCTGGAGGAAGGCACAAACACGGATGGCTCGGGCAGCGATTGCCAGCGTCGACAGTTGCCCCTCGCGCCAGCCAATAAAAAAAGCCCGACAAAGTCGGGCCAATGAGCGAGATACAAGGAGAGATCCCGCTCACCCCACATCGAGCGGTCACGCCGCGCTACACGATGTCTTTGAGATCCGGGCGCGCATGAACCTGCGATCGATCATCGGTCACCGTACGTGGCCGGGAAGGGTTCGGAGAAAAATGGCTATTGCGAAACGGGCTCGCCGGATGACCCGTCCGCCGGCATTGTCGGGAGCGGCACGGCCGCCGTGTTGTTCGAACCGCCGCCCGTTGCGCTCGGGGTGCCCGTGGTGCCGGATTGTCCGCGGCGGCCCCGGTGCGAGCCATGCACGACCGCGGGCTCGCTCGCTGCGATCGGCCGCATCGGCGGATGCGCGATGTACTGAAAGTTTTCATTGATCGCGCTATTGCCCGTGTCGTACTGCGGGTGCACGAACACGCTGCTGACGACGGGCGCACTGGCCTGCGCGAACGCGGCCGGCACGACGAACATCACGGCGCTTGCCGTCGCCGCGCTCAACGCGACGATGCGCACGAGCGAACCGGCATCACGACCTGTCGGGCGTACTGTCACGCTACGTTTCTCCAATGTGCTTCGGTCGGCGATGGTTCGATCGCCTGTCACGCCCGCTCAAAAAAAATGGGCCCGCGCGTGAGCGCGCGGGCCGAGCGGAGGTATCACAACACCTTGGGGGGACAAGGCGAGGCCAGTCTAGCCCGTGTCGCCGAAAAGAAGATTTCATGCCGGATTACAGCTATTACCTCATATGACGAAGCATTGGCCGTCGTCGTTCGTCAGCCCGCGTAACCACGCGGCGCGTTGCTCGCCGGCTTCGCTTCGGGCCGATGGATGGGCGTCGTGGCACATCCGACGAATGCCACTTAATATGACGACCAGCCCCCTCACGACGGAGCGCTTGATGATCCCCTCCCCAGCATCGTCACAACAGTCTCCTGCCGATCCGGCGCTCGCCGGGCGCGTCGACGCGGTACTGTCCCGTCAACTCGACACGCAGCGCCTGGTCGGCGCGGTCGTCCTGGTCGCACGGCACGGCGAACTCGTCTATCGCCGCGCGGCCGGGTTCGCGGATCGCGAATCGCGCACGCCGATGCGCGAAGACACCCTGTTCAGACTCGCATCGGTGACGAAGCCGATCGTGTCGACGGCCGCGATGGCGCTCGTGGCACAACACAGGCTGTCGCTCGACGACGACGTCACCCGCTGGCTGCCCGATTTCCGTCCGGCCCTGCCCGACGGCCGCGTGCCGGCGATCACGGTGCGCCAGCTGCTCACGCATACCGCCGGCCTCGACTATCGCTACCACGAACCCGACGCGAATGGCCCCTATGCGCGCGCGGGCGTGTCCGACGGGATGGACGGCGCATCGATCACGCTCGCCGAAAATCTGCGCCGGATCGCAAGCGTGCCGCTGCTGTTCGCGCCCGGCACCCACTGGAACTATTCGCTGTCGATCGACGTCATCGGCGCGCTGATCGAAGCCGTCTGCGGCGTGCCGCTCGCGGACGCGATCGATGCGCTCGTGCTCCGCCCGCTCGGTGCGCGCGAAACGGCTTTCGTCGCACGCGATCCCGCACGGCTCGCTACGCCCTACGTCAACAACACGCCGCAGCCGCACCGGCTCGCCGAGAACGAAGCCGTGCCCATCGACGAAGGGACCGTCGGCGTCACGTACTCGCCGTCGCGCGCACTCGATGCGCAGGCGTTCGCATCGGGCGGTGCGGGGATGGTCGGTACGGCCGGCGACGTGCTGACTGTGCTGGACACGCTGCGCGCGGGTGGCGGCGCCATCCTGCCGGTCGACCTGGTCGACGAGATGGGCCGCGTACAGACCGGCGACTTCGAATTGGCCGACCTGCCCGGCGCGGGCTTCGGGATCGGGTTTTCGGTGTTGCACGACCCGCAGGCGGCTGCGTCGCCAGAATCCGTCGGCACATGGCGCTGGGGCGGCGTCTACGGTCACTCGTGGTTCGTCGACCGCGCACGCGGGCTCACCGTCGTGTCGCTGTCGAACACGCTCTACGAAGGGATGAACGGCCAGTACACGCTCGATCTGCGCGATGCCGTCTACGGCGTCGGATAACGCGCGAAACGAAAAAAGGCCCGACACAGTCGGGCCAATGGGTTTGAGACACAAGGAGAATCCCGCCCACCCCATACCGGGCGGTTACGCCGCGCTACACGACGTTCTTTTCGACGATCGGCCGGTTTTCCAGCACACGCGCCCAGCCGAGCGACGACAGGTCGAGCGTTTCATAACGCCCGCCCAGAATCAGTTCACTGACACCACGCCCGGTCGCGGGCCCCTGCTGCAGCCCGTGCCCGCTGTAACCATTCGCGAACACGACGTTGTCGAGCGCCGGGTGATAACCGATGATCGCGTTGTGGTCGAACACGTTGTACTCGTAGTATCCGGACCAGCAATTCTCCACGCGCAGCGCCTCGAACTCGGGCACGCGATTCGCGAGCGTCGGCCAGATCACCTCGTCGAACAGGTCATGGTCGACTTCATCGAGCGGCAGGTCGTCCGGGTCGCGGTCCGGGCTCGGCGACGTGCCGCAGATATACGTGCGCCCTTCCGGCCGGAAATACACACCGGTCGGATCGATCAGCAGCGGGCAATCGGTGAGCTTCGCCGGCGACGACACGTTGAAGATGCTGCGGCGCCGCGCATGGACGGGAATATCGATGCCCATCATCGACGACAGCGTACGCGTCCACGCACCGGCCGCGTTGACCAGCGTGTCGCACGCGTAGCGCTCGCCGTCGCCCGTCACGACATGCGTGATCTTCCGTCCGTCGCGCACGACCGACTTCACATCCGCCGGCACATACCGCACGCCCAGCGACTGCGCTTTCTTGCGCAGCGCCTGCACGAGCCCGTAGCCGTCGAACCAGCCTTCGCCGCTCACGCCATACGCGCCCGACACGAGATCGTCGACGTTCAGCCACGGAAACTTCGCGCGCAGCGCATCGCAATCCATCAACCGGATATCCGCGCCGAGGCGGGTCTGCAGCGCATGATTCTCGCGCAGCGTCGCGTCGCCGGCCGGCGTCGCGAGGAACAGGTAACCGCCTTCGTGCAGATCGATCGACGGCCGGTTGCCGTCCACTTCGAGCCGTTCGCCGATCGTGCGCAGGAAGTCGATGCCGAACAGCGACATCTCGATCGACAGCGGCGTCGAGAACTGCTGGCGAATCGATGCGGCCGACAGCGCCGACGACGATCTTGCATAGGTGGGGTCGCGCTCGATGACGGTCACGGATACCGTGGGATCGGTGGCGCGCAGGAAATAGGCGATCGAGCTGCCGATCACACCACCGCCGACGATGACGACTTGAGAACTCACGACTGACTCCAGTTGCACATGAAAGGCGCGGCCAGCCGGCCGTGCCCGAAGGTTGTTCGTGCCGCGTCGCGCGCGGTGCCACGCGGGCAGACTTCCCGGCCAAGGCCCCCGGCGTGCGCCGCGATCGCAACCGATCGCTCAGGGTATTTCAGCACGTCCGGCAGCACCGCGAAAGCCTGCTCGCGCTCGGGTTCAGTCCGCCGATTTCGTCGTGACGGGCTGCCACGCGGCGTTCTTCACTTCATACAGCGTCGAACTCGGGTTCTTCAGGTCGCCCGTGTTCGTGAACGCGATCGTGCCCGTGATGCCGTCGTAGCGCGTGCCCTTCAGCGCGCCGTTGAAATCGGCCGGCTTCGTCGAGTTCGCCTTCTGCATCGCGTTGATCGCGATCCACGTCGCGTCGTACGCGAACGGCGCGTACGCGAGCATGTCGACGCCGTACTTCTGCTTGAATTTCGTTTCGAACAGCTTGCCCTTCGCGAGACGCGACAGCGGCTGCCCGTATTCCCACACGGCAGCGCCTTCCGCCGCATTGCCGGCCAGCTTGATGAAGTTCGCGTTCATCACGCCGCCGCCCGCGAGGAACTGCGCACGGATGCCGAGCTGGCGCATGCGCTTCACGAGCATCGCGGCCTGCGCGTCGAGACCGCCGAAGAACACGAGATCCGCATTCGTGCTCTTGATCTTCGTGAGCTGCGCGCTGAAGTCGACGGCCTTGTCGTTCGTGAATTCGCGCGCGACGATCGTGCCGCCGTTCGCCTTCACGGCCTTCTCGAATTCGTCGGCTTCGCCCTGGCCGAACGCGGTGCGGTCGTCGATGATCGCGATGCGCTTCGCCTTGGTCACGCTCGCCGCATAAGCGCCTGCGTTGCCGGCGTTCTGCGTGTCGGTCGCGATCACGCGGTACACGGTGCCGAGCCCGGCGCGCGTGATGTCGGGATTGGTCGCCGACGGCGTGATCATCGGAATGCCGGCCTTCGCGTAGATCTTCGATGCGGGCAGCGTCGTGCCCGAATTGAAATGGCCGATCACGACGGCCACCTGTGCATCGGCGAGCTGCTGCGCGGCCTGCACGCCGGTGCGCGGATCGCTCTGGTCGTCCTGCGACGCGACGACGAACTTCACGGGCTTGCCGCCCACCGTCGTATGCGCGGCGTTCGCTTCGTCGACGGCCATCCGCACGCCGTTCTCGATGTCCTTGCCGTACGCGGCGCCGCCGCCCGTCAGCGGGCCGGCCACGCCGACCTTGACGACCGCCTCTTGCGCATGGGCCGCGCCCGTCTGGAACGCGAGGAGCGCGGCGGTCAATGCAACGCCGGAAAGCGAACGAATACGGAACGTCATGGCAGTCCTTCTTCTGTGAGTCGGGATGCAACGCGCGACTGCCGCGCGTCGGCGACCTCCCGCACGCCGGTGATTGCGTTCGCCGCCGGGGCGCCGTTCAATGCGCCCGACCCGCCGGCCGATCACCGCGGTTCCGTCTCCGAAGAACCTTACGCCGCGAAAGAGGTGAATGGATTGTGGGTAGCCAATACCGGAGCAGCAAACGAAATATCGGAACTATGTAGTGAGGATTTGTCATCAAGTTCCACGTGCCCGAACGGCACACGGCCCGCGCGACGGCGGGCCGTGAATTGAAGACATTAGTGGGGTGTCGCGCTGGCGCCCGCCGATCAAGGCCGGCCATGGTCATGCCAATGGCGCATCATCGATCAGTGCCGATCCGTTCGCACAGACTTGCGCACCGCATCGGCCGCCTCGCCGGCCTTCTCCTGGATCTTGCCGGCCTGCTGTTCGGCGACGCCGTCCGCTTCCGTCTTGCGGTCGCCCGTCACCTTGCCGAGCGCTTCCTTGAGCGATCCCTTGACCTGCTTCAGCTTGCCTTCGATGCGATTCCTGTCCATGGTCGTCTCCTGCGATGGTGGGAGAGAGCCGGCGGCGTGACGGCCCGCGCCGCGCCGCCGAGTGGACAGGTTCGCAGGCCTGCGCCGCGCGCGGCAGATGCGAATGCACCGGCACGCATGGTGCATTCGTACCGACGGCGTCAGTCCTTGCCCTTCGCGCCGCCCTTCTCGCCGCGCGCGCCGTTCGCTTCGGCCGCGCCGACGATCCCGCGCTCGCGCGCCCACACGATCGCCTCGCCGCGGCTGTGCACGTCGAGCTTCGCGTAGATCGTCGCGACGTGATTGCGCACGGTGTTCGGCGCAAGCCCGAGGCGGCCGGCGATTTCCTTGTCCGCGAGGCCGTGGCACAGCAGGTCGAACACGTCGCGCTCGCGCGCGGTCAGGTCCGACAGTTGCGCGCCCGCGTCCGGCGCATTCGCGCGCCGCACGTTCGCGAGCTTCTCGATCAGCGTGCGGCTGAACCACGACGCATCCTGCATCGCTGTCTCGATCGCATAGACGAGTTCCATCTCGGTGCGCTTGCGATCGCTGATGTCGAGCAGCGCGACGAGCAGGCAGTCGCGCCCGTGAATCGCGACCGGGTCGGCCGACACCACGCAATCGCGCACGTCGCCGTCGCGCGTGCGGATCTGCACGTCGGCGTTGCGCACGTTGCCGTCGCGTGCGAATCGAGCCTCGATGCGCGGCCACGCGCCGCGTTCGGCCCACAGCCCGATCTCGTCCGCGGATTTGCCGAGCAGGTCGTCCTGCGCATGGCCCGTCATTGCGGCGAACGCGCCGTTGACGTCGAGCAGCTCGAAACGGTCGGCCGTGACGATCGCGGTCGCGACCGGCGCCATCCGGAACGCCGTCGCGAACCGCTCCTCGCTCTGCCGCAGCGCGCGCTCGGCCTGCTTGCGCGGCTCGAGATCCATGAACGTGAACAGCATGCAGGCCTCGTCGTTCATGTCGATCGGCTGCCCGGCGACGACCACCGCCTTCGTGCTGCCGTCCGCGAGTTTCAGCACGGCCTCCATCTGCGGGATCGTCGCGCCCTCGCCGAGCCGCTCGATCGCGAGTTCGCGCCGCTCGGCCTGTTCGAGCACGTCGACCTCGTACACCGAACGGCCGAGCACGTCGTCGCGCGCGTGGCCGGTCATGTCGAGAAAGCCCTGGTTGACCTTCACGTAGCGCAGATCGTCGAGCCGGCAGATCACGGCCGGCGCCGGGTTCGCGTTGAAGGTGCGCTCGAAGCGCTCCTCGGCGCTCGCCCATTCGGTCGCGTCGTGCAGCACCAGCGCGAGGCAATCGGGCTCGCCGGCCGCGTTCGTCAGCACGAGGCTGCGGATCCGGTGAACCCAGCTCACGGTTTCGTCGGCGGCCGATTCGACTTCGACCGTCACGTCGCTGAACGCCTCGCCCGCGATCACGCGATCCATCGGATAGTGACCCTCGCGCACCGGGTGGTTGTTCCGGTATCGCAGCCGGAAACGCTCGCGATATTCGGTGACGGTCGCGCCGAGCGCCTTCAGCTCGGTCACGCCATGCATCGCGAGCGCGGCCTCGTTCGCCCAGACGATCCGCTGGTCGGGCTCGACCAGGATCACGCCCTCGGTGAGCCCGGCGATGATCTGATGCAGCTGGCGCCGGTCGGTATGCGACTTGAGCGCCTGTTCGTTCACTTGTTCGTTCATCGAATCGTTCCACGTGATCGGTATGGCCACGGCCGCGTCGCCTCTTCGTCGACGCGCGCCGGACGGCGCGTGTGGCGATGATCGCTTGCCGCGCATGGGCGCAACAGGCGCGAATGCACTATCCGCCATAGTACATTCGCACGGCATACCGCCGCCGTGCGGTACCCCGCCGATCCGGCAAGCATCCGTTGCGCACGCCTTTCCCCGCGCCGCCGGCGACACGTACCCACCCGCCCCTTTTCCGCCCCCCGTGCAAACGCACTAGCCGATCCGGTGAATTTGCGCGATGTCCGCCTGCGTTCGCCCCGGTACGCTGGTCCTGCATCGGCGCTCATGCGCTGCCTTCCGAACCGCAGAGGAGAAGCACGATGAAACTTCATCAGACACCCGATCCGACGCGGCCCGAACCGCATCCGGACAGTCCGCCCGAACCGCCACCCGGCACGGACCCGCCGGTTCCGCTGCCACCCGACTTTCCGCGCCCGGACGTCCCGCCGCGCGAACCCGGCTACGACACGCCGATCGTCCGCTAACGGATCACGCGGATCGCATTCACCCATTCAACACGTCAACCGACGGAGAACCCGACCATGAACAAGACCCAGCCCCTTTCGACGCTGCTCGCCGTCAGCGCGGCCTTCCTGCTGAGCGCCGCACCGCTCGCGAACGCGGTTGCGCAGGACGCGTCGGCCGACAACGGCATGAAGGCCGAATCGAGCCAGCCCGTCACCGACACGTGGATCACGACCAAGGTGAAGAGCCAGCTGGCCGCCACCGACGGCGTGAAGAGTTTCGACATCGGCGTGAAGACGGTCGACGGCACCGTCACGCTGACGGGCGTGCTGCCCTCGAAGATCGCCGTGAAGAAGGCGATCGCCGTGTCACGCGCGGTCAAGGGCGTGAAGCACGTCGACGCATCCGGCCTGAAGGCGAAGGCCTGACCTCCCGCGCGGCGGCTGCCGCGCCGTTATCCCATTCCGACAGGAGCACACGATGAACGAAGACAAGATCAAGGGCCAGTGGAAGCAGCTCACCGGCAAGCTGAAGGCCAAGTGGGGCAAGCTGACCGACGACGATCTCGCGGTCGCGGAAGGCAATCGCGACTATCTGGCCGGCAAGATCCAGGAGCGTTACGGGATCGCCCGCGATGCGGCCGAGAAGCAGTTGAAGGAATTCGATCGCGAGCTGTAACGCGACCGGTAGCCTCACCCCGCCGCGGCGCCGTCGGCGTCGCGGCCACCAGGACGACGACATGGGCAAATATCTGATCGCCTGGCTGCTCGGCGTGCCGGCCGGGCTGCTGGTGCTGTTTTACCTGATTACGCACATCTTCTGACGGCGCGCCGCCCGGCGCGCTCCGTCTGCCTCTGCAAACTCCCCACTCACCCGACCACGCGATCGACGGCAACAGGGCGATCCACCGCCGCTTCGGATCGATCGGCCGCGCGCGTTCCGCCACATCGCGGCCGCCCAACGCAAATCGGGCAGGACGCATACGCGCCCTGCCCGATCGGCTCATCGCTTCGGAAGCGAGGCGCGACGCACCCCGCTTCCCGTCCGTTATTTCGCCGCGTTCGCCGTCATCTTGAAGATGCCCTGCGCGTTGCCCGCATCGAAACGCAGGTCGGTCACCCAGCGGCGCGCCGCCTGGTCGAACGTGCGCTTGCGCGTGATGAACTCGTAGAACGAACCCGGCACGTTGCGCTTCACCGTGCCGCCGTCGCGCGTGCGGAATTCGCGCTCGACGGTATCCGCGCGATAGGCGGTCTGGAACACGCGGCCCGAGCGCGAGCGCTCGACTTCCGGCTTCATCGGCCGACCCTTCGCCTTCTCGTCGTCGGACAGCTTGAACACGTCGGTCACGCGGTCGGTCGCATGGTTGAACGCGTTGCCTTCGGTCGAGATCCACGCCATCTCGGCCGACTCCAGCAGCAGCGTTTCGTAGTCGAGCTCGTTCGGCAGGTCGTGCTGGCGGGAGAACGCGCCGACGATCTCCGGCAGCAGCGCGTGCGCCGCGTCGAGCGACAGCCAGCCTTCGCGCTCGACTTCCCACAGCAGCGCGACGGCTGCCGGCGACAGCGGATCGCGCGACGAGCTGACGACGTTCGTCACGGCCTGCTGGAATTCCTTCGAGAAACGCTCCGGATGCAGTTCGCTGACGAAGAACTGCGCGATCTCGTCCGGTGCATCTTCATGCGCATACGCGCGGCCGGTCATGCCGAGCTTGTCGAGCGGGTAACGGCCGTTCAGGCGGAAACCGAGCGGACGCAGGATGCGCGTGAACGCGGCTTCGCCCGGCGGCAGCGCGCCCGTGTGCGGCCAGCGCACCGTGCGCAGCGCGCCGTGATCGAAGTAGACCGAGCCGCCGCTTTCGATCGCGTCGGCCGTGTACGCGCGGCCGTTCGCCGAACGTTCGAGCAGCCCTTCGAACAGCGCCATGTTCATCGCCTGCGCGATTTCCGCGCGCGTCACGACGCCGTCTTCCCATTCTTCGAGGATGGCCGGCATGTTCAGGGTCGAGAACAGGGCGTCGGTCTTCGCCTGTCCCAGCAGCTTCGTCAGCAAGCTCTCGATATTCGGATTGCGCATCAGGATTCTCGTCTCGGGGGACCGCCGGCAAACGTGCCGGCAACTCGTCGGCCGGCCACCCCGCGGGCGCCTGACCTTGCGTGGGGAGCATTATTCAAAGGGTTGCAGCCGGGCGTAAAGCGAGATTAAATTGACACGTGATGAGTTTTTGGAATTATTGGCCGTCCCTGACCCTGCTCCTCGGCCCGCGCCGGAAGGGTCTGTTCATCAGACAAATCGAGCATCATGCGTAAATTCAAGATTCCCAACATGGGCGCGCTCGTGGCTTTCGAAGCCGCCGCGCGCCACGAGAGCTTCACGCACGCGGCCAAGGAGCTGTTCCTGACCGAAAGCGCGGTATCGCGCCAGATCGCGACGCTCGAAGCCAGCCTCGGCGTGCGGCTGTTCGCGCGCGTGAAACAGCGCGTCGTGCTGACCCGCGCCGGCAAGCTGTACGGCACCCAGGTGCGCCGCGCGCTGGAAACGCTCGACCGCGACACGCTGTCGATCATCGCGCACGGCAGCGGCGGCGGCTACCTGGAGCTCGCGGTGCTGCCGACGTTCGCGTCGCACTGGCTGATCCCGCGCATCAAGAGCTTCTACGACCGCACGCCCGACGTGCGCGTGAACATGGGCAGCCGCACCGACCTGTTCTCGTTCGAGGACACGCACTTCGAAGCCGCGATCCACTACGGCAAGCCGACCTGGCCCGGCACGTCGTCCGACTACCTGTTCGGCGAGGAAGTCGTGCCGATCTGCTCGCCCGCGCTGCTCGACGGGCCGGTCGAGCGCGTGGAGGATCTGCTGGCGTACCCGCTGCTGCACTCGACGACGCGCCCCGGCGCGTGGGCGCAGTGGTTCGAGGCGCACGGCGTCGAGGACATCCGCACGATGCAGGGCGTGCGCTACGAACTGCATACGATGCTGATCAGCGCGGCCGCGGCCGGGCTCGGGATCGCGCTCGTGCCGAAGTTCTTCGTCGAGGAACAGTTGCAGCAGCTCGGCCTGATCGTGCCGTGCGACGCGGCGACGGTCGGCGATTCGGCGTACTACCTCGTGTATCCGACGGAGCTCAGCCACAGCAAGCCGCTGGAGCTGTTCCGCGGCTGGCTGCTCGAGCAGGCGAGCGCGTATGCGGCGCCGGAGGGGGATGCGGATGGCGCGGACGCGGAGGACGACGAGGACGTCGAATAGCGCGCCGGCTTCAGGTCATGGCGCGGCGGTGCCGCACGCGTGCCGCGTCGGCAAGCCGGCCGCGACCACCTTCACCAGCCGCGCGCGATCGGGCGTCTCCAGCCCCGGACACGCCGTGTCCAGATCGCGGATCACGATCGTCGCGCGCCCGTCGAGCCGGCACACGCCATCGGGCTGTGCGGCAGGCATTCGCAGGCCGCGCCTCGCGTCGCGCTGGTTCGTGAACACGATCACGCCCGCGCGTTGCGAGCGGTCCGGCAAGCGCCGGGCCGATGCGTCGTCCTCTTCGAACCACACGTCCGACCCGATCGATTCGTCGCCGTAATCGAGCGCGTAGCGGCCCGACAGCGTGATCGCCTGCCCGACATGCACCGCACGGCAGTCCGGCTCGGCGTCGGCCGGTATCGGCTGCGCGCCTGCCGCGGCCGCGCTGCACGCCAGCAGCCACACGCACAACATGCGGGCACGGCCATGCAGGTTCGACACGTCAATCGCTTTCCGGATCATGGGCAGTAAGAGGCAGGTCATCCTGAAGAAGACCTGCATTGTCGCGCGGCGCGTGCGTTACATGTGCCACTTCACCGTGGCGGTCAGCGTGCGCGGATCGCCGGGCATGTTGTACAGGTCCGCGTTGCCGTGCGCGGCGATGAAGTAGCGGCGATCGAACAGGTTGTCGAGCGTGAGCGTCACGTCGACCTTCTTGCTGCGATAACCGGCGCCGAGATTGAACACCGTGAACGACGGCAGCGTGACGAGATCGCTCGCCGACGTATAGCGCGCCGACTGGAACTGCATGCCGGCCGCCGCATAGAAACCGTACGGCAGCTCGCGCTTCAGCCACAGGTTCGCGCTGTGGCGCGGCATCAGCCCCGGCGTGTTGCTCGACACCGCGAGACCGGCCGCCGTCGATTGCGCCGAACCATCGACCGTGCCGTTCAGGTACGCGTAGCCCGCATACACCGACCACTTCGGCGCAATCTCGCCGGTGAAGCCGAGCTCCATCCCGTGCACGTGCTGCGTGCCGATCGGCAATGCATAACCGGGATTCGCGGGGTCGCCGATCTGCTGGTTGGTCTGGCGCATGTCGAACAGCGCGACGCTGGCCGTTGCCTTGCCGCCGAGATCGAAACGCGAGCCGAGCTCATACGCGGTGGTCTTCTGCGGTGCGAGCGCCGCGCCGTTCGCGAACGCGCCGGAACTGATCAGCGTATCGGCGAGCGGCGAGAACGACTGGCTGAACGACCCGTACAGCGTCAGCCAGTCGAGCGGTTCGTAGATCAGGCCGACACGCGGGCTCCACGCGTGATCGGTACGGTCGAGATTGACGTTCGACGACGTGTAGTCGTGGCGGATCTGGTTCAGGTAGTCGAAGCGCAGGCCGGCGAGCACCTTCCAGTGTTCGGTCAGCGAGATCAGGTCCTGCGCGTAGACGCCCGCGAGCCCGACGACGGTCGACGCATTCGTCTTCGCACGCGCGCCGGTCGGCACGCCGGGCAGGATCACCGGCTGCGGATTGAACAGATCGTAGGTCGCGACCTTCGACACGCTGTAGATCGTGTCGAACTTCTGCTGCTGCGACAGCTCCAGCCCGTACAGCAGCTCATGGCGCATGCCGAACAGCGATGTCTTCTGCGTGAGTTCGAACAGGCCGTCGATGCCGTGGTCGGTGCGCTGGCGCGTCGACTGGTCGAGCGTCACGACCGGATGCGCGGCGGTCTTGATCGGCTCGTACGTGACGTAGTTCTTGCGTTCGAGCGAGAAGTCGTACGCGCGGATCGCGCCGTGGAACGACAGCGAATCGCTGAAGCGGTGATCGAGCGATACCGTCGCGCTCTTCGCGGACACGTCGTTGTACGAGCTGCTCGCCGCGTCGGCCGAGCCGTAATACGTGTTGATCGGCACGTCGACCGGCCGGCCGAGATACGCGGGCAGGCCCTGGTCGGACGTGCGGCGGTCGTGCAGGTAATCGAATTCGACGTTCAGCACCGTGTCGCTGTCGAGCTTGAACTGCGCGGACGGCGCGATCGCCTGGCGGTTGAGCTGAAACTGGTCGCGAAAGCTGTTCGAGTTCTCGGCCGCGCCGGTGATGCGGAAACGCGCCGCGTCGTTCGCGTTCCAGCCGAGGTCGAATTCGCCGCGTCGCTCGCCGTGCGTGCCGAGCGTCACGCCCACGTCGCGCACGGGGTTCGCCTCCGGCCGCTTCAGCACGCGATTCACGATGCCGCCCGCCGAACCGCGACCGTACAGCACGGCCGCCGGCCCCTTCAGCACCTCGACGCGGTCGACGTTCGACAGGTCGCGATAGTAGAGCGCGTCGTCGCGAATACCGTCGACGTACTGATCCGTGATGCTGTTGAAGCCACGGATCGTGATCTGGTCGCGCTGGCCGTCGCCGACCGAGAAGCCGACGCCCGGCACGTTGCGCAACGCGTCCTGCATCGACGTCGCGTTCTGGTCCTCGATCACCGCGTGCGGAACGACGTTCACCGTCTGCGGTACGTCCATCAGCGACATGTCGGTCTTGGTCGCCGCGCGCGAGTGGCCCGCGTCGTACGACGCATGCTCGGCGGCCGCGTTGACGGAAATGGCAGGCAAGGTCGCCGCGGCGTCGCTCGCTTGCGCGGACGCAGTGCGTGCGCCGGCCAGCGACGTGGCGATCAGAAGCGCATGGCAGGCGCTTTTGTTGAGTTTCATCGTTGAAGTAGAAGCTGAAGGAAAACGGCGAACGGAAACGCGTCCGGCCAACGCGCGAACCCCGCGATGCATCGACCGGCGAAAGCCTTTCCGTGAAGACGAGGGGGCGCGCGGGGGATTGCCCCGTCGCGCATGCCGACCGGCGAACGGCCGGCGCGGATGGATGCCGGCCGGTGCGACCGGCACGAAAAAAGCCGTGACATCGGGTTACGGCTCGTAACGGAGCGAAATATTAAACGAGAATGATTCGTGTTTTCGATTAATTTTTTATGTCGTGTACGACATGTCGCCTGCCCGCAACGTGCGGACGCATTGCGCTCCGGATTCCTGACGAATACCTTTCGTTTTCGTGATGTTGACTCACACGTCGACGAAAGCTCAACGAAAGAATACGGTCTGCCGCATCAGGTACATCGTGCGGAAACGGTCACGCAGAAGATGGGATTCGGGATACGACGACGGGGAGATTGGAGAGGATCACGAAGGATCCGGTGAAGCTGGCGGCACGCATTCGAGGTCCGGTGCGCGCCGGACCGGACAATCCCGACCCGGCGCTCCGGGCAGCCGACCTCGCATCGGCAGCGCGGCGGACCTTCTTCTCTTATTCACTACGTCTGCTCTCTCAGGCTCGCTACATTTTTTTCTTCGCCGCGCCGCGCCATTATCCGCCCAATCCGGTCAACGGGAAACGTTTGCGGGTGCACCGGGCACGTTATTCCCGCTATTCGGCAACAGTCTTTCCGAATGCTTACGGATCGCGCGCCACGGTTCGGCAATTCTTGCATTCGCGTCGGCGTTCCTTTTTAATGGAACTGGTTCCAGTCGCTGATTCGGCCATGTTCTCGCGTGACGCTTCGTCGTGTGCGCGTCATCATGCCGATTCAGGATCGAGGATCGCTCAGCTCAGGATTCGCATCGCCCGTCCCTCCCGGACACCCCGTCAAACGAGACCGTCATGCCCGATTCCGCTTCCCTGCAGCACCTGTTTCCCGCCTATCAGGACATCCCCGCCGAATTCCGGCTGAGTTCGCCGATCCACCAGCGCGTGTCGCTCGTCGACGGCGAACTGCGGCCGTGGGACGGCACGACCAAGACCGTGCTGTCGCCCGTGTGCGTGCGGCAGGCGGACGGCAGCGTCGAGCAGATGGAGATCGGCAGCTACCCGGTGATGGGCGAAACGGAAAGCGACGCGGCGCTCGACGCCGCGGTGCGCGCATACGACTCGGGCCGCGGCGAATGGCCGACGATGAAGGTCGAGCAGCGCATCGCGTGCATGCAGGACTTCATCAAGCGGATGGTCGCGCAGCGCGAGCTGGTCGTGAACCTGATCATGTGGGAGATCGGCAAGAGCCTCGCCGATTCGCAGAAGGAGTTCGACCGCACCGTCACGTATATGGCGCAGACGATCGATGCGCTGAAGGAGCTCGACAACGCGAACTCGCGCTTCGTGATCGCGGAAGGCACGATCGGCCAGATCCGCCGCACGCCGCTCGGCGTCGTGCTGTGCATGGGCCCGTACAACTATCCGCTGAACGAAACCTTCGCGACGCTGATCCCCGCGCTGCTGATGGGCAACACCGTGGTGTTCAAGCCGCCGCAGTACGGCACGCTGCTGTTCGAGCCGCTGCTCGAAGCGTTCCGCGACGCGTTCCCGAAGGGCGTGATCAACACGATCTACGCGCCGGGCGCGGTGGTCGTGCCGCACATGCTCGCGTCGGGCAAGATCAACGTGCTCGCGCTGATCGGGTCGAGCAAGGTGGCCGATCACCTGAAGAAGCAGCACCCGAAGTCGCACCGGCTGCGCGCGATCCTCGGCCTCGACGCGAAGAACGCGGCGATCGTGCTGCCCGACGCCGATCTCGATCTCACCGTGAAGGAATGCCTGCTCGGCGCGCTGTCGTTCAACGGCCAGCGCTGCACCGCGCTGAAGATGCTGCTCGTGCACCGCTCGATCGTCGACGAATTCCTGAAGCGCTTCACCGCCGCGCTCGAACAGCTGAAGATCGGCATGCCGTGGGAAAAAGGCGTCAGCATCACACCGCTGCCCGGCATGCATCGCACGGCCTACATGACGGATGCGATCGACGATGCGAAGGAAAAAGGTGCGCAGGTCGTCAACCACTCGGGCGGCGAGTTCAGCAAGACGCTGTTCTATCCGGCCGTCGTGTACCCGGTGTCCGAAGGGATGAAGCTGTACCGCGAGGAACAATTCGGGCCGATCATCCCGGTCGCGCCGTTCGACGACGTCGACACCGCGCTCGACTATGTGACGACGTCGGATCACGGCCAGCAGGTCAGCATCTTCGGTTCCGACCCGGCGCAGATCGGCGCGCTCGTCGATCCGCTCGTGAACCAGGTGTGCCGCGTGAACATCAACTGCCAGTGCCAGCGCGGGCCCGATGTGTTCCCGTTCGCGGGCCGCAAGGATTCGGCCGAAGGCACGCTGTCGGTGAGCGACGCGCTGCGCGCGTTCTCGATCCGCTCGATGGTCGCCGCGAAACAGACCGACGGCAGCAAGCAGCTGCTCGACTCGATCGTGTCGGACCACTACTCGAAGTTCATCAATACGGGCTTCATATTCTGAAGCAACCGTGATGCGCGAACCCTTCGCCGTGCGCCGATGCGGCGGAGGGTTCGTTCCGGTGAGTTACACGTTCGACGCCAGCAGCCGGATCCCCGCCACGCCGAACACGACGGCGAGACACGCTTCCATCGCGCGCCGGCCGCGCACGTACAGCCGGCGTGCGCCATCCATCGAGAACACGAGCGCATAACCGCCGAACACCAGGCACCCGATCACGAGGCAGCCCGGCACGACGGCGCCGTGCGACGCGCCCGCGCCATTCGACGACAACGCGACGATCGATACCCATACGAGGATGGCTTTCGGATTGGTCAGGTGCAGCATCGCGCCGCGTACGTAGAAACGCGACAGCCGCTGCTCGCGCGCCGCATTCACTGACGGCGCCGCCGGGCCCGCCAGCGCCGTGCGCCCCGACTTGAACGCGAGCCACAGCAGATACAGCCCGCCGAAGATCTTGATCGCGACCAGCAGTTTCGACCACGCGAGCAGCGCGGCCGACACGCCGAGTGCCGCCACCGTCGCCCAGCACATCGACCCCGAAATGACGCCGAGCGCGAACACCAGCGCCGCCTTGCGGCCCTGGTTCGCGGCGACCGACATGATCGCGAGATTGCTCGGCCCGGGACTGGCCGTACCGATGAAATAGGCCGTGTACGCAAGCAGCAGGTTGGCCGAGAAGAAGGCGTGGACGCTCATGTCGAACCTCGCAGGGGTGATTCGCAGATTGTTGGCAAACGCGCACCATCTGCCCATGGACAATTGCGCGGCCGATCGCTGGGCCAGTTCGATGGCCGCGCGGCCGAAGCGCCGCTCGCGAAACCGTCTCGGTTCTGAAACAACTGACGCATTCGCTGCCGGTTCCGCCGGGCGAGGGCGGCCCTCTCATACCATGCTTCCGACAAGCCGAACGCGTTGCCGGCGCAGGCCGCACGCGCGGGGCGGCACGTTTCGGCCGTCCGCCGGCGGCAACGCGCAACGCGTTTCATCCCGGCGTTACGTTACATCCGTGAAGCATTTCACTGCATCGAGCCGCTCGGTACGCCCGACGTCCGCCGCGCCCCGCCTGTAGACGCCCTCCTCGGCCGCCTCCGCAACCCAGTAACGGCGGGACTCGCCGACCGGTGCGGTAGCGCGGCTCAACATTGCTCAACAATCGGATTGCGACGCTGGTACGGAACCTGCATTCCGTTCGGGTAAAAGTCGCGCCGGTCACCGCGCGGCCATGAGTCCACCCTCGGGCACGTCCACCGGATACGCCCGAACGATCCGCGCAAGCAACGAGGCCCTTCATGGATGCGCTGCCCAATTCGTCCGACACGTCGTTCCAGCTCTTTCTCGCGAAGCTGCTCGAACAGCCGTTGCCCGACTGGACCGAAAAACAGCAGATGGAACTCGAGATGGCACGCACGCTGTCCACCGAGATGGTTCACCTCGCCGAAGACATGCGTGCCCGCACGCCCGATCTCGCGCGCTGCCTCGTGCTGCTCCGCTATGCGAAGGTGCTCGACTTCATGCTGACGTCGCTCGCCGCGCACCGCGACATTCACCCGCAGACGCTGCGCACGCTGTTCCGGCTCGCGAACCTGAAGGTCGACGACGCGTATCCGGCTTGAGCCGGCGCCACGCATCGGCCGCCGCGGCCGGCAATCACGGCACGGGCGGCCCTTCCCGCTTCGCGCGAATGCCCGACGACATCGCCGCATGAGCATCAGGAACCGACAATCCCGATTGGCCGGCGAACTCGGCGTCTTCGTGCAGCGCGACGGACGCCGCGCGCAGAAGCATGTCGATCCGAACGATCGCCGCTACGATCACGACGTCGAGCGCACGATCGCGCGGCTGTCGCCGGCCGCGCTCTCCGATCTGCTGGCCGGCGATCATTTCAGCGAAGACGACGACGCGACCGGTTCAGCCGATATGAGACGCTCCCCGTGAACGCCGCCGACTTCGACCGGATCTGGCCGGCCATCTGCGATACGCCCGCGTGGTCCGTGACGAAAGGCCAGGGCAGCTTTCTCACGTTCGAATTCGGGGAACCCGCGCTGCATGTCAGGGAGCCGCTCGTCGGTTCGCCCGACCTGTCCGCGGCGGCGCGCGACCGGCTGGCGTCGCGGCACGTGACCGTCGCCGGCAACGGGCATCTGTGGATCTGCTACTGCCACTGGTCGATCGCGCTCGACGGTCGCGAGCTCGCACACAGCGAATCGCGGTCCGGCGACATCGCGGCCGCCGCGCAACGTCTCGACGGACAGATCCTGCAATCGGTCGCGCCGCGTGACCAACCGGGCTCGTGGGCATTCGACTTCGACCTCGGCGGCAAACTGACGACCTGGCCCTACGGCGACGACCCGGCCGACGAACAGTGGCATCTGTACGACCGGCGCTCGGGCAACGTGCTGACCGCACGCGCGGACGGCACCTGGTCGTACGGCCCCGCGAACGCGCCGCCGGGCGACGGACCGTTCAGCCCGGCATAGCAGCTCCGTTTCCGCTTGCTTGCCCGCGGCTTATGCCGCCCATCAGCGCTGCCGCCGGCCCGGCCCCGCAAACGGATGTACAATCGCGCGCCATGAATGCACTTCGCCGCTTCCTGCTCCGGCAAGGCGTCGCGCGACAGCTGCTGTGGGGGTTCCTCCTCGTGACGCTGTTGTCCCGCGCGCTGATGTCGGGTGCCGTGATGCTCGATCCGGACGGTCCGGATGCGGGCTCGGTGGTGCTGTGTTCGGGCCGCGGCCCGCTGATCGTCGACGTGGCCGCGCTGAACGCCCGTTTCGATGCCGGCGCGCCGATCACACCGGCCAACGATGCGCTGGCGCTCGTCGATGCACTCAAGCATGACGCGCACGCCGGCAAAACGGCGTCCTCCGGGAACGGCGACAGCCTCTGCGCATTCGGTGCGGCGCTGTTCACGGCGCTGGCGTCGTTCGCGCTGCTGGTGCTGTTGTTCCCCGCCGCGGCGCCGCGGCGTATCCGGATTCACTTCGACTCTCTTCCTTTCGTGCGATCGATATTCGACGATCGCCCGCCTTCCCGCGCCCCTCCGCTGTTCTGCTGAACGTTCCGCCTAGCGGCTCGTGCACGTCGATGTGCATGGGCCTTCACGTCGTTCGTTTCACATCACCCGATTCAAGCGTTCACCCGAATGCCCGCGCCGCGCGGGCGACGCCGCCCTGCGCACCGCGTGCGCATGACGCCGCGTTGCCCGTTCCGTCAGCGCGTGCCCGCGGGTGTGCCGCACGTTGACGACAGCCGGCCCGCGCCGGCCTGACCGATCGACGACCACGAGGAGCTGACACCATGTCGACCACCGTCGAGCAGGCGATCTCGCCTGCCCGTTCCGCAAGCGCCGGTTACCGGACGCTCTGGCGCTGGCACTTCTATGCCGGCCTGTTCGTGATGCCGTTCCTGGTGATCCTCGCGATCACGGGCACGCTCTATTGTTTCCAGCCGCAGATCGAGACGCTGCTGTATCCGCACCGGCTGGTCGTCGAGCCGCGCGCCACGCCGCGGCTCGCCCCCGACACGCTGCTCGCGAACGCGCGTACCGCGGTGCCCGCCGGTGCAACGCCGGTTTCGGTCCAGGTATCCACCGCGCCGGACCGCAGCGCCGAATATGTCTTCCGGCTGCGCGACGGCAGCCGCGAGAGCGTGTACGTGAACCCGTACGACGGCAGCGTGCTCGGCACGCTGAGCGTCGAGCGCCGCTTCATGCAGGTCGACCGGATGCTGCATCGCAAGCTGCTGCTCGGCAAGACTGGCGAGTTGCTGATGGAGCTCGCCGCGTGCTGGACGTTCGTGATGATCGGGACCGGCATCGCGCTGTGGTGGCCGCGCGGCACAGCGCGCGTCGGACGGGCGCTGCGACCCGACCTGTCGCTGCGCGGCCGGCCGCTGTGGAAGAGCCTCCACGCGACGGCGGGCATCTGGCTCGCGGCCGGCACGGTGGCGTTCATCCTGACGGGGCTGCCGTGGTCGGGCTCGTGGGGCAAGAACTTCAAGGCGCTGGCCGCAACCGTGAACCTCGGCGCGCCGGACGGCGTATGGGGCGGCGCGTCGTTGCACTCGACGCGCCCGGGCGCACCCGCAGAGCCCATGCACGCGCGGGCCGCCGCACCGGCCGGCCATCATCACGAATCGGGCGAGTCGATGCCGGGGATGGTGATGGACGACCTGCCGTTGCCGCAAACGCCGTGGGCGGTCGGCAACGTGCCCGTGCCGCATTCGCCGTCGGCACCGACGCCGGCACCGCTGCCGCTGGCGCGCGCGATCGAGATCGTCGCGGGGCTCGGCGTGACGAGCGGCTACACGCTCGCGTTGCCGTCGGGTCCGGACGGCGTGTTCACCGCGTCGTACTTCCCGGCCGATCCGAAAGCCGAGCGGACGATCTACCTCGACCAGTACAGCGGCGCGGTGTTGAAGGACATCCGCTATGACGACTACGGCGTGGTGTCGCAGGCCGTGTCGTACGGCACGTCGCTGCACATGGGTCGTTATTTCGGGCTCGCGAACCAGATCATCTGCGCGGTGCTGTCGCTCGGGCTGGCCGCGATGGCCGTCACCGGCACGGTGATGTGGTGGAAGCGCCGCCCGGCCGGCAAGCTCGGCGCGCCGTCGCGCGAACGCGGCACACCGCCGATGCGCGGCTGGATCGCGGGGCTCGTACTGCTCGGCATCGTATTCCCGCTGATGGGGATCACGATCGTCGCGGTCTGGTTGATCGATCGTCTGCTGTTCGGCCGTGCGGCGCGCACGGCTGCGTGATCGAAAAACAATTACATGGATTCAAAGGATTCCGAAGCATGAAGTTCAGATTGATACTGCCTGCCGCCGTTCTCGCGACTTTCGCACCCGCCGGGCAGGCACAGGAAAGCGACATCAAGGGCACCGGCACGACGCTCGCACCGATTCGCGTCAGCGCACAGAAGCCGGCCCCGTTGACGCAGCCGCTCGACACCGGCAGCCATCTCGGGCTGTCGTCGCTCGAAACGCCCGCGAGCGTCGAGCAGATCGACCGCGCGACGCTCGACACGCGTGGCGACAGTTCGATCGTCGACGCGGTGAGCCGCGCCGCCGGCATCAGCGAGTCGCCGCATCCCGGCAACGGCGGATCGGAGCTCGGCGCACGCGGCTTCGTCGGCGCGGCGTCGGTGACGCAGCTCTACGACGGCGTGCGCCCGTACGGCGCGATCGGCGTCACGTTTCCGTTCGATACGTGGTCGGTCGACCATATCGACGTGCTGCGCGGCCCGGCGTCGGTGATCTACGGCGAAGGCGCGATCGGCGGCGTCGTCAACATCGTGCCGAAGAAGCCCACGCGCACACCGATCCGGAACGAACTGCAGGTCGGCGGCGGCACCGAGGGCACGGCTCGGGCCGCGTTCGGCAGCGGCGGCGCGATCAACGACAAGCTGTCGTACCGCTTCGACCTCAGCGGCAATCGCTCGTCGAACTGGGTCGATCGCGGCGATTCGCGCAACCTGTCGATCTCGGGCGCACTGCGCTACGACGTGACGCCCGACCTGTACGTGACGGCCTCGTACGCGCAGGGCTTCCAGCATCCGATGCAGTATTTCGGTGTGCCGCTCGTGAACGGCGTACGCGATCCGGCGCTCGACAAGAAGAACTACAACGTCGGCGACAGCGACATCGCGTTCCGCGACAGCTGGGCGACGGTGTCGGCGAACTGGCAGCCGAGCGACAGCCTGAACGTGACGAGCACGCTGTACCGGATGAAGAGCAACCGTCACTGGAAGGACGCCGAGTACTACACGTACCTGCCGTCGACCGCGCAGGTCCGGCGCAGCAGCTACACGGAGATCTTCCACGACCAGGCGCAATACGGCAACGTGACGACGGCCACCGTAAGCAGCGTGCTGCTCGGGATGCGCAACACGTTCTCGGCGGGGTTCGAGTTCAACCACACGACCTTCCAGCACGACAACAACTCGCCGTTTTCGGGCACGTCGACGGTCGATCCGTTCAACTTCGATCCGGGCAGTTTCATCAACGTCGCGGGCACGTATCCGAAGTACCGCAGCCAGGCGAACCAGTACGCGCTGTTCGCGGAGAACCGGCTCGAAATCACGCCGCGCTGGTCGGTGATCGGCGGGCTGCGCTACGACCACGCGAGCGTGAACCGCGACGATCTCGTGAAAGGCGGCGCGTTCACGAAGGTGTTCGCGAACACGGGCTGGCGCATCGGCACCGTGTACGACGTGCGGCCCGGTCTCGCCGTGTACGGCCAGTACTCGGTCGCGGCCGATCCGGTCAGCTCGCTGCTGTCGTTGAATGCATCGAAGGCGAACTTCACGCTCGCGACCGGCAAGCAGATCGAGATCGGCGTGAAGCAGTCGTTCCTGGATGGCAAGGCGGAATGGACGCTGGCCGCATACCGGATCGTGAAGAGCAACCTGCTGACGGCCGATCCGCTGAACCCGAACCAGTCGATCCAGGTCGGCCAGCAGTCGTCGCGCGGGCTGGAAGCGACGGTCGGCGCGGAGATTGCGAAGGACTGGCGCGTCGATGCGAACGTGTCGATCCTGCGCGCGAAATACGACGATTTCCAGCAGGTGTCCGGCGGCACGATGGTCTCGCGCGCGGGCAACGTGCCGGTGTCGGTGCCGCAGCGTCTTGCGAACCTGTGGGTAAGCTGGCACTTCGCGCCGGACTGGACGGGCATTGTCGGTGTGAAATACGTCGGCAAGCGCTTTGCCGACACGGCGAACCAGCTCGTGATGCCGTCGTATACCACCGTCGACCTCGGCCTCGCATGGAAGCCGCGCAAGGACACGACGATCACGGCACGCGCGTACAACGTGTTCAACCGCCGCTTCGTGCAGTCCGCGTACTACAACGAAACGCAGTATCTGCTCGGCAACGACCGGCGGCTCGAAGTGTTGGCGAACTACCGGTTCTGACGCCACACGATGCGGTTCGACGTGCCCGCCGGCGCATGCGCGGCGGCGGGCACGGCCATCGTCACTTCGATCACTTCACCGTAAACGCGTAGTGTCCCTGCGTGCGATGGCCGTCGAGCGCGACGGCCACCCACGCGACCGTATAGACGCCCGGCGTCAGCGGGTTCAGCGCCACGGACATGTGCTTCCGGTTCGACGCGTCGACTTCGGCCTTGCCGTTCGTGACGGCGTGGCCCTGCGCATCGGTGACGGCGATCGAGCTGAACGCGGGTTCGAGCCCGTCGTCGAAATCGATCGCGACGCGCTTCGGCGACGCGGTCACGGTCTCGCCCGCGGACGGCGCCTGATGCGTCGGATAGGCATGCGCATGCGCAAGCTGCGCGCCAGCGAGGAGCAGCGCGGTGGCGGCCGTGCGCATCGTGGTCAGGACGTTCATGCGGTTTCTCCCTCGATCAGAAGAGCGGCTTGCCGAGCGAGCCGGGGAACAGGTCGTCGAAATACAGGTGCGCGTCGAACAGCACGCCGATATGGTTGCCGCTCGCGCGATTGACCGGAATCTGCGCCTCGACGCCGAACTGCCCATAACGATTGAGCCACAGTACGCCCGGGTTGATCGTGCCGGTTGTCTGGCCCGAACACGCACCCGCCGTGCAGGTGCTCATCGGCGCCTCGACGACGAAGATCATGTTGCTGAGCGGCTGCGGCAGGCCGAGGTTCTTCACCTGCTGCTGCAGGTACGGGATGCTGTATTGCAGCGTCATGCCCCAGCCGAGCGAATTCGGGCCCTGGTCGGACGACGCCGTGGTCAGGTTCGGCCCGAGCTCGGCCGTGATCGCGAACGGGCGCAGATAACCGAGCGACGCGGGCAGATCGCCGAAGCCCTTGCCGACATAGACGGCCGGCGTGAACGTGGAATACGGGCTCGCGATCGATTTCGCGCCGGTGCCGCCGATCTGGGTTTTGAGGCCGACCGACGCCATGAATTCGTGTTCCGGATTCGTATAAGCGAGATACTTCACGCCGAGCGTCACGTTGTCCCAGCCCTTCGCGGAGCCGCCGTCCGGGGCGTTCTGCGACACGTACTGGCTCGCGACGCTGAACGCGAGGTTCTTCGTGATCAGCTTGTCCCACTCGTACGACACGGTGTTGACGTTCATGTTGTCGCCGTTGCCGTCGGGCGACTTGATGTGGCCGAACTGCGTATCGAATTCGTCGCCGACGCCCGGATCGTCGACGGTCATCGTGGCGGGGAAGACGCGATCGCCGACCACGGCGTGTGCGTTCGCGAATGACGCATGGGACAGGCCGGCGATGGCGGCCAGCAGCGCGGCGCATGCGCGAGGCGCGTGCCGTTCGGTAAAGCGGGGCATGGATGTGTCTCCAGTTATCGTTCGATTCCGTCGCGCATGCGCGCGACGAACGGCCGCTCGCTTCGGTCGCGAAGCGGCGGCTAATCAGATGAAAATATCAGACGAACTCAGGAGAACGCGGGAGGCGCACGCGATTGCGCGATGGTGTGGACGACACGAATGCGAGCCAGAACCGATGCCGACACAACCGGCATCTGCGAGTCGGCAAGCGGCACGGCGAAAGCGACCGGTTGGCCCGGCAGCACGGTCGCATGCGCAACGAAGCTGCAATAAGGACACGCTTGCCAGTGCGCGTTGGCGTGATGCGCGGGCTTGCCGTCGTCGTGCGCGACCGGCGCCTCGTCGATGCTGGCCGAGCAATAGACGGCCAGCACATCGACGAGCCGATGACGCGACGCCATCATCTGCGAAACCGCGGGGGCGAGCGCCATCATCAGGATTGCGATCAATCCGATCAGGCTGCCAGGTTTGCGGAAACGAGCGACGTGCATGACGCGCGAAGAAGGTGGAATGCAATGAAGGTGGCAAATTATGCCACGCTGAAATTGCAGTCACGCGCCTGAATAATGCAGTAAACGAACCCGATATTTCAGCAAGCAATCCGAAAGTATCGGCCCGGAAAATGACCCGCCGGGCGTCGGGTCATCCAGTCCGGAACAGGCACTTCAGATGCGCCCATGCGCATCACGCGCGCGGCGCCGCCGCGCGCCCCGCCATCCACTTCCGGTAGCGCCGCGTCTGGCACTGCGCGGCCAGTTGCTGCCTGACCAGCGCGCGCAGCGGCGACACCTGCGGGTGCGTGCGACGCCCTTCGCTGAGCCGCGTGAGCTGGAACTTGACGACGGCCATGTTGGCCAGCGCGCCCAGCGCCTTGTTCTTCCACCGGATCGGCTGCAGCACCGGCGCGCTGTCCTTGCCGGCCCGCCAGTCGCGCGGCAGGTTCGGCTCGATCGACAGCGCGGTCGCGATGCCGACCATCGCCACGCCGCTGTCGACCACCTGCTCGGCGACCGCGCGGCGCCGGATGCCGCCCGTGACCATCAGCGGCATCCGCGCGACGGCCGTGATGTCGCGCGCGAATTCGAGGAAATACGCTTCGCGGGCGAGCGTGCGCCCGTCGCGCGCTTCGCCCTGCATCGCCGGCACTTCATAGCTGCCGCCCGACAGTTCGACCAGATCGACGCCGAGCGGATTCAGCAGCTCGACCACGCGCTTCGCATCTTCCGCACTGAAGCCGCCGCGCTGGAAATCGGCCGAGTTCAGCTTCACCGCGACGACGAATGCCGGCGACACCGTCGCACGCACCTCTTGCACGATATCGAGCAGCAGGCGCGCGCGATTTTCGATGCTGCCGCCCCACTGGTCCTGCCGGCGGTTCGTCAGCGGCGACAGGAACTGGCTCAGCAAATAGCCGTGCGCCGCGTGAATCTGCACGCCGGTAAAGCCGCTTTGCTCCGCGAGTTGCGCGGCACGCACGAAGCGCTGCCGCACCTCGGCGATATCGGCTTCCGTCATCTCCTTCGGCACCGGGAACTGCTTCGACAGCGCGCCGAGCGCGAGCGGCACGGCCGACGGCGCGAGCGTCGTCTGGCCGAGCGCCGCCTGCATCTGACGCCCCGGATGGTTGATCTGCATCCACACGTGCCCGCCGCCCGATCGCGCGATCTGCGCCCAGCGGCGGAAGCGGTCGAGATGCGCATCGCTCTCGAGCACGACACCGTTCGGCCCCGTCATCGCGCGGCCATCCACCATCACGTTGCCGGTCAGCATCAGGCCGACCTGCCCGTCGGCCCACGCCTGGTACAGGCGCAGCAACGCGTCGGACGGCGCGTGATCCGCATCGGCCATGTTCTCTTCCATCGCGGCCTTGGCCAGCCGGTTCGGGATCACCGCACCGTTGGGCAGTGTCAGGGGCGTAAACAGGTTCATGGAGGGCATCCTCGATTGACGATGCCCAACGATAACTTTAAAGTCAACTTTAAGGTCAAGCCCCTTTGGAGCACGGCATGAAAATCGGCGAACTGGCGCGCGCCAGTGGCATCGCGGCGTCGCGCATCCGTTTCTACGAAGCGAGCGGATTGCTCGAACCGGCCCGCCGGCAGGCGAATGGCTATCGGGAATACGGGTCGGAAGCGTTGACGCGCCTCGCGATCATCGACCGCGCGCAGCGCGCGGGCTTCGCGCTCGATGAAATCCGCGCGGTGCTGCCGCCCGATCTCGGCGCGTGGCCGCGCGACGAACTGCTGGTCGCGCTGCGGCACAAGGTCGACGAAATCGCGCTGCTCGAACAGCGTCTCGCGCAGAACCGGCGCCATCTGGAAACGCTGATCGACGAGATCGAGAACAAGCCGGCCGGCGAGGATTGCGCGGGCGCCGCGCAACGCATGCTCGACCGGCTGTGCGAGCAGGCCAGCGAACCGCTGGCGCCGGCACCCGTCGCACGGCCGACGCGCAAGCGCGCATGACCGGTGACGCTGCGTCCCCTACCGATCAATCCACCCGTGTTGCGGCGACACGAGACGACGCGCGCGCGTCGGCTTCCGCATCGCGACCTCATGATTCGAACCGCATGACGATCCCCCGCTTCAAAGGACTCCTCATCGCTGCGCTGCTGACATTCGGCATCGGCAATGCATACGCCACGCAATGCGGCGACACGTCTTCGTCGATCCGCTGCCCGGACACCTCCGATCTTCCTGACGATATCGTCGCGCAGCTTCCCGCCGGTTATGAAGCACTGGACGCCGCATCCGGACGCCTGACCGACAGCACCCGCCCCGGCTATGTCGTCGTCGCGCATCAGCCCGGCGATTCGATGCGCACGCCGTCGCCGCGTCCGCTGCTGGTCTTCCTGCAGGGCAAGGACGGGCGCTACCGGCTGGCCGCGCGCAACGACACCGTGATCATGAAAGCCGACGAAGGCGGCATGGGCGACCCGTATCTCGATGGTGTCGCGGAGAACGCGCTCACGATCGAGCCCCGTACGTTCACGGTCGAACAGGGCGTATTCGCGGGACATAACCACTGGCGCGATCGCGTGACGTTTCGCTATGACGTCGCGCACCACACGTGGGTGTTTCATCGCGAAGTGTTCCGCAACTGGCGGTTCAACTATGAGCAGGAAGGCGATGCGCTGAAGGCCGACCCGGTGCGCGTCACGCGCGCCGATGCGGCGAAGGCCGTCGCGTTCGAAGCATGGCGGCCGAGTTACTGGTGCGATTCGGCCGAGCGGCGCGAAAGCGATCCGGTGTGCCACAAGCATTGAGGGTGGTGCGGTTGCCACGATTCGCTTACGTGGCAGGTAATCGACGCGCGCCTTGCGCGCCGCGATCATGGCTCCATCGACGCACGCATCGCGTCACCACAAGGAGCCCTGCCATGACCGCCTACGCCATCGCCCACCTGCACGACGTCGACATGTGCGACGACATCGTCGAGTATCTCGAACGCATCGACGGCACGCTCGTGCCGTTCGACGGCCAGTTCGTCATTCACGGCGCACGGCCGGAGGTGCGCGAAGGCGTGTGGCGCGGCGACCTGATCGCGATCGCGTTTCCCGATCTCGACACGGCGCGCGCATGGTACGAATCGGATGCGTACCAGCAGATCCAGCCGCTGCGCGCACGGCACGCGAGCGGCCCGCTGATCCTGATCGACGGCGTCGACGAACGGCACAAGGC
The DNA here is from genome assembly GCF_048565265.1 of Burkholderia theae. Classification (NCBI taxonomy): domain Bacteria; kingdom Pseudomonadati; phylum Pseudomonadota; class Betaproteobacteria; order Burkholderiales; family Burkholderiaceae; genus Burkholderia; species Burkholderia theae. Next base: position 2,324,283 of record NZ_CP183462.1, read on the forward strand.
GACCGACGTCCTGCGCTGATCTGCGACGCCGGCAATGCTTACGACGCCTTCCGCTCCATCGGCTCGCCAACGACGAACCCACCGCCCTGGAACCGCTGCGCAGGATCGTCGTAGTCGGCGGTCGGCGCCGCGACCGGGAACAGCCCCGCGAACTGCTCGGAGCTGTCGCGCGGGCGGAAGCCGAGGAAGCCGGCCTTCGTGTTGTCCCACCACTTCACCGGGTTGTCCGACGCGCCGTAGACGATCGCGTGCCCGACGCGGTTCGTCAGCAGCGAGCAACGCACCAGCTCGATGAAGTCGCGATAGCTGAGGAACGTCACCAGCATGCGCGGGTTCTTCGGCACCTCGAACGACGAGCCGATCCGCAGGCACACGGTCTCGATGCCGAAGCGGTCGAAGTAATAGCGCGACAGCGATTCGCCGAAGCACTTCGTCACGCCGTACAGGCTGTCGGGGCGCAGCGGCGAATCGGCGTCGAGCACTTCCGTGACCGGGTGGAAGCCGATCGCATGGTTCGAGCTCGCGAACACGACGCGCTTCACGCCGTGCTTGCGCGCGGCTTCGTACAGGTTGTACGTGCCGGTGATGTTCGCGTCGACGAGATCGTCGAACGGCGCATCGACCGAAATGCCGCCGAGGTGGACGATCGCGTCCACGCCGTCGACCAGCTGCATCACGGCCGGCCGGTCGGCCAGATCCACGACGCGGGTTTCTTCATGCGCGGCCGCGTCGTCCAGCACCGCGATGTCGCTGACGCGCACGACGTCGGCCCAGTCGGCGAGCGCGCCGCGCAACTGGCGGCCGAGGTTGCCGGCCGCGCCCGTCAGCAACAGGCGCCCGAACGGTTTGCGCGCGCCGGTGGATGAGGCGTTCATCGAATCTCCTTGAATCTGACCCAGAATGGAAAACGTTTTCCAACTATACGCGGGACCGCGGCCGAACGTCAATGGTCGAACCCGTTCGCAGCCATCCGCACTTTCCCGATATCGCCCCGTGGCCGCGCATCGGCTTTTTCTGCCACAATCCGGCGTTAATGAACGAAAACGTTACCCTTCGGATGAAAAAAGTTTCCCCGACGATCCGCGACGTGGCCGCGGAAGCCGGCGTGTCGGTCGCGACGGTATCGAAGTACGTGAACGGCACGCAGCGTTTCTCGCCGACCGTCGAGGCACGGCTCAAGGAAGCGATCGAGCGGCTCGGCTACCGTTCGAACCCGCTCGCGCGTTCGATGATCACCGGGCGCACGCGCACCATCGGCCTCGTGATCCTCGACATCAGCAACCCGCACTTCACGAACGTGGTCAAGGGCGCGAACCGGATCGCGCTCCAGCATGACTACACGCTGCTGCTCGTCGATACCGAAGAGAGCCAGGCGCGCGAACGCTCGCTGATCGAGGCGCTCGCGCAGCGCGTCGACGGGCTGATCGTCAGCACGCGGATGCCCGACGACGAAGCCGGCTGGATGCTCGATCTCAACAAGCCGCTCGTGCTGCTGCGCCGCAGCCCCGGCCTGCCGATTCCGAGCGTCGGCATCGACAACCGGTTGTCGACCTACATGCTCGCGCGTCACCTGCTCAATCTCGGGCACACGCGCATCGCGTATCTCGGTTTCGGCACGGCACGCGTGAACGACGAGCGGATCCAGGGCGCCCGCGATTGCCTCGCCGAAGCGGGGCTCACGCTCGACGTGCACGACGCGCATGCGCCGACCGCCGAGGCCGGCGAGCGCGCGTGCTCGCGCGTGATGCTCGGGCCGCAGCGCCCGCAGGCGGTGATCTGCTACAACGACCTGATCGCGCTCGGCTTCATGAAGGAAGCCGCGTCGCTCGGCTTCCGGCTGCCGCAGGACGTATCGGTCGCGGGCATCGACAACGTGCCGTACGGCGAATACGCGGCGCCCGCGCTGACGACCGTCGACATCCAGAGCGAGAACATGGGCGAGCTCGCGATGCAGAAGCTGATCGACGCGCTCGCCGGGCGCACCGATGCGAGCTATTCGACGTTCGAGCCGCGGCTGATCATGCGTGCGTCGACGGCCGCGGCCGCCGCCGGTTGAAGCGCGCGGGGCGCTCCGCTTTCCCGAACGCCAAAACAAAACGCGCCGCCCCAGGGGCGGCGCGTTCGCTTGTACGACGCACCATCAAGCATCAAGTTTCGCGGGCTTCATCTTCGGCGTGAGCACATGCATCACGGCCAACGCGATCAGGTAGGCCGACGCGCCGATCGCGAACAGCACCCAGTAGTGGCCCGTGCGTTGCAGCACCTGGCCGATCACTTCCGAGAACAGCACGCCGCCGATCGAACCGGCCATCCCGCCGATGCCGACCACCGACGCGACCGCGCGGCGCGGGAACAGGTCGGATGCCGTCGTGAACAGGTTCGCCGACCAGCCCTGGTGCGCGGCGGCGGCGAGGCCGACGATCAGCACCGCGATCCACAGGCTCTGCACTTGCGACACGAACGCGATCGGCAGCACGCAGCACGCGCAGATCAGCATCGCCGTCTTGCGTGCGCCGTTCACGCTCCAGCCCGCGCGCAGCAGCATCGACGACAGCCAGCCGCCGCCGATGCTGCCGACCGTCGTCAGCGCATAGATGCAGACGAGCGGCAGGCCGATGTGCTGCATGTCCATCCCGCGCGACTCGTTGAGCCACTTCGGCAGCCAGAACAGGTAGAACCACCACACCGGATCGGTCAGGAACTTGCCGATCAGGAACGCCCACGTCTCGCGCTTGCGGATCAGTTCGCCCCAGCGCGGCGCGCCGGCGTTCGCGTTCGCCGCGTCGAGCGCTTCGGCTTCGTCACGCGGTTCATCGTATTCCGCGGCGAGCGCGCGCGTGTCGGCCTGGCGATACAGCACGAGCCACACCGCGAGCCACACGAGGCCGATCGCGCCGATGATCACGAACGCCGCGCGCCAGCCGTAGGCCACCGCGATCGCCGGGATGATCGCCGGCGCGAACACCGCGCCGATGTTCGCGCCCGAGTTGAAGATGCCGGTGGCAAGCGCGCGTTCGCGGCGCGGGAACCACTCGGCCGTCGTCTTGATCGCGGCCGGGAAGTTGCCGCCCTCGCCGATCCCGAGCAGCGCGCGCACGAACGCAAAGCCCATCACCGACCCGACCGCCGCGTGCAGCATCGCGGCGATGCTCCACACCAGCATCGCCAGCGCGTACGAGATGCGCGTGCCGAGCCAGTCGACGATGCGCCCGAAGCAGAGCAGCCCGAGCGCGTAGAACGCGGAAAACGCCATCACGATGCGGCCGTACTGCACCTGGCTCCAGCCGATGTCGTGCTGGAGCATCGGCGCGAGCAGGCCGAGAATCTGCCGATCCATGTAGTTGATGACGGTCGCGAAAAACAGCAGCGCACAGACGGTCCAGCGGTAGCGGCTGGCGACAGCGCGGACCGTGCCGACGACGGCAGATTGCATGAATGTCTCCGATGCGCGGCCGCGCCCGTCGCGCCGCACGATGTTCGTTGACCGGCGACCGGCGCCGGGGCGGGCCGCGCGCACGCTGTCGCGGCACGGCCGATCGCCAATCAATCTGGAAAACGTTTTTCAAAGAATAGAGCGTCTTACGGTGCCCTGTCAGTCGGGGATTTCGATGAGTCATCTCAAATTCGTCGCGGCAAAAGAGACGACTGTTTCGCAGCCCGGCATTAACCGTTTTTCCCGGATTTTCCAACGCGCGGACGGCGCGCGCGGCGGCCGAGACACATGTCCGATTCCAGCCAGAATCGATGGCGCGGATGGTTTACAGTCGGTTCATGCGCCTCGATCCCGACACCTGCTATGACGCCCTGCTTTCGCGAAACCGCCGTTTCGACGGCTGGTTCTTCGTCGGCGTGTCGACGACCGGCGTGTATTGCCGCCCCGTCTGCCCGGTCAAGCCGCCGAAAGCGCGGAACTGTCGTTATTACCCGACCGCCGCGGCCGCCGAGAAAGCGGGCTTCCGGCCGTGCATGCGGTGCCGCCCCGAACTCGCGCCCGGCCACGGGCTGCTCGACCTGTCCGGCAATCTCGCCGATGCGGCCGCCACGCTGATCGAGGACGGTTTCCTGAACCTGCATTCCGTCGACGCGCTCGCGCAGCGGGTCGGCGTGACCGAACGCCATCTGCGCCGGATCTTCGCCGCGCAGTTCGGCGTGTCGCCTGTCGAATTCGCGCAGACGCACCGGCTGCTGATGGCCAAGCGGCTGCTGACCGACACCGCGCTGCCGGTGGCCGTCGTCGCGTCGACGGCCGGGTTCGGCAGCGTGCGGCGCTTCAACGACCTGTTCCGTCAGCGCTACGGCCTCAATCCGTTGCGGCTGCGTAAAGGGGCAGGCCCCTCCGCCGATGGCGACATGACGTTCCCGCTGCCGTACCGGCCACCGTTCGCGTGGGCCGACCTGATGCGCTTCCTCGCGCAGCGGCAGATCGACGGCGTCGAGCGGATCGACGCGCAGCGTTATGCGCGCGTCGTCGAATTGCCGAACCCGAACCCGAACCCGAATCCGAACCGCGAAAGCGGCACCGGCCGCGTGACGGGCTGGCTGTCCGTCGCGCACGTGCCGCAGCGGTTCGCGCTGGCCGTCACCGTGTCGCCCGCGCTGACGCCGGTCGTGCCGGCCGTGCTCGCACGCGTGCGGCGGCTGTTCGATCTCGACAGCCGCCCCGACGTGATCGACGCGCATCTCGGCGACCTCGCGAGCGGCTCGCCCGGCCTGCGGGTGCCCAGCGCGTTCGACGGCCTCGAGATTGCGATCCGCGCGATCGCGGGCGAGCAGCTCGCGGCGGCGCAGGCGAGTGCCGTGCTGGCACGCATCGCCGAACGCTTCGGCACCCCGGTGGACGGCGCGCCGCCGGGGCTCACGCATGCGCTGCCTTCCGCGGCGACGCTGGCCGCGCTGCCGCCTGCCGCCCTCGATGCACTCGGCATCGCACGCGAAGCGGCGCAGGCGATCGTGTCGCTCGCTCGCGCGGTCGCCGATGGCACGCTCGCACTCGAACCGATGGCGCCGCTCGACGCGACGCTCGCCGCGCTGCGCGCGTTGCCCGGCTTCGACGAGCGCGCGGTGCAGTACGTCGCGATGCGTGCGATGGCCTGGCCGAATGCGTTCCCGGCCGACGACGGGTTGCTTCCCGCCCGCACCGAACGCGCACGTGTGCCATCATCTGCGCCGCATGCCGCGCGCTGGGCGCCCTGGCGCGCGTATGCCGCACTGCATGTGTGGCGCCTTCATGGAGAAATATCGCGATGACTCCCGCTCACCTGATTCCGAGCCCGCTGGGCGACATCGCCGTGCGCATCGAGGACGATGCGCTGACCGGCCTGTACTTCGTCGGCCAGAAATACTTCCCGTCGCTTGCGATCGCGGATAAAGCAGACGCGCACGCGTCGTCGCCGATCGCGCGCAAGGTCGCGGAAGAAATCGCGGAATACTTCACCGGCATGCGCGAAACGTTCTCGGTGCCGATCCACCTGCGCGGCACGACGTTTCAGCGGCGCGTGTGGAAGGAACTGCTCGCGATTCCGTTCGGCGAACTCGTGTCGTACGGGGACATCACCGAACGCGTCGGGTTGCCGATGAGCGGTGCACGCGCAGTGGGCGGTGCCGTTGGCCGGAATCCGGTGTCGATCATCGTGCCGTGCCATCGCGTGGTCGGTGCGTCGGGCAGCCTGACCGGTTATGCCGGCGGCATCGACCGCAAGCGAGCGCTGCTGTCGCTCGAAGGCGCCGGGTTCCAGCGCGACGCAGCTCATCCAGTGCAGACGGCGCTCGCGTTCTGAACGACCGTGAGCGGCACGTATCGCCGCGTCACACGGTCAAGACAGGCCGGCGCGCTTCACGCTTCGCATACGCACCGGGCGTCATGCGGAACTTCGCCTGGAACAGCGCGATGAACGACGACGTCGAGTCGTAGCCCAGTTGTGCGGCCACCGCGCCGATCGGCTCGCCCGCATCGAGCAGCGGCAGCGACGCGAGCAGCCGCACGGCCTGCCGCCATTCGGTGAACGACAGCCCCGTGTCCTGCCGAAACAGCCGCGACAACGTGCGCCGCGTCGCGCCCACCTGATGTCCCCATTCGTCGAGACTGCGCGTATTGCCCGGATACGCATGCAACGCGCGTGCGATTTTCAGCAGGCGCGGATCGCGCGGCAGCGGCACCGTCAGCGGCGCCGGGCGCATGCGCGCGATCCGGTCGGCGATCAGGCAGACCAGCGCGCCGTCCGGCCCCGTCTCGTCGTAGTTCACCGGCAACTCGCCGGTCGCGATCACCAGTTCACGCAGCAGCGGCGTCATGCAGAGGATCGTGCAATCGTCGTTCGCGTCGTCGCGCGCGATCGCTTCGTCGAGATACAGGCTGTGGAACGCGACGCAATCGCGCGTCGACACCGCATGCGGCACGTGCGGCGGAATCCACATCGCATAGTGCGGCGGCAGCAGCTGCCGGCCCGACGGCGTCGACACCTCGAGCACGCCGCTCGTCGCATACATCAGCTGGGCCCACGGATGACTGTGCGCGTCGACGCTCGCGTTGCCGGGAATCTCGAACGCACGCACGAACAGCGGCCTCGGCAGGCGCGCCATCGGCGGCACTGCGTAAGGGTCACCCGATTGTCCCGCCAGCAACATAAGACGTCCTCCGAAGGTCATTGCACGAACGAGCGCGATGCTACCGTGACGGCTCTTCTTTCACACGGCTTCCGCTCATGAGCGCTCACACCCGCACCACCCGCAAGACCGTCACCGCGATCCGCTCGACCAAAGGCATCGGCAGCCTCGTGTCGCTGACCGCCTATTCCGCGCCGATGGCGAAGCTGGTCGACGACGTGGCCGACGTGATCATCGTCGGCGATTCCGTCGGCATGGTGCTGTACGGGATGCCCGATACGCTGCGCGTCACGCTCGACATGATGATTGCACATGGTGCGGCCGTCGTACGCGGCGCGGCGCAAGCGTGTGTCGTCGTCGACCTGCCGTTCTCGACGTACCAGGAATCGCCCGCGCAGGCCTATCGTTCCGCCGCGCGCCTGCTTGCGGAAACCGGCGCGCAAGCCGTGAAGCTCGAAGGCGGCAGCGAGATGGCCGACACGATCCGCTTCCTGACCGATCGCGGCATTCCGGTGATGGCGCATGTCGGCCTCATGCCGCAACAGGCCAATGCAACAGGCGGCTTCCGCGCGCAGGGGATGGACCCGCGTTCGGCCGCGCAGGTGTTCGATGCCGCTTGCGCGGCCGAGCGCGCCGGCGCGTTCAGCGTCGTCGTCGAGGGCACCGCCGAAGCGCTCGCACGCCACCTGACCGAAACGCTGACGATCCCGACGATCGGCATCGGCGCATCACCCGCCTGCGACGGGCAAGTGCTCGTGACCGAAGACATGATCGGTGCATTCGATGCGTACACGCCGCGCTTCGTGAAGCGCTACGCCGATGCGAATGCGGTGATGCGCGACGCGATCCGCCAGTATGCGCACGACGTGCGGCAGCGCGTGTTTCCCGAGCCGGCGCATTGCTTCGGGTACGGCAAGCCGCTGCAACTGGCGGACGTGTCCGCCGCGTGACGACGAGCGAACGACGCGATCACGGGCGCTTGCGCATCGCATGCGCGACCCGCGCGTTCGCTTCGAACTTCGCGCGATGCGTGGAGAAGAACGTGCGCACGTTGCGGACGTTCGATGCGCCGGTGAACAGCCGTCGCGCGAATTCGTCGTATTCGGCGACGTCGGCCAGATCGGCCACCACCACGAAATCGGGCCCCGGCGACACGCGGTAACACTGCGTGACGGCCGGCTCCGCGCATACGTACGCCTCGAATGCGTCGTAGTCTTCGGCCGTCTGCCGGTCGAGGCTGATCTCGATCAGCGCCGTGACGGCCGTGCCGATCGCCACCGGGTCGAGCACCGCGACCTGCCGACGGATCACGCCGGCCTCGGTCAGCCGGCGCACGCGGCGCATGCAGGTGGGCGGCGACGACAGCGCACGCTCGGCCAGTTGCAGGTTCGACACCGATGCGTCGTCCTGCAGGATCGCGAGGATGCGCAGGTCGAGATCGTCGAGGGTGATGCCGGCCATCGGCGGCTCCTTCCGGTCATTGCGTGAAATTTAATTTCAATATGATAGACGATCTATTGTTCGTTTCATTTCTTCTTGTATTTTGAAATTTAATTCCATTAGACCGAATCTACCATCGCTCTCACTGGTCCAGACAGGACATTTACGGAGCGCGATATGTGTGGAATTGTCGGGGCGGTCGCCCAGCGGGACATCCTGCCGAACCTTGTCGACGGCCTGAAGCGGCTCGAATACCGCGGCTACGACTCGTGCGGCGTCGTGGTCTATCGCGACCGGGCGCTGGCGCGGGCCCGCAGCGTCGACCGCGTCGCGAACCTGCAGCGCGAGATCGCCGAGCATGCGCTGTCGGGTTACACCGGCATCGCGCATACGCGCTGGGCCACGCATGGCGCGCCCGTCACGCTCAACGCGCATCCGCACTTCTCGCCGAGCGACGCCAACGCACGCATCGCGCTGTCGCATAACGGGATCATCGAGAACTGCGACCCGTTGCGCGCGGAACTGCAGGCGCACGGCTACGTGTTCGCGAGCCAGACCGACAGCGAAGCGATCGCACACCTGATCGACCACCTGTATGACGGCGACCTGTTCGACGCGGTGCGCCGCGCCGTCGCGCGATTGCGCGGCAGCTACGCGATCGCGGTGATGTGCCGCGACGAGCCGCACCGGATCGTCGGCGCGCGCGACGGGATGCCGCTCGTGGTCGGCGTCGGCGAAGGCGAGAACTTTCTCGCGTCCGATGCGATTGCGCTGTCGGGCATCACGGATCGCATCGCGTATCTGGAGAACGGCGACGTCGCCGATATCCAGCTGCATCGCTACTGGATCGTCGATGCGGCCGGCCAGCGCGTCGAGCGCGCGGTGCAGCGGGTCGCCGCGCATAGCGGCGCGGCCGATCTCGGGTCGTACCGCTACTACATGCAGAAGGAGATCTTCGAGCAGCCGCAGGCGGTGGCCGATACGCTGCTCGACGTCGCGTCGATCATGCCCGAGCTGTTCGGCGACGGTGCGTGGCGCGTATTCAACGATGTCGACTCGGTGCTGCTGCTCGCCTGCGGCGGCAGCTATCACGCGGCGCTGACCGCGAAGTACTGGATCGAGAGCATCGCGAAGCTGCCTGCCAGCGTTGAAATTGCCAGCGAGTTTCGTTATCGCGACAGCGTGCCGAATCCGCGCACGCTCGTCGTCGCGGTGTCGCAAAGCGGCGAGACGGCCGATGTGCTCGGCGCCGTGCATGTCGCGAAGCAGAGCGGGATGATGCATACGCTCGCGATCTGCAACGTCGCGACGAGTGCGTTGATGCGCGAATGTGCGCTGCAGTTCGTCACGCGTGCGGGGATCGAGATCGGGGTGGCTTCGACGAAGGCTTTTACGACGCAGCTCGTTGCGCTTTTCCTGCTCACGCTGTCGCTTGCGCAGGTGCGCGGGCGGTTGAGTGACGACGAGGAGAAGGAACATCTGCGTGCATTGCGGCATCTGCCCGACGCGATGTCGAAGGTGCTCGCGCTGGAGCCGCAGATCATGGCGTGGTCGGAACTGCTCGCAAGGCGCGACAACATGCTGTTTCTCGGGCGCGGGATGCATTACCCGATCGCGCTAGAGGGTGCGTTGAAGATGAAGGAGATTTCTTATATCCACGCGGAGGCTTATCCGGCGGGGGAGTTGAAGCATGGGCCGCTTGCGCTCGTCAGCAACGAGATGCCGGTGATTGCGGTTGCGCCGAATGACATGCTGCTCGAGAAGCTCAGGTCGAACATGCATGAGGTCAGTGCGCGGAATGGAAGGCTTTTTGTGTTCGCGGATGTGGACTGTGGGTTGGTGCCGAGTGACGGGATCGAGGTGATTCGGCTCAATGAGTACTACGGGCCGCTTTCGCCGATTCTGCATACGGTGCCGATGCAGTTGCTGGCGTATCACGCGGCGTTGGCCAGGGGGACGGATATCGATAAGCCCAGGAATTTGGCTAAGTCGGTGACGGTGGAGTGAACTACCGCTCGCGCCGCGCGAGTCTCACCCACAAGCGAATTCCCCAACCGCAACGTGACCACGTGACTGGTCATGCAGAGGCAACCCGCTGCACCTGCCTTACTGATACGTCATGGTGAAGGTCAGCACCGCATTCGCGCTGCCGGCCTTCACGCTGGCGGCCGTCTGGTAGTACGTGGCCTTGAGCGGGATCGTGTAGGAACCGCCCGTCGATTTGCTGTAGCTCGTCAGCGTGTACTGCTTGTTGTATTTCAGCGCATTGCCGTTGTTGTCCTTCAGTTGCAGGCCGATGCCGCTGGCCGTCGAATCGCTCGACAGCGCCAGCACGCCGTTCGTGCTGTCGAGCACGGCATTGACCGGGATGAACTGGTACTGGATCGTGTTCAGGCCCGACGGGCAGGCATTGACAGCCACGGTGACCGGAATGGCCGGCGAGGTGGTCGAGCCGATGCCCTTGAATGCCGACTGCATGGTCGAACCCATGTTGACCGTCACGTTCGGCGTGATGCAAGCCGCCACGTTGACGATGGTCGGGGACAGCGAAAACGACACGAGGGGCGACGCGGCGACCGTATAGACGCCGCCGCCGGTGCCCGTTGCTGACGCTCCCACGACCAGCACGCCGCCCGTCACGGTGCCCGCCGTGATCGGACCGGTCTTGACCAGCGCCGCCTGGACCTGACCACCGTTGGTGATCGAAGTAACCGTGCCGGTTGTGTTGCAGGCGGTGCCCGTCCACGGGCTGGGGAATGTCGGAAGCGGAACGCCGAGATCCCTCCAGGGCTGGTTTCCGCATTGGTTCGCGAAAGTAGCCGCGCCGATCGCGACACCGACGCCAGGCACATTGGTATTCCAAACGGTATAGGTTCCACCATTTGGCGCGGCGACGGTCATGCCGGCCCTGGTCATCGACTGCGGTTCGAAGACCATACCCGAGTTCACCACACCCGACACCGCGCACGTGTAGTAGTTGGTGACATTCGGCGTGCTGACCCAGCCGGTCAGAAGGGTGCCGACCGCGGCATCGCGCGGGATCGTCACCGAGGCCGGTATCGCCAGCGTCACCGTCTGCGCCGTTCCCGAGCAACTGATGGTTCCCGCGGCGAACGCGGGACGTGTGCCCAAGCCGAGCATCAGTGCCGCCAGCGTCAGTAGCCAGAATGCCAGACGGCGCATGCCATGCCCCGCTTTGGTTTGCCTACGCATCGCGGCCGGCTTTTCGTTCTTGTTCATCTTCTTTCCCAGGTCCATCGCGCCCGCTTCGCTCATTTCGTACATACCGCTTCCGCATCGGTCCAGCGTTGTTTGCTTGTCTTGCTTGCCGTCGCCAGCGTGTACGACATCGAACAGCCCTCGCCGACCGTATCGCCCCACTTCACATTCAGCGTGCCGGTATCGGTCTTCACGCCGCGCAGCACGATGCGGCCATCCTGCGCGACGGTGCCGACGTTCCGCCCCGCCGCATCGCTCACCTCGGCGCCGAACGGAACCGGCTCGCCATCGGCCATGCGCGCGCGCATGATCACTGCGCGCCCGCCGCCCTCGGTCTCGAACTTCAGTCGCACCACCGCGCCCGCGGTCGGCGCGATGTGCTGCGCGCTCGACTTCAGCTCGACACTCATCGGCACACCCTTGGGATCGATCTCCACCTCGTTGGTCGAGAACGGCGTCAGGCTCGACACCAGCGCATGACCGAACGGATCGACGCGCAGCCCACTGCCGGCCGTCACGCGTGCCCCGTGCGCGTCCTTGGCTTCGACGATCGCGACGGTCTCGCCCATGGTCGGCGTAAAGGCAACGCCGCCCGCATAGGCCACCATGCCGCCCGAGATGCCGCCGCCGTACTGCTTGAAGCCGGTGCCCATCGACGCATTGCCCGTGACGGTCGCATACGGCGACATGTAGGACACGTTGCCGCCCACATTGGTCGCCGCTCTCGCGCCGCCGCCACTGGTCCGGCCGACGTTCACGCCGTAGCTGAGCGCGTTGTCGACGCCGAGCGCACCCGTCATCGACTGCTGGACCACGGTCGAACCACGGGAATCGTGCTGCAGGCTGGTCGACGAGTACACCGTGCGCGAGCCGAGGTTGAGCGGGATCGACACGTTCAGCATGAAACGGTTGTCCCAGCGGTTTTGCGTCACGTCGAATTGGCGCGCGGCCGACACGCCGTAGTTGATGCGCCGGAAATTATTGTTGTAGCCGGCCTGATACTGCGTGTCGTTGCCGCCGCGATTCCAGTAGTTGACGGTCGAGCCCGACAGGTAGAAAGCGCCCCAACCCTCCGGCAGGCTCTGGTTCAGCGTGACCTGGAACTGGCCGCGACGCACGCCGCCCGACAGCAGACCGCTCACGCCGCCCGTCTGCTGGCCGCGCAACTGCATCGCGTCCTGCAGGCCCAGGTAGCCGCTGCTCGAATAGCGATAGGCAGCCACCGCGATATTGGTATGGGTCGGGCTGATCAGCTTGCTGTACGAGATCCGCACGCTCTGGCCGTGGCGCGTGCCGATGCCGGGCAAATCGGTATTGGCCTGCGTGATGTCGAGCGCGAACGCGCCCAGCCGGGTATTGAGCGCGGCGCCGACCACGCCGGCCACGTAGCCGGGCGCGGCCGTCACGCCGCCGTAGCCGGTAATCAGGTTGGTGAAACCATGCTGGACGGTCGCCTGGAACAGCGCCGGCTTGCTCGACAGCAGCGGACTGCGGTACTGGCCGGCCGTCACGCTGAAGTGCGTGACGCCCGGCCGCAGCGAACTGACGGCCGACGCGTACGGCACCTTGAAGGTGTGGATGCTGCCGTCGGCCTCGGTCACGATGACGTCGAGGTCGCCGCCATAACCGGTCGTATAGAGATCGTCGATCACGAACGGGCCGGTCGCGACGTTGGCGCTGTAGATGACGTTGCCGTTCTGGCGCACCTGTACCAGCGCATTGCTGTTGGCGATGCCGTGGATGGTCGGTGCGTAACCGCGTTGCGATTCCGGATACATGCGCTCGTCGCTGGCGAGCTGCACGCCGCGAAAGCCCACGCTGTCGAACATCGTGCCGTCGGTGAACGCGTCGCCGATCACGAACTGCGCCTTCAGGCGCGCGATCGAGCGCTGCAGGCTGGTCCGCACGCTCTGGTAGTGCGGGCCGCCGCGCGAGTCGTAGGTGGTGTTGCCGTTGTGGCGGAAGCGCCAGGGCCCGACGTTCAGGCCGACGGTGAGGCCCAGGAACGCTTGGGTCGACGAGGCGCCCTGGTTCTCGGCACGATAGATATTGCCGTTGTACGACAGCAGCGCGGCCGGCACGCCCTCGTCCCAGTAGCGCGGGTCCACGTAGCCGCGCGCCGCGCGGCTCAGCGAGGCTTGCGGGATGCTGACGTCGAGCCGCTGCTCGCCATTGTCGAAGGTGGCAACCGCGTCCGGCACCAGCATGCCGATCGTCGCGCAAGCCTGGTTCGGGTCCGTCAGCATGTGCGTCGCCTCGGGCGACAGCTTCGCGAGATCCACGCCGACTTGCTGCAGCAGGTCGCGATTGAAGCAGGGCTGGACGTTGTTCGGGTTGTCGCCCACCTGGCGCAGCGTGATCTCGGCGCGACCGATCCAGTTCGTGTTGACGAACAGATCGGCGCGATACGAACCCGGCAACGCGACATTGCCCTTCTCGAAGCGGCTCACGTCCACCCGCGCGCCGCCCGGGCGCTGCAGGAACAGATCGTTGAACTGGACTTCCGCCACTTGCGTGGCATCCGTGGTCGCCGCGATCACGCCAGTCGATGCGAACATCGCCAGCGCGAGCAGGCAGCACGGGCGTGGACGGCAGTGCATGGACAGCGGCAAGCTAGAAATACGTTGAATCACGATAGGCAGCCGGGCGTGAGCAAGCCTGCGCCCTGCCCGGGGCGAGCATGCTGGGTCTTGCGATAGAAAGGACGTGGCGCGCTAGCCGCGCCGCGCAATCGAAGCGGTCAGCCGCGCATCACGGCGACGGTGCCGCGGTGCGGAGCCGCAATGGCGTCTCGCTGCTGACTGCGCCGCCGTAGTCGTTCAGCGCCGTGAAGTGCACGGTGGCGCCAGCCGCGTCGGGCGCATCGCCCTTCAGCGGGAACGCACGCGTCTCGCCCGGCCCGACCATGCCGCCATCGTCGAAGATCGCGCGGCGGCCGCCCGACTGCACGCTGATCATGGTCAGCGAAACATGGAACGGCGTCGGGTTATGCACCTCGATGGCCGGCTTGCCGTCGACCTGTGTGAGGCGCCACGCGAGCTGCGCCGGCGCATCGGCCGACGAACCCTTGAGCTTGTCCGGGCGATAGAACACCTTGATGCGCGAGCGGAACGCGAGCTGGATCCGGTTCATGTCCGCGTCCGCCGCGCTCGCCTTGGGCGGCACTTCGAGCACGTTGAGCCAGAACACCGACTCGCGATCCTCCGGCAGCGGCTCGCCGGTATAGACGATGCGCAGCGTCTGCGACTTGGACGGATCGATCCGCGCAATCGGCGGCGTAACGGTGAACGGCACCTTGATACTGGACGGCGCGCTGCGCACGTCACCTGCATCGACCCATGACTGCACGAGCGCCGGCGCCTGGCCCGCGTTCGACAGTTTCAGCGTGACCTCGGATTCGCCCGCGCCGTAGATCACGCGCGTGCCGCCGATCACCACCGACGCGTCGGCGGGTGTCGCCAGGTAACCGAGCCATGCGATACACACGGCGGCGATCGAGAATCTGAGTGCTTTTCGGGACTTCATGGTTGGGATCGATGCAGGTAGCGTACAGGAGGGGAGGAACGAAATCGTTTCGCCCCGCCCTACCTTATTATGTATTTCTAAATAACCGATTACTGATAAACGAGCGAGTACATGACGCTCGACGTCGCCGCACCGGCCGTTGCGGCGCCGGTGGCGTAGTATTCCGCGAAGTAGTTCAGCGTGGCGGTGCCGGTAGCGGTGATTGCAACCGACTGTGAGTTCTGCGAAGCGTCTGCCGCACCAAGCTTGATGGGCGTATAGTCACCGTTCAGCAGGCGAATCTCGACGTTGGTCGCGCCGCCTGCGTTCAGGAACAGGTTGCCGGTGGTGGTGTCGACCGTCGGGCCCGGTTCGAAGTAGGCGTGGACTTTGCCCGACGCCGGCGTGCAGGCCGTCAGCGCGATGCTGAACTCCTTGGCGCTGGCAGTTTGGCCCGCGGCGGCCAGCGCGCTGGTCGACACGTTCAGCAGCGGAACATTGAAGTTGTTCGAGTTGCTGCCGTTGCCGTTGATCGTGCAAGTTTGCGCGGTTACGCTGCCGGTGAACGTGATCGTGCCGTCGGCTGCAGATGCGACTTGCGAAGCCGTGGCGGCGCCCGCGAGCAACAGCGCGGAAATGAGTTTGGTTTGCATGGGTTTTGTTTCAGAAGCGATCTGGATGGATTCACAACGCCGAGGCGATATTTATTCAATATCGCCACGCGTTATCCAATGGCAACCGCGAATAAAACATTGCATGGACGGATGCATTGCTTTCGATCCGGCTGCCCCTGGACTTCGAAAATATTACCCCGACCTTTCCATCGGTAATATGAACTATTGTCACCATGCAATCGTGACCGATGCGGCGTGGAATCTTCGGGCCGGCAGGGAGGGAAGAGGTCCGCGGCACGCGGCCCCAACCTCAGCGAAGCTGTTCCAGCAATAGTCGCGCGCGCTCGACGCGCGAAATGACATGACCTTGCTGACCGGCTTCAGATACAGCGATAGCGTGTGTTCCTCTCCCGGTAGCCATTACACACGCTCCAGCCGATAACCTGTCCAGCAGCCCAGTGCCTGAGGTGCCTTTCGATCGAGCAATTGCTTCCTCCGACATCCACAAAATCAGGTGTCAGATTATGCAATCGCTCGAAATCGGCATCGAAGCACGGAACATGCGTGCCCCCCGGAAGCCGGTCAAGATCATCGCCTCGTCCCGGAAAAACGCTACTTCGACAGACTCAGCTTCTTCGACAGCACGACACCGCTCGACGGACTCACCAGCCAGATGCCATGGAGATCCATGTGCAAGCTGGAGATCCTGGTCGTAATGTCCGTCGGCTCCTCGATGCTCGGATCGACATGCTCGATTTGTTCGGTCAGGTAAGGCCGAACCAGGCGCCCGGAAAAAACGAGTGCGAAGTCGCCATGCGTTTGGGCGTACACGGCAGGCGAAAGCCGAATGCGGCTACGAACCGAGGTCATTTTGCCTTTCCCGGACTCGAGTTCGATGATGTCGACCTGCTGGATATACCCTTTTGCCTTCGCTTCGGGTGCGATCACGAGCCCTCGCCCTCGAGGCCCCGTCGTGACCTTTCTGAGCAGGATGCCCGTCCGGTCGTCGCGCTCTGCGTCGAACAGGTCGACGTCCAGCGTCAACAGGCGCTGCTGTGACCGATACCTCAGCCCGTACCGCACCGGCACCACGAACGTCACGTCACGATCCAGACCGACGGCCGCCAGGTCGGCATTCGCACCATGCCGGTCGGCAGCGCCGGGGACCAGGCCGCGAACCCGGTCGCTCAAGGAAGGCGGGACGGTGCTGATGTGCAGCCTCTTCAGGGCATTCCGAATGGCAACCGGGTCGTCGCCGACAATCGGTCGTGCGGGTGACGTGTCGTGCTTGGCCGCGGTCACGATGCGCGCCGCGCCATCGACAGCCTCCGCCTCTGCATGCGCCGCGACGGGCGCCAGCATCATCGTCAGGGCGACGACGCACACGAAGTTCGAAAGACCCAGTCTGGATTTCGGGTGAAACACGACGCGCTCCTGATTGGCTTGCAGATCGGTCAACGACGAGCACTATAGGGTGGAATGATCGGCAACGCATCCCCTGTTTGAAATTCACCGATGGCCGGTGCACCTCATCGTAGGCTCATTGTCGGTCCGGCAGCAGGTCAACAGGCACACTACCGTGTTGCCCGGGGGACAACAACCGGCCGGAAGCGAGCGGCGGCGCGCATGTCGGCATGTCGCCGCGCGACCCGTGCGGTGCCGGGCGGACCCTGACGAAAGGTCCGCCCGCCGCCCCCCAATCAAAACACCGTATGCAACCCGACCCGCGCCACCGCCTGAGTAGCGGAACTCGAAGCCCCGTTCGGATCCAGCACGCCATTGATCTGCGCATTCGCCCCGCTGTTCGCGCGCTGGTAGTCAGCCGAAACATAGACCATCGTCCGCTTCGACAACAGGTATTGAAGCGCGACGCTGAGTTGATGAGCGTGGTTGTTGTTCAACGCTTCATTACCCTTCATGTACATGTATTTCGCCCCCAGGACGACGTCCGGCCTGACGTGCCACACCCCGCCGCCTTCGGCCATCCACACGCCGGCATCGTTGAACGAGTTGTGCACGGTCGTCACCAGCGCACTCGCGGTCACGACACCGAAGTCGTAGTGCATTCCGACGCCCCAGTTGCGCACGCTCGTCGACGGCACGCCGGGCGCCGGACCGTACTTCTCGTTCGTGTATGCCGCGCCCATACCGAACGGCCCCAGCTCATAGTTCAGCCCGGCACTGACGGCGTTGTCCGCCCCGACCGAGCCGGCCACGCCGCCGAACGCATACATCACGCCGCCGGACAGGCCGGCAACCGTCGGCGAACTGTATTTGACGGAATTCGCGATCGGCTTGCTGCCTGCCGTGCGGTCCCAGTCGAACGCACCGGTCGGATTGTCCGGGAGCGCGAGACGCTGGAACGGGCCATTCCGGAAACCGTATAGCCCATTGATGTCCCTCGCAATCGCATTCCCCTTCGAAAAGAGGGAATCCACCATGAAGTCGTACTGATTGCCGAGCGTGATGCTGCCGAACCGGTCGCTTTCGAGGCCCACGTACGCGTTGCGCCCGAAAATTCCGGTTCCGACGATGCTGCCGTTCGCCATCGAGAACTGGTTCACGAGCGCGAACGTCGCGCGATATCCGCCGCCGAGGTCTTCCGTACCGCGGAAGCCAAAGAGATTGGGCGCGTATATGCCATCGTCGAATTTGACGTTCTTCCCGCCGCCCTCGTTGCTGACATACGAGATGCCGCTGTCGATAAGACCGAACATCGTCACGCTGCTCTGCGCCCATGCGCCCTGTGCCACGGCAAGCATCGCCACTGCTCCAAACCTGAGTTTCATTCTGTCTCCGTCGTTTTATGTCAATGCGAACCCGCCACCCGCTACGTGGCGGGTATTCGCTCAATGCTCGGCTTAACAACGCCGCAACTATGCTTAGTTTTACTGATTGAATAGAATGAACAGCGCCGCGCGTATGGCTCGATCTCAACTTCTTCTATTTAGTCTCGCGTAGATCGACCCGACACCGCACTGGTCGAAACGTTCGAATCAAGCGCCTCGCCAGACAACCCACGCCGTCGAATCCACCTCGACCGCCACGGCTTCCAACGCCGATCCCGAGCAAGGCCCATCGATGCACACCCCATCGTCGAACCGGAACAGTGCGCTGTGATGGGCACACATCAATACCTGCGACCGATAGCAGGAAACATTGCCCGGTACGAAATCGAGCGGCACCGAAAAGTGCGGGCAACGATTCACGTACGCCCATACCTGCTCGCCGCGTCGCACCACGATGACGGGACGTCCGATGCAAGCTTCATCGACGACCCGCGCGCCGCCGTCCGGCACATCGGAAACACGGCAGAGTTGTCTGGCTTCCATGGCTCACACTCTCTGCTCGGGGTTTCCGAGGCTCCAGTCCCACGGGCGCACTTCCACGCGCGAGAACAACCCTTCCTTCACATACGGGTCGTTGCCGACGAACTGCATCACCGCATGGATATCGTCGGCCTCGATGACGAGCAGCGTTCCGTTCATCGCGTCACCCTGCGGGTCCAGCGTCGGCCCGCCGAGCCGCACATACACGCCGTGCTGGGCGGCCGCGCGCAGATAGCTCCGATGACTCGGCCGCACACGGTCGCGCACTTCGCGCATACCGGGCTGGTCCGTCGCAAACACCGCGAAAAATCGAGCCATGTCGATCAGCTCCGGTCGAGAATGAACGCATGAAACTGCCACGCGACGCTCTGCATCAGCACGCACAAGCGCGGGCCCGGCGTCCTGCCGAAGCTTGTGACGACCTGCTCGGTCAGCCTCGTGTCACCGTCATGGTGGTCATTCATCACGTCTGTCTCCGTTTGAGCATCCGGCCAATCAATGCGGCGCACGCCCTTCCCACGCATCCTGAAGCAACGCGCGAATCGCCGCGCGTTCGATCGGCCGCGGATTCGCATACGGGTTCCGGCACGCGATGTCGGCCGCTTCATCGAGGCCGTCCTCCGGCATGCCGATATCGGCAAGCGCCGGCGCGATGCCGAGCTGCGCGTTCAGCTTGAACAGCAGCGGGCCGGCGTCGGCCGCGTCGTTGCCGCCCAACGCCCGCGCGACACGGCACAGCGCGTCAGGCGCGGCAGCGTGGTTGTAATGCGCGGTATGCGGCAACATGGCCGCGTGCGTCTGCGCATGCGGCAGGTTGAAGGTGCCGCCGAGCGTGTGACAGAGTTTGTGATGCAACGCCATGCCGACCGCGCCGAGGCAGGTTCCGGCGAGCCAGGCGCCATACAACGCGCGGCTGCGCATCGTTCGGTCTTCCGGATCGCGCACCACGACCGGCAATGCTTCGCCGAGCGCACGAATCGATTCTTCGGCCATCAGGCTGATCACCGGGTTCGCATCTTCCGCGTAAAGCGCCTCGACCGCGTGCGCCATCGCATTGACACCGGACGCCGCCGAAATGCCCGGCGGCAGCGACACCGTCAACGACGGGTCGTAGAGCACGGTACGCGGCAGCACGCGTGTGTCGCGCCCGGTGCGCTTCAGCCGGCCTTCGGTGAGCCCGTAAATCGGCGTCATCTCCGAACCGGCGTAAGTCGTCGGCACCGCCAGGATCGGCAGCGACGATTCAAGCGCGATGGCCTTGCCCAACCCGATCGTCGAACCGCCGCCGATCGCGATGCAACAGTCCGCACTCAGCTCGGCGGCCATCTCGCGCGCAGCGCGCGCGACTTCGACCGGAACGTGCATGACCGCCTGCGCACACACGCCGGCGGCACGCTCGCCGAGCACCTCCTTCACGCGATCGGCGAGATGCCGCTGCTCCGGCGTGGACAGAATGAGCGCGCGGCGGGCACCGAGCGTCGACAGCTCGTCCGGCAGTCTGGCGAGCGCGCCCCATTCAAACACCACGCGCGAAGGGGTTCCCTGATAGACGAAGCGCTCCATGGAGGCCTCAGCGCTTGAAGTGCGGCGGCACGTTGCCGTCGACGTTGACCCACACCGACCGCGCTTCCGTGTAGTCGTGCATGGCCTCGAAGCCCATCTCGCGGCCATAGCCCGATTTCCCGACGCCGCCGAACGGGCTGCCCGGATTGACGCGCTTGTAGCAGTTGATCCAGCACATGCCCGCGTTGATCTGCGACGCCATCTTGTGCGCGCGGGAGAGGTCACGGGTCCAGAGGCCGCTGCCCAGCCCGTATTCGGTCGCGTTGGCGATGGACAGCGCTTCGTCGTCGCTGCCGAAGCGCAGCACGGTGACGAACGGGCCGAACACTTCCTCCTGCGCGACGCGGTCGGCCGCGCTCCTGGCTTCGATGACGGTCGGGCGCACGTAGTAGCCGTTGGCCAGCGCCGGATCTTGCGGCGCGCTGCCGCCCGCGAGCACGCGGCCGCCCTGCTCGCGCGCCACGTCGACGAACGACAGCACGCGATCGAGGTGTTGCTTCGACGTCAGCGGCCCCATCTCGGTATCGGCGTCGAGCGGGTTGCCGATGCGAATGGACGATGCGAGCGCAACGAATCGTTCGAGGAACGCGTCCGCGATGCGTTCGTGCAGCACCAGACGCGAACCCGCGATACACGCCTGCCCCTGGTTGTGAAAGATCGCCCATGCGGCGCCGTTGATGGCCGCATCGAGGTCGGCATCGTCGAACACGATGTTGGCGCCCTTGCCGCCCAGCTCCAGCTGAACGCGCTTCAGGTTGCCCTGCGATGCTTCGACGATCCGGCGGCCGGTCGCCGTCGAACCGGTGAACGCGATCTTGCCGACGCCCGGGTGTTCGGCGAGCCGCTGGCCGGCCGTATGCCCGTAGCCGGGGACAATGTTGACGACGCCCGCGGGAAACCCGACCTCGGCCATCAGTTCGACGATGCGCAACGTCGACAGCGGCGTGATCTCCGACGGCTTGAGCACCACCGTGTTGCCGGCGGCCAGCGCCGGCCCCATCTTCCAGCTCGTGAACATCAGCGGAAAATTCCACGGCACGATCTGGCCCACGACGCCGATCGGCGCACGCTGCACGTAGTTCAGGAAGCCGGTTTCGACGGGAATCACCGAACCCTGCAGCTTGTCGGCCATCCCGCCGAAGTAGCGGAAGCAGGCCGCCGTGCGCGGCACGTCGAGCGCGCGCGAATCGCGAATCGGGTGGCCGGTGTCCAGCGATTCGAGCTGTGCCAGCTCCTCGGCATTGGCCTCGATCGCATCGGCCAGGCGCAGCAGCAGCCGGCCGCGTTCGGCAGCCGGCATGGCCGACCATTTGGGGAACGCGCGCGTCGCGGCTTCGACGGCCAGATCGACGTCCGCTGCGGTGGCCGCCGCGATCTTCGCGATGACGGAACCGTCGTGCGGATTCAGCACGTCGATCGTGCCGCGGTCGACGGCGTCAACGAAGCGGCCGTCGATGAAGAGTTGGGTTTGCATGAATCGTCCTCGGTATTGTGCTGAAGCGGAAGCGGGTGCGCTGCTCAGAACGCGATCGGATACGGCGCCAGCTCGCCGCTTTCGTAGCGTTGCGGCAGGTTCGGCGTCGCGTTTTCCCAGACCAGCAACATCGAACGCTTCGTCGAGTAGCCCTGGTGCCGGATGTCGGCAGGCATCGCGCAAATGTCGCCGGCGCGCATCGTGACGCGTGCCCGCGGTGCGCCGGTGTTCTTGTCGCCGATGTCCCACACGATTTCGTCGGACAGTTGCAGGAACCATTCGACGCGGTCGTTGCCGTGGAAGACCGGCAGGATGAATTCCTCGGTGGTCGGGCAGAACAGGCTGCGCTCGCACACCGACGTGACCGACGGATTCCACGTCACGTCCGAGCGCGACAGATACTTGAACAGGTTGAACGCGTGCAGCTCGCCTTCGAAGCCCGGCTCGACATGCACCTCCGGCTCGTCCTGCGCGACGTCGAGGAACGCGCGGTTGACGGGCAGTTCGTCGCGCAGCGGCGAGTCGCCTTCGAGGCCGGGCATGCGGCGCGTCGCGATCCGCGTGCGTTCGATTGCCGCGCCGTTTTCGCCGTGCTTGCGCCCGAATGCCGTGCCCGTTTCCTCGGGTGCCGCGAACGGGTCGAAGCCTTCGTTGGTCCAGTCGTGCAGCATCGCCTTGAAGGTCGCCATGATGGTGGGCGTTTCGAAGGTCTCGGTGTAGTCGACCCCGGCGTCCTTCAGGATGCCGTTGAAGGTGCCCGCATACATGTCCACCTTGCCGTAGTGATTGCGCGTGCCGAACACGTGATCGAAATTCACCCAGCCGTAGAAGAAGCCCCATGCGACGTCGCGCATCATCGCGCGCAGGAATGCGTCTGCCGGCATCGCATGCGTGCGCGTCTGGCCTTTCGCGGGCCAGCTGATCTTCACGAAGTACTCGTCGCGCTGGAATTCGAACGCGCCGAGCTGGAAGCGGCGGTAGCCGGTGACGGCATCGGCTTGCGTGGATTGCACCAGATCGGCGGCGAAGCCTGCGGACGGGTCGAGGGTTTCGAGGGTGGCCATAACGTGTCTCCTGGGATAGTCGAATGTGGGCGGTCGGAAGGGTCAGTGCAGGCAGATCTCGGCCCACTTCTCCACGGACAGCTCGCCGAGCATGGTCTGGACGAGCGCGACCCCCGGCTTGCCGGCGGTGAAGCGGTACGCACAGCCGGCCGGAAGCAGCGCCTGATGGCCCTGGCGCAGGACGACGTACCCCATGTTGCGGCCAGCCGGTTGCACGCCCGCGCTCACGGTGCCGCGGCCCGATTTCGGCGGCGCGTCGAGCTTGATGAATTCGATCCGGACTTCGCCGTCCATCAGGATCGCGAACTCGTCATGCGCGCATGCGAACCAGGGCGACTGGCCCTCGGTCCTCAGCACTTCGATCACGTATTCGAGATTCTTGCCGGCGACGACCTTTTCGTAAGGGGCCGACTTCGATGCCACCTCGAAGACATTCGAGAAGGCGTAGTGTTGCGCGCTGCCGCTGGTGATTTCGATCTCGCCCTTCTTGTAGCTGTCGAGCGAGCCAAAGACGGTGTGGAATGCCGTGTCGGTCATTGCTGTCTCCTGAGTTGAACCGCTTGTTGGATTCAACTCTAGGGGCAAGCAACAACCGCAACAAGGCAACGGACGGCGATTACGGCATTTGCGTTTCGCGAATAATCGCGCGGTTCAGCGCACCCAGCCGCGCGCCAGCAGCGGCACGTCCCACGCGGGTTCATCGCCGATGCATTCCGCGAGGAATTCGACCAGCGCCTTCACTTTCAGCGCCTGTCGCTGCGTTGCGGGATAAACCGCGGCAAAGCTCAGCGGCGCGAGGTGGTAGTCGGTCAGGATCGGTACCAGCCGGCCCGCGACGAGCGCGTCGCTCGCCACGAGCGTGGGCAGGCAGACGACGCCGCCGCCTGTCAGCGCGCACTCCCGCAGCAGATGGACGGAGTTCGACCGAATCATGCCCGGCAGCTCCATTTCGACGACCTCGTCGTCGCGCGTCATCGTCCAGCGGTTGCGCGACGGATAACCCGAATACAGCGCGGTGGTGTGCTGCAGCAAATCACGGGGATGTTGTGGCGCACCATGCGCTTCGAGGTAAGCGGGCGACGCGCAAAAGAGACGCCTGACCTTGAATAGCCGCCGCTCGATCAGCGACTCGGAAATCGGCGGAAAGATCTGGAAGGCGATGTCGAACCCTTCTTCGACAGGGTCCACGACGCGGTCGTTGACGATCACGTCGAGCTGAATGCCCGGGTAGCGTCGATTGAATTCGACCAGCGGCGGGCCCAGGTGATCGAGCGCGAAACCGGGCAGCACCTGGATGCGCAGCCGCCCGGTCGGCGTCGCGCGAAGCTCGCGCATCTGGTCGGTCAACTCGTTGACGCGTCCGACAACCTCCGCGCACTCGCGATAAAAGGCCTCGCCTACTTCGGACAAGCGCACGTGGCGCGTGCTGCGATGAAACAGCGGCGCGTTGACGAACTTCTCGAGCTGCTGGATGCGATTCGTCACCACGGAACTGGTCACACCCAGCTGCCGCGCCGCCTCGGCGAAGCTGCTCGCCTCCGCGACCCTCACGAATGCCTCGATGCTCAGAAACCGGTCCATGCCGCGCCCTTTTTCGACAACGAAGTCACCAGTCTACCTGTAGCGGGCAACGGGCTGTGTCATGCGAACGGCGTCACTGTGTCGCCTAATCGATGTCAATCGCGGATGGCATAAACACCGGCGAGCGCACGACCTCGGTTACTTTCCTACCGTCAGCTCCGGCTGCACGGCCACACGACGCTGCAGCACCGCAGGCGCGGTTTCCTTCAGCAACAGGCTGACGAGGATGCCCAGCACGACCGCGCACATCGGCAGCCACAGAATGTTCTGGATGCCGAAGTGTGCGGCAACATAGCCGCCCATCGCCGGCGCGATGCCGCCACCGAAGATCTCGCCGACGCCGACCACCACGCCGATGGACGTCGACACCAGGCCGACGGGTGCGGCCTCGGTCGCCACCGGGCCGGACAGCAGCGACACGAGCCCAAGCGTGAAGAACGACGCAACGAATAGCACCCCGAACAGCGCGAGCGGCTGCGGGCCGAGGCCGCGGAAAATGTAGAGCATCACGGCGGTTCCGGCGAAACCCGCGATGCTCGCGAGGCGACGGCCGACCAGATCGGAGAGGCCGGGCAAGCCGAACTGCCCGAGAAAACCGCCGAAGCCGATCGCCGACACGACGAGGCCCATCTTCTGCGTGCCGAGCGACAGGTAGTCGGTCAGATACAACGGCAGCAGCGCGCCGAGCACGAATACGCCGGTCATCGCGCAGCACAGCGCGGCCATCGCGACGAGGATGTTGCGGCTCTTGAGAACATGGCCGAGCGACGCCGGTGCATGCTCCGACGCGACTTCCTTCACGACCTTCGGCTCGCGAATGACGAAGAACATGAATGCGCCGAGGATCAGGCCGGGAACGGCCACGAGCGCAAAGACCCAGCGCCACGAGACGAAACCGAGCAGCTGGGTGGCGATGATCGGCGACAGCGCCAGCCCGAAGAGCGCGAAGCCGCTTTGCTGCAGGCCGAGATTCAGGCCGCGCCGCCGCGGATGCGACGCGTCGGCCGTCGCCGCGAAGCTCGTCGGGCAGAACGAGCCCTCGGCGACACCCATCAGCCCGCGGATCGCCATCAACCCGAGCAGGCCGCCCGCGAGCCCCGAGAAACCCGACAGCAGCGAGAACGCGATGATCGCCGGAATCAGCACCTTGCGCCGGCCGACCTTGTCCGAGATGCCGCCCATCAGCGCCGCGAAGATGCCCCACGACAGGCCGAGCACGCCGATGCAGTTGCCGACGTCCTGCGCGGTCAGGTTGAGGTCCTTCATGATCGAAGGAAACAGCGGCGCGATGAGCCAGCGGTCCAGGCCAACCAGCCCGAAGCCGAGCGCCAGCAGCGTCACCGCCTTCCACTCATAGGAGGTATCCCACTCGTTTGCTTTCATGTCCGTCTCCGTGGACGCTGCTTCGCCTGCGCGCGCCGCAGCGCCTGCGCATGAGTCAGGTCCGATGTCTTTTGTGTGGTGTGCGACGTGAATCGCGAGGAAGCGCCGGCCGCCTTTCCGGTTACAGGCGTCGAATCCAATCAGCCGACGCCACCACGATAGGTGCAACGCTACCGATCGGGTATGGAACAACCGGCGAACGCGCCATTCGCGAAATGCAAATAATCGGTGGCGGTGGGCGGGAAGTGTCGGTGGGGAGGTGCAGAGGGAATGGGTGCGGTGCTGAAATGACGCTCACGCGTGCGTCACGGGGGAAATCCCTCATGGACTTCAACGAATCGGCGTACCGCTCCGTTCGCCCCCATGGGCAAACAAACATGCATGACAAGCTCACGGGCGCAATCCTGTTCGAGCCCTTTTCGTCACCGCAATGTGCCGCCGCACATTTTTAAGTAGGACAAATCCGATTTTTAGTTTTTCACACGCGTTCATTCCAACGAAAAGATCGAATAGCGCGCCTTGGCAGGCAAAAAAATGAATCCGCCAATATCACCAAAATATCCCCCATATTACTTTTCTTAAAAAAACAAATCACAAAGAAAACGTCAAACACTGTTTCTTGAGACATGATTTTTCATCTCAAAATATCAATATGCATTGCAATCGACATATGTTTGATATTATCCACATCGAAATTACGAGTGCCATTTCTTTATTGAACCGAGAGTCTGATTCGAACAAGTTCGAATTCGGAAAAATAATAATGAGATTGCCGTTATGTCGATAGCAGCAACACTCCGAAACTTTGCATCCGGTCTTGTCGACCGGAACAAACGTCCCGTCGCCCTTCATTTCGGGCAGGCGCAACGCGCAGTCGGTCATCTGCTGGTGCTCCATCACGCCGATATCCGTGAAGGGTTGATATCGGGCATCGACGGGCATCTGACCTGCGTTTCCACACGCGATCATCTATCCCCGACGTTGTTTCTTGGCCTGCCTGTATCGGTCCGGCTGACGACCGACCGGGGCAACGTTCGGACGATCAATGCGATCGTGCGGGACGTGCATATCGGTCAATCCGATGGCGAACTGACGGTGTACCAGCTGCATGTCTGTGACGCGCTTTCGTTGATGGACCGTCGCACCAACTCCCGTGTATTCCGATCGCTAAACGTCATCGAGATTCTTGCCGCGTTGATGAACGAATGGCGACAACGCAGCGCCGCGCTCGCGCTTGCATTCGATTTCGACCTGTCGGGACTGCGAACCGAGCGCTATCCGGCGCGCGAACTGACTCGGCAAGTCAACGAGTCGGACGCTCGTTTTGTGCGCCGACTGCTGCGGCGCGAAGGCATCACGGTTTTTGCGAAGGCCGGCCCGGTCGGTGACGCGCGCGGCATGACCGACGAGCCGCCGATCCACACGCTCGTATTCTGCGACGACCCGCTTCGATTGGCGGAGTCGCCCGCCGGTACCGTGCGCCTCCACCCGCGCGATGCGGGAACCGAGCAACGCGATACGGTGACGCTGTTCGCGCGTTATCAAAGCCTGTCCCCCGGCAAGGCCAGTCGCCCTTCGTGGGACTACAAGAAAGCCCGCTTAGACGAATCCGCCATCGCAACCGGCATCGATCAAGGCGACGCCGGCAACGACCTTGCCCGATTGCTGACCGACGTTGCGATCGACATTCCGCACGTGGGCGATTCGTGGAACGACCACGACCGCCTCACACACGACCGGATACTCGCCCACCAGTTCGAAGCGGAGCGCTACGACGGTACCGGTAGCGTGCGCGATATGCCGGTCGGTTGCTGGTTCACGCTGACGGGCGACCCTGAACTTGACATGAAGCCGGCCGACCAGCGGCAGTTCGTTGTCACGTCGGTTTGGCACGATATCCGGAACAACCTGCCGAACGACCTGAGGGGCCGCGTGATCACGCTATTCGCGGCGAGCCGGAACCTCACGCAAGCCGTGCCACCCGCGTCGGCCGAGGCATCGGAACAGACGGACACGCGCTACGAGAACAGTTTCACGTGCGTGCGTCGCGGTGTGCCGCTCAAGCCGTCCTATGACCCGAAGATCGACCTGCCGCCGGTCCACCTGGTGACCGGCACCATCGTCGGCACGCAGGGGGACGAAGTGTTCTGCGACGAAGCCGGCCGCGTGCGCGTGCAGATTCACGGCTTCGATCCGGCGGATCACGCCCATGCGCAAGGCGCCGGAACGAACGGCTCGGCCGGCGACAGTGCGCCCATACGTGTCGCGGCGAGTCTCGCGGGCGGCAACTTCGGCGCGCTCTTCCTGCCCCGAGTCGGAATGGAAGTCTTGCTGGGCTGCCTGTCGGGCGATCCGGACCGTTTGGTCATCATCGGGGTCTTGAGCAACGGCGCGAATCCGCCCGCGACTTTCACGCATACCGGCGCGCTACCCGGCAACCGCTACGTGTCCGGGATCAAGACCAAGGAAGTCAAGGGTCATCGGTACAACCAGCTTCGCCTGGACGATACGCCGTCGCAAATCTCGGCGCAGTTGGCGAGCGAACACGCGCACACGCAATTGAATCTGGGGTATCTGACGCAGCCTCGCAAGGATGGACACGGGAATGACCGGGGCGAAGGTGCAGAGCTGCGCACCGATGCCGCTGCAGCGTTGCGGGCCGCCCAGGGCATGCTGTTATCGACCTACGCGCGCACACGCGCGACCGGTGGTCAGCTCGATCGCGACGAACTGATTCGCCTGCTCGACCACTGCACGGAACTGTTCAAATCGCTTGGCGACTATGCCGGTCAGCACGGCGGACAGTCCGCCGATACCGCCGGCCAGGACAAGATCGCCGATGCGTTCCGCAACTGGACGCCCGGCATCGCGGAGTCCGACGCGACCGGCGACGCGTCCGCATTGATGGCGTTCGGCGCGCAGGCAGGGTCGCTACACGTCACTCCCAAGACGCAAGTCATGTATGCGGGCGAGAACATCGACCAGATCGCACAGCAGCATGTGCAGCTCACCAGCGGCGAGCGCATCAATCTGCATGGCGGGCATGGCATCGCGATGTTCGCGCATAGCGATGGCGTGTCGGCGATCGCGAATCAGGGAAAAGTCACGATCCAGTCGCAGAACGACGATACGCAGGTGGATTCGGCGAAGAACATTCAATTGACGGCAGCAGACGGAACGCTTACCGGCATGGCTAACGATCGCGTGGTACTCGTCACGTCGGGCGGTGCGTATCTGAAGCTTGACGGCGGCAACATCGAACTCGGTTGCCCCGGCATCTTCACAGTGAAATCGGCAGGCCATTCGTGGGATGGCCCGGCCAGCATGAACGCCGATATGCCGAAGTTCGACAAGGCGTCGCTCGGCCGTGTGCCGAAGCTCGTTCGCGCGACCGACGGGGATGCGGTGGCGGGATTCGACGGGCAACTTCTGAAGGCGTCCGGGGCGCCGTCGAACCTGACCACCGACACGGCCGGCGAACTGCCGGCGGTCCATGCCGACCAGTTCGAAAAGCTGGCGGTGAAGTTCATCAAGAAGACCGTATAAGACCATGACCGAATCGTTTCTCGATCCTCGGCCGGTGGCGGATGCGCGCGCCGAACGCCCTACCGCAAAGACCGATGCACCCGACGCTGCCGCATCGCGTTCCGACCCACCGCTTATCGTCGTCGGCAAAACAGAAGGGCCGATGTTGTTCGACAAGGACAAGCGGCTTATCTGCGTCAAGCAACTTCCGTTGCCCGGTGTCGTGATCTTTGTCCACGGCGTCAACTCCGAAGGCGAATGGTTCAAGGCATCCGAAGAAGGATTGTGCGAAGGTCTGAATCGCCGGCTTGGACGCCTGGACGATCAGATGAAGTATCGAGGCGTCGACGCAGGACAGTTGACGCCTGCGAAGTACACGGAAGGCGTGACATCGGATGGGTTCCTGAATCCGAAGCTGCTGCCCGACAACTACGTCAAGCCCGATCCGTCGTTTTCACCGGTCATCCATTTTCGTTGGGGCTACAAGGCGACACTGGAAGAGCTGAAGGAGTATGGCGACAAGATCTTTCTCAACGAAGAAGACTATTGGGGCGGCGGTCCATTCACCAACGGTTGTTCAAGCCTCCCCGATCTTTGGCACGGCGGCCTCGATGACCGCGCGTTCGGATGGACGTCAGTGCAAGGTATCAATCCGACCAACCGGCCACTGTATCGCGCGCCGCCGCGTGCGTACGGTGTACTTGCGGCCTTGCGCCTCGCCAAACTGATCGAGTCGATCCGCAGAATGCAAGCCAGCGTTCCTATCACGGTTGTTTGCCACAGCCAAGGCAACATCGTCGGACT
Source organism: Burkholderia theae (assembly GCF_048565265.1). Lineage (NCBI taxonomy): Bacteria > Pseudomonadati > Pseudomonadota > Betaproteobacteria > Burkholderiales > Burkholderiaceae > Burkholderia > Burkholderia theae. Next base: position 2,354,386 of record NZ_CP183462.1, read on the forward strand.
GACCGGGGCATTTTTCGGTGACGCGTTGGAAGAAGTTGAAGACCCGTGGGGGCATAAGGGGCGATGCGTTGCGGACGCGTACGTGCTGGCGAATGCACCATACAGTTTCGCCACAGGTGAAGGCCAGCAAAAATCCAGCACGTTCATGGACACGTGGTCACAGCGCGGGACGAAGGACCACAAGGGCAATCGCGGGAGGCAGACTTACGCGGCACGCACGCAGACGTTCGGAAACTTCTTGTCGATCATCGGTGCACGCACCGCATATGAACCGTCACCGGACAAGGTCGATGAAGACATGGCGAATGGCCGCGTATCGCCGACGAGCAACAAGTCCTATGCCGCGCAGGATGACCGTGCGCGTCACGGTCTGAACGGTTCGACGTATGGGCGTGTCACGTCATATTGCTGTCCGCACGATCAGGTGATCTCTGCGGTGACCGTGCAGGGTATCGGGTGGCGCGGCATCGGCAAGCATGAACTCGACGACATTGGCGTATCCGGCGTCCTGACGCAGCGCGTGTTCGCGTCCGGCTTCCCTGTTGGTGTGCAAAAGCCCTATCGATATTGGGAAGACGACTGGAGGCACGGCAAGAAAGGGACGACGCCGGGCTTCTGGTATCCCCCGTCGTTGCCGGCCAAATTCGGTCTGATCGGTGCGCTGAAAGGAAACGAATCGATCTTCGGGATGATGGGAACGTTGATCACTGCACCGATCTTGTATGCGGCGACCGCGGCAACTTCGGCAATGAAGCTGTTTCGTGTGAACGAAGATCCACCGAAGGGATGGACGGTCATTGCGGATGCCCCTGCCTTGGACGAAACGTTTCCACCGCAGGCGCTGCGGTTCGGCAAGCCGGTCGAGACGAAGGACGGTGATGCGGTGAGTGACTTCAACGAAGGTAACGATCCGCCGTCCGCATGGCGCGACGCAAGCAAGACCGACGCGGACAAACAGGCCGACGATCCTTACGACCAGTACAAGGCGAAGAACGAAGATGGCGACGCCCACGGCACGGCCGAGAGCGAAGCCGGACAGCGCTACGAGGACCGCGCGCTGATGCGGATGGAGGCACGCCGCACGTTGAACACGGAATGGATCGACAGCAAAGGCCGCGTGATCGGTGAGGATGGGAAAAGTGCTGTGCCTGACGGCTACAAGGAGTGGCGAGACAAGCAAATTGTCGACTGGCTTGATCGCGGTACGACCAACAGCCCGACAAACCACTCAACGACGATGACCAATCCGGAGCATGCGAAAAAGGCGCTTGCGTACGATGTAGCGATTGGTCCGTGTTATCTGACGCTCGAACAGATGAAAGCGCTGCGGATTGAGGCTGACTGGCGGATGGGCGAAGGCATTGCACTGGGCAATCCGAACAAAGAATACTTCGTTTATTTTGAGTCCGGACTACTCGACCGAATGGCGATGCACGAATGGGTGCATGCCATCAATTGTGAAGGCAATATGCCCTGCAAGATAGTAGACGAACGCGAGGGCCAGCTCTATCTGAAGGCTGGGGGTGCGGTATGAAGGCTCTGATCGCCACTTGGCCGCGACGCGTCGCCATCGCCGTTATGGTATGGATAATCGCGCTCGTACTGATGGCCACACTAATGGCACACGTAGAACAGCCGGACCCGGCACTTATCGAAATGGGAGATTGGATGAAACGATTCGTAGTCGTACCCGGCTTACTGGCGCTAATGATGTTTCTATTCACCACGGCCATGATGCGTCCGGCGCAAGCCACACCAAGCACAAATCAAAACGTCAATATCACCGCACCGACTGAAGAACCTGTCAAGCCATTCGTCGCGCAGGTCGTCGGTATGATTTGGCTGAATCCGTTACAACGCAAGGACTACCCGACGGAATGGCAAACGTTGTGGGTGCAAGGACTTACCACGCCGAACAAAAACGACGACATGGTACGCACGGACCCGGAATCGTTCGCGACGCTCAAATCAATTGGTGCACTTGTTTACGGCAACCAAGGGGCGGAGACGTTCAAGGGCTTTTATGCCAAGTACGTTGATAAATCCATACTGCTGCTTCGAACTCCCTACGGGACGGACCCAAAGTATTTCTACACGGTAAACCCTCAGAACCAGAAAGACTGGCGCGAACTCGCCGGCATACGTGTCGAAATCGCCATTCCTTCCCGTCTCGATGCAACGTTCGCTCGATCGCGCCTGGTCGATCGAATGATGACATTCTTTGAAATCGGCCCGCCGTCCCCCAAGACTCTGTGGAGCCGCGACACGCCCCCCGATGTACAAGTCACGCAAGGCAACGCAAACGCCGGCTTCACGTCACTGAACAAGGCGCTGGACTACCTGCAGGCGAACCCCGACAAGAGCGTATGGGTGATGAACTGGGATGCACCGAGTTTCCCGCCCACGGATGCGCAGATCAACGAGAACCTCGTCGTGCTGTTCCTCGCCGGCCCGACCTTCAACACCGAGCGCGAACCGCTCGCATGGATCGGCAAGGCCGCGACCGGCAATACCGACGAGTTTTCGCAGAAGGTCGGCACGACGCGGATGGTGCAAGCATGGAAAGCAACCATCGATCAGGCGGCGCACAACGCTGGGATCGCAGTTCCGGATATCAAGTACATCGTTCACGATGCCGGTGCCGGTAGTGACGCCGCATCGGCGCGACTTGTCGGGCTGTCGCAGACACTGACCGAAGTTCTACCCGAATACGACCATGCGAAGCAGGCGTTCAACACCGCGGCGCTGCTCGGTGACATGGGAACCGGTAGTGCATTGACCGACGTTGCGCTGGCCATCGGCCGAATCAATCACTACGGCGGCAATGCCCTGGTTGCAGGTACTACCGACCCAAAACACCCCGCAGCCGTGGTGGTGATGCCACCGTCGAAACTCACGCCAATCGATCCGAACAAGGACTGGTTCCGCGCACGCGGCGGGAACAACGCTTACCTGCCGTGGTGGGGGCGTCGTCACGATACGAACTACGGGATGCAGGGTTATTCATGGTGATGTGAACCGACGCGCGACGTGTTGCGTGCGAACGCGACCGCCCGCACCGAATCACTCAGGAGACTGGTTATATGCGAGGAATTGTTCGAGTAGGCGACATGCACACCCACGGCGGCCGAGTCGAATCCGGAGCGGAAAGGAGCAAGGTGATGGGTCGCGCGGTCGCCCGCAGCGGCGACGCGTGTTCATGTCCGATTCACGGACCCGGTGCGATTGCCGAAGGTGACATGGCGTTTGATGTTGAAGGCAGCGCCGCCGTATTCGACGGTCACAAGACCACCTGCGGCGCGGAGCTGATTTCCTCCCTGCAGACTTCCGGGCGTGTCTGAATGACGCAGATTCGACGCATGACCGCCGAACAGTTTCAGCTGTTGCGCCTGCAAGATACCCGGATCAAGCCCGTCAACCATTGGGCCTTGTTTGAAATCTTCGTCAAGGGCCGGTCGCAGCGGACGCTCGCCGCCGAACTCGGCATCACGTGTTCCGCGATGTCGCAACTTGTACGGAAGGTGTGGCAAAGGTATCTGGCACTGCCGGGCAGCGGCACGCACCTGACCACACTGACGATCACGATCCCGGCGAAGTACGAAAGCGCATTGCATGCGTGGGTTCGTGATGCCCATCGATTGGCAACGCCATCCGATCCGCGGCTGACGAATTGATCGGACCGGGGAACGGTAGCGACCGCCCCCTGAATTGGGACGCCCCCGACATCCGTCTGATCAATCCGCCGCCACGCACCCTCGGCCCACAAAAAAATAAATTCCCCCATTCCACATCCAGAGAAAACGATATTCCATATCGAGCTGAATTCACAACCAACTTTGGATCCATTTTCCCTCCTGTCCCCCGTATCATTTCTCCCATTCCGAAAGAGAAAGAGCAAGAGAAGGACATGAGCGATACCACCACGCTGCACTACCTCGACTACGCGGCCACGACGCCCGCGGATCCCCGCGTGATCGAAGCGATGACGACCTGCCTCGGCTTCGACGGCATCTTCGGCAACCCCGCGTCGAGTTCGCACGCCGCCGGCCGGCTGGCGCGGGAACAGGTCGAGCGCGCCCGCGCGCAAGTCGCCGCGCTCATCGGCGCGGATGCCGACGAGATCGTCTGGACCTCCGGCGCGACCGAATCGAACAACCTCGCGCTGAAGGGCTACGCGGAAGCCGCGACCGGCAAGCGCCACCTGATCACGAGCCGCATCGAGCACAAGGCCATTCTGGACACGATGGCGAACCTGTCGAAACACGGCACGTCGGTCACCTTTCTGACGCCCACGCGCGACGGCGAAATCACCGCCGACGCGGTGGCTGCCGCGATCGGTCCCGATACCGGCCTCGTGTCGCTGATGCTCGTGAACAACGAGCTCGGCACGCTGACCGACATCGGCGCGATCGCGCGCATCGTGCACGCCGCGGGCGCACTGCTCCACGTCGACGCCGCGCAAGCGCTCGGCAAGACGCCGATCGACGTGCGCGCGCTCGGCATCGACCTGATGTCGATGTCCGCACACAAGGTTTACGGTCCGAAGGGCATCGGCGCGCTGTTCGTCCGCCGCGACATCGCCGACCGGATCGCTCCGCAGATTCATGGCGGCGGCCACGAGCGCGGCTTGCGCTCGGGTACGCTCGCCACCCATCAGATCGTCGGCATGGGCGTCGCATGCGAACTGGCCGCCGACAAACTCGACGGTGAAGCCGCGCGCATTGCCGCGCTCGGCGCGGGCCTGACGGACGCGCTGCTCGCGCTCGGCGATGTCACGCAGAACGCCGCCGCCGCGCGCCGTATCCCGCACACGCTGAGCCTGACGGTGCATGCACCGGGCTTCTTCCCGTACATGCTCGGCGACGCGCTCGCCGTGTCGTCGACGTCCGCGTGCAACTCGACCAGCGGCGCACCGTCCCACGTGCTGACCGCGATCGGCCTCGACGAGGCGACTGCCGGCCGCACCGTGCGCGTGAGCTTCGGCCGCTTCACGACGGAACAGGACGTCGACTTCGCGATCGCCTGTTTCCGCAAGGCGATCGAGCAATGCCGTGCGACGGCCGCGAGCGGGTTCTCGGCGTCGCGGCAGATCACGCCGGCCGAACTGAAAGCGATCCGGAATGCGGGCTTCCGCTCGGTGATCTGCAACCGGCCGGACGGCGAAGGCGACGACCAGCCGGCGTTCGACGAGATCGCCGCGGCGGCACGCGAACTGGGCCTCGAAGCGCGCTATCTGCCGGTCGAGCGCGACCGCATCGGCGACGCGGAAGTCGACGCGTTCGAAGCACTGCTCGACGCGCTGCCGAAACCCGTACTCGCGTATTGCCGCAGCGGCAGCCGGTCAGCGGCGCTCTGGAATCGCGTGGCGGCTCGGCATCCGGCCTGAGGCGGAATCACGCTGCACGGCAAGTGGATGTATCCGACGGAAGCCGTGACGCTGATGACGGGGTTCGTCCGCGGCGGCGGCTGGACCTCGGGCAGTTCGACGTGACCATGATCGCGTCTTGACCTCCGTGCGTAGCGCCCGGGCGGGCAGTCATTCCAGGCGGCTGCCCGGGCAATCGTCACACGCGATACGCATCCAGCACCTTCAACGGCACAGCAGGCTCTCGTTCCCGGCAAACGCATCGAGCAGATAGTCGATCGAGCCCTGTACGCACGACGCCTTCAATGCGCGCCTCCCCATCCCGCAGGTGCCGGGCACATGATGGCGACGGAGCACCACCTTCAGCGTGCCGGCGCGCAGATGCTCCCACGCGAGATGTACACCGGCCTGCGCGATGCCCACCCGTCGCGAGCGGCCAGCAGCACCACCTCCGGCGTCGAGAACGTCAGCCGCGCCGCTGCCCCCAAACAGTGCACGCATCCGGATTTTCACTACATTGCCGAAATCCGATATTGCCCGGAGATTTGGTTTCATACCGTTCACGCATCGGACCGGAACGCGATTGCCGTTCAACCGCGCCATCGCGTGCCGCCGACGAAGTCCAGGAGCGGGCCGTCACACAAGGCCCGGGCGGCGATGACAGTCCTGCCACGCAGGACATTCGTGACGGAGCGAACATGGATACAAAACTCGCGCCTGACTCAGGCACCGACAGTGACGTAAGCCTCCTGCACAAGATGGGCTACGCGCAGGAACTGTCGAGACGGATGAACGGTTTCTCGAACTTCGCCGTGTCGTTTTCGGTGATCTGCATCCTGTCTGGCGGCATTACCGCGTTTCAGCTCGCGTTTTCCGCGACCGGCGGCGCATCGGTCGGCCTGGGCTGGCCGCTGGGTTCGCTGTTCGCGCTGATCGTCGCGGTGTCGATGTCGCAGATCGCGTCCGCGTTTCCGACCGCGGGCGGCCTCTATCACTGGGGCGCGATCCTCGGCGGAAAGAAATGGGGGTGGATGACGGCGTGGCTCAACCTGATCGGCCTCATCTTCGTGATCGCCGCGATCAACTTCGGCACCTATGATCCGTTCTTCAAGACGCTGATCGCGCCGATGTTCGGCGTCAGCCCGGACAGCCTGACCTGGTGGCATCAAACGGCGTTCATCGCGTTCATCACGATCTCGCAGGCGATCCTGAACGCACGCGGCATCAGGATCGCAAGCAGGATCACCGACCTGTCGGGCTATCTGATCTTCGTGGTGACGATCGCGCTGGTCGTTTCGCTGCTCTACTACTCGCCCGTCACGTTCGACCTGCATCGGCTGGTCACCTTCACCAATTTCACCGGCGTCGACGGCGGTGCGTGGCCGAAGCAGGCCACGCCGCTCGCGTTCCTGTCCGGCCTGCTGCTGGTGACCTACACCATCACGGGTTTCGACGCGTCCGCGCATACGTCGGAGGAGACGCACGATGCGGCCAGAAACGTGCCGCGCGGCATCATCGGGTCGGTGTTCTGGTCCGCGATCTTCGGTTACGTGATGGTGTGCGCGTTCGTGCTGGTGATGCCCGACCTGACCGCCGCGATGAAACAGGGCACCGGCTTTTTCGAAGCGATACTCGCGCCGATTCCGAAGACCTTGCGCGTGTGCCTCGAACTCGCGATGTTCTTCATCAACTACGTGTGCGGGCTCGCCGCGATCATGTCGACGTCGCGGATGGTGTATGCGTTCGCGCGCGACGGCGGGCTGCCGGCATCGAAGCTGCTGCGCAGCGTGAGTCACACGCACCGGACGCCCGGGCCCGCGATCTGGACCTGCGCGGTGCTCGCGATCGTCGTCACGCTGTACGGCGACGCGTTCTCGGTGCTGAGCGCCGGAAGCGCCGTGTTCCTGTTCATCTCGTATGCGATGCCGATCGGCTCGGGGATGCTGGCCGAAGGCCGCACGTGGACCGACAAAGGTCCGTTCCAGCTGGGCATCTGGTCGAAGCCATGCGCGTTGCTCGCACTGGTCGGCGCCTGTGTGCTCGCGTATGTCGGCATCCAGCCGCCGAATGAAAAGGTGCTCTACGTGCTCGTCGGTTTCGTGGCCGTGCTGATGGTGATCTGGTACGGCTTCGGGGTGCGCAACACCTTCGCGGGGCCGCCGGTGCTGAAGGACACACGGAACCTCGACCGCATCCGAGAACTCGAGGCGAACGTCGATCCGTCCGTGTGACGCACCTTTGAAACGGGCTGAAACCGCCGGCTTGGAGGTGTCATGCCCGTGATCGTCGCGACGGTCGCGTTGCCGGACACGACCGTCCCCGCATGCAACCCGGGCACCGATCACGCGGCCGCCGATGGTCCGGGCGGCCGCGCCGATTCGTCACGCCGCCCTAATTCCCGCCGCCGTAGAACTGATTCATCCGCTCGAACTCGCCCGACTTCTGCGCGCGAATCAGCTCCTGCTTCACCTGAGCACGCGTGATCACCGCGGGGCCGCCCGCCTGCGACCCGGCACTGGGCATGGAGCCCACCGCGGTGGCGCTGAGCGCGGCATCCGAGGGTGTGCCGGGGCTCTCGTCGGCTCCGCCATCCGCCCGGGCAAGCCCGGTCGCACCCAGCATGCACACGGCGGCCAGCGCCGCCTTGTAAACCGTCTTCATCGTGGCACCTCATATGAAAAAGCATTGCGACTCGTACGCGGGAACGGCGCCGAGGTCCGGCCGTCCGCGCGATTCGACACACCTCGCCGATGCAACAACGTCGGCCCCGACGGCATGCGCCGCGCGTCGCGAATCGCGAGCATTCCGCTGCGTCGCTTCAGCCATCGGCGGCTTCGCACGTTCGAGGTTCCATCGAGCGACCTTCGCGTCCTCCTGTAACGTTCCCCGGACCAGCGCATGCGCATGCGAATGCGAATGCGCAACAACACCTCGCAGCAGCCTGGCGCATGCGCTTGCCTGCGCGTCGTGCCGCAACGCGAATCGAACGTTCCTGTGACGCGCATCCGCGATCGGGCGGATCGCGCGCTTCGAGCCACCGCGCACCGGGCGGGGCAGCCAGCAGGAATGGATTAATGATAGAAATCGGCCGGCCGGTTTAACGCCCCCTGACGAGGGGGCAATTGTGGAATTCGTCGACTCGCCGACCTAAACTGGACACCGTATGCGCAAGGTGCACGCGGCCCTCGTTCGACGCAATCGCGTGCCGGCCCGTCGTAGTGCAAGGGGCGCACCATGTCCGACAAGTATGTCGCGCTAGCGGGCCACATCCGGCGACTATGTTCGTTCGGCATCGAACCGCGCCTCGTCATTCCTCATGTGGTTGAAGCAACGCGGCGCATCGTGGGCGCCGACTGGGGCATGTTCTTCTATACCGACGAGCACTATGCGGTGTCGGACGTCTACAGCGAAAACGCCACCGTCTATCAAGTCCTGCCCACCTACTTTGCCAACGTCCACAACACCGAAAAACAGGAAGTGCTCGGCGTCACGTTCTCGGACGCGATGCGCCGCGGCCGCGGATTCGAAAACAGCGCCCGTTACGACGCCGCACTGCTGAAGAGCGCAATGTATGCGGAGCTGTGGCGGCCGGTCGGCATGCGGCATTGTCTCGAGCTGACGGCGACCGATGGTACCCGTGGCTGGGGAAGCCTGAAGTTGTGCCGCGCGCCCGGCGCTCGTCCGTTCTCGGAAAAGAATCATCGCGACATCGCGCCGTTCGCGCGACATATCGCGCATGCGCTTTCGTACCCGATACATCCGCCATCACACGAAGCGGAAGGCAGCCAGTCGTCGATCATGGTCATCGACAACACCGGAAAGGTGTTGCTGCAGAGCGAGGACAGCGTCAGGATGCTGGCGCTCGCGTCCGGCGAACCGCTTGCGTTCTATCGTCGCGACCGCTTTCCGAACTGGCTTGCGCCGCTGCTGACGCATGTCAATCGCATCTGGTGCGGTCTCCCGGTGGCACCCGCCACGATGGAACGCCGCAATGCGGCCGGCCGCTTCCGATTCAAGGCGTATCGCTTTGCGCACGCGAGCGCGCTGCCCTGCGAACAGGCGATCGTGATCTACATCGAGCATTTCCTCCCGCACGAACTGGAAATCGAGCGACTCGGCTTCGAGTTCGGTCTGACGGAACGACAACGGCAGCTCTGTTCGCTACTCGTCCTCGGCCACTCGCAAACCGCCATCGCGCGCGGCCTCGCACTGCGCGACAGCACCGTCGTCGATCACGTGCGAAAGATCTACCGCAAGCTCAACGTGCACAACCACGACGAATTGCGCCACGTCTTTCGCGTTGGCCAGCACGACTAGCGTCGCATGTCGCGTCGAAAGCACAGCCGCGAGGCTCGACGATCAGACCGCGGAAAAACAGTTGTCGACGAACAGATGCGTGCCGTTGACGAAACTCGACTCGTCGGACGCGAGGAACAGCGCGGCCGCCGCGACCTCCGACGGTTCGCACAACCGGCCCTGCTGAACCGCGATCGCCGCTTCGGTCGCGTCGACGCCCATCGCCTGCAGGTCCTTGAGTTCGCGCATCCCGTGCGGCGTGCGGATGAACCCCGGCGCCAGCGCGTTGCAGCGAATCCCGCGGTCGCGGTACTCGACCGCGATGGCCCGCGCGAACATGTGGCACGCACCCTTGGTCGCGTCGTACAGCACTTCGCCCGGCGTCGCGCAGACCGCGGAAATCGACGACGTGCACACGATGCTGCCGCGCCCCTTCTCGAGCATCTGCGGCAGCACCGCCTTCGTCATCAGGAACATGCTCTTGACGTTCACGCCCATCAGCCAGTCCCATTCCGACTCTTCGATGTCGAGAAACGGTTTGACGATCAGCGTACCGGCGTGGTTGAACAGGATGTCCGCGTTGCCGTACTGCTCCCGCGCCGCATCGACGGCCTGCCGGACCTCCGCCTGTTTCGACACGTCGGCGCCGAGGCCGATCGCCTGCAGGCCGGCATCGCGCAGCCTGGACGCAAGTGCTTCGGCGGCGTCGCCGTCGCGGTCGATGATCGCGACCTTCGCGCCCTGTGCGGCGAACAGTTCGGACGCAGCGCCGCCGCATCCGCCGGCGCCGCCGCTGACGATGGCGACCTTGCCGGCCAGGCGGCCGTCAATCTTGACATTCATTCTTCGTTTTCCTGTCTGGTTGGATCGGCGCGCTCAACTGAACAGCGTCCGAAGATGATCGTTGAGAAAGAAACCTTCAGGGTCCACGCTGCGGCGCAGTGCGCGGAACGCTTCGGCCTTCGGGAACCAGCGGTCCACGTCTTCGCGGTTCGTGAAATGCAGCTTGCCCCAGTGCGGACGCGAGCCGTAATCGCGCAGGATGTCGTCGACGTCCTTCAGGAACGGCCAGTAGTCGACGCCGTTCGGGCCACCCGAGCATGAAATGGTGACGCTGTCCTGGTGGTTGAACGGGCTGATCCACGCCGGGTCGCCCTTCGTGAAGCGATACTCGACCGGGAAAATGCAGTCGCGGTGTTTCGTGAGGACCAGGTCGCGGACGCGGCGCAGCGCTTCCTTGCCATGCTGCGCGGGCACCGCGTACTCGAGCTCGTGGAAGTTCGGCACGTAGTGGATCGCATACACCTCGGAGCTGTATGCGATCTTCTCGTGCTCGCCCTCGTGATACGTGCGCTCATCGGTGACGTCCATCACCTTGATCTCGCACACGTCGTAGTCTTTCTTCGAGTTCGACACCTTCGCGGTATCGGGCAGGCAGTACAGGTCGCGGCTTTCTGACGTCGGACACCAGAAGAACCCGAAATGCCGATGCTTCGCTGCCAGGTCGTCGTATTGCTCCATCAACGCTTCGAAATCCTCGCGCCAGACCCGGTCGTGCAGCCAGAACGCATCGGTCACCTGCAGCGTCATCTCCGACACCACGCCGAACATGCCGATATTCACCTGCGTCGCATGGAGCAGGTCGAGGTCCTTCCGGTCGCTCACTTCCATGATCGAGCCGTCGGGGCGCACGATGCGCATCCCGACGACCTGCGACGACAGGTTGCTCAGCGTCGTCCCGGTGCCGTGCGTGCCGGTGGCGAACGCGCCGGCAATCGCCTGCGAATCGATGTCGCCCTGGTTGACGAGCGACAGGCCGAGTGCCTTCAGGTGACGCGTCACCGCATTGATTTTCGTGCCGGCCTTCACCGTCACGCGCTTGCGCGCTTGATCGACATCGACGATGCCCTGGTAGTCCTGGAGCGACAGCAGCAGGCCGCTCGTCGCCACGACCGGCGTGAACGAGTGCCCCGACCCCGCGCATCGAACATGCTTGCCCTGGCGCGTCGCGGTACGCACCAGCTCCGCAATCTCGGCCTCGCTGGTCGGCGACGCCAGGTGCGCGGCCACGCACGACTGATTGCCGACCCAGTTTCTCCAGAATCCGCCACGGGGAAGTTCCATCAACGTCTCTCCAGATAGGCACCGCGGTGCGTTGTCGGCATGGCTCGGTGAACAGCAACGTATCGATGCCAAAGGTAGGGTGCCGAAACGCTTTTCACTATCGGATTTCGGCAAGCGAGGGTTTCCACGAGGCGGCGCTTTTTGACCGGCTCGCCGAGCGGCTACAATGATTCGATCCGGCCCGCCCTCTCCCGCCCCCGATGACGCCGTCTGCCCACCTGAGCGATTTCTCTGGCGCCCCGTTGTTCGCGCGAACGGTCGCGTTCTGCGCGTTCACCGACGTGGCGGAACAGGCTCGGTCGTTCGAAGGCTGGAACCTGAATTACACGCAGATCTCAGGTGGCCTGTTTCATGGCTCGTCGTCGATCGTGTCGCTGGGCGGCATCAAGCTGCTGGTCGAGGACCTCGACAAGGTCATCCTGCAGCGCGGCGCGGTGCCGTCGGACCGGATCGCCGTGGCCGTGCCGCTGGAGCTGGAAGGGCATGCGCGCATGTGCGGCGAGAAGAGCGGGCGGAACAGCCTGCACGTGTTCTCAAGCCTGCCGGAATTCGAGTTCTATTCGCCCGACCGGCACGTGCTCGTGAACGTCGAGATCGAACCCGACAAACTGTCGACGCCGGCGATGCGCACGGTCGCCGCGTCACTGCGCGCCCGCACCCTCGCCCCGCTGATCCCGATGGCCGCGTACGTCGCGGACAATCTGCGCGACCTGCTGCGCCGCACGCTCGCCGCCGCGGCGAAAAGCACCTCCGCTGAAGACATGACGACGCTGGACCGGATCGAACTGCTGGAGCGCACCGTGCTGTACGCGATCTCGGAGGTGTTGACGGCGGCCGCGCCGGAGGACGGCGCGCAAGCCGCGCGCCCGACGAAGTACTGGTCGCTGGTCAACGCGGTGCAGGAGCGGCTTCAGGACGCATCGACCTGCCCGCTGTCGATCGCCGAGCTGTGCGTGCAACTCGGCATCAGCCGGCGCACCGCGCAGTATGCGTTCCACGACACGCTCAATCTGAACCCGATTGCATATCTGCGCGCCGTTCGACTGAATCACGCGCGCCGCGAGCTTCGGCTCGGCGAATCCGTGACGTCCGCCGCAACCAAATGGGGCTTCTGGCACCTGAGCAGTTTCGCGCAGGACTATCGCGCGATGTTCGGCGAGCTGCCGTCGGTCACGGCGCGGCGCTACGCGCGCCAGGCGAGCTGAACGCCTGTCGCGGTTCGGCGGCCGGTGCCGACCTCGCACCGGCCGCCGCGCTGCGTTGCTACGTCACTCGTCCTGCTGTTCCTGTTGCGCCTGCACCTGCCGCTGCTGGATGAACTGCCGCACATCGCTCATCGTCACGCGGCCGGTGTGCTTCGCATCGATCTCGTCGAAGTGCTTCGACACGAAACCGAGCCCGCTGCTCTGCGCCTGCGCCTTCGTCACGGCCGCGCCGTTGCTCAGCACCGTATTGGCGCCGAGCCTCGCATCGACCCGCTGCTGCGCCTGCTGCTGCAGCGTCGCACCGGTCGACGGCAACACCGGCGCCGCCCGCGTGGACGGAAAGAACGGACCGTCGACGCCGCGCCCGCCATGCGGAAGCTTCACCGGCGCCACCGCCTGCGGCGGCAAGGCGTGGGCGCTGCTCATCGCGGCACCGACGACGATCAACGCAGACATACGCCGAATCATTTGGATTAGGGACATGATCGCTCGCATTCAATGGATGAATAGAGGGTTCCTCTGACAAGGAGTCCGTCGCTCAAGGGGCCGCCGCCAGCGTCGTCGCGGCCGTCGCGCCCGGGATGCTGCCGGTCGGCACGCTGGGCGGGTTTTCGTCCGGCCACGGCGGCGGCAGCGTATGCAGCGTCAGTGCCGTCGGAATCCGCGCGCCCTTGTAGAACGTCTTCAGGTCACGCTTCATCTGCGGACGAGCGACATCGTCGAGGTAAATCATGTGGCCGCCCTGGAAGAAGTTCACCTGCAGCTTCGGATTCAGGCCCTTCACCGTCTGCAGCCGCGCGAGTTGCTTCTCGGTATTGAAGAACGGCGTGGCCAGATCGTGGAAGCCGTTCTCCGCGAGCACGCGAAGCTTCGGGTTGAGCTGCAGCGCGCCGAGCAGATCGGGGATCGTGTCGGGCATCGGCTGGCCGTCGTGCGTGAAGTCCCAGACGCCGATGATGTTGTCGTTCAGCGGCAGGTAGGTCGCGTTCGGTGCGGTATAGCCGAGGTAGTCAGGCATCTGCGTCGCGAGCGCGTTCGTGAACGGCTGCGAAATCAGGATGTCGGACGGGTCGCCGTCGGTTTGCAGACGCGGATCGGAGTTCGGCAACGACACGCGTCCGTCATACCGGCCGATCGTCGTTCCGGGCAGCAGGCTCGTGCCGAACGGGTTCGCGTTGAAGTAGCCCTGCAGCGCCTGCAGCGTCAGGCCCGACGGTATCCCCCACAGCCTGAGCGTCGCATCGCTCGGGAACACCGGCGTGCCGAGCGCATCCGGAATGCCGAGCTGGCTCAACACCCACGACTGCGAGTACTTCTGCAGCTGGTTGTAGATCAGCGTCGTGAACAGTTCCGTCTGCAGTGCGTACAGATCCTGGTTCACCGGCGCCGGCGAGACCTGGTTGAAGTACGCCGCGACCGCCGCATACCCGGGCAGGTAACCGGCCACGGTATCGGTTTCGAGCAGCAGCCCCTCCGTCGACTGCGTGATCGCCACCGCCTCCACCGCATCCGCGAAGTAGTTCAGGATCGCCGACTGCAGCACAATGCCGGTCAGGTGCACGCCGGCCGATTCGAGCGCCAGCGCCAGCATGTCGGTACGCGGCGTGCCGTACGATTCGCCGTACAGGTAGATCGGCGACGTGCTGCGGCTGTTGACGTTCAGGTAGCGCTGGATGAAGTCGCGCATGATGTTCACGTCCGCATCGGAACCCCAGTACTTCTGGTTGGTGTTCGGCAATACGGCTTCCGACAGCCCGGTTCCCGGCGGGTCGATGAACACGAGGTCGGTGGTGTCGATCAGGCTGTCGGCGTTGTCGACGATCGGATAGTTCGGCCAGTTGGTGCCGAAACCCGGATCGGGCGTGGCCACCCGCGTCGGCGCGAACGAGCCGAGACGCAGCCAGATCGACGACGAGCCGGGGCCGCCGTTATACACGAACGTGACGGGACGCGGCTTGCCGTTGGTGCTCGGCGCGGTGTACGCGACATACGACATCGACGCTTCCGCGTTGCCGTTCGCGTCCTGCGCGGTCAGGTGGCCGGTGGTCGTCGTGTAGTTGACCGTCTTGCTGCCGCCCGTCCACTGGTAATGCATGACCGCCGCTTTCTCCGACACCTGCGCGGCGGCGAGGCCGTCGGTCGCATTCATCGAATACGCGACCTGATCGACGTAAGGCTGGTTGGCCGCCGGTGCCTGACTGCTGGCCGCTTGTGCGCTGGCCTGCTGGCTGGCGGTGGTCTGCGCAAGGCTCGACGCGCCGACGGACGACGAATCGTCGCCGCCGCATGCCGCGAGCGCCAGTGTCATGACCGTCAAAACGCCTAGCCCGGCCAACCGGCCGTGACGAGCACGGCGGCTGCCGGTACTGCTCCTGTCTGGTTTCATCTCTATCCTTGTGCCTGGTTCGGATACCACTTCACAAAGGCCGCCTTCGCCGGCGAGACGCGCAGCAACACCCGCCACTCGCGCAAAAGGCGGTTGGAATCGGACTGCTTCAAGAGACTGAACGTGATACAGACACAGCAAACTGCTGGCGAGAATCGTGCTTGAACCGCCCCCTGCAGTTTGGACTTCTTTTCTGATTACCTGAATTTACGACACCGACAAAAATAGGCGGTGCTGCGCCGCGTTGTCAAAGATCATTCCGATATTAAAAATCCCGTAATGATGCGAACGACGGCCAGTGTCTGGAATTTGAAAGACAAAAAGATTATTCGTGCAAGGCGCGCTTTATCGGCAATGATTCGCCGAATCTTTTACTTCTCTCGCACAACTCGCAAGCCTTGCCGGTATTGATGCAACGCTTCCATACCCTTCAGATCGACTGGATTTTTCTTTCATTTTTATTATCGACAATCGATTAAGGTGCCGTCACGCCATGCACACGTCATTCGATGACTCGATTCGCTTCAGGCATTCTTCAATCCAGGTGCTTATGTGCATTGCGCCATCCATAAAATACCGATTTCGTTAATTCACGGCAGTTTCGGCGGAATTATTTACCCGATATTCGAATCCATTTCCCGGGCGGGCAACCCGCCATCAATTCCCGCCGCCCGGCAGCGCGATATCGATCAGCACCGGATCGTGATCCGACGAGCGATACGCATCCGGCGCGTAGTACGTCTTCTGCTGCTCGGCCGACTTGTACGCGAGCGTGTACTGCAGCGCGAGCGGCTCGTCCGCGTTGATGTGCCATTCGTGCACGGCCTTCACGTGCGACGCGAGCGGCAGCGTTGCGAGCGCATGGTCGAGATAACCGGCTTCGCCGTTGTACACGTAGCTGTATGCGTTCGCACCGATCCAGCGCGCGACGAGGTTGCGGTAGCCGCGCGATTCGAGCGTGCGGATCGGGTCTTCATGCGTGTAGCTGTTGAAGTCGCCGATCAGCAGCACGCCCTGGCCCGCAACACCCGTCGGCGTGCCGGCAAGCCAGTCGGCGACCTTCGCCGCCGCGCGCGTGCGCGTCGGGTTCCAGCAGCCCTGGCCGTCGCCCTGGTCGAGATCGTCGTTCGCGGCGTCCGGGCAGTTCTTCGACTTCAGGTGGTTCACCGCGACCGTCAGCGCCTGCTTGCCGCCGATGCGATGGAACGACTGCGCGAGCGGCTGGCGATTCTTGTCGTCGATCGCGAGCGTCGCCGCGCGGCCGACCGGTTCGACCTTGCGGCTGTCGTAGATCAGTGCGACCGCGATCGCGTCGCCGCCGAGGCGCGACGTGCCCGGGTCGACGACGCGCCAGTTGTTGCCGAGCTTCGCCGCGAGCTGGCGCACCGCGCTGAGTTCGCCGTAACCGTTGTTCTGGATTTCCATCAGGCCGATCACGTCGGCGTCGAGCGCCTTCAGCGCGCTGACGATCTTCGCTTCCTGACGCTGGAATTCGGCGTAGGTCTTCGCGCCGCGGTTGTTCGGATCGTCGAAGCCGCCGCCGAGACCGTTGCCGTTGAAGTAGTTGAGGACGTTGAACGACGCGACGCGCAGGTTCGATTTCGGATCGCGCGCAGGCGCGTTGGTGCGCGGGTTCGTGCGCGCCTCGAACGCCGGCACGGCCGCGCCGGGCAGCGGCTGCACGCGCCATGCGCCGTAACGCACCTCGAGCACGCCTTCGATGTCGCGCACGGTGTAGCCCGCGCGCAGCGTGTTCGCGGCCGACAGGCCGGGCGCCGGATACGGCACGGTCGCGGGGTTCTGCTTGTTCGAGCCGTCGTCGAGGATCAGGCGGTTGCGCGCGTTCGCATCGATCTGCGTCTGCGCCTGTGCGGGCGGCACGACGCTCGTCGGCGTGCGCAGGCGGCCGTTGCTGAGCATCACGCTGCCGTAGCGGCCGAGCTCGTAGTTGTCGGTGACGTTCAGCGTCTGCGGCAGGCGCACGAGCATCCCTTCATACGCGGCGAACGTGTTCGGGCTGTCGACCGGCAGCGTGAGCGTCACGGGCGTGACGGTCTGGCCGTTCGCACACACCGCGATCGCCCCCGACTGCGTGAGCTGCGTCTGCCCGTATTTCTCCTCGACCTTGCCCGTCACGTGCACGAGATCGCCCGCCTTCGCACGCACTTTCGGCGCATAGACGAATAGGCCTTCGGACACGCCCGGCTGGTTGCGGCGCTGTGCGTCGGCCTGCTGGACGAAGAAACCGCCGAAGCCGTCCGTGCCGCCGAAATCGGCGGTGACGACGGCTTCGATCGACACGTTCTGGCCGGCGAGCGGCGACGGCGCGCCCGGCCCCTGGATATCGGCGATCGGCGTCGTGCTGCCGCCGCAGTTCGGGCTGACGGGAGCGGCGGTGGCGGCGAACACCGGCGCGGCGGCGAGCGTCGGGAGCAGCAATAGCGGGGCAAACAGGCGGATTGTCGAGCGCATGACGGGAGATCCCGGTTGTGAGGGTGGCGAAAGCTTAGCGGCGCTCAATGACAGTTTTTGGTAATCAAAAGACAGGTAAATGTAACAAGTGATTTCGCGCGGCGATCGCCACCGGCCGCGCGGTTGTGCCGGAAAATGCGGGAAATCGTCTGACGAAAATCCATCGTGCCCGTGACGATTCCCCCGCGATGCTTCGACAACGCGCCGCCGCGCTAGACCGTCCCCGGCAGTGCGCTCGACGCGAGCACGGCCGCCACCATCAGCACGCCGCCCAGCACGACCGCCTCGATCCGCAACACCGCGCCGAACCGGCGCAACGGGCCGGCCGGCATCGCGGCGGCCGGGTCCTTCAACTCGGACAGCAACTTCGGCATCCCGAAGAACCGGTTGTGTCCGCCGAGCGCCGCCGCGATCAGCACGAGCGCGAGCTTCAGCAGCAGGATCTGCCCGTAGCTCGACGCGAGCAGGTTGGCCGGCGTATCGATGCCGCGCCATCCGTTGTACGCGCCGGTCGCGAACAACACGATCAACGCAACCGTCGACGCATCGGACAGCGACTGCACGAACGATGCGCCGGTCGCGCGTTCGCTCGCCGGCATGCCGGCAAGACGCGGCATCACGCCGAACGCCGTCACGAACACGAGCCCGACCCATGCGCTGATCGCGAGCAGATGCAGCCAGTCGACCCACACCGGCACGCTGAACAACCCCGCGTCGACCGGATGCCCGCCGTTGCTGCGCGCGAGCGCGACACAAGCGAGCGCGGCCCACATCGCGAACGGAAAACGCGTGTCGTTCGCATGCCTGATAAACGACAGCAGCACGACCACGACCATGAACGCGGCACCGGCCAGCCATGCGTGGCCGAATCCGGTGCCCACGAGCATCGCGCAGACGGCCGGCCCGGCTTCGAGCAGCGACACGTCGCTCATCAGCGCGCAATGCGCCCAGAACGCGGCGGTGCTCGCGAACAGCGACACGACGGACGCGATGCGCAGCGTCGCGACGAGGCGCCGCCCGATGCCGTGCTGCCACGCCGACGCGCCGCGCGCGAGCCAGTGGCTGCCGAGCAGCGCGCCGACGATGCTCGCGAACCCGGCGTTCTGGATCGCCACTGACACAAGACGCAGCAGGCCGACGAAACCGTCGTTCATCCCTTCACCCTGAACGTATAAGTGCCCTTGGTGCGATGCGCATCGGCCGTCATCGCCGCCCACTGCACCGTGTACGCGCCCGGCGCGAGCTTCGGCATCGCAACCGTCATCACGCGCGGGTTCGACGCGTCGACCTTCGCCTTGTCCTGCGTGACGGCGTTGCCGTTCGCGTCCGACACCTTCACCGAGCTGAACGCCGGTTCGAGGTCTTCGTTGAAGGTGAGCCGCACCGTGTCGGGCGCCGTGTCGACCGTGCTGCCCGTCGCCGGTGCGGCACTTTCCAGCTTGCCGTGCGCCGATGCCGCGACCGGCGCGGCGGCGAAAATCGCGCCGGCCGCGACGAAGCCGGCCAGCCGCTTGAGCGTCGTGATCCTGATCTTCATGTTCGTGCCCGGCGTCACGGCTTCTTCAGCTCGACGACGGTCAGCGCGCCGCCCACGTCCTCGGCGACGAAGTCGACCTTGTCGCCCACCTTCACCTGCGACAGCATCGCCGGTTCCTTCACCTTGAACGCCATCGTCATCGCGTCCATCCCGAGGTTGTCCAGCGGGCCGTGCTTGATCGTCAGCTTGCCCGCGGCCGCGTCGACCTTGCGGATCTCACCGTGCGACATGCGCTGCGCCGCATCGGCGCCCTGCTTCGCGCCGCCGCTCATGTCCATGCCGGCCATGTCGCCGGCCGCGTACGACGCGGCGGAAAACGCCAGCGCACAACCCGTTGCAATCGAAACCAGTCCCTTCTTCATCATGCTCGCTCCAGAGTGAGTGAATCGAAACCGGCGGCCGCATCGGCACGGCCGCCGCGTGCTGCTGCCGCTGCTGCTCAACCGTCCGGCAATTCGCCGGTGTACTCGTACGCGACGGTGCCCTTCGGATGCCGGAACCAGCCCGGATCGCGATAGTCGTTGCGGCCGAGCCCCTGCCGCACCTTCAGCACCGTGAACATGCCGCCCATCTCCAGCGGCCCGAACGGGCCCGTGCCCGTCATCATCGGCAGCGTGTTGTCGGGCAGCGGCATCTCCATGCCGCCCATCGCGCCGCCCGTGCTGCCCATCGCCATGTAGTCGGGCACGAGCTTGCCGATGCGCTGCGCGAGATCCTTCTGCGGCACACCGATCAGGTTCGGCACCTGGTGGCCCATCGCATTCATCGTGTGATGCGACTTGTGGCAGTGGAATGCCCAGTCACCCGGGCGATCGGCGGTGAACTCGATCGCGCGCATCTGGCCCACCGCGACATCGGCCGTCACTTCGGGCCAGCGCGCCGCCGGCGGAATCCATCCGCCGTCGGTGCCGGCGACTTCGAAGCTGTAGCCGTGCAGGTGGATCGGATGGTTCGTCATCGTCAGGTTGCCGAAACGAATCCGCACGCGGTCGCCCGCGCGCACCGGCAGCGGATCGATGCCCGGAAACACGCGCGAGTTGAACGTCCACATGTTGAAGTCCGTCATCTCGTTCACGCGCGGCGTGTAGCTGCCCGGATCGATGTCGTATGCGGCGAGCAGGAACACGAAATCGCGATCGACCGGCATCGTGCCGCGATCCTTCGGATGCACGATGAACATGCCCATCATCCCCATCGCCATCTGCACCATCTCGTCGGCATGCGGGTGATACATGAACGTGCCGTGCGCCTCGAGCTGGAACTCATAGACGAAGGTCTTGCCGGGCGGGATATGCGGCTGCGTAAGGCCGCCGACGCCGTCCATCCCGTTCGGCAGCCGCAGCCCGTGCCAGTGGATCGTCGTGTGCTCGGGCAGACGGTTCGTCACGAAGATGCGCACCTTGTCGCCTTCGACGGCCTCGATCGTCGGGCCCGGCGACTGGCCGTTGTAGCCCCACAGGTTCGCGTTCATGCCGGGCGCCATCTCGCGCACGACGGGCTCGGCCGTCAGGTGGAATTCCTTCCAGCCGTTCTTCATCCGCCACGGCAGCGTCCAGCCGTTCAGCGTCGCGACGGGTGTGTACGGACGGCCGTTCGGCGGCACGAGCGGCGGCTGCGTGCCGGTTTTCGCCATCGTGGGCGCTTCGGGAAGCGACGCGGCGCCGGCCTTGCTGACCATCGCCGCACCGAGCAGCGCGGCGCCCGAGCCGTTGAGAAATTGTCGACGGGACACCATGTCAATGACCTTCCGGATGCGTTGCGGGCGCCGGTTGCGCCACGGATGAGGAAGCCGGCTGCGGCGCAGCGGCAGGTTCGGGTTCGGTGGAACGCGGTGCGCGCAGCGCAGCGCCCGGGACAGGCAGCCGGCCGCCGACGGCCATCTGCAGATCGGTTTCGGCGAGCCAGTAGTCCTTCAGCGCATCGATGTAGCCGTTCACCGCGCCAACCTGTTCGCGTGCATCGGCCAGCAGCTCGAACACGCTCGCGAGCATCCCGTTGTAGCGCAGCAGCAGCTCGTCCGAGATCGTCTTGCGCAGCGGCACGACTTCGTCGCGGTAGTGCGTGGCGACGTCGTAGCTCGTCACGTACGCCGCGTACGATTCGCGCACTTCGGAGCGCGCGTCGATGGCCGTCTTCGCGAGCCGGTTCGCCGACTGCAGGTAGATGGCCTCAGCCCGCGCGACCTTGGCGCCGCCCCAGTCGAACAGCGGAATCTCGACGCTGATCTCGAAGCCGTGCTCGTGACCCTTGCCGGTCTCGTAGTTGTTCAGATAACCGAGATCGACCGCGTTGACGAAACGCGTGGCCTTGCTGAGGCCGAGCGACGACGCGACACCCTGCGTCTGCAGCTTCGCGGCCTGGATGTCGAGACGGTTGCTCATCGCGAAGCGTTCGAGATCGGGCAGGTCCGGGCGCGCTTTCGGCAGGTCGGGCAAGCGTTCGGGCAGCGCGTACTGCGTGCGCCCGCCCCACAGCCCCATCGCGCGCGTGAGCTTCTCGCGCGCGGCCACGGCCTGCTGGCGCGCCTTCGCGTGCTGCGCGACCGCGTCGGCATGGAATGCCTGCTCGCGGGCGTAATCGAGCCGGCTGAAGTTGCCGGCCTGACGCATGCGCAGCGCGAGTTCCGCTGCCGCGCTCGCGGCATCGCGCACCTGTTGCGCATAGTTCGCGGCCTGCTCGGCGGCGACGGCCTCGACATACGCACGGCGCGCGTCGGCGGCCACCTTCAGCATCGCGTCGGCCGTTTCGAGCTTGGTCTGCTCGAAGCGGCGGCGTTCGATGTTGGTCGCGAGCGGCATCGTCAGCAGCGCGAATACGTTCGCCGAGAACGTGCGGCCGAGCGTCAGCTCGCCGTCGCCGGCGCGGGTGCGGCTGAACGAGAAGCGCGGGTTCGGCAGCCGGCCGGCCTGCACAAGGTCGGCCTCCGACAGCCCGAGCTCCGCATACGACGCCTGCAGGCCGCGGTTGTTCAGCAGCGCGACCTGCACCGCGTCGTCCATCGACAAAGGTTGGGCGAGCAGTTCGCGGGTCCGCTTGTCGACGGCTTCGCGGTCGGCATCGGTCCGCACGACCACGGCGTCTTTGCCGATACGTTCCGCCGCGGTGGACGACACGGCGTCGAAGCCGCCGTCCTTCGAAAACGTCGTGCAGCCCGCGAGGAATGCCAGCACGAGCACGGCCGCACCGATCCTCGGCGCTATCGCAAGGTTCGTCATTGCGCGGGCCCTCCGTGCATCGAATGGGCGCCGCCGTGACCCGTCGGGTTGCCGGGCTTCGCGGGCCGCTTCATCACGTCCCGGTTCAGTTGTTTCCAGCCCGGGCCTGCGTCGTCGCGATACGGCCGGTAGCCGTCGAACGCAGACGTCACGGTGACGTCCGGCACCGTCGCGGCGGCGTCCGCCGGATCGGGAAACGGGGTTTGCGCAGGCGCGAGCGACGGCACGATGGCCGCCGCGCCAAGCAGCGCCGCAGTGATCAATCGCATGAATGGGTCTCGTCGTAGTGTCGTCCGGCGGGCCTTGCACGGCCGCCGGCGTGGATTGCAGATCGCGGCCTGTCGGCCACGGGCACGGCTAGACGGGAATCCGGCGAGGCGGCCTGTCGATGCCGCCGGTCAGGAACGACACGACCACGGTCGACGGCGGATGCGCGACGATCGTGACGCTGGTGCCCGACGCAGCAGGCACCGCGGGCGCACCCGGCATGCTCGTGCCGACGCAGCAGGACACGCAGGCGGAACACGACGGCGCATGGCTATCGTGATCGGGATGACCATCCTGCACGACCGGCATCGCGTGCGACATCTCGTTCGCATCCGGCACGACAGCACCCGCGCACGGCATCGAAACGGTCGCGAACGACGGGATCGGCAGGCTCAGCGCCAGCAGCACGACGAGGATGAATTTGCGCCAGTACGACATGGATGCGGAATCAGGCAAGCTACGACCGGATGGGCCGGCGCGGCACCGCGACGGCGCGCTCCGGAGACAGGACGACTGCAGCTTATCGCCGCCGCCGTGACGACGACATGGTCGAAACATGACCGGATTTTCATGAAACGCGCGCTCGATGTTTCGGCCTGCCCTTCATGAAAATTCCGTCATCCGCCGGTCATCTTGCGCGCACGCGCGGCACCGTAAGCTCAGGCGTTACACTCACCGGCTGGAATCATCGATAGCCTGCCTCACCATGCGGATACTGATAGTCGAAGACGAACCCAAGATGGCGTCGTACCTCCGGAAGGGGCTGATGGAGGCGAGCTACACGGTCGACGTCGCGGAAACCGGCAAGGACGGGCTGTTCCTCGCGCTGCACGAGGATTTCGATCTCGTCGTGCTCGACGTGATGCTGCCGGAAATGGACGGCTTCGAGGTGCTCAGGCGGCTGCGCGCGCAGAAGCAGACGCCCGTGCTGCTGCTCACGGCCCGCGAGGCGATCGAGGACAAGGTCACCGGCCTCGAACTGGGCGCCGACGACTACCTGCTCAAACCGTTCGCATACGCGGAGTTCCTGGCCCGGATCCGCTCGCTGCTGCGGCGCGCGCCGCGCAACGTCCGCGACATCCTGCACGTCGCCGATCTCGAGGTCGACCTGATCAAGCGCCGCGTGCGGCGCGCCGACAACCGCATCGACCTGACCGCACAGGAATTCGCGCTGCTGCAACTGCTCGCCGAACGCGAGGGCGAGGTGCTGACGCGCACCTTCATCACGTCGCAGATCTGGGACATGAATTTCGACAGCGACACGAACGTCGTCGATGCGGCGATCAAGCGCCTGCGCGCGAAGATCGACAACGCGTACGAGAAGAAGCTGATCCACACGATCCGCGGCATGGGCTACGTGCTCGAGGATCGTTCGTGACCGCCGGCCCGGCTTCGTATTCGCTGCTGCGGCGCCTGACGCTCGCGTTCGCCGTCGTCGCCGCGCTCGTGTTCGCGCTGACCGGCGCGTATCTGTATCGCTCGCTGTCCGCCGAGCTGAAGCGACGTGACGACATCGAGATCTCCGGCAAGCTCAACCAGTTCCTGCAGCTTGCACACGCGAGCGGCTCGACGGCCGCGCTGCGCGCCGATCCGGCCGTATTCCACGAGGTGCTGCTGTCGCATCCGGGTGTCTATCTCGGCATCTACGACGGGCAGAACCGCGCGCTCGTCGAGCACTCCGACGAAGCCGGCAACACGCTCGCGTCGGTGATCGCGGCGCCGCATCCGGCCGCCGGAACCGGTGGCGCCGGCGTCCCGTTCACGTGCTCGCCACCCGGCATCGGCACGTCGCGCTGCGTGTATGCGCGGGAAACGCTGCCGTCGGGCGAGGCCATCCAGGTCGCGCTCGCGCGCACCGCGACCGATCGCCAGTCGCTGCTGGAAAGCTATCGCGTCGACATCTGGCTCGCGGCGGCCGCCGGTGCGCTGCTGGTCGGCGCACTCGGTTATGCGGTCGCCGCGCGCGGCCTGCGCCCGGTCGAGAGCCTCGGCCGGCAGACGTCGCGCATCGAGGCGCACAACCTGAACGCACGCCTCGACGCGCGCGGCGGCCCGGTCGAGCTGCGCGAGCTCGCGACGTCGGTCAACCGGATGCTCGACCGTCTCGAACGCGCGTTCGTGCGGCTGTCACAGTTCTCGTCCGATCTCGCGCACGACATGCGCACGCCGCTCGCCAACGTGATCAGCTCGTCGCAGGTCACACTGTCGCGCGCCCGCACGACCGAAGAATACGAAGCGCTGATCGACTCGAACATCGAGGAATGCGAACGGCTGCAGCGGATGATCGAGAACATGCTGTTTCTCGCGCGCACCGACAATGCAAGGCAGCACCTGAAGACCGCCGAGCTCGACGCGGGCAGCGAGCTGCGCCGGCTCGCGTCGTATTTCCAGGCGCTGGCCGACGAGGCCGGCGTGCGCATCGACGTGCACGGCCACGCGCCCGTCGTTGCGGACGCAACGTTGTTCCGGCGCGCGGTCAGCAATCTCGCGTCGAATGCGCTCGAACACGCGGACGCCGCGTCGACGATCGAGCTGGCCGTTTCCGCGCAAGCCGGTTATGCGGTCGTCGAGGTCACGAATCGCGGCGCCGCGATTCCGCCCGAACAGGTCGACCGGATCTTCGAGCGTTTCTACCGGATCGATTCGTCGCGGCACGGCGCGGCGCGGAACGCGGGGCTCGGGCTCGCGATCGTCAAGTCGATCATGGAACTGCATCGCGGCAAGGTCGAGGTCGCGAGCCGCGACGGACGCACGACGTTCGCGCTCTATTTTCCGAGCGCCACGGAGGGTTGACGCGCCCGGCGATGCGTTCGTGACACGCACATGACACCGCCACGCGGGCGCGATTGCTTCCCGCTACGACGCGAGCACCCGCCACGCGCACCGCGTTCCTCACCCGCCGAAACGATATCGCTACGCAAGCTTGCCGAAAGCAATCGGCTCGGCTAGACTGGCGCTCGTCTTTGGGGAGTAGCCTGCTTTCCGTCCCCCGGAAAGCGAACGCGTCAACACACTCGGCTTCCAGCCGTGGCGCGTTCGGCCGAATCGGTCTGGCGAGACCATGGGCGCATCGCGTCGTTCCTGGTCGGACGTCGGCGGATGCGCCATGGTTCGTCAGCGTCCGACCACGGAGTCCCCATGTTCCCCGCAGCCTTCTCCCTACGCGCCACCGCCATCGACGCACCTGTCCGCGGAGGTGCCGCATGACCTTCATGTTCCTCGAACTGGCGTTCATGCTGGTCGTCATCCTCGTGGCCGCCGAAGTCTTCACCAATGCGCTCGAACATCTCGGCGAACGCCTGAAGATTTCCGAAGGCGTCACCGGTTCGCTGTTCGCGGCCGTCGGCACCGCGCTGCCCGAAACCATGGTGCCGCTGCTCGCGCTGGCCGGCGGCACGGCGAACCAGGCGGTGAACGAGGAGATCGGCGTCGGCGCGATTCTCGGTGCGCCGCTGATGCTCGCGACGCTCACCACGTTCCTGATGACGCTCGCCGTGATCCGCTCGCGCGGGCTGCGTGGCACGATCGCGCCCGAACGCACGGGGTTCGTGCGCGACATGAACTACTTCCTCGCGGCGTTCTCGCTGGCGACCGCGGCGATGTTCGTGCCGCATCACAACTGGGCCGTCCGCGCGCTGCTTGCCGCGCTGCTGGTCGGCATCTACGTGCTGTACGTCGTGATGACGTTCCGCGCGTCGAACCAGCTCGTCGATGCCGGGCACGGCACCGAGGCGCCGCATACGATGCTGCTGTCGCGCACGGGCCTGCCGACCAACCTGGCGACGATCGCGCTGCAGCTGGCTCTCGGCCTTGCGCTGCTGGTGGGCGGTGCGAAGGGCTTCATTCACGGCGTGGAAGGCGTGTCGCAGGTGCTCGGCGTATCGGCGCTGCTGCTGTCGCTGATCATCGTGCCGATCGCGACGGAATTGCCGGAGAAGGTCAACAGCGTGCTGTGGATCCGCCGCAAGAAGGACACGCTCGCGTTCGGCAACATCACCGGTGCGATGGTGTTCCAGGGCACACTGCTGCCGGCGATCGGCATCATGCTGACGCCGTGGGAGCCGCGCCCCGAAGTGCTGACCGGCGTGATCATCACGCTCGCGGCGGCGGCCTGGCTGCGCATCAATGCCCGCACGCGCGGGCTCGCGATCTGGGCGCTGCTGGCGAACGGCGCGGGGTATGCGGGGTATCTGGTGCTGACGTTGGCTCGCTGAGCGCCTGAATCGGACGCGTTGCCCGACGCGCACGCACGCACGCGCGCGCGGATGCGGACGCGGCATCGACCGCCGCGTCCGCGCGCTGCGCTTCACCGCGTTGACGCGGGCATCGGCAACGCCCGCATCCGCACGATCAGGACGCTTTCACCAGCTTGACGATCGTCAGCGTGCCGTTGACGTTCTCGACGCGAACCTTGACCTTCTCGCCCGCATGAACCTGCGCGAGCATGGCCGCGTCCTTCGCCTTGAACGCCATCGTCATCGGCGGCATCCCGACGTTCTCGAGCGCGCCGTGCTTCAGCGTGACCATGCCGGTCGCGGCATCGACCTTCTTCACTTCGGCGTCGGTGAGCGCGGCGTGCGACGCGGCCGAGCCGTCGGACGACATCTTCATGCCGGACATGTCCATGCCCGACATGTCGCCGGACGCAAAGGCGGGTGCCGCAAAAGCGCCGATCGCGAGAACGGCGGTGGCGGTGGCAATCGATTTCATCTTCTTCATCGAGATTCTCCAGTTTGGATGGATGGCACGTTCATGCCGGAAGGAACTGCGGTGGAATGCCGTTCATCGCTCGCGCTTCGCACACGACGGCGCTGAAGCAGAAGCCATGCGGCGGGAATGACGAACATCGACAGCAGCGGCGCGGTGACCATGCCGCCGACCATCGGTGCGGCGATGCGCTGCATGACTTCGGAACCGGCGCCGTGCCCGACCATGATCGGCACGAGGCCCGCGAGCACGACGGCGACCGTCATCGCCTTGGGCCGCACACGCAGCACCGCACCCTCGCGGATCGCGTCGAGTAGCAGCGCGTCGGTCAATTGCTCGCCGGCGTCGAGCCGGCGCTTCAGCGCGCCCTTCAGGTACAGCAGCATCACGACGCCGAATTCGGCGGCCACGCCGGCCAGCGCGATGAACCCGACCGACGTCGCGACGGACACCGCATGGCCGAGCCCCCACACGAGCCAGAAGCCGCCGACCAGCGCGAACGGCACCGTCGACATCAGCAGCAGCGCATCGGCCGCCGAGTCGAACGTGAGGAACAGCAGCACGAAGATCACGACGAGCGTCACCGGCACGACGGTGCGCAGCGTTGCCGCCGCGCGTTCGAGATACTCGAACTGCCCCGACCACGCGATCGAATAACCGGGCGGCAACACGACCTGCCGCGCGACGGCCTGCTGCATCGCACGGACCGCCGTGCGCAGATCGGTGCCACGGATGTCGACGTACACGTAGCCGGACAGCCGCGCGTTCTCGCTGCGAATCATCGGCGGACCGTCGGCGATCGCGATGCGCGCGACGTCGCCGAGGCGGATCTGCGCGCCGCGCGCGGTGACGACCGGCAATTGCCGCAGGTTCTCGATCGAATCGCGGATCTCGCGCGGGTAGCGGATGTTGATCGGGAAGCGCTCGCGCCCCGCGATCACCTCGCCGACATCCTCGCCGCCCACCGCCGACGACACGACCGACTGGATATCGGCGACCGACAGCCCGTAGCGCGCGGCCGCGAGCCGGTCGATGTCGACGTCGATGTACCGGCCGCCGTTCAGCCGTTCCGCGAGCGCGGACGTGACGCCCGGCACGTGCTTCACCGCCGCCTCGACCTGCGTCGCGATCGCGTCGATCCCCGTGAGATCCGGCCCGGAGATCTTCACGCCGACCGGCGTCTTGATGCCGGTGGACAGCATGTCGAGCCGGTTGCGGATCGGCGGCACCCACACGTTCGACAGGCCCGGAACCTTCACCGTGCGATCGAGTTCGTCGACGAGCTTCTCCGGCGTCATGCCGGGCCGCCACGCGCTGCGCGGCTTGAAGCGGATCGTCGTCTCGAACATCTCGAGCGGCGCGGGATCGGTCGCGGTATCCGCGCGCCCCGATTTGCCGAACACGGTATCGACCTCGGGCACGGTCTTGATCAGCCGGTCGGTCTGCTGCAGCAGTTCGCTCGCCTTGTCGGCCGAGATGCCCGGCAGTGCGGTCGGCATGTACAGCAGGTCGCCTTCGTCGAGCGGCGGCATGAATTCGCCGCCGAGTCGCGACAGCGGCACGGCCGTCAGCACGAGCGCGACGACCGCGATGCCGATCGCGAACCACGGGCGCCGGAGTGTCGCTTCGAGCAGCGGCCGGTACAGGCGGATCAGCACGCGGTTGATCGGATTCGCGTGCTCGTGCGGAATGCGGCCGCGCACGAGATAGCCCATCAGCACCGGCACCAGCGTCACCGACAGCCCGGCGGCGGCGGCGATCGTGTAGGTCTTGGTGAACGCGAGCGGCGCGAACAGCTTGCCCTCCTGCCCTTCCAGCGAAAACACCGGAATGAACGACAGCGTGATGATCAGCAGCGAGAAAAACAGCGCCGGCCCGACTTCCGCTGCCGAAGTCGCGACGATGTCCCAGCGCCGCGCGGCCGTCAGCGGCTCGCCGGGATGCGCGTGGTCGTACGCTTCCAGATGCTTGTGCGCGTTCTCGATCATCACGATCGCCGCATCGATCATCGCGCCGATCGCGATCGCGATCCCGCCGAGCGACATCAGGTTCGCGTTCACGCCCTGGTAGCGCATCACGATGAACGCGGCCAGCACGCCGAGCGGCAGCGACAGGATCGCGACGAACGCGCTGCGCAGATGGAACAGGAACACCGCGCAGACGATGCCGACGATCACGAATTCCTCGATCAGCTTGTCCGTCAGGTTGTCCACCGCGCGCTCGATCAGTTGCGAGCGATCGTAGGTCGTGACGATCTCGACGCCGGGCGGCAGCGAACGCTTCAGGTCGGCGAGCTTCGCCTTCACCGCGTCGATCGTCGTGAGCGCGTTCTTGCCCGAACGCATCACGACGACACCGCCCGTCACCTCGCCCTGCCCGTTCAGCTCCGCGATCCCGCGCCGCATCGCCGGGCCGACCTGGATGCGCGCGACGTCGCCGAGCAGCACCGGCGTGCCCGCGTCGTCGGTGCGCAGCACGACATGCCGGAAGTCGTCGAGCGTGCGCAGGTAGCCGGTCGAACGCACCATGTACTCCGACTCGGCCAGCTCGACGACCGAGCCGCCGGAAGCCTGGTTGGCCTTGCCGAGCGCATCCGCGACCGCCGCCTGCGTGATGCCGTACGCGCGCAGCTTGTCCGGATCGAGCACGACCTGGTACTGGCGCACCATGCCGCCGATGCTCGCGACCTCCGACACGTCCGGCACCGCCTTCAGCTCGAACTTCAGGAACCAGTCGTTGAGCGCGCGCAGTTGCCCGAGGTCGTGGTGGCCGCTGCGATCGACGAGCGCGTACTCGTACACCCAGCCGACGCCGGTCGCATCCGGCCCGAGCGACACGGTCGCGCCCGCCGGCAGCCGGCTCTGCACCTGGCTCAGGTATTCGAGCACACGCGAGCGCGCCCAGTACGGATCGGTGTGATCGTCGAACAGCACGTAGACGAACGCGTCGCCGAACGACGAATACGCGCGGACGGTTTTCGCGCCCGGCACGCCGAGCAGCGTCGTCGTCAACGGATAGGTCACCTGATCCTCGACGACCTGCGGCGCCTTGCCCGGATACGACGCCTTCACGATCACCTGCGTGTCCGACAGGTCGGGCAACGCGTCGAGCGGCGTCTGCCGCAGCGAATGAACGCCCCATGCGGCAACCAGCACCGTGGCAAGCAGCACCAGGAAGCGGTGGTGGATGGACCAGCGAATGATGCGCGCGATCATCGTTCGCCTCCCTGCGGATCGACCTTCGTCAGCCGGTAGCCGTCGCCGTTCTGCGTGAACGCGAAGCGCACCGTTTGCCCCGGCTTCACGTCCGGGAACGCGTGCGCCGACGGCTTGCCGAACGCCATCGTCATCGGGCCCCAGCCGAGCGCCGGAACCGGCTGATGCGAGAACGTGATGTCGTCGGCCGTGACCTTCTCGACCTTGCCGGTGGTTTCGTAGATCGGCGCCGCCGCGGCCACGGACGATGCCGACGATGCGGCCGCGCTGGCCCCGGCCGCGCGTTCCAGCCGCGGCAGCACGCTTTTCAGGCTGGCCTCGGAATCGATCAGGAACTGCCCCGATGCGACGACCGTATCGCCTTCGTTCAACCCGTCGAGCACTTCCGTGTCGCCGCCGACGTCGTTGCCCACCGTCACCGACACCGGCTGAAGCCGGCCGTCGCCGTTCTTCACGATGACGATCGAGCGCTTGCCGGTCGCGATCACCGCTTCGGACGGCACGAGCAGGCGCGACACGGTCTGCCGCGCGGCGACCCGCACGCGCATCAGCATGCCGGGCGTGAGCTTCAGCGCGGCATTGTCGATCTCCACGCGTGCCTGCAGCGTGCGGCTGCTCGTGCTGATGCCCGGCAGCACTTCGCGGATGCGCCCGCTGAAGTGCTGGGCCGGATCGCCCGCGAACGCCGCATCGACCGACATCCCCGGCTGCACGTTCAGCGCGAGCGCTTCCGGCACCTCGACGATGAGCCACAGCGTCGACAGCCCGGCGATCTTCGCGAGCGTCTGCCCGGGCGCGACCATCGCGCCGTCTCGCACGTTCAGCTCGCTGACGACGCCGGTTTCCGGCGCACTCAGCACGACGTGCGTCTGCGCGCGGCCGGTGCGATCGAGGTTGGCGATCATGCCGTCGGGAATCGACAGCGCACGCATCCGCGCACGCGACGCATCGAGCAGGCTGCCGTCCATCCCGCCGCGCTTGAGCGCGAGATATTCCTCCTGCGGCGCAAGCCAGTCCGGCACGAACAGCGACGCGACCGGCGCGCCCTTCGCGATGCGCTGCATCGGCGCGCGTGCATACAGACGGTCGATGTAGCCGGTGACGCGCGACTGCACGACGTCCGCGCGCGATTCGTCGAACTGCGTGGTGCCCACCGCATCGAAACCGGCCGCCGTCTGCTGGCGACGCACGGTTGCGTAGCGAATGCCGAGGTTCTGCTGCAGCCCCGGATCGATCCGGATGCCGGACGAACCGCCGCCTTCATCCGCATAGACGGGCTGCAGCTGCATGTCCATGAACGGCGATTTGCCCGGTTTGTCGAAATGCTGGTTCGGCACCATCGGGTCGTACCAGTACAGCACCTTGCGCCCCGTGTTCGGGTCGGTCCTGCCGGCCGATGCAGCGGCGGCGGGTGTCGATGCCGCCATCGCCGCGTTATCTGCCGCATGGCGCGTGCCCGCGACATACCCCGCGCCGAGCAGCGCCGCGCCGGCGAATGTCATCAGCACCGCGCGCGTCAGTGATTGCTTCGTCATGTGGTTCTCCTTCACTGCGCGGCGGCCAGCGTTGCCGGCACGACCTGATATTCGAGCTGCGCCCAGGTCTGCGACACGTCGCGCCTGAGATCGAGCACCTGCAACTGCGCTTCCAGTTGCGCGCGCCGCGCGGCGAACGTGTCGGCAAGCGAACCCGTGCCGGCCCGGTATGCGGCGTTGGCAAGCTGCACGCGCTGATCGGCGGCGGGCAGCAGCGATGCACCCAGGTTCGCGATGCGTTCGCGGCCGCTCGCCAGCGTCTCGGACTGCGTACGGATATCGGCCTGCACCTGGCGCAACGCGTCCTCGTACATCAGGCGCGCCTTGGTCGCGAGCGCGGCCTTCTCGGCGACGTCGCGGTTCTGGCGGTTCTTGCGGTTGAGCGGCAACGGGATCGAGACGCCGACGGACACCATGTTCGAGTACGCGCCGCCGCGCTGCTGGTACGCGATCTCCCATGTCCAGTTCGGGCTGCGCTCGCTGTTCGCGACCGCGGTGTCGGCTTCGGCAACCGCGATGTCGTCCGCGGCCGCGACGAGCGCCGGTTGCGACAGGCGCAATTCGTCCGGCGGCAACGACGACACGAAGGATTCAGGCGCGGGCGGCGCGCCCGTCACGTCCGCCACCGGCGTGGCCGTCCAGCGGGCGAGCGCGATGAGCGCCGTGCGAACCGTCTGCTGCGCCTTGAGCACCTGATCCTGCGTTTGCGCGAGCATCGCGCGGGCTTGCACGACATCGCCCGCGCTCGCCTTCGCGCCGCGATACGACGCCTGCGTCGCGTCGAGTTCATGGTTCATGTGAGCGAGCAGCGCTTGCTGAAGCGCGAGCGCCTGCTTCGCATAGACGGCATCGAGCCACGCCGTCGCGGTCTGCCGGCGCACGGCGGCAAGCTGCTGGAGATAGCCCGCGCGCTCACGGCCGACCTGCTCGTCGGCCAGCGCCGAGCGCAGCCGCCGTTTATCGCCGGATACCCACTCCTGCTCGATGCCGATGCGGCGCATCGTCATGAAGTCCTGGCCGACGGTGAAGCGCTGCCCGCCGTTGACCGGCAGGTTGTCGATGCCGGCCTTGAGCATCGGGTCCGGCAACTGGCCGGCCTTGACGGCCGCTTCGGAACTCGCGTGGACCGAAGCCTGCGCGGCCTGCATCGAAGCGGAATGATCGGTGGCGGACTGCAGCGCGGCGTCCAGCGTGAATGGCGCCTGTTGCGCGTGCACGGCGCCCGCCACCAGCAGCGCGGCCCACAGCACGGGCGCGCGCCGACACGCACGCCGCGTGCGCGGCGTGCAGAAATCGAATGACATGGTTTAACCCCAACGTCGGAACCCAAAGGGATTCCACGTCCTGAGCACAGGACGAACCTCACCGCGTGGGCGGTGAACCGGTCGGATCGGGATCAGCTAATGCGTGGAGGGCGCCACAACCCGCTCGGGTCGCGGACCGGGACGGACTGCGTGTAGTGGAAGACGATCGTGCTGGCGAATGCAGCGGGACGGCTGACGTCGGCGCGGGCGGCCGGGTGATAGAGACTGCCGAACTGGCATTGGGCCGTCACCTTGCAGGCCACGCCCTTGGCTTTGGCCTTCGCTTGCGCGTGGCCGGCGGATGGCGACTTCATCGAATCGCAATCGCTCATGTCGGCGGACATCGTCATGCCCATGTCCGCGTCCATCGACATCGTGTACTGCATCGGACATTCACCGGTCAGGCCGCTGGCTGCCAGCCCACTGATGGGCAGCACCGCGCAAAGCAGCAGCAGGATGAAGGTCCGAAGCAATCGCATGGCGGCGATTATAGCGCGGCATTTTGCGGCGTGGCGGCACGTCGATATGCCGAAACGGTCGCGGTGCGGCGGGATGACGCACCGTATCCGCGACCGTCGCCGCACGCTACCGCAGCAGGCCGTCCGCCTCCAGCACGTGCTGCACGGCCGGCCGCGCGCGGACCCGTTCGTACCACGCGCGCAGATGCGCATGCCGGCTCAGGTCGATATCCGCGTTGTACACCGAGCGCATCCAGTCGGCCTTGCCCCAGCCGGTCAGCGCAAACAGGTACGCATCGGCCACCGTGAACGTGTCGCCCGTCAGGAACGTCTTGCCGTCGAGCTGACGGTCGATCCATGCGAAGCGGCTGTCGAGCTTCTGCCGCGCCGGCTCCACATACTTCCCCGCCTGCACCGCATACAGCAGCGGGATGAAGCCCTTGTGGATCTCGGTGCCGAGGAAGTTGAGCCACTCCATCAGCCGGTAACGGGCGAGCGTGCCGTACGCGGGCGCGAGCGCGGCTTCCGGGCGCAGATCCGCGAGATACTGCGCGATCACCGGCCCTTCGCGCAGCGTCGTGCCATCGTCGAGTTCGAGCAGCGGCACGTAGCCAAGTTCGGTCACGTCGTAGTAATCGCGGCCGTCTTCGACGACATGCTTGCGCGCGTCGACCTTGACGATCTCCGCGTCGATGCCGCCTTCGCGCAGCACGATGCGGATGGCCTGGGAACAGCTGCCGGGAGCGTGATAAAGCTTCATGCGTTTCCTTCGTAGGTTGACCGTATATCGATTCGCCGCGACGCGGGCGCTAATATCTCGCATCGACGCAGGGCTGAGAAGACGGCAGTCGTTTGTGCCGTAGTCACAAAAAATTTACCGACCAGGGTTCAGCAGCATGAAAACGAGTGCGACAGGATGTTCCGTTGAAGAAGCGATGCGCCTGCTCGGCGGCCGCTGGCGGCTGCTGCTGGTGTCGTATCTGCTCGACGGGCCGCGACGCTTCAGCGACCTGCGCCGCGACATGCCGGGCATCTCGCAGCGCATGCTGACGCTCGACCTGCGTGCGCTGGAAGACGCCGGGCTCGTGCGGCGGACCGTCTATCCGGAAGTGCCGGTGCGGGTCGAGTACGATCTGACCGCGGACGGCGACCGGCTGCGGCCGGTGGTCGACGTGATGCGCGAATTCGGGCTGTGGCTGAAGGCGCGCGATGCGCGGGCCGATGCGATGCCCGACGCCGCGGCTGCAATCGAAACGACGATGCACGCCTCCCGCTAACCATTTCGAAGGAACAACACTCATGGAACTTCACGCTACCGTCGGCGCGGCCACGTCCGACCTCGACGACGACGAGAGCTTCGCCAACATCTACTGTCACGACGCGGAGCAAGACTATTGCTTCGCGCTGTCGCGCTTTCCGGACGACGCGCTGATCGAAGTGATGGTGCGCGACCAGATCACCTGGCGCGTCAAGGATCTGTCGGTACGCCTGACGGACGACACGATCGACGTCGAGATCGAACCGGGCATCGCGGCGCGTCTCGACGGTCAGACGCGTTACGTCATCCATCTCGCAACGGGCCAGTACGATCCGGTCGCGCTGCGCGCCGCGCTGAAGGAGATCTTCGTCGGCAAGAACGGCTATCGCGACGACAGCGCGGGCGGCTGACCGGTCGCCAGCACGCTCATCTCCGTTCACTCCGACACCCGCTCATGACGCGCTCCCTGCAACCCCGACCGTTTTCGCACATTACCGCGCTGCTGCTCGCGGCATGCGCTTCGTTCGCCCCCGCCGCATACGCGGCCAAGCCGCTGCTCACGTTCAAGGTCGACGACACCGTCACGGCCCGCGTCGAGCGCGCCGACGGAGCGCACATCACGGTCCGCTTCCTGCCGAGCGGGAAAACGCAGACGCTCGACGTCACCGTCACCGACGAGGAAGGCCACTACCACCTCGCATCGGACGACTACAACTTCGACGGCCACCGCGATCTCGCGGTGTACGCGATGCTCGGCATGGTCAACGAAAGCTACGGGATCTACCTGTACGACGCCGCGCGCCAGCAGTTCGAGCCGCTGCAGATGCCCGCGAACGACATGCCGCACGGCAATTGCGACGACCTGGTCAACGTCGTGGCGAAGCCGAAGGAACGCACGCTGTACAGTTCGTGCCGCGGCGGCCCGATCTGGTACACCGATGCGTACCGCTTCGACACCAGCGGAAGGATGTATCTGTACCAGTCCAGCGAAGCGATCACGGACGACCTGCGCGGCTTGCTCGACGGCGACAACGGCCCGGCGTCGATACTGCTGACCTACGACGCGCGCGGCAAGCGCGTGTCGCGCCGGCCGCAAGCCTACGGCGGCGGCACGGTCACGTTCAAGGTACACGCGGCGCGCCTGCCGCTGCACGACACGATGACCGACGCGCCCACGCGCCGCTATGTCGTCGCGGGCGACACGCTCGAACTGATCGACGCGAGCGACGATTTCCAGTGGCTGAAGGTGCGGTATCGCAATCCGCACGCCGGCGCGGTGCAGGGCTGGGTCAGTGCGAAGGAAGCGATGGCCGACTGATCTCCGATGCGCCGCTTGCGCCGCGCTTTCCCACATACTGAACGCCCAACTTCCCATTAATAGGGATGTCTGTTCAAATGTTGACGCGTTTCACGCCACGGCTCTAACGTTCGCCCCAACGCCATTCGATTCGGCTGCCCCGCTCGCGGGCGCCGGCCGGGCATAGAACACAGGAGACAACCGTGGCCCAATCCGCGTCACGCACCCATGCCAACCCGCCGGAGCCGCCGCTTGCGCGCGCGGACATCTCGCCGGAATCCGTCGCTCACGCAACCGCAGCCGCCCGACCAAGCCGCAAGCGACTGCTGATCCTCGCGCTGCTGTTCGTCACGGTCGTGATCAACTATCTCGACCGCAGCAACCTGTCGATCGCCGCGCCGGCGCTGTTCAAGGAACTGAACATCGATCCGGTCCGCGCGGGCCTCGTGTTCTCCGCGTTCGGCTGGACCTATGCGCTGATGCAGATTCCGGGCGGCTGGCTCGTCGACAAGGTCTCGCCGCGCGTGCTGTATGCGGGTGCGCTGGCGCTGTGGTCGGCCGCCACGCTGCTGCTCGGCTTCGCGGGTTCGTTCGTCGGGCTGATCGTGCTGCGTCTCGCGGTCGGCGCGCTCGAGGCGCCGGCCTACCCGATCAACAACCGCGTGGTCACGACGTGGTTCCCGACCCGCGAGCGCGCGAGCGCGATCGGCGGCTACACGTCGGGCCAGTTCGTCGGCCTCGCGTTCCTCACGCCGGTGCTGGCGTGGCTGCAGGTGCATCTCGGCTGGCACATGGTGTTCGTCGCGACCGGTCTCGCCGGCATCGCATGGGCCGCGATCTGGTATGCGGTGTATCGCGAGCCGCGCGCGTTTCGCGGCGTCAACGCGGCCGAGATCGCGCTGATCCGCGACGGCGGCGGGCTCGTCGATCTCGAAGACCGCATCGCGGCGCGCAGCGAACGCACGCCGTCGACCTGGCGCGACCTCGGCGTCGTGCTCGGCCGGCGCAAGCTGTGGGGCATCTACCTCGGCCAGTTCGCGCTGAACTCGACGCTGTGGTTTTTCCTCACGTGGTTCCCGACCTATCTCGTCAAGTATCGCGGGATGGATTTCATCAAGTCGGGCTTCCTCGCGTCGCTGCCGTTCCTCGCCGCGTTCGTCGGCGTGCTGTGCTCGGGCGTGCTGTCGGACTGGCTGATGCGCCGCGGCGCATCGCAGGGCTTCGCGCGCAAGCTGCCGATCATCTCGGGACTGCTGATCTCGACCAGCATCATCGGTGCGAACTACGTGACGTCGACGGGCTGGGTGATCGCGTTCATGACGATCGCGTTCTTCGGCAACGGCTTCGCGTCGATCACGTGGTCGCTCGTGTCGGGGCTCGCGCCCGCGCGGCTGATCGGCCTCACGGGCGGCGTGTTCAACCTGATCGGCAACCTGTCCGCGATCGCGACGCCGATCGTGATCGGGCTGCTCGTGAACGGCGCGGACTTCTCGCGCGCGATCACCTACATCGCCGCGATGGCGCTCGCGGGCAGCCTGTCGTACGGGCTGCTCGTCGGCAAGGTCGAACGCATCGACGCGTGACCGCCGCACGGGCGGCACACGCGTGCCGCCCGGCGGATCAGAACCGCAGCGCCCCGTCGCGCGCGAGGTCGTGCGGATTGCCGGCCACGTAGTCGAGCGCGCACGCGTCGGTATCGATGCCGACGGTCAGCAGCGTTTCCCAGCGCTCGGTATCGGGCATCGAGCGATCCGGGTGGAAACACACCACGGCCTGATCGCCGGCCGCGCCGCACATCGCCGCCGCACGCTCGCGCACCTCGGCGCTCGTCATGCCCGCCACGACATCGTTCAGGTGCGCGAAGCGTTCGCGCGTGGTCGAGCTGTCGGGCATGCACTCGCCGCCGCTCAACGCGCGGTCGAGGAAATGGTTCGTATGCAGCAGCCAGCCGTCCGGACGCGGCACGACCACCCCCACGCCCGACGGGCTCAACTCGATGCTCGCCGCGCGCGGGTTCGCGTCGTGCCGCGTGAACACGGTCAGCACCGTCGACGCGCTCACCCGCGCGGTGCGCGCGAGGTCGATCGCTTCCTGCACCGTCGTCGCGTCTTCGAGCAGGCGCCGCGCGATCGCATGCACGGGCACGCCGGCGCTGTCGTTGTCGCTCGCGTGATGCAGGATGTTGAAGTGCAGCCCGAGCCCCGCGCTGTTCACGCCGAGCTTCGCGAGCATCCCGAATTCGGAGAACAGCTTGACGGTGCGGCCGTGCGGTGTGTCGAACTGCATCAGCAGCCCCTGCGGCGCGAGGCTGTCGTGCCAGTCCCACGTCTGCAGCGTGCGCGGCGCATGCGGGCCGGCCGGCGCGTAGACGGTCGTCGAGCATTCGCCTTCGGCCGACGCCGGGGCGGTCGCGAGAATCTCGGTGCGCGCGTTCAGGCATGCGAGCTGCCAGCGTGGCAGGTCGACACCGTCGGCGATCGCCTCGACTTCGGCGGCGAGGCGCGGGCACCATGCGCCGAGCGCGGCCAGACTCGCCTCGCCGATCTCCCGCGCGCGCTGCGAATCGATGCCGAGCTTCGGGAAGAACGCGAGATAGCGCGCGACCGTCTCGCGGATCTCGGGCGTGAAGCGTTCGCCGATCAGGCGGCCTCGCGCGCGCGGATCGGTGAGGTCGGTCACGAAGGTATGCAGCTTCAAGATCAAATCTCCTGTGTCGAATGAGGTCCGGGCCCGCTCGGCCCGGAACGTGATTGCGTTGCGTCGCGAATCGGACGGCACGCGCCGGTCAGAACGAGTAGATGAACTGCATCCCGGCCAGGTCGTTGCTGCGCGAGTACGTGCCGTTGCTCTTCAGGAACACCGGATGGTTCGCCGCGTCGTGGCGGTATTCGACCTTCACGGTGATCTGCTGCGTCGGATAGAACAACAGGTCGGCCGTGATCGCGTAGCGCTGCGCGCCCTTGCACTCGGTGCCGTTCGTCGACGAGCCCTGGAAGCACGCCGGATCGATGCCGAAGCCGCTCGACCCGTTCACCGACGGGTTGCCGCCCGCGAGCCCGTACTGGATGTTCGTGCCGCCGCCGCCGTTCGACGTGTTGTTCAGGTAGTCGAAGCGCAGCGTTGCGCCCATGCGGCCGACCCACGACGTCGTCCATTTCGTATGGCCAAGCAGCGACATCCCGTACCAGCGCGCGGTGCCGCCGTTCCATGCGCCCTTCTGCAGCTCGCCGTAGTCGACCTGCGCGTTGACCTGGGTCTTGTCGTGCGTATAGGTCATGTCGGCTTCCACGTACTTGTAGAGGCCGGTCGGCGACGATCCGTTGCACTGGTAACCGTAGCCGCCCGCGACCGCGCACGGCGAGAACAGCGACTGCCGGCCGAGCATCGCGGAGATCCCGAAGTCGTATGCGGTCGACGTCGCGTTGTCGAAGCGCGCGGTGATGGTCGGCGTCCAGTTGGTCTTCGTCGTGTTGTTCGCCGCGTTCGCGATCGCGCCGGCCGTGCGCAGCACCTCGTTGCCGATCACCACCTGCCAGAAGCGCGTCATCGCCGCGTTGGAGCCCTTCAGCCCGACGCCGATCAGGTTGCCCGGCTCGCTGAAGTCGTACAGCAGCCCGTGCGTGAGCGTCAGCATCTGGTTCGACGGCTGCACCTCGTAGCCCGCGAGGCTCGGCATCATCCCGACCTCGAAGGTGCGCGTCGTGCTGAGCGGCACGTTGACCTGCGCCTGCGTGATGATGTTGTTGCCGACCCCACCGTGCGCATTGCTGAACACGTTGCCGAAACCGCGGTTCGGCTGGATCACGATCTCCGCCGACGGCGCCATCGGGCCGACGCCGAAGGTCTTCTTGATGTCGAGGTAGACGTCGCCGATCGTGCTGTTGAAGTAGTCGTACGCGCCTGGATCGTGGTTCAGGAACTGGAAGCCGGACGTGCGCTGCGCACGGTTGAACAGGTACACGGGATCGACATAACCGGTGATGCTCAGGCCCGCGAGCGGGCCGGTCGTCGCGGCTTCCTGCAGCGAGTCGACCTTCAGCGACGCGTTCGAGATCTGCTCGCGCATCTGCTGCAGGTCGTCGTTCGTGAACGCGGGTGTCGAATCGGCTGCCGGCGCGGCCGCCGCCGCCGTGTTGACCGAGCCGATCTTCGCGCCGCCCGATGCGGTAGCGGTTGCGGCGCCGGGTGTCTGTGCGGCCATCATGCTCGCGCGCAGCTCGTTCACCTGCTGCTGCAGCGCGGTGACCTGCGCCTGCAGCGCCTTCATCTTGCTCGCGTCGGTTGCCTGCGGCGTGTGTGCGAATGCCGAAGCCGCTTCGAACGCGAGCAGGCACAGCGCCGTCATGTGTTTGATTTTCATGGGGTGGGTGTCGTCGGGACGAGCGCGCCCCCGCCCGCCGCGGTGGGCGGCGGGGCGCGCGAAAGGGATGCGGGAGTGGTGGGGGCTGCGGCCGGCTTACTCGGTCTTCAGCTTCGTCCAGAGACGGTTCTGCAGACGCATCAGCTCAGGCGGGATCGGCTTGCTGAGGCTCAGCTTGCGGATCACGTCGGCCGGCGGGAACACGGCCGGATCGCTCGTCACCTCGGTGCGCACCAGGTGCTTCGACGACGGCACGGCCGACGGATACGACGTGTCGTTGGTCAGGTTCGCGCTCTCCTTCTCCGACAGCACGAAGTTGACGAACTTGTGTGCGGCGTCCGGATGCGGCGCATCCTTCGGGATCGCCATCATGTCGAACCACATCGCGCTGCCCTCGATCGGGATCACGTACTTGATGTGATACGACTTCTTCGCGGAAACGGCCGCGATGCGCGCGGAGTTCACGTCGCCCGACCAGCCGAGCGCGAGGCAGATGTCGCCGCCCGCGAGATCGTTGATGTAGCTGCTCGAATTGAACTGCGTGATGTACGGCCGCACCGACTTCAGCAGCTCGTACGCGGCCTGGTAGTCGGCCGGGTTCGTCGTGTTCGCATCCTTCTTCAGGTAGACCAGCGCCATCCCGAACGCGTCGACCGGCGAATCGAGCACCGACACGCCGCAGCTCTTCAGCTTCTGCGCGTACTTCGGATCGAACAGCAGCGCCCAGCTGTCGAGCGGCGCGTCGTTGCCGAGCACGGCCTTCACCTTCTCGACGTTCATCCCGAGGCCATCCGTGCCCCACGTCCACGGAATGCCGAACTGGTTGCCCGGATCATCCTTCGACAGCACCTTCATGATTTCCGGATCGAGCAGCCCGTAGTTCGGCACCTGGCTCTTGTCGATCTTGCGGAAGATGCCGGCCTGCAGCTGCCGCGCCCAGAAGATGTCGGACGGCACGACGACGTCGTAGCCCGACGTGCCCGACAGCAGCTTCGCCTGCAGCGTCTCGTTCGAATCGAACTCCTGGTAGACGACCTTGATGCCGGTCGCCTTCTCGAAGTTCGCGATCGTCGCCTTGCCGATCGAGTTGCCCCAGTTGTACACGTTGACGACGTCCGCCGCGTGCGCGACCGGCGCGCCGCCCCACGCGAACCCGCCCAGCGCGAGCGCCGCGCATGCCGTCTTCAGATGATGTTTCCAGTCCCCTGCCATGTTTTCCTCCGTCGATATCATGATCCGTTCGCGATGAACGGGTGTGTGCTTCGGTCCGGAAAAATGTAGCCAGAGGAAATTGGCCGGTCTGCCCTGCCAATAGGGGGACACGCCGCACAATCGGCGCAGGATTGGAGCGTTTTTTAAACCTTTGCCGCGGCCCCTTCAGCTCGTGCCGGCTCAGCACGCCGTCACGCCCGTGCCCCCGCCGAAATCGTCGCCCACGTCGTGATGCAGCTATCGCGCACTGTGACAGCCTGCATCCGCGGTTTGTGCGGTTCGACGGTATAGACCTTCGCGTTGTTGACATCCTCCCCGGCCTGAAGGCCAGGGATTTCTACGGCGCTCAGGCGTGGCATTGTGCCGCCCCTGAGTCACTTCGATGGGTTCCTGCTGCTGGCGGCATGACTGCACCGCTCACTTCACAGGCGCAACGGGCGTGCCCCGCCCTGAGAACATTGATCGCGCCGACCACATCGGCGTTTTCCGCGAACCCGCATTCCATGCACTCGAATCGGGCTTGGGTTCGTCGATTTCCCGTCGACACATAACCGCAACACGGACAGGTTCGGCTCGTGTTCCGCGGCGGCACGGCAACGAGCCAGCCGCCGTGCCACGCCAACTTGTAGTCCAGTTGGCGGCGGAACTCGAACCAGCCTTGATCGAGGATCGCCTTGTTCAGGCCGGACTTGACCCGAACCTGCCTGCCTGGCTTCTCGGTAGTGCCTGCCGCCGATCTGGACATATTCCGCACCTTCAAGTCCTCGATACACACCATCGCGTGGTTTTGGCTGATCGCGGTCGTGGCTTTGTGCAGGTAGTCGCGGCGGGCGTTACCGATCCGGGAATGAATGCGCTGAACACGGGCTTTCGCCGTCATCCAATTGCGGCTGAACTTCACCTTGCGGCTCATCGCCTGCTGCGCACGGCGCAGCGCGGCTTCGTGCCGCT
The DNA here is from genome assembly GCF_048565265.1 of Burkholderia theae. Lineage (NCBI taxonomy): Bacteria > Pseudomonadati > Pseudomonadota > Betaproteobacteria > Burkholderiales > Burkholderiaceae > Burkholderia > Burkholderia theae. Next base: position 2,397,550 of record NZ_CP183462.1, read on the forward strand.
TGAAGCTGTTAAGCGGCGCGTAGAACGTACCATCCGAGAGCGTGGCGAGACGCACTACACCCATATCGATACCAATGGCGTTGCCCTGTGGAATCGGCTGCTCGACTTCGCGCTCGGTCTGAATCGACACATACCACTTGCCACACGACTGGCTCACGGTGACGTTCTTCACCGTGCCCAGCGCTTCCCGGCTGTTGCGATAACGCAGCCAGCCGAGCTTGGGCAGGAACACGCGGCTATTGGTCTGATCGAGCTTGACCTGCTTCGGGTCTGGATAGCGAAAGCTGTCGCTCCGGCCTTTTTTCTTGAAGCGCGGGAAGTCGGTGCGCTTCGCGAAGATGCTGGCGTAGGCCCGCTCCAAATCCTTGAGAGACTGTTGCAGCGGATGAACCGGAGCGTCGGCCAGCCACGCGGTTTCCGTGCTGTTGCGCCATTCGGTCAGCAGCTTGCATAGTCCGGCATAGCCGAGCTTCTTCTCGCCCTGTGCGTGACGTTCCTTCTGCAACGCCAGCGCCTTGTTGAAGACGAACCGGCACGAGCCTGCGAAGCGGCGCATTTGCCGCTCTTGCTGGCCGTCGGGGCGTAGCTCGAACTTGTAGGCTTGAAATCGTTGCATGATCCAATCGTACTCGTGGTCGATGTGCGATGGCAGCGATATCCGGCATGGACGACTACGTCGTCCTCGCTATTCCTCCCCACCCTGAACGACTGCGCTTGTCGCACACTGGATCAGAACGAAATCCGCCGGCGTCGCGGCGGCATGCGTCGGTTGAATCTGCATTGCCTGTCCTTTGTAGGTTTCGAAGCGCTTTCACTATAGACAGACGATACGCACGGGTCTGCCCCCCCGACGCCGGGGCTTTCGCGAATTCCGGCGTGCCGCGCGCACGCCGTGTCATCAATGTGAGGACAGCCCGCGAAATCGACGCATTTATCCGGTGAATTCCCGGCAGACGCGCGCGCGGGCTTCGCGTAACGTCGCGCTGTCACCCGCCCGCCCCCGCCCGATCATGCGACTTCTTCATCCCGACCCCGCCGCGCACGGCCACTACCTGGTCGGCGTGCGTCCCGACACGCTCGGCGCGGCGATCCGCGCGGTCGGCACGCCGGACTTCATCGGCGCGGTCACGGCGTTCGTCAACGACAGCATCGCGGCCGACGCCGTGCATCTCGAACGCTGGCGCACCGACACGGGCAGCGCGTCGGGCCACGTGGTCGAATGGCTCGGCAGCGGCAGCGTGCGCCGCGCGGCCGATACGCTGCGCGTGATGGACCTCTACTACCATGACTACTGCCACGTCGATCCGCTGTTCGCGCCGCTGCGCGGCAAGGCCGGCACGCTGCTCGTGCAGCGCCACATCGACGGGCTCGCGAACGGCGAGTTCCGCCGCCGGATCTTCGACGAACCGGGCATCGCGCAGGAATGCGTGCTGGTGCACGGCAACGCGCACGTGCAGTACGCGCTCGGGCTCGCGCGCGCCGGCGGGCAGGCCGCGTTCACGACGGACGAGCTGTTCCACTTCCGGCAGATGGTCGACCTGCTGTTTCCGATGTTCGAGCTGCATGCGCGCACGTACGCCGCACGGCGGGTCGCGTCGGCAGCGCCGAACGCGCTGTCGCATGCCGGGCAGGCCGGTTTCGATGCGCGCCTCGAACGGCAGGACGTGCAGCTGTCGCGCCGCGAGCACGAGATCTGCCGGTTGATGCTATGCGGGCGCTCGGTGCCCGAGGCCGCGCAGCAGCTCGACGTGAAGCTGTCGACGGCCGAGTCGTACGTGAAGCGCGCATTCGCGAAGCTCGGCGTGCGCACGCGCCGCGAGCTGTTCGACTGGGTGCTGGTCGACTGCTGAACACGCGGGCGATGCGCTACGCGGCCAGCGCGGCCGCCTTGATGTTGAACGCGCGCAGCAGGTCCTCGCAGAACGCGTCGACGATCGGCTTGTCGCTCGTGCTGCGCTTCATCGCGAGATGCAGCGGCACGTCGAAGCTGAACGTCGCGCGGCCGACGGCCTTGACGAGCCCGCGCTGCTCGAACGGCTCCGCGTAATGCGCGGGCAGGTAGCCGAGATGGCCGCCCGACAGGATCAGGATCGTCGCGGCCTCGATGCTGTCCGCGCTCGCGGTCACGCGCCGCTCGGGCAGCGGATACTGCTCCTCCGGCACCGGATAGGTGCGCCATACCCAGTCGTGAAGCTGCAGGTCGTCCGCCGTCACGGGCCGCGACGCATGGAACAGCGGATGCCCGCGCCCGCAGTAGATCACCTGCTGCTCGGTGAAGAGCGGCGTGTAGAGCAAGCCGGGCACGCGATGCCAGAAATAGCCGATCGCGAGATCGAGCTGGTTGTTGACGAGGCTTTCCTCGAGCTCCTGCGGCGACGCAACCTTCATCGAGAACGTGACGGCCTGGTCGCGCTTGCGGAATGCGCCGATCGCGTCGGCCACGCGTGCATTCTCGACGAGCGGTGCCTGGCCGATCAGGCCGATCGACAGCGTGCCGACCAGCTTGCGGTCGATGTCGCGCACGCGCGCGACGAATTCGGAGGTTGCCGCGACGAGCGTGCGCGCGGTCGCCGCGAAGCGTTCGCCCTTCGACGTCAGGCGAAAGCCGCCGCGCCCGCGATCGCACAGCTTGAAGCCGACGCGCGCCTCGAGTGCCGACAGCTGCGTGCTGATGGTCGACTGCCGCACGCCGAGCGACGCCTCGGCGGCCGTGATGCCGCGTGCGTCGACGACGGCGAGAAAGACCCGGATGAGCCGGAGATCGAGATCGGTGGTATTCGAAAACATGCTGAAGCCGCCTTCGCCGATGAATCGAACCGGACGCGCGCCGCCATCGGCAGCGGCGCGCGTCGCCTCCGTCACTCCGATGCCGCCGAGAGCGCGCGTTCCATGCCGAACACGGCAGGCCGCAGCCGCCCGTAGCAGAGGAACGCCACCGCGCACAGCACGATCGCCGCGAAAAGCGCCGACTGCGTGCCCGCGCTCTCGATCAGCGAGCCGCCCGCGACCGAGCCGACGCCATAACCGAGCGCGACACAGCCCGGCGACAGCGCGGCCGACTTGCCGATCAGGTCGTACTGCGGAATCGTCGCGTAGATCAGCAGCGCGCCGCCCGTCCAGCAGCCGATGAAGACGATCGCGCCGAGCGTGAACGTCGGGACCGACGCCGGCATCGCGAGCAGCACGGCCGCGACCGCGCAACCGCCGAGGTTCACGAGCGTCCAGCGGCGCAGGCCCGCACCGGCGCCGAGCTTCGGCATCGCCGCGCAGATCACGAGGCTCGCGACGTTCGCGATGCCGAGCACGAGCGACACCGACTTGCCGCTCAGCCCCGCATCGGTGCCGATCTTCTCGAGGAAGGTCCACACCACGCCGACGCCGCCGTACAGCGCGAGCTGCGCGCACAGCACGAGCATGGCGCCCCTGCGGTCGATGCTGCCGGCAACGCCGGCCGGCGTCGGTGCGGCCAGCGTCTCGCCGCGGCGAAACAGCGGCGTCGCGAGCACGAACATGCCGAGCACGCACGCGACGAAACCGAACACGCCGTGCGCGCCCCATGCGCCGCTCAGCATCGGGAAGATGGTGGCGAGCAGCACCATGCTCCACATCACCTGCCCCATCAGCATCACGCCGAGATTGCGTTCCGGCGCGCGCGAGTACGACAGGTAGCGCAGCGCGATGCCGTTCAGCCCGCCCGAGCCGACACCCGCGATGAACTGCAGCGCCGAATACGCGACGAGCCCGTGCGTCGCGAGCGTGCCGAGGTTCGCGCCGGCCGCGAGCGTCACCGCGCCCGCGAGCACGAGCCTGACCGGCTGGCGGCCGAGCACGAACGCGACGAGCAGCGTGCCCGTCGATTCGCCGAGCACCTCGATGAAGCTCGACAGCCCGAGCGCCGCTTCGCCGAAGCCCCAATGGCGTTCGACCTGCCCGACGATCGCGGGCAGGCCGAGAAATACCGTCGGCCCGAGTATGCCGAGCAGCAGCATCACGACGACGAACAGCGCGTTTTCCTGTCGCGCTTCATCCTGCAGGTTCACTACGTTCATCAGGTGTCTCTCTCCGTGTCCGCTGCGCGGACCGTCTCCTCATGGGAGTTTGGTATGGCGGCGGCCCGGTTGCGAGCCGCCGCGTCGTTTACATCGGGAAGCCCATCGCCTTGAGGCCGCTGATCCACGCGCGCTTCCAGCCGCCTTCGGCGTCCGCGCCGTCGAACGCATGGAACGTGATCTTCGCGGCGACCCAGCGCATCGGCTCGGGCGGGATGTAGCTCGGGCTCTGGTTCGCGATGTCGAGCTTGCGTTCGGGGCTGTCGCGATCGAACAGGATGTTCAGCCCCATGAACGCGCCGAACCGGCTCGCCGCGACGCCGAAGCCCGTATAACCGGCGACGAACACGGCCTTGTCGCCGAGATAGCGCTTCGCGAACACCGAGCCGCGCGAGCAGTAGTCGATCGGGCCGCCCCACGCGTGCGAGAAGTGCACGTCGCTCAGTTGCGGGAAGGTGCGGTAGAACGCCTCCGCGAGCCGGTAGTACGTGTCGCGCTGACCGTCCTGGTGCGGTTCCGGGTCGCCGTCGAAGTGATAGCTGACGAGGCCGCCGAAGATGATGTTGTTGTTCTTCGTCAGGCGGAAATAGTTGAGCTGCGTGCGCGTGTCGTACACGCCCTGGCGGCTCTTCCAGCCGATCCGCGCGAGTTGCTCGTCGGTCAGCGGCTCGGTCGCGAGCACGTGGTCGCGCACCTGCATCACGCGGCGGTTGATGTCCGGAATCCCGACTTTCGCGGTGCCGCTGCCGAACACGACGCGCGGGGCCCGCACGCTGCCCTTCGGCGTCTTCACGAACACCGTGCTGCCTTCGTCGGTCACGGTCGTGAGCGGCGTGTGCTCGTACAGCTTCACACCGAGCGACAGCGCCGCGCGCTTGAGCCCCCACGCGAGTTTCGCCGGATGCACGATGCCGCTGCGGTTGCGCGACCACAGCGCGCCCGCGAACAGCGGCGAGTTCAGTTGTTCGAGCGTTTCGTCGCGGTTCAGCAGCACGACGTTGTGGCCGTACTCGCGATGCAGGTCGTAATCGCCCTTCAGGTGCGCGAGGTGCTCCGGATCGACCGCCACCGTCATCTCGCCGTTCCATTCGATGTCGGCGTCGATGTCGTAGCGCTTCAGCGTCTCCTCGAACCCGTCGAGGTTGTGATGGCCGAATTCCTCGAGTTGCGCGATGTCGTTCGGGAACACGCGCACCGCGTTCGGCAGCCCGTGCATCACCGACGTCGAGATGATCCCGCCCGCGCGCCCCGATGCGCCGTGCGCGACCTTGCCGGCCTCGATCAGCACCACGTTCAGGTGCGGCATCTGTTCCTTCGCCTGCACGGCCGACCACAGCCCGGTGAAGCCGCCGCCGACGATCAGCAGGTCGGCCGTCACGTCGCCGACGAGTTCCGGCTCGGTTGCCGGCGCGGCCGGGTTGTCGAGCCAGTACGGGAACAGCTTCGTATTCGCGAGCGCCGCCTCGACGCCCAGCGCGACCGGTGCGCCACGCATGGCGTGTGCCTGAACCGGCGCGGTCTGTTTTGCTTCGTTGACTTCCATTTCCATGATCCCTGCCATCACACGCGAAAACGAAACCGCCGCCGGGCGCGCGTCACACGGACGACGACACCACGGCGGCGGTTTCGGGCATCACGACTTCTCGAGCAGCACGTAGAACTTCTTCGCGTCCTCGATCGTCTCCCAGCGGCCCGCGAAGCCGGCCGGCAGCAGGTAGCCCTGGCCCGGCGTGAATTCCTTGCGGTTGCCTTCGACGTCGGTCAGCGCGATCCGGCCCTCGACGAGCCACACCGCTTCGTCGGCTGCGGTTTCCGGAAACTCCACCGAGCCGACCTTGCCTTCCCACCAGCCGATGATGTAGTTGCCGCTCTTGCCTTCGGCCGCGCGCCAGTCGCTTTCGTCCATCCCGAAGTCGAGCTTCGTGAATTCGCCCACGCCTGCGCCCAGCGGCAGGATGTCCTTGATCAGTTTGGTCATCTGGATCTTTCGTCTCTCGATTGAAAAAAGCAGAGACAAAGTTACCCATTTACACTGCCCTGGTATGCCCCCCTCCGGGGGGGACAAGCGCTGTTTCGCGGGGCAGACGGGTCGGCAGGACACCCGACGGTGTTTCCCCCTAATGACGTTTTTCATGGCACCCGCTACAATCCGGCCGCTTCTCACCGGGGAACCGCATGCTGCTCAACGTGAACCCCTTCCACCGCGACAACGACCGCTTCAACGTGTCGTTCAAGGCGCTGGGCGAGCTGATCGAGACGGTCGGCACGCCGCATTTCGTGCCGCGCCTCACGCAACTGCTGAACGACGTGGTGCCGCTCGACGTCGCGCACGTCGAACGCTCGCGCGTCGACGGCACGATGCCCACCGGTTACCGATGCGAATGGATCGGCAGCAGCGGCATCGGCACCGCGACGTCGGACATCTCGGACGTGATGACGCTCTACTACGAGCGCTTCCTCGACAGCGACCCGCTGTTCGCTGGGCTGCGCGGCAAGACGGGCACGATGCTCGTCGTGCGCGACATCGCGGCGATCCCGCCCGGCGAATTCCGCCAGCGGATATTCGACGACGTGCATATCGGCCACGAATGCGTGCTCGCGCGCGGCACGCGCTATTCGCAGCATTCGATCGCGCTGGAGCGCGGCCGCGACCGGCCGCCGTTCACGCTCGCCGAGATGAACCGCTTTCGCAGCATCAGCGACGTGCTGTTCCCGCTGCTCGAACTGCACGCGTCGACCACGGCCGTGCGGCGCGTCGCGCACCCGACACCCGAAGTCCATCCGCTCGCGCAGTTCGATGCGCGGATCGCCGCCGACGGCGTAAAGCTGTCGAAGCGCGAATACGAAACCTGCAAGCACCTGCTGTCCGGCAAGACCGTGCCCGAGACCGCCGCGATCCTCGGCGTGCGCGTCGCATCGGCCGAGTCGTACGTGAAGCGCGCATTCGCGAAGCTCGGCGTGCGCACCAAGCGCGAACTCGCCGCGTGGGGCGCGGCCACGACGCCCTTCCCTTCCGCCGGACCGCACGACGGCGCGTCGCCACCCGCGATCCCCCGCTGACGGCACGGCCGCCTTCGGTTGCGCCGCGTCGATGCGCGGGCGCCACTCGCATCGAGACCCGTCGATGTAAACGTTGCGACTTCAAAATCTTCGCGCGGGCGTTCTCCTCTACCATCGGCCGATCGCTTTACCTCAAAAAAAGGAGACGGCCCCATGCCCCGCGAACTGAACCAACCGATGGGCGGCAACGAGATGCCGCGTTTTGGCGGCATCGCCACGATGATGCGGCTGCCGCAAGCCGCGACGACCGACGGCCTCGACGTGTGTTTCGTCGGCGTGCCGCTCGATCTCGGCACGTCGAACCGCTCGGGTTCGCGCTTCGGCCCGCGCCAGATCCGCACCGAATCCGTGCTGCTGCGGCCGTACAACATGGCCACGCGTGCCGCGCCGTTCGATTCGCTGCAGGTTGCCGATATCGGCGACGTCGCGACCAATCCGTATGACCTGAAGGACTCGGTGCGCCGCATCGAGGACGCGTATGACGAGATCGTCGCGAACGGCTGCCGGCCGATCACGCTCGGCGGCGACCACACGATCGCGTGGCCGATCCTGCGCGCGCTGCACAAGAAGTACGGCAAGGTCGCCGTCGTTCACGTCGACGCGCACGCGGACGTGAACGACACGATGTTCGGCGAGAAGATCGCGCACGGCACGCCGTTCCGTCGCGCGGTGGAAGACGGCCTGCTGCAATGCGACAAGGTCACGCAGATCGGCCTGCGCGGCACCGGCTACCACGCGGACGATTTCGACTGGTGCCGCCAGCAGGGCTTCACCGTCGTGCAGGCCGAAGAGTGCTGGAACAAGTCGCTCGCGCCGCTGATGGCGCAGGTGCGCGAACGCGTCGGCGACACGCCCGTCTATCTCAGCTTCGACATCGACGGCCTCGACCCGTCGTTCGCGCCCGGCACCGGCACGCCGGAAATCGGCGGCCTCACCGTGCAGCAGGGCCTCGAAATCGTGCGCGGGATGAAGGGCCTGAATATCGTCGGCGCGGATCTCGTCGAAGTCGCGCCGCCGTACGACCCGACCGGCACCACCGCGCTCACCGGCGCGAACCTCGCGTTCGAGATGCTCTGCGTGATGCCGGGCGTTCTGTACCGCTAACCCGACCGACATCGACAGGATGACCTTCATGTCCACCGCCGAACTTTCCCGTTCCGCCACGACGTTCGTACTGCCCGCGGCGCGCATCGCCGGCCAGCCCGTGCGCACGCATTCCGACACGGCCGGTGCGCCGATCTTCAACGCGTCGACCGGTGCCGCGATCGGCTGGCAGGAATTCGCGACGGCCGCGCACGTCGACGCCGCGGTTCGCGCCGCGCGCGACGCGTTCGCCGGCTGGCGCGACACGTCGCCCGCCGAGCGCGGCCGCATCCTCGCGACGATCGCCGAGCGCGTCGAAGCCGAACGCGACCACCTTGCGGCGCTGCAGATGCAGGTGAGCGGCAAGCCGCCGTTCGAAGCGGAAGCCGACGTCGGCGACGTCGCCGCGACGTTCGCCTACTACGCGAAGCTGTGCGAAGACCCGGCGCTGTTCGCACCCGAGCCCGTCGCACTGCCGAGCGACGCCGTCACGGCCGAACGCTTTTACGACGCGGTCGGCGTCGCGGCGCTGATCATGCCGTGGAATTTCCCGATGGTCACGACCGCATGGAAGCTCGCGCCCGCACTCGCGGCCGGCTGCGCGGTCGTGCTGAAGCCGTCCGAACTCACGTCGCCGGTCGAGCACGCGCTGCTCGACATCGTCGTGCAAGCCGGCGTGCCGGCCGGCGTCGTCAACGTCGTGAACGGCGGCGCCGAAATCGGCGCGGCGCTCACCGCGCATCCGCTGATCGACAAGATCTCGTTTACCGGCAGCACGGCGGCCGGCCGCAAGGTGATGCAGGCCGCGGCCGAGGACATGAAGCGCGTGACGCTCGAACTCGGCGGCAAGTCGTCGCTGATCGTGCGCGAGGACGCCGATCTCGACGTCGCGGTGTCGCTCGCGGTTGCCGGCGCGTTCACCAACGCCGGCCAGATGTGCTCGGCCACCGCGCGCATCCTCGTGCACGACAGCGTGTACCGCAGCTTCATGGCCGCGTTCGAAACGGCCGTGCGCGCGCTCGTCGTCGCGCCGCCGGCCGCGGAACAGGTCGCGATGGGACCGCTGATCTCGGCCGCGCAGCGTGCGCGCGTCGAAACGATGCTCCGGCACGGCATCGATGCGGGCGCACGCATCGCGTTCAGCGGCCGGGTCGCGGATGCCGGCGGCGAAGGCTTCTTCATGGCGCCCGTCGTGATCGCCGAGCCGGCCGTCGACAACCCGCTGTGGACCGACGAAGTGTTCGGCCCCGTCGCGTGCGTGAAATCGTTCCGCACCGACGACGAAGCGATCGCGCTCGCGAACGACACGCGCTACGGGCTCGTCGCGACCGTCGTCACGCGCGATGCGGGTATCGCAAAGCAGTTCCAGCAACGCGTGCGCGCGGGGCTCGTGTGGATCAATGCGCCGCAACTGATCTACCCGCACGTGTGCTGGGGTGGTTTCGGGCTCAGCGGGATCGGCCGCGAGCTCGGTATCGCGGGGCTGCGCAGCTATCAGGAACTGCGCCACGCGATGCGCGCGATCGACTGACCAGTGCGGCCGTTCAGGCCGTTGGCGACACCGTGCCGCGCGGCAGGTGTCGTCTTTTTTTGCGGCATCGATATATTCCGTAGAATATATCGATATCTGCACTCTCGGAGCAACACCATGGCCCGCACGCCGACGGATCGCGCCCCGCTGCGCACCGCACGGGAACAACCGCTCGCGCGCAAGATCACCGCGCTCAAGCCGTTGTCGAGCGACGCGCGCGCGCAGCAGGTCACGGATGTGGTCGACGCGTTCCGGCGTTTGCGCGGCAGCGTCGTGCGCTTCATCCGGATGTTCTCGGCCGCGCCGGACGATGCGCTGGCCGCGCTGGGTTTTCGCGAGCTGCTGTCAACGCTCGAAGACGACGCACGCGCCGCCCGCTTCACACGCCTGCCCGAACTCGAACGGGCGATCGCACACGCGCGCCGCCTCGAACGCACACGCGACGACGTGTTCTCCGATTCGTTCAGCAACGATCCGGCCGCGATGCGCGACGCCGTGGCCGCGCTGGAGCGCGTCGACGTGCTGTTCGTCGGGCTGTGCGTCGAATCCGTGATGGAGCGCCACGTGCCGGCATCCCTCCCCGTTTCGACCGCGGCGCCGACGCCGGCCGCAGCGCCGCGCACCGACCGTTCGACCGCGCTTTGTTGACCGTGCAACCCCGCGTTACTCGGTGATTTCCCCGGAATTTAGCTCGTTATATTCCGTGGTATATTTCGCGAATCTTTCGCGCATCCGTCTCCGGTCCGATCGTGCCGGATAGAGGTCAACATGCACGCTCCGCCCTTTCGCCTTGCCCGCACGGCGGGCCTTTCGTCGTCCGGCGGCCATCCGTCCGCGGCAAGCGGCACGCGGATCGACGCCTGCTGTGCGCCGTCCCGCGCGCAACAGGTCGAGCTGAAGCGCCGCACGCGCCTGTCCGAACTCGATGCGAACCTGCATTGCTCGATCATCGGCACCTGCCTGACCACGCACGAGCTGCGCCGGCTCGTGCCGAAATTCGCCGATGTCGACCGGCAGCACGCGACCGACCTTGAAATCCATCACGCGGCCGTCGAGCTTGCGATCGCCGGCACCGGCGGCGCCAAGGCACTGCACAAGGCACTCGACGAGCGTTATGCCGGCGCGATACGCGCATTCGACAGCGCGAAGGACGCGGCCGAACTGCTCGCACGCTGGAAGGAAGCGCTCAAGAGCGGCGACATCCCGCCCGCGTACTGGGCGCTGATGACGCATCCGCGCACGACGATGAGCGTGCGCCAGGCCGCCTTCGGCGACCTGCACATGCTGTCGCACCTGGTCGGCGCGGCCAATCGCGCCGATATCCGGCGGCTGGTCGCGCTGGAAGAAGAGAATGCGGCACTGCACGCGAAGATCGAGCGGCAGCAGGCGCGCCTGCACGAGATGAGCACGGAGCGCGACGCGGCGCTGCAGGAACGCGATGCGCTCCTCGCGCGCCAGAACGCGCAGCCGCTGGCGACCGAGAACGTATTGCGCGACGAAGTGCGCGAGTTGCGCGAGGCGCTGGCCGCGCGCTACGAACGGCTCGCGCTGCACACGAGCCGCCGCGAGGCAGCCGAGCAGCGGATCGCCGCGGAGCAGGCGAGTGCCCGCGCGATGCGTGCGCGGCTCGACGACCTGATGGCGATGGTAAAGACGCTGCGCGCCGAGGCAAGCGCGATCGAACACGCGATGCAGGCGTCGATGGAGGATCCGGCCGAGCGGACGGTGGACACGCTGTCGATTCTGCAGCGCAAGCGCGTCGTTTATGTCGGCGGGCGGCCCGGTTCGAACCGCGCGATCCGGCGGATCGTCGAGGCGTCCGGCGGTGACTTGACGATGCACGACGGCGGCATCGAGGATCGCAAGGGCCTGCTGGCCGCCGCGTTACCGGGCGCGCACCTGGTCGTGTTCCCGGTCGACTGCATCGACCACGATTCGATGAACCTGCTCAAGCGCATCTGCGAACGCCACGGGATCGCGTATTACCCGCTGCGGACCGCCAGCGTCGCCAGCTTCGTCGAACTGATCGGACGGCTCGATGCGCAAGCGCGCGATGTCATGCAACCGGATGCGCCTGCGGGCGACGCGCCGCGTTTCTGCTTGCGACACGGTTAGTCCACGCGAGGCAACCTGGCGTCGGCACCACCCTTCAGCGACGCACCATTTTCGTGAGCGCGGCGATCTCGTCCGCGCAGGCCGCGTACGCGCGTTCCTCGATCCCGCGATAGAGGCGGATGATCTCCTCGCCGACCGGCGTCAGCACACTGCCGCCACCGCTTTGCCCGCCATGTTCGGACACCGTCGCCGGCGACTTCAGCGAGCGGTTCAGCTCGTCCATCAGCAGCCACGCACGCCGGTACGACATCTGCATGCTGCGCGCCGCCGCCGAAATCGAGCCGTGCTCGCGCACGGCTTCGAGCAGCGCGACCTTGCCCGGGCCGAGCGCGATCGTGTCGGCCTGCTGGATACGCATCCTGAACCGCGCCTCAGGCTTGGGGTGTGCCGAAGTCTTCATGTTGTCCCGCCGATTGAACGATGCGGGCAAGCATACACGATGGCCGGCGCGGCGAACGCCGGCGGCACGCGTGCGGCGTCAGACCTCGAGCACGCGCGCGACGATGCCGGCCAGCCGCTTCACATGGCGTGGCGCGGGCAGGATGTCGGCACCCGAGAACAGCAGCGGCGCGCCGTCGTCGATCGACAGCGGCGCATCGCCGCATTCGAACGCGACGATCACGTGTTCGCCGATGGGCGTGTTGAACAGTTCGTGCCACGAGAACGTGACCGCATAACCGTCGTGCGCATGCGCGACGAACACCATGCGCTTGAAGTCGCCCGGCGCGTCGTTGCGCAACCCGGCCGCATCGAGCAGGTCCTTCAGCCGCGCGCCGCGATACGGCGCGACCGAGCGGATAAAGCGGTTCGTCGTGAAGCAGCGCAGGTCGAACGGCTCGGCCGTCGCGCTGGCATGCCGGCGCAGATCGTCGAGCGTCACCGTCATCGGCCGCACGAATGCGCCCGTCAGCGCGATCGAGCCTGCCGCCGCCTGATGCGCCGAAGGCGCCGCCGTCCCTGCCATCTCCATCGCCCGCCTCCATGACGGCCCGCCGGCTGGCGCGCCTTCGTTGTATCGGCGGATATATTACGCCGGGATAAGACCGGCCGGCAGAATGCGCACCGCATGAACGGCATAACGGCGGCCGATCGTGCCCAGTGCGACGCGGCGCTATGACAGCACGATGTTCTTGATGGCCTTCCTGATGTGCTTGAAGCTGTCGACCGATTCCGCCTTCTGGTCCGTCACCAGCGCGCCGATCCGCGCCGGCTCGCAGAAGCTGATCCGGCTGTTCGTGCCGAGCTTGCTGAAATCGGCCAGGATCGCGACCTCCGCCGCATTGCTCACCATCGCGCGCGCCACTTCGGTTTCCATCCGGTCGTAGTTCGTCGCGCCCCTGACGTGGTCGACCCCCACCGGCGACAGCAGCGCGAGATCGGCGCGGTAGCGGAAAATCTCGGCGACCGTGCCGTCGCCAACCGTCGCGGCCGCGCGGCTGCCGATCATCCCGCCGAGCAGGATCGTTTCGTTCTTCGCTTGCCCCGGGTCGCTCGACCGCATCTTCAGCGCGACATCGATCGAGTTCGTGACGATCGTGAGCCCCGACAGCTTCGACAACTCCTCGGCCAGCAGCGTGGTGGTCGTGCCCGCGTCGATGAACAGCGTCTGCGAGCCCGTGACCAGCCTGGCCGCCGCGCGGGCGATCGCCTGCTTCGCCTTCACGTGCGTCTGCGCACGCTCGGCGATCGGCGCCTCGTCGCCCACCTGCACCGCGCCGCCGTGCACGCGCTTCAGTTCCCCCAGCGCCTCGAGATCGACGAGATCGCGGCGCACGGTTTCCCGCGACACGTTCAGGTCGGCCATGATCCGGTCGGTCGAGACGCGCTGCATCTTCGATAACAGAAGCCGAATCCTCTGATATCGCTCTTCTTGCCACATGAAATGTCCTCGGAATGAACGTCAATGTTATTCGAACGGCGAACTACGTAGCGCTCTCCTCCATCTTTTTGATGCCGACGAGGGTCTGCAGGGATTGACGGACGGCCTGGAATTCCGCGCTCGTCATCTTCGAAAACACCACGTGGATGCGGTCGTCGTCCGGCGCGGCGTCGTCCTGTTCGATGACGAACTGGACGATGCGCGCCTGATCGATGCCCGGCATCGCCTGCAGCGACGTCAGCTTCACCGCGCCGCGGCTCGCGAGGATGCGCACGCCCCAGCGCTGCCGCGCGGCGAAGAAGCGCTTCTCGATCGGCTTCAGGCCGGCGAGGATCGCCAGCACGATCGCGGTCGCGGCGATCGCGGCCACATACATGCCGCCGCCCACGGCCAGCCCGACCGCCGCCACGACCCACAGGCTCGCCGCCGTCGTCAGGCCGCGGATGATCTCGCCGCGCAGCATGATCGACCCGGCGCCGAGAAAGCCGATGCCCGACACGACCTGCGCGGCGACCCGCGACGGGTCCAGCGACACGTTCTTCGCGTTCTGGATATCCGCGAAGCCGAACGCCGACACGACCATCACGAGCGCCGCGCCCACCGCCACCAGCATGTGCGTGCGCAGGCCGGCCGCCCACGACAGGCGCTCGCGCTCGATGCCGATGATGCTGCCGAGCAATGCCGCCAGCAACAGGCGGGAAATGATTTCCAGCTGACTGATCATTCGAAGTCTCCTTGCTTTGCCCTACCCGCTTGATGAAGCACGGCCCGTCCGGACCGCCGCCCGACTTTCCTGCCTTCGTCCGCCCGCCGTCGCGACCGGCGGCCGGCGGCCGGCAAGTTGTATTTTTGTGCGATCTTGCGATTTTGTGCTTTCTAATATACGGTACGAAAAACCGCAAGGCCAGACCCAAGTTCGTTTGTTTCATCCGATCAATACGATCAATCGTCGCACCAATCAGGCAACACGATCCGGAACACTTGCTTAGGAGACCAACATGATGAAGAAGGCATGGATGCTGGCGGCAACATTGCTGGCGGCGCTTGCGACCGCCCCCGTTCACGCATCCGAGGGCGACGTCTGCAGGAAGGTGACGCTCGGCGATGTCGGCTGGAGCGACATCGCGGCCACCACCGGCGTCGCGATGATGCTGCTGGACGGGCTGGGGTACGAGGCGACCAAGACGATCGCGTCGCCGCCGATCGTGCTGGCCGGCGTGAAGAAGGCGCAGATCGATGCGTTCCTCGGCTATTGGGATCCGAGCATGACGCCGACGGTGAAGCCGTTCGTCGACGCCGGCGCCGTGCACCAGTTGCCGCAGCCCAACCTGGTCGGCGCGCGCTACACGCTGGCCGTGCCGCAATACGCGTCGGACAAGGGCCTCAAGAGTTTCGCCGACATCGCTAAATTCCGCGACCAGCTCGACGGCAAGATCTACGGGATCGGTGCCGGCAACAACGGCAACGCGCTGATCCAGCGGATGATCGACAAGAACGAGTTCGGGCTCGGCGGCTTCAAGCTGGTCGAATCGAGCGAGGCCGGGATGCTCGTCCAGGTGACGCGCGCCGTGCAGGAGCACCGGATGATCGTGTTCCTCGCGTGGGAACCGCACCCGATGAACATCAACTACAAGATCGCCTACCTCGACGGCGGCGACACCGTGTTCGGCCCGAACTACGGATCGGCGAAGGTCTATACGCTCGTCACGCCCGGTTACCTCGAACGCTGCCCGAACGTCGGCCGGCTGCTGACCAACCTGAAATTCACGACCGACGAAGAGAACCAGTTGATGGTGCCGATCATGAATCACGCGGATCCGGTCGCGGTCGCGAAGGAATGGGCGAAGAAGAACCCCGGCGTGCTGTCGAAGTGGCTCGACGGCGTCACGACCATCGACGGGAAGAACGCCCGGGACGCGATCGAGAAACTCATCGGCGCGTAAGCACGCAAGACAAGGAACCACCCATGCACAAGAATCTCGCGCTGTTCGACCTCGACCACACGCTGCTGCCGCTCGACAGCGACCAGGCCTGGAGCCGCTTCATCACGCGGGTCGGCTGGCAGGAAGACGACGCGCATGCGGCACTGATCGACGAGCACTACGGCCACTATGCGGCCGGCACGCTCGACATGGACGCGTACCTCGCCGTGACGCTCGCGCCGCTCACCCGCTACTCGCGCGAGCAGCTCGAACGCTGGCACGCACAGTTCATGGACGAGGTGATCCGGCCGGCGATCACGCCGCAGGCGCGCTCGCTGGTCGACCGGCATCGCGAGAACGGCGATCTCTGCTGCATCGTCACGGCGACCAACGTCTTCGTCACGCGGCCGATCGCGGCCGAGTTCGGGATAGAGCACCTGCTCGGTATCGAGCTCGATACCGACGACGGCACGCCGGACGGCGCGTTCACCGGGCGCAGCACCGGCGTGCCGAGTTTCCGCGAAGGCAAGATCATCCGCACGACCGCATGGCTCGAATCGCTTGGCTACGCGCCGTCGGATTTCGAACGGACCTACTTCTACAGCGATTCGATCAACGACGTGCCGCTGCTGGATTACGTCACGGACCCGGTCGCGACCAATCCCGACGTACGGCTTTCGCAGGTTGCCGGCACGCGCGGGTGGCCTGTCATAAAGTTGTTCTGAATCGGGCGATATTCTCTGCTGTCCATTTTCATGTCTGGAGGGGTAATGAAATACGGAGCACGCAGCAACCATCTCAATCATTCAGGAATCCGATTCGAATCGAATCGAAAGCATGTCGTCAAGTCGCGCCGGTCGGAAAGCCGCTTTCCGCACTGGCGCGGCGCTTTCATGATCGCGCTCCTGTGCACGCTGGCCGCTTGCGGCGACGGCGACTCGGGCACCGCAGCCAACGTGGCGGCCGCGCGCGCGGCCGCACCGGGTTCGGCATCCACGCCCGTCCTGCACTGCGCGAGCGCGTGCCACTGACCGACGCAGGCCCCACGGCCAGCCATCCACGACAGAGAGCGATCATGCAAAACAAACCCACAACACGACGTCAGTTCCTCGCCGATGCGTTGAAGCTCGCCGGTGCGACCGCGATCACGGGCATGCTGCCCGAAAGCATCGCGCGCGCGCAGGCCATTCCCGCGGCCACCGTTACCGGCACGATCCAGGACGTGAAGCACGTCGTGATCCTGATGCAGGAAAACCGTTCGTTCGACCACTATCTCGGCACGCTGGGCGGCGCACGCGGCTTCGGCGATCCGCGGCCGGTCGTGATTTCGAGCGGGTATCCGGTGTGGCGCCAGCCCTGGCTGCTGTCCTACGTGTTTCCGTTCAACCCGTCCCCGCCCTTCGGCACGGCGAACGGCGACACCTACTATGGCGACCTGGACCACAGCTGGAGCGGCACGCACAGTGCCTGGAACAACGGCCGCTACGACAACTGGGCCGACGCGAAAACCAGCGGCACGATGTACTACTTCACGCAGAAGGACATCCCGTTCTACTACGCACTGGCGAGCGCATTCACGGTGTGCGACGACTACCACTGCTCGATGCTCGGTCCGACCGACCCGAACCGGCTGTATCTGTGGACCGGGTGCTGCGGCAACGTCGCCGGCTATTCGCCGTACACGACCAACACGATGACCGGTACCGGCTGGACCACGATGCCGGAGCGGCTGAACGCGGCCGGCGTCACGTGGAAGTTCTACCAGGACAAGGGCAACGGGCTGGATGCCAGCCACGGCTACGGCGAATACAACGGCTCCAGCAAGGATCTCTGGTGGAACGGCAATTACGGTGACAACGTCATCCTGAACTTCAAGCAGTACCAGAACCTGGGCGCCACCGATCCGCTCGCGCCGGCGCTCAACGGCACGCAGATCGATCCGACCGGCGGCGGCAAGGAATACGACACGAACCTGTTCAACCAGCTGCTGGCCGACGTCACGAACGACACGCTGCCGCAAGTGTCGTGGATTGCCGCGCCTTACGCGTACTGCGAGCATCCGTCGTGGGCCGCGAGCGGCGGCGAATGGTACGTGAGCAACGTCCTGAACGCGCTGACCTCGAATCCGAAGGTGTGGGCCAGCACGGTGCTGCTCGTGATGTACGACGAGAACGACGGCCTGTTCGATCACATCCCGCCCGCCGTCCCGGCCAGCTCCGCGGCCGGCACCGGGCAGTCGACCGTCTCGACGGCCGCGGAATTCGTCGCCAGCAGCGGCAGCGCATCGGATGGCTCGGCCAGCGGCGACGTGCCGATCGGGCTCGGGCCGCGCGTGCCGATGTTCGTGATCTCGCCGTGGTCGAAAGGCGGCAAGGTGAATTCGCAGGTCTTCGATCACACGTCGGTGATCCGCTTCCTGGAGGCGCGCTTCGGGTTTCAGGAAACCAATATCTCGCCGTGGCGACGCGCGGTCTGCGGCGACCTGACGTCGGCCTTCGATTTCTCGAACGCCGACCAGACCGTTCCCGCGATCCAGCCGCCGGCGAGCAACATGAACCCGAACGGCCCGGCCGTCCCGATCCCCTACCCGACCACCACCGCGGTGCCGGCGCAGACGACCGGCCGCAGCACCGCCTGCCGCCTGCCCTACGAGTTCTTCGTGCAGGGCAAGGTCAACCGCGCCGGCAATGCGCTGTCGCTGACGATGACCAACACCGGCACCGCCGGCGTACACCTGCAGGCGTGGGTCGACGGCACGAGCACGATTCCCCGGCATTACACGATCGCGGCCGGCGCGAGCCAGTGCGCGAACCTGTCGGATTCGCTCGCGCTGAATGCCGGCGGCGGTTACGACTATTCCGTCTACGGCCCGAACGGCTTCCTGCAGACGTTCCGCGGCAGCGTCGGTTCGTCCGGCAACACGGGATCGACCGCCGAAATCAGCCTGTGCTACGACGTGGCGAACGGCAACGTGCAGATCACGCTCGACAACTCCGCCGGCGCCAGCGCGACGACGTTCCAGCTCACCGACAACGCCTACGGCATGAACATGAGGCAGTCGGTCACCGTCGCCGCCGGCGCGACGCAAGCCGTCACGTGGTACGGCGACGGCGGCTGGTACGACGCAAGCATCCGCGACGCGAACGATCCGAACTTCCTGCGCCGGGTGGCCGGCTGCGTGCAGACGCAATCCGGCGCCCTGCTCACGGATTCGGCGATCGGCAATACCGGCCAGAAGTTCGTCGCGTCGCTCGCTTCGCAGGGCTCGACGTTCGGCACGCTGCGATTCGACTACGTCGCACCGCCGTGGAGCCACAGCCCGAAGAACTGGGTGGGCATCTTTGCACATGGCGCGCAGCCGACCAAGGGCAGCTACAAGTCGTGGGCGTACCTGCCGAAGAGCACCGGCTCGCTGCTGTTCTCGTCCACGGCCAACAGCACGCTGGCGTCGGGGCAGTACGACGCGTGGTATCTGTTCGACGACGGCTACACGCCGCTCGCGGGTCCCGTCACGATCAACATCTGACGGCATGACCGGACCGTGTCGGCCGCCCGCAAGGCGGCCGACACGTGCTACACGAGCAGATCCTCGTGGAACGCGCCGAACGGCCGCGTCGGGTGGGCAATCTGGATTTCGAGGATCCACAGGCCGGCGGCCGGCGCGCCGTCGAAGTCGCCGAGATTGCCGGCCTTGTAGATCGCATGCGGGAAATCGCTGACGCGATGCCCCTTGATGTCGACGTTCAACCGGAAGCCGTGCGCGTCGGCGCGCTGTGCCGCGAAGTCGTACAGCGCGATGCCCGCGCATCCGGTGGTCCGCCAGTGATGCTCGACTTCGTCGTAGATGACGCGCGCCGCGCGTGCGCAGGCCTGCATGTCCGGATCGTCGCCGCGGACGAACGTCGCGCCCGCGTCGCCCTCGTGCTTCGCCCATACGGCGCCGAGGTCGATGAAGAAGATGTCGTCTTTGGCGAGGACCGGGTCCGCCACCGAGCGCTCCTTGAACGTGCGCAGCGTGTTTTCCCCGAAGCGGACGAGGATCGGATGCCAGATCCGGTCCATCCCGAGCTCCTTGAGCACGCTCAGCCCGAGCGCATTGGCCTCCGATTCGCGCATGCCGGGCCGGATGCCCGCGGCGATCGCGTCGACGGCCTGCCACGTCATGGTTCTTGCGTGCTGCATCGCGTCGAGCGAAAAGGCCTCGCCGACGGCTTCGCGGTGCATCGAATTCACAATGGTGCTCCTGTGCAGGTGAATGTGGGTAGGGTCGGTCGATCGTCGTGTCGATATGCACAGGAGAATATATCGATTAGCGGACCGCTGCTGTGTCGCGTTTCGTCGCGTGCCACAGCAAAACGGGCGCTCCGCTGGAGCGCCCGCCGTCGCATCGGGCGCCGCCTGCGTCGGCAACGCCCGCCTGCCCGCGTCGATCAGAACTTGTGACGCAGGCCGATACGCGTGACGAACTGCGTGTTCGCGCCCGCGTTGCCGATGAACGACGACGACGAGCCGATCTCGGCCTGCACCGGCACCACACGGCCGTTGATCGTGTTGCTGCCCGACGCCTTCTGGTAGGCCGCGCTCACGTACACGTCCGTGCGCTTCGACAGCGCATAGTCCACCGCGGCGTTGACCTGGTGCCACTTGCCTTCATAACGGCCGTCGAGCTTCGAGAACGTATAGCCGAGCCCGCCGCTCAAGGCCGGCGTGAACGCATAACGGCCGCCGATTTCGTAGTTGTTCAGCTTCGACGATTCGCCCGACAGCGGCGCGAACTTCGTATGCGTCCAGTTCGCCCACACGAGGGCCGCCGCGATCGCATAACGCGTGCCGACGCCGAACGTCTCGAGGTCGCGCAGACCGGCCGTGTTGATGTTCGCGATGCTCACGCCGAATGCGGGCGTCGCGCCGTTCGGGAAGCGGATGTTCGTGTACGCGGCGCCGATGCCGAACGGCCCTTGCGCATAGTTCGCGCCGAAGCTGTACGCGCTCGACGAACCCTGCGTGCCGTTCGCGCCGGTCGTGGTCGGCGTGCCCGCGAACTGCGTCGAGTTCGAGAAGCCGTACAGCGCGCCGAACGTCAGGCCCGCGAAGTTCGCGCTCTGGAACTTCACCGCGTTGTTGATGCGGCTCGACGTCAGCTGGTCGAGGTCGTTGATGTGATACGCGTAGTTGCCGGCCGGCGTCTGGCTGCCCATCGTGTAGTTCGCGCCGAGGTAGTCGGTCGAGAACGAGTACTGGCGGCCGAACGTCAGCGAGCCGATCCCGTTCTTCGACAGGCCGACGAACGCCTGCCGGCCGAACAGCGCGCCGCCCTGGCCGAGCGTGCCGTCGCCGCTGCTGAAGCCGTTCTCCAGCACGAACAGCGCCTTCAGCCCGCCGCCGAGATCCTCGGTGCCGCGGATGCCCCAGCGGCTGCCCGACGCGACGCCGTCGCCGTATTTGACGAGCTTGTCGTGCCCGGCCGACGTCGCGACCTTGTTCGAATACGTGATACCCGCGTCGATCAGCCCGTAGAGCGTGACGCTGCTTTGCGCCTGCGCGGCGGTGCCGAACATCCCGAGTGCGGCCGCGGCCACGATGGTCTTCTTCATGCTGCTTCCCTTTTGTTGTGAACGCACGCGCCTGCGTCGCAGCGAGATGCGCGGCGTGTTGACGAAAAAACGGTTGACGGACGTATGCAAGCCCGGGGCACCGGATCGCCGGACGCGCCGACGCCTCATGCGCGTGTGCACGATGTTCCGTTTCGATGCCAGTGTGGGCTTGCTGAAGCGGCATGCCGAGAGGCGGCCGCTCGTATTGCAGCGTCGGGGAGCTTGCGCACCGGTTGCGCACGCCATGACGACGCGTTGCTCCGGCGATGCAGGTCAGAATCTCTTCCGGCTTTCGTGGAGCGAGTTGACGACGTGACGCCTGCTGGCGCCACGACCTTCGATATATTTTTCGAAATATATCGAGTTGTCATCGAACGGTAAACCATTATTCGGGTTCCTGTCGTCTTTCATCCACAAGCGATCGACGGTCGCCCCGAATCGGCGACGCGATACAAGGCAGCCGGCATCGCACCGCCCCCCGCACAGGGCCGTCGCCGAAATCCAGCATAATCAGGCGGTTGAACGCGCGCCGCAGCCGGTCTGTGCCGGTTACGCGCGCGGCGCATTGTGCAGGTGCAAAAAAACGAAGCAGAAAAGGACGCGACGCGGTGCGCATCACGGCGCCGGCGATCGCGGCACGGACAAGACCACGCCATCCCGCCGAAGACAGGACACCGACACATGGACCGAGCCGAGCACATCAACATCGAACAGGCGAGCGGGCTTTCCGCCGACGAACTGGACCGATGCGACTTCTCGTTCGATATCGCGTGGGAACTGAATGCGCCGTATCAGGACTTGCTCGATCTTCGCGCGCTGCCGGCGCAGCGCAAGGACTACGGCTTCGATCCGGCCGGCTACGCGCACGATGCGCCGGGCACGGCGGCGCTCTTTCGCGCGACGGCCGGCGGGCAGCTCGCCGGGTTCGTCGCGATCGCGCAGAGCTGGAACGGCATGGCCGAGATCGCGGAGCTGGCCGTCGACCGCCGCTATCGTCGCCAGGGTATCGGGCAGCTCCTGCTGGCAGCCGCGGAAGCATGGGCGCGCAGCCGCGGGTTCGGCTTCATGCGGCTGGAAACGCAGGCGAACAATGTCGCGGCCTGCAGCACGTATGCGCGCGCGGGTTTCGTGCTGGGTGGCCACGACCGCTTCCTGTACGCGGATGGCGAGAACGACGGGGAAGTCGCGCTCTTCTGGTACAAGGACCTGCGCGACGGGCAGACCGCCCGCAGTCGCACGGTCGACCCGGAATCGCTACGGCCGGTGCGCTGACGCGCCGTCGGCCGCCGCGTCATTGCTGCGTCACTTGCGCGTCGCGACGATGAACAGGCGCGGGAACGGCAGCAGCACCGTGCCGTCGCCGAGCGCCGGATAGCCGTCCGGCCCGGCGATCGCATCGCGATAGCGAGCGAGGAACGCGCGCTGTTCGCCGTCATCGAGCGCCGCGAGGAACGGCCGCAGCGCGCTGCCCTTGAACCATTCGACGACCGCATCCGCACCGCCGCGCAGCGGGTGGTAGTAGGTCGTGCGCCACACATCCACGCGCGAACACAGCGGCGACAGCAGCGCGTAGTAGTAACGCGCGTCGAACCGCTCGGTGCGCGCCGCGCCTTCCAGCTTGTCCGCCCACAGCCCGGCCGCGGCGACTTCGCGCATCAGCCGGTGCGCGGGTTCGTCGAGGTTGTCGGGCATCTGCACCGCGAGATGGCCGCCCGGCGCGAGCCGGCCGACGAGCGACGGGAACAGCGTGTCGTGCGCGGGCACCCATTGCAGCACCGCGTTCGACAGGATCAGGTCATAACCGCCCGGATCGTCCCATGCGGCCACATCGGCGAGATCGAAACGCAGTGCCGGCAGGCGCTTGCGCGCGGCCGCGATCATGTCCGCCGATGCGTCGATCCCGTGGATCGTCGCGTCCGGTGCGCGCGCGATCAGCGCTTGCGTCGAGTTGCCCGGCCCGCAGCCGATGTCGATCGCGGTATGGATCGGCGTGTTCGGCACCGCGGCCAGCAGATCGCGGATCGGCCGCGTGCGTTCGTCCTCGAATTGCACGTACTGGGCGGCGTATCGATCGAGTGGGGTCGTCATGTCGTTTCTCCGGGTCGGCTTGGACGGCCGTGCCTTTGCCTGCGTGCGCGATGCGGGAGGCCGTCGATGTGAAGCATTCTGCGATCGTCACGAAGTTCAGTAAAATGAATTTAATATCGTGATTGATTCAAAAATATGATGAAGATCGATACGCTCGGTGTCCAGGCTTTCGTCGCGATCGCCGACGGCGGCAGCTTCCGGCAGGCGGCCGATACGCTGCACGTCACGCAGACGGCCATCACGCAGCGGCTGCGCAAGCTCGAAACCTTTCTCGGCGTCGCGCTCGTCGAGCGCACCACGCGCCGCACCACACTCACCGAAATCGGCCGGCGCTTCCTGCCGCAAGCGCGCCGGCTGCTGAACGAGCTGTCCGACGCGCTCACCGAAATTCGCGAGACAGGCCTGAGCCAGCGCGGCGACGTCACGATCGCGTGCGTGCCGACGGTCGGCGTGCAATACCTGCCCCGCATCCTGCGCGCATTCTCCGCGCACCGGCCGCACGATCGCGTGAAGATCCTCGACCACGCGTCGGCGTCGGTACTGCAGGCCGTGCTGCATCGCGAGGCCGAGTTCGGCATCGGCATCGCCGGCGACCAGCATCCCGAACTGGTCAACGTACCGCTGACGACCGACCCGTACGTGCTGGTGTGCCGCGACGATCATCCGCTCGCGAAGCGGCGGCGCATTCGCTGGGCGGCACTGCAGCCGCACCCGCTGATCTTCGCCGGCGAAATGAGCGGCAATCGCGGGCTGCTCGACGGCGCACTGAAAACGAGCGGCGTGTCGCTGCATTCGTTCTACGAAGTGCAGCGCAGCTCGACGGCGCTCGGGCTCGTCGCGGAGGGGCTCGGCGCGGCCGTCGTGCCCAGGCTCGCGATCCAGAAGAACGCGTATCCGATGATCCGCACGATCGAGCTCGTCGAGCCGACGGTGTCGCGCACGCTCGTGCTCGTCACACGCAAGAGCGCGCAACTGTCGCCCGCCGCCCGTGCGCTGTACGACATGATCTTCGAACAGGCGACACCCTGTCGATAGTGTCAGGGGCGTGTCACGGAAGCCGTGCCTTCGGTTAGTATCGCCACACGCGGTCGCGACGACCGGTGCCTACCCGGCGCCGCACGCGTCGTGCCACCGCTGCAACGGCTGTTCCTCACTACCCCAGCACGGAGCACTGCATGGCCTATCGCAACTACCACAAGCGCAAGATTGCAGACCGGGAACTCCATCCCGAAACCCAGATGATGTCGTACGGCTACGATCCGTTCCTGTCGGAAGGATCGGTGAAGCCGCCCGTGTTCCTCACGTCGACGTTCGCGTTCCGCACAGCCGAGGACGGCGCCGAATTCTTCGACGTCGTGGCCGGTCGCAAGCCTTTGCCCGAAGGCGAAGGCGCGGGCCTCGTCTACAGCCGTTTCAATCACCCGAACCTGGAGATCGTCGAGGATCGCCTCGCGCTGCTCGACGATTCCGAAGCCGCCGTCGTGACGTCGAGCGGCATGTCCGCGATCGCGGCGATCCTGCTGACCTTCCTGCGGCCGGGCGACTGCGTCGTTCAGTCCGTGCCGCTGTATGGCGGCACCGAAACGCTGATCTCGAAGTTCCTGCCCGAGTGGGGCATTCGCTCCGAAGTGATCGCCGACGGGCTGTCCACCCTCTCGATCCGCGCCGCGCTCGAAGCGGCCGCGCAAAAGGGCAACGTGCGGATGTGCTACATCGAGACGCCCGCCAATCCGACCAACGCGCTGTTCGACCTCGACGGCCTGCGCAGCGAGATCGATGCGTTCGAGGCGCGCCACGGCTATCGCCCGCTGTCGGTCTGTGACAACACGCTGCTCGGGCCGCTGTATCAGAAGCCATCGCGACAAGGCATCGACCTGAGCGTGTACTCGCTGACGAAATACATCGGCGGGCATAGCGACCTCGTTGCTGGTGGTGTTACGGGCTCCCGCAACCTGATCACGAAGATCCGCTCGATTCGCAGCACGCTCGGCTCGCAGCTCGACCCGCATTCGTCGTGGATGATCACGCGCTCGATGGAAACGCTCGTGCTGCGCATGCAGCAGGCCGCGCGCAGCGGCAGAGACGTCGCCCGCTGGCTCGCCGGCAATCCGCATCGACCGGTGCGCGTGCTGCACCCCGAGCTCATCGAAGATCCGGCCTACCAGACCGTCTACCAGCGCCAGTGCAGCGGGCCCGGCTCGACATTCGCATTCATCCTCGACGGCGGCCGCGAGCAGGCGTTCAGGTTCATCAACCACCTGACGCTCTTCAAGTCCGCGGTCAGTCTCGGTGGCACGGAGTCGCTGATCTGCCATCCGGCGTCGACGACGCATTCGGGCGTGCCGGCCGATGCGCGCGCCGCGGCGGGCGTGTCGGAAGGGTTGATTCGCGTGTCGGTCGGGCTCGAACATTCGGACGACCTGATCGCCGACCTGTCGTACGCACTGGAGCATTGCTGACGCAGGTGACATGCGCCCCGTGCCGTTCGCGCGGGGGCAGTTCCCGCGCCGGCGCGGGGCGGGCATTCAGTGACGCCGCCCACGCCCGGATGCCCACGTTCGAGCCGCGTCATCGTGCTTGCACAAGGATCAGCACCATGAACACCACGCGGCATATGTACCGGATCACCGATCTGCAAGGCGCGCCGATCGCGTCCATGGCGATCGTGCAGGCAATCGAAAAACTGGACGGGTCACCCGATCGCTACTGCACGGGCCGCGTGTCCGTCGAACTCGAATACCTGGAATCGCGATTCGGATCGACGACTCGGGTCAAGAAATTCCCGTTCGATGAAGGATGGCTTCCGCTGGACGAATCGTCGTTCAAGATGCACGTCGGCGACTTCATGCTGCCGCCGGAATTGTGCTGCCGAGGCATCGGCACGCTGTGCTGGTCGGAGATCCATCGAACGCTTCCCCTTCCGCCGGGCTTCTCGCTCGTTCTCGCCGGCAGTCTCAGCGAAAGGGATGCAACGATTACCGGCACGATCCTCGGAAAGATGCGAACGATCGACAACATCGCACGCCGGAACGCATTCTGGCGCCGCATGCTGGATCCGGCCAACCAGACGTTCATGCCCGACGAGAACGGTGGGGGATATTTCGGAGGCCGGTTCGTGGATCCGGCCGCTCACGGCAGCTACACGCCAAAGGCGATCGCCACGAAAATCTGACCGTGCGAAGCAAGCCGGCAGAACCGGTTCAAAGCACCTTCACCATGAACACGCGCGCGGTCCCTTCCGGCTCGCACGGCACTTCGCCGAACGTCTCGTAACCTTGCTTCCGGTAGAAGTCCGGCGCCTGGAACGAGATCGTGTACAGCACCGCCCGCGCGCAGCCGCGCCGTTTCGCTTCCGTTTCCGCCTCGCGCAGCAACCGGCTGCCGAAGCCGCCGCCGCGCAGCGATTCGGGCAGGTAGAACAGATCGATGAAAAAGAGGCCGAGCGAAGTCCGGCCGGTGAGGCCGCCGACGATCTCGCCGGTCGCGGGGTCGGTCACGTAGACGTCGAGCGCGGCCGCGTCGGCGCGCCCCGTCATCGCATGGTTGAATTCGCCGAGCTTGCGGCTGATGAAGTCTCGTGCGGCCGGCTGCTCGGTGTCGGTCAGTCGAAGGGTAACGTCGGGATGGGCTGTCATCGGGCGAACGCGTGCGTGATCAGGCCGCCGGGCGTGCAGCACCCGCTGCGGGCATCGCACGACTATAGCGCGTCGCCCGCCGCGACGCGACCGCGCTACTCCCGCGCGATATCGCGCGCCATGTGGAATTCCCACGCGTTGTTCGGCCACAGCGCGAACCCGAACCACGGCGCCGACGGCACCGCCGCAAACCGCGTCGGCTGCGTGGCCTTGCAGGTCGCATCGTCGCCGTATCCGGCCAGCTCGGTCACGAGCGAGCTCGCGTTCTTCAGCAACTCGGCGCTCGTATCGTCGAACATCGATTGCGGGAAACCGCTCTGCGAATACGCGCGCAGCACGGCCCTGCCGATCGACGGCGCGTACCAGAACACTTCCTTGCTATAGCCCGACACCGAGCATTCGCGGTCGTCGCAATGCATGTCGCCGAGCGCCGCATCGGACGTGCCGGGGGCGCTCTTGGTCCACGACGTGGTGCGCGCAATCACGAACGTATCGAACGTGCCCGCGCCGACCTGCCGCTTCTCGGTGCCGATCACCTCGCTCGACGCGACGGCCTTGTAGCGGTAATGCCATGCGTGCCCGCCGCCGAGACTCGTCGTCACGGTTTCGTCGAACCGGTCCTCCCACTGCTTGCCCTGCTTCAGCGGAAACACCATCAGCCGGCGCTCGCCGTTGCGTCCCGGATTCAGCGGCGTGTAGGTGTCGACCTGCTCGTCGAGCTTCAGCGACGCGGCGCCGGCCGGGCCGATGTCATAGCTCGCGATGCCGTCGTGCACGCCCTTGAGCGTCATCGCCGACATGCGGCCCTCGCCGACGCTGTAGCACCAGGTGGTGCCGGCGGCCGGCAGCGTTCGCGTCTGCGCCGTCGGCGTGTCCGATGCGGCACCAGCCGCCAATCCGTGGCACATCAAAGCGATGGCGACGGCAACGCCGGCCGTCAGCGGCATCCTGCGTTGAAGCGTGAAGCGGAACATGGTGCAGGCCCGTGTCGTGGAATCGTCCGACATGATGCCAGCAAAGCACGGCCGTGACGCAAGCCCGCCCGCTTCACGCCACGGCCGCTCACGCCACCGCGAACGCCGCCTTCATGTCGGCCACCCGGCGCCGTTCGCGCGCGATCATCATCCGGTTCACGACGATCACGCCGATCGTCACGGCCGTGATGAACAGCGTCGCCAGTGCGTTCATCTCCGGGTTCAGCCCGAGCCGCACGCGCGAGAACACCACCAGCGGCAGCGTCGTCGACCCCGGCCCCGACAGGAACGCCGACAGCACCAGGTCGTCGATCGACAGCGTGAACGACAGCAGCCAACCCGACAGCAGCGCCTGCGAGATCAGCGGCAGCGTCACCACGAAGAACACCTTCAGCGGCGTCGCGCCCAGATCCAGCGCCGCCTCCTCCAGCGACTTGTTCATCTCCTTCACGCGCGACTGCACGATGATCGCCACGTACGACACGCACAGCATCACGTGACCGATCCAGATCGTCAGCATCCCGCGGCCCTTCGGCCAACCGAACATCTGCTCCAGCGCAACGAACAGCAGCAGCAGCGAGATGCCCTGGATCACTTCCGGAATCACCAGCGGCGCGTTGATCATCCCCGTGTACAGCGTGAAGCCCTTGAAGCGGCCGAAGCGCGCGAGCACGAAACCCGCCCACGTGCCGATCACGACCGACGCGGTGGCCGTCAGCAGGCCGATCTTCAGCGACAGCCACGCGGCGGTCAGCAGCTCGTCGTCCTCCAGCAGCGCCGCGTACCACTTCAGCGAGAAGCCCGACCACACCGTCACCAGCTTCGACTCGTTGAACGAGTACACGACCAGGCTGATGATCGGGATGTACAGGAACAGGAAGCCGAAGGCGAGGACGCCCGTCGACAGCGGTTTGCTCGGCTTGATCATTTCGCTTCCTCCAGTTCCTTGACCTGGTAGTACTGGAACAGCGCCATCGGCACCAGCAGCAGCATCACCATCGCGACCGTCACCGCGGACGCCATCGGCCAGTCCATGTTGTTGAAGAATTCATCCCACATCACGCGCCCGATCATCAGCGTGTCGGCACCGCCGAGCAGTTCCGGAATCACGTACTCGCCCACCGCCGGGATGAACACCAGCAGGCTGCCGGCGATGATCCCGTTCTTCGACAGCGGCAGCGTGATCCGCGTGAACGCGACCCACGGCTTCGCGCCCAGGTCGTACGCGGCTTCGAGCAGCGTGAGGTCCATCTTCACCAGGTGCGCGTACAGCGGCATCACCATGAACGGCAGGTACGAATAGACCATCCCGATGTAGACGCCCGCATCGCTGTGATACAGGCGCAGCGGCGTGTGGATGATGCCGAGCGCGATCAGCGTGTGGTTCAGCAGGCCGTCGTCCTTCAGGATGCCGATCCAGGCGTACACGCGGATCAGGAACGAGGTCCAGAACGGCAGCATCACGGCCATCATCAGCACGTTGCGGCGGTTCGGTTCCGAGCGGGCGATGTAGTACGCCATCGGGTAACCGATCAGCAGGCACAGCACGGTCGACACGGCGGCCATCTTCAGCGAGCTGAGGTAGGTCGCGATGTACAGGTCGTCCTGCAGCAGGAACGCGTAGTGCGACAGCTGCAGCGCGAAGTGCACGACGCCGTCCTTGAACTCGACGAGCGACGTGTACGGCGGGATGCCCATCACCTGGTCGGCGAAGCTGATCTTCAGCACCAGCACGAACGGCAGCGCGAAGAAGACCGCGAGCCACAGGAACGGCACGCCGATCGCGACGCTGCGGCCCGACGGCAGCAAGCGCGACAGCGCGGCGAAGCGGCCCGGGCGGGCCCGGCCGGCGCCGGTGCTCGCGGCGCCGGGCGACACCGGCGTGGACGGAGTGGAAGCAGAGGTTCTCATCGTGTCGTCCTCATTGCGTCAGCACGACGCCGCTGGCCGGCGACCACGACACGAACACGTCGTCGTTCCACGCCGGGGCCGTGTCGCTCATCAGGTGCGAGCTCGACAGGTTCGACACGACCGTCTTCCCGCTCGGCAGGCGCACGTGATACAGCGAGTAGCTGCCCATGTACGCGATGTCGGTTACGACGCCGCGCGCCCAGTTGTGCTTCGAGCCCGGCTTCTCGCGCGACACGTGCACGCGTTCGGGGCGCACCGAGATGCCGACCGGCATCCCGAGCGGGCCCGTAATGCCGTGGCTCACGTACATGCGTGCTTCGAGGTCGTCGCTCTCGACGAAGATGTGATCGGGCTCGTCCTCGACGACGCGGCCCTCGAACAGGTTGGTCGAGCCGATGAATTCAGCCGAGAAGCGGCTGTTCGGAAACTCGTACACTTCGCCCGGCGCGCCGATCTGCACGATCTTGCCTTCGCTCATCACCGCGAGGCGGCTCGCCATCGTCATCGCCTCTTCCTGGTCGTGCGTGACCATCACGCAGGTCACGTCGACCTTGTCGATGATGTTCACGAGTTCGAGCTGGGTCTTCTGGCGGATCTTCTTGTCGAGCGCGGACATCGGCTCGTCGAGCAGCAGCAGCTTCGGGCGCTTGACCAGCGAGCGGGCCAGCGCGACGCGCTGCTGCTGGCCGCCGGAAAGCTGATGCGGCTTGCGTTGCGCGTACTTGCTCATCTGCACGAGCGCGAGCGCGTCGGCCACGCGTTCCTTGATTTCGTTCTTCGGCGTGCCTTCCTGCTTCAGGCCGAACGCGACGTTCGATTCGACCGACATGTGCGGGAACAGCGCGTACGACTGGAACATCATGTTCACGGGGCGGCGGTACGGCGGCAGCGCCGCGAGGTCCTCGCCGTCGACGAAGATCTTGCCGGAGGTGGCCGTTTCCAGCCCGGCGAGCATGCGCAGCAGCGTGGACTTGCCGCAACCCGAGCTGCCGAGCAGCGCGAACAGTTCGTTTTTCGCGATCGTCAGGTTCACGTTGTCGACGGCCGTGCTGTCGCCGAATTTCTTCACGACGTTTTCGATGCGCACGAAGGCGTCGTTCGGCTTGAGCATTTCCGTCGTCGTGCGACGCACCGCATCAGGTGTACTGAATGAATCCCGTTTCATGATGGTCCGTTTTAAGCAGGTAAGCGAATCTCAGGCGTCAGGCGCGACCGGTCGCAAGGTCGCGCGGCACAGGCGGAGAGGGATCGAGCGATTCCTCATCCGGAACGAATGGCGCAACGAGGCAGGTGTGGGGCAACGCACGGCGATCGGCGGCAATCAGCCGCGACCGGCATCGGTCGTCGCGCTGGCTGTCATGAACATTTCATTGGTTTTCATCGGGCTTTCCGCACGTTTCTGTCGTCTCCAGTGCGAATTTTTAAACCCGTCAAAAACTTTATGGATCGCGGATTTCCGTTCCGGACATTGAACGGGATCGATGTTTGGGGAGGCGGGAAACAGGGGGCACGACACAAACCCGCGCGGCAGCACGGGCGCCCGGCGGCACGGCAGCCGTCGGGCAGAGCGGAGGGTGGGGAAAACGAGCAGCCGGGGCGGCTGCGCCGCGCGACCGGTGCGTCGCGCGGGTCACGTCACTTCGCGTTCAGTTCCTTCCAGCGACGGTAGACGCCGATCGCGTCGCCGTGTTTCTGCTGCACCATCGGCAGCCTCCGTTCGTCGATCGGCTTCGCGAACTCGGCGTAGAACGTGTCGAGCTCGAAGTACTTGCGGTCGTCGCGATAGAACGGCGCGTAATCCTCGCGCGTCGTGATGTAGATCACGCGCTTCGGGCTGCAGTAGTACAGCGAGCCGAGGCACATCGGGCACGGGCTCGCGAGGATGTAGATCTCGCAGTCGGTCAGGTGCTCGGTGCCGAGCTTGCGGCACGCGTCGCGCACCGCGAGGATCTCGGCATGTGCCGTCGGGTCGCTGGTCTGCGCGACGAGGTTCGGGCTCTCCGCGACGATCTCGCCATCGCGGACGATCACCGTCGCGAACGGGCGGCCGCCCTCTTCCACGTTCTTCATCGCAAGATCGATCGTGCGTTTCACAAAATCCATGGCGGTGTCCTCGTTGAAACGGAATGGCGGAAACGCGCGCCGGCCCGTGGCCGACGCACGTCGAGGGAACCCGCGCGGCACCGTCGTCGCGGTGCCGCGCAGTGCCGGCATCAGAACGGCTTGGTCGGCAGGTACTTGCCGTCGAGCGTGATCACCGCGCGCGAACCGCCTTCGGGATCGTCGACCTTCTTCACGTCGAGCCGGAAATTGATCGCGCTGATGATGCCGTCGCCGAACTTCTCGTGAACCAGCGCCTTCAACGTCGTGCCGTACACCTGCAGCATTTCGTAGAAGCGGTAAATGGTCGGGTCGGTCGGCACGCGATCGTCGATGCTGCCGCGCAGCGGGATCGACTGCAGCAGCAGCACCGCGTCATCGTCAAGGCCGAGCTTGTCGGCCACGACGCGCGCCGCGTTCTCCGGCAGCGCATGCTGGCCGAGCAGCGCGGCCGTGACGAACGCCTCGCTCAGGCCCGTGCCTTCGGTGAGCTGCGCGAACGACAGGTTCTTGCGCGCCTTCTCGAGAACGACGGCCTCCGCAAGCGCGTGGCGGGCGGTCTGGCTGTGTTGGGACTGGATCATGGCAATACCTCGTGGGTGGGTAGGTGGAAAGGGTTCAGGCCGCGACGGAAAGCGCCGCGGGCGTGGCGCGGACACCTGGATGGTCCGCCAGGGAGACAAACCGGCCGCTTGCGCCGTCATAGGCGTCGATGCAGCCCGATTCGATGTCGTAGACCCAGCCGTGCAGCGCGAGACGCCCTTCTTCGAGCGCGAGCCGCACGGCGGGGTGCGTCTTCAGGTTCGCGAGTTGCGCGACGACGTTCTCGCGCACCATCGAATCGATCCGTTCGCGTTCGCTGCGATGCGCTCGCGCCTCGTTCACGACGCGTGCCGAATCGGCGTAGCGCAGCCAGTGGCCGACGGCCGGCATGTGGTCCATGCACTGGCAGGTCGCGATCGCCGTCATCGCGCCGCAATCGGAATGCCCGCAGATCACGACGTCGGTCACGCGCAGCGCGGCCACCGCGTATTCGACCGACGCCGACACGCCGCCCGGCTCGGGGCCGTACGACGGCACGATGTTGCCGGCGTTGCGGATCACGAACAGGTCGCCCGGTTCGCGCTGCGTGACGAGTTCCGGCACGAGCCGGCTGTCCGAGCACGAGATGAACAGCGCACGCGGGTTCTGGCTGCGCGCGAGATCGCGGAACAGCGCGGCCCGCGTCGGGTAGGCATCGCGCTGGAACTTCAGGAAGCCTTCAATGATGTCCTTCATCGCTTGTTCTCCGGTTCGGGTGAAATCGATGAAGGGCAGGTTACGCCGCGCTTCCAATAAGGTAAAAGACTGATTTATGATCAGGCCGATAAGCTCGACTTATAGGAACCATCATGCTGCTGCGCCATATCCATTACTTCCTGGCCGTTGCCGAACACCGCAGCTTCACGCGCGCAGCCGCCGCGCTGCACGTGTCGCAGCCCGCGCTGTCGCAGCAGATCCGTCAGCTCGAGGAGACGCTAGGCGCGCAGCTGTTCGACCGCACCGGGCGCGTCACGCGGCTGACGGATTCAGGCGAGGTGTATTTCCGCTATGCGCGGCAGGCGCTGCACGATCTCGCGGAAGGCCGGCGCGCGATTCACGACGTGCAGGATCTCAGCCGCGGCTCGCTGCGGCTCGCGGTCACGCCGACCTTCACGAGCTATCTCGTCGGGCCGCTCGTCGAGGCGTTTCACGGTCGTTATCCGGACGTTTCGCTGTCGGTGCGCGAGATGTCGCAGGAGCGCATCGAGGCGCTGCTCGTCGACGACGAGCTCGATGTCGGCATCGCGTTCGAGGATGTGCAGACGGCGGATATCGAGGTGGAAACGCTGCTGGTCGAGACGCTCGCGCTCGTCGTGAACCGTCGGCACGCGCTCGCCGGGAAACGCAAGGCCGGCCTGCGCGCGCTGCACGACGCACCGCTCGTGCTGCTGACCGCCGAATTCGCGACACGCACGCAGATCGACCGTTATTTCCGCGAGCACGACGTGCAGCCGCGCGTGCTGATGGAGGCGAATTCGCTGGGTGCGGTGATCGAGATCGTGCGCCGCACGAATCTCGCGACGCTGCTGCCCGCGACGATCGCGACCGGGCACGACGATCTCGTTGCCGTCGCGCTCGACCCGGCCGTGCTGCGGCGCACCGCCGTACTGCTGCAGCGCAAGGGCGCGTACCGGAGCGCGGCCGCGCGTGCGTTCGTCGAGCTGGCGCTCGCGCAGGGGGCGGGACCGGCCACACGCACGCGGTAGCATGGCCGCCGGGCCGGTCGCGCATGACGCGCCGGGGCCGCGCTACCCGCCGGCGCCGCGACGCCGGAGTCCCGCGATTTATCCTGTAAAATCGCCGATCGAGAGAATTTGTACGATAAAACCGGCGGTCGACTCGCCTCCCTGCTCATCGTTCTCGATTCAAGAGGGCCACGACGATGAATTCCCAAGAACTGGTTCGCGCGATCGGCGGCGGCCTGTTTCAGCAAGCACGCCTGCTCAAGCTCGATACGCCGCTGGGCCAGAATGTCCTGCTGCCCCAGACCGTTCACGGCGTATCGCGGCTGGGCCGCGATTTCACGTTGACTGTCGACGCCGTCTCGACCCGCGACAATATCGAGCTGAAGAAGCTGATCGCGCAGCCCGTCACGTTGTGGGTCGAACAGCAAGGCGACACCTATCTGCCGTGGCACGGCTACGTGCAGACCGCGCGCCGGCTCGGCTTCAACGGCGGCATCACCGCGTACCAGATCCGTTTCATGTCGTGGCTCGGCTTCCTCCGGTACCGCCGCGACCAGCGCATCTGGCAGGATCGCACTGCCGACGAAATCCTGACCGACGTCTTCAACCAGCATCCGCAAGCCGCCGGCATGTTCCGGTTCGCGCTCTCGGCACCGCTGCGAAACCGCTCGTTCTGCATGCAGTTCGAGCATGACTGGCATTTCGTCCATCGCCTGCTCGAGGACGAAGGCCTGTTCGGCTATTTCGAGCAGGCCGAGGACGGCTCGCACCATACGCTGGTGATCACCGATTCGCTCCATTCGCTGCCCGCCGCCGCGCCGGCCCGCGTGCCGTTCCAGCGCACGGCCTCGGGCGACGAGACCCAGGCGCTCGTCCAATGGTCGGGCACGCGCACCCTGCAGAGCAGTCATTACACGACGCGCACGTTCGACTACAAGTCGCCCGGTACCGCGCTCAACCCGAAGGGCACCGATGTCCCGACCCGGCCGAACCAGGGCGACCTGCCGAACCAGGCCGAGGTCTATACGTACACGGGCCCCTATACGTACGGTGCCCAGGGCGACGGCAATCGCCAGTCGACCATCCGGATGGAAGAATGGGAATCGCGCGCGAAGCGGTTCCACGGATTCGGCGGCATGCGCGGCATCGACGCGGGCCGGGTGTTCGAGCTGACCGACCATGCAGCCCATCCGCCGTCCGAACAGGACGGCAACCGGTTCGCCGTCGTCGAGACGGTCTGGTGGATCAAGAACAACATTCCTGCTGCGCCGTCGCATTTTCCGCACGGCCTGGCCGCGCAGTTCGACGCGATGAAGGCCCAGCTCGGCGACGCGGCCGGCGCGATGACCGTGCGCCACGCCGACGGCAGCGAGGGTTTCTATCTCGTCGAGATCGAAGCACAGCGCCAGACGGTGCCGTTCCGCAGCCCGTTCGAGCATCCGAAGCCCGAGATGCACCTGCAGACCGCGACCGTCGCGGGTCCGAAGGGCGAGGAAGTGCATACCGACGAACTGAACCGGATCAAGGTCCGGTTCCACTGGGATCGCCTGAACGAAGGCGACGAGCGCGCGTCGTGCTGGCTGCGCGTCGCGTCGTCGGACACGGGCGGCGGGTACGGCAGCGTGCACGTGCCGCGCATCGGCGAGGAAGTGGTCGTCGACTGGATGTCCGGCGACTGCGACCGGCCGATCGTCACCGCGCGGCTCTACAACGGCGCGACCCAACCGCAGTGGCACACCGACGGGCTGCTGTCCGGCTTCCGCTCGAAGGAATACGCGGGCAGCGGCTACAACCAGCTCGTGATGGACGACGCGACCGGGCAGAACCGCTCGCAGCTCTTTAGCAGCACCGCGAACAGCCTGCTGCATGTCGGTTATCTGATCGAGCAGTCCGGCAACACGCGCGGTGCGTACGTCGGCAGCGGCTTCGACCTGAGGACCGATGCATACGGTGCCGTGCGCGCGAACCAGGGCCTGTACGTCACGACGCATCCGAAGACCGTGTCGAGCCAGCCGCTCGACGTGCGCGAGGCGCAACAACAGCTCGTCGGTGCCGAAAGCCTGCTCGAATCGCTGTCCGACGTGAGCGAGACGCACCAGGCAGACACGCTGAAACCCGGTCGCGATGCGCTGAAGACGTTCACCGACGCGACCCAGCAGAGCGTGCCCGGTACCGCATCGGGCGGACGCACGGCAGGCGGCGGCACGGGCAACGCGAACGCGTTCACGCAGCCCGTGATGCTGTTCGGCAGCCCGGCCGGCATCGGGATGGCCAGCCAGCAATCGCTGCAGATCGTTGCCGACCGGCATGTCAACGTCGTCAGCGGCCAGAACACCCACATCGCGGCGGGGAAATCGCTGGTCGCGAGCGTGATCTCGTCGGTCAGCCTGTTCGCGCAGAACGCCGGGATGAAGCTGTTCGCCGGCAAGGGCAAGATCGAGATCCGCGCGCACGACGACGATGTCGAACTCACCGCGCAGAAGACCGTGAAGATCGTCGCCGCCACGGCGCAGATCGACCTCGCGTCGAAGCAGCCGATCCTGTTGACGTCCGGCGGCGCGTATATCCGCATCGGCAACGGCAACATCGAGATTCACGCGCCCGGCAAGGTGGATTTCAAGGGCGGCAACCACAGCTTCTCGGGTCCGGCCAGCACCGACTACCCGCTGCCGCGCCTGCCCGAAGGCGTGTGTTCGGAATGCCGGCGCAGCGCCGCGAAAATGAAGTCCGCATTGACGCCCCGCACATGAATTCCGCCGCCTCCATGAAACCGTTTCACGATCTGACGCGCGCGTTGCCGCTGCCGGCGCAATGGCCGCGCACGACCGCCGCGCAGCGGCACGACGGTCTGCGCGACTGGCATCGCACGCAGCAAGCCGCTCACACGCGCCCGCTGCGCCTGCTGGCGCTCGTCGACGGCGCGCTGGACGACACGATGCTCGGTGCGGCCCGCGCGCGCGGCATCGCGTGGCAGTCGCTGTATCCCGCCGCGATGCTCGAGGCGTCGCGGCCTGAAATCGGCCCGTTCCTGCTCGACCTGAGCGCAGACGACGACGCATCGCGCGCGACGATGCTCGACCTGCTGAATGCCGGCGGCGAGTCGGATCTCGTCGTCTGGCTCGCGACCGGCCATGCGTTGCCCGAGCTCGCCGCTTATCTGCACCCGCTTGCCGAGGCGACGTTGCCCGACACGCGCCAGGCGCTGCTGCGTTATTACGATCCGTCGATCCTCGAAATCCTCGTGCCGGTCCTGGCGCCTGCGCAACGGCGCGAACTGCTGGCCGCATTCGTCGAGCTGCGTTACCGGTTCGATCCGTGGGAGGCCGTGGCGGGCGAGGAACATGGGCCGCTGCCCGCACCCGCCGCGACGCCGATCGTGTTCACGGACGCGCAGTACGACGCGCTCGCACGCGAAGGGTTCGCGGAAACGCTCTATTTCCAGTTGCGCGACGAATGCCTGCCGCCCATGTCGGCTGTACCGGACCGCTGGGGCATCCGCTATGTGAAGGATCTGGTCGCGCGGGCGCGGGAACGGTACGGGCTCGCGAACGAGAACGATCTCGCGTATTTCGTGCTGGTCGGGATGAACGTGCATCCGGCGTTCGACCTGCATCCTGCGATCGCCGAGAAGATTGCGGCGCGCGGAGACGATCCGCCGCCGTTGTCGGACACGCTCGCGGCGGTCGATGAAGCGGTGTGGACGGAACTGCTGGATGGGCATCCGCTGGCGGGTTATGCCGCCGAGCGGCAGCAGGCGATGGTGGCGGTGGTCGATACGCAGCCCGAAGCCGGTTGAGTGGCGGGAGATGGGGATGTTGAGTGGAATGCGTCGGGTGGTTGGCAAGCCGATCGCGATCGGAGTGTTGATGATGGGTGGTGCGTGGAGTGTGTCGGCTCAGATCGGGAGCTACGGCCCCTATCGCGT
This sequence comes from Burkholderia theae, assembly GCF_048565265.1. Classification (NCBI taxonomy): domain Bacteria; kingdom Pseudomonadati; phylum Pseudomonadota; class Betaproteobacteria; order Burkholderiales; family Burkholderiaceae; genus Burkholderia; species Burkholderia theae. The sequence continues at coordinate 2,435,683 of NZ_CP183462.1, forward strand.
CACGAGCTACAACTATACCGATCGAAGTATTGCGCTGTTCGTCATTGACGACTTTGGAGCCGGCGGCTCCCAAGCACATCAATCCGGCGGCGGCGGGGGAACGGTATGCTGCATAAGCGTGCCCCAAGCCAAAAAGACATGGCATATCAAGATTCTCTACGAGCTAACTCAGGAGCAGTACAGAAAGGATTTACCGAATGACGTCTACGAGACGGATATTCCGGTCCCGCCATTGCCGAATAAGCACGACGGCTATATCGAGTTTCACTTTTTGCCTGAACACAGAATTGATGCTCAATGGGTGATCCGCCCAACCCGACCGCGCATCCCGAACACAGCCAGTACCGCCTCGTCGAAGACGAACTGAATGCCAGGAGCACCGATATGCCGAATGTACTTCGCCGCCCCATTCGCAATCCGATCGTCGCCGCCACGCTGCTGCTCGGTGGCGCGTGGTGGGTGCAGGCGCAGGCTGCAAGCTACGGCCCCTATCGCGTCGTGGGTTTCAACTACACCGACCGGGGTGTGTACAACTTCGCCGTCGACGGTTTCGGTGCCGGCAGTGTGCACGCCCGTCAATTCGGTGGTGGCGGCGGTACGGTCTGTTGCATGGAGGTGCCGCGCTACAAGAAGACCTGGCACGTCAAGGTCACATACGACCTGACGCCTGAAGAAGATGCCAAGAACCTGTCGCCGGAAATCTACGAAACGGACATCACTGTCCCGAAGCTGCCGAACAAGCGCGATGGCTTTATCGAGTTCCATTTCCTGCCCGATCGCAAAATCGAAGCCCAATGGGTCGAATACCCGACCGGTCCGCACAACCTGAATACAACGAGCAACGCATCGTCCACGACGAACTGAATGCCAGGAACACCGACATGCTGAATTTTCTTCGCCGCCTCATTCGCAACCCGATCGTGATCGCCACGCTGCTGCTCGGTGGCGCGTGGTGGGTGCATGCACAGACTGCGAGCTACGGACCGTACCACGTCATTGGATACAACTATACCGACAGGAGCATCTACAGTTTCACGATCGACGGATTTGGGGCCGGCGGCTCTACCGCCCATAAACGTGGCGGCGGCGGCAAGTCCGTATGCTGCATGGACGTACCCCGCGGCAAAAAGACCTGGCATATCAGGATCAAATACGAGTTGACCCAGGACCAGTACAAGAAAAACCTACCGTTCGACGTTTATGAAACGGATATTCCGGTACCGGCCTTGCCGAACAAATCCCAAGGATATATTGAATTCCACTTCCTTCCCGATCGAAAAATCGAAGCACAGTGGGTCGATTATCCGACCGACCCGCACATCCCCAACACGGACTAAATTCGCGAGGGAAGCATGCCGAATGACACAGTAGCCGCCCAAGGCGCCCAACCCAGTTCGTCGGACAAAGGTTCCGGTGCGTCCCGTGCCGCACGCGCAGCAAGCGTCAGCGCAACGCTTCCATCGGAAGCACCGACCCCGTGCTTCCGGTGCCATCAAGAGATCTATCAGAGTTTTTTCTTCGATGGCTTCGCGCAAAGTCTTCAAGATGACGACCATCTTTCAAACGTCGCTCGCCTTTTCAAGGCTCACGAGGAAACTGACAACAGCCTCGGTATCTATGCGATGTACTACGAAGGCATGGGTCGCGATCTGTCGAATCAAACAGTCGGCGTGGTCGGAAAGGCGGCAATCGATACGGCTTCCGCACTCGCCAAGGAGGCCAAAGGGAAGCTCGTAGACGATTCGGCAAAGAAGGTCGCAGGAGACATTGGCAAGCGTACCCTTGATGGCCCGGCCAGCAAAACGCTTGTGGCTCGCGGTTATTCCGCCATCGTTGAGGGCATTAATAAAGCGCCCGAAACCATCAAGCAAAACCTCAAGGAATCGTTGACCGTCAAGAAGGTCGGCTTGGATCTTCTCCCGGTAGGTGTAGGTATTCTTGCCGATTCCATTCAGCCGGTACGTGACAACGAGTACGCTTCGGGCTATATGGGAACAGGCTTCAATGTCCGCTTCACGCAAGCGATCGCCGACTTCAAAGCCAACGTCGAACGGGCCCAAAGCGATCCGCGCGAAATCAAACGCATTCGCGTTGCGGTTTTTGGGTATGACCGCGGTGGCATTCTTGCTCGAAAATTTGCAAACGAGTTGATCGGAAAAGTATGCAAGCAGGAAGGTGGCAAAGTAACGTACAAGGGAATACCTGTCGAGTTCGACTTCATGGGCCTATTCGATTGCGTCGCGACGTCCTATGCCGATTCGATTTTCACCAAAGTGGTCGCTCCCGTCCTGGGCGTCGTGCCAGCCGAAGGAAAAGCCATTAGCTTCTCCATCAAAGGGCTAAGCATGTTTCTCAGCCTCTCCAAACAAACGCTTGGGGAGTACGACCTCCAGAAGGAATTCAAGTCAATTGTTCACCACGTTGCAGCGACAGAACTACGGTTTTACAAGAACCTGGATTCTCCTAGGAAATCGCCCGACCATGCGAACTTGCTCGAGATCGTTTATCCGGGCAGCCAGTCAGATGTAGGAGGAGGATTTCGAGAAGGGGACGATCAAAAGTCAGCTGAGTTGGCGCGCGTATCCGCGCGTAATATGCTCGATCGAGCGTGGGCGGCCGGCGTACCACTAAAGCCGCTTTCCAAACTTCGCCAGACGAATCCCGGCGTGGCACGCGAATTCGATTTTCAGAAGACCGTCAACGTTAACGGCAAGAACCTGACCGTCAACGACCTCTTCGCCGCCTATACCGCGATGCTGCCGAAATCGAATGGGCCACTCGAATCTCATTTCCTCGAACATCAAAAGCTGTTCGTGTCATGGGCACGTTACGTCCACGATCGCACGGCGCACGAAAGCACGGGCAACAGTCTGTTCATCAACACCGTGGACGCCGACGTCTACAACGCGGTCTTCCCGCACGGCGGCGGCTTGCCAAACTACGAAGGCCGGGACTGGTACTACAAGAGCCAGGACCCGAATTCCAAGGTTCCGCAGTTCACCTTCGGCGAACGCCGGACGGTCGACGACATCTCGGACAAGAACGTGCGAGCATTGGCCACCGCATGGGTGCACCCGCCGAAACTGTCACCGGAGGTCATCGCGTTCTTCGACAACTTTGTGCACAACACGATCACGCGACTCAACAACGTTGCGCTTGGCGACGGTGTATTCATGCAGTTGCGCGAGATCGAGGAGAAGGGCTGGATCGCTCGCCAGACCGACGCCGCCAAGGACTACATGAAAAAAGTTCTCGGCAACATCTCGAAGAACGTCAAGGACGCACAGGACGAATACGTCAAACAGGTCACGTCCGGCCAGATTCCTCACGGCGCGTCGATCAGCGATCTCTCAGGCGACTGAGCAAGCTGCCTCATCGCTCCACTTGACCGGCGTAACGTCCGGTCACCCGAGTGCGGCTAGCTGACGCCAGCGTCAGCTAGCCAGCATCGAAAGGGCCCTCAGCCCCACGTCAGTTGTACCCGAGAATCGCCACCGCCGCGACATCCGGCCGATCGAGCGTATTCCCGACGAGCGACGTCATCGGCTCCTGCAGCACGGCCTGATACGACGTCACGCGCGCCTCTTCCGGCACGCCCGCGTCATCCGCTGCCGGTTCGTCGAACGCATCGAAACCACTGAAGAACGCCGCCGGTTGTTTCTGCGAAAAAGTCATCTCCACTCCTTTCCTTGATTATGTTGTCGATGTTTTAACCCGCCTGCTTCAACGTCGCCGCATGCACGGTCGTGCCGTCATGCGCGGCTTCCGATCGTGCAAGCTGCGCACGCGTGCGCCGCGTGATGTGAATCACCGCGAACACGACCGGTGCGATCAGCAGGCCTTCCGCCAGTTCGGGATCGACCGGCAGGTTCATCACGTGCAGCGCCTTGAACGCCGCCGTCGCGAGCGACAGCACGTAGTACGAAATGGCTGCCACCGACAGCCCTTCGACCGCGTGCTGCAGATGAAGCTGATTGCGCGCGGTGCGCTCCATGCCCGCCAGCAGGCGCGTCACGTCCTTTTCCTGAGCGAGATTGACGCGCGTGCGCAGCAGGTCGACCGCGCGCGCGATCCGCGCGGCGATCTGCTCGTGGCGCGCCCACACGCTGCGGCACGTTTCCATCGCCGGCGCGAAACGCCGCTCCATGAACTCGGCGATCGTCGGCATCCCTTCGATGCGCTCCTCGCGCAATTCCTGGATGCGCGCCAGCACGAGCTTCTCGTATGCCCGCGACGCACTGAAGCGCGCGCCCGATCCCGCCAGCGATTCGACCCGCACCGCGAGATGCGTGAGCTTGACGAGCAGCGCCGCGTCGTCGCCGTCGGCGCCGCGCGCGTCCATTCGCTGCATCAACGCATGCAAGGCCGCGTGGATCTCGTCGAGCTCGCGGCTCATTCGCCGCGCGACGGGCAGCGCGAGCAGCGCCATCATCCGGTACGTTTCGATTTCATAGAGACGCTGCAGCAGGCGGCCGCCCTGCTCCTCGCGGAAATCCTCGTCGACGACGAGAAAGCGCATGAAGCCGTCGTCGCGCACATGCCAGTCGCAGAACACCTTGCCGCCGCCGAGCACGTTGCTGCCGACGAGCGCGGGCCCGTCGATCCAGCGGCGCAGGTCGCCGCAGACGAGCCGCGCGGCGTCGCCCGACAGCAGTTCCATCCGCACCGCGACGAAGCGGATGCCGGCGAGCCGCGCGAACCACGCGGACGGAATGCCTTCGATCGCCAGATCGTCGAAATAGCCGGTGTCGCGGCGCGGCGCGACGAACGTGAAGGTCGAGAATTCGGTGTGGCGTTCCCACTTCAGGTGCCAGCCGCATGGCGACTGCACCGCGTAGTGCGTCGCGCCTTCGTGCGGCGCGGTGATGCCCGTGTCGCGGCACAGCGCGTGCAGCAGCGTTTCGTGGATGTCGGGCTGGCCGTCCGCATAGATCGCGTAATGCGTGAGCGACACGGCTTCGGCGAGCCGCAGGAACGGCCGGGCATGCAATTCCGCGGCCAGTGCGGCGCGCAACGGATGGTCGATCATCGAGACACCACTTTTCCCTGTTCAAGCCTGCGTGCCGGGCGGAGCGCCAGCGTGATCGCACTATGGCAGACACACAGCAACAATAAAAACGCATAATGTTGATCGTTACATTCAGTTTTCCTGATACCGATGAAGATGCTCGATCACGACGTGCTTGCCACCGTCGTCGCCGTCGCGGAGACGGGCAACATGACCCGCGCCGCCGAGGCCGTGAACCGCTCGCAGTCGGCCGTGAGCATGCAGATCAAGAGCCTCGAGGACGCGATCGGGCGGCCGCTGTTCGTGCGCAAGCCGCGCAGCATCGTGCTGACGCGCGAAGGCGAGGTGCTGCTGGGATTCGCCAGACGAATGCTGGCGCTGCGCGACGAGGCATGGGCGGCCGTGGTGCGGCCGGAAGTGACCGGCAAGGTCGTGATCGGCGTGCCGGACGACTATGCGTCGTCGCTGCTGCCGTCGGTCCTGAAGAAATTCTCCGGCACCTACCCGAAGGTCGAGATCCAGGTGATGGGGCTGCCGAGCAGCGCGCTCGCGCCGCTGATCAAGGACGGCACCGTCGATCTCGTGTGCGGCACGCGCATCAAGGGGCTGTCCGGCGACTTCATCCGCCACGAGCCGATGGCGTGGGCCGCGATGACGAACGGGCCGCGCGTGTGGGAGGAACGGCCGCTGCCGATCGCGGTGTTCATGCCGGGCAGCGTCGCGCGCGAGAACGCGATCCGCAGCCTCGAACGCGCGAAGGTGCCGTACCGCACGTCGTATGAAAGCCCGAGCCTGCTCGGGCTGCTCAGCATGGTCGAGGCCGGCCTCGCGGTCGCGCCGCTCGCGCGCTGCGCGATTCCCGCGCAACTGTCGATGCTCGGCCGCTCGCACGGGCTGCCCGACCTGCCGCCGCTCGAACTGATCCTGGCGCGCAGCACGAAATCGAAGCGGCCGCCGTGCGACTTTCTCGCGGAACAGCTGATGGAAGACCTGCAGCGGCAGACCGGGCAAACCGGCGACGCGTGATCAGCGCGTCGCGCCGAACCCCGCCGCACCCAGCGCCGCATTGACGTTCGCGGCCACCGCATCGACCAGTGCCTCGAGCGTATCGCCGCGCACGTGCAGGTGTTCCGGTGCGACGTGCTCCACACGTTGCCAGCCCCACTGCGCGCCCGATGCGACCGACAGCGTCGCGCCGAACCGGTTGCCGTGGCGGCGGCCGAAGATGCTCACGCGCCGTTCGGCCAGATACGCCTGCTCAGGCAGACAGAGGCGGATCTCGACCGCGACCTGGCCGGGATCGTTGACGCGTGCGGCCGGGCTGACCGCCGGCGCGAACACCTTGCCGATCCGCAACGTCACGCAGGTCTCCCAGGCCGCGAGCGGCCCGCCGTCCGCGTCGACCCGCTCGGTGTCGACCGACCACTGATGCCCGTCGGGCACGACGATCGCCTGATGCAGCAGCACTTCGGCCACGCGAACCGTCGTCACGAGCTGACGCGCGAGCTGCTGGCTCGACGGCAGCGACGCCGTCCGCACGCGGCGGCTTGCCGGCCGCGCGATACGCACTTCTTCCGTGAGGTACATAGGCACTCCGTATTCAGGAACCGCGCCGCGCACGACGCGGCGCGCAACCGGCATGTCCCGGCTCACCGGGCCTTCGACCCGATCCGCAGCCGGCGCGCGACCGGCCCGATCACCGCGTCGGCCTGCTGGGCGATCAGCATGTGCAGCGTGAAATCGAGGTCTTCCGGCGCGACGTCGAAGTGCACGTGGATCACGTCGCGCACGGCGCGCGCGCTGACGACGTACACGCCGAGCGGGGAATTCAGCAGCGCGGCGAGCCGGGCGCGCGCATGCTCGCCGGAGTCGGCCGTCAGCGTGACGGGCAACTGCAGGCGCGGGCGCGGAGGCGGGAAGGGAATGACGTTGTTGTGTGCACCGGCACGCAACTGGCGGCCGGCGACATCGAAGGCAGGAACGGGATGGATGAAGGTCATGGAGCGGACGGAAGCCGTCTCGGCTGTTCGACACATCCCCAGCTTAGAAGAGACCGCATAAACGTCGTGCAAAAAAACGGGGCGGCAGTGCAAAAAACGGCATGCGGGACGCGGCGCGCCGGATTGATCCGGCCCCGTGCCGCGTGGGCCGCCCCGCCCGCTCCCGCTTCGCAATTGCCCGGCTACGCGAACGCCTCGAGCGACGCGCGCCGCCGCTCGTCGACCATCGATTCGATCAGCGACACCAGATCGTCGGTCAGCGGGTCGCAGATGCCGGGCGAGCGATGCAGTTCGAGATCGGCCGCCGGCAGCGGCGGCAGCCCGTCCGTGTCGTCGAGCACGCGCCAGTTCTCGGGCAGCGTGCAGCGATCGATCATCGTCACGGCCGCGCCGTGGTTCACCGCGATCTTGATGCCGGTCGGGCTCTGGCTCGTATAGACGACGTGATACGGCCGCTCGGCCGTCGCGAGCGCCTGCAGCCCGCGCTGCCGGTAGCAGCACGTCTCGGGAAACAGCGCGAGCGGCACCGACGCGTGCGCGCCGAGCGCGAAATCCCGGTGCGCGGCCCACACGACGTCGTGACGGCCGAGCAGCCGCCCGCCCGCGTTCGGCCCGTGCCGCACGACGAGCGCGACGTCGAGCTCGCCGGCCTGCAGCCGTTCGAGCAGTTCGAGCGACGTCCGGCAGTGCACGTGCAGGCGCGCACCCGGCCGCATCGCATAGAACGACTTCAGCAGGTCGGGCAGCCACAGCTCCGCATAGTCCTCGGGCAGCCCGAAGCGCACCACGCCGCGGTCGCTGCTCGTCTGCTTCAACGCGATGATCGCGTCGTTCTGCACCTGGATGATCCGCCGCGCGTGGATCAGGAAATTCTCGCCGTCGCGCGACAGTTCGAGCCGCCGGCTGTTGCGCATGAACAGGTGCGTGTCGAGCCGCTCCTCGAGCGTGCGGATGCGCAGGCTGATCGTCGACTGCGTGCGATGCAGTTGCCGGGCCGCCGCGGTGAAGCCGCCGCTTTCGACGACGGCGACGAATGCCCGGATCAGCTCCGGATCGAGCGAACTCAGCTTCGACCAATCGGGCTTCTGAATGGCAGCCATCGGAATTACTCGCTTTCGAAAAGAAAAGGGAAGACGAAAGATAGGGCTCGGAGTACGCCGATTGTTGTCCAGATGCGCTCGGCCCTCCAACCCCTGCCCGGGTATGACAAACCCGGAGCCGGGACGCGAACGCCCACCCGCCGATGCCGTCCCGCCGGTCGTCACGACGACGGCCGCGGCCCGCCCGGCGGGCGTTTGCGAGCCGGGCCAAGGGCTTTCCCGGAGACGACGAAAACTCATACCTCGATCAGAAAACATCGATTCACCGGCCGCGCCGCGGCCCACCACAATCGCCTCACACCAACCTTATCGACGAGACACCGCAATGACCGCATCCCAACCCAGGCAGCTCTACATCGGCGAAGGCTTCGAAGGCCCCGGCGTCAACCTCGCGCACATCAACGTGCTGGTCGGCCCGCGCAACGGCCCGGCCGGGCAGGCATTCGCGACCGCGCTCGCGACGCCGTCGGCCGGCCATGCGCCGTTCGTCGTGATCGCGCAGCCGGGCGTGCCGACCAAGCCGCTCACGCTGTACGTGAACAAGGCGCAGATCGCCAGCGACTTCCACGGCAACGCCACGTGGGGCGCGTCGCAGGCCGGCATCGCGAAGGCCGTGGCCGAAGCGCTCGAGAACGGCACGCTGCCGCCCGAAGCGGAGAACGACTGGGTCGTCGTGTCGGCGAACTGGGTGAACCCGCAGACCGACGACCTCGACGCCGTGTTCGAGAACAACTACCGCGCATGCCGCAACGCGATCGTCGCCGCGATGGAAGGGCTGCCGCATCGCGACGCCGTGTTCGCCGCCGCGCGCGACGTGTCGAACCCGTTCTACACACCGAAAAAGAACTGACAGACAACGCGCGGCCGGCGAGGCCGCACCAGGAGGAAGCATGGAATACGTCCGCCTTGGCCAGTCCGGCCTGAAGGTGTCCCGCCTGTGTCTCGGCACGATGAACATGGGCACGCCCGAGTGGAAGCCGTGGATCTTCGACGAAGCGCAGAGCGAGCCGATCGTGCGCCGCGCGCTCGATGCCGGCGTCAACTTCATCGATCTCGCGGATTTCTATTCGACCGGCGTCGGCGAGGAAGTGGTCGGCCGCATCCTGAAGCGCAACGCGCGCCGCGAGGAGCTCGTCGTGACGACCAAGGTCGGCTACGACATGGGCAGCTACCCGAACGCGGGCGGCCATTCGCGCAAGCACGTGCTCGACGGCATCGACGGGTCGCTGAAGCGCCTCGGGATGGATTACGTCGACATCTTCATGCTGCATTTCTTCGACGTGAACACGCCCGTCGAGGAAACCATGAGCGCGCTGCACGACATCGTGCGCGCGGGCAAGGCGCGCTACATCGGCGTATCGACGATGTACACGTGGCAGTTCGCGAAGATCATGCAGGCGTGCGAGCGCAACGGCTGGGACAAGCCGATCAACATGCAGCTGCAGCTCAACCTCGCATATCGCGAGGAAGAGCGCGAGATGGTGCCGTACTGCATCGACCAGGGCGTCGGCGTGTCGGTGTTCAGCCCGCTCGCGCGCGGCCTGCTGACCTGCGAGCCGCAATCGACGCGCAACCAGACCGACTTCTTCACCGCGCAGATGTACGGCGACGCAGCGTCGCTCGCGATCGCCGAATCGGTCGCGAAGGTCGCGAAGCGGCGCGGCGTGCCGCCCGCGCAGATCGCACAGGCGTGGGTACTGAGCCGGCCCGGCATCGCGAGCATGCTGGTCGGCGCGGATTCCGTCGAGCAGTTCGACAGCGCACTCGGCGCGCTCGAAACGCGGTTGACCGAAGAAGAGCTGCACGAACTGGAACGCAACTACACGCCGTGCGACCTGATCAACGACTACACGGCCGGCAAGCGCATCGCGCGCGAGTCGCGTCCGGCGCAGGGCAGTTTCGCGGCAGACTGAAGCACTGAAGGAACGACACACGATGAGCGAATTTCTGAGAACCGGCCATTACATCGGCGGTGAATGGCACGAATCGCATGGCGCGAGCGACGCGACCTACCCGGTGCTGAACCCGGCGACCGGCGAGACGATCGCTAAGGTCGCGAAAGGCGGCGCCGACGACACGCAGCGCGCGATCGATGCGGCCGCCCACGCGTTTCCCGCGTGGCGTGCGCTGACCGCGAAGGAGCGCGGCGCCCGCGTGAAGCGCTGGGGCGAGCTGATGCTCGAACACCGCGACGCGCTCGCCGAGCTGCTGACGCGCGAACAGGGCAAGCCGCTTGCGGAAGCGCGCGGCGAAGTCGCCTACGCGGCGAGCTTTCTCGAATGGTTCGCGGAAGAAGCGAAGCGCATGTACGGCGACGTGATCCCGAGCCCGAAGCCGAACGCGCAGATCGTCGTCACGCGCGAGCCGGTCGGCGTCGTCGCGGCGATCACGCCGTGGAATTTCCCGCTCGCGATGATCACGCGCAAGGCCGGCCCCGCGCTCGCGGCCGGCTGCACGATGGTGCTGAAGCCGTCCGAGGAAACGCCGCTGTCGGCGTTCGCGCTCGCGGTGCTCGCCGAGCGTGCGGGCGTGCCGGCCGGCGTGTTCAACGTCGTGTCGGGCGACGCGGTCGCGATCGGCGAGACGCTGACGAGCTCGACCGTCGTGCGCAAGCTGTCGTTCACGGGCTCGACGCGGGTCGGCAAGCTGCTCGCGAAGCAGTCGGCCGACACGCTGAAGAAGCTGTCGCTCGAACTCGGCGGCAACGCACCGTTCATCGTGTTCGACGATGCCGATCTCGATGCGGCGGTCGAAGGCGCGATCGCGTCGAAGTTCCGCAACACGGGCCAGACCTGCGTGTGCGTGAACCGCTTCCTCGTGCAGGACGGCGTGTACGACGCCTTCACGCGCAAGCTCGCGGACGCCGTGCGCAAGCTGCGCGTCGGCAACGCGCTCGCGGGCGACGTCGACCAGGGGCCGCTGATCAACGAAGCTGCACTCGGCAAGGTCGAGCGACATGTCGCCGATGCCACCGCGAAGGGCGCGAACGTGCTCACCGGCGGCAAGCGCCACGCACTCGGCGGCACGTTCTACGAGCCGACCGTGCTGACCGGCATGACGCCCGGCATGCTGATCGCCGAAGAGGAAACCTTCGGCCCGGTCGCCGGCTGCTTCCGTTTCACGACCGAGGACGAAGCCGTCGCCGCGGCCAACGACACGCCGTTCGGGCTGTCCGCATATTTCTACACGCGCGACCTCGGCCGCGCGTGGCGCGTGTCGGGTGCGCTGGAAAGCGGGATGGTCGGCGTCAACGACGGGATCATCTCGACCGAAGTCGCGCCGTTCGGCGGCGTCAAGCAATCGGGGCTGGGCCGCGAAGGCTCGAAGTACGGCCTCGACGAATACGTGGAACTCAAGTACACGCTGATGGCCGGCCTCGGCCGCTGACCCCCGACCGCTCTCCGCGGTCGATCCGCGCCGCGCGCCGCCCGGCCGCGCGGCGCCTCGCACGGTTTCGCGGCGTCGGCCGACGCCCGCGCGCCGCATGCATAACAAATCCGGAGGCAGCTTGACCCAAGCCAACGTTCAATCCGGCACCGCCCGCGCGTTGCCGCTGTCGCGCGGCGCCGACGCGCCGCACCGCCCCATCGCACTCGACGACGTACCGCTCAACCGTTTCCACGTGAAGATCGCCGGTCTGACGTTCGGCGCGCATTTCACCGAGGGCTACACGCTCGGCACGATCGGCTACGCGCTTGCCGCGCTCGGCAAGCAGATGCCGATCGACGCGTTCTGGATGGGGATGATCGGCAGCTCGGCGCTGATCGGCATCTTCTTCGGCAGCCTCGTGTTCGGCTGGCTGTCCGACCGGATGGGCCGGCAGAAGATCTTCCTGACGAGCTTCGTGATCATCACCGCGGCCGCGTTCGCGCAGTTCTTCGTGAGCTCGCCGCTCGAGCTGTGCTTGCTGCGCGTGCTGATCGGCTTCGGGATGGGCGGCGACTTCACGGTCGGCCACGCGATCCTCGCCGAGTTCTCGCCGCGCAAGCATCGCGGCGCGCTGCTCGGTTCGTTCAGCGTGATCTGGACGATCGGTTATGTCGCCGCGAACGTGCTCGGCCTCGCGTACAGCGACGCCGCGCCCGACGCATGGCGCTGGCTGCTCGCGTCGGCCGCGTTGCCCGCACTGATCGTGCTGGTGCTGCGGATCGGCACGCCCGAATCGCCGCGCTGGCTGCTCGGCAAGGGCCGCGTGAAGGAAGCGCGTGCGATCGTCGCGAAGCATTTCGGGCCGCACGTAATGCTCGACGGCTCGACCGAGCCGCATGCGAATACGGGCTTTGGCCGGCTGTTCCAGCGCGACCTGATCCGCCGGACGATCTTCAACTGCGCGTTCTTCGTGTGCCTCGTGATTCCGTATTTCGCGATCTACACGTTCCTGCCGACGATCCTGAAGACCATCGGCCTCGCCGAAGGCTTCGGCGCGGACCTGCTGCTGAACGGCTTCCTCGTGCTGGGCGCGCTGATCGGCATCTGGCTGACGATCCGGCTGTCGCGGCGCGGCTTCCTGATCGGGTCGTTCGCGGTGACGTGCGCGTCGCTCGTCGCGCTGGCGGTGCTGCCGTCGTCGGCGGCCATCGCGATGATCGTCGCGTTCGCGATCTTCACGCTGACGATGTCGGCGTTCAGCAACCTCGTCGGCGTGTTTCCGCCGGAGTGCTTTCCGACCGAAGTGCGCGCGTGCGGCGTCGGCCTGGCGATCGCGTGCAGCCGGCTCGGCTCGGCGATCGGCACGTTCCTGCTGCCGGTCGGCATCGCGACGCTCGGCTTTCACGCGACGATGTTCGCGCTGGCGGGCGTGCTGCTGGTCGGGATGATCGTGTCGATCGCGTGGGCGCCGGAGACGAAGCATCTGACGCTCGAGGAGGCGTCGGGGCATTGACGATGGAGGCGGGCGTCGTGCCTGCCTGTGGCGGTGCGCACAAGCGCTTTCGCATCGGCACGCCGCTTATGTGCGGCGGTAATGCGGAATGCGGATTGTGATTCGAACGAACCCGGCCGAGGCCGGGTTCGTGCATTCGAGCCGGCCGTTTTTCTACCTTCCCGACAGTACGCGATGCGTGTAATCGCTCAGAAGAGAATCGACGCGTAATCGCGCGCGCCGTGCAGGATGTGAAGAATATCGATCCGCGTCGGCGGATCGCCGACGACCCGATAGAAGATCTGGTAGTTGCCGTACACGCGGTGTCGCACGCCGTGACGCTCGAAGCGCGGCACCAGCGGAAACGCCAGCGGCATCCCGGCAAGGCCCAGACACTTGTCGCGAATCTCCCGCACGAAGGTCACGGCTCGTTGCGGATTGTCACGCGCGATGGTGTCGGCAATCGATTCGAGTTCGGCAATCGCGAAGTCCGACAGGCGGACGGTCATACCTGACGATTCGCCTGTGCCCGATACTTCGCTTCGAGGCGATCGAATACTTCCTGAGCATCGGCGCCGCGTCCTGCTTCCGCATCGGCCAGGCTGCGCGCGATCACCGCGTCCAGCGCATTCAGTTGCGCCTCGCGATCCTGAATCAGGCGCACGCCTTCGCGAAGCACCTCGCTCTTGGACCCGTAGCGCCCCGATTCGACCAGCTTCGCGACATAAGCCTCCAGTTGCTGGCCCAGTTCCGCACTGATCATGTCGACCTCCCGACCGCATTGAATTCGATGCATGAAGGGTAACTCCCTTATCAACTATTATCAAGAAGACGATCTCCAGAGGGATCGGCGCGCATGCCGGCGCCTCCGATCAGGCGGATGGACGAAACGGGACGCGCTTCGGACAGGCTGCGGTGGTGCCCGGCACTCATCCGGTGAGCGCCTTCTCTCGTGTAGCCTTGCCGGACCCTCACCGTGCGAACACCGATCATGATTGAAGGCATCGTCACACCACAACCCGGCCTGAAGGTCTACCCGCCCGACGCCGATGTCTTCGCCGAGCCGGCTGCCGCACTCGCGCGTCACCTGCATCCGCTCGTGTCGATCGACCTGTCGGCGGTCGATCCGTCATGGCACGGCTGGGTCCACCTGCTCAGCCCCGTTGAACCGTACGACGGGCTCGTCGGCCAGAGCACCACCGCGTACCACAACGCCTATCTGCGCGCGAACTGGATCGGATTCCGGCTCGACGGAAACAGCCGCTACACACTGCTCGGCGATCCGCGCTACTTCTATCTGGAAAACCCACCCGGCGAACGCGACGCGCGCTACCGTCAGCAACTGGAGCAGCACTACGCCGAACAGCAGGCCAGCATCGAAGCCGCACGCCTGCGCTTCGCCGAACACGGCCGCCTTTACTCGGCCAACCGGTTCGCGCCGGCCGAGCGCGATTTCAGCCGGGAAAAGCCGTGCAACCTCGTCGATCAGCTCGGCGGCACGGTCGGCTGGGGCAACTGGTCGGGCACCGCCGACTTTCCGGTCGACGACAGCGACCCGGACGACATCCGGCCGATCGGCCCAGACGGCGCGCGCTTTCGCTTCGTCGCCGGCGTGACCGGCTGGGAGTACCGCGCGATGGGCGCCGACTGGATTCTTTTGTTCTACGAACCGGTCAACCGCGTTGCGTTGCTGACGTTCGACTGGTCGTAGAGCGGGCGGAAAGGGCGACGGCCGCGTGTTCGAACTGGCCGTTCGGCTGACTCGGCCGGGCAGGTTCGCGGCGATATGCTCGGTGCTTTCCACTCAGCGCCCGCAGCCATGCCCGCCCAGCGTGTCGATCTCAGTCATGTCCTGCCGTACGAGACGACGTATTTCGACGATCGGCTCACGGTCGATCGAAACGACCTGGATATCTCCGCACTGCTTGGCGTTGACCGTCACGTTTCCGACGAATTGCTGGTCTCGTTATGCGGCGCGCCGGCCAGGTCGGACGTTCAGGCCTATCTCGACAGTGCCGGCAAATTGACATTCGCCATCACCCACCCCACGTTGATCCGATCGGAAAACCGGATATCAGTATTCCGAACTGCTGATACGCGGGTGCTCGAACTCCGTGCAATCGATCTGGCCGACGGCGCGGTCGTCGGACTCGGCGCGGCAATGCTCTGGAGAATCGTTCGGGCGTGTGATACGTTGGGCATCACCCGGATCAGCGCTTTGGCGATGGGTGGCCGCAAAGCACCGCCGGAACCCGGCGGGCCCCGGCTCTATGGATATTACGCATGGCCGAGGTTCGGTTTCGATGCGCCCATTCCCGGCGCACATCCAGACGAAGCAGCCCTGTTCCAGTATTTCCAGGGATATCCGGTCGGGTTGGCCGATGGCTCGCTTCGATCCCTGCGCACGCTCTATGCGACCCGGGTCGGGCGAGACTTCTGGCGAGTCGCCGGGTCACATCGGTGGGTGACATTCGACGTTGCGCCGCATGGCGCATCCGTGCTGACACTGCGGGATTACTTGATCGAGAAGGGGATTTACGAATGACAGAAAAGCACCGCCCAATCGCCGGATTCCGGATCATGCGACCGTCGGTGGCGCGCAATCGTATGAGCGGAAATCGTCTCGTCTGGCGCGCGGAAATGCGGCGACTCCTCGAAGCACTCCTCACGAACGAACTCCGTCGCAGCCTCGCGCGCACGTCCGCCGCCGAGCCGGCCGCACAATCGACCCGCGAGCCGACGCCCCCGCTGCCGAGAAAAGTCTTCAACGTGGGACACATCGATCCATCGAAGTGCACGTTGCCCATCATCTCGGAAGCCGAAGCCAAAGCCATCGGGGGCCGGGAAACGTTCATGCATTTCGGCCTGGATCCCGATCTGTACACCGCAACTTGTGACACTCTCTGACAGATCGAGATCGGAGGATCGCCGTGTGAACGATCGACGAACATCGTCGTCGTGATCGATACCGCATTGCGATCCGGGCGCCCCCTTCGCGCCTCTCCCCTACCCCCGCCTCACCGCCTGCTCCCGCAACCACGCGGCAAACGCGATCACATGCTCGACCGCGACGCTCTCCGGCTCGACATCGAGCCAATAGCCGAACGGCCCGATCGGCTGCACCGGCGACAGCCGCACGAGGCTGCCTTCGCCGATCTCCTCCTCGATCATGTTCAGGTCGACCACCGCGAGCCCCGCCCCCTTGCGCGCCGCGCGGATCGCCTGTTCGAGCGTCGAGAACTCGATGCCGTCGCCGATCCGCGCGACCGGCACACCCGCCTGCTCGCACCAGTCGGCCCACAGCGTCAGGCGCTTGCCCTCGTGCAGCACATGCAGCGACGGCAGCCGGCCGAGCAGCACGTCGAGCGCGTCGCCGCGATAGCGCGGTGCACCGACGAGCGCATGCCGCTCCATCATCAGCAGTTCCGATTGCATCCCGGGCCGCGCCGCGCGCCCGAAGCGGATGTGGCAATGACAATCGTCGGCCGGCTCGGTGCGGATCGACAGCTCGACGTCGGGCAGCGCCTCCGCGAGCGTGCCGAGCCGCGGCGAAAACCACTGCGTGGCAAACGTCGGCGGCAGCGACACCGTCAGGCGCCGCTTCGCGCCCGGCCGCGCGGCGGCGACTTCGCCGACGCCCCGCTCGATCGTGTCGAACGCCTGCCCGATGAACGGCAGCAATCTCTCGCCGGCATCGGTCAGGCGCACGCCCTTGTGATCGCGCTCGAACAGGCGCGCGCCGAGCGCTTCCTCGAGCAGCCGGATCTGCCGGCTCACCGCGCCCTGTGTCACGCACAGCGAGACCGCCGCGCGATTGAAGCTCAGGTGACGCGCGGTCTCCTCGAAAAATCGCAGCGCGATCAACGATGGCAGGCGTCGCATGATGTGTGTTCCTCTCGTTCGTTCTGTTGCCGGCCGGCACCGCCGGCCATCGTGCGGGCAGCTTTATCGCAGAAAAGCGCGCCGGCCGTCACACCGTGAAAACCCCAAGGCCCGGCCCGCCACTGCATCACGCGTCGCCCCGTCCCGCCTACAATAACCATCCCGCACCCGACACGACACCGCCCCGTGAGACGCAAGATGCCGGCGCTGAATGCGCTGAAAGCCTTCGAGATGGCCGGCCGCACCGGCAGCTTCACGCGCGCGGCCGAACTGCTCAACGTCACGCAGAGCGCGGTGAGCCGCCAGGTCCGCCAGCTCGAAGACCAGCTCGGCGAAACCCTGCTCGAGCGCCGCCATCACCAGCTCGAACTGACGGCGGCCGGCCGCGTGCTGCTGCGCGCGCTGCAGCAATCGTTCGACAAGATCGAGCTGACCGTGCGCAGCCTGCAGGAAAAAACCCACCTGAACCGCCTGCGCGCGAACGTGCCGCCGACCTTCGCCGCGCGCTGGCTGATGCCGCGTCTCGGCCGGCTGCGCGATGCGCATCCCGAATTCGAACTGAGCCTCACGACCCGCATTCACGACAGCCTCGGCGAATCGCGCGTGCTCGACTGCGCGATCCGGTTCGGCGACGGCGAATGGGACGGCTTCGACAACGCGCTGCTGATGCAGGAGCAGCATATCGCCGTCTGCGCGCCCGCGCTGTATGCGCGGCTGCGCCAGGAGGGCGCGCCGATCGACCTGAACCGCTTCACGCTGCTGCACGTGCTCGCGACCGACGACCAGCGCTACCTGACCTGGCAACACTGGCTGAAGGCAGCCGGCATCACCGACGTCGACACGCGCGGCGGCTACGAATTCGACCTGCTCGACCACGCGATCCGCGCGGCGATCGACGGCCTCGGGATCACGATCGCCGACCGCCACATGGTCGCGCGCGAACTCGCGACCGGGCAACTGATGCAGGTGCTCAACGTCCACGTCGACGGCCACCAGTCGTACTGGTTCGTCACGCGGCCCGAGCAGACGAACCTGCCCCACATCGTGCAGTTTCGCGACTGGCTGCAGCAGGAAGTGTGGCTCGCGAAGCGCCACCTCGAACCGTCGTCGCCGCTGCCTCAGGTGCCGCTGGCCTAGCGCACGCTCCTCCTCGGCCCGCCCCGGCCGGCGCCCGCGGGCGACACCTTAGCGCCTTCCGCGCCCGCCCGCATTCGGACCCGTCGGAAAACGCGGCCTGACCACCGCCCGCGCCGCATCCCGCCACCGCCACACCCGCCTTGCCGGACGGGCGATTCCGGCCGATTCGCCGAGTAACGTGCATTTTTCTCATGCTCGACACGAAAATAAGTCGTTTGTCGTGCGCTAAACGCATGAAGAGAATGGCCTCTATCCCGTTACGCGCGTGTCGCCACTCGAAGCGATCCGCCCGCATCCATCGGAGGAGTCACTTCATGCGCACCGAACGCAACTATGTGAACGGCCGTTTCGCCGTCCCGGAAAACGACGCGTTCATCGTCGTCCACAATCCCGCCACCGAAGCGCCGTTCGCGCGCGTGCCGGCCGCAACGCCGGCCGACGCGCTCGCCGCCGTCGACGCCGCGGCCGCCGCGCAAAAGGCGTGGCGCAAGCTGCCGAGCGCCGAGCGCGCCACCTACCTGCACCGCTTCGCCGACGCGCTGACCGCCCGCGCGCCGGAGATCGGCGCGGCGCTCGCGCAGGAATCCGGCAAGAGCGTCGAAGATGCGTCGAACGAAGCCGTCTACGCCGGCCAGATCACGCGCTACCACGCCGAGTGGGCGCGCCGGATCGAGGGCGAGATCATCCCGAGCGACACGCCCGACGAGAACCTGTTCCTGCAGCGCGAGCCGATCGGCGTCGTCGCATGCCTGATCCCGTTCAACTATCCCGTCTACACGCTGCTGCGCAAGGTCGCGCCCGCGCTGATCGCCGGCAACACGGTGGTCGTGCGCCCGAGCAACCACACGCCGGTGTCCGCGTTCGAGATTGCGAAGGCCGCCGACGATGCGGGCTTCCCGCCCGGCGTCATCAACATCCTGACGATGGACCACGTGACGGCCGAGGCGCTGTGCACGCATCCGGCGGTCGGGATGATCACGCTGACGGGCAGCGTGAACGCCGGCCGCAAGGTGCTCGACTACTGCAAGGCGAACATCGCGAAACCGTCGCTCGAACTCGGCGGCAAGACGCCCGCGATCATCGAGCCCGACGCCGACCTCGAACGCGCGGCCGCCGCGCTCGTCGCATCGAAGACGACCCACTGCGGCCAGCTGTGCACGGCCATCGAACGCGTGTACGTGCACGACAGCGTGCACGACCGCTTCGTCGCGCTGCTGAAGGAAAAGATGGGCGCCGTACGCAGCGGCAACCGCGCGGCCGATCCGTCGAACATGGGCCCGCTCGTCAGCGCGTCGGCGCGCGCGCACATCCACGGGATGGTCGAACGCGCGATCGCGGCAGGCGCGACGCTCGAAACCGGCGGCGCGATCCCCGACGGCCCCGGCTTCTTCTACCCGGCCACGCTGCTGACGAACTGCCGGCAGGACATGGAGATCGTGCAGGAGGAAACCTTCGGCCCGATCATGCCCGTGCTGCGCTACTCGACGATCGACGAGGCCATCGGCTTCGCGAACGACCACCAGTTCGGGCTGTCGTCGGTGCTCTACACCGAGCAATACCGCACCGCGATGACCGTCGCGAACGCGATCGAGGCGGGCGAGCTGTACGTGAACCGCACGCCGGCCGACCCGTACCAGGGCTTCCACGCCGGCTGGAAGCGCTCGGGCCTCGGCGGCGACGACGGCAAGCACGGAATGCTCGAATTCACGCAGACGCGCCTCGTCGTCATGAAGTACTGACGCCACGCCGACGCTCCGTTTCCGGCGCGCGCATCCCGACACCACGCCGCGCGCGCCGCCCCTGATCCGATCGAACACAAAACAAATCTGCAGACTCCGCCTGAAGGAAGTCTGATGGAGGAAGACATCATGCCGACCCAACCGTCGACGCCCGCCGCGTCGCTCGCGTTGCACGACAAAACGCACGCGTCGCCCGACTCGCGCGCGCAACGCTACCTGCAACTGCTGCTGCTCGTGATCGCCGCGGGCGCGATCTACCCGATGCTGTACCTGCGGCAGGTGTACCAGCCGACGATGCTGCAGTTCTTCCGTATCGACGACGTGCAGCTCGGTTATCTGTATTCGTCGCTCGGCACGATCTTTCTCGTCAGCTACCTGCCGAGCGGCTGGCTCGCCGACCGCCTGTCGCCGCGCTGGCTGATCTGCTTCTCGCTGCTGGCGACGGGCGCGCTCGGGCTCGTCTACGCGACCGGGCCGTCGTTCAACCTGCTCGTATTGATCTTCGGCGGCTGGGGGCTGACCACCGGCCTCACGTTCTGGGCGGCCGTGATCAAGCGCGTGAACATGATCGCGGGCCCCGACGAACAGGGCCGCTTCTTCGGGCTGCTCGACGGCGGCCGCGGGCTCGTCGAGGCGCTGCTCGCGACGATCGCGATCACGCTGTTCGCTTACGTGACGCAAGCGCGCGGCGGCACCGATGCGGCCGGCTTCAAGCTCGTCGTGCATCTGTATGCATTCTTCTGCATCGCGCTCGGCGTGCTGCTTGCGCTGGTGAAGGATCCGTCCCGCGCGAACGATCGCGCGGCGGCCACCGAGCGCCGCAAAGGCAGCGTGCTGGCCGACCTGAAGACGCTCGCGGCAATCCCCGAGCTGTGGCTCGTCGCGGCGATCGTGTTCTGCGGCTACCAGGTGTTCTGGGCGACCTACAGCTTCTCCGCGTACCTGCACGAAGGCAATTTCGGGCTCAGCGCGACGGCGGCCGGCTTCATCACGACGCTCAAGCTGTGGATGCGCCCCGTCGGCGGCATCGGCGGCGGCTTCCTCGGCGACCGCGTATCGAAGGTGTCCGTGCTGTTCTGGGCGCTCGTGCTGGCCGCGCTGTCGCTCGTCGGGCTGATCGCCGCACCGCCGCACAGCCCGCAGGCGATGCTCGTCGTGCTCGTGCTGTTCATCGGCATCCTCACCTATGCGATCCGCGGCCTGTACTGGTCGCTGCTCGACGACTGCAAGGTGCCGACGCATTGCGCGGGCCTCGCGATCGGCCTGATCTCGGTGCTCGGTTATTCGCCCGACGTGTTCGTGCCGTTGATCAACGGCTACGTGACGCAGACCTACCCGGGCGCGCACGGCTACCAGCTCTATTTCGGCTATATCGCGGCCATCGCGCTCTGCGGCGCGGGCGCCGCCGCGTTCCTCAAATACCGCCTCAACCGCCTCAAGGAGTCCGCATGAAGATCGTTTCGCTCGAAACCCACATCGTCGCCGTGCCGCCGCCGCATATCGGCGGGATGTACTGGATCTTCGTGAAGCTGAAGACCGACGACGGCATCGAAGGCGTCGGCGAGATCTACTCGGCGACGTTCCATCCGAAGGCGATGGGCCCGATCATCGACGACGTGTTCGACCGCTACCTGCTGAACCACGACCCGCATCACGTCGAGCGGCTGTTCCGACAGACCTATTCGAGCGGCTTCACGCAGCGGCCCGACCTCACGATGATGGGCGTCGTCAGCGGCCTCGAGATGGCGTGCTGGGACATCATCGGCAAGGCCGCCGGCAAGCCCGTGTACGAACTGCTCGGCGGCAGGATCCACGAGCGGCTGCGCTCGTACACGTATCTGTACCCGAAGAACGCGAAAGGCGAATACGACTACGACGATCCCGACCTCGCGGCCGAATGCGCGGCGGAGAACGTGAAGCTCGGCTTCACGGCCGTCAAGTTCGATCCGGCCGGCCCGTACACGGCCTACTCGGGCCACCAGCTGTCGCTCGAAGTGCTCGACCGTTGCGAGCTGTTCTGCCGCCGCGTGCGCGAGGCCGTCGGCAGCAAGGCCGACCTGCTGTTCGGCACGCACGGGCAGATGGTGCCGTCGTCGGCGATCCGGCTCGCGAAGCGGCTCGAAAAATACGATCCGCTGTGGTTCGAGGAACCCGTGCCGCCGGGCCAGGAAGAAGCGATCGCCGCAGTCGCGAAACACACGTCGATTCCGATCGCGACCGGCGAGCGCCTGACGACCAAGTACGAATTCCACAAGCTGCTGCAGGCAGGCGGCGCGTCGATCCTGCAGTTGAACGTCGCGCGCGTGGGCGGCCTGCTCGAAGCGAAGAAGATCGCGACGCTCGCGGAAGTGCACTACGCGCAGATCGCGCCGCACCTGTACAACGGGCCGGTGGGCGCGGCCGCGAGCATCCAGCTCGCGACCTGCACGCCGAACTTCCTGATCCAGGAAAGCATCATGACGTGGGGCGGGTTCCATTCGGAGGTCGTGAAGACGCCGATCCGCTGGGAAGACGGCTACATCATCCCGTCGAACGAGCCGGGCCTCGGCATCGAGCTCGACATGGACGTCGTGAAGCGGCACACGCCCTACACCGGCGAACGGCTGCACCTGCAGATGGGCGACAAACCCGTCGACGTGAAGGATCTCGCCCCCGCGAAGGGCTGACCAGGAACAACGCGACCATGACTTACGACTACATCATCGTCGGCGCGGGCTCGGCCGGCTGCATTCTCGCGAACCGCCTCAGCGAATCGGGCCGGCATTCGGTGCTGCTGCTCGAAGCGGGCGAGCGCGACGCGTCGTTCTGGTTCAAGGTGCCGGTCGGTTTCACGAAGACCTACTACAACCGCCGCTACAACTGGATGTATTACAGCGAGCCCGAAGCGCAGCTCGCCGATCGCAAGCTGTACTGCCCGCGCGGCAAGGTGGTCGGCGGGTCGGGCTCGATCAACGCGATGGTCTACGTGCGCGGCCAGCGCAGCGACTACGACGACTGGGCCCATGCCGGCAATCCGGGCTGGGCGTACGACGACGTGCTGCCGTACTTCCGCAAGCTCGAAACCCACGCGGCCGGCGTGACCGATCCGCAGCATCACGGCGCGACGGGGCCGATCCACATCACGTCGATGAAGGCCGACGTGCATCCGATCGTCCACGAGTTCCTGAAAGGCTGCGCGCAGCTGAACCTGCCGCGCACCGACGATTTCAACGGCGCGCAGTTCGAAGGCGCGGGCATCTACGACCTGAACACGAAGAACGGTGAACGCTGTTCGAGCAGCTTCGCGTACCTGCGGCCCGCGCTGGGTCGTGCGAACCTCACGCTGCGCTCCGGCGTGCTCGTGCGGCGCGTGACGTTCGACGGCACGCGCGCGACCGGCGTGGTCGTCGCGGGCGAGCACGGCGACGAAACGCTCGTCGCCGCGCGCGAGGTGATCCTCGCGGCCGGCGCGGTCGATACGCCGAAGCTGCTGCAATTGTCGGGCGTCGGCGATCCGGCGCTGCTCGCACGCGAGCGCGTGCCGCTCGTGCACGCGTTGCCGGCGGTCGGCCGCAACCTGCAGGACCACCTGTGCGTGAGCTTCTACTTCAAGGCGAACCGGCCGACGCTGAACGACGAGATGGGCACGCTGCTCGGCAAGATGAAGATCGGGCTGCGTTACCTGCTGACGAAGCGCGGCCCGCTCGCAATGAGCGTGAACCAGGCCGGCGGTTTCTTCCGCGGTTCGGCCGACACGCAGGAGCCGAACATCCAGCTCTACTTCAACCCGCTGTCGTACCGGATTCCGAAGAGCGACCGCGCGAGCATCAAGCCCGAGCCGTATTCGGGTTTCCTGATCGCGTTCAACCCGTGCCGGCCGACGAGCCGCGGCACGATCGAGATCGCGTCGAACCGCGCGGAAGACGCCGCGAAGATCCGCATCAACGCACTCACCACGCAGAAGGATCTCGACGAAGCCGTGCAGGGCAGCAAGGTGATCCGTGCGCTGATGCGCGCGCCGGCGCTGAAGTCGATGACCGTCGAGGAAATCTCGCCGGGGCCGCAGGTCGACTCGGACGAAGCGATGCTGCAGTATTTCCGCGAACAGTCGGGTTCGATCTACCACCTGTGCGGATCGTGCGCGATGGGGCCCGATGCGGCGACGTCGGTCGTCGATGCGTCGTTGCGCGTGCACGGGCTGCAGGCGCTGCGGATCGTCGATGCGTCGGTGTTCCCGAACATCACGTCGGGCAACATCAACGCGCCGACGATGATGGTCGCGGAGAAAGGCGCGGATCTGATCCTGGCGGATGCACAACGCGCGGAAACCGCCAGCACGCGGATGCCCACCCGCGAATCCGTCCCGCACTGACGCGACGGCCCGACGCTCGCGCGAACCGCTTCCCGCGGAATCGACGCGCGTCGCGGCCGGAACGGAACGCAAGATTTCCACGCGATCGCGTCTCCGGCGACGTCGGCCGGCCCCGTGCATCGTCTGGTCGGAACAATGCCCGCCGGTACACGGGAAAACACTCCCATGAACATGCCGCTCGGCCCGTGCGCACAGGCTCGAAACGTGCATTCGGTTTGACGGAAGTCCCCGCGAAACAGGTGTCGCCGTGTCGTTCGGCCGGCGGGACGTGACGTCGTGGGGACGTTGTGCACACGACAAACCAGTGTCGGCGCGCGGCCTCGCTGCCGAAGTTTCATTGCGTTCGATCACGCACATCGATGCGGCCGGAGAGATCCTTTGGCTCGCGTGCGATGTGACGCGCGTTCAGCGCTCGCGTGACGTGACGCGAAGCGAAGCGATCCGGGGCAACGCGCGCGCGGCCTGCCGTCGGCGTGCACCGGGGAGAGAACCGCGGGCCCGATCGTGGAGGCGCACCGTGAAGCGCATGCCATTTCGCTGCATCCAAGCCATCAGCTATGCAAGCGTGCTGCTCTTTCAGGCCGAAACGCAGGCCCAGTCGCTGGACGCCCAGTCGACGCAGGAGAACATTTCCGCACTGCGCCAGGAAGTCGATCACCATCAGCAGGAACTGAACGCGCTCAAGCGCAGGCTGGCCAACGAGGAAGCCAGTCTCTCTCGCCTGAGCCGGGCGCTGGACAACCGAGAACTCGCGGCCCGGCGCGGCACGGGCCCCGGGGACGCCAGCGGCTCCGGCGACGCAGCGCCGCAGCCCGATACCGGCGCCCCGGGCGGCATGGCAGGCAATGCCCCCGGAAACGTGCAATCCGCGGTCGGGCCCGCCGCGCCGCCGAACCAGCCGGTCGGCCAGGCGCCGGTGCCGGACACCGCGCCGCCGCCCGTCGCGCCGATCTTCGATCAGCCCGGCGTGCTGACGCCGAAGCACAAGTTCGTCGTCGAGCCATCGCTTCAGTTCAGCTATTCGTCGTCGGACCGCGTCGCACTCGTCGGCTACACGATCATCCCGGCGCTGCTGATCGGCCTGGTCGACGTGCGGGAAGTCAAGACCACCACGCTGACGGCTGCGGTCGCGGTGCGCTACGGGATCACCAACCGGATGGAAGTCGAAGTCCGTATCCCCTATGTGTACTCGACGAACGACACGATCAGCCGCGAGATCTTCACCGGTACCGCCCAGGACAACGCGTTCAACAGCCACGGCAAGGGCCTCGGCGACGTCGAAATGACGCTGCGCTACCAGTTCAATATCGGCGGCCCCGACAAGTTCTATTACATCGGCTGGCTGCGCTTCAAGACGGCCACCGGCAAGAGCCCGTTCGACGTCGTCACCGACTGCGTCACGCGCTGCGTCGGCAATGCGACCGGCACCGGCCTGCCGCTCGAGCAACCGACGGGCTCCGGCTTCTACGCGATTCAGCCGGGCCTCACGTGGCTCTTTCCGTCCGACCCGGTGGTGTTCTTCGGCAACGTGAGCTATCTGCACAGCTTCAGCCGCGACAATCTCAGCCTCACGATTCTCGATGGCCAGAAGGACTTCGTCGGCAAGGTGCAGCCCGGCGACATCTGGGGCTTCAATATCGGCATGGGCCTCGCGCTGAACGAGAAAGCGTCGGTGAGCCTCGGCTACGACCAGAGCATCGTGCTGCCCACGAAACAGAACGGCCAGACGGTCCCCAGCTCGGTACGCGTGATACTCGGCACGTTGCTCGTCGGTTACTCGTACCGGCTGTCGCCGAAGACCACGCTGAATCTTTCGATCGGCGCCGGTCTCACGCGCGACACGCCGGACGTGGTCATGACGCTGCGCGTGCCGATTGCGTTCTGATCACCGGACAGCGCCGACGGCGGGCCGCTGCCCGCTCATCAGCCATGCATCGGTCGCGCGCCGAGCCGTCATCGTCCCGGCAACGCGCCGAGCAGCGCATGGCTCAGCGTCGACATCACGTTCAGGTTCTTGAACATCGACAGTGTGTTGACGGTCGTGTTGATCGTCGTCATCGCCTGGATTTGCTGGTTGTTCAACGTGTTCTGGATCACCGCGCCGGTCAGCGCCGGCAGCGCGGCGGGCTGCGCGGCGTTACCGGCGCCGACCTGGATCAGCCCG
Source organism: Burkholderia theae (assembly GCF_048565265.1). Lineage (NCBI taxonomy): Bacteria > Pseudomonadati > Pseudomonadota > Betaproteobacteria > Burkholderiales > Burkholderiaceae > Burkholderia > Burkholderia theae. The sequence continues at coordinate 2,461,925 of NZ_CP183462.1, forward strand.
CCCGCATTGGCGGCCGCCAGCGCCTGCGCCTGTTGCGCCGTGATATGACTGATGTCCGGGATGTTGAAGCTGGTCGACGCGACCAGATTGCCGTTCACGAACGCGACACGCGACACGCCGAACGAAACCTTCAGGCCGCTCGGCATATCGAAGCCGCCGCGCATCTCATCGAGGCGCGCGTCGCTGAGCGCGATCGCGTCGGCCGCCGACCAGCTCCGTTCTTGCGCGCCACTCGGTTCGGAGGCCGGCACGACACCGCTCGTCTGCGCGACAGGCTCGACGGTTGCGGACGGCACGCCGTCCTGCATCGCTGCCGCACTCACGGACGTCACCCCGCCGCACACCATCGCGGCGATGCCGGCGATCTTCCTGGTCTCGGATCTCATGACGGTCCTCAAAAGTCGCTCGGGCCATGCTTCGGCATCACGACGTTGTACAGGCCGTCGCGGGCGATGCCGGTGTAGAGCGGCGCGCTTGGCGCGACGCGCCAGTCACGCGGGTCGTTGAACACTGCCAGCTCGGGCCGGTTGTGAATCACGAAAATCACGTGGTCTTCCCACTTCTGCTCGAAACTCGCCAGCGACATCGGCCGCGTGCCGGTGGCCGGATCGCCGACGAGCACACGCCCGTCACGCAGCCCCTTCACGACCACGAAATGGTGATAGCCGTGCTCGGTGATCAACACGATCGCCGGCGTGTGCGTCTTGGCGAGCGTCTGCAACGGCAGTTCGTAGCCGTCCGCGACGAAGCCGTGCGCGCCGAGAAAACGCCGGATGTCGAGCAGCGAGAAGCCCTGCCGGCGGATCTTCTCCTGATTGCCGTTCTCCCACATCTGGGCGAAGGCGGTCTGCTCGGTCATCGGATAGTCGTACTGATAAGTCAGCAGCGTCGCGACGGCAGCCGACCCGCAGCTGAAATCGAACTGCTGCTTGACGGTGCGCTTGAAGCGCGCTTCCTTGAGACTCGTGACGTGCATCGCATAGCCGGCGCCCGTCGGATCGACGACCGTCATCTCGTCCGCCCGTGCAACCGGGCCGGATAGCGCGTACGCGAGCACCGCGATGCACGCTGCGGCAACCTGTCTCATCGGTCAGTTCCCGAAGCGCACGTTGAGCACCGTCGCGTTCTGAATCAACACGTTGGCGCCGGTATTCTGGATGACCGTCGGCAGACCGCTCGAATTGGCGAACGAGCCGTCGGCGATCGAATTCGAGCCGGTCGACACCCGGTTCGCCACGTTGTCGGTCACCGCGCCAGTCAGATAGTTCTGGCCGATCAGCGCATCGCCACCCCGATGCTCGTCGAGCTGGTCGGGTGTCATCGCGACGCCGAAGCTGCCCGCTTGCGCGGTCGCGGCGCCGGTCGCAGGGGGTGCGGCGGCCTCGGCCGGAGCGGCCTGATCCGCGCGCGCGGTGGGTGGGGAAGGTACGGCTGCCGGCGCCACGCCGACGGCTGCCTCCACCGCAACGGTTCGTGCCCCGTCATCCGCGGCATGGGCCGTCAGGCCCGGCAGCAGCGCCGCAGGCAATATCACCAGCGAAAGTGCCGTTCGGATTCGCATGGCTGTCTCCTTGGTCCCTGCGCGAGTCGGCTCGAACCCGGCGCACAGGGAGCGGAATCCGCGTGACCGTCGATCGACGGAAATCAGCCCGGCCTGCGCCAGCGGGAGCGAGACGGCCATTCAGCCATCCCGCCCTCGCCGGCAGTCCTTCCGTCCGGCGATGGAACGCAAGCCGCGGGATCGCATGCGCCCGCGTCCATGCATTCGACTCGCCAGGACCAACCGGCCTTCTAACGTCCTACGGTCAGGTTCGCCTGCACGGTCACGGCCTGCTGAATGAGCGACGCCATGCCGCTGTTCTGGTTGGCGACCATGATGCCCGCCGCGGTCTGGCCGACGCTCGTCATCGCGTTGGACATGTTGAACGTCCCCGCGTCGACCGTATTGACTCCGCCTGCGCCACCCGCGCCGCCGACCGCACCGTTACCGGTGCCGCCTGCGCCGACGCCGCCTGCGCCGCCCGCGCCGCCCATCGCGCCCACTGCGCCGCTACCCGCGGTTGCGCTGCCGTTGCCGGCCGTCGTCGTCGCGCCACCGTTCGTCGCGCTGCCGCCCGTGCCTGCGCCGCCTGCAGCGCCGTTGCCCGCAACGGCCGCGCCCGAGCCGCCTGCTCCGCCCGAAGACGTGCCTGCGCCACCCATGCCCGAGCCCGATCCGCCCGAAGCGGTCGACGTACCCGCCGACCCTGCGCCGCCGGTGCCGCTACCCGTACCACTGCCGGTCCCCGTGCCGGTGCCGGTGCCGCTGCCGGCCGATGCCGACGCGCTTCCGCTGCCATGATTCCTGGCCCACGCGGAACCCGGATTGGCGGTGCCGGTTCCGCCGCCCCAGCCGGTGCCGCTGCCCGTGCCGTCGCCGCCTACGCCGACCGAGGCCGCGACTGCGCCGCCGCCCTTGCCGGAACCGTAGCCGCCGCTCGCCGTGGCGGAGCCGCCTGTCCCGCCATCAGCCACGGACGCACCGCCGTTGCCGCCCTTGCCGGCGTTGCCGGTGCCGGCCGTCGCGCTGCCATTGCTGGCGTTGCCCGCCGTGGCGCTGCCGTTATGCGCGCTGCCGCCTTTGCCGCCGTCGCCGCCCGCACCGCCGCCTCCGCCGTTACCGCCCGTGCCACCGTAGCCATACCCGTTGCCGCCCTTGCCGCCGCTTCCGCCCGCCGCGCTGCCCGAGTTGGTCGCGTGGTTGCCGATACCCCAGACCTGGACATTGCTGACGTAGCCGTCGAGCTTGCTGAGCGCGACGACCTTGGTGCTGTTGTACGAATCCTGATAGACACTCGCGCCCGGCGAAACCTCATTCGCATTGGACCCGGTGGTGCTGGTCTGGCTTGAGTTGACTGTGTTGGTGAGGGTGTTCGATCCGTCATCGGCTTTCTGACTGCATGTCGAACTGGTATCGCTGCTGCATGGATTCGCTATCGCGTAGCCGCTGCATCCCAAGGCGAGAAACGCAGCGGACGCCAATAAAGTCTTGCGCATGAAATCCTCCTGAAGTAACGAGGAACGGTTGGCCGACCGCACCAATCCGGACGACACCACGCATCGGCGATGCCAATCCCGCATGCGGCATGAACACAAAGAGACCGTTGGATTCTTCACGCGACGTGGCCTGACTGCCCGATCCCGGCACGCGGTTTATGTTTCAAGTCTGAAACGCGTGGATCGGCATGGCGCCGGGACATCCGCGATATGCGGATGGATTTCCCCTTTACATTCATACGCTTGCCTGACATGACGAACGCAGGTCCTGCAAGCGCGGAATGTTTCACTTTTGAGCCTGCCGCGTCTGGCGCATCCGGGTATGCCTGTAGCGCCGGGTATTCGATCCCGATCGCAAACGCAAGTCCGGCAAGGACGCTCGCCGAATTCATTCCACCAAGGCGTCAAAAGCCCGCTTGGAACGCCATTCAGAAATGTTTCGACTGTGATAGGTCGCTTTTTCTTCGAATTCTGTCCGCGGCGAGCGTTGGCGCGCGCGGGTCGGGTTATCGACCGGAACGAGGACTCCGGCCGGCAGGCGCGCTGGAGTGGCGACGCAAATCCTGCTGCGGTGCACCACACGGAACCCGCGGGCCGCCCGAGGCTCGATCATGTGCGGGTGCCCGCCGGCTGCCGCTCAAAACGCAGGCGGGACACCCCGTGCTTCGCTGGCCGTTCTCGCGCCGGCTCAGTTCACGCTCGACCGCTTCTCCACGAACCTGCGCACGTAATCGTCGGCGGGACGCGACAGGATGTCGTCCGGCGTCCCGACCTGCACGAGCGTGCCGTCGCGCAGGATCGCGATCCGGTCGCCGATGCGCAGCGCCTCGTCGAGATCGTGCGTGATGAACACGATCGTCTTGGAAAGCGTCGCCTGCAGTTCGAGCAGCTGATCCTGCATCTCGGTGCGGATCAGCGGATCGAGCGCCGAAAACGCCTCGTCCATCAGCAGTACGTCGGTATCCGCGGCCAGCGCCCGCGCGAGGCCGACGCGCTGCCGCATCCCGCCCGACAGCTCGTCCGGGTAGTGGTCGCCGTAGCCGTCGAGCCCGACCTTCGTCAGCCAGTTGCGCGCCGCTTCGGCCGCGTCGTGCCGCTTCTCGCCGCGCGTGCGCAGCGCATACGCCGCGTTGTCGAGCACGGTCTGGTGCGGCAGCAGCCCGAAGTTCTGGAACACCATGCTGACCTTGAAACGGCGCAACTCGCGCAGCCCGTGCGCGTCGAGCGTGATCACGTCGCTGCCGTCGATCACGATCTCGCCGGCCGTCGGCTCGATCAAACGGTTGAAGTGCCGCACGAGCGTCGACTTCCCGGAACCCGACAGCCCCATGATCACGAAGATCTCGCCCGACTCGATGCCGAGGCTCACGTCGTTGAGCCCGACGTTGCAGCCCGTTTCGGCCAGCACGTCGGCCTTGCGCTTGCCGGAGCGCAGCAGGTCGAGCACGCGCGCATGCGCGGCCTGCGGCCCGAACAGCTTGTACACGTGTTTGACGTCGATGGTCGCCATGTCTGTCTCCGTTCCTATGCGCGCGACGATTGCGTCGCCTGATTCGAATCGACGCCCGCCGACTGCGCCTTGCGCGGCAGCCGGTACGGTACGCGCGACGCGCCCTTCTGCCGGCGCTGCTGCGCAAGCCGGCGGCGTGCGCGTCGCTCCTGGCCGAAGCCCTGGCTGATCCGGTCGATCACGATCGCGAGAATCACGATCGCGAGGCCGGCCTGCGTGCCCTTGCCGACGTCGAGCGTCTGGATGCCCGCGAGCACGTCCTCGCCGAGCCCGCGCGAGCCGATCATCGACGCGATCACGACCATCGACAGCGCCATCATCGTCGTCTGGTTGATACCGGCCATGATGCTCGGCCGCGCCAGCGGTATCTGCACGTTGACGAGCAATTGCCAGCGCGTCGTGCCGAACGCGCGCGCGGCTTCCGTCACGTCCGGATCGACCTGGCGGATGCCGAGATCGGTCAGGCGGATCAGCGGCGGCAGCGCGTAGATGATCGTCGCGAGGATCGCGGGCACCTTGCCGAGGCCGAACAGCATCAGCACCGGGATCAGGTACACGAAGCTCGGCAGCGTCTGCATCACGTCGAGCACGGGCAGCAGCATCCGGCGCAGCCACGCGCTGCGCGACGCGAGGATGCCGAGCGGCACGCCGATCGCAACCGACAGCACCGTCGAGACGAGCATCAGCGCGAGCGTCTGCATCAGCTTGTCCCACAGGCCGAAGCAGCCGATCGCGTAAAGCAGCAGCATGAAGAGCGCGCCGAGGCCGATGCGGCGCGTCGCATTCCACGCGATCGCGCCGACGACCAGCAGCACGAGCCACGGCGGCGCCACGCGCAGCGCGCCTTCGAGCGGCACGAGCAGGTAGCGCAGCAGCATCGTGCTGAAGTGATGGAAACTGTCGCCGTATTGCGCGACGAAAGTCTCGAGCGCGCTGTTGACCCAGTCGGCGATCGACAGGTGCAGAAAGAAGCCGTTCATGATCGTTCTCCGTCGCGCCGCGAAGGCGCGTGACGGCGACGGCGGGCGCGAGCCCGCCGCCGCGCGCAGGTTACGCGCCCTTCAGGTTGCCGGCGATCTTCTGCGCGACGTCGGCCGGCACCCACTGCTTCCACATGTCCTGGCGGGTCTTCAGGAACTGCGTGGCCATGGCCGCACCGTCGATCTTCTTCGTCGTCATCTCGAGGATCGTCTGGTTCAGGAAGTCCATCGGAAAACGCACCTTGCCGAACACGCCGACGAGATCGGGGTTCGCATCGGCGAACGGCTTCGACACGCCGACCGTCAGCCGCGACACCATGTACGACGACGCGCACTGGTGCGTGCTGCTCTCGTCGCGCAGCGTCTTCCAGCATGCTTCGTTATAGGCCGGCATCTTCAGCGCCGCGAACTTGTATTTCGCCATCAGCGCGGCCGGGCCCCAGTAATAGAACACGATCGGCGCGCCGCGCTGGTACGCGGAAGCAATCGCCGCGTCGAGCGCCGCGCCCGTGCCCGGATGGAAGTTCGTGTACGACTGGTCGAGCTTCAGCACCTTCAGCAGGCGCGAGTTCACGCGCTCGCAGTCCCAGCCGGTCGGGCAGTTCAGGAAGCGGCCCTTGTCCGGTTCCTCCTCGTCGGCGAACACCTGCTTGTACTTCGGCAGATCCTCGACCGACACGAGCCCCGGCGCGACCGGCTTGATGTTGCGCGCCGGATCGCCCTTCACCACGTATTCGGGCACGAACCAGCCTTCCGTCGTGCCGCCCGGCAGCGTGTCGCCGATCAGCTTCACGGAGCCCGATGCGACGGCCTTCGCGGTGATCTCGCTGCGGCCCGTCCACTGCTCGGCCCAGATCTGCAGGTCGTTGCGCGCGAGCGCCGTTTCCGTCGCGGCCGTGCTGCCCGGCACGACGTCCGTCTTGCAGCCGTAGCCCTTCTCCATGATCTGCCGCAGCACTTCGGTCGCGAACGACCCGCTCTCCCACGTGATGCCCGCGAAATGGACCGTCTTGCCGTCGGCACACGCGCCGCCGGCCGCATGGGCGGCGGGCGCGGACAGGATCGCCGCGGCGGCGAGAAGGACCGTTTTCAGTCGTCGAATCTGCATGGTGGGTCGTCTCCAAATTGAATCTGTAGTTTGTGCGTCGCGGCATGCGCGGCGACCGGCGAATCGCGAATTCATCCACGTCCGGTCAGTCTGCATCTTTGAGCCACCAATTTGTTTAGGGAAACGAGTAATTCCGATCATTGCAATCGGCAGCGCCAATCGATCGCCGGATACCCCGTCAGGCCCGCCGGACGGGCGTCTCGGCCGATTTCCCGAGGCCGATCGCGGCCCGGCGCGAGCCGTGTCGCGCCCACGCCCGGCGGTTGTTCGGCCGGCATTGCACCGCAGCGCCACGCGTGCCGTTTCGACTGTCGAAACCGCCCGTCGCGCCCCCATCGGCGAACCCGATCCCATCCATCGAAATTACTCGCTTTCGGTTCTTTTTAGGGTTGGGAAGAATGCGCGGTGTCATCGGAGGAGACACGACCCGACGCTGCCGGTCGCCGCGCCGCCGCGCATTGCGCGTTTCCGGCGCCGCGCGCGCTGCGCCGGATCGCCCCGGATGACGGGGCGCGCCTCGCCGGACGCGCTCACGACAACCGATACAAGCTGGATATCCCGGAGATCTCAATGAAAAAGACCCTGACGGCGCTGGCCGTAACGACCGCCTTCGCGTCCCCCGCATTCGCGCAAAGCAGCGTCACGCTGTACGGCGTGATCGACGAAGGCCTGAACTACACGAACAACGTCGGCACCGGCCACGTCTACGAAATGGCGAGCGGCTACGCGCAAGGCAGCCGCTGGGGCCTGAAGGGCAGCGAGGATCTCGGCGGCGGCATGAAGGCGATCTTCCAGCTCGAGAACGGCTTCGACGTGAACACCGGCCGGCTCAACCAGGGCGGCCGCATGTTCGGCCGCCAGGCGTACGTCGGCCTGAGCCAGGCGCAGTACGGCACGCTGACGTTCGGCCGCCAGTACGACTCGGTCGTCGACTATCTCGCGCCGACCACCGCCAACGGCAACTGGGGCGGCTACCTGCTCGCGCACCCGTTCGACAACGACAACACCGACAACTCGTTCCGCCTCGACAACACCGTCAAGTACGCGAGCCCGAACTTCGGCGGCTTCCAGTTCGGTGGCGCCTACAGCTTCAGCAACAGCACGAACTTCTCGGACAACCGCGCGTACAGCTTCGGCGCGCAGTACCAGAACAACGGACTGCTGATCGGCGCCGCGTACCTGCAGGCGAACCACCCGGGCGACGGCTCGGCGGGCGCGATCACCGCGAACGACGCGAGCTTCATCGCCGAGCGCATGCGCGTGTTCGGCGCGGGCATCAACTACACGTTCGGGCCCGCGACGGTCGGCTTCGCGTACACGAACTCGAACTACAAGAACCCGACCGGCAACGGCTACCTCGGCACGCCGGGCGCGATCATCGCGCCGGGAGCGACGGTCAGCGCGATCAAGTACCAGAACTTCGAGCTGAACGGTTCGTACCAGATCACGCCGGCGTTCATGGTCGGCGCGCAGTACGTGCTGTCGCTCGAGAAGTACGACGCATCGACCGGCGACGCGAAGCCGAAGATCCACTCGGTCGGGCTGATGGCCGACTACAACCTGTCGAAGCGCACCGACGTATACGTGCAGGCCGCGTACCAGCACATCGCCGGCGACAAGACGAACTCGATCCTCGACCAGGCGTTCATCCCCGGCACCGACGCGCCGTCGTCGACGTCGAATCAGGTGGCCGTGCGCCTCGCGCTGCGCCACAAGTTCTGACGCCACGCGGTTCTCCAGACTTCACGCGACACCCGCGCGAATTCGCCGAGGTGTCTTTGCCCGCCCGCAAGCGCAAGCCTGCCGGCGGGCTTTTTCATGTATCTGGCAATCGTCTGGAATTGCGGCCTGCCGCAAGCAGTAGCCGGCATCTTTCATTCCCGTGCCGAGAGGTTCCAGCAGTGCGCGAAGTTGCGCGCAGTCCATCGAGCGCGACTCAGTCTCGCAGCGCCATCGCGCGCAGCAGCGCATCGATCTGCCCGAACGCGTCCTGCTGCCACTGCTCGGGTGTGCGATCGCCCAGCGCGTGCGTGTCTTCGACGAAGCGCCTCACGCAGGTGGGACCGTATCCGTCGAAGGAATCGAATTTTTCGACGATGTGCCGAAAACCGCGTTCGCCGCTTGCATGCCCCAGGAGCGGGAGACATTCTTGTGCAAGCGCCTCGATCTCACCGGGGTAGTTCCGCACGCAGTAGTAGATGTCGTAAGCGTCCTTCTGCTTGTAGCGGCCCGCCAGCGCATGGCCTTTCATCGCCAGCAAGGCAGGAATCGAGCACACCGCGATCTCCACGCGGTTCGTCCCGCCGTCCGGCATCGCCCCAGCCACCGCCACGAGTTGATAGAACCGCATCGCCAGGTCTGCACCATCCGCCCGTTGCACGGCGAAGTCGCTGATCAAGGGTGGATGGTTCTTGACGATTTCCGCGTCGCGCGGCATCAAGAAATCGACGACGACATCGATCGCGTCCCCGCCATCTCGTGCGGGAACCTTGCGGACCAACTGGAAGCGCCGAAGCCCCTCGCGCTGGGCGTATCCATGGCCTTGAAGCGCTCCGATCAAGTTCGCGTACTCACCGTCGCCGAGTGCTTCCGCATCCAGCCCGACGTCCACGTCGAGCGTGCCGACGTGGGGCATGTCCTCGTTGGCCAGCAGCAGCCAGGGAACCGCGCCGCCGATGATGGCGAACTTGCCCTTGAAGCTGCCAAGGATCTGGCCGATCTCGATCAGCACGGACTTCACGGCCGCGGTCGTGCGGTCATCGTATTCAGCGGCCGACTGTGGTTCCTGAGATGGTGTCATGTGGACCATGAGAGCCTTTCCTGGCGTAAATGATCTGCTGCCTCGGCGCCGCGTTCACCGGCAATGGAGAGGTCGAGGTAGGTCTGAATCGGACTCGTGCAGACCGCGCCCGGTGCAGGTTCGACTGCGTCGGCGAGCGGACCCAGGTCCTTCGGGACGGTCACAACCACGTTCTCTCCCTTCGATGCGACCGCAAGCTTCAACGCTGTCTGGAGCTTGCTCAGGCCTTCCTTGTCGGCGAAGAAGTAGTGCGTGCCGGTGCGCCCGTACGGAGAAAGCCATTGCGCTGCCGAGAATGATGCGAAGGCCGCACGAACCGGACCCTCTTCGACGCGCAGTGCGCTTCGGGCAGCGTGTTCGAACGCGCTGCCATGCAACGGCGTGTAGAACCGCAACCGCTCACCAGGCGGTGCCGTGTAGCTGTCGCGCCATGCGTCCAGTAGTGCGTCGGGTGCCGAGAGAACGAGGCCACTGTCCGACACACGCGCCCACTCCCGATCAATCAAGCCGGTGCGCACGTTGCTGACGTGTCCGAGACTGACCCCGGAGATATCCGACAACTCCGTGACTCGCCATGCACGGCCGGGCTCGCGCAGCATTACGCGCAGCACTTGCGCGGATTTCGGCTTGAACAGCGACTTGAGTTCGCGTTGTTCGGACACGGGCTTGTCCGCAACCAGGCGTTCGATGAACACGCCATCGAAAGCGATTCGGGCGTTTCCCTGCAAGTCGAGATAGCCGACGCCCTTCTCTTCGCACATCTGCTTCACTGCGGGAGAGAGATAGGGCGCGATGAAGACAGGCGTCGCCTCGGGGGCTCGGTGCGCAATGTAATTCCGCAACTCCAGCAGCGCCGAGCGGGCGTACCGCGGTTGCCCGTTGGACTTGTACTCGCAGATGAGTAAGTGCTGCCGACCGTCCACGCGTAGCCGGGCGATCAAGTCGGGCTGCCAATCGCCGGACACGGCTTCGGCATCGATGCCTTCGACCTGAAGGATCGGAATCTTCTCGAGCAACCCGCGAAGCGCGTCACCAGCACGAGTTTCTTCTTTCATTGAATACGGTCCTTTCAGCATTTCTTGAAAATACCACATTCCCTGAAACAAGAAGCGCATATTTCACTGAAATTTCACATTTCAGCATATGCTGAAAATAGCATTTCCACTGAAATTATTGAGTGAAGTAACACCTTTGCTCACGACAACATCACTGCCTCTTGCAACCATGACCGATCGACATCCGCCACGCAGCCGATACACTGTGTCCCGCCTCAACGGTCCGCTCCGACAAGCACCGTCTATACCCCTGTCCCATTGCGCGCGCCCTGTCTTCATGATCCAGTGGCCGGTCCGCATGGCGCGCATCCCGATTCAATGGAGTCCTGCTTGGAACACTGGCGCCGCACGCTGCTTGCCTTCACCACCGCCCTCCTGGCTGCAGCATCAGCGCATGCCCGCCCCGTCTGTACCGTGGTCGCAGATGCAACCACCGGCCAGATGCTCGTGCGGCAAGGCGATTGTGCGACCCGCGTCACGCCTGCGTCGACGTTCAAGGTCGCAATCAGCCTGATGGGTTTCGATGCGGGCATCCTGAAAGACGAACACACGCCGACGCTCGACTTCCACACCGGCTACCCCGACTGGGGCGGCGCGCCCTGGCGCGAACCGACCGACCCGGCGCGCTGGATGAAGCTGTCGATCTTCTGGTATTCGCAGCAGATCACACAGGCGCTCGGGCAAGCGCGTTTCCAGCAGTACACCAGCTCATTCGGCTACGGCAACGCGGACGTCACCCGCCAACAGGGCGAATCCAGCGGTGTGATGGGCGCCTGGGTCAATTCGTCGTTGCGGATCTCGCCGCTCGAACAAGTCGGCTTCATGCGCGGGATCGCGAACCGGACGCTGCCGGTCAGCGCGCACGCGTATGACATGACCGAGCGGATCACGTTGATCGACAGGCAGCCGGACGGCTGGATCGTGCACGGCAAGACCGGCACGGGATCGCCGGGGCTCAAGTACGACGCGTCGCACGCATACGGCTGGTTCGTCGGCTGGGCGGCGAAGGGGCCGCGCAAGCTCGCGTTCGCGTACCTGATCCAGGACGACAAGCGGCAGGCGCCGAACGCCGGGCTGCGTGCGCGCGACACGCTCCTCGACGCGCTGCCGGCGCTCGCCGAACGGGCAAGGCCGCAATGAGCACCGGCCCGCGCAACGCGCGGATCGACCTGCTGCGCGGCGTGTCGATCGTGCTCGTCCTGCTGCACCACTTCAACATCGCGTATCCGCTGCGCGACACGGCGCTTGCGCGCGTGCTCGGCTGGGACACGATCCATGCGATCGTGCGCAACGGCAACTATGGCGTAACGATGTTCTTCGCGATCTCGGGCTACCTGATCACGTCGAATGCGCGCCGCCGCTGGGGCAGCCTCGGCGCGCTCGACGTGCGCGCGTTCTACGTGTCGCGCGTCGCGCGCATCGTCCCGTGCCTGCTCCTGCTGCTCGCGCTCGTCAACGGCCTTGCGGCGGCCGGTGTGCCGATCTTTACCAACCACGCACCGCAGGGCATCGCCGTGTCGTTCTGGCTAGTGAATCTCGCGTCGCTCACGTTCTGGATGAACGTGCTGATCGGCGCATACGGCTGGGTCAACTACGCGCTCGGCGTGCTGTGGTCGCTGTCGGTCGAAGAGGTGTTCTATCTGTCGTTTCCGCTGCTGTGCATCGCGCTGCGCCGCGACACGCGGCTGTTCGCGTTCTGGCTGTTGATAACCGCGATCGGCCCCGTGTACCGCTTCACGCATCCGGGCGACGAAGGTGGTTTCCTCTATGCGTACTTCGCGTGCTTCGACGGCATCGCGATCGGCTGCTGTACCGCGTTGCTGGCCGAACGCGCGCGCTGGCAGGTGCTCGCGGCAGCGCCCGTGCAGTGGCTCGCGGCCGCGGCGATGACGGTGCTCTATCTCGCGTGGCCGATCGCGGAAAGCCATGTGATCGGCGTCTCCGCGATGGCGCTCGGCACGGCCGTGCTGCTGATCGGCGCGCATGCCGAACGCGAACGCGCGCCCCTCCGCGTGCTCGCGCCGCTGCGCTGGAGCGGCCGGCTCAGCTACGAGCTGTATCTGTTTCACCTGATCGTGCTCGGCGCACTGCGCACGTTCTGGCCGCCGTCCGGTATGCACGGCGACAGCAAGCTGGGGTTGCTCATCGCATATCTGGCGCTGTCGGCCGGCTTGAGCGCGGTCATCGCGCGAGGCTATGCAACACCACTCGATCGCTTGATCAAACGGGTCGCATCGCGGCCCGCGGCGCGCGTGCCGGACGGTACGCACTACTAGCAATTCGTCGGCAATCCCTGCCGCGCGGCGGGACAAAAAAACGGCCAGGGCCCGGCCGTATCGCGCGACGATACCGGCCGGCCTGACCGCAAGCCCCGCTTACCCAATGTCGAGACTGCGCGACCGCGTCATCAGTCGCGCGTCAGTCAATCCAGGTAGTCCGCGTATTCCTTGCGCGTGTAACCGGCGAGCGTCTGCCACGGCAACGGCGCCCTTCGCGCAGCCGGCTCCGGAGTCAGCGTCAGCTTGCGCACGACGCGGCCGTCGGCACTGCGGTATTCGACTGACAGCGGCGCCTGCAGCCGTTCGCTCCACAGGATCCGGTTCACGCCGCGCGCGCCGGGCGACTCGACCGCCTGCTCGTACCAGCGGGTGCCGGGCGCGTCGCCGCGCTTCCCGACCGCGAGCCGCTTCAGCTGCGACGGCGGCGTCACGTAGTACGCGTTGTCCCACGAACCGTCGAAACCCGTGGTTTCGTACTCGGCCGGCGGCACGCCGACGACCGTCCGGTTCGCCGCATCCACGTACTCGATGCGCGCCACCTTGCCGTCGTAGGTGACGTGCCGTGCGGCCGCCTGGAAGTTGAAGTGCTTGTGACCGGCATGGGCGGCGGCCGGCTGCACGCCGGCGCGCGGCGGCTCCTGGTGTGCACGGGCCGCGTCGTGGTCATGGTCGTGATCGTCGCCATGACCGCCGCCCGCCGCCGCGACGGGCAGCACGCGCTCGACCCACACGTGGCCGTCGCGCCGCACCATCCGTTCGCGGTACATCGTGGTGCGCGTCACGCCGTCGGCCGTCACCGTGCGGCTTTCGTGCAGCAGCACGGCGTCGAGATCCGCCGCCGCGAAGGCGGGCAACGCGATCAACCCGCAAGCGAGCGCACCGAGAAGCTGGCGTTTCATCGAGGATTCCCGTTCGTCATGAAGGCAGTCACCGGCGTCAGAAACCGAACGCCGAGCGCACGAGACCGAACACCTTCGTGTTGTCGATCGTGCCCTTGAACGCCTTCGCGTCCGCACCGTCGGCAAACAGCATCACGTCGCCGCCGCCGTGCGTCTCCGAGCCCGCGCTACCCATCCGCACGCCGACTTCCTGCAGATACGCCTCGTTCATTGCCGTCGCCGAATCGACCGATGCGCGCACGTTCGGACGGTTCGCGCCGTTGCCGAACACCAGCGTCGTGTAGGTATTGCCGTCGGCATCCTTGCTCGGCTGGCCGTCGCGATAGTTGCGGCTGATGTCGAGAATCGGATTGCCGCGCTTCGAATAACCGTTGATCGTCATCGTGTGGTCGTGGTCGGCCGTCACGACGATCAGCGTATTCGACAGGTCGACCTTCGACAGCGCGACGCGGATCGCTTCGTCGAACGCCGCCGTGTCTTCGAGCGCGCGCTTCGCGTTGGTGCCGTGCAGCGCGTGATCGATCCGGCCGCCTTCGACCATCAGGAAATAGCCGTTCGAATTCTTCGACAGCACGTCGATCGCCTTCGACGTCATGTCGGCAAGGCTCGGCTGCGACGGCCCTTCGCCCTTGCCCGCCACGCGGTCCAGTTCGTACTCGAGATGGCTCGTCGAACTGAACAGGCCCACCAGCTTGCCGTTACCCGCTTGCGCGAGCTGATCCTTGCTGGCCACGACCGTGTAGCCCTTCGCCTTCATCTCGTCGAGCAGGTTGCGCCCGTCCGCGCGCCCACGCTTGTTCGCCACCGGATCGAACGGCGTCCAGTGGTTGCGGCCGCCGCCCATCAATACGTCGACGCCGTCGCCGAGCGCCGCGTTGTAGCCGGCCCCGCCCGGCGCCGCCTGCGCGGCGATGTCGTACTGCGCGTCGCGATGGCAGATGTGTGAGTAGGTCGCGGCGGGCGTCGCATGCGTGAGCTCGGTCGTCGTGATCGCGCCGACCGCCTTGCCGCGGGCCTTCGCCAGTTCCAGCAGTGTCGCAACCGGCTGGCCGTTGCCCGGCGCGCAGTTGTTGACGGTCTTGTTGCCGTTGACGTCGTTGCCCGGCGCGACCGCGCGCGTGTCGGACGACATCGACAGCACTTCGTTGTTCATCTTCACGCCGGTCATGTACGCGGCCATCGACGGTGCGCTGTCGGTGGTCTGCGCGTCGTTCGAGAAGGTCTTGACGCGCGCGGTGCGGGCCAGCTTCTCCATCGTCAGTTGTCCCGACTCGCCGACCTTGTAGATCCGGCTCGCCGTCACGGTCGTCGGCCCCATGCCGTCGCCGAGAAAGAAAATCACGTTCTTCGCCTGGCCGGCGGCCTGCGCCGGGCCGCATGCGAAACCCACGACGGCCAGCGCCGCCGCGATGCACTTGATGGTCGACATCCTGTATTCCCCTGTACCCGTGTTGTCGGCGCTCAAAGCTGCACCGCGTTGCGCACCAGCTCGAAGACCTTGTTGTTCTCGATCACGCCGTGGAACGCATCCGCGCCGCGGCCGATCGCACCGAGGAACACATCCGTGCCGCCGTGCGTCTCGCTGCCCTTGTCCATTCGCACGACCGCCTCCTGGCGATAATCGTCGGCGCCCGTCACCGCGTCGGTGAGCGCGGTGCCCGCGCGGCTGCCCTGCACGCGGTTCTCGCCGTTGCCGAAGCCGATGATCGTGTACGGTGCGCCGTCCGCGTCCTTCGCGACCGCGCCCGTCTGGTAGCTGCGCAGCACGCCCAGCACGCCGGGCTTGCCCGCTTCGGTCTTACCGGTGCGCGCCGCATAACCGTTCAGCACCAGCGTGTGATCGTGATCGGCCGTGACGACGATCAGCGTGTTCTTCAGGTCGGGATCGGTCTTGCGCACCTTGTCGAGCGTCGCCTTGATCGCGTTGTCGAACGCGACCGTGTCCTGCAGCGCGCGCTTTGCGTTGGTGTCATGCAGCGCGTGATCGATCCGGCCGCCCTCGACCATCAGGAAATAGCCCTTCGGGTTGTTCTGCAGCACGTCGAGCGCACGCGTCGCCATGTCGGACAGGCTCGGCTCCTTCGTCGCGCCGCGATCGAGGTCGTAGCTCATGTGGCTCGACGAGAACAGGCCCACCAGTTTCCCGCTCTTCGTCGCATCCGCGGCCAGCAGGTCGTCGCGGTTCTGTGCGAACGCGTAGCCCTTGGCCTTCAGTTCGTTGACCAGGTTGCGCCCGTCGGTGCGCTTGCCGCCGCCGTCCTTCGGTACGAAGAATTGCGTGCCGCCACCGAGCACGACGTCGACGCCGTCGCCCAGCGCGCCGTTGTAGCCCGCGCCGCCCGGCACGAGCTGGGCCGCGATGTCGTTCTCGGCATCGCGATGGCACACGTGCGCGTAGGTCGCGGCGGGCGTCGCGTGCGTGACGCGCGTGGTCGTCACGACACCCGTCGCCATCCCCTTCGCCTTCGCGATCTCCAGCAGCGTCGTCGCCGATTTGCCGTTGTTCGCGCCGCAGTTGCCGGTGAGGCCGGCGGTCGGCTCGATCGCCTTCGTGTCGGGCGACATCGAAATCACTTCGTTGTTGGTCTTGATGCCGGTCATGTACGCCGACATCGACGGCGCGCTGTCCGTCACCTGCGCGTCGTTCGAATAGGTCTTCACGAACGCGGATTCGGGCAGCGTGTCGATCGTGAGCGCGCCGTCTTCACCGACCGCGTAGATGCGCGCGGCGGTCAGCGTCGTCATTCCCATGCCGTCGCCGAGGAAAAAGATCACGTTGCGCGCCGCCGCCTGCACGGGCGCGGGCGTCGAGCTGGTCGGGCCGTCGTCGCTGTTGCATCCGGCAAGCGCAAAGGCGCCGGCACACAGCAGCGCCGCCATTTTGATTCGATTCATGTTGCCGGTTCCCCCCGGTGTTGATGCTTTCGAAATGAAAGGCGATGTTAGGAACCTGATGTGACGGCAATATGAATGGTATTTGGAAGGATTGGTATGGATTATGAAAGAAGTCGTCGCGGCGCCGTGCAGCGACGCCGCGCGCGCGGCGGCGTCAACGGTCGGCTTCGGCCGTGGCGTTGCGCACGGTCACGACCCGCGCGGGCGGAATATTTGCCCAGACGATGCGGCTACCGCATGCAACAAATGCCGAATCGCTCAACGGATGACGGCCGGGCGGCCGCAAGTCGTAGGTGAATTGAATCATCACGCCGTCGGCCGACAGCACGCGGCGACATTGATCGACGATGGCCGTCACGTCCTGGCGCGGCAGCGTGCGCAACGGCAGGCAAGACACGATCGCATCGACCCGCGCGGCGGGCGGCAGCAGCCGTTCGAGCTGGCGCGCGTCACCCCACACGACCGACACATCCGGAAAACGCCGCCGCAGGTGCTGCACGAACGCCGGCGAGCGCTCGACCACGACGAGGCGCCGCGGCGCGACCCCGCGTTCGAGCAGCGCCGCGGTGATCGCGCCGGTGCCGCCGCCGAGTTCGACGACCAGTCCGTCGCCGTCCGGCACCGCGTCCGCCATCTCGCGCGCCAGATGCCGCGAACTGGGACACAACGCGCCCACCGCGGCCGGGCGGCCGACCCACTCGCGCACGAACAGTGCCGAGACACGCCACGCGTTCGGCCAGATCATCGGCACGCCCCGATCGGTTGCGCGTTCAGCCTCGATGTGCCGCGGACTTCGCGGGGCAGGGCAACGGCAATGCGGGATTCTTTCACGTGCATCCTCCTGTACGAATCGCTCCGTCGCAGGAAGCGCGACGATCAAATGGATTCTAGGAAACGCAAACTTAAGGCAACGTGAAGATTGTCCCTAATACCCCGCGACGGATCAACGATCGACGCGCTGCTGGAAGCTCGCCGGATAACGCTCGCCGACGATCCTGACCTGTTGGAGCGCCACCTCGATCGCGGCGAGATCGTCGGCCGTCAGCACGACGGCGGCCGCGCCCACGTTCTCGTCGAGCCGATGCAGCTTCGTCGTGCCCGGAATCGGCACGATCCACGGCTTGCGCGCGAGCAGCCATGCCAGCGCGATCTGTGCGCGCGTCACGCCCTTGTCGGTCGCGATGCGGCCGAGCAGATCGACGAGGCCCGCGTTCGCCTTGCGGTTTTCCTCCGAGAAGCGCGGCACGATATTGCGGAAGTCGTTCGCGGCGAACGTCGTGCTCGCGTCGATCGCGCCGGTCAGGAAGCCCTTGCCGAGCGGGCTGAACGGCACGAAGCCGATGCCGAGTTCCTCGAGCGTCGGCAGGATGTGCGTTTCCGGCTCGCGCCACCACAGCGAATACTCGCTTTGCAGCGCGGCGACCGGCTGCACCGCGTGCGCGCGGCGAATCGTCTGCTCACCGGCTTCCGACAGCCCGAAATGCGCGACCTTGCCCTCGCGGATCAGGTCCTTGACCGTACCCGCGACATCCTCGATCGGCACGTTCGGATCGACGCGATGCTGGTAGAACAGGTCGATGCGGTCGATCTTGAGCCGCTTCAGCGCCGCGTCGGCCACTTCGCGGATATGCGACGGCCGGCTGTCGACACCCTTCATCGGCTCGGCGTTCTCGAAACCGAACTTGGTGGCAATCACGACCTGGTCGCGAAACGGCGCCAGCGCCTCGCCCACCAACTCCTCGTTGACGAACGGGCCATACGCTTCCGCGGTATCGAAGAACGTCACGCCGCGTTCGAACGCCGCGCGAATCAGCGCGATGCCGCTCGCTTTGTCGATGGCGGGGCCGAGCCCGAAACTCAATCCCATGCAGCCGAGCCCGATTGCCGAGACTTCGAGGCCGCTCTTTCCAAGCACGCGCGTTTGCATGAATTTCTCCTGCAGAAAGGTGAAGACGATCGACGGGATGCCGAGAAAGCCAGTGTAGGTTGATGGATACCACTCAACAATCGGCGTACCATTTCATGCGTTATTGAGGAAATCTCACAAATGCGGCGCACCGACATCGGCGAACTGACGACCTTCATCACGATCGCGGAGCAGCGCAGCTTCAGCGGCGCGGCCCGGATTCTCGGCGTGTCGCCGTCGGCGCTGAGCCATACGATCCGCCACCTCGAAGCGCGGCTCGGCGTGCGGCTGTTCAATCGCACGACGCGCTCGGTCGCGCTGACGGAGGCCGGCGAACAGTTGCTGCTGCGCGTGCGGCCCGCGGTGGCCGATCTCGAGGACGCGCTGAACGACGCCGCGACCGCCCGCAACCGGCCGTCCGGCCAGATCCGGATCAGCGCGTCGGAGGCCGGGTCGCGTCCGTTGATCCGGCATGTGCTGCCGGCCTTCGTCGCCCGTTACCCGGACATCCACGTCGAATTCGTCGTCGATTCGCGACTGATCGACATCGTCGAGCACGGTTTCGACGCCGGCGTCCGCGTTCACGAAGACGTGCCGCGCGACATGATCGCCGTGCGCTTCGGCGGCCCGATGCACTTCGTCGCGGTGGCATCGCCCGACTACCTGACGCGGCACGCGCCGCCGGAAAGCCCGTACGACCTCACGCGTTACCCGTGCATCCGCTTCCGCTTCGAAAGCGGCGCGCTCTATCGCTGGGACCTGATGCGCGACGGCAAGCGCGTGAGCGTCGACGTCGACGGGCCGTTGACGCTCGGCAACCAGACCCTGATGGTCGACGCGGCACTGACCGGTATCGGGATCGCGTGGGTCTCGGAAGCGCACATCGCCGGCCATCTGGCCGCCGGACGACTGGTGCGTGTGCTGCCCGAGTGGGGCCAGACCTTCGACAGCATGTGCCTCTACTATCCGGCGAACCGTCATCCGCCGGCCGCGTTGCGGCTTTTTGTCGAGGCTGTACGCGAATGGGCGGCCGGCGCGCGCGAAGCAGCGCCGGATTGACCGATCGGGAACACAAGGCAAGCCGCGCGTGCTAAATGGCGCATCGCGCGCGGCACACCATCACCGCAAGTTGGTTCTCGCCAGTTCGACGATCTCGTCGCCACGACCGCTGAGGATCGCGCGCAGCATGAACAGGCTGAAACCCTTCGCATGCGCGAGCTCGATCTTCGGCGGCATCGCAAGCTCGTACTTCGACGTGACGACGTCGACCACCGCCGGCCCATCATGCTCGAACGCCATGCGCAGCGCTTCCTCGACGTTCTCCGAATGCTCGACGCGCACGCTGAAGATGCCGGCGCCTTTCGCGATCGCCGCGAAATCGGTCGGGCTCAGGTCGACGTTCGTGTCGAGATAACCGGCCGCCTTCAGCTCCATCGACACGAAGCCGAGCAGGCTGTTGTTGTACACGACGATCTTGATCGGCAGCTTGAGCTGGCGCGCGCTCAGCAGGTCGCCAAGCAGCATCGACAGTCCGCCGTCACCGGACAGCGACACGACCTGCCGCCCCGGATGCGCGCCCTGCGCGCCGAGCGCCTGCGGCATCGCGTTCGCCATCGAGCCGTGATTGAACGAGCCGTGCAGTTGCCGCTTGCCGTTCATCGTCAGGTAGCGCGCGGCCCACAGCGTCGGCGTGCCGACGTCGGCCGTGAAGATCGCGTCTTCCGCCGCGACTTCGTCGACGATCTTCGTCAGGTATTGCGGATGGATCGCGCGGCCCGGCGGCTCGGCCACCGCGAGATCGTCGAGCCCCTTGCGCGCGGCCGCGTAGTGTTTCAGCGCATTCTCGAGGAAGCGCCGCTGGGTCTTGCGCGTGAGACGCGGCAGCAGCGCCGCGATCGTTTCCTTTACCGTGCCGACGAGGCCGAGCGCGAGCGGCGCGCGATGCCCGAGCTGCGAGCCCTTCCAGTCGATCTGCGCAACCTTCGCGTTCGACGGATAGAACGGCCGGTACGGGAAGTCCGTGCCGAGCATCAGCAGCGTGTCGCACGATTCCATCGCGTGATAACCCGAGCTGAAGCCAATCAGCCCCGTCATCCCGACGTCGAACGGGTTGTCCCATTCGACGAACTGCTTGCCGCGCAGCGCATGCACGACCGGCGCGCCGAGCGTATCAGCCAGCGCGACCACTTCGTCGTGCGCGCCCTGCGTGCCGCTGCCGCACAGCAGCGTGACCGCGTCGGACGCATTGAGCAGCGCCGCGAGCCGGTCGAGATCGGCATCGGCCGGCAGGATCGACGGCGGCGCCGATGCGCTCCACGCCGGCGCTTCTTCCGGGCCGTCGCCGAGCGCGATGTCGCCCGGCAGCACGATCACCGCGACGCCGCGTTCCTCGATCGCGGTGCGCATCGCGCGCGCCAGTACACGCGGGAACTGCGACGCGTTGGTCACGAGTTCCGCGAAATGGCTGCACTCGCGGAACAGTTCCTGCGGATGGGTTTCCTGGAAGTAACCGAGGCCGATCTCGGTCGAAGGAATGTGCGCGGCGATCGCGAGCACCGGCTGGTGATTGCGGTGACAGTCGTACAGCCCGTTGATCAGGTGCAGGTTGCCGGGGCCGCAACTGCCCGCGCATACCGCGAGCCGCCCGGTCGACGCGGCATCCGCGCCGGCCGCGAACGCGGCGCTTTCCTCGTGCCGCGTGTGCATCCAGCGGATCGAGCCGATCTGGGCCAGGCTGAACGACAGGCCGTTCAGGCTGTCGCCCGTCACACCCCAGATGCGCTCGACGCCCGCCGCCGCGAGCGTCTTCGCCAGGTATTCCGCCATCGATTGTCTTGCCATGATGCCCTCGCTGTTGATGGACCGAGACACGCATGAGCCGACCGTGCATGCGCAGCCGGCAGCGACCGGACGAGCATACGCGATTGGTCCGCGCCGCGTCGTGACGGTGCAGGCGGGCCGACTGCCGCAGGACGCGCAGGCGCGCGACGGGTTCGATCCGGTGCGGCCGGCGTCATGGTTCCGTCACCGTGACGTCAGCGAACGGACAGGCGTACGGGTCGTGCGCTCAGCTCCAGTCGGACGCCGACTCGTCCGGATCGACGAGCGTGAGCCCCGCCGCCGGCAGCGGCAGCGCAGTCTTGTAGCGCACCTGCTTCAGCGCGAAGCTCGACCGGATGTTCGACACGCCGGGAATCGTCGTCAGCCGCTCGATGATGAAGCGTTCGAGCGTGCGCATGTCGGGCATCACGACGCGCAGCAGATAGTCGGCGTCGCCCGACATCAGATAGCACTCCATCACCTCGGGCCGCTGCGAGATTGCCTCCTCGAAACGCTGCAGCGCGTCCTCGACCTGCTTCTCGAGGCTGACCTGGATGAACACGTTGATCCGCAGGCCGAGCGGCTCGGGATCGAGCAGCGTCACCTGCTGCCGGAACAACCCCAGCTTCTCGAGCGCGCGCACGCGGTTGAAGCATGGCGTCGTCGACAGGTTCACCGCGCGCGCCAGTTCCGCGTTCGTGATCCGCGCGTTCTGCTGAAGCTGGTTCAGGATGCCGATGTCGATGCGGTCCAGCCGCTTCGGGGAGGTGCTCATGATCTGAATATTCCTTCTCTCGCGATGATTCCAGAATATTTACACTATCCAGACACAAATTCCCAATGAAATCAGACGCATATTCTGCGGATCGGCGCGTAGCATGAGTCCCATTGATGCGTGCCGCCGCCGGCGCGCGGGGAGACTGGCATGACGGATCTGTCGAACGGTATTGAACACGCGCAGCGCGCGGCCCTCGCGCGCGTCGATGCGGACCCGGAAGAAACCGCCGAATGGCTCGAGGCGCTCGACGCGGTGGTCGCGCACGTCGGCCGCGACCGCGCGCAATACCTGTTCGACCGGCTTGCCGAGCATGCGCGCGCGACCGGCCTCGCATCGTCGCGCCCGCCCGTCACGCGTTACCTGAACACGATTGCGCTCGCCGAGCAGCCGCCGTATCCGGGCGACCTCGACCTCGAGGAGCGGCTGTCGGCCGCGCTGCGCTGGAACGCACTTGCGATGGTCGTGCGTGCGAACCGCGCGTACGGCGAGCTCGGCGGCCACATCGCGAGTTACGCATCGGCGTCCGACCTGTTCGAAACGGGTTTCAACCACTTCTTCCGCGCGACGTCGCCCGTGAACGGCGATGCAACCGACACGGCCAGCGGCGACCTCGTGTACTTCCAGCCGCATTCGTCGCCGGGCGTCTATGCGCGTGCGTATCTCGAAGGTTTCCTCAGCGAGGATCACCTGAAGCACTATCGCCGCGAAATCGCCGGCCCGGGCCTGTGCTCGTATCCGCATCCGTGGCTGATGCCCGATTTCTGGCAATTCCCGACCGGCTCGATGGGGATCGGCCCGATCAACGCGATCTACCAGGCGCGCTTCATGCGCTACCTGCAGCATCGCGGCCTCGCGAACACCGCGGGCCGCACCGTGTGGGGCTTCTTCGGCGACGGCGAGATGGACGAACCCGAATCGCTCGGCGCGCTGTCGCTCGCCGCTCGCGAGGGGCTCGACAACCTCGTGTTCGTGATCAACTGCAACCTGCAGCGGCTCGACGGCCCGGTGCGCGGCAACGGCCGCGTGATCGACGAGCTCGAAGCACAATTCGCGGGCGCCGGCTGGAACGTCATCAAGGTGTTGTGGGGCTCCGACTGGGATCCGCTGTTCGCGCGCGATCACGCTGGCGCACTGGCGCGCGCGTTCGCCGACACCGTCGACGGGCAGTTCCAGACCTTCTCCGCGAACGACGGCGCATACAACCGCGCGCGCTTTTTCAGCCAGGATCCCGCGCTCGAAGCGCTCGCCGCGCAGCTCACCGATGCGGAGATCGACCGCCTGCGCCGCGGCGGCCACGACGCGCGCAAGCTGCACGCCGCGTATGCGCGCGCACTCGCGCACCGCGGCCAGCCAACGGTGATTCTCGCGAAGACGATGAAGGGTTACGGGATGGGCGCGGCCGGCCAGGGCCGGATGACGACCCATCAGCAGAAGAAACTCGACGTCGACGATCTGAAGGCGTTCCGCGACCGCTTCCGGTTGCCGCTGTCGGACAGCGACGTCGAGCAACTGAAGTTTTACAAGCCAGCGGAAGACAGCCCGGAAATGCGTTACCTGCATGCCCGCCGGGCTGCCCTGGGAGGCTATCTGCCCAGAAGGCGGATGGCGGCATCGAAGGGGCTGACCGTCCCTTCGATGCCGGCCTGGGGAGCGTTCGCGCTGGACGCGGCCGGCCGCGAGATGTCGACGACGATGGCGCTCGTGCGCATGCTCGCCGCGTTGATCAAGGATCGCGACATCGGCTCGCGCGTCGTGCCGATCGTGGCCGACGAGGCGCGCACCTTCGGCATGGCCAGCCTGTTCCGGCAAGTCGGCATCTACTCGCCGCTCGGCCAGCGCTACGAGCCGGAAGACCTCGGTTCGATGCTCTATTACCGCGAAGACACGCGCGGCCAGATCCTCGAGGAAGGCATCTCGGAAGCGGGTGCGATCTCGTCGTGGATCGCCGCCGCGACGTCGTACAGCGTGCACGACCTGCCGATGCTGCCGTTCTACATCTACTACTCGATGTTCGGCTTCCAGCGCATCGGCGACCTGATCTGGGCCGCCGCCGACCAGCGCTCGCGCGGCTTCCTGATCGGCGCGACGTCCGGGCGCACCACGCTCGGCGGCGAAGGGCTGCAGCATCAGGACGGCAGCAGCCATCTCGCCGCGTCGACGATTCCGAACTGCCGCGCATACGATCCGGCGTTCGCGTACGAAGTCGCGGCGATCGTCGACGCCGGCATGCGTGAGATGGTCGAACAGCAGCGCGACGTGTTCTATTACGTGACGGTCACGAACGAGAATTACGCGCAACCGTCCGCGCCGGACGGCGATCCCGACGCGCTGCGCGACGGCATCCTGAAGGGCATTCATCTGCTGCCGGCCGATTCGAATGCGACGGCGCGCGTGCAGTTGCTCGGCGCGGGCGCGATCCTCGGCGAGGTGCTCGCCGCGCAACGGATGCTGAAGGACGACTGGGGAATCGACGCGGCCGTGTGGAGCGTCACGAGCTTCAGCGAACTGCAGCGCGACGGGATGGAAGCCGAACGGCGCACGCGACTTGGTGAGGATACCGACACAATGCCTTACGTGACCGCCGCGCTCGCCGCAACACGCGGGCCCGTGGTTGCCGCGACCGACTATGTGCGCGCGGTGCCGGAACTGATCCGCGCGTACCTGCCGCGCCGCTACGTGACGCTGGGCACCGACGGGTTCGGCCGCAGCGACACGCGCGACGCGCTGCGGGCGTTCTTCGAAGTCGATCGCGCGAGCATCGTGCTCGCCGCGCTGAGGGCGCTGGCGGATGACGGGGAACTCGATGCGACTGTCGTGCGCGACGCGCGAGCGCGTCTCGGCAAGTCCGCACAGCCAGGCGTCGCGCCATGGCAGCGCTGATCGGGCGACGCGACCGCTCGGCAGTCGACTACTGTTCGTCGATCCAGGCAATACAACCGATCAGCCAAAGAGGCGAGGATCCAGCGCGAACGCTTCTTTGCTGATCACTTTCACGCTCGAAGCAAAATCCGCATGCAGCGGGTTCAGCAACAAGTTGAAGTCGGTCGGGCAAACGACTGACGGCACGCGCATCGCCAACGGCTCGCCCGCTTCAAGCCAGGCCTGCCCGATCCGGGCAGTCGACTCCGGATCCTGCGACAGGACCGCCCAATCGTCCGGCAGGTCCGGCTGGTACGCGTTGTCACGGACGGTGTCGGGCACTTCCAGCGTCACTAGAAAAAATCCGCCAGCGGGAAGCAAGCCGGACATATGGACAAGCGCCTCGAGCAACGACGTCGACGCATGGCAGCAGGTGTACAGCACACGCATGCCGCGCGGATTCCAGCGGCCACCTGCGATCGCCGCGCCGTTCCCGCTCAGGTCGTCGGCCAGGTAGTGCCCCTTTCGTTCTTTCGCGAGACGATACAACCTCACGCGGCGACCCCGAACTGGGCGCGGTTCAGAATGTCGCGCACCCGGTCATAGCCGGGCTGTACGTCGAGCACTTCGAGCGGCTTCAACCCGTCGAGCTCCGCGTTCGCCCGGCTCATCCACACTGCCGCGCGCTCGCGGTCTTCAAACAGATCGGTCGCGAGATCCAGCACATAGAGCACGCGCGCAACGCGATCGGACTCGCCTTGCGACAACCGGTCGTGTTTGGCGATTTTCCGCAGAATGGTCGAGCTGGGAAGGCTCAGCGCGCTCAAGAGGGACTGAACCGGCACGCCGAGCAACTCGCGCGCGACGCGCTCGATGATGACCGCATCGAAACCCTCCGCGATCGTGCGCCGCTGCGACATCGGCGCCATCCGGCGAAAGGTGTCGAAATCGCCCTTGCCGGCGCCCAGACCGTTCGAACTGCCCGCCGGCGGCGCGGCGCGGGGCGCGTCAGCCCGCTTGGCAGGCTTATGGGCCGCAGGTGTGATTGCTGCCATCGCGACTCCCAAATGGGTTAATTTGAATTCCCATTGTATACAACCAATCGAGAATTTTCAATCGACCAAATGGCATAGCCGTAACCACAGGGAACCGCCGGCGCGCCGCGCTACACCGGCAGCGCGTGCGTCGACAGAATCTCCTTGAGCACCATGAACGATCGCACCTGCCGCACGCCGGGCAGGTAGATCAGTTGTTCCGCGTGCAGCCGGTTGAAGCTTTCGTTGTCGCGCGTGCGCACCAGCATGAAGTAATCGAACTCGCCGGTCACGACGTGGCACTCCACGCACCCCGACACTTTCTGCGCGGCCTTCTCGAACGCGGCGAACGCTTCCGGCGTCGAGCGGTCGAGCACGAAGCCGATCACGACGAGCATGCCGGCCCCGAGCGGTTTCGGGTCGAGCAGCGCGACGATCCCGCGAATCATCCCCATCTCCTTGAGCCGCTCGACGCGCCGCAGGCACGCCGGCGCGCTCAGCTTCACCTTTGCGGCGAGGCTCACGTTCGAGATCGACGCGTCCTGCTGAAGCTGCCTGAGGATCGCGCGATCGATGCGATCGAGCACGGGTGCGGCGTCGGGTGTCGCTGCCGATCTGCTGCTTAATTTCATTGCGTCTTCCTCCATTTTGGAGAATTCGTATTGCGTTGCTATCGATTTCAACGTCATCAACGTAGGCCAACGCTATTTATTTCGCAAGCTCATTTCTCGCCTGCATGCCTATCATTTTTCTATCGGGGGACGCCGTGCCGGCCTCTCCCGAGCGCACCGATTCCCATGCACATCCCGCCTTACCGGAGACCGCTTCGATGAACCTGCAACGCTTCCCCCGTTATCCGCTGACGTTCGGCCCGACGCCGATCCAGCCGCTCAAGCGCCTGAGCGCGCACCTCGGCGGCAAGGTCGAGCTGTATGCGAAGCGCGAGGACTGCAACAGCGGCCTCGCGTTCGGCGGCAACAAGACCCGCAAGCTCGAATACCTGATCCCCGACGCGCTCGCGCAGGGCGCGGACACGCTAGTGTCGATCGGCGGCGTCCAGTCGAACCAGACGCGCCAGGTCGCGGCCGTCGCCGCGCATCTCGGAATGAAATGCGTGCTGGTGCAGGAGCACTGGGTCAACTACGAAGACCCGGTCTACGATCGCGTCGGCAACATCCAGCTATCGCGCATGATGGGCGCCGACGTGCGGCTCGTCGCGGACGGCTTCGACATCGGCATTCGCCGAAGCTGGGAAGAAGCGATGGAAAGCGTGCGGCAGGCGGGCGGCAAGCCGTATCCGGTGCCGGCCGGATGCTCCGAGCATCCGCTCGGCGGGCTCGGCTTCGTCGGCTTCGCGGAAGAGGTGCGCCAGCAGGAAGCCGAACTCGGCTTCAAGTTCGACTACATCGTCGTGTGCTCGGTGACGGGCAGCACGCAGGCCGGCATGGTCGTCGGCTTCGCGGCCGACGGGCGCGCGGATCGCGTGATCGGCATCGACGCGTCGGCGAAGCCGGAGCAGACGCATGCACAAATCACGCGCATCGCACGGCATACGGCTGAAATCGTCGAACTCGGGCGTCGCATCGACGAACAGGACGTCGTGCTCGACACGCGCTATGCGGGCCCGGAATACGGACTGCCGAACGACGGCACGCTCGAAGCGATTCGTCTGTGCGCACGGCTCGAAGGCGTGCTGACCGACCCCGTCTATGAAGGCAAGTCGATGCACGGCATGATCGACAAGGTCCGGCTCGGCGAATTCGAGCCGGGGTCGAAGGTGCTGTATGCGCATCTGGGCGGGGTGCCGGCGTTGAGCGCTTATGCGGAGATTTTCCGCAACGGGTGATGCGCGCCCGATCGCAGCCCGACGGCGCGCGCCTGCGCACGCCGTCGCGGCGCCGGCCCGGTCGACAATCGTCGACGTCGGGCCGGCGCCGCTTTGTCCCATACCCCGCACCCTGCCATTCGCCTGCCCGCCGTTCGCCGCGCGCCGTTCGGTCGCGTCACGCGCCCCCTTTCCCCTGCGCATCCAACCGCCTCCGTCGCCGAGTTCGACCAGCTTCGTGCGTCTCGACGGATGCCCACGCCGAACGGGACTCGTCCGCGTCGACACGTTGATCCTACGACGCAGTCTTGAATCATTCGTACCTGTCCGAGTCTATGAGCGCCTCATTTAGTAGGCGTTCTATTTAAATCGCCCCCCTGCTTGCCGAAAATTGACCCGGTCGAGTCGATTGCAACGTTTCGCAAACATTCGCCCGCAACGGCACG
Organism: Burkholderia theae; assembly: GCF_048565265.1. Taxonomy (NCBI): domain Bacteria; kingdom Pseudomonadati; phylum Pseudomonadota; class Betaproteobacteria; order Burkholderiales; family Burkholderiaceae; genus Burkholderia; species Burkholderia theae. The sequence goes on from NZ_CP183462.1 coordinate 2,490,155, forward strand.
GTTGAAACCGCCGATGCGAGACGCGCGACCGTCCGGCCAATCAAGCAGCGTCATCGTCCAGCGATTGCCCATCCCACGCATTGGAAGCAGCAGCGACACCCGGCCCGGTCCGGGTGCGCCGTGCTGCGCCGCGTCGGGACAACGGCCGACGCCACCCATCCGACAGAACGACAGCAACGGGGCATATGGATACGTCATTCGAAGTCCGGCACACGCAGGTGTCGTCAATCGCGGGGGGGATCGATCGCACGCGCGTCCGACGTCGCGCTGATCTCGATCGGTGCGCTCGCCGCGGCGCTGGTCCTGCCCGACACGCGAATCGACCGTTCGCCCGAATTGACCGCCGTCGCATGCGCGGCAACGTTCGCCCTGGTGCTGTTCCCCGCATTCGGCATCTATCGGACGCCGCGCGGCCGTTCGAAACGACGCGCCACCGTCCTGACCGCGCTCGCGTGGCTGCTCGCGCAAGCCTGCGCGGCGCTCGTGATGCGCGCGCTGTCGCCCGCGTCGAGCACGCCGTCGAACTGGTATCTGCTCTGGACGGTGACGAGCGGCGCCGCGCTCTGCGTAGCGCGGCTCGTCGCCAGCCGGACGCTCGACCGGATCGGTCGTCCGCCCGAAGGCGGCTACCCGGTCGCGATCGTCGGCACCGGTGCGCATTGCAACGCCGTGCGCGACCGGATCGCCGGGATGCCGTCGGCGGGCTTCCGCGCCGCCGCCACGTTCGATCCCGGCGTCGCATGCCGCGAAGGCCACGCCGGCGTGCCGCACTTCGATGCGCTGGACGCTTTCGCGCATCATGTGCGAACGCATGCGATTCCGGAAGTCTGGCTCGCGCTGCCGATCGGCGACGCGCGCACCGTCATGGCCGTGATCGACGCGTTCCGCAACGATCTCGTCAACATTCGGCTCATGCCTGACGTCAGCACCGTGTCGATGTTCGACACCGGAATGGTCGACCTGGTCGGCGCGCCGGCGATCAACCTCGTCGCGTCGCCGTTGTCGTCTCAAGCGCTGCTTCAGAAAGCCGTGTTCGACCGCTTCTTCTCCGCGGCCGTCCTGGTCGGCACGGCACCGCTGCTGCTCGCGATCGCGGCGGCGGTCCGGCTGTCGTCGAAAGGCCCCGCGCTGTTCCGGCAGCAGCGCCAGGGCGCAAACGGCAACACCTTCACGATCCTCAAGTTCCGCACGATGCGGCTGCACGACGACAGCCGCGAAATCCGGCAGGCCACGCGCGACGATCCCCGCGTGACCCGCATCGGCGCGTTCCTGCGCCGCACGAGCCTCGACGAACTGCCGCAGTTCATCAACGTGCTGCGCGGCGAGATGTCCGTCGTCGGGCCGCGCCCGCATGCGCTCCAGCACGACAACCTGTATCAGCCGATCGTCGACGGCTACATCCACCGTTATCGCGTCAAGCCGGGCATCACGGGCTGGGCGCAGATCAACGGGCTGCGCGGCGAAACCGACTCCATCGAAAAGATGCAGCGCCGTGTTGAAGCCGATCTCCATTACCTGCGCAACTGGTCGTTCTCGCTCGACATGCGCATCGTCGCGGCCACGGTCGTACGCGGCTGGATGCACGGCAACGCGTACTGACACGCACGCGGCACCGGATTCATTCCGCGCCGCCATCTGATAAGGATAACTTATGATAAATCCAAAAGACGTCCGCGCGGAGCATGCCCGCCCGCGCTGCGCACGCATGCTGCTGGCCATGGCCGCGAGCGTCGCGCTGTCGGCCTGTGCGCTCGCGCCCGGCATGCGGATGGGCCCGCCCTCCACCGCGGCCGACACGCAGGCGGGTAGCGGTGCCCCCTCGTTCCGCATCACGCCGATCGATGCCGGCCTGATTCGCGCACTCGATGCGCAATCGGCCCGGCAACAGTCCGGGCAATCCGACCGCCTCGTCGCGCCGCCCGGCCCGTACCGGATCGGCCCCGGCGATGTATTGCAGGTCACCGTGTGGGATCACCCCGAACTCGCCGCTTCGCAAGGCGCCGTGTCGCAGAACGCGCCGCGCGCAGCGGACCCGGCGTCCGGCTTCGTCGTCGATCCGGACGGCAATCTGTCGTTCCCGTTCGCGGGCAACCTGCCAGTCGCGGGGTTGACCGCCGACGCCGCGCAAGCCCGGATCGCCGCGGCACTGTCGCGCGTGTATCGCAATCCGCAGGTGACGCTGCGCGTCGCGTCGTTCCGTTCACAGCAGGTCTACATCGACGGCGAGGTCCGTACGCCGGGCGCCCAGCCCGTCAACGACGTGCCGATGACGCTCTATGAGGCGCTGGGTCGCTCCGGCGGCCTCGGCCCGGCAGCCGACCAAAGCCGCATGACGCTGGTGCGCGGCGGCGTGACCTATCCGCTCGACCTGAGCCAGATGCTCAGGCACGGCCGCAACCCGGCCGACATCGTGCTCGCCGCAGGTGATCTCCTGCATGTGCCGGCCCGCAGCGACTACGGCGCGTACGTGATGGGCGAGGTCAACAAGCCGTCGCTCGCGGTGCCACAGCGCGACGGACGTCTGACGCTGTCCGACGCGCTGTCACAGGCCGGCAGCGTGAACGCGGGCACGGCCGACGCGGCCCAGATGTTCGTGATCCGCGGGTCGGGCACGGACAGCCCGCAGGTGTTCCATCTCGACGCGCGCTCGCCGGTGTCGATGGTGCTCGCGAACGAATTCGAACTGCGGCCGAAGGACATCGTCTACGTCGACGGCAGCAGCCTCGTGCGCTTCAGCCGCGTGCTCAGCCTGCTGCTGCCCGGCGTCAACACCAGCGCCACCGCGGCGCTCGCCGTCAAATGAGCGCGGTCGCCACACTGCTCGTCGTGTGCATCGGCAACGTGTGCCGCAGCCCGATGGCCGAAGCGTTGTTCCGTGCGCGGCTGCCGGGCGTCGACGTGCAATCGGCTGGCCTCGGCGCGCGTGACGGCCAGCCGGCCGATCCGCATGCGGTCGACCTGATGCGCGAGCGCGGCCTCGACATCGCCGCGCACCGCGCGCGCCGCGTGCCGCCCGGGCTCGCCACGCGCACCGACCTGATCCTGACGATGGATGTCGACCAGCAATGCTGGCTCGAGCGCCGCCTGCCGGCGCTGCGTGGCCGCGTGTTCCTGCTCGGCATGCCCGATCCGTCCAGCGGCCGCATGCATGGCTCCGACATACCGGATCCATATCTCGGCCCGCGCGCGTCGTTCGAACGCAGCCTGCGGCTCATCGAGCGCGGTGTCGACGCATGGTGCGCGCGCATCGCGCCGGCCGCCCCTTCCACGCTTGTCCTTTCCGATTCGACCCGATGACTTCCACACCTTCTCACGAGCATCCGCACGACCGCGACGGTGAGCTCGATCTTGCCGGCGCGATCGACGTGCTCGTTTCCCGGCGCTGGCTGATCGCCATCGTCACCGCCGCTTGCATGGGCGCCGGTACGCTGTATGCGTTCCTCGCCCCGCGGCAATACCAGGCCGACATCATGGTGCAAGTCGAGGACAGCGGCGATTCGTCGGCCGCCAAGAGCGTGCTCGGCGACGTGTCGTCGTTGTTCGACATCAAGTCGAGCGCCGCTGCCGAAGCACAGATCCTCGCGTCGCGACTCGTGATCACGCGCGCGGTCGACGACCTGCGCAGCTACATCGTCGCGCAACCGAAGCGCTTCCCGGTCGTCGGCGAATTCGTGTCGCGCTTCAACACGGGAATCTCGCGCCCCGGCCTGCTGGGCCTCGGCGGCTACGCATGGGGCGACGAAAGCGCCGAACTGGCGCGCTTCGATGTACCGAAGCCGCTCGAAGGCGAGCGTTTCGAACTCTCGCTGCTCGACTCGTGGCGCTACCGGCTGACGGGTGCCGCGCTACCGGAGCCAGTCACGGGTACGTTCGGTCACCCGGAGACGTTCGCGACCGCCTACGGCCCGATCGCCATCGAAGTCACCCGCATCGACGCGCATCCCGACACCCGCTTCACGCTCGTGCGCGAATCGCGCGCCGGCACGATCGATGCGCTGCGCCGCGGGCTCGACGTCCAGGAAAAAATCAAGCAATCGGGCGTGATCGTCGCGACGCTGCGCGGCGTCGATCCGCAGCGCGTGCAGGCGCAGTTGCAAGCCATCGCGAACCACTACGTGCGCCAGCATATCGAGCGCAAGTCCGCCGATGCCGCGCAATCGCTCGCGTTCCTCAACGCGCAGCTGCCGGTGCTCAAGAAGCAGTTGCAGGACGCCGAACAGCGCTACACGAACATGCGCAACGCGAACGGCGCCATCGACCTCGACGAAGAGGCGAAGCTGATCCTGCAGCAATCGGCCGACGCGCAGACGCGCCGGCTCGAACTGCAACAGAAGCGCGACGCGATGGGCTCGCGCTTCGCACCGGGCCATCCCGACATGATCGCGCTCGACGCGCAGATCGCGACGCTCGCGCGCGAGCAGCAGTCGTTCGAGCAACAGGTCAGGCGCTTGCCCGACCTGCAGCAGAACGCCGTGCGCCTGATGCTCGACGTGAAGGTCGATACCGATCTCTATACGGCGCTGCTCGCCAACGCGCAGCAGCTCGAGCTGGTCAAGGCAGGCAAGACCGGCAGCGTGCGGCTCGTCGACACGCCGGTCGCGCCCGAGGACCCGGTGCGCCCGAACCGGCCCGTCGTGATCGCGGCCGCCGCGCTGCTCGGCCTCGCGCTCGGCGTCGCGCTCGCGTTCGTGCGCGACACCTTGTTCGGCGGCGTACGCAGCGCCGACGAGATCGAGCGGCCGCTCGGTATCGACGTCTATGCGACCGTTCCGGAATCGACCGGCCAGCGGCAGGTCGCAAGGCGCATCGCACAGTGCGTGCCGGGGCCGCATCTGTTGAGCGTGCTTCATCCGCACGATCCGGCGGTCGAGAGCCTGCGGAGCCTGCGCACCGCGCTCCGCTTCGCGATGCAGCGTGCGCGCAACAACGTGCTGCTGCTGACGGGCCCGGTGCCCGGCGCCGGCAAGTCGTTCGTCGCGTCGAACTTCGCGGCGCTGCTGGCCGCCAATGGCGAGCGCGTGCTGCTCGTCGACGGCGACCTGCGCCGCGGCTACCTGCACGACGCGCTCGGCGTCGGGCGCGAGCCGGGTTTCGCCGAGCTGCTGTCGGGCACGGCCGAGCCGGATGCGGCGATCCGCCGCGACGTGATTCCCAACCTCGACTTCATTTCGACCGGCGCGATCCCCGCGCATCCGGCGGAACTGCTCGTCGACGATCGCGTCGGTGCGCTGCTCGATACGCTGTCGGCCCGCTACGACCACGTCGTGATCGACGCCGCGCCGATCCTCGCCGTCACCGACGCCGTCGTGCTCGGCCGCCATGCGGGCACCGTGCTGCTCGCGGCCCGCGCGGCATCGACACGCGTCGCCGAACTCGGCGAATCGATCCGGCGCCTCGCGCACAACGGCGTCGATGCGAGCGGCGTGCTGCTCAATGCGGTCGATCCGCGTTCCGGCGGCTACGGCTCGCGTTACGGCGCGTATCGCTACACCGAGTACCGCTATGCGCCATCGCGCTGCGGCATCGCGGCGTCGATCGGACAGTCGCTGCGCGCGTTCGCCGCACGCTTGCGGCGAGGTGCGCCGCGATGAACGATACCCGTCATCTCGAACGTCCAGCCGCCGGCGAAGCCACGCGCATCGCGGCACGACCCGCCGCAGGAACACCCGTGACGCTCCGCGCGAACCGCACGCCGCCGCTGCGTGTCGCGCTCGTCGTCGAAGCGGCGGGCGGCGGCGTGGCCGTCCATCTCGCCGACCTGATCGACGGACTGAGCAAGGCCGGCGGCATCGAACTGCACCTGATCGTGCCGCGCGGGCCGCGCTTCGACGGTACGATCCTCGACGCGCGCGTGCTGTCGCTTTGCGCGAGCGTGCACCATGTGCCGATGCGACGCGCAGTCGGCTGGCGCGATGCATTGGCCGTCGCGCATGTGTATCGATGCCTGCTGCGCATTCGCCCCGACATCGTGCACAGCCACAGCTCGAAGGCCGGCGCGATCGCGCGCCTGTGCGTCGGTCCGTGGCGACACGTGTACACGCCGCACGCTATCTACACGCTCAACCCGACCCTGAGCGGCCTGCAACGCTGCGTGTACGGCACGATCGAGGCGCTGCTCGGCCACTTCCGCTCGCACCGGATCGTCGCCGTCTCGCGCGACGAAGCGCGGCATCTGCACGACGCGCTCGGCATCCCCGCGCATCGCGTCGCGACGATCGTCAACGGTGTCCCGGCAACCGCGACGCTGCCGCGCCGCGACGCGCGGCTGGCGCTCGGCCTGCCGAACGATGCGATCGTCGTCGGTTTCGTCGGGCGTTTCAGCCACCAGAAAGGCGTCGATCGGCTCGTGCGGATCGCGCGCGGCGTCTATCGCCAATGCGGCCTCGACGTGCGCTTCATCGCGATCGGCCCCGGTGACTTCCCTGCCGCGGCCGGCCCCGAGGCCGACGACGTGCCGCCGAATCTTCACGTCGTCGGTCCGGTCGAGCGCGCCAGCCGCTATTTCTCCGCCTTCGACCTGTTCGTGCTGCCGAGCCGCTACGAAGGGTTTCCGTACGTCTGCCTCGAGGCGATGGCCGCGCGCGTGCCGATCGTCGCGTCACGCGTCGCGGGCGTGACCGAACTGGTCGACACGCACGGCATCGGCATCGTCGTGCCGAACGACGACGACACGACGCAATTCGCCCGCACCGTCGTCGCGCTCGCCCGCGACGCGGAGCGACGCCTCGCGATGCGCACGCACTGCGCGGCGACGCTCGACCATTTCTCCGCCGCGACGATGGTCCGGCGCACGCACGACCTGTATCGCGCACTCGTTCAAGGACACCTCGCATGACTTCCTCTCCCCACGTCGCGCTGCTGCACGCGTACAGCGCCAGCAACGCCGGCGACGGCCTGCTGGTCGACCTGTCCGTCTCGCTGCTGCGGGAAGCCTTCGGCGACGCGACACGCGTGTCGATCGTCGCCGCCGATCCCGCGTCGTTTCCCGGCCACGACGACGTGCACCCGGCCCCCGTGCTCGCCGGTGGCGGCTGGCGCCGACTGGCCGCCGCTGCCGGCGCCGCGCTGCATTTGCCCGCGAACGGCCGGCTGCGCCCGCTCGGCGACCTGCTCGACCAGGCCGACCTGATCGTCGGCGTCGGCGGCGGCTACCTGCGCGCACGCAATCCGCTCGAGGCACTCAAGCTCGAAGCCGGGCACCTGCTGCAGATGCGCGCCGCACGCGCGTCGGGCAAACCGGCCGTGTATCTGCCGCAAAGCATCGGGCCCACGCTGTCGGCCGGCCCGGTCGGTGCGCACCTGCGCTCGCTGCTTGCCGCGTTCGACACAGTGTTCGTTCGCGACGACCGTTCCGCAGCCTTCCTCGCCGCGAATCCGAATACACGGCGCGCCCCCGATCTCGCCGTCCTCGATTTCGAGCATCGCCGCGACGCGATCCTGCAGCGCGCGGCGCGCGCCAATCGCGACGTGCGGCACGTCGCGTTCGTGCTGCGCCGCGCACCCGCATGGTCCGCCGCGCAACGCGCGCGCTACGACGCATCGATCCGGCGGCTCGTCGAACAGGTAAGCGCAACATGCCGGGTGAGCTTCGCGATACAGAGCACCGGACGCGGCAACGACGATCTGGCGTACTACCACCGCCTCGACATCCGCGATCCACTGGTACCGCTCAAGGCGCTGCTCGAGCACGACCGGCCCGACGTCACGGTGTCGGTGCGACTGCACGGCGCGCTCGAATCAATCCTGCATGGCGTGCCGGCATTCCACGTCAGCTACGAACGCAAGGGCTTCGGTGCCTATGCGGACATGCGGCTCGACGACTGGGTCGCCAACGGCGCGGACTTCGATCCCGCGTCCGTCGCCGACACGATCTTCGCGCCCGGCGCGACGGCGGCGTTCTGGGACGCCGCGCAAACCGGCTTCGCCCGCATTCGCGCGGCGCGCGTGCGCGTGATCGATGCGCTGCGCGCCGCGCTCGATACCGACAATGGCGAACGATGCTGACGCGCCTGTTCCTACGGTTCTCGGCGCTCGGCCTCAAATTCGCACTCGCGATCGTCGTTGCGCGTACGCTCGGCTTCGACGCGATCGCCGCGTACGGGCTGGCGGTCGCCGCGTCGGTGATCGCATCGAAGGTGCTGGGCCTCGGCTTCAGCCCCGAGCTCGACCGGCGCCTGAGCGAGGTCAATCCGCTACCGGCCATCGGCAATGCGCGCCGGCTGTGCGTTGTCTATGGCACGGTCTACCTGCTGTTCGCCGCCGCGCTTGCCGTTGCGACGCCGAACGAAACCGCCGCCGCGCTGCTCGCGCGCTTCGGGCTGCCGATGTCGCTCGCGTGGAGCGTGCTGTTTGTCGCGCTGTCCGAGCACGCGGCATTCGAGGCGAACGGATGGCTGTTCTCGCTGCACCAGCCGCGTGCCGCGTCGCTGCTGCTGTTCGTGCGCACCGGCGCGTGGGCCGGCATCGCGTGCGCGGGGCTGCTTGCGGGCGCCGTGCAATCGATCGAGACGGTGTTCGCGATCTGGGTCATGACCAACATACTCGTCGTGATCGCGTGCCTGCGCCGGATCGATGCGTTCGCGCACCGCGCGCGCGGCATCCGGTTCCCCGAGAGCGCGACCGATTCGGACGGCGTGTTCCCGGTCTGGTTGCACGGGCTGCCCTTCTACGCGGCCGGCGTGCTCCTCGTGGTGCTGCAATACGCGGAACGCTTCATCGCCGGCAGCCATGTGAGCGCGGATGTACTCGGCCAGTACGTATTCGCATGGTCGATCGCCAACGCCGTGCAGACGGTCGCGTTCGCGACGGTCGTCGCGACGGCCGGCCCGCGCTTCGTGCGAACGCTGGCCGATACGCCCGGCGCGTTTCTGCTCCAGGTTCGCCATGCGGCGGCGGCCAGCGCGGCCGTGCCGCTGCTCGCATCGGCAGTCATCGCCGTCGTGTACCGCGACCTGTTCGCCTTCGCGCACGAGCCGGCGGACACCGGCCATGCCGTGCTGCTCGCGGTGCTGCTCGTGTCGTTCATCCTGCGCGCGGTGGCAGACGTACTGTGGGCCGCCGCGATCGCGCTGCGTGGCGGCGGCGTCGTGCTGGCAGCGTTGACGGTGATTGCGCTGCTGTACCTGCCGGTTGCGTCGCAACTGATCGCGCGCGACGGTGTCATCGGCGCCGCGCTCGCCCATCTGGCGACGAGCGTCGCGGTTGCCGCGATGCTCGCGCTGAGCGTCGCGCGACTCGCGCGCCGGCATCGACACATCCTGCCCGCCGCGGAGCCGCATCATGCTGGATAAGCTGCTTTGCGCGGGCCCGCGGCTCAGCCGCGGCCTGATACGCGCCGTCGCCGCGCTGGCCGTGCTGGCTTACTGGGGCATCTATGCGAAAGCCGGTGCGTTTCTGCCCGAGTTCATCTTTCGCGATGCGGAGAAGATCCAGAGCCAGATCGGCGGCGCCAGCACCTACGAGGGCACGTCGTTCGATGCGGTCGCGCGGCTCTACGCGGCGCTCGGCGCGACCGGTACGCATCTGTTCGTCGCGTCGGTCGGCGCGCTCTGCATCTGGTTTGTGCTCGACCACGGCAAGCGCGTTGGCTCGATGGCGGCCTGCATGGTGCTGCTCGCGCCGTGTGTGTTCTTCAACCTGTTCGTCGCGAGCAAGGACACGCTCGTCGTGCTGATGGCCATCGTGCTCGCGCGGATCGCGCAGCGTCGCGCCGCGCTTGTTGCGATCGCGGCCGCCGTCGTGCTGTACGGCGCCTATGCAGCCTTTGTACGCAGCTATTTCGCGCTGATTCCCGCGATCGCGATCGGCGTGCTGCTGTTTCGGCGAGGTGCGTGGCCGCGCAAGATCGTGCTGATGCTTGCCGTTCTGCTGGCGATCTTCCTGCTGCCGAACGACGTGTACTACCTGCTGCAGCATCCGCGCGACATGGCCGCGGACTATCTCGAATACGGCTCGCCGTTCGGCGCTCGCACCAGTTTCCGCAACCCGGCCGAACCGGTTTCGTTCGTCGCGTTCTGCGTCAACTACCTGTATGCGGTGCTCCGCCTGAATCTGCCGGTGCTGTTTTCACCCGGGCCGAAGGAAATCGCGATGCAGGTGTTCGTGTGGATCGCGCTGGCCGCCGTGTGGCGACGTGCGCGTGGCGATGGCGGTTCCGGCCGCGAGGTGCTTGCCGCCCTCGTCATTGGACATGTCGCCGTGTCGATGCTGTTCGAGCCCGATCTGGGCAGCTATACGCGCCATTTGTCGAGCGTGTCGTTGCTGTGTGCGGTGCAGTTCGTGGGTGCGTCGCGAGTGGTGCGGGGGCCGGGGCGGAGATCTGGTACGTCCGGTGCGTCCGACATCACTGCCGGTCACCGCAACCGATCGGCGGTGTCGCGAGAAATCCCAACCGGAAATCGCCATGCGTGACACCGTGCACCCACGCGCGTTCTTCCCCAATATCCAGGCCGCCCGGGCCTTCGCTGCCCTCGCTGTGGTCGCGTATCACATGCACGTGCTGCCGTTCGGCCAGGCTGGTGTCGACGTCTTCTTCGTGATCAGCGGGTTCATCATGTCGTGCGTCGCACCGGACGAAGGCCGCGCATTCTTCCGCAAGCGCCTGGTCCGGATCGTGCCACTCTACTGGGTGACGACGCTCGGCATCTACGCGATCGCCGTGCTGCGTCCGCACTGGCTGAACACGACGACGGCCGCGCCCGAATACCTCGTCAAATCGCTGCTGTTCGTGCCGTACGTCAAGGAAAACGGTCATTGGGGCCCGCTGAACCTGAACGGCTGGACCCTCGAGTACGAGATGCTGTTCTATCTCGCCGTTGCGGCAAGCCTCGGGGTCGCCCGCGCGCGCTACGCGACGGCGCTCGCCGCGCTGGTGCTCGCGTTCCTCGGTGTAGCGATGGCAATCGCTGGCACGCCCGGCACCATCGTCCATCACCTCGGACAACCGTTCGTGCTGGAGTTTGGCCTCGGCGTCCTGGCGTATCGGGTGCTGCAGACCCTCATCGCCCGGCGAATCGCCGTGCCGGTGTGGATGTGCGCGGCAGCGGCAACGGCCGCCGTCGCGGCGATTTCGTTGCCTCATGCGGTTTTCGGCACGCCGCAAGCGTTCACGCGTGTTGCGCTATGGGGTGTGCCGGCGTGCGTGCTGATCGTTTCGCTGGCCGCGCTCGACATGCGGAACCAGTCGCTCTCGAATCGGATCGTCGCTTCGCTCGGCGCCGCCAGCTATTCGATCTACCTGATCCATCCGTATGTCATAGGGGTCACCGAGAAGATCGTCGGCGCGCATGCGAATCTTCAGACGTGGACTGGCATCGCGACCGCATGCGCAACGCTCGGCGTGGTCTGCGTATCCGGATATGTGTGCCATGTCCGGATCGAACGGCCGATGGTGTCGGTATTGAACCGATGGCTCCGGTCACCATCGTGATCGCGCTATCGCCGGTTGCCCCCGAGGCAATAGCGCACAAAGTGTGTCACCGCATCATCACCATTCATGCGTCGAAACGCCACGGACGCGACCGCCCTCTCGTCCAGCTCACCGGACGGCTGCTATCCCGACATTTCAACAACGTCAAATCCCCCGAGTCATTCGCAACCAGGCGTGGCGTTCCCCGCGAAAAGTGAGAAATCGTACGAATCACCTGTTACGGAAAATTTCATTCGTACTCGTCCTATAAGAGAATTTTCACCCCCCCGATAACATTTCTCCTGACTCTTCCAAGAGTTAATTCACCTAAATCTCGAACGGAGAAAATCGTGGCTTTCAACAAGAAAATTCTCGCACTGGCAGCATTCGCAAGCATGTTCGCAGCCGGCTCGGCCATGGCGGCTGACGGCACGCTCAACTTTACCGGCTCGATCACGGCCGCATCGTGCTCGATCACGGGCGGCGCAGGCTCCACGGTGACGGGCGGGAAAGGCGACCAGAACATCGCGGTCGACCTCGGCACCGTCAGCGCCGACGCACTCGGCGGCACCGCGGGTGGCGGAATCGCGGCCGGCACGGCGATCAACCTCAATCTCGATTGCGGCAACACCGCGACGGACCTGACCACGGTCAAGGTCAAGTTCGACCCGCTGGCAGGTTCGGGTACCGATTCGAAGAACAACAAGCTGCTGAAGACCACCGGCACGGCCAAGGGCGTCGGCATCGGCGTCTACGACTCCGACAACAAGCTGCTGAACCTCGCTGCCAACGAGACGTTCGACGCACCGCTGGTCAAGGGCGGCACCGCTGAAGCTCCGGTCTACACGGCATCGCTGAACATGCGCGCCGGCTATGTCGCAAACGGCGACAAGGTCGACGCAGGTACGGCAAACGGCACGCTGCCGTTCACGCTCACCTACGAGTAATTCCTTCCAACCGGGCGGCGGGACGGTTCCTGCCCTCCTGCCGCCACACCCGGATTCCGATTTCGACATGAAAAAAAAGCTCATTGCCGGGCTGGTCGCGGCCGGCGCGCTGTTGTCCTTTTCCGTTCCGTCCTGCGCCGGCATTTCGTTGTCCGGCACCCGGGTGGTCTACACCGCCAAAAGCAAGGAAGCGTCCGTACTCGTCAAGAACCAGGCGAAAGACGACGTCATGATCCAGTCGTGGCTGGAAGCGCCGGATGACGCGCACAGCGATCTTCCGTTCGCGATCACGCCGTCCCTCAGTCGCCTCGGCGGCGACAAGCAACAAATACTGCGCATCTTCTATGCAGGCCAGGGCCTTGCAACCGATCGCGAATCGGTCTTCTGGCTCAACGTACAGGAAATCCCGCAGAAGCCGAAGGGGGACAACTCGCTGCAAATCGCAGTTCGCCAGCGCATCAAGCTCTTCTATCGACCGGCCGATCTCCCCGGCAAGCCCGAGGATGCCCCGAGCCAGTTGCAGTGGCGCGTTGCCGGCAACGACGGCAAACCGGCGATGGAAGTCGTCAACGACACGCCTTACTACGTGTCCGTCGTGCGCGCCAGCCTCCATAGCGGTTCGCATGCGTACGTGCTCGCGCCGGAGATGATCGCCCCCAAATCGTCGCAACGCCTCGCGATCAAGGATTTCCGCGGCCAGTCGGTCGGCGCCGACGCAAAAGTCGAATTCGACTCCATCAACGACTTCGGCGCGGCCGTCAACACCGAGTCGACCATCTCGAAATAACAAAAGCAGCGCGTGGTCGTCTAGATCAATCGTTGTTTTCACTCAGTTGTACTAATTCACGAGAGGGCGCGCATTTCTGACATCCGGCAGAGAGGAAACGCACGCGAACAAGGCATGAATACAACCGTAAAGAAAATCGTAGCGGCTTGCCAGGGAGCGTACTGTCTGATGGCGCTCGGCGGGATCGCCGTGCCCACCGCCGTCGAGGCGGCAGAGTTCAACGACATGTTCCTGAAGAAGGGCGAAGCGCCTGTCGAGCTCAAGTATTTCGAGCAGGGCAGCGCAGTTCCGCCGGGAACGTACGATGTCGACGTGTCGCTGAACCAGCGGCGTGCGAAGCGCGAATCCGTTGTCTTTGCGGCGAGTGCGTCGGGCGAAGTCAAGCCGGTGATCACATACGGGCTGCTCAAGTCGCTCGGCGTAGACACGAATCGCCTCGAGCGCGAAGGCAAGCTGGAGTCCGGCCTTGCAGATGACGCACAGGTGAATCTCGCCGACCTCGTTGAAGGCGCGTCGTCGGATTTCGACGTCGGCATGCTGATGCTCAACGTGAGCATGCCGCAGGCCTACGTACCGGGCCAGTCGCGCGGCTATGTCGACCCGTCGCAGTGGAACGAGGGCGTCACTGCGGCCTACACCAACTACCAGGCGAACTTCAGCCACGATACCGACTCAGGGTATCGAAACGACTACTACTATCTCGGCTTGCGCAACGGTCTTAACGTCGGCGCATGGCGGGTCCGCAACGAATCGTCGCTGACAGGGCGCCGCGGCACGGCATCGAGCTTCACGGCCAACCGCACCTATGTCGAGCGCGATCTGCAACGCATCAAGGGCCGGCTGGCAATGGGCGAAGTGTATTCGTCCAGCGAGATCTTCGACAGCGTGCGCTTCCTTGGCGTTCAGGTGAGTTCCGATACGGGGATGCTGCCGGACAACGAGGTCGGCTATGCGCCGGTCGTGCGCGGCATCGCGCAGAGCAACGCCGTCGTGGAGATCCGCCAGAACGGCTACGTGATTTACTCGACGTCCGTTACGCCTGGCGCATTCGAATTGCGCGACATCTACCCGAGCGGCTCGAACGGCGACCTCGAGGTCCGGATCATCGAATCCGACGGCAACGTACGCACCTACCGGCAGTCGTATTCGTACCTGCCGGTCATGATCCGCCGCGGCACGATGCGCTATGCGTTCTCCGCAGGCCAGTACCGCGGCTACGGCCAATCTCGACCCAAGTTCGCGCAAGGCTCGGTGGTATACGGCGTGTCCGACAACCTGACCGGCTATGGCGGCCTCATCGGCGCGGAGCGCTATGCCGCGATCGCGCTCGGCGTTGGCTACAACTCGCCATTCGGTGGCCTGTCGTTCGACATCACGCACAGCCAGTCGAATACACCGGGGCGCAAGGCGAGCGGCCAGAGCTTCCGCTTCCTGTATTCGAAAACACTGACGGCAACCGACACGACGCTCACGATGGTCGGCTATCGCTACTCGACCGACGGTTATCGCACGTTCAGCCAGCACGTCGACGATCTCGACCGCATCCATGGCAATGGCCTGCAACGCCAGAAGAGCCGCGTCGACCTGAACATCAACCAGTCGCTCGGCAACAACGGGTCGGTGTACGCGAGCATCGGCGAAACGAGCTACTGGAACCGTGGCGGCTCGAGCCGCAACATCCAGCTCGGCTACAGCGGCGCACTGAAGAATCTCAGCTACAGCGTTGCGGTCGCGCGCACGCAGGACACCGGTCCGTTCGCGCGCTCCGACACGCAGATCAGCGCATCGATCAGTATTCCGCTCGGCGGCGGCACGCGCTCGCATCGCGCGTTCGCGAATACGGTCGCTTCGACCGGCGGTGACGTGAACGTCCAGGCCGGCGTCAGCGGCTTCCTGAACGACCAGAACACGGTCAACTATTCGGTTCAGGGCAGCTACGCGAAGGATTCCAGTGGCTCCGGCGGCGCAAGCCTCGGATGGGATACCCCACTGGTCAAGCTCAGCACGAACTACAACCAGTCCGGACACGGCAAGCACGTGGACGTCGGGGCATCGGGTTCGATCGTCGCGCACCGCGGCGGAATCACGCTTGGCCAGACGGTCGGGGAAACCTTTGCGATCGCCGAGGTTCCGGGCGTGCGCGGCGCGCGCTTCTCGTCGTCGTCGAGCATCAGCACCGATCGACGCGGTTATGCCGTCCTGCCGTACGTACAGCCGTATCGCTACAACTGGCTCAGCGTCGATACGGAAAGTCTCGATTTCGATACCGAATTGACCGACAGCTCGAAGCCGGTCGTGCCCACACGCGGCGCAATCGTCACCGCACGTTTCGACGCGGAATCCGGGCGACGTATCCAGTTCGACGTGACGACGGAAAACGGCCGCAAGGTGCCGTTCGGCGCAACCGCGTACAGCGCGGACGGGAAGATGCTGGGTATGGTTGACAACGATTCGCGCGTGCTCGTGTTCGGCGTACAGGATCAGGGGCGCCTGTCCATTCGCTGGAGCGAAGGGACGTGTGAAGGCAACTACGTGCTGCCTGAACGAACCAAATCGGTTGCTTATGAGCGCGTTGCGATGAGTTGCCGCATGGCTGGCCGGTGAAGGGTCGTGATGGATGTGTATGCGCTCCACCGACCTGGTCGATCAATGCTCGTACGCCGGAACATGCTCGCCGGCTGCATTGTAGTCAAACCGCGACGTTGGTGACGTCACGCCCTTACGCCTCTACTCCGTCATCTTCTTCATTGAAAAAGACACGCGATATGAACATGAAAAAACTTACTATCGGCCTGACCGCGGGCGTGTTGGCCATTTCGTCCAGCGCAGCGCTCGCCGCAATGACTTGCAAAACGTACTCGGGCGGATCCAACATCCCGAGCCCAGACCCCGTCGTCGTCACACTTGCTGCGTACAACGCGCCCAGCTTCGATCCCGAGGTGCCAAACGGGACCATTATTGCATCGCAGGAAGCCAGCCTCGTGAGCGGCGGCGCGGGAGAGGTCACTTGCGAGTCATATATCTATAAAGTCCGCCACGGCACGCTGAGTGAAGCATCCGATCCAACTTACCACACTCTTCCGACAACGGTTAGTGGCGTCGGCGTGAGGATGCGATTTTCCTCCGGCGGCAATACCGACTGGTGGCCATGGGAATTCACCACCCCCGGGGTTAGAGAGATAACCTTCACCTCAATCCCCGTCGTCATTGAACTGGTCAAAACCGGGAGAATCACGGCCGGTGGATCTCTCAGCGGAGAACTCGCCGGTTCATGGGTCAAGAACTCTTGGGGCGAATCCTTCAAGTATCGGATATTCAAGCTCAGCGGCTCGATCCAGATCAAGCCCACCGTGCCAACCTGCGCGGTCACGACGAAGACGGTCAACGTTCCGTTCGGCGAAGTGAGCATGACCGACACGGCTGGCGGACCCGAAAAGTCGTTCAAGATCGGCCTGAAATGCTCCGGCGGCACGGGCACGGCGAAGACTCGGATGTACATCACGTTGACGGATGCGACCAAATCCGCCAATCGGAGCAACATCCTGAATCTGACGAGTAATTCGACCGCGGAGGGCGTGGGTATCCAGATAAAAAATGGTTCGACGCTTGTCTCGTATGGTCCCGATTCGAGCGCGAAGGGTAACCCGAATCAATGGTTCGTCACGGAAACCGGCAACGCAGAGATCGAGATTCCGCTCACTGCGCGTTACGTCAGGACGGGCGCCAAACTCAAGGGTGGCACCGCCGACGCGATTGCCACTTTCACGATGAGCTATCAGTAATCCGGTGCCGTGCGGGGTCTCACGCCACGCACGGCCGCCGTTTGCGCATCACGCGGTAGACGCATGCACGCTACCGCTCAATTTCCCCGCCTCCGCGGTGTATCGCATGCGAGCACACGCAACCTGTTGATGCACCGCCTTCCCCGCCTGCTTGCCGTCAGTCGCATGGCCGACGTCAAACCGTTCCGCGGCAGGCCAGGCAGTCCGCAACGGACAACGCTACCTGCGCACGTCCGTATCACAGCCCCGGCTGAACCAGCCGCTGCAATGCCAATCCGATCTCATCCCGGAAACCTGGCCAACGCGCGCCAAGGGCATCCACACCACTCTCGCCCAAGACGGCCTCCATCTCCGCACAAGCATCCCGCGCGTCCCCATCACCCGCCATCGCGAACCCACCCCGCATCGAATGCAGTTCGACCTTGATCGATTCGATCTCTCCTTCCGGCAGCGCCGCTTCGATCACCGCCAGCGAACATAGCGTCGCAGCGTTCAGCGTCTGCCGAATCTCGGCGGTCACCACTGGCCGACCGTCACCCGCCGCCGCCGCATGTGCATCACGGCTTGCCGCCACCCGCCGCCCGCCATGTCGCCGCAACACTGCTTCGAGCGTTCCGATCGACAACGGCTTCAACACGACCTCCACCGCCCCAGCCCGCTCACAGCGCCGACGATCTTCATCGGTCGCGTGCGCGGTCATCGCGATCACCGGCACCGTCGCCCCCTGCTCCCGCAGGAAATTCGCCAGCGCAAACCCGTCCAGCTCGGGCATGCCGAGATCCGTCAGCACGACGTCGAACGGATGCTCGAAGAACGCGCGCATCGCTTCCACGCCGTTGCAAACGATCGTGGCGTCGTAATGCAGCGCATCGAGCTGGTCGCGCAGCAATGCGCGGCTGGCGGGATGATCCTCGGCGACGAGCACACGCAGCGGCTCCTCGTCGTCGTCCCAGGCCAGCGTGCCCGCTTCGGCACCCGCCGTCGCGCGAAGCACGTCATCCGCTTCGGATGCCGATCCGTACCCGCGCACCGCATCCGCGAACGCCGGCAGTTCCGGCGTGTCGATGCGCCAACCGGGCGCGGCATCGGGCAGCGGCAACGCGGCGGTAAATGTCGTGCCTTCGCCAAGCCGGCTTACGACGTTCAGTTCGCCGCCCATCAGCGTCACGATGCGCTTGCACAGCGGCAACCCGAGCCCCGTGCCGCCGAAGCGGCGATACACCGATGCGTCGGTCTGGATATAAACGTCGAACAGCGTCGACATGCTGTCTTCGGGAATGCCGATGCCCGTATCGCGAACGACGATCTCGACACGCGGCCCAGCCGTGCCGGCCGGCGCGGGTCGCGCTTCGACCGTCACGCCGCCGCGCTTCGTGAACTTGATCGCATTGCTGACGAGGTTCGACACCAGTTGACGCAGCCGGGTCGGATCGCCGACGTAGCCGTCGGCCAGATCCGGGGCCACGCGACAAGCAAGCTCCAGGTTCTTCTCGTCTGCGAGCGGCCGGAACATCGCGGTCACGTCGTCCAGCATGCGACGCAGATCGAACGGGATGCTTTCGAGCACCATCTGGTTCGACTCGGCCTTCGACAGGTCGAGCACGTCGTTGATCACGCGCAGCAACGCATCCGACGACGACGCAACCGTATTCAATCGCCGCTGCTCCGCCGACGGCAGCGACGCGCGCGCCATCAGTTCGAGATTGCCGATGATCGCGTTGAGCGGCGTGCGGATCTCGTGACTCATCGTCGCGAGGAACGTCGATTTGGCCTTGTTCGCGTCCTCGGCGGCCACGCGCGCTTCACGGAGCGTCTCCTCCACTTCCTTGCGCGCGGTGATGTCGATCAGCGTGCACAGCAACACGTCGATGCCGCGGTACTTGGCACGCACCATGTGAGCGTCGAGATACGCGGTGCCGTGCTCCGCTCGCTCGATCGCGAATTCATGCGTGACGAGCCCGTGCGCGCCATCGTCGACGCGCACCTCGTCGCGATAAACCTGCCACAGTCGTTTGCCGAGCGGCGGCCCCGACACGGCCTTGTCGTAGGCAGCCATCGCATCGTTGCGCACGATCGCGTCGCCGTCGGCGAGCGACAGCAGTGCGAGCCCGGCCGGCGCCGTGCGAATCAGTGTGCGGTTCAGCGCCTCGCTTTCGATCAGTCGTACCGCGCGCCGATTGGCAGGACGCAGCGCGCGCCGATCGAACAGGACGATCGCGGTCCACAACACCGCAATGCCGAACAGCGCCAGGACGCACGTGATGCCGATGCGCGTGGCATTGGCCATCGCCACGCTTTGCCACGAAACGCTCTTGATCAGCACGAGGTCGGCCCCTGGCAGGCGATCGCCAAGCACGAAGCGGCCGCCGATGCGATGCGGGATGGCTGGCGCACGATCCCGATTCAGCACGCGATCGAGCATTCGCGCGACGACTCCGCTGTCATGCGTCCGCCCCATCACGATATGCCCGCTCGTGTCGACGAGCACTTTCTCTTCGTCCGGCGCCTGCGGCGCCATGATCCGGTCGAGTTCGGGACGCCCGTTGAAGACAAGCCATGCGAACGGCTCGCCGTTCACGTTGCGCAGCCGTTGCGCGATCCGGGTCACCGGCCTGCCAAGCAACGGATCGTCGCGCGTCTCGATGACGACGCGGTCATCGACACCCGCCGGTTCGAGGCGTCGCGCCAGCGCGTGCAGATCGGACGGAGCCAGCCGCGCGGGAGCCCGCTCAGCCAGTTCGGCGCCGAACAACACCAGATAGTCGTCGTTCACGCCGATCAGGTAAGCCGAGAAACTCAGTGCAATCGAAACCGGTGACGGCGTGGCCACGGCGTGGCCCATCCGGTAGAGCGCGCCGATATAGCGCAGATACGCAGCAGGCGAATGCCCCGGCGTGATATCGGCAAACCCGACGACCCTCGACTTCCCGTACGGGTTAGGCCAATCCAGTCGGCCGCCATTGTCGATCAACGTTTGCAGATCGGCCGGCGGCACGACTTCGGGGTTGCTGTTGGCCGCGGTCATGTTGTCGGCGAATCGTCCAAGCAACACCTTCGTCACCTGCAACTCGCCGTGCAGTTGCGCCGCGTCCCGCAGGAACGACGAGCGCATCTGGGCAACGTAGTCACCGACGGCGAGCCGGACGACCAGGATCGCGCACAGCACGATGAACGCGGTGATCGCCACGCCGCCGCCGTACAGCAGCGCGTGCTGCTGGCGCCGGACCCGGACCGGGTCGAACGGCTTGCCGCCCACGGCGGCGGCCTGCGCGGCCAGCCTTTTCAGTTTGTCGGGCATACGATTCGCCGTGGTTTCACTGTTGTCGAACGTGAGCCGGTATTCGCCCGTGCCGGCGGCAGCTTGCCGCGGGTGCAACCGTCACGCATCGAACCTGCGCGCAGGAACATTGCGGCACCGTGCCGCCCTCACGGCTCGCCTGCCCGTGGCCCGTACCGAGCCGTGTGTGCAGGTCAGTCACGCGCGGCGGGTGCGCCCGGAGCGGACGGATCCTGCACGTCGCCTTCGTCCGCATACCGGATCAGGTCCGCGTCGCGAACGATTCCCAGCTTCTTCATCGCGCTCGACTTCTGGGAACTGATGGTCTGCTTGCTGCGATGCAGCTGCGTGGCGATCTCGCCCACCGTATAGCCCGCGCCAAAGAGCCGGACCACCTCGATCTCCCGGGTGGTCAGCGCACGCGCGACGGGCATGGAATCACCGTCCTGCAGCAGCTGCTTGACGAACGGCGACATGTAGTTCGCGCCGACGTAGGCCGCATGCACGGCGCCGATCAGGTGCGACAGCGCATCGGACTTGCTCAGGATGCAGTGCACGCCCTGCTTGTGAATGGCGCGCAGCACGCTCGGATTGTCGATCATCGTGATCGTCACGATACGCAGCGCGGGGTAACGGCGCTGCAGGAACGACAGCAGCACGAGACCATCGCCGTACTTGCCGCCGGGCATCACGTAATCGAGCACGAGCACATCGCTCGGTTGCGCGTCGAGCGCGGCGACCAGATCCGTCGAGTTCGAAACGGCGCCCGCGAGCTTGATCGTGCTGTTGCCTTGCAGCGCCTGCGACATCCCGAGCGCTGATGCCGGATGATCGTCCGCCACCATCACGCGCACTGAGAATTCGTCCATGTACCAGTTTCTCCCCGAGGCTTTCGTTCACGCATCCGGCTCGCGCCGCGACAGGCGCGCGCTCGCGTTGTCGGCCAATAGTCAGCCGCGTTCGGCTCGCCGGACGACAATGACTTAATTTTAAGATAAATCCGGCTTCGTTTAGCGGTCGGGCGCGACCGTCCGCGCGCCGCGCATCTTGCGCCCCAATGAGCAGGCGCGCTTCGGCGCCGCCCTCTCGCGGCTCGCGCAGCGGCCGAATCGAATCCGGGTGCCGTGGACATCCGCCGTGCGGCCCGCACCGTACACGGCGACGGCGGCGCTGGCGATCGGGCCCGAATCGATCGATCTTACCCGCGTATCGTACGCCGGGCAGCGCGACGGGCAAGCGCGGCGTGATCCCGATGCACGTCTGCCCTACATCACACGCTACCGGTTCGCCGACTCGCGAGGTTCGTCATGCTGGCTGCCTTCCTGTTGCATTTTCCATTCGTTGATCGCGCGCCGCCGCTGGGCCGGCGACATCAGCAGATACTCGTTCATCATCGTCAGAAACTCCCTCCGTGATTTTTCGGACAGTGTCGCGAATTCGATCAACAGCGCGAATATCTTCCCCAAGTGACGCACGGCCTTCCCCTCCGGTGTGATTTGAAATCCGCCGCGTTACAGACGTCGGTCCCCTGCCTTTGTTATCTCGGACATGCGTTGCTGAATTCACTGTTGCCGGTTACCTGCCATGCAATGCCGCCTCACGATCGGCCGTCCTGCTTGCCGCGTCGCACCGCTGCCACGCGGGCGCGAGCGCGCCGCGCAGGTGCGCGAGCGTCACGGGTTTCGTCAGCACGCGCCGCACGCCAGCCGCGATGCAACGGCGCATGCCTTCGGGTGTCATGTACGACGTGACGACCAGCACGTCGCACGCCGCGGCGCGGCCGCGCGCGGCTTCAGCCAGTTCGTGCGCGGGCAGATCGGGCAGGTCGCCACCGATCAGCAGCACGTCCCAGCCTCCGCCGGCCAGCGATTCGAGCGCCGCGCGCCCGGACCCGACCTCGGTCACCGTGCAGCCGAGCGCATGCAGTTGCTCGCGGAAAATGGATCCGTCGACGGCTTCGTCATGCGCAACCAGCACGCGCAATGCACGGGAGACGAACGGCTGCAGCCACACGGGCCCGGTGCGCCGCCGGCCCCGGATATCGACGTGCGACGGCTCGGCGGCAGATGAAGGGGCGATCGCACTATCGCGGGGACACGATTCCATGCACGTCAGCGCGGCGCGCAGACCGCCGAGCGAATAACTCGATACGCGCACCGTACCGCCCGCGCGGTGCGGTTCGAGCGGGCCGTCGCGCGTCGCCAGAATCAGCGGCGCACAGCCGCGCAGGCTGCCCAGTTCCACGTGCGACCAGGTGTCGGGA
This sequence comes from Burkholderia theae, assembly GCF_048565265.1. NCBI lineage: Bacteria > Pseudomonadati > Pseudomonadota > Betaproteobacteria > Burkholderiales > Burkholderiaceae > Burkholderia > Burkholderia theae. Next base: position 2,512,618 of record NZ_CP183462.1, read on the forward strand.
TCGCCGACCAACACGACCGGGCCCGCCAGTTCGCCCGACAGGCGCGACGGACTGTCATACACGTCGACGTCGAATCCCCACGCACGCAGATGCGGCAACACAAATTCGCGCCACTCGGGCTGCGCGGCAACGAGCGTCAGCACACAGGCTTGTGCACCCTGCAGCCGGCCGCGCGCGGCGATGTCCGTGCCGAGCGGCACACGCATCGTGAAGCAACTACCGATGCCCGGCTCGCTCGTGACCTCGATGCGGCCGCCCATCGCCGCGACGAGCCGGTCGCACAGCGCAAGCCCGAGCCCTGTGCCGCCATAACGCCGCATGATCGACGTATCCACCTGCGAGAACGCCTTGAACAGCTTGTGCCGATCCTCCGCGGCAATGCCGATCCCGGTATCCTCGACCGCGATCGACAACGCCGGCCCATCGTGACCGCCGGCGACAACGGCGCAACGCACGGTCACGCGGCCCGCATCCGTAAACTTGATCGCGTTGTTCAGCAAGTTACCGAGTACCTGAGCGAGCCGTGTCGGATCGCCGCGCATCCGCTGCGTGCTGCAGGCGTCGACCTCGCAGAACAGTTGCACGCCCTTCGCTTTCGCGATCGGTGCGAATGCGCTCAACTCGCGCGCGACCGTCGCGATCACGTCGAACTCGATCGACTCGACCCGCATCGCGCCGGCCTCGATCTTCGAGAAATCGAGAATGTCGTTGACGAGCGCGAGCAGGCTCGTCGCCGACGTGCGCAGCGTGCCGACCCGGCCGTGCTGGACCGCATCGAGCGCCGAGCGCTCGAGCAGCTCGAGGTTGCCGAGGATCACGTTCAGCGGTGTGCGGATCTCGTGACTCGTCGCCGCGAGGAACGACGATTTCGCGGCGTTGGCCGAATCGGCCGCGCGCACCGCCTCTTCGAGGCGCTGCGTGAGCTGCCGCTTCGCGGTCGTGTCGGCGACCGCGGCGATCAGCACGTCCGCGCCTTGGTAGCGCGCGCCGCACGCAATGAATTCGAAATGCAGGTGCGCGGCCTCGTCGCCGCCGAGCAGCAGATCGTCGTGCAGCACGCCGCTCGCGTCGCCGCTCGCGACATGCGCCTGCCACGCGGCAGCCACCTGGTTCGACAGCGCGTGATAATCGCCGCCGAGCCGCGCGACCATGTCCGTCAATGCGGGGCTCGCGAGCAGGAAATGCCCGTCGTCGCGCGCGATCAGACCGAGCCCGATCGGCGCCATCTCGATCACGCTGCGGCACAGCGCCTCGCTGTCGAACACGCGCTGCGAGCGCGCGTAGAGCGGCGCGAACTCGCGCCGGTAAAAGCGCAGCAGCAACCCCCACATGACCGCGAGCGTCAGCAGCGTCGCCGCCACCAGCGTGCCGGCCGAACGCGCGACGCCGGTCGCGATGTCGACCCACGACAACGCGTACGTGAGCGTCCAGCCCGTCGATTCGAGCTTGCCGTGAAACAGCAGGAAACCGTCGCGGAACACCGGCGAGCCCGACGACGCGCCGCCCCGCCACGGAGCCAGCTCCAGCAGGCGCGCCGCGCGACCGGCGTCACCCACGGCGGGATCCATCGCGACGAGCCGGCCATCGGCCGTCGTGATGGTGAACGCGCCTTCGGGACGATAGTCGGCCAGCCACGACAGCAGGTACTCGGGCGGGTATTCGGTCGCGAGCACCGCGAACGTTTTGCCGTTGTCGTGCGCCTCGGCCGCGATCCGGATACGTGGCTGCCCCGATACGGGATCGGTGAACGGCGCCAGCCAGCGCACGTGCGGGCGGGCATCGACGACACCCGGATATGCGCGCTCGAAATCGATGCGCAGTGCGTCCAGCACGCGTGCGCGCTCGTCGGGCGATACCAGCGCGGGATCGTCGCGGTTCCGGTTCGGCACCAGCCCGAACATGCCCGTGCGCGTGCTGTAGTGGTAGCCCTCCAGCGTGCGTCCGCGATTGATCGAGCTCGCCGCGCAGATGCGCGACAGCAGCACCGACAGCGACAGATAGCGCGCCACCTCGGCGCGGTCGCCGGTTTGCCCGGGCACGCCGAGCACGAGCGACGGATGCGGCCGGAGCGCGACGCGTTGGTCGTCGCGGAAGAATGCATCGACAGCCGATGCGGGTGCGCTATTGGCCTCGCGCCAGATCAGCTGCGCATTCGCGACGCCGTTGCGGAACGACGTCTCGCTCACCTGGATCTCGTTGAGCGTCTGCTCCAGCCCATTCAGGTAGTTTCGTCGTTCGCCCTCGACATGGCCCGAGACGATCGCCACCATCCCGAGACCGCACGCGATCAGGACCAGGACCGTAACGACAATGCCGCCACCGAACACCGAAATGCTCAGATAGCGGCGCAGGGATTGAAGCGAACTCTGCGGCATGACGCGCGGCGGCGGCCGCGACCTCGAACAATGCCGATTCGGATCGCAAGCCCTCGCCGGAACTCACCATGGAAAAGATGGAATGAATTCCGACGATGCCAAACGCGTGTACGAGCGTCCACCCCGAGTGAACCGTTTCGTACACGTCAAGTGTCATTGAATCGATATTTAGAACTTGACCTAGATTCGATGCCGTAAAGGGCCGCAACAGGACGCGTCCCAGCCGTGCGTCGAAACATGCGACGCGCGGCCGGGAGGGGAAGGAATGAGGAAAAAAGCGGGGGCGAGCCCGAAAGCGGCGGGCCCCCGCGGAGACGCCGCGCAAGCGGCGAGGCACATGGACAACCGGCGAACGACGGCCGGTTCAGTTCTGCGTAAGCGGGTTGAGCGTCGTGCACAGGAAGCCCGTGCAGTTCGTCGGCTTGAAATAGAACGACGCCATCACCGGGCTGGTCGTACCGAGCGCGAGATCGCTCAGATACGCGGAGCCCTGCGCGCCGTACGTGTTCGACTGCTGGACGAACGCGGCGCCGGTCGACTGGATCGTGGCCGATTGATATGTGAAGGTCGGCGACTGCGTCTGGTCCTTCACGTAGACCCACGAGATCGTGCTGCCGAACAGCATCCCGCCCTTCGCGCGATAGCCCTTTGCGCCTTCGCTGTTGGCTTGCGCGATGAAATCGCTGACGGTCGTCGTCGGCACCAGCGCATCGTACGTATAGGTCGCGCTCGACGCGTTGTTCTTCATGTACACGTTCGCCTGCACCGATCCGATCACCATCGGGCCCAGGAACCAGTAGCCCGACTGGCCCTGGCCGTTCGCCTGCGTGAGGAATGCGTTCGGGTCGGCCGGCAAGCCGGTCGTCGTGTACGTGTAAGTGGCCGACGAGCCGCCGTCCTTGCGATAGAGATAGCCGTACGTGAGCGGCCCTTCGTAGCGGTAGCCGCTTGCGCCTTGCGTGTTGGCCTGACTGACGAAACCCGGCATGTCGGCCGGCGTCGCCTGCAGTTGGTACGTGTACGTCTGAACGGTGCCGTCGCTCACGAAGATCGAGCGCGACCCGCCGCTGGATGCGTTGTAGAAGTAGTCGCCGAGATAGCGGTAGCCCTTCGCGCCTTCGCTGTTGAGCAGCGTCAGGAAGCTCGCCTGATCCGCCGCGGTCGGCTGTGCGTCGTAGCGCAGCGTCAGCGTGCTGCCGCCCGAGCCGCCGCTGCCGCCGGTTCCGGTGCCGCCGGTTCCGCCCGACCCCGTGCCGCCGGTGCCACCGGTTCCGCCGTTAATTGCTCGCGCCCGATCCGCCGCCGGACGCTGCGGGCGAGGAAGCGTCATCGCCGCCGCAAGCGGTCAGCGCCAGACAAGTCAAAACGATCAATGCAGCGGCTTTCATCGGGATCACCTCGAAACGTAAAGGACGAGTGAAGCCGGCACGCGCGGATCACACCGCGCGCACGGACCGTCGGGAATCAGGAATCGACCGGCGGCACGCTGCCGGCCCGTGAACGTCAGTTGACCTGGAGCTGGCCACCGCGGCCGAGCCCGCCCTTGACGTCCTGCGCCTTGTAGCTGCGCAGTGCGACGACCATCTTGTTGTACGCGTCGATGAACGCGACGACGGTCGCCTTGCCTTCCGGCGTCGTCGAGAAGCCGGCGAGGGCGCCGCCCACGCCGCCGCCGAAACCACCGAGCGCCGCGCCGTAGTTGGTCGCCGTCGAGCTGCCTTCCGACGCCGCGATCTGCACCGCGGAGCGCACGTCGAACAGCGTCAGCGTGACGACCGATGCCTTCGTCTGCAGGTGGCCGGCCACCGCCGCCACCGCGCTGTTGCCGATCAGCCCGCCGATCATGCTGCCGATGCCGCCGATCGGCGAATCGTTGATGACGATCTGCGGTTCCATGTAGTAGTCGGCCGCGACACGCTGGCCCTTCTGCTGCTTCGAGCCCGCGCGGTATTCGCCCGAGTTGCGCTGCAGTTGCGTGATGCGCGACAGGCGCGCGTCGCTCTTCTGGTTGCCGATCGACGTGATCACGAAGCAGTTCGACTGCTGCACGGCCAGGCGCAGCAGCGGATCGATGGTCGTCATCTTGGTCGCGCTGCCGAACGGGCCCCACCAGTCGGCGTTACGGCCGTCGTCGACGGCGATCGTGCCGAGCGGCGACGCGCAGCGCTGCAGCCCCGAATCGGCGCCGGCGCTCGTGCCGCCTGCGGCCGCGCCCGTCACGCCGGCGTTCTGGCCGCCGGGCGTCACCACGCCGCCGCAGCCCGCGACGGAGGCGCAAAGCGCTGCGACCAGCGCACCTTGAGTGAGACGATGGGAAAGGATGGTCTTCATGTCGTTATCGATCGAGTGAGTCGTTGTTCGGCTTATGTGTTCGTGCGAACTTCGTAAGCCCCCCGGGCTTGGCGCGATGGTGGTCTCCCCGCTGCCGCCCCGTTGCTTCCAGCCCGGTCAGTAGTACCAGTACGTCTGATTCCAGACGCCGTAGTACGGATAGCCCGAGTACCAGTAGCCGTAATAGACGTCACGCCATTGCGTGCGCCATTTCCAGTCTTCTTCGTCTTCCTTCTTCGCCTTGCGCGCGAGCTCGAGCAGCTTCTTCGACTCCTTGTCGCCGCGGCCTGCCGCGATCGACAGCCACTTGTCCGCTTCGCGCGGATCCGAGCCCATTTCCTCGAGACCGAACAGGTAGAAACTGCCGAGCGCCTTCTGCGCCTGCAGGTCGCCGCGCTCGGCTGCGTCGCGCATCCACTTGAGTGCCTGGTAGCTGTCCTGGCGCACGCCGTCGCCGCGGAAATAACGCAGGCCGAGGTCGTAGGCCGCCTTCGGCTGGGTCTTCGCGGCTTGCTTCAGCGCAACGATGCGCGGCGCTTCCCGGTCTTCCGCATCGTTCTTCTTTTGGTAGGAGACCTGATCTTTGGGACGATCTGAACAGCCAGTGTCGTCGCAGATTCGCACCGTGTTGCTCGTCACGGACGGATCCTGCGCGCACGCGGCCAGCAGCAGCAACAGCAGCCCCGGTGCGAGTAAACGGCGGTACATTGGTACTTTCCTCAAGTTTTATTTGCGCCGCAATTCTTCGAGCTTTCACCCCCGTGAGCTCGCACCCGGCTGCGCGCGGCGCAGCGGATACAATCCGCCGACGCCGACACGCTATCCAAGGCTCTCTCAGGTTCTCTCTTCGAATCGTTCAGTCACTGCTTCATTGCCGTCGCTTTTCGCTCGACCGGTTACGCCGGTATCGATCTCAAAACATGACGCGACAAACAAAGGTGACGTGGTGAGCAATAATAATGAAGAAAAATGGCATGTCAAGGTCATTCGCTTTTTCAAAGCTTGCATGACGCGTCACTTTTGATATGCTCTTCCTCGCCCAAAACCCCTGGAGACCCCATCGAGATGTCCAACAGCGAGCAGGCCAACGTCGATCTCATCACCGCCAACAAGGTGCGCGACCTCCTGAACCGGAACGGCATTCCGCCGCGAAGTCACAACACGACGATCGCGAATGTGCTGGGCCTCAGTTTCTCGGTCGTCACGCGCAAGATGAAAGGCCTGATCCCGTGGAACCTGTCGCAGCTGCAGGACATCGCGACGCACTTCAGCGTGCCGCCCGCGATCCTGCTCGACGACAAGGGCACGCAGCCGGCCGCGGTCGAAATGATCGACGCGACGCTCGTGATCGAGTCGCGGCGCTTTCGCTGCCGGGCCGCGATCTCGGCGAAAGCCAGCAGCCAGATCGAAACGGATTTCGTCGCGCTGCAGTGGCAAGGCGAATGGATCGTTACAGAACGTCAACATGCGCGCGAGGGCCGCACGTATCCGGTCGACGTCGTCGAGTTGCGCTCGACCCAGCCGAACGTGTATGCGGCGCGGATCGCCGTGGTGGACGATTCGCAGGACGTCGCCGAAACGGTATGTGAATATTTCATCGAAAAAGGCGTGAATGCGATCCCGTACTTCGACGGCGCGACGTTCCGCAAGGCGCTGGAAGTCGAGGATTTCGACGGCTACATCCTCGACTGGATGCTCGGCGACCAGACCGCCGCCGAACTCGTGCGCGGCATCCGTTCGAGCGAGAACAGCGGCGCGCCGATCTTCCTGCTGACCGGCAAGATCTCGACCGGCGAAGCGAGCGAGGACGAGATCGCGCACATCGTGTCGCACTACAACGCGCGCTGCGAAGAAAAACCGGTGCGCCTGCCGATCCTGTTCGCCGAAGTGGCGCGCGAACTGAAGATCACGCTGCCGGTCGCGACCGTCGCGAGCTGAGGCCGGAGCGACCACCAACAACCAACAACCAACAACGACATGACCGAGGGCAAGACATGCGAATTTCGACCATCTGGACCAAGAGCCTGCTGACGGCCTGCCTGCTCGGGCTGGCCGCCGCGACATGGGCCGCTTCGTCGTTTACGTTCACGGTCGATGGCAAGATCGACAAGAGCAACCAGCAGGGCAAGAAGGTCTACGTGTTTTCCGAGCAGGCGCTGATGGCGCTGCCGCAGCATACGATCGTCACGTCCACGAGCTGGACGCCGAAAGCGACCTTCACCGGCCCGCGCCTGTCCGACGTGCTGAAGACCGTCGGCGCGCACGGCACGCAGATCGAATTCCGCTGCATCGATGAATACACGTTCACGATTCCCGTGTCCGACGCCGACCGGTACGGCGTGATCCTCGCGCGGACGATGAACGGCAAGGTGCTCGGCAACGACAACTACGGCCCGCTGTGGATCATGTATCCGCGCGACCAGTATCCCGACGAGCTGAAGACGCCGCTCGGCGAAGCGAAGTTCGCGTGGCAGATCATCGGCCTGACCGTAAAGTGAAATGAAACGCCGGCGGTGGAAAAACAGAAAAATCATCCTGGTCCTCGGGTCGCTGTGGATCATGGGATTCGCCGCATGGGCGTTCCTGCTGTGGGACCTGCTGGCGACCTCGGTCAACGAGGGCGTGCTCGAAGGGCCGCGCGAAGGCGTGTTCTGGACCGCCGCGCAATACCGGAACGTCTATACGCGGTTCGACCGGCAACTGATCCTCTACGCGACGCACGAGGACGACGACTTCGACCACGTGCAGATGCAGCTCGACAGCCTGTCGGTGTCGTTCGGGTTCCTGCAGCGGCCGTCCGAGGTGTCCGAATACTGGCTGCGCATCCCGCGCGCGCGCAACGAGATCGACACGCTCGGCGAATTCATGGCGCGCCTGAAGCATGACGTGCCGTTGCTGCGCGACAAGCCGAAGGACGCCCAGCACGTGATCGACGACGTCAACGCGTACTGGCCGAAGGTCAACGGCCTCGCGAACTACTTCCGCGCGATCGAGATGGCGCAGCGCGACTTCACGTTCCATCAGCTGAAGGAAAAGCAGCGGGCGATCCTGATCCTCGGCAGCGTGCTCGGCGTGATTCTGTGCGCGCTGTTCCTGCTGCTGTTCTATACGATGCGCACGCGCGACGACCTGCTCGAACGGCAGGACGCGGCGCTCGACGCGGAACGCAAGGCGTCCGACCGCGCGTTCGAGATGATCGAGGCGAAGAACGCCTTCCTCGGGATGGTCAGCCACGAGCTGCGCACGCCGCTCCAGGCGATCTGCGGGTCGATCGAGATCCTGCTGGCGCGCCCGCAGTCCGACGCGAACCTGAAGACGATCCGGCGGCTGCAGAATTCCGCGTTGTCACTCGAAGCGCTCGTCAAGGACCTGACCGACTACATCAAGCTGCGCTCGACGAAGCGCCTTGCCGAACTGGAAACGGTCGGCATGGCGTCGCTGCTGATCGAAGTGATCGAGCCGCTGCGCGAGAAGATCGCGGCCAAGCGGATCGCGATCACGCAGCAGGTCGAGCCGCACGATCTCGCGATCCGTTCGGACCGCAAGCTGTTGCGACAGGTGCTGTCGAACCTGATCGAGAATTCCGTCAAGTACACGCTCGGCGGGTCGATCAAGGTATCGATCACGTTCGCCGACGCGCCGGCCGGCCAGCAGCTGACCATCGCCGTGCGCGATACAGGCGCCGGCATCGCGAAGCAGCATCTGTCGAAGATCTTCGAGCCGTTCTACCGCGCGAACGACGCGGTCGGCCTGCATGTGGACGGGATCGGCATGGGGCTCGCCGTCGTGCGCGAAATCGTGACGACGCTGCGCGGGCATGTGGATGTTCGCAGCGTCGTCGGCGAAGGCAGCGAATTCGTCGTGACGCTGCCGGCCGAGGCGCCCGATACGGATGAAGCAACCGGTGACGTGCCCGCGTTGCCACACGCTGCCGCGCACCGCGACCGGCGCGCGCTGGTGGTCGACGACAACGACAACGCGCGCGAAACGCTCGGCGCGATGTTGTCGGCGCTCGGCATCGACGCCGACCTGTGCGGCACCGGGCAGGAAGGCGTCGCGCGCTTCGGCACGGGCCGCTACGACATCGTGGTACTCGATCTCGAACTGCCGGACCTGAGCGGCTTCGAAGTCGCGCGGCGCATGCGCGCGGTCGCGGAACCCGACGAAGACGGCCGGCACCCGGCGATCCTCGGCGTCAGTGCATATGAATCGGCCGCGCTGCGCGAGAACAAGCAGGTGTTCGACGAATTCCTGCCCAAACCCGTCCACCTGCGCGAACTCGGCACGCTCGTCGAGAAGCTGCTCGGCTGAGCGCGCGGCTCACTCGCCGTTCACTCTCCGATCAGATGCAGCACGATGTCGCGCCGGTGCGCCGCGCGACGATGCTCGAACAGGTAGATCCCCTGCCAGGTGCCGAGCACCATGCGCCCGTGTTCGACCGGGATCGACAGTTGCACCTGCGTGAGCGCAGTGCGCAGATGCGCCGGCATGTCGTCGGCGCCTTCGGTGTCGTGTTCGTAGCGCGTGTCGTCCTCGGGCGCGAGCGTCGCGAAATAGCGTTCGAGATCGCGCCGCACCGACGGATCCGCGTTCTCCTGGATCAGCAGCGACGCCGACGTATGGCGACAGAACACCGTGAGCAGGCCGGTGCGGATCGTCTGCTGGTCGACGAACGCGCGCACTTGCGACGTGAACTCGACGAGGCCGCTGCCGCGTGCATCGACGCCGATGTGTGTGATGGCTTGTTGCATGGCCGTAGTGTCAGACCAGCGCGGCGAAGCCGTCGGCTTCGATCTGCTTCGCGTCGGCGGGGCGCACGACGCGCGCGACTTCAACGCCGTCGCGCAGGAACACCAGCGTCGGCCACAGCTTCACGCGAAATGAACGGCCGAGCGGGCGGCCCGGGCCGTCCTCGATCTTCAGGTGCCGCACGGCGGGATGCGCGGCGAACGACGCGACGATCGCCGGTTGCGCGCCCGCGCAGATCCCGCACCAGTTCGTGCCGAATTCGATGACGGTGGTGCCGGCCAGTGCGTCGACTTCAGCGCGTGTCGGCGCGTCTTCGGAATAGCGTTGCGGAGTGTGCATCGGGGCCCTCATGTGGAATTCCGGAACGTGACCGCGCAGGGTCGGCGGGTGCCGTCCGCGCTGTCCTACTGTAGCGGAAAAGCCCGCGCGCTGCCGGCGCGCGCGGGCGCGGAAACCGGCCGTCGAAATGGCCCGCGGCCTTCGTGGCGCCGCCTGCGTATCGCGCGCGATGCCCGTTCCTCCATCGCGCCGCCCCCGCCGGAATGACACGACAAGATTCGGAGCGCCGTGCCGCCGCGACGGGATCAACATGCAGACTGATCCCGTCAACGAAGGCTCCGATCATGAATGCTCCGCATCGCGTCACCGAACCGAACATCCTCTATTTCGGCACGCCCGTCGTGCTGGTCAGCACGCTGAACGAGGACGGCACGGCCAATCTCGCACCCATCTCGTCCGCGTTCTGGCTCGGCTGGCGCGGCGTGATCGGCATCGCCGCCAGTTCGCAGACCACCCGCAACCTGATGCGTACCGGCGAATGCGTGCTGAACCTGCCGTCGACGGCGCAGGCGCACGCGGTCGACCGGATTGCGCGCACGACAGGCACGTATCCGGTGCCCGACGGGAAGCGCGCGAAAGGTTATGTGTTCGAACCCGACAAGTTCGGTACGGCCGGGCTCACTGAAGCGGCGTCGCAAACCGTCGCGCCGCCGCGTGCGCTCGAATGCCCGGTGCACATGGAAGCGGTCGTCGCGGCCACGCACGGGATCGGTGAAGAAGCGCCCGACCTGCGCGGCTACATCCGCGTGTTCGAACTTCGCATCCAGCGCGTGCACGTGCATCCCGACCTGCTGATGGACGGGTATCCCGACCGCATCGATCCGGACAAGTGGTCGCCGCTGATCATGAGCTTTCAGAAGTTCTATGGCCTCGCGCCGCAGCAGGTACACCCGTCGCGGCTCGCCGAGATTCCCGAGCGCGCGTATCGCAGCCCCGACATCGAGCGCTCGCGCGAGGCGGGTGTGGTCGACGCCGGGCGGTAGTGAAGCGCACTGGTCGCGCCCGATACGGCACATGCAGTTCATGCGGCTTTCGGACAAGAGGGAGAGGCGCCGGACCGCGTTGTGTGACTAACTTGGGACCGCCGCTTGGTTGACGCGCAAAGTGAGATTTGCGCATTGACATTCTTCTATAGGAGATTTAATCTCCCATTGCTTCAAGTGTGGCGCCAGGGGAATCTTCCCGAACTGCCGACCGTAGACAAGCGGGAACGTCCGAGGAGATCGGACACAAGCCATCCGCGGGTTGCCACACGATATTTTGCAATGCGTATTGAATTTCTGCGTCATCGACCGGTGCCGACACGAACGATAAAAGTGAACGGTCGGCGCCGATCTGTTGTTTCTATTCAACCGGATCTTCGAAGGAGCCTGCCATGAGCATCACGTTGCACAATCCGGCCAGCATTGCGCCGCCGTTTTCCTGCTACAGCCAAGGCGCCTCTGCGTCCGGTGACGCACGCTGGCTGTATGTTTCCGGACAAGTGGGCATCACGCCGGATGGTGTCGTTCCGGACGACCCGGAGAAGCAAACCGAGCTGGCCTGGGATAACCTCCTGGCGGTGCTGGCCGATGCCGGGATGACCGCGAAGGATCTGGTCAAGGTCGACGGCTTCATCACGAGCCCGGACCTCGTGCCGTTTTTCCGCAAGGAGCGCGAGCGGCGATTTGCGGGGCACGCTGCCGCTACCACGATGGTCATCGTTGCCGGATTGGCTGAACCCCATCTCCTGGTGGAGATTCAGGCAGTCGCGGCCCGCTGACGCAATTTCATCTCCGATCGAGCGGCGAACATCCTTTGATGTGTGTTCGCCGCTTGAACAAGCGCTCGGCCCGAGCAGACGTCCCCACCACCTTGATCCGCTACGGCACGCCGCTTCCGTTGCCCCAAGCGACCAGTCGCAACGATATCGATGCGATTTTGCAAGCAGGCCCGACTAGGCGCGGCGAGAAATGACCATGAAATAGCCGCACGGCTCCGCCGTCTGATTGACGAAAGAGAGCTCGACGTCGGCCTGGAAGAAGATCGAGTCGCCGGGTCCCAGATATTCCTTCCTGGCTCTGAACTCCACAACGAGATTCCCGATCGTCACGACGATCTGTTTCTCCGATCCGGACGGGTAGGCCGGAAGCCATCCAGTCGAAACGCCGGGGGGAAGATAGTGATAGACGAGCTCTACGCGGCCGGCGCCTGTCGCCGGTGAAACGATGTGCCGTTCAAAACCCGTTTCGGGGTCGCGAAAGATCGGACGTGCCGCCTTGCGCATCACCACCGTATTGTCTTCGGGCTGATTGCCCCCGACCAACTCCGTCAGCGACGCCTGAAGGCTGTGCGCAATTCTCGTTGCGATGCCGATCGTCGGGCTCTTCTCCCCGCGTTCAACTTTGGAGAGCATTGCGCGGCTGACTCCGGAAAGTTGGGACAGTTGCTCCAAAGTCAGACCGGCCGCTTCCCGCAATCCGCGGACACGGCCTCCAAAGGCGCGCGAGAGCGAGTCGTTCTCGTCCGATGCGCTCGAATCGGTGTCTTGTCCCTGCGGCATATGTCCTTTTCCGGTGGTGAGTCGAATCAACAAAGGGACATTATCCTCCACCATAGAAGAAGGAGTCGAACACCGAAGATCGCTGCTTCCGCTGTATGCGCCCACGGCATCGAGATCGCGCGACGCTGCCAGTGATCGCGCCGGGCGTGATGTCGGGCGCACGGGTCGCACTCAATTCGAATCAATAGGCGCCGAAAGGCTCATCCTGCTGAGCAAGCGGTCAGGCATGCGCGGGCTGGAAAGCGGTGGAACGGCCACTTGGGGCATGCAGCTGTGATGGCAGAGCGCTGTCCTTGCTCCAGTCTCCCATGGTAGATACACTTCTACTCAATAACGAATGGTTATCCGATTTCGAGGGTCATCGAATATGGACACGAACGCCATGAAGTTGATTGCAAACGGGCAGAACTTTGCGTCTTTTCAGTTTGGCGATCTCAAGATCGTTGCGCTCCGAGACGGGTACGTGGACATGCCCGCCACGAGGCTTCGACGCGTCGATGGAGGCACGTTCGACAAACCGCCAGTCGGGACGCAATTGGTCGACAACCAATTGCGACTGTCGGTCAATGCGTTCCTCATCATCGATGGTGAGCGCGCCATCCTCGTCGACACCGGGGCGTCGAACACGTGGTATTCCACGATGGGAGCACTGGTGGACGCGGTCGCTGAGGCCGGAATCGATAGAGCCAGCATCACGGACGTTTTGCTGACGCATACCCATGAGGATCATGTGAACGGCCTGATTGCGCCGGACGGCTCCGACGCGTTTCCGAAGGCGACGAGAATCCTGGCAGGTCCGGAAGAAATCTCGGCATTTACCGGCCGGCTGGCCCGACTGCGGGATCGTGTCACCCCGGTTACGGACAATTTCCCCGTGAGTGACCGAATAACCGCGGTTCGCGCGACCGGGCATTCTCCCGGGCACACGGCGTACGAAGTTGCTAGCAGCGCGGGACGTCTATTGGTTTGGGGGGACATTATTCACGTTCCATCGGTGCAGTTCGGGCGTCCCGAAATTTCGTGGGAGTACGACAGCAACCAGTCGAGGGCTCGCGATACACGATTGGCGCTATTGGAGCGTGCGGCCCGGCCGAATTATTTCGTGGCGGGCGCCCATCTGGATTTCCCCGGCATCGGGAGCGTAACGGCCAGCGGTGGCAGTTTCGCCTTTCATCCCCTTGGCGATGGGTGAGACTCGTCTTGCGCCACAAGTAGCGCAAGCGAGCAGTCACTCACGTTGCTGATCGGCAAGATCGCGCACGCGACGGGACGCAGCAGCCACACCATCCGCGGGTACGAGTCGCAGGGGTTGCGGCCCGGCGTACAGCGCGGCGCGCCGGCCGGTACGCCGAGGCCGATCGGATAAGATACGGCCGGCCACGCACTTTGGCCCCTGACCGAACCGACGGAGTGTTTTCAGTGATTCAACCGACCCCAGTATTCAAGGACAACCTCGCGCAACTGCCGGCCATCGACGGCGTCGCGCGCATCGATCTCGTCGGCACGAACGGCGACGTGGTCGCGACCATCGAGAACCAGCCGGGCAAGCAAGGCTCGCTCGCGGTGTACAACTACCTGCAGCACGCATTCGGCACACTCGACGCGAAAGCCGCCGAGCACGGCCTCGCCGTGTTCGCCGAACATACGGCCGACGCGCGCAACCGTCCGGGCGCGCATCCGAACGTCGATCGACTGCTGGCGATCGTCGCTGGCGGCGAAGCGCTGCGCATCGACGTCGTCGCGAAGGGCTGAGTCGCCGGCGACACGCCCCTGACACGCGCGCGGAAACCCGCGATCATCGCGTCCGTACCTCTTTACCCGGAGACTGCCCGCGTGTCCCGCATCCTTGCCCTGCCGTTTGCCCGCCGACTTGCGCCGCACGCTGCTTTCGCTTCGATCGCGGCCGTTGCCTGCGCCGCACTCGGCGGCACGGCATCGGCCGAACCGCTGCATACGGCATCCGACATCGCCGGCGCATCGCTGGTGCCGCTCGCTGCGCTGCCGCGCTCGCCGGAGAACGGCTCGCTCGACGATTTCTGCGCGCAATACCGCGTGAAAAAGCTGACCACGGCGGCCGGCCGCGACGTCGCGAAGCTCGGCTGGATCGTCACTTCCGAGGCGCCGCTCGGCCGCTACACGGTCGTCACGTTCGCGAGCGGATTCAAGCCCGGCACGAGTGCGATCTGTTTCGCGCGCAACGGCAACATCGGCGTGTACGACGGCACGACGCTCGTCGCGCTCGGCTATACCTCGCGCGCGGCAGACTGGCAGCTCGGTTCGGCCGATTCACTGGAAAACGGCGCGCTGCTGATCTGGGGCGGCGACGGCCCGGCGCCGCCGGTCGGCGAGTTGCACGAAGAGAACGGCGGCCTGCGCCTGACCCGCGTCGCCGCCGAACATACGTACTGCCGCGGCCGCACGGTCGTGCCCAACGTCTACGGCAAGCCGCTCGACGCGGCGCGCAAGGTCCTGATTGCGCATGGCTGGCAGCCGCTGCGTCCGCGTGAAAAGCCGGACGCGACGGACGGCGCGGCAACACTCGCGAAGCACGGCATCATCGAAGCCGAAGCCTGTTCGGGCACCGGCATGGGCTATTGCGCGCTGCGATACCGGAACGCGGCCGGCGTGCTCGGCGTGACGACAGTCGGCGGCGAGCCGGACAAACCGTCCGACAACACCGTGATCGACTATCAGGTCGCGTGCCGCAAGCCGTGACATGTGCTCCGGCCGTGCGCGCATGACGCAGCACCTGCACGCGCCGTTGAGTCTGCGGCGGGCCGCATCGTCGTGCCTGAGGCGCGATGCATGCGCCGACGCCCGGCGCAGCCTGAGCGCCGGATCATCGCCCATTCGCGCAATTGACCCGCGTCGCGCGCGCTCCTAAACTGACCTCCCTTTTGCGTCGCTCCGACGAAAGGGACTCCCATGATCGACCTCTCCACACTCGCGCTGTTCTCCGGCGCGTGTCTCGCGCTGACCGCCACGCCGGGCCCCGACATGCTGCTGATCGCGTCCCGTAGCGTGAGCCAGGGACGGCGCGCGGGTTTCGCGACGCTCGCGGGCATTCAGGCCGGCACCTACTGCCACGCGCTCGCGGCCGCGCTCGGGCTGTCGCAGCTGTTTGTCGCGGTGCCGATCGCCTACGATGCCGTGCGCTTCGCGGGCGCCGCGTATCTGCTGTATCTCGCGTGGAAGACGTTCCGTTCGGATGCGACCGCGCTGTCGCCCGTCGCATCGCAGCGGCGCCACTCGACCGCGACGATCTTCCGCCAGGGCCTGACGACGAACCTGCTGAATCCGAAGATGGCGCTGTTCGTGCTCGCGCTGTTCCCGCAGTTCGTGCGGCCCGAGCACGGTTCGATCGCCGTGCAGATTCTCGTGCTCGCGACGGTGCTCAACCTGATCGGGATCGTCGTCAACGGCGCGGTCATTCTCTCCGCGAGCCGGCTGAGCCAGCGGATCGGCGCGCGCCGCCGCCCGTCGAAGCTGCCGCAATACCTGCTCGGCACGGTGTTCGTGGGGCTCGCGGCGCGGCTTGCGGTGGCGGCGCGGAACTGATCCCGCATCCTCCCGAAGCGCACGGGCAGGCCCGATACCCATTCGGCTAGCTGGTCGAACTCAGGTCGCCGGCAAACAATCTGGCTCGCACATCAGCTGCGAAGCAACGGAGAAGCGCTCGAGCGTTTCTCCGCTGCTTCCGTGCATCCGGCGAGCCGCCCTCACGAAGTACGCGACGGCGCTCCTTCTTGCAAGAAAATAACATATTTGTTACTATGCGAACCGTCGCATATGAAATCCGTTTCTTCAGCGAGCACGTCGAGGCAGGCGTGTTTGCGCTACCGAAGACGCTGACCGCCAGGTTTTTCGCACTCGCTGACCGTATGGAACAGTACGGCCCGAACCTGGGCGAACCTCACACCAGGCCGATGGGCGACGGCTTGTATGAAATGCGCTTGAAGGGCCTGGAAGGTATCGCCCGTGTGTTTTACTGCGCGGTCGTTGGCCGGCGGATCGTCATGCTTCACTGCTTCGTGAAGAAGACGCAGAAAACGCCGCAGAAGGAACTGGACACCGCGCGCCGCCGGTTGAAGGAGATTCGAGATGGCAACCTATAAGGCACTGCGCGAACGCGCGTTGGCCGATCCAGCGGTACGCGCCGAATACGACCGGCTGAACCGCGAGGAATTCGCGCTGCTCGACGCGATGCTGGCTGCCCGGCGAGAGGCCGGCCTGTCTCAAGCCGATGTCGCGGAGCGTATGGGCACGAAAGCGCCGGCCGTGACACGGCTCGAGCGCGCGCTCGCAACGGGCCAGCATTCGCCGTCCATCGATACGCTGCGCAAGTATGCGGCGGCATGCGGCAAGAAGCTCGTGATCTCGTTCGCCTGAGTCGCGCCAACCGCAAGCGGCCGACGCCCCGTCACTCCGCGTCACGCTCTCGCGTATCCACCACGACACGCAACGCCCCACTGACAAGCAGGCTCGCCGGCGTCACCGTGCGTCGGTGCCACGGAATCCGGCCGAAATACCAGATCTTCCAGAAGCCGAGCGGATGATCGGGATTCCTGCGCAGCAGCGTGTCGAAGGTTTCGACGTCGCCGAGCACGATCCGCGTCGCATCGCGCACGACCTCACGCACGAAACGCGAGCAGAACTGCCGGCTTGACGCGAGATTGAAGCCCGTGTCGTAGACCACGCCGATCCGGCGCATCGCCGCGTCGACGAGCCGGCGCCGCTGCGCGGCATCGAGCGGCTGCTTCAGCCGCGCGATCACGCATGCGCCGCGATCGGAGCGCGCGAGAAACCGCGACATCGTCGTGACGCGCGACAGCGGAAACGTGCTCTCCGCAACCAGCGCTTCGCCGCCGCGCTCGCCGACGACGATCCCGACATGATTCGTCCATGAGCGCGTCGCGCTCGCCACTTCGAGAAACGGCCGCACCGTCACGCGGATGAAGACGATGTCGCCGATCTCCGGCTCGACCGGCAACGGCACGTCATGCGACCCGGAAGCACCAACGGAGAAAAGACGCCGCCGGCCCACGCCGGGCGAGCGGATCATGAGCGGCTGGCAGCCGGTGTCGACAAGCATACGGACCTCGCGCGAGTGAACATGGCGCGAGCATGGCAGTTGCGACCGCGCGCCGCATCCGCTTCATACGCGAGGGTGCGAATCCGTGCCGCGGGGTGGCGGATTTCGATACCACCATGAGGCATGACGCGTGACGCCGAGCCTTCAGCGCGTCGCGCCCAGCGCCACGCGCAGCCGTTCCATCAACTGCGTGTAATACCGCAGCACGTCGTCCTTCGACACGACATTCGCGGTCGAGAAACGCTCGGACCACGCCGGCTTCCATTCATACGAGCCGTGCACGCTCCGGTCGCCGTCGGGTGCCTGGATCAGCGAACGGATCCGCGCATCGCGGCCCGGGCCCGTATGCATGTCGAATAGCGCATGGATGTACGTGTGATACGCGTCGTACACGTCGTCGTCGAACAGGTAGCGGTAGATGTGGAACGTGCGGTCGAGCTCGCGCTTCGCGCGGATCACGTCGTCCGGCGAGATGTCCTTCCAGTAGCCGATCCACGTATAGAAGCACAGCAGCGCATTGAGCTGCGGCGCGACCGCGTCGTACAGCGCGAGCCGCTTCTCGATCAGCCGCTGGTTGGTCCACTGCACGAGTTCGAGCCGCTTCAGCCGGCGCGCGACGAGCCAGCCGAGACACGCGACCGACAACGGCGTCAGCACGCCGAGCGTGAGCTTGACGATTTCCAGCGAATTCCACGGATTGTTGAATGGCTGCATGAATGGCCCAACAAGAAGAAACGCACGCGCGCCGGCACATGATTCGGCGCGCGCGCCGCCTGCCCGATCGCGTTGACATTGACCGTTAGTTGCTTGCGCATCGAACGTCGCACGGCGGTGCGAGCCGTGCGTTCGATGCGGCGTGACTCGCCAGTTTACCGGTCGATTGTCACCGAGCCATGACCGTTCGTCGACTCGTCGACGCACGCCCGCGCCGCGCTACGTCGGCAGCGCCGACGTGAGCTTGACCTTCTGCATCGGGATATCGGTCTTCACGCTCAGCACGCCGGGAATGCGCGTCAGTGTTTCCATCTGGAAACGGCGGTAGTCGTCGATGTCGGCCGCAACGACGCGCAACAGGAAATCGCAATCGCCGGCCATCAGGTGGCACTCGACGACTTCCGGCATCTGCTGAACGGCATCGGCGAAGCGGTTCACGGATTCCGCGTCCTGCCCCTTCAGCCACACGCGCGTGAAGATGGTCAGCCCCTTGCCGACCTTCGCGGGGTTCAGCACGGCGACATATTTCTCGATCACGCCGGCTTCCTCGAGGAGGCGCACGCGCCGCAGGCACGGCGACGGCGACAGCCCGACTTCGTGCGCGAGCTCCACGTTCTGCATGCGGCCGTCGCGCTGGAGGGCGCTCAGGATCCGGCGGTCGATGGCGTCAAGTTTCATTTGGCATCCAATTCCAATAAATTCGCAAATCACGCGCTCAATGCCAAATTCTCAGAAAAATCTGGCCACAACGCAACCCGATTCGAGTCAAAAAAGCAGACAATTCCTCCCCCGAAGGAGGAGTAATGAGCAGTAGCGTTTCAACGTCGTCCGGGCTTCGCGACAAGCCCGCCTATGTCGCCGAGATGGGTCGCGGTTTGCGCGCGGCGCTGCCCGTCATGCTGGGTTTCGTGCCGTTCGCGCTGGTGCTGGGCGCGCAGGCCGCGCAGAAAGGGCTGAGCCTGTTCGAGGTGCCGATGATGACGGGCCTGAACTTCGGCGGCGGGTCCGAATTCGCGGCGATCCATCTGTGGACCTCGCCGCCGCACATCGCGCTGATCGTCGCGATGTCGTTCCTCGTGAACTCGCGCCACATCCTGATGGGTGCGGCGTTCGAGCCGTATATCCGGCGCCTGCCGCGCCGCCGCGCGTTCGTCGCGCTGTTCTTCATGTGCGACGAGAGCTGGGCGATGTCGCTCGCCGACGCGCGCTCGCGCTCGGCCACGCACATCAGCGTGCCGTATTACGCGGGCATCTGCGTGGGGCTCTACCTGACGTGGATCTCGATGACCACGCTCGGCGCGGCGGTCGGCCCGACGATCGGCAACGTCGAGCAGTACGGCTTCGACATGGCGTTCACGGCCGTGTTTCTGGTGCTGCTGCGCGGAATGTGGAAAGGGATGCGCGCGAGCCGCCCGTGGTTCGTGAGCCTCGTCGTCGCGGCGGCCACGCACCTGGCCGTGCCCGGCGCGTGGTACGTCGCGGCCGGCGCGTGTGCGGGACTGATCGCCGCGCTGCTGTGGGAGCCGCGCGATGCCTGAGCTTCCGGATTTCAGCACGGTCGCGACGATCGTGCTGATGGCGTCGACGACCTATCTGTCGCGCATCCTCGGCTACGTGCTGCTGCGCAACCGCACGCTCAGCCCGCGCATGGCATCGGTGATGGAGAACGTGCCCGGCTGCGTGCTGATCTCGGTGATCGCGCCGGCCTTCGTGTCGACGCGCCCGGCCGACCTGCTCGCGCTCGCCGTCACGCTGCTGGCGGCAACCCGCCTGTCGATCCTGCCGACCGTCATCGTCGGCGTCGCGTCGGCCGGGCTGCTGCGGCACCTGCTCGGATAAGCCGTTCCGACCCGCCGCGTGCGCGGCACCTCCACCGACCAACGGGCGCGCGATGCGCCCGTTGTCACATCCGCGCCGGCGACGCGACACGGCAAGGCTCACGCGGGGATGCTAGCCTTGTGGCTTGCGCCACGCTGCACTTCCCCCTCTCATCGCCCATCTCCGCGAGGATCGTCCCGATGCAAGAAACTCCGCTGTTCGACCGCGTCCTGCTCACCAACGACGACGGATTCGATGCCCCCGGCCTGGAAGTGCTCGAACAGGTCGCCACGCAACTGGCGCGCGAAGTGTGGATCGTGGCGCCGGCGGAAGACCAGAGCGGCACGTCGCATTCGCTGAGCCTGCACGAACCGCTGCGCGTGCATCGCAAGGGCGAACGCCGCTTTGCCGTGCGCGGCACGCCCGGCGATTGCGTCGCGATCGCGGTCAGCCACCTGATGAAGGATGCCAGGCCCGACGTCGTGCTGTCCGGCGTGAATCGCGGCGCGAATCTCGGCACCGAAACTGTGTTTTCCGGCACGGTCGGTGCCGCGATGACGAGCATGCTGGTCGGCGTGCCGGCGATCGCACTGAGCCAGGCGTTCACCGATCGCCACGCAGTGCCGTGGAACACGGCGCTCACGCTCGCGCCGGACGTCATTCGCCGGCTCGCCGCCGCCGGCTGGGACAGCGACGCATGCCTCAACGTGAATTTCCCGGCGCGCCCCGCGCAGGACGTGCGCGGGCTGAAGGCGACGAACCAGGGCACCGGCACGCTGCAGGGGGTCGAGATCGTGACGGGCCGCGACCCGCGCGAGCTCGACTATCACTGGCTGAAGCTCGCTCGCGCACCGCGCGACGACGACGCGGATTCGGAAACGGTCGCGCTGAGCGAAGGCTATATCGCGGTCACGCCGCTCAAGTTCGAGCGCACGCACGACCACGCGCTTGCGCGACTGCGCTCGAACCTCGGCTGAGCGCGCATTCCGCGAAGCGGCCCCGGCAGGTGCGCGCGCTGCTGGCGCGCGGCTGCCCGGCGGCCGGGCTGCATCCCCGCGTCAAGTCAGGTTCAAGCCCCCGTCGAGCATCACGATCTCGCCCGTCACGTAATCGGACGCGACGAGCATCGCAACCGTCTGCGCAATGTCGTCCGGTGTCGCCGCGCGGCGCATCGGCGCGCGCTCGCGCCACAGCTGCTGCGCTTCCGTCCAGTCGGCGGTCAGCGGCGTGTCGACCAGCCCCGGCGCGACCGCATTGACGCGAATCGCCGGCGCGAGCGTGCGCGCCAGCAGCCGCGTCGTGTGATTGAGCGCGGCTTTCGCCGCCGCATACGGAATCGACGCGCCCTTCGGCCGCACGCCCGCATGCGAGCTGACGTTCACGACGCAACCGGCCCGTCCGCGCGACGCCGCTTCGAGCAGCGCGGCCTGCGCTTCGGCGACGAGCCGGAACGGCGCGATCACGTTGATCTCGTGCATCTCGCGCCACACGTCGGGTGTCGCCGCGGCGAGATCGTCGTGCGGAATCACGCGGCTGATCCCCGCATTGTTGACCAGCACGTCGAGCCGGCCGTGCACGGCGAGCGCGTCGCGGATCAGCCGCACGCGCTCGGCATCGTCGGCGAGATCGGCCTGCACGTAGGCGGCGCCGAGTTCGCGCGCCATCGCGTGCCCCGTGTCGGCCGAGTTGCGGGAATGCAGGATCACCGCGTAGCCGTCCGCGGTCAGGCGGCGCGCGATGGCCGCGCCGATGCCCGACGTCGATCCGGTGACGAGCGCGACCGGCCGATGCAGGCGCGACGCGCGCGGCTCGGCCGCGGCTTCGGTTTCAGGTGCCGTTTCGGCAATCGGGGGATGCATCGGCGGGAGCGGCGCGTCCATTTCGGGGAACCCTGTCAGTGGCGTTCCCGCATCATAAGCGCGACGACGCACCCGGACGCGAACGTGACGACGGCCACCACCAGAATCGCATCGGCGAAGCCGAAACGGTCGGCCATCAGGCCGGCCGACAGCGCGCCGATCGCATAACCAAGATCGCGCCAGAACCGGTACACGCTCAGCGAACGTGCGCGCCAGCCGGGCTCGGACGCATCGGACACGGCCGCGATCAGGCTCGGATAGACCATCGCCGTGCCGAGGCCGAGCAACACGCTCGCAACGAGCCACCAGCGAAACTGCCCCGTCAGCGCGGTCAGCGCGAGCCCGGCCGCCTGCACCCACATCCCGGCGACGATCAGCCCCTTGCGCCCCCACCGGTCGCTCAGCGGCCCGGTGACGACCTGGCAGCTTCCCCATACGATCGGATAGACGGCCTTCAGGATGCCGATCCGCTCGATGCCGAGCCCGAGCGTCGTGAAGAACAGCGGGAAGATGCCCCAGCTCATCCCGTCGTTGAGGTTGTTGATCAAACCGGCCTGCGACGCCGCGAACAGGTTGCGGTCGCGAAACGACGTCAGCATGAATACGTCGCGGAACGACAGCGCGGACGCGACGGCCGGCTTGCCGCTTTCGAGCCGCACATGCTCGCGCGTGTCGCGCACGACGAGGATCGACAGCAGCAGGCCCGCGATCGCGTAGAACACGCCGAGATAGATCGGCATCGGGCGCAGCCCGTAACGGCTCGCGAGATAACCGGTCAGGAACGCGGTCAGGCCCAC
Organism: Burkholderia theae; assembly: GCF_048565265.1. Lineage (NCBI taxonomy): Bacteria > Pseudomonadati > Pseudomonadota > Betaproteobacteria > Burkholderiales > Burkholderiaceae > Burkholderia > Burkholderia theae. Next base: position 2,535,234 of record NZ_CP183462.1, read on the forward strand.
CGCGAAATAACCGGCGAATTCGTTCAGGCCGACCGCTAGACCGCGACTCTTCGGCCCGACGAGATCGACCTTCATGATCACCGTCATCGACCACGCGAACCCCTGGCTCAGCCCGAGCAGCACGTTCGCGGCGATCACCCACTTCCAGTTTGGCGCCGCGATGATCATGAACGGCACGGGCAGGCCGACCAGCCAGCCGACGACGAGCACGCGCTTGCGTCCCCAGGTGTCGGCGAGCTGGCCCGATACGAGGTTCGCGAACGCCTTGACCAGCCCGAAGCTGACGATGAACGACGTGATCAGCGCGGTCGATTCGAGATGAAACTGCTCGGAGCCGATCAACGGCACGACCGTGCGCTCGATGCCCACCATCCCGCCGACGAACGCGTTGACCAGCACGAGCAGCGCAAACTGCCGCCAGTTCTCGCGCAGGCCGAGCACCACGGCGCGCTCGCCGCGCGCCACCGCTACGTTTCCCATCGCGCTAACCTCCCGGATCGGGTGGCAGGAATTGTCTGACGATCATCGGATTGCTCCCATCCCGCGAATGCGGTAACATTCAATCAATTTGATGAATGATTGATCGAGGAGAGGCCACGTGTCAAGCACGGGACCCAAGCAAGCGATCTATGCGAGCCTCGCCGAGGTCGCGCAGGCGATCGGCCACCCGAACCGGCTCGAGTTGCTCGAACACCTCGCGCAGCGCGAGCGTTCGGTCGAGGAACTGACGGCGCTGTCGGGGATGACGTTCGCGAACACGTCGCGGCACCTGCAGATCCTGCGGCGCGCGCGTCTCGTCGATACCGAGCGACGCGGCAAGCACATCGTGTACCGCCTCGCCGGCGACAGCGAGGTCGTCGTGCTGATGAAGGCGCTCGGCCGCGTCGGCGAGCGCAATGTCGCCGAGGTCAACCAGGTGCTGGGCGATTATTTCCATGCGCGCGATGCGCTGGAGCCGGTGTCGCGCGGCGAGCTGACCGCGCGCCTGGCCGACGGGCTCGTCACGCTGCTGGACGTGCGACCGCACGACGAATTCGCGCTCGGGCACCTGCCCGGCGCGGTGAACATTCCGTTGAGCGACCTCGAAGCGCGCCTCGGCGAACTGCCGGCCGACACGGAGATCGTTGCGTATTGCCGCGGCCCGTACTGCGTGTTCGCGTTCGAGGCCGTTGCCGCATTGCGCGCGCGCGGCTTCAAGGCAGCGCGGCTGGAAGACGGGTTTCCGGAGTGGAAGGCGGCCGGCCTCGCGGTCGAGACCGACGCTGCGGAGTAAAAGAAAATACGGCCCGCGTCGAAGCGGGCCGCTTGCTGCTACTTCCCGCTACTTGCTGGTCAACACCAGCGACGGCGCAAGCGCGCTGTTGGGATCCTGCCCGTTCCACGTGCCGACCCATGCGTCGTTCGGCGTCGAGCCCATCACGAAGTCGAGCTTGCCGCCGGCCTTCATCTCGTCGTACGTGATGTAGGGCCGATGCAGCGGCGCGCCGTTCAGGCTGACCGACTGAACGTAGCGATTGACCGCCGACGGTGCGCCGCCGCTGGCCGTATGCGCGGTCACCTTGAAGCGCCGCGTCGCGCCGAACTTCAACGCGCCGCTCGCCCCGCCACCCGATGCAACCGGGATGTCGATCGTCGCTTCCTCGAACAGCGGCGTGCCGAGGTAAAACACGCCGCCCACCGGGTTCAGCGAATAGATGCCGAGCGCGGACAGCACGTACCACGCGGACAACTGGCCGCAATCGTCGTTGCCGGGAATGGCGGCGTTGCGCACGCGCCTCGGATCGTCCAGCGCAGCCTTCAGGCTGTCGCCGCTGAGCAATGCACGGTCGCCCGCCGTCAGCGTCAGCGAGTACATGTCGTCCATCACCGTGCGAACGCGGTCCTGCGTCTTCGACGGCATGCCCGCGACGTCGTACAGGTACGGCAGGTGATTCGCCGGCTCGTTCCCCGCGAAGAACTGGCCGCTGCGGCCGGTCAGGTCCGGAAAGCCCTGGTTATCGAGGAAGGTCAGCGGGTTGGCCGGATCGAACGTGCGGTCGAGTTGAGCGATGAACTGGCTCTTCCCGCCCAGCAGCGCGACGAGGCCGGGCAAGTCGTGGAAGATGTTCCACGTATCGACCCATGAGTTCGATTCGGAGAAGTCGGTTTTCTCGGCGGCCGTCGGATCGAAGCCCGGCACCCAGTTGCCCTGCGCGTCCTTCGGCTGCGCAAACTTCCAGCCGTTGTTCAGCACCGGGTTGAACACGTTCCGGTAGTTCTGGCTCCGTTGCAGGTAAGGCCGGTAGTCGGCCGTGCTCTTGCCCGCGGCCTTGCCGACCGCGGCCGTCGCCCAGTCGTCGAACGAATAGTCCTGCGTCGTCGACACCGATGCGTTGTCGCCGGCGTACACGTAGCCGTTCTGACGATACTGGTCGAAGCCGTGCGCGCTCGCGCTCTGGGTCGTCGTCAACGCGGTCCAGATGTCGTCGATGCCCGCGCTCGTCAGATGCTTCAGATACGCATCCGCGATCATCGGAATCGACGGGTGGCCGGCCATCGTGAAGGTTTCCGTTTGCGCCAGCGGCCAGACCGGCAGCTCGCCCTTGCCGTTCTGCTTGAACTGCGTCAGCAGCGACTTGACCCAGCCGTCGACGCGTTCGGGCTGCACCAGCGTCATCAACGGCGATTCGGCGCGGAAGGTGTCCCACAGCGAGAACGTCGACGAATAGTCGAAGCCCGGATTCGCGTGCTTGCTCGTCGTCGGCGGCGACGTCGTGCCGTCGTTGACCGAATCCGTGCCGACGTAGCTGCCGTCCGCGTTGTTGTAGACGGTCGGCGCGAGCATCGTGCGATACAGCGACGTGTAGAACATCGTCCGCTGATCGGCGCTGCCGCCCTTGATCCGGATCCGGTCGAGCGCGGCGCTCCACACGCGCTCGGCCGCGCCGCGCACCTGGTCGAACGTCTTCGCGCCGACTTCCGATGCGAGATTGGCCTGCGCATCCGCGATGCTCGACGGCGAGATGCCGACCTTCACGGTGACCGCGCCGCCGCCATCGTTACCGTCGGCCGCGAACGTCAGGTACGCCTTGAAACCGTCCGCGCTGAACGCGACGTTCTTCGTATCGAACGGCTTCGAGAAACGCGCGACGAAATACGTCGGCTTGTTGTTCGCCCAGTTGTTCGTGATCTCCCATCCGGCGATCGTCTGTGCGTCGATGACCTGGATCCTGCCGCTCGCGGTCGACCCGCCGATCGGGTTGTCGATACTCACGATCATGCTGCGCTGCTGCCCGGCCGCGCTCGGGAAATACGTGTAGCGATGCACGCCCGCATGCGAAGTTGCCGTCATCTCGGCGAGGATCTTCGCGCCCTGCACGTTCCACGGCGTGTTGCCGCTGCCGACCGGCGACATCCGCACGCGGTAGTAGCCGGGGCTCGCGCTTTCGTCGTCGTGCTTGAACGACGCGTTGTAGGTGATCGATGCATCGGCGGCCACCTTGGCCAGCGTCGCCTTGTCGATCGGCGCCAGCGTCGGCAGGAACCGCACTTCGCCGCCCGAGCCGATGCCGGTGCCCGACAGGTGCGTATGCGTGAAGCCGGTGATGAACGGATCGTCGTACTGGTAGCCCGACGTGCGATCCCAGTTCCACGGCAGCGTATGCGCGCCGCCGGTCGTGTCCGGCCCGAGCTGCACCATCCCGAACGGCACGGTCGCGCCCGGGTACACGTGGCCGTGACCGCGCACGCCGCTGCTCCAGTCCGCATTGATGTCGAGATTCGCGGTGCCGATCATCGGATCGACGCTGCGCAACACCGACCGCTTGCCCGCGCCGCCGTTCTCGCCCTGGTCGTTCTGATCGCCCTGATCGTTCTGGTCCCCCTGCGACGATCCCGATCCGGCGGCGTTCGACATCTGCGCGAGCACGCTCGCATCCGTCGAAGCTTGATCGCCCCCGCAACCCGACAACACGGCAAGGCATCCGATACCCACCACATGACGTAGCTTCATTCGTTCGTCCCTCCCTTTCTTTGCGTCGATCCTGTTGGCAAGAACCGCTCGTTGAACCGCCTCCGTCTGCAACCTGTGCTGAATGCGTTGCGCCGTTCGCGACTTACGGCGCGCTCGCCGCCTGCGGGAACGACGGCATCGCGGATGCATCGGTGCCCCACGTCGCGGCCGCCGCGTCCGCCGTCATCGCGTACGACAGCGTGCCGCCCTTCGCGATCTTCTCGAGCGGCAGCCATGCGGCCGAATGAGGTGCGCCGTTCAGCCGCAGCGACTTCACGTAGAACGATGCGGTATCGGCAGAGCCCGCGCCAGGCGCGGCGATCCGCAGCAGGCGGTAGCTGCCGTCCATCTGCCCGACACGCACGTCGATCTTCTCGAACTGCGGGCTCGACACCGCGACGCCGCTCACGCCCGGCACGACCGGATAGAGGCCCAGCGTGGCCCACACGTACCAGCCCGAGATCGCGCCGAGATCGTCGTTGCCGGGCAGTCCCGCCGCGCCGGTGCCGAACTCGTTCGCGAGCGACGCGTGCAGCACGCGCTGCGTATGCGACGGCGCGCCGGCCCACGCATAGACCCACGGCACGGCCATCGTCACTTCGTTGCCGACGTAGAAATACGGTTGCACGGTGCCGATGTTCAGGTGCGTGAAGAACGTGTCGAGCCGGTTGACGACCGACGCGGCGCCGCCGGCCTGCGCGACCACGCCGCCGAGATCGTGCGGCACGTACCACGTGTACTGCTCCGAGTTGCCTTCCATGAAGCCCGTGCCGTCGGTGACCCACGCGCCCGCCGACGTCTTCGGCTGGATCGCGTTCTTGTCGAACAGGTTCTGCCAGTTGCCGCTCGACTTCAGCAGCGCGCCGGCCGTCGCCGTATCGCCGAGTGCCGTCGCGAAGCGCGACACCGCGAAATCGCGCACCGCGTATTCGAGCGTGTTCGACGCGGTCTGGTTGTCGCCCGAACCCGACGACGGCACGTAGCCGAGCCGGTCGTAATCCGTGCGGCTGCCCATCACCGGCGTGCCCGCGCACGCGGCGCCCGGCGCCGTGCTGCTCTTCATGATCGACAGCGCGCGCTGCGTGTCGAAGTTCGTCGCGCCGAATGCATACGCGTTCGCGGCGATGATCGAGCCCGCATCGCCGGGCATCACGGCCGTCTCCGTATTGAAATACGCCCAGCGCGGGAACGCGCCGCACGCGGTCGCATCGAGCACGAGCGATTGCACGATGTCGCTGGTGCGCACCGGATCGAGCAGCGCCTGCAACTGGATGAACGAGCGGTCGATGTCCCAGCCGGAGAAATTCGCGTACATCGTGCGGCCTCTGTCGACCTGACGCGTCGGCGCGGCCGATGCGCCGTTCGACGCGTAGAAGTCCGGATACTGGCCGTTCACGTCGTTGAACACGTTCGGATGCAGCGATGCGTGATAGAGCGCGGTGTAGAACTTCGTCTTGTCGGCGTCGCTGCCGCCCTTCACCTGGATCGCGTTCAGGCGCGCGTTCCACGCGGCGCTCGCTGCGCTTCGCACCTTGTCGAAATGCCAGCCTGCGCGGCCGTGCGCATCGCTGCCCGGATTTTCCGCGTCGAGGTTCGCTTTCGCGTTCGCTTCGCTGACGAACGAAATGCCGAGCTTCATCATCACGGCCGGGTGCTGCTTGTCGACCGCGAACGTCACGGCGAGCGGGCTGTTGGCGGCCAGCGACGGCTTCGCCGCGAACGGCTGGCTGAACTCCGCGTAGTAGTAGAGCGGCACCGCATGCCCCGCCCAGCAGAAGCCGCTTCCCGCGATCGTGCCGGACAGCGCGCGATCGCCGACCTGCTTCACCGTGTCGGCCGTCGAGCCCTGCGAGCGGTTGTTCTGCACGGTCGGATCGATCGCGATGGTCGCCTGCTGGCCCTGCGCGAGCGCCGGATACGTGAAACGCGCGAAGCCGGTGCGTACCGTCGTCGTCAGTTCGGCCTTGATGCCGTTGCCGAGCGTGACGCCGTAATAGCCGGCCTGCACGGTTTCGTTCGCGTGGTTGAAGCTCGCGGGCGTGCCGGCGTCGCCGGGCGCAAGCTGCGGCATCACGTTCAGGTAACCGCCGTTCGCCCAGCAGCCGGTGCCGCTCAGGTGCAGCACGCTGAACGCATTGATCGCGGTATCGCCGTACCAGTAGCCGCCGGAGAAGCCTGAGCCGTCGCCCTTGCGCGAGTCGTACTGCGCGGTCGGCGTCATCGGGCTCCATTGCATCATCCCGAACGGCACCGTCGGGCCCGGGAACGTGCCGCCGCCCAGGCCCGAGCCGACCGGGTCGGCGGGCTGATCGGTGGCGTAGTCGGTGCCGATCAACGGATTGACGTACTGGACGACGCGGATGTCGGCGTTCTTCTTCGACGCTCCGTTGCCGTTCTCGTTGCCGTTCTCGTTGCCGTTGCTGTTGTCGTCACCGCCGGCGTTGCCGTTTTCGTTGCCCTGCGCTTGCGCAGCGGCCGACAGGTTTGCGGCCGCCGCCGATGGTGAATCGCCATCGCCGCCGCATGAAGTCACGGCAACGCACAGCGCCAGCAGCGCCGTTCCCAACCCCCAGTTCCTCGACATCGCTTGTCTCCGTATCGTTCTTGAATCAAGCCATTGTTTCGAACTACTTAGCTTTAAGTCAGGATTCTTTTCGTGACGTGTCGCCTGCCCGGCCAATCGGTCGAAAATCCCGGGCGCATGTATTTATTTCCGCCTTCGGGTGCCTGGAAAGAATACGCGCCGGCATGTCGAAATACCGGCGCCCAGGAACGAACAATGGGCACAAGCGTGCCCAAATAAACGGGTTTTCTCTACCCCGTGTTTTTACGAATTTTTATTTTGTTTATCTAAACAAAATTCATTTATACCGATTTTTATGCGGTGTTTAGGGTGTCTCGAATCCGATTACGGCTGTTTCGGCAAATCGACGTAATCTTCAAGTTCGCCGGCCACGTACAACCGCTTGCCGACCCTCGGGTATTCGCACACGTCGTGTTCGAGGCGCTGCCCGGCCACGAGCATTTCGAGCGGCACGTCGCCCGTGTTCTGCAGCGTGTGCGCTTCGCCGCCGCGCGGGAAACCGATGAAATCGCCGGGCCCGATGTCGTAAGGGCACTCGCCGATCGTGACCGTGCCCGTGCCGGACAGCACGTACACGCATTCTTCTTCATACAGGTGACGGTGATACTCGGCCGACTCGTGGCCGGGCATCAGCGTGAGCAGATGGACGCCGAACTGCGTCAGGCCGGTCAGGTCGCTGAGCTGCCTTTTGAGCCTGACGGCATTGGGATTCAAAGAATGAACCGCACGCGTCGGTTCCATCTTCGCGATGTCGGCAGCCTTCAGCAGCTCCCGGTGGGGTGTCGTCGACATGGGGATCTCGCAAGCGTGAATGCTTCGGTTGAACGCGGCGCCGGCGCGGCGCGCGTAACGGCTATTGTCCGATATTTTCACGGCTGCAAGCGCGCCACCGGCACCACCATGCCGCGCGGCTAGCGCGCGCAATCGGCCAGCAGGTTCGCCAGCACCGACGCGCCTTGCGCGAGATGCACCGGATCGGCATCTTCCGCCTCGTTGTGGCTCAGTCCGGCCTTGCACGGCACGAACACCATCGCCGTCGGGGCAACGTACGACAGGTTCACCGCGTCGTGCCCCGCGCCGCTGCACATCTCCAGATACGGATAATCGGCAGCGGCCGCTGCCTGCCGAACGCGCGCGACGCACGCTGCATCGAACGCCACCGGCGCGTATTCGGCGATGGTCTGCACCTGCACGCTCGCGCCGCGCAGCGCGGTGCGCTGCAGGCAGATCGCCTCGATGTCGGCGACGAGCCGCTGCAGCGCCGGCTGCGACGGGTGACGCACGTCGACGCTGAACCTGACCTTGCCGGGTATCGTGCTCGGCGAGTTCGGCTGGCACGCGACATGTCCGACAGTCACGCGCGCATCGGCATCGAATTCGTGACCATGCTCGACGATCGCGGCGATCATCGCGGCCGCCGCCCCCATCGCGTCCTTGCGCACGCTCATCGGCGTCGTGCCCGCATGCGACTCGAAACCGGTGACCGTGACGTCGAGTTCGTAGATGCCCTGCACGCCCGTTACGACACCGATCGGCAAACCGGCCTGCTCCAGCACCGGCCCTTGTTCGATATGCGCTTCGAAATAGGCCTTGGGCATCTGGCGCTCGCGCTCGGGGCCGGCGAAACCTGTGCGCGCGAGTTCGTCGCCGAGCAGCACGCCCGTCTGCATGCAGGGCCGGGCCAGTGCATACGCGAGATCCAGCGTGCCGGCATAGACGGCCGAGCCCATCATGCCCGGCGTGAAGCGCGATCCCTCTTCGTTGGTCCATGCAACGACGTCGATCGGATGGCGCGTCGCGATACCGTGCTCGTTCAATGTGCGAATGGCCTCGAGGCCGGCGAGCACGCCATAGACGCCGTCGAAGCGGCCGCCGAGCGGCTGCGTGTCGAGATGGCTGCCGCACATCACGGCCGGCGCGTCGGGCTGCGTACCCGGACGGCGCGCGAACACGTTGCCGATCGGATCGATGCGGATCTCGCAACCGGCTTCCTCGCACCAGCGGATGAAGCGACGCCGGCCCAGCACGTCGTCGTCGCTCAACGCGAGCCGGCAACTGCCGCCGTGCGCGGTCGCGCCTATCGTCGCCATTTCCATCAACGAATCCCACAGCCTTTGCCGGTTAGCGAAAATCATCGTGACCGCTCCTTAAAAACATCGAGCATATACACTCGATCCGACAAGAAAAATCCAAGAGTTTGTTGTGGACGATAAATTTTTCTTGTCACCCGGCATTCCGCCCGGAACCCCGCGTTTTCTTCTCGATCGGACCGCTCACCCATGAAGCTCAAGCAGCTCGATGCCTTTCTCGCGGTCGCCGAGCACCGCACCATCCGGGGCGCGGCGCGCGCGCTCGGCGTCACGCAACCGGCCATCAGCAGCATCGTGCGCGAGCTCGAACTCGAGCTGGGCGTGCCGCTCGTCATGCGCAGCGTCAAGGGCATCGCGCTGACCGATTACGGCAGCGCGCTGGCGATTCGCGCGCGGCTGATCGCCGAGGAGATCCAGCGCACGCGCGACGAAATCGAGCAGTTGCGGCTGGGCACGACGGGATCGGTGTCGATCGCGGTCAGTCCGACCGTCGCGCTGACCATCCTGCCGCGTGCGTTCGACGCGTTCACGCGCGATCTGCCCGGTGCGACCGTGAACGTCGACGATGCGCTGACCGCGACGGATCTCGCGCGGCTGCGCAACGGCACGTTCGATTTCATCGTCACGCATCAGCTGTCGAACGCGATACCGGACACCGACGAATTCGCCAGCATTCCGTTGTTCAGGACGGTGTTCGCGGTCGTGGCAAGAAAACGGCATCGGCTCGCACGCGCCCGCTCGTTGCGCGAGCTCGGCGATGCGCAATGGTGCGTGCCGCGCTACGGGGAGGAAGGAGACGATCTGGTGCGCTCGATCTTCATGCCGCTCGGTATCGACATGCCGAAGCGGGTGATTCACTGCCCGTCGTTTGCCGCGACGCTGGGGCTCGTGTCGCAGACGGACGCGCTCGGCGTGTTCGCCCGGCCGCTCGCCGACGTCGAACACAAGTCGCGCGGGATCATCGCGCTGAATCTCGTCGAGCCGCTGCCGGCATTGACGGTCGCGATCGTGATGCGGCGGCATGCGTTGCCGACGCCGGCCGCGCTGCATTTCATCGAATGCCTGAAGGCTGCGTCCGCAACCATCGCCGATCAGGACGACGGCCGGTGACGGAAACCGGCGACGCGAATGTCGCGCCGCCGCCGCTCAGCGCACGTGTACGCCGCGCAGCTCCGTCAGCAACGCAACGAGACGATCGATGTGCGCGTCTTCCGTGCGCCACGACGACACGCTGATCCGGAACGCCGGCCGCCCCTGCCACACGGTCGCGCCGAACCACACGTCGCCCGAATCCTGCGCGGCCTCGCGGATCGCGACGGTCTCGTCGTCGGTGCCGGCGCGCACCAGCACCTGGTTCAGCACGACGCGGTTCAGCACTTCATAGCCGGCCGCACGCAGGCCGTCGGCGACACGCGAGGCCTGCGCGCAATGCCGCTCGATCATCGTGGCCAGCCCGGCACGGCCGAGCGAGCGCAGCGCAGCCCACACGGGGATGCCACGTGCGCGCCGCGAGAATTCGAGGTTCAGGTTCTTCTGCGAGTCCTGCGCGCCGCTCAGGTAGACGGCATCGCTGTTCATCGCGGTCGCGAGCGCGGCCGCGTCGCGGCAGATCACCATCGCGCCGTCGTACGGCGTGTTGAGCCACTTGTGGCCGTCGGTCGTCCAGCTGTCCGCGCCGTCGATGCCGTCCGTCAGCGCGCGCTTCGACGACGCGCGTGCCCACAGGCCGAACGCGCCGTCCACGTGCACCCAGGCGCCGGCCGCCTTCGCCCGCGGAATCAGCGCCGCGAACGGATCGAATTCGCCGGTGTTCACTTCGCCGGCCTGCACGCAGAGGATCGTCATGTTGTCGAGCGGCGGCAACTGCGCCGGATCGATGCGGCCATGTGCGTCGACCGGCGCGACAACGATGCGCTTCATCCCGAAGCCGAGCACGCGCAGCGCTTTCTTCACCGTGATGTGCGCGAGTTCGGAGATCACGACCTTCACCTCGGGCGCGCCGATCAGGCCGTCCTCGTCGATGTCCCAGCCCTTGCGCGCGAGCATCGCCCGCCGCGCGGCCACCAGCGCGACCAGCGTGCAGGCCGTCGCGCTCGTACCGAAGCCGACCGCGCTGCCTTCGGGCAGCGCGAGCGCGTCGACGACCCAGCGCGCGGCCTGGCGCTCGAGCGTCGCGGCCACCGGCGAATTCGCATAGGACGATGCGCACTGATCCCATGCGAGCATCAGCCGCTCGGCCGCCGCCGCGGCCGGCAGCGTCGCGCCGATCACGAAGCCGTAGTAGTTCGGGCCGTTCGACGCGACGGTCGCGGGCGAGCCGTTCTCGTCGAGCAGGCGCAGCACGTCGTCTGCCGGGCGGCCCACATCGGGCAGCGGCTCGTCGAACGCGGCGAGGCCGGCCAGCGCGGCCGCGTCGGGAAACGCGCGCCGTTCGTTCGTCGCGGCCAGATACGCGTGCGCGCGCCGGTCTGCGTCGGCCAGCAATGCAAATTCGTCCATGTCGGTTGCCTCGGTCAGGGTCAGTCGAATCAGAGTTGCGAGAGATCGCGGCCGAGCTGCTGCAGCGCGGCGTCGATCCGCTTGTAGTACGTGAACTTGCCGACGCGGGTCGCACGCACGAGCCCGGCATCCGCGAGGATGCGCATGTGGCGCGTGGTCGTGGCCGGCGCGATGCCGAGCTTCTCGGTGATGTACGTACAGCACACGCCGAGCTCGTCGAAATCGCCGTGCGGTTGCGGCGGGAAATGCTTGCGCGGCTGCTTGAGCCAGCGCATCACGGCCAGACGGCTTTCGTTGGCCAGTGCGCTGATGCGGGTGACGTCGTCCATGGGGTGCGGTTTCGTTTGACGTTTTGAATATTAGCTAAATGACGAAATGTGGGCAAGCGGGGCGAGCGATGCGTTAGAGTATCCGCCATTCATCGAACAACAAGATCATTCATTCCATCGGGGCCATTCATGATCGATCGAAAACTGCGACAAGCGCGCGTCGTGGCAGCGCTGGCTGTTTCCGTATTGCTGGGCGCATGCGCGACCGCTTCGGATTCCAAGCCGCGCCCTATTGTCGGCCCGGCCTACCCGTTCATGCAGTTCAGCGCGCATCGCGCGCTACTGACCGAACCTGTCGTGAACGGCAACTTCTCCTCAACCCAATGGCGCTTCGTCGACAGCGAACGGCACACATCGACGGATTTCCCATCCGGTGCGCAAATCGAATACACGACGTTCCGCAGTGACGATCCCGATACGATCGTGATTTATGCCGGACAGGATTCATCGAACCGATGCAAAACCGGCGTCGCCAAGGACAAGGCATGCCCGCGCCTGTTCATCTGGCTCTCGACCGATGGCGGGCAGCATTTCCTGCGCCGGGCAATCGACCTGCCCGCGCTCGCTCACTCCATCTATAGCAACGCCGGCAAGCACGGCGGCACGCCGCCGTTTCCGGTGCCGGCGATGGTCGTCGAGCGCGGCATCCTCTATGTCGCGACAGGCGGTGATTCAAAGCCGCTCGTGCACATGAACGAGCGAGGCGACCTGACCATCCTGTCCACAGGCGAGGCCGTCCAGAGCGATGACACCATCGGGCGCGGCTATACCTGGCCCGCCGGCATCGAACTGCTGCGGTACTACGACAGGATCGGACCGCTGAAGCGCGGCCCCGTCTATCTGTTCGCGGTCACCTTGCCGGCCGCGACACAATCGCCGCCATACGAACCCGCGACGGCCGTGACGCCGGACACGGACGCGCCAGTCTGCACCTATCGCCGCATGCGCAAAGCGTCGAGCGCGCTCCCGAACCTGACGGCCGTTGCGCTCATCGGCAACAAGATCGACCGTGCGCCCGCGCTCCCCGACTACGTCGTGCCGACAAAGATGCCCTACCCGTCGGGCGATCTCTACTACGCAAGCATCAGCGAAACCAGCCGCGGTGAGTTGATCGACAAGTGGCGCAATGTCTATCCCGAGTGGACCGCCGCACAGCCGCCCGTGAAACGGTTCGCGCCGCGCGCCCTGCTGAAATCGCGCGCGGCCGAGATTGACTGCGGCCCCGACTACACGTCGCGGTGGGACTAACGCGGGCCTGCGGTCACGCCCCCGCCAGCGCCTGCGCCAACCGCTCGATCAACGCGCGCACGCGCCGCGGCTGCACGGCGCTGCCCGGATAGACGATCTGCAAATCGACGTCGCCCGGCGAGAACGCGCGCAGCACCTCGACGAGCGCACCGGACGCCAGATCCTGTTCGACGTCGACCAGCGACTTCAGCGCGACGCCGTGCCCCGCGACACACCATGCGCGCACGAGTGCGCCGTCGTTGGCGACGCGCCGGCCGCGCACCATCACACGCTTCAGTTCGCCATCGATGCTGAACGGCCATTCGGCATACAGGTCCGGCCCGAAACGCATCACGATGCAGTCGTGCGCGGCGAGATCGTCCGGGTGCCGCGGCGTGCCGTGCGCGGCGAGATACGCGGGCGACGCGCACACCACGCGCCGGGCACGGCCAAGCGAACGGCTGCGCAGCGAACTGTCCGCGAGCGTGCCGCGTCGGATCGCGAAATCGAGCCCCTGCCCGACGAGATCGACGTAACCGTCGCCGAGATGCAGGTCGACCGTGACACCCGGATGCTCGGCCAGGAACGCGTCGACGACGGGCACGACGCGCTCGCGCCCGAGATCGGCCGGCGCGCTCAGGCGCACGGGCCCCGACAGCGTCTGCGCGCCCACGCGCACGCGGCTCTCGAGTTCGTCGGCTTCGGCCAGCAGGCGCCGCGCGCCCGCGACGAGCGTGCGGCCCTCGTCGGTGAGGCTGATCGCGCGCGTCGTGCGCGTGAGCAGCGCGGCGCCGTAATGGCGCTCGAGCGCCGCCAGCCGCTCGGACACCGTGGCCGGCGACAGGCCGGCCTCCCGGCCCGCCGCAGCGAGCCCGCCCTTCTCCACGATGCGCAGGAACAGCGCGAGGTTATCGAGCAACATTGTTCGCCTTATCCGAAGGATATTTTCGAAGTCTGCCCAATTATCTGAAATATCCGCAAGCGATACAGTGTGATTCCGCCGCCGAGCGCCCGTCCGGCACGCGTCGGGCTTCGACCGTCATTCAAGGGAAACGCACATGGAATACCGTACGCTCGGCCGCTCCGGCCTCAAGGTTCCCGCGCTGAGCTTCGGCGCAGGCACGTTCGGCGGCAGCGGCCCGCTGTTCAGCGCATGGGGCAACACCGGCGTCGACGAAGCGCGTCGCCTGGTCGACATCTGCGTCGAAGCCGGCGTCAACCTGTTCGACACGGCCGACGTGTATTCGGACGGTGAATCCGAACGCGTGCTCGGCGCGGCGATCAAGGGGCGGCGCGACCAGGTGCTGATCTCGACGAAGACGGGCTTGCCGACCGGCGACGGCCCGAACGACGCGGGCACGTCGCGCGCGCGGCTCGTGCGCGCCGTCGACGCCGCCTTGCGGCGCCTCGACACCGACTACATCGACCTGCTGCAGTTGCACGCGTTCGATGCGGGCACACCGGTCGAGGAAGTGATGTCGACGCTGGACGATCTCGTGCGCGCAGGCAAGCTGCGCTATATCGGCGTGTCGAACTTCGCGGGATGGCAGATCATGAAGTCGCTCGCGGCGGCCGACCGTCACGGCTGGTCGCGCTACGTCGCGAACCAGGTCTACTACTCGCTCGTCGGCCGCGACTACGAGTGGGACCTGATGCCGCTCGGTGCCGACCAGGGGCTCGGCGCGCTCGTGTGGAGCCCGCTCGGCTGGGGCCGGCTCACCGGCAAGATCCGCCGTAACGCGCCGTTGCCCGAAGGCAGCCGCCTGCATGAAACGGCCAGCTACGGGCCGCCGGTCGACGACGCGCGCCTGTACGACGTGGTCGATGCGCTCGACACGATCGCGGAGGAAACGGGCAAGACCGTGCCGCAGATCGCGCTGAACTGGCTGCTGCAGCGCCCGACCGTGTCGTCGGTGATCGTCGGCGCGCGCAACGAGGAACAGTTGCGCCAGAACCTCGGTGCGGTCGGCTGGGCGCTGACCGATGCGCAGGTCGCGACGCTCGATGCGGCGAGCGCCGTGGAAGCGCCGTATCCGTACTTCCCGTATCGCCGGCAACAGGCGTTCGCACGGCTCAATCCGCCGATGCGCGGGTAAGCGGCGACGCAATCGTCCATCGTGGCACCAGAAACCGCGACCGTCATGGGCCTACCCAGCGCGACCCGAACTTCCTATCGTTGATGCCTGCGTCGTTGCCGGCCGAGCCGGCAACACGTCCAACTCTCTTCGAAAGGTTCGCGCACATGAACGCTACTGACGCCGGCCTGACCGTACGCGCGGTCCGGGAAGACGATTACGACAACTGGCTGCCGCTGTGGGACGGTTATAACCGCTTCTACGGCCGCTTCGACGATACCGCGCTGCCGCTGCAAGTGACGAAGCTCACGTGGTCGCGCTTCTTCGACGGCTACGAACCCGTGCATGCTTTCGTCGCGGAACGTGACGGCAGGCTCGTTGGGCTCGTGCATTTCCTGTATCACCGCAGCACGACGCATGCCGGGCCGACCTGTTATCTGCAGGATCTGTTCACGCTCGACAGCGAGCGCGGCAAAGGCGTCGGCCGCGCGCTGATCGAGGCCGTGTACGACGCCGCGCGCCAGCATCGCGCCGAACGCGTGTACTGGCAGACGCATGAAACGAATCACACGGCGATGCGGCTCTACGACACCGTCGCGGGAAAAACGGGGGGCGTGGTTTACAGGAAGGAGCTGACGCGGTGAGCGCGGTGGGTGGTCGACTGAGCGGCCGCGATCAATCCGCGAAATTCTCTCGAAGCGGATTAATGGGTGTAAATGGGTATCGAAATGGCGACCGGTCTTGCGCCAACATGACTGGCGTCGGCGGGCCCTGGTAGCCCGAGGGATACAAAATCTTCCTTTTCATCGGTTTTTGTATCCCCAAGGCTACAATTCTGACATGGCATTTTGTAGCAGAAGGGCTACAATCAGAACCAATCTGGTAATTTTTGATGCCCTGGGCTACGAATGACAACACTGGCCGATGTTGGAGAGATGCTGAGAGAGGCCCGTCGTACGGCAGGTCTTTCGCAGCAAGAGCTGGCAGAGCGCGCCGGTGTCGCGCGTACGACGGTCGCCCGCATGGAAACGCTTGCGCGAGGCGACATGAGCGCATCCGCGCTCGTCCGCCTCCTCGAGGCAGCCGGCTATGACCTGCGAACGGTCAAGCGCGGACATGTACGCACGTTGGAAGACATCCTTGCTGAACAACGCACGATGGGAAACTCGTGACATGCGCCTTCACGTCTACGAGGTTCAGCCAACACGAACAAGTCCAGCCCCTTACGCTTGTCTCACCCCACCGGCCGCGCCTTGATCCACAGAAACAGCGGCACGCGCGCCCACTACTTCAACTGGTCCGTATCGGCATGGTCCGGCGGCGGTTCGCGCAGCGACACGATCGCGAACCCGGCCGCTTCCAGCGCTTCCATGTACGCCTGCAGCGGCAGCGACCAGCCCGCGAAGTGCATCGACAACCCGTCGCGCGTCTCCACGCCATCGAAGTGCTCGCGCCCGTAATAGCTGCCCTTCAGCACGAACGGCGCATCGGGTTGCGGCCCCGCGAAACCGCCGCGATCGCGGAATGGATGCACGACCGAAATGAACAGCAGCCCGCCCGGCTTCAGCACGCGACGTGCCTCGTTCAACGCGCGCTGCATGTCGTCGAGATCCATGAGCACGTTGTACGCCATCACGAGATCGAAGCTGGCCGCGTCGAACGGCAGCGATGCAGCGTCCGCCAGTTCGTAGCGATGCGCGGAATCCGCGTGACGCGCGGCGTCGAGCATCGCGGGCACCGCGTCGCTCGCGGTCACGTCGTAACCGAGCGCCTTCAGCTCGCGGCTCACACGGCCTTCGCCACAGCCGATCTCGAGCGCACGACCAGTGTCGCGGCCGATGTAGGCCGCGAGGCCCGCGCGGTATTTCCAGAACGCATCGTGGCCGGGCCTGCCGGCCCAGTCGATCCATTGATCGGCCACCCGCGTCCAGTGTTCGGTAATGGGTTTCGTGTCGGTCATGGGCGCTCCTGATCGGGGTTCGTCATCCGTCGCTCGGGTAGCGCATCGTAAGCCGACGCGGCGGAACGCGTGAGCGGGTTCCGTTTCCCGAAGCGACGGCATACAGTAATACGAGTTGGCACAAGCGCCGCGGCGAGTCGTCTTCGTTCGACGGCGCACGCCCGATTCCGAGGAACCGTCATGCCGCCCGTCCCCATCGTTTCGCCCGATCTGCCCCCGAGCCCCGTCGCGGCGGAAACGCGCATGGTGCATGACGTCGCGACGCTGAAGCCGTCCGACTATCGCTCGGCCGACGGCCAGTCGTGGGTCATCGCCGATATCACGCCCGCCAAGGACAGCGGCGCAGCCGTGACGGGTACGTCGTATTTCGACACCGCGAAAGGGAAGACCGTCCCGGTGCCCGATGCGCGCCGGCGGTACGCAAACCGGGGCACGTGGCAGGTCGTCGCGAGTTCGAGCTCGTCGGTGCCCGCGACGGGACACTACGACTGGCTGACGCTCGCGTGGCTGCCGATCAACCGGCGGCCGCTGCCGCAAACGCCCGAGCATCTGTATTCGCCGTTCATTCGCGGCGGCACGATCGTTTATCGATGGAATCCGGCGGCGGAAGGCGGCGAGCAGTTCGGTGCGGTCAGGATGCTTTTTCCGGAGTGGAGGCAGCAGGTGGCCGAGGCATTGCGTGCGGCGCCGGCCAGTGCGTCCCGCGCGCAGCCCCTCGATCGCGTGAGCCAGGACCGGAATCCGATGACCGCCGTGCTCGACTTCGGCGATGCGCTGCGTGACGAGCCGGTGGAGCGAATCGTCGCGCGGTTGCCGAGCCTGCTGCAGGTGAACGATCTGCATGAACTGTCGGCGATCGTGTTCCTGTGCCTGTCCGGGTCGCGCACCGAAGACCGGCCGCGCTTCGCCGAAGCGATCAACGGATCGATCGCCGCGACCGACGACGGCGCACGCCTGCTCGCCATCGCGTATGGCGCATTTGCGGCAGGAAGGTCCCGGCCTTATCCGTTCAACGATGCCGGGCAGACGGCCCGTATCAACGACGTGTTCGGTGCGTTGAAGCGACGGACATTGGCGCTCGGTGTGCCGGCTGCGGAAGGTTCGCCGTGGTACGAATTCTTCACGGCCTACCGGCTCGGCGGTGCGGCGGCCGGCAAGGGCTAGTGATCGCACGCCCATAGTCAGCGAAGCGGATGCCGATCTCCAGCGCCTGCACCGCTGCTTCTCGTCGTTCGGATTCACTGCCCATCGGGCGGCAACCGCCGCGCTCACCCACCGGCTACGACGCAGGTTGCGAGCGCAATAACCTTCATCGGGCCGCTGCACGTTCGAGCATACCCTTCAGCCACAAGCACGCGCCGCCGCCCACCGCGCTGGCGCCCGCGACATAGCCGAAATAAAGCTGATAACCGTACATGCCGGGATACGCGGTCGTCAGCCAGCCGTTCAACAGCGGCAGGAACACGTCGCGCGAATAGCCCAGCAGCGAGATGATCCCGATCGCGAGCCCCGTGATACGCGCCGGCACATCGCAGCGTTCGAGCACGCTCCAGTACAGGCCCGCGCACCGCGTAGGTCGGCAAGCCGATCACGATCACCACGCACGCGAGCAGCGCAAGCGGGTTGAACGACGGAAACACGATCAACGCAACGAATGTGAGCGCCGCGCAGAACAGCGCCGCACCGAGCACGTTCAGCGTGCCGAAGCGATCGCCGACGAAGCCGCCGCCGATCGGGTGCATCCACAGCTTCAGCGACACGGTCGCGAGCAACGCTTCGATCAACCCGCGGCCGACGCGACCGTTTCGCCGCGCGTGACGGCGTCAATCGCCGCATCCTGATTCGACATGAACTCCTCCGTGTCGTTGTTGTATCGGCGGTCGCTCATCACCAGCGTTGCCGCCGGGTTGAACGCGCAAAAAAGACGGCCGCGTTGAAGCAGCCGTAAAGGAGAGGTCTTCCGTGCAAACGGAGACGCCGTCCGGCTACCACACCGTCCGGTAGACCTATTGTTGACGAGCACTTCGCATCTGGGAATCGGACGGGTCTGAATTACGGGCGGTTGCATGCGGCTCCTGCATCGTCGCGTTGCCGACCGGTATCATGAGTGCCGAACTCGTCACGTCCGCGCTCGAACCCGGACGCGCGCAGCAGCGCCTCATCCGGCAACGCGGGTACGACGGCCTGTCCGCGTTGCGGCACATGCGCATCGAAACGCGATGATGCCGTCGCGTCGGGAACGCTTCGCGCGCCCGGGCGTCAATCATCAACGCATTCCTCATCCGATTAATGACCATGAACGCTTTCTCATGCTGAGCATCGGCCCCTTTTCCGTCAGGGTCGTAGCCGTCGCCATCGCCGCGCTGATCGCGTGGCTCGTCGCGCGCTTCGCGCAGCGCAACCGTCCCGAGGGCCAGCACCGGACCTCGGCCAGCCTGCTGCTCGACGCGCTGCTGATCGGGCTGATCGCCGCGCGCGTCGGTTATATCGCACGCTGGTGGCCCGACTACTTTGCCGCGCCGAAATCCATCGTCGCGCTCGGCGACGGCGGCTTCACGTGGTGGATCGGCCTGCCGGTCGCGCTCGCGTATATCGGCTGGCGCTCGCGCCGCCTGCCGGGGCTGGCCCGGCCCGCGCTCGCCGGCATCGCCGCCGGCATGCTGGCATGGGGCGCGGCGCAGGGCGTGCTCGCGACGTTCGACCGCGCGGCTGCGCCGTTGTCCGCGCTGCGCGTGGAAACGCTCGATGCGACGCCCGTCGCTCCGGACAGCTATGCAGGCAAGCCGGTTGTCGTGAACCTGTGGGCAACCTGGTGCCCGCCGTGCCAGCGCGAAATGCCGATCCTGGCGCAGGCGCAGCACGATTACCCGGACATCAATTTCCTGATGATCAACCAGGGCGAGGACGCGCAGACCGTGCGCGCGTTTCTCGAAAGCAAAGGACTGCGCTTCGACCACGTGCTGCTCGACCGCCCGCTCGGCGCGATGCGGACCTACGGATCGCGCGGGCTGCCGACGACGCTGTTCTTCGATGAAAAGGGCAAGCTGGTCGAGTCACACATGGGCGAGATCACCGCAGCGCGGCTCAAGGACGCGGTCAATACGCAGTTCGGCCGCTGAGGGCACCGCGTGCGACGCGCTGATCGCTCGATAGTGATCAGGTGCTCGCCTGTCGGCAGCGGCGCTGTTTGACGTTGAAACTCAAAGGAACAACAACGCCGCGCTCGCAACGAGCGTCGGTACCAGTGCCGCCGCCAGCAATCCACCCACACTCACCGATTCGTCGTGAAAGCCCTTGCGGACGATCGCGAGCCCGGCCGGGTTCGGCGCGTTGGCGATTACGGTCAACCCGCCACCCGCGACCGCCCCCGCGACGAGCATGTACTTCGCTTCGTCCGGAATGCCGGCGATCAGCGAGCCGAGATAGGTAATCGCGGCGTTGTCCATGATCGCGGTGAGACCGAGCGCGCCCGCATACAGCGCATACGCATCCATCGATTCGACGACCGGCTGCAGCCACCATTGCTGCAACCCGCCGAGCACGACCAGACCGCCGAGGAAGAACGCAACCAGCAAGCTCTCGCGCAACATCAGCGGCGACTGGTAACGCTCGTATGCATGCGTGAAGCCAAGGAAAAACAACAGCAGGCCGACGAAGATCACCGGATGATGCGCGGTCAGCACGACGCCGACCAGGAAGCCGACATGAATCAACGTGACGCCGACCGGCACACGCACGGCGTCCGGCTGCGCGGCCGGCGCGGGCGCGACGGCCAGTTCGCCGCGCATCAGCGCGGTCAGCACGGTCGCGTTGATCAGCACCGCGACGAGCGCCTTCCAGCCGAACTGCGCGGCCATGAACGCGCTGTCCCAGCCCCACGCGGACGCGACCATCAGCACCGGCGGCGCCGCGTACGCGGTGAGCGTGCCGCCCACCGACACGTTGACGAACAGCACGCCGAGCGCGAGGTACTTCCAATGCTCCTTGATCGGCGCGCCGAACAGCCGGTCGCGCAGAATCAGCGCGGCGAGCGTCATCGCGGCCGGCTCGGTGATGAACGAGCCGAGCAGCGGGATCAGCGCGAGCGACAGCCACACGACGGCCACCTCGGTGTTGACCGGCAGTACGCGCGCGATGCGCAGCAGGATGCCCGTGACCGCGTCGAGAATCGGCTTGCTCGCGGCGATCACCATGATCGTGAACACGAACATCGGTTCGGTGAACACGCGCGATTCGGCGTAGTCGAGCGCGACCTTCGGGCCCGCGAGCGCCGTCATCGCGACGAGCAGCACGAGCGCCCAGAAGCCGAACACGACCTCGACCTCGCCGAGAAAGTGGAACAGACCCGCGTGGCGCGGATGACGATGCGCGAGCACTTCGAAGCGCTTCGCGAGGAAGGTGTGCAGCAGCGCGAGACCGAAGATGATCGCGCCGGCGAGTTCGACGGTGTGGGGCATGTCGGTATCCAGTGCAGTGGCGATCCGGCACGCGATGGCTCGCGGCTGGCGCCGGGTGGAACACGATGGGCTGCGCAACGACGGTCTCGGCAACGAAACCGCATTGTCGCGAACCCGAATGGCAGGCGGGTGAAAGACGGGCCGCCCGTTCTGATCAGGTGACCGAAGGGTATCGCGATCGCCGGGGCGCGCCCAATCGGACCGGTCTTATAAACGAGGTAGACGGATCCGATTGTGCAGCCCGGTGGATCGCTCGCGCTGCGTCACGCGCGCGATCATCCTAATGAAAATATCGAGACAAGCCAAGCGCGCGGGCATGCGACTTCGTGGCGCACCCCCATGAGCTGCGCCGCGCAGCGACGCATCAACGAGCGCCGGCCATCAATGCTGGAGGCTTGCGAACACCCATAATCAGACTGGTCCGATTGGTCGTCGGGGCACCCGCCGATACGCTGTCGTCAGTTGCCCGAATCGCAGTATCTGCTGATCACGCTGACGCTGATCGCGCGGCGTCGAACGGCTCGGCGCCGACGCCGCTTCGTCCCGCGCTAGTCTTGCGCGTGAGCCGGCGTCAGCCGATCGGCCGAATCGCGCCCGGCCACCAGCGGATAGATGACCCCGGCAATCGCCGCGCCGATGATCGGCGCGACCCAGAACAGCCACAGCTGGCCGATCGCCTCGCCGCCAACGAACAGCGCGGGGCCGGTCGAGCGCGCCGGGTTCACCGACGTGTTGGTGACCGGAATCGAGATCAGGTGAATCAGCGTCAGGCACAGGCCGATCGCGATCGGTGCGAAGCCGGCCGGCGCGCGCTTGTCGGTCGCACCGAGGATCACGAACAGGAAGAAGGCCGTCATCACGACTTCGCAGATGAACGCAGAGCCGAGCGCGTAGTGGCCGGGCGAACGTTCGCCGAAGCCATTCGTCGCGAAGCCGTTCGCGACGACGTCGAAGCCGGGTTTGCCGACTGCGATCAGGTACAGCACGCCCGCGCCGATCACGCCGCCGATCACCTGCGCGACGATGTACGGGCCGAGATCGCGCGCCGGGAAGCGGCCGGCAACCGTCAGGCCGACGCTCACCGCCGGGTTCAGGTGGCAGCCCGAAATATGCCCGATCGCGAACGCCATCGTCAGCACGGTCAGGCCGAAAGCGAGCGCGACACCGACAAAGCCGATGCCGAGGCCCGGAAAGGCCGCGGCCAGCACGGCGCTGCCGCACCCGCCGAGCACCAGCCAGAACGTGCCGAACATTTCCGCTGCCAGTCGATGAGATAGATTCATTGCGTGGACTCCTGATCGAATGAGAAGAAGACGCAGACACGGCCGCCGGAATCGGGCCTTTACCCATATTAGGCGGGATTATTGAAAGCGAACTATTTTTTTGAGATCGGATCAGGAATGTCGGCGCAGCCGGCTCGATCAGGAATTTCATCGATGAATTCATCCCGCATTCGAGGAAATTCAGGCCGAAAGCCCGATGAAATCCAGCATGTTTTGCAAGCGTCTATTCCGGCGTTGCGACGCAACATGCGTGCGAGGCAAGCGGCTTTTGTGCCGCCCTGAAAGCTGCCGCGACGCAGCACATACGCATCCGGATCCACAGTCACCCGCCGTGATCCGAAGCGGAAACAATCGCACCGGTTGCCCGCCTTCATTTGAATTCGTTTTCCAAAACAACTTCAATGCGCTATTCCCGTCCGCATGCGTTCGAGGATAATGCGTTCACACCAGCGAAAGGATCTGCTCCATGCAAATCGACACCTTCGGCACACTCGTCGCGGCATCGCTCGTTCTGCTGCTCGGTCAGCTCCTGGTTTCCCGCATCGGCGTGCTGCGCGCGTACACGATTCCCGAGCCTGTCGCGGGCGGCCTCGTCGTCGCGCTGGCGCTCACCGCGCTGCGCGGTTTCGCGGGCACCGAGATCCGCTTCGACACGTCGATGCAGGCGCCGCTGATGCTCGCGTTCTTCGCATCGATCGGCCTGAACGCGAAGCTGTCGAGCCTGAAGGCCGGCGGCCCGATGCTCGTGCGGTTCCTGCTCGTCGTGCTCGGCCTGCTGATCCTGCAGGATGCGATCGGCATCGGTCTCGCGAAAGCGATCGGCCTCGATCCGCTGCTCGGCCTGCTGGCCGGGTCGATCACGCTGTCGGGCGGGCACGGTACGGGCGCGGCATGGAGCAAGGTGTTCGCGGAGCGTCACGGGCTCGAATCGGCGACCGAAGCCGCGATCGCGTGCGCAACCTTCGGGCTGGTGCTCGGCGGGCTGCTCGGCGGCCCGATCGCGCGCTTCCTGACCCGCAACATCAAGACACCCGGCCTCGCCGAACCGCACGCGCCGCAGGGCATCGCCGGCGACACGAACGGCTTCGAGCATCCAAAGGAACAGCAACCGCTGACGCCGGCCTCGTTCATCAACACGCTCGCGCTGTTCGCGATCGCGCTGTCGGGCGGCACGGCGATCGAATCGCTGATCCGCGGCACCGCGTTCGAGCTGCCGACCTTCGTGTGCGTGCTGTTCGTCGGCGTGGTGGTCAGCAACGGGCTGTCGCTGTTCGGCTGGCGACCGTCCGAGCATGCGGTATCGCTGCTCGGCAACGTGAGCCTGTCGCTGTTTCTCGCGATGGCGCTGATGACGCTGCGCCTGTGGGATCTCGCATCGCTCGCGCTGCCGATCCTCGTGCTGCTCGTCGCGCAGACGGCGCTGATGGTCGGCTACGCGGTGTTCGTCACGTACCGGCTGATGGGCCGCGACTACGATGCGGCCGTGCTCGCCGCCGGCCATTGCGGCTTCGGGCTCGGCGCGACGCCGACCGCGATCGCGAACATGCAGGCCGTCACCGCGCGCTTCGGCCCGTCTCACATGGCGTTCCTGATCGTGCCGATGGTCAGCGCGTTCTTCATCGACATCGCGAACGCGCTCGTGATCAAGCTGTTTCTGGCGCTGCCGATCTACGGGTGACACGATTCGGGCAGCCCCCCGGCGGTCGCGGCAGTCATCACGACGCGACGCCGGCCCGGCCCGATCGACCGTCGATTCGAAGAAGCATGACGGTTGCGGATGCCGGACAGACACCCGCGAACTGACCGGACGACAGTAGTGGTCCGGGCACGTCACTGAGCGCAATGCGCACGAAACCCTGCCGAAAAAAATAAGTCTCCGCCGTGGTCGTGCGCAACACGACTGCCTCAACCGCGTGACTACGACACGCTTCCAGCAGCCGCGAAACGATCGCATTTCCCAAGCCGGCTCCGCGAACTTGTACGGCCACCGCGATCGAACGGATCAACGCGAAGCTGCCGTGATATTCGATGCCACCGCATGCAACGACGCCTCCGGTATCGGCAGCCACAATGAAATTCGACAAATGATCCGCCACGCCGGCGACGGGCAAGTCGGAAGCGCGAAGCAGCGCTTCTATCGAGATCAGATCCGATACTGCGGCAGCGCGTAGTTGCATGGCGTCGATCCTCGAAAGTAGAGACCGGGCAAACCGTAACGACTCAACCGCGTAGGGTCGCAATCGAAGCGCAAGTGGCCGGCGATTCACCACCGACCACCAAGACCACCGCGCGGTAGCGCATCAGATGCTGCGCTGATTCACCCGCTTCGACAGCTCCTCCGCACTTTCTTTCCGCTCGCTATACCGGTCGACCAGATAAGGCCCGACGTCCCGCGTCAGCAACGTGAACTTGACCAGTTCTTCCAGCACATCGACCACGCGATCGAAATAAGCCGACGGCTTCATCCGCCCTGCTTCATCGAATTCCGCAAACGCCTTCGCCACCGACGACTGGTTCGGGATGGTCAGCATGCGCATCCAGCGTCCGAGCACGCGCATCTGGTTCACCGCATTGAACGATTGCGAGCCGCCGCTGACCTGCATGACGGCAAGCGTCTTGCCCTGCGTCGGCCGAACGGCGCCCATCGACAGCGGAATCCAGTCGATCTGCGCTTTCATGATCCCGGTCATCGCGCCATGCCGTTCCGGCGAGCACCACACCATGCCTTCCGACCACGTCACCAGATCGCGCAACTCGACGACCTTCGGATGACTCTCGGGTGCATCGTCAGGCAGCGGCAGGCCGCTCGGATTGAACACACGCACGTCGGCGCCCATCGCCGTGAGCAGGCGCGCGGCCTCCTCGACCAGCAGCCGGCTGAACGAACGCTCACGCAGCGAGCCGTACAGCAGCAGAAGCCGGGGCGGATGCATCGACGGCGACGCCGGCCGCAACTGGCCCGCATCCGGCACGCGGAAAGAATCGATGTCGAGTTGCGGCAGGTTGTCCAGACGGTCAGACATGCGTGCCCTCCGCGTGATCGCGGTGAATCGTGACGTCGTTCATGCAGATGGATTCCTCTGTTTGCTCAAGCGCGTTCGTACCAGCCCTTCGACCGGTTCACGATGCGCACCACCAGCAGCATGACCGGCACTTCGATCAACACGCCCACGACGGTAGCCAGCGCCGCGCCCGAATGAAAACCGAACAGGCTGATTGCAGCCGCAACGGCCAGCTCGAAGAAGTTGGACGCACCGATCAGCGCCGACGGGCACGCGATGTTGTGCTTCTCGCCCACGGCGCGATTGAGCCAGTACGCGAGCGCCGAGTTGAAGAACACCTGGATCAGGATCGGCACCGCGAGCAGCGCGATCACCAGCGGCTGCTTCAGGATCGCTTCGCCCTGGAACGCGAACAGCAGCACGAGCGTGGCCAGCAATGCCGCGATCGACCACGGGCCGATCTTCGCCATCGCGGCATCGAACGCCGCCTGCCCGTTCACGAGCAATCGCTTGCGCCAGAGCTGCGCGAGGATCACCGGGATGACGATATAGAGCACCACCGACGTGAGCAGCGTCGCCCACGGCACGGAAATCGCGGACATCCCCAGCAGCAGGCCGACCAGCGGCGCGAACGCAATCACCATGATGCTGTCGTTCAGCGCGACCTGCGACAGCGTGAACAGCGGATCGCCGCCCGTCAGCCGGCTCCATACGAACACCATCGCCGTGCACGGCGCGGCGGCCAACAGGATCAGGCCGGCGATGTAGCTGTCGAGTTGTTCCGCCGGCAGCATCGATGCGAACAGATGACGGATGAACAGCCAGCCGAGGAACGCCATCGAGAACGGCTTGACGAGCCAGTTCACGACGAGCGTGACGCCAATGCCTTTCACGTGCTGACGCACTTCGTGCAGCGCGCCGAAGTCGACCTTGACGAGCATCGGGATGATCATCACCCAGATGAGAAGGCCGACCGGCAGATTCACCTGCGCGTATTCCACCCGGCCGATCTGCTGGAACAGGCCGGGCAGCATCTGACCGAGCGCGATGCCGGCAACGATGCACAGCGCGACCCAGACCGTCAGATAGCGTTCGAAGAAGTTGATGGACGGCCTGGCAACAGCCTTGCGAGGCGGGATGACGTTGGACGTGTTCATGGGACGGGGCCGGTCTTGCAGACGCAGGCGGCACCCTGACTCGGGCTCGCCGCCGTGCGAACGCTCAGTTTCGTGAAATGTCGGTCAAGGCCGTCTGGAGTTCGGCGTTGCTCATCCGGTCGAGCGGCAGCGCGAGCAACTGCAGCATCCGATAGCCGATGGCCTCGCGCGTGAGTTCGAACGCGACGCGCTTGCCGTCGTCGCCGCCCAACGCATTCGACGGATCGGCGTAGCCCCAATGCACTTTGACGGGGCTGCCGGGCCAGTACGGACACGTCTCGGCGGCCGCGCTGTCGCACACGGTGATGACGACGCGCATTTCGGGCGCACCGTCGCCGACGAACGCGTCCCAGCTCTTGCTGCGGTATCCGTCGACGTCGACACCGGCGCCCGTCAGCGCTTCCAGCGCAAACGGATTCAACCGGCCGCTCGGCGCACTGCCGGCGCTGTATGCGCGCACGTCCTTACCGAGCTTCGCGGCCCAATGATTGAGCATGCCTTCGGCCAGCACGCTGCGCGCGGAATTGTGGGTGCAGAGGATCAGGACGTTCGTGGTCATGGGCGAGTGACGCGAATGCGCTTCAGGATTGACATGTACCGGACGGCGAACACGCGGCTGCCGGCGAACAAGGATTACCGCCGCAGCAGTTCTCCGTGAGATAGGCCAGCAGCCCGTTCATCGTCGCGAAGTTCGCGCAATAGATGACGAAGCGGCCTTCCTGCCGGCTCGTGACGAGCTGTGCATGGGCCAGTTCCTTCAGATGAAAGGACAGCGATGAAGGGGGCACATCGAGCAGCGTGGCGATCTGCCCGGCCGGCAGACCCTGCGGCCCCGCCTGCACCAGCGCGCGGAAGACCGCGAGCCGGGATTCGTGCGCGAGGGCCGCAAGCGCGGCGATGGTTTCGTTCGTTTCCATATTTCGATAATAGTCGAAATATGGAAGACTGGAAAGCCGGTGTGGTGGAGGAAGCGGCCGGGCGAAGCGGCGAGGCAGCCGGATGGCATCCCGTCGACGGCCGCATCACGTTCACCTGCCCGCTTCCCGATGCACGACCGGCTGTCGGCGTCGGTCCGGCGCGCGGCTCACGGACGCGAGAACACCATCACGCGCCCATCGACACGCTGGAGCTTGAGCCAGCCCATGTCGGCCGTGAAGCGCAGTTGCTGCAGCGTGAAGTCGAATGGCGCATGCTCGGCGGCGCTCACGACCGCGTTGGCGATCCAGCGGATCAGCGCCTTCCCTTCCTCAGTCGTCACGCTGCCGTTTTGAACGCCGTAGAAGTAGCGATTTCCGGCGTTGACCTCGTTCTGCAACTGCATCCAGTGCCCCGGCAAACCCGGCAGGGTCCTGAACAGGTCGGCGACCCGTTGCGTCGTGAGACCGCGCGCCCACAGCGCGCCGTTCGCCGCCGGCCGCGCCAGGTTGTGGCGGTCCGCCGCCTGGGCCTGCCCCTTGACATCTCCCCTCAGGGAATCCTCTTTCGACATGCCGCACTCCTCGTGGTGATGGGCGCCGGAGAACGCCTCGCGCGCGCCGCTTGCACGATACGCTCGTTACGGTAAGACATCGCCTGTCAGGTTTGTCAGGCCCGCGTCGCGCCGGCGCGACCACCACCACGTCGCTTACGCGACGGCCTTCACCGCCGGCTGCGCGGCAAAAAACGTCGCCTGCGCCGCTTCGTCCGCGCGCACATACGCGCGGTTGATGCCGCTGATCACCGCGCGGATCGACGCGGTCGTCAGGTTCGCGTCGATGCCCACGCCGAACGCGCTGCCGCGCACGCCCGAACCGGCCAGTTCCGCGATCGCGATTGCCTTCGCATCGGCGCCCTGCGACAACGCGCGTTCCTCGTAGTGCTGGATCCGCAGCGGCGTGCGCAGCGCATGCATCAGCGCATCGAGCGGGCCGTTGCCTTCGCCGCGCAGCACACGGCGCTCGCCGTGCACGTCGGCGGTCAGCACGATCGTCTCGCGGCCGTCGCGTTCCGACAGCTCATGGCCGACATAGTGCAGCGGCGCGTCGCCCTCGACGTATTCCTGCTGGAACAGCGACCAGATCTGCGCGCTCGTCACCTCGTGCCCGCTGTCGTCGGTCAGGCGCTGCACGGCCGCGCTGAAGTCGACCTGCAGGCGACGCGGCAGCGCGACGCCATAACCCTGTTCGAGCAGGTACGCGATGCCGCCCTTGCCCGACTGGCTGTTCACGCGAATGATCGAATCGTACGTGCGGCCGAGATCGCTCGGATCGATCGGCAGGTACGGCATTTCCCACACGGCGTCGGGTTTCTGTACCGCGAAGCCCTTCTTGATCGCGTCCTGGTGCGAGCCGGAGAACGCGGTGAACACGAGGTCGCCGACATACGGATGACGCGGATGGATCGGCAACTGCGTGCACTCCTCGGACGTGCGCGCGACCTCGTTGATCTGCGAGAAATCGAGGCCCGGATCGACGCCCTGCGTGTACAGGTTCAGCGCAAGCGTCACGAGATCGACGTTGCCGGTACGCTCGCCGTTGCCGAACAGGCAGCCCTCGATGCGGTCGGCGCCGGCCATCACCGCCAGCTCGGCCGCCGCAACCGCGGTGCCGCGGTCGTTGTGCGGATGCACGGACAGGATCAACGCATCGCGGCGAGCGAGGTTGCGGTGCATCCATTCGATCTGGTCCGCGTAGAAGTTCGGCGTGCCGACTTCGACGGTGGCCGGCAAGTTCACGATCGCCTTGCGCTCGGGCGTCGGCTGCCAGACGTCGAAGACGGCATCGCAGACTTCCTTCGCGAAATCGAGCTCGGTGGCCGTGAAGGTTTCGGGGCTGTATTGCAGCGTGAACTGCGTATCGGTCGCGGCATCGGCGCAGCGCTTGATCGTGCGCGCGGCGTTCACCGCGAGCTGCTTCACGCCGTCGCGGTCGAGCCCGAACACGATCTTGCGGAATTCCGGTGCGGTCGCGTTGTACAGGTGCACGATCGCGCGCTTCGCGCCGCGCAGCGATTCGAAGGTGCGCTCGATCAGGTCGTCGCGCGCCTGCGTCAGCACCTCGATCGTCACGTCGTCGGGAATGTGGCCGCCTTCGATCAGTTCGCGCACGAAGTTGAAGTCCGTTTCGGACGCCGACGGGAATGCCACCTCGATCTCCTTGAAACCGATCGCGACCAGCGTCTTGAACATCCGCATCTTGCGCGTCGCGTCCATTGGCTCGAACAGCGCCTGGTTGCCGTCGCGCAGGTCGGTGCTCATCCAGATCGGCGCGTGCGTGATGGTGCGCGACGGCCATGTGCGGTTCGGCAGGTTGACGGGCGTAAACGGTCGGTACTTCGTCGCGGGGTTCTTCAGCATCATGATGTTCGGTCCTCGGTCGGTTTGTCGGGAAACCGCGGCGCGGCGGCCATCGGCCATGGAGGCCGGCTGCGCGCGCAGCGTTGAAACGGCAAAAAGCGGCACAACGGCAAAGCGGTACGGCGAACGACAGCCTTGACGGTTGAGCGACCGGGACGGAGCGGAGCGATGCGGAAAAAAGACGAACTCAGGCGCCGGTCGACAACCGGGGCCAGGTCGGTGATACGGGGGAAATCTGGCGCTTCAGGAAAGAAGCAGATGGAAAGCGCGCAGCCGCAGACCCAGCCCGGAGAAACGGGCTAGTAGTCGTAGCGAGAAGAGGGGCTGGGCGGCTTGCATGGGCGGAATCAAATCACAGGGTGGCCGGGGCTGTCAACGGGTTGCTCGTCGGACGGGGGCCCATCGCACGGCGGTGGTGCCTGCAGAATCAGTCCCGTCCGATAGGCGACGGCCTTTCGCGTCGATATGCTTCACGGGTGCGGCGCCGGTGAAGTCCTATTCATGTTCGGAGTGAGTCGGTCAACAATCTTTGCCGGTCGCCGCACGCCCTCCCTTTGCGATCGGTCTTCGGCGTGGGCGTTCGGTGATGGCCGGTGGGCGCGGCCATGACAGAGATGCTGATGTTGAAACAACACGCTGCCATATGCGAACAGCGAGCGCTCGCCCCGAAGCCCGATTGCCTCTGCCTCTCCCGATCCCTCTGCGCAACCACGCATCGTTCATCAAATCGATACATGAATCGATATAGTTTCGTAAATATATCGAAATACTCACCATTAATCACATTTCATTAAATCGATTCATGTCGATTTTCGATTTACTGAACAATAACCATTCTCAATAGAATATTTTTTTATTTATTTTTCGACATGCTTGTCGAACCGCGTTTCAAACAAAAATCGTTTGCGCAACGCGGCGAGACGCCCTACCACTGTTCTTCAGGAGGAAGCATGGCTGATTCTCAAACGTCATCCAATCGCGCCGGTGAATTCTCGATTCCGCCGAATACCGACTTCCGCGCGATTTTCTTCGCGAATGCCGCCGAACAACAGCACATCAAGCTGTTCATCGGCGACAGCAAGGAACCCGCCGCGTATTACAAGCTAACGACGCGCGACGGCACCCGCGAAGCCACGCTGAATTCCGGCAACGGCAAGATCCGTTTCGAAGTCACGGTGAACGGCAAGACGTCGGCCACCGACGCGCGCCTCGCGCCGATCAACGGCAAGAAGTCGGACGGCTCGCCGTACACGGTCAATTTCGGGATCGTCGTGTCGGAAGACGGTCACGACAGCGACTACAACGACGGCATCGTCGTGCTTCAGTGGCCGATCGGCTAAGTCACCGCGTCATCGATTGACTGACGACCGCCGGGCCGCGCGTGCAACGCAACCCGGCGGTTCCGCATCACATCGCGAAGCATCCCAATCGAAACCCGTTTCGCCTTCAGGAGACCACGATGCCCATCCTTTCGGCTTCGATCACCAGTGCGCCCGTCCTCACGTCCGAGACTTACGTCGACATCCCGGGCCTGTATCTCGACCTCGCGAAAGAGAACATTCGCGACGGCAAGCTGCTCGTCACGCTCAACGTGCCGACGCCGTACGCCACCGGCAACAATTTCCCCGGCATCTACTTCGTCATTACGACCAACAAGGGGATCGTCGCGGACGGCGCGTTCTCCTACTTCTCCAAGGTGCCGGAGAATCCCAGCCGCATCCCGTTCACGCTCGTCGTCGCGATCGACGTCGCCGACGGCCACACGTTCGTGAAAGGCCAGTGGAAAAGCGTGCGCGGCAGCACGATGCACATCGATTCGTTCGCGAGCCTTTCCGCGATCGGTGACACGGCCGCGCAATCGTCGTCGCAGGGCGGCGGTAATCAGGGCGCCGAAACCGGCAGCGGCGGCAGCACCGGAACCGGCGGCGCCGGCAACATCGGCGGTGGCGGCGGCGAACGCGACGGCACGTTCAACCTCCCGGCCAACATCAAGTTCGGCGTCACCGCGCTCGCGAACGCGGCGAACGAGCAGACGATCGACATCTACATCGACGACAACCCGAAACCGGCCGCCACGTTCAAGGGTGCCGGCTCGCACGACGAGAACCTCGGCACGAAGG
The DNA here is from genome assembly GCF_048565265.1 of Burkholderia theae. Classification (NCBI taxonomy): domain Bacteria; kingdom Pseudomonadati; phylum Pseudomonadota; class Betaproteobacteria; order Burkholderiales; family Burkholderiaceae; genus Burkholderia; species Burkholderia theae. The sequence goes on from NZ_CP183462.1 coordinate 2,567,342, forward strand.
TGCTCGACTCCGGCAAGGGACGCGTACGCGTGATCGTGACGGTGAACGGCAAGCCGTCGCGGCTCGGCTCGCGTCAGGTCGACATCTTCAAGAAGTCGTACTTCGGGATCGTCGGATCGGAAGACGGCACGGACGACGACTACAACGACGGCATCGTGTTCCTGAACTGGCCGCTGGGCTGAGCCACGGCAGACGCCAGCACAGCGTCACGGCGCGGCATGCATCGCGCGCCGTTATCGATACCGCAATGGCGACGCGGTCGACCACCCATTGCGATTCGTTCGGGCAGTCACGACTGCCCACGTTTTGCTCCGCGCGTAGCACGGCGAAACCGATTCGCCGGCCGCGTCACGCGAGACATTCCATTACGACGAGGACGACATGACACAACCCTTTACCCATGACGATCTGTACGCGCTTCTGCAACTCGCCGGCAACGACGCGCTCGTCGTGCAGGCCGGCGGCGACCAGGCCGTGCTCGACCGGATGCGCCAGTTCATGACCGCGCAACTCGTGGAAAAACTGCCGCAATACGACGTGTTCGTGCATCTCTCGACGGTGCCGTACAGCTTCGACATCAGCAGCTGGATGAACAAGGTCAAGACCGACTCGACGGGGAAGGTCGACGCCTGCACGGTGACCTGGGCCGGCGCGCCCGGCGTGCTGCCCGGCGCCGCCGCGAAGTTCGGCATCGGCGCGGTGGTCACGTACTTCGCCAAGGCGACGGCGCAGCCGCAACCCGCGCAGCCCGACCCCGCGACGAGCGGCGGCGGCGAACGCGACGGCCTCTTCAACCTGCCGCCGAACATCGCATTCGGCGTGACGGCGCTGGTCAACTCCGCCGCGCAGCAAACGATCGAGGTCTTCGTCGACGACAACCCGAAGCCGGCCGCGACCTTCCACGGTGCCGGTACGCAGGACGCGAACCTGAACACGCAGATCGTGAACTCCGGCAAGGGGAAGGTACGCGTGGTCGTGACGGCGAACGGCAAGCCGTCGAAGATCGGCTCGCGTCAGGTCGACATCTTCAAGAAGACCTACTTCGGGCTGGTCGGTTCTGAAGATGGCGCGGACGGCGACTACAACGACGGCATCGCGATCCTGAACTGGCCGCTGGGCTAAGCAGCGCAATCCCGCCGACCCTCGCCACGCCGCCCGGCGTGGCGATTTGCTTCAGCGCCCCCGTTGCGCCACGTCACGCACCGCAAGAACGATCAAATGCGCCGCCCGCCGATATCCTATAGTCCGCCCGACACTCTCATTGGGACGCTATGGATCCGGTTGGAAAAGCACTCTGGTTCATCGAAACCGAACTGGACAGGGAACTGACACTCGACAGGATTTCCGCCGATTGCGACATGACGCGCTTCGGCTTTTCACGCCTGTTCTCGATGAATACCGGCTGGCCGGTGATGCGCTATGTCCGGTCGAGACGGCTGACGCGTGCGGCGCGAACCTTGGCGCAAGATGCGCCGGACATCCTTCCCGTGGCACTCGATGCCGGATATGGCTCCCATGAGGCGTTTACGCGCGCCTTCCGCGATCTCTTCGGCATCACGCCGGAAGCGGTGCGGGCACGGCGCACTCTCGACGGGTTGTCTCTTGTGGAGCCGTTTCGCATGAAAGCGCTGAAAATCATCGCCGTGACACCATCACGCTTCGAAGTCACCGAAAAGCAGCTGATCGCGGGCATGAGCAGCCGCTATACCTTCGAAACCAACGAAGGGATTCCGGCGCTCTGGCAAGCCTTTATCCCGTACATCGGCCACATCCCCGGGCAGGTAGGCGGCGAAACTTATGGCGTGTGCTGCAACCCGGATGCGGATGGCAGCTTCGAATACATCGCCGGCGTGGAGGTCAAGCATCGCGACCGGTTGCCCGCGCCATTTCGCTGCGTCGAGCTCGAACCGCAACGTTATGCGGTCTTCGAACACAGCGGGCACATCTCGACGCTTCACCAGACCTTCTACAGCATCTGGAACGGCTGGCTGCCGACGTCGGGATTCAAGGCGGTGGACGCGCCCGAGTTCGAACGCTACAGCGAGGACTACGATCCGGTGACGGGTACCGGCGTGCTTGAAATCTGGTTGCCTGTCGAACAATCCGTGTGAGCAAGTGAGCGCATGACCTGCGCCGATCGGCCGCGACGTCGCTCGCCACGGCCGATCGATCAATGCATCGCCCTCGTCGAAATCACCACGCCCAGCGCACGCCCGCATTCCCGGTAATCGTGCGCTGATGCTCGCCGCCGAGGTTCGTCAGGTAGCTGACCGTTGCATACACGCTGCCGCGTTTCGTCAGCTGCGCAACGAGCCCCGCGCCGATCTGCCCGGCCGTCTGCCCGACCTGCGTGCCGATCGTCGTCGCGCCGCCAAACGTCGTCTTGTCGTCGGTACCGAACGAGCGCAGCACGTTCACGCGCAGGTACGGCTTCCAGCTCACGCCGTTCGCATCGAACGCGTATTGCAGCCGCGCACCGATCCGGCCGAGGAAGGTATTGCCGTTGTTCCATGCGATGCTCGACACGCCGTCGTTGAAACGGTCGAGCGACAACCATTGCCACACGAGCTGCGCCTGCGGTTCGAGCGTCAGCCCGTAACCGAGCGCGATCGGCAACCCCGCCTCGACCGAACCCGTGAACGCGTTGCCGTTCGTCGAGCCGTTCACGTTGTCGTTCGAATGCGTGCGCACGGTCAGCGCGCTGCCCATCAGCACGGCGTCCGTGTACCAGCCGCCCGGGCCGATATGCGTCCAGTAGCCGCCGAGGTTGTACGAATTGACCTGCAACGTGCCGACGCCCAGATCGGGCTGTGCGAGCGCGAAGCCGTTCACGTCGCCGACCGCGCGCGAGAAGCCGAGGAAGAAGCCGTAGTGGTTGCGATGGCCGCTCGGGCTGTTGTCGGCATAAAGATCCTGCCCGACCTGCATCCCCCACACGGTGCCGTCGAACGACGGTGTCACGTCGCCCTTCTGCTTGATGTTGCTGTTGCCGCCCCACACGCGCGCCCACGACGCGGGCATCGGGCCGTTCTCGCTCAGCAGCCCCTGTTCGCCCTGCCGGTCGTGGAACGTGTCGATCTGCAGCAGCCCGAGCTGGCGCGCGACGGCCGGCGCTTCGGCGTACAGCGGCACTTCGGGGCGGTAGATTGGTTCCGGGTTGCCGCCGGTGCCGGCATCGGTAACGGCTTCGACGATCGATTCGGGCGTGCCTTCGGCCGGCGTGACCGGCGTCACGGGTGGCGGTGTCGGTTGCCCCGGCTCGACGACCGGCGGCTCCGGCTTCGGCGGCACCGTGTTGCGCAGGTACCAGCTGTCGCCGGTGCCGGTCGCCGCGCCGCCTTTCGCGAGGAAGTACGAATACGCGCCGGCGCTCACCGTGCCGCCCGACAGCGTGAACGCGCCCGCGCCCGACGTCGCGCCGTTGGTCGCCTGCACGACCTGGATGCCGTCGCCGGTCGTTTGCGCGCCCGCGCCGCCGACGTTCGTCACCTTCAGCGTACTCGAGCCGCTCGCCGTGCCGCCGCTGACGATCAGCTTGTCCGACGGCGCGCCGTCGCCGGCGAGCGTCGTGTTCAATGCGATCGTCGCGTTCTGGCCGGCGTAGTTGCCGGCCACCGTCAGCGTGTTGCCCACGCCGCTGCCGCCGAGCTGCACGAGCCCCGCATTCGTCAGGTTGCCGTTGATCTGGAAATTGCCGGTCGCGCCGCTCGCGAGACTCGCGAGCGCGTTCGCGACCGAGAGCGTGCCGTTGTTGGTCACGTTGCCCGTGACGCTGCCGTAGCCGCCCAGCGTCGCGCCCGACGCCACCGTCACCGGCCCACCGCCGCCCAGCGCCGCCGACGCGCTCGTGCCGTCGCCGACGATCACGGTGCCCGCATTGACGTTCGTACCGCCCGCATAACTGCTCGCGCCGTTCAACGTCAGCGTGCCGCCGCCGAGCTTCGTCAGCGAACCGGCGCCCGTGATGCCCTGTGTCAGCGTCGAGTTGAAGCCCTGCGTATCGATCGTGCCGTTGTTCGACGTGCTCGACACCGCGCGGCCCGACGCGAGATTGAATGCGCTGCCGAGCTGCAGCGTACCGCCGTTGAAGGTCAGGCTTCCTGACGATGCGCCGAGCGCATTGTCGGCCGCGACCGACAGCGTGCCCTGCGTGATCGTCGTGCCGCCCGAATACGTGTTGCCGCCGGCGGCAGAAGGCGCGACCGTCAGCGTGCCTGCGCCGGTTTTCTCCACCGCGCCCGCGCCGCCGATCGTGCCCGTGTACGTGCCGGCACTGTCCTGCTGGAAGCGCACGAGGCCGTTGTCGGTGACGGACAGCGGCAGGTTCGACGCATTCGCCTGCAGCGTCGCACCCGCGTTGACGGTCGCGACGACGGACGCCGTCGTCGTGCCCAGCGTGCCGGTCAGATTCAGCGTGCCGCTCTGCACCAGCGCGGTCGAGAACGTGCCGGTGCCGGCCCACGTCCAGTTCGTGCCGGCCATCGTCAGGCTCTGGAAGTTCGTGAACGCGTTCGACGCGGTGCCCGTGCCCTGCAGCGTCACGGTGTTGGTGCCGGCGCCGCCGTTGGCCGTGCCGACGATCTGCGAGCCCGTCTGCAGGATCAGCGTCACGTTGCCGTTGCCGCCCTGGATCGCGGTGCCGCCGCCGCCCTGGATCAGCCCCGCGTTGGTGATCGTCGTCGCGCCGTTGGTCGAGCGCACGCCGATGCCGTTGTTGCTGATGATCCTGCCGCCGGCCTGGTTCGTGATCGTCGCGGTAAACGAGCTGCCGAGCGTGTTCGACACGACCGCATCGACGCTGCCGCCGCTCGTCGCGGTGCCCGTGGTCTGGATCGTGCCGCTGTTGACGAGCGTGTCGTTGTTGCCCTGCATGTAGACGGCCGGCGCATCGCGGCCGTTCGACGTCAGCGTGCCGCTGTTGGTGATCGTGCCGTTGCCGCCGAGCAGCGACGCCGCGCGCGCGTTGTTGCCGGAGGTCGTCACGGTGCCGGTATTGACGATCTGGTTGCCCGCCGCACCGGGATTGCTCTGCCCCCACGCGGCCGTCATCCCGTACGAGTTGTTGCCGGTGGTCGTGATCGCGCCGTTGTTGACGAGCGTGTTGTTGTTGCCGTTCGCGGCCATCCCGTCGTTGTACTGGCCCGTCGTTGAAATCACGCCGGTTGCGGCATTGGTGAGCGTATTGCCGTTGTTCACGCCGAGCAGCACCGCGCCGCGGTTCGCGACGCCCGTGCCGTTGCCGGACATCGACAGGTTGCCGTTGTTGGTAATCGCACTCGACGTGTCGACGGAAAACGGCGTCGGCGTGGACGACAGCACATAGCTGCCCGTCACGGTCGAATCGAGGTTGATCGTCACGTTGGTACTGCCGGCCGCGGCCACGACCGACGGCGCATTGGCGCCGGAACACGTGACCGTCGTGCCGCTGGTCGGCGCGGTGGCCGAACATGCCGCATAAGCACCCACCGGCATCGCGCCGGTCAGGATCGCCATCCCACCCAAACCCAGGTTCCGCGCCTTTCTTTTCATTTTTCGGCTCGCCTTTATTGGTGACGTTATTGCTGCAAATCGGTGCGTGAACCGGGTTATATCACCTGTCTTGAAATAATCGCAAGATACGGTCGCGTGATCTTGGAAATCAGCGCCGGATTAATTTCGCATTCGGAAATAACGGGAATGGCCGCGCTGTTGCGTTGCGGCAAATCATGGGTGACAGGCGTGGCGGGAATGCGGGGCGGAAACCGGTTGAATTTGCCGGTTTTTAAGAAAGACTCAAAAGCGTTGAAGAATGCGAATCGGGCAAGCCGGAAAATTTGACGTCATTCGACGATCAATTAATCGTGCATGGGCTGCCGGTCATTCTGTCATGTTGCTGCGCACGATATCCGGCCACCGAACCGGCCGGCGCGCGCGTTGATGCGCGCCTGCAACGATGCCGGCCGTGGTGGCCGGCATCTGGTCAGCCGGCGCGCGATGGGGCAGCCGACATCGCGACCGGCGTCGACCACGCAGCCGACGCCAGGCGCGTGCGCGCGTCGAAGGCCACACGGTTGAACGCGATCCGACGCTCGCCTTTCAGCGTCGCCGCTTTGGCGGCCTGCACGAGTTCGACCGGATCGACGACACGCGCATGGCGCCGGACCTCGAAGTGCAGATGCGGGCCGGTCGCGGTCCCCGTACTGCCGACGGCACCGACACGCTGGCCGCGCTCGACACGCGCGCCGGTCCGCAGCGTCGGTTCGAACGCCGACAGGTGCGCGTAGTACGACGCATAACCGCCGTCATGACGAATCACCACATACTTGCCGTAGCCGCTCGGCTCGGTGCCGATGAACGTCACGGTGCCGCGCTCCGACGCATGGACCGCACGGCCCGCCGGCGCAGCCAGATCGACGCCGGAATGCACGTGACGCGCGCCGGTCACCGGATGCACGCGCACACCGAACTGCGAGCTGATCCGCGTCGCGGCGACCGGCATTGCAAATCGCGTACCGGCAAGCGGCATGCCGTCGAGGTCGTAGTACGCGCCCGGCGCACCTGCATCGGGTGCGAACCACACACCCGCGACGTGTTGGCCGCGAAAGCGGATATCGATCGCCGTCACACGCACGCCGTGCGGCAGCGTTGCGCTGTCGTCCGGTTCGTATGCGACGCGGAAGGTGTCGCCGATCGTGCCGCGCTGCTTCGGATCGATACGCCCGGCCAGCATGCGGGTGATCTGCGCCGCGACACCGGCCGGCAGTTCGGCGCGCGCCAGCGACGCCTGCAGGGTGCCGGTAATTGCCGCGGCGCGTGTGCCGCGATCCGGCGCCGCGAGCATGAACGGTTCGGCGGAAGCCAGATCGACCGCACGCGGCTCGAATGCCGTTTGCGTGCCCATCTCAGGCAACGGCGAAGAAAGACCGTAATCGAACCGCGACGCATAGCCGCGTTCGACCGCGTCGCGCGCCGCATCGCACAGCACGCGATAGGCCACGCATGCGCCGAAGCGTGCAACGGGGTCATTGCGATCGGTGCCCGTCGGTGGGGTCGACGCATGCGATGCGTACATGACATCGAGCGACGCGGCCGCCGATGCACGCAAGCCGCCCCACGTCGTCCGCTCGGGACTGAAAAAAGGCACGTCGACAAGGTCGGTCGTTTCCGCCGCCGCGTAGGCGAAGGGCACAGCATCGTGTGCAGCTTGCGCTGCCGCACCGTGTGCGCCGGCCACGCCGGCCGTCGCGATGGCAGCGCACAGCAGCGCGCGGCGAATCGGCAAGCACGTGACGCCGCGTCGGGCGGTTTGACCTTGTTCGCGTGCGAGACGGAAACGCAGGTCTAACCGCATGACGTCGTCACTCGCTATCTATCAATGAAAAATCGGGAACGGACCGGGTATCGCGGAGGAACGAGCGTCGCGATCCGGCAACTTGAAAGCGAGTGTATCTGCGTGCCTGAAACGGCTAAATAGGACCAATCTCATTTTTCTGAGCCCGCGCTTAGTACTCGAACGAAATCCGGATCGCGCCGTTCGACAGCATGGCGCTCCGACCCCATGCATGTATTCGCGCGAACCATCGCATCACGTTTGCAGTCGAACGCTGCCTGCGCGCGGACCCGTGCCTGCCCGAATGCGGCGGGACCACCGCGTGTCGCGCAACGTGCCACCCAACCGGAATCCCGCATGTTTCTCGATCAACTTCATCCGGAACGCTGGACGTTCCTGTGGAACGCGCTGTCCACCCTTTCCATCAGGCTGTGCGCCGGCCTTGCACTGCTCGTCGCGGGGTGGTGGCTGTCGAAACGCATCGGCAACTGGCTGAACCGGCTGCTCTCGAACAAGGAGCGTGTCGACGACACGCTGCGGCCGATTCTCTGCGACGTCGCCGTATGGGGCATCCGCATCGTCGCGATCGTCGGTGCGCTGTCGCAACTCGGCATCCAGACCGCGAGCATCGTCGCGGTGCTCGGCGCGGCCGGCCTCGCGATCGGGCTGGCGCTGCAGGGCACGATGCAGAACATCGCGGCCGGCATCATGCTCCTGCTGCTGCGGCCGTTCAAGGTCGGCGACTATATCGACGGCGGCACCGGCGTCGCGGGCACCGTCGACGAAGTCGGCCTGTTCATGACGCGGCTGACGAAGCCGGACGGCATCTGCGAATACGTGCCGAACAGCGCGCTGTGGGGCAGTTCGATCCGCAACTACACGCGCAATCCGACGCGCCGTCTCGATCTCGAAGTGGAAGTGTCCGTGCACGACGATATCGATCGCGCGCTCGGTGCGCTGCGTGCGCTGGCCATCGCCGATCCCGACGTGCTGCAGGATCCGGCGCCGGACGTGATGGTGATGCGCTTCGACGACAGCACGCTGGTTGCGAACATGCGCGTCTGGACGCATACCGACAAGTTCTGGGCGATGCGCTGGCGCCTCGCGCGCCAGGTGCGCAAGACGCTCGCCGATGCGAACTGCGCACTGCCGATCCGCACGCGCGAGCTGCATATCGTGCACGACGCGGCGCGCAGCGCGGACGGCGCACGCACGCGGGCGCTGTAACAGCCGTATGCATCGACCGGGCCGCCAGCCCGGTCCCGCGACGGAGCGAAAGCATGCGCGGGCGGGCAAACGCCTGCTGCCCGGCCCGCTCCAGCATCACATCTTCACGATATCCAGCAGCGCCTTCTTGCCGCTCTTGTACGTGAACACCGAGATCGCACCGTGCTTCAGGTCGCCCTGCGGCGTGAAGCTGGTTTCGCCGATCACGCCGCGATAGTCGGTGGCCGGCATCGCGGCCAGCACCTTCGCCGGGTCCGTCGAGTTCGCGCGCTTCATCGCGTCGACGATGATGTACACGGCGTCGTACGAGAACGGCGCATACACCTGCATCGGCTGGTGGTAACGCGCTTCGTAGCGCTTCGCGAACGCCGCGCCGCCCGGCATCTTCTCGAGCGCGATGCCGGCTTCGGAACACACGACGTTGTCCGACGCCGGGCCCGCGAGCTTCGGCAGGTCGGTCGAGCACACGCCGTCGCCGGCGAGGATCTTCGCGCGCATGCCGAGCTGCCGCGCCTGCTTCGCGAGCGGGCCGCCCGTCGCATCCATCCCGCCGTACATGATCGCGTCCGGGTTCTCGCCCTTGATCTTCGTGAGGATCGCGCGGAAGTCGATCGCCTTGTCGTTGGTCGCGTCGCGCGACACGACCTTCATCCCGGCCGATTTCGCCGCCTTCTCGAACTCGGTCGCGAGGCCCTGCCCGTACGCGGTCGAATCGTCGACCACGGCAACGGTTTTGATGCCCATGTTCTTCGCCGCATACATCGCGAGCGCCGGCCCCTGCTGCGCGTCGGTCGCGACGACGCGATAGGTCGTCTTGAAACCCTGCTGCGTGTACGTCGGGTTGGTCGCGGCCTGCGAGATCTGCACGACACCGCCGTCGCGATAGACGCGCGACGCCGGGATCGACGTGCCCGAGTTGTGATGGCCGACCACACCGACGACCTTGTCGTCGACGAGCCGCTGCGCAACCTGCGTCGCGGTGCGCGGATCGCCCGCGTCGTCCTGCGCGTCGAGCTGCAGCGTGACCTTCTTGCCGCCGATCACGAGCCCCTTCGCGTTGATTTCCTCGACCGCGAGCCGCGCGCCGTTCTCGCTGTCCTTGCCGAGGTGCGCGATCGCGCCGGTCAGCGGCGCGACGTGACCGATGCGCACGACGTCGTCCGCGTGCGCGGGGAACGCGGACAGTGCGCAGGTCAGCGCGGCCGGGGCGGCGAGTGCCGTCTTGTGATGTCGATTCATGCTTGTCTCCTTCGTTGTCGCTCTTCGTTCGGGTTCGGATACGTCGTTCGTTGAAGGCAATGCCACGCGCTTATGCGCGCCCTTCGAATCCCAGCAGCACGTTCACCGCGTTGATGCCGATCTCCTCGACCATGTAGCCGCCTTCCATCACGAACAGCGTCGGCAGGTTCAGGCGCGCGAGCGCCTCGCCGATGCGCAGGTAGTCGGGCGAGCGCAGCCGGAAATGGCTGATCGGGTCGTGCTCGAACGTGTCGACGCCGAGCGACACGACGAGCAGGTCGGGTGCATGCGCAACGATCGCGGCCGCCGCATGGCCGAGCGCGGTTGCGTAGGTGTCCCACTGCGTGCCCTTCGGCAGCGGCAGGTTCAGGTTGAAGCCTTCGCCCGCGCCCGTGCCGCGCTCGTCCGCATAACCGGAGAAGTACGGATACGACACTGGTGGCTCGCCGTGGATCGACGCAAACAGCACGTCCGCGCGTTCGTAGAAGATGTCCTGCGTACCGTTGCCGTGATGGAAATCGACGTCGAGCACCGCGACGCGCGCGGCACCGCTCGCGATGCCGTGCTGCGCCGCGATCGCCGCGTTGTTCAGGTAGCAGTAACCGCCCATGGTCTCGCGGCCCGCATGGTGGCCGGGCGGGCGGCACAGCGCGAAGGCCGCGCGCGCGCCGCCGTTCGACAGCAGGTCAGCGCCGGTCAGCGCCGAGTTCGCACTCGCGCTCACCGCGTCCCAGGTGCCCGCGTTGATCGGCGCGCCGGCGTCCATCGCGAAGAAACCGAGCTTGCCGTCGATGAAGCCGGGCAGCGTCGCGGCCGCCGGCATCGCGCGCACCGGCCATACGAGCGGCAGCGCCTGGCAGGTGCGGCCGGTCGCGGTCCATTCGTCCCAGGCGCCGGCGAGGAAATCGACGTAGCGCGCGCTGTGCGCGCCGGCATAGCTCGCGCGGTCGAACGCGCGCGGCGCGATCACGTCGCCGAGGCCGGCCGCGCGGACCTGCGCGAGCACCGTTTCGGCGCGAAGGGGGTTTTCGAACGACTCGGTGATCGCGCCGTCCTTCAGTTCGACGCCGCGATGCAGGTGGTGATCGCTGCTGTAGACCGTGAGCATGGTTGACCGTTGCTGTGATGGCAGTGAGGGGGTGGCAACAGTCTATTGACGCCGACCGGCAATAATTTTGCTTTTCGCTTCTTCGTTTCGTACAATTTTGAGAAAACTGTCTACGAAATCACGGATATGAGCAAAAATCGCGCTTCGGTTGAACTGGACGGCGTCGACCGCGCGATGCTCCGCCTGCTGCAGGAAGACGGCGCACTGTCGAACGCGACGCTCGGCGAAAAGCTGTCGTTGAGCGTCACGCCGTGCTGGCGCCGCCGCAAGCGGCTCGAGGACGAACACGTGATCACCGGCTACCAGGCGAACCTCGACCGGCGCGCGCTCGGGATGAACGTGTTCGCGTTCGTGCAGGTGACGTTCAACATGCACTCGGGCCAGGATTCGGATCACTTCGAGGATGTGATGCGGCGTCACGACGAGGTGCTGTCGTGCCACAAGATCACCGGCGCGGCCGACTACATCCTGCAGGTCGTCGCGGCCGATCTCGATGCGTATGCGGATTTTGTCGAGCGCGTGCTGAGAAAGCAGGCCGGTGTGTCGTCGATCCAGTCGAGCCTCGCGTTGCGCGAGGTGAAGTTCTCGTCGCGAGTGCCGGTGCCTGACGCGTGAGCGGCAGGATGAACGAGCCAGCCCGTCATTCCGTTCCCAATCCTTATCCCATGGAGCACTACCTGATGACGCGAATCACTTCCTCCGCCTCGCTTGTCGCCGCGCTGGCTTGCGCGTTCGCGTTGAGCGCCTGTGCGGCGCAATCGTCCGCGCCGGCCGATTCGTCGGCGCCGGCCGCACCGCCGATGGTCGGCGGCGACCGCGATGCGCACGGCTGCATCGGCTCGGCCGGCTACGCATGGTGCGAACAGACGCGGCAATGCGAACGCCCGTGGGAACTCGCCAAGCAAAAGGGCTTCGCGAATTCGGCGCAGGCGTACGAGCAGTTCTGCCGGAACGCAGCGGCGAAGTAAGCGGATCGCGGCGCGACGCCGCGACGCAATGACATGCTGGCGCGACGCGTTGCGCGATCACTCGCGCATCGCATCGGCGCATCGCGCGATACGACATTCCGACCTTTCCCCTCGGCACGCGGCGCGCCCATCGCGTGCGCCGCATCGTCGAATTCCCGCCGGTTTTCCGGCGCGGCGCACCCCGATTCCGGAAACCCGGACACGAGAAAAACCCCACAAAAACAAGGACATTTTTCGCGTGCGACACGTTAACCGAGTTCGGTTATATTACGCGCCCCTTGCCACCCCGCCCCCGCCGACAACGTCGCGTGCGGCCCCTTTCGACGCAGCCTGAAACCCCAACCGCTCAGGCTTGCCGCGAGGGCCTCGGCGCAAAACGCGCCCCGTGACGCCGGCCATTGCGCGCCGGTTGCGAGCCGATCCGAAGGTCTCCTTCGCAACGGTTTCGCGTGCGCAAATGCAACGGCGAGCAGCGTCGATCCGGAATTCCGGATTCGCGATCCGGATCTCCGGATCCGCGTATCGGCCGCGATCGCAACGCTCGTCGGGCGGCATGGCAAACCGATGCATCCAAGTTGAAAAAGGGATCTGCTGTGATCAAAACGTTACGGGTAATACTGTCGGCGCTCGCGCTGTGCGTCGCCGCGTCGTCCGCGCATGCCGCCGATACGAAGAAGGTCGACGTCCTGCTGGTGGGCGGCGGCATCATGAGCTCGACGCTCGGCGTCTGGCTGCACGAGCTTCAGCCTGACTGGTCGATGACGATGGTCGAGCGCCTCGACGGCGTCGCGCTGGAAAGCTCGAATGGCTGGAACAACGCGGGCACCGGCCACTCGGCGCTCGCCGAACTCAACTACACGCCGGAGAAGGCGGACGGCAAGATCGACATCTCGAAGGCCATCGAGATCAACGAGTCGTTCCAGATCTCGCGCCAGTTCTGGGCGTGGCAGGTCAAGCAGGGCGTGCTGAAGAACCCGCATTCGTTCATCAACTCGACGCCGCACATGAGCTTCGTGTGGGGCGACGACAACGTCCGCTTCCTGAAGAAGCGCTACGAAGCGCTGCAGGCGAGCCCGCTGTTCCGCGGCATGCAGTATTCCGAAGACTACGACCAGATCAAGCAGTGGGTGCCGCTGATGATGGAAGGCCGCGACCGCAAGCAGAAGGTCGCCGCCACCTGGACGCCGATCGGCACCGACGTGAACTTCGGCGAGATCACGCGCCAGTTCGTCGGCTACCTGAAGACGCAGCCGAACTTCACGCTGTCGCTGTCGAGCGAAGTGCGCGAGATCACGCGCAACGCCGACGGCACGTGGCACGTGTCGTGGGTCAAGCTGCATTCGGATGAACCGCCGCAATCGGTCGACGCGAAGTTCGTGTTCATCGGCGCCGGCGGCGGCGCGCTGCACCTGCTGCAAGCATCGGGCATCCCCGAGGCGAAGGACTACGGCGCGTTCCCGGTCGGCGGCTCGTTCCTCGTGACCGACAACCCCGACGTCGTGAAGCAGCACCTCGCGAAGGCATACGGCAAGGCGTCGGTCGGCTCGCCGCCGATGTCGGTGCCGCACCTCGACACGCGGATCATCGACGGCAAGAAGATCATCCTGTTCGGACCGTTCGCGACGTTCTCGACCAAGTTCCTGAAGAACGGCTCGTATTTCGACCTGCTCAAGAGCACCAACACGCACAACGTCGCACCGATGATGCGCGTGGGCGTCGATGAATTCCCGCTGGTCCAGTACCTCGCCGGCCAGCTGATGCTGTCCGACGACGACCGCTTCAACGCGCTGAAGGAATACTTCCCGAACGCGAAGAAGGAAGACTGGCGCCTGTGGCAAGCCGGCCAGCGCGTGCAGATCATCAAGCGCGACCCGGTGAAGGGCGGCGTGCTGAAGCTCGGCACCGAGATCGTCAGCTCGCAGGACGGCAGCATCGCGGGCCTGCTCGGCGCGTCGCCGGGCGCATCGACGGCCGCGCCGATCATGCTGAACCTGATGAAGAAGGTGTTCAAGGACAAGGTCGCGACGCCCGAGTGGCAGCAGAAGATCCGCCAGATCGTGCCGAGCTACGGCACGAAGCTGAACGACAGCCCGGCGAAGGTCGTCGAGGAATGGACCTATACCAGCGACGTGCTGCAGCTCTCGCCGCCGCCGAAGATCGACGTCAGCGTGCCGTCGCAGGCGACCGGCACCGCGCCGGCCCACCCGGCGAAGGCATCGGCCGACATGGCGCTGTAAGCATCGCAGCAACCGCGCCGCACGACACGGCCGCCCTCCGGGGCGGCCGTTTTTCATGATGCGGACGGGCCGGTCGCCCGCTTCCGCTAGAATTGCGGCACGCGCGACCCCGTGTCGCCGCCCGATCCACCATCCGCACCGACGCACGGTGCGGCCCGCGCCCGAGCCGCGCGAGCGCCGCACACCGTTGCCGCGCCCGCCCGGGCGCGCCACCAACCGAATTCAGCTGGAGAAAGACCGTGTTTACCTGCAGAAACCAAAGCTGCGGCACGCAGTGGGAAACGTCCGACGTCGTCATCAAGGACGAGGGCCAGGGGCTGCTGTTCCGCTGCCCGCTGTGCGGCGCGCGCAACTATCTCGAACGCTTCGAGGGCGACGACGGCACCGTCGTCTACGAACAGATGGAAGGCAAGCCTTACCTCGGAGACCTCGAATGACTCAACCGACCGCCACGCCCTTCAGCGCACTGCCGCTGACGCCCGCGACGCTCGCCAACCTCGCGCAGCTCGGTTATGTCGACATGACGCCGATCCAGGCCGCGAGCCTGCCGATCGCGCTGGCCGGCCAGGACCTGATCGCGCAGGCGAAGACGGGCAGCGGCAAGACCGCAGCATTCTCGCTCGCGCTGCTGTCGCGCCTCGACGCGCGCAGCTTCGACGTGCAGGCGATGATCCTGTGCCCGACGCGCGAACTCGCCGACCAGGTCGCGCAGGAAGTGCGCCGCCTCGCGCGCGCCGAGGAGAACGTGAAGGTACTGACGCTGTGCGGCGGCACGCCGATGCGCCCGCAGGCGCAGAGCCTCGAGCACGGCGCGCACATCGTCGTCGGCACGCCGGGCCGCATCATGGATCACCTCGATCGCGGCAACCTGAAGCTCGACGCGCTGAATACGCTGGTGCTCGACGAAGCCGACCGGATGCTCGACATGGGCTTCTTCGACGACATCGCGAAGGTCGCGCGGATGTGCCCGACGACGCGCCAGACGCTGCTGTTTTCCGCGACCTATCCGGACGGCATCGTGAAGCTGAGCCAGCAGTTCCTGCGCAACCCGAAGGAAGTGAAGCTCGAAGAACGTCACGACAACAGCAAGATCCGCCAGCGCTTCTATGAAGTGACCGAGAACGAGCGGCTGCATGCGGTCGGCCAGTTGCTGAACCACTACCGGCCGGTCAGCACGATCGCGTTCTGCAACACCAAGCAGCAATGCCGCGACCTGCTCGACGTGCTGCACGCGCAGGGATTCCACGCGCTCGCGCTGCACGGCGAGCTCGACCAGCGCGAACGCGACCAGGTGCTGATCCAGTTCGCGAACCGCAGCTGCTCGGTGCTGGTGGCGACCGACGTCGCCGCGCGCGGGCTCGACATCGCGCAACTCGAAGCGGTGATCAACGTCGACGTGACGCCGGACCCCGAAGTGCACGTGCACCGCATCGGCCGCACGGGCCGCGCCGATCAGGACGGCTGGGCGCTGAGCCTCGCGAGCATGGACGAGATGGGCCGCGTCGGCGCGATCGAGCATGCGCAGAAGCGCGACGTCGAATGGCATCCGCTCGCCGAGCTGAAGCCGGCCGGCGACGACACGCTGCTGCCGCCGATGGAAACGCTGCAGATCCTCGGCGGACGCAAGGACAAGATCCGCCCGGGCGACGTGCTCGGCGCGCTGACCGGCGATGCAGGGTTCGACGGCAAGCAGATCGGCAAGATCAACGTGACCGAGTTCTCGACCTATGTCGCGATCGAGCGCGGCGTCGCGCACGACGCGCTGCGCAAGCTCAATGCGGGGAAGATCAAGGGCAAGCGGGTCAAGGTCCGGTTGATGGACGAAGAGTAAGACGACCCGGGCGGCGCGACACCGGGCCACCGGCACGCCGCCCGCGTATCAGGCCAGCGCCGGATACCCGTGCGCGGCCGCATCCCGCGCGAATCGTTCGATCGCGTCATAGGCATCGGGCGCGAGCCGCTCGAACCCCTTCAGCCGCAGCACGCGCGCACGCTCCGTATCCACCGACACCGCGCGATCGAGCGCGTCCCTCAACGCGGCCACCTGCGGTTCCTCCAGCGTACGCGACGCGATCAACGGCAAGCCCGGCGCGGATGCCGTCTTTCCGATGATCCGGATATCGTGCAGCAGCTCGGGCAACGCGTCCTTCACATACGCGAACGTCACGCAGTCGATCGCCGCGCAATCGGCATCGCCGGAAGCCAGCGCACGCAGCACGTTCAGGTGCGAGCCGAACGGCGTGACCGATCCGAAGAAACGACCGTCGTGCGCATGCGGCGCGACCGCATGCCGTAACGCGTTCATTCCGCTGTGCGAATCCTCGCCGTTGAATGCGGCCCGCAGCCCGCGACAGGCGGCAAGCGTCGTCGCACCGCCCGCATGCACGCGCGCCGACACGACCAGCACGCTGCTGTAGCGCGCGCCGTGGCAGCCGTCCGCGTTGAAAACCGGTGTCGCGATCAATCGCACGGTATCGCGCAGGCCGAGCATCCGGTACGGAAAACCGCACGTCTGCGACAGCAGCAGATCGTCGCGCCGCCACAGCGCGTGCAGGTCGCCGAACGGTTCGTCGAGCAGTTCGACGCCGGCCGGCCCGCCCGCGTTCGCGAACGCGTCGAACACGTCGCGCAGCAGCGCATGCCACAGCGCGGCGTGGCGCGGCGTCACGTTGTACATCGGCAGTCCGGCGATCCATGAGCTCATGCGCGCATTCTACGGTCCGGGCTCAGAACAGGTGGCGAATGCCGGCGCGCCCGACCGCCTGCTTCTGGTTGCTCGACGGGTTGAAACCCGCGATCTGCGCGACCGGCGCATCGCCCGCCGCCTTCTGGAACGCGCCCATCACATAGACGCTCGTGCGCTTGGACAGCGCGTATTCGACGCTCAGATTGAACTGGTGATACTTCGGCTCCGCGTTCGTCGCGTGGTCGCGGCCCGTCGTGTACGTGTAGCCCGCGCCGACCGTCACAGCGGGTGTCGGCGTGATGAGCGTCGACAGCTCGTAGTTCTGGAACGTCGCGTCGTGCCCCGCGCTGCCCTGCTGGAAGTTCGTGTTCGTGAAGTCGGCCAGCAGCTTCAGCCACTGCACGACCTGGTACGACGCGCCGACGCCGAACACCTTCTGCGCACGCGCCGCATCGAGGTAGTTGCCGTAGATCGCGTTCGTGAAGCCCGGATAGTTCTGGTAGCCCTGCGTCGACACGCCCGGGTTGTTGATGCGCAGATAACCGATACCGACGCCGATCGGCCCCGCCGCATAGTTCGCGCCGACGCTGAACGTCGCGTTGTCGGAGAAGCGCCCCGGCTGTCCGCCGAACGCATAGAGGCCGCCGAACGTGAAGCCCGCGATCGTCGGGCTGCGGTACTTGACCGCGTTCGAGATCGGGAAGCCGTTGTCGGTGTTGTCCATGTCGTTCGGGTGCGCGAAGTAGTAGCCGCCGATGTTGCCGTTCAGCGTGAACGGCTCGACGTAGTCGACGATCGAATCCCACTGGCGGCCGAGCGTGAGCGTGCCGAGCTTCGTGTCGTTCAGGCCGACGTAGGCATTGCGCGAGAACGCGAGCCCGCTGCCGAGGCGGCCGGAGTTGATGTCGAAGCCGCTTTCGAGCCGGAAGATCGCGCTCAGCCCCCCGCCGAGATCCTCGGTGCCGCGCACGCCCCAGCGGCTGCCGGCCGTCACGCCCGATGCGAGCTGCACGAGATGCTTGCCTTGCACGTTCGACACGTAGTCGACGCCATCCTCGACGATGCCGTACAGCGTGACGCTGCTTTGCGCGTGGGCGGTAGCGGCCGCGGCGAGCGGCAGCGCGAACAGGAGTTTCTTCATCGGGATGTTCCGTTTTATTTGTTCAGACATGCGAACCGTCTGCGGGGAATGCGGGACTATATCGACGCGACCGGCGCGCGCCAACGAACGAAAAGCGAATTCGATTCCCGTTTTTGCACGGTCCGCGCCCCGTCGCCCCCGCTGACAGACCCGTCGCAGGATGCGGGCGCACCAGCTCATGCGACCCTTTATTTTTTCGTTATTTATTCGCAGAAGTTAAAACAAATAACCCACTATCAGCAGAAAAACAACGCTCCTGCCACAAAGTAGCTGCCGGAACATCGGCCTGCCCATCGCGTTAAAAAATCGCAATTAATAAAATATTTTGCGCATATACTGCACTCAGATAACGCAAGCAAATCTTCAAGATGAGCAACAAGACAGTCCAGCGGCTCTTGCAGGAAAACCGTGGCGGCCACCCCATCGATTCCGACATGCTCAGGGGCATGGGGGTGAGCGCCGCGCTTGCAGCACACATGGTCAAATCCGGTTGGCTTCAACGTCTCTCGCAGGGGGCCTATCTTCTGACGGGCGATACGCCGTCGAGAGACGGCTCGATCGCCTACCTGCGCAAACGCATACCCGGCCTTCACGTTGGTGGCAAAACAGCGCTCGCCTGGCAAGGCGTGCGCCACAACATCGCATTCCGGGAAAAGGTCGTCTTGTGGGGAGAGAGGCCGTACCGCATTCCTCCCTGGGTGGCGGAACACATGAGCTACTCGTACCAGACCACCACCCTGTTCAGCGATGATTTTCCCTACGAGCAGGGATTGAAGCCCCTTCCCGGCGGCGCCCCGGAAGTATTGGTCTCCGTTCCCGAGCGAGCCATCCTGGAACTCGCGAGCGACATCGGGAAGGGCCAGTCGATGGAGGAAGCGAGCAACCTGATGGTCGGCATGCGCAATCTCCGACCTGACGTTCTGGACGAGTTTCTGAGCCACTGCAAACGTGTGAAAGTTGTCAGGCTCGTGCGCGACCTCGGACTCGAGGCCGATTTTCCATGGGCAAAGAACCTTCAGAAGCACGTAGACCGTCTTGGCGCCGGGAAGCGATGGTCAAACAGGACGAGGAATGGCCGGCTCACCCTCAAACCACGATGAACGAGATCTACATCGACACAGTCCGACTGATGCTCGGCATCGCGCCGATCGTCTTCGATACGCCCTTGTTTGCCATGAAAGGCGGAACGGCATTGAATCTGTTCCTGCACAACATGCCGCGCCTGTCGGTCGATATCGATGTCGTGCTGACCGACCGGACGCTGCCTCGGGACGACGCCATCGCAGCCATCAGCAGAGAGCTGGAGCGCGCGCGAAAACAGATCGAGGCCGACGGACATGCGACCGTGTTCTCGAAAGCCACCTCATCCGGGAAAGCCAAGGGCGATGATGTGAAGCTCACCGTGATCTCCGGCGACATATCGGTCAAGGTGGAAGTCAATCATGTGTTCCGGGGCACGCTGATCGAACCGGTCGCACGCCCGCTCGTCGCCGCGGCAGAAGAAACGTTCAACACACGCATCGTGGTGCCGACGCTTCACGAAGCTGAACTGTACGGGAGCAAGCTCGTCGCGGCGCTGGACCGCCAGCATCCACGTGATCTGTTCGACGTCATGCACATGTACGCGTTGCTCGGCTTGCGCGCGGATATCGTGGATGCGTTCGTCGGCTACCTTGCCGGGCACAACCGGCCTATTCACGAAGTCCTGTTCGGTCCGAAACATTCGATGACGGAAGTGTACGAAGTCGACTTTGTCGGGATGACGCTCGAAACCGTCGGTCTTGATGCACTCGAGGCAACGCAGGATCGGCTGCACCGGGAACTGCCGGCCGCACTCACTGCGAATCACCGTCAGTTTTTGCTGTCGTTGGTCTGCGGCAAACCTGACTGGTCCTTGATGCCATACCCACATCTGCGCGAATTGCCTGCCATTCGGTGGAAACTACACAATCTCGAAGCACTGAAACAAAAGAAGCCGGCACTATTTGCACAACAGGAATCGTTGCTCCGCGAGCAGTTCGCCAGGCTCGGCAACTGAACCGCAACGTCCCGACCAGGTTCGAGGTGCATGGAAGCACCACCGAACAAGAGGCGAGAACGGCAAAGCGCACCACTGACATCGCGGTCGCCGGCAACCATTCGCCCCATTGCACACGCCCCTTGTGAGCCATCGCGATAAGCAAATGCGAATCGATTGATTGGCCGTCCGGCATCGGCTCGGTACAGTTCGCTTTCCTTCCGAATCGTCGCGAGCCGCCTGCGGTTCGCCCGCACGTCGCAAAGCAGCCGGCACACCGGGCCGGCCGTTTCGCAGGTTGCATCCGTCGCGTCACCCGCGCGACGGGCGCCCGAAGCCCGCGCGCACGACACGCCACGCGGCGCGGCATTCGGCAAGCCTCGACAACACGCTGGAGCCCCGGTCCCCCATGACATTCATCCGCTCGATCCGCCGCCTTGGCATCGCCGCCGTCGCCGCCACCGCTTCCGCCGCCGTCTGCGCCGCGCCGTCGATCACCGTCTCGTCGAAGATCGACACCGAAGGCAACCTGCTCGGCAACCTGATTTCGCAGGTGCTGAAGTCGCACGGCATCGCCGTCACCGACAAGATCGGGCTCGGCACCACGCCGATCGTGCGCAAGGCGCTGACGACCGGCGAGATCGACATCTATCCGGAATACACGGGCAACGCCGCATTCTTCTTCAACAAGGCCGACGATCCGGTGTGGAAGGACGCGGCAAAAGGCTATGACACCGCGAAGCAGCTCGACTACGCGGCAAACCATCTCGTCTGGCTCACGCCCGCGCCGGCCAACAACACGTGGGGCGTCGCCGTGCTCGGCACCGTCGCGAAGGCGAACGGGCTGAAGACCTTAGGCGACTTCGGCAAATGGGCCGGCAACGGCGGCAAGGTGAAGCTCGCGGCGTCGGCCGAGTTCGTGAACAGCGCGTCCGCGCTGCCGTCGTTCGAGAAGGCGTACGGCTTCAAGCTGAAACAGGATCAGTTGCTCGTGCTGTCGGGCGGCGACACGGCCGCGACGATCAAGGCCGCGGCGAACCAGACCGATGGCGTGAACGCCGCGATGGTCTACGGCACCGACGGCGGGATCGCCTCGTCCGGCCTCGTCGTGCTCGACGACGCGAAGCACGTACAGCCCGTCTATGCGCCGGCGCCGGTGATCCGCGAAGCAGTGCTGAAAGCGCATCCGCAAATCGCCGACTATCTGAAACCCGTATTCGCGAGCCTCGACCTGAAGACGCTGCAGACGCTCAACAGCCGTATCCAGCTGAACGGCGAACCCGCGTCGGCCGTCGCCGCCGGTTATCTGAAGTCGAAGGGTTTCGTCAAATGATCGCCGGCGCGCACGCAGCGGCCCCCGGTCGTGCGCAAGCCGGTTCGACCGCCGATGCCGCCCGCGTGCGCACGGCGCGCGTCGACCGCGTCGGCGTGCTGATCGCCGGCACGATCGCGGCGGCGCTCGCGTTCGCGCCGTTCGTCACGTTCCGCGCGAACCGGATCGTCGCCGGACACGATCTCGCGCTCGCGGAGATCTTCCCGCACTGGCAAGCCGTGACGCTGTACGCGGCCGGCGCGGCAAGCGCGCTGTTCGCGCTGCTGCGCAGTCGCCCGGCACCGCGTTTCGCGGCGGGCGCGGTGCTGCTGCTCGGCCTCGGCGCGCTCGTCGGCCATGTGCCGGCCCATCTCGTCACCGACGACAATCCGCTCGCGCGCGTGTCGCCGGCCACCGGCGCATGGCTGCTGTTCTTCGCGTACGCCGCGCTGGTGGTCGATGCGTCCGCGCGGCTCGCGCTCGGTCCGGTCAGACGCCTCGCCGCGCTGGCCGCCGCATGCACCGTGCTCGCCGCGCTGCTGCACGCCGGCTGGTGGGACGGTCTCTCCGTCATGCAGGAATACACGGCGCGCGCCGACACGTTCTGGCAGGAGGCCAGTCGACACACGGCGCTGGTCGGCGGCTCGGTTGCCGCGGCGATCGCGGCCGGCGTGCCGCTCGGCGTCGCATGCGCGCGCTCGGCCGCGCTGCGCGGCGTGCTGCTGCCTGCGCTCAATATCGTGCAGACGATTCCGAGCATCGCGATGTACGGGCTGCTGATGGTGCCGCTCGGGCTGCTCGCCGCGCACGTGCCGCTCGCGGCCGCGCTCGGCATCCGCGGCATCGGCGCCGCGCCCGCCGCGCTCGCGCTGTTCCTGTATTCGCTGCTGCCGATCGCGTCGAGCGTCGTGGTCGGACTGCGGCAGATTCCGCCGCATGCGGTCGAGGCCGCCGCCGCGATGGGCATGACGCGCGCGCAGCGGCTGCTCCAGATCGAGCTGCCGCTGGCGCTGCCGGTGATCCTGAGCGGCGTGCGCATCGTGCTCGTGCAGAACATCGGCCTCGCCGCGGTCGCCGCGCTGATCGGCGGCGGCGGCTTCGGCACCTTCATCTTCCAGGGCATCGGACAGTCGGCGACCGACCTCGTGCTGCTCGGCGCGATCCCGACGATCGCGCTGGCGCTCGCCGCCGCCGTCGTGTTCGACGCCGCCACCGCACTCGCGAAAGGACGCCGGGCATGATCGAGATCGAACACGTGAGCCGCCGCTTCGGCGAACAGATTGCCGTCGACAACGTCACGCTGTCGATTCGCCGCGGCACGATCGCCGCGCTCGTCGGCGCGTCGGGCAGCGGCAAGTCGACGCTGCTGCGGATGATCAACCGGTTGATCGCGCCGACGAGCGGCACGATCCGCGTCGACGGCGTCGATACCGCAACCGTCGCGCCCGAGCAGTTTCGCCGCGGCATCGGCTATGCGATCCAGGGGCACGGGCTGTTTCCGCACTGGAGCGTCGCCCGCAACATCTCGACCGTGCCGCGCCTGCTCGGCTGGCCCGCCGATCGGATCGACGCGCGCGTGCGCGAGCTGCTCGCGCTGTTCGAACTCGATCCGGCCGTGCACGCGGACAAGCTGCCGCACGAACTGTCGGGCGGCCAGCAGCAGCGCGTCGGCGTCGCGCGCGCGCTCGCGGCCGAGCCCCGCATCCTGCTGATGGACGAGCCGTTCGGTGCGCTCGACCCGATCATCCGGAGCAAGGCGCAGGACGACCTGCTCGCGCTGCAGCGCCGCCTCGGCATCACGGTCGTGATCGTCACGCACGACATGGAGGAGGCGTTGAAGCTCGGTGACACGATCGTCGTGATGGATCGCGGACGCGTGCTGCAAGCCGCGCCGCCCGCCGATATCCTGGCGCAGCCCGCGCCCGGCTTCGTCGAACAGCTCGTCGCCGGCGACGACCGGCCGCTCAGGCTGCTTGCGCTGATCCGCGTAGACGAAGCGGTCGAACCCGGTACGGCCGACGGCACGCCGCTGCCCGGTTCCGCGTCGCTGCGCGACGCGATCGCCGAGCTGCTGTGGCGCGGCGTCGATGCGCTGCCGGTTGCCAACGCGGACGGCCGCGTGCACGGCCGGATCTCGCTGCCCGCGATCGTCGCGCGTGCGAGGCAGCCAAGATGAGGCCCGCCGCATTCGCTTCCGGCGTCGCACGCGCCGCCGTACTGGCCGCGCTGCTCGTGCTGCTGTTCCGCGGCGAGTGGCTTGCGCCGCTGTTCGCGCCGTTCGCCGACAACGGCGCGCCGGCGCTCTACGACCGTGCGAGCCTGCTCGACCTGACACTGGCGCATCTCGCGATCGTCGCGGTTTCCAGTGCGGTCGGCGCGCTCGTGGCACTGGCGGCCGGCGTGTTCGTCACGCGGCCGGCAGGCGCCGACTTCCTGCCGATCGCCCGCAGCATCGTCAACATCGGCCAGACCTTCCCGCCCGTCGCGGTGCTCGCGCTCGCGGTGCCGGCCGTCGGCTTCGGCGTGAAGCCCGTGCTGATCGCGCTCGTGCTGTACGGGCTGCTGCCCGTGTTCGAGAGCACCATCGCGGGGTTGCGCGACATTCCCGCCGCGACGCTCGACGCCGCGCGCGGGATGGGCATGAGCGCGCGCCAGCAACTGTTCGCGATCGAGCTGCCGCTCGCGTTCCCGGTGATCCTGAACGGCATCCGGCTCGCGGTCGTGATCAATCTCGGCACCGCGACGATCGGTTCGACCGTCGCCGCGAAAGGGCTCGGCGACGTGATCATCGCGGGCCTGCAGACGTCGAATACCGCATTCGTGCTGCAGGGCGGGATCGTCGTCGCGTTGCTCGCGGTCGCGGTCTACGACGTGCTCGGCCAGGCCGGCCGCGCATGCGCGCCGGCCGCCGCGCGGCTCGCGCCCGACTGACCGACGCTCGCCGCCGCTTTCCGTTTTCGCTCGTTGTTGTCCCGGCCGGCGCACCGCGTCCGGCCCGCTCTTCCGTCACCGCACCATGGCCGAATACTTCGACGTCGACCACGCGCACGCGATTGCCGCGCTCGACGCCCGCTTCACCGCCCGCACCGAATGGCCGACCTGGCTGCTGATCGTCGCGATCTACGGCGGCTGGCTCGCCGTGCTGCTGCTCGTGCGCGCCGAGCGCCTGTCGCTGATGGCCGCGACGCCGCCGCTGATCCTGCTCGGCGCGTGGCACCTGTCGCTGCAGCACGAGTTGCTGCACGGCCATCCGACGCGCTCCGCGTTCGTGAACAAGCTGCTCGGTTATCCGCCGCTGACGGTCTGGTATCCGTACGCGCTGTATCGCGACACCCATCTCGACCATCATCGCGACGAAGACCTGACCGTGCCGGGCGTCGATCCTGAAACGAACTACGTATCGCGCGAACGCTGGGCGCGGCTGCCGCGCTGGCGCCGCGTGGCGACGGTCGCGCGCAAGACCTTCGCCGGACGAATCGCCGTCGGGCCGCCGCTCGCCATCGCCGCGATGTTCGCCGACGCGTTCGCCGCGTTCCGGCGCGGCGACTTCCGTTATGTGCCGATGTGGGCGACGCACGTGTCATGCGTGGTCGCGCTGCTCGCGTGGCTGCAATGGGCGATCGGCGTGCCGTGGTGGTACTACCTGCTGGCGGTCACGTGGCCCGCGCTGTCGCTCGCGATGATCCGCTCGCTGTACGAGCACCGCGCCGCACGGCATCCGAAGGCGCGCATCGCAATCAACGAAGCCGGTTTCGCGATGCGGCTGCTGTACCTGAACAACAACTACCACCTCGTCCATCACGACCTGCCGAAGCTGCCGTGGTACGACCTGCCGCGCGCGTACCGGATGCGGCGCGACGCGTATGCCGAAAAAAACGGCGGCTTCGTGATCCGCGGCGGCTATCGCGAACTGCTGACGCGCCATGCGTGGACGCCGACCGATACACCCGTGCATCCGTTCGACCAGGGCACGGCGTCGCTGTCGACGGGGAGCGGGGTGAAGGTGGCGGTGGTCGACCAGGTGCTGCAGATCAGCACGTAGCGTTCGACGGGCTCGCGCTTCGTCGTCGACCTGCCCGTCTTGTCGTCGATTTCTTACGAAAAGCCGACGTCGCCGGCGAATTGCCAATTGCGCCGGCAATGTCCAGAATGACGGCTCATCCGGGGCTTCCAACAATCATTCGCCTCGGCTCTGCCTCCCGGCCGCGCGCCGCATTCCCCGACGACGATGCAACCGAACACCCCGCCCGGCGCGATCCGCGCGATCGGCAACGACTGGTCCGTTTCCGCGATCACCGCGGGCTTTCTCGCGGTATTGATTTCCTACGCGGGCCCGCTCGCGATCTTCTTCCAGGCCGCGCAGGCGGCTCATGCGTCCAACGCGATGGTGTCGTCGTGGGTCTGGGCGATCTCGATCGGCGCGGGCGTCTCGGGCCTGTTCGCGAGCTGGAAGCTGAAGGTGCCGGTGATCACCGCGTGGTCGGCGCCCGGCACCGCGCTGCTCGTCGGCCTGTTTCCGCAACTGACGCTCAACCAGGCCGTCGGCGCGTACATCACGGCCGCGCTGATCATCCTGCTGATCGGCGTCACCGGTTATTTCGACCGGCTCGTGCGCCACATTCCGCGCGGCATCGCGTGCGGAATGATGGCCGGCATCCTGCTGCCGTTCGGCACGCATGCGTTCGCCGCCGCGTCCGAGCAGCCCGCGCTCGCGTTCGGGATGATCGCGGCCTACGTGATCTTCAAGCGCCTGCTGCCGCGCTACAGCATCGTGCTCGTACTGCTGACGGGTGCCGCGCTCGCAACGCTGCTCGGGATGACGCATCTCGGCAACGTGTCGCCGAGCATCGCGCGGCCGATCTTCATCGCGCCCGAATGGACGCTCGGCACGACGCTCAGCCTCGCGCTGCCGCTCGTCGTCGTCAGCCTCACCGGCCAGTTCCTGCCGGGGATGACGATCCTGCGCGTGTCCGGTTATCACACGAACGCGCGGCCGATCATCACGGCGACCAGTGTGATGTCGCTCGTCGTCGCGTGCTTCGGCGGGATCACGATCGTCGTCGCGGCGATCACGGCCGCGTTGTGCACGGGCAAGGATGCGCACGAGGATCCGGACCGGCGTTATGTCGCGGGGCTCGCGAACGGCGCGATCTACCTGATCGGCGGCCTCTTCGCGGGCACCATCGTCACGGTGTTCTTCGCGCTGCCGAAAGCGTTCGTCGCGATCCTGGCAGGTCTCGCGCTGATCGGCGCGATCGGCGCGAACGTGCACGGCATCTTCGAGGACGAGAACCACCGCGAAGCGTCGCTGATCACGTTCCTCGCGACCGCGTCGGGGATGACCTGGCTCGGCCTCGGCTCCGCGTTCTGGGGGATCGTGATCGGGTCGCTGTCGTATGCGGTGCTGAACAAGGTGCGGCGGCCGGTGTAATGCACGTGGTGCCTATCGTACGCATCGCGCGCCGCCGCCTCGGTCACCGCGCGTGCTGGCGCACCAGTTGCGCGAGCGCGTCCACCAGCGTCGTCGTGCCGTAAAGCCGCTCGGACACGCCGGCCTCGACGTCGATCTGCCCCGCGTTGTGCACGTCGTAGAGATCGACGATCAGCTGCGCATGGCGTTCGCTGAGGCCCGCGCGCAGCAGCGTCGCCGCCCATGTGTCGCGCGGCAGCTCGTGCGCGACGATTGCGCGGTCGGCCGCCGCGCCGAGCGTGTCCGCGATCGCCGTCACGCTCACCCGCCGCGGCCCTTCGATGCTGACGATGCGCGGCCCGTTGCCGCCTTCGGGCACATCGAGCAGCAGCCGCGCCGCGACGACACCCACATCGGGCGCCCAGACCGTCGGAAATAGCTTGCCGACCGGATGATGAAAGCTCGGCAGCACGCCGGTCCCGAGCGCGACCGGCAGGATCCGCGTCCAGTTCTGCAGATGCTCGGCCGAACGCAGCAGCGTCAGTTGCGTCGGGATCGTCTTCAGCCGCTGTTCGAGGAGATGGAACAGGCGGGTGATGCCCGTATTGCCGTCGTGTTCCGCGCCGTAGTCCGACAGCGCGAGCAGCGCCGGCGGCGGGTTCGCGGCGAGCGCGGCGGTCGCGACATCGATCGTCCGCGCCATCGTCGCGGCCGGATCGGGGTCGGCGACGGGCACCGGGCACAGCATCTGCACGGCCTGCGCGCCGTCGATCGCCGACGCGACCGCGCGCTCGTCCGTCAGCGCCGCGATGGCCACGTCGCAGCCGAGTTGCTCGAAACGTTCACGATGGCGTGCGTCGCGCAGCACCGCGCGCACGGGATGGCCGGCATTGCGCAAGGTTGTGACGGTCGACAGGCCGACATTGCCGGATGCACCGAAGATCACGAACACGATCCGCTCCTTAGAGGATGAAGGTGAGGTGATTGTCGGGTTGCGCGGGCGGGGCGGCGCGCAGGGAGGGATGAATCGAGCAGGAAAGGATGAAGGATTGTGTGGCTGCGACGACGCGTATTGCCCGCTTCGTCGCCTCTCACTTTGAATCGTACGGTCTGCCGAGGACAGACAGCGACACGCGCGCGAGCAAAGGAGTTCGTACCGGGTTCGTTCGCAGACTCATTTGCCGCGACCACGTCGCTCCAGCTCAATACGGGTGCGGTCCAACTCCCTCGCAAACGTAGCCTCGTCCGGCAACACCGTTTGATACTCAGCCGCAAGCACCTTGTTTGGCAAGTTGTCCAGCGCGTAATGTGCTTCGGCTGCACCTTTTTCAGCACACAGGATGAGGCCCACTGGCGGATTTTCCCCGGGCTTCGTCCAATGTTCGCGCGCGTAGTTGAGGTACAGATGCATCTGTCCCGCATCTGCATAACTGAAGCGTCCGACCTTCAGGTCAATAATCAGCAGACATCGCAACCGGCGATGAAAGAACACCAGATCGACCCGGAACCATGTGTCATCAATCCTGAGACGTCGCTGCCGGCCAATGAACGCAAAGTCATCACCGAGCTCCAGCAAGAAATCAGCGAGGCGCTGGATCAAGGCTGCCTCGAGGTCCGACTCCGAGTACTCGTCCTTCATATCGAGAAACTCGAGGACGAACGGATCGCGGATCGCTTCCTCCGGCGTGAGGGGATCACCTTTCTGAACATCAGCCGCTTTGCCCAGGAGCGCGGCCTTGTTGCGCGACAGCGCAAGTCGCTCGTAGAGCTGACTGCTGATCTGACGGTCGAGCTGGCGCACCGACCAGCCTTCGCGTAGCGCCTCGGCTTCATAGAACGCGCGAGCGGTAGCCGTCTTCACGGAAAGCAATCTCACGTATGCGGACCAGGGCAAGGGGAAAGCCTGCGCGAGCGCGTCCGGCTCCGGAACATGTCGTACAGGATTGTCGGCAGCCAGGCGATCGGCCGATTTTGCAGACAGCGTCTGCAAAATTCGCTCAGCCGGCCAGGCGAGGAAAAAGGCACGCATCTGCGCGAGGTTCCGCCAGCCAAAACCGCGACCGAATCGCTGCGACAGATCAGTGCCGAGCCGCCTGATCATGGCATCGCCGTACGTGGCCCTGCCCTCGCCACCTTGCTCGAACTCGACGATTCGCCGACCAATTTCCCGATAGGTCGCCGTCATTAATGCATTGACGCTGCGGGCAGCAGCCGCGCGCGTGGATTCCACAACGCCCGCGATCTCACGGTGCAGCCCCGCATAGGCTGTCTGCGGAACGTCGCGCTTCGTCATGAGGCGTTCACCGCGTCCTTAAACGCCTTGCCTGCGGTGAACTTTACAGTTTTCGCTGCGGCGATCGCGATCTCCGCGCCCGTCGCGGGATTCCGGCCAGTACGCGCGGTTCGCTGCCCCTGCGAAAACGTTCCGAAGCCAACGAATTGCACCATTTCGCCGCGGCTGACCGCGCCGACAACGAGATCCAGCACAGCATGGACGATTTTACCCGCCTCGCTCTTGCTGACATCGGCACTCGCTGCGACCGCGTCGATGAGTTCCTGTTTGTTCATGGTCGGCGTTGCTTACAAAGTCAAAACCGCACCCTACCGCATCCCGCACTCAATCGGCAAACCCATGGAAGTCGGTAAGGCCGTGCCGCCGGATCACCGCCCGCTCACCCGACGACAGCGCGCAGTAGAGCAGCGCGCCTTCGCTACATTCCCAAGCGCGGCCTGCATCACGCGCGAATCCCCATCTTCGAACGCTTACGCCAGATAGTGACGAATCGTTTCTTCGTCCTTCAGGTGCTTCGAGCCGTCGAATTCGGTCAGTTTGCCAATTTTCATACTCAATCCTTCAGTCCGTCGGCGATTTTCTTTGTCACCTTGATGCCCTTTTACTGCGTCGATTTTTCCTCACCGCCGTAAGCCAGCCGCAGCGCACCTCGCGCCCCCGACCGCACGATCTCCGTCGGCGTCGCGCCGAGCACGCGGTTCATCCAGTTCGCCATGTGGCTCTGGTGCGCGAACCCGGCTTCGAGCGCGATCTGGCTGATGCTGAGTCGGCCTTCGAGCAGCAGCGCCTTCGCGCGCTCGACCCGGCGCCGCACGACGTACTGGTGCACGGGCATCCCGACCGTTTCGCGGAACAGCACCTTGAAGTGCGGCACGCTGATCGACACGAGCGCCGCGAGTTCGGCCAGCGTCATGCGCCGGTCAAGATTCGCCTCGACATAGTCGATCACGCGCGCCGCCGCCTTCGGCGCGAGCGTGCGCCGGCGCTCGCGGAATGCCGGCTGGCTGTCGACCAGCCGCGCGACGAGCGCCGTGCACAGGCTTTCCGCGTAGAGCGGGTCCGACGCATCGTCGGCTTCGAGTTCGGCGGCCATCGCCCACGCGATGTGCTGCAGGCGCGGATCGCGCACCTGCAGCCGACGGCGGATCTGCGCCTGCGACGGCTTCAGTTCGAGGTGTTCGAAGGTGCGCCGCACGAACGTGTCGCTGAGCATGATGTGCAGGATCCGGCAGTCGGCACTGTCGGTCCACTGGCCGGGCAGGCCGGCCGGAATCACGTCGACGTCGCCAT
Organism: Burkholderia theae; assembly: GCF_048565265.1. NCBI lineage: Bacteria > Pseudomonadati > Pseudomonadota > Betaproteobacteria > Burkholderiales > Burkholderiaceae > Burkholderia > Burkholderia theae. Next base: position 2,597,579 of record NZ_CP183462.1, read on the forward strand.
GCGCCTGGATGCGCGACACGCGCTCGCCGTCGCACACGCAGTCCGCGCGAACGGGCCCGCCGATATGCACGCCGATGCGGTGATGGTCGGCCGCCGGGATCCGGTACGTGCCGGCGCGAATGTCGAGCAGCGCCGCGCCGAAGCCCCGCCAGCCGAGCCCGCGGCTGGAACGCAGGCTGACCGGCACGCCGTTGTCCGGCGGCGCGGCGAGAATCGGATCGCTCATGGCTTGGCTCCACCAGATGGTGTGTCGAACGCGCATTGTGACGCGTTTTCGGCCGGCGTGCCGGGCCTGCGGGGGCCGGATCCTGCCCGACGGAAAAAGATCATCCGTTTCTGCTCAAACCGATCCTAACGTGAGCGCCGGCAGGCGTCGTGCCCCCTACGATCGCCCCATCCGACACCTACGGAGACCGTCATGCCCCATTACTGCCCGCTGCGCGCGTCGTTCATCGCGCCATCGCCGTCCGGCGCCACCCGCCCTTCATCGGCCCCCCGCTCCCGCAACGGCCGCGCCGCCATCGTCGCGTGGTGCCTGCGCGTCATCGGCTGGTATCGGCTCGAACGGCTGCTCGCGTCGATTCCCGACAGCAACGACGACTTCGGGCTCGTCTGACCGGCCGGCGCGAGCGGCGTCCGCCGGCTTGCGCCTACTTGCACCTACTTGCGCCGCCGCTCGTGCAGCGCCACCGTCGCGCCGTCGATCACCGGCCCGCCCTGCTTGATCAGGAAGTCGCGGAACAGCCCCGTCACCTGCGAGATGCGCCGGTCCGCGAGCGTGACCACATACCATTCGCGCTCAATCGGGTTGCCGGGGAACGGCAGTTGCCCCAGCAGCCCGGTGCGCAGTTCGAGTGCACACGCGTGCAACGACAGGAACGCGATGCCGAGCCCGGCTTCGGCCATCTGCTTGATGGCCTCGTTGCTCGACAATTCGGAGCCCACATGGAAGCGGTACCCGGCCGTCTTGAACAGGGTCTCGACGGTCGAGCGCGTGCCGGCGCCGCGTTCGCGCACGAGCAGGTGCGCGGATTCGAGATCCTTCAGCGCGACGCGCTTGCGCTGCATCAGCGGATGGCCGGGCGCCGCGACGAACACCATCGGATGCTTCGCGAACTCGACCGCATGCGTACGCAGCTCCTTCGGCGCACTGCCCATCACCGCGAGATCGATTTCATGCGTTGCGAGCATGCGGATGATGTCGTCGCGATTGCCGACCTTGAAGTACGTCTTCACATGCGGACGCGTCGCGGTGAATTTGACCAGTAGCGGCGGGATCAGGTACTCGGCCGTCGTGATCGCGCCGATCCGCAGCGTGCCGCCGAGATCGCCCGTCAGCGCCGCCACTTCGTCGCCGGCCTCGCTCCAAAGATGCAGGATCTCGCGCGCATAGCGCGACACGATCTCGCCGGCCGCGGTCAGCTGCACACCGCGCCCCACCCGCTGCAGCAACGCGGCACCCACCGCCTCCTCGAGCAGGCGAACCTGCAGCGACACGGCCGGCTGCGTCAGGTTCAGTTCCTCGGCCGCCCGCGACACGCTGCCGAGCCGCGCAATCATGTCCAGCGCCTTCAGCTGCCGGAACGTCGCGGTCTTTCCTATAAGTGAATACATATGAGTCGCTTATAAACATTAAATTGTTCGAGTGGGTTCCAAACTATATCGTCGGTTCTTGAGCAATGTCATCCGAATCGTCATCAGCGGGAGCCCAACATGGACAACATCACGCCCAACCTTGCAACGGATAGCGCGCCGCGCATCGTGATCGTCGGCGGCGGCGCCGGCGGCCTGCAGCTCGCCACGCGTCTCGGCGATACGGTCGGACGCCGCGGGCAAGCCGAGGTCGTGCTCGTCGACCGCTACCCGACGCACTTCTGGAAGCCGCTGCTGCACGAAGCCGCATCGGGCCATCGCGACCCGGCTTCCCACACGATCGAATACGCGGCGCAGGCCAAGCGCCACGGCTTCCGTTTCGTGCAGGGCGCGCTGCAACAGGTCGACCGCGTCGCACGCACGGCGACCATCGCCGCCGTGCAGGACGCGGACGGCACGGAAATCCTGCCGCAGCGCGAGCTCGGTTATGACGATCTCGTGCTGGCGGTCGGCAGCGTGACGAATTTCTTCAACGTGCCGGGCGCGGCACGCCATGCGCTGCCGCTCGAGAATCTCGACCAGGCCGAGGATTTCCGCCGGAAGTTCCTCGCGGCCTGCACGAAGGCGAATCACCTGGCCGAGCAGCAGCCCGCGCGGCGCGCGGCGCCGATCTGCATCAACGTGATCGGCGCGGGCGCGACGGGCGTCGAGCTGGCCGCCGCGCTGCGGGACGCGATCCAGCAACTGACGACGTATCGCTTCAAGGCGCTGGTGTCGGCGCGCGACGTGCACATCCGGCTGATCGAAGGCGGCCCGCGCATCCTGCCGGCACTCGACGAACGGCTGTCCGCGAAGATGCACGCGCAGTTGCGCGCGCTGAACGTCGATGTGCTGACCGATACCCGCGTGGCGGAAGTCGGCGCGGATGCCGTGACGACCGCGACGGGCGAGCGGCTCGCGAGCGACATCACGATCTGGGCGGCCGGCGTTGCGGGGCCCGCGCTCCTGCGGCAGATCGGCGACATCGCGCTCAACCGGTCGAACCAGGTGATCGTGACCGACACGCTGCAAACGCCGGACGACCCGCACGTGTATGCGTTCGGCGACTGCGCCGCATGCCCGTCGGCCGGTGCGAGCGGCTTCCTGCCGCCGCGCGCGCAAGTCGCGCACCAGCAGGCCGTGTATCTGGTCCAGGCGTTCGCGCGGCGCGTCGCCGGCAAGCCGGTGGCCGGCTTCACGTTCCGCGATGCGGGCACCGTCGTGTCGCTCGGGCACGCCGGCGCCGTGTATCAGGCCGACCTCGGCGTGCGTTCGCGCTCGCTGATCGTCGACGGGCTCGCCGCGATCGGCCTGTACAAGTTCCTGTACCGCAAGCACCTGTTCAGCGTGTATGGCGTGAAGCGCGCGCTGTTCCAGTCACTGAGCCACTGGCTGCAAAGCCGCAACCAGCCGTCGATCAAGCTGCACTGAACGACCGCTCACACGCGGCATCGCAAGACGGCGTATCGGGCGTGCATCGCCCGATACGCCGTTTTTTTCATATGCATATGACCGATGCATGCGCAACGTGCGCGAGTTTGGTGCATCACATTGAAGACCGTCGATACGATGCATTTCGCGCGGAGCATGTCGCGCGACACGCATCCCGCGCCCACGCTGGCTCGCAACCCGATTCATAAGCTGAATCGTATGAGTTGGATAAGAATATTAATTGGTCGCGTTTTCCGGATCGACGCTAAGGTGTGTGGCATTCCCGTCGGCGAACGGATCATCACGTCTCTGAAGAGGAATCACCGTGGTTATCGAAGCCATCGTCACCCGTCTCGACGCAGCATTCGCGCAGATCGAAGCAACACCGGATTCGCACGAATCGCGCCATCAGCGCGACGCGATCATCCAGTGGCTCGACCGGGCATCGGAAGAAGGATACCGACTCGGTCTCGTCACGACGCTGCCGGCCGCACGGCTCAGCGACATGTTCGAAGGCCAGTTCGGCCGCGCGAACCTCGACCGCTTCTCGGTCGTCGTCACGGATGCCAATCAGCAGGACTCCGGATCAAACCAGCATCCTTTCGATGTCGCGCTTCAAGCGCTCGGCGTGCCGCCCGAACGCGCGGTGGGCATTGCGAGCAGCGAACCGGAACGCCGCGAAGCCGAGCATTTCGGCCTGTCGCGTTGCGTGAACATCACCGACACGGTGCGCTCGATCGCATCGGCTGGCCTGCACTGAATCGACGGTTGCCGTGTCGCAACCGGTGGTGTGACGGCTATCGACGACGCGCAGCGGCGCGCCGTCAGTCCACCGGATAGTTGAGATCGTGCCAGCGCTTGGCGGATTTCCCCCCCGAGCCGAGGTGACCGCCAGGGAAGCGCATCACGGCAATCGCGTGAAGCGCTTTCTCGTCGAGAGCGGGATCGCCGCAACTGCGTCGGACCTTGAGATCGCGGACACGCCCCTGTTCGTCGAGCCACACACGCACGATCACTTGCCTTCGCGACGACGCGTTCTGCACTCCGCGTGACAACAGGCGATCCATCAGCGACACGATATTCTCCGTAACCGTCGAATGCTGCGATTATGACCGAGCGCGGCGACACGTCGACGCGCGTCGTGGATTCAATGCTTCAAGGCCGCACCGCCGCGCTCGTGCGTACCACCCGTGCTCGCGGCGGATTCACGACGGTTTTCCGCTTCGGATCGGCGCTCCCCGCATCTTGAACCTTCCGCGCCTTGGCGGGAACCGGTTGCGACTTCGCCGCAGGCTTCGCGTCGACATGCGCGACGACCGCACCGGTCGCACCTGATCGAACGGATGGCCGAACCGGCTTCGCGGCCGTCGAACTGCTCGCCGCGGCGGTCGGATGCTTGACTTGCCGCGCTTGCTCCTTCACGTCACGGTCGCTCATCCACGCCTCCGTATAGGCGGCTGAAGCAGGATGCGCGAGATTGAGATAGGCGAGCGATGCCACGAGAAATGCACGAACATGCGTGCGACGAGTCGATGCGGTAATGACGGGTGCTCCTTTCGATCTGGCTTGGCGCCCGGTGTCGGCGCTGTCGTGGCGGCACAATAAATGAGCGCATTCCGCGTCGCAAGCGTCCGACCGGTGATCCAAACGATTGTTAACGTTTGGATCACCCCGCCAGCCCGAACTCTACCCGCCTTCCTCCTCTCCCTTGCACTCGACACTCCACGTATGGATCGGCCGGTGCCCCGGCCGCTCCCACTCGGGCGGCATCCACAGGTGCTTCAGCCGCTGCATGACCGGCCCGGGCGCGAACACGTCGCGCCACATGTCGACGAACTCGTGCAGGTTCAGCACAAGAAAGTTATACGAACGAATCTGCTGCGTGATTCCATAATCGACCGGCTCCGTCTCCTCGACGTAGGTGCCGAACATCCGGTCGAAGATGATCAGCACGCCGCGCGACAAGTTCGCGACGGTCTCCTTCCAGCGTGGAGCCACGTCATCGACTCGGCCGGCATCACTGCCGGGCAGTATGGTCGCGCGCGTGCCGCCCCGTGTTGACACTTGCCGACGATTACTTGACGAGGTACGCGACGAGCCCTGTCGTTCAAGACGGGAAAGGATTGCGCGAATGGCGTAATCGTTCATGCCAAACATCGTTGTCGTCGCTTATGGACCACGCGTACGATTGGGTCATGCAACGATTTCAAGCCTACAAGTTCGAGCTACGTCCTGACGGTCAGCAAGAGCGGCAAATGCGCCGCTTCGCTGGCTCGTGCCGGTTCGTGTTCAACAGGGCGCTTGCGTTGCAGAACGAGCGTCACGCGCAGGGCGAGAAGAAGCTTGGCTACGCCGAGCTTTGCAAACTGCTAACTGAGTGGCGTAACAGCACAGAAACCGCGTGGCTGGCCAATGCACCGACTCACCCGCTGCAACAGTCGCTCAAGGATTTGGAGCGGGCCTACGCAAACTTCTTCGCCAAGCGCGCCGATTTCCCGTGCTTCAAGAAAAAAGGCCAGAGCGGCAGTTTCCGCTACCCGGACCCGAAGCAGGTCAAGCTCGATCAGACCAATAGCCGTCTGTTCCTGCCCAAGCTTGGCTGGCTGCGTTATCGCAACAGCCGGCAAGTGCTGGGCACGGTAAAGAACATCACCGTGAGCCACTCGTGCGACAAGTGGTACGTGTCGATTCAGACCGAGCGCGAAGTCGAGCAACCGATTCCGCAGGGCGACGCCGTGGGTATCGACATGGGCGTAGCGCGTTTCGCCACACTCTCGGACGGTACGTTCTACGCGCCGCTTAACAGCTTCAAGCGGTACAAAGCCGCGCTGCGCAGGGCGCAGCAGGCAATGAGCCGCAAGGTGAAATTCAGCCGCAACTGGATGAAGGCGAAAACCCGCGTCCAGCGTATCCACGCCCGGATTGGCAACGCCCGCCGAGATTACCTGCACAAGACCACGACCACGATCAGCCAAAACCACGCGATGGTGTGTATCGAGGACTTGCAGGTGCGGAATATGTCTAGGTCGGCAGCCGGCACTATCGAGAAACCGGGCAGGCAGGTTCGGGCCAAGTCCGGCCTGAACAGGTCGATCCTCGACCAAGGATGGTTCGAGTTCCGCCGCCAACTGGACTACAAGCTGGCGTGGAGCGGTGGCTGGCTCATCGCCGTGCCGCCGCGGAACACGAGCCGCACCTGCCCGCGTTGTAGCTATGTGTCGGCTGGAAATCGGCGAACCCAATCCCGATTCGAGTGCATGGAATGCGGGTTCGAGGAAAACGCCGATGTCGTCGGCGCGATCAATGTTCTCAGGGCGGGGCACGCCCGTTGCGCCTGTGAAGTGAGTGATGCAGTAAGGTCGCCAGCAGCAGGAACCCATCGAAGCGACTCAGGGGCGGCTCAATGTTGCGTCTGAACGCTGTAGAAATCTCCGGCCTTCAAGCCGAGGAGGATGCCAAACTTTCCTCCATGCTCGCCACCTCCCCGCTATCGACACAACGCGTCTGGCCGGCTGCTGTTCGACTATCTGTCCGGGCAGACGGACGATCTCGAACAGTCGGTGCGCGAAGCCGTCGCGCGCTTGCTGACGCAAGGCGACGCGAGCATCGAGCAGATCGCGTCGGACCTGCATGTGTCGTCGCGCACGCTGCATCGCCGGCTTGCCGAACTCGGGCTCAACTTCCGGACCCTGCGCGAGGACACGCGGCGGCGGCTCGCGATCGACCATCTGAACGATCCGCGGCTGACGCTCGCGGAAGTGGCCTGGCTGCTCGGTTATTCGGAACACAGCGCGTTTACGCGCGCCTTTCGGCGCTGGACCGGCGAATCGCCGCAGCAGTGGCGCGGCCGGCAGCCGGCGCGGGCGGCAAGCGTCGCGCGTGGATGAACGGGTAAGCGAGTGACGCAGCCGCGCCGCCGCCGAACTCGCGCCGGCCCGCGTGGTCGAACCAGCATCGCCGGAGACTCCCATGAAACGCGTTGCCACTGTCGCTGTACTGACCCTGCTTGCCGCCGTCAGCTTGCCGGCAGCCGCCGGCGCCCCATCCGGCGACGCCGCGCCGGTTCCGGCGTATGCGAAGAATTGCGTCCCGTCCCGGGGCGCCACGCCAGACGCCCGCGCGCCGTCCAAGGCGCCGCCGATCCGCGTATGCGTCAGCGATTCCGATACGCAGCTGAACCTGCCGTGGTTCCTGACCGATGTGCTCACCGCGGTCGACACGCACCAGTCGCCCGGCGACCTGCTGCACAAGATGCGCAACGATTTCTGAATCGCGGCTGGTGCGACGCGCCGGCACGGCATCGTTCGTTCAACGTCAGACCGCCTCGGCACCGGCATGAATATGTCGGCGATTCCTGTCGTTCTCCTTTCGACCGTGGTCCGCGTGCTCCGGTGACGGCGTCACGGCGCGGCGGCAAACCGCCGAAAACGGCGTCTCACGAAAATATTTCTTGTCGAGATGCAATCACAAAACTGCACCAATTGTTAAATAACAATATTTCGTAATCGCGCGTCACATCTTATACTTGCCGCGCACCATCCTCGTGCCAAGAGACGGTGTCTTTTCATCCCGGCCGCACGACCCTGCGGCCGGGGTTTTTTTCGGTGTGCTACGTCAATATATATGCGCAGTCTGCGCATGTTATAGCGCGAAGCCTCCGGAATGAATGGCCGATCGCGACGGTGCTGGCAACCATGCCCATCGCGACCGTTGAATCGATTAGCATCGCGATACCGGCGCGCGAGGGGCATCGTCCGGATCAGGCATGACGCATGCGCGCGGTTTGCGCATCAACCGGTTCGGCTTGCCACTCCATGCGCACAACACCAAAGGCAACCGCGGGAATGTCGGCGCTCACGCCAGGCTCGAAGCCAGTTTTCCAGCGCAGCGGCACATGGCCGCGGGTTGTCTTGTTCATCGCCGTAATCGTTTGCGTGCTCGTGCCCGTAGTCGCGATCGTGCTTGCCGATCGCTGCGCGCGCGAGGCCGTCACCACGCATGAACGCGCCGTCGCGAACGACAGCGTGGCCTCGGTGGACCGCATCCTGGACGGCGTGCGCCTGCGGCATGCGGACGAGCTGACCGCGCTCGTCGGGCGGCCATGCGCGACGGTATTCCGGACGCTGGCCGAAATCGGCACCCGTCTGCGCTACCTGCGTGCCGTCGGGCTGGTGAAGGACGGCCGCGTCATGTGCTCGTCGGCGCTCGGCGCGATCGACGTGCCGCTCGACGCCTACACGCGCGAGCCGGAACCGGGATCGATGATCGTCACGTTGCTGCGCCAGACGCCGTTTCAGCACGGCATCCCGGTGCTTTCCGTGTTTCGCGCCACCACGCGCGGCGCGGGTGTCCTGTACCTGATCGAGGGCGACTATGTGGCCGACGCGCTCGCACGCAGCACCCGCGACAGTACCGGAACCGCCACGCTGTCGATCGCGGGTTCGGGCCGTCTCGACCAGCATGGGAAGTTCATGCCGGAAGCGGGCGCGAGCCCCGCGGGCGGCAGCGCGATCACGTCGCACCGCTGGCCGTTCACGGTGTACGTTGCCGCATCGGCGCACTATGCGTCGCAGGTCCAGCGCCACGACCGGCTGATTGGCATCACGATCGCGCTGCTGGCGGATGCCCTCGTGATCGCTGCCTACCTGCTGGCGATGGCGCCGCGGCGGCTGTTGCTGAAGGCCGTTCGCCAGGCGCTCAGGCGCAACGAGTTCCATGTCGTCTACCAGCCGATCGTCGACGTCCAGACGCGCAGGATGGTCGGCGTCGAGGCGCTGCTGCGCTGGCAGCATCCGAAGTGGGGGGCCATCAGCCCGGCCCTGTTCATCCCGCAGGTGGAATCGAGTGCGGTACTGCCCAAGGTGACCGAGTTCGTGCTGCGGACGACCGTGTCCGAACTGGCCGCGCTGACGCCGTCCGCGCCGCTGCGCATCGCCGTGAACATCGCGCCGAAGGATCTCGAGCGTGCGCGGTTCGTGTCCGTCGTCGAGGACGCGATCCGCGCGCTGCCGCCCGGTTTTACGCTGGTGCTCGAAGTCACCGAGCGCATCCTGCTCGAACAGAACGCGCGGACCACCGCGATCTTCCAGGCGCTCAGGTCGAAAGGCGCGAAGTTCGCGATCGACGATTTCGGCACGCATCACAGCAATCTCGACATGCTGTCGCGCTTCCCGTTCGACTACGTGAAGATCGATCGCCAGTTCGTTGCGCAACTGAACGGCGGCGGCGCAGGGCTGATCGAGGGGATCGCGGCCGTCGCGCATCACTACGACCTGAAGATCATCGCGGAAGGCGTGGAGACGGAAGCGCAGCATCGCGCGCTGCATGCGGTCGGGATTCAGTATGCGCAGGGGTATCTGTATCAGCGGCCGCAGCGGGTGGAGAAACTGAAGCGCGATGTGGTGCGGGCGCCGGTATAGGGGCACGGCGAACGCCGCGCGATCAGTCCGGCGCAGCCGCCTTGTTTTCAGGACCGGTCATGCGATGGCTCCTCGCACGCGAAAGACCGGCTGCCTTCATCATTCGCGCCGTGGCCTCATTGCACCGACGGTTCGGGCGCACGCTCCCCGCTTTCACGCAACGCGACGCGTGTCAGCCGGATCCCGAGCGTTCGATTGTCGTTGGGGTTCTCGCCCACGTCACTCGGCCGCAAGGCCCCTTGTATATCGAAGGCAACGATCAGCAACCGGTTCCTGACAGCCTCGGCGTCGAGCCGGACGACCCATTCGATACTGCCGTCCTGAGCGTGGGTAAACCGACATGCGTGGCCATTGACCACGATGCGTACGGTCGGCGGAGTCGCCGCGCCAGGCGCATACACGTGGCCATGCACCGAGAATTCAAAGTCCCCGCCTGACGGCACCGGATCGGGCAAGCTCAGCGGGACGACCAGCCATGCGTGCGCTCCGGCACTCCAGACACCCCAATTCTCGGGCCAGTGCCAGCCGTATCCGAAGAAAGTCCATGCGGCGCCCGGCGTATCCAGGGCCACGCTCAGCGATTGTCCCGGCGCAAGCGTCGGCAATTCCGGCAGGCCGCTCGCAGTTGGATCCAGGCCCCAGCGGTAGCCGAAAATCTGGTTGAGCATGTCTTCGGGAAACGCCTGCGGCGGGCTGGCCGAACGTCGAGGCAGCGGCCAATGCCACGAGCGCTGTCGTGCACGTGCGAAAGCCTCGAGCGAGCGAACGCTGGCCACCTCGAGCCTGACGGGTATCCACGGCGAGCAGGTTGCCGGCAGAAGACCGATCGTATTGCGGTCATCGGTAAGCAATCGCCGAACATCGTTGCACCCGAGATAGCTCGCCTCGTTAAGCACACCGGAGGATATTGCGCTGACGAACGCCAGATTTTCCGCGCAGAGCAGACTGTAGGTATTGCCGCTCACGAGCACTGCGTTGGGCACGTTCTCCAGTAACGCGTGCAGGTGACTCACATCGGCCTGTGCAGGATGCGGACGAACGGCCAGCAGATCGACCTGCTTAGCCCATTCGCTGACCTGCGAAACGAAATCGACGGGCAGCGTCAGGCGGCCGCCACGCACCACGGCCAGGTCAACGGTCATCTGCCCGACAAACAATCCGACGCTCTGATCGGGCCGCACGATGGAAGACTCTCCGCGCCGCGCGAAGTGGGCACGCAGGCCGGCGGCCGCGGACCAGAACATCTCGTCATCGATGCGCAGCCGCTCCAGTTCACGCTGAATCCCGGGATCGTTGGTGCGCATTGCCAGGTGCAGATCACGGGTAAAGCGGATCGAGTGGATCTCCACGTCGATGAATGCCGCTCCGTGGCTGTCTGCATACTTCATGATCGACGGGGGCAAGCCCCAGCCGATCACGAGGGTGGCAGGCGTCAGAGCCAACGTGTGCAGATGCTCGGCGGCCTGACTCAAGTCGGCGGTACACGCGGCGGCCCATCCTTCCGCGCTTTGCGGCAAGCCCAGCGTCTCCATGACCTTGCGCACGGGAATGCTGCCGCCCTGCGACCCGGGGCTGATTTCCCTGATGCGCCAACCCAGTCTCGCGGCTGCCGTCCCGAAGAAGGCGCGCAAGAACTTGCGGTTGCCACGCGACGCCGGCGGCAATCCGTTTTCGCGCGTCCGAAAAAAATCGTCAGCGAAGACCACCTCTTCGATCTGCTGTCGTCGTTTCAATCCCAGCATGAACCCATCACTGTTTATTGCAGGTTACTGAATGTGTTGTACGTGCATCGATGACGGAGACAGGCCGCGTCAAGCGACCGGCTCGCGAGAAAACACAAACATCGGGCTGGTGTGGTGATGCGTCTCGCCCGGTTCGGCGTCGACGTCCGCGAACTCCAGTGCGTAGTCGTGCTTGCGCAAAAATGCCCGATAGCCGTACGGGTGCGTGCCGCTCAACCGGTTCCGGAATTCATGACGCAGATCGCCGAAAAGCTCGGCGATGATGGTTCGCGGCGGACAGCGCCCCAGCGTTTCCATGCCGCCCGATAGCGCATCGACTTCCGCGCCCTCGATATCCAGTTTCCAGATGTCGAACGCGCCATGCTCGCGCTGCAGCGCATCGATGGTCGTGGTCTGCACGGAAATCCTGCGGTGCGTGTCACCGAAAATATACGGAAACAGCGCAAGCACTTCGTCCTTCAGGCTCGATCCTTGATTGTGCGCCAGCGAAACGGTCATGGTCGCGTGCCCCGCATCGGAGGAGATAGCCCGATCCACGGGCACGATACGGTCCGTCGCCAACGCCGCGAGCCTGGCATGGAGCTCGGGAATCGGCTCGGCGGCGATGACGCGACGCGCGCCAACCTCGAGCAGTTCGAGTGCCGTCACGCCGATATTCGCGCCGGCATCGAGCACCTGATCGCCCGCGCTGACGAATCGGCGGAACAGCGCCCGGTCTATATCACCTTGCGGATATCGAATATCCAGGATCAGCGAAGCCGCGTAGTACCTTTCGTGCCGGTGAGACAAATCGAACGTGATGGGTATCGCGCCGATTTCGAAAGTGACTTTTCCGCTGTCGCGGATGCTGCCTTCGATTTCCGTATAAAGCATCTCCCTCGTCGACATTACGCTCTCTTTTGTTAATGGGGGCATATGTGCCGTCCGCTCCGGCGCCTATCGTACTCGTGCACCGGGCAGGCTTCATACTACTTTCAATTACATTCCATTACCCTTCATTACAACACATTGCCACGCCGGATCATTTGACGCACCGTTGGCGATCCGGCATCCGAGGTCATCGATGCACGCCTTCGCGTATGCGCCGGATGCGAGTCATTCGCCCGAACCCGCTTCCTGCTGCGACATGCGGGTTGCGGCAGCCTGACGACACGGCGCGCGCACGATGTGGTGCATTACCCGACGCGCATCGGAGACTCAAGTCGTGCGGAGACGCCAATAGTGTCTGTCAGCATGCCGGGGGATGATCGGGATCGGACCGGCATGTGTCTCGATAGGCTTCGTCGACAGCACGCAGGAACGCCTCGCGTCCGTTTTCCAATGCCGTTGCCGTTTCCTCTTCGGGCGGTACGGGCACCACGCGACCATCGGGCGACATCGAATAGCCGAGATCGACGAATGCATCGTCCGGCGCGCGCTTCGTTCCGATCCAGTAGCCAATGGAAACTGAACTGGCAACCCCGGTCGCGCCGTTGTAACCGACTTCGAATCGTCCGGCTTTGAAGACGCGCGGCCGCATTCTTTCCGCGTAGGCCAGAACTTCGGAAACCGTCGCGCCATCTTTTGTCCGATGCCGTTTGACCGTCTGTATCCAATTGGCTTCCGTGGCGGCAGGCAATACCTTTATCTTCGGAGACGCGAATATCGCATTCCCGTTTCCACACAGACAGGCGGCGACAACGGCGTGAACGGCAACGCGTGTGAAACGATCGATCGTGATTTTCATTAAACGGGGCTTGATGGGTTGAATCGATTTCGAATCTTACGATCATTGGCCAAGATACCGCGACGCCATCCCGCACCCCATCCCGGCACAGCCCCCGCCCAAGCGCTAAAATCCGCCGCCTGGGCATCCACGACGAGCAAGCGTTTTGACGGAGTTCGAGCAGGGTTTCATCCTCACCCGCCACTGGCGGGACACCGCGACCGGCATCGAGATCGAGTTCTGGCTGGCAACCGAACACGGTCCGCGCCGCGTGCGGTTGCGCCCGCAGGAAGCCGTCGCGTTCATTCCGGCCGAACAGCAGGCGCTCGCCGAACGCACGCTGGCCGGCGAGCGCGATGCCGAGTTGCGCCCGCTCGCGCTGCGCGACTTCCGGCAGCGCCCGGTCGTCGGCCTCTATTGCCGGCGCTACCGCCATCTGTCCGGGCTCCAGAAGCGCCTCGCCGCGGCCGGCGTCGACGTCTACGAAGCCGACGTGCAGCCGCCCGACCGCTACGCGATGGAGCGCTTCATCACCGCATGCGTGCAGTTTCGCGGCCAGCCCGGCAGCGACGGCACGTTGGCCGCCGCCGAACTGAAAACCGCGACCGGCTATCGCCCCGCGCTGCGCTGCGTGTCGCTCGACATCGAAACCAGCGTCCACGGCGAGCTGTATTCGATCGCGCTCGAAGGCTGCGGGCAACGGCAGGTCTACATGCTCGGGCCGCCGAACGGCGATGCCGATACCAGCACCATCGACTTCCGCCTCGACTACTGCGACAGCCGGCCCGCGATGCTCGCGCGGCTCAACGACTGGTTCGACGAACACGATCCCGATGCGGTGATCGGCTGGAATCTCGTGCAGTTCGACCTGCGCATCCTGCACGCGCACGCGGAGCAATACGGCGTGCCGCTGAAGCTCGGGCGCGGCGGCAGCGTGCTCGACTGGCGCGCGCACGGTCAGCAGCCCGACCACTTCTTCGCGGGTGCGGCCGGCCGGCTGATCCTCGACGGCATCGACATGCTGAAATCCGCGACGTGGACGTTCCCGTCGTTCAGCCTCGAATACGTGTCGCAGTCGCTGCTCGGCGAAGGCAAGTCGATCGACAATCCGTACCAGCGGATGGACGAGATCCAGCGCCGCTTCGATCACGACAAGCCCGCGCTCGCGCACTACAACCTGAAGGACTGCGAGCTCGTCACGCGGATCTTCGACAAGGCCGACCTGCTGTCCTTCGCGCTCGAACGCGCGAGCGTGACGGGGCTCGCGGCCGATCGCACCGGCGGGTCGGTCGCGGCGTTCACGCACCTGTACCTGCCGCGCATGCACCGGCTCGGTTATGTGGCGCCGAACCTCGGCGACGTGACGGGACAGAACAGCCCCGGCGGCTTTGTGATGGATTCGCGGCCCGGGCTGTACGACTCGGTGCTCGTGTTCGACTACAAGAGCCTCTATCCGTCGATCATCCGCACGTTCCTGATCGATCCGGTCGGCCTGATCGAAGGGCTCGCGAACCCCGGCGACGACGCGTCGGTGCCCGGCTTTCTCGGCGCACGTTTCTCGCGCACCGCGCATTGCCTGCCCGATATCGTGCGCCGCGTGTGGGAAGGCCGCGACGATGCGAAGCGGCAGCGCAACGCGCCGCTGTCGCAGGCGCTGAAGATCATCATGAATTCGTTCTACGGCGTGCTCGGCTCGACGGGCTGCCGGTTCTTCGACCCGCGCCTCGCATCGTCGATCACGATGCGCGGCCACGAGATCATGCACCGCACACGCGAGCTGATCGAAGCTCAGGGTTACGAAGTGATTTACGGCGATACCGATTCGACATTCGTGTGGCTCGGTCAAGCGCACGACGACGACGAAGCCGAACGCAAGGGCCGCGCGGTCGTCGAGCACGTGAACCGCTGGTGGCAGGCGCACCTGCACGAACAGTTCGGGCTCGAAAGCGCGCTGGAGCTGCAGTACGAGCGGCACTACCGCCGGTTCCTGATGCCGACCGTGCGCGGCGCGGAAGAAGGCAGCAAGAAGCGCTACGCGGGCCTCGCGGCGGCGGCCGACGGCGGCGAAGACCTCGTCTTCAAGGGGCTCGAAACGGTGCGTACCGACTGGACGCCGCTCGCGCAGCAGTTTCAGCGCGAGCTGTACCGGCGCGTGTTCAGGCGCGAGCCGTACCAGGATTTCATCCGCGACTACGTGCAGCGCACGCTGGCCGGCGAATTCGACGACCAGCTCGTCTACCGCAAGCGCGTGCGCCGGCCGCTGCGCGAGTACGAGCGCAACGTGCCGCCGCACGTGCGCGCGGCGCGGATCGCCGACGAGTTCAACCACGCGCAGGGCCGGCCGCAGCAGTATCAGCGCGGCGGCTGGATCAGCTACGTGATGACGACGGCCGGCCCCGAGCCGCTCGAGACGATGCGCTCGCCGATCGACTACGCGTTCTACCTGAGCCGCCAGCTTCAGCCGGTCGCCGATGCGATCCTGCCGTTCCTGCGCGACGATTTCGAACGCGTCATCTCCGGACAGGGGCAGCTGTTCGGCGACTGACGGCACGATGGCGTGCCCGTCACTCTTGATCATTCTGGAAAACAGCTCGCCACGAATCGCCATTTATCCGGCCGGTCCGGGTTCCTAAACTTGTCTCGTCGGTTCAGCCCAGCGAATTCGCGCCGAACCGCAACGAAACCGTCTGAGGAAACCGTGAAATCCATCATCGTCACCATCGCCACCGCCGCCGCTACCGCCACCGTCCTTCTCGCCGCACCGGCCGCGTCTTACGCGCAGTCGTCGCACTCGACGCTCACGCGCGCACAAGTACGTCAGGAGCTGTTCGACCTCGAATCGGTCGGCTACGAGCCGGTCGCCGGCAACGGCGACAACTATCCGGGCGACATCGTCGCCGCGCAGGAACGCCTGGCCGCCAAGCGCCTCGCCGAACGCAAGAGCGCCGAAGCGGCGTACGGGTCGAACGGCGCGCCGGGCATGGATTCGGGCGCACCGGTAGCTGCGACGGCGAAGCCGTAACGCGCTGCGGGTCGTTGCGGGGGGAGAACGCCGTTCCGGCTAAAATACCGGCCTGCTGCGCGTCCCGACGCGGCCGGAGAACGCCCATCATGACCGCACGTCGCGGAGCCGCGGTCGCCATCGCGCCCCACCACGAGACAGCCAGCCTGTCGAAAGCCCAGAAGACGTTCAATACGCTCGTCAAGCAGATCGAACAACGGCGCGAACGTCTCGGTGCATGGGACGCCGTTTTGCCGGTCTTCCAGAAAAAATTCGTCGACGGGCTGTTGCCGCTCGAACAGGCGTCGACGGCGTTGCGGATCGGCATGCTCCATCGGCTCGACGACGCCTTCCTGCAGAAAGGGTTGAGCAAGGCCGAGCAGCGGACCCTGTCCGAGCTGATCGCCGATATGGCGCGCAACCTGCTCGACGTCAGCGACGACGCGCAGTTGAAAGTCATCTACAACCGGCACAGCGCATCTGGTAACGACCGCACCGCAGCGGTCGATCGCCAGCCGATGAAGCCGGACGTTGAACCGGCAGACGATCTCGACGCGCTATCGCCCGACGAACTCGCCGAGCGCATGCAAGCCGAACTGGACGAACAGTTCAAGCGGGACATGGCCCAACATGAGGCCCGCGAGGCACAGCGCGCCAAGCGCAAGAAATCACCCAAACAATCGGCCGCGCAGGCCAAACGCGAAGCCGAGCAGGCCGAATCGAGCAAGTCGATCCGCGAGGTCTATCGCAAGCTGGCCAGCGCGCTGCACCCTGATCGCGAAACCGATCCTCGCGAACAGGAACGCAAGACCGTGCTGATGCAGCGGGTCAACCACGCTTATGCGAAAGGCAATCTCCTGCAACTGCTGGAATTGCAGCTGGAGATCGAACAGATCGACCGGCGCGCAATCAACGGCCTCGGTGAGGATCGGTTGATGCGCTACAACGGCATCCTGGAGGAACAGATCCGCGAGCTGGATCAAGAGATCCAGCACGTGGAGACCGATTTCCGGCGAACCTACGGCATCGCGCCGACCGTCAAGGTGGCGCCCGATACCGTCGTCCGCATGCTCACGCGCGACATTGCAGGCATGCAGCGCAGCAACCACGACCTGAGCATCGCGCTGCGCGAGTTCGACGATCCGGAAAAGGTCAGGGACTGGCTGAAGGACATGAAGCGCCGGCACGCATCGTCCCGCTTCGACGACGATTCGTTCTAAGCCCGCGGAACGGCGGCACGCTGCGCCGCCGCCGCCCGTTCAAACGAACCACCTTACGCCTTGTGCCCCGAGATCGGCCCCGCTTCGCCGGTCAGGTTGAGCACGCTGTCGATCCACGCGAGAAACGTCGAGAACGTGAAATCCGACCATTGCTGCGTGCGGAACGCCTTCATCACCGGCGTATCGGCCGGGTCCTGCTGGTTCAGCAGGTTGTCGACGAACGTGCCGATGTCCGCGTCGGTGCCGTTCTCGTGGATCCCCGACCCGGTGAAGCTGACCGCCGTCACCTGATGGTTGTCGATGAAGTCGTTGCGCGCCCACGGCATGAAATAACCGAAGTTCGGCAGCGGGTTCAGCGTCTGCTTCAGCCCGTCCAGTTCCTGCGCGAACATCGCGAGCGACAGCGAATCCTTCGTCGCGTCATCCGGCGCCGCGATCACGGCCGGCACGAACGCACGATAGTGATACGCGGCGATGATCTTGTCGCGCTGGTAACTCGAAAAGCCGAAACGGTCATGCGGATAAGTCGCCGACAGCGCCGCGTACGCGCTCCCCATGTTGCCGGGATCGAAGTGGCTGGTCAGCCGGCTGTTCACGGTGATCATCCCGTCGGGCCCCGTCATCCCCCACTCGGTGCGCACCTTGTCGTACAGGCCGACCGACGGATGCGCGGCCGCATCCGCATCGAACGGCGTATTGAACACCGTGCCGGCATCGTCGAGCAGCGCGCTGTGCGCCTGCGGCTGCAGCGTGTTGCGCAGCGTCGCGTAGTTCGCGAGCGTGCCGTAGCCGCCCGCGCTCATCCCGTACACGAGCAGCCGGTTCGGCTTGCCCAGCCCGTGCGACACGAGCCACTGCGCGACGGCCTGGATGTTCTTCAGCCCGCTGTAGTGCTGGAGGCGCCAGTCACCGGTCGGCGACGTGTAGTTGCGCACCGCGCTGCCCATGTGGATATCTCCGGTGCAATAGGGCACGAAAACCTGTGTCCACTGCTGCGTCTCGACCTTCGGTTCGCCGACGAGGATATGCGCGAGATCCATGCGCGTCAGCAGCGGCGACAGGAACGACGACAGCAGGCTCTCGTTCACGGTGCCGTTCATGTAGTTGTGCGGGATGCCGTCCGGGTTGAAGCCGCCGAGGCCGGCCTCGGCACCGGTGGACGTCTGCGTGCAGGTGCCGTAGTTCCAGCACGCGCCGCCGGGCTCCATCATGTACAGCAGGTTGTCCGACTGCGCGCGATTGACGTAGAAACGCATCGGCGTGCCGTTGCCGCATGACGCGCCGCTACTCTCCGGCAACGTCACTTCGTACCACGAATAATAGGGAATCGACGGATCCGGCATCGTCGTATCGGCCGCGTGGCCGTTCAGTGCCGCGCAACCGAGCAGCGTGGCAACGGCCGCGCGCAGCAGGCATCGTGCTGATGACATCTCCCCTCCTTGTCGATGGACATGACGCGGCCGCCGGGCAGGGTCCCGGTGTCGCGGATTCGGCGCTCAGTGCGCGCCGGACGGTGAAGCGCCGTCGAACAGCTGGACACGCAGCGCCTGCAGGCGCTGCGCGATGACGGTCTGTTGCTGGTCGGGATCGGGAATGCTCGCCTGAACCTGCCGGACGACATCGCGGCTCTGCTGTTCGTACGCGAGATAACGCGGGTCCTGCGCCGGCGACGGGCCGACCGTCTGCTGCGCATACGCATCCCATTGCGCGCGCATCGACCGGAGTGCCGCGCCGCGTGTCGCGGGATCGGCTTCGGTATCCGTCAGCAGCGCCGCGCTGAGCGCTTCGGCCTGCACGGGCACGATCTCGTTGCGCGCGACATGGTCGGGCAATTCGTCGAGAATCCGGTGCGCGAGCGCGGCGCGCTCGGCTTGCGGCAGGCTGTTGCGGCGATCGCCGTAGGCGGCAACTTCGTCGCGGAACCGCGCGAACGCGACGATGCGCTTCACTTCGGCGTCCGCGTCGGGCCGGCTCGCAAGGCTGCGGCGCAGCGCGTCGACGTCGAGCCGCCGTTCTTCGGGCCCCGGTGTCGCGGCCCCGGTGCCGAATGCATCGGCCGCGACGGACTGCACGCTCGCCGTCGTGCCCGGTGTGCCGGATGACGCAGCCTCGGCCGGTGTCGCCGCTTCGTATCGCCAGATCGCGACGGCCGCCACGCCGATCGCCACGATCGCGCCCGTGCGCCGCCAGAGTGCCCTGTTCTTCTTCACGTCGCCTCCTCGTCACGTCATGCCGTTCTTCGCCGGTGCATCCGCGAGTAGGTTCTAGGTCGAATCCGGCACGCAGTCAAAAGCGGCGCTAGAACGCAGGCACTAAACCCGCGTGCAACGGCCTTAGCTGGAAAAACGTTTGAAACGCTTTTCGTGGCCGCTCACGCGAACGCGCAACCTCGCGCGCCACGCCCGTCCGGCGGCGCGTCGGGCCAACACGTACCGCGCGCGTCGCGACACCAAGCAAGCCGCGGTCCAGCCGCGCGGCGCACGCTAGCCGCGCATCCGCGTGGCCGATACGGATGGCCGGATCGGACCCGTCGAACGACCCGCTGAGCGCTTGGTCGGCATTTTGGCCAGCCCTATGCTGATTTCCGACACGCGCCGAACGGTCGGCGCGCCGCCCCCTGAACCAGCCGAGCCCGTTCAATGAGCCGTGCAGACCTCCCGCATCGCGCAGCAGCAGCCGTCCACGACTATCCCACCTATCGCAACGCGCTCGCGGGCCACCGGCTCCCCGCCGCGTTCGTCGATCTCGATTGCCTCGACGCGAACCTCGCCGACCTGAAGCGCCGTGCACGCGGCCGGCCGATCCGGCTCGCGACGAAGTCGGTGCGCTCGCGTGAAGTAATCGGCGCGGTGCTGGCCGCCGGCCCGTTCATGCAAGGGCTGCTGTGCTATTCGGCCGCGGAAGCCGCGTGGCTCGCGGACGGCGGCTTCGACGACATCGTCGTCGCGTATCCGACCGTCGAGCCCGACGACCTGCGCGCGGTGGCCGCGCAACTCAGGCAGGGCCGCTCGATCACGCTGATGGTCGACGACAACGCACAGGTCGATGCAATCGACCGGATTGCACACGAGGAACGCGTGACGATCCCGCTCGCGATCGATCTCGACATGTCGTCGGCATACCCGGGCCTGTACTTCGGCATGTACCGCTCGCCGGTGCGCGACGCCGCAAGCGCACTCGCGCTCGCGAACCGCATCGGCCAGCGGCAACACGTCCGGCTCGACGGGCTGATGGGCTACGAAGGACAGATCGCCGGCGTCGCAGATACCGAGCCGGGCGGCGGCATGCGCAACGCGCTGGTGCGCTACCTGAAGCGGCGTTCGGCGCGCGAGATCAACGCGCGCCGCCACGCGGCCGTGCAGGCGCTCGCGGCCGCCGGCCACACGTTGCGCTTCGTGAACGGCGGCGGCACCGGCAGCTTCGAGAGCACGCTCGGCGACGCATCGGTCACCGAGCTCGCGGCCGGCTCCGGCCTCTACGCGCCGGCGCTGTTCGATCACTACGCGGCGTTCCATGCGCAACCGGCCGCCGGCTTCGCGCTGCCGGTCGTGCGGATGCCGCAGGCGGGCATCGTGACCTGCTCGGGTGGCGGTTATATCGCATCCGGCCCGGCCGGCAAGAGCCGCCTGCCGCGACCGTGGCTGCCGGCCGGCTGCACGCTGATCGGCAACGAGGGCGCGGGCGAGGTGCAGACGCCCGTGCGCGTGCCGCACGGCGTCGCGCCGGCGATCGGCGAGCCGATCCTGTTCCGCCATGCGAAGGCCGGCGAACTGTGCGAGCGCTTCAACACGCTGCTGCTGATCCGCGGCGGCCGCGTGGTCGGCGAGGCGCCCACCTATCGCGGCGAAGGCAAGAGCTTTTTCTAGCGGGCCGCACGACCCGTCATTCAAACCTTTCGACCCATTCGAACGACAACCACGGAGACAACGCCATGTGGCGCAACTGGTCGGGATATGTCTGCAGTCCTGATGCAACCGTATCGACGCCTGCGTCGCGCGCCGGGCTCGCGGCCGTGCTGCGCGACGCCGCGGCTGCCGGCGCCACCGTGCGCGCGGCCGGTGCCGGTCATTCGTTCTCGCCGCTCGTGCAAACCGACGACGTGATCCTGTCGCTCGACGCGATGCAGGGTGTGATCGACGTCGACCGCGACCGGCGCGTCGCGCGCGTGCATGCCGGCACGCGGCTGTGGGCGCTGGGGCCCGCGCTCGCCGCGCACGGCCTCGCGATGGAGAACCTCGGCGACATCAACGTGCAGTCGATCGCCGGCGCGACCAGCACCGGCACGCACGGCACCGGCATCACGCTCGGCAACCTGTCGACGCAGATCGACAGCCTGACGTTCATGTGCGCGGACGGCAGCGAGATCCGCGCGACGGCCGACACGCATCCCGAGCTGTTCGCGGGCGGCCGGATCGGGCTCGGCGCGCTCGGCGTGCTGACCGAGATCGGCCTGCGCCTCGTGCCCGCGTTCCGGCTGCGCCTCGAGCGCGGTGGCATGCGGCTCGACGACTGCCTCGCGCAAACGGACACGCTGATCGCGAAGCACCGCTCGTTCGAGTTCTACTGGTTCCCGCATACGGACACCGTGCTGACCAAGGCATGGGACATGACCGACGAGCCGGCCGACGCCGTGCACTGGGCGAGTCGTGCGTCCGAGTCGTTCCTCGAAAACACCGTGTTCGGCGCGCTGTGCGGGCTCGGCAAGCGCGTGCCGTCGCTGTGCCCGGCGCTGAGCCGGCTGTGCGCGTCGACCGTGTCGGCGGGCCGGCACGTGGATGCGAGTTACGCGATGCTGTCGACGGTGCGTCGCGTGCGCTTCAACGAAATGGAATGGTCGGTGCCGGCCGAGCGCGGCGCCGATGCGCTGCGGGAAATCCGCGCGTTCATCGCGCGCCGCAGCTTCCCGCTGATGTTCCCGATCGAATACCGCTGGGTGCGCGGCGACGACATCTGGCTGAGCCCCGACTTCGGGCGCGACAGCGTGCGCATCTCGGTGCACCAGTATCGCGGGATGCCGTTCGACACGTACTTCTCGGGCGTGCAGGCGATCTGCCGCAATCACGGTGGGCGGCCCCACTGGGGCAAGGTGCATGCGCTGAAAGCCGCCGAACTCGCGGCGTGCTACCCGCACTGGGACGATTTCCTCGCGCTGCGCGAACGGATGGACCCGCACGGCCGCTTCCTGACGCCGTACCTGCGCACGCTGTTCGGCCTGCGGCAACGCGCAACCGCCGCCGCTGCGCCGACCGGCCGAGGGACACACCCGATGCCCGAAACGGCCGACGTCGAGCAAGATCGGCCGCGATCCAACCAGGAGGCCTCATGACCACAGCCACCCTGCGCGTGACCGCGCAGTCGCGTCCCGATCCGTCGACCGGCGCCGTCGTCCGCCTCGCGCTCGCGTTCGCGGCGGCCACCAACGGCCTGATCCTGTCGCCGTTCCTCGTCGCGGCCGTGATGACGCGCTTCCGGCTCGACGAAGGCACCGCGACCGCGCTCGTCAGCGCCGAGATCCTCGGCATCGCGATCAGCTGCGCGCTGCTGTCGCACCGGATCGCGCGCGCCGCACGGCCGTTCACGCTGGCCGGCGTGGCCGGCACGATCGTGGGCCAGGCGCTCAGCGCGATCGCGCCCGGCCTCGTGTCGGCGGCCGCCGCGCGCGGGATGACGGGGCTGTTCGAAGGGATGCTGTTCGTGGTCGTCGCGTCCGGCGTGTCGCAGCGCGCGTCGACCGATCGCCTGTGGGGGCAAATCAACCTGCTCGCGGGCGGCATCAACGGCGGCATCCTCGTGCTGATCTCCGCGCTGCCGGCCGCGTGGCTCGGGCGCTGGGTGTTCGCGCTGCTGGCGGCCGTCGTCGCCGTGCTGGCGCCCGCGATCCGCGGCATCGACGCGTTCGCGAGCGCGCAGTCGCAGGCCCGCTCGCGCGGCCACGCGCTGCCGTGGCGGCCGGTCATTGCGATCTGGGTCGTGACCGCGCTCGTCTACGGCGTGCAGGCGTCGCAGTGGGCAATCGCCGGCTTCGTCGGCGAGCGGGCCGGGCTGTCGCCGACGACGATCGGCGTGCTGCTGTCGGTGTCGTCGCTGCTCGGCTTCGTCGGCGCGGCGATTCCGTCGCATCCGGCCAGCCACAAGCACCGCCTTGCGCTGATCTGGGCCGCGCAGCTCGCGATGATCGCGTCGATCGAATGGTTCTTCGGCGCGCGCGGCGGCCATGCGTACTTCCTGAGCCAGTTCGTGCTGAACAGCGCGTTCTTCGTGATCGTGCCGTTCCTCACCGGGATGCTGTCCGACGTCGACCCGGACGGCTCGCTGGTCGCGCGCACGCTCGTCGTCACGTTCTTCGCGGCCGGCATCGGCACCGCGCTGTCCGGCGCGCTGCTCGACCGCTTCGGCGGCACCCACGTCGCGCACGTGCTGTGCGTGGCCGTGCTGGCCGCGGCGCCGTTCGTGCGGCTCGCGCTGCGCCGCGCGGCGCTCGGCACCGTGGCCCGCGCGTCGCCCTGACCGCACTGCGTCATGCGCTGGCCGCGACGCACCACGAGATTGGCCGCCGCGGCCTTGGCCGGTAAAAATTTGGCTTTCTACATTCGTTCCGGCGGTGCAATGCCGCCCGCCCCCTGTTCCATCCGGAGTCCCGAATGAATCGTCCCGATAGCGTTCGCGTGGCATGCTGCGCGATGATGGTCCTGGCCGGTACCGGCGCGCACGCGCAAAGCAACGTGACGCTCTACGGCGTGATCGACGCGGGCATCCGCTACGAAACGCATGGCGTGTCCTACGGCGCCGACGGCACGCCGGTATCGACCGGCCGCAAGATCTCGATGGCCGACGGCGGCGGCCTGACCGAAAGCTACTGGGGCCTCAAAGGCAACGAAGACCTGGGCGGCGGGCTGTCCGCGCAGTTCAACATCGAGAGCCACTTCGGCCCGAACAGCGGCAGCATCGTGCCGGCCGGCTCGCCGAATTTCTTCCAGGTCGCGTACGTGGGGCTGACGTCGACGTCGCTCGGCCAGCTCTCGCTCGGCCGTCAATACAACGTGCCGTTCGAGATGGTGTCGCTGACCTACGGCTCGAACCTGTGGGCCGGCCCGCAGGACCCGTACTTCAACCTGTTCAAGCCCGAGCAGACGATGCTCGCGGCCGCGCGCACCAGCAACATGATTCAGTACGGCGCGCAGCTCGGCAGCCTGTACCTGCTCGCGCAGTACGCGCCGGGCGGCCATGCGGGCGGCGGCGTGCTTGGCAGCCAGCTCGGCGGGGCCGTCGCGTATGCGCCGGACAAGGGGCCGTTCACGGTTGGCGCATCGTTCATGCGCAGCTGGGACGACGTCACGCACGGGAAGTTCGACGTCTACGGCGGCGGCGGCTCGGTGACGCTCGGCAACGCAACCGTCAACGCCGGTTATATCGAGAACGCGCGCGACAACGACTTCACGTCGTTCGAGAACGGCCCGTTCAGCCCGACCGACCTCGCGGGGCTCGGCATCATCTCGCCCGCGCAGGTGGTCGACCCGACGGTGCCCGGCGGGTTCCGCCGCCGCAAGATGGCGCTCGCGGGGCTCACGTACCGCTTCACGCCGGCGTTCACGGCGGCCGTCAACGCGTGGTGGACCACGCAGTCCGGCTATACGTCGGACTTCGACGGCCGCGCGCGCCAGTTCCAGGTGATCGCCGGCTACAACCTGTCGAAGCGCAGCATGCTCTACGCGGAAGTCGACTACGCGATCTACCGCGGCGGGCTGATCGGCGCGCAGCTCGTCGGCGTGAACGGGCAGTCGCCGAGCACCAGCACCACGCAGCTCGGCGCGACGGTCGGGCTGCGCCACTACTTCTGAAGCGGGGTCGTATGGCATGTGGCCGATAACGGCCGGGGCGGCACCCCGGCCGGGCGGGACGAGTACAATCCGTGGAAAAAAACACGGAGCATCCATGGACGATACCGCCCGTTATACGACGGCGAATCTGCCGGTCCATTTACTGCGGTGCCTCGCGGAGACAAGCAAGGAACTGGGCATCGATCCCGTGCGGCTGTGCCTCGGGCTCGGCTTCGACGTCGCCGACCTGTCGAATCCGTCGTGCCGGATTTCATTGCGTCAGGCGAGCACGATGATCCGGCGCGCGCTCGAGATGGCGCCGGGGCGGGCGCTCGGCCTCGAACTCGGCACCAGCGAGACGATCGCGTCGATCGGGCTGGTCGGTTACGCGATGCTGACGAGTCCCACGCTGAAGGACGCGATCACGGTCGGCCTCGAACTGCAGCGCCACACGGGGCCGCTGATGCGCTTCGACCTGGTGTCGGACGCGCGCTCGCTGTCGATCCGCGCGACCAACGTCTTCCTCGAACCGGACATCGAGGCGTTCCTCGTCGAGGAAGCGTTCGGCAGCTTCATGAAGATCGGGCGCTCGCTCGCCGGCCCCGCGTTCCAGCCGAAGGTCATCGATCTCAGCTACCCGCCGCCGGCTTACGCGGACCAGTACGCGCGCGTTTTTCCGTGCCCGGTGCGCTTCGAACAGGAGCAGAACCTGCTGACGTGCGACGCGGCGCTCGGCCATCGCGCGATCGCGACGCACGATCCGCTCGCGCATCGCCAGGTGCTCGAATTCCTGCAGGACGCGCTGCCGCCCGAACCCGAGGGCACCGAGTTTCTCGAATCGATCGAACGGATCATGCGGCGCGACCTGCGCCATACGCCGTCGCTCGCCGCGATCGCCGCGCAGCTGTGCATGAGCGAGCGCACGCTGCGGCGGCGGCTGGCCGACCAGGGCGTGTCGTACCAGACGGTGATCGACACGATCCGCCGCAAGCGCGCGTTCACGCTGCTGAGCAACCCGCGGCTGTCGATCGAGGACGTCGCGCACGAAGTCGGGTTCAGCGACGCGCACAACTTCCGGCGCGCGTTCAAGCGCTGGACGGGGCACGGGCCGAGAGAGGGGCAGCGGACGCCGTTGTAACGGCGGCCCACGCGACGGCCGTTACGCCGCGCCCGCCAGCGAACGATCGAGCGCGACGAGCGTCTGGTACAGCACGCGCGTGCCGTCGAGCAGCTGCTGCGGCTCGATCCACTCCTCCGGGCAATGGCTGCGGCCGCCCAGGCACGGAATGAAGATCATCCCGATCGGCCCCGTCGGCGCGACGTACACGGCATCGTGCCCCGCGCCGCTCGGCAGGCGCATGCTCGGATAACCGAGCTGCGTGGCCGCCTGCTCGACCGCATCCATCACGAGCGGCTGGCAGTCGGTCGGCCGCGCGCGGCTCACGTGCTCCGCGTGCGCGCTCAACCGCAACGCATCGAGCCGCGCGGCCGCACCGGCCAGCAGCGCCTCGGGGAACGCATCGAGCACCGCGTCGCTGTCGCTGCGCACTTCCAGCATCAGCTCGACCTGGCCCGGCACCGCGTTTGGCACGTTCGGCGTCATCGCGATCCGCCCGATCGTCGCCACGACGTAGTGCGGATTGCCCGACAGCGCCGACGCGCGCGCATGCGCGGCCTCGATCAGGTGCGCGGCGCCGACGAGCGCGTCGCGGCGGATATCCATCGGCGTGGTGCCCGCATGGTCGGGCTGCCCGGTCACCGTGATCAGCACGCGCCGGATGCCGACGATGTTGGTCACCACACCGATCGGCAAGCCGCGCGTTTCCAGCACGGGCCCCTGCTCGATATGCAGCTCGACGAACGCGGCCGTGCTGCCCGGCGTGCGCAGCGGTTCGCGCAGCGCGTCCGGGTTGCCGCCGATGCGCCGCAACGCTTCGGCGAGCGTTTCGCCTTCGGCGTTGGTCGCGCGCAGCATGCCGGCATCGAGCACGCCCGACAGCGCGCGGCTGCCGACGCACGAGATGCCGTAGTCGCTCGGTTCCTCGGACAGGAAGTCGATCACCTCGAACGGATGGTCGAGCACGATCCCCTGCTCGTTCAGCGTATGCGCGACCTCGATGCCGGCCAGCACGCCGATGATGCCGTCGAAGCGGCCGCCGCCGACGACCGTGTCGCAATGCGACCCCGTGACAAGCGGCTTGGTGCGGCGGCCGCTGCCTTCACGACGGCCGATCAGGTTGCCGCCCGCGTCCATCGATACCGCGAGCCCGGCTTCGGCGAACTGCGCGGCGAGCCACGCGCGCGCCTCGGCGAACAGCGGCGAGAACGCGCGACGCGTCCACGGGACGTCGGGCCGCGTGAAGCGCGCGAGTTGCTCGACGCGCGCGTTCAGGCGTTCGGCGTTCAGGGGCGGAAAGACCGTCGGATTCATGCGTGCTCCAATTGCGTGGCGATCGGCCGGCTGCCGTGCGGCTTCAGGAAGCGGCCCGAGCCTGCCGGATTGACGATGCGTGCGCCGTCGTACACGAGCGCGCCGCGACAGTAGGTGGCGGCGATGCGCACCGTGAATTCCATGCCCTCGAACGCGCTCCACTGCACGGCCGACAGGCTGTGCGACGGATCGAACGCGTAG
This sequence comes from Burkholderia theae, assembly GCF_048565265.1. NCBI lineage: Bacteria > Pseudomonadati > Pseudomonadota > Betaproteobacteria > Burkholderiales > Burkholderiaceae > Burkholderia > Burkholderia theae. The sequence goes on from NZ_CP183462.1 coordinate 2,625,178, forward strand.
CGCTCGGGCGTGAGGATCACGAAATCCGCGTCGGCGCCGACGTCGAGCGACCCCTTGCGATCGTCGAGCAGGAAGTGCCGCGCCGGGTTCGTCGCCAGCAGCTCGGCCACGCGCGTCGGCGCGACACCGTGCTGCTCGCAGCCGGTCCAGAACGCCGGCAGCAGCGTTTCGAGCCCCGGGCCGCCCGACGCGTTACGGAACACGTTGGCGTCGCCCTTGCGTTCGAGCCCCCAGCTCACGTGATCCGACGACACGAACGTGCACTCGCCGCGCGCGATATGCGTCCACAGCAGGTCCTGCTCCGCGCGCGGGCGAATCGGCGGGTAGTGCTTCGTCTTCGCGCCGAAGCGTTTCGTATGCGTTTCGTGATCAAGCATCAGGTACTGCACGCAGGTCTCGATGCTCGCGCGATGGCCAGCCTGCCGGAACATGTTGCACAGCTCGAAGCCGCGCGACGTCGACACGTGCACCGCGTGCGCACGGGCGCCGGTCTCCGCGCCGATCTCGTAGATCAGTGCGGTCGCGAGGTTCTCGATCAGCGGCGGATGCGCGCGCAGGAACGCGTCCCAGCCCGTGTCGCCGGCCTCGATCATCCGCGTGATGTTCTTGCGCGTCAGGTCCTGCATCTGGTTGTGCACGCCGCACGCGAGGCCCGACGGCGCGATCAGCCGGAACGCGTCGTACAGCACGTCCTCCTCGACCCGCGGGAACCGGCCGGGCGTTGCCTCGAACGTCGAGAACTTGAACGCGCAGACGCCGCCGTCGATCAGCCCAGCCGCCGCTTCGAGGCCGTGCTTCGCGTTGAGCGTGCCGTACAGCGCGACGTCGACGTGGCAATCGCGCTCGGCCTCCGCGATCTTGCGATCGAGCTGCGCGCGTGACGCGACGGGTTCCGGATCGTCGTACGGCATGTCGACCATCACCGTCACGCCGCCCGCGGCGGCCGCGCGCGACGCATGGCCCAGCCCTTCCTGGTTCGCCTGGCTGGCCGCATGCACCTGCCCGTCGACGACGCCCGGCAGCACCCACTGCCCGCGCGCATCGATCGTGTCGCGCGCCGCCGGCGGCACGCCCGCGCCGCGCGCGGCGATCCGCCCACCCCGGATCGCAAGCCAGCCGTCGTCGACCACCTCGCGTGCGTCGACCAACCGGCCGCGCACCACCTGCTCGAATTCGCTCATCTGCGCCTCCTGCTTTTTTGATCACGAGCAGTTTAGGCAGCGCTCTGCCAGAATGTCTCATGCCGATTTATCGCCCCCACATAACATGGAGTTAAGGCTGTGCGTCTGAACCTGCGCCAGATCGAAGTGTTTCGCGCCATCATGCTGACCGGCTCGATCAGCGGCGCCGCGAAGCTGCTGCACGTGTCGCAGCCGGCGGTGTCCCGGCTCATTTCGTATGCGGAGCAGCGGCTCGGTCTCGCGCTGTTCGAGCGCATCAAGGGGCGGCTCTATCCGACGCCGGAAGCGCAGCGGCTGTTCGTCGAAGTCAACGCGGTGTACCAGGGCGTGCAGCGCGTCAACGAAATCGCCGAAGACCTGATCGAGAACCGGATGGGCCACCTGCGCATCGCGTGCAGCCCCAATCTCGGGCAATCGCTGCTGCCGCGCGCGATCGCGGCGTTCTACGAGCGCTTTCCCGACGTGCGCATCATCCTGCACACGATGATCCCGAGCGTGCTGCTGCAGGCGGTGCTCACGCAGCAGGTCGAGCTCGGCATCGCGTTCCTGCAGGACACGCACCCGAACGTCGAGAGCCGGCACCTCTATGAAAACCGGATGGTCGCGGCCGTGCCCGCGTCGCACCCGTTCGCGCGGCGCAAGACGCTGGCCGTGCGCGATCTCGCGAACCAGCCGCTGATCGGCTATGGCAGCGACATTCCGCTCGGGCAACTGGTGCGGCGGCTGTTCAGCGACGAAGGCCTGGTGCCGCAGGTCAAGATCGAAGTGCAGCAGGCGCACGTCGCGTGCGCGCTCGCGCAGGCCGGCACCGGCATCGCGCTGATCGACGAACTGACGGTCGCGGGGCCCGTGTGGCCGCAGATCGTCGTGAAGCCGATCGTGCCGACCATCGCCGCGCCGGTCAGCGTGCTGCACCCCGTGCTCGCACCGCTGTCGCGCCTCGCGCACGAGTTCATCGACACGCTGCACGCGCTTTCCGCAGACGCATGAATTGCGGCGTTAACACGCCATCACGGGATTACCCTAGCCTTAACATCGCGTTATGAAGTCTCCATAAAATAGCAATAACGCTCAATATTCGGCGTCCCTAGAATCGTTTGGACAGTACCGCCACACAAGGCTTTCCGCCTGGCGCGTACGGCCTTTTTCCCCTCTCAGGACAAACGACACATGGGACGCATTCTGTCTTCGAAGGACGTCGAAGCCGCCGTCAAGGGCGGCTCGGTTTTCGCATGCGGCGGCGGCGGCTGGGCCGACCACGGCCGTGAACTCGGCACGCTCGCGGTCACGATCGGCCGCCCCGAACTGGTAGCCATCGACGAATTGCCGGACGACGCGTGGATCGCCACGGCCGCCGCGATCGGCGCGCCGGGTGGCCTCACCGACTGGCAAATGCTCGGCGCCGATTACGTGAAGGCCGCGCAGCTCGTGCAGGAAGCACTCGGTGCGCCGCTCGCGGGGCTCATCATCGGGCAGAACGGGATGTCGAGCACGCTGAACGCGTGGCTGCCGTCCGCGCTGCTCGGCACCAAGGTGGTCGACGCGGTGGGCGACATCCGCGCGCATCCGACCGGCGACATGGGCTCGCTCGGCCTCGCGTCGAGCACCGCGCCGATGATCCAGGCGGCAGCCGGCGGCAACCGCGCGCAGCATGCGTACATGGAAGTGGTCGTGCGCGGCGCGACCGCGAGAGTATCGCCGGTGCTGCGCAAGGCGGCCGACATGGCCGGCGGCTTCATCGCGAGCTGCCGCAACCCGATTCGCGCGTCGTACGTGCGCCAGCATGCGGCGCTCGGCGGCATCAGCCGCGCGCTCGCGCTCGGCGAGGCGATCATCGACGCCGAACGGCGCGGCGGCAGCGCGGTAATCGACGCGATCTGCGCGGCCACGCACGGCGAGATCATCGCGAGCGGCAAGGTCGAGCGCAACACGCTCGAATACACGCGCGAGGCGTTCGACGTCGGCCTCGTCTATCTCGGCAGCGGCGCGCAGCGCGCGGTCATTCATGTGATGAACGAGCACATGGCGGTGGACGACGCGCACGGCGAGCGGATCGCGACCTACCCCGACGTGATCACGACGCTCGACAGCGAAGGCCGCCCCGTCAGCGCCGGGCAGTTGAAGGAAGGGATGGAGATCCACGTGCTGCGGGTGGCGAAAGCGCATATTCCGCTGTCGTCATCGGTGTTCGATCCGGCGGTCTACCCGCCGGTCGAAGCGGCGCTCGGCATCTCGATCGCCAACTACGCGCTCGCGCGCTGAACGGAGGGCGACACCATGACCCGCACCTTCGAAGTCACGTCCGGCAACACGCTGCGCTGCAAGGGCTGGCGCCAGGAAGCGCTGCTGCGCCTGCTCGAGAACGTGCTCGCCGTTGGCGAGGACCCCGAACAATTGATCGTCTACGCGGCGCTCGGCCGTGCGGCGCGCGACTGGCCGTCGCACGACGCGATCGTGCACACGCTGAAGACGATGGACGAGGACCACACGCTCGTCGTCCAGTCCGGCAAGCCCGTCGCGCTGCTGCGCACGCATGCGAGCGCGCCGCTCGTCGTGATGGCGAACTGCAACCTGATCGGCCAGTGGGCGAAAGCCGAGCACTTCTACGAACTGGAACGGCGCAACCTGATCTGCTGGGGCGGGCTGACGGCCGGCGACTGGCAGTACATCGGCTCGCAGGGCGTGATCCAGGGCACCTACGAGATCTTCTCGCGAATCGCCGAGCGCCATTTCGACAACGACCTGCGCGGGCGCTTCATCCTGACGGCCGGCCTCGGCGGGATGGGCGGCGCGCAACCGCTCGCGGGCCGGATGGCCAACGCGGCGACGCTCGTCGTCGAGATCGACCAGACGCGCATCGACAAGCGGCTGCAGATCGGTTTTCTCGAACGCCAGGCGCGCGATCTCGACGAGGCGCTTGCGCTGATCCGCGACGCGCAAGCGCGGCGCGAGCCGATCTCGGTCGGCCTGCTCGGCAACGCGGCCGACGTGTTCCCGGCGATCCTCGCGCGCGGCGTCGTGCCCGACATCGTCACCGACCAGACGGCCGCGCACGATCTCGTGTACGGCTACGTACCGTCCGGCTACACGCTCGACGAAGTGCGCGCGCTGCGCGACAGCGACCGCACGCGGCTGATGGACGCGAGCCGCGCGTCGATCGTGCGGCACGTCGAGGCGATGCTCGGCTTCAAGGATCGCGGCGCGATCGTGTTCGACAACGGCAACCTGATCCGCACGCATGCGAAGGACGGCGGCGTGGCGCGCGCGTTCGAGATCCCGGTGTTCACCGAGGCGTTCCTGCGCCCGCTGTTCTGCCGCGCGATCGGCCCGTTCCGCTGGATCGCGCTGTCGAACGACCCGAACGACATCCGCGTCATCGACGACTACCTGCTCGCGCACTTCCCGGACAACCGGATCGTCACGAACTGGATCCAGCGCGCGCGCGAATGCGTGCCGTTCGAAGGCCTGCCCGCGCGGATCGCGTGGCTCGGCCACGGCGAGCGCACGCGGCTCGCACTCGCGGTCAATGCAATGGTGCGCGACGGCGTGCTGGCCGGGCCGGTCGCGTTCACGCGCGACCACCTCGACGCCGGTGCGATGGCGCACCCGAACATCATGACCGAGAACCTGCGCGACGGCTCCGACGCGGTGGCCGACTGGCCGCTGCTGAACGCGATGATGAGCTGTTCGTCGATGGCCGATCTCGTCGCGATCCATTCGGGCGGCGGCGGTTACAGCGGCTACATGACGAGCGCGGGCATCACCGTGGTCGCCGACGGCAGCGCCGCGGCGAACGAGCGGCTGACGCTGTCGATGACCAACGACACCGCGCTCGGCGTGATCCGCTATGCGGACGCCGGCTACGAAGAAGCGCTCGATGAAGCGGAACGCAAGCAGATTCCGCATATCCGGCTGTAAGGCCGCCCCGCACGACGACAGGAGATCGAAGTGAAGCAAACCGCGGTTCCCCTCGACACGGCCACGGCCGTGTCGCCCCCTGCCACACGTGCCGGGCGCGCCATCGCCGCGGCCTCGATCGGCAACGCGCTGGAGTGGTACGACTTTTCCGTCTACGCGTTCTTTGCCGTGTACATCGCGCAGAACTTCTTCCATCGCGGCGACACGGGCACCGAGCTGGTCGAGGCGTTCATGGCGTTCGGGATCGGCTTCATCGCGCGGCCGCTCGGTGCGCTCGCGATCGGCGTGTACGGCGATCGTGCGGGCCGCAAGGCCGCGCTCACGCTGACCATCCTCGTGATGGCGGCCGGCACGGGCATCATCGCGTTCGCGCCGCCGTTCACCGCGATCGGCGTCGGCGCGCCGCTGCTGATCCTGTGCGGCCGCCTGCTGCAGGGCTTCTCGGCCGGCGGCGAAGTCGGCGGCGCGGCGGCGTTCCTGATCGAGCACGCGCCGGCGGACCGCAAGGGTCGTTACGCGTCGTGGCTGCAGGCCAGCATGGCCGCGTCGAACATCCTCGGCGCGCTGGTCGCCACCGGCGTGACGCTCACGCTGTCGCGCGAACAGATCGGCGACTGGGGCTGGCGGATTCCGTTCATCCTCGGTCTCGCGATCGCGCCGGTCGGCCTGTGGCTGCGCAAGACGCTCGACGAAACGCCGCATTTCCGCGCGGAGATGGCGCGTGCCGCGCGCGCGCCGGCCGAGCGCAAGACGCCGCTGCTGCAGGTCGTGCGCGACTATCCGCGCGCGCTCGTGGTCGGTACCGGGTTCTCGGTGCTGTGGGCCGTCTGCGTGTATGCGCTGGTGATCTACATGCCGACGCACGTGCAGCGCGCGCTGCACTTCGACGGACGCGACGCGTTCATCGCGTCGCTGGTCGGCAACTGCCTGATGGCCGTCACCTGCGTATGCGCGGGCAGCTGGTCGGATCGCTTCGGCCGGCGCAAGGTGCTCACGGCCGGCGCGCTGCTGATGCTCGTGTCGGTGTATCCGCTGCTGCGCTGGCTCGCCGACGTGCATACGCTCGCCGCGCTGATCACGGTGCAGAGCGCGTTCTGCGTGATGGTCGCGATCTTCACGGGCGTCGCGCCGGCCGCGTTGTCGGAGCTGTTCCCGACCCGCGTGCGCGCGACCGGCATGTCCCTGTCCTACAACATCGCCACGACGATCTTCGGCGGCTTCGCGCCCGCGATCCTCGCGTGGCTCACGCAACGGTCCGGCAACCCGTTCGCGCCTGCCTGGTATGTGATGGTCGCGAGCGTCATCGCGCTCGCGTCGATCGCCGCGCTGTCTTCCACGTCACGTCACGCCTGAAATCGGAGAACTGCTTCATGCAACGCTTCCTCATGCGGAGCGCGATCGCGCTCGCGCTTTTCGCCGCCGTCCCGGCCTTCGCGGACGTCACACTCGACGGCCGGTCCGTCACGCCCGAATCGATCGCGCGCATCGCCGACGGCGAAGCCGTGTCGATCGCGCCCGCCGCCCGCCAGCGGGTCGTCGCCGCGCACGACGTGCTGCTGAAGGCCGCCGCGGCCGGCCAGCAGATCTACGGGCTGACGGTCGGCGTCGGCCTCAACAAGGACCGCGAGATGGTCGACGCGCACGGCAAGCTGTCGCAGGAGGTCATCGACGCGTCGACGCGCTTCAACATCGGGCTGATCCATGCGCATTCGGGCAGCGTCGGGCCCGACATGAGCGTGCGCGTGGCCCGCGCCGCGATGGCCGCGCGCCTGAACGCGATGCTCGACGGCGGTGCCGGCGTGCAGCCGGCGATCGTCGACGCGTACGCGCAGTTCCTCAATCGCGGCGTCACGCCGGCGATGCCGGCGGACGGCTCGATCGGCGAGGCCGACATCACGATCCTGAGCCACGTCGGCCTCGCGATGCTCGGCGAAGGCGACGTGTACTACCAGGGCCGCAAGCTCGCGGCCGCCGACGCGCTGAAGTCGGCCGGCATCGCGACGATCCATCCGTACGGCAAGGACGCACTCGCGATCCTCAGTTCCAACGCGTATTCGGCCGGCATGGCGGCGCTGGCGCTCACCGACATGGCGCGCCTCGCGCAGGTGTCGAAGCTCGTGTTCGCGCTGAGCCTGCAGGGGCTGAACGGCAACGTGTCGCCGTTCCGCGAGGACACGCTGGCGTTGCGGCCGTTCCCGGCCACGCTGCGCGCCGGCGCGGCGCTGCGCATGCTGCTCGCGGGCAGCAGCCTGTGGAACAAGGACGCGGACCGGCCGCTGCAGGATCCGCTCAGCTTCCGTTCCGGCGTCTACCTGCTCGGCGAAGAGGATCGCACCTACGACGAAGCGCGCGCGTTGCTGCAGGTCCAGCTCAATTCGAGTGACGACAATCCGGGCGTCGCGGTCGGCGTCACGCCGAAGTCGAACCGCGCGCAGGATGCGGCCGGTTACGTCGACGGCGGCGGCGCGGTGCTGCCGAGCGCGAACTTCGAGCCGCTGCCGTGGGTGCTCGCGTTCGAGCAACTTGGGCTCGCGCTCGGCCACAACGCACTCGCGTCCGCGCAGCGCATCGTCAAGCTGAACGACCCGCACCTCACCGGCCTCTCGCGCTTCCTCGGCACCGAGGAAACCGTGCATGCGTTCGGCGCGATGGAGAAGCCGCCGACCGCGCTCGCGATGACGGTGAAGTCGCTCGCGATGCCCGTGTCGCTCGACTACCTGCCGGTGGCCGGCGGCATCGAGGACATCGCGACGAACGCACCCGACGTCGTGCAGCGCGTGCAGAAGCAGATCGACGCGAGCTACACGCTGCTCGGCCTCGAACTCATCGAAGCCGCGCAGGCGATCGACCTGCGCCAGCGCAAGCAGCCGTCGTTCACGCTCGCGCCGGCCACGCAGCCGCTGTACCGCGCGCTGCGCACGAAGGTCGCTTTCCTCGAGCGCGACCGCCCGCTGACGCCCGACTTCCGGGCCGCCGATACGCTGCTGCGCGCGTATCGCGACTGAGCGATAGCCGCACAACACACTCCCTTCGTTTCACCGTTTTCCCGCCGCCGCGATCGTCACTCGATCGCGGCGCGGGGGACGCACGTCCGCATGCAACCGGATCGACCCACCGTTCGCCGTCTTTCACCCACACCGCACCGGAACACCACCATGAAAAAACTCCTGTTCGCGCTGCCGCTCGCCGCGGCCGCCACCGCCCACGCGCAAAGCAGCGTCACGCTGTACGGCATCGTCGAGGATGGCGTCGACTACGTATCGAACGTGCAGGGCAAGCATCTCGTGCAGCTCGCATCGGGCGTGACGGCCGGCAGCCGCTGGGGCGTGCGCGGCACCGAGGATCTCGGCGGGGGCCTGAGCGCGATCTTCCGGCTCGAAAGCGGCTTCGACATCAACTCCGGCCGCCTCGGCAGCGGGCTCGCGTTTTCGCGCAATGCTTACGTCGGCCTGAACGACACGAAGCTCGGCACGCTCACGCTCGGCCGCCAGTGGGATTCGATCGTCGACTACGTCGAGCCGTTCACGCTGAACGGCAACATCGGCGGCTACTACTTCGCGCACCCGAACGACATGGACAACACCGACAACGGCTTCCCGATCTCGAACGCGGTCAAGTACCGCAGCCCGACGATCGCGGGCTTCACGTTCGGCGGCCTCTATGCGTTCGGCGGGCAGCCGGGGCGCTTCTCCGACAACGCGACGTTCAGCGTCGGTGCGAACTACGCGGCGGGGCCGATCGGCCTCGGTATCGGTTATCTGCGCATCAACAACCCGGGCGTGTCGACGCAGGGCTACCAGAACTATCCGGGCTTCACGAACGCGATCTACGGCAACTACCTCGATGCAGCGCGTGCGCAGAAGGTGTTCGGCGTCGGCGCGTCGTACCAGGTCGTGCAGTGGCTGAAGCTGCTGGCCGACTTCACGAACACGAACTTCCAGCAGGGCAGCGCGGGGCACGACGCGACATTCCAGAACTACGAGCTGTCGACGCTCGTCACGCCGACGCCGGCCGTGACGGTCGGCGCGGGCTACACGTACACGACGGGCCGCGACCACGCGACGAACGCGGAGCCGAAGTATCACCAGTTCAACCTGAGCGTCGAATACGCGCTGTCCAAGCGCACGAGCGTCTATGTGATGGGTGCATTCCAGAAGGCGGCGGGCGATGCACCGGTCGCGCAGATCGCGGGTTTCAATCCGTCGAGCAACCAGAAGCAGGCGGTCGGGCGTGCCGGCATTCGCCACGTGTTCTGACGTTCCCGGCGGCTGACGGCCGGGCGTGGCGCCCGCCGTCGGCCGTTCCGTTCGCCATCGCTTCCTCTACACGATTCGATCAGTATGCCTATTCATTCAATCCGGAATGCCAGCGGCCGGCGACGCCTCCTGTCGACCATCGGCGCATCGCTGATCGCGTGCACGATCGCCGACGACGTCGCGGCGCAGTCGTCCGTCTCGCTGTACGGGCTGGCCGACGTCTATGTCGGCACGCAAAAGAGTCTCGGCAAGCCGCGCGCGGTTGCGATGAATTCGGGCGGCTTCACGACGAGCTTCTGGGGGATCGGCGGCCGCGAGGATCTCGGTGGCGGTTATGCGCTGCAATTCGCGCTCGAAGCGTTCATGCGCCCGTCGAACGGCGGCGCCGGCCGCTTCAGCGGCGATACGTTCTTCGGTCGCAACGCGTATGTCGGCGTTTCCACACCGTACGGCGTGCTGCGCGCGGGACGCAACACGACGCCGTATTACATCTCCGTCGTGCGCTTCAACCCGTTCTCGACGTCGTTCGGTTTTTCGCCGGCGCTGAACCAGATGTACAAGGGCGTCGCGGGGCAAGGCCTCGTCGGCGACAACGGCTGGAGCAATTCGGTGCTGGTTACGACGCCCGCCGAGCATGCGCTGCAGGCGAGCCTGATCTATGCGACGGGCAACGAACCCGGCCACACCGGCGCGAACCAGTGGGGCGGCAGCGTCACCTACGACCGGCAACGCGCATTCAGCGCGACGCTTGCGTACCAGCAGGCGCGCTACGACCGCGCGCCGGGCGACCTGACCGCATCGATCGCAGGCTTCACGCAGCAGGACGCCGTGCTGGCCGGTGTCGGCTACGACCTGAAGTTCGTGAAGTTCACCGCGTTCTACCAGTACGTGCACGACACGATCGACGGCGGCGGGCTCGGCACGCATAGCGGCCAGGTGGGCGCGGCCGTGCCGCTCGGCTTCGGTACGCTGCTCGCGTCGGTCATGGCCGCGAAAAGCCACGGGCGCGACCGCCCGTCGAGAACGACCTGGGCGCTCGGCTACGACTACCGGCTGTCGAAACGGACCGACGTCTACGTCGCGTTCATGCGCGATCGCGCGAGCGGAGTCGGGAATGGCGATTCGGCGGGGCTCGGCCTGCGCACCGCATTCTGAGTTCGCGCGCGGTGCGCGCTCAAGCGTCGACTTCGGCGTGCAGCAGCAACACCGCGTCGCGCTTCTCCAGCAGATGGCGCCGCAGGATCGCCGCGAGCGCCTTGCCGTCGCGCGCCTCCAGCGCCTTGATCATCTCCTCGTGATCGTGCACCGCGCGATCCCACTTCTCGACGTGCTGGTTCGAGCGGAACCGCATCGACATGATCCGGCGGTTGATCGACTGGTACGTGCCGCGCAGCGCCGAGTTGCGCGCGGCCTCGTTGATGCGGTCGTGGATTTCCTGGTTGCGGCTGTAGTAGCCGGGCAGGTCGTTCTGCATCCGGCACGCGAGCATCGAGTAGTGCAGCGCCTTGATCTCCGCGAGCTCGGCCGGCGTGATGCGCTCGCAGGCCAGCTCGCCTGAGAACGCCTCCAGCCCCGACATCAGCTCGAACGTCTCGCGGATCTCCGATTCGCTCATCCGGTACACGCTCGCGCCGCGGTTCGGCGACAGCACCAGCAGCCCCTCGGCCGCCAGCACCTTGAACGCCTCGCGCAGCGGCGTGCGCGAGATGCCGAGCGTCTCGCACAGCTCGCGCTCGTTCAGCCGCATGCCCGGCGTGAGCACGCCTTCCACGATGAATTTGCGCAGGTGCTCGACCACCGTGTCGTGCAGCCGCTGCCGCTCCAGTTTCGGCAATGCCGGCGCGCCGCCGACATGCTCCAGATCATTCAAATCTTGCATGCAAAGTCCTTCCCTCTTGCTTCACGCGATTCTACTGCAACTCGCCCGACCCGAATATCACCCCGCCAATGTCGGGTAAACACCGGCATTTTCGGCGAAATCAGCGCTTGGTTTCTCGGCGATCGCTCTGCTAAAGTATTTTGCATGCAAAATTCAAAATGCAACCAAGGAGACAGAACGACCATGCTGCACCTCGACTTTCATCCGTCCGGCCGCCACTTCCTGCAGATTCCGGGGCCGAGCCCGGTGCCCGACCGCATCCTGCGGGCGATGAGCTATCCGACCATCGACCACCGTGGCCCCGAATTCGGCGCGCTCGGCCTCAAGGTGCTCGCCGGCATCAAGAAGATCTTCAAGACCACGCAGCCGGTGATCATCTATCCGGCGTCGGGCACCGGCGCGTGGGAAGCCGCGCTGACCAACACGCTGAGCGCCGGCGACACCGTGCTGATGTTCGAGACGGGCCACTTCGCGACGCTGTGGAAGAAGATGGCCGACGCGCTCGGCCTGAAGCCCGAATTCCTCGGCCTGCCCGGCATCGAGGGCTGGCGCCGCGGCGTGCAGCCCGACATGATCGAAGCACGCCTGCGCGCCGACACCGCGCACGACATCAAGGCCGTGTGCGTGGTGCACAACGAGACATCGACCGGCGTCACGTCCGACATCGCCGCGGTGCGCCGCGCGATCGACGCGGCTAGGCACCCGGCGCTGCTGATGGTCGACACGATCTCGGGGCTCGCGTCCGCCGACTACCGCCATGACGAATGGGGCGTCGACGTGACGGTATCGGGTTCGCAGAAAGGGCTGATGCTGCCGCCGGGCATCAGCTTCAACGCGGTGTCGCCAAAGGCGCTCGCGGCGAGCGAGCACGCGAATCTGCCGCGCGCGTTCTGGGGCTGGCACGAGATCATCGAGGCGAACAAGACCGGCTACTGGCCGTACACGCCGAACACCAACCTGCTGTACGGGCTGGCCGAAGCGCTCGACATGATCCTCGGCGAAGGGCTCGACGCCGTGTTCGCGCGCCACCAGCGGCTCGCGGAAGCGACGCGCCGCGCGGTGCGCGCTTGGGGCCTCGAGATCCAGTGCGCGGACCCGGCCGTCTACAGCCCGGTGCTGACCGGCGTGATGATGCCCGACGGCGTCGACGCGGACGCCGTGCGCAAGCTGATCTACGAACGCTTCGACATGTCGCTCGGGCAGGCGCTCGGCAAGCTGCGCGGCAAGATGTTCCGGATCGGCCATCTCGGCGACTGCAACGACCTCACGCTGATGGCGACGCTCGCCGGCTGCGAGATGGGGCTGAAGCTCGCCGGCGTGCCGGTCGCCGCGAGCGGGGTCGTCGCGGCGATGGACTACCTCGCGTCGAACACGCACACGCCCGCCCTGCGCGCGGCGGCCTGATCGCATGGCCCGGCGGCACGCCGCCGGCCTCTCGCCCGTACCCCCTGCGGCCTGCGCACGACGCGCGGCCGCGCTGCATCGGCACGAAGCCGGACCCAGAACCGGCGCGGCTGCAAGCCAGACAACATCCAGGAGACACAACATGAAGCTGTTCCGAGCGACCGGCATCGTGCTGGTGATGCTGTGCGTGATGTACTTCATTACGTACCTCGATCGTGTGAACGTGAGCACGGCCGCCGCCGGGTTCGGCAAGGAATTCGGGCTGAACAAGACGGAGATCGGTCTCGTGTTCTCCGCGTTCGCGTATCCGTACCTCGTATTCCAGATCATCGGCGGCTGGGTCAGCGACCGCTTCGGCGCGCGCCGCACGCTGCTCGCGTGCGGGCTGCTGTGGGCCATCGCGACGCTGCTCACCGGGATGGCCGGCGGCCTCGCGTCGCTGCTCGCCGCGCGCCTGCTGCTCGGGCTCGGCGAAGGCGCGACGTTCCCGGCGGCCACGTCGGCGATGTCGCGCTGGGTGCCGCGCGAGAAACGCGGCTTCGCGCAGGGCATCACGCACGCGTTCTCGCGCGTCGGCAACGCAGTCGCGCCGGCCGCCGTCGTCGCGGTGATGGCCGTGTACGGCTGGCGCGAGTCGTTCTACATCTGCGGCGTGATCAGCATCGTGTGGGTCGTGGTGTGGGCGCTCGTCTACACCGAACACCCGAAGGACCACCCGCGCATCACGCAGGCCGAACTCGACGCGCTGCCGCCCCCGAAGCAGAAACCCGCGACCGTGCCGTGGGGCCCGCTGTTCCGCCGGATGATGCCCGTCACGATCGTGTACTTCTGCTACGGCTGGACGCTGTGGCTGTTCCTGAGCTGGATTCCGCAGTACTTCCTGCACAGCTACGACCTCGACCTGAAGAAGTCCGCGGTGTTCGCGTCCGCGGTGTTCTTCGCGGGCGTGATCGGCGACACGCTCGGCGGCCTCGTCACCGACCGCATCTACGCGCGCACCGGCAGCCTCAAGCGCGCGCGCAGCTGGATGGTGTCGATCTGCATGCTGTTCACGCTGCTGTCGCTGTTGCCGCTGCTGTTCACGCACCACCTGTACGTGTCGATGGCGTGCCTCGCGGCCGGCTTCTTCTTCGCCGAGATGACGATCGGCCCGATGTGGGCCGTGCCGATGGACATCGCGCCGGAATACTCGGGCACCGCGAGCGGGATGATGAATTCCGGCTCCGCGCTCGCGGCGATCCTGTCGCCCGTGATCTCCGGCTACGTGATCGACCGCTTCGGCAGCTGGGAGCTGCCGTTCATCGGCAGCATGGTGCTGATGGGCGTGGGCGTGCTGCTCGCGTTCCGCATGCAGCCGGAAAGCCGCTTCGCCGACATGCGCGCCGAACAGCGCGCCGCCAATCGCTCGCCGGCCTGATGCCCACGGGGCGCTGTCGCCGCCCCGCTTTTTTCTCGACTCGTCACCATGACCCAAGCTACCCATGACCTCGCCGCCCGGCTCGCCGCCGGCTGGCAACACGGCATCGCGTTCGCCGCGCTGCCGCCCGAACTCGTTCCCGCCAGCGCCGACGCCGCGTATGCGGTGCAGGCGCAAGTGCTCGCCGAACGCAGCGCCGCGATCGGCGCGTGGAAGGTCGGCGCGAAACAGCCCGACGGGCCGATCCAGGGCGCGCCGCTGCCCGACGACTGCCGGCACGCGAGCGGCATCACGCTGCCGCGCGGCGCGTTCCGGCCGCTCGGCCTCGAACTGGAGATCGCGTTCCGCTTCGGCCGCGACTTCGCGCCGCGTGCCGACGCGTATGCCGACGACGAAGTGTTCAACGGCATCGCGCAGATGGGCGCCGCGATCGAGATCGTCGCGAGCCGCTTCCGCGAATGGCCGGACGTCGCGCCCGCCGCGCAACTCGCCGACCTGCAGAACCACGGCGCGCTCGTGCTCGGCGAGATGACCGGTTATCGCGCCGATTTCCCGTTCGTCGCGCCCGCCCCCGCGTTCGCGTTCGACGGGCAGGACATCGCAAGCGCCACGCCTGGTACCAACCCCGCCGGCGACCCGCGCCGCCTGCTGCCGTGGCTCGTCAATCACGCCTCGCGGCGCGGCATCGCGCTGCCGGCCGGCACCGTCGTCACGACCGGCTCGTACACGGGCATGTATTTCCCGCAGGCCGCGGGCACGGCCATCGGCCGCATGCCGGGGCTGCCGCCCGTCAGCGTCACGCTCGCCTGATCCGTTCGTCTTCTCTCGCTACCGACCGCCGCCATGAAATCCGCCGTCTCGCCTTCGCTGGTCCGCCCCGTCCATCTCGTGCCGTCGCAAGGCGCCGCGCTGTCGCCGCTGTTCGAGCGGCTGCGCACGGAAATGCGCGGCGACGTCCATGCCGACCGCGCGAGCCGCGGCCGCTACGCGACCGACGCGTCGATCTACCAGATCATGCCGCTCGGCGTGGTCGTGCCGCGCGACCAGGACGACCTGCGGATCGCGCTCGACATCGCGCGCGACCGCAAGATCCCCGTGCTCGCGCGCGGCGCCGGCACGAGCCAGTGCGGGCAGACGGTCGGCGAGGCGCTCGTCGTCGACAACAGCAAATGGCTGAACCGGATCGTCGAATTCGATGCGCAGGCGCGCACCGTCACCGTCGAGCCCGGCATCGTGCTCGATCACCTGAACGCATGGCTGAAGCCGCACGGGCTGTGGTTCCCGGTCGACGTGTCGACCGGCGCGCAATGCACGATCGGCGGGATGGCCGGCAACAACTCGTGCGGGTCGCGCTCGATCGAGTACGGCAACATGGTGCACAACGTGCTCGCGATCGACGCGATCCTCGCCGACGGCAGCGAATGCCGGTTCGGCTCGCTCGCGCAGCCGGTCACCGACCGCCGTACGCTCGACCTGCTGCACGGGGTCGAACGGATCGCGCAGCGCGAGCGCGACGAGATCGTCGAACGCGTGCCGAAGGTGCTGCGCCGCGTGGCCGGCTACAACCTCGACCTGTTCGACTGCCAGAACCCGCGCGCGTACACCGACGACGGCCACGCGAATCTCGCGCACCTGCTTGTCGGCTCGGAAGGCACGCTGGCCTACAGCCGGCAGATCACGCTGAAGCTCGCGCCGCTGCCCGCGCACAAGGCGCTCGGCGTCGTGAACTTCCCGACCTTCTATCAGGCGATGGATACCGCGCAGCACATCGTGAAGCTGAAGCCGGTGGCCGTCGAGCTCGTCGATCGCACGATGATCGACCTGTCGACGGAGAACCCGGCGTTCCGGCCCGTGATCGAACAGGCGCTGGTCGGACAGCCGCAGGCGATCCTGCTCGTCGAGTTCGCGGGCGAATCGCACGATGCGCAGCTGACGCAGCTCGACCGGCTCGCCGAACTGATGGCCGATCTCGGCCTGCCCGACAGCGTCGTGAAGATGACCGATGCCGGCGCGCAGAAGGCGCTGTGGGACGTGCGCAAGGCCGGGCTGAACATCATGATGAGCATGAAGGGCGACGGCAAGCCGGTGTCGTTCATCGAGGATTGCGCGGTGCCGCTCGAACATCTGGCCGAGTACACGCGCCGCCTGACCGACGTGTTCCACAAGCACGAAACCGAGGGCACGTGGTACGCGCATGCCAGCGTCGGCACGCTGCACGTGCGGCCGATCCTCGACATGCGGCGCGACGGCGCGACGCGCATGCGCGAGATCGCCGACGAAGCCGCGGCGCTCGTGCGCGAATACAAGGGCGCGTATTCGGGCGAACACGGCGACGGCCTGTGCCGCGGCGAATGGGTTGCGTGGCAGTACGGCCCGCGCCTCAATGCGGCGTTCGCGGAGATCAAGACGCTGTTCGATCCCGACAACCGCTTCAACCCCGACAAGATCGTCAATCCGCCGCGCATGGATGCGCGCGACAATTTCCGTTTCGCGCCTGGCTATGCGGCGCTGCCGCTGCGGCCCGCACTCGACTGGTCGGCCTGGAACGTCACGCGCAACCCGCTGACCGGCGCAGAGACCGAACCCGGCACGGGCGCCGACATCACGCACGGGCTCGCGTCGGCCGTCGAGATGTGCAACAACAACGGCCACTGCCGCAAGTTCGACGCGGGCACGATGTGCCCGAGCTACCGCGTGACGCGTGACGAGCAGCATGTGACGCGCGGCCGCGCGAACACGCTGCGGCTTGCGGTGACGGGCCAGCTAGGCACGGACGGCCTCGCCGGCGACGACGTGAAGGCCGCGCTCGACCTGTGCGTGTCATGCAAGGGCTGCAAGCGCGATTGCCCCACGGGGGTCGACATGGCGCGCTTCAAGATCGAGGCGCGGCACGCGTGGAATCGCAAGCACGGCACGACGCTGCGCGAACGGCTCGTCGCGTATCTGCCGCGTTATGCGCCGTGGGCGGCACGGATGCGCGGCACGATCGCGTTCGCGAACGGCGTGCCGATCGTCGCGTCGTTGGTGAAACGCTGGATCGGCCTTGCGCCGCAGCGTGCGCTGCCTGCGTTTGCGCGGCCGTTTCTGGGGGATGCGGATACCGGTGCCGGTACAACGTCGGCCGGCTCGACAACCCGCGACGTGCTGCTCTTCGTCGATACGTTCAGCAACTACCAGGAACCGGACAACGCACGCGCCGCGCAAGCCGTGCTCGAAGCGGCCGGTTATACCGTGCACTTCAACGTGCGCGCCGGCGAGCGGCCGCTGTGCTGCGGCCGCACGTTCCTCGCGGCCGGCCTCGTCGACGAGGCGAAGGCCGAAGCGAAGCGCACGCTCGACACGCTGCGGCCCTACCTCGAGCGCGGTGTCGCGATCGTCGGGCTGGAGCCGTCCTGCCTGCTGTCGATGCGCGACGAGTTTCTTGCGTATGGTTATGGCGAAGAAGCGGCACGGCTTGCTCGCCACGCGTTCCTGTTCGAGGAATTCCTGGTCCGCGAACAGGCAGCCGGCCGGCTGTCGCTGCCGCTCGATGCGATCGACGCGGCCGAGGCGCTGGTGCACGGCCACTGCCATCAGAAGGCGTTCGGCGCGTTCACGCCGGTGCAGACCGTGCTGCGCTGGATTCCGGGGTTGAAGGTGTCGCCGGTCGAATCGTCGTGCTGCGGGATGGCCGGCAGCTTCGGCTATGAAGCCGAGCATTACGATGCGTCGCAGGCGATGGCCGAGCTGTCGCTGCTGCCGGCCGTGCGTGCGCGGGCCGAAGGCACGATCGTCGTCGCGGACGGCACGAGTTGCCGGCATCAGATCCAGGACGGCGCGCAGACGCGGGCCGTGCACGTGGCGAAAGTACTGGAGCAGGCGTTGCGTGGTCGATGACGATGCGGCGAACACGTGACCCAGGCGCGGCCCGCCTCGGTTACTGCGGCTCGCCCATCCCGCCCATCAGCGTCATCAGCTGTTCGCGCAACCATTGGCTGCCCTGGTCCTGATCGGCGCTGCGATGCCAGTAGCAGAAGTAGTCGAGGCCCGGCATCTCGAACGGCAGTTCGAGGATGCGCGCCGGATAGCGCTGCAGCAGCCGCAGCGGCGCCGTCAGCGCGAGATCGCCGCGCATCGCGATCAGCGGCGCGACCATGTAGTGCTGCACGCGCATCTGGATATTGCGGCGCAAGCCGAGACGCGTCAGTTCCGCGTCGACGTGCCCGCTGCCCTTGCGGCGGCTCGATACGTGGATATGCCCCATCGACAGGTAGTCGTCCATGGTCAGCGTATTGCCCTTGAACGGGTGATCGTCGCGGATCATGCACGCGTAACGGTCGCGCACGAGCAGCGCCTGGTGCAGATGCGGATCGCCGATCAGCGGCGCGTCGATCGCGATGTCGACCGAGCCGTTCGCGAGCGCCGTGGCCACTTCACGGCGGTCCATCGTGTAGCTGCGCACGTGCATGCCGGGCGCATGCGTCTGCAGCAGTTCGCCGAGCGCGGGCAGCAGCAGCGCTTCGGTCAGGTCGCTCATGCTGAGCCGGAACACGCGCTCGGAAGAAGCCGGATCGAACACGTCGCCTTCGTGCGCGCTCGAATCGAGCAGCTGCAGCGCCTCGCGCACGCGGCCGACGATGTTCTCGGCCATCGGCGTCGGCATCATCCCGGCCGGCGTGCTGACGAACAGCGGATCGTTCAGCGTCTTGCGCAGCCGCGCCAGCGCATTGCTGACGGCCGGCTGCGTGAGGTTCAGCACCTCGGCCGCCCGCGTCAGGTTGCGCTTGTTGTAGATCGCCTCGAATACGACGAACAGGTTCAGATCAATCTTCGAAAGGCGCATCGCCGGATCTCCTTGCCGGCATCTTACGGCGCGCGCCGTTCGTTCGTCCATGCCGACGCCGCGGGCCGCACCCGATGCGTTGCGCATGCCTGCGCGCCGCTCAACCGCGCGGCGGCGGCGTCAGGTAGGCCGCCGTCGAACCCGGCACGCCGTCCTTGATCTCCATCCGCGCGATCGCCTGCAGGTGCACCTCGTCCGGGCCGTCGGCGAAGCGCAGCGCGCGGCCCCAGGTCCACAGATCCGCGAGCGGCGTATCGGGGCTCAACCCCGCCGCGCCGAACACCTGCATCGCGCGGTCGCAGACGTCCGTATAAACGGTCGGCACCAGCGCCTTGATCATCGAGATTTCCTTGCGCGCGGCCTTCGCGCCGACCTTGTCGATCATCCACGCGGCCTTCAATACGAGCAGGCGCGCCTGGTCGATCTCGATGCGCGAGCGTGCGATCCATTCGCCGATCGTGCCGTGCCGGTTCAGCGGCTTGCCGAACGCCTCGCGCGACTGCGCGCGGTCGACCATCAGCTCCAGCGCAAGCTCGGCCGCACCGATCGAGCGCATGCAGTGATGGATGCGGCCCGGCCCGAGGCGGGCCTGCGCGAGCGCGAAACCGCTGCCTTCCTCGCCGAGCAGGTTGCGCGCCGGCACGCGCACGTTGTCGAACGTGATCTCGCAGTGCCCTTCCGGCGCGTGGTGATTGACCACCGTGATGTTGCGCACGATCGTCACGCCCGGTGTGTCGCGCGGCACGAGAATCATGCTCTGCTGCTGGTGCGACGCGGCCTCGGGATCGGTCTTGCCCATCACGATGAAGATCTTGCAGTTCGGATGCGCGGCGTTCGTGATGAACCACTTGCGGCCGTTGATCACGTACTCGTCGCCCACGCGCTCGATGCGCGTCGTGATGTTCGTCGCATCCGACGACGCCACGTCGGGCTCCGTCATCGCGAACGCCGAGCGGATCTCGCCGCGCAGCAGCGGCAGCAGCCACTGTTCGCGCTGTTCGGGCGTCGCGAACATGTGCAGCAGCTCCATGTTGCCGGTGTCCGGCGCGTTGCAGTTGAACACCTCCGACGCCCAGCTCACGCGCCCCATGATCTCGGCGAGCGGCGCGTATTCGAGGTTCGTCAGGCCCATGCCGGGCTCGTCGTCCTTCAGGTGCGGCAGGAACAGGTTCCACAGCCCTTCCGCCTTCGCGCGTTCCTTCAGCTCTTCCATGAACGACACGGGATACTGGCCCGCATGCACTTCATCGTTCCACTGGCGGATGCGCGGCACGATGTGCGCATCCATGAACGCCCTCACGCGCTCGCGCAGTTCTTCCACTTTCGGGGTGTAGCCAAAGTCCATGATCGACTCCTCGGGATTTTCGTGTTCCGTTCGTTCAGAAGGCCGAGACACCGCCGTCGACGGCGACGGCCTGCCCGGTCAGATAAGTGTTTTCCTTCGCGCACAGCATCAGCATCGTCGCGACGATTTCGTCGGGCCGGCCGAGCCGCTTCATCGGCGAGCCCTGCGCGAGAAAGTCCTGGCGGTCGCTGATATCGCCGTCAGTGACCATCGGCGTCGTGCTGTAGAACGGGCACACCGCGTTCACGCGGATGCCGTGGCGCGCGTATTCGAGCGCGGCCGTCTTCGTGAGCCCGACCACCGCATGCTTCGACGCCGCGTACGCGGCCAGCTTCGGCGCGCCGCCGAGCCCGGCCATCGACGCGACGTTCAGGATCACGCCTTCGTGCTGCGCGAGCATCTGGCGGATCTGGTGCTTCATCCCGAAGAACACGCCCTTCGCGTTCACCGCGAAGCTCAGGTCGAGATCGGCTTCGTCGGTGTCGATCAGCGCCTTCATCGGCGGTGCGATGCCCGCGTTGTTGATGCCGACGTCGAGCCGCCCGAAGCGCGCGGCCGCCGCGTGCACCAGCGATGCGACGTCGGCCTCAATGCGCACGTCGCAGCGCTGCGCGATCACGTCGGCGCCGGCCGCGCGCAACGGTGCGGCCACGCGTTCGAGCGCTGCCTCGTTCAGATCGCCGAGCGCGAGCCGCGCGCCCATCGCGGCCAGTTCGGTCGCGAGCAACGCGCCGAAGCCGCTTGCGGCGCCGGTGATCATCACGGCCTGCCCGGCGTAGCTGTCGAGTTTCATCGCACGCTCAGATCGTCAGGCCGCCGTCGACGACGATGCATTCGCCGTTCGTGTAGCTCGACGCATCCGACACGAGATACAGCACGGTGCCGGCCATTTCGCGCGGCTCCGCGTGGCGGCGCAGCGGGATCTTCGCCATCCAGTTCTCGTAGATGTCCTTGTCGGCGAACAGCGCGCCGGCGAACTTTGTCTTGGTCAGCCCCGGCAGCAGCGCATTCACGCGGATGCCCAGCGGCCCGCATTCCTTCGCGAACGCCTTCGTCATGTTGACGACGGCCGCCTTCGTGATCGAGTAGATGCCCTGCCGGTCGCCCGGCTGCAGCGCGTTCACCGACGCCGTGTTGACGATCGCACCGCCGCCGTGCGCCTTCATCAGCTTGCCGGCCTCGACCGACATGAAGAAGTAGCCGCGGATGTTCACGTCGACGGTCTTCTCGTACGCGGCAAGATCCGTATCGAGGATGTGCCCGAAATACGGGTTCGCGGCCGCGTTGTTCACGAGGATGTCGAGCCGCCCGTGCTTGCCGCGGATATGCTCGAACGTCGCGGCGATGTCTTCCAGCCGGCCGACGTGGCAGGCCAGCGCCTCGGCGCGGCCGCCCGCCGCGACGATCGCGTCGGCCACGGCCTGGCAGTCGTCGAGCTTGCGGCTCGACACGATCACGTGCGCGCCCTGCTCCGCGAGCAGTTTCGCGATTTCCTCGCCGATGCCGCGGCTCGCGCCCGTCACCAGCGCGATCTTGCCGGTCAGGTCGAACAGATTCGTTGCCATGTTGTCTCGCTCCTCCATTGATGGGTGTGTCGTTGTCGTGTCGCCGCGTGACGATCGCGGCGCGTTCAGCGATGCGCGTCGATCACGCTCACGGCCAGTTCGGCCAGCCGCCCGGCCATCGCGCCGACGCGCAGCGCCTGCTCGCTCGACGCGTTGCCCTGCAGCGCGCGCGCCTTCACGCCCTGCGCGATCGACGCGAGCCGGAAGAAACTGAACGCGAGATAGAAGTGCCAGTCGCGGATCGGCTCGATCCCGCGCAGTTCGCAATAACGCGCGACGATCGCCGCTTCGTCCGGAATGCCGAGTTCGGCGCGATCCTGGCCCGCGAGCCCGCGCACCTGCCCGCCGGACGGCAGCCGCAGGCACATGCAGAAATACGCGAGATCGGCGAGCGGATTGCCGAGCGTCGACAGTTCCCAGTCGAGCACGGCCTGCACGCGATAACCGTCGCGCGCGAACATCAGGTTGTCGATCCGGAAATCGCCGTGCACCAGCGCCGGCCGACCCGTGTCCTCGGGGCACGCTTTCGGCAGCCAGTCGATCAGCGTCTCCATCGCGTCGAGACGCTCGGTTTCGGCCGCGCGATACTGCTTCGTCCACACGCCGATCTGGCGCTCGAAGTAGTTGCCGGGGCGGCCGTAGTCGGCCAGGCCCACCGCGTCGACATCGACGTCGTGCAGCGCGGCCATCGTCTGCAGCAGCGCGTCGTAGCACGCCGCGCGATCGGCCTTCGGCAGTTCCGGCAGCGCGGGATCCCAGAAGATCCGGCCATCCTCGAAACTCATCACGTAGAACAGGCTGCCGATCACGTCGCGGTCTTCGCAGAGGTGATACGGCCGCGCGACCGGCACCGCGGTGCCCGACAGCGCGGTCAGCACGCGGAATTCGCGGTCGACCGCATGCGCGGATTTCAGCAGTTCGCCCGGCGGCTGGCGGCGCAGCACGTAGCGGCCGCTCTTCGCGTGCAGCAGGAAAGTCGGATTCGACTGGCCGCCGGCAAACTTCTCCAGGTCGACCGGGCCTTCGAAGCCCGGCACGTGCGCTTCCAGATAGGAGGTGAGGCGGGCTACGTCGAGTTGCTGGGAAGGGTTCGTCATCGTCGCGATCGTTCGTGGGTCAGCCGTAGGTTCGCAGCGCGTGTCGTTCGGGATCCTCCAGATGCGGGATGCCGTTGAACGACGCGAGGTGGAATGCATCGGCGTTGAAGAAAAACTGCGAAAGACTGCTGTTGCGGATCTGCAGGTTCAGCGCGATCGCGCTCGACGGCGGTGCGGCGAGCACCTGCTGCACGGTGACCGCGATCGGGCCGCCGGAGCTCACCGCGAGCACACGCTGGCCGCCGCCGTGGCGGATCGCGGCGCGCGCGTCGGCGACGCGCTGCTGGAAGTGCGCCCAGGTCTCGGGCGCCGCGTCGCCGAGCTGGTCCTCGGACCACAGCTGCAGCACCTGCCGGAGCGCGCGGAAATGCTCCTTCATCGATCCGGCCGCGAGCCGCGCGATTTCCGGATAGTCGCCGGCCGCCGCCGCGAACAGCCCGTGGAAGTCGTATTCGTTCAGGCCCGGATGGCGGTCGACCGGCGCGCCTTCGCGGCCCATCCCGCGCAGGATCGCGTCGACCGTCTGCGCATGCCGGTTCAGCGTGCCGCAGATCACGCGGTCGAACGTCAGGCCCTGCCGCGCGAAGTATTCGCCGAGCCAGATGCCCTGCTGCTCGCCGGCCGCGGAAAGCCGGTCGTAGTCGTCCGTGCCGAACGACGCCTGCCCGTGCCGTACCAGAAAGAGTTCAGCCATCGCATGCCCGCCAGATCAGAAGGATTCAGCATAGCCAGCGGGTGTACATTTTTAAACTTTATTTCCTGAATCTTCGGGTATTCACCCTGTGAATTCCTTCGCCGGGCGCTTGCGCCCGGGGATATGGCAAGCGCTGGCCGTGACCGGCCGGTCACGCGGAATGCGTGGCGCTTCCGTCGACGGCCGCCTGCAACGATCGTTCCGCCGCGGGCGTCACCAGTACGATCTTGCCGATGTGGCGGCCCGAATCCATCAGCTCGTGTGCGCTGCGCGCGTCGCGAAAATCGAACAGCCGGTAAACCTGCGGCTTGACGGCCCCTTGCCGGATCAGCGGCCACACGGCCTCTTCGAGTTCGCGAATGATCTGCGCCTTCTCCGCGTAGGTGCGCGAGCGCAGCGTCGAGCCGATGTGCGTGAGCCGCTTCGTCAGCATCGGAAACAGGTCGAGCTCCTTCGCGGGGCCCTTGATCACGCCGATCTGCACGATGCGGCCGTTGATCGCGGCCGCCGCGAAATTGCGCGCGACGTAGTCGCCGGCAATGATGTCGACGATCACGTCGACGCCCTTGCCGCCCGTGAAGCGCGCGACCTCCTCGACGAAATCCTCGCTGCGGTAGTCGATCGCGAGATCCGCGCCGAGCCGCATGCTCGCGTCGCGCTGCGCGTCCGAGCCGACGGTGGTGATGATCGTCGACGCGCCGAACGCCTTCGCCAGCATCGTCGCCGTCGTGCCGATCCCCGACGCGCCGCCGTGGATCAGCACGCTTTCGCCAGCTTTGAACCCACCGCGCTGGAACAGGTTCAGCCAGACCGTCATGAAGGTCTCCGGCAGCGCCGCCGCTTCGGCCATGCCGAGGCCGTCGGGAATCGCGAGTGTGTTGCTCTCGTTCGCCACCGCGTATTCGGCGTAGCCGCCGCCCGGAATCAGCGCGCATACCCGATCGCCGACAACGAACCGCGTGACGTCGCGCCCGACCGCGACGACGTCGCCGGCGATCTCGAGGCCGGGAATGTCGGACGCGCCGGGCGGCGGATCGTACAGCCCCTTGCGCTGGAATACGTCGGGGCCGTTTACGCCGGCCGCGTGAATCCGGATCAGCACTTCGCCGGGGCCCGGCGACGGCACGGCGCGCGTGGCCGGTACGAGCACTTCGGGGCCGCCGGGACGCACGATCTCGATCGCGGTCATGTCGGCGGGGAGGGTTTGGGCATCGTCACTCACGATATGATCCTCAACGTTCGTCGATGCTCTGTCGATTCGTGGGCCATCCCCGAATCGCCGCATCGCAATGTGTGTGAGGCCAGTCTATGGGCGATGCCGCTCGCGGGCACGCAGCGAATTGCCGATCGGGGAATGCAAAAATGCATCAGTCGGGACAAACGATGAATTGGGACGACGCGCGCGTATTCCTCGCGATTCATCGCGAACGCACGCTGCGCCGCGCGGCACAGACGCTCGGCGTCGATCAGGCAACGGTCGGGCGACGGCTCGCGACGCTCGAGCACATGCTCGGCGCGACGCTGTTCCTGCGCTCGTCGAAAGGCTATCTGCCCACGCCGGTCGGTGAACTGGCGCTGCGTGCCGCCGAGGCGATGGAGCAGCATGCGCACGCGCTGGTCCGGCTGACGCAGGGTGTCGACCGGCGGCTTGCCGGCGAGGTGAAGATCACGACGACCGATGCGCTCGCGATCGAGTTCGTGATGCCGTCGATCGCGCGGCTGCATGCGAAGCATCCCGACGTCTCCTTCGCGCTGAACACGTCGTCGCAAATCCTGAATCTCGCGAAGCGCGAAGCCGACATTGCGATCCGCACGGTGCGGCCCGACAACCCCGATCTGGTCGCGCGCCGCCTCGCGCACTGGGACATGGGCCTGTTCGCGTCGCACGACTATCTGCACCGGTACGGCGAGCCCGAGCGCGGCCGCGCATTCGCGGGCCACGACCTGGTCGTCTACCAGCCCTACATCGACGCCAGCCGCAAGCCGACCCTCGCCGGCGAGCCGATCGACGGCGGGCGCATCGTCGCGCGCATGAACTCGAACCTGATGGCGCGCGCCGCGGTGCGCTCGGGCCTCGGCATCGGCGAGATTCCCGTCTACATGGGCGAGCGCGACGGGCTCGTCCGCCTGTGGCCGGAGCGTGTGAGGCAGGCGCCTTACGAGGTCTGGCTCGTCACGCACCGCGACCTGCGCCACACCGCGCGCATCCGCGCGGCGATCGACGAGATCGTGGCGTCGTTTGCCGCGCCACGATGATCCGGGCCAAGCGCGAGCACCTGCCAGCGCCGCCCGCCGCCGGTCATGCGTCGCCGCCGCGTCGCACCTGTGACGGATCGAGTGCCAACCCGTCACGTACCGCCTGCCCGCAGATCCAGGCGGCCATCCGTCTGCGTTCGATGGCGCGGCCCATGCGGTAGTATGGCGACTCGATGGAACCCCGATGGATCTGAACGCGTGGCCATGCCCGAACTTTCTTCCTCTTCCGGCGCCGGCCAGGGCGCCCAGGCGCTTGTCCTCATCGCCGAGGACGAACCCGAGATCGCCGAGATCCTGATCGCCTATTTCGCGCGCAGCGGCCTGCGCACCGTGCACGCCGCCGACGGCCGCCGCGCGCTGGAGCTGCACCTGTCGCTCAAGCCCGACCTCGTGCTGCTCGACGTGCAGATGCCGCACGTCGACGGCTGGAAGGTGCTCGCCGAGATCCGCCATCGCGGCGACACGCCCGTCATCATGCTGACCGCGCTCGACCAGGACATCGACAAGCTGACCGGGCTGCGCATCGGCGCCGACGACTACGTGGTCAAGCCATTCAACCCCGCCGAAGTCGTTGCGCGCGCACAGGCCGTGCTGCGCCGCTCGATGGCAGGTTCCCGCCAGGAAGAACAACGCGTGCTGCGCGCCGCGCCGTTCGAGATCGATCTCGAACGCCACGAAGCGACGGTCGAGGTCGGCAGCACCCGGCACACGCTCGCGCTGACGCTCACCGAATTCAAGCTGCTCGCGCAGCTCGCGCGCGCGCCGCGCCGCGTGTTCAGCCGCGGCGAGCTGATGGCCACCTGTTTGCCGGAAGGCGATGCGCTGGAGCGCACGGTCGACAGCCACGTCAGCAAGCTGCGCAAGAAACTCGACGATCTCGGCGTCGCGGGCGTGCCGGTCAGCGTACGCGGGGTCGGCTACAAGCTGTGGGGCGGCGAATGAAGCTCGACGGGCTGAGCCGCCAGATCGCGCTGACGATGGGCGCGATGGTGTTTGCCGTGACGCTGCTGATCGTCGTGACGGCCTACACGTTCTACTACTTCGCATTCAAGTACTGGCCCACGGAATTCAACCAGTCCGAGTGGCTGCCGACCGGGCCGGAATGGGTGTGGCTGATCTCGACCACGCTGGTCGGCCTCGCGCTCGCGGTGTTCGTCGCGATCCACCTGTCGCGCCGCATCCTCGTCCCGCTCAACTCGGTAACGGACAGCATCCGCCGCGTCGCGCGCGGCGATCTCGGCGCGCGCGCCGTCGCCGGCGACCGTTCGTTGCACGAAGCCGCGCTGCTCGCCGACAACTTCAACGCGCTCGCGAGCGAACTGCAGCGCATGACCGACGAACAGGCGTTCTGGAACGCCGCGATCGCGCACGAACTGCGCACGCCCGTCACGGTGCTGCGCGGGCGGCTGCAGGGGCTCGCCGAAGGCGTGTTCACGCCCAGCGAAGCGCTGTATCGCAGCCTGCTCGCGCAGGTCGAAGGCTTGACGCGGCTGATCGAGGACCTGCGCGTGGTCAGCCTCGCCGATAGCGGCCACCTGAGCATCGAGATCCGCGACACCGATCTCGCCGCCGACGTGCGCGCCGTGGTCGACCTGTTCGCGCACGCGCTGCAGGCCGCCGGCCAGCATCCGGTGCTCGATCTCGACGCGCGGCCCATGTGCTGCGACCCGGTCCGTATCCGCCAGGCGTTGCTGGCGCTGCTGGAGAATGCGCGCCGCCACGCGGTGCCGGGTGCGATCCGGATCCAGACGCGCATCGAAGACGGGATGTGCCGGCTGCGTGTCGAGGACGATGGCCCCGGCATCCCGGCCGATTTCGCGCCGCATGTGTTCCAGGCGTTCAGGCGCGTCGACGAGTCGCAGCCCGGCGGCAGCGGCCTCGGGCTCGCCGTCGTCGCGGCGATCGCGCATGCGCACCACGGCGAAGCCGTCTGCGTGCCGACGGGCGCCGGCGGAACACGGTTCGAGGTGCAGTGGCCCGATCACCTCGTGCCGGCGCGAGAGGACGAGCGCTTCCCGGCCTGAGCCGCCGCCGTCACGCCATCAAGCCGTCACGCGTGCGGCTCGCGCCCGACCTGTTCGAGCGGCGGGCTGAACCCGAGTACCGTGTATTGCGTCACGGACACTGTCCCTTTCCCCGCCGCGCCCCGCACGACGACCGCACGCACGGCGCCGGCCCGGTCGAACTTCAGTTTCGTGCCGACGGTCGCGTTGCGCAGCGCCTCGAGTTCCTCGATCCGCGCGATCGCCAGCTTGCGCACCGCGCCGGACACGTACACCGGCAGGAACACCAAGGCGATGAAAATCGACACCGCGTCCTTCGACACACTGTCCAGCATCGGCTGGCCCGACATCACGAGCGACAGCGACGTCGCGGCGACGAAGATCGCCAGCACGGTCGCGCCCACGCCGAGCGACGAGAACCGCTCGGACGCCTTCTTCATGCGTGCCTTCACCAGCGCACGCGTGGTCGCGGACGTCACCAGCCATTCGCGCTGCGCGCCGTAATACCCGGCGATGCCGAGGAACAGCGTCGCGACCGCGCTGACGATGATGCCGCTGTACAGCGCATCGAACATCACGCAGACGAATTCGAGCACGCACACGACGACCAGCGGCACCAGCAGCAGACGGAACGAATAACCGTCGCGCCCGTGCCCCTGGATCCACCATTTCACCAGCGACAGCTGCCAGAAGCGGCTGTCCCGATGGAGCGAAAGTTCTTCGAAGTCCGTCAATTTCCCACCCGTGGAATCCCGTTGCGTCACCCGCGCCGCGTTGCCCGCGCCCGCCCGAAATGAAAATGAATACCTCAGGTTATCGATTGATCCCAAAGATTCATTAGACAGTGTCTCCGCCGCCGCGCGATGCTGGCCCCGCCACTAAACGCGGTGTCATTGCACCGCCGCACACGAGAACGGAGTGAGACACATGCCTGACGACCACCGTCAACGGCGCCGCACGTTGTGGCTGCTGTGCGCGCTTTCGTTCATCCTCTACATCGATCGCGTCAACCTCGCGACCGCGGCCGGCGCGATCAAGGCCGAGCTCGGCCTGTCGAACACCGAGCTCGGCGTCGCATTCTCCGCGTTCGCGTATTCGTATGCAATCTGCCAGATCGGCGGCGGCTGGATCGCCGACCGGTTCGGCGCCCGCATCACGCTGATCGGCTGCGGACTGATCTGGGTCGTCTCGACCTTCGCGACGGGGCTCGTGCACAGTCTCACGCTGCTGTTCGCCGCGCGCCTGCTGCTCGGCATCGGCGAAGGCGCGACGCTGCCCGCCCAGTCCCGCGCGATCACGCACTGGTTCCCGCGCGAGCGGCGCGGCGTCGTGCAGGGCTTCACGCATTCGTTCTCGCGGCTCGGCAACGCGGTCGCGCCGCCGATCGTCGCCGCCTTGATGACCTGGCTGTCGTGGCGCGCCGCGTTCTTCGTGATCGGCGCGGTGACGCTGGTGTGGCTCGCCTGGTGGATCGTCGGTTTCCGCGAGCACCCGCTCGGCGACGAAGACGGCCGCAGCACGCGCGCCGCGCGCCCCGCACCGCCGTCCGGCCCGACGCCGTGGGGACCGCTGTTCCGCCGGATGGCGCCGACGATCTTCGTCTACTTCTGCTACGGCTGGACCGCGTGGCTGTTCTTCACGTGGCTGCCGACGTTCTTCCTGAACGGCCAGGGCCTGAACCTGAAATCGACCGCGCTGTTCGCGTCCGGCGTGTTCTTCGCGGGTGTGGTCGGCGACACGCTCGGCGGCTGGCTCTGCGACCGGATCTACCGGAAGACCGGCAACCTCGCACTCTCTCGCCAGAGCGTGATCGTCACGAGCTTCGCCGGCGCACTCGTGTGCCTGCTGCCGCTCGCGTTCGTGCACTCGACGGCCGGCGTCGCGCTGTGCCTGTCAGGGTCGTTCCTGTGCCTGGAGCTGACGATCGGGCCGATCTGGGCCGTACCGAGCGACATCGCGCCGACGCACGCCGGCATCGCGAGCGGGATGATGAATGCCGGTTCCGCGATCTCGGGGATCCTGTCGCCGATCCTGTTCGGTTATCTCGTCGACCGCACCGGCAGCTGGACGGTGCCGTTCATCGGCTCGGTCGCGATGCTGCTGATCGGCATCGTCGCCGCGCTGCGGATTCGCCCGGACCGCACGCTGTCGGAAGCGATGCCGGCGCTCGTCGAGGCCCCCGTCGCGCCGTCGGCGCACTGACTCGGCTCGCCGCGCCTTCATCCGCGCCACCCGTGCCGGCATCACGCCTCACCGCGTTCCGCGACGCCTGATCGGCCCGGCCGGCGCACCGCGCCGTCAGGCGGCGTCATCCTCCTCGACACCCTCGCGGTGAAACAGCGCGAGAAACTGCTGCGCGGGGATGCTCAGCGGCCGGTCGCGCCGCACGATGCTGCCGTACGACGGCAGCTTCTGTTCGAGCGCGTAATCGATGATCGAAACGAGCCCGTGCTCCGCGTTGCGCTGCGCGACCGTCAGCGGAATCACGCCGAGCATCGTCGAACGGTCGACGAGGTTCATCGTGGTCAGGATCGACCCCGTTTCGACCAGCCCGCGCGGCATCGGCTGGTGACGCGCATGAAACTCGCGCTCGACGACCTCGCGCGCCGGGCTGCCGGCCGGCTGCAGGATCCACGCGTAATCGAGCAGCGCGTCGAACCCGACCGGCCCGGCGCCCGCGAGCGGATGGTCGCGGCCCGCGATGATCGCGAGCGCCTCGTCGTCGACCACGCGGAAGTCGCAATCGGCCCCGACGTTGCGCCCGATCACCACTTCGAGCACGCCTTCGCGAAGCTGCGGCATCAGCCGGTCGCTCGTGTCCACCGCGATATCGATCGCGAGCAGCGGATAACGCGCCTTCAGCTGCACCAGCGCCTCGGTGAGCCGCCCCGGCGACGCCGCCATGATGCTGCCGATCGCCAGCCGCCCCGCGCTGCCGAGCTGCAGTTCGCCGAGCTCGCGGTTCAGCGCCTCCATGCTGCCGCGGATCCCGCGGAAATAGCCGAGCACGCGCTCGCCGGCCGGATTCAGCACCAGCCCGCGTCCGATGCGATCGAACAGCCGCTGGCCGAGCGCGCTCTCCAGTTCGGCCAGCATTTTCGTCGCCGCCGGCTGCGTGAGGCCCATCTGCTCGGCCGCCGCGCGCAGCGTCAGGCATTCGTCGACGGCAAGCAACAGCGCGATCTGCCGCATGCGCAGCCGGTTCAGCAGCTGCGGGGTCGAGTCTCGTCGGTCGATCGAGCCCATCTTTGATTACTCCAGGTTATCGATTCATCAAGAGTTTTCAATTTACCGACTCATTCCGTCTACCTAGCATCAACCCCATACACGAACGGCCATGCGCCGCCACCGGAGACACAGCATGCACACCCCATCGACCGCCGCCCCCCTGCCCGTCGTCGCCCTGACGCTCGGCGACCCCGCCGGCATCGGCGCCGAACTGATCGCGAAACTGCTCGCGCGGCCCGACGCGACGGCTCACGCGAATCTCGTGCTGATCGGCGATCGCTGGCTGTGGGAAGCCGGCCAGCGCGTCGCCGGCGTGCAGGTCGACGTCGAACCCGTCGCGTCGCTCGCCGCGGCACGCGGCCGGCCGTCGACCGCGCGCGCCGCGTTCGTCGACGTCGAGACGGTCGATCCCGCGCAGGTCACGGTCGGCCAGGCCGGCGCGCCCGGCGGCCACTCGACGCTCGTCGTGCTCGACCAGTGTCTCGACGCCGCGCTCGCCGGCGAGATCGACGCGATCTGCTTCGCGCCGCTGAACAAGTACGCGATGAAGCTCGGCGGGCTCCGCCACGACGACGAACTGCACCACTTCGCCGAAGCGCTCGGCGTGACCGACTATTTCTGCGAATTCAACACGCTCGGCGAACTGTGGACGGCACGCATCTCGTCGCATATTCCGCTGAAGGATGCGGCGGGCTGCCTGAGCATCGAGCGGATCGAACAGGCATCCGAACTGATCTACCGGTCGCTGCTCGCGAACGGCGTCGCCGCGCCGAAGGTCGCGATCGCCGCGTTCAACCCGCACGGCGGCGACGGCGGCAGCTGCGGCCGCGAGGAAGTCGACATCATCGAGCCCGCGGTGCGCCGGCTGCAGTCGCGCGACTGGCCGACCGACGCGCCGTTCCACGGCCCGTTCCCCGCCGACACGATCTTCCTGAAGGCGCTGGCCGGCGACTACCAGGCGATCGTCACGATGTACCACGACCAGGGGCAGATCGCGATCAAGCTGCTCGGCTTCTCGCGCGGCGTGACCGTGCAGGGCGGGCTGCCCGTGCCGATCACGACGCCCGCGCACGGCACCGCGTACGACATCGCGGGCCGCGGCACCGCCGACGTCGGCGCCACCTGGCAGGCGCTGCAGATCGCGTGCCGGATGGGCGCCGCGCGCCGCACCCCCGCAGTTTCGGCGTGACGGCCAAGCCGGCCGCCCGCCTTTCACACACGACAACATCGATTCTCGGAGACACCACCATGAAAATCCGGTCCGTGCGCGCTCGCGTATTCCAGTGGAAAGGAAAGACCGTCCCGCCGCAGGGCAACTTCTGCTCGAACGCGATGGATTTGCTGTATGCGCCGCAGGAAACGATGAGCACGTTCCGCTTCCATGCGTGGACGGTCGTCGAAGTCGAGACCGACGACGGCATCGTCGGCCTCGGCAACGTCGCGCTCGCGCCGCACGTCGCGAAGGTCATCATCGACCAGTACCTCGCGCCGCTCGTGATCGGCCAGGACCCGTGGGACTACGAATACCTGAACCAGCGGATGTATCGCGCCACCCACGCGTGGGGCCGCAAGGGCGTCGGCATGGCCGCGATCTCGGCGGTCGACATCGCGATCTGGGACATCCTCGGCAAGAGCGTCGGCAAGCCGGTGTTCAAGCTGCTCGGCGGCCGCACCAAGGAAAAGATCCCCTGCTACTACTCGAAGCTCTACCGCACCGACCTGAAGGCGATGCAGGACGAGGCGCAGCAGTATCTGAAGGAAGGCTTCCGCGCGTTCAAGATGCGCTTCGGCTACGGGCCCGCGCACGGGCAGCAGGGGGTGGTCGAGAACCTGAAGTCGGTCGCGGCGATCCGCGAGGTGATCGGCTACGACAACGACCTGATGCTCGAGTGCTACATGGGCTGGAACCTCGAATACGCGAAGCGCATCCTGCCGAAGCTCGAGAAATACCAGCCGCGCTGGCTCGAGGAGCCGGTGATCGCCGACGACATCGACGGTTACGCGGAGCTGAACCAGCTGACCCGCATCCCGATCTCCGGCGGCGAGCACGAATTCTCGCTGTACGGCTTCAAGCAGCTGCTCGACCGCAAGGCCGTGTCGGTCGTGCAGTACGACACGAACCGCGTCGGCGGGATCACGATGGCGCACAAGATCAACGCGCTGTGCGAAGCGTACAGCGTGCCGGTGATTCCGCATGCGGGCCAGATGCACAACTATCACCTGACGATGAGCACGCTCGCGTCGCCGATGAGCGAATACTTCCCGATGTTCGACGTCGAGGTCGGCAACGAGCTGTTCTATTACATCTTCGACGGCGAGCCGGTGGCCGAAAACGGCTTCGTGCAACTGCGCGACGACGTGCCGGGCCTCGGTCTCACGCTGAAGACCGAATTCCTCGACCAGTTCGACATCGTCGAGTGAGGCCGGCCATGAACGCACGCTACCAGGGCGTCTTTCCGGTCGCGCCGACGATCTTCGACGCGCACGGCGCGCTCGATCTCGACGGCCAGCGCCGCTGCCTCGACTTCATGATCGACGCCGGTTCGCAGGGCCTCTGCATCCACGCGAACTACTCCGAGCAATTCGCGCTCGGCGACGACGAACGCGACCTGATCACGCGCACCACGCTCGAGCATGTCGCGGGCCGCGTGCCGGTGATCGTCACGACGTCGCACTTCAGCGCGCGGATCTGCGCGGAACGCAACCGGCACGCGCAGGCGCTCGGCGCGGCGATGGTGATGGTGATGCCGCCGTACCACGGCGCGACGTTCCGCGTGCCCGAAGCGCAGGTTCGCGCGTTCTTCGCCGAAGCGGCCGACGGGCTCCGCATTCCGCTGATGATCCAGGACGCGCCCGCGAGCGGCGTCGCGCTGTCCGCGTCGTTGCTCGCGACGCTCGCGCGCGAGATCGATGCCGTGTCGTACTTCAAGATCGAGACGGCCGGCGCCGCGTCGAAGCTGCGCGAGCTGATCGCGCTCGGCGGCGACGCGATCGAGGGGCCATGGGACGGCGAGGAAGGCATCACGCTGCTCGCCGATCTCGATGCGGGCGCAACCGGCGCGATGACGGGCGGCGGTTATCCGGACGGGATTCGCCGGATCACCGATGCGTATTTCGCCGGGCGCCGCGATGAAGCGTGCGAGCAGTACGCGCGCTGGCTGCCGCTGATCAACTACGAGAACCGCCAGTCGGGCTTCCTGACCGCGAAGACGCTGATGCGCGAAGGCGGCGTGATCGCGTGCGACCAGCCGCGCGCGCCGTGGCCCGAGCTGCATCCGCAGGTGCGCGCGGGGCTGCTCGATACGGCGCGGCGGCTCGACCCGCTCGTGCTGCGCTGGGGACGCTAGAAATCGAAAGCACGCGCGACGCAAACGCGTTGCGCATCGGCGGCCGGCACCTGCCGGCCCGCCACGGCGAGACAGCGGCCCATCCGAAGGCCGCCGCGGCCGACTACCCGAACTGGATGGAGACACCATGACCCTGTTGACCCCGGCCACCCCGGCCTACGAAGCCGGCGACGCCGTTCCGCGCCGCCGCTGGCTGCGCGTGATTCCGCCGCTGCTGCTCGCCTGCATCATTTCCTACATGGACCGCGTGAACATCGCGTTCGCGATGCCCGGCGGGATGAACGCCGAGCTCGGCATGGACGCGACGATGGCCGGCCTCGCCGGCGGCATCTTCTTTTTCGGCTACCTGTTCCTGCAGATTCCCGGCGGCCGGCGCGCGGCGCTCGGCAGCGGCAAGACATTCATCGCGTGGTCGCTCGTGAGCTGGGCCGTGCTGTCGGTGCTGACCGGGCTCGTCACGCATACGTGGCAGTTGCTGACGCTGCGCTTCCTGCTCGGGGTGGCCGAGGGCGGCATGCTGCCCGTCGTGCTCACGATGGTCAGCCGCTGGTTCCCCGACCGCGAGCGCGGCCGCGCGAATGCGATGGTCATCATGTTCGTGCCGCTCGCCGGCATGATCACCGCGCCGCTGTCCGGCTTCATCCTCGCCGCGTACGACTGGCGTCATCTGTTCTTCAGCGCGGGCGCGCTGTCGCTGCTGTGCCTGGTCGCGTGGCTGCTGTTCGCCGACGACGGCCCGGAGACCGCGCGCTGGGTGTCGCCGCGCGAGAAGGCGTACATCCTCGACGCGCTGCGCGACGAGCAGGAACGCAAGCGCGCGGCCGGCACGCCGGCTGCCGCATCGTTCGGCGAGATGCTGCGCAACCCGACGATCTGGCTGCTCATCGCCATCAACTTCTGCTATCAGGTCGGCATCTACGGCTATACGATGTGGTTGCCGACACTGCTGAAAAACCTCACGCACAGCGGGATGGGCAAGGTCGGCCTGCTCGCGATGCTGCCGTATGTCGCGATGGTGATCGGGATGTTCGTCACGTCGTATTTGTCTGACCGAACCGGCAAGCGCCGCCTGTTCGTGCTGCTGCCGCTCGTCGGTTTCGCCGCGTGCCTCGCGCTGTCGGTGCTCACGCACGCGTCGATGGCCGTGTCGTTCACGTTCCTGATCGGCTGCGGCTTCTTCCTGCAGGCGGCCGCCGGCGTGTTCTGGGCGATTCCGCCGAAGCTCTGCAGCGTCGAGACGGCCGGCAGCGCGCGCGGCCTGATCAATGCGCTCGGCAATCTCGGCGGCTTCTGCGGCCCGTATGCGGTCGGCGTGCTGACCCAGCACGTGAGCGCGGCGGCCGGCGTGCTGAGCCTCGCGGTCACGCTCGCGGTGGCCGGCCTGCTCGCGCTGACGCTGCCGAAGCGCTGCGAGGACTGATACCCGATAACAACGGAGACACACCATGAACGACATCCTGCTGCTGGTGCAGAAATGCGCCCATACCTTCAGTTTCTACGACCTCGACACGAAAACCGCGCTCAAGCACGTCGTGCTGCCGAACTACCCGCACGAGTTCACTGTCGACGTGAACCACCGCTACGCGTACGTCGGCATCTTCGGGATCGAGACCGCATGGTCGCGCGGCCATGAAGGCGATCACCGGATCGCCGAGATCGACCTCGTCGCGCGCACGCACACGCGCATGCTCGACCTGTGGCCGTACTACCGGCCGCACGGCATGGCGAGCGACCGCGACGGCCGGTTGTACGCGATGAGCGAGGCGCACGACATGCTGCTCGTGTTCGACGAGCCGACCCGGCAACCCGTGCCGAACATGGCCGTGCCGTCCGGCGGCGTGAAGACGCACCTCGTGACGCTCACGCGCGACGCGAGCCGCGCATACGGCGTGCACCTGCTGTCGAACACGGTCACGCAGTTCCATCCGCGCGACGCGACGGTCGCGCCGCGCGCGGTGATGCCGGGCCCGCGCCCGGAAGGCAATGCGCTGTCGGCCGACGAGCGCACGCTGTTCGTCGCGAATCGCGGCGACGACACGCTGGTCGAGATCGACACGGAGACGATGACCTGCGGCCGCCGCGTGAAGACGCGCAGCGATCCGAACCGCATCTACCGGACCAGCGCGCCGGACGGCCGCGACCTGCTGCTGCTGACCAATTCGGGCGAACGGTCGATCTCCGTGTTCGATGCACGCCAGCTCGAGGAGATCGAACGCATCGTACTGCCCGCGAACCCGACCGCGCTGTCGTTCCATCCG
Source organism: Burkholderia theae (assembly GCF_048565265.1). Classification (NCBI taxonomy): domain Bacteria; kingdom Pseudomonadati; phylum Pseudomonadota; class Betaproteobacteria; order Burkholderiales; family Burkholderiaceae; genus Burkholderia; species Burkholderia theae. The sequence goes on from NZ_CP183462.1 coordinate 2,661,848, forward strand.
TCGCGGCGCGTCGCCTACGTATCGTTCCAGGACGACTACGTGCGCGAACTCGATCTCGATACCTGGCGCTTCGTCGGCGCGCTGGCGACGCTGCGCGAACCCGATGCGTCGTTCGTGCTCGCGGGAGCACGCTGACATGCACGACGGAGCGTCGCCCGACGAATCGTCGCCCGACGGCCTGCCGGACGCGCTCGTCGATGCGCATCACCACCTGTGGCGGCTCGATGCGGGCGCGCACTATCCGTGGCTGCAGACGCAATACGATCCGGCGCGCTTCATGTTCGGCGATTACGCGGCGCTGTGCCGCGATTTCGGCGTCGACGAATTCCGGCACGCGGCGCAACGCGCGCCGATCGTCGCCAGCGTGCACGTCGAGGCCGAACGCGCGCGCGACGAAGCGCTGGCGGAAACGCGCTGGCTGCACGAGGTCGCGGCGGCGCACGGGCTGCCGTCGGCAGTCGTCGCGTGGGTCGACCTGCTGGCCGGCGATGCGGATGAGCGGCTCGCCGAACAGGCCGCGTGGCCGCGCGTACGCGGCGTGCGCTTCAAGCCGCGCACCGCATCGTCGCCGGATGCGCCCGTCGACGGGCCCGGCACGCTGCGCGATCCGCGCTGGCCGGCCGCGCTGCAACGCGTCGCCGCGCACGGCCTGTGCTGGGATCTGCGCGTGCCGTTCTGGCATCTCGGCGACGCGGCCGCGCTGCTCGCCGACGCACCCGATGTCGACGTCGTGCTCGAACACGCCGGGCTGCCGTGGGATCGCTCGGACGCCGGGCTCGCGCGCTGGCGCCGCGGCATGGAAGCGCTTGCGGCATCGCCGCGCGTGGCCGTGAAGATTTCCGAACTCGGCTTGCGCGACGCCGTGTGGAACGACGCGGACAACGCGCGGATCATCCGCGACACGATCGCGATCTTCGGCTGGGAGCGCTGCCTGTTCGCGAGCAACTTCCCGGTGGCCGGTTTGCGCGTGTCCTATCCCGCGCTGCTGCGCACGTTCGCCCGCGCGATGGCGGACCTCGACGACGCGGCACGCCGCGCGATCTGGCATGACAACGCGATCCGCGTGTACCGGATTGCGCTCGACGCGCCGTCCCGGCCGGCTCGCGGATAACCCGCGTTTACGCACCTTCCGCGCCGTTCGGCCGGGCAGCGCGCGCCGCCCGACCGACACATTTTGTGCATCGCACGACTCATCCTGAGCAAAAAGTATCGGTTCGCGTTTTCTTTTGATGTGGTGTCCGCATCGCCCCCGTCACACCATTGTTCCTGCCGTCATCGACGGCATTCGAACAAGCAGAATCAAGGAGACACGGGTGAACAAGATGCGAATCGTCGCAGCCGGCCTGCTGCTCGGCGCCTGTCTGCCGGGCGTCGCGGCCGCGCAGGTCTGCAAGGTGCCGACCCTTCGGGTGCTCGCGCAGAAGAGTCTCGGCCTGTCGGTGATGGAGAAATCGCTGGCCGACTACGAGAAGAAGAGCGGCACCAAGGTCGAGATCAGCTACTTCGGCGAAAACGACCGCCGCGCGAAATCGCGGCTCGATGCGTCGACCGGCGCCGGCTCGTACCAGATCTACTACGTCGACGAGGCGAACGTCGCCGAATTCGCGTCGGCCAACTGGATCGTGCCGCTGCTCAAGTACTACCCGAAGGAATACGACTACGACGACTTCCTGCCCGGCCGCCGCGCGGTCGCGAGCTACAACGGCGTTGCGTACTTCGCGCCGCTGATCGGCGGCGGCGACTTCCTGTTCTACCGGCGCGACCTCCTCGACGCCGCGCACATCCCGGTGCCGAAGACGCTCGACCAGCTCGTCGCCGCGATCAAGAAACTCAACGCGCCGCCGAAGCTGTACGGCTGGGTCGCGCGCGGCCAGCGCGGCTCGGGGATGAACGTGTGGCGCTGGTCGCCGTTCATGCTCGGGATGGGCGGCGCATGGACCGACAAGGGCGGCCAGCCGACATTCAATTCACCGGCCGCCGTGAAGGCCACGCAGCTCTACAGCGACCTGTTCAAGTACGCGCCGCCGGGCGCCGCGACCTACGACTGGAGCAACGCGCTCGAAGCCTTCCGCTCGGGCAAGGTCGCGTTCATGATCGAATCGACGCCGTTCGCGGACTGGATGGAGGATACGAGCAAGTCGAGCGTCGCCGGCAAGGTCGGCTACACGCGTCCGCCCGCACCGCTGCCATCGGCCGCGTACGGCCACGGCTTCGCGATCTCGGCGGTCGGCGCGAAGGACGACTGCACGCGGATGGCCGCCGGCCGCTTCATCGCGTGGGCGACCAGCAAGGACCAGGAACAGGCGCGGCTGCGCAACGGCGTGTTCAGCGACTACAACCGCGCCAGCACGATCGGCAGCCCGTACTTCAAGCAGCACGTCGCACCGCAGATCCAGGCCGGGCTGAACGACACCAACCCGGTCACGCAGGTGACGATCTGGCGCACGCCGCAGTGGCCGGATATCGGCGACAACCTCGGCATCGCGCTCGAACAGGTGTTCACCGGCACGCAGACGGACGCGCGCGGCACGCTCGACGACGCGGCCCAGTACGCGAAGGATGCGCTCGAACATGGCGCTCGCAAATGACGGTGCCGGCGGACGCGCGCTCGGCGTCCGCCCGGCCCCTTCCACCCCTTCGGCGCGGCGCGGCCGCGCGCGCCGCGACCGCAGGAGCCTGCCGTGGGTGTTCCTCGCGCCGACGCTCGCGCTGCTCGCGGTCCTGAGCCTCGTCCCGACGGTCGCCGCGATCAATCTCGCGCTGCGCAACCGCGTGCTGCGCTACCCCGACAGCGAATACGTCGGCCTGCGCAACTTCGTGCGGCTCGCGTCGGACCGGCGCTTCCTGAACGCGATCGAGGTATCGGTGCTGTGGGAAATCGTCACGGTCGCCGGCGCGGTGATCGTCGGGATCGCGCTCGCCGTGTTCCTGTTCGAGCGCGTGCACGGCCGCTGGCGCCGCTTCGCGTCGCTGGTGCTGATCATGCCGGTGCTGCTGCCGCGTGTGTCGGCCGCGTTCATCTGGAAGTTCATGTACGCGCCGCTCACCGGCATCCTGAGCTGGCTGCTCGGCACGCTCGGCGTCGAGAACACCGCGTTCCTCGCCGATCCGCATCTCGCGCTGTACGCGGTCGCACTGGTCGACGTGTGGCAATGGGGGCTGTTCTTCGCGGTCGTGATCCTGAAGCTGCTGGAGACGCTGCCGCCCGAGCCGCTCGAAGCCGCGCGGCTCGACTACGCGACGACGTGGCAGGTGCACGCGTACATCGCGCTGCCGATGCTGAAGGCGCCGCTCGTGAGCCTCGTGTTCATCAAGATGGTCGAGTCGCTGCGCTCGTTCGACCTGATCTACGTGATGACCAAGGGCGGCCCCGGCATCGCGACCGAGACGCTCGACCTGTATGCGTACCAGCAGGGCATCGGCCTCGCCGGCAAGGTGTCGTATGCGTCGAGCATGGCCGTGCTGATGATGGTCGCGACCACGCTCGTCTTCACGCTCATCTGGAAGAGGGTCAACAAATGGGACGACTGATGGCCCGCCGCGGCACCGCCGCCACCGTTTCCACCGTCGCGATCGCCGGCGCGATCCTGCTCGTCGCCGCGTTCCCGCTGTTCTGGGCCGTGCTCAATTCGCTCAAGCACCTGCTCGACATCGTCACGCCGACGCCGCGCTTCTTCTTCACGCCGACGTTCGCGAACTACGAGCAGGTGCTGTCGAGCCCGGAAGTGATGATCGGGCTCGGCAACAGCATCGCGATCGTCGGCGCGGCCGTCGTGCTCGGCGCGCTGCTCGGCGTGCCGGCCGCGTATGCGATCGCGCGCTACCCGGTGCGCGGCAAGCGCGACATCCAGTTCTTCCTGTTGTCGCTGCGCTTCCTGCCGCCGGTCGCGGTTGCGCTGCCGCTGATCGCGATCTGGGTCGACCTCGGGCTGTACGACACGAAGCTGTCGATGATCGTCACGTACCTGCTCGTCACGCTGTCGACCATCACGTGGCTGTCGATCCCCGTGTTCCGCCGGCTGCCGCGCGAGATCGAGGAAGCCGCCGCGCTCGACGGCTACGGCCCGTACGCGGTGTTCTGGCATATCGCGCTGCCGGTATGCGCGAGCACGCTGCTCGGCGGCATCGTGTTCAGCTTCGTGCTGGTCTGGAACGAACTGATGATCGCGCTCGCGCTGACGTCGTCGCGCAGCGCGACGCTGCCGGTGGTCGCGTCCGCGTTCACGTCGCTCGGCCAGGAAGTGCCGTGGGGCGTGATCAACGCGTCGACGGTGCTGCTCGCGCTGCCGCCGCTCGTGTTCGTCGGCATGCTGAGCCGCCTGCTCAATTCGATGGTCAAGGGAAAATAAGGAGGATGTGTTGAAAGCGCTCGTACTCGAACGCACGCGCGAGCTCGCGCTGCGCGACATCGACCTGCCGCAAGAGGTCGGCCCCGGCGACGTCCGGATCAAGGTCCATACGGTCGGCGTCTGCGGCAGCGACGTGCATTACTACGTGCATGGCGGAATCGGCCCGTTCCGCGTCGACGCGCCGATGGTGCTCGGCCACGAGGCGTCCGGCACCGTCGTCGAAACCGGCGCCGGCGTCACGCACCTGCGCGTCGGCGACCGCGTCTGCATGGAGCCCGGCGTGCCGCGCCTCGATTCGCCCGCGACGCTGCGCGGCCTCTACAACCTCGACCCTGACGTGCGCTTCTGGGCAACGCCGCCCGTGCACGGCTGCCTGACGCCGTTCGTCGTGCATCCGGCCGCGTTCACGTACCGGCTGCCCGACAACGTGTCGTTCGCCGAAGGCGCGATCGTCGAGCCGCTGTCGATCGGCCTGCAGGCCGCGAAGAAGGCCGCGATGAAGCCCGGCGACATCGCGGTCGTGATCGGCGCCGGCACGATCGGCGCGATGACCGCGCTCGCCGCGCTCGCGGGCGGCGCCGCGCGGGTGATCCTCGCCGACGTCGTGCCGGACAAGCTTGCGCTGTTCGCCGGCAACCCGGCGGTCACGACCGTCGACGTGCGCACGCGGCCGCTCGCCGACGCGGTGACCGACGTCACCGGCGGCTGGGGCGCGGACGTCGTGTTCGAGGCGAGCGGCAGCGCGCAAGCGTATGCGGGCCTCGTCGACCTGATGTGCCCGGGCGGCTGCGCGGTGCTGATCGGCATGCCGGTCGACCCGGTACCGCTCGACGTGGTTGCGCTGCAGGCGAAGGAAGGCCGCATCGAATCGGTGTTCCGCTACGCGAACATCTTTCCGCGCGCGCTCGCGCTGATCGCATCCGGCGCGATCGACGTGAAGCCGTTCATCTCGCGCACGTTCCCGTTTTCCGAAGGCGTGCGCGCGTTCGAGGAGGCGGCGAGCGGCCAGCCGCGCGACGTCAAGATTCAGATCGAAATGGATTAGGGCGTGTTCACGCTGATAACGGGCTTGCGAACGTGCCTTTCCGCCCACTGTGCAAGGAGTAAGGAGCGCCGTTTGGCCGTGCCAAACAAGCGACGCACGACGCCGCAATGTGGGCGGAAAGGCACGTTCCCCTGTTTGGAAAAATTCATGCGTGGGGCTGGCCCCCAGAAGGGCCGATCGCCGCGTCATGCTCCTCGCGAATACGTCGAGTATTCGCTTCGTCGCAATCCTCGCGCTCGGCCCTTCTGGGGGCCAGCGCAAGCCCGTTATTAGCGTGGACACGCCCTAAACCATGGCCCAGATCACCTGCAAGGCTTTGTCGAAACACTACGACGGCGGCCCCGCCGTGCTGCACCCGCTCGACCTCGAGATCGCCGACGGCGAATTCATCGTGCTGCTCGGCCCGTCCGGCTGCGGCAAGTCGACGATGCTGCGGATGATCGCGGGCCTGGAAGCGATCAGCGGCGGCGAGCTCGTGATCGGCGACATGGTCGTGAACGACCTGCCATCGCGCGAGCGCAATGTCGCGATGGTGTTCCAGAACTATGCGCTGTACCCGCACATGACGGTGTACGACAACATCGCGTTCGGCCTGCGGCGCCTGAAAGTGCCGGCCGACGAGATCGACCGCCGCGTGCGCGACGTCGCGCGCATCCTGAGCCTCGATGCGCTGCTCGACCGCCGGCCGCGCGCGATGTCGGGCGGCCAGCAGCAGCGCGCGGCGATCGCGCGCGCGATGATCAAGACACCCGCGGTGTTCCTGTTCGACGAGCCGCTGTCGAATCTCGACGCCAAGCTGCGCACGCAGTTGCGCGGCGACATCAAGCGGCTGCACCGGCGGCTGAAGACGACGACGCTGTACGTCACGCACGACCAGCTCGAGGCGATGACGCTCGCGGACCGCGTCGTGCTGATGCGCGGCGGCCACATCGAGCAGATCGGCACGCCGGCCGAGCTGTACGGCCAGCCGCACACCGTGTTCGCCGCCGGATTCGTCGGCACGCCCGCGATGAACTTCGCTGACGGCACCGTCGAACGCATCGGCGCGAACCTGCTGCTCGACTGCAACGGCGCACGCTGGCCACTCGCGTCGCCGCGCTTCGCACGGCTGCAGGACGGCCAGCTGGTGAAGGCCGCGATCCGCCCGAACCACCTGCGGCTCGTCGCCGAAACCGATCCGACCCCAGGTTCGCTCGCGCTGACCGGCACCGTCGAGCTCGTCGAGCTGCTCGGCGCCGAGGCGCTCGTCACGCTGGACTGGCGCGGCCAGCCGTGCGCGGCCCTCGTGCCGGCCCCGATGGCACCGGCGCCGGGCGCCGTGGTAGCGTTCCGCTTCGACGAAGAAGCCCTGCATCTGTTCGACGCCGGCACCGAGCGCAACGTCGCGCTGCCGGATGCGAACCCGATCGCGCACGCGGCGGCGCCGGCGGCCGCGACGCGCGCCACGCCGCCTGCCGCGACGGGCTGGTCGATGTCCCGTTCGTAGCACGCCGGCACGCCCCGACGGAGCACACGATGAACCCGGATCTCGAGATCGTTCCCACCCACCGCGACGAATCGTTCCGCGCGTGGATCCACGACTATCCGCATTCGGTCGCGAAGTGGCACTTCCATCCCGAGTACGAGATTCATCTGATCCAGGCGTCGCACGGCAAGGTGTTCGTCGGCGACCACATCGGCGATTTCGGCCCCGGCAACCTGATCGTCACCGGGCCGAACCTGCCGCACAACTGGGTCAGCGAACTCGCCGACGGCGAACGCGTGCCGTCGCGCGACGTCGTGCTGCAGTTCTCGCGCGACGCAATCGAGAAGATGGTCGGCGCGTTCAGCGAGCTGCAGCCGGTGATCGACCTGATCGACGACGCGGCGCGCGGCGTGCAGTTTCCCGACCGGGTCGGCACCGAAGTCGCGCCGCTGATGCTCGAACTCGCGAATGCGCACGGCTGCCGGCGCGTCGAGATCCTGATGTCGCTGTTCGACCGGCTGTCGTCGTGCCGCGAACGACGCGTGCTCGCGGGCCCCGGCTACCGCAGCGATGCGCAGCACTACATGTCGTCGACCATCAACCAGGTGCTGTCGTACCTGCAGCAGAACCTGCCCGGCATGCTGCGCGAGACCGACGTCGCCGCGTTCGCCGGCATGAGCGTCAGCACCTTCACGCGCTTTTTCCGCCGTCATACCGGCTCGTCGTTCGTGCGCTACCTGAACCGGCTGCGCATCAACGAGGCATGCGAGCTGCTGATGTTTTCCGACCTGACGGTGACCGACATCTGCTACCGGGTTGGCTTCAACAACCTGTCGAACTTCAACCGTCAGTTTCTCGCGATGAAGCAGGTGCCGCCGTCGAGGTTCCGCGCGCTGCACCGGCTCAACGAACCGCACAGCCGCGACGACGCGCCGCCCCTGCGGCGCGCGCCGCCGCGCGCTCCAGACAGGATGCTTCATACGTGACATTTCTCGGCATCGATCTCGGCACGTCCGAGGTCAAGGTTCTCCTCACCGATTCCCGTTCGGTCCCCCTTGCAACCGGCTCGGCCACGCTGTCGATCAGTCGGCCGCATCCGCACTGGTCCGAACAAAGCCCGCAGGCGTGGTGGCACGCGATGCTCGACGCGATCGCGTCGGTGCGCGCCGCGCATCCGGCCGGCTTCGCCGCGCTGCGCGGCATCGCGTTGTCCGGGCAGATGCATGGCTCGACGCTGATCGATCGTGCGGACCAGGTGCTGCGCCCCGCGATCCTGTGGAACGACACGCGCGCCGGCACCGAATGCGTCGAGCTCGAAGCGCTGGTGCCGGAATCGCGCGCGATCACCGGCAACATGGCGATGCCGGGCTTTACCGCGCCGAAGCTGCTGTGGCTCGCGAAATACGAGCCCGCCGTGTTCCGCGCGGTGCACAAGGTGCTGCTGCCGAAGGACTACCTGATCTGGCGCCTGTCCGGCGAGTTCGTGTCCGACCTGTCCGACGCGTCGGGCACGCTGTGGCTCGACTGCGCGCGCCGCGACTGGTCCGACCGGATGCTCGCCGCGACCGAGCTGTCGCGCGCGCAGATGCCGCGCCTCGTCGAAGGCAACGCGGCCGCCGCGCAGCTGCGCGACACGCTGCGGCGCGAATGGGGCATCGCGGGGCCCGTGACGATCGCCGGCGGTGCCGGCGACAACGCGGCGTCCGCGATCGGCATGGGCGTCACGGGCGCCGGCAGCGGCTTCCTGTCGCTCGGCACGTCCGGCGTGCTGTTCGCCGGCAACGACCGCTTCGCGCCGAACCCGGACGCAGCCGTACATGCGTTCTGCCACTGCGTCGAAGGGCGCTGGCACCAGATGAGCGTGATCCTGTCCGCCGCCGCGAGCCTCGACTGGCTCGCACGCGCGCACGGCACGACCGCCGGCGTGCTGGCCGCGCGCGCCGAACGCGCCGATCCGGCCCGCGCGCCGCTGTTCCTGCCGTATCTCGGCGGCGAGCGCACGCCGCACAACGACGCGCATGCGCGCGGCGTGTTCTTCGGGCTGTCCAACGAGCACGATGCGTACGACCTCGCGTACGCGGTGATGGAAGGCGTCGCGTTCGCGATGGCCGACGGCTACGACGCGCTGCGCGCGGCCGGCACGACGCTCGACGCGGTGTCGTTCATCGGCGGCGGCTCGAAAAGCGCGTTCTGGGCACGGCTGTGCGCGAATGCGACCGGGCTCGCGATGCGGCGCCATGCGGACGGCGCGGTCGGCGCGGCACTTGGCGCCGCGCGTCTCGCGCGCCTCGCCGCGACCGGCGATACGCTCGCGGAAGTCTGCGTCGCGCCGCCCGTCACCGAAACCGTCACGCCCGATTCCGCCGCGGTCGATCTGCTGGCCGGACGGCTCGTGCGGTATCGGCGGCTGTATCGCGCGTTGCGAGACGAGTTTGCGTACGGCGACTGAGCGGTAGCGCATGCGCGCGTGATCGTGCTTGACCCGGCCCTTGGGATCGCCTTTATGCTGAGCGCAACCCATCGACAGCAGAGAGAGGTGACGGATGCGCACATCCACGCCCCGTTTGAACGCATCGGCGGCCGCCGCGCGGCTCGGCGTATCGATCAAGGCACTGCGGCTGTATGAACGGCACGGCCTCGTCACGCCGGAACGAACGCCGGCCGGATACCGCGCGTATGGCCCGGACGACCTCGCACGCGCGGCCGACATCGCGGCACTGCGCGCGCTCGGCCTGAGCCTCGCGCAGGTCGCGAGCGTGCTGGATGGCGACGCGCGCAGCCTCGACGACGCGCTGGCGGCGCACGAAGCCACGCTCGACCACGGCATCCGGGATCTCGTGCGCAAGGTCGACCGGGTGCGTGCGATCCGCGCGGACCTGGCGCGCGGCCGGATGCCGGCCGACGGCGAACTGACGCGGCTGCTCGACGATACCGGCACCGGCGTCGCGTTCAGCCTGCCGTGGCCGTGGGGTGGCGAGTGGTTCGAGTGTCGCGATATCCGGCCGTTGAACTACATCATCGGCTCGCTGGGAAGCGGCAAGACGCGACTGGCGCTTCGGCTGGCCGACGCGCTGCCCGGTGCCGTGTTCGTGGGTCTCGATCGGCTGGACGACGATGGCGCTGCCGCATGCGATGCGTTGCGCGCCGATCCGGAACTGAAGTCGCGCGTCGACCGCGCATCGGCCACGCTGGTCGGCAACGGCGCGACGCCGTCGGCGGCGTTGACCGCGCTGCTCACCCGTCTTGAAGCGGAAGGCCCGCGCGCGCTGGTTGTCGACATGATCGAACAGGATCTCGACCGGCCCACGCAACAGGCACTGATCGCCCACCTGCGCGAACGCGCAGCCGGCGGCATGCGGCCGCTGTTCCTGCTGACACGCTCGTCGGCCATCCTCGATCTGTCGGCGGTCGGCCCCGACGAAACCATCATCCTGTGCCCGGCCAATCACAGCCCGCCGTCGCGCGTGGCGCCTTACCCGGGCGCTCCCGGTTACGAAGCCGTCGCCACATGCCTGGCATCGCCGGAGATCCGCGAGCGGCTCGCCCGCCGGCCGGCGGCAGCGTAATCCGGCGTCAGGATTCCGGCCGCCCCATCCTGCGCGCCATCGCCGGGCTCACCGCATGCGCCGGATCAAAGCCGAAGAATTCCAGCACGTGCCGCGCGACGTCGTCGCGATCGTTGTCCGCGCAGATCATGTGGTAGCTGTTCTCCAGCACGATCCCGCGCGCATCGGGCATCTTTTCCAGCAGAAAATCGGCCGAACGCAGGCTCGTCAGTTCGTCCTCGCGCGCATGCAGCACCAGCGTGCGGCAATGCGTGCCGGCCGCGGCGTCGAGCGCCCAGTCGCGCATCCGGTCCACCTGCCGCACGCAGGCGAGCGGCACCCACGCATAGTGGAAACGGTCCTGCCGCTCGAACTTCTTCTTCACGATCGCGCGGATCGTCGCGTTCTTGATGCCGAACGGATCGCCTTCCTCGACGCGCATCCGTTCGGCCACACCCGGTACGCGGTACAGCAGGTGCCGCAGCGACCGGTACCACGGCGTCGACCAGCCGTCGATGAACACCGGCGTGGCCAGCAACGCGAGCCGGCCGCGCGCATGCTGCACGCGGTGGCACAGCAGCAGCGCGACCAGCGCGCCCATGCACATGCCCGCCACATGCAGCGTGTCGTACTCGCGTTCCAGCGCGCGATACTGCTCGGTCACCGCGTCGAGCCACGCCTCCGCGCGCACGCCGACCAGATCCTCGGGGCGCGTGCCGTGCCCCGGCAGCGTGATCATGTGCGTCTCGCCGCCCGCGCGCCGCATCGCCTTGTGCAGCGAACCGAGATCGTATTGCGTGCCGCCGAGCCCGTGGATCAGCATGACGCCCGTGCGACCCGTCATGATGCGGACCCGCTCATTCGTCCGCCGGCCACACGCGCTCGATCTGCCAGACGCCCGCGACCACCGTCACGTCGACGTTCGAATCGAGCAGCGGCGCGCCATGATCGGTGATCGTCTGCGTGCCGCCGTCGCGCTGCACGATGCGCAGCGACAGCGACGCGCGATCCTCGCCGGCGATTTCCGCATTCCAGTAGTCGTTCAGCGCATCGCGGTCGCCCGGCTGCACGCGTTCGAGCACGAGCGGCACGCTCGCGATCTGCGCGGCATCGACGCCGACGCCGAACACGCGCTCGACGTCGCCGCTCCACTCGATCCGCCCCGACTCCGGATCGAGCACGTACGCGATCTGGCCGGCACTCGCCAGCGCGAGCTCCATGTTGTTCTGCAGCACCGCCGCATGCTCGTGCACGCGCTCGCGCGTCGTTTTCAGCGTGCTCACCGTCAGCACCAGCAGCGACGCGACCGCCAGATAAAGCTGCGCCTCGAGCAGCGCGCTGCCGTAGTGTTCGTGAAACGACGCGAACGGGCCATCACCCTGCGCGGTCTGCTCGATCACGATCAACGCGAGCACCAGCACCGACGACGAACCCGCACGGCCGCCGAGCAGCAGCGTCACCGCGACGGTCAGGAACAGCGGGATGTACGTCAGCGCGAAGCCGGCGCCCGTGCCGAATTTCTGCGACGTGTCGCCGTCGAAGATCACGAGCGCGACGATCGCGAGCAGCACGAACGCGACGACGCCGAGCATCAGGTCGAAGCGCTCGTGATCGCCCGAACGGTGCGCGCGAAAGCGCGACCACGACGCGAGCACCGGCGTGACCAGCAGCACGCCGACGAAATCGGACGCGGCCCACACGGACCACACGTCGAAGAACGGCGCGCCCTTGACCACCGTGTACCACGCCGCGCCGCCGATCGCGCCGACCACGCCCGCGATCAACCCGGCGAGAATCACCGAGCGCAGGAAATACAGCCCTTCGAGCGAGAAGCGCACGCGCTGCACGAGCCATACCGCGAGCGCGGCCGCGCCGACCTCGTCGACCGTGAACAGCACCGCGTTGACCAGGCTGCCGTGTTCGATGCCGGTCAGCGCGAGCTGCGCGACGAGAAATGCACCGGCCAGCGTCAGCCATTCGCGCGGCGGCCGCAGCATGAACGCGCCGACCGTCACGCCGGCCGGCAGCCAGATATAACCCGTCAGCCGGACGGGGCCGTTGAATTGGTGCGAGATGTAGCCGGTTGCCAGATACAGCGCGGCCCAGAGCAGCGCGGCGACGAGTGCCGGGCGGGAACGTTTGGTGTCCATCGAGAATTCCTGTGTGCCGCGCCTGCGGCCTGCGGGTGCGCGATGTCGAATGATATGCGGACGCGGCGGGCGGGGGAATACCGACGGGAGCGGTGCCGGCCGCGCTCGCGGCCGTTTGCGACGGGCTTCGGGTCTCCGCCCGTCTCAGTCGACGCGCCGCCACACCGAAATCGGTATGTCGCCGTTGGGCCGCGGCGGAACGCGATAGCTCAGTTCGCCGTCTTTCAATTGATAGCTGCGCGTTTGCGTCTGCCCGACCCAGTTCGGATAGGACGCGTTGATGATGTGAAACGCCAGCGTGTGCTCCGCGGGATCGATGGTCAGCGTGCCGTAATGCGTGCTGGATCCGAGCACGGCTGCACGGAATTCATCCGGCGTGCCGGTCGTCTTGTCGTTCGACGCGAACTTCAGGCGTTCGGACTTGAAGATCTGCAGCGAGTAGTTCCCGTGCATGTCGATCAGCAGAAGGCCTTTCGGATCGGCACCGTAGTCGCGGCCGATCGTGCCGTCGGGGTGCTGTACGTCCGCCGCGACCAGGGTCCATGTCCCCGCGAGCGACGGTGCGGCCGATGCGCCGCCGGGAACCATCGATGCGGCCAGCAGCATGCCGGGGAAGCCTTGACGGAATATCGAGCCGATTTTCATTCGTAGTCCTTTTCAGATAGAAGGGAAGAACCGTCACGGGAATCCGCAGTCGCATACGCGGGCATCCCCGTGAACCGCAATGAACGGTTCGCTTGATGGTAGCGGGGAGAATGTGCAATAAATACGATAATTTGAAACCGACTTATAAGAAAAACCGAATCATGACGCTCCCGAATCTCGACATGGATGCGCTGCGCACGCTGATCGCCGCGGATCGGCTCGGCAGCCTCAACCGCGCCGCCGACAGGATCGGCCGCTCGCAGTCGGCGGTCAGCCAGCAGATGCGCAAGCTCGAAACACAGATCGGCCAGCCGCTGTTTCGCCGGCAGGGGCGCGGTCTCGTGCCGACCGACGCCGGCGAACTGATGCTGTCCTATGCGCGCCGTATCCTCGAACTGAACGACGAGGCGGTGAGTGCCATCCGTGGCTCGGCAATCGAGGGCACCGTGCGATTCGGCTTGCCGGGCGACTTCGCCGAATCATGGCTGCCGGTCGCGCTCGGCCAGTTCAAGCGCTCGCATCCGGGCGTGCGCGTCGACATCGTCGTCGACGGCAACGGCGCGCTGCTGGAGCAACTCGACGGCGGCGAGCTCGACCTCGTTCTCGCGATCGGTCGGGGACATCGCGCCGACGCCGAACGCCTCGTCACGCTGCCGATGGCGTGGATCGCGCCGTCCGGTTTCGACGTGCGTCAGCGCGCCGGCGTCTCGCTCGATCTCGCGTTGTACAAGGCACCCTGCCTGTTCCGCAAGGCCGGGACCGATGCGCTCGACAAGGCCGGCATCCCGTGGCGGGTCGCTTACACGACCGGCAGCCTGCAAAGCCTGTGGGCCGGCGTCGCGGGCGGGCTGGGGATTACGCCGAGAATGATGGTCGGCGTGCCGCCGACGCTGCGACGGCTTGGCGAGCGTGATGGTCTCCCGCCGTTACCGTCCGTCGAGGTATGCCTTCATGGGGCCGGCGGCAATGCGCCCTCCGCACTCGCCAGCCTGAAACGTGTCGTGATCGACAACCTGACTGCCAATCTTGACGACGCGTAATCGACATCCGGCCCGCACATCGGGCAGGACGATCAGGCATGCGCCGCGGATTCAGTGGGCCGGCCTTTGACCGCTTTCCCGCAATCGGGAATCATGCGCGGCGGGGTACGCCCTTCCCGCCCCCCGTCCCGAATGAACGAGTCCGCACCATGACACACGCGATCAGCCTGCGTACCGCATCTGCCACCGACCTGCCGTTCCTGCTGACGCTCCGTCAACTGACGATGACCGAGCACCTGCAGCGGGCCGGCGCGCCGACCGACGATGAAGCGCACGACCGGCGCATCCGCGCGAATTTCGACGACGCGATGATCGTCTGCGAAGGTGCCGATGCAATCGGATTGCTGAAGGCGACGCGCGCCGCCGGCGAATGGCACGTCCATCAGATCCAGATCCTCCCCGCGCGCCAGGGCCGGGGCATCGGCGAGGCCGTGCTGCGCGCATTGCTGAGCGACGCGGCTCGCGAGAACGCGTGCGTGTCGCTCAGCGTGCTGCACGGCAACCCGGCGCGGCGGCTCTATGAACGGCTCGGCTTCCGGGTCGCGTCGGAAACGGAAACGAGCGCGAGCATGATCTGGCGCGCGTGACGCGCGCCGTTGCGACGCCGTCGCATGACGATTACTGCGTGATCTTCGCGTCCTTCAGCAAATTGCCGATCATCTGCGCACTCGCCTTTTCGACCGCGATCGCCTGCAACTGCTGCTGAAGCCCCGGCTTGGCGGTCTCGAAGCCCGGCACCTGCGTCGGCCGCTTCGCATCCAGCTTCACGATGGCCCGCACGCCGTCGACCGGAATCGAATCCTTCGTCGCCGCGCCGACCGTCAGTTTCTCGAGCGCCTGCGCGATCGACAGCGGCAGTCCGGCCGTCTTGCCTTCCGCCGCCGGCGTGTTGAAACTCACCCACGGCAGCTCGCCGCCGGTATCGCGGCTCGGCGCCATGCTGTACTGACGAGCCAGCCCGTCGAACGACTTGCCCGATTTCAGTTCGCTCAGCACGGTCGCGGCCGTCGCCGGATCCTTGACGACGATCAGGCGTGGCTTGTACTCGTTCTTGCCGAGCGCCGCGACGAGTTCGTCGTAACGCGCCTTGACCTGCGCGTCGGTCACCGGCTCGGGTTTCAGGTTGTCGCGCACGTACAGTTGCACCTCGGCACTCGCCTTCGCCTGCTGCATCGCCGCCTTGACCTCGGGTTTGTCTGCGTAATTCGCCTTCTCGGCGGCCTGCTGAATCAGCACACGCGTGATCAGTTGCTGCTTGATCGCGTCGCGGATCTGCGGCGAGTCGGGCTGCCCGGACGCGCGCAGCATCGCATCGACGTCGGCCTGCGTGATCGGCGCGCCGTTGACCGTCGCGACGGTTGCCGCCGTCTGTGCATGAGCAGCACCGCTCAGCGCGCCGGCCAGTGCGGCAATCAGCAACAGGCGGCTCGGTGTCGTTTTCGTCTTCATCGTAGTGTCGCCTCGGGCTCAAAAAACGCGGCATGAACTGCCACGCAGGTTCGCCGGCGCTGCAACGCGCCGGCGCAACCGTTCAATCATTCCGGTTCCTCATCACGGGCAGGGACAGCGTCTGCCGGTGCCGCTGTCATTGTGCACGGAACCGCGTTTGCGCGTCGGGAGGTTGGGGAAGGCCGCCCAAGGCGGCGAGGCGCGCACCGTTCGTCACGCGCTGGGGCACGCTTGCGGCGCGCGGACATCCCGCGACGTGCTTCGAATATCGCGATGGCTACGCGGGCGCGGCCGCCGGTCGAAGCGGCCGTGGCGTCATCAGGGCGTCCAGCGATACACGGTGATGCTGTTGCCCTTCACGTTGTTCTTCATCACCACATACTCGCCGGTCGACCGGCGGTACGCGCGGATGCTGTACATCGCGTCGATCGCGCTGCTGGTATCCACGGTCGCGGGGCTCGCGTTGACCAGCGTCGTGTCGAGATTGCCGGTGGCGAGGTTGAACGCGTCGACGTTCGGCCACAGCGGCCCGTTGCTGCTGAACCAGTAACCGACGAACAGATGGTTGCCGACCGCGTCGATCGATTTCGCGCCGCTGTGCGGCAGCGTGATCACCGGGTCCGGCTTCGTCGTGTTGCCCGCGCTCCAGCCGTGATACACCTCGATGCGCGTGCCGATCGACGTCCAGTCGTTGCTCCCGAGCGCGCCCTGCGCGAGCACCATCGTGTCGCTGTCCGCGAGGTAGACGATGCGCGTCAGCGGCTGGATGCTGGCGGGCACGCGGGTCGCGACGCCCGGCCCCCACGACGGTTTGCCGCTCGCGTCGAAGCCGGTCAGCGGGTAGTGGGTAATCGCGCCGGTCTTGTCGAGGCCGGCCCACACGCCGCCCTTGCTGTCGATGCTGAAGCCGCTCGTCACGCGCTGCGTCGTGTTGAACGCGGGGCCCGGGATCGATCCGTCCGGAATCGCGATGTAGCCGTTCGCCGCGTTGAAATGGAAGAAGTAGAAGACCGGCGGGTTCTGGCCGGCCGCGACGAGGATCCGGTTCGCGCCGACGGACGTGAGCAGCCCGAAGTGCTCGTCGCGCTGCGGGTCGCTCATGTTGATGCGCGGATCCGACGGGTACGTGAACGGGTCGACGGTGTTCGCGACGAAGGTGCCGCCCGCGCTGCCGCCGTACACGTGCGTGCCGCCATAAAACAGCGCGCCGTCCGTGACCGGGTCCGGCGCGGCGATGCCTTCGAAGTTCAGCGACTGCAGCGTCCAGCGCAGGCTCCCGGTGCTGCTGTACGCATGAATGTCGGTGGCGCCGTTGCGGCCGAGATCCCAGCTGCCGCCCCACGGGTTGTTGAGCACATAGAGGGTGCCGCCGCTGTCCTTGCCGATGCCGGCGATGCGCGTGAAGCGCTGCGCGCCGACCTGCCCCTTGATGCCCGTCGTCGTGTCGAGATAACCGCCGCGCACGCCGAACGTGCCGGCCAGCGCCGGCCGGCCCGACACCGTATAGCGCTTGATGTTCTGGTCGGGGCCTTCGTCGCCCGCCAGGAGCTGTCCGGCCGCCGCATCGAAATAGAGCGCCGACGGCTGCGACCCGGCCGGCATCCGGATCGTGTTCAGCAGCGCGCCGGCCGGGCTGAAGCCGACGATCGAGCCCGCGCGCTTCTGCGCGACCCACACGTTGCCCGCGCCATCCACCGCGAGCGCGCCCGGGCCCGACACGCTGATGTCCCGCTGCCACACGCCGTCGGTGGTGAACACGCGCACGCGATTGCCGTAGAAGTCGCTCGCATAGAGCAGCGAGCCGGCCGTGGCGAGCCCGGTGACGACGTCGATGCGCGGCTGGTTGGTCGCCGCGCTGACCTGGATGAGCCGGTCGCGATACCGGGTGGCACGGTTGTACCGCCCGACCGCGCCGCTGCCGTAGGTCTTGCCGGGTTGCAGCGCGACGAACAGCGACGTCGCGTTGCCCGTGATCGCGCTACCCTGGAATTCGGAATGCGTGCCGATCGAGCCGACGCTCTTGCCGTTCTGGTAGATCGCGACACCGCCTTCATCTTCGTCCCACATCGACGCCGTGTAGATCACGCCTTCGGGCGCGACCCACATCGAACGCGCGACGTTGCCGACGTGGGCCGCGAGCGTGCCGTGCGTGTTCGCGAGCCAGTCGGTGGTGTTGCCGGCTTGAGCGGCCGGTGCCATCGCGGCAATCGCCGCGGCGAGCAGCACAGCGTGTAGACGTTTTCCAGCGACCATGACGGATGCGCTCCTGAACGGTGCGAACATTCACATGAGGGGGCAGCCGGCCGGATGGTTTGAAATTCGCGATGCGTAAATTCTTCCGCTGAATCATCCGGCGCAATCGGTATTACGTGCGGCCTGCCTTCGATAATGAGCAGCGCGAGAATAGCGTTATATAAATCGAAAAAAATTGCGGACCGCTCGCGATAACCACACACCCCGACGGCAAGCGCGACCGCGCGACAGTGAATGTTCACTCACGCGCCGGATCGGGAATGGGGAGAATCAGGCTTTCGCCTGCGGGAATATCGCCGCTTTTTCAACGACGACATATTGAAACCGCGAACGCCTGTTCCGGAGAATCGGAAAAGGCCGCCGCATGCCATGCGGCGTCACTGCATCAAACAAATCGCCGGCCTGAATCCGTTGCGAATCCAGGCCGGCGAGGGTCATTTACCGCGGCGCATCAAACGCGCCGCCGCGTTGCCACGTGTCATGCCGATGCCGAGGTCTCCGGCACCTTCACCTGCGTGACGCGCCCTGCATCCGAATCGTCGTCGCGCGGCTCGTCGAGCTGCCCTTCCCACTTCGCGACCACGGCGGCCGCGATCGAGTTGCCGACCGCGTTGGTGGCCGAGCGCCCCATGTCGAGGAACATGTCGACACCCATGATCAGCAGCAACCCCGCCTCGGGCATGTTGAACTGGTTGAGCGTCGCCGCGATCACGACCAGCGACGCGCGCGGCACACCCGCCATCCCCTTCGACGTCACCATCAGCAGCAGCAGCATCGTGATCTGCGTGCCCAGCGGCAGATGGATGCCGTACACCTGCGCGATGAACAGCACCGCGAACGTGCAGTACATCATCGAGCCGTCGAGGTTGAACGAATACCCGATGGGCAGCACGAAGCTCGAAATCTTGCGGTTCACGCCGAAACGGTCGAGCGCATCCAGCAGCTTCGGGTACGCGGCCTCGGAACTCGCCGTCGCGAACGACAGCAGGAACGGCTCGCGGATCAGCCGGAGCAGCGTGAACGCGCGCTTGCCGAGGAACGTCACGCCGGCGAGCGTCAACACGCCCCACAGCAGCGCCAGCGCCAGATAGAAGCTCGCCATGAACTTCGCGAACGTGAGCAGGATGCCGAGCCCTTCGGTCGTGATCGTCGACGCCAGCGCCGCGAACACCGCGACCGGCGCGAACCACATCACCGCGCCCGTCACCTTCAGCATCACCTGCGCGAGATCCTCGATCACGCCGGTCAGGCGCTTGCCCGATTCGCCGAGCGCGGACAGCGCGGTGCCGAAGAAGATCGAGAACACGACGATCTGCAGGATTTCGTTGTTCGCCATCGCCTCGGCGATCGACTTCGGTACCAGGTGGACCACGAAATCCTTCAGCGTGAATGCGCCCGTCTTCAGGTTGAGCGCCGCATCGGCAGGCGGCAGCGGCAGGCTCAGGTGGCTGCCCGGCTGCAGGATCGTCGCGGTCAGCAGGCCGAGCAGCAACGACGTGAACGACGCGATGAAGAACCAGCCGAACGCCTTGACGCCCACGCGGCCCACCGCGCTGCCGTCGCCCATCTGCGCGATGCCGACGGTCAGCGTCGCGAATACCAGCGGCGCGATGATCATCTTGATCAGGCGCAGGAACACGTCGGACAGCAACGACACGTAGCCGGCGACTTCCTTGGCCATCTTCGGGTCGGGAAACGCGCTGTGGCACGCGTAACCCACGGCGATACCAAGAATCATCGCGATGACGATGTACTTCGTGATGTTGTGTCTCTTCTTCATTAGTAATCCAAATTACAAAGCGTGTGCTTCTAACGGCGGGAACATCATTCGCGTCCGGCTGCGAATCGGAACTCACGTCGCAACGCATGCGACAGGCCCGCTTCCGGCGGTCGCCAGGGCGGACAGGGGGGGCATTCTAACGCAAATGGCGCGCGGGCTTTCAAATCTGAAAGCCGCGCCGGTTGATCCGCGTCCATTCGGCGCCGGAAAGGCGGGTTTTGTCGCGATCCGGCCGAGCGGCGCGAGCGGCCATCCGGCGCCGCGATCTCGACCGACGGGCCGCCCGTGCCGGCCGACGG
Source organism: Burkholderia theae (assembly GCF_048565265.1). Taxonomy (NCBI): domain Bacteria; kingdom Pseudomonadati; phylum Pseudomonadota; class Betaproteobacteria; order Burkholderiales; family Burkholderiaceae; genus Burkholderia; species Burkholderia theae. The sequence goes on from NZ_CP183462.1 coordinate 2,681,868, forward strand.
CGACCGGCGACCGGCGACGACATAGAAAGACGATCGCGACACAACCTCACAAAGATGCTCACACCTCGACACACCCGCGCGTAACCGGTATGTAATATTTCGAAATATTTCGATTGCCGCAATGCCCAACGTCATTGCGCAATCGCGCGTCGGAAACGCGGAACCGCGGTCGAGTCATTGCTCCGGACAACGCGAGTCGTTCGCTTCATCGGCAGTCCTCGCAATGAATGAACGGGAAGGATCGGCATCGTGATGAACATTCTGTACACCAACTTCCATGGCGACTACGGCGGCGGTCAGGATACTTACGTCCGCGATCTCGCCGCCGCGATGAGCCGGCATCACCGCGTGACCGTCGCGTCGCCGCAGGGAAGCCGCCTGTCGCGGCTGTTGAAGGACAGCCCCGACGTGACCATCTTCGACATGGAATTCAAGCCGCGCTGGAACCGGCTGTGCCAGGAGCTTGTCCGGCTGCGCCAGCTGATCGTCTCCGAGCGCTTCGACATCATTCACGTCAACGGGTCCGCCGATCACCGCCAGGTGATGCTGGCCCTGCTCGGGTGCCGGTACCGGCCCGCGGTCGTGCTGACCAAGCACAACACGTATCGCGCCGACAGCTTCGGCAACCTGCTGCGCGCACGGCTTGCCACCGACCACACCATCGCGGTCAGCGACTATGTGGCGAGCATGCTCGCCCTCCGGTCGCCGTACGGCGAAGTCACGGTCGTCAAGCACGGCGTGCGCCGAACGGCCGCGGAGCGACTGGCGGGCGACGAGATCCGCCGCCGCAAGATCGCGCTGTTCGGGCCGTCCGGCGCGGACGCGATCGTGCTGGGCAGCAGCGCCGGCACCGCGCCGGAAAAAGGCTGGATGGACCTGATCGCGGCGCTGGGCCGCCTGCCCGAACGCGACCGCGAGCGGTTTCGCGTGCTGCTGGTCGGCGCGGAGCCGTCCGGCGAGCAGCGCGAGCAGATCGCGCGGCACGGCATGGCGTCGCGCACCGCGTTCACCGGACGGCTCGACGATGTCAGGGCGCCGTTCTCGATCATCGACGTGTCGTTCGTCCTGTCATACCACGAGAGCCTGTCGTACGCGTGCCGCGAAGCGATGTCGCTGGGCTGCCCCGCGATCGTGACGCGCGTGGGCGGGCTGCCGGAGAACGTCGAACCGGGCGTGGACGGATGGGTCGTCCCGCCGCGCGAGCCCAGAGCGATCGAAGAGATCCTGCGCGCGATCGTGCGCGAGCCCGGCTGCGTCCGCGCGATGGGGCGCAGCGCGCAACTGAAAGGCAAGCGCGAGTTCTCGTTCGACAAATTCGTCGATGCGACCTTGTCCGTCTATCAGAAATCGATTCGACACAACCCCTATCGTTGGGGGACACCCTTGAGATCCCTGTAATGCCGATGAATATCTGGAAGAAGTATTGGGACTTGCGGACACAGGAGTGTCCGTGCGACGTGCATTTCATCGAATGGCTGGAATCCGTTCGCCTCAAGGGCATCCGTATCTATCACTTCGGCACCGGCGGCCATCACCATGTCGGCGTCGAATGCGCGCGCCCGCACCTGAACAACACCGTCTTCGGCGTGACGGCCTCGCCGAAGGAATACAAGTCGTATGTCGAGCTCGTCACGCGGCAACCGGAGATCAGCAAGACCTATCTCGCGTATTTCGGCGACATCTATACGAGCAACTCGTACCTGCTGCCGTCGTTCGACGTCGTCACGCTGTTCCATCTGTGCGAGTTCCGCGACGAGGCGAACAGCCGTTACGGCGCGATGACCGACGAAGAGGTGCTCGACCTGTTCGCGGCCCATACCGCTCGCGACGGGCACCTGCTGTTCTACAAGGGCTCGTCCGCCTACCGGAAGGCCGAGCCGATCATCGCGCGATGGGCCGCACATGCCGATTTCGTCGAGGTCGGCGACTTCAAGACCCTGCGGATTTTCCGCAAGGACGCGTAATCCTCCGCTCCCGCGATCCGCCGATGCTGCTGTCCGCCACCCGCTATCCGATCCTGATGTATCACCAGATACGCCCGCTTCCGCCGGTGTCCGATCGGCTGCGCGGCCTGAGCGTCGCGCCCGATGCGTTCCGCCGCCAGATGACGCTGTTCCGGCGGCTCGGCTACCGCGGCCTGAGCGTGCGCGAACTGCAGCCGTATCTTCGCGGCGAGCGCAGCGGGAAAGTGTTCGGCATTTCGTTCGACGACGGTTTCGTCAACGTGCTCACGCATGCGATGCCCGTGTTGGACGAGCTCGGGTTCACCGCGACCTGCTACTTCGTCGCCGGCCGGTTCGGCGGCGAGAACGACTGGGACGCGGGCGCCGATACCGCGCGCTCGCCGCTCATGACGTGCGACGACATGCTCGCGTGGCGCGATCACGGTCACGAAATCGGCTCGCATACGCTCGATCACATCGCGCTGCCGCACGTGCCGACCTACGTGTCGGACTTTCAACTGACCGAATCGAAGCGGCAGCTCGAAGTGCTGAGCGGCCAGCGCGTCGAATCGTTCTGCTATCCGTACGGCAATCAGGACGCGCGCGTCCGCGACCAGGTCGCCGCCGCCGGCTACGGCAATGCGACGACGACCCGGCGCGGTTGCGCCGATGCGTCCAACGATCCGTTTCTGCTGCCACGGATTCCGGTGGCGGGCGGTGTCGGTGCGCTGCGGTTGTTGTTCAAATGTGCGCGGTGGCAGGTTCGGGGGCGCGGGTAGGGTCGGGAATGGCGCGGCCGGAATCGCGGCGCGTGCGTGATCGATCAGTCCGACGTTTCCCGAGCCAGTTTCGCCTGCCGGCGGGCCCGGTCGTTCACGACCTGATGACGGCGATGATCCGTCATCTTCTTCCACCCGCGCGCTTCGTCCCGCGTGCGCAGGCACGCCACGCAGTAGCCCGTCCTGCCATCGAACGCGCATACGTCGATGCAAGGCGATTTGACCGCCATGCTTATTGCCCCCGCGCTGTCGGCACGACTTCGACGGTCACGTGCGACAGATCCTTGAAGCGCCGAAGCAGGCCGTGATAGAAGCGCGAATCCCGTTTCGGGTTGTCCGTCGTCACCGACACGACCGCGCTCATGTGACCCGGCCCGAGACGCCAGACGTGCAGGTCGTTGATCGTGTCGCCACTGCCTTCGATCGCGCTGCGCACGTTGTCCGTCAGCCGGCGATCCGAACGCATGTCGAGCAGGATTCCGCCGGTGTCGCGCATCAATCCGTATGACCAGTTCGCGATCACGAGCGCACCGATGATGCCGGCCAGCGGGTCCATCCACAGCCAGCCGAACGCGCGTGCGAGCAACAGCCCGACGATCGTCAGCACGGAGACCGCTGCATCGGCAATCACGTGGATGTAAGTGGAGCGGATGTTGTGATCGCGCGCCGCCGCCGCGGACGCGCCATGGTCGTGCTCCTCGAACGCCAGCTCGTGCTCGCGCCCGTTCAACCGGACAATGGCCTTGAATTCGTGCGGCTCGGGAATGTTCTCGACCGACTCCAGGCACGCGCCGCGCATGCTCAGCGCGAACGCCTGCCGCGTGCCGTCCGGGCGAATCGTCGTGATCGATGCCGTCGTGACGTCGCCGAGCGTCGCACCGGCAAGCGCCGGCGCGATCCGGAACACCGGCGGCACGCCGTCTTCGAAGATCGACACGGCGAACGCGCCGCTTTGATCGAAGACCTTGTGCGCCTCCTCCTCGTGGCCATGGTCATGATCGTCATGCCCGTGCCCGTGGTGATTCCCGTGATGCCCGTGACTGTGCCCGTGATGGTCGCCGCTCAGCAACCAGACGCTCGCGATGTTGACGAGCAGGCCGGCAACCGCAATCGGAATCGCCTCGCCGAAATGGATCGGAACGGGCGCGAGCAAACGCGTGACCGCTTCATAACCGATCAGCAGCGCGATCATCGCGAGCACGATGGCGCTCGTGAAGCCTGCCAGGTCGCCGAGCTTGCCCGTGCCGAACACGAATCGCGGGTCGCTCGCATGGCGGCGCGCGTAGGTGTACGCGAGCGCGGCGATCAGCATCGCGCCCGCGTGCGTCGACATGTGCAGCCCGTCCGCGATCAGCGCCAGCGAGCCGAAAATCGATCCGCCGACGATCTCGGCCACCATCATTGCGGCGCACAGCCCGATGACCATCCAGGTCCTGCGCTCGTTCTGTTCGTGTGCGGCACCGAGAAAGATGTGGTCGTGCCCTGCGCCGAAGGCGTCGTTTCTGAAGTCGCTCATCCCCGCCCCCGATTATTTGAAGTAGCTGTGAACGACTTCGATCAGCTGCTCGGTCGCGCTGCCCTCGTCCTCGTGCCCTTCGGCATCGACGAGATGGCTGCGGATGTGATCCTCGAGCACGACCGCGAGCAGGCCGTTCATCGCGCCGCGGCCGCTCGTGATGAGCTGGAGAATTTCGTTGCAACCGCGCTCTTCTTCCAGCGCGCGTTCGATGGCTTCGACCTGCCCCTTGATTCGGCGGACACGGTTCAGCAGCTTCTGCTTTTCCTTGACGGTGTGGCTCATGGTGATCCTTTCCTATACCCGGGGGGAGTATATCGGGAAAGGATCATCCATATAGGGGGTAGGGGTATGTTCAGCGAGATGAAAGGTCGCGCTTGAATGGCGAACCGCCGGTGCCCGACCGCCGCTGCACGTGCTCATGACGCAGCGCCACGCTGCTTGCGCATGGCGGTTCGATCCCGGTGGCGAACACGTCGGACGAAGTGCCCGTCGTCTTCAACCAAATTGGGCAGTCAGCCATCCTTCTGCCCACTGTTTCGCGTATGCCACCGCGTCATCACGCGCATCGAAGCCGGCCAGATCGCCGCTGGCGTGGACTTCTCGCTCACCTCCATCCAGAAGGGTCGTGGTGATCCTCACATGCGCGATGAACTCTCCATCAGCCCTGCGTGGTGTCGGATCGATTCGGAATCGTGTCGAATTGAAGAGCATGTTCTCCTCCCCGTTTGGTTGCCGCGAACCGGGCTGTCGCGGGAGCAGCATAAGAACGTGTCGGACTTGAAGACGTGCCATCACGTGGCCGGCTTCCTGACTGGATTCAGCACTCGCCACCCCGCCCTGGCGCGACGGCGCGCAAGGCGATACGAATCTCGGGAAAGCGTCGGCATCGACTTCGCAGCGATGGTCACGGATGGACCCGCGAGCGAAATGCTGCCCCTGGGTAGAGATGGAAGCCCGTTGCTCCGACCTATCGGCGGAACCGCTCCCAAGACGGTGGGACAAGAGAGGAGTGTCGAACACTATTCGCGGGTGCCCGCGCGATCAGTCGCCTTTCACCAGACACGATGAAAGGCCCGGTCGCATCAAGAGGTGCACGCCGAGCGATGCGTTGGAACCGGTCAGCGGTCATCCAACGATTCGATGGTACGCCGATCCATAAATTTGCATAGCGAAATTTCCTGCGAGCACCCGCCGCCAAAGCATGCCGTCGCACGACGGCGCGGCCCGAATCACGACGGCTGCGCGTATAGTGGAGCCAGCCTCCCTCGACATTTCCCGGCTTGTGCCAGCCGGGGATATCAACAGGTGGATTCGCGCGACGTCGTGCGAATCGGGCAGCGTCGACGCATGAACGAGAAGCACGTCACCGACGGTCTTCCGCATTCACGTCGAACACTCTGCTCGAGGAACTGCAATGACACGAGTTGGACCGGCTAACGTAAGTCCCCCGGGAACAGACAGCGCCACCCATGAACATCGACCGCAGTTCCATTCCCCACTACCTCGTCCTTCGTGACGGCTGGCCACCTTATGTGTTGAATGCAGACCGGCTGGTGCTCCGCCGCGAAGCGAGCCCGCTGCTGCGCGCGTTCGCGCGAGCGCGCGGAAAGTTCGCGCATGTCGATGACGTCGCATGGAACATCTTCTCAGACGCCGAAGGCCTTTCCGTGACCGAGCGTCGGGAAACCTGGTCCTTTGCGTTGATCACCGGAACCGAGACCGAGCATCAATTGCGTTTGCTGACGACGCTGTGACGTTGCCGCGGGGCCAGCATGAAGGTCAGCGGATTTCAGTTGACCTTCGCAAGCGTGGCCTCACCCTCTCAAGCGCTGAAGCTCCACCCAACGCGGCGCGGTTCAATCGGATCCGCGATCGGCGACGACCGAACGACGGTCGCTTGTTCTGCCCCTCGGCCGAAAGCGCTTGACACACCTCTTGACGAGGCGTACTGTCGGTCGCTGAAGTATTCAAGAAGCGCGATTGCTGCCCATCATTGACCGCGGCCTGCGGTATTCGTTGTCCTCTCCCTCCTTGATTATTTTTCCCCCGCGTCCATTCGTGGCGCATATGCACGTCCATTTTCAGGAGATCTAACATGGATACCGGTACCGTCAAGTGGTTCAACGACAGCAAGGGCTTCGGCTTCATCACGCCGGACGCTGGTGGCGACGATCTGTTCGCGCACTTCTCCGAGATTCGCGGTGATGGCTTCAAGACCCTCGCCGAAGGCCAGAAGGTCAGCTACGAAACGAAGAGCGGCCCCAAGGGCCTGCAGGCGTCGAACATCACCCCCGTTTAAGCGCCCAAAGCCGTCACCCTGTTCATGGAGCGGCATGTAACTGCCGCTTCCTGAACATACGCATCGCTATTGCGGACGCTACGCGCCTCGATGCTGGCCCGACCGGGCCAGCCGTATCGCATCGGGGCGTCGAGCCTGCGCGCAGGCAGATGCTCCATTACCCCTCGCAGCGCGCGTGTCCAGCCGCGCGTGCGTGATCGAACGGGCTCCGTTCATCCGATCGCGCAAGCGGCGCAGCAGGAGAACCCGCATGACCAGCAGTCCATCTCGCAGTAACAAGGTTCCGCCGCGCGCCAAGCCTGCCGTGACGCTGCCGAAGTTCGGCACGGCATTGAACTGGGTGCCGCCCAAAACTCCCACCGTCACGAAATCGCGCCCGAAAAAGCGCCCGCTTGCTCCGTAATAGCGAATCGAGCCAACCGCTGCGTTTCGAACAGACAGCCACCGCTGTCGTGCAATGCGCCGAAGCCAGCATGGTCCGGTAGTCACAACGGCCTTGCCTCCGAATGCAGGCAATCGCCTTGATGGGAGAACTGGCTTGGCAAAGGAAGCGCTATTGGAACTGGACGGCGTCGTCGACGAAGTCCTGCCGGACAGCAGGTTCCGCGTGACACTGGAAAACGGCGCGATCGTTGCTGCGTACGCCTCCGGGCGCATGCGCCGCCACCGTATCAGGATCCTCGCGGGCGACCGGGTAAGGCTGGAGTTGTCGGTCTACGATCTCACCAAGGGCCGCATCAATTTTCGGCACAAGGACGAGCACGCATCGACCGCTTCGCCGGCAAGGCGATTCGTGCGACGCTAGCTGGATCGCGAGCATCGTCGCGCAAGCAAAGCGACGGTGCCGCCGCCCAACCCGACACACCCCGATACCGTGTGTCCGTGGGCCGCACCCGCGTGCGTTGTGTTGCGCAATCCGGAATAAGTCGGGCGTCCAACTAACGATGCGCGTATGATGGGTTAATCCGAGCGATCACCAGCCCTCCGAGCGCTCGCCCTCCACCTACCCTCTTGCTGCATCGCCCCGCCTCCGCGCTGCAACGTTGTCCCTTTCACCCCACCGGCACGCCCAACGACGGCGATTCGGGCCGGATGTGTTCGCCCATGCAATTCGCCGTGGCCGAACGCCAGGAGTTTGCCATGAGCATGCACGTCTACCGTGGATTCGAGATCTATCCACTGATTTACCCACACATCGCGGCACCGAACGGCAGTCCGCATAACTACGACGCCGGTTTCGACGCGGCAGTCAAGATTTGCCTTCGCGGCACCACCGATACGCTGACGCAGAGCCAGACTTTCAGATTGCGCGACAACGCGCCGTTCGACAACGCCGGTGACGCACGTCGTGCTTCGGTGCTCTATGCAGAGAACATCATCGACGACAACCACGACAAACAGGGCTTCTTTTCCAACGGGCTCTGACGCGACTCGTCAACGCACCGCAATGTGTCGGCATTCTGGAGGACGAAATGATCATCGACGAACTACTCGGTCTGGTCACGCGGCGCGAGGTCACCTGGACCGACGCCGACTTGCCCGCCGGAACGGCCGACTCGGCGCAGTGCCATCAACAAGAATTGCAGATGTTCGTGGCGGTACGCGCGCTTTCGATCGGCGCCGGATATTCGGAGTTCGAGTCCGACGAGATCGCGAGTGCCGTCATGACACGACTCGGCTAATTTTCCGTTCCAACGCTCCCAAACAGGATCCACATGACAACAGTCACACTCAAGGTCAACGAACCGATCGACGTCGCACTGCGGCGATTCCGGCGCAGCATCGAGAAAACCGGGCTGATCCGGGAGCTGCGCAGTCGCACCGGCTATGAGAAACCCACGACGGAACGCAAGCGGAAGAAGGCCAGCGCCGTTGCCCGGCAACGCCTGCGCGCGAAGCGCATGTTGCCGCCTCGCAAAATGTACTAGGAGCGCATCGTGTACAACATGCCGGGCGAAGCGCCGCCGTTTTTCCCGCTGACGAAATGCGAAGTCGATTTCGATCAGCAGAAAGACATGGTGACACTGTTGCCGAGCTTCTACGCCTTCGGATGTGAGTACACCAGCCGCGGTTTTCTGATCGGGCGGGACGATGCGTTCAAACTGATTGCCGCGATCGAAAAGGCGCTCAGCATTCAGGGATGATGCCCACGCCGGCACACTCGCGAGCATCGACAACCAGAAGATGGACTATGCGCGTCCCGACCAAGTACGTAGATTTGCTCTGTTTTCTCGTTGTCCTGCAACTCGCCACCGAAAGGAAGACGCGCGAGTGGCTGTCGCCGTTTCAGCTCGTCGAATCGCTGCAAGCATGGCTTATCGTCCATCGCGCCAAATGTGAGTGGCGCGATCGTGTCTGGATAGGCCATGCATCCCTTCAGATAGCGAAGTCAGTCCGCCCGGTCGACAACGCCGCATTGTCGGAATCGCTCGCTGGTGTGGAAAAAGACCTGACGTTCCCGCCGCGAAATCCGCTCGCGGATCGGTTGAGTCTGCGGAGGAAGTGCGTCCGCTACCTTCGCGAGCAGGTCTGAGAGACCACGCTCACGAGATCATGTACCGGTTCTGGGCACCGCCCTTGTACAGTTCCCTGGCGAGCCCCAGGATCCGGTCGCGGTTACGATCGAACGCCGCCAGCAACGCGGGCTCGCTGGAATCCAGGTCGGAATTCAGCTTCGCCAGCATCGTATCGTCGACCAGAAACGTAATCTCGCGAGAATTGTCGTAACCCCAGAAGCACACGCAGTGTCTGGACATGTCGTAGGTGCGACTGGGATTAGGAAAGTTGAGTGTCGCGTCGCTTTTCCCCATCTAACCCTCCTGGCAGATATAACGCCACTTGCTCGCGTTGACGTTGATGCGCGCGTCATTTTCGCGCCGCTTTTCGGCACGCTCGATATCCGCGCGCTTCAGGGCCAACGCACGAGACTTTTGTGCGTCGACATAATCGTTGTGCCTGACGGGCGTGGCTGACTTCCGTTCGGTTTGCTTGGGCATGCCGGTTCCCGAAAAGTGAATTTCAAATGTCAGGACCGTCGCGGCGACCGAATTTCGTCGTGCGCCCTGCAGGGCGCACGGACGACTTACCCGCGGGCTTGCCGCCAACGGCCTCTGTTGCGCACTGAACTACCGGATCGAGCCTCATGGCGAGGCCGGGTTGACGCGCGAAGTTCGCAGCTTCGACGTTCGCGCGCGGGATCGTTGGGATGCGCTTTCTGCGCAGCCGTGCGGACTGGGGGGAAGCGTAAGGAGTCGAAACAAAACGACCGGTCGCGCACCTCGAACCTCATGAGAATGCGCCCTATATCACGGCCACGCAAGCGCTATCTCGCGTCAACGACACGAGCGGCGCGATCCCTCTTGCGCCACACGCGTGTCATCAACCCGGACATGGCTGCCGCCGGCCGACGTATTTCACGGCCACACGACCCGATGAAGCACTGTGCGCGCCGCAACGGGTTCGACGCGGCGCGCAACTGTCGTCACTGCTCTGCAGCGCGCGATCGGAACCGCTTCGTCGATCACGCCATCAATGCCTGTGCATCCACCCCATGTGATGTGCATCGAGCCACTGAGCCATCCCTTCGCCCTTGTGGTCACGCAGGTAACGTGCCGCCAGCATCACCGCGATGGCCAATACGACCGCCAGGCCAACCACAAAGCTAATCATTGACTGAGTCATGGCAGCCTCCTTACCAGGTCGCGACCATCTTTACATTGTAGGTGATGCACTCACGGAAACCAGCGTCCGGGCTGGCTTCTGGCCCTCAGAGAATCAATCCGCATTTCTCTGGCCCGGCGGTCAGATGGCGGACGGCAGTGTCGCTTCGATTCCGGTCGATTTCCGAGTACGCCAGACAAAAAGGGCCTGCCTTTGGCCTGCTTCTGCAGACTTCCCGTCGGCAGGCGCCTCATCGTGGCTCATCACTCCGTAGCCCACCCCGTCTCGCCTTCCGAAGCCTGCTCACGCCACACGTACAATCACGATCGGCTCGACCCGCAGCTCAAGGGGCTCAGTCGCGTCGAGTTCCGGATTCGATTCACGTACGATTCGTTTGACCACCACCGATATTCCGGGACCCGGTTCGGCATCGGGGAACGCCTCGTAGCCATCAGCGTGCCTCGCCAACAGCCTGACTCGGAAACCGGTGGCGCTACAACGTCCGCGCGCTTGCGCGGGTTCTTCTGTTCTGCGCTCAATGAAAACTACGACGAAGCTCGTTCTCGCAGCCGATCTGGCTGGCACGGCGGTGTTCGCTATCGAAGGCGCGGTCGCCGCAATGCGCGGCGGCCTCGATCTGCTCGGCGTGATGGTCATCGCGTTCACCGTCGCGCTCGGTGGCGGCGTCGTCCGCGACCTGTTGATCGGTGCCGCGCCGCCGAGTGCGATCCGTGACTGGCGCTATCCCGCGCTGGCGTTCACGATGGGGCTCGTCACCTTCGTGTTTCACGCGCAAATCCTCGGCATTCCCGACCACATTCTCATCGCGCTCGACGCGGCCGGGCTCGCGTTGTTTGCGGTCGCCGGCGCGCAGAAAGCGGTCGAATACGGGATCGGTCCATTCATCGCGGCGCTGATGGGCACCGTGACGGGCGTCGGCGGTGGTGTCGTGCGCGACCTTTTGCTCGCGCGTGTGCCGATGGTTCTGGTCAGCGACATATACGCGAGCGCGGCGTTCGTCGGCGGGGCACTCGTCGTCGCTGGCCGCCGGGCAGGTTTGCCACCAGTCGTTGCGGCGGTGGGTGCGGGCATCGCCTGCTTTGCGCTGCGGCTCACCGCCGTCCGTTATGGCTGGCATCTGCCGCGCGCGCAGCTCGGATAAAGACGACATATCGCGAGCGAGAACCAACGACAAACCGTGCATCATGCTCCGGACGATTCCCGTCGGAGCATGCGCACGGAATCAGTCTGTCGGCCGAACCGCTCACCCCCGCGCCAGGCGTCTTTTGACGCCCACGAATGCCAGGCCGGCCAGTGCGATGGATCCGCAGTAGAACAGCAACGCCGTGACGTCCGTTCCCAGTCGGGAAAACACGAACCCGACCGCCAGCATTCCCAGCCCGAGCCCTGCTCGTTCCGCGACGTACGACACGCCGATCACGCGATCACGTGACGCCGTCGGCGTCGATTGCAGCAACGAGTAGTAGACCGTCTCCGTGGCCGCGTCGAAAATGCCGGCCAACAGGACGAAGCCCAACATGCCGACCATCGTCTGCACTTCGAACACGCCGAGGAAACACGCGAAAGTCAGGATCAGCAACCCGATGAAGTACGGCTCGAGCGGCTGGCGACGCAGTTCGAGGCGCTCCAGCAAACGCGGCGTCACAGCTGCGGAAACGAGCCGGCCGACGCCCCACACCGCCATCAACCAGCCATACAGAAACGCGGGATGATTCGCGTCGAACAACCGCGACCTGATCGGAAAACCGACGTTGTGCGTACCCGAGCCGAACGCCTCGACGAAGCGCGCGCCGATCACCAGCATCACGACAGCCGACAGATAGCGCGCCGCGCCTGACGCCGCCCCGGCGGCGGACGCCTGCGTCGCCTCGGCCGCGTGTTGCTGGCGCGGCATGTTGCTCACCAGCAGCAGAAACGCGATGGCGGAAATCGCGAACGTGATCGAATCGATCAGGAACACGCTCTTGTAAGCCAGATATTGCGTGACGACCGACGCGATCAGACTGCCGCCGACCACCGACACGCCGTCGGTCGCGCTCAGGATCGCGTTGAAGCGATGCCGCCCTTCCTGCCCGACCATTTCCGGTACCTCGGACATGATCGACACCCGGTACATGCCCTGGAACAAGCCGATAAAGAACGGCACGAAATAGATGAGCACCGTGTCGGCGTCACGCGGCGATACAGCCAGCACGCCGATCGCCAGTGCGCTGCCGGCTTCGGCCGAGAAGATCAGCGTGCGGCGGGAGAACCTGCGCAGACGCGGCACCGCCGCGCCTCCCGCGACCGCGCCGAGCAGGCGCGATGCCATCGTCAGGCCCAGCAGCGCGGCGGATCCCGTGACCTCCAGCGCGTACGTCGCCAGCACGATGCTGATCATCGTCGAACTGATATCGGAGATCGTCTTGAACGACAGCCACGCGTACAACTGCGTCAACGAGGATGAAGCGCGTTTTTCTAGAACCAGCTCGGATTTCATGAAAGTCATCTCGCTGAAGAAAAGGAAATCAGCAGCATGTTCCGGAACGCGAGTTCGTCCTGATTCGCCTGCTGAACGGCGTTGGCGCTGTGATAGAGCACGGCGTCGTTCAGGATCACGGTATCGAGGAAATCCGTCAATGGTTGCGCGAGCAACGGTACGGTGGAGCCTTTCGACGCGTGGATCTCCGACACCACCGGCCGGATATTGCCACTGTCGATGAAATGCATGAAGACCCACTCCAGCCCGTCCTGGTGAATCCCGGACGTGGTCGGGCTGACCGCGCCGTGTTCGGCAATGATCCGGAACAGGTGAACATCGATCGTGTACTCGCGCCCCGGGACCAGCCGGCTTCCAAGGATCGCGATATCCGTCTCCAGACGCTGGCGGAGAATCGCACTGTCGATGAAGGAATCCTCGGCGTAGGTCAGTCGATTGACACCCGGCGTGTAATCCACGTCGTAGGTCGCGGTCGGCTCGAAATTCGTGTTCCGGTCGATCTCCAGCGGTTGCCCGGGCACGAAGCGATACAGCAGGAAACGCCGCTCGCGCCGCGTGTAGTTCCTGTAGTTCTCGTCGACAGACAGACGCTCCCAGTGGCGCTTGAACGCGACTTCCTCGTCGCCATCGCGGCAAATCAGGCCGTGGAAGCCGGGCGCATGGCAATAGTCGTGCCGATTCAGATCGTCGATGATGGTATCGATGGACATGGTGTCCGCGGGGCAGGCGACCTTGCATTCGATGATCGCCGGATCGGCAATGCCGGAATCGAATCCGTTGATCCCCTTGAATTGCCCGCTCTGCTCGGGAAACAACGCCGAACATCGAGTAATGCTGCCGTCCTTCCGCCGCGCGCAGCCGTTTTGCAGGCGCTCGTGCGGACCGGGTGCCCGTGTCAGCATCAGCAGATAGAGTTTCCAGACCGACGATGTCCTTGAGCGCCGCCGGATGCGATCGAGATACCCCACATGCCGTCGCGGTCACGCCGCGTCAGGTCACCCCACGTCGGTCGTTTTCGATCCAGCCGCATCGCTTCTCGGCCGCTATCGTAGACCAATAGCTCTCGCATGCGCGTCGCTGCGCGACGCATCGGCCAAACGCCAAGGTGCCGCTGCCGCGCGGTCAGTCAGCGCCGTCGCCGAGAAGCGCGAGCGCCGGCCGCGCAAGCCCTTCGAGCAGCGCGCGCTCCGGCCGCGTACGCGCGAGCACGCGGATGCCCAGATGCACCCCGAGCAGCAGGCTCGCCAGATCATCGGCCGAACGGTCGGACGGGATGTCCCCCGACGCCTGGCCGGCGGCGATCTGGTTCCGGAAGAACGCCCGCACCCTGTCCAGCACACCGGTGATCATCGACTGGAATTCCGGGTCGTGCGGCGCGATTTCGAGCGCCGAATTGACCAGGAGACACCCTTTCCGGTCCTCGTCGTCAACGGAACGGTCGATGATCTCGCGGAAGAAGCCCTTGATGATCTCGCGAGGCGGCAACGTTGCCTCGAGCCGCGATTGCCGGTCGCCAAAGCTGCGATCGACATAGTGCGAGAGCGCGCGCCGAAACAACGTGCGCTTGTCGCCGAACGCGTTGTAGAGGCTCGCGCCCGTGATGCCCATGTCGTGTGCGAGATCACGCACCGACGTCGCCTCGTAGCCGTGGACCCAGAAGCGGTAGACCGCGGCGTCGAGTGCGGCCGATTCGTCGAATTCCCGGGGACGGGCCATGGTCGTGTTCCTCCTTTCCGGGCGCGCGCAACGCCCCGCATTGCAATGGGCGGGGTACCGCGATATTCTAGATCGGTCGATCTAAAATTGCTTGGCGCGACACGGTGGCAAGCTGGCGGACCGCCCGGCGCCGGGGATCGCCATCTGCCGTTTCCCGGCGTGGTGGAATCGAGATCGCCGCGCAGTGCGGTTTCATCGCGGCAGGCGCGTACGGTTTCCGGCCGATCCATCGGTCCGGACAGAACATCGAATCGAACAAGGAACCGCGGCATGGGCATCGGGAACGGACGAGTAGCGGTCGCAGACGAACCGAACGGCGTCGATCGCAGGCTCGCGGGTCGGCCGGACGCGCTGGCGCGAGCAGCGGGCCCCGGCGCGCGGGACGTAACGCGGCCGCGGCGAGACGGCTCGGTGCGATAGATCCGGAGGCCGATCTTGCATCCCGTGGAATCCCGCCTGAAAGCCCTGTTCGTCAGCGGCCTCGCCGGCAATGCGTCGGATTACCGGTCGTTCCTGTCGGAGCTGACCCGCCACGTGCGCGGCTTTCTCCGCAAGCGAATTCCGCAGTTCGATGCGGACATCGAGGATCTCGTGCAAGAGATCCTGCTCGCCGTCCATAATGCACGTCATACGTATCGCGCGGACGAACCGCTGACGGCATGGGTGCATGCGATCGCGCGCTACAAGCTGATGGATTTTTTCCGGACGCGCGCCCGCCGCGAAGCGCTGCACGATCCGATCGACGATCACACGGACATCTTTTCCGAACCCGACGACGATGCATCCGACGCGCATCGCGACATCGGCCGGCTGCTCGATCATCTGCCGGACAAACAGCGGCTATCGATCCTGCATGTGAAGCTGCAGGGCTTGTCGGTTGCCGAGGCGGCGCAACTGATCGGTGCGTCCGAATCCGTCGTCAAGGTCAGCATCCACAGAGGACTGAAGGCGCTCGCGGCGCGCGTGCGGGGAATGATATGAAAACGGACGATTTCATCGACATATTGGCGACGGGTATCACACCCGTCGAGCGGGGTGTCCCGGCCCGGCGCCTGGGCGGTGCGTTCGCCATTGCCGCGGTGGGCGCCGTGCTGCTGATGACGATCGCGTTCGGCGTGCGCCCCGATCTGTCGGCCGTGATGCGCACGCCGCTCTTCTGGGCGAAGCTCGCGTTTCCGGTTTGCGTGGCGGCGGGTGCGATCGTGGCGGCCGTGCGGCTCGCCCGCCCCGGCGCGGCCGTCGGTGCCGGCTGGCCGATCGTCGGCGTCGGCGTCGTGGAGGTCTGGATCGCGGGCCTCCTTGCGATCGCGTCAGCCGGATCAGGCGACCGGCTCGCGGTCGTGCTCGGTCAGACGTGGCGCGTGTGTCCGTTCAACATCGTTCTGCTGTCGGTGCCCGGGTTCGTGGCGATGTTCGTTGCGATCCGGGGGCTGGCGCCGACGCGGCTGCGTACCGCGGGCGCGGCGGCGGGACTCGCCGCGAGTGCGATCGCAACGATCGCCTACTGTTTCCACTGCCCGGAAATGAGCCCGGCATTCTGGAGCGTCTGGTATCTGCTCGGGATGGCATTGCCCGCTGCGCTCGGCGCACTCGTCGCGCCGGTTTGGCTGCGCTGGTAGGCGCGGCCCGCCCGGCGCGTCACCAGCGCAGCCAGACCGGCGCAAGCACCGCACCCAGGCCCACCGTCAGCACGAGCGACAGCACGTACCAGACGCCCCAGAACGGTATCGACATCTCGGCGCAGTAGAGCGAATAGACGATGAGTGCCTGTGCGCCGGCAAGGAGACCGGCGCCCGCGCCGGCGAGCATGAGACGCGTCGGCGCGAGCTGCTTCATCGCATGCAAGGCGGCGGCCAGTGGCGGCAACGACAGCAGCACGACATCCGCGACCGTGGTCCGCCAAGTCGTTCCGAGTACCAGCTGCAACCGATAGCCGGGCGGGGTTGCGATCAGCACACCGCCCGTGGCGAGCAGCATCGCGGCGACCGGCAGCGCAATCGCGAGCCCCGCGGGGCACAGTTGCGCGCCGGGGCGACCGAGGCGTTCGGCGAGCCTCGTCGCAGAGAAGACGACGGCGAGCGGAAACGCGAGCCGCGCCCAGAACATCGTCGTCAGGATCAGTTGCGGCATGTCGCTGCGGATGCCATACAACGCGACGAGAAGCGCAGTGCTGCCGGAGAAGCCGACAACGAGCGCGCGGTAAAGCTGCTGCGAAACCGCGCCGGGTTCGACCGGCTTCAGATCGGCTGCCAGCCGGGTAACCAGGTCTCGGGTTTTCATCATGAAGAGGCAAAGGACGGCCAGCGTTCCGGGGCGGCACGACGGCGCGTTGCCGCACCGCGGAAATCCGGCGGCCCCGGTGCGCGGCTCAGTCGCGCGGCGAGCGGTCGCCGAGCAAGTAGTCGATCGACAAGCGCCCCGGACCCCACGCCGCGATGCCGAGGGCCATCGCGGCCCATGTCAGGTGAATCGGCCAGCCGTCCGGCACCGTCAGTTCGACGATGCAGGTCATCACGAACAGGCCGGCCGCTGCGAATCGCGTACCGAGGCCGAGTACCAGCAGCACCGGGAACAGCACCTCCCCGCAACCGGACAGAAAGGCGAACACGGCCGGAGCGGGAAACGGGTACGGGCCGCCGGGCAGATGCAGCTTGAATTCGCTCGTGAACAAGTCGATCGCGGTGTCGTTGAGCCGCAGGAAACCGTCCCATTTGAGGATGCCGGATTTCCAGAACGGCACCGCGAGCGCGAGCCTCAGCGCAAGTTGCGCAAGCCAGGGGCGGGCAAGCCACTGAACGCCGTGCCGCGCACGGCTGACGAGCGATGCGAGCGCGTGCAGCGGCGCGCGTTCGACAGTGTGTAGATCGGACATGGCAGTCAAGCTCCAGAGTGGACGGCGGTAAATGCGCCGGCTTCGATCATGCCGTGCAAGCCGGCCGCGAGATCGAAGGCGGGATTGTCTTCGAGGGCGATCGCGACCGCGTCGCCGAGCGACGCTCCGTCGATCAGGCTGATCAGGAACGCCGCGCCGCCGGGCGGGAGCCGGGAGACGATCACGTCGTGCGTCGGGCGCGTGACGAGCGCGTCCTCCGCTTCGCCGGAGCGCAGCGGCACGACGGGGCCATCGGCCCGGTTCATCGCGAAGATCGCGACGGCCGGATACGGCGAGCGCACGATACGGGTGGCCGGATGCGGAACGAGACGTACCGCGGCCAGCGAATCCGGCGCGATCGTCGCGAATGCATCAGCGGCGAGCGTCGGCAGATCGGCCGCGTGATACGCGTCAAGCCACGCGCGCTCGATACGGGCGGTATCCGCAAGCCACGGCATCGCGCGGGCGTATTCGTACCTGGCGATGAAGTCCGGAAAGTCGCGGCCGTATTCGAACAGCAGCGGTGAGACGGGCAACGTTTCTCGCACGTGGAAGCGCGCCATCGCGCGGAAGAACTCGACACCGGCGATGCGTTGCACGGACGGATAAATCGCGGCGAGCGCGTCGATCAGGCTAACCGTCACGTTGTTGCGGTACACGTCGTAGCGGCGGGCGACGCGCTTTTGCCCGTAGGCGATCGCGTCGTCCGGCGCGCCGATCGACGGATTCGTGAGGCCCGGCGCGAACGCGCACGCGTAATCGGAAGGGATCGCATCAGAGCGCATGATCGGCTACCTCCATGGGCGATGCGACGGGAGCATTCATGATCCGGCGGGCTTCCAGCGCCTGCGCGCGCAGAACGGACCAGTCGGGAAGCTGGCTGTCCCATTCGACGAGGGTCGGCACCGGGCCGGTACGGGCGATCACGCTCGCGTACAACTGCCATACGGGGCCGGCGACCGGGCGATCGTGGCTGTCGATGAGGAGCGGTTCGTCCTCGTCGTCGCGTTGTTCGCTGTGCCCGGCCAGATGGATCTCGCCGACCTGTTCGAGCGGAAAGGCCGCGAGATAGTCAGCGGCCGAGCAACCGTGATTGGTCGCCGACACGTAGGCGTTGTTGATGTCGAGCAGCAGGCCGCAACCGGTACGCCGGGCGACCGCCGCGATGAATTCGGTTTCGCTCATCGTCGACGACGCGAACCCGACGTAGGTCGACGGATTCTCAAGCAGGAGCGGGCGCGCAATCGCGTCCTGAACCTGGTCGACATGCGCGCAGACCCGGTCGAGCGTCGACTGCGTATAGGGCAGCGGCAGCAGGTCGTTGTAGAAGGCGCCGCCGTGCGACGACCACGCAAGATGCTCGGAAACGAGCACGGGTTCGTAGCGCGCGACGACGTCGCGAAAGCGGGCGAGGTGATGCGGATCGAGCGGCGATGGTCCGCCGATCGACAGGCACACGCCATGCACGGAGACCGGATAGGTTTCGCGCAGCGCGCTCAGCGCCCGATGCGGCGGCCCGCCCGCACCCATGTAGTTCTCCGCGTGCACCTCGAAGAAGCCGTCCTGCAGTCCGTCACCGAGGATGTCCGCAAGGTGGCAAGGTTTGAAACTCGTGCCAACAAGCGGCGGTGTGCAATGGAGGCGATCACTGTTCGTATGTTTCGCAATACTGATCAAACTTTTCATGATCGCCTCCGGATTTCCTCTTGTCGATGCGCGTTACGACTTCATCGCCGTGAGCGAACCGTGACCGCCGCCCGGCACCTGGATGCTCGTGCACGTGCC
Organism: Burkholderia theae; assembly: GCF_048565265.1. Lineage (NCBI taxonomy): Bacteria > Pseudomonadati > Pseudomonadota > Betaproteobacteria > Burkholderiales > Burkholderiaceae > Burkholderia > Burkholderia theae. The sequence goes on from NZ_CP183462.1 coordinate 2,700,941, forward strand.
GCCCTGGACGAACTTCCACGAGTTGCCCTGGAAGTCGACGGTCGAGGTGCCCTGGCAAGTCGTGCCGGGGCCAGCCGCACAGTCGTTCTGTCCCTTCAACGCGACGCCGAAGCACTTCTCCTTGTGGGCGGCGACGGCGGCGTCGGCCTCGGCTTTCGTGAGCGGCGCGGCATGCGCAACCGAGGCGACGAGGCTGGCGACGGCGCCGATGAGCAGTGCGGAATTGAGCGAGAGTTTTGCCGACATGGTGTTCTCCGATGATTGATCTGGAAGGTACCCGTCGTGGGTACGCAAGTTAATTCGTGCGACCCGCGCGATCGGTTACACCGGGCGAAAATTATTTGTTGCTGGGATTCGAAGTCCCACATCGAAGCCGGCGGCGATCTGACCAAGCCTCCCCGTACCGGCAATCGTCAAACCAACTGTACCGGTACTGTACCGTCAACCGTCGCTAAACTGATCTCCATCCCAGTCTCGAACCGAATGGAGAATCCGCGATGGAATTCCTCACCCTGAGCGCGCTGCCCGCCGGCATGCTGTTCGCGCTCGTCACGTCGATCACACCCGGCCCCAATAACACGATGCTGCTCGCATCCGGCGTGAATTTCGGTTTCCGCCGCACGATGCCGCACCTGTTCGGCATCAGCATTGGCGTCGCGATCCTGATGCTCAGCGTCGGCTTCGGTCTCGGCGAAGCGTTCAAGCGCATGCCGGTGCTGTACACGATCCTCGAAGCCGCGAGCGTCGCGTACCTGCTGTACCTCGCGTGGCGCATCGGCACATCGGGCGAAGTGAAGGCGCACGGCGCCAAGCCGCGGCCGATGACGTTCATCGAAGCCGCCGCGTTCCAGTGGGTCAATCCGAAAGCCTGGATGATGGTGCTGACCGCCGCGACAACCGTCCGTCTGTCCGCCGACTACGGGATGAACGCAGCGTGGATGGCCGTCGTGTTCATCCTGATCGGCTTTCCGTGCATCTGCCTTTGGGCCGCGTTCGGCCTCGGCCTGCGGCGCTTCCTGTCGAACCGCCGCGCGTTGCGCATCTTCAACGTGACGATGGCCGTGCTGCTGATCCTATCGCTGTATCCGCTCGTCGTGCACCTGCTGCCGCAGTGAGCGCTCACAGCGCGCCCGTTGAGGTTCACGCGATGCAGGCGTACCCTTTTGGTACGGGCGCGCGCAGCCGCTTCGCCGGTTCCGCCGCTGCTTCCGGGAGAAACGCCGATGAAGCCATTGCTGAGGACGGGCGAACACATCGAGGGGATGCACTGGGTCGCCGAGTATCACCCGCTCACGCACGACATCCGCGTGCTGCGCGACAACATCGAAGTCGGCACTTACTGCGCGCCGCCCACGCTGTTCGGTGAAGAGGAAGAGATGGGCGCCGCGAACCTCGCCGATCATCGCGGCCGGGAGGCCGCGCTGCGCGCGTATCTGCGCAACTTCGTCAAGGAACACGACGCGGAAGAATAACGGCGCGAAGGACGCCGCTCACCGCGGGCCGGCGCATCGCACCGGCCCGCACGTCGCTCAATGCCCGAGCGACTCGATCTTGCCGGCCGGCTGCGCGACGCCATGCGGCCGCGCCATCTGCTTGATCAGCAGCGCGACGCACGCGAGCAGGCCCGCGACGGCGATCGTCGCAAACACCCCCGCGAACGAGAAGTGCCGGCGCGTCAGTTCCGCGACGAGGAACGACCCGGCAATCCCGCCGAAGCGGCCCACGCCGAGCATCCACGCGACACCGGTGCCGCGCCCCTCGGTCGGATAGAACGCAGCGGCAAGCGCCGGCATCGACGATTGCGCGGTGTTCATCAGCACGCCGGCCACGAACACGACCAGCACGAGCAGCCCGACGTTGCCGGCCGCCTGCCCGATCGCATACACGCTCACGGCCGTCAGCGCGTAGCACACGGCGATCACGCGGTTCGCGTTGAAACGGTCCATCAGCACGCCGCACAGCACGGCGCCCACGCCGCCGAGCGGGAACAGCGCCGAGATCAGCGTCGCGCTCTTCGGCGTCAGGCCGGCATCCTTCAGCAGGATCGGCATCCAGTTGATCGACGCGTAGAAGATCACGAGGCCCATGAAGTAAGCGATCCACAGCATCACGGAGCCGACGATGTACGAGCGCGACAGCACGACGCCGAGGCCCTTGCTGCCCGTCTGCGGTGCGGCTTCGGTCATCGCGAACGAGCCGGCGTTCAGCGCGTCGCGCGAAATGCGCGCGAGCGTCGCGCGGATCTTGTCGACCGCCTGGCCGCTGGCGACCATGAAGCGCACCGATTCCGGCATCTTCAGCAGCAGCAGCACGCCGAGCAGCAGCGGCGTCACGCCGCCGAGCATCAGCACGCTGCGCCAGCCGAAATGCGGAATCATCCACGCGGCCAGGAAACCGCCGAACGCGGCGCCGAGCGGAAAGCCGCAGAACATCAGGTTGATCACGGTCGCGCGGCGCTTGTCCGGGCAGAACTCGCCCATCATCGTGACCGCGTTCGGCATCGCCGCACCCAGCCCGACGCCGGTGACGAAACGCAGGATCGTCAGGTGCCCGATGGTGGTCGAGAAGGCGGACACGAAACACGCGACGCCGAACAGGAACACCGAGCCGAGCAGCAGCGAACGACGCCCGAGCCGGTCGGACAGCGGGCCCGACACGAGCGCGCCGCACGCGAGGCCGAACAGCGCGGCGCTCAGCACGGGTGCGAGATCGGGCTTGGTGAGGTTCCATTCGCCGAGCAGCGACGGCGCGATGAAACCGATCGCGGCCGTATCGAAGCCGTCGAGCAGCACGATCACGAAACACATGAGGAACACGAGCCACTGAAAGCCGCCGAACGGCTGCTCGTTGATGAAGGTCTGGACATCGACCACGGGTGCGCGATTCATCGCGAGTCTCCTGAATAGTTATGAGCAAGACGGCATCGCAGCCGCGCCCTTCCTTTGTTCGCCCACCGGCCATACGGTGCGCTGCGCGCCGATACTCTGCCAGCGCGTTCATCGATTCGATCGCCGAAGGCACGCCTGCGACGGCGAGCCACGCGATCGGTTGCGGCCGCCCTCAGCCGGCCGCCCCTGACCGGCCGTCTTATGCGGCCTCGTCCTGTTCCTTGAAGATCTTGTCCGCGAGGTGGAACGCGGAATTCGCGGCCGGCACGCCGCAATAGATCGCGGTCTGCAGCAGCACTTCCTTGATCTCGTCGCGCGTCACGCCGTTGTTGCGCGCGGCGCGCAGATGCAGCGCCAGTTCCTCGCCGCGGTTCAGCGCCACCATCATCGCGATGGTCAGCAGGCTGCGCGTATGGCGCGGCAGGCCGTCGCGCGTCCAGATCTCGCCCCATGCATAGCGCGTGATCAGGTTCTGGAATTCGTCGGTCACCTCGGTGCGGTTCCCGAGCGAACGGTCGACGTGCGCGTCGCCGAGCACCGCGCGACGCACCTTCATCCCTGCTTCATAACGTTCCTGGTCGTCCATCGCAGTGGCCTCACGCGGTCAGGAAATCGAGCAGCGCGCGGTTGAAGCCGCCGGTGCACTCGATGTTCGAAATATGCGCGGCATCGAATTCGATGTGAAGCGCACCGGGAATCGCAGCCGCGAGCGCGCGCCCCTGGTCGGGCGGCGTCGACATGTCCTTCGCGCCAGTCACGACGAGCACCGGCAGCGTGATGCCCTTCACTTCGTCGCGCAGGTCGGCCGCGTTCAGCGCGTCGCAGTTCGCCGCATAACCGTCCTTGTCGGTATGCACGAAGGTGTCGCGGATCGCGTCGAACATGCGCGGCTCGCGTTCGACGAACGCGTCGGTGAACCAGCGCGGCAGCACGGCGTCGGCGAGCGCGGCCATCCCTTCGGCACGCGCCTTCTGCGCACGCGGCGCCCACACTTCCGGCGAACCGATCTTTGCAGCAGTGTTCGACAGCACCGCGCGAACGATGCGCGACGGGTAGCGCGCGGCCAGCGCGGCGCCGGTCAGTCCGCCCATCGAGATCCCGCAGAAATGCGCGCGCGCGATGCCGACGTGGTCGAGCAGGCCGATCACGTCGCCGGCGAGCTGCTCGATCGTGTACGACCCGGCCGGCGCATCGGAATGGCCGTGGCCGCGCGTGTCGTAGCGCAGGATGTTGAAGTGCTGCGTGAGCGGACGGATCTGCGGCGCCCACATCTGCAGGTCGGCACCGAGCGAGTTCGAGAAGACGAGCCACGGCGCGTCGTCGCGCGCGGCACGGTCGATCCGGTAATGCAGTTTCACGCCGTTGACAGTGGCGAAAGGCATCAATGTTCTCCTGGTTGGGTCGTGCCCGCATGCAGCGCGAGCACGGCGTCGACATAGGCCTGCGCCTCGCCGACGTAATGTGCGGGATCGAGCAGCCGCGCGAGCGCATCGCGCGACAGGTGCGCCGAGACGGTCGCATCGGCGGCGAGCACGTCGAACAGCGTCGCGCCGGTGCGCACGGCTTCCTTCGACGCGTGCTCGACGACGTGATGCGCATCGAGCCGGCCGATCCGGTCGCCGAGCGCGAGCATCACGGCTTCGCCGAGGATCAGCCCGTGCGTCAGGTCGAGGTTCGCGGCAAGGCGTTCGGTATTGACGTCGAGGCCCGCGACGATCTGCGCGATCTGCGCGAGCGCGCCGCCCGTCAGGCGCGCGAGGTCGGGCAGCGCCTCCCATTCGGCCTGCCAGCCGCCGAGCGCCCGCTCGTGCTCCTGGACCATCCCCGCGAACACGGTCGCGACGAGGTTCGGCGCGCGGATAGCCGCGGTCAGCACGGCCGCGCAGCCGACCGGGTTGCGCTTGTGCGGCATCGTCGACGAGCCGCCCTTGCCGGCGGCGGCCGGTTCGCCGAGCTCGCCGACTTCGGTCTGCATCTGCAGCGATACGTCGCGCGCGATCTTGCCGAGCGTGCCGATCAGCATGCCGAAGCAAGACGCGGCTTCCGCGATGCGGTCGCGCTGCGTATGCCATGGCACGGCCGGCGCCGCGAGCCGCAGGTCGGCCGCGAGCGCGGCCGTCACGCCGCGCGCGTGCTCGCGCAGGCTCGCGAGCGTGCCGGCCGCGCCGCCGAACTGCAGCACCAGCACGCGCGCACGCAATTCGGCGAAGCGCGCGCGATGGCGCAGCAGCGCATCGAGCCATTGAGCGAATTTCAGGCCGAGCGTGATCGGCAGCGCCTGCTGCAGCCAGGTACGGCCGATCATCGGCGTCGCGCGATGCGTGCGCGCGAGCGCCGCGAGCGATGCGCACGCTTCGTCGAGCATCGGCTCGAGCACGTCGAGCGTGTCGCGCAGCTGCAGCACGGTAGCGGTATCGATGATGTCCTGGCTCGTCGCGCCCCAGTGCACGAACTTCGCGGCCTCGGGGTCGTCGGCCTTCACTTGCGCGGTGAGCTGCTTGACGAGCGGAATCGCAAGATTGCCGCCGAGCGCCGCGCCGTGTGCGAGCGCATCGGCGTCGAGCCGGCCGGCGTCGCATGCGCGCTCGATCGGCGCGACCGCGGCGGCGGGAATCACCTGCTGCGCGGCGAGCGCGCGCGCGAGCGCGGCCTCGACGTCGAGCATCCGCTGGATCGTCGCGCGAGGCGACCAGATCCGGTTGAGCGGCTCGGTGCCGCAGATGAGGGAGGTCAGGCGGGCGCTGTCTTCGAGCATGGCATCAGATGGGGGAAACGGCGTGCGCCTATTGTCTACCCAAGCGTGCCGGGATGCGCACGAACGCGCGCGCCGGCACGCCTCCGGTTCAGGCAGCGGCCTTTTGCGTTGCGTCGATCAGCGGCACGCCGGTCAGCTTCTGCAGTTCGTCGAACGACAGGTCGGTGAAGATCTCGCTCACCGCGAGGCCGTCGGCCGTCACGTCGAGCACGGCGAGATCCGTATAGATGCGGCTCACGCATTGCACGCCGGTAACCGGATACGAGCACTGCGCGACGATCTTGCTTTCGCCCTGCTTCGTCAGGTGCTCCATCATCACGAACACCTGCTTCGCGCCGATCGCGAGATCCATCGCGCCGCCGACGGCCGGAATCGCATCGGGTGCGCCCGTATGCCAGTTCGCGAGGTCGCCGTTGGCGGACACCTGGAACGCGCCGAGCACGCAGTAGTCGAGGTGGCCGCCGCGCATCATCGCGAACGAATCGGAATGGTGGAAATACGCGCCGCCCGTGAGCAGCGTCACGTGCTGCTTGCCGGCGTTGATCAGTTCGTCGTCTTCCTCGCCGGGCGCGGGCGCGGGGCCCATGCCGAGCAGCCCGTTCTCGCTATGCAGGAAGATTTCCTTGCTCGGGTCGAGGTGGTTCGCCACCAGCGTCGGCACGCCGATGCCGAGGTTCACGTACGCGCCTTCGGGGATGTCCTGGGCGACGCGCTTGGCCATTTCATCGCGGGTCAGTCGTTTCATCTGGATATCTCCTTAAGCCGCGGCGTGCGACGAAGCGTGTTCGGCGGCCAGCTCGGCCGCATGCGCGGCCTGCGGCACCTCGACGATGCGCTGGACGAAAATGCCCGGCGTCACGATGTGTTCCGGGTTCAGCCCGCCGAGCGGCACGACTTCCGACACCTGCACGATCGCGACCTTCGCGGCGCTGGCCATGATCGGCCCGAAGTTGCGCGCGGTCTTGCGATACACGAGATTGCCCCAGCGATCGCCCTTGTACGCTTTCACGAGCGCGAAATCGGCGTGGATCGGCGTCTCGAACACGTACTGCTTGCCGTCGATCACGCGCGTTTCCTTGCCTTCCGCGAGCTTGGTGCCGAAACCCGTCGGCGTGAAGAAACCGCCGATACCGGCGCCCGCCGCGCGGATGCGCTCCGCGAGGTTGCCCTGCGGCACGAGCTCCAGCTCGATCTCGCCCGCGCGGTACAGCGCGTCGAACACCTGCGAGTCGCTCTGGCGCGGGAACGAACAGATGATCTTGCGCACCTGCTTCGCCTTGAGCAGCGCCGCCAGGCCCGTCTCGCCGTTGCCCGCGTTGTTGTTGACGATCGTCAGGTCGCGCGCGCCCTGTTCGATCAGCGCGTCGATCAGCTCGGACGGCATGCCGGCCGTGCCGAAGCCGCCGATCATGATTGTCGCGCCATCGTGGACGTCGGCAACCGCCGACTGAAGCGATTCGAAAATCTTGTTGACCATGTCTCTTCCTGATACGAACCCGCGGCACGATGCGCGGCCTGTCGAGGGGACACGCGCGTTTCGCGTGCCGCGCCGGGGCCGATCTCGACTCCGGTATTTGTTCGCTATTCGAACCTAGATTCGATTAGCGAACGATGGGCCGATCATAGAGTCGTGCACAGCGCGTTGTCAAGGCGGGTTGCCTCGGGGGCCGTCGCGTCGTCGAACGGCAATCCGACGTAGTTTTCGGCGAGCGACTGCGCGGCGGCCCGCGAGCGCGTCACGTATTTCAGCTCGGCAAACTTCAGGCGATTGACGAACGGCGAGTCCTCCGGCGACGAATGCAGCATGTTCGTCATGAAGTACGAGAAGTGCTCGGCGCGCCACACGCGTTCGAGGCAGGTCGCCGAATACGTATCGAGCGGCGTCGAGTCACCCGTCCGGTAGCGCGCGCCGAGCGCGCGGGACAGCGCGCGGACGTCGGCCACCGCGAGGTTCATCCCCTTCGCGCCGGTCGGCGGCACGATGTGCGCGGCGTCGCCGGCGAGGAACAGCCGGCCGTGCTGCATCGTCTCCGACACGAAGCTGCGCATCGGCGTCACGCTTTTCTGCGTGATCCGGCCCTCGGTCGGCGTCCAGCCGGTGTCGTTCGAGAAGCGCGTGTGCAATTCGTCCCAGATCCGCGTGTCGGACCATTCGGTGAGGTCCTCGTCGGGCTTGCACTGCAGATAGAGGCGCGTGACCGTCGGCGAGCGCATCGAGAACAGCGCGAAGCCGTTGTCGTGGTGCGCGTAGACGAGTTCGTCGAGCGACGGCGCCGCGTCGGCGAGGATACCGAGCCACGCGAACGGGTAGACGCGCTCGAACGTGTTCAGCCGCTCGGCCGGGATCGTCTGGCGCGCGATGCCGTGGAAGCCGTCGCAACCGGCGATGTAGTCGCAGTCGATGCGGTCCGCGCGGCCGTCCGCATGCTTGAACGTGACGAACGGGTGCTCGCCCTCGACGTCGTGCAGCGCGACGTCGCTGACTTCGAAGTGCATCGCGTGGCCATGCTCGACGCCGGCCGCGATCAGGTCGCGCACGACTTCATGCTGGCTGTAGACGGTGATCGCGCGCCCGCCGGTGAGCGCGGACAGGTCGATGCGGTGGCGCTGGCCCGAGAACAGCAGCTCGATGCCGTGATGCTCGAGCCCTTCGCGGCGCATCCGGTCGCCGAGGCCGGCGTCGTTCAGCGTGTCGACCGTGCCCTGCTCCAGCACACCGGCGCGGATGCGGTTCTCGCAGTATTCGCGCGAACGCGCTTCGACGAGGATGGAATCGACGCCTTGCGGGCGCAGCAAATGGGACAGCAGAAGGCCGGACGGACCGGCGCCGATGATCGCGACCTGGGTGCGCATTGTTCGTCTCCTGAACATTGGTTCGAGTAATGGAACACATTTGAGCGCTTTCCCGACTATGCGGCAACGCGATTCAGGAGATATGTTGTATACGTTTTGGAGATATTGGCCCGGTGATGGACACGCTCGATCTGAACCTCATTCCGTACCTCGTCGCGCTCGACGACACGCGCAACGTGAGCCGCGCCGGCGACCTGCTCGGCGTGAGCCAGCCGCGCGTGAGCACGGCGCTCGGCCGCCTGCGCGAGTATTTCGGCGACCCACTGTTCGTGCGCACGTCGCGCGGGATGGAGCCGACGCCGCGTGCGCTCGCGCTGCTGCCGGCCGCACGCGACGCGCTCGCACAGATCGAGCGCGGCCTCGTCGCGCCGCACGACTTCGATCCGGCCGCGAGCACGCATACGTTCTCGATCGCGCTGTCGGACGTCGGCGAGATCGTGTTCCTGCCGAAGCTGCTGCAGGCGTTCGCGACGCGCGCGCCGCACGCGAACCTGCGCTCGGTCTCGCTCGCGCACGACGAAGTCGGGCGCGGCCTCGAAGCCGGCTCGATCGATCTCGCGGTCGGCTACTTCCCCGACCTCGACGGCAACAACTTCTTCCAGCAACGGTTGTTCACGCACCGGTTCGTCTGCCTGATGCGGCGCGGCCATCCGTTCGAACAGACGCCGCCGTTTACGGTCGAGCAGTTCCTCACCTGCGGGCACGCGGTGGTACGCGCCGAAGGCCGCAGCCAGGAGGTGCTCGAGAAATATCTGGCGAAGCAGCGCATGCAGCGCCGCGCGGTGCTCGAGACGCCGCACTTCATGAGCCTGCCGTTCATCCTGAGCCGCACCGACCTGATCGCGACGGTGCCGCATGCGATCGGCTATGCGTATGCGGCCGAACACGCGTTCATCGTGCCCGTCGAACCGCCGCTCGCGCTGCCGCGCTTCGACCTGAAGCAGCACTGGCATCGCAAGTACCACAACGATCCGCGCACCGCGTGGCTGCGCGGCGTCGTCGCGTCGCTGTTCAACGACGAACAGGACGAATGGCCGAAGTGAGCGCCAGGGCCTGGCCTGTTCGCGCTGGCACGCACGACCCGCGAAAGCATGAAACAATTGCCGGATATCGGCCGCCCCGGGCGGCCTTCGATGGAGCCACTACATGGGTAAAAAATCCGCGCGGCCCGAGCCGGCCGCGTCCCGACCGAGCCGTGAAGAAGCGGAAGACGCCGTGCGCGTGCTGTTGCGCTGGGCCGGCGACGACCCCGCACGCGAAGGCCTGCTCGACACGCCCGCGCGCGTCGTTCGCGCGTACGAGCAGTTCTTCGCCGGTTATGCGCTGGAGCCGCGCGACATCCTCGCGCGCACGTTCAGCGAAGTCGACGGCTACGACGAGATGATCGTGCTGAAGGACATCCGCTTCGAGAGCTACTGCGAGCACCACATGGTGCCGATCATCGGCCGCGCGCACGTCGCGTATCTGCCGAACCATCGCGTGGTCGGCATCTCGAAGCTCGCGCGCCTCGTCGACGCGTTCGCGAAGCGCCTGCAGATCCAGGAAAAGATGACCGTGCAGATCGCCGACACGCTGTTCGACGTGCTGCAACCGAAGGGCGTCGGCGTGATCCTCGAAGCCGCGCACCAATGCATCTCCACGCGCGGCGTACACAAGCCGGGCGTCGAGATGGTCACGTCGCGCATGCTCGGCACGTTCCGCACCGATCCGTCGACGCGGCGCGAATTCCTGTCGATCGTCGCCAATCCTTCTTCAGTCAACCTGACGAATACGTAATGGAGTCGACGAAGCAAACGGCGCACGCGCCCGTCGTGCTCGTGACCGGCGCTGCACGCCGGGCCGGGCGCGCGTTCGCCGAGTATTTCGCCGCGCACGGTTATCGCACCGCGGTGCACTACGACCGTTCGGCCGAGGCCGCGCAGGCGGCGGCCCGCGCGATCGCCGAACGCGGGCACGAGTCGATCGCGCTGCAGGCCGACCTGTCGGATGCCGTGCAGATCACCGCGCTGATCGACCAGGTCTATGCGCGCTTCGGGCGCCTCGACGTGCTCGTCAACAACGCGTCGGTGTTCTGGCAGGATCACTTCCCGAGCTTCGACCTCGCGGCGTTCGACCAGGCGTGGGCGGTCAACTGCCGCGCGCCGATCCTGCTCACGCGCGCGTTCTACGAACGGGCCCGCGCGGCCGGCACGCAGGGCGTCGTCGTGAATGTGGTCGACCAGAAGATCAAGGAAAACTTCCACCGCGACCATTTCAGCTACACGGTCGCGAAGGCCGCGCTCGGCAACCTCACGCAGATGCTCGCGCTGTCGTCCGCGCCCGTGCTGCGCGTGAACGCGGTATTCCCGGGGCTGATGCTGCCGAGCGACGACCAGACACCGGCCGATTTCGAACACGCGAGCCGCGCGTCGACGCCGCTCGCGCGCATCGCGGGCCCCGACGACGTCGCGAGCGCGATCCTGCTGCTGACGGGCAACGCGTACAACGGCGTGGATTTCGTCGTCGATGCGGGGCAGAACCTGATCCGCGTCGACCAGGACGTGCTGTACAAGCACCGCTCGCCCGCCGGCAAGCACTGACGCACGCGCCGTGGCGGCCGTGCGCCGTGCACCACGCCACGGCTTTACGGCTTCTCGGCGCTCCCGCCTTCGCGGACCTTGCCCTGCGCGACACTCGTGCCGGCCGGCACACTGTGCGTAAGCCACACGTTGCCGCCGATCACCGAGCCGCGCCCGATCGTCACGCGGCCGAGAATCGTCGCGCCCGCGTAGATCACCACGTCGTCCTCGACGATCGGGTGCCGTGCGTTGCCCTTGACCAGCGTGCCTTCGCCATCGGCCGGGAAACTCTTCGCGCCGAGCGTGACGGCCTGGTACAGGCGCACGCGCTCGCCGATGATTGCCGTCTCGCCAATCACGACGCCGGTGCCGTGGTCGATGAAGAAGCTCGGGCCGATCTGCGCGCCGGGGTGGATGTCGATGCCGGTGGCCGAGTGGGCGATTTCATTGATGAATCGTGCGAGCAGCGGCACACCAAGCTGGTGCAGCGCGTGCGCGAGCCGGTGGTGCATCATCGCCAGCACGCCGGGGTAGCACAGCAGGATCTCGGTGATGTGCTGCGCGGCCGGATCGCCCGCGTACGCGGCCTGGATGTCGCTGACGAGCAGCGCGCGAACGGCCGGCAACTGGCGGCCGAATTCGCGCGCGATCTCGAACGCGCGTTCGTCGAGCTCGGCGAACGGCGTGTCCGCATGCTCGGGCAGGAACGGCAACGCGCGGCGGATCTGCTCGGACAGCACGCGCAGCGTGCTTTCGAGCGTATGGCCAACGTAATAGTCGACGCTTTCGTCGGTCAGATCCGGCGCGCCGTAATGCGTCGGAAACATCGACGCGCGCAGGCCGGTCACAATCTTGCAGATCGCGTCGCGCGACGGCAGTTCGCGAATACCGCGCGGATGGCGCGTGCGATGGAGTTCCTCGCGCGACTCGCGCAATCCGGTGACGATTTCTTCGAGGCCCCACTGACGGGCGGGTGATGTCGACATAGGCCAATGCATGCAACCGCGCTCGATCGCACGGCCGCTAATAAAGTGACGGGTTCCGCAAGATTACCGCGTTTTGTGTCGGGGAGCGGCACGCCGGAACTCGACCGGCGGCCGGTGCCGTGGGCGGCCGACGCCGCGGGCGATTGGCCGCATCAGATCGTGATGCTGCTCGCGTCGATCCAGCGCACGGCCCAGTCGCGCGCGTGCGCGATCGCGGCGTCTTCGTCGTTGAACTGGAGCTCGATCGGGAAAAAACGGTTCGCAACCAGCTCGCCGTCGCTCGATCGGGAGATCACGACGTAGGGCTTGAACGAACCGTCGCTGGCGCGCGCGGGCGCGCAGTTCAACAGATAACCGCGGTGCGTGAAGGCAGTAGTCGCTTGCATGAGTCCGCCACCTCTAGTCCCTTGCTTTGTTGTTCACTACCCGTCTTTAAGGGTGCTGCGGCGCCCCGGCGCGGGCAGAGGCGGCGAGATCGCATCCCCTGTCGCCGCTTCGCAGGAAAAGAATCATACTCTGTAGAAAACGCGTCTTCTAGCTGAAATAAATCATGACAAATCAGTGCGCGTCGCGCGACCGCGGCGATCGCCCGCGCGCCTTTTCCCGTCATGCCCGGAACGGGATTTGCTTCGATCCGGACCGCTTCGCCGCCAGGAGAGCCGTGATGGAACCATCCGGTCAAACAGGTCTTGCGCATCCGCACAGCGTCGAGCTCGACAACGACGACACCCACGACAGCACGGTCGACACCGACGGCAAGAACCGCGAAGCATGGCTGCTCGCCGGCGGCGGGCCGATCCCGCCCGACCAGATCACGGGCAGCAACGCGTCGCTCGTCAATGCGGTGCCCGAAGCCGGCGACGGATTCGCCGGTTTCGACAGCCGCCCCGGCGGCAACCATCCGGCATTCGCGCTGCGCGCGGGCTACGTGGTGATCGAGAAAGGCTTCGCCGCGCCGTCGCCCGCGGACGACCAGCAGTTCGGTCCCGTCCACCGGATGTACGGCAGCGCGTACTGGCCCGGCCACGGGCGGAAGCCGGAGCGCGTGATCGAGCTGACGGCCTTGCCGAAGTAGCCGGCGCGGCGTTTGAATCGATCGTTCGTTTGCAAACTGGCGTCGGTCGACGGCCGATGGTTGAGGATCGGCGCACGCGACGGGTGCTCGAACGAACGATTCCGCGCATCGGCACCGGCGGATCGATGCATGCCGCGCATCGCGATCACGCACCTCCGTTGATCGAAGTCATGTCGAAACGGCGCGGTTGCGGTTGAATAACGATGCGTGCGGTTCGTCAGACTGGCTGTTGTGCCGTGTCGAACCGGCATGCGTGCGTCGCGCGATGCGCGATTTCGATGCCCGCGCATTCGTTCCACGCGACGATGCCGTCTTCATCCGTGTTCGTCATGCGTTCGATTGTCGAGCGCCTCGCGGAGACTGCACCGACCACGGATGCGACCCGACCATGCGACACGCGTCGCGCAGCGCAGGTTGCATCACGTGCATGGCTGCTCTTCCGCAGCACCGGAAACATCGCGGCCGCGCGGCAGGACCGGCACCGCACTGCAAAGTCCCCGCCATTGGTTTACTCTGCCTCGCAGCAATGCTGAGCCTGATCGGCCATCCGGCCGACTTCGTTTCAACCCGCCACTCGGAGACACTATGTACAAGCGTATTCTGGTTGCCGTCGACGGCAGCGACACGTCCCGCCATGCATTCGATGCCGCGCTGGCGCTCGCGAAAGCACACGGCGCCGAGCTGCAACCGTTCTACGTCGTCGAAAACGCCGCGATCTACTACAACGTGCCCGGCTACGATCCGTCCATCCTGCGCGATCAGCTCGTCGCGCAGGGCGACGCGCTCGCGAAGGATTTCACGAAGCTGATGCAGGCAGCGGGCGTGAAGGGCGAGACGCGGCTGAACGAAGCAACGTCGCTCAACGACGTGTCGTCGCTGATCCTCGAAGGCACGAAGGCATTCGGTGCCGATCTGCTGGTGCTCGGCACGCACGGCCGCCGCGGGTTCCGCCGTCTCGTGCTCGGCAGCATCGCCGAACAATGCGTGCGCCACGCGACGCTGCCCGTGCTGCTGATTCCGGCGGCCGCCAACGTCGACGAGCAACCTGCCTGAACGGCGTTCGGCATGCGCGCGCGGTCGCGACGTTTTGTCACCCGACAGCGGCAATTTGCGGTGGGACAATGATTCCGTCGATTCAACGCCGGAGTAAACGATCATGCTGACGCCCGTCGCTACACGTCCCGCCGCCACGCCTCATGCCGGCAGCTGGGCTCCTCGCCAGGCCGCGCACTGCTCGTCGTGCGCAATGCGGCACCTGTGCATGCCGCAGGGCCTGGCGCCCGAAGCACTCAGTCGCCTCGAGTCGGTCATCTGCGCGGCTCGCCCCGTCAAGCGCGGCGAAGCGCTGTTCCGCGAAGGCGACGCATTCGACAATCTGTATGCGGTGCGCTCGGGTTCGCTGAAAACCGTCGCGACACGCCATGACGGCCGCGAACAGGTCACGGGCCTGCATCTCGCGGGCGAAGCGCTCGGCCTCGACGGCATCTGCGACGACACGCATCCGCGCACCGCGGTCGCGCTGGAAGACAGCTCCGTCTGCGTGATTCCGTACAGCGCGCTCAAGACGCTGTGCTCGGAAGCCGGCTCGATGCAGTTGCGCATGCACAAGCTGATGAGCGAACAGATCGTGCGCGAAACGTCGCAAACGATGCTGCTCGGTTCACTGAATGCCGAAGAACGTGTCGCCGCTTTCCTGCTCGACGTGTCGTCGCGCTACCTGAAGCGCGGTTACTCGCCGTCGGAATTCAACCTGCGGATGACGCGCGAAGACATCGGCAGCTATCTCGGCATGACGCTCGAAACGGTCAGCCGCACGCTGTCGAAATTCCAGAAGCGCGGCCTGATCGAAATGCAGGGCCGCCACGTCCAGATCGTCGACTTCGACGGCCTGCATCAAGTCTGATGATGTCGCCCGGCGCGCGCTTGCCGCGCGCCGCGCGCGTCCCCCGTATCGCGCCGTCGATCAATCGAGAAACAGCGCGGCACGCGTCTTGAGCGCCGCGCTGAAATCGTCGAGCCAGCCGATCGACAGGCGCCAGCTCTGCCAGTAAAGATCGATGTCGGTGGTTCGTCCCGGCGACATGTCGACCAGTTCGCCCGCCGCCAGTTGGCGATCGACCATCCGGTCCGGGCACATTCCCCATCCCAGCCCCGTTTCGCATGCGCGCAGGTAGCCCGCGACGTGCGGTATCCAGTGCTGCGGCGGATCGAGGTCCGCACGCGTCACGCGCCGGATGAAGCGCGCCTGCAGGCCGTCCTTCGGATTGAACATCACGCACGGCGCGCGGCGCAGCGCGTCGCGCGTGACGCCCTTGCCGAAATAGCGCTCGTGAAATGCCGGCGAGCACACCGCGCGATATCGAATGCGCCCGAGCCGCGTCGAGCGGCAGCCCTGAATCGGCTCGGCCTGCGCGGTCACCGCGCCCTGTACGCTGCCGTCGCGAATGCGCGCCGCCGTGTAGTCCTGGTCGTCGATCACGAGGTCGAGCAGCATCTCGCGCTCCGTGCAGAACGGCCCCACCGCATCGATAAACCACGTCGCGACGCTGTCGTCGTTGACGGCCACGCGCAACATCGGCCATGCGCTCGTGATCGAGCCCGGCAGCGCCGGCATCCGGCCGCCCAGTTCGGCCTCGAGCAATTGCACGCGTTCGGTATGCCGGCACAGCAGCGCACCGGACGTCGTCGCGACGCACGGCTGCCCGCGCTTGACGAGCACGCTGCCGACGCGCTCCTCCAGCAGTTTCACGCGCTGCGACACGGCCGACGGCGTGACGTTCAGCTCCTTGGCCGCGCGCTCGAACGAGCCGTACCGGATCACCGCCGAGAGCGCATCGAGCAGGGCGTAGTCGAGCATTAGATTTCCTTAATCTGCATTAGGTGATTTAGCTTCTCTTATTTTCATGCTGACCGCAGACTAGCGCTACCCGATTATTCCGTCTACTGCTGCTATCGCTGTCATCATGAACTGGCTTGCTTTCTCTCACGGCGCCGCCCTGTGCGCGTCGCTCATCGTCACCATCGGCGCGCAGAACGCGTTCGTGCTCCGGCAGGGCATCATGCGTTCGCACGTCGGCAAGATCGTGCTGCTGTGCGCGCTGTCGGACATGCTCCTGATCGGCGCGGGCGTCGGCGGTGCGTCCGCGCTCGTCGAACGCTATCCGACCTTCGTTCATGCGGTGCTGTATGTCGGCCTCGCGTATCTCGCGTGGTTCGGCATCAACGCGCTGCGCCGTGCGCTCAAGCCGGGCCACGAAACGCTCGACGTGCGCGGCGACGCGGTCGCACCGCCGCCGCAGCGCGGCATGGCGGTCGTGCTGATGACGCTCGCATTCACGTGGCTCAACCCGCACGTGTATCTCGACACGTTCCTGCTGATCGGCACGGCCGGCGCACGCGAGCCGGAAGGCGCGCGGTCCGCGTTCGCGATCGGCGCGATGACGGTCAGCGTCGTGTGGTTCCTTGCGCTGGGTTATGGCGCACGACTGCTGGCGCCGTGGTTCCGCAAGGCCGTAGCGTGGCGCGTGCTGGACGGCGCGATCGGCAGCATGGTGCTGTTCCTCGCGGCGGTGCAGTTGCGCTGACCGGCTCGCCGTCGCACGGGCGGCTGCTTGCCGCCCGTCTTCCCGTCCGCTCCGGCGCAACGCCGGGGCAGCCCGCCCTCCCGCTCGCCACCCGTCGCGCAAGCCGCCGACAAAAATTCGCTCCCGATCCAACGCGGCCGTACGACGCGCTCGCGTAACGGACGAACCGTCCGTTACTCGCCGCAAATCGCCCACCATCGCGGCGCCGCGCCGCCTGCACGAATCCGATCGATCGGCGAGAATGTCCGGTGTCCCGCGACCACGGCGGAACCGCACCGCGCCCCCGTCTCGCCGCGATCGTTTTGGCCCATCCCGCAGTTCGATCCCATCACTCATCGATATCGGAGCAGAACATGGCACTACGCACCCTCGGCACGTCGAACATCCAGGTGTCGCCGCTCGCCTTCGGCGGCAACGTCTTCGGCTGGACCGTCGACGAGAACGCATCGTTTTCGCTGCTCGACGCGCTCGCGGAGACCGGCATCAACTTCATCGACACGGCCGACGTCTATTCGGCCTGGGCGCCCGGCAACAGCGGCGGCGAATCGGAAACGATCATCGGCAAGTGGCTCAAGCGTTCCGGCAAGCGCGAACAGGTCGTGATCGCGACCAAGGTCGGCCTGCTGGCCGCGCGCGCGGGGCTGACCAAGGACAACATCCTGAAGGCCGCCGACGATTCGCTGCGCCGCCTGCAGACCGACTACATCGACCTGTATTTCTCGCATCGCGATCTCGCCGACACGGCCCCGCTCGAAGAAACGCTCGGCGCGTACCAGGCACTGATCGACGCGGGCAAGGTACGCATCATCGGCGCATCGAACTACAGCGGCGCACGCCTGCGCGAAGCCGCCGACATCAGCCAGCGCGACGGCCTGCCCGCGTACCAGGTCATCCAGCCCGAGTACAACCTGATCGACCGCACCGACTACGAACGCGATCTCGAACCGGTCGTGCGCGACCTGAAGCTCGGCGTCGTCAACTACTACGCGCTCGCGAGCGGCTTCCTGTCGGGCAAATACCGCAGCGAGGCCGACCTGAAGAAGAGCGTGCGCGGCGATCGCGTCGCCGGTTATCTCGACGAACGCGGCCTGCGCATTCTCGCGGCGCTCGACGCCGTGTCGGCGAAGCACGACACGCAGCCGGCCGCGGTCGCCCTCGCGTGGCAGATCGCGCGGCCGACGATCACCGCGCCGATCGCGAGCGCGACATCGCTCGCGCAGCTCGGCCTGCTCGGCGAAGCGATCCGCTTGCAGCTCGATCAGGACGACATCCGCCAGATCGACGCGGCCAGCGCAACCTGAAGTCCCCGGCGGCGACAGGCCGGCCCGTGGCGTCGCGCAATGCGGCGGCGCCGAGATCGGCCTGGGTCATGTGCGTTCCGGTGTCACCGCATGCGCGGATGCGGGAAATCCGGCAATGGCGGATGGCTACAATGGCGTGCATCCGGCGGCCGCGCGGCTCGACACGGCCGAGCCGGCCTCCTTCGCGCTCGAACCCACACCACGCACAAAGACCGCCGATGACCCGCCTCCCCCGCTACGCCCGCCCGTTCGCCGCAACGCTCGCCGCGCTGTTCGCGTGCGTGCCGGCCGCATCGTACGCAGGCTGGTACGAAGTCGCGAACTACACCGGCACGATCGGCAATGCGCCGGTCCATGTGTCGCTGCAGACCTACGACGCACTCGACCGCAACGACGCGGGCCGCTGGCGTATCGACGGCAGCTACTACTACGACGCGCATCGCAAGCCGATCCCGCTGCAGGGGCACCGCGAGCCGGACGGCCGCATGACGTTGTGCGAGGCGTCGCCGGCCGCATCGAATGCCGAAGCGCCGGTGGTACCGGCTGCGTCGCCGTCGCACCCGAAACCCTGCCCGATCGCGCTGAACGTCGCCGGCAAGACGGCGACCGGCACCTGGGACGACGGCCACAAGACGCTCCCGATCACGCTGGATGAAGTCGGGCGCATGAACGACAACGATCGCGATCACCTCCAGCTCGACGGCGCCGTCGATATCCCGATGTGGTACCGCACGAAGGCGCACATGCTGGTCGGCGTCTACACGTTGTCCGACTCGTGCGGCATCGCGATGCGATCGCTGCGGGCCGTCAACATCGCGACGGGCCGCATCGACCGCACGATCCCGCTCGACTGCGATGCGGGCATGGTGATGACGTCGATCTACGCGAACGTCACCGACGCGCGGCGCGCCGGCTACGTGAGCGTCGAATTCCGCGACAGCAAGATGGGCTACGAGCAGGACGTTTCGCTCGGGCTGCCGTCGTCTTCATCGAAGTAGGCCGGCGGCACCGGTCGGCAGCGCGTAGCGATACGCGCGCCATCTAATCGAAAATCACCTCCGTGTTTTGACTCGCACGGCCGCTTCCGTTGACTGAGACGGACATCGATTGCGCGAACAGCCGCAACGCCCCGCTGCAAGGGCGTTGCACGCCCGCCCCGGTCTTTCACGGATTGACCGCGGCATTCGACGTGCCCGAGACTGCGCGGCTCGGACGGTCATTGGGAGAACGTCATGCCGGACACCAGCACGGGGATCGTCACGGTCTCGACGCGCGCCGTACGCGGCGCCGAGCGCGTCGACTTCTGGGTCGACCATGTCGCCCGCACGCTCGTACGGATCGAATGCAGCGGGAAATCGTCGGAAGGCATCGACGCAACGCTGCGCAAGCGCGATCTCGGGCTGTTCAGCGCATGCGACATCGTCGCGAACCGGCACGCGGTCGTGCGCACGTCGCACAACATCCATGCGGACCAGCGCGACGCGGTGTTCATCTGCCTGATGCACGAGGGACAAGGCTATACGTTCCAGGACGTCGACTGCATGCAGCACGGGCCCGGCGATCTCGTCCTGTACGACACGTCGATGCCGTACGGCCACGGCTTTCCCGCCGACATGGCGATGACCGTGCTCGACGTGCCGCGCGACGTGTTCGAGGCGCGCGTCGGCCCGTGGCGCTACCGCAGCCTCGTCAAGATCGACCGCGGCGACGGCGTCGCGTCATGGGCGGTGCGGCAGGTGTATGCGCTGCTCGCCGCGCCGCAGGAGCCGACACCCGACGCGCGCGAGCGGCGCGCCGCCGCGATCCTCGAGCTCGTGCAGTCGACGCTGCGGCTGCGCGACGGCGACGCGTCGCCAACGAAATCGACCGTCCACACGCTGTCGCGCGCGAAAGCCTTCATCGACAGCCATCTCGCCGACGACGACCTCGACAGCCAATCGGTGAGCCACGCGATCAACCTGTCGCCGCGCCAGCTCGCGCGCGTGTTCGAGATCGAAGGGATGCCGCTCACGCGCTACATCCTCGCGCGGCGGCTCGAACGCTGCCGCGCCGACCTGCGCGACCGGTCGCTGAAGCACCTGACGGTCAGCGAAATCGCCTTCCGCTGGGGCTTCAACAACAGCGCGCATTTCAGCCGCAGCTATCGCGCGCGCTTCGGCGAGACGCCGAGCGACACGCGCGCGCCCGCCGAAGCGCGTTAGCGCCGCCGTGTCCCTGCAAGGCAAGCACGGTGTCCGTCCCGGTCAAATGGGGCCGCATACCGGTCGCTAAGCTGGCTTCTTGCGCGGCGGCATTCGTTCCGCCGCCCGACAGCAAGGAGAAGAAGCGGGATGGAGACGTACGACCATATCGTCGTCGGCGGCGGTTCGGCCGGCTGTACGGTCGCGCATCGGCTGGTGAAGGCCGGCAGGCGCGTGCTGCTGCTCGAGGACGGCCCGAAGGACGACAGCCTATTCATCCGGATTCCGGCGACCTTCATCCGGGTGCTCGGCACGCGGCGCACAGTCACGTTCGAGAGCGAACCGCAGCCCGGCGCGGCGGGGCGCAAGACCTACGTGCCGCAGGGCCGCACGCTCGGTGGCGGCAGTTCGGTCAACGCGATGCTGTACGTGCGCGGCACGCGCGACGACTATGACGACTGGGCCGCGCTCGGCTGCACGGGCTGGGGCTGGGACGACGTGCTGCCGGTGTTCAAGCGCGCCGAATCGCACCTGCGGCTCGCCGAGCCGTTCCACGGCACCGACGGGCCGTTGAAGGTGGGCGACACGCGTTTCCGGCATCCGCTGAGCCTCGCGTTCGTGAAGGCCGCGCAGGAAACCGGCATCGCGTACAACGACGACTTCAACGGCGCCGCGCAGCAAGGCGCCGGCTTCTATCACACGACGATCTTCGACGGGCAGCGCGGCAGCACCGCGGCCACCTATCTCGCCGAAGCGATCGGCCACCCGAACCTGCGCGTGCTGACCGGCTGCCGCGTGACGCGCCTCCTGTTCGACGGCCGGCGCGCGACCGGCGTCGAATGGCGCACGGAGAACGGCGCGACGGGTTCGGCCGCCGCGCGCGCCGACGTCGTGCTCGCGGCCGGCGCGCTGAGCACGCCGAAACTGCTAATGCTGTCGGGCATCGGCCCCGGTGCCCACCTGCGCGCGCACGGCATCGACGTGCTGCACGACAGCCGCGACGTCGGCACGAACTACCAGGATCACCTCGAAGTGTCGATCTACGGCCGCAGCCACGCGCCGGTCAGCCTGCTGGGCGAGGATCGCGGGCTGAACGCGCTGCGGCACGGGCTGCAATGGATGCTGTGCCGCACGGGCCTGCTGACGTCGAACGTCGTCGAATCCGGCGCGTTCGTCGATACGACCGGCAGCGGCCGGCCGGACATCCAGTTCCACGTGCTGCCGACGCTCGTCGGCGACGTCGATCGCGAACCGCTGCCCGGCCACGGCCTGTCGATCAACCCGTGCCTGCTCAGGCCGCGTTCGCGCGGCTCCGTGCAGCTGCGCTCCAGCGATCCGGCCGCGCCGATCCGGTTCGACAGCGGCGCGCTGTCCGACCCGGCCGACGTCGACGGTCTCGTGCGCGGCGTCGCGCTCGCCCGGCGGATCATCCGCGCGCCGTCGCTCGCGCGCATCGTGCGCGAAGCCGAGACGCTGACCGACGCGGCACTCGCCGACTACGTGCGACGCCGCGCGAAAACCGTCTACCACCCGGCCGGCACCTGCCGCATGGGCAACGACGGGAACGCGGTCGTCACGCCGCGCCTCGCGGTGCAAGGCATCGACGGATTGCGGATCTGCGATGCGTCGGTGATGCCGCGCATCGTGTCGGGCAACACGAATGCGCCGACGATCATGATCGCGGAGCGCTGTGCCGAGTTCATGCTGGCGGATTGACGCCACGCGCGGCGTCACGGCGAAAGCGGGAACGAAAATGAAAACGGCGCGTGACACACGCGCCGCCGCCACCTCAACCTGCCGGGATCATCACTCGGCCGCGCGCGCCGCATCGCGCAGCGCCATCGGCGACGCGCCGTAGCGCTCGCGAATCGCGCGGCTGAAGTGCGCCTGGCTCGAGAATCCCCAGCGAAACGCGATCTCGCCGACGCTGGTCTTGCGCAGCCGCGCATCCGTCAGTTCGCGATGCGCGTGCGACAGCCGTTCCGACCAGATGTGCTGCGTGATCGATTCGCCTTCCGCCGCAAACAGCCGGCCCAGGTGCCGCAGCGACAACCCGACCGCATCGGCGACGGCCTGCGGCCCGAGCTCCGGATCGCCGAGATGCGTCGCGATGTACTGCTTCGCGGTCAGCAGGTACGACAGCGACGCGCGCGATGCGCCCGCGCCGTTCACTTCCGCGTCGATGAGTTCCGCGATCAGCGTGCGCGTGTACTCGGCGAAACGTGCGGCGTCCTGCTCGACCGGCTCCTTCATGAAACGCTCGACGCTCGCGCGCAACGTCGTGCCGAGCATCGCGCCCGCGCCCGGTTTCGGTGCGATCCGCAGCGGCAGCGCCGCCAGCTCGGCATCGAGCCGGTCGTCGAACGTCGTGATCGGGATATCGATCAGCAACTGCCGCATCGGCGTCAGGAATCCGAACAGATAAGGCACGCGCGTGTCGTACACGACGACGTCGCCGGCTTCCGCGAGCAGGCAGCGGTCGCGCTGGATGAAATACGCCCGCCCGCTCAGGATCTGGCACGCGAACAGCGACTCCTTCGGCAACTGGCGCACCAGCGCGGGGCTGCGCTCGATCACGTGATCCCGGCCGCTGATGTCGGCGATGCCGAGGCCCGGCAGCGCGATGTCGGTCTTCTCGACTTCGAGCCCGGCCGGCGACAGCGACGAGCAGCGCAGGCCGACCAGCGTCGCCGCATTGAACGCATCCCAGTACGCCATCCTGTCGCGCGCCGGCACGTCGGCCGTCGAGCCTCGCGTGCGTGAAAAAACGGTCGAATTCGTCACGTCGCCTCCTGCGGGCGCCTGTCGTGCGAGCGGCACGGATTGGGGGATGGTTCGTCTGGATTCTGGTGCAGTGCAATGTCCGGCGCGGTCAAGCAATTCGTCCAGCCCAGTCAAGAGCGGCGCGCACCGGCTGGCTAAAGTCGAGCCCACGACACCGACATACAAGGAGACAGACCGTGGTCGACCAAGCCGTATCCGAATTCTGGCAAAACATCCCGCCGATTGCCAATCCGTTCAAGCCCGATGCGCTGCCCGAAGCCTATATCCCGAACGCGGCCACCGATGACGAGCGTTATTACGTTCCGTTCACCGAAACGGTTTCGTCGCGGCCGCTGTGGATCTCGCCGTCGCAGAACAAATGGTGCGACATCCTGATGGCGAAGGAAGCCGGGCTCGTGAACCGGCACTATCACCCGCACGAGGTGTTCGCGTACACGCTGTCCGGCAAATGGGGCTACCTGGAGCACGAATGGACCGCGACGCGCGGCGATTTCGTGTACGAGACGCCGGGCGAGGGCCACACGCTCGTCGCGTTCGATCATCCGGAGCCGATGCGCGCGTTCTTCATCGTCAAGGGCCCGCTGATCTGGCTCGACGAAGCAGGCAACCCCGACGGCTATTTCGACGTGCACTCGTACATCGCGATGTGCAAGGCGCATTACGAGAAGGTCGGCCTCGGCGCGCAAGCGATCGAGAAGCTGTACCGCTGACGCGCGACGAGGCCCGCCATGTCATCCCATCCCTCCCCCAGACTCGCATGGACGTACGAGAACAGGCTGCTGCTGATCCTGTTCATGACGTTCGGCTTCGTCTTCTTCGACCGCCTCGCGCTGTCGTTCCTGTTCCCGTTCATGTCGGCCGAGCTGCACCTGACGAACACCCAACTCGGCATGGTGTCGTCCGCGCTCGCGCTCACATGGGCGCTGTCGGGCGCCGCGACCGGCGCGTGGTCCGATGCGCGCGGCACACGCAAGCCGCTGCTGATCGCGGCCGTGCTCGGCTTTTCCGTGTGCTCGGCGCTGTCGGGGCTCGTCGGCGGCTTCGCGAGCCTGATCGCGTTCCGCGCGCTGATGGGCATCGCCGAAGGCCCCGTGCTGCCGCTGTCGCAATCGCTGATGGTCGAGAGCTCGACGCCGAGCCGCCGCGGGCTGAACATGGGCCTGCTGCAAGGCTCGGCCGCCGGCCTGCTCGGCGCGATGATCGGCCCGCCGGTCGTGATCGGCATCGCGACCGCGTATGGCTGGCGCCACGCGTTCTACGTGTCGTGCATCCCGGGCTTCCTGATCGCGTTCTGCATCTGGCGCTGGGTGCGCGAAACACCGCCCGGCGGCGCACGGCATGCGCAGGCCGACACCGTCGGCACGCCGGCGGCCGGTGGCGCGGCGATCAGCCGCTGGGCGCTGCTGAAGGAACGCAACATCCTGCTCTGCGTGCTGATCAGCTGCTTCTTCCTCACGTGGTTCATCGTGATCATCTCGTTCGCGCCGGTCTTCCTCGTCGAGAGTCGCCACCTGTCGCCGTCCGACATGGGCGTCGTGATGACCTGCCTCGGCGCCGCGTGGGTGTTCTGGGGCTTCGCGGTGCCGGCGATCTCCGACCGCATCGGCCGCAAGCCGACGATGATCGTGTTCGCGCTGATCGCCGCCGTGTGCCCGGTCGCGTTGATTCACGCGAATTCGCTGGGGGCGCTCTGCGTGCTCGTGCTCGCGACCTACACGGGCCTCGGCTGCTTCACGCTGTTCATGGCGACGATCCCGGCCGAAACGGTGCCGCCCCGCTCGATCGCCAGCGCGCTCGGGCTGATCATGGGCGCGGGCGAGCTGATCGGTGGCTTCGTCGCGCCGACCGTCGCCGGCTTCGCGGCCGACAAGTACGGCCTGCAGTTCGCGATGTGGACGTCGGCCACCGGCGCGATCCTCGCGTGCGTGCTGTCGTTCGGCCTCGTCGAGACCGCGCCCGCCGTGCTGCGCAAGCGCGCGCTCGCCGGCGCTGCCGCGAACCGCCTCGATGCGCAGAACCTCGGAGGACGATGACATGCGAGCCCTTCAATGGCATGGCCCGCGCGACGTCCGTCTGGTGGAGATCGATACGCCGCCCGTCGGCCCCGGCGACGTGCGCATCGCGGTCGCGTATTGCGGGATCTGCGGCAGCGACCTGCACGAATATGCGGACGGCCCGCACGCGATTCCGGTCGACGCACCGCATCCGCTATCGCAACGCACCGCGCCGCTGACGCTCGGCCATGAGTTCTGCGGCACCGTCGTCGAGGTCGGCGAAGGCGTGACGGCGCTGCGCGCGGGCGATCGCGTCGCGGTCGAGCCCGAGTATCGCTGCCACCAGTGCGCGTACTGCCGCTCCGGGTCGTACAACCTGTGCGTGTCGATGGGATTCGCCGGGCTGATGGGCGACGGCGGGATGGCCGACTTCGCGGTCGTGCCGGCCTACATGCTGCATCGGCTGCCCGACGGCGTGAGTCTCGAACAGGCCGCGGTGATGGAGCCGGCCGCCGTCGCGCTGCATGCGCTGCGGCGCGGCGCGCTGCGGCTCGGCGAGACCTGCGCGGTGTTCGGGCTCGGGCCGATCGGCCTGCTGCTGATCCTGCTCGCGAAGCTGCAGGGCGCGACGACGATCGTGGCCGTCGACGTATCGCCCGAACGGCTCGCGGCCGCCACGCGCTTCGGCGCGACGCATACGTTCGATGCACGCGCGCTCGATGCATCCGCGCTGCAGGACGCGATCCGGACGGCCACGGGTGGGCTCGGCGTCGACGCGAGTTTCGAGGCGGCCGGGCTGCCGGCCACGTTCGAAGCGGCAATGCAGGCGCTGCGCAAGGGCGGCCGCGTCGTGATGGTCGGCCTGATGCCGCATGCGGGCTTCGACGCGTTCCGCGCGGTCAACGACGAGCTGACCTTCACCGCGAGCGTCGGCTACCGGCATGCGTACGAGGACCTGCTGCGCATCGTCGCGTCGGGCGCGCTCGATCTGACGTCGATCGTCACGCGCACCGTGTCGCTGGAAGATGCCGTCGCCGACGGCTTCGACGCGCTGCTGGCCGACCGCACGCAGATCAAGATCCTCGTTTCACCCGCGCAACGGCCCGCCCGTCGCGCACACACCATCGGGAGTGTCGAGCATGAGTCGTCAGTGGGCGTTTGAGGGTCGGTCCGTCGTCGTGACGGGCGGCACGTCGGGCATCGGTGCACGCACCGCGTTGAGGTTCGCGCAGGCGGGCGCGTCGGTCGTCGCGCTCGGGCTCGATGCCGGCGGCCCGCATGCGCCGGTGCATGCGGGCATCCGGTGCGTGGAGCTCGACGTCACCGACAACGATGCGCTGACGCGCACGATCGCCGCGCTGCCGCGGCTCGACGTGCTGGTCAACGGCGTCGGCATCAGCCGGCACGCGGACGAATACCGGATGGACCAGTTCGAGCTCGTGCTGAACGTGAACCTGACGTCGGTGATGCGCGCATCCGACGCCGCGCGGCCGGCGCTGTCGGCGAACGGCGGCAGCATCGTCAACATCGCGTCGATGTACACGTACTTCGGCAGCAAGGACCGCCCCGCATACAGCGCGAGCAAGGGCGGCATCGCACAGCTCACGCGCTCGCTCGCGCAAGCGTGGGCCGATCGCGGGATTCGCGTGAATGCGGTCGCGCCCGGCTGGATCGATACGCCGCTCAGCAGCGGGCTGATGGCCGACACGCAGGCGTCGCGCCGCATCCTCGAGCGCACGCCGCTCGGGCGCTGGGGCACGGCCGATGAAGTCGCGGAAGTGATCCTGTTCCTGTGCTCGCCCGGCGCGTCGTTCGTCACCGGTGCGGTCGTGCCGGTGGACGGCGGGTATTCGACGGTCTAGCGCGCCGCGTACGCGGCAGCGGCGGACAGGCGACAGCCCGCCGGTGCCGCGTGCGCGATCCGGTTCCTTTCGGTTGCACCTGAATCGGGATCGATCCCGGCCAGGTTCAATCATATCAATCAGTAGTCCAATCAAAAATATCCGATCCGATCGGAAACATGTGAGGAGCACATTGGAGATGACGAAAAAGACCCTTCTGGCGCTCGCCGTCTGCGCGATTCCTGCTGCATCGTTCGCGCAAAGCAGCGTGACGATGTTCGGGCTGATGGATGCCGGTATCAGTTATGTCAGCAACCAAGGCGGCCACGGCAATCCGAAATTCGACGACAACATCTTCTTTCCGAACCTGCTCGGGTTCGAAGGCAAGGAGGATCTCGGCGCGGGCACGCGTGCGATCTTCCGGCTCGTCAACCAGTATTCGCTCGGCAACGGCTCGATCATCGGCGGCGGCTTGTTCGCGCGGCAAGCCTACGTCGGGCTGGAGAACGACCGCTACGGCAAGCTCACGCTCGGCAACCAGTACGAGTTCATGGTCGATTCGCTCGCCGCCAGCGGCAACGAGATCGCGCAGGATCTCGTCGGCCTGTACGGCTTTCGCAACGGGCCGTTCGACAAGCTCGCGCTGCCGAACAACCCGACCGGTGCGTTCGACTGGGATCGCGTCGCGGGCAGCAATCGCGTCGCAAATTCGGTCAAATACACCAGCCCGTCGCTGTCGGGCCTGACCTTCGGTGCGTTGTACGGCTTCGGCAACGTCGCGGGGTCGGTCGGCGCGAACAACACGGTCAGCGTCGGCGCAAGCTACGACAACGGCCCGTTCGGCGCGGGCGCGGCCTATACGAACCAGAAATACGGCGCGTCGGCGGGGCTGCCGCCGACCAGCGTGCGTAACTGGGGCGCCGGCGTGCACTACACGCTCGGCACGGTCACGGGGAAGGCACTCGTCACGACCGTGCACAACGCGCAGAACGGCGCGGGCGCGTGGTCGGCGGAAGCCGGCGCGGCGTGGCACCCGTCGCCTGCGTGGGTGGTCGGCGCGAGCTATACGTACATGAAGGGCAACGACACGCTCGACAACGCGCATGCGCATCAGATCCTGGCCGCCGTCCAGTACTGGCTGTCGAAACGCACGATGGTGTATGTGGCGGCCGCGCATCAGCGCACCGGCCACGGCAGCAACGCGCAGATCAACGGCGTGATGGATGCGAACGGCGCGTCGAGCGGCGCGCTGCAGTCGATCGCGCGGATCGGGTTCAGTACGCGGTTCTGACGGAGAAGGGGTCGGCCGGTTTGCGCCGGCCCGGTCGACCCGGCGCGTTACCGGCCTTTCATGCGGTAACGCGCCTGCCACGCACTCAGAAGCGAATCGTGACGGATTTCGGTTCCGTATAAGCGTCGATGAACGACGAGCCGTATTCGCGGCCGATGCCGGAACCCTTCGCGCCGCCGAACGGCACGGCCGGGTCGACCAGCGTATGCATGTTCACCCAGACAGTGCCGGCCTCGATGCGCGGCACATAGCGCAGCGCCTTCGCGAGATCGTTCGTCCACAGGCTCGCGGTCAGCCCGAAAGGCGTGTCGTTCATCATCGCGATCAACTCTTCGTCATCGTCGAACGGCACGAATGCGCCGACCGGGCCGAAGATCTCCTTGCGGTACGAATCCGATTGCAGCGACTTCGGCAGAACGATCGTCGGCTTCACGTAAAAACCGTCGCGCGCATAAGCACCGCCGCCCGTGACGATGGTGTCGCCGTCCGCCCGGGCCCGGTCGAACGCATCGATGCACTTGCGGAACTGCGGTTCGTTGCACACCGGGCCGATCGTTCCCGCGTCGTCCATCGGGTCGGACGGCTGGAAGGCATCCAGCCGCGCCTTCAGTTTCTCGACCACCTCGTCGAACTGAGAACGGTGCACGAAGAAGCGCTCCGCCGACGCGCACACCTGCCCGCTGTGCAGGAACCCGGCCTCGATCACGCCATCCAGGATCTTCTCGACCGGCGTATCCGGCAAAAAGCCGGCGGCGTTCTTGCCGCCCAGTTCGAGCGTGAAGCGCGTGAAGTTCGCGTTGACGGCTTCCTCGCCGATGATGCGGCCGGTCGGCACCGAGCCCGTGAACGAGACCTTCGCCACGCGCGAATCGCGGATGACCTGTGCGCCGACCTTGCCCGTGCCGTTGATGACGTTCAGCGTCCCCGGCGGCAACCCGGCTTCGGTGCCCAGTTCGGCGATGCGCAGCATCGTGAGCGGCGTGAACTCCGACGACTTGATCAGCACCGTATTGCCGGTCGCGAGCGCCGCGCCGAATTTCCACACGGGAATCATCACCGGGAAATTCCACGGGATGATGCCGAAGACCACGCCCAGCGGCTCGCGCAGCGTAAACGACGTGTACCGCTCGCCATTCATGCTCGGAAACGACGGCGCGAGCGTTTCGCCCGTGATCTTGGTGGCCCAGCCCGCGTAATAGCGCAGCCAGCGGGCCGACCAGCTCACTTCGATCGCCCGCGACAGTCCGATCAGCTTGCCCGACTGCGCGGTTTCGATCTGCGCGATTTCCTCGCCGTGCGCGTCGATCAGATCCGCGAACCGCAGCAGGATGCGCTCGCGATCGGCCGGCGTCGCCTGCGCCCACTCGCCGCGGAACGCGCGATGCGACGACGAAATCGCAGCCTCGATCTCGTCGTCGGTCGCCTGCGCGACCGAACCGATCACCGCGCGCGTGGCCGGATTGCGTACGTCGATCCGTTCGCCGCCGCTGCCGGCCACTGCCCGGCCGTCGATGTAGTGACCGTGCTCGCGCGCGAGAAACCGTTTGACCTCGTCCAGCATCTGTACCAATGCCATTTGCCTGCCTCCAGAAGTTCCGGAAATCGATGTGAATGAAATGCCCGATCAGGCCGCGCTGGCGATCAGGTCCGACGCCTTTTCGGCGAGCGCGATGGTCGGCGCGTTCGTGTTGCCGCTCGGGATGCTGGGCATCGTCGAGCTATCGGCCACGCGCAGCCCCGCGATGCCGTGCACGCGCAGTTGCGGATCGACGACGGACGACGCCGCGTCCAGGCCCATCCGGCACGTGCCCACCGGGTGATAGACCGTCTTCGCCGCGCCGCGCACCCAGTCCTCGATGCCCGCTTCGTCGTCAGGCGGGCAATCCGGCGAGAAGATCTCGTCGACGTGTGCCGCGAGCGCCGGCTGGCGCAGGATCTTCAGCGCGAGCTTCGCCGCGCGAATCTGGCCGTCGACGTCCCGGCGGTCAGCCAGGTAACGGCCGTCGATGCGCGGCAGGTCGTCCGGGTTCGACGAACGGATCATCACGCGCCCGCGCGAATGCGGCTGCAGATGGCCCGTCTTGATCGTGATGCCGTGCGTCCGGCCCTGCGTCACGCCGATCGGATCGTCGAACGAATCGATGATCGGCAGGAAGTGGAACTGGACGTCCGGCTGCCCCTGCCCGCAGGTATCGACGAACGCGAACCCTTCGAGCACCGGCGAAGTCAGCACGCCCGAGCGGAAAAACTTCCATTCGATGCCGTGCTTGAGCGCACGCCATCCCTTGTCCTGACCGTACAGCGACACCGGCGTGCGGATCGTCGCGTTCACCGACATGTGCAGGTGGTCGTGGAAATTCTCGCCCACCGGCAGCTCATGCCGCACCTGGACGCCCGCGCCGTCGAGCACGTTGCGCGGCCCGATGCCGGACAGTTGCAGGATCTTCGGCGAACCGATCGCGCCGGCCGTCACGATGATTTCCGAACGCGCATGCGCCGTCACGCGCCGGTTGCCCTGGCGATAGGTGACGCCCGTTGCGCGGCCGCCTGCGATCTCGACGCGCTCGACCAGCGCGTCGACTTCGAGGCAGAGTTCGGCGCGGTTCCGGACCGACTTCAGGTATGTCGCGGCGGTGGAACCGCGCTCGCCGTTGAAGATCGTCGCCTGATAGAACCCGACGCCCTCCTGGCGCTCGCCGTTGTAGTCGACCAGGTAATCAAGCCCCATCTGTTGGCCGGCCCGCACGAACGCCTGCGAAAGCGGATGCCGGTAGCGGATCTCGGTGACTTGCAGATGCCCGTGGTTGCCGTGAAAAGGCGCCGTCAGCGACTCGTTGTTCTCCGCCTTCGCGAAGTAGCGCAGCATGTCGTCGGCGCCCCAGCCCTTGCAGCCGAATTCGTTCTCCCAACGGTCGTAGTCGTTGCGGTGCCCGCGCACGTAAAGCATCCCGTTGACCGAACTCGAGCCGCCGAGCACGCGCCCCTGCGGCACCGCGATCGACCGGCCCTTCACGTCGTCCGACGGCTCGGCGGCATACGGCCAGGTATGGCGCGGAATGGCCTTCGCGATCCCGCCCGGCATGTGGATGAACAGGTCCTTGTCGTGCCCGCCCGCTTCCAGCAGCAGGACGGTACCCTTGCGGCGCTCGACGAGATGGGTTGCGATGGTGCAGCCCGCGGACCCGGCGCCAATGACGATGTAGTCGAAAGTTCTATCGGACATCCTGGTATGCGCCCGCCGTCGTCCGCACGACGTTCGCCGGCGCGTGCCGCCGCCGTGTATGTCGCGTGGCCTACGGCGGAGTCTCCTTGAAAATCGATGGGTGTTCTTGATGGCGCGAGCCAGCCGGTGCGGTGGGTCGTGCCGCGGCGGGCATCGCCGTGGCGAAAGCCCGATGCGGGCGGATGACTTGTCGACCGCGTTCCGATTCTAGAAGCGCGTCACCGGCGCACCTCGGCGTTGCGTGCACACTTTTGGCCTCAGCGTGCAGAACGGCGCGGCGACCGTACCGGCTTCATTCATTTGCATTACCCTTGGTGCGTTCCCGGCACCTTCCCTCTCCCGGCCATGGCACATGAACTCGTCGTCAGCGCCACCAACGGCAGCCCGAACCTGCGCGAGCTCGTCGCAGACAGTTTCCTGCCGCTGGTTTTTCACGATACCGGCCCGCTTTTCCGGATGTCGGTGCGTGTCGCATCGGTCGGTGGGCTGCGCATGGCGGAGGTGGACACGACGGCCGTCCAGGTGGACCGCGATCGCGCGCTGGCCGCGCGCACGGAGAGCGACTGCTACAAGATCCTGTTCCAGATCGCCGGGCAAAGTCGCATCACGCAGCGCAACACGACGTCGACCGTGAATCCGGGGGAATGGGTGATCTACGACGCGACCCAGCCGTACCGGATCGAATCCGCGCATGCGTCACGCTTCGTCGCCGCGCTGACGCCGCCGCGCAGCAGCACGATGTGGCGGTGGTTCGTGGAGCGGGAGGGCGTCCAGGTTCGCCAGACCGTCGGCAATGCGCGGCTGGCGCTGCAATCCATCCACTTTCTGATGGACGGGCAGGTGCCGAACGATCCGGAAAGCCTGTTCGGCTTCGAGCAGTCGACGCTGATGCTGCTCGATTCGGTGATTCGCCGCGAAGCCGGCGATTCGCTCACCGGCGCCGACGCGCGCAGCGCGGCCCTGCGCATGAATGCCGAAATCCATCTCGCGCATCACTACCACGACCCCGACCTGTCGCCGGACCGGCTGGCGAGCGCGTTGAACGTATCGCGACGCACGCTTTACAGCGCGCTCGCCGCGACCGACCAGACGCCGCAGAGCCTGATCCAGGAATACCGGCTGCAGGCGAGCCGGCGCGCGCTGGAGGATCCGGCGGATACCAACCGGAATCTGCTGGAGCTGGCGATCGCGTGCGGCTTCTCGGACATCACGCATTTCGGGCGCGCGTTCAAGGCGCGGTTCGGATGCAGCCCCGGCGCTTACCGGCTCGCGCATCGAACGATTTCGGGTTCCTGACTTGAAGCGCTGTTTCCGGTGGTGCCCCGTCCCGCTATCGGCCAGCCGGAAATAATCGATGCGCTGCAACAGCGCTCGATGCATGCACCGGGAATAAATCCGGCCCGGCACCGGTATATCGGGGGTCGCCACGCCGTCCGCCGCCGGACGTGCGGGCGCGCGACACCCACCCGAAACCGCGAGACCGCTCATGTCACAGCCCAATCACGCCGCCTACTCACGCTTCGCGATCGCCATGCACTGGTCGATCGCGATCCTGATCCTGTCGAACCTGTCGATCGGGCTCTACATGGATACGTTTCCGCATAACTCGCCGCAGTTCAACGGCATCCTGTTCTATCACGCGTCGATCGGCAGCCTGATCTTCATGCTGACCGTGCCGCGCCTCGTATGGCGCGCGACGCACACGCCGGCGCCGCTGCCGGACAGCGTGCCGTCATGGCAGGCGCGGATCGCCGGCGCGCTGCACGGCGTGCTGTACCTGCTGCTGTTCCTCGTGCCGCTGACGGGCTACGTGCACCGCCTCGCCGGCGCGCATCCGGTCAGTTTCTTCGGCATCGCGAATCTGCCGGTGCTCGTCGGTCGCGACGAGCCGTTGCGACTGCTGACCGATGCGCTGCATCGCGCACTGGTGCTGACGCTCGGCTTGCTGCTGGTCATGCACGTCGCGGCCGCGCTGAAACACAAGTTCGTCGATCGCGACGGGGTGGCCGCGCGGATGGGCATTTGAGCGGGCGCGCCGGCAACCGGCCGGCGGCCGCCCCGCGGCGCACCTCGCGTTGCGTCAGTCGTCGCCCTTCTCGAGCACGTTCTGCGTGAGCGCGACCGACGGGATCGTCGGCTTGAGCGACCCGCGACGCGCGCGGCCGCTCACCCACTTCCAGCCGATCACGAGCAGCAGCACGACCAGCGGGATCGACGCGATCGTCCACGTGCCGTTCGGGTAGTCGAATGCCATCAGCACCAGCACGCCGAGCAGGAACAGCAGCGTGAGCCACGACGTCACGGGTGCGCCCGGCATCTTGAACGACACGTCGTCCACCTCGCCGCGCCGGACCGCCGCGCGGAACTTCATCTGGCAGACGACGATGAAGCCCCACGTGCTGATGATGCCGAGCGACGCGATGTTCAGCACGATCTCGAACACGCTCGACGGTACGAGATAGTTGAGCAGCACGCCGATCACGTAGATCGCGACCGTCACGAGAATGCCCGCGTACGGCACGGATTGCGCGCTCATCCGCGCGAGGAACGCGGGGGCCGAGCCGCCCATCGACAGCGAGCGCAGCACGCGTCCGGTCGAATACAGGCCCGAGTTGAGGCTCGACAGCGCCGCCGTCAGCACCACCAGGTTCATCACCGAGCCGATGCCCGGCACGCCGAGCGCGCCGAAGAACGTGACGAACGGGCTCTGGCCCGCCTTGTACGCGCTCCACGGCAGCAGGCAGACCAGCAGGACGACCGACGCGACGTAGAAGATGGCGATACGCCAGATCACGTTGTTGATCGCGCGCGGCAGCACCTTGCGCGCATCCTTGCATTCGCCGGCGGCCGTGCCGACCAGTTCGACGCCCGCGAACGCGAACACCACGCCCTGTACCAGCACCAGCGCCGGCATCAATCCGTGCGGGAAGAACCCGCCGTTGTCGGTGATCAGGTGCATGCCCGTGTCATGGCCGGCCACGTGGCCGCCGGTACCCAGGATCACGGAGCCGATCACGAGAAACAGCACGATCGCGGCGACCTTGATCAGCGCGAACCAGAATTCCATCTCGGCGAACCACTTCACGCCGATCAGGTTCATCGTCGCGACGATGCAGAGCGCCACCAGCGCGAAGATCCACTGCGGCACGCCGGAAAACGGCGCCCAGTAATGCATGTAGAGCGCGACCGCGGTGATGTCGACGATGCCGGTCATGGCCCAGTTCAGGAAATACATCCACCCGGCGACGAACGACGCCTTCTCGCCGAGAAACTCGCGCGCGTACGACACGAAGCTGCCGCTGCTCGGGCGATGCATCACGAGTTCGCCGAGCGCGCGCAGGATCAGGAAGGAGAACAGGCCGCACACCAGGTAGACGATCGCGAGCGACGGCCCGGCGGCCTGCAGGCGAGCGCCCGCGCCGAGGAACAGACCGGTGCCGATCGCGCCGCCGATCGCGATCATCTGCACCTGTCGATTGCCGAGGGTCTTGTGATAACCGGCCTCGTGGGATTCGAGCCAGCTCCGCTTGCTGATTTCGCCGCTCGGCGTGGGTTCGGGAATCGATGCCATGGCTGCATCCTCTCGTGCTTGCGTGATTTCGTTCGGACCGTACCGCGATCCGGGCCCGGCGGCGCCCACGGCCGCACGATGCCCCATCACGCCGCGCATCGAGGCCGCTGCACGCCGGACATCGCGCGCGGCACCGTCAACCGCAAACGTATGCAGCCTTAATTCCACTCACAAACGCTATGCAAATTTCGACTTTCCCTGCCCCGAATCGCGCATGCGACCCGGGCGGAAAGCCTTTTGAAATACGTCAGGATTTCGAAAGATTCGGCGCGCCCCGGCGGAATCGGGAGGGCGCGTGCGTCGCCCGGCGCGGCACGTGCCGCCGCGCCGGTGCCGAGCCTGCCCTCAAGCCGCCTTCGGCAACGCCGTTTGCGCCGCCCCGATCACATCCGCCGCGACACGCCGGCCTTTCGCGATCATCGGCCGCTCGACGCAGCGATACAGCAGCTCCGTCGCCCCGGCGACGAGCAGCACCATCAACAGCGTGTACTGCGGCCACAGCCGCGCGGTAATGGCAATCTCGTGAGCGCGCGTGTACCGGAACATCAGCTCGTTCGTCAGAAAGAACATCGGCAGATGCACGAGGTACAGCGAGTAGGAGCGCCGGCCGATGCAGTCGAACGCCCATTGCAGCGGCTGCGGAAACGACACGACGCCGCCTTCGCATGCGGCCATGAACACGAGCGCGGCCGACAGCATGCAGACGACCGGCACCGCGACGACGTTGTCGAAGCCGATCGCGGTGATCGAGCCCAGCACCAGCGCGAGCACGAGCACGACGGCTCCGCCGAGATAACCATTTCCGCGGGCGCTCACGCGTATCGCGGCGAACCAGGGCCGGGTGGTCGCCAGATACAGCAGGCAACCGTACAGCATGCCGTCGCAGCGCGTCTGCGTATAGAAGAACACCTTGAGCGGATCGGCAAGCAGGTACGGGCGGATCGCGACCGAGACGGCGAGCAGCGTGAGCGCAAGCCACAGCGCCCGCTGCCGCGTGGAGCGCGTCAGCATCAGAAACAGCGGGAACACGAGATAGAACTGCTCCTCGACCGACAGGCTCCAGTACTGCGCGAGCGGCACGCCCGGCGCGATCTTGTGATCGGGCAGCCAGAAGTTGAACGTGTACGTGAAGATGGACAGCGCCGCCTGCAGGTTGTAAGTGGTGTCGGCAAAATAGCCGCCCGCGTTCAGGCATGCCCCGCAGGCGACCACGATCAGGATCACGCACCACGCAACCGGCAGGATCCGGAACGCGCGGCGCACATAGAACGCCTTGACATGCGCCGCGAGCGCGCCCGGATCGGCGCGCAGCGCATCGAATTCGCTCACGATCGTGCGCGAAATGATGTAGCCGGAAATCACGAAGAACAGGTCGACGCCGGCCCACGCGTTGCTCAGCAGATCCAGCGGGGTCGCGGGCCCGGCGAACTGCATCGTGAACGTCCACGGATAGAACACCTGACGCCAGTGCACGTAGCAAGTCAGGAGCACGGCGATCGCCCGCAGGCGATCCAGCTCCAGGTTGCGCGGCGTCCGCTGCGCGATGTGCGCGAGCGCCGAATGGTCCGGCAATGCCTTCATGATTTCCTCCGTCCGGATAGGGCGGCGCCGGCGCGGGGCATGCGATCCGGCACGCCGGGCCACGTGATCACAGCTTGGTGCCGCCGTCGACCTGGACGATGTCGCCCGTGATCCAGCGCGCGCCGTCCGACGCCAGAAACGCGATGACGTCGGCGATGTCTTCCGGCTGCGCCACCCGCTGCAGCGCCTGGAGCTTGAAGACCTGCTCGCGGCCCGCGTCGCTGCGCACGAACGCCGACATGTCGGTGTCGACGACGCCGGGCGCGACGCCGTTCACGCGAATGCCGCGGCTGCCGAGCGCCTGCGCGAAGTGCTTGACGAGCGTGTCGATCGCGCCTTTCGTCGCCGCGTACGCGGAGATCTCGCCGACCGGCGAACGCGCACCGAGCGACGACAGCAGGACGATGCTGGCGCCGTCGCCCATCAACGGCAGCAACTGCTGGGTCAGGAAGTACGGCGCGCGCACGTTGACCGCGAACAGCCGGTCGAAATCGTCGAGCGACATGTCGTCGATCGACGCGTTCATCGCGATGCCCGCGTTCGCGACCAGAATATCGAGGCGGCCGTCGAGGGCCTCGCGCGTCGCGGCGGCCAGTGCGTGCGGGCCGTCCGCCGTGCCGAGATCGGCCGCGAGCGCGTCGGCGCGCCCGCCTGCCGCCCGGATCTCGGCCACCACGGCTTCCGCTTCCGCCGCCGCGGTCGAGTAATGCACGAGCACGTATGCGTTCTGGCGCGCGAGTGCGAGCGCCGTGGCGCGTCCGATGCCCCGCGACGCCCCCGTGACCAGCGCGGTTTTGTTGCCCAGATGTGATTTCATCTGCGATGTCTCCAGCAATGAATGGGAAAGAGGCCGCGCAACGCGCCGATGCGTGCGATGAGCGGCCCGAAGCCGCCGGGGCAGCCCCGGCGCGGAACGTTCGACACAGCCGGCTCAGCAGGCCGCGACCGCAGCCATCGCACCGCTTGCGCGTGCCTCGGCAAGGAGCTGATTTGCGGCAAGCTGCGCGACGGTCAATACGGAGGGCTGAATGTTGACCGCGGGCACTTCGGGAATCACCGAAGCGTCCACGACGCGCAGGTTCTGGATACCCCACACCCGGA
Source organism: Burkholderia theae (assembly GCF_048565265.1). Lineage (NCBI taxonomy): Bacteria > Pseudomonadati > Pseudomonadota > Betaproteobacteria > Burkholderiales > Burkholderiaceae > Burkholderia > Burkholderia theae. Next base: position 2,738,507 of record NZ_CP183462.1, read on the forward strand.
ACCGCGCATCGACCACGCTCGTGGCGGGATCGCGGCCCGCGGCGCAGCTGCCGACGAAATGCAGGCCGGGTGCGGCGTTCTGCCGGATGAACGCGAGCTTGTCCGCGCGCGTCACGAGCGACGCACTCGACTGCAACCCGCCGTTGTACGGCGCCAGCGCGCGCGCCGCGCCGAGCGCCAGCGTGCGGTCGAGTGCCGCGATCATCGTGTCGCGGTCGATCGCCTCGGCCAGGTAGTTCGGGTCGAGCGCCAGCGGCTGACGCGGGTCCGCGCTGACGAGCCGGGCCGTTCCCCGGCTGCGCGGCTTCGCGAGGAACGGAATCAGCGTGTAGCCTTCGCCCGCGGCAAGCGGGCCGCCGAACGGATACTGCATGCCGGCCACCTGGATGGTCGGCGCGCTGACCGCCGTGCCGCCGTAATACGCCATCGTCGACACGCCGTTCGACACCTGCGGCGCAATCGCCATGCGGGCCTTGTACGTGACGCTCAACAGCAGGTGATCGTGGAAGTTGCGGCCGACGGCGGGCATGTCCTGCCGCACCTGGATACCGAGCGGCGCCAGTTGATCGAGCGGCCCGAGGCCGGACAGCATCAGCAGTTGCGGCGACACGGCGGTGCCGGCCGACACGATCGTCTCGCGGGTCGCGTGGATCGTGAGCGCGGACGATCCGAGCCGCACCTCGACGCCGCGGCAGGCCGTTCCCTGCAGGACCAGCTTCGAAACCACGGCGTTCGACAGGATCGTCAGGTTCGGCCGGGCCAGCGCGGGCGCCAGGAATGCCTGTGCCGGCCCGGCACGGTGCCCGTCGGCGGTGGCGTTGACTTCGGTCACGCCGGTGCCGTCGAGCCGCCGGCCGGCGTTCAGCTCGATCTGCCCGAGGCCCGTCGACACGCCGGCCGCGAGATAGGCCGCGGTGAGCGGATGCGCGTCGGCATAACGGCCGACCGTGATGTGACCGGCGGCGGTGCCGCAGGTGCGTGACGCCTGCGTCATCTGCAGGTACGCGCGACTCAGTTCGGCCGGATTCCATTCCGGACCGACCAGTTGTTGCCACGCGCGATGATCGCGCGGATCGCCGCGCAGCCAGATCATCGCGTTGATGCTGCCCGAACCGCCCCAGGTCTTCCCGGCCGGCGACGCTTGCTGGCGGCCATCGAGCTGCCCCTGCGGCACGCTCGTGCGCGCCCAGTCGGTATCGCTGCCGAGATTGCGCAACCAGTCGGCGACGAGTGCGACCTTCGACTGGCCGAGCTGGTTGCTGCCCGCCTCGATCAGCAGGACCGACGCGCCCGACGCGGACAACCGGTCGGCCAGCAGGCATCCGGCCGACCCGGCGCCGACGATGACGTAGTCGTAGCTGTCGCGCAGTTTCCCGGTCTGGCTGGCTTCAGCCGCATCGATGAAATGGCTGAACTCGCCGATCCCGGCAGCCCCCGCGCCCAGCGCGGCCAGTTTCCCCAGAAACGCCCGGCGGCCCGCGGGCCTGCCGGGGTTCGAATCGTTCAGTTGCGGATGCTGCGGATGGTGCTCGGCCTCGTGACTCATGGTCGTCCCGGCAATTGGAATTGGAGAAGGAAGTGGAATGAACGGGCGACGCGATCGCGCCGCCCGATGGACAACCGATCAGGTGCGCGTGATCGACACGCCGCCTTCGACGAGCAGCGCCGTTCCCGTCACGAAGCTCGACAGATCGGACGCGAGATACAGCGCCGACTTCGCGATCTCTTCCGGATTGGCCATCCGCTTCAGCGCGTGAATGCTCTCGACGAACGCCTTCTGCTCAGGCGTGCTGGCCGCCTCGCGGCCCATCTCGGTGTCGGTCCCGCCCGGCATCAGCACGTTGACGCGCAGGCCCGACGGGCCATACTCGGCAGCGAGCGTCTTGGTCAGGCCGACCAGCCCTGCCTTGCTCGCGGCGTACGCCGCCATGCCCGGAAAGCCGACCGTGTGACCGACGAACGACGACGTGAAGATCAGCGAGCCGCGCTTGCGCGCGAGCAGCGCCGGAATCTGATACTTCGCGCCGAGGAACGCGCTCGTCAGGTTGGTTTCGAGCGTGTCGCGCCAGCCGTCCAGCGTGATGTCGGTGACGCTGCCGAGCGCACCCATCGTCGCGGCATTGTTGAACGCGACGTCGAGCCCGCCGAACTTGCCGACGGCCAGCTCGACGGCTTCCTTCGCGCAACGCTCGTCCTTCACGTCGCCCGCCAGTGCAATCGCCTTGCCGCCGAATCCGGCGATCTCGTCGACCAGTGCGTTGAGCTGCGCCGCACGGCGCGCCACCAGGACGACGCTCGCGCCTTCTTTCGCGAACAGCTTCGCCGCCTCGCGGCCGATACCCGAGCTGGCGCCCGTCACGATTGCGGTCTTGTCAGCGAGAAGAGTCATTTTCTTTACCTTGATTAGCATTGCGTATTAACAGATCGCGCCGGCAGATGCGTCCGGCGCTTTCACTCACGAACCTTCGCCCGATTTGAACAGCTTGATCAGGCCCGGCAGGTTCTTGCCGAACGGAGCGACGCCCTCCTCGACCTTCTCGGCGTAGCTCCAGAAATCGGTGCTGAACATCATCCCGAATTCACGCGCCTCGCTGACGGCCTTCAGCTGCACGATCGGGTTGTTCAGCGCGCCCTTGACGCCCGGCAGCATGGGCTTCGCGATGGACTTGAAGTAACCGAGCAGCGACTCGCCCGGCGTGTCGGGCGTCCACACCAGTTGCACGACGACGGTCTTGTCCGACACGTTGAGAAAACCGTGGATATGATTGCGCGGACCGAACACGAGGCTGCCCTTCTTCATCGGGATCATCCGGATCGTGTCGCGCCCGGCGATGTTCGGCGGCTGGTCGAGATCCTTGTACTTCTTCGTGCCCATCAGCATCACGATTCCGCCTTCCGGCGCGTAGAACCATTCGTCGGTCAACGTATGCAGGTGCAGCGGCGGCCCCGATCCCGGCGGAATCTCGACCTTCGCCATCAGATACCGGCCGCCCGTGCTGTCGCCGGTGCGGACGAACTTGATCGACGCGCCCTCCGGCTCGCCGTTGACGACCAGCGGCTCGGGGTCGTCCTCGACAAGCGCGAAGGCGGCCGCGTTGGCCTGCGCGTCTTCCGCCCAATCCGACTCGACGTCGTGATCCGCCCGGTGGTGCTGCGAACCGGCATGATCGGCCGACCCGGTCGACGTTTGCGCTTCCTCCAGCATTTCACTCATGGTCGCTCCTCAGTTGAACTTCCGTGTTAAACCCGTGTGCTGCGCCGGCCGGATGCCCGACGTCGGCCGAACCGGTCGCGCGCCCGGCCACGCGATCGAGCAGTTCGCCTGCGTGGCGCGGCACGAAGTCGCCTCGCCACGCGACATGCTGGTCGGGCCGAACCAGGACCAGCCGCCGCTCGTACAACACCGGCGCCGCGTCCGATACGATCTCGACGATCGACAGCGGAATGGCACGTGCGTGTGCGGCATCGACGAGCCGCGCCGCGCCGTCGTCAGACGCCGACGGTTCAGCCGGCGTCCTCACCCGCAACAACGTGAAACCCGTGCCGAGCAGGTCGAATACCGAGCGGCGCACGCCGTCCGCGCCGGTCAGCCAAAGATGCGGCAGACGGCCACCCGGCACGCTGCTTGGCCGGTAGGTCAGCGGGTCGTCGTCCGGTGCGTCGCCATCCGGCCAGACGATCGTCGAGCCGTCGTATCGCGCCCCCAGCTCCACACCGATCGCTTCGAACTGCGTGCGAAACGCCTGCAGCGCTTCGCCCATCCGCGCGCGCGCCGCGTCGCCCTGCGCGCCCGCCGCCTCCACCTCCGCCGGAACCTGCACCTCGCCGACGCGCTGTGTCAGCCGGCGCGCCGCCGCCGTGTTGCGCAGCGCGATCGGCCGGCGCTCCGCCTCGTAACTCGCGAGCAATGCCGCGCCGCCCCAGCCCTGCACCGCGCCTGCCAGCTTCCACGCCAGGTTCGCGGCGTCGTCGATGCCGGTGTTCATGCCGAAACCGCCCGTCGGCGAAAACAGGTGAATGGCGTCGCCGCAGAGGAACACGCGCCCGTCCGAGTAACGCTCCGCCACCAGCGCGACACCGCCCTGCCACGGCGCGTGAGCGAGTACCTCCACCTCGACCGGCCGGCCGACCCCTTCGCGAATCCGGCGAATCACCGCCGCATCGTCCGGCAACGCATCCTCTTCGTCCGCCTTCGACATCAGCAAAAACTCGTCCGCCCCGTCGAGACTGATCAGCAGCATCCGCGAGCCGGGCGCCATCACGTTGTACATCCACGACTCGCGCCCCTTGAGCAGCTCGCGATGCAGCGCCGGAATCCGCACATGGCTCGAGATCATCCGGCCGCTCAGAAACCCGTCGCTCGCACCGCTCGGGCCGAGATAACGAATGCCGAGCGCACGCCGCACGAAACTCTGTCCGCCATCGCAGCCGACCAGGTACGCGGCCCGCCATGACTCGCCCGACGCCGTACCGTCCGTGACTTGCGCGTCGAGCGTGACGCCCGCGTCGTCCTGCTCGAACCGGCTCACGCACCAGCCGAACCGCAAGTCGATGTTCGGCCGGGTGCGCGCATGGGCCAGCAGGAACTGCTCCACGTACATCTGGTTCGCGCGCAGCAGCGGCTCGGGCACCTGGTCGACGTCTTCGGCGGTGCGCGCCGCCTGCATCCGTTCGTACTCCGAACCCATCGCGAGCCGAGCCAGCTCCCAGTCGGCGAGCCGCGTGAAATACGCGACATCGCGCGGATGATCGGGCGGCAAGCCCAACGCGCGCACGGCCTCCGCTATGCCGAGGCGGCGATAGTGCTCCATCGTCCGGGAATTGTGCGTGCTCCCCTTCGGATGCCAGCGGCTGTCGGATTCCCGGTTGAACACGACCGACGCGATGCCGTGGCGATCGAGGAACAACGCGAGCAACAGCCCCACCGGGCCGCCGCCCACGATCGCCACGGGACGTTCGTGCATCGTTCCGGACCGGGGGCGCGCTTCACATGCGGCGTTCGACATGCACGCTCCGGATTTACGCCGCGTCGACCGCGGACGGCTGCCCGCCCGGCCACAGCCGCAGGATGTCGTAGCGGTGCGCGCCGGCCCCCTCGCCGTAAGCGGACGCCACGATCGTCGACGAGTAGTCGTGTTCGGCCAGCATGTCCGTCAGCGCCCGTTCGTCGCCGAGGCTGCTGAAGCCGATCAGCAACTGCCCGTCCGGCGTCAGGTGCTGCGACGCCTCGCGCAGGAACCGGCGATGCGCGAGGTACCCCGCGTCGCAGAACGCCTGCAGGATCGGCTTCTCGAACACGTAATCTTCCGGGACGAACACGAAATTCGAGTTCCAGAAGATCTGGTCGAACCGCTCGCCGGGCTCCAATACGTCGAACAGGTCGCCGTGCCGCGCCGACACCCGGTCCGCCACGCCGTGCAACAGCACGTTGGCCTGCGTGTTGCGCACGGCAGCCGCGCTGATGTCCGCGGCCACGACCCGCGCGCAACCGGAGAGGGCGGCCATCACCGATGTCACGCCCGCGCCGCAGCCGATTTCGAGAAAGCTGCCCCCGCGGCGATACGGCAGGTGCCGCGTGAAGATGCCCGTCGACTGAAAATGCGTCGGAGGGAACACCCCCGCATGCACTTCGAAACTGCGGCCGTCGCACACGTAGTGGACGATGCCGTCCGCCTCGGCGGCGGCCAGCCGGCGCCGCACCGATGCAAACGCGTCGGATTCGTAGTCTTGATCGTTCATGTGTCGCCTATCCGTTGTTCAAACGCGCGCGGCCGAACCGCGCGCGACATACAGGACGTCGCGCGTCCCGGCCGCACCGTCGAACGCCTCGCGCAGCAGTGAGCCCGCCGAATCGCGCAGCAGCCGCTTCAGTACCTTGCCGGTCGCGCCCACCGGCAGGAACGCCAGGCTGCGCACGATCGCCACGGCCACGCCGCGTTCCGGCAGCACCGCGCCGCATTCGGCAAGCAGCGCCTCGAGCACGCCTTCCGCCACGCTCGCCGGATCAGCGGCGTGCCGGTCGGGCAGCACCAGCGCGAGCAGCGCCGGATCGTCGGCCGTGCCGCCGCCCACACCGACCACGGCCACGTCGCACACGCCCTCCACCTGCTGGGCCACTTCCTCCAGCTGCAACGTATAGAGCCGGCCCGCCGCCGTCTCGACCACGTCGACTTCGCGGTCGATCTGATAGAAGATGCCGTCCTCGCAGTACGCCACGTCGCCGGTCAGGAAATAGCCGCCTTGCCATGCCCCGGCCGTACGCTCCGGCTGCTGCCAGTACCCCGACGTGATCGTCGGCGCACGCACCGCGAGCAGGCCGCGCTGGCCCGGCGCCACTTCGCGGCCCGTCACCGGATCGAGGATCTTCGCGACTGCGATATCCACCGGCCGGCCGATCGCGCGTTGCGGCGCCAGCGCGGCGACGGTCGATTCGCAGCGGAACAGCGCCATGCCCAGTTCGGAGCTGCCGAACGCATCGATGAAGCGCGATTCCGGCGCACCGACCAGAAGACGGCGCGTATGGCTCTGGTGCGCCGCGTCGCCCATGCTGAACCAGCGCCGGACGGAGTCGAATTCACGCGCGCCGACGCCGCCCTCGACCAGCTGCATGTAGCTCTTCGGGAACGCGACGACCGTGGTCGGACGAAACGCGCGGATGGCCGCACGCACCGCGTCGCCTTCCTGCGTCCCCATCACGTAGGTCGGAATGCCATGCAGCACGGCGGTTTCGAGATGACTGATCGCCGCCGAATGCGATTGCGGCAACGCCGTCAGCAACCGCTCGTCCGGGCCCTCGGCAAAGCGCCCGATGCGGGCCCGCTTGCCCATGAAGAATTGCCGGTGCTCGAAGCGCACCGCTTTCGGGATCCCGGTCGTGCCCGACGTATGGCTCAGCATCACCAGCGTCGAATCCTCCGGCGCCACCGGCCACCAGGCCGGCAACTGCGCGTCGCGCCGCAGCGCCGCGCGCGATGCGTCCACCAGCCGACCCGCGTTCGACGCGCGCCAGTGCTGCACGAATGCGCTCGTCGCCTGCGTGTGCGTGTCCGCCACCAGCGTGTCGAAGCCGTTCTCGCTCATGTACGCGGCGCCCACTTCGGCCGGCATCGCGGGATTGATCAGCGCGATCGCGGCGCCGAGGCTCGTCAGCGCGAGGTAGTGGAGAAACGGCGCGATGCCGTCCTCGACGCACACGGCCACCACGTCGCCGCGGCCCACGCCCTGGCCCAGGTACCAGTCCGCCAGCGCCGCGCGATACTGCTGCAGGGTCGCGAGGCTGAACGCCCGGACCGGCACACCGTCGCCATAGTTCACCGGCTTGTCCAGCTGCAGGAACTCGACATCCTTCGCCGGATTCAGCGCGAGGCACAGATCGACGAAGTTGCCGCTGCCCAGCGACGCATCGGCGCGCAGCATGGCCAGTTCGGGTTCGGGCAAGCGGGCGTCGGCATCGGGCACGTCCTCGCCCGGATACGACAGCAGCTCGGTCAGCATCGCCATCCGGCGCCGCACCATCTCCTCGCCGACCGCGATCACGCGCGCGCGCCGGTAGGGCTTCTCGGCAAGCATCCGGTCGATGATTTCGCGCATCACGATCGCGTGCTGCTCATCCTCCTCGACGTGAATCTGGAAGAATCGCGTGGCCTGCAGCGGCGCATCGCGGTGCCGCAGCGCGTCCAGGATCGGGCCATAGACGATCGGCACGATCGCTTCCGCGCCGAGGCACAGCGCGGCCAGGCCGTCCAGCGGATCGGCGCCGCGGCAATAGAGGAACATGACGTCGATCAGCGCACGCGTGCTCGACAGCATCGGCAGGCTGCGCGGCGCCGCCGACATCGCGTCCATCGACTGAAGATACAGTTCCGCGTGCGACACCTGGTCCGTGCCGTCGCCCAGCAACTCCTCGGCGAGGTTGTGCGACAGCGCCTTGAACTCGTTCAGCTCGGTCAGGCCGCCCATCAGCGAGCACAGGTAACGTGTGAAGTACTGCGAATAATATTGGTGCTGAATCAGGAAGCCGCGCAATTGCGCGTCGCTGACGGTGCCGTCGCGGCACGCCGCGAGAAACGGGTTCGCGCCCAGCTCCTCGAGCAGCCCTTCCGGAAACATGTCCGCCCAAAGCTGCGACAGCTGCATCGGGTCGGCCATGACCTGCGCCGCTGCCGGTCGATCGTTCATTGCATTCATCGGATTGGTTCTCCACGGCCGCGCCCCCATGGCGCGGCGAACGGAATCACACGACATCGAGTTCGGCCACCTGCTCGGACCGGCCTTTTACGCTGTCCGCCAGCCTCCTGAGGAGCGCCTGCGGCCGCGCATGCTGAAACACGTTCCGGCCGATGCAGAGGCCGGTTGCGCCATGCCGGATCGCAGCCTGCGACATCGCGACCAGCACCTCCTCGTCCGCCTTTTCGCCGCCCGCGAAGAAGATCCGGATGTCGCGTCCGTGAACGGAAGCCAGCGCCTCGATCTCGTCCACCGACGCATACGCGAGCTTCACGGCGTCCGAGCCCAGTTCCGTCACGACCCGCACCAGGTGATGCAGGCGGGCCAGGCGTTCCGCGGCAGTCGGCGCCTTCACCTTGTCGTACAGCATCGTCAGCAACGGCAGCCCGGCGGCATGGGCCGCGTCCGTCACCGCGCCGAGCATGGCGAAGTTGTGCGCGAAATTGCTGGTCGTGAAGTTCACCTGAATCGACACCGCGTCCGCGCCCAGCTTCAACGCCGTGTCGATATCGGCCACCATGATCTTCGTGTCCGCATCGGGCGACAGGCTCGCCATGCCGTTCAGGTGCACGATCACGCCCGTTGCCGGGTGCAGGCATTGACGCACGATCAGGCGCTCGATCAGCCCCTTGTGACCGAGCACCGCGCTGAGGTCGCGGCTGCCGACCCAGCTTTCCAGTGCCTCCGTCGCCTGCATGCCCGCAATCGGACCCAGCGTCAGTCCATGGTCCACCGGCACGATCAGCCCGCGCTGCGAATCCGGGAACAGGATCCGGCGCTCTCTCAGTTTTCTACCGACGTAGCCCATCGACGTCTCCTACTGTTCGATGATCGTCTCGTTGATCTTGATGCCCACGTGACGCCCCGGCTCCGTCACGTAGCCCAGTACCTTGTCGCCAGGTTTCAGTTCCGAGATGTTGAGCGGCTTGGCGGCGTCGGAAAACACGCGCACGTGCCAGTCGTCCTGCATCAGGACGTTGACGCGCTCCTTGCCCGGAAACTCCACCTCGATCAGGCGCAGCGGACGTTGCTCGATCTTCATCCGGCCCACCGTCGCGCGCCGTACGCGGCCTTTCGCATTCACGAGCATGACCGGCGAGCCCGCCTTGAGCTCGCTCATGTAGTCGGTGCGGTTGCCGGTATTGAAGACATAGGAATGCACGGCCCCCGCGTTGACGCGGAACGGACGCAACTCCATGTAAGGCAGGAAGAACACTTCCGGACAGGCCAGCAGGCCGCCTTGCGACGTGCTGCCCACCAGCATCCCCTCGTCCGGCGCAAACAGCGTCGACGTATCGATGCATGCGCGGTAGCCCATGCCCACCGGGCGGCTCTGGATCACCGTGCCGGTCTGGATCGACAGGTTCTCGTGTTCCGCGTCCGCCATCTGCTCGAGGAACGAGGTCATCGCCTGATGGTCGCGCGGCGAGAAAATCACGCCTTCCGCGCCGTACTCCATCACGCCGTACGACACGATCGCGTCGTCGACGTTGGTCGGCTCGTTGATTTCCTTCATCAGGATCGTGCCCGTCGATTGCAGCGACGCGATCACCAGTTCCAGCGGAATGTTGGTCGGGTCACGGAAACGGATCCACAGATAGTCGAACCCCAGCCCGTCGTTGATGGCGCCGAGCAGGCTGTCGCGATCGTCGACGTAGCTCGTGTAGCAGGTCGAAATGCCTTCCGCACCCAGTTGCCGCAGCGCCGCGATATCCGCACAGGCCACGCTGCGCCGGCGCTTGCCGTCGTCCTTGAACTCGGCGAACAGCGGACCTTCCCGAAACGCGTTGATGTCCGCGGCATTGCGCAGGCGGAGCACGATCCGCATCCGGGCCGGAATGGCCGGCAGCAGGTTGGCCGCGTTGTCCGGGTAGACCACCACGCCGCTGTACAGCGAATTGACGACCCGCACGAACATGCTGTCGTCGGGATGCGGCCGGGCCAGTTGCGCCGTGTCGTACCACACCAGTTGCCCGTCCAGGGCCGCGCGCTTCGACTGGCCGTTCGCCGATACATTGGTCAGCTTCACCGACGTCCGCTTCGCAACCGTCTCCTGAGTCTCGAACGGAGTCGGAATCGTCGTCGGTTCTTTCGGCGCGGGCGTTTCCTTGATCTTCGCTGTCACACTCGCATTGCTCATGCGCATCCTCTCCAGGTGGATAAACAAAGACACGGCGCGGCTACTGGCGCCATGCCACGAACTGTCGACGCTCAAGCCTGAACCAGCTCGCAAGGCATCCCTGACTGCGAGACACGGTCGATCTTTTTATTGGAAATCAGTATTTCTCTCGGTGGCGCCTGTTTCAGGCAGTGACGCAACGCGGCGATTGCCGCAGCCATACCGTCGGGAGTAAAGCCAATTGGCTCTCCCGGATAACAGATGTAACTTTTGCGACAACTGAAAAATATGTATCCGTGATTCGGAATATTTGACGAATCGAAAAATTCAACCACCCAACGGATTTGCGGTGATTCATTCATCATTGACTCGCCGGAAAAACGTATGCACTCGATGCAGCGACCGAAGATGTCCATTCGCCAATGCCGATGCAAGGCGAACCGGATGATTCAACTCCCAACGATTCCGCGGTGATTAATTCGTCAGCAACCTGGCTCCCGGACCAGCACCAGCGCCGCCCCGGCAGACATGCCTTTCTCGTTTCACGCTGCCGTCTCTCGCCGGCAGGTCATCGCCACTCGTCAAACCCTGGATGCGCGCATCGCTTCACATGACGAAACAATGATTTCGTTAGTTACTCGAGATGCGAAAATCGATTAATTTCCTGAACCGATTTAATGCAGCCGATCTTTTCAGCATTACGGAATAAACGGACTTCTTTCACACGGCCAACGCTCTTTCAAACGGCTTGATCCGGTGAATTATTCACATTCCTTCAACCTCATTGGCATCGCGTCGCTAGTGTAAATGGAAGTTGCTCTGCAATTGAATAACATCTCAAAAAAATTTATCGGAATGAGAGAGCAAGAACGCTATTGACGCGGGGCGCGATTTTCTGTCACTGAAATACGCTCGATTTCAGGATGGCAATGCGCGCGCGGACCGGGCGGTCGCTGCCTGACAGGCGGTGGAAAAAGGGGCCGGACAGCGCCGGAAGAGGAAGCAGCGGACACCCCGGGGCAGCGGCGTTGGCATGCGCGGAGCTGGCGTGCCGACGCCTGTACCTGATGCGTGGGATCCGCTTATCGGAGATCGTCCGCGAACGGACGCACGTGCGCGCCGCCGCATTGGCGTGGCTGTTTGATGTTGGTCACGTCCACGTCAACCTTAATGTCAGGAATACGGATTTTTATATTGATACGGCATCCATATCATTAGGCATATTGATAACGTGCAACGGGATTTCTCCGGACATGTTGGAAGAAGTTCGGTGTGCTCATCCAGACGGAGATTTCGGGCACGTTTCCCGAAGCCGAGCGACAATCGCCGGGGGTCGCGAACGGTCGTCGAACGATGCGAAGCGAACCGTTCATGCCAGTCATCGCCGTGGAGACCTGGCCCTTCCGCTGCCACGAAAGGGCCATCGGTTCAGTCACAGAAACAGCAGTGCCGGATTCAGCTCCTGTTCGCCGCACGGCTGCGCGCGCCAACCCAACTCCACCGGAACCGAGTAGAGCCGTCGCGCGCCAAAACGCGGCCAGAAATGGCACAGCCCCGGCGCGATGACCTGCACCACGGACAAGCCGATGTCGGGCCGCGTCTTGTCGACGACGAGCACGTCCATGCCGGCCTCCGCGATGCGCCCGACGCAATGCGCAAGCGCCGTGGGCAACGATGCAGCATCGGTCGGCTGCCAGGTCGCGCGCGTCGTGCAGCGCACGCCGTCCGCCGGATACAGGAAACCGGTTGCCAAGAGTTTGTCGCGATCCCACGGGTGCGGAGCATCCGCTGCGATATCGAGCAACTGGTTGACTTCGGTCAGCGCCCGCTGCACTGCGATTTGACCGTCCGGATGGCAGCCGAAGCCGATCGAGAACCGCCCGTCTTGCGGATTTTCCGCCAGCGCGGCCACGGTCGGCACCCCGAGATCGGTGGTGATGTCGAGCGCCCACAGACGCCATCCGAACACCGCGTATTCGCGCACGAGCGCATCGAAATACGGATCGTCGAAACTCGCGAGATCGATGCCGGGGCGCGGGATCCGGTTGTACCACCAGATCGCGACCGCATCGCGTTCGATCAATTCGAGCATGCCCTGCAAAATCGCCTCGTCGACGCTCGATCCCGCCGCGCAGCCGTTGGGATTGTGCACGCATGCGGCATGAGCCTGCGCGCTGTCGGGCGTTTCCGCATAGCAGTAGCTCAGCGGTACCAGATGGCGCCTGCCGGTCACGAGCGACCAGGCCGGCGTCCAGTCGATGACGTCGTGCGCCGTGAAACGCGGCGGCACCTGCTTTCGAACATCGTGGGTCAACGCGTTGATCGCATCGCGCGCGTCGAATTGCCGTTCGCTGAACTGCTGAAGATCGTTCACGTGAATCGGTACGGCGTCGCATGCCGGATCGGCGAGCAGGCTTTCGATGCTTCCGGTCAGCGTCGCCTCGTCGCCTTGGTACACGCCGCTGAATCGTTCGAGCGCCTCGCATAGCGCGCTCGCACGGGCTTGATCGTCGGTGCGGCCCTTGCCGGAGCAGAGCCTGTCGAACCGGTTGCTGCCCGGGACGGCGGCCGGGCACACGAGAAAGCCCGACGCATAGACCTTGCGCAGGCCCGCGTGTCGCTTCGGCATCGGGTGCAGATACGCGATCGCGCCGCTGACCGGCGATATCAGATGCGCATAACGCTCGAACACCTGTTGCGGATCGGCGCTACGGTAGCCGCCGTCGGTACGCGTCAACGGCGCATGGTCGGCGAGCCGCGGCGCATGCGCCGCCTGTTCGCGCATCCACGCGGGATTGCCGCAGCACGGGCATTGCGGACGCCTCGTCACGCGGTGCCGCTCGGCGGTCGACGTGTCGATGCGCTGCGCCACGATATGCGTTTGCAGCCGTTCCGACGCCGTGCGGTTGACCGCGATCTGCTCGACCGTCGCCGCCACCAGCGCCGCCGCGGCGGCGGCCCCGGCGCGCGAGGCGGCCGGCGGCAGACGCGTCGCGTCGCTGCCGTGATGGCGTGCAAGCAGCGCCTCGACCGGCCGGTTGATGCGAATCCAGTAGCGCACGCATTCGATGCACGGCGCGTCGGCCAACGCGCCGCCGCCGGCCAGCAACGGTCCGATCAGCGTCTGCACGCCGCTGGCCGCGACGACGAGCAATGCCCCGCCACGCGCCGCCGTGCGGGCGGCGCACGCGGCGAGATCGTCGCGGTCGTGCGTATCGGTGATCGCGACGGTCAATTCGGCGTCCGGCACGACTTCGATGCCGGCCGTGTCGAGCGCGCGCCTGAGCGCGGCATCGTCGGCGCCGAACGCCTCGACCGCAACACGCAGTTGAACGACGTGCGCACAAGCCGCGTCGCCGTCGAGTCCGGCGCGCTCGAAGAAGCCGCGCGCCGCATCGTCGTCGTGCGGCGAGTCGGCACGCAGGTACCCGCGCTGCACCAGGTGATCGAGCCGCGCGAGCACGTCCCATTCTCCGAACGTGCCGGCGAGCGATGCCACGATCTCGGCGATCGTCATCCGCGCCCGCAAGCAGGCGGCGATCTGCACGAAGTGCGCGCCGGACAGCATCGCGCGCTTGAATTCATCGACGACGAACAGCGTCTCGGGCCCCGCATCGAGCACGAGCAAATGCGGTTTGAAGCGCAACACGCGCGAAAAGTCATCAAGCATCGTCTGGTTCCGTGCAGCGGGTCAACAAACATCGCGGTCGCGCCGCGCGACTGTACGCGGCGCGACCGCGCCGGGTCAGCAGCAGGTGAACAGGTAAGTCGACCCGGCGTCGCTGTAAGCCGCGAGTGCAACGGCTTCTTCGTCCCGGCTCAGCGGCTTTTCCGGTATGCCGACCGTCATCACGTTGCGCGGCAGGTGCCAGCTCCCGCCGTCCTTCCCGTGGTCCCTCCAGCCATGATCGCCGTCCGGTGGTTCGACGACCTCGATGTCGATGATCCACGGACACTGGTAACCGAAGTATTTCGCGAGCGTATCCAGCGGCTTCTTCAGCAGTTCGTCCTTGAAGTCCGGGTTTCGCCATGAAAGCGCGATCGCACGCAGATAGACCTTCTGAAACTCCAGCATCGATTCGAGCGTCGGATTAGCGTTTTCCTTTGCCATGTCGGTTTCCCCTGACCTCATTCCATGATGGTGATGTGGTTCGCGTTGTAGGCGGCCAGCGCCTGCGCGAAGTGCTTCTCGTTCGCCGGCGCGGGCGGCAGAAACAACGTGAGCTTGTTTTTCTGGCCGGCCGTCCAGTCGCCGTTGACGCCCGGTGTCCAGGCCGACGACTTGGTCTGCACCTTCAGGTCGAGATCGAACGGAAAGTGATAGTCGAAATGCTCGCGCAACGCGTGGATCGGATTGGCCTCGAGTTCGTCGAGAAACGCTTTTGAATGCCACGCGAGCGCTATCGCCCGAATGACGGTTGCCCGGTATTCGAGAAACTCTTCGTACGTCGGTAATCGATTATCCGTGCTCATCAGTATGTTCTCCTGATTGATGAATGGAACCACTTACGGCAACGACTGCAACATCGTTTCGGCAAGCCTGGCAATGCGGCCCATGCCCGCCGTCGTTGCAACTTCGATTGCGCGCCGGCACGCGGCCAGCGCGGCCACGCCACCGCATCGCGGATCGGCGCGGCGCAAGTACTCGCACTTCTTCAGCAGCAGCTGTGCTTCGTAATACCGTTCGCCGGTCGACTCGCACCACGCGAGGCACTGCTCGACCTGCGCGAGCGCGGCAGGGTAGTCGCCGCGCCCGGCGTCCAGTTCGGCAAGCAGCGACGCGTAGTAGGTCAGCCCGAGCAGGCCGCCCGATTGCCGCTGCGCGTCGAGATGCGCGACGATGCCCGCGCGATCCCCTTGCGTCCACGCAAGCATGATCGCGGCGTAGTGCTCGACCGCGCGCAGCCGATGCACCTCCGACAGACGGAGAATCGCTTCCGACAGCGTGCGTGCCGCGTCGCGATCGCCCGCCAGCTGGTACGTGCGTGCGAGGTACATCATCGTGACGCCGAGCGTCGGCAAATGGTCGAGGCAGGTCGCGCAGTACACCGCGTCGCGCGCCATCACGAGCGAGGCCTGCGGATCGTCGTCCATGCACCAGCGCACGCTCGCGAGCGACGCCATCGTCCACGCGCGCGTATCGATCCCCAGGAGGCGCCGATGGTCCACGTCGCGCCGTACGTCGTAGCCGGCCAGCACGGCGTCGAACGCGGCGCGGGCGCGCGTATAGTCGCCGTCGACCCACAGGCTCATGCCGCGCATCGCGTCCGCCGCGACCTGGACGCCGGCGTCGCCGCGCTCGGTCGCGAGCGCGTCCAGCCGCGTGCCGATCCTGCGCACGGTGGGACGATCGCCCGCGACGTGGTAGTAGGTCGACAGCGTCCAGAGCGCGCTGATCTCGAGCGCCGGGTCGTCGAGCGTCTGCATCTGCCGCAACAGTTGCTCCGCATGCTCGCGCACCAGCGGATCCGCCCAGCCGAACCGTGCCATCGTCGCGTGCGTCAACGTGGCGCGGATGCGCGCGCTGTCGTGCTCGCGCTGCGCGTAGTCGGCGTTGCCGAGCCAGTCGAACACCGACTGCCCGTAGCGGATCGCGTCGTCGTACCGGGAACGTTCGAGTGCGCGGCGCGCCGCGTCGATACCGTGGACGATCGCGTCGGCGAAGGCACCCGAGCGCGCGAAGTGTCCGGCAACGCCGAACGCATGCGCGCCGGCGCCTCGATCGCCTTGCGCGAGCAGCGCGCGGCCGACGCGCGCATGGTTGCCGCGCCGCACGGCGGGCGGCATCGATTCGTACGCCGCGTCGCGAATCAATGCGTGGCGAAACGAATAGAACACGCGATCGCGCCGATGTTGCGCGTACACGATCCGCTCTTCGAGCAGCAGCCGCAGATGCGCGTCGAGCGTGGCCCGGTCATGCGGCGATGCGTCGGCGAGCAGTTGCGCATCCACCTCGAGCCCGATGGTCGCGGCGAGCTGCGCGGTGTCGCGCGCGTCGTCGATCCGGTCGAACGCGAGACCGAGCATGCCGCCGAGACTGAGCGGAAGCGGATAGGGGTCGGTTGCCCGCAGCTCCGCAAGCGAGCCGTCCGCGCCGCTCATCGTCAACTCGCGCGCGACGGCCTCGATGAACAGCGGGATACCCGCCGTGCGCTGGGCGAGCCGGTCGAGCCAGGCCGGATCGAGCGTGCCGTGGCCCACACACGCCGAGATCAGGCGCTGCGCGTCGTCGCGCGGCAGGCGGCGCAGCACGAGGCGTTCGGTCGCGCCGCGCCAGCGCCCGAGCTTGACGGGGCGCGACGTGTACACGATGCCAAGGGCCGCCGCGCGCGGCGAGCGCTGCAGGTACGCAAGAAAATCCTCGGTCGAGCGATCGATCCACTGGACGTCCTCGACCACGAGCAGCACCGGCGCGCCGTTGCCGAGCGACACGATCAGTTGCTCGAGGACGTCGAACAGCGCGTGCTGTTCGCGCGCACTCGACCACAGAAACCCCTTCGCATCGCAGGGTAGCCCCAGCCAGGTCGCCAGTGCGACACGGGCCGCCGCGTGATCGCATTCGAGCGGCGCGATCATGGTGTCGATCGCCGCGAGCGCGACACCGGGCGGGCTGTCGGCGTCGATATGCCAATGCGCGCCGATGAATCTCAGGATCGGAAACAGCGCATGATTTTCCCGCTCGGGCAGGCACCCGCAATGCGCGAAGGTGTGGCCCTGCATCCGGACGGCCTCGCACAGCTCGTGCACGAGGCGCGACTTGCCGATTCCGGCATCGCCGACAACGAGCCGCGGCACGCCGCGCGGCGCAGGCTCGCCGCGCATCGCGCGACGATGCCATCCGAGCGTCTCCTGCCACGCGCGCATCAGCGCGTCGAATTCGCGTGCGCGGCCGACCATCGGCGCCCGCATGCCGACGTCGAGCGAATCGAACGGCGTATCGGCACGACGTTCGCCGAGCAATTCATGAACCGGCTGCGGCACGAGGCCCGCCCGCGCCAGCCGCAACGAGGTCGGCCGATAGTCGGCATGCCGTTCGAGCGCGAGCCGCGCATCGTCGCTGATCAGGATCTGCCCGGGCCCGGCAAGCCGCAGCAGCCGCGCCGCCGCCGCGGGCGTCGATACGCCCGACATGCGCGACGCATGGGCGAGAACTTGCCCGACGTGAATCGCGGCGGCCACCTCGACGCGCCAGCTTTCGCCACCGGCGCGGCCGCCGGGCGCCGTCGGCAGCCGTGCGCGCTCGGTCACCCGCACCATGTCGAGTGCCGCGCGCGCGGCACGGCGCGCCGGCCGGTCGATGTCGCCGCGCAGGCCGAAATGGAACAGCAGCGTGTCGCCGAGCCGTCCGTCGACCTGCGCGCCGTAACCGACAGCGATGTCGGCGCACTTCGTCAGCCATTGCTCCTCGTAACCGTCGAGCAAGTCACCGTGATCGGTTCCGGCGTGGCGTTGCCGGCCCACGCCGGTGATCGTCACGCAACAGCACAGCGTGGTGATCTGCCGGTACTCGCCGACCGTCGCGATCGTCTCGCTGCGCGGCGCGAACGGGCGCGGACGTGTCTGCATGCTGGTGCGGCTGGCATCGAACTGGCCGACGAGCGCGGCGAAGTTGAGCGCGCGAAACGGCACCGCGAGTTCGTCGGCCGACGCGGCGCGCTGCTCCGGATTCTTGCTCAGCGCGCGCCGCAATACCGAGCCGAGCGGATGCGACGCGATCGACGGCGGGAGCGCGACATCCACCGGACTGAGCTGCTGATAAAGAATGTCGGCCACGCTCGCGCCGTGCATGACGACCTCGCCCGTCAGGCATTCGATCACGATCAGGCCCCACGCATACAGATCGGTTCTGGGCGTCGGCGGCTCGTTGCGCAATTGCTCGGGCGCGCAATAGGGCGGCGAACCGAGCACCTCGGTCGCGAGCGTCGAGGTCTGGCGCGCGATGTCTTCCGTGCCGGGCAACAACGCACCGATGCCGAAATCGAGGAGCTTCGCGTGCGGCCCGTTTTCGGCCATCGTGATCACGATGTTCTGCGGCGTCAGGTCCCGATGCACGATGCCCTGCCGATGCGCGGCCGCGAGCGCGTCCAGCACCTCCGTCATCAGCCGGCCCGTATCGACGGCCGACAGCGGCCCCTCCGCCGCGAGCCGGTCGCGCAGGGTCCGGCCCTGCACCAGCTCGAATACGGCGAACAGCCGGCCGTCGGGCGCTTCCCCCCGGTCCAGCAACGCGACGATGTTCGGGTGCCGCAGCGCCTCGCACAGGCTCGTCTCACGCTGAAAGCGCGCACGCTGGCGCGCGCGCTCCGCCGCGGTCCGCGCGGCGTCATCCCGCATCAGCTTGATCGCGACGGCTTGCCCCGTCTCGCCGCAGGTCGCGCGAAACACCACGCCATTGCCGCCTTCGCCGAGCAGCGCACCGAGCCGATAACGCCGGGTGCCGACCAGCTCCGCGAAAGGCGCGGCGGGCTGCCGCGGTTCACGTGCTTCCTGCACAACGGGCGCGCGGGACGGGGTCAGCAACACGGCCGGTTCTCCCGTGTTCACGAGTAGTGGGCGACCAGGCTCGGCGCCGGACGAGGCGCGCCGATACGCGGCTGGACGCCCGGCACCGACTGGCATTCGAAGTGCTCGCCGCGCATGACGCGGAACGGAAAATCGCCGAACCGGACGCTGCCGCGCCGGCGTTCGACGAGCTGGCTCCCGTCCAGCCCCGGCAGCGCCGCGAACTGGGCCCGGGCGCGGTGAATCTGCACGTTGACATGGGACGTATCGATGCCGAGCATGCGCGCCAGCCGGTCGAGTTCGATCCAGCCTTGCGTGGCGGCGTCGTGGCCGGCCTGCATGTCGGCCGAGCGCGCGCGGGCGAGCGTCACGAGGCTGTAGTGATGGGCGCGCTCGCCGAGGTCGACCACGCCGCCGCGGACATGCAGCAGCATCCGCACGTGTTCTTCGTTCCGGCTGACGAAAAATTCGAGCAGTTGCGCCGGCACGGCCGGATCGGCGGGCGCGGCGAGCATCACCGTCGAGCCGCTGCGCACGAGGGCCAGGCGCCACGTGATGCCGCCGGTCGACACTTCATCGCCGTCATGGAGCGCACGCGGCGGCAACGTGTCGTCGCACAGCCATTCGCCTGCCGGCGACCGGACGATCGTGACCGGCTGCGCGGCGTGTGCCGGCAGGATCTGCCGCGACGCGAGCACGATCGGGGGCGCGGCACCCCGGACCGGCCACAGCGTGTCGGCCGGATCGTCGAGCGCCTCGACGCGCCACGGCGCGACACCGGCCCTGCCGAACCGGATCACGTCACCCTGTTGCAGCACCACATGCTCGCCGTCGCGCAACGGCACACCCGATACCGACGTGCCGTTGCTGCTGTGATCGTGGAGTTCCCATGAACCGCCGATCCAGCGGATATGGGCATGGACGCGGGACACCGACCCATCCCGGATGACCGTGTCGCAGCGTGCGGCATCGCGCCCGAACACGTGATACGCGCGGAGCAGGCATGCTTCTCCGGAGGTATCGTTCTTGAGTATCGCCATGGCCGCCCCGTATCGGATTCGCCCGGATCGCCCGAGTCACGCATCGGCGCTGCCGGGCAAGCGATTGATTCATTAATCGCGAACAATCTCGACTGTTCGCCGCCTCGTTACCTGTTTTCTCGTCAGCTTCCTTTCGAATCGTTGCTCATCCGGCACGTGTTATTTCGGTTAATAGAATTGCCGACCGTTTCGCCGTTTTAAAACCGAGCAACTTGATGAAAATCCTGCCAAATAAAATCGCGCATCGCAACCGGAATACTCGATCCGGGATTTTATATTGCAATGCTTTACATTTTCGGCGAATTTCCGGGCTGCAAATAAAGGGTCGAAAATCTTCATCAACGCGCGATCCATGGCCGACGTACGTTGTCTGGGTGAGATCACATTGAATGATGCGCCTGACTTGGATACCTTTGCTGGCACGGAAAATCTGTTTGATGAAACGGAAATCAATTAATTCATTTCAATCGGCTTAAAAAACATTCCGACAATTTAAATAATGATCGCCAGTGTTTTGAAAATCAGCATTGCCTCATTTATTGCATCAGGACGTTGCGTCACGACGAGTTTCTCGAAGTGTCTTCGGTAGTCGAATAAGGGTCGGCACGACTGTGCCTTTCGATTAATAGCTCGCGGCCACTGCGAAATCAGGTCTTGCGTCGACCGCCAGATCATCCAACCGTCCGGTCGTCAGGATCGACCCGCCCAAAAGGTTGACGGAACGCATCGGCGGGAATCCTCGTCGCAAGCAGACGGCCGCAGTGTAGGTTCGCAAAAAAAGGTGACCTCCACGGTCCATCCAAATCAATGAATTGGTCATCTTTTCTGCGAATTTTCCCGCCAGGAAGTGGCAAAAAAGATGGTCTTTCCCTACAGAATTCGCAGAAAAGTTGACCTCTGAATGAAGGCCGCCCCACAACCCCATAAAAATCGAAGATTTACATGTAGATCAAGCCCCGTGGAACAATTTCACCTGCGGATCGAAACGACTCCACCTAAGCCGCATCCGGGCTTTAGATGTCCTGCTCGCTCGAAACACACAGACCAAGGGCGGATTCGCATGTGCTATAAATGTGCATATAGTGTGCGACTAGTGAACCGTTATGGAATCCGACATCACTCGCAGTTCGGCGCCGCCCAGCAATTTCGCTCAATTCATGGCGTCTTTGAGAGAACCGGAGAGCATTGCTCCGATCATCTCGGCGAGACGTTTCGCTGCCGCTCTGCATATCGACATGCAGACGCTCGCACGACTGGCCCATGTACATCGCAACACAATATGCCGCTTGGCGGGCTCCGAGAGCGTGCAGAAGTTCCTTCGGGAGGCGCTTCGGATCATCCGGGCGGCAACCGATATCTCCGGTGACGTGCAGAGCACACTCTTCTGGTATCGCAATGAACCGTTGCCAGCCTTTGACTACAAGACTGCTGAACAGCTTGTATCGGAGGGACGTACGGAGGACTTGCTGCGCTACATGGCATCGCTTGAGACCGGCGCGGAGACCATACGTTGCGGGTCTGAAAAATAGCAGCTAGTCTTACGTCATCGCCGACCATTGTTCGGCGACAGAAAACAGGGAGCGGGGCTTACTGGCTTGGACGTCGTTCCGCGGTATGTTGCCTGCCCCACCTTTTCAAGTGCCCGCCGATGAGCGGGCATTTTATTTTTGGGTCACGCCCAACCGCATGGCCATTCGAAACGTGCGCATGATGCGTCGTCGAGATGCCACACTACGAGACGATGATATCGTGACGTGATCGTCACCGCGTACCAGTGTTCGGTTGGCCGCGGGCAACGATCACGAAAGCTGTCTCAGGTTCGATGCTTCTTAGTGACGCACGCGTTCTGCCGCATCTCGTTTCACGAGATTGGACAGCAGATGGCCATAGAGAAAAGGGTGAACGAATGGATTGGAGTTCATTTCCAATGCCCAGATTCTCTCTTCTGGGTCGACGACAACATCAACGGTGTAGATCGTGCCTTCCTGGATCTCGGCGGGAATGCCGCGCCAGCATGCCTCGCCGATCGCGCGCAATTCGTCGCTCCACACCTCAGGCATAGCCTTCTTCAGATTGATATTCTGCCCTGGCTCCCGGACAGCAAGCGCAGAACCGTATCGAAAGTCCACGACGACCGTTTCGTCGCGGGCCGGCACGCGCTCAAGCGAGTCGCCGCAAAAACGCCGCAACGTTTCTGCACGCTCCATATCGAAGCCGGTCGCGCCTTTCGCCCGCAACTTCACCTGGATCAGATCACGCGCCGATAACATGCCGTCTCCGGTTACGCTTGGCATTCGCTCGATCTCCATACAAATCGGGAAATTCTCATAAAACCAAATCTTACCGATCCGACCGTCGATAAACCGCTCGTAGTATTCGCTTTGCGATGCATCGAGCGGCGCCTCGCCGGCATGCCTGAATGGCCCACGAATACCCACGGAGAACGACGAACTCCGACGCTTGACGATCACATCACGGATCGCAGGGTCGTCATCCAGACAATATTCCGGCGTCCGCATCCCGGCACGCTCCGCATAACGCTTGAATTCGATCTTGTCGCTCGCTATCGCCCATCTGCGTACGGAATAAGGCAACCAACCGATGAACCTTCGGGACGCATCGGTCAGTTCAGGCGAATACTGCCTACGCCTGTCCTCAACGTTCATGAACTGCGGATACAGCACCGCTTGCTGATCGTTTCGGCGAATCAGCAAGCGAAAGCTCGACACATCCAGAATCGCATCCGCGCCCGCCCGGTCGGCCCACTTCTTGACGATCTTGAAATGGTTCAGCAGGTTGCCCTTATAGCTTGCCATGATATAGCCGCCCGTTCAGCCGCCGAAGTTATAGAACATCCGCTGTGACTTGCCGCGGATTGCTCGGTGAATCTGCCGGACCGATTCCGCAGAAGCGTCACCGATCGCCAGTTCCGCGACACTTGTATGAGTCGCTTCGTCGCCATTGCATTGCGCAAGCACACGATCGATCAGATCGGCTCCTGCCCCATTCACGAACAGGATCGTCGTAAACGTCGCACCCGCATCCAGCAGTGCTTCCGCTTCCATCGGAGAAATGCACGCCGAAGTCAGCCCGATACTCATCGGATGGTCGTCGTACCAGGACGCCAGATCCGCGTGCGTGGTGACGACTGGCGCGGTCGGATAAATCTTGAAGTTTTCCATCTCAATCTCCAGTGGACTTGGAAAGATTCGCTATCCAGTGATTCAGCGTCAACAGCGAGTAGAGGAACAATGGGTGATTCAGCGTACCTGGCGCCTTCGCGCGAATCGAATCGAGCAATGCTTCCGAAAACAGACCAGATTCCGCAAGAGCAGACAGATCGAACATTTGCGCATCCAATCCGTTCAAGTAGTGTCCCAGCGGAATCAGCGTTCCAGACTTCTTTCTGCGCACAATAAGATCCGGAAGCATCGGACCATACAACTTCGTCAATGCGATCTTGGTCTTCGGAAAATCGAATTTCGTGTGATCTGGAAGTTTGAATGCAGCCCGATAAACACTCAGGGATGCGAATGGATGTCGGACACGCACGCCGAACAGCTTACCCGGATAGTAGCTTTCGGCAAAGATCAGACCCGAGAGTTTCTCGAACGAATTCAGGTAGAAGAGTTTCCTCAGAAGGTCGCCAGGATATGCTCCGACAAGTTTTTCGCAATACTCTATTGCGTAGTGTCGAAGCGCTTCACCATTACGCAAGATACCTGGCAGTTCGCCAATAAAGCGGTGATACGCAAGCGCATAAAGCTCACCGTACGAGAGATGCGGCTGACGCTGGTGCGCATACGTTACCGTCGCGTTCTTCGGCCCGCCGAAGAAGTTGTCACCCCCTTCACCCGTGATGGCCACCGCACGCGTCGACTGGGCCAGCTGATATTTCGGCACGAGCGGCGTATCGATTACCGGCATGTGGTGATGGCGAAGGAATGTCTGATACGTACCGGCAAATCCCGCACAGTCCAGTTCGACACCGCGCAGCGGCACGCCCGTATGCGCGGCTACCGCCTCCGCAAAGCGACGCTCCCCGTCGCCAAGCTCGTCTTCGATCTCGCGCCCGTAAGCCAGTGTCAGCAGATTCGCACCGGCGCCGTCCGCATTGAACAAAGTGGCCATGATCGACGAATCCAGACCGCCGGAACACCATACGTCGATCTCGTCGGACAACGCGGACGCACGACGCACTTCGCATTCGATCGCGTCGCGCAAACCATCCAGCGCTTCTGACTGGCCGATTTCGATCGGCTCGAATAGACTGACCCGCGTCACTTTTCCATCGTACAGCCGGTAATATCCGCTCGCCGCACAATTCGTGATCTCGCGGAAGATCGACATGCCGTGCGGCGCAAAGCCCATCGTGAAATAAAGCGCGATCGCCTCCTCCGACAGCGTCGGGGTCACCCCGTCCGCACGCAAGGCCCGATAGATGCGCGCGAAATTGTCGGATATATAGAGATGCTGCGCGGTGCACGCGAAGCTGAGCGGATAATGCCCCAGGTAATCGCGTCCAAACGATGCGGTCCGCGCATCCGCGTCCACGATAACGGCTTGACAGTACTCGGCATTTGCCAACTGTTCGATGGCGGCGAGATGTTCCGCCTCGCCGGAATGGTAGAGCGTGGCGCGATCGAGCGCCTTGACGGCAAACCCTTCGTGCTCCACCGTGAATGAGGGCAGATGAATCTTCAGCCAGAGGTTCATGAGATCGACGTTATCGAGTACGAATGGCTTCAAGTTCCGCTGCGGACACCCCATTGACCATTGTTCGATTGATCATCGGGTGATCCTCGTGCGTCGGTCCGAAGTCGCTGTCGGGATGATAGGCAATGACCCGCAATGAGTCGTCATGTGTAACGAATGCATGCAACTGCTCTTCATGAATCACGAACGCCTTGCCGGGACAAAGCGCAATGACACCGTCTGGCGTTACGCATTCGCCGGATCCGCTCGCAACGATCCCCACTCGAACTGATGGATGCGTATGCGATGTCTGGCGGATGCCTGGCGGAAAGCACAGCAAATTCAAGCATGCATCCCCGCGCTGTACCGGGGGAATCAGCAGCGAGTCCGTGCAGCCGTCGATATATTTCAGGCGCCCCCACGGTTCGATAGGTCCACCCAACTGGAAGAATCCCGAATAGTCGTGACGACTGACTACGATTCCCCCACCGCCTCCACTCACCTTAGCGCGGCCGGGCACGCAAAAATACATGCCCGGCTGCAGTTCGAAGCGACCCGCTGCGCATTGCAGCACTGCCGTGCCGCCATACACGAAACCGAAATGCGTTCCATCCGCGGGAAGATCCAGCACCGCTTCGTCGTTCCAGGCGAATAGCGAAGTAGGCATGGTATCGGTCGAAACGACGGCCAGAGGCCCATGATTCAATTCGAAAGCGGAGAAAGCACGATTCACGATTACCTCCCTAACAATACGATGTACCGGTTTGCACATGCACACGGCCCAAGCGCGACTCGCGTCCCGATTCAAGCCACCGCCTCGGGACGGATGCCTGGCGGTGCCGCCGAACAACCCTCTTCGGTGCTCCGGTCACCAAAAGAACGGTGTACTCGGATCAATCTGATCGAGCAGGAACGCATAGCCTCCGCTCCTCTTCGGAATGGACGGCTGATTGGGTTGAAGCCGCATGGTGACTAGCTTCCTGTCCCGCCATTCCATCAGACATGTCTTGAAACGACGGTGCACCGAGGTCGCCCGTTCGATCGTGAACAATGAAACATGGCGACCGGTTGCCGCCAGTTCCGCGAGCCGCAGACTCGCCATTGCAGACGTATCGCGATAGGTGTGACGATCCGTGGCCCGCTGTGGGTCGATCGGCCGAACAGTGCTCGTCCAGAAACCCGTGCTGACAAACGAATAGCTCTTTCTGTCGCCAATGACTTCGCTTAGCGGACGGCCGTCGAGCACGCTCCATTTTCTGTATTCAATCTTTGCCTGCTCGTCGATGTAAGCCCACCGACGGTCTTCATCCAGTAACGCGTGACGGCCTGCGGGCGTGACATGCCTAATGATCAGCCGGTCCGGATCGTGGTCGTATGGATTCGCGCTATTGACGTCAAGGCTGACCCATTCGCGCCCTGTTGCGCGGCTGATGTCGGCGGTCGCGAATCCGCCGCCCAGATCACCAAGAAATTCGGCATTCAGGTTGAATCCATCGAACGATGGCGACGAAAAATTAGCGTCGTACAAGCCCAGAACCGTGTTGGTGCCGCCTCCGTAATATCGAATCGGCATCGGCAGCTTCCGAATGAACTGCGCGGCATCGCCATCCGTCACGATCCCGTTCACGATGTTTCGCCATCTCGCGTGCTCCGAGAATTCGAGTGCGCGATAGACATTCCGATCGCGTCGATAGAATGCCGCTAGAACGATTAGAAACACGAACAGGTAGGGCGGTCCGTCCGCCGTGTCCCGTAACAACGCACGGACGATGTCGTGCGCATGGCCCACATCGCGATTGAACAGTTTCAAAAGATAGAGCGCCCATGGACGCCCCGCTCCTGTCGCAATCCAGCTCTTTACGATGCCGATCTGCTTGTGATTGCCATGCGCGCGCAGGTCTTCCAACAATTCACCCAAGCGAGTACCTTGCGTCTCGCGCCCGAGATTCCATTCGCTCAGTTGCCCGGTTGAGCCGTACGTCAGCATCGCATCGAGGTCCCGCCCATACGCTACTGGATCCTCGACGGGCTTTCGCAGGGCCGATTCGAGATATTCCAGGTTTTGCTCGTCGGACATGACATCTCCGATTCTCAATGATGGCGCCGCAGCATCAGCTTCACGGTCGCACGATTTACATTTCCCATGCACGCCAGAAGCGCTGCGATCGTGCACCGCGCTTGCGCGACAACAGCGACCTTATCCACGCGCTTCTGTTGGGTAGTTATCCGAATATCTCGGGAAATGTTTAGTGCAGTGCGAAGATTTTTTTGCCGTGCGCCGGATCGACGCCTCGCGAGATGCATGCGCTATTGACAAGCGCCTAAAGCAACGGCAGCCTTTTACGAGATCGAATGATGATCGTTGCCGTGCAGTGATCGAACCTCGCCCCTTTCACCATGACGAACGCCATCGCGACATGCCTACCCCGCCGGACCGATTACCCTCAGCGGGAAAATTCCGCATGCTCATCGCGACCTCATGCGCGACTTTGCTTCTGGCCACTCCCACGGCGTTTGCTGCAGTGACCGAGCAGCTCATCGACCTCGTCAAACCGAACGGCACGACGCTGCGCTACCTTCTGACGTCCGACCCGGGCGCCCCGACGTCCGATACGGGCATCGTTCTGTTTGCAGGTTCGCAAGGTCAGGTTGGGCTGGCATCAGGGATTCCAAACCCGGGCAGCAATTTCCTCGTGCGTTCGCGACACTATTTTTCGGAAGACGGATTGACGACCGCGACGTATGATCCGAGCTCGGATCTTGGTGCGCTGTCTGACAGTTTGCGTAGCTCCCGGGAGCACGCAGACGAAGTCGCGATGATTCTGACGGACATGAGGAAACGGACCGGCGTCAAAAAGATCTATCTCGTCGGCACCAGCCGAGGCACGATTTCCGCTGCGAACGTTGCGGTCAGGCTGCCGAGCGACGTCGACGGCGTCGTGCTTACGTCGACGGTATTCCGCGCGTCGAGAGGTGGCGGCGGGTTGCAGGGGTTCGACTTCGCCACGATCACGCAACCGCTGTTGTTCGTTCATCACGTGTCAGACGCGTGCAAAGTCACATCTCCTGGGTATGCGCAGGCGCTCGACGGGCGCTACCCAGTCATCTGGGTGGAAGGATCCGAAGGTTCGCAGGGCGACGCATGCGGTCCATTCAGCAATCATGGCTACCTCGGCCGCGAGGCGGCGACCGTACATGCGATCTCCGCTTGGATTCTGCGCCGTCAACTGACGCATCGGATCACGGAGAATACGCCGATGGGGGAGCAGCCGCCGAAGTGAGGTCGGACAAGATTCTTGGATGCCGACAGGTTAAGCAGCGATCTGATACCGATAGAAGCGCTGCGTGAACGCGACAGGCCACTGATAGTTCAGACGCGCCTGCGTGCGTTACCGGTGGTAGAAGATCGATGTATTCGGTGATCACAAGGCGTACGGGCTTGCGTGTGGCTAAGCGACCAGTTCATTCTTCAGCGCTCCCAGAAGGATTCGATCGGGGTGGAGTTAACCCCGTAGTCCCGGACACGGCCTCACACTACGGTTGATGAATCCACGGTGCGTCGAAACTCGCGTGGTGAGCGATATTTCAGTGCGCTATGGTGACGCAATTCGGTTCGGCATGCAAAAAGGTGCGTGTGCTTTGGCACCGGTCGGTCGGCCCACCGGGCGCCTTTGAACTCCACTACAATCAAACAAGTCACACGGACTAAAGTGCACGCGGGACGGGGTTTCGAATCGTTTCCCCTTAGGAATTTATCGAGAAGGTTAGGTGGCAAACTGCATGCTGACGCGAATCAAATCCGCGGCTTCTCGCGACGAAAAAACAGCGCAGAGCCCGTTTCACCCTGGGCTTCCGACGCCAGAATCACACCCATGAGCACGTCAGACAACAGCGAGCCGAATCGTCGCCATCTCGTCGCCTTGGCGATCGACAACAACAGGCAAGCCTGGTACGAGATGGTCATCCCGTTCATCGTATCGCTGCGTGCGACCGACTACCGGGGCCGTATCGGCGTCATCGGCTATGACCTGTCCGCCGAGAAGCAGCAGCGGCTGCTGGTCAACGGTATTGAGGTCTACACAGGGGTCAGGTCGGGCGATTTGCCCTACGATCGCTACATCTCGGCGGCCGCGGTCTTCGACACGAGTCCGGAACTGCATACGCTCGCACTCTACGATGCCGATATCTGGTTTCCCGGGCCGCACTTCGACATCTTCGACGTCGTGCCCGAAGACGATCACCTGCACGTCGCACCTGACGCCCACTTTTGCGAGTTTGTGACGAGCCCAATTGTCGGCGAGCGTAAGGAGGCGTTGGAGCGCCAATGCATCCAAGACGTACTCGACCGGCTGCAGCACCCGCTACAGGCAGGGCTCGTTGTGGGCGGCCGGGCGGCCTGGGCGCGGTTCGCGCAGCACGTTCACGAGCAGGTGGGAAGAATCGGCCAGGACTTTGCGGTGATCTACGGACTCGACACGACGTTCCTGCATTTGTGGGGCGGACTCGGCCACGTTCGGCTCGTGGGTTGCGAGCAAAACTTCGTCACGAAGTGGGGGCTTCACGAGCGGCACGATTTCGGTACGGGGCAGATCGTGCTCGAGCATCGCGGCGCGCGCATTCGCGGGCTACACATGACGGGCGAAATCCGTTACCTGAACCGCTGGCGCTACCTAGCGCGCGATGCGCAGCGCGCGATCGAACTCGGGCAGGCGTTTGCGCTGGCGCTCGAAGCCGGTGCACGGGAACAGCCGGCTGTTTTCGATGCACAGCACGTCGAGCGTTTCGCCGCCATCGGGCTGGCGCTCGCCGCGTACGAGGACGTGCTGCCGAACATGCCGCGTCTCGCTGCGGGCGTTTCGTTCCGGAATCCGCAAGGCTGCGCACTCAATGTGTGGGCGCCGCACCGGGTCGAACTCGCGGTGACGTGCGAGCGGGCGGTGATCGACATCAGCCTTTCGCACCTGAGCGGAGAGCCGTCCGCCATGTGTGCCCAACTCGAATTCAACGGTGAAGTGCAACCGCTGGCGCTGCCTCACCGTTTCAAGCTCGCCGTGAAGCGGGGCGATCGCCTGGCGCTTTGTGCGCTCGCACTGCCCGGACAGGTATGTCATACCGCGTGGGATATTGTCATGCGGGATGCATGACCTGGTGACGGGGCAAGCGGGATTGACCCTGACCCACCAAACTGTCCCGTTTGAAAGCGGAAAATACCGGCATGACGTTGTCATCGAGACTAGGAAGTCATGCCGTGAAAAAGAGCGAGCTCGCGTCCGATCTGCTCGATACTGTGCTCGCGCGGTAGGCCCGCTTTCTCCCCAGCAGCTCTCACCCCACGTAACGGCCGGGGATAGGGAGCGTATTATTTATTTCTAAGTACAGAACGACGACGGCCACATCACTCGCGCTTACTTTTTCTTCGATCCTAGATGTGGGGGCGCCGCAGGAAAAGTGGTTACAAATCGCCACCACCACGACAACTTGGCATCGAGCGACGCTACTTCGGCAAGCCGTCCGACCGCACTCTTCTGAGATTCAAACGCAGATACGGCAACGCCCGCTTACGCGGGCGTCGGTACAAGCGCTAGCAGCAACAGATCGTCATTTTGCAGCCTCGACCTGCTCAGATTTCAAGACAGTCAGCTTCGATTCTTTCACCCCATTCTGCCCGGTGGTGTCGTCGACGAGTTGCAGCTTGCTGCGAGCGTACATGACGCCCATCTTGACCTCCTGCCAGACGTAATAGATCTTTCCGGCGACCGTATCAACATCGAGCGTCGAATCATTTTCGGCCTTCGAGATCAACTGATGACGGCCTGGCTCGACCTCGCTATACAGGTAAGTCTTCGCGGCGGTGTCGCCCAGAATTTTCCCATCCAGCGTCACCAGCATCTTGACGGCGCCCCCCATGTTCTCGTTCCGATACACGTAAATCGCCGCTTTCTGCTGGGGAGCGCTGAATGTCTTCAATTCGGCATCGCGTTGCGGATCGCCCATCGGCACCGAGGCACAGCCCGCCAGAATCAACAGTGAGACGCTCAAAGGGATCACTTTCTTCAATTGCATTTATTGCGCTCCTTTATTTACCACTAGACATCAAGCGTCGATATGTCGACAGCCACGGAATTTGCTGCTCTGCCCGTGTGGTTTTCAACACGCGAGGGCCGTGACGACGGAGCGGTTTTCTAGCCGCCCGCAGTTCAGCATGTGCCGCTGCGTTTCTCCCCGATCGAGGGAGAAACGGGTACCTGACCGTCGAACCCTACCTGTCCGCTAGCGCCATTCCGCAGAGGCATTGCCACAATAGAGCGTGATGAAGTTAGCACCGTCAGCCGCAGAGTCAACAGCAGCCGTTGCACCTACACTTTCTGCCGCAGTAATGGCTGACTAGCCTTGAAGCAATCAGCCATTACCCGCCACCGCTTTATGCGAGGTGATCGAGCCACCTACGCCCAGCGCTGGTAATTGCATAAACAGGCATTGCGGGATTAGCACTACCTGTCACCGTAATGAGACCTTCGTCTGACAGCACCGCAGCTACCTCCGCGACATTACAACGACCACCTAACCCACGCGCAGAAAGTGCTCGATCAAGCTTAAGCCAGTTCCAAGGTCCCTCTGATTCGGAGATTAGCCTCAATATCGCTACTTTGATGTCTTCATTCATTGCGGTGCATCCGGATGATAAAGCTGTCCATCTTTAAGGCCAAAATCCTCCAGCGTGGCTGTATGAGCGTTATTCCACAACTGATAAGCCTTCGTAGGATCGGCTGGCTGACCAACTTCCCAACCGAGATTGGTGTAGCGTTGGAACTCAGTCAGTTCATGCGTGTAGTAGTTTAAGTCATACTGCGTCGCTTCCAAGTTGCCATTCGCAATGCCGCGCAGCCTATTCACCATAAAGTCATTTGCATTATCTTGACCGAATCGTGCAATGTGTTGCTCGACAGTGTCAATCCCATCATGCGTAATTTGGACACCGTCCGTAGTCAGTTGCTGAATCGGGCCTCCCGCCTGAGTTGGGTCGTACAGTCGCCCACTGGCTGGCCCTCGTGCTCCGAAGAACTCCGGCACACTCTCTGTCGCGACGTCTCCAGCAAGGCTTTCAGCACCCACAGCCGGCGCAGCCATCGCCACCAAGCCCACTGTGCTCTGCCCCAGCATCGTCGCGTCCTGATGATACAGCGCGTTGATCGGCCCGAAAACCGAATTGACCGCGCCAGTGGCCACGCTGCCAAACACGTTCAGCGCTGTTTCTCCTGCCCCCTGATTCTGAATGGTGATTCCCAGCGCGCTTTGCGGCTGGTAACCCATGTTGCCGCCCAGCGCATTGTCTGCGCGCGACAGCCCGTAGCTAACCGCGTCTCCCGCAGTTAGCACGCCCTGCTCGGCTGTATTGACCAACCCGGTAAAAAGGTTCGACACCCCATTGCCGAGTCCGGCCATGAACCGACCAGCGGGATTGAATGTCAGGAAGCTGTCCCAGTCGCTCAGCGGACGGATGGTTCCGGTCATGCCAGCGCCAGCATCAGATAACGGTTGGCTGGTCACGTCCGGCGTCGGCACCGGATACGACACCGATCCGGTGTTCCACGTAATGGCACCTGTATTCGGGTCGGTCGATACGATGCTCAACTCCTGGCTTGCCTGCCCTGCCGCATCGGTAAGCGCAGATGTGTAGTAATAGTTCTGCGATCCGTACCCGTAACTGTTAATCGACGATAATTGATATCCGGGCACCGTCGGTATTGCCCCTCCCACACTACCCTGAACCAGCAACCGCTGGTCGTTCGGATCCGTGCTTTCGAACACCTGCGTACCATCGGCCAACGTTGGCATCGTACTGGATGGACTCCAGCCGATGCCATTAATACCGAAGTTTATGCCTGAGTCATTGCCCGCATCGGACATCGCCGTTGGCTGCCCTGGTTCAGTCAGGGTGTTGGCCGCCAGTAGCATGCCCGGCGCACTGCCGTATCCGTTCTGCGCTTCACCGAACGCCCCAACCAACTGGTTGTACGCCGCACTGGTATCGAAGCCGGACGTGCTCGAACCCGTACCGCCCCACTGTGTGGCGTTACCCATCGGCCCGAACAGCGCAGCGTCACCCGGATTACCCACGTTGATCTGGTTCTCCGTCTGCGCCGCAAACGGATTGCCGCCGCTGTTGCCGTTGGCCGCCAGATTTTCGCCTGCTAGGCTCTCGCCCAGCGCATTGCCAAACGCATCCCCTGCGATCTGCGCCACATCGATATGACCGCCGTTCATTACACTGGCCGTCAAGTCACCCGCTACGGACGACAACCCAACTCTCGCTGCATTCGCTGCCACCGGGGAAAGCGAATTTGCAAAATCGCTGGCCCCGAAACTCTGTCCGACCTCCGATCCTACTCCCGCACTGACCGCCGCCGCTGCCACGCCTTGCCAACTGAACGAATGCTGCAACCCGGTCGTGACTCCGATGCCCTGAGCCACAACGCTGCCCAAGGCCGCCCGTCCAACTGCATCGGGAATTCCTGACCCACCAATGCCCAGCGTCGACGCTTCGGCACCTACTCCCGCTCCTATGCCGGCGCCGAGTGCACCCAACGCCACGCCTTCCCAACTGAAACCGGAGCTCGCGCCTGTCGCATCTCCTACCGCCTGGCTCGCAACTGAGCCCACGGCGCCGCCCACGGCGGCAGCGCCCGCCATTTCGAGTCCACTTGCGCCGGCCAGCGAACCACCCAATGTATCCAGGCCGATCGCAAACGTGCTTTCTCCGGCCGCCACTGCACTGTCCGCGAGACCAAACGCCACCGATGCCGCACCGGCCGTATAGATCGTCGCCACCACAGCCACCACCGCCATGATGATCTCGCCGATCGGCCCGCACCCGCCTCCGCTGTCCGCATTCCCTGCCGGCACCGGCAGTTGCGGCGACGTCGAACCGACAATCTTTTGTGCGTTATACGGCGCAAATGTCCCTGCGTTGTTGTGCACATCCCCGACCCGCGTCGGGATGTTCAACACCTGTCCGACCTTCAAGTCCGAGTTGCCCTTCAACCCGTTCGCGTCCGCGATCAGGTACCACAGGCTGCTATCCCCGTACGCCGCCTGCGCGATGCTCTGCAGCGTGTCCCCGGCCTTCACCGGGTATTGACCCGTCGCCGCCGCCGGATAGCTATTCGTCACCTTCGTATACGCCAGGTCGAAGTTCGCCACCGCCCCGCTAGCGTCCTGCCCATAGATGCCGATCACCTCGCCGTTCACCACCAGCTCGTGCAGTTCCCCCTGCTGCATCTTGTCGAGCACATGGCCCTGCGCATCGTTCACCAGCGTCCGACTGTTGCTCGGCGTCGCCGAGTCGACGACCGAGGTCAAATGCCCGTTCGCGTCGTAGGACTCCGTCGTCGAGCCGCTCGTCTGGTTTCCCGAACTCTCGTTCGTGCTCACCGCCTGCTGCGACGTCTCGACATAACCGTCGTATCGGGCCAACGATATCGTCGTATCCGTCACGATCGTGTCGCCGTTCACGCCTTGCGTGGTCTGGTACGCCTCCAGGTTCCCCGCCGCGTCGTAGGTTGTGTACTGCGTCGTCGAACTCGAGCTCGGATCCGCCTCATTCGTCACCGCCTGTGACAGCAGTCGACCGTCCGCGTCGTACTGGCTGACCGTCGTCGCCGCGCCCGACAGGTCCAGGTTCCCATTGGTCAGCGCCTGTACATACGCTGCCGGCAGACTGCCATCCGGCCCCGACTGCACCACACGGCTTGCGCCGTCGTACAGCCGTGTATCGAGCACGATCGCCTTTGATCGACCCAACGGCTCGTTCGTGTAGGCCGGCTCCGTCGTATAGACCGGCGCGCCCGATTCGTCGACCCCGGTCTGGACTTGCTGCGTACCTGTCTGCACCGGACCGTAGGCCCCCGTCGCCACCGTCGACAACCGGTTCATCGAGTCGTACGTGTACCAGGTCGTCTGGATGCCGGTGTTTGACGCATAACCCGACAAATACGGCGCGCCAACCGGGGCGCCGGCTTCGTCGTGGTTCTGCGCATATTGCGGTGTGACTTGCGTGCCCCACGACCGATCCTCGATCCGGTTGCCGTTGTGGTCGTACGCGAGGATGTGGCCCTGCCCCGGCGTAATGTTCGCGAGATTGCTGGCGTTGTTGTCAACCGCCCCGTCGACCAGGATCTGACGGTTCATGCTGTCGTAGGCGAAGAACAGATCCTGCGCGGTCTGTCCCGGGACGGTAATGTGCTCGTGCATCTTGTTGCCGACTTTGTCGTAGTCGGTCACGATGCTTACGCCATCCGCCGTGTTGACGATGCTCAGCCGGCCCAGCGTGTCGTAGCCGAGCGTCTGGTTCTGATACGCCACACCGCCCTGGACGGTCTCCTCCAATACATGCTGGCCCGCTGCGTTGTAGCTGTAGTAGGTTTGTTGATTCAACGCCGCATCGTTGATCTGGACAAGCTGCCCCGCCGCGTCGTAGGTATAGGAAAGATTCTGGCCGCGCGTATTGGTCTGCGACACGAGTTGACGTGCGTTGTCGTAGTTGAACGCATAGCTGGCGCCGCCGATATCCGTGTGACCGGTCAGCTTGCCGAAATAATCGTAGCTCCACGTCGCAACTGCGCCGTCCGCATCCTGCGACCCAACCTGCTTACCCTGAGCGTTGTACGCCGAATAGCTCGCGTAGCCGTCAGCATCCGTCGTTGCAATCTCGTTACCGAGCAGGTCGTATGTAAAACGGGTGACCGCCCCGGTTCCATCGACTTGAGTCAGCTTGCGACCCGCAGCGTCGTACGTCGAGTACGTGGTCAGATTCTGAATCCCGCCGGAGACGCCCTGCCCGTTGCTGACGTAGACGCCGACACCTTCATTCGTGATGCTGAGATCACGGCCCATGTTGTCGTAGCCATAGTCGGTTACGTTGCCGTCGGCATCGACCAGCCTGACTTGCTCTCCGAACGCGTCGTACTCGTGCGTCACGACACCGCCGTCCGCGTGCAGCTCACTTTGCAGATTTCCGTTTGCGTCCCAGACCTGACCGTTGACGTTACCGTCCGCATCGCGGATCGCCACCTGCCGGCCAAGCGCGTCGTAGTAAATCTGCGTGACCGGGCTGTCGCCGCTTTCCTGACCGTTTTCGTCAGGCTGGATACGTTCGACAACCTGGTTGTTCCAGTTGTACCCGTAATAAGTGATCCACGCGCTGTCGCGAGCGTCGCTCTGACTGAGGACGTTATTCCAGCGGTCATACGTCTGGTACACGACCGGCCGATAAGCCACCGCATCGGTACTGTCCTGCCTCATCGGCAAGATCACCGTAACCGTTCGACCGAGCAAGTCGACCTGCATGTCGGTGCGGCGCAGCCCGTTCGATCCCATCTCGTCGACTGCCTGCGCAGACGCCGATTGACTCAGATCGACACCGGCCCCCGAGCCGCCTTCACTGCCGGCGCTCGTAATGTCGGCGGTCTTGAAACCCAGAAGGTCATACAGCGTGACGTGCGCGGTCCCGTCGCCGCTGTTGGTCCGCCACAGTCGCCCCGCGTTGTCGTAATCGAAATACTCCTGGTATTGGGGTGCTCCACCCGTTGCATAGCTCCCGCGCTGAACCATGTCGCCAAAGGAGTCGAAGACCATCGACGTGGTCAACGAGCCGGCCTGTGCCTGGCTTTCTATCGCGATGCCGCCTCCCGACACGACGCTGTCCGAATTGGGCGTGATGATTGCCGTCTGTCGTCCAAGCGCATCGTACTGGTACACGGTATAGATCGTGTGCACGACGCCATCGATGCCCTGCACCGACTGCCAGTCCTTTGCCAACTGGCCGGCCGCGTTGTACGACATGAAGTGACTGTTGCCATCGGCGTCGGTCGTCTCTATTGCGTTACCGTGGCTGTCGTACTCCGTCAGCGTGGCTCGATCGGCCGAACTGCCACCGGCAATCGCA
The DNA here is from genome assembly GCF_048565265.1 of Burkholderia theae. NCBI lineage: Bacteria > Pseudomonadati > Pseudomonadota > Betaproteobacteria > Burkholderiales > Burkholderiaceae > Burkholderia > Burkholderia theae. The sequence goes on from NZ_CP183462.1 coordinate 2,775,033, forward strand.
TAGCCCGACTGATTGGCCCATGCGGCACCGTTCACATATTGCGTCTTCGCGACGACATTGCCATACGCGTCACGCGCATACGTCGCCAATGGAATCAGTGCCTGCCCGTTAGCCGTATCCGATACGGGTGGCTGTGCCGTGGCGATAACCCGACCCAGTGCATCGTAGTACGTATATGTACTGTTACCGAGCGCGTCGGTCGCTCGCGTAAGGTTTCCGACCGCATCGTAGCCGTAAGTCGTGGTCAGATTGCCAACAACGCTACTGCCGTCCGACGCCGTGCTATACGTCACGCCAACCAGGGTCTGGCCGACCTTGCGGTTGGCCTGATCGTAGTCGTAGGTGGTTTCGCGATCCTGGCTGCTGGCTGCCGGCGTCGTGTATCCGGACGTCGACCATCCGCTCGTAGCGCTTGCATATTGGGTCTGCACGACGACATTGCCCGCCGCATCGAACTGCTGGGTCGTGACGTAGCCGAGCGCATCGACGCTGGCGGCCTGTTGTCCGCGCAAGTCGTAGTAGTAAGTCGTCGTCGCCCAGGTATTGCTCGACGCGTCGGCCAGGGCCGATGTCTGCACCACGTTGCCGAACGCGTTGTAGGTGGTCTTCGTCACCTCGCTCGCCATGCCGCTCTGCCCGGCGCCGTTGTCGGCCCACGCTTCCGGTTGCGTCACTTGCACCGCGCGCCCGAGTTGATCGTAGTTCGTCGTGATGGTCCGGTCGTTGGCACTGCCGAGACCGTCGACTAGAGTGGCCATGTCGGCGTCGACCGGTGGCGTCGTGCCCCAGTTCGCCGTGGAAATGCTATTCGCGTAGCGGGTCAAGCCGACCTGATCGCCGAACACATCCCGCTGATACGCGGTGACATAACCGAGCGCATCGATGTCGTAGCGAAGCTGCCCGGTGCGATCGTATACCTTGTAAGTGTAGTTCCCCGACACATCGCGATCGGCCACCGCATTGCCGAGCGTGTCGTAAAACACCTGGCTGTACAGCGTCTGGGTCGTATCGGTGCGGGTCGCCGCCGCGCCTTCGCCGTTGACGTTGAGCGCATCGGCGCTCGCGTCGTAGACTCCAACGGGCGGATAGATGGTCTCGATCTGTCGACCAAGGGCGTCATACACGTATTGTGTCGTGCGTGCCCCTGACGTGCCCGCCGCTTCGGTACGGGATGTGAGGTTGCCGAGCGCGTCATAGCTCATCACCGTCACGATGTTCGTGCTCGATGTGCCGCTCTGCACGAGGTTGCCATTTCCATCCTGCGCAACCGCAGTCACGTCGACAGCCGGCGCGGTTTCGCTAACGACGCGCCCTGCCGCGTCATAATCGTAGGTCCACGTTGCGCCGTTCTGGTTGGTATAGGCAAGCCTGTCGCCGACGCCGTTGTAGGCGTATTGCTGGGTATGTCCGAGTGCGTCGGTCGACGTGACCAGATTGCCCGCCGCATCGAATACCGACGACGTGGTTTCGTCGGCCGATGGCACCGCAACGATCGCCGCAGCCACGACTGACGGATTGCCCTGCGCATTGACGGCAACGGCATTCGCGTACAGCGTGGAACCGACGGCACGCCCCACGCCGTCGTAGCTTGTTTGCGTGACGTAGCCGAGCGCGTCGATCCGGTAGACCTGACGTCCCGCTCCGTCGTATGCATACTGAGTCGTGCGATCCTGGCCAGGCGTCGCAGTCACCATCTGCGCAAAGGCCGCGGCATTCGGTGTTGTCGTCTGGAATCCGTGCACGCCGTCCGACTCGCCGATGAACGATTCGTCGACGGCAGCTACCTGAGCGTATTGAGTCGTCGATATCAGGTGGTCGGCACCATCGTACGCATATTGGGTGATCGCACCAGACGCATCCTGACTATAGACGAGACGCCCCGCGGCATCGTACGCGTCCGTCTGGACGCGGTCGAGCTGCGGCGCGACCACCATGTTGTCGTAGAGATTCTGCACATCCGACGACGACACGTAATTCGGCAGCGGCCACGCGCACTCGACAGTTCGAATGCGATTGCCATTCGCATCGTACTGATACGACGTTACCGCCCTCATGTCCGATACACCTGCGATCACGTCGTCGGCATGATCGGTGACCTGCAGCTGATAGATGACACGGTTCGCGGCGTCGTATATCCAATCGGTTTCCTCGTCCTGGTTGCTGACGGCGACCGTGGACGGATCCGCACCGGCGGCCAGCGCAGTGGCATACGCGATCTTGCTCGTCACGTTGCCGTCGCCGTCGTAGGTATAGTGCGTGACGGCCCCGACACCGTTGACGCTCCACACCACACGGTTGGCTGCATCGAAGACGTACCGCTCGCTCTCGTCGTGTAACGGATCAGCGATATTCGCGACGGCAGCGCTCAGCGACGACGCGGTCGCGGGCGTGCCCACCGGCACTGGCGTGGCATACGCGATTTTCTCGAGTACATTGCCGTTGCCGTCGTAAACCTGCTGCGTGACGGCCCCTGTCCCGTCGACCGTGAAGATCGCGCGGTTCTGTGCGTCGTAAACAGTACGGATGTTCACATCGTGAGCGGCATCCGCCGAGACTTGCGGTACGCCGCCTGTGTACCCGGAAACGCGATTAGCGTACTGAATCCGCTGGATTACGTTCCCGTTCCAGTCGTAGACATAGTGCGTGACATCGCCCGCGCCATCCACCGTATAGACGACACGATTGTCCGCATCGTAGGTGTAGCGCACGACATTGCCGTCGCCGTCCGTGCTACTGACCATGTTTCCATTCGCGTCGTACGCGTACCGCGTGGTCAGGTTGAGTCCGGATGGATCGACCTGCGTCATCACCCTGCGCCCGAGGTCGTCGTAGATATATTGCGTGACGGTGCCACCGGGATTCGTCATCGTGACGACATGGCCCGTCTGGTCGTAGCTGTAACTTGTCGTCAGCGCAAGACCATCTGGATCGACGGTCTGTGTCAGTACTTCGCCCTTGAGATCGTAGGTATTCTGCGTGACGTTGCCGTTCGGATCCGTCACGCTGATCTGCTCGCTCTTGGCGTCGTACGCATATTGCGTCGTAAGCGCGAGCCCATCCGGATCGAGGGTGCGAGACAGCAAGCGATTCGCGGCGTCGTACGTATAAGTCGTGGCGACACCATTCGCATCGGTACTGCTAATCAACCGGTCGCCGGCGTCGTACTGGTTCGTTGTAGTCGCCAGCGGCGTCACCGTCGACAGCAGATTGCCGTCGGCATCGTATGTATAGGCGGTCGTATTGCCGTTGCCGTCGGTGACGCTCAAGGTCTGGCCTTCGCGATTGTGCGTGACCGTGACCGAGATGCCGTCCGGCGTCGTCGTCGTGACGGTGCGCGCGGCCGTATCGTATGTATATGTCGTGGTATTGCCGAGCGCATCCGTCTGCGTCAGCACCCGGCCGAATGCATCGTAGGTGCTCGAGCGCGTCGAGCCGGCAGCGTCGGTCGTCGCGATCACGCGCCCCAACGCGTCGTAGCTGGTGTGCGTCACGTTTCCGTTCGCATCGGTCGACGCGATTACCCGCCCGAACGCATCGTATTGCACGCTCGTGGCAGCCGCCACGCCGCCCGTGTCGGCGACCGTGCCCGTTTGGAGACCGCGGCGGTCGTAGCTTGCCGTGGAGATCACCGAACGCCCGGCGGAAATGGTTTCCGTCGTCTGTACCGCATCGCCGAACGTGTCGTAGTGCGTCGACGTCACGCCCCCCATCGCGTCGGTCGTCTGAATCAGTTCACCGTCGTCGTCATAGGCGTACTGCGTGACGCTGTTGTCTTGTACGTCGGCATCGCGCGCGTTCTGCAGCGCCGTCACCGCACCTTGATTCGTAGCTGCGCTCAACAGGCCACCTTGCAATCCCGACAGCGTCGCGCCGCTCAATGCGGTCGCATACTGGGTCTTCGATACGAGATGGCCCAGCGCGTCGTAGGTATCCTCGGTCACGTCTCCGGCCGCGTTGACCGTAAAACGGAGGCGGCCGGCGTCGTCGTAGAAATACGTCGTGCGATTCCCGTTTGCATCGGTCGCACTCAGACGGCGGCCTGCGGCGTCGTACGTATAAGTCACCGCGTACTGATTCCAGATCGCGTCGATCTGTGCCTGGGTCTGGTTGCCCGTGATCAATGCCGCGCCGTCGCCGGACAATTCGGCGATCACGCGGCCTTGCACGTCGTAGCGGGTCATGACCGTACGCTGGTCGGACGTGCCGAGCGCGGTCGTCGCCTCGATCACGTTGCCCATGCTGTCGTACTTGTAGCTCGTTACCGTACCGTCGGCTGCGGTACTCGACTGCAACTCGTTCGCACTATTCCACGTCTGGGTCACAACCTGATCGGCTGGTGATGACGACGGGCGGACCGCCGCCAGCGTCAGTGTCGCGCCCGGCGCGATCTGCACTGCGGTCGCGTAGCGGATGGTCTGCGTAACGTTGCCGTTCGCGTCATAGACCGTCTCCGTCAGGTAACCGTCGCCATCGATCCGGCCGACTATCTGAGCGCGTGCGTTGTAAATACTGTACGTGTGGATGTCGCTCGTGCTCGCAGGCGGCAGCAGCGCACCCAGGTTGCCGCTCGCACGCGCTGCATCGACCTCAGCAGCAAACGAAGCTGCATTGCCGAAATCCGGCACGGCTGTTGCATACTGGATTGTCTGAGTTTCGCGGCCTGCGCTGTCGTAACAGTACTGCGTGATATAGCCATCTGCATCGATGGTCGCAAAAAGCTGCCCGTTGGGGTTGTAGATGTCGGTGATCGTACGGTCCAGGGAAGCATCGGGCGTTGTCTGCACGGCGACCTGCGGGGTCGGCCCTACCGTCTGGGAAAAAGACAGCGTACTCTGGACATTGCTGGTATCCCCCGAGTAAGCAGCGGTGCACGTCCACGTGCCCGTGGGCAGCGCCGCACCGGTAAGCGTAGCCACCCCGTTGACGACCTGCGCCGTACCGAGCAGCGTCGTGCCATTGAAGAAGTTCACCAGCCCAGTGGGGTTCGCACCCGCCACCTGCACCGACAGCGCACCGCCCGGCGTCACCGTCGACGCGCTCAGGTTCGACAGCGTGCTGGCCGCCGGCGTAACCGTCACGCTGACGTTGCCCGTGCTGCCGGCATTGCTGTCATCCCCCGAATACACCACGTTCAGGTTGTGCGCGCCCACTGCGAGACTGCCCACGTTCACGTTCGCCTCGCCTGCCGTGACCGATGCAGTACTCAGCAGCTGCGTGCCGTCGTAGACGCTCACCGTGCCCGTCGGCGGATTGCCCTGGCCGCCGACCGTGATCTGGATCGTTGACGCCGAACCGCAGGGCTCGCTGAGCGCCGACGGGTTGAACGACAACCAGGTCGCCGGCGGCTGGCTCACCACCTGCTGCGAGAACGTGGCTGAGGTCGCCGACTGGAGCAACGCGTCACCCGAGTAGCTCGCCGTCAGGCTGTCCGTGCCCAGCGCAAGGCCGCTGGTCTCCAGCGTCGCCACGCCATTGACCACGCTGGCCGTGCCGATCGCCGTGCCGTTGCTGTAGAACGTCACCGTCCCCGTCGCCGACGGTCCGCTATAGTTCGATCCGGGCTGGACTGCCGCCGTGAGCGTCACCGGCGCACCCGCCGTCGCCTGCGAACAGGACGAACTGAGCGCTACCGACGGCGTCGTCGTGCCCATCACCACCTGCAGCGTTCCCATCTCCGCCACATTGTTCGGATCGCCCGAATACACCACCGTCAGGTTGTGCGTGCCCGGCGACATCGACGGCAGGTACACGTACCTCTCATTGGAGGAGCCCGGGACGCTGGCGATCAGCGTTTGTCCATCAAACACGTTGAACGTGCCCGTCGGCGGCGGAGACTGCCCGATCCGCGGAGCTTCCATGATGGTCAAAGCCGGATTGCCATCCGTGTTTCCGTCCGACCACCACATCGTGAGACCACTGTTGCTGGAAACCGTCGGCGGCTGGGGCGCACCGGCGGCCGCTGTCACCTGTACCGTCGGCCCCGTCGCCACCGCGCTGCCCTGGTTGTTCGCGTCTCCCGTGTAGGCCGCCGTCAGCACATCCGTGCCCGCCGGCAGGCAATCCGTCACCAGCGTCGCCACGCCGTTGGTCACCTCCGCCGTGCCCAGCGGCGTCATGCCGCTGAAGAACGTCACCAGTCCACTGGGGGCTGCCCCCGCCACGTTCGCCGTCAGTGTCACCGCCGTGCCCTGCGTGATGCTCGTGGCCGATGCAGTCAGTGTCGTCGTGGTCGGCGACTGCGTCACCGTCTGGCTCAGCGTCGACACGCTCGTCGCGTTCTGCGCGTCGCCGCTGTAGGCCGCGGTCAGCGCATTCGTGCCGACCGGCAACTGGTTCACCGTCAGGCTCGCCTGACCGTTCACGAGCGTCGCGGTACCCAGCAGCGTGGCACCGTTGTAGAAACTGACCGTCCCGTCGAGTATTGCAGCCTGGTCGGTACTCGACTTCACGGAAGCCGTCAGCGTCAGGCCCGCACCGTAATTGGCGGAAGACTGTGACGTCGTCAAGGTCGTCGACGTCGATGTCACCTGAGTCGACGCATCGATCGCCTGCCAGAGCGTGGCCGAGGTGGCTGCCTGCAGCAACGCGTCACCCGAGTAACTCGCCGTCACACTGTTCGTGCCCAGCGTCAGGCTGCTGGTCTCCAGCGTCGCCACACCATCGACCACGCTCGCCGTACCGATCGCCGTGCCGTTGCTGTAGAACGTTATCGTCCCCGTCGCCAACGGCCCACCATAGTACGAAGGGGGCTGGACTGCTGCCGTGAGCGTTACCGGCGCACCCGCGGTCGCCGGTGAACAGGACGAGCCGAGCGTTACCGGCGGCGTCATTACACCCACCACCACCTGCTGCGTATTGATTTGCGCCGCAGTGTCCGCATCGCCCGAATACACCAGCGTCAGGTTGTGCGTGCCCGGCGACATCGACGGCAGGTACACGTAGTGCTGATTGGAAGAGCCCGCGAGGCTAGCAATCAGCGTCTGCCCGTCGAACACGCTGAACGTACCCGTCGCGGGGGACTGCCCGGTCGGAACCTCCTCGATGCCCAAAGCTACTTCGCCATCCGTGTTTGTGTCCGCCCACCACATCGCGAGATTATTGTTGCTGGAAACCGTCGGGGGCTGAGGCGCACCGGCGGCCGCCGTCACCTGTACCGTCGGCCCCGTCGCCACCGCGCTGCCCTGGTTGTTCGCGTCTCCCGTGTAGGTTGCCGTCAGCACATCCGTGCCCGCCGGCAGGCAGTCCGTCACCAGCGTCGCCACGCCGTTGGTCACCTCTGCCGTGCCCAGCAGCGTCATCCCGCTGAAGAACGTCACCAGTCCACTGGGGGCCGCCCCCGCCACGTTCGCCGTCAGCGTCACCGCCGTGCCCTGCGTGATGCTCGAAGCCGAGGCCGACAGTGTCGTCTCGGTCGGCGACAGCGGGACGGAATTGCCTTCGTACCGACCCATGGTGACGCTGGTGCTCGTCACATTGTCGGTATCCCCGCTGTAGACTGCGCTCAGGGGCGCCGCCGACAGCGTGCCGTCATACGAGAAGTTCGCCGTGCCGTTGACCAGCGTGGTCGTGCCAAGCGCCGTGCTGCCGTTATAGAACGTCACCGTCCCGGTCGGCGTCACGGGCAAGCCGGTAAGTGCACTCACCGAAGCCTGCAGGTTCAGCGTGCTGGCCGTGCCGGACACCTGCAGCGTGGTCGTCGTCGACCGTGCAACGGCCGACGCCCATCCCTGGGCGTTCGCCCCCGCATGCGTTGCGTCGCCTGCGTAGACCGCCTGGAAGTTCATCTGCCCTACTGGCAGATCCGTGAGCGTCAGCAGTGCGAGACCATTGACGAGCGTGGCCGTGCCCAGCACCGTCGTGCCGTTGTAGAACGTCACCTGCCCGCTCGCCAACGGCAGCCCTTGCACTTGATCCGTCACTGCCGCCGACAGCGTGACCGGGCTGCTCCAGGTCGGGGCATTGCCCCAGTTCACGCCCGGGCTTTGCCAACTCACGGCAACGTTCGTCGCCGCGCCGGTAATGGTTGCCTGCGTGACTGCCGACACCCCGCTCGGGTGGGACGCATCGCCCGAATAGACCGCATGGATGTCGCTCACGCCCACCGGCAGTGCGCTCGTCGTGAAACTGGCCGTGCCGTTCGTCATCACGGCGCTGCCCAGGATCGTGCTGCCGTTGAAGAACGTCACCTCCCCGCCGTTGCCGCCGCTCACGTTCGCCTGCAACGTCATCGGCGTACCCAGCGCCGATGGACCATTCGTCGTTACCTTCAGCCATGAAGCGGTTACGGGTTCTGCCGGATTGGCGACCGTCTGTGGAAACTGCACTACGCTCTGGGTATTGTTCGTATCCCCCGAGTAAGCAGCGGTGCACGTCCACGTGCCCATGGGCAGCGCCACACCGGTAAGCGTAGCCACCCCGTTGACGACCTGCGCCGTACCAAGCAGCGTCGTGCCATTGAAGAAGTTCACCAGCCCAGTGGGGTTCGCACCCGCCACCTGCACCGACAGCGCACCGCCCGGCGTCACCGTCGACGCGCTCAGGTTCGACAGCGTGCTGGCCGCCGGCGTAACCGTCACGCTGACGTTGCCCGTGCTGCCGGCATTGCTGTCATCCCCCGAATACACCACGTTCAGGTTGTGCGCGCCCACTGCGAGACTGCCCACGTTCACGTTCGCCTCGCCTGCCGTGACCGATGCAGTACTCAGCAGCTGCGTGCCGTCGTAGACGCTCACCGTGCCCGTCGGCGGATTGCCCTGGCCGCCGACCGTGATCTGGATCGTTGACGCCGAACCGCAGGGCTCGCTGAGCGCCGACGGGTTGAACGACAACCAGGTCGCCGGCGGCTGGCTCACCACCTGCTGCGAGAACGTGGCTGAGGTCGCCGACTGGAGCAACGCGTCACCCGAGTAGCTCGCCGTCAGGCTGTCCGTGCCCAGCGCAAGGCCGCTGGTCTCCAGCGTCGCCACGCCATTGACCACGCTGGCCGTGCCGATCGCCGTGCCGTTGCTGTAGAACGTCACCGTCCCCGTCGCCGACGGTCCGCTATAGTTCGATCCGGGCTGGACTGCCGCCGTGAGCGTCACCGGCGCACCCGCCGTCGCCTGCGAACAGGACGAACTGAGCGCTACCGACGGCGTCGTCGTGCCCATCACCACCTGCAGCGTTCCCATCTCCGCCACATTGTTCGGATCGCCCGAATACACCACCGTCAGGTTGTGCGTGCCCGGCGACATCGACGGCAGGTACACGTACCTCTCATTGGAGGAGCCCGGGACGCTGGCGATCAGCGTTTGTCCATCAAACACGTTGAACGTGCCCGTCGGCGGCGGAGACTGCCCGATCCGCGGAGCTTCCATGATGGTCAAAGCCGGATTGCCATCCGTGTTTCCGTCCGACCACCACATCGTGAGACCACTGTTGCTGGAAACCGTCGGCGGCTGGGGCGCACCGGCGGCCGCTGTCACCTGTACCGTCGGCCCCGTCGCCACCGCGCTGCCCTGGTTGTTCGCGTCTCCCGTGTAGGCCGCCGTCAGCACATCCGTGCCCGCCGGCAGGCAATCCGTCACCAGCGTCGCCACGCCGTTGGTCACCTCCGCCGTGCCCAGCGGCGTCATGCCGCTGAAGAACGTCACCAGTCCACTGGGGGCTGCCCCCGCCACGTTCGCCGTCAGTGTCACCGCCGTGCCCTGCGTGATGCTCGTGGCCGATGCAGTCAGTGTCGTCGTGGTCGGCGACTGCGTCACCGTCTGGCTCAGCGTCGACACGCTCGTCGCGTTCTGCGCGTCGCCGCTGTAGGCCGCGGTCAGCGCATTCGTGCCGACCGGCAACTGGTTCACCGTCAGGCTCGCCTGACCGTTCACGAGCGTCGCGGTACCCAGCAGCGTGGCACCGTTGTAGAAACTGACCGTCCCGTCGAGTATTGCAGCCTGGTCGGTACTCGACTTCACGGAAGCCGTCAGCGTCAGGCCCGCACCGTAATTGGCGGAAGACTGTGACGTCGTCAAGGTCGTCGACGTCGATGTCACCTGAGTCGACGCATCGATCGCCTGCCAGAGCGTGGCCGAGGTGGCTGCCTGCAGCAACGCGTCACCCGAGTAACTCGCCGTCACACTGTTCGTGCCCAGCGTCAGGCTGCTGGTCTCCAGCGTCGCCACACCATCGACCACGCTCGCCGTACCGATCGCCGTGCCGTTGCTGTAGAACGTTATCGTCCCCGTCGCCAACGGCCCACCATAGTACGAAGGGGGCTGGACTGCTGCCGTGAGCGTTACCGGCGCACCCGCGGTCGCCGGTGAACAGGACGAGCCGAGCGTTACCGGCGGCGTCATTACACCCACCACCACCTGCTGCGTATTGATTTGCGCCGCAGTGTCCGCATCGCCCGAATACACCAGCGTCAGGTTGTGCGTGCCCGGCGACATCGACGGCAGGTACACGTAGTGCTGATTGGAAGAGCCCGCGAGGCTAGCAATCAGCGTCTGCCCGTCGAACACGCTAAGCGTACCCGTGGACTGTCCGGTCGGAACCTCCATGATGCCCAAGGCCGCGCTGCCAGTCGTGTTGTCGGCCGACCACCACATCGCGAGACTGCTGTTGCTGGAAACCGTCGGCGGCTGGGGCGCGCCGGCAGCAGCCGTCACCTGCACCGTCGGCCCCACCTCCACCACACTGCCCGCGTTGTTCGCGTCTCCCGTGTAGGTTGCCGTCAGCACATCCGTGCCCGCCGGCAGGCAGTCCGTCACCAGCGTCGCCACGCCGTTGGTCACCTCTGCCGTGCCCAGCAGCGTCATCCCGCTGAAGAACGTCACCAGTCCGCTGGGGACTGCCCCCGCCACGTTCGCCGTCAGCGTCACTGCCGTGCCCTGCGTGATGCTCGAAGCCGAGGCCGACAGTGTCGTCTCGGTCGGCGACAGCGGGACGGAATTGCCTTCGTACCGACCCATGGTGACGCTGGTGCTCGTCACATTGTCGGTATCCCCGCTGTAGACTGCGCTCAGGGGCGCTGCCGACAACGTGCCGTTGTACACGAAGCTCGCCGTGCCGTTGACCAGCGTGGTCGTGCCCAGCGCCGTGCTTCCGTTATAGAACGTCACCGTCCCGGTCGGCGCCGCGGGCAAGCCGGTAAGTGCACTCACCGAAGCCTGCAGGTTCAGCGTGCTGGCCGTGCCGGACACCTGCAGCGTGGTCGTCGTCGACCGTGCAACGGCCGACGCCCATCCCTGGGCGTTCGCCCCCGCATGCGTTGCGTCGCCTGCGTAGACCGCCTGGAAGTTCATCTGCCCTACTGGCAGATCCGTGAGCGTCAGCAGTGCGAGACCATTGACGAGCGTGGCCGTGCCCAGCACCGTCGTGCCGTTGTAGAACGTCACCTGCCCGCTCGCCAACGGCAGCCCTTGCACTTGATCCGTCACTGCCGCCGACAGCGTGACCGGGCTGCTCCAGGTCGGGGCATTGCCCCAGTTCACGCCCGGGCTTTGCCAACTCACGGCAACGTTCGTCGCCGCGCCGGTAACGGTTGCCTGCGTGACTGCCGACACCCCGCTCGGATGTGACGCATCGCCCGAATAGACCGCATGGATGTCGCTCACGCCCGCCGGCAGTGCGCTCGTCGTGAAGCTGGCCGTGCCGTTCGTCATCACGGTACTGCCCAGGATCGTGCTGCCGTTGAAGAACGTCACCTCCCCGCCGTTGCCGCCGTTCACGTTCGCCTGCAGCGTCATCGGCGTACCCAGTGCCGACGAACCATTCGTCGTGACTGTCAGCCACTGCACGGTCTGCGAGGCAAAGGACACGTCGGTACCGCTGGCCAGCTGCGAGACGTCGATGGGATTGGCCAGCTGAGTGACCGACAACACGTGCGATTCACCGTCGTAGGTGGTCTGCGTAACACGCCCCTGCGCGTCCACCTGCCAAGTCAGCCGGTCAGCGTCGTCGTAGAAGTACCAGGTATGCTGATCCTGCGACGTCGAAGCCGGGCGAATCGCAGCAAGTTCAGCTGCCGGTCCGCTGGTCGGCCATCGCGCATCCGTGGTCCAGGCGGTAAGCGGTGCACCGCTCGCGTCGACAAGAGCTGACGTATCCACCGGCGTATCGTACGCAATGCTCTGGGCAAGCAGTCCGCTAGCGTTGTAGGCGTACTCGGTCAGTGCTCCAGTCGGGTCAATGTCGGCAATCTTGCGACCCGCTTCGTCGTACATCGCCCATTGACGCGCGCCCGTCGGATCCTGCGTCATGACGAGCCGTCCATCGGCGTCATACCAATAGCGGGTCGTCCCTAGCGAGGATGAGGCCGCCGAGAGTTGAGCGACGCTCACAAGATGACCCGCACGATCATAGCTCGAGACAGTCGACAGCCCATTGGCAAGGGTCACCGTAGTTGTCCCGCTGGCATCGTTGTAGCTGGTCAACGTAACGTTCGGTGTCGTACCGTCAAGTGACGGCGCGCTCGTGCATACGATCCGTCCCAGCCCGTCATAGATATATCGGGTGATGCTTCCAGTGGACGAAACGGTCTGCAACAGGTGCCCGGACTGGTCATAAACATACTGCGTGGTCTGTTCGCCACTCGCAATGCCCGTGCCGTCCGATCCAATATCCGCGTATGTTGTGCTGGCCTGCAGTTGTCCCCTGAAATCGTACGTGTAGTCGGTACGCCCCGTCTGAGTCAGATCCTGGGCCGCCTGCCACTGTTCCAGTTGGCCTTCGGTGGGAACCTGCGTCTGCCCCAACTGGCTGACATCGTAAGCGGAACCGGTATATACAATCGTTGCGGTTCGCAGACCGTTTGCGCTGTAGCGGTATTCAGTGACATCGCCCTGTGGCGTGATCACGAATCGCAACTGGGTAGGTTGCGCTGCCGAGTAGACGTAGCGCGTCGTCTGGGGATCGCTCGCAGCCTCCAGACCCGATGCCGCGTTTGCATATGCGGTATTCGTCAGGATCTGGTTGGCGGCATTGTAGGTAAGCGTCCGAGTGTCACCCGCAGCATCGACCTGGCTCATCAGGTTGCCGCGGCTGTCATATTGCATACTCACCGTGTGACCCGCACCGTCCGTGATGCTGGTCACATCACCCAGGCCGTTGTACGCATAGTAAGCCTGCGTCAGGCCCGCGGCATTGGCCGCCGTCACCCCGCTGCTCGCCTGAATCAGTCGCCCATTAGCGTCGTAACGATAAACCGACGTGCAATCAAGCGGATCGGTAACGCTTGTCGTGTCGGAGTTGCTATCGTAGGCAAACGATGTCGTGTTGCCGAGCCCGTCCGTTACTGTGGCAATCTTGTATTGCCCATCCGAGAGAACGTAGGTAAATGCAAGGTTCGTCCCGTCGCTTTGCTGGACACCCGCAATACGGTCACTCGTACCATCATAGGTGTATGTGGTGACGTAGCTCGCCAGCGCGTCGGCGCCAGCAGGGACTGCGCCGGTCGGGTTGAGATTCACCGCAACCGACGTGAGCCGGTTCTGTGTGTCATAGCTATAGGAAATCTCGTTGATCCTCTGACCCGACGCGAGCGTCGTGCTCAACTGGATCAGGTTTTGTCCGGAGTACGTGAAATTCAGGGTCTCCCCGCTCGCATCGGTCACACGCGTGAGCAGGTTGTTGCGGTCGTAGCTGTAGGCGAGAGTATTGCCGTCAGTATCCGTCGACGACAGCAACAGGCCCGAGCCACCGCCCTCATAAGTTTCAGTCGTACCGGTGCTACCGTTTGTCCACGTCAGAGTGCCATCCGCGTTGACGCGGATCGTACTCAGGGCGGAGCCGGCACTGGTCGTTTCGACGTAACCCTGACTAGTCGCATCCCATGCATAGATTGATGTCGAGCCATCACTGTCGGTGCGCTCAAACGTACCATCGCTCTGGCGGACAACCGACTTGTAGAGTCCAGTTTGCCAGCCATCACCATTCGTGAAGTTGGCTGTCCCCTGGCTGTTGTAGGTTCGCAGGTCACTGATGTTGAGACCCAGCCCCATCAGCAGCGCATCGTTGTCCTGGAGCACGAGATTGCCGTTCGCGACATTCACGTACGCGCTTTCGCCGCTTCGCCCTTGCACGGCGTTGCCGAACTTGCCGTTCGAGCCCAGAACCGCGAACGATCCAAGATTGAGGCCCAGATTATTTCCGCTGACGATCGCGACCATGTCGTGTTCCGTTTGGATGTGTTGTCCGTCACCAACTTCCCAGCGGGAGACACTCCCTAGCCTGGAATCGTTGCGTAGTTGCTCAAGTCATCTCGTCTGCGGCGCCAATTGTTTAGGGCGGGGGCGAAATATCCTTCTGTCTGATGGAGCGAAGTACAGCCATCGCAGTCACCTAAGGCGCTCAAGTTCCTACTCGGCTACAGGAGATCGACACCAGGAAAATATTTCTCGTCCCCTCTAAACACTTCGAGGCAAGCACGCGATCACTTGTTAGTCGGCAAATCTTCATCTACGGAACTGGTGTGCTCCACCTGCGAATTGACATGGAATCGCGAGGAACTAGGCTTTGCTTGCCAAGCTCGGCAATCGGAGTGCTCCGATCGGACAGACGAGACGAGAGAGTCGACGTGATGGTGGGATGTCACTCGCACAAAACCAATGCGCGGGACGGGTCCAACATATGTATAAGTCGCACGGCGCGATTGGCCGACAACCGAAGCGCTTACCTTTCCAACAGGCAATGGACGGCATTCGCCGACGGATCAAGCCAGTCAGTTGGCGGCTTCGTCACCATCGCCATGGCGATAGAGAATCCGGACGACGCAGTCGCAGCAATCAACTTTGCCGACGGTACAGGCGGTGATGCAGTCAAACATCCCGGCGTACCGGGCCAAGGCGAACAGCTGGAAGACAGGTATATGCGAGGCGGAAAAACGACTCGTGTCCCGATGCTTTGGATCTGTACCGAGAACGATCGGTACTTCAACCCGACATACAGCAGCGCATGAGACGATGCATGCGTCCATGCAGGTGGAAACGCGGACTATCGATTGCTCCCACAATTCGAGAAAAACGGGCACATACTGCTTGCGCACGGTATCACCGTCCGGGAGCCAGTCGTATCCGACTTTCTCGAGCATTGGGGATTCCGTGCCCAACAACAGCCTTGACGGATCTGGAGATACGCCCGACATGAACACGACTTTTGATGCCCTGCTCGAGCAAGCCGTAGCGGCAAGCCAAGAGGCGCGATGGTCGGAGGCATCGACATTTCTGGCTGCAGCAGCCGAACTCCGTCCGGAAGCGCCCGAGCCACATTATCTGCGTGCTGCGAATTTCGCCGCAACGGGTGATTCTGCGGCGGCCGAAGCTGAATTCTCGGCCTGCCTCGCGCTCGCACCGCACCTCGCCATCGCGCGTTTCCAGTTCGGTCTGCTATACATGACGACCGGACGTCCGGATGCAGCGCGTTCAGTGTGGAAGCCGCTGCTGGCGACGCGCCATCCGTTCTCGTGGTTCGCACGAGCAATGCTTGCGATCCTGCACGGCGATCGCGCCGACGCCGAAGCCTGGATTCGGCAAGGCCTGCATGCCAACCATGAAAACGCCCCGCTGAACGTCGACATGGCCGCATTGCTGTCGAAGCTCTCCCAGCTCGACAGCCACCATACGACCACTGATCAACCGAACACAAAATTCGACCCGGCGCGCGAAGACACGCCCGCCAAGCCGGATTCTTCGACGCACCTTTTAATTGCGTCATACACACAGCGCTAGGTAATGAGTCCCATCTCGCCTCTTGACCGCCTCTTTCAGACGATACAAAGTCAATCCGTTCTGGCCGGCCAATCGAAGGCCGTTGCCGCAGGTTCACGCAAAGAACCGGTCGACAAAGGCGCGGCTCAAAAACGTGACGGACTCGCGATGCGCCTCGCCCAGCGCATTCAGGCAATCGATGCCGATCATCCGCAAAGGCGGCGTCAGGCGTTCCGCCTCTACATCGAGTACGGCCTGATCAGCCGCCTTGGAGAAGAAGCAGGAAACGACGCGAACTTCCCTACATTGATCGACCGGATTATCCGAGGCATCGAGCAGATGCCGTCGATTCAGTCGGACGTGGATACCGCTGTGGACATGTTGCTCAAGCACGCCTCGGACGGCAAATCCCTCGGAACGTTGCTCGATGCATTCCAGCGTGCCTGACAGATGAGGGCGGACGAAATTCGCGGAGGCCAACTGGTTAAGCAGCGATTGGTCAAATTTTTGCAATACTAATATCCATCTCATTCAAATAGATCAATAAGCAGCTTGTCGTATGCTTCGATTTGCCTCGGGTTCGTTGACAAAAATAGTCCGATTGTTTCTCGTTGCCGATTTCGATAATCTTGCCAATTTTCATCGTGAAATTCAATTGCTCGCTCGAGTTGCCGGCAACCTTCGTCCACGTCGTTTTTGTTATAAAAATAACCTAGATCACGACAGTAGATGGCGTTATGGACCAACGCGTAACCACTCCAGCAAACATCAAAATAAAAATAATTCAATGCAAGCCCCCATTGATGGGATATTACAACGTCGGTGTATTCTGAAAGAAATTGAGGGGTGTTGTAATAACCAACAAAGCTTATTTTTGAATCTCGCACAAGATCCAGATGATGCGCGATGCCGATAAATTCGGGGCTGCTATTTGCAAGGTGCTCTGTGTTTGTCGCATGCACGTAGGATATCTTTGAGCCACATTTCCGATAGCCTAATTCTGCAATCAAAAGCGGATAGAGGCAAAACTTGGTAATGTCGAGATTCGGTTCCATAATGGATAACCGCTTTGATTGCCCAGTTGGACGATACTCCCCACGATGCGGGAGAGCAGCCGATCGCTCTTCAACGCACATCGGATCCCAAACGAACGGCACCTCACGAACCGGCTGACGTCGCAATACGCTGAAGAAGCTCGCGCTGGTATCGACAACTTGCGGGATGATCCACACTTGGTCGTAATGTTGGTTGATGAATACCGTTTCCGCATGCCTTCTGCCAAAAATCATGGCTTGCATCATGTGTACGTATTCTGGGCCACAGCAGTAGCTCACAACTTTTGCGCCGTGCGCCTGCAGATACGCGGTTTGCTGTGAATCGATTTGCCCTCCGAGCTCGATCAGAACATCAAGCGAGTCTTTCGCGTCGTCGAAGGAGCATACTGGGAACTGCTTGATATCCCATGGAAGATCCAGCGTGATCTTGACATTCGTCGTGTTGACGAGAGTCACCTGATGATTGAGCGGCGAGTGTTGGAAGAGCTTCATTAGATACAAGGCGTTCTGCTTGATGCCGTTGACCCAAAGACTCTCTGCCGCGTGGTGAAGGCCGATTGTGATGCCGATGTTGAGTGATCGTGCCGAACTCATGGGCGGTTCTCCGGTGTGCGTATCTCGTAGTAAATAAGATGATATCGCTCGATTTCTTGAGGACTGTAAATCACTGTTAAATATCGAGCACTGCTTAGGACAATTGCATGAATGGACGTTAACAATCAAGAGATTACGAAGGGGGTTATATCTACAAATCCCGTCCGATCTCAGCCTAAGCTCGTCACGGCGCCGACGAACCACCAGGCTCGCGAACGAGTACCACGTCCGACAAAACACGCCCCTCGATGTCGCGTCTCGCGCCCAGCACACGCCGCGCCAGCCTGGCAAAGCGTTCCGGGTCACTTGCATCGCCATTCAACACGGCTTCGGCGTAACGCGCGGACAGGCACTGCGGATCAAGACGAAGCGCCCGTTCCACCGACATTTGCGCCGCGTCACGCTCGCCCGCCAGCGCCTCGACAACGGCCAACCCGCCATGGCTCTCTCCGAAGCCGCGATTCAGCGCGAGCGCCCGTTCGAATGCATTGCGCGCACCCTTCAGATCCCGTTGGAGTACACACGCCCACGCGAGTCCGTGCCAGGTTCCGATGTGACCAGGCATGCGGTGCGCAGCATGCCCAAACGTATCGCGCGCCTCTCCGAGATTTTCTGTCAACAGCTGTGCCATTCCCAACGCGGAGAGCGTCCGGCCGTCGGCGGGATGCAATTGCGCCGCCAGCCCGAGATATTGCAGCGCACCGTCGACCTGCCGACGTGCCACAAGCAGGCTTCCAAGCGCGACCAGAGCCTCGTGCTGGCTGGAGTCGACAGCCAGCGCGCGGCCGGCCCACCGCTCGACCCGCCCTAGATCACCGTGATCCAGCGCAATGAGGCTGCCGACGCCCAGGCTCCCTGCGCCGACATCGCCCGATTCGGCACAAGTGAGCAACTTGATCGCGTCGTCCAGTAGATGCAGGCGATGCATGCATCTCAGTGCCAGTTGCAATGCATCACCGAACAACGGACCTGCGGGATCAAGAAGCTCCTGCGTCTGTTCGATCGCCGCATCGAACCTGTCTTGTCGAAACTGCGCGACAGCGAGATTGAATACGATCGCAGGAACCGAATGTCCTTCGTCGATCAATTCACTCAACAGTATCTCTGCCTCCACCCACCGGCCCCGGGCAAGGTCCAGCAACGCATGACAATGACGCCATGGCGCGCTGGAGGGGTGACGCGTTGATGCCCAGAGAATCTGTTCTTCGGCCTCTTCCAGGCAGCCGCACGACAATGCGAGATCAAATGCGTCCCGTCGCAGCGCTTCATTGTCAGGATCGTCCGACAGGTAAGACATCAACCGCGCCAGTCGCTCGGCATCGACATCAAGCAGCATACTGTCCTCTTCAGTCGTTAAGTCATTCATGATTGTCCGAACCCGGAGAGGGATCCGAACTCTTCAGCGCATCTGCGCCGGTCGCCTCACGCCCTGCAAACAGCCTTCTCAGTCTGGTCAGGGCCTGCTCGTGCAACTGCGAAATCCGTCCCCGCGTGATGTTCAGCACGCCTCCGATCTCGGTATAGGTCAGCCCCTGGAGATAATGCAGTTTCACCACCGACTGTTCGCGCGGCGTGAGGTAGCTGATCAGCTCTCTTACCTGCTTGCGCGATTGCTTCAGCGCCAGCGTGCCATAGCAGGCGTCCGGCAACGCACTGTCCTCGTCATGGATCATGCCGGTCCCATCGAGAAAGAAAGTCAGCATCAATCCAACGCTAACCCTGGCGAGCCGATCGAACACCTCTCCTCCTCGTCCGAGTTCAGCAGCGACGCTCCGCTCCACCGCTGCCGCACGCTCAGCCATGAGCCTGCGATGCAAGCCCAACTGCTCCTGCCGGTCGCTGATGTGCTCGAGGCCATCACGAATCGCCCCTTGTATCCGCACGAACGCGTACGTCGTGAACTGTGCGCCGCGCCCCGGATCGTAGCGATCCAGTGCTTCGATCAGGCCGAGCGTTGCCCACTGCATGTATTCGTCGAACTCGGCCTCGTGATTGACATGCTTGCCGTACAGCCCCGCTGCGACCGCTCGTGCATAGGGCAGGTGCATCATGATCAACGCTTCGCGTGCGTTGGCGTCGTGCGCCTCGACGTGCTGTCGCCACAATTCCGCGACAGCCAACTCGTTCCGACCGTGCGTCTGCGACGCACCCCGATCTGCTCTCGCGGCCAGGTTGCCGAGCGCCGTTGCGCCATAAGGAGCGAATTGACGGGAACTCATCTTGGGGCACTCAATGAAACGACCCGATGAGGGCCTTCAACAGCAAGCTCCACCCGTCTATCAGCACGAACATCAGGATCTTCAATGGCAGGCTGATCGTCGTCGGTGGCATCATCATCATGCCAAGCGCCATCAGGATGCATGCGACGACGAGATCGATCAGCACGAACGGCAAAAATATGACGAATCCGATCTGGAAAGCCGAGCGCAGTTCGGACAGCATGTACGCGGGCACGAGCTGCACGTTGCTCACGTCGTCGATCGATGACGGCGACGGCGCCTTCGACAACTCGATCATCAGTGCGACATCCTGCTCGCGCGTCTGACGGATCATGTACGCCCGCATCGGAGTCACGCCCTTCTCGTACGCGCCCTCCATCGACAGCGTCCCCTGCATGAATGGCTGAAACGCCGCACGATCGACCTCCTGCACCACGGGCGACATCGTGAACAACGTCAGAAAGAGCGCCAGCCCGATCAGCGCACTGTTCGGCGGCGTTTCCTGCATGCCGAGCGCATGGCGCAGCATCGACAACACGATGACGATACGCAGAAACGATGTCGTGCATATCAACAGAGCCGGCAGGATTGCCAGTATCGTCAGGCCGAGCACGATGCGAATCGGCTGGGCAGTCGCTTCCGGCGTCTGCGCCTGCGTCCCGGTGCGCGCGCTCGTTGCACCGGCGACCGGCAGCCGGGTCATTTCATCAATAACGCTCCATGCCCCCACGGGCCCCGCATGCTGCGATTCAGCTCGAGCAGTCGGCGAACCGATCAAGACAAGTGCCAGAACGACGAGCAGGGCTAACACCAACTCGCGCGCAACCGAATAGCAAACGACTCTCATCGTTGCGCCTCCCCGGCGAGCACCGCGCCGCCGGCTGTTCGCGCGGGCTGTTCGGCAACTACCGTCAGCCCTGCCGCCGAGCAACCGATCAACCATTCGCGCTCACCCCAGGCGACCACATGCATGGTCGCCGCTCCGCCCAGTCTGAACGACTGCCTGACGACCGCACCGTCATTCCCACCGCCACCGACGCGGGTCATGCGCGACGCGAAGCGTACCCAGCGTAAACCTGCCGTCTGGCCACGGCGTTTTCTCGAGACGAGCCAGACGGTTCCGACCGCGAGCGTGAGTACGACGGCGGCCGCCGCACGGATAGTGTGCGACCGGTCCGGCAGATCAGTGTCTTGCCGCCACGCTCCACCGGCTGGTGTGGCGCACTCGGCCGCCTTTGCTCCCGGTGCGACCACCATCCACGCGACTAGCCACACAATGCATGCCGCTCGTCGGCCACGCGATGCAAGATCGTGCTGGGTCATGGTTTCAGCGGGCGCGGCAATTCAGTCAGACGTACCCCGAAGCAGCCGTCTATGATGACCAGCGTGCCGCGCGCAATGACCTCGCCGCCGACAAGCAGGTCGACTGGACTTTCGACCGACTGGTCGAGGCGCAGCACCTGTTCCTCGCGCGCACTCATCAATTCGCCAACGGTCAACTCCGCGGTTCCGACGCGTACCGTCACTGCCGCCCTGACCTGCATCAGCGGATTGGCGGTCGCGCCCCCCTTACTGGTATCGAAAGGCAACGGCGCGCCATCGTGGCCGCCTTTCGGCAATTCCACGAGTTGCACGAGATTTGCGTGAGCGGGTTGATCGGTCGAATCGGTCACGTCAAGCGACGGTTCGTTCATCAAACTGGTTGGCTGGTTAAGCATGTTTCATCTGAATCGAAAAGGTGACGGAAAAACTCGAGGGCGGTGTCGGCTCAACCAGCGGGCTTCGCAAGCACGACCGCACGCGCCCCGTCGCGCATCCCGAGATATGCGTGACAAAGCGGCACGGTCGACGCACCGTCGACCGTGCTCACCAGGATCTGCAGTGGCACATCGATCGCATGTTGCGTATGAATGACGTCGCCTGGTGCGAGCGTCATCAAATCGCCGAGGGCAATCTCGACCGGCCGCAGCTCGATATGCACATTGACCCTCGCGTCGCGGAGCGCCACTGACAGCGTAGTAAGCGGTGCAGCGCCGCTAGTAACGGGGGCGGCCGTTTCGAAACCACCAGTGCGCAGCCAGCTTTCGGCAGCCGTCGCGTTGAGAGCGAGCCACAGGATCTGCCCGCCGACGGTCAGTCGCAGCAACACCGCACCCGTCCAGCGCCTTGAGAAGAATCCCGGTAGCGCCTGCGCTCCATCGGACGCGGAAACCTCCCGTTGCGTGACGTGAGTCGCACCACATTGCCGTGCGACTCGCTGACACCAGTCGGTCCATGCGGCAGTCGCCGTGTCTGCCGCCAAACCGCCCGCGGCACCGCAACCACCGAACAGCAGCTCCTGCACAACGCCGAACGGGCCGGTCGAATCCACCGGCACCGCCTGCCTCGAATTGCCGGCCTGCCAGCTCCACCAGATCGACACGGTGGACTCTTCGACGACAAGCCGGCGCCACACGGCATCCCGCATCGCAGAATCCGAAGGTGCATCCCAGGCTGGAACACATAGGGCGGAAACGGGCTGCGTATCCGCAGCCACGCCCCAGTCGCGACACCAGCAGGCCAGCAATGCGTCGGCGGTCGTTGCAAGGCTCATGCGCGCAGCATCTCGCAGGGCCCGCACCGGATGCGCGTCGCGTCGTGCACGTTCGGCTGGCACGAGTTCTCCGCGATGGGGCGCGGTGCCGCTTTTCCGGCCCGGCGTTTGCGTATCGGTATCGTTCACCCTACTTCCCCCAGATGCCGAACAACGTGCTCAGCATGTCGCTCGCTGTCGATATGACCTGCGAACATGCCTGATAGCCGCGTTGCATCACGACAAGGTTGCTGAATTCCGTCGACAGATCGACGTTCGAGCCCTCGACCTCGCTGTCCGCCACCGTGCCGAACTGGCCGGTTCCCGCAGTGCCGATCGTCCAGCCGCTCGAACCCTGTGCGGCGAATTCGTTGCTGCCGATCGACTGCACCTGATCCGGCGAGCTGAACTGCGCCAGCGCGAGCTGAGGGCCCTTGGCCGTCTGGCCGTTCGCGTACGCGAGAACGAGTGTTCCGGTCGAATCGAACGACTCACCGGTCAAACTGCTCGACGCGTAGCCGTCCTGCGTGGCAAACGCCAGCGTCGAACTCGTGCCCGAGTCGAACGACGTCACGTTGCTGGAGAAATCGAGGGTCAACGGCATGGATTGCCCCCCCGTCGGCGTGTAGGTCAGCGCAACCTTGCTGCTGCCCGACACGACGTTGCCGCCGTTGAACGAGATCGTGCCCTTACCGACCTGTGTCGTTCCGTCCATCAATGCCACGTTCCACGTGCCGGTCTGACCGCTTACCGCCGTCAACGCGACGCTCAACGTATGCGTCGTCCCGGCGGCATCAATCACCGTTACGTTATTAACCGTATCGGACGTGGTAGTCGACGACAGATTGCCGCTGAACGTCACGGTCGTCGTCGCTTTCGGCGCATTGGTCCCCAGGTTCGTCAGCGTAATGGGAACGAGATTGCCGTTGGCATCGACGCCCATGACCGTCTCGCCCGTCGTCGCCGATACGAGCGTGCCGCTCGAATCGAACTTGAACTCGCCATCCTTCGTGTAGTGCAGCTCGCCGTCGGCGTTCTTCAGCACGAAGTAGCCCTGCCCGTTTTCCGCAACGTCGAGCGGATTTCCCGTGCTCGTCTGTTGTCCGGGCTTGAAGTTCAGCGTAGTACCCAACGTATTCAGCCCGTACCCGAATTCCCCGACGCCCGGCGACCCGTCGCTTTCAAGACTGCTGTCCGAATAGAACAGATCTGCGAACTGGGTCGACGAACCCTTGAAGCCCGGGGTATTCAGGTTCGCCGTATTGTTCGAGATGGTGCGAAGTCCTGCCTCGAAACCGAGCAGCCCGGATTCGGCAATCGTGATGGAATCGATCATCGCATCGACCTCACTGGATGGAAGTCAATTGACCGATGCTCACGCCGCTCACGACTCCGGTGCTCGTCTTGATGCTGAGTTGCGGCGTCGATCCCGACAAATCGATGCTCTGCACCGTGCCCGACAGCGGTCCGGACTGCGTGGTGAAGTTGACGGTATGGCCGATGAGCCCGACCGACTGCTGTGCAGCCTGGTTGCTGACGAGCGTCTGGATGCTCGTGTTCATCTGCTGCGTCTCCTCAAGCGACGTAAACTGAGCAATTTGCGCCATGAACTGCTCGTTGTTCATCGGATTGAGCGGATCCTGATACGTGAGTTGCGTCATCAGGACCTGCAGAAAGTCCTGCAAGGACAGCGTGCTGTTCGAGCCTGCGCTGCTCACGCCACTCGTTGCGGTGATCGTCATAGCTCCTCCTGTTCAAAAACGAGACGAATCGGTCGATGGGGAAAATCCGGCGGTCGCCTCTGCCGCAGTTCCGTCGCATAGCGGAATTTCTGTGCCATTGCAGACGACGGCGTGCAGACGGACTCCCTGCTGCCTGAGTTGATCGCGCAAGACGCGCGCGACCCGGGCAACGTCCGCCAGTCGCTCGGTATCGGCGCCAAGCCATACGCGTACGCCGTCCTCGCTCCATTCGGCATAAACGCGCATCGGATCCGGAGACCTCGGCACGCCGCGCTGCGGCTCTGATGACTGGAGTGGTTCTGGTTCCGCGCCATCGTCGTCAGGTGTCGCACGTACTGCCGTGCGTAGCGTTTCGGACGGAGAACCGGCATGCGCGACGGGTGTCCCGAGGGACGTCGTCAACCACGTCTGCAACGAAGAGGGTGTCGATGGCGTACCAGCGGTTGATATGGCGACCGGGGCAAGCGGTGCCGGCACATTTCCCGTGATCGGCAACGCCGCAGACGTGTCGAGCCGAGGTGCGGGGTAGTCGTCGAGATCGACGCGCCCCGCAGACGCTTGCACGGACCGGACATCCCGGCCGGATTCCGCAATCGGCGCGTGTCCTGACGATCCGGCGTATTTCATGCTCAACGCATGATCGGCCGGTGTTCCGGTATCCGGTACATCATGCGATGGCGGGACGACCGGCGAAAACCACGACGCGAATCCGCCAGCCTGCGCTTGCGCCAACTCACGTTGCCATGCCAACGCTTGATCGCCGGTCGGGGCAGACGTCTGCCGACGCGCGCCGGCACTTCCCGCCTGCGCGGCGCCCAGCGGAATCGACAGCAGCACGCGATCATTTTCCATACGACCTTCCTCGAGCGACGTTCTGCGCCCGCAACGCCACACGCGCGAGCCAGTCCTTGTCGGCCTCCGCGGCCTCGCGCGATGCTTCCTCACTCGCATAGGCCGTCTCGCATGCGTCCCGATGCGCACCGAATGCATCTACCCTCGCCTGCTGCACCGCAAGTTCGTTTCGAACACGACGGCGACGTTCCAGCAGTTCATCCTTTGCAGCCCGGGCAGCATTCCGTTCACCATGAAGTCTGGCCATCCATTGCAGGCCCGATGCATAGCCCGATGGATCACATCCGGCCACGAGCCAGCTTGCGAGTCGCTGAGCCTGTGCCTCGCAAGCAGCGTCGAAATCGACGATTCGCCGCGTCACATCGTCGATGGCCCGCTGCAGTTCGCCGAGGCGGGTAATTGTCGACGCAAGTCGCCAGTCGGCCAGCCGGCGGGCAGGCTCCAGTCGATATCGGAACCCTCTGAGATCGACAGTCATGACACGATCCTCGCGTGAGACGCCGCGCCACGTATCGAAAACGCGCGACTGCTTTTGTCCGAATCTGTTGCATCGGTATCTCGCGACCTCAGAATCGCGCGCAAGGCATCAAGCGCCTGTCGTCTCGGCTCTCCTCCGTCGTGCTGGCGCAGCCAGCCTTCAAGTTCCGTCTGCACGCCAAGCGCCGCGTCGAGCACCGGATTCGTACCCCGCTCGTAGGCGCCCAGCTCCACCATTTGGCGATTGCGTTCGAGCAGTTCCAGCAAGCGCACGGCTTCACGGATCAGTTCGCGCTCGGCAGGACCAGTCAACTCGGTCAGCAGCCGGCTCGCACTCTTGAGCACGTCGATGGCCGGATAACGGCCTGCATTCGCGAGATCGCGGGACAAGACGATATGGCCGTCGAGTACCGCGCGCAAGGTATCCGCGATCGGTTCGTTGAAGTCGTCGCCCTCGACCAGCACGGTCAGCAACGCGGTAATCGCCCCGCCGGACGATGCGGTTCCGCACCGCTCGCACAGCCGCGGCAGTTCCGCGAATACCGACGGCGGATAGCCTCGCGCCGTCGGCGGCTCACCGGCGGACAACCCAACCTCGCGGCGCGCCATCGCGAGACGCGTGATCGAATCGACCGTCAGCACGACCTGCCGGCCAGCGTCTCGAAACGATTCGGCAATCGCAAATGCAGCGTGTGCGGCTCGAATCCGGCCGAGCGCGGGCTGATCAGCCGTCGCAACCACGACGACCGACCGGCGTAAGCCCTCTTCTCCCAGTTGCCGTTCTATAAAATCCCGCACCTCACGGCCTCGCTCACCGATCAGGGCGATTACGTTGACGTCGGCACGCACATGACGGGCAATCATGCCGAGCAACGTGCTCTTGCCAACGCCGCTCCCGGCAAAGATGCCGACGCGCTGGCCGCGACCCATCGTCAGCAGACCGTCGATCACGCGCACCCCAGTCTCCAGCACGGTGTCGATGCCAGGGCGCTCCATCGGATTGATCGGCGCTCCCTGCACCGCACGGGAAGCTCGCGTGGCGGGTGCCGGGAGGCCGTCCAACGGGAGACCGAAACCGTCGATCACGCGGCCCAGCAGTTCGTCACCGACACCGATCTCCGAACGATCTCCGAGAGCGACAACGGTGCTGCCAACCATCACGGCGCGTATATCGCAATACGGCATCAACATGACATGCGACGGCTGAATGCCGATGACTTCAGCAAGTATCGGCATACGGGAGGCGACACTGGGGCCAGCCTCCTCGGACTGATCGACCAGTAACGCCCGGACATCGGGAGTCAGCGCGGCGCCGGGCGGCACAATCGCGCACAGCTCACCGATCCGCACACGCGGCCCGGAAGCTTCAACCGCGAGACCCTGAATGCCTCGCACGATACCCATACGCATCGTGAGCGGTGCGGTGCGAAGCCCAGCGATCGCGCGCGCGACGGCCGAGCCGGCGCTCTCTCCGTTTTCCATGATCCGATCCATGCGATCGCGATTCATGCGTCCTCCGCGGCGGCGGGAGGCACACTGCGCGACAGCAATGCAGTCAGCGCGGTCAGTTGCGTTTCGAGTCGCGCATCGAGCCTGCCGTGATCGGCGTCGACCATGCAGCCCCCCAGGGCGACCTGTTCATCGCCGACCCATGTCACACGCTGCACACCATGGCGCTCAATCGCCAATGCCAGCTCGACGTCCGACTCCAGGTGCTCGACGTCTGCAGGATGCACCCGCACCGTCAATAGCGTTGTCAGCGTACTGGCCACATCGACAGCGCAATACTCCGCGACTGCCTGTCTGACGATCAACGCCGCACTGTCCCGATGGGCCACGGTTTCACCGAATACACGGCACAACGCGCGATGACATAGCACGATCATGTCGTCCTCGGACCGGCGCGCATATTCGCTCAATCGGTGCGTCAGGCCGGCGGTGATCTCTCCCAGCCACATCCCGAAACGATCGACCTGCTCGGCATGTGCGACGCGTTCGACCTGTTCACGCGTCTCCGCCTCCTGCCTGGCTCGGGTCAATGCTTCCGCCCGGCCTTCTTCCATCCCCTGCAGCAGACCAGTCGCTCTTCCTTCGTCATGACCCTGCTGGAATCCTTCCCGGTAACCGTCCGCGATACCGCTTGCCCGTTCGTCCTCCCGCTCGCGCGCGTACGGCATCCCAACGCTATCCGACGAATTCGGAGATGAACGACCCGTGACCTCTCCGGTCGGCATCGTCTCGCCGCGCAGCTGCGTTGCTGCGCCCGGTCGAAGCAGCACATGGGCGTCGTGCACAACGGAGACGCCCCGCAACACACCACGTCTGGTCCGGTTCATCGACCTGGCTCCCGATGACGGCCGAAGATCGACCACTGCCAAGCCGCTCGCTGCGATACCGGTTTGCCCGCCACGGCCACCCGGTCAGACGGGCGAACCTCGGCCGGCAACGCACGGATGCGTGCGCCTAACCTTGACAGCAGATACACGTTAAGCGCCTGTGCGTCCTCATATTCCGACGCATTGATACGCTCGAGCAGCACCCGTACTGTGGTACGCCGCATAGGATCAAGCCATTGCGTCATTCCGGTCGCCCAGCTCCAGTCATGCAATGACAGCACACGCGCAATCAATTGCTCCGGCTCCGCACGCAAGATCGGCCATACCGCGGACGGGCTGGCCCGATCGATTTCGGCGCACCATCCCTCCCAACTGCCGTCGGCCGGTCTGGAAGCTGATGAACGGCTGGCTGCAGTATCGTCTTTCACCGCATCAAACAGCGAACGGGCAGGGGGGATACCCAGTTCACGCAGCTCTTCGACAAGATCGAGCAACAGCCGACGATGCTCCGCCGGAAGTCTGGCGAGCATCCAGTCACGATCCACTCCTGACAGCGTGTGCAGCAACAACGCCGCTTTCCGGACATCGTCGCCGGCCGCAGGAAGCGCTCCGATCAGCAGGCCATCATCCATGCCGGACTCCCGCACCGCCATCTCCTTTCGCGTGAGATTGCTGCATGTTGCCCGCCACGCTACTTTGGCCCGGCAACGCGCCCGCGGGCTGAAGATCCGGTCCGCCGCTGCGCAACCAGTCGTGCAATTGCGCAAGCGCAGCCGCGCGCTGTTCATCGGTCAGGGGCTTGCCATATCGGGGGTGCTCGGCGCGTGCTCCGCGTCGACGTGCGATCCCGAACAGCAAAGCAGCGACAATGGCGACCGCGAGACCCGCAACGACCGCTTCGATAATCGACGCACTCTCCATGCCGCGTGGCGCACGCGCAGGATCCGTCGCGCGGCGATTGGTAACCGGGACGGCCTCGAGTCCGCTTGGTGTCGCAATTCCCGCCGAAGACGCCGGTGACAAAGATGCGTCCAGTGTCTGAATGACGACGACATCTCCGCGCTCGGTGGACGCACCGACGCTCGCCGCGATCACTTTCTGCAAGTGATCGATCTGATCCGCAGCAAGCGGCGAGTTGACCACCACCGCGACCTGGATGCGCCGAATCGATCCTGGCTGACTGACAACTTGTTCGATGCGATGCCCGATCGCATATTCGACGTCGCGTTGATCGCTTCCGCCAGTATCCGCACTATCTCCACCAGCACGATTACTTTCAGGCAGCGGCACCCCCCTATTCGTCTCATGTTCACGCACGACCACCCCCGTCGGCACGCCCGTGCGGCCGACGGGCGACACGGGTTCGTCGAGACTGCTCTGCATGCGCTCCATATCTAGCGTCACGTCGACGCTTGCGAGCGCGCGCCCCGCGCCGAGCGCCTGGGTAAGTACGTCGTTGACCTTTCGGGAAAAATAGCGATCGGCGTCCTTCTTCAGTTCGAGCACGGCTGATCCGGAAGAGCCTGCGTCGGCATCGACCGGTGACCTCGTCAACGCAACCCCGCTCTGGTCGACAATCGTCACGTTCTGCGCGACGATGCCCGGAACCGAAGCGGCAACGAGCCGCTGGATACCTGCCACCTGATCGGCGCCGAGTTCCCGGCCCTGCTTGAGCGTCAGCGTCACCGACGCCTTTGCGCTACCGGTCGGCTGACGAAACACGCTCTGCTCGGGAAATGCGAGCAACACACGCGCGTCGCGCACCTCCGCCAGCGAAAGAATGGTGCGCGTCAGTTCGCCTTGCAATGCGCGCTGATAGTTGATCTTCTGCGCAAACTCGGTCATGCCGAAGTCGCTGCCGTTGAACAACTCGAAGCCTACTGCGCCGTGAAGCGGAATATCCTTCCCCATCAGCTTGATGCGGGTTTTATAAACGTCCGCCCCGTCGACGAGTATTTTGGTGCCGCCGTCACCGCCAGACTCCGCGAGCGTATACGGCACTTTCATTCTGTCCAGCTCCGCCGTCATCGCAGCCGTATCCTGCGGTGAAAGATCGCCGAACAGAACCTGCGGTGTCGGCCGCAGCAGCCAATAGGCGCTACCGCCCATCAACAGGGCAACGACAACGACAGCCGCCATCAGGCCAGCACGCGCCGCGCCGCCGACCGATTCACCCAGTTTGTTCCACCATTGCTGCATCAAGTCGCACTCCCACCGGTATCTCGTACGTCACGGCCATACCGGGCCGCCGCTTTATATCCGCGCATCGAATCCTCGGCTAGATCTGCATCTTCATCACATCCTGATACGCTTCGAGCACGCGTGAACGAACCTGCATCATCAGCTCGAACGAAAGGCGGGTTTCCTCAAGGCGCATCATGATCTGGTGGAGGTTTTGTGCATTCCCCAGCGCGAGGGACTGCAAATCGCTTTGCGATGCGAGGAGCGCCTGATTCACCTGTTCCACCCCGTCGCCAACGAACTGGCCAAACGATGCAGACGGCTGCGCACCGGCGGTCTGGATAGTGCCTGCCTCCATACTGGGGACCGATACCTGGGACGCGGAAGCAGTCGCGGCGGCCGTAATCGCATCGATGCCGGTCATGATTGCCCTCCACCGATATCGAGCGTGCGCAATACCAGCGTCTTTTCCATATTCATCGCCGCGACATTGGCCTCATACGCGCGCATCGCCCCCATCATTCCGACCATCTCTTGCGCCGGATTGACGCCGGGATACTCGATGAATCCCTTGTCGTTGGCGAACGGATTGTCGGGCTCGTAGACGCGACGGGGCGACGATTCGCCTGGCACGATGACCGCGACCGGCGTACTAAAGGCCGGCATGCCGTTGATTTGCGCTCGTGCCATCTCGGCGTCGAATCGTGCTGAAAACGTACCGGTTGCCCCCGATGCTGGCACGCTCGTAGCGACGACCCGCAACGGCTGATAACGAACACCGCCGCCGCCCTGCATCGTGTTGGCGTTGGCGAGGTTCAGCGCCGCAACGTCCACGCGCGTACGCTCGACTGTCATGCCGGCCGAGCTGATCGCGAATACCTGCTGATAGTCCATCGGACATCTCCTCAAGGAATCACTTCTTGCCGTCGCTGACCGCTTCTTCCAGCAACGCATAGTGTTTCGACAATGCTTTCAACAACGTCTGAAAATGCACGCCGTTCTGCGCCAGTGCCGCAACCTGCATGTCGAGTCCAGACTGCATGCCGTCCTGCGACGCAACACGCACGAGACGCGGCGCCACGCCGCGCAACGACTCGGCATCGACACTGCCGGAACTTGCCCACGTCTGTCGTGCGTCAATCAATTGCCGCTCGAAATCGACACCCAGCGGGACGTATCCATCGGTCTGCGCATTCGCGATGTTCGCGGCAATTGCCTGCTGCCGCAGGCTCGCGGCATCCAGCGCCAACCCCAGTGTTGCGCTTGTAATCGCCTCCGTTCCTTCCGTCACTGCGTTCTCCGGTTGATCGTTCACTGCACCACGAGCTCGGCGTGCAGTGCGCCTGCCGCCTTGATTGCCTGCAAAATCGAGATCACATCGCGGGTATTCGTCTTGAGTCGCGCCAGCGACTGCACGAGATCGGCAACCGTATTGCTCCTCGGCGCGACATAGCCGGGACCGAGTTGCTCGTCCACGTCGATCGTCGAATTCGTGACAAGCGCCGTGCGCACACCAGAATGGCCGCCCCAAATGCCGATCGGTTGCGATACGCTGTTGTAGCTGGAGATCGAGATCTTCAGATCGCCTTGCGAAATCGCCACCGGCGAGATGCGGACATCCCCGCCCGATACGACCGTGCCCGTGCGTTCATTGACCACCACTCGCGCGCGGCGGTCCGGCTCGACACCAACCGCCTCGATGCGCGACACGAACGATACGAGCTGATCACGTTGATCGTTCGGCACCAGGATTTCGACGCCCTCGGCATCGCGCGCGCGCGCGACACCCGCACCGAGTTTCGCGTTGATGGCCGCCGCGATCCGGCTCGCCGTCGTGTAGTCGGGATAGGTGAGATCGAATGTGATGGTCTGATCGGGAGCCACCATCTGCGCCGTCACGCCCACTTCGACTTTCGCGCCGTTCGGAATCGAGCCGACAGTCGGGTGATTTTTCTGCACGACGTTGCCGTTGGCGTCGTAGCGATATCCACCGACGTCGACCGCGCCCTCTGCCAGCGCATACGTTCGGCCGTTAGCCGCCTTGAGCGGCGCGACAAGCAGTGTGCCGCCGACCAGGCTCCGGGCGTCGCCGGCCGAGGACACCGTTGCGTCCAGCGCATCGCCAGCGCGCGCGAACGGCGGCATCTCGGCCGACACCATCACGACCGCGACGTTGCGGCTCTGAACCTGCGACGCGGGGACGGTCAGATTGAATTGCGCAAACACGTTCGACAGCGCCTGCCGCGTCGTTGCATTCGTCGGCGAATCGCCTGTTCCCGCCAGGCCCGTGACGATGCCGTAGCCGACCAGCGCGTTGTCGCGCCAGCCACGCAATTTGCCCAGATCCTTCACACGCGTCGTGCCTTCGGCTGCGCATGCAGTCGCGGCAAGTGCAACGCCCAATGCAACGGCAACCAGGATGCGGGCGCCACGTACGATTGCACATACCGTTCCCGCGCTTAAATGCGATGCTCGATTCATCATAGCCCCAGCCAATCCAGCACCTTGCGCCACCAACCGCGCTTCTGGCGATCTGACAGATCGCCCTCACCGAGATAATCGATATGCGCATCGGCAAGACGCGTCGAAAGGACGACGTTGTCGCTCGATATGTCTTGCGGTCTGACCCGCCCCGTCAGATTGACCTTGTGCTGCTCGTTGTTGACGGTCAGGGTCTGCTCTCCCGCCACCACGAGATCACCGTTCGGCAGCACGTCCTTGACGTTCACGCTAAGCGTCGCGAGCAGCTTGTTGGCACGCTGGGTCGTACCGCCTCCATCGAACGTGCCGCCCTGCGCAAGCGATCCGCCGAGTTGCCGCCCACTCGGCAAAATGGAAATCGAGCCATTGAGGCCGTTCGTCCGCTGCGTCGAAGTGTCGGTGCTCGTCGTGGCCGACGATTGTTCGTAGACCTTGACTGTCAGCAGGTCGCCGGTTCGATAGGCCTTCTGGTCACTCGTTAAAGCGCGATAGGTATCTTCGCGATACAGGCTTTCGGCCGAAGCGCACCGGGATGCGACAGCGATCAGCATCCCGAGCACGGCGAAAGCAGGCAGGCGGAGCAATTTCATTGATGCACCTCTACCGCATGCGGCCCGGTCACGCGCGCCACGACCGTATCCGACGCACCGGTCTGCCTGACGCGCACGGTATCGCCCACCTGACCGTCCTCCATCACCTCGACGCGGCTTTCCAGCGCGATCGGACCGGCAACTTCGCGCAACGTCGCATAGTCGCCTCGAGTCACCTTCGGCAGCGGCTCGACATCAGCCTTCGACAAGACGCGGCCCGCCTGGACCGGGCGACGCACGCGCATCATCGGACTGTCCTCGGCGTTGACCGGTTCGACTTTCCGTGCCTGATCAAGCGCCGTCGCCACACGAAGGGGCGGAGTCGGCCGGCCGCTCCACTCCCGTTCCTCGATCTTCACTTGTGTCGGATCGGGCCGCGTCGGATCGAGGACTTGGCCGACGCGGAGATCCCTTGCAGCAACATAGGTCGGCGCAGAAACGCTCACGTCGAAATCCACCGGAACCGTCCGCACGAAAACACCATCCACGTGAAGATCCACCCAGGCGGATTGATGCTTCGAAACGAATCGGTCTCCTGCCGTATCCTGAATCGCCGGGGCCGCGATCTGACGAACTTCCATGGTGAGCGTGCCCGCCGGAACGTCAACGTCGGCTGGTACATGCGCGAGCGAAATCGTGCAATGCATTCCGCCTTCTTCCAGTTCGGTACGTAGCGCGGCCTCTGCCCTCTGGCCGATCAGATCGCCTCGCACCCGTGACATGGCAAGATGCACACGACTCGACGTATCGCCGCTCCATTCGATCTGTTCGGCACGAAGACCAACGCGCTTCTCGATCCACGCGCTCAGTACGGCACGGCTCACAACGACAGGTACGCCTGACTGCGGCACGGATCCGATTGGCAACGCGACAAGACGACGATTTCTCGTATCGTCGCCATCGCGAATGACAGCTACATCACCCAGTACGACCTTACGGTGAGTCACTTCGACATCGCCGCGCAAGTCGATCCGAACAACATCGTCCAGTCCCGCGTAAGCACTGAACGACAGCATCGCCAGGAGCGCCAGCGCACTGCCGTGCACGACCTTTGACGCTTCCCGACTCCCCCGGACCCTGTCAAGCATCATGTCGATTCACTTACGCAGATTGTTGACTAGGCCAAGCAGTTCGTCGGACGCCTGAGCGACTTTCACGCTCGCTTCGTAGGCACGCTGCGCGACCATCAGGTTGACCATCTCGTCGACCATTTGCACATTGGATCCTTCCAGTGCACCTTGCTGCATGGTTCCGATACCATCCTGTCCGGCGTTGCCTGAGATCGGCTCGCCCGAACCGTCGCTTTCGCTGTAGAGCCCGTCGCCTTGCGCAAGCAAAGCAGCCGGATTGGAGAACCGCACGAGTTGCAATTGGCCGAGTTTCACCGGCCCGCTTTGACCCGAAACCGTAACCGACACGCTGCCATCGCTGCCGATCGTCATCCCGGTTGCATTCGCCGGTACGGCGAGGCCAGGTTTGAGCGGTTGCCCGCTTTGAGTCGCAAGCAGCCCGTCACCGTTGACGATCAGCGTGCCGCCCCGGGTATACGCCGTCGACCCGTCCGGCATCGACACGGACAGAAAGCCGTCACCGTTGATCGCGACGTCCCACTGCGAATTGGTCTGTGAAATCACCCCCGCATCGAACAGCTTGGCAACACTGGCGATACCGACCCCCGCCCCCATGCGAGGCACGGCGGCCAGCGGCCCGGTTTCGTCGATGCCGCCGCCGCGCCCGCTTCCCGCCACGTGCGTTTGCCGAACGCGCTCAAGCGTGACGAGGTCGGTAAAGCTGATCCTCGATTTCTTGAATGCTGTCGTGTTGAGATTCGCGAGGTTGTTCGCAATCGTGTCGACGTCGAGCTGCTGTGCCTGCATGCCGGTTGCCGCGACATAAAGAGCGTCTAGCATGATGTGCTGTCCCCTGTTCCGGTCACGGCGTTACGACAGATCGCCGAGCTTGTGAATGGCGGTGTCCAGTAACCCGTCGTAGTTCTGGACGATTTTCTGCATCGACTCGAAATGACGAGTCGTTTGCATCAGTTGCATCATTTCCCGCATCGCATTTACGTTCGAATTCTCGAGTGCGCCCTGGCGCACCTCCGTTCCGTCCGCAATCACTTTCAAACCGGTCCCGGCGGCATACAGACCGTCGCCGACCTTCGTCAACGACTGCGGATCGTCAAACGTGACGACCTTCAACTGCGCAACCGGCGAACGCGATGCCCCCGCAGACGCACCGGATGACGCCGGCTCGGTCACATTGCCCTGTCGATCGATCACGGGCGTCGTTGTGTTCAGATGGATCTCCCCGCCACGCCCCATCACGGGATCACCCTGAGCGGTGACGAGCCTGCCGCGGCTATCCACGCTGAAGTTTCCTTGTCGCGTATAAGCCATTCCGTTCGCCGTTTCCACCTCGAAGAAGCCATCGGAAGTGAGCGCGACATCTAGCGGTTCGCCCGTCACCTTGAGCGTGCCGGGACGCGTATCGAGCAGGACGCGCATGCTTGCCTGCTCGAATGCAGGCTCTACCGCTGAAGGTGTCGATCCCTGGCCATTACCGGCCGCCAGTCGAGCGACGTCGGCAAATGGGGCCGCGCCAAGCACTTCGCGCCGATAGCCTGGTGTCGATACGTTCGCGATATTCGCCGCGACTCGATCCACCTTGGCCAGATCCTGCTGCATGCCGATCAATCCAATTGCAAATATGTCGTCCATTTCCGTGCTTGGCCTGTTGTCAAAACAAGGGGTACTGCGACGTTTTCCAGGTCTTTTCCGCTATAGCACTACAGCTTCACGATTCCCCACGATTTCAGCTCGACGGTCTGCGGAATCTCGGCCATCGACAGCACTCGCAAATGCGGCACGACGCGTTCGGATAGCGCGCGAAGATGGCGTCGCAGATCCGGTGCGCAAAGCAGCACCGGTTGCAGGTTTCCTTTCATCATGCGTTCCGCCTGCTGCACGAGACGCGTCATGAGTTGTTCCGAGAGGCGCGGATCGATCGCGAACGCTTGCGGTGTACCGTCCGGCGCCTCGCGCACTGCCTGAAAGCCGCTCAGGATCTCGCCCTCGACTGCAGGATCGAGTGTCAACACATGAAGTGCGTTGGTGTCACCGATCAATCCATGACAAATCGCGTGACTCAGCCTGCGTCGCACCAGTTCTGTCAGTTGACCAACATCCTTGCTGTAGCGTGCAGCATCGGCGAGAGTCTCGACGATCGCTTCGATATTTCGAATCGGCACCTTTTCGCGTAGCAAGCTCTGCAGTACTTTCTGAATATCGCTCAGCGACAAGACCGTCGGCACCAGTTCTTCGACAAGGCCAGGCTGCGCACTGCGGACGCGTGAAAGCAGACGTTCGGTCTCTCCCCGGGTAAGCAAAGTCGCGGATTCGCGACGCAATATTTCGCAAAGGTGGGTAATCAGAACCGTGCCGCCGTCCACAAGCGTGAACTTCGCGGCAAGCGCGGCTTCGCGCTGCATCTCCTCGATCCAGATCGCCGGCAAACCATATGTCGGATCCCGCGTCGGCTCGCCGGGGATCGATCGCACGTCGCCGGACGGATGAATGGCAAGCAATCGCTCGACACGCGCCTCTCCCCTCGCGCGGGGGACACCGTCTACCAGGATTTCGTAACGATCAGGAGCGAGCTTGCCGTTCGCCTTGAATCGCACGGGCGGCAATACCTGTCCCAGTTCGAACGCATGTTGATTGCGGAAAGCCGCGATTCGCTCGTTCAGAAAGCCATCCGCCTGATCCGCCTGTCCGGCCCAGTACGAGCCAAGATGAACCTCGATCGGTTCGACGGCGAGCTGGGCATAGGGATCGGCTTCGGTGCCGCGACCCTCGCGCACATCGCCCGGCTGGTCTCCGGATTCGAGCGACAATGACTCGTCGCGCCGGCGCGCCGCTCGATAGAGCATCACCGCCACGGTCAACGCGAGGCAGGCGAGCACCGCGGCCGGAAACGACGGGATGCCGGGCAACAGGATCAGCCCGCCCAACGCACCCGCCACGAGTAATAGCGTCTTCGGAAACGACGTGATTTGTCGCGCGACTTCAGCGCTCAAATTCGCGTCACTTGCGGAACGCGTCACGATAATGCCAGTCCCCACGGCAATCACCAGCGCCGGAACCTGCGTAACGATGCCGTCTCCGATCGTGAGTAGCGTATATGTCTGCAATGCATCACCCCATTGCATGCCCTGCTGCATCACGCCAATCACGAGACCACCAACAATGTTGATCAGCATGATGAGAATGCCGGCAATCGCATCACCCTTCACGAACTTGCTCGCCCCGTCCATCGCGCCATAGAAGGCGGCTTCCTTCTCGAGATTTTTGCGTCGCCGCTGCGCTTCCGCCTGATCGATGAACCCCATGTTCAGGTCCGCGTCGATGCTCATTTGCTGTCCGGGCATGCTGTCCAGCGTGAAGCGCGCCGCAACTTCGGAAACACGCTGTGCACCGTTGGTCACTACCACGTACTGCACGACGATAAGGATCAGAAAGACAATCAACCCAATGACATAGTTGCCGCCCACGACAAACGCGCCGATCGCCGATATCACCTTGCCCGCGTTTCCGGACGAAAGAATCAGACGGGTCGCCGCCACGTTGAGCGACAAACGGAACAGCGTTGCTATCAGCAACAGCGACGGGAACGTCGAAAACTCGACCGGCCGCTCCATATAAAACGTCAGAAGCAAAACCAGTAGCGCAAAGCTGACGTTCGTGAGGATCAGAAAATCCAGCACGCCCGCTGGAATCGGAGCGAACAACACCACCAGCACGCCGAGAACAAGCAGGACCATCACGATATCGGCGTGTCGACCGAGGATGCGCTTCAACGCGTTCATCGGCTGCTCCGCTGCGGCGCCGGCGCGACGCCCGTTTCGTGCGCGGCTCGTCGCCGCGCGAAAACCCAAACAATGATCCGGGCTACGGTTGCGTACATCGCCGGAGGAATGTGTTGGTCGGTCTCCGTTTCACGATAGAGCGCGCGGGCAAGCGGGGGATTCTGGACGATCGGGATACCGTGACGGGCCGCGATGCTTCGCATCACCGCCGCCATCAGTCCACGCCCCTTCGCGACCAATTGCGGCGCCGACATTTCGCCTTCGACATAACGCAGCGCAACAGCCACGTGGATGGGATTCGTGATCACCACGTCGGCATTGCGCGTATGGCTGACTGCAAGGCTGCGCTTCAGCACGTCGCGTCGAAGTTCGCGCAAGCGTCCACGGATACGCGGATCGCCTTCGCGTTGCTTCACTTCGTCCTTGACCTCGCGGCGGCTCATTCTCATTCGCTTTGCGAAACGCCGACGTGCCAGCAGCCAGTCGAACATAGCAAGCAGGAAAAACACCGCGCCGACCTTCAGGCCAAGTGAAGAAATGTCGTCGAGCAGTGTCTTCGTCTGGCGCAGGGCACCTTGTCCCGTCAGCAAATAAAACTGTGGCAGCAACTTCTTGATCGCGAAATAGACGGCGATCACCAACAATACGAGCTTCAGCAGCAGTCTGAGTGCCTGGTAAATCGACTGAAGGGAGAACAGGCGCCTAAATCCCTCGACCGGATTCAACCGCTCGAAATTCGGTTCGATGGTCGCCGGTGCAATCAGCGGCCCGACCTGCAGCAGGTTGCCGATGATCGCGGCAATCACCACGACCGCCAGGAACGGTGTCGCGGCGACCACGCACATGTGAATCATCCGCTCCAGGAGTGTCACGAGCAGTGCCGGATCTAGCGCACCGGAACTTGCCTCGACCATCAATCCTCGGGCAAAGGTGAACACCTGACGCCAGACTGGCCAAGCCTGCGATGATGCGTACAGCATCGTCGCAATCAACACGATCGCCAGCGGCAGGTCACGACTTTTCGCAACCTGTCCTTGCTCGCGTGCCTTCTTCAGCTTATGAGGCGTCGCCGCTTCGCTGCGATTTTGTTCAGCGTCGGCCATGCGAGCCCCCGTCAACGCTCGCAGCGCCAAACCACCCGTCCCATGCGTGATAGAGCGTTCCGTAAATACGTAACATCGCCGCCCCATTTCCCACGATCCAGAACGACAGTACAGCCAGCCCGATCAGGATCTTCACGGGCAGCCCCATCGACAGCATGTGCATCTGCGGAACGCTGCGCGACAACAACGCAAGCGCGAACTCAACGATCAGAATGCAAAACACGATCGGAGAAACCAGCGAGAATGCGAGGTCGAGCATTTCGGCTGCTTGGGCCAGAATCGGAGCCACCGCCGCATCCAGCGGCCATGGCGCCCCGAGAGGAAATCGATGAAGGCTGTACGCGATGCCCCGCAGCAACATGTGATGGCCGTCGACGAGAAAAAAAACGATGACGGCAGCTTGATTGAATATCGTCGTCAGCACCGGCACGACTGCATTGGTGCTTGGATCAAAGACCTGTGCTAGGCCGAAACCGATCTGAATGTCCAGTATCCGGCCCGCAAGAGAAAAGACGGCGAACGCCAAGTGGACGGCAACAGCCAATGCCACGCCAAATGCCATTTCCGAAAGAATCCAGCCGAATACAACGTCACCGCGTAAGGCATCAGCAGTCGAAGATCCGTTTGACGTGAGTGCACCAGCACCGGGTGTGGCGGGAGTCAGCCCCACGGCCAGCCCAATCACAATCAACAAGCGCACCGGCCCCGGTACGTTGACTACGGTCAACAACGGCGTAAACAGGAATGCGGCGCCGACGCGAATCGACAGCAATGTCGCTGTGACAAGCCAATCGCTACTCAGCCCCCAAGCGGATAGGGTATTCGGCATTATCTTCGTCCGCGGTCAAAAAAGGCTGGGAATACTTGTCCAGAGACGTGACGAAAATTGAGCCATCTCCCGCAGCATCCATGCCCCAATCGTCGTGAGTACCAGGATCGCCGTCACGAGTTTCGGGATGAATGTCAAAGACATGTCTTGGATTTGCGTAACGACTTGAAAAACGCTGACGATCAGACCCACCAGCAATACGCTACCCAGTACCGGTGCGCAAACTAGCAACCCGGTCCAGAATGTCTCCCCGAGCATATGCAAAGCAATATCCGGATTCACTAAAGCCCCCATGCGATATATGCGAGATTCTTATGACAGCGCAATCCATATATTTCGTAATACTAAATTCTTACAATTTAATTTCTTTTATTTAAATCAACCATTGAGCAAGCCGTACTCATCGGCAGTTGTTTCAGAATGTAACTGCAGATCATTGAGGCAACCACGGATTAGTTAAGATATGACAAAATTTGACAATTTTTCTTCCAAATAGAAAGATTGTATTGGGAAATTTTCAGGAACTCGAAATAAGATCGTAAAAATGAAATCAACTTGTCAGCCAATCACAGATAAAATCGTTTCTTGTGCGCTATTTGTTGATAATGAACACCGCTCCGCTTCATTTGAAGCTGACACAATATTGCCCAGCCTATTTCCCAGCGGCAGAGTTTCATAAACAATCGGTCAGTCATGCTTTGCCGCCAAGAGAGCAACGCATAAGGGTCGAGAATCGCCGAACGTGACAACTTATGCGCCCACATGAACTCATCGATGTTTACCCGAATCCGACTGGTGACATGACTACCGGCCGCGAGTTGCAGATATTCGCGGAGCAGCTCGACATGAGGGCGGTGTCGCACAATCCGAGCACATCTCGTCACTGACGCACGAAGGCCTACGCGTACTGGGCACACTGGCCAGTTCCGAGCTGCCACTATCTGCCCTCGAACGGAGCTCATACACGTCCATCCACATGAACATTGCACTCGCTCCAACACTATCAACCTCTCGCCAAAGTTCGTCGAGTGTGGCTGGATTCCGATAGGATCGACGCGAGACTCACTGCCTGATCCGCAGAAGACAATTTGTCGACGCTATATTTCTCGACGTACTTCATCACCCGGGAAGAACAGGAAAAATGGACCACTCTCAGTACTTCAGCCAAAGCTCGATTCAAGCTGCGAATCTTCGTCTGCACTATCTGACACAGTTGCTGCGCGAGCAGACGGGCTCGATTGTCCAATACGGCATCCTTCGTGGGTTTCCGATCGGCGTCAGCCACTGGGCGGAAGTCACAGTCGGCGGCTTCCTGCTCGGCACCTACGAAATCGCTGTCTGCGCAATTCTCGATGCCCTTGGGTCCCCCCAAAAGGTGCTGGTCGATCTAGGAGCCGCTGACGGAAATTTTGGCATCGGACTAGTCAGTAACAACGTCTTTGGTCGCAGCCTGTGTTTTGAAATGGACGAGCAGCGTCGCCGGGCCATCGAGCACCGAGCTGCGGAGATGGGACTGGCGGACCGCGTCGCGGTCTACGGGCAGGCCGATCGTAACCTGCCGGCGATCCTGTCGGAGCACGGCGGCAATCCGGCCGAGCGGGTGATCTTGTGCGATATCGAGGGCGCGGAATTCGACCTGTTCAACGACACGCTGCTGGAACAACTCTCGGGCAGCCACGTGATCATCGAAATCCACGATTTTCTGCTGTCCGACCCGACGCGGGCCGCGCATGCGTTCGACGAATTGAGTCAGCGTGCCGGCCAGTACTTCCATGTATACGAAGTTCGCGATGGGCTGCGGGACATTCGCAACATCCCGTTGCTACGCCACTGGTCGGACTGGGACTCGTGGCTGATGTGCACCGAAGCCCGCTACCGGATGATGCGATGGCTGTGGCTCGAACCGAAAAGCCGGCCGCGGCGGGCCGATCAGGACATCGATCGCTTGGTTCTCGACTACCAGCGCCGGATCTTCGCCGTCTGATGAAGTCGCTACGTCACTTAGGGTATGAGACGCCTGCCCCGGCTGCGTGTGTGCATGAAGCGCGATGCGATTGCCCTATTGCGTCGTGAAGCTGAGTTTTTTGCGGCACCCGCAACGTTATCATCGTTCCGTTGTGCTCGAGCTAGGCGTTGCGTGCCGACGGCTATTCCCTCGTGGTATCACTCGAATTGCCAGTCGACGTTGAAACGGATATTTATCAGCCGATCGCTCAAGATCTCTGGTGCCGATTAACGTAGAGATCGATACTTCCGACGACTTCTAATGTGATTGATCCAGGGGCGGCGGTTCGTTGCCGTATGCAAACGACCGCGCCCTTCTACCGCACCCGCAAATATCGTCAGACTTTCCGCAACCGGCCTCGATTCTCTGAACTACCGACTGACACAGTGACCGCTACGCTCAGTTGATCAATGTGCGGATCTGAGATAGCGCCATTACTTGGCGCATACCTGCCCCGGTTTTGATGTGTAGTCCGAATTACTCGCGGTCGTCGAGCGCCCTTTGGCAGCACATTGAAAACACCAATCTAATACCCCTCGATGATGGCTCAGACAACATCGCCGAGAAAGGCCATCACCGGGATCCTCAAAGCTACAGCGACGATCTCCCGCCCCGAGGCGCCGCGCGCCTTTTCCGCGGAAGTTCACGACAACCGCGAACAAACACATTAACTATTTGCCTTACAAATTAATAGCTTTGATCAAACACTGCAAAAAAGACCACCTTTTTTGCCAACCTACATCGCGGCCGCCCCTCCATCCCACCCCAAATAATCCCCTTGACGCCCTATCTTTCGATATATATCTTTAGATATGTTTTACGACATACAGGACACGATCATGCGACACAACCACTTCCGCGGCCATGCCCGATGCGACGGGCAAGGTGCGCATGCAGGCCCTGACTGGTTCGCCGGTCTCTGGCACGCGATCGGTCGCCACCGCCGCGGCCACGATTCGTTCGGTGGCGGCCCGTTCGGCGGCCGGGGCGGGCGCGGCGGCTTTGGCGATTTCGGCGACGACGGCATGCCGCGCGGCCGCCAGTTCAGCTCCGACGATCTCCAGCTGCTGCTGCTCGCGCTGGTTGCCGAGCAACCGAGCCATGGCTACGAGCTGATCAAGGCGCTCGACACACGTTCGAACGGTTTCTACAGCCCGAGCCCCGGCATGGTGTATCCGGCGCTCACGTATCTCGAGGAAGGC
Source organism: Burkholderia theae (assembly GCF_048565265.1). Classification (NCBI taxonomy): domain Bacteria; kingdom Pseudomonadati; phylum Pseudomonadota; class Betaproteobacteria; order Burkholderiales; family Burkholderiaceae; genus Burkholderia; species Burkholderia theae. The sequence continues at coordinate 2,817,815 of NZ_CP183462.1, forward strand.
GGCTTCGTCGCGTCGCAGGCGGAAGGCAACCGCAAGCGTTATGCGCTGACCGACGCCGGCCGCGTGCATCTCGACGCGCAACGCGAACGCGTCGACACGCTGTTCGCACGCCTCACGCACCTCGCGCGCAAGATGGAGTTCATGCGCCGCGCTTTCGCCGGGGAATCGGCCGGCAACGAAGCGCAAGACGAATCGCAAGCCGGCTGGCTGCCGGAGTTCGTCGAAGCGCGCGTCGCGCTCAAGCGGGCGCTGCTGCACAAGAGCGCAGCCGGCCCCGACGAACAGCGCCGCATCGCGGCAATCATGCGCCGCGCGACGGCCGAAATCGAAGGCGGCACCGACGCGTCATCCGCGCCGCCCGCCAACATATAAGGAGTACGGATTGATGCAGAACACATCCGAACGCACCGTGACCCGCGTGCGCCACACCCTCAAGTTCCGCCTGCTGCAGGTGCTGCGCGTGCACACCGTGACGCCGCATCTGCTGCGCGTCACGCTCGGCGGCCCCGATCTCGCGGATTTCGAATCCGCGTCGTTCGACGACCACGTGAAAGTGTTTTTCCCGCCGCCCGGCGCCGAACGGCCCGCGATGCCGACGCTCGGCGCGAACGGCCCCGAGTTTCCGGAAGGCGAGCCGAAGCCCGTCGCGCGCGACTTCACGCCGCGCCGCTTCGACCGCGCCGCGTGCGAGCTCGATCTGGAATTCGTGCTGAACCATCCGGGCCCCGCGTCGCAGTGGGCCACGCAGGCGCGCGTCGGCCAATGGCTCGGCATCGGCGGCCCGCGCGGTTCGTTCGTCGTCCCGACCGGTTTTGACTGGCATCTGCTGATCGGCGACGATACGGCGCTGCCGGCGATCGCGCGGCGTCTCGAGGAATTGCCGGCCGGTGCGCGCGCGGCGGTCGTGCTGGAAGTCGCGGATCGCACCGCGCAGATCTCGTTCGATACGCACGCCGACGTGCATGAAATCTGGCGCTTCCGCGCCGAAGCCGACGCGGCGGACGGCGACGTGCTGCTGGATGCGGTCCGCGACCTGCCGCTGCCGCCGTCGGGCGACGGCTACGTGTGGGCGGCCGGCGAAGCGCTGTCGATGCGCGCGGTCCGGCAGCACCTGACCGGCGAGCGCGGGGTCGACAAGTCGCGCATCCGCGCGGCAGCCTACTGGAAGCGCGGCGCGGCGGCCGTACACGAAACGCTGGAAGACTGAAGGGTACGGGCACCCGGCTTACGGGCACCCGACGGCTTGACGGGTGATGCGACCGTGGCGCCGGCGCACCGACGGGCTTGGCATCGGCATCGCGGCTGGTATATATGTATGTCTGCGACGCCGCTGTCAGGCGACAGCCGCCGCAGCCCGCCCAGGAGCGCCCGGTCATGACAAAAGAAAGCCACGCTTCGCCTTTCCTTCGCAACCTGAAGATCGCCGGTTATTGTGGCCTCGCCGCGGTCGTACTCGCGCTGTTCGTCGCGATGTGCGCGATCCTGAAGGAAAGCGCCCTTGATCGCGACGCCGCGCAGCACCCGGCCGATACGCCCGAACTGCATGATGCGGGCGGCGGCCCGTCCGCGGCGGCCGAACCGGCCCGCTCGCCCGGCACGCCTGGCTGACGGCCTCCTGCCCGACTTCCTTCCGCTTACGGCGCGTGCCGGCGCCCCATCACGACCGCATGCACCGAATCGCCGAGCCGCTCAAGCAGCGCGGTCACGCGTTGCCCGTACAGGTGTGCGGCCAGCGCGCCGGCCGTCCCGACCAGCACGCCGCCCGCCATGTCGAACGGCCAGTGCACGCCCGCATAGACGCGCCCCCACGCAATCGCCACGGCCATCGCGGCCATCACGAACCCGGTGAGCCGGGTCGTGCCGCCGAGCATCAGGCCGACCGCCAGGCTCCATGCGAACGTCATGTGATCGCTCGGAAACGAGCTGTCCGGCGAATGCGGAATCAATTGCGTGCCGACGCCGGCCATGAACGGACGCGGCGAGAACCAGACATGCCCGATCACCTGCGCGAGCGCGAGCGCCACGCATACGCCGACACCGGCTTCGATCGCCTGGCGCCGCGTCGGGCGCGCGCCGAATATCCAGGTCAGCAACAGCATCGCGGGTAGCGCATAGACGAGCCAGTCGGCGGCGAAGATGGCGAGGCGGGCCACGCCCGGCTGCGGCGCAACCCCGGCGTTGATGGCGGAAAAGAGGGTGAGATTGAGGTTCTGCATGAATCCGGTTGCGTGGGACGTAAAGATTCGACCGGTTGCCCGGTCGGACAGGAACGATGCTAGCGGGCGCCCGCTTAAGCGATGCTTAATTCGGCGGGCATGCGGGACAGGGCCCACCCGCCGCGGCGAACGCACTTAGAGCCTGCACCGCAGCACAAGTTCACACAATTGTCATATTTCCGCGCGACCGTCTCCCGAAAAGGCTCACCCAGCATCCCGTAAAGACTCACCTTTTTCACATCGTGACGTCATCGACGTGTGCGAAGATCGGACCGCCGGGCGCCATCCGAGCCGTTTGCATCGTTCATCTCAATATTTACGCCGCAAATACTTTGAAATCGGCAACAATTAATTCCAAATGCGGCATCGCACAACGGCAACGCACAGGCATACGATTACGAGCACTCATCCACGAAGCGATCAACAACAAGGAGTCCGCATGAAAACCAGCGATGTCCGATCGAAAGCGTTTGCGATGCCGTTGACCAGCCCCGCCTTCCCGATGGGCCCCTACCGTTTCGTCAACCGTGAGTTCCTGATCATCACGTATCGCACCGATCCGGACCGTCTCCGTGAAATTGTCCCCGAGCCGCTGCAGGTCACCGAGCCGCTCGTGCATTACGAATTCATTCGCATGGCCGATTCGACCGGCTTCGGCGACTACACCGAAAGCGGCCAGGTAATTCCCGTCGAATACAACGGCCAGCCGGGCGGCTACACGCTCGCGATGTATCTCGACGATCACCCGCCGATCGCCGGCGGCCGCGAGCTGTGGGGCTTCCCGAAGAAGCTCGCCTCGCCCACCCTGCACGTGAACACCGACCACCTCCTCGGCACGCTCGACTACGGCAAGGTGCGCGTCGCGACCGGCACGATGGGCTACAAGCACAAGGAACTGGATATCGACGAGCAGACGAAGCGTCTCGCCGGCCCCAATTTCCTGCTGAAGATCATTCCGCACGTCGACGGCACCGCGCGCGTGTGCGAACTGGTGCGCTACTACCTGCAGGACATCAAGATGAAGGGCGCGTGGACGGGCCCCGCATCGCTCGAGCTGGCGCCGCACGCGCTCGCGCCCGTGGCCGACCTGCCGGTGCTCGAGATCGTCGAGGCCCGGCACCTCGTCGCAGATTTGACACTGGGCCTTGGCGAAGTCGTCTACGATTACCTGGCTCAGTAACACGTCCGCAGTCCTTTCTCCCTGTCAAACCTTTCACCACGGGAATTCGAAATGAGCAACCTGAATGGCAAGACCGCAGTCGTCACGGGCGCCGCAAGCGGCATCGGCAAGGAAATCGCACTCGAGCTCGCCAAAGCAGGCGCGGCCGTCGCGATCGCCGACCTGAACCAGGACGGCGCGAATGCGGTCGCCGACGAGATCATCAAGGCGGGCGGCAAGGCGATCGGCGTCGCGATGGACGTGACGAACGAGGAAGCCGTGAACAGCGGCATCGACAAGGTGGCCGAAGCGTTCGGCTCGGTCGACATCCTCGTGTCGAACGCCGGCATCCAGATCGTCAACCCGATCGAGAACTACTCGTTCGCCGACTGGAAGAAGATGCAGGCGATCCACGTCGACGGCGCGTTCCTGACGACGAAGGCCGCGCTCAAGCACATGTACAAGGACGATCGCGGCGGCGTCGTGATCTACATGGGTTCGGTGCACTCGCACGAAGCGTCGCCGCTGAAGTCGGCGTACGTGACGGCCAAGCACGGTCTGCTCGGCCTCGCCCGCGTGCTCGCGAAGGAAGGCGCGAAGCACAACGTGCGCTCGCACGTCGTGTGTCCGGGCTTCGTGCGCACGCCGCTGGTCGACAAGCAGATTCCGGAGCAGGCGAAGGAGCTCGGCATCAGCGAGGAAGAAGTGATCAAGAAGGTGATGCTCGGCAACACGGTCGACGGCGTGTTCACGACGGTGCAGGACGTCGCGCAGACGGTGCTGTTCCTGTCGGCATTCCCGAGCGCCGCGCTCACGGGCCAGTCGTTCGTCGTCAGCCACGGCTGGTTCATGCAGTAACGTCCTCGCCTCCCTGACGGGAGGCAATTCCCGCACCTTGCCTTTCCTCTCCGCCATCCATGGCGGGATTTCCCGGAGCAATTGATGAAGCCGCACGCCCGAACAGAAAAGCAGGCCGTCGACGCGGCGGACCTGCAACACGAAGCCGGCGCGCCGGCCCCTGCACGGTCGCTGCCGTACGAGACGATCGCGCTCGTCCTGCAGGGCGGCGGCGCGCTCGGCGCGTATCAGGCCGGCGTGTTCGAAGGGCTGCACGAGGCGGACGTTCCGCTCGACTGGATCGCGGGCATCTCGATCGGCGCGCTCAACACCGCGCTGATCGCCGGCAATGCGCCCGAGCATCGCGTCGAGCGCCTGCGCGAATTCTGGGAAACGATCTGCCAGCCGGCGTTCTTTCCCACGATTCCGGCCGCGTTCGAATTCGCGCTGTTCAACAGCATCGACCAGATCCGCACGTTCTTCACCGCGTCGCAGGCTGCCAGCGCGATGATGCAGGGCCAGCAGGGATTCTTCGTGCCGCGCTTCCCGCCGCCGCTGCCGGGCGTGTCCGACCATCCCGAAAAGATCAGCTGGTACGACACGTCGGCGCTGCGCGCAACGCTGCTGAAGCTGTGCGACTTCGACCGGATCAATTCGGGCGAGACGCGCGTGTCGGTCGGCGCGGTCAACGTCGGCACCGGCAACTTCGTGTACTTCGACAACTCGCGCATCCGCCTCGCGCCCGAGCACTTCATGGCGTCCGGCGCGCTGCCGCCCGCGTTCCCGCCCGTCGAGATCGACGGCGAGTATTACTGGGACGGTGGCGTCGTGTCGAACACGCCGCTGATGGAAGTGCTCCGCGCCCGGCCGCGCCGCGACACGCTCGCGTTCCAGGTCGATTTGTGGAGCGCGCGCGGGCCGCTGCCGCGCACGATGGCCGACGTCGCCGAACGCACGAAGGACGTGCAGTATTCGAGCCGCACGCGTTTCGTCACCGACACGCTGCAGCGCGAACAGCGTTACCGCAACGTGCTGCGCCACGTGCTCGACCAGGTGCCTGAAGCGCAGCGCAAGGCGGATCCGTGGTGCGTCGAGGCCGATGCGATGTCGTGCAGCAAGAAGTACAACATCCAGCACCTGATCTACCAGCAGAAGGCGTACGAGCATCACTACAAGGACTATCAGTTCGGTCTGTCGACGATGCGCGACCACTGGTCCGCGGGTCTCGACGACATCCGCAAGACGCTCGCAGTGAAGGACGGCCTCGCGCTGCCCAACAACGACGCGGGTTTCGTGACGCACGACATTCACCGCCGCCGGTAATGCGCTGCGCGACGGATCGGCGCGATGCATGCGCCGGTCCGTCCTCTTCTCCAATCAGACATGCCGATTTTCATTGCACTGTTCGCGCTCATCGCTGCTGGATGGGGCGCGGTTCACCTGTTTCACGTCATCGCCGCGCAGTTCGGCCAGCCGGTCGCGATCGCGGCCGCCGTGCTCGCCGCCGCGATCCTGATCGCGCTGGTCGCCTGGTGGATCAAGCGCCGCCGCGACATCGCACCGAACACGAGGGAAGAAGGCTGGACCCACGTCGTGCACCGCGCGTGGGGCGAGTTGCGCGTATCCGCGACGCAGGGGCTGCTGTGGATGTCGCATGACGGCGCGGACGGCCGCTATACGCTGTCGCAGCTCGACGGCTGCCAGGCCGCACCGATTGGCGGCCGCTGGCATCTCGTCGTGCGCGTGCGCGACGCCGTGCGCAGCGAATGGAAACTGCCGATGACGGACAAGCGCGATGCGCAGCGCTGGGCGCGCGTGCTGATGCTCGCGAAGGACAACCGGCTGTGACGCGCGAATCGTGCGGCGCCGTTATCACGCAGGTTCAACGGTGATTAGCACGGCGTCGCGCCGCTCACGTTTCGACGTAAAACGCGCCGCCGCGCACGCACGGTTCAACTTCCCGTAAAAGCTCACCTTTGGCCGTTCTCAGGCCGTATCGTCACTCGCTGCGGCATTCAGACCGGCCAGCGTCTCCGCCAGAAAATCCACGCATACGCGTACTTTCGCCGACGCCGCGACACGTTCCGGATAAACGGCCCAGATGTTCGCGGGCTGGGTTGCGTCGGGCAGCACGCGACACAACGCGCCGCGTTCAATCAGCGGCCCCGCTTCCCAGATCGAACGCAACACGATCCCGCGTCCGGCCAGCGCCCATTGCACGGCGACCTCGCCGTGGTTCGTCGACAGCGCGCCGCCGACCTTCACCGTCGCCGTTTCTCCTCGCACGTTCAGCCGCCACACGCCGAACGGGTGATCGCGCTCCTTGATGGCAAGGCAATCGTGCGAAGCGAGATCCGCGAGCGAGCGCGGCGTGCCGCGCCTTGCGAGATAGTCGGGCGCTGCGCACAGCACGCGGTAGTTCGCGGCGAGGCGGCGCGCGATCAGATGATCGGAGATGTCGTCGCCGATGCGCACGTCGAGGTCGTAACCTTCGCCCGCGACGTCGACGAGCCGGTCGAACAGATCGAGGCGCACGTTCAGTTGCGGATAGCGCACCGTGAAGTCGAGCAGCGCCGGCGCGACGACGTGCCGGCCGAAGCCGAAGCTGCTCGACATGCGCAGCGTGCCGCGCGGCACCGTGCGCGTCGTCGACACGTCCTCGACGAGATGATCGACGTCGTCGAGAATCTTTTCAGCGCGCGCGAACACGCGTTCGCCGGCTTCCGTGACCGTCACGCGGCGCGTCGAGCGATGCAGCAGGCGCGTGCCGAGCTGCGCCTCGAGCAACGCGATGCGCTTGCTGACATAGGCGGGCGACACCGCGAGCTGCTCGGCAGCCGCGCTGAAGCTCGTCAGGCGGACGACCAGGCTGAACACGCGCAGGTCGTCGAGGTTCGGCGATTTGTTCACGATTCGTGGAAAGTCGATTAACCTTTCGTGCGATTTTAATCCAGATGGAAATAAATAGAATGACGTGACGCGCCGCTGCCTCCCCCGGCAGCCGGCCGACCCGCCAAGGAGCTTTGCATGACCGACAGGACCTACAGAATTGCCGTGATCCCCGGCGACGGCATCGGCCGTGAAGTGATGCCAGAGGGCCTGCGCGCACTCACCGCCGTGACCGCGCGTTTCGGCATTCGTTTCGATTTCGTGCAGATCGACTGGGCCAGCTGCGACTACTACGCGCAGCACGGCAAGATGATGCCGGACGACTGGAAGGCGCAGTTGTCGGGCATGGACGCGATCCTGTTCGGCGCGGTCGGCTGGCCCGCGACGGTGCCCGATCACATTTCGCTGTGGGGCTCGCTGCTGAAATTCCGCCGCGAGTTCGACCAGTACATCAACCTGCGGCCCGCGCGCCTGTTCGACGGCGTGCCGTCGCCGCTTGCCGGCCGCCGTGCGGGCGACATCGACTTCATGATCGTGCGCGAGAACACCGAGGGCGAATACTCGTCGGTCGGCGGCACGATGTTCGAAGGCACCGAGCGCGAAGTCGTGATGCAGCAGTCGATCTTCACGCGTCACGGTACCGAGCGCGTGCTGAAATTCGCGTTCGAACTCGCGCAGCGGCGCGCGAAGCGCCTCACCGTCGCGACGAAGAGCAACGGCATCGCGATCAGCATGCCGTGGTGGGACGCGCGCGCGGCCGAGATGGCCGAACGCTATCCGGAGATCACCGTCGACAAGCAGCACATCGACATCCTGTGCGCGCGCTTCGTGCTGCAGCCGGACCGCTTCGACGTCGTCGTCGCATCGAACCTGTTCGGCGACATCCTGTCGGATCTCGGGCCGGCCTGTACCGGTACGATCGGCATCGCGCCGTCGGCGAACCTCAACCCCGACCGCACGTTTCCGTCGCTGTTCGAACCCGTGCATGGCTCCGCGCCCGACATCGCGGGGCAATACATTGCGAATCCGGTCGCGATGATCTGGTCGGCGGCGATGATGCTCGACTTCCTCGGCAATGGCGCGGGCCCCGAACGCGAAGCGCACGATGCGATCGTCGCCGCGATCGAGGACGTGCTGCGCACCGGGCCGCATACGCGCGATCTCGGCGGCCATGCAGGGACGCAGGAAGTGGGCGAGGCGATCGCCGCGCGGATTGCGGGCTGACGATCAGGCCCGGCGCGAGCGATCGCGCCGGAAAACCACTTCACGAATCAGGCGGCGGTGAGCAACACGCGATGTGTTTGCGCACCCGTGCAGGTTCCGATACGCGCGGTGAAGTCGAGCGGTGAGCAACGACACACCGCAACGCGCACTGCTTGCGCTGTCTCTCGTCGCAATCGATTCGATCGGTGAGTGGCACAGCACGTGCACGCACACCGATCGTCAACACAGCGTCGAATCCGCTCGATGGGTGAGATGCACCGCGCGGTGAAGCACACCGTTGCACGTCGACACGTGCATCACGCGATATCGATGTGCACGACAGGTCCCGCATGCACGGTGCAATGCCACGTCGATCTGTTCGAAACACACAGTCCGACGCGACATTTCACCTCGTCCCGAAAAACCTCACCTTTGGCACACAGCTCCCGAATTTCCTCACCATCGAACCCGGGTGATGCGTCCGGCGATCCGTTGACCGGACGCGAACCTCACAGCCCGAGATCGGACAGCCCCGGATGATCGTCCGGACGGCGGCCGAGCGGCCAGTGATAAAGACGATCTTCCTCGCGAATCGGCAGGTCGTTGATGCACGCGTAACGATGCGCCATCAGGCCGTTTTCGTCGAACTCCCAGTTTTCGTTGCCGTACGATCGAAACCAGTTGCCGGCGTCGTCATGCCATTCATACGCAAAGCGCACCGCGATGCGATTGCCGCCGAACGCCCACAGCTCCTTGATCAGCCGGTAGTCGAGTTCGCGCGTCCATTTCCGCTGCAGCAGCCCGACGATCTCGTCGCGGCCGGTCACGAATTCCGCGCGATTGCGCCATTGGCTTTGCGGCGTATAAGCGAGCGACACGCGCTGCGGGTCGCGCGTATTCCACCCATCCTCGGCGGCGCGCACCTTCTGGCGCGCCGATTCGAGCGTAAAAGGCGGAACGGGCGGACGGACTTCGGGGGAAGCTGACATGAGTTGCTCCTGTTCAGGGTTCTGGCCGCGGACGACCGCGGCCGGTTGGGATTCGCTGCATCGGCTACCGTGACACGGTGTCGAGCAGCAGTTCGGCCGTCGCGCGCGCATCGCGCGCCGCGTTTGCATCGCCGCTGACGAGCGCCACGCCGATCGCGCCGTCGATCAGCACGAGCCACTGACGCGCGATGCGCGCGAGCCCGCGGCGCTCGATGCCCGTTTCGTCCGCATACGCATCGAACCGCTCGCGTACGAACGCCAGCAGGCGTGCCTTGTGTGCCCGCGCGACGACGCGCACGGGATCGTCGGCGTCGGGCATCTCGCCGGACGCGTTCAGGAACGCGCAGCCGTGAAAGTCGGGCTGCCCGAACCAGTCGCGCAGCACCTCGAACATGCCGAGCAGCTGCGCGCGCGGCGTCTTGCCGCGCGCACGGGTTGCGTCGACGAACCAGCGCATCCAGCGCTCGTCGCGGCGTTCGAGTGCGGCCACCACCAGTGCCTCTTTCGATTCGAAATGCGAATAAAAGCTTTTCCGTGCGGCACCGGAGCGCTTCACGATCGCATCGACGCCGGTCGCGTGGATGCCGCCCGAATAAATCAGCGCTTCGGCCGCATCGAGCAGCCGGTCGCGAACGCCTGGTTCGCCGGAGGGGTCGTGATGTGTGTTCATGGGTTTACGGTAGAACGATCGTTCTACATCGTCAACACCCATGTGAAAAAGCCCTGCCGTCGAGAGGGCTGATCCGCGCCGTGAGCGCGCGACGAGGCCCGCCGCGTTTACGACATTTTTTCTTGAAGCGGATACGTGACGCTCACTACACTTCGGTCACCCTGTCTGGGCGAAAGGACATCATGCAGCGACCGGAATCCGCGCGCCCCGCGCGCGCCTATGCGGCTTATGCGAAGCGGCTCGACGGCCGCGTCGTCGTGCGGCGCTTCGACCCGCGCAGCGATTCGTACGACGCGCTGACCGCGCTGCTGCATCGCGCGTTCGCACCGCTCGGCGCATTGGGCTTCAATTGCCCGTGCGTCGATCAGCCGGCATCGGCGACGCGCGAACGCGTGCTTACCAGCGAGTGCTTCGTCGCGCTCGGCAACGCGCATCTGGTTGCGACGATGACGATGCATTCGCACGATCCCGATTCCCGCTGCGATCCGTATCGCAGCCGGCACGTCGCGACGCTCGGCCAACTGGCCGTCGATCCTGTCTGGCAGGATCGCGGCATCGGCCGTTCGCTGCTCGCGTTCGCACAGCGGCGGGCCGCCGCGCGCGGCGCGACGCACCTCGCGCTCGACGCGCCGTACGCGGCGGTCCGGCTCATCGATTTCTATCGTCGCGAAGGCTTTCAACCGGTCGACGTGATGCGCTTCCCGGGACACAACTACGACAGCACGATCCTGTGCAAATCCGTCGGCGTCACGTACGACCGCATGCCTGCCTGCGACACGACGCAGATCGATGTCGCGCGGCAAGCCGGTGCGGCCTCATGAAACACGAGATGCCGAAGCACGACGGCGGCGACGATCGCGCGCACCTCGACGTGAAGCAAGCACGCGTGCGTGCGGCGCTGCGGCTGCGCGGCGTGATGAAGCTGACGCTCATCACGATCGCGGTTGCGCAGGTGCTGACGCTCGCGTTCGAGAGCCTGCTGGTTGCGGCCGGCTTCGCGCCGGAAGCGGCGACCTTGCTGCTGTTCCGCTTCGTGACCTGCGCGCTCGTCAGCTTCTGGCTGCAGGCGGATGCGCTACGCGCCTATCAGTTCGCGGCGCAACACGGGTTCGTCACGGCTCCCGGCACGCACGGCGATCTGATCGACGTGGCGCCGCAGTGCCCGAAACGCTGGCTCGTCGTGTTGAGCCTTCAGCTCGACCCGCGCGGGTCGAATGGTGAACGGATCAAGTAGCGGTCCGCGCACCGCACGATGCCGATCGCATCGCGCATGAGTGAGTTGCAACGAGGCTCGCGGGCTCACGGTTGGCGTCGCGGTTCGGCACGGCTCGGCTCGGCATCGCATACGGTGCGCAGCGAACGTTCGCCACGCAAGCGAAGCAGGGGAGTGCGCGGAAGAGGAAGAGCAGGCGCCGGATGGCGTAATGGGGGAAGCGATGCGGAAGCGGCAGGCCGGCGCCGACAGGTGAAGCGAACGTGCGATTGCAGGTCACCGATGCACGATCGCGTCGCGATTCGGCACGCAAACACAGCTCCCGAAAAATCTCACCTCAAGCCCGGATGCGTGCGTTCCGGCTTCGAAAACGCAGCGGCAAACGAAAGCGGGGCAGGCGGCGAACGAGCCGCGCTGCCCCTTCGGCACTCAGGCCGTCCAGTCGAGAATCACCTTGCCGCTTTCGCCGGACAGCATTGCGGCGAAGCCTTTCTCGTAATCGTCGGCCGCAAAGCGATGCGTGATGATCGGCGACAGGTCGAGGCCGCTCTGCAGCATCGCGACCATCTTGTACCAGGTCTCGAACATCTCCCGGCCGTAGATACCCTTGATCTCGAGCCCCTTGAAGATCACCTGGTTCCAGTCGATCGCCGTCTGCGCGGGCGGAATGCCAAGCAGCGCAACCTTGCCGCCGTGGTTCATCGCCTCGAGCATGCTCGTGAACGCGCTCGGCACGCCCGACATCTCGAGACCGACGTCGAAGCCTTCGGTCATGTGCAGGTCGGTCATCACGTCGCGCAGCGACTCGCGTGCGACGTTGACTGCGCGCGTCGCGCCCATCTTGCGCGCGAGCTCCAGCCGGTAGTCGTTGATGTCGGTGATGACGACGTTGCGCGCACCGACGTGCTTCGCGATCGCGACGGCCATGATGCCGATCGGGCCCGCGCCGGTGATCAGCACGTCTTCGCCGACGAGGTTGAACGACAGCGCCGTGTGCGTCGCGTTGCCGAACGGATCGAAGATCGACGCGAGATCATCGGAGATCTCGGGCGGAATCTTGAACGCGTTGAACGCCGGGATCGCCAGATACTCGGCGAACGCGCCTTCGCGGTTCACGCCGACGCCGACCGTGTTGCGGCACAGATGCCGGCGCCCCGCGCGACAGTTGCGGCAGAAACCGCACGTGATGTGGCCTTCGCCGGACACGCGATCGCCGATCGCGAAGCCGCGCACTTCCTGCCCCATCTCGACGATCTCGCCGACATATTCGTGACCGACGTGCATCGGCACGGGAATCGTCTTCTGCGCCCAGTCGTCCCACTTCCAGATATGGATGTCGGTGCCGCAGATCGCCGTACGGCGGATCTTGATCAGCACGTCGTTGTGGCCGACTTCGGGACGCTTCACGCGGGTGAGCGTAAGGCCGGGGCCGCGCTCGAGCTTTGCCAGTGCTTTCATGGTCGCGCCTCCGTCAAATGATGCCGAGCGACTTGCCGACGCGCACGAACGCGGCGACCGTCTGGTCGATCTGTTCGGGCGTATGCGCGGCGCTCATCTGCGTACGGATGCGCGCGCGGCCGCGCGGCACGACGGGGAACGAGAAGCCGATCACGTAGACGCCTTCGCCGAGCAGCTGGTCGGCCATGTTCGTCGCGAGCTGCGCGTCGCCGAGCATCACCGGGATGATCGGATGCGCGCCGGGCACGAGCGTGAAGCCGGCTTCGGTCATCTGCTCGCGGAAACGCGCGCCGTTCTCGCGCACGCGCTCGCGCAGCTTCGCGCCTTCGTCGCTGCCGAGCAGTTCCAGCACCTTCAGCGATGCCGCGGCGATGCTCGGCGTGAGCGTGTTCGAGAACAGATACGGACGCGAGCGCTGGCGCAGCAGTTCGACGACCTCGCGGCGCGCGGCGACATAACCGCCCGATGCGCCGCCGAGCGCCTTGCCGAGCGTGCCCGTGATGATGTCGACGCGGCCTTCGACGCCGCAGTGCTCGGGCGTGCCGCGACCGTTCGCGCCGATGAAGCCGACCGCGTGCGAATCGTCGACCATCACGAGCGCGCCGTAGCGATCGGCGAGATCGCAGATGCCTTTCAGGTCGGCGATGATGCCGTCCATCGAGAACACGCCGTCGGTCGCGATCAGCTTGTGGCGCGCGCCCGCCGCATCGGCTTCCTTGAGCTTCGCCTCGAGATCGGACAGGTCGTTGTTCTTGTAGCGAAAGCGCTTCGCCTTGCACAGGCGGATGCCGTCGATGATGCTCGCGTGGTTCAGTTCATCGCTGATCACCGCATCGTTCTCGTCGAGCAGCGTCTCGAACAGCCCGCCGTTCGCATCGAAGCAGCTCGAATAGAGGATGCTGTCCTCGGTGCCGAGAAACGCGGCCAGCGCGCTTTCCAGTTGCTTGTGCACGGATTGCGTGCCGCAAATGAAGCGCACCGATGCCATGCCGAAGCCGTCCTGGTCGAGGCCGGCCTTCGCCGCACCGATCAGGCGCGGATCGTTCGCCAGCCCCAGATAGTTGTTCGCGCAGAAATTGAGCACGCCGGCGCCGCCGGCGAGCCGCACGGCCGCCGCCTGGGGACTCGCGATCTCGCGCTCGGTCTTGTAAAAACCGTCCGCGCGGATCTGGTCGAGCGTCCCGCGCACCTGGGCGAGAAAAGCATCACGCATCGCAAAGCTCCTGACAGGGATTCGCATTCCGCGGCGCGCCGCTCGTGGCGGCGGCGCAACGGCCTGCTACTGTTATAGTCGGTCGTTCGGTTGACCGCATTTATCCGATATTCCGAACTAGAATTCGAGATACCGAACAACTCTAAGCGAACGGAATCCAAATGGCAAGTTCCTCCGGATCGCGGCGCACGCCTGCCAGCGCCGCACCGCAGCCGCCGGCCGTCACGCCGCCGCGTGTCGGCGAGCAGATCCAGCGGCTGCGCAACGAGCGCAAGCTGACCCTCGACGACCTGTCGCGCGCGGCCGGCGTATCGAAATCGATGCTCTCCGAAATCGAACGCGACAAGGCCAATCCGACCATCGCCGTGGCCTGGCGGCTGACGAACGCGCTCGGCATCACGCTCGACGAGCTGTTCTCGCAGCCGAAGGCGCCCGAGACGATCCGCGTGGACGGCCCGCACGACATTCCGACGCTCGCCGGCCACGACGGCCGGTACCAGTTGCGCGTGTGGGGCCCGATCGACCTCGCCGGCAAGTTCGAGTGGTACGAACTGACGCTGCCGGGCGGCGGCGCGCTGGTATCGAACGCACACGAACCCGGCACGCGCGAGCACCTCACCGTGCTGCAAGGCGCGATGGAGATCGAGGCCGCCGCGGCAAGCCGGCGCCTGAAGGTCGGCGACACCGCGCGCTACCCGGCCGACGAGCCGCACGCGATCCGCAACCCCGGCAAGGCCGAGGCGCGGGCACTGTTGATCGTGATACACCGCTGACGGCGCGTATAGCTGGCCAAAGGGCCAGTTGCGGAAAAGACTGTATATTTGTACAGTATACGGACATTCCGCCATGCATGGGCCGGAGCTGGCGCACCGAGGCGCCCGCCCCGGTCGACAGGAGCCTGCAATGACAGAAGAACAAGATTTGGCCGCGCTCAGCTTCAAGGCTGCCGCGCACGACCTCGAGCTGATCGTCCGCCATATTGCCGGGCGCTACATCCGCCAGCGCGTGCCGCTGACGTGGCGCCTGCTGCACGCCATCGAAGCCGAGGCGCTCGCCGATCTCGGCTTTGCCAGCCGCCACGAGGCCGGCATGCGTCAATTGTTCGAACGGCCGTCGGACATGACGTTTCCCGAAACGGACGATCCGATCGACTTCGGGCGCTCGAATGCGCTGCCCGCTGTCTTTTCGTTCGCGGTGCTCGCGTACGAAGCGGCGGCAACGTCGCACGACACCGCATCTCGCGCACGCGCTCACCGTCCGTCCAAGGCGTGGGGCGACTGACTGCCAACCCGGGCCGCCGCGCATGGCGGCTTGTCCAGCCTCTTGCTGCCCGAGACGTTGCGGAAAGGGCTACCATATACGCAACTAACGGAATAAATCACATGTCCCTTCCCGCCTCTCCCGACACCCCGGCACGCCCGGAAGAAAAGGATCTGTTCGATCGCGGCGCGTCCGACTGGATCGTGTCGCCCGAAGCCGCATTCGACGCGTGGCTGGCCATGCAGGACTATCGCCGCTCGTCGGCCGACGTCTATCGCACCCAATGGGGCGCATTTCTCACGTGGATGCGCACGCATCAAAAGAATCTGGCCACGGTCGATACGGCAACGATCGCGAACTTCGTCGGCGAGTTGCCGATCCGGAAAACCCAGAAAATGCGCTATCTGCGGCTGATCGAACGGGTGCTCGATCACATCCGCCGCACCGAGTACGCATCGACCAACCCAGCCCGCTTCATCGCTCAGGATGGCGAAGCGAGCTGGCGCAAGGCGCGCGACAACGAGCCGACCGGTTTCCTGACGCCGGCCGAACGCGCGAAGTTACTCGCGTATCTGTTTTCGCCAATCGGCGTATCCGGTTCCGCATATTGGAAGGAGCGCCGCGATCGCGCGCTCGTGGCGGCATTTCTTGGCGCCGGCATTAAAACCGGCGAAGCGCGCGCACTTACGATTAGTTGCATCAATACGAGCAACACGTCGCTGCAGATCCAGGCGACGCATCCGGATTTCGCGCGCGAAACCCATCTGGCCTCGTTCGCGATCGCACTGCTCGAGGCATGGCTCACCGAACGCAAGCGCCAGGAAATTCCGGGGGAACTCGTGTTCCCGGCATCGCATGCCGGGCGGCCGATGCACAAGGCGACGATGCTGCGCGCCATCGACGCGATCGTCGAATCGGCCGGGCTCACGTCGTCACGCACCGCTCGCGCGAGCCCGCAGACGCTGCGCAATACCTACGCGGCCGAACTGTTCGAAAACGACGTGCCGCCCGAACGGGTCGGCAAATGGCTGGGCTTCATGCGGCCGATCTCGTCGAACCGCCTGCATCGCGCGTGGAAAAACTGGCGCGACGGGCTGGTTGACGGTGACGCGTCCGACAGCGACGAAACTCACTGATCCGGAAACGGCTGCTCACGCGAAGCGATCCGTGAGCAGCCTTGCGTGACGCAGCCTCACCGTTCCACCTCTCCCGAAAAACCTCACCTCAAGCGCGCCGGACCGTCTTGCCTGTGCGGTGTCGCCGTCCGCGGATCAGGTGTGTGCAAAGCGAGTGATGGCTTCGAATCGGGACGGCCACGCGCCCGAAGCGTGTTCGCACTCAGGGCACGCCACTTCAAAACCCTCTTCACCATGCGACAGTTCCGGCTCGCCATCGCAATGCGGGCACTGAGTCGGTACCGTGATCTCGGAATCCAGTGAGGTCCCGATCGCGGAAAACGCGTCCGCATCCAGTTGCCCCGCATCGGCCAGGCGCCGGATCAGCACGGCGATTTCCGGATTCATTTCACGGCTCGCGCGCAACGAACTCACGTCGCGCGTCGCCCGTTCCAGTTCATCGCCCTGGGTGCGCAACTGTTCTTCGAGCCGATCGGCGCGAGCCTTGGCCGAGCTCAATTGCTGCAGGAAATCGAATTCCTTGCGCTGAACGTCGCGCAAACCGCTCTGGTAGGTCGACGCCATGCTGCGCAGCGAGTCCAGTTCGACCAGCATCGGCTTCACGCGGCGTTCGGCTTCGGCCACCGCGTCCTTGATTTGCTGTGCGTAGTGCTCGGTACGTTGCTGCAATTCGGCTTGCAGCGCATCGATACGGTCGCGCAGCGTGGCGTTCTGCGCCTGCTCGGCGTCGATACGGCCGGCGGCCGCGGTCAGCTCCTTCTCCAGTCGGGCGACTGTGGTGAGCAACGTCGCTTCGTTTGCCGAACCGTGCGTCGTCTGCGACGCGAGTTGAACCTCGAGTTCGGTCACGCGTGCCTGCAATTGCTCGTTGCGGGTTTCGCCGCGGGCGAGCGCGCCTTCGAGCGTCTCCTGGCGCACGATCGCGTCACGCAAGCGTTGTTCCGCGTCGGCAACGCCGGCGCGAACCAGCTCGCGATCGCCGTCGAGACTGTCGCGGGCCGCTTTCAACGCTTCTTCATATAGTGCGCCGAGCAACGCGCCGGCTTTTTCCTCGACGGCCTTCGGGATTGCCGCACCGTCGAGCCTGATCTTGGACGCGGAACGGATGCGCTCCCAGAAATGATCGATGTCTTTCGGGATGTCGCTGGCGCTGCCGGTTTGGGTGAGATCGCGGACGTTGGCGGCCGACGGCCGGATACCGAGATCGAAGAACAGACGCTTGCATGCGTGCAGCGACAATTCCTGGCGCCGCGCACCGCTTGCACGCAGCGATTCCAGTTCGTCCCGAATGACTTGGCGCATTTCGTCCAGGGTCATGGCAGAGCTCACAGACATTGAAGTGTGGCAATCATAACGAAATACGTATTCTTTGATACCTGTTTCGGGTCGACGTTGTGAATTTACGTCGCTGTGCACAGAAATCGGAGCTGTGAGCCAATCCGGACGAACGTGGTCCGGAATTCCGTGAAACAAAGCGAAGAAAGTTAGCCAAGTCCTTGTAGTACAAGCATTTTCCAGCAGACCCCGAAATCCGGCATTTGTTTCACATGACAGCGGAACCGATTGCCTGTGGGTGTTCAGGGTTTGGGGTATCTGTGGAAAACTCGTCGGCCCATGTCTTGAGAGTATTAGAAGTAAACACCCTTGAACCCTTAGTTAAAAACGTTAACGCCACGGCACAGCCTTACGTAGCAAGGGTTTCCGGCCGGCAAGGTGAAGTTTTACGGGAGCCAAGGTGATCTTCTGCGGGAGCTGAAGTGATTGGGTTCGGGGAGCTGCGTGAGCCGTTGCAGGAAAGGTCGTGAGCGGATTCGGGATCACAGTGAAACACGAGATTTCCCAAAGGTGAGGTTTTTCGGGGCCGCACAGCCACAGAACCCGCGCTGTGCCGGGCTGCACAGTTTTCTGCCTGTGCAGACATAGGTGAGAATTTGCGGGACCCTCTTTGTGCCCCGATTCTGCCCATCTTTTGGGCAGTTTTTACGAAAGGTGAGGTTTCACGGGACTCCACGGGAATTTGGTGTGAGGATTTCCGGGAACCGAACGCCATTTTGCACAGCAAAAGTGCTCTCAGGGGCCTGTGATGCACTAAAGGTGAGACTTTTCGGGAGGAAAATCCGGGTTTTCCTGCCCCCATCCCGCTGAGGTGAGCTTTTTCGGGGCATGTATCACAGGCTGAGATCCCGGTCACAGGTGAGCATTTTCGGGAACGGTATTTGCTCGAAAAATGGTCAAAGGTGAGGCTTTTCGGGAGCTGTGAACGGCTGGATTCGCCGAAAAGCCCGCCAGGACTGGAAGAATCCTCGTTTTTGCTGTGCCACTTTTTGGCACAGGTGAGATTTTTCGGGGGGCGACACACGGTTGTCGTATGAAGGATTTCCGTCGAAAGGTGAGGCTTTTCGGGGGACCTCTGCGATGCACAGCCAAATGCCTGCTGTGCATAAGTATCGGAAGGCATTGGGGTTTTTGATACCGCGACGGTTACGGTGAGGTTTTTCGGGAGCCGTTCTCGTGGCCGTTGCTGTGCGGCATTTTTTCAATAAGGTGAGGTTTTTCGGGAGGCGCTGGTAGCGAATCCCACGCGTGTCGGGCGTTTGTCGCCATCCGACCAAAACAACAAGCTGTGCTCAAGGTGAGTATTTTCGGGACCCGATACGATTGGTGCGCTGTACAATGCGCGCCCGGGCTGGCAAAGCATGCGTGGGAGACCGGCACAGGCCGGTTTCGAAAGCGTCTTTCCGGATGCCGGAGCGGATGACGATCTCCCGGCAAGCCGTGCCTGTACATGCATACAGCCCGATGCGGGGCGATCGGGGACGCACAGTGAGGTGCAATCGCAACCCTGTGCCGAACTCACTGCCGGGCAGTCGCAAAATTACGACAAATAGAAAGGTGAGCCGATACGGGAGCGTGTTCCGCACGTGTCGCGCACAGGTGAAATTCTGTGAATCGGTGCATCCCGCAGCACGTCTGGACGAGTCCGGAACGCTGCAATTCCGGACCGGTGAGCGTTTTCGGGAGCGCTTGGGGTGAGTGCCGTTTTGCATGTGCGCTTCACCGGCTATGGTGAGCATGTCGTTCTGGACGCACATCACCACAGGCGCTATCCTTCCGGAAAACTTCCTCTCCGACCCGACGCATGGCCACGACGAAGCGCGCCAAGAAAACTGATGTGGATGTGGTGAGTGCCAGCTCAGCCGAATTGCGCAAGGCCGTCGAGGCGATCGCAATTCAGCCGAAGAGCGGCAAGATCACGCTCCTGACCCGCAAGCTGTTCAACGTCCTGCTGGCTGTCGCGCAGCAGGCCGACGACTCGGGCGATACGTATCGCGCGCTGCTGTCGGATATCGTCGCCAACTCCGCCTTCGATTCGAACGACACCGCGCTGGTGAAGGAACACTTGCGCCGCATGGTGTCGGTCCAGGTCGAATGGAGCACGGGCACGTCGAGCCAGAAGCCGGGCCGCAAGTGGGGGATCTCGACGCTGATCGCCGACGCGGAAATTCTCGAGGATCCGACGACCCGCCGCGTGTGGGTCGAATTCTCGTTCGCGCCGAAGATCAAGAAGAAGCTGCTCGACCCGGTCCAGTACGCGCGCCTGAGCCTGCAGTTCCAGAGCCAGCTGCGCAGCAGCGCCGGTCTCGCGCTGTACGAAATCTGTGTGCGTTATCTGACGAACCCGAGCCACCTGACGATGCGCGAGCAGTGGGAATGGTGGCGGCCGATCCTGTCGGGCACGCCCGATACCGAAGCCGGCGACGAGGCGAAGCGTGAGTACAAGTACTTCAAGCGCGACTATCTGCGTCCCGCGATCGCGGAAGTCAACGCAGTCACCAATATCTTCGTCGAGCTGATCGAGCACCGTGAAGGGCGCCGGGTCGCGGAGATCCAGTTCCGCGTGACCGAGCGCAAGCAGCCGATGCTCGCGCTCGACGAACACCCGAACGTGTTCGACAGCACGCTGGTCGACCGGATGGTGAAGCTCGGGATCCCGCTGAAGGAAGCGCAGACGCTGTACGCGGACAGCGAGGAAAACCGCATTCGCGCCGCGCTGCAGATGACCGAGCAGCGGATGCGCAGCACGACGCTGCCGCCGGTGCGCAGCGCGCCGGCGTTGTTCAAGGACGCGCTGAAGAAGGGTTATGCGCCGCCGGTCGAGTCCGTCGACGCGCTGCCTGCCGGCACGCCGTCCGCGAAGGTCGCGGCGGCCCAGCCGGACGATCTGAAGGCACGCCTGCTGAGCGAATTCGCGGCGTTCCGCCGCAAGGAAGCGAAGGTGCTGTACGAGGAGCAGGGCGACGCCGAGCGCGATGTGGCGCGCGAGTCGTTCGAATCGGAGGCGCTGCCGACGATGGGCACGCATCTGCGCGACGACTGGCGCAAGCGCGGCCTCGATTCCAAGCTGGCCGAGACGGCCTTTTTCGACTGGCTGGCCCAGAAGACCTGGGGCGAGCCGACGGACGGCGACCTGCTGTCGTTCACGCTGAACCAGTCGCGGGCCGCCTGACGCCCGCTCAGGCCCGCTGACGGGCCGCCGCCGGCCGCCCGTTCGATCGGGCGGGCCCGGCGTCTCACCAAGCCCCGCCGGCCGTTTCCATCACTCCGACAACAGCATCCGCTCGAGCTGCTCGAGGATCGCGTCGCGCTTGTCCTTCGGGAGCCCGCGCAGGCGCAATTCGATGCGATCTTCCCCATACGACTTCAGGTCGCCGACCGACTTGCCGCCGAGCTTGATCTCGAGACGCTGCGCGTAGCGCTGACGCCCCGCGACCTTCGGCGTTTCCTGTGCCGCGACGCGGCCCTTGACGATGTCCGATACCTGGCGCGTGCTGAGATCGTCCGACACGATCTTGTTGATCAGCCGCAGCGTGGCCTCGGTGCCGCGCGCATTGTGATAGCGGCCGACCTGATACGCCATGTTCGAGCCGAAGCGATCGGGACGCGAGACCATTTCCTGCATGATCGCTTCCGGCAACTTGCCGATCGACAGCGCGACCGCCACCGTCGACTCGTCGAGGCCGAGATGCTCGGAGAGCTCCTTCTGGCTCTGGAAATGCTTGTCGTCGAGGAAGCGGCGCCACACGACGGCGTTGTCGAACACCGTCTGCGAATCGCGCTGGACGTTGAGGTCGTAACCGAGCTTGTAGCTCTGGATGCCGATCGGCACGTCGATCACGATCGCCTTGACCGATTCCTTGTTCGCCTCTTTCAGCGCCCGCACGCGGCGGCCGCCGTCGCTGACGAAATACGTGCCCGGGTTGTCGTAATCCGGGATCACGTGGATCGCCTGCTGTTGTCCTTGCTTCGCGAGGTTGACCGCGAGTTCGGCAATCGACGACTTCAGATAGAAGTGCCGCGGGTTGAACGGGCTGTGTTTGATCGCCTTCAGCGCCAGCTCGATGACCTGCCCCGGCGCATAGCGGTTCTCGAGGCGCCACGCGCGATATTGCGGCGATTCGTCGATCGACGGATCGAACGTGAGTTCCGGAGCGGGCGGCGGCGCGATGTCTTTCTTTGCGGACTTGGTCGGAGCCGGAGTGGGCGTCTCGGATTTGACGATGCCGTCAATCGCATTGAGCCGATCGAGTGCCGTGCGCTTCTCGCTCGTCGTGATATCCGGGCGCGCTTGGAATCCTTTTGCAAATTGGGAAGGTTTCATGTGACTCCTTTGTGCGCATAAAGTCAGGGCAGCATGGCGACGATTTCGTCGGCACATGCGCGAATTTCGGTGGCGGCCAGCTTGCCGCCGCGATCGTTCATCTGCAGGACGGTCTGACCGAGCGCCATCGCCTGCTTGTACGCTTCCCGGGTCGGGATCTGCGTTTTCAGCAACGGGAAACCGAGCTCCTCGAGCGCGCGCTTGAGCTCGCGGGTCAGCATGCGCTTCTCTTCGGTCTTGTTCAGCAGGAAGACGGCGCGGAGGTCTTCGTTCATGACCTGCGCCTGCTGGATCAGCTTGACCAGCCCGACGCTCGACCAGTAATCGGCCGGCGACGACGAAGTCGGGATCACGGCAATCGATGCGGCCAGCAGGACGACGCCGGATACCTTCTCGGTGATCGACGGCGGGCAGTCCACGACGATGATGTCGTAGTCGTTGATGAACTTCTTGATCTCGCGATGGATCTGGCCGTCGGCTTCGGCAAGGTTGACGACCGGAAACGGAATGCCGTTTTCGCTGTCACCGGATGCGCTCGACCAGTGAACCAGCGTGTTTTGACGGTCTGCGTCGATGACGAGGACGCGCTTCCCTTTTTCATGGAACGCGGCACCGAGGTGCATGGCAATCGTGCTTTTGCCGACGCCACCTTTTTGTTGAGTGACTGCAATGATTTCCGCGGCCAATTTTCACTCCTATTTTGGTCGTTGGAATTCTACAGGACGATATTTATATTTCAATGAAATTGTCGTTCGGCAACTACGCGTTAGCCATTCGGGCTATCGGTTTATGCGCATAAACGAACCGGCGGTGGTCGGTGGCGCGATCGAATCGCGTTGCTGATGCCTGGAGACGTCGATGCGCCACTCGATCGTTGGGCCATCACGAGGTGCATCGTCGGCACGCGCAGCGGGTTGCTGCGATCTCGGCGTGCTCTGCCCTGTCGGCGGAGGTGGGCTGTTTGGGCACGGGGCCGGTGAGTTTGTGCGCATAAACTCGGCAGAGATCGAGGCGGTCAATCGCGTGGAGGGACGGTCTGGCATTCACGAGCATCGGCTATGAGCTGCACACCCTGGCCATGTACGCAGCTTCGAGGTGCGCCATCGAACCCGGATGTCTCAGCACAACAGGCTGTCGGGACGCTACGTTTATGCGCATAAACCGGGGGCGATGGGTCACGAGGGACGACGGATCACGTGCCGACCTCCTCGAATCTGCTACGAAGCGATGCACTGACGAGGCAGCCTATCTGCGCAGTGATCGCGTCGATGCCGAGGTCTCGGCGCGCTGGCGAACGATGAATCCGCGGCGTACCTCACTCGACCATCACACGCTTTATGCGCATAAACCCACCGACGCATCCACGTGCCGTCTGCTTCCCTCGCTGCCCGACACGACGATCGCAATGCGTTGGCTCACCGATCCCTATCCGTCACCCCGGATAACGAGCCACCTGACTTTATGCGCATAAACACATCGATGCATTAACGCGCACCCCGATGACTCTCCCCTCTCGTGACTCGCCCCAACACCGCAAGCGTTACCACTCCGCTCCCGCGAAGCATCGAACCCGCACCCGATCTCGCCGCAACCGCCTCACCGAAACACCCGATACAGACTGGCTACAATACAGGGCTCTTCCATCCAGGTCTGAATGATGATCACGATCTACCACAACCCCCGATGCTCGAAGTCGCGCGAGACGCTTGCGTTGGTCGAGTCGCTGAATACCACCGGCGCACCGTTGAACGTCGTCGAGTACCTGAAGACGCCGCCGACGGTCGAGGAACTGGAAACGCTGCATCGGCAGCTTGGCCGCCCGGTTCGCGACATGCTCCGTGACGGCGAGGAGCCGTACAAGACGCTGAATCTGGCCCGCGCGGATCTGACCGACGCACAAGCCTACGCAGCGATCGTCGCTCACCCTATCCTGCTGCAGCGGCCCATCGTCGTCTATCGCGGGAAGGCGGCCATCGGTCGGCCGCCCGAGTCGGTGCAAGCGCTGTTCGAATAATTCTTGGCCGGCGTATTTTTCTTATTGCATCGGCCCGGCGCATGCATCGGCAATCGAAGTCGGTGCGATCGCCGGGCAGCACGCCACCCGCCGTCCGGACGATAGCCGCAACGCGCGTCTAGCCCTCTCCGGACGACGAGCCGTCATCGCCTGGCCCCCGCCCCGCCGCCGCTTTCGCGGCCGTCCGCAGCAGCGCAATCTGCCCGCGATAGGCTCTGCATCCGCTGCAGGTCGGCAGGTGCACGCGCACCCGCAGGCGCTCATGCAGGGTCAGATGGCGGTCGAGCGCATCCGACAGCAGGCGCGTCACGTCAGTACATTTCCCCGGCAGCATCTTCGGTCGTCAGTCCTTTTTCGCTCAGGCAGGTTCGCAGGCGCGTGCGTGCTCGATACAGCAGCACGCTGCAATGATTCGTCGTCAGCGTCAATTCGTTGCAGATGTCCGTGATCTCGACATCGAGAAATTCTCGCATCATGAACACGCGCCCGATCTGCTCCGGAAGGTGGTCGAGGCAGACCTGGAACAGCGTCCAGAATTGTTGCTGCTGCAGCAGCGTTTCGGGTCGCGGCCACGGGTGCGGTTTCGTATGCGGGGCCCAATGCCCGTTTTCCTTGAACAGCTCGCGATCGAGCACGGATTCGCCGTCGAGCTCGGCGTCGAGCGCGGACAGGCTCACCGTCCGCTGCCGCGCGCGCAGCACGTCGATCAGCTTGTTGCGCAGGATGCCGAACACCCAGGTCTTGTGGGCCGACAGTCCCGCGAAATCGCCCGCGTGCGACCACGCGGCGGTCAGTGCTTCCTGCACGGCGTCTTCGGCCGCGTCGGTATCGCGGAGCTGGAGTCGCGCGAAGCGCAGCAGGTCGCGCCGCAGTTGCGCGAGATAGTCGGGGTCGTCGTACGCGGACGGCATGTCTGGGTGGCAGTGTCTCGAAGCGATCGCGCTTGCGCCAAAGAGCGGGCGCGTCGTGGTGCGAGCAGCTTACTGGTCACGGTGCCGGCCTGCAACGGATGTTCCGTCACGAATTCACGAAACCGGCCGGCGCGCTGCGTTATGCTTGCCGAAACCCGTATCGCGCGTCGACGGCGCCGCGCGGCGGGCAATCTGTAACATCAGAACATAACGGTCGAGTTATCCACAATTTCTGTGGAAAACCTTGTGGAAAGTCGGCCTGACGGCCCCGTCGGGCGGTTCGCGGGCTGGCTTGCCTATAAACAGACCTTTGCCGCCTGTTCGGAAGCAATCGATTCGATTCCTCACTCACCGGAAGGAGAATGCCATGTCCTATCGTATTGCGGTCGTCGTCGGCAGCCTGCGCCGCGCTTCCTGGAACCGCGCGCTCGCGCACGCCGTGATTTCGCTCGCCCCCGCCGATTTTTCGTTCGAGTTTGTCGAGATCGGCGAACTGCCGCTGTACAGCCAGGACTACGACGCGGATTTCCCGGAAGTCGCGAAGCGCTTCAAGCAGTCGATCGAAGCCGCCGACGCGTTGCTGTTCGTCACGCCTGAGTACAACCGGTCGATTCCAGGTGTGCTGAAGAACGCACTCGACTGGGGCTCGCGCCCGTGGGGTTCCAACTCGTGGTCGGGCAAGCCGGGTGCGGTGCTCGGTACGTCGCCGGGCGCGACGGGCACCGCGCTGGCGCAACAGCACCTGCGCAACGTGCTCGCGTATCTCGACGTGAAGACGCTCGGCCAGCCCGAGATGTTCATCAAGCACGACGCGGCGCGCATCGACGAGCAGGGCCAGATCGTCAGCGAGGACACCCGCAAGTTCCTGCAGGGCTTCGTCGATCGTTACGCGGGCTGGGTGCGCCTGCTGAAGTCGGCCTGACGGTCTCAGCCCGATCGTCGCGCCCGTTCACGCAGCCGGCGCCGGCCCGCACCCCGCGGGTCACGCGCCGGCGTGCCGCGCGTCGCGCGCTTCGCGGATGCCCAGCAGGATCTCGTCGAGCAGCGCGATGTCGAACGGCTTCGACAGCACGCGGACGTTGACGGTGCGCGTGCGGTCGAGCTCCTCCGCATAACCGGTGACGAGAATCACGGGCAGCTTCCCGGGCCGCTTGTCGATCGCCTCGGCGAGGTCGATGCCGTTCAGGCTGCCCGGCATGTGGATATCCGAAATCACGAGGTCGAACGCGTCGTTCGCGGCCGCGCCCTCGATCAGGCGCAATGCGTCGTCGGCGGTGGGCGCATAGGTCACGCGGTGCCCGAGCAGCGAAAGCAGCGCTTCCGTGCCGGCCGCGACTTCGCTGTTGTCCTCGACGAGCAGCACGTGCAGGCCGGCGAGCGCGCTGGTGTCGTGGACGGCGGCGGCCTGCGGTCGCGCAACAACGTCTTCGGCATGCGCGCGCGGCAGATAGAGGCGCACCGACGTGCCGGCGCCGACCGCGCTGTCGATCGTCGCGAGGCCGCCCGAGCGTTCGCAGAACGCGAACACCTGCGGCAGGCCGAGCCCCGTCCCCATCCCCTGCGCCTTCGTCGTGAACAGCGGTTCGAACGCGCGCGCGAGCACGTCGGGCGCCATGCCGGAGCCCGTGTCGTCGAGCGAGATCTGCACGAAATCGCCGGTCAGCGGAAAGCCGTCCTCGCGGCGCAGCGTCACGTTGCGCGCGCCGACCGTGAAGCGGCCGCCGGTCGTCATCGCGTCGCGCGCGTTGACCGCGAGGTTGATCACCGCGAGTTCGAGCTCCGCGACGTCGACGCGGATCGGCCAGACGCCGGGCTCGATCGCGACGACCAGCGACGATTTCGAACCGAGCGACGTCTTCAGCAGTTCGCGGCACGTGCCGACCCATTGCCCGATGTCGATCGTCTCGTTGTGCAGCGGCTGCTTGCGCGCGACGCCGAGGAGCTGGCGCGTGAGCGACTGCCCGTTCTTCAGCGCGCGTTCGATCGCGCCGAGTTCCTTGTCGAGATGCTGGACGCCGCGCCGCCGCGCGATCTGCACGTTGCTCGAGATGATCATCAGCAGGTTGTTGAAGTCGTGCGCGACGCTGCCGACGAGGTTGCCGAGCGCCTGCATCTTGCGCGACTGCCGGTACGCCGATTCGATCGAGCGCCGCATCGACGCTTCCGCCTGCCAGCGGTCCCACGCCTCCTCTTCCGCCTTCAGCCGCTTGAGCGACAGCCAGATCACCGACCACAGCGCGACCGACGGCGCGAACATCGAGATGAACAGCACGCTCAGGTGTTCGTACCATTCATGCCAGATCGCCGACGTGCGGTAAGCGCACGTCACGTAGACGGGATAGCTGCCGACCTGGCGGTACGCGACGATCTCGCTGCTCGCGCCGTCGTGACGCACGCGCACGACGCCGGCGCGCGGATCGTTGCGCGTGTCGCCGAACGTGACGGTGCGATCGGTGTGCGCGAGCGACGGCGGTGGCGGATACGACGCGATCACCGCGCCGTCCGAGCGCGCGAGCGCCATCGTCATCGGCGTGCCCGCGCCGCCGAGCAGGTCGCGGTAGAACGCGTTGAAATACGACGACTTCAGCGCGATCGACACCATCCCGGCGAACGAACCGTCGCTATGGCGCCGCGCGACCCCCGTGTTGAACACCGGAATGTTCTCGAGCTTGAGCGGCCCCATCATCAGCCGCGAGATGTGTTCGATGACCTTGCCGTCGCGGATGCCGGCGAAGTCGTCGCGGTTCGCGATCGACGCATACGGCGCCGGATAGTAGAGGCTGTTGGCGAGCAGCATCCCGCTCGCGCCGAAGATCGACACGGCGGCCACCTGCGGATAACCGCCGCCGATCGTGTTCAGCGCTTCGTGGATGTCGGATTCCTTGCTGCGCACGGTGGCGTCGTCCATGTCCTGCACGAGGTCGACGATGCGCGCATCGAGCGTTTCGCTCAGGTCGAACACCTTGAGCGCGTGCTCCTCGGCGACGCGCACGGTGCGCATCGTCACGTCGCTCGCGGCGGCCTCGCGCGCGTTGAGGTCGTTGTACGCCATCACCATCACGTAGATGCAGGGCAGCACGATCGCCGCGACGAGCAGCACGATCAGCGTCACGCGGCGGACCGCGAAATCGTGCTCGGGCGCGCCGGCCGCGTAGCTTCCGTCGTCCTGCCAGTCGTCGGCGGGAGTGGAGGCGGGGGCGCGGGAGTCGGCAGGCCGTTCGGACGTCATCGAGGAAGCGGGTGAGGCGGAGGTGTCTGCCATCATAAACGAGTTGCGATGGCCCGCTGCGCGGCCCCGTACGCGCGCGATCCTGTCGATTTCGACAGGGGGCAACTGTCAGATTGAAAACGCGACGAATCCGGCAGCGCAAACGTACACAAGGAAAAATTTTGCGTACATATCTCAAAAATGGTCGCGGCTGTTTTCGGAATGACGCGCGATCGGATCGATTCTGTTCGAAATGGTGAATATGGCGAGTTGCATCGCCTTCGGTTTACTCCGAGAATCGCGCCTTGCTTTCCCAATGACAGATATATGTGCCCGCCGGCGTTCGCCGCGCGGTGCGTCGCGCGCACCCGCTCGCGGCGCCCGCGCGCGGCCGCAAGGCGGTTGCCTGCGCCCGAACGCATGACGCCTCAAGAAGTGCGCCGCGCGGTCGTTAACGCGAGAGAGACCATTCCGTATACCGCTTCGCTCCAT
This sequence comes from Burkholderia theae, assembly GCF_048565265.1. Taxonomy (NCBI): domain Bacteria; kingdom Pseudomonadati; phylum Pseudomonadota; class Betaproteobacteria; order Burkholderiales; family Burkholderiaceae; genus Burkholderia; species Burkholderia theae. Next base: position 2,846,342 of record NZ_CP183462.1, read on the forward strand.
GCCTTTGCCGATTGTAATTGCCGACGATTCCCTGCTCGCTCGCAAACTTCTGACAAAGGCGCTGCCGGGAGGCTGGGACGTCGACGTCGCGTATGCAACGAATGGTCGCGAGGCCTTGGCGCTCTATCGTGACGGCAAAGCTTCCGTGATGTTTCTGGATCTGACGATGCCCGACATGAGCGGCTATCAGGTTCTGGAGACACTGCGCCACGAAGATCTGAACACGTTCGTGATCGTGGTATCCGCCGATATCCAGCCGCAGGCGCAAGCACGCGTGCGCGAATTGGGCGCGATCGCATTCGTTGCCAAGCCCGTGACGTCGGAGGCATTGCTGCCCATTCTCAAGGAGTATGGGTTGTATGCCTGAATCGGTGTTCACGGCGGAGCAACGCGACGCGTTGCAGGAGATCGCCAACCTTGCGATGGGCCGCGCCGCCGCGCGGCTTGCATTGTTGCTCGGGCGCTTCATCGAGCTGTCGGTGCCGCGCGTGCGCGTCGTGAAAGCGGCCGATGCGGGTGACGCGCTGCGCGAGATGACGGGCATTCACGACAACGTGACCGCCGTGCGCCAGGGCTTTCGCTCCGACATCAAGGGCGAGGCGATCGTGCTGTGCCGCACCGCAAGCGTCGCGCGACTCACGACGGTCGTCGATCGCACGTTCGGCGACGGTGTGTACGGCGGGATGGCGACGCCCGACGAAGTCGTGCTCGACGTCGCGAACGTGCTGATGGGCGCATGCGTCGCGTCGATCCTCGACGAGCTCGGCCGCAAGCCCGTGTTCTTTCCGCCGGGGCTGCTCGGGTCGAACGTGTCGTTCGACGACGTCTTCCAGCCGACCGTGCTCGCGTGGAGCGTCGCGCTGCTGCTCGAGGTGAACTTCGGGCTCGAGGATCATGCGTTCCGTGCCCACTTCGTGATGCTGATGGCCGAGGATTCGATGCGCCTGATGGGCGACGCGCTCGACGCGTTGCTGTCCGCGCTATGACGGCCGCCGCCCCGTCGCTGAGCGACCTCGTGATCGAGCGGGTAGGCTTCGGCCTGTTCGTGCTCGACCGCTCGATGACCGTGCTGATGTGGAATCGCTTCATGCAGGACCACAGTGGCATCCCGGCCGCCGACGTGATCGGCCGCAACCTGTTCGACTGCTTTCCGGAGCTGCCGCTCGCGTGGCTGTCGCGCAAGCTCGAGAGCGTGTTCCAGCTCGGCAGCTTTGCGTTCAGTTCGTGGGAGCAGCGGCCCTACCTGTTCCGCTTCGAGCACGACCGGCCGATCACGGGCGGCGTCGACTACATGCAGCAGGACTGCACGTTCATGCCGCTCACGCGCGGCCGCGACGTCGAGGCCGTGTGCGTGACGATCTCGGACGTCACGCACGTGAGCGTGATGCAGCGCGAGCGCGAGGAAGCGGTCGCGAAGCTGCGCGAACACGCGAATCGCGACGGGCTGACCGGCATCGCGAACCGGCGCTTCTTCGAGGCGCGGCTCGGCGACGAATTCGCGCGCTGGCAGCGCTATGGCGGCGACATGTCGGTGCTGCTGTTCGACCTCGACCATTTCAAGACGATCAACGACCGCTTCGGGCATGCGGCCGGCGACGCCGTGCTGCGCGAGACGGCGCGCCGCGTCGCGTCGATCGTGCGCGCGCAGGATACGTTCGGCCGCTTCGGCGGCGAGGAATTCGCGCTGCTGCTGCCGTGCACGAGTCTCGACGAGGCGATGCGGGTGGCCGACAAGGTGCGAGACGCGATCGGCAGCGAGCCGGTCGACGCGGAGGGCGTCAGCGTGCCGGTGACGGCGAGCGTCGGCGGCGCGTGCGCGAAGACGGGCGCGCCGACCAGCGACGTGCTCGTCAACGAGGCCGACGCCGCGCTCTATCGCGCGAAGCGGCTCGGGCGCGACCGCTCGGTCGCCTACGCGTAGGCGACCGCCCCGCATTGCGCGGAGCGGCTGCGGCGCGCCACGCCGCGTTCAGCTTTTTGCGATATCGGCGAGCACGCCGGCCAGTACGGCCGGCTGCGACACGAACGGCGAATGGCTGCTGTCGAGCTGGTGGACGTGGGTCGGATTGCCGGGCGCGAACGCATCGGCTTCGTCGATGAAGCGCTGCTGCAGCGCAGGCAGGATCACGCGATCCTGCAGACACTTGATGTAGTGGCGATCGATCGCGCCCCACCGCGCGGTGGTCGTCGGAATCGCGGTCGCGAACGGCGCGGCCGGCACATCGCAGGTCATCAGGTTCGCGACGGCCTCGAAGTCGGCTTGCGACACGTCGTCATACAGCGCGCGCTTCGCCAGGTCGCGATACGCGGCGTCGCCGCTGCGCGGATCGATGCGCAGCGCGCCGGCGACGCGCGGGCTTGCGAGCATCAGCGGGCCGAGCAGCTCGCCCTTGTTTTCCGGCGCGCGCACGTAGTCGAGGCCCGGTACGCCCGATGCGGGCATGAAGGCCGCGAGATAGACGATCTTCGCGATCTTGTCCGGCGCGCGTTCGGCGGCCGCCGTGATCGCGAGGCCACCCATGCTGTGCCCGACGAGCACGACCTTGCCGTGGCCGAGCGCGTACGCGTCGTCGACGGCCTGCATCACCTGCCTCGCGTAATCGTCGAGCGTCGTGTTCGCGACCGGCGACGGCTCGGCGCCGAACGCGTCCTTGTCGAGCGGGCGTGCGAGGTAGGACACGGGAAAGCGGGCATTGATGCCGTGCGCGGGCAGGTCGCGCGCGATCGACAGGTAGCCGCGCGCGTCGAGTGCCGCCGCAACGTGCGCGTAGCACCACGCGCCGTGCCAGGCGCCGTGCACGAGCACGAAAACGGGATGGTCGGACTGCGGGGTGGCGCTTACGTTCGTCTCCATGGTGTCCGTGTGCTTTGAGAAAGGTCCCATCTTAGACGAACCCGCACGCATCCAGACGCGAACGCACGGCGCGATCGCGCGGCCGGCCACGATCCGTCCCTCTTGTCTCGTGCAGGCCACATTTCGTCCGGATCCGATATGAATTTGTGCCGAAGCGCGCTAATTTGATGCTTTGCCCCGATTGCTCCCCATGAACGTCGACTATCTCTTCTACCGGAAGCCGAACAAACCCGGCCCCTATTCGCTCGACGACCTGGGCGAGATCGCGCCGCCGATCGGCCCCGGCGACCTGGTGCGCGCGGGGATCGCGCGCGTGTTCGAGCAGATCGACTGGCAGGAATCGCCCGACGTACCGGGCGCGTGGTTCGGCACGGGCGGCGCGGTATTCCAGTTCACCGCGGAGCCCGACGGCGGCGTGACGAGTTTCATGGGCTCGCGCCTCGAACGCCGTTCGATGCTGCAGCTGACGCGCGAAATGGGGCTCATCGCGCTCGATCTGCAGCGCGACATCGTTTACGGCTGACCGGCCACCGGCGCCGCGCGGCGTCTATTTCCGCCGAAGCCGGCCGCGCCGGCCTGCCGGCGGCTCCCGGCGGCCCGCCGGGCGTGGCGCGTGTCCGCCATCGAACTTCAAAGATTGCTATACTTTCGCCCAATTCCGGCTTCCGGCCGGTATTTTGTGCCTGTCTGCGTCGAACGTTCGCATATCTCGCACGCATTTGACACCCTGACCATCCCAGCCGGGCATGGCTTCTTCAATCGCCCCGCGTGGGTGTCTCCGTGGAGCTTGTCTTGGCCGTTTCCAATTCCGTCGTGGACGAACAAGAAACCGACGCCGCTGCCGTCACATCGGGCAGTTCTTTCTATCTTGCGATGCGCATCCTGCCGGCGGTGCAGCGCGATGCGATGTTCCAGGTCTACGCGTTCTGCCGCGCGGTCGACGACATCGCCGACAGCGACCTGCCGCGCGCCGAGCGCACCGCGGGCCTCGATCGCTGGCGCGCGGACATCGACGCGTGTTTCGCGGGCCGGCCGCCGCGCCATCTGGCCGCGCTCGACCGCGAGATCCGCGCGTTCAACCTGCAGCGCGACGATTTCCACGCGATGATCGACGGGATGGCGATGGACGCGGTCGAGGATATCTGCGCGCCCGACGAGCCGACGCTCGACCTGTTCTGCGATCGCGTGGCGAGCGCGGCCGGCCGGCTGTCGGTGAGGATCTTCGGGATACCGGAAGCCGAAGGGATCAAGCTGTCGCACCACCTCGGCCGCGCGCTGCAACTGACCAACATCCTGCGCGACATCGACGACGACGCGGCGATCAACCGTTGTTACCTGCCGCGCGAGCTGCTCGCGCGCGAAGGCATCGCGATCACCGATCCGGCGACGATCGTGCGCGACCCGGCGCTGCCGCGCGTATGCGCGACGCTCGTCGAGCGCGCGTTCGAGCATTTCCGCCAGGCCGATGCGGTGATGGACACCTGCACGCGTGCGCAGGTGAAGGCGCCGCGCATCATGTCGGGCGCGTATCGCTGCATTCTCGAAGCCGCGATCGCACGCGGTTTTGCCGCCCCGCGCGCGCCGCTGCGCAAGCCGAAAGCGCGCATGCTGATGATCGCCGCGCGCTACGCGCTGTTCTGAGCCGACCGAGTCGATGCCCAGAACCGTCCACGTGATCGGCGCAGGACTCGCGGGCCTGTCGGCCGCGGTCGAGCTGCAACGTCGCGGGCGGCGCATCGTGCTGCACGACGCGCACGCGCATGCGGGCGGCCGCTGCCGCTCGTGGTTCGACGGGACGCTGAACACGACGCTCGACAGCGGGCTGCACGTGGTATTCGCGGGACAGCCCGCGACGCAGCGCTACCTGCGCGCGATCGGTGCGGCCGATCAGCTCGTGGGGCCCGCGCTGCCCGAATTTCCGGCCGTCGACGTCGCGTCGCAGCAGCGCTGGACGCTGCGCTTCGGCAACGGGCGCTGGCCGTCGTGGTTGTTCGATGCCGCGTCGCGCGCGCCGGGCACGACGCCGCTCGATTACCTCGCGCTCGCCCCGCTCGCGTTGGCGCGCACGGGCCGCTCACTCGCACAGACGATGCGATGCGACGGCGTGCTGTGGGATCGTTGGCTGCGGCCGTATTTTCTCGGTGTGCTGAATGTCGAGCCGCGCCACGCAAGCGCCGAACTCGCGCGCGCGGCGCTGTGCGGCACGTTTGCCGCGGGCGGCCCGGGTTGCCGTCCGCTCGTCGCGCGCCACGGGCTCGGCAGCGCATTCGTCGAACCGGCGCTGCGGATGCTGCAGCACGGCGGCGCGCAGATCCGGCTGAACTCGCGGCTCGACGCGCTCGAATTCGGCGCGCACGGCAATGCGGTCGATGCGGTCGCGATCGGCGGCGAGCGCATCGATCTCGCGCCGGGCGACGCGGTCGTGATGGCCGTGCCGCCCGAGGTTGCGCAGCCGCTCGTCCCCGAACTCACCGCGCCCGACACGTTCAGCGCGGTCGTGACCGCGTATTTCGCGGTCGAAGCGCCGGCCGGCAGCCCGCTGCAGACGACGGTCGTCAACGGCGTCGTCGATGCGGTGCGCGCCGGCGGCGGCCAGCTCGCGGCAACGATCCGCGACGCGGGCCGCTGGCTCGACACGCCGCGCGACACGCTCGCGCGGCGCATCTGGGAAGACGTTGCGCGCGTGACGGGCGCGAACCCGGAAACCATCCCCGCGTGGCAGCTCGTCGTCGAGCCGCGCGCGGGTTTTGCGGCGGTGCCGTCGCAGGAAATGAAACGTCCGGCCGTGCGTACGCGCTGGACCAATCTTGTGCTGGCGGGTGACTGGATTGCCACCGGTTTGCCCGCCACGATCGAGGGCGCGATCCGTTCCGGCCAGCTGGCCGCGGACGTGCTCCAGACACAATAAGAGAGGGACCGATGAACGATCTCACCGAAATGGCTACCCTGTCCGCCGGCACCGCGCCGGCCGACGTCGACGCCGCCGTTGCGCGTGCGACCGACGCGCTGCTGGCCGCGCAGCAAGCGGACGGACACTGGGTCTACGAACTCGAAGCCGATTCGACGATTCCCGCCGAATACGTGCTGCTCGTCCACTATCTCGGCGAGACGCCGAACCTCGAGCTCGAACAGAAGATCGGCCGGTATCTGCGTCGTATCCAGCAGGCGGACGGCGGCTGGCCGCTGTTCACCGACGGCGCGCCGAACATCAGCGCGAGCGTGAAGGCGTATTTCGCGCTGAAGGTGATCGGCGACGACGAGAACGCGGAGCACATGCAGCGCGCGCGCAAGGCGATCCATGCGATGGGCGGCGCCGAGATGTCGAACGTGTTCACGCGCATCCAGCTCGCGCTGTTCGGTGCGATTCCGTGGCGCGCGGTGCCGATGATGCCGGTCGAGATCATGATGCTGCCGCAGTGGTTCCCGTTCCACCTGTCGAAGGTGTCGTACTGGGCGCGCACCGTGATCGTGCCGCTGCTCGTGCTGAACGCGAAGCGCCCGCTCGCGAAGAACCCGCGCGGCGTGCGCATCGACGAACTGTTCATCGATCCGCCCGTCAACGCCGGGCTGCTGCCGCGCCAGGGCCACCAGAGCCCCGGCTGGTTCGCGTTCTTCCGCGTGGTCGACCATGCGCTGCGCGCGGTCGACGGCCTGTTTCCGAGCTACACGCGCGAACGCGCGATCCGTCAGGCCGTGTCGTTCGTCGACGAGCGCCTGAACGGCGAGGATGGCCTCGGCGCGATCTATCCGGCGATGGCCAACTCGGTGATGATGTACGACGTGCTCGGCTACGCGGAAGATCATCCGAACCGCGCGATCGCGCGCAAGTCGGTCGAGAAGCTGCTCGTCGTGCAGGATGACGAAGCATATTGCCAGCCGTGCCTGTCGCCGGTGTGGGATACGTCGCTCGCGGCGCATGCGCTGCTGGAAACGGGCGATGCGCGCGCGGAAGAAGCCGTGCTGCGCGGCCTCGACTGGCTGCGCCCGCTGCAGATCCTCGACGTGCGCGGCGACTGGATCTCGCGCCGCCCGAACGTGCGGCCCGGCGGCTGGGCGTTCCAGTACGCGAACGCGCATTACCCGGACGTCGACGATACGGCCGTGGTCGTGATGGCGATGGACCGTGCGCAGAAGCTCCGGCAGTCGGACACCTATCGCGAGTCGATGGCGCGCGCACGCGAATGGGTCGTCGGCATGCAGAGCAGCGACGGCGGTTGGGGCGCGTTCGAGCCGGAAAACACGCAGTACTACCTGAACAACATCCCGTTCTCCGATCACGGCGCGCTGCTCGATCCGCCGACGTCCGACGTGTCGGGACGCTGCCTGTCGATGCTGTCGCAGCTCGGCGAGACGGCCGCGAACAGCGAGCCGGCACGCCGCGCGCTCGACTACATGCTGAAGGAGCAGGAACCGGATGGCAGCTGGTATGGCCGCTGGGGGATGAACTACGTGTACGGCACGTGGACCGCGCTGTGCTCGCTGAACGCGGCCGGCCTCGGGCCGGAAGACCCGCGCATGAAGCGCGGCGCGCAGTGGCTGCTGTCGATCCAGAACAAGGACGGCGGCTGGGGCGAGGATGGCGACAGCTACAAGCTGAACTACCGCGGTTTCGAGCAGGCGCCGAGCACGGCGTCGCAGACGGCCTGGGCGCTGCTCGGCCTGATGGCGGCCGGCGAGGTGAACAACCCGGCCGTTGCGCGCGGCGTCGACTACCTGGTCGCCCAGCAGAACGAAGAAGGCCTGTGGGACGAGACGCGCTTCACCGCGACGGGCTTCCCGCGCGTGTTCTACCTGCGCTACCACGGTTATCGCAAGTTCTTCCCGCTGTGGGCGCTGGCGCGCTACCGCAACCTGAAGCGCGACAACGCCACGCGCGTCACGGTCGGGATGTAACGCGTGGGCGCGTCTCAACACAACGGCGCATTGCCCGTCATCGCGGTGACGGGGATGGCGTTCGAGGCGCGCATCGCGCGCGGTGACGGCGTCGAGGCCGTGTACGCCGCGCGGGCCGACCGGCTCGAGCGCGCGCTGGCCGACGCGACCGCACGCGGTTGCGCGGGCATCGTGAGCTTCGGCACGGCGGGCGGGCTCGCGCCCGATCTGGCGCCGGGCGCGCTCGTGATCGCGAACGCGATCGACGGGCCGTTCGGCCGCGTCGAGACCGATACGGGCTGGAGCGCCCGGCTCGTCGCCGCGCTGCAGGACACACCGGTCTGGGCGCGCGTCACGCGCGGCACGATCGCGGCGGTCGGCGCGCCGGTGATCAGCGAACAGGAAAAAGCGTCGCTGCACCACGCGAAGGGTGCGCTCGCCGTCGATATGGAGTCGCACATCGCGGCGGCCTTCGCGGCCGCGCGCGGCGTGCCGTTCGCGGTGTGCCGCGCGATCGTCGATCCGGCGTGGCGCACGCTGCCGAGCGCGGCGACGGCCGGCCTGCGCGACGACGGCAGCACGGCGATCCTGCCGATCCTGCGCGAGTTGCTGAAGCAGCCGTCGCAGCTCGGCCCGTTGCTGCAGGTCGCGAGCGACGCGCGTGCGGCGCGTACGACCCTGATCCAGGCGCGGCACGCGTTCGAGCGTGCGGGCGCGATGCGGATCGTCTGAGCGGCACGCGCCGCGTTTCCGTCTCTCCCCTTCTTTCCCTCTTCCCGGTTTCCCGTTTCGCGCGGACAAAAAAAGCGCGCTGCATCATGCAGCGCGCTTTGTCTTTGCGGCGGTCGCCGTTGTTGCGGCGTTACTGTGCGGCCGGCGTGCTGGCAGGCATCGCGGGAGCGGCCGGCGCCGAACCAGACGATGCCGGTACTGCTGCCGATGCCGATGCCGGAGCAGCGGCGGGCGCGCTCGCGGGCATCGCATTGTCCGCACCCGGATCGTCGTACTGCGGCAACCCCGGCGCGGCCGGCGCGTTGTTCGGCGTGGTGCCCGACGCGCCGCCCGACTCGCCCGGATCCTCGTAGTTCGGCAGCCCCGGCACGGCCGGCGTCGCGGCCGGTGCCGCGCCCGATTCACCCGGCTCGTTGTAGTTCGGCAGCGTGGCCGACGACGACTGGCTGTGGTACGTCAGCGACTTGCGCTGCTGCAGGTACGCGTCGCGCACGAACGAATACGGATCGAGCGCGGCCTGCTTCAGCAGGTCGGTCGCGCCGAGCAGGTCCGAACGCGCGCTGATGAACTGCGCGATGTACATCGGGTTGCGCGCGGCCGGCTCGATGTAGTTGAGCAGGTTGAAGCGCACGTCCACCGCGCGGCCGACGCCGTCGCGGATCGTGCTCGGCCCGAACACGGGCAGCACGAGGTACGGGCCTGACGGCACGCCCCAGCGCGCGAGCGTCAGGCCGAAATCCTGGTGATGCTTCGGCAGGCCGGCCGGCGTCGCGATGTCGATCAGGCCGGCGACGCCGAACAGCGAGTTCATCGCCACGCGCATCAGATCCTGCGTCGCATCGGTGATGCGCAACTGCAGCAGGTTGTTCGCCATGTTGCCGAGATCGCCGAGGTTCGAGAAGAAGTTGCTGATCGCGGTGCGCACGGGCGTCGGCGTGATCTTCTGGTAACCCTTCGCGATCGGCACGGCGATGTTCGAATCGACCGCGTCGTTGATCTTGTACATCGTCCGGTTCATCGGCTCGAGCGGGTCGTTGGGATTGCGGTTCGGTCCCGTCGCGCAGCCGGTCAGCATCGCGCTGGCGGCAACGGTCGCCGCAATGATTCGCACCTTATTCATTGATTCCTTGCGATTGGTTCTTGGCGCGCTTGACGCGCGGTTTGCCCATCAGGACGGGCTGGAACACCACGGCGCCGATCAGCGTGCAGGTCAGTGCCAGCGCGAGCAGCTTGCCCATGCTCGACGTGCCCGGGTGGTGCGACAGCCACAGGCTGCCGAATGCGGTTGCCGTCGTCGCGGCGCTGAACAGCACCGCATGCGTGAGGCTCGAATGCAGCAACCCCGTCTGCCCCGCGCGCCACGCCATCACGAAATACACCTTGAACGCGACGCCGACGCCGAGCATCAGCGGTAGCGCGATGATGTTCGCGAAGTTGAGCGGCATGCCGAGCACGACGCACATCTCGAGCGTCACGACGCCCGACACGAGCAGCGGCACCAGCGTGCGCAGCACGTCGCCGAAGCGGCGCAGCGTGACCCACAGCAGGATCGTGATCGAAATGATCGACCACAGCGCCGCGTGCAGGAACGCGTTGATGATCGTGTCGGCCGAATGCAGGATCGAGATCGGCCCGCCGGTCGTGCCCGGTTCCGCGGCCTTCACGGTTTTCGCGAAGCGGCGCAGCATCGTGTCGTCGTTCGGGTCGACGCCCTTCGGCACCTTCGGCGAGATCTGCACGAGCGCGTGGCCGTCCGGCGCGATCCAGTCGCGGACGATCTGCGGCGGCAGCGATTCGCGCGTGACGTCCTGCGGCTGCAGCAGCATCGCGAGCTGGTTGAGCGCGATGCGCAGCGTGTCGGAGAACGCGCGCTCGGCGCGGTCGCGCGTCGCGCTGTCGGCGGCGGCGAGCTTCGCGAGCGATGCGGACAAATGCTGCGCGGCTGCCGCGCCCGGGCCCGGGTGATCCTCGGCCGCGTAGCCCAGCAGGTCCGACACGCGCTTGAGCGCGGCGACGCGCTGCGCGTCGGTCGCGGGCGGCGCGGCCGGTTGCGTCAGCGCGGGCAGCAGGTCGCTCGCGGCCGCCGCGATCGCCGCGCGCTTGGCCGGCTGGTCGGTGGGGATGAAGGTCGACAGGGTGGTCGTGCGGCCGACTTCGGGCAGCGCGTCGAGACGCTTCGCGGCCGCGTCGGCGTCCGCGAGCGACGGCGCAAGCAGCGTGACGTCGTTGACGGCCGCTTCGGGCGAATCCTTCAGCGCGAGCAGCGTCGCCATCGATTCGCTGTGCGGATCCTTCAGGTGCAGCGGGTTGAAGTCGAAGCGCAGGAACGCGAGCAGCGGCAGCGCGCCGATCACGACCACGAGCGTGCCGATCAGGATCGGCTTGCGATGGCGATCGAGGAAATCGTCGACCGGCGCGAGCCACGGGAAGCCCGGCGTCTTCGATTCGCCCGGCGGCGCGAACAGGCGCAGCAGCGCGGGCAGCAGCGTGAGCGTGGTCAGCAGGGCGACGAACATCCCGACGCCCGCGATCAGGCCAAGCTCGGACACGCCGCGATAGGCCGTGGGGATGAACGAGAAGAAGCTTGCGGCGACGGCCGCGGTGGCCAGCGCGAGCGGCATGCCCATCGAGTGCGCGGCGCCGATCAGCGCGTGATCGATGCGCGGATCGCGGAAGCGTTCCTCGCGGTACTTCACGCCGTACTGGATCGAGAAGTCGACGCCGAGGCCGACGAACAGCACCATGAACGCGACCGAGATCATGTTCAGCGAGCCGACCATCGCGAGGCCGAGCGCGGCGGTCACGACGAGGCCGACGAACAGCGTGACGAGCACCGAGCCGATCATTCGCTTCGAGCGCAGCGCAAGCCACAGGATCACGAGCACGGCCAGCAGCGTGAGGGCGCCGTTGAGCGCGGCGCCGTCCTCGACCGACGCGAATTCGTCGTCGGCGAGCGGCTGTTCGCCGGTCAGGCGCACGGCCGCGCCGTAGCGCTTCTCGAGATCGAGCGAACGAGCCGCGTCGCGGATCACCTGACTGGTTTCCGCACCGGCCTTCAGCGCGCCGTAGTTGACCACGGGCTGCACGGTGACGAACGCGCGCGCGGGCTGCCGCGCGGCATCGCTGTCGACCAGCGCGCGCCACGAGAACGCGGCCGGCTTGCCGGCCAGCACGTCGTCCACCGTCGCGGCGCTGCGCGCGAGCAGCTTCGCCATCGCGGGCAGCTTCACCTGGCCGGTCAGCAGCGGCTGGCCGAGCGTGGTGGCCAGTGTCGTCGCGAGCCCGGTCAGGCTCGGGTTCTTCGCGAGTTCGTTGACGAGCGGGCGCGCGCTCGCGAGCTGCGACGTCGTATCGGAGACTTCCTGCGGCGACAGGAACAGCAGCCCGTTGTGCTCGAAGAACGGCCCGCCGCCGGGCTCGGCGACCTGGCCGATGCGGCCGGCGTCGGCCTGCTTCTGCAGCGCCTCGGTCAGCGCATGCGCGGCGGCATTCGCGAATTCGGGCGCGGGCGCCTCGACGACCGCGAGGATCGTGCCGTTGCGTTGCGGGAACGCATTGTCGATCGCCTGGCCGAGCGCGGCCCATTGCGGTTCCGCATCGACGAGCTTGCTGATGTCGGTGTTGATCTTGAAATGCTGCGCGACGTAGACGCCGCTGAAGGCGGCGATGACGAGCGACAGGACGACGACCCAGACGGGGCGGCGTACCGACCATGCAACGAGTCGGACGATGAGAGATGTCACCATGTGGCGGTGGGGAGCGGCTGGCAAGGGCAAAGTAGCCAAGTATACCGGCGCGGCGTGGCGGCGGACGTGACGTTGCGGGTTTCGGGGCGGGAAGGAGATTTGTTCGTGGCGGCGGAATCGGTGCGGGCGGCCGGCCGATTTGTAAGGGGATATTTACATAATCGGCGCCGGGCTGCATCGCCGCGCCCCGGCCCGCGCCTGTGACAAACGCAGCTGAAAGGTAACAGTCGGTCACGGTGCGGCAACCGGGCGTCAGGCCCGGTATACTTTGCCGCACCGGCCGATGCAAGGAGCCGGCCGTTTTTTCCCATTGAGCGCGATATTCGTATGAAACGTCATCTGTTTGCTTTCCTCGCGGCCGCCGCCGTGTCGGTTTCCGCTTTCGCGCAGAGCGCGCCGGTCGACATCGTCCGCAATGCGGTCGAGGGCACCGTCACCGCGATGAAGGCCGATCCGTCGGCACGCGGCGGCGACATGGCGAAGGTCACGCAGGTCGTCGAGCAGCGCTTCCTGCCCGCGACGAATTTCGAGCGCACGACCCGCATCGCCGTCGGCGACGCGTGGAAGCAGGCGACGCCGGATCAGCAACAAGAGCTGTACAAGCAGTTCAAGCTGCTGATGACGCGCACCTACGCCGCGTCGCTCGCGCAGCTCGGCAGCCAGGATGCGAAGTTCTCGTTCAAGGCCGGCGGCGCGTCGGGCGCCGACGCGCTCGTGCAGTCGACGGTGACGACGCCGGGCGACAGCCAGTCGGTCGGTTATCGTCTCGGCAAGGTCGGCAACGACTGGAAGATCTACGACATCGACATGTCGGGCGCGTGGCTGATCCAGGTGTACCAGGGCCAGTTCAAGAGCCAGCTCGCGTCGGGCGGGATCGCCGGGCTGATCGCGTATCTGCAGAAGCACAATTCGCGGACGAACTGACGGCCGCTGCGCGGTCCGGAGTTCAGTTGCATGAAGGGCGCCCGAGGGCGCCCTTTTTCGTTGCGAGTCGCGGTATCGCGCCGCCCTACCGCCGCCGATGCTCGACCGCGAACTTGATCAGCTCGGCCTGCCCTTCGATCTCGAGCTTGCGCTTCAGGTTGAGCCGGTGCGTCTCCACCGTGCGTACCGACAGCGCCGCCTGCTGCGCGATCTGCTTGCTCGACAGCCCCTCGGCGAGCGCATCGAGGATGTCGCGTTCGCGCGGCGTCAGGCGATCGAGCGGCGACGCGGTCGCGCTCGCGTGAATCATCCGCGCGGCGAGCCCTTCGCTGAAGAACGTCTGGCCGGCCAGCACCGCGCCGATCGCGCGGACGATCTCGCTCGCGGGCGAATCCTTCAGCAGGTAGCCGCTCGCGCCGGCACGCACGGCCTGCGTCACGTATTCGACGTTGTCGTGCATCGACAGCATCAGCACGCGGATGCCGGGAAAGCGCTCGTGGAACACGCCCGCGAGCGTGATGCCGTTCATCCCGTTCATGCCGACGTCCATCAGCGCGAGATCGGGTTCGAGCGATGCGGCGAGCGCGAGCGCCTCGTCGGCGTTGCCGGCTTCGGCGACCACGGACAGGTCGGCCGCTTCGAGCCGCATCCGCAAGCCGTCGCGCACGAGCGGGTGATCGTCGACGAGCAGCAGTCGGGCGGCGGGCCGGGCGGTGTCGGGGGCGCTCATGCGTGAAAGGTCTCCTGTTATGGGGCGCGTCGTCAGGCGGCGCCGTGCAGCGGCACGCGCGCGGCCACGATCGTGTGGCCGACCTGCGACGCGATCGTCAGCATGCCGCCGAGCGCGTCGAGGCGCTCGCGCATGTTGCGCAGGCCGATGCCGCGGCGCGCGTCGGCCTGCGAGCGTTCGGCGTCGAAGCCGCAGCCGTTGTCGGCGATGGTCAGCGTGACGGCGTGCGCGCCGACGTCGAGCGTGACGGCCGCGCGCGACGCCTGCGCATGATGCACGATGTTGCTGAGCGCTTCCTGCGCGATCCGGAACAGCGCGGTGTTGACGGCGGCGGGCAGCGGCCGCGTGCCGCTGTGCGCGACCTGCGTATAGCCGATGTCGATGCCGCTTTCGGCGCCGAGTTCGCGCACGAGCTGTTCGAGCGCGGCCGCGAGGCCGAGATCGTCGAGCATCGCGGGGCGCAGCGCATGCGAGATGCGCCGCACTTCGCGCAGCGTGTCGCCGAGCCGACCGACGCCGGTCACGAGCGCCTGCTCGGCCTCGGGCATGCGCGCCGCGCCGCGTTCGAAGCGCGCGAGCGCGGATTCGAGCATCAGCTTCGCGGACACCATCATCTGGCTGATCCCGTCATGCAGTTCGCGCGACAGCCGCGCGCGTTCCTGCTCCTGCGATTCGACGACGCGCTGGGCGAGCAGCTTGAGCTTCGCGTCGGCGCTGCGCGACTCGCTGACGTTCAGCACCAGCGCGCACACGGCGATCGCCGCCGCCCCCGTGAGCGCGATCGCGGTGAGCCAGCTCATCGTGCGCTCGATGTTCGCGGACGCGCGCGCGTCGATGCGCTGCAGCGCGGTGTCGACGTCGTCGAGATAGATGCCGGTGCCGACCATCCAGCCCCAGCGCTCCAGCGCGACGACGTAGCCGAGCTTCGGCGCGACGCGGCCCGTCGACGGCCGCTGCCATGCATAGCGCACGTAGCCGCCGCCGTGCGACGCCGCGCCGATCAGCTTCTGGATCGTCAGCGCGCCCTGCGGGTCGCGCATCGACCAGAAGTTGTGGCCGACGCGCTCGGGTTCGCGCGGATGCATCAGCGAATTGCCGTGCAGGTCGTACACGAAGAAATAGCCGTCGGGGCCGAAATCCATTTTCTGCAGCATCGCGAGCGCCTGCGTGCGCAGCAGCGCGTCGTCGCGGGCATTGCGGCCGCTCGCGTCGTAGAGCGGCATGATCGCGCTCGTCGCGAGCTCGACGTAATGCTTCAGCTCGACTTCCTTGCTCGACAGGTATGCGGCCTGGATCGTCGCGTGCTGCGTGCGCGCGAGCGACGTCGCCTGCTGGCGCACGCCGAAGCCGATGCCGGCGATCGCGAGCAGGAACGGCACGATGGCCAGAAGGAAGATCTTTGCCTTGAGTCTCATGGTGGTGCGAAGCGGCCGCGAGCCGGTGCGGCCGGCCGCGCGCGTCAGCCGCGCGGCGGCGCGGTGGCGTGTCGAGCCGACATTGTCGGCGATTTTGCACGCGGACGGCGGCGGCCCGGCGGTCGCCCCGCCTTCGCTCAGGCCCGCCGCGACGCGAGATCGTCGGACACGGCCGTCTGCACGACGATGCGGTTGCGCCCGGCTTCCTTCGCGCGATACAGCGCATCGTCGGCAAGTTTCAGCGCGCCCTGAATGTTGTCGTCGTGTTCGGGATAACTCGTCGTCACGCCGATGCTCACCGTCAGGCGGCCGGTCGCGCCGGCGTCGTGCCGGATGCCGAGGTCGAGGATGCCCGTGCGGATCGTCTCGGCGATCGTCACCGCGCCGTCCGTGTCGACGTCGGGCAGCACCACGACGAACTCCTCGCCGCCGTAGCGCGCCGCATAGTCGGCCGGGCGGCGCAGGCAGCCGGCGATGCAATGGCCGACCGCGGCGAGCGCGTCGTCGCCGGCCTGGTGGCCCTGCGTGTCGTTGTAGCGCTTGAAGTAATCGACGTCGATGAACAGCAGCGACAGCGCGAGCTGCGAGCGCGCGGCGCGGCGCCATTCGCGCGCGAGCGTGACGTCGAGCATCCGGCGGTTGTCGAGGCCCGTGAGGCCGTCGGTGCGCGCGAGCGCCTGCAGCTCGGTTTCCGCGCGGTGGCGCTTGCGCAGCTGCACGTCGAGCAGCAGCGACAGGCCGACGAAGCCGATCGCGAGCGCGGCCATCGCGGAGCCGATCGGAATCGCACGGTCGTACCACGCGGCATAGATGTTCGCTTCCGACTGCGCGACCATGATGATGAGCGGCAGGTGGTCGAGGTGCCGGAATACGTACAGGCGCCGCACGCCGTCGATCGACGCGGTGTCGGCGAAGCTGCCTTCGCTGGCGGTCATGAATTGCCGGAACGTGCTGGCGCGGCGGATGTCGCGGCCGACGATCCCCGGGTCGTACGGTTCGCGCGCGAGCATCCGGCCGTCCGTGTTGATCAGCGCGATCGAGCCGCGGTCGCCGAGCGACAGGCGCGAGAACAGGTTCTGGAAATATTCGAGCCGGATCGACATCACGGCGACGCCGCCGAACGACCCGTCGGGCTTCGAGATCCGCCGGCTGAGCGCGATGCTCGGCGAGCCGCCGCGCAGGCGCGAATGGTACGGGTCGCTGACGTACAGGCCGACGTCGGGGTGGTCGCGGTGCACGGTGAAGTACGGCTCGTTGCCGAAGTTGGCCTTGCGCGGCACGTCGCTCTTGCCGTCGACCGCGATGTCGCCCTTGGCGTCGAGCACGTAGATGCCGCCGAGGTACTTGGCGGTCGTCGCGCGGTCGAACAGCACCTGGCGGCGCAGCGGCATCGGCAGCCTGACGACCTCGGGGTCGTTCTCGCCTTCGACGACGGCCTGCAGCGACAGCGAATAGATCTCGATGTTGCGCTCGATGTCCCACGACGCCATCAGCGCGAGGTTCTGCTGCGTGATGCGTGCGCGGTCGCGCGCGTCCATGCGGCCCTCGTACAGCACGATCGCGCACAGGAGCAGCAGGACCAGCGCGATCAGCAGGCCGGAATAGAAGATCAGGTGCGGCAGCAGGAACCTGCGCAGATGAGCGGCGACACGGCTCGTCAGGCCGGATTCGCTGGGCATTGCGTAGTCGGTTTCTGCCATGGTCCGTGGATCGATGGGCATCGCCGCCGGGACGCGGGGCGATGCGATTGTTCGTATGACGTGTCGGCGGCGATCCGTTACGCGGCCATTCCGACGCCTCCCGGCCGGTTGGCGGAGAAAATGGACGCCGATTATCGGTATTCGCGGCTAGATATACCGGTAAATCATGCATTCATTGGCGACATCTGCTGCGATTCGATGATCCGACGAATCGGGCAGTGCGGATTCAACGGAGTATAACGCGCACGTCGGGATGCGCGGAAAATGTTGCGACCCGTTGATCCGGATCAAATTACAGTGAAATACCGAGCTTGCGGATATCGGGCAAAGCGTTGCAGCGCAAGGCTTTGCGGCATGGCGGAAGACGCCGTGTGGTGCACGGCCGCCGATTTCGTCGGTTTAACGGGGGGACGCACTCGAAAAGCGAAAGCGGGCAATATGCGCCGATTATTCGTTTCAAAGGTCGCACGAATGCAAGTATGAAAACGGGCGGCCGTGAAGGCCGCCCGTTCGTCAAGCCGGCATGCGGGGCGAGCCCCGCATGCGCATGCTTAACCGCCGTGCTGTTGCGCCTTGTACGCGAGCCGGAACCGGTGCAGCAGCGGCTCGGTATAACCGCTCGGCTGCGACGTGCCCTGCAGCGCGAGCGCGCACGCGGCCTTGAACGCGGTGGACTGGTCGTAGCCGGGCGCCATCGGACGATAGTTCGGGTCGCCCGCGTTCTGCTGGTCGACGACGCGCGCCATCCGCTTGAACACGTCGAGCACGAACGCCTCGGTGATCACGCCGTGGCGCAGCCAGTTCGCGATGTGCTGGCTCGAAATGCGCAGCGTCGCGCGGTCTTCCATCAGGCCGACGTCATGGATGTCCGGCACCTTCGAGCAGCCGACGCCCTGTTCGACCCAGCGCACGACGTAGCCGAGGATGCCCTGCGCGTTGTTCTCGACCTCGCGCAGGATCTCCTCCTCGCTCCACTCGGCGCGCTCGACGACCGGCACGGTCAGCAGGCCTTCGAGCAGCGCGTCGCGCTCGCTCGCGTACGGCGTCTTTTCGAGTGTCTGCTGGACGGCCTGCACGTCGACGAGATGGTAGTGCAGCGCGTGCAGCGTCGCGGCGGTCGGCGACGGCACCCACGCGGTGTTCGCGCCGGCGCGCGGATGCGCGATCTTCTGCTCGAGCATCGCGTGCATCAGGTCCGGCATCGCCCACATGCCCTTGCCGATCTGCGCGCGGCCGCGCAGGCCGGCGGACAGGCCCGCGAGCACGTTGTTGCGTTCGTACGACGTGATCCATGCCGACGACTTCATGTCGCCCTTGCGGATCATCGGGCCCGCTTCCATCGCGGTGTGCATCTCGTCGCCGGTGCGGTCGAGGAAGCCGGTGTTGATGAACGCGACACGCGCGGCGGCGGCCGCGATGCACGCGGCGAGGTTCACGCTGGTGCGGCGTTCCTCGTCCATGATGCCCATCTTCAGCGTGTTGCGCGGCAGGCCGTACAGATCCTCGATGCGCGCGAACAGCGTATCGGCGAACGCGACTTCGACCGGGCCGTGCATCTTCGGCTTCACGATGTAGATCGAGCCCGTGCGCGAGTTGCGCTTCGCCTTCAGGTCGTGCAGCGCGCACAGCGTCGTGACGACGCCGTCGAGGATCCCTTCCGGAATCTCGTTGCCGTCGCGATCGAGCACCGCGCCGTTGGTCATCAGGTGGCCGACGTTGCGCACGAACAGCAGCGAGCGGCCATGCAGCGACAGCGTGCCGCCGTCGGGCGTCGTGTAGTCGCGGTCGGCGTTCAGGCGGCGCGTGAAGCTTTTGCCGCCCTTCGCGACCTCCTCGACCAGCGTGCCCTGCATCAGGCCGAGCCAGTTGCGGTAGAGCTGGACCT
Source organism: Burkholderia theae (assembly GCF_048565265.1). Lineage (NCBI taxonomy): Bacteria > Pseudomonadati > Pseudomonadota > Betaproteobacteria > Burkholderiales > Burkholderiaceae > Burkholderia > Burkholderia theae. The sequence goes on from NZ_CP183462.1 coordinate 2,865,200, forward strand.
TGTCGTCGGCGTCGACCGCCGCGACCGAATCCTCGCAGTCGATGATGGTGCTGACCGCGGCCTCGAGCACGACGTCCTTCACGTTCGCGAGATCGGCGCGGCCGATCGGCGTCGATGCGTCGATCTGGATCTCGAGGTGCAGCCCGTTGTGCTTCAGCAGGATCGCCGACGGTGCATCGGCCGCGCCCTGGTAGCCGACGAACTGCGCCGGCTGCGCGAGCGGCACGCTGCCCTGGGCGGTTTCGACGGCGAGCTGGCCGTCCTGCACGCGGTAGCGCAGCGCGTCGCTGTGCGAGCCGCTCGCGAGCGGCGCCGCGTTGTCGAGCACGTTGCGCGCGTAGTCGATCACGCGCTGGCCGCGCGTCGGGTTGTAGGTGGCGGTGCGTTCGGCGCCGCCGTCTTCGGGCAGCGCGTCGGTGCCGTACAGCGCGTCGTACAGGCTGCCCCAGCGGGCGTTCGCGGCGTTCAGCGCATAACGCGCGTTCGACAGCGGCACGACGAGCTGCGGGCCGGCCTGCGTGGCGATCTCGCTGTCGACGTTCGCGGTGGCTGCCGCGACGTTCGACGGGACCGGCACGAGGTAGCCGATCTGTTCGAGGAACGCGCGATACGCGGCGTGGTCGCGCACGGGGCCGGGGTGCGCGCGGTGCCAGGTGTCGAGTTCCTGCTGCAGGCGGTCGCGTTCCGCGAGCAGTTCGCGGTTGCGCGACGCCAGGTCGTGCACCAGGGCCGAGAAACCGCTCCAGAACGCGGCCTTGTCGATGCCGGTGCCCGGCAGCGCTTCGTTTTCAATGAACTGGCTCAGCGCTGGCGCGACTTGCAGTCCTGCTTGGTCGATCATCGTTAATCCTCCCGGGGAAAAAATCGCGCGCGGCTAGAGGGCCTGTTCACGCTAATAACGGGCTTGCGAACGAGCCTTGCCGGTCGCAGTGCAAGAAGCAAGGAGCGCCGTTTGGCCGAGCCAAACAAGCGACGCGCGACGCCGCAATGCGGCCGGCAAGGCTCGTTCCCCTGATTGGAAAAAATCATTTGTGGGGCTGGCCACCAGAAGGGCCGATCGCTGCGTCATGCTCCTTGCGAATACGTCGAGTATTCGCTTCGTCGCAATCCTTGCGCTCGGCCCTTCTGGTGGCCAGCGCAAGCCCGTTATTAGCGTGAACAGGCCCTCCTATGTCGCGACGCTTTGTGTGCCGGCGCGGGCGATCTGCGCGTCCTGTTCGGACTTTACGCCAGACACGCCGATCGCACCCGCAATCCGGCCGCCGACCGTGACCGGCACGCCGCCTTCGAGCAACCCCGTCAGCGGCACGCTGAGAAACGCGGTGCGGCCACCGTTGATCATATCCTCATACGCCTTCGTCTCGCGACGGCCGAGCGCCGCCGCGCGTGCCTTGTCCTGCGCGATGTAAGAACTGGCCGGCGATGCACCGTTCAGGCGCGCGAACGCGAGCAGGTGGCCGCCGTCGTCGACGACGGCGATCGACACGGCCCAGCCGTGGCGCTCCGCTTCCGCGCGGGCGGCGGCGAGCATGCGGTCGGCATCGGCGAGTTCGAGTTCGGGTTTCGTTTGCATGGCGTTCCTCCGAAATCAGGTCAGTTGACGAGTCGGTTGTCGACGAGTTCGATCCAGTGGCGCACCGGCGTGCGGCCCGCGCCGTTCAGGTGAGTCTGGCAGCCGACGTTGGCCGTGACAATCAGGTCCGGCCGCGCGGCTTCGAGCGCATCGAGCCGGTTGTCGCGCAGTTTCGTCGCGAGTTCGGGCTGCGTCAGCGAATACGTGCCGGCCGAGCCGCAGCACAGATGGCCGTCGGCGACATTCGTCAGATCGAAGCCGAGCCGCGTCAGGATGCTTTCGACCGCACCGCCGAGGCGCTGTGCGTGCTGCAGCGTGCACGGGCAGTGGACCGCGACGCGGCGGTGCGTCGAATCGGCCAGCGCGTCGAGCGGCTCGGCCGCGATCACCTCGGCGAGATCGCGCGCGAGCGCGCTGACGCGCCGTGCCTTGTCCGCATAGGCGGGGTCGGAGCGCAGCAGGTCGCCGTATTCCTTGACGAACGCGCCGCAGCCGCTCGCCGTCAGCACGATCGCTTCGGCACCGGCCTCGATCGCGGGCCACCACGCGTCGATGTTGCGGCGTGCGCGGGCGAGGCCCGCGTCCTGCGCGTTCAGGTGATATTCGGTCGCGCCGCAGCAGCCGGCTTCGCGCGCCGCGCTCACGCTGATGCCGAGCCGATCGAGCACGCGCGCGGCGGCCGCATTGGTGTTCGGCGACAGCGACGGCTGCACGCAGCCTTCGAGCATCAGCACGCGCCGCGCGTGGCGCACCGGCGGACGCGGTGCGGCCACGCGCGCGGCGGCCGGGATCTTGTCCTGCAGCGTGCCGGGCAGCAGCGGGCGCAGTGCGCGGCCGGCCTTCAGCAACGCGGCGAACGTCGCCGGGCGCGGCACCACATGGCGCAGCCCCGCGCGCAGCAGGCGCTCGCGCGCGGGCCGCTGCGCGCGCTTCTCGGCTTCCGCGCGGCCGATGTCGAGCAGCGTGTGATAACGCACGCCGGACGGGCAGGTCGTCTCGCAGTTGCGGCACGTCAGGCAGCGGTCGAGATGCTGCTGCGTGCGCTCGCCGCACGGCTCGCCTTCGAGCAGTTGCTTGATCAGATAGATGCGGCCGCGCGGCCCGTCGAGCTCGTTGCCGAGCACCTGGTAGGTCGGGCAGGTCGCGTTGCAGAAGCCGCAATGCACGCACGCGCGCAGGATCGCTTCCGCTTCGTCGGCCCGGGCGAGGGCCTTGCTTGCTTCGCTGAGATTGGTTTGCATCGGCGGGTCGCTTCGAAGGTCAGAAGTCGGCGGTCAGGCGGCCGGGGTTGAAGATCGCGTGCGGGTCGAGCTGCGCCTTGAGCTGTCGATGCACGCGCAACAATGCGGATGGCAGCGGCTGGAACGGCTCGCGCGTCGTACCCGGCGTGAAGCAGGTCGCGTGGCCGCCCCATTGCGCGGCGAGCCGCTGCACGTTGGCCGGCGCGGCGTCGCTCTTCAGCCAGCGCTGCGCGCCGCCCCAGTCGGCGAGCAATGCGCCGGGCAACGCATCGAGCGGCGCGGCGGCCGGCACCGACACGCGCCACAGCGGGCGCGGATCGTCGAAGAACGGCAGCGCGTGATCGCGCAGCCGCGCCCAGAACGCGTCGCCGGTGTCGTCCATCCGGTCGCCGCCGATCGTGGCGCGCGCGGCCTTCACCGAGCCCTCGCCGCCTTCGATCCGCACGCGCAGCACGCCGTCCGCGTGGCATGCGCCCGCGAGCGGCAGCCCCGCACGCCGCCACGCGGCGACGCGCCGCACAGCTTCGCTCGCGGCCAGCGGCAACGCGAGATCGCCGGTCGCGCGCGGCTTCGGCAGCACCTTCAGCGACACCTCGGTCACGACGCCGAGGCAGCCGAAGCTGCCCGCGAGCAGCCGCGATACGTCGTAGCCCGCGACGTTCTTCATCACTTCGCCGCCGAAGCGCAGGTGCTTCGCGTGGCCGGTGATCACGCGGCAGCCGAGCACGAAATCGCGCACCGCGCCGGCCCACGGGCGGCGCGGCCCCGACAGCGCCGCCGCGAACATCCCGCCGACCGTTGCCGCGCCGCCGAACGACGGCGGCTCGCACGGCAGCATCTGGCCGGCCGCATCGAGCATCGCTTCGAGCGCGGCGAGCGGCGTGCCCGCGCGCGCGGTGACGACGAGTTCGGTCGGGTCGTACGCGACGATGCCGCGATGCGTGCGCACGTCGAGCGTGCGGCCTTCGACGGGGCGGCCGAGGAAGGCCTTCGTGCCGGCGCCGCGAATGTGCAGCGGCTGGCGGTCGTGGAGTGCGGCGTCGACCTGGGCGACGAGCGCCGCGCTGTCGTCGATCGATTCGATTTCGCGTCGCATCAGAAGCGCTCCAGTTCGGGAAACGGCAGCTTGCCGTGATGGACGTGCATCGCGCCGAATTCGGCGCAGCGGTGCAGCGTCGGGATGTTCTTGCCGGGATTGAGCAGGCCCTGCGGATCGAATGCGGCCTTCACCGCGTGGAAGAACGTGATTTCGTCGGCGCTGAACTGCACGCACATCTGGTTGATCTTCTCGCGGCCGACGCCGTGCTCGCCGGTGATGCTGCCGCCGACCGCGACGCACAGCTCGAGGATCCGGCCGCCGAGCGCTTCGGCGCGATCGAGCTCGCCGGGCCGGTTCGCATCAAACAGGATCAGCGGGTGCATGTTGCCGTCGCCCGCATGGAACACGTTCGCGACGGGCAGCCCGTATTCGGCGGACAGCGCGGCGATGCCTTCGAGCACGCGCGGCAACTCGCGGCGCGGGATCGTGCCGTCCATGCAGTAGTAGTCGGGCGACATGCGGCCGACCGCGGGGAACGCGTTCTTGCGGCCGGCCCAGAAGCGCTGGCGTTCGGCTTCGTCGCGCGCGACGCGGATCTCCGTCGCGCCCGCTTCGCGCAGCAGCGCGGCGACGCGGTCGGCATCCTCGTCGACGTCGCTCGCCGCGCCGTCGAGTTCGCACAGCAGGATCGCCTGTGCATCGACCGGATAACCCGCGTGGATGAAATCCTCGGCCGCGCGGATCGCGAGGTTGTCCATCATTTCGAGGCCGCCCGGAATCACGCCCGCGCCGATGATCCGCGCGACCGCGGCGCCGGCCTCGGCGACGTCGTCGAAGCTCGCCATCAGCACCTTCACGCTCGGCGGCTTCGGCAGCAGCTTCACGGTGACTTCCGTGACGATGCCGAGCATCCCTTCGGAGCCGGTGAACAGTGCGAGCAGATCGAAGCCGGGTGCGTCGAGCGCATCCGCGCCGAGCGTGAGCGTGTCGCCGTCGATCGTCAGGATCTCGACCTTCAGAATGTTGTGCACCGTGAGCCCGTATTTCAGGCAATGCACGCCGCCCGCGTTTTCGGCGACGTTGCCGCCGATCGAGCAGGCGATCTGCGACGACGGATCGGGCGCGTAGTAGAGGCCGTGCGGTGCGGCCGCCTGCGAGATCGCGAGGTTGCGCACGCCGGGCTGCACGCGCGCGATGCCGGCATCGGGATCGATGTCGAGAATCCGGTTGAACTTCGCCATCACGAGCAGGATGCCTTTTTCGAGCGGCATCGCGCCGCCCGACAGCCCGGTGCCCGCGCCGCGCGCGACCACCGGCACGCGGTGCGCGGCCGCGACGCGCAGCACCGCGCGTACCTGCTCGACCGTGTCGGGCAGCACGACCGCGAGCGGCACCGTGCGGTACGCGGCGAGGCCGTCGCATTCGAACGGCCTGAGCGCCTCGCGTTCGTGCAGCACGTCGAGGCCGGGCGCCGCCGCGTGCAGCGCGGCGACGAGCGTGTTGCGGTCGACGGTGGCCAGCGGGCCGTCGATCCGTTCGTCGTAGATGAAACTCATCGGTCTGTCTCCACCATGCGGGCGGCCGCGCGATGCGCGACACGCCGGATGGACGCGATTCTTGGCGGGCCGGGCGCGCCTGTCCAGACGTGTTCCATGTGGTCATACCAGTTTTTGAGAAGGCACCTTGAAGCGGCTGCGAATTGAACCGCAAAACCGAATGTGGACAAGGGTTTGTGCGAAAATCACCGATATCCGTCCCCAGTGGTCATACCAGTATGGAAATGCAGGATCGAGAGCGGCCGACGCGACGCGTGGCCGACGTCGTCGCCGAGCGGATCGAGAAGCTGATCGTCGATGGCGTGCTGAAAGCCGGGCAGGCGCTGCCGTCGGAACGGCGGCTGACCGAGAAGCTCGGCGTGTCGCGCACGGCCGTGCGCGAAGGGATGAAGCTGCTGCACGCGCGCGGGATCATCGACACGGCGCACGGCAAGGGTTCGTTCGTCGCGAGCCTGACTCCACAGCGCGAGATCACGCCGATGATGCATCTGCTCGGCTCGCAGCCGCGCACGCTGTACGACCTGTTCGAGGTGCGCGGGATGCTCGAGGCCGAGGCCGCGCGACTCGCCGCGCTGCGCGGCACGCCGGCGGACTTCATCCTGATCAAGCGCCGCTACGACGAAATGACGGCGGCCGACGCGCAGGATCTCGATCCCGCCGCGCGTGCGAAGCTCGACCACGCGTTCCATCTCGCGATCTGCGAGGCGTCGCACAACCCCGTGCTCGTCAACACGCTGCAGTCGCTGACCGACCTGCTGCTCAGTTCGGTGTTCGCGTCGGTGAACAACCTCTATCACCGCGAACCGCTGAAGAAGCAGATCGACCGCCAGCATGCGCGGCTCTACAACGCGGTCACGGGGCGGCTGCCCGACCAGGCGCGCAAGGCCGCGAGCGAACATATCCGCCAGTGCGTCGACTATCTGCGCGAGATCGAGCAGGAGGAGCAGCGGCTCGTGCGCTCGACGTTGCGGCTCGAAGGGTGGACGTGAGGTTGTTCGGCATGACTTGACGCGCATCACGCGCGGCGAGTCGCACGGCGGCGCGCGTCACATTGACGTGTCACACCGGGATCCATTCCTCTCGCGGTCCGCTGCCTTCCGCATGATGCGTGGATCGGTTGTGCGCGCAGTGCATGACGGGTCCGTGTCGGACGTGGCGTCACCGACCATTCCCGTCATCCGCAACGCCCGGATTACGTTCGTAAGAACCGGTTTCGATTCAATTCGACGATCTATTTACTGCTCGCGACTCTATGGTGTCCGGCCAGTATCAAATGCAAATCGCTATGCATATACTGGATTCATCCGATGAAATCCGGAGGGGAGACGATGAGCATCGCTGCATCCGCAAACGAGCCGGCCGCCGCCATCCAGTTCATCACCAAGGCCTACGCCAGGCTGCTGCTCGCCGGCTTCGCGTTGGTGCCGGCCTTTCTGATCGCGTACCTCTATTTCTTTCAGAACCCCGCGCTGAAATTCGAGAATCACGCGTTCCACGAACTGGCGATCGCAGCCGCGACGCTCGAAGGCGTGTTCGTCACCTACGTGTGCTGGCGTTGTTATCGCCTGTCGGGAGAGCCGCTGCTGCGTTGGCTGACGCTCGGCTTTCTGGGCTTTTCGCTGATCTACGCATTGCACGGCGCGTTCACGGGCATGGCGCACCACAATATCTGGCTCTTCCTGTTGTATGGGCCGGCCTCGCGCCTCGTCATGTCCATCTTGATCTTCGTCGGACAGATCTCGTACAGTCGGTCGGCGGACAGCGAAGCGGTCCGCGTCAATCGTCGGGCGTGGGCGACATGGATCGTCGTGTTCCTGGTGATCGATGTGCTGGTGGCCTGGGTTGCGTACTCGCCATTTGCCGGCAGTCCGTGGGTTCGGCTGTCGATGGAAGGCGGTGCACTCGCGTTTTCGACCGTCAACGTCATCGCGCTGGTGGCGCGGCGCATCCGCACCCCGCTCATGCTGATCTACGGCATCTCGGTGTCGTCGTTCGCGCTGTCGTCGCTTGCGTTCATCCTCGGCCGCCCGTGGAACCACATGTGGTGGCTCGCGCATGTGATCTTCGCCGGCGGGTTTTTCCTGCTGAGTTACGGTGTCGTGCAGGCATTTCACACGACGCGCTCGTTCTCGACCATCTATAGCCAGGAGGAACTGTTTGCGCGCTTGCGCGAAGCGATGGCGCGCACGGAACGTGCGTTGCAGGAACTGCAGCGAACCAACGAGAAACTCGAATACATGGCTGCAACCGATCCGCTGACCGGCGCGGCCAACCGGCGGCGGTTCATTGAAAGCGTCGAGGCGGAAATTGCCCGTGCGAAACGCAACGGCGCACCGTTTTCGCTGCTGGCACTCGACCTCGACCACTTCAAGGTCATCAACGACAGCTACGGGCATCAGACGGGCGACCAGGTCCTGCAACGCTTCGTCAAGAAATGCCTCGACGCGATCCGCCCGTACGACGGTGTGGCGCGGGTGGGCGGCGAGGAATTCATGGTGTTGTTGCCGCAGGCCGCGCTGGATACTGCCCGCCTGGTCGGCGAGCGCATTCGCGCGGCGATTGCCGGCACGCCGTTCGAGAATGGCGATGGCAAACCGATCGAGCTCACGGTGAGCGTCGGCATCTCGGAGTTTGGCCGTGACGGGGAGACGATCGACGCGATTCTGCGCAAGGCAGACGAGCGCTTGTATGAGGCCAAGCATCAGGGGCGAAACCGCGTGATCGCTGCGTAGCCGACGCGTGCCTACGGCCGGTCGCCGCCGAGTTTCAGCGATCGGAACACCATGCCGCCGGCGCCGAGCGCAATCAGCGCCAGTGCGATGGCAAAGGCAGTGGCACCGGCCGCCAGGCCAAGGAAGTCGATCGCGTAGCCGGTCATGACGGGCAGCAGCCCCGCCGGCAGATAGCCGCCGATATTCATGACGGCAATGGCTTCGGCCCTGCGCGTGTCCGGCACATGCAGGCCGATGAGCGTCAGGCCGCCCAATTGCCCGAGACCCTGCGCGATCCCCGCGAACAGCGCGGCGGCCACCAGAACGGGTGCCGACAGCATGTGCACCGCGACACACAGTGCACCCATCGACAGTACGGTCGCGGTCGTGCCCGCCGCGAACAACGCGCGTACCGACCACTGCCGCACGGCGAACTGAACGCCCGTTGCAGCGAGAAACATCGCGCACGCCATGCCGCCGGCGAGCAACGGGCTGCGAACGTCGAGCAGGCGGGCGAGTAACGAAGGCCCCAACGCAAGCACGAACGAGGTTGCGGTAATGCCGGGCCCGAACACGCCGATACCGGCCGCGACGTGGCGTCGATTCATCGCCGGGACCGACGGCAAATGCAGACGCGCGCCTTGGCCGCTTGCCCGTGCCGGCCGGCCAAGCGGCAAGCGCCACGCGATGATGAGCGCACTCAGCAACACGAGAAATTCGATACCGAAAACCGGCGCGATCGGATGCGCGACCGTTTGCGCCGCGCCGCCGGCCAGTAACGGCCCGAGGCCCGCGCCGAGAACCATTGCCACCGATGCGAGCAGGGCGGCCTGACGTCGACGCTCGCCGCCGCCGAGGTCCGCCACGGACGCCATGCCCGCCGACACGATGACGCCGACCGAGATACCCGTCAGCAGCCGGGCCACGGCAAGCGTTGCAATGGACGTTGCGCTGGCGAACAACGCACACGCGACCAGCGCCACGAGGATCCCCGGCAGAAGAACCGGCTTGCGGCCGTAACGATCCGATAACTGTCCGGCGACCGACAGCGTGGCCAGGAGTCCGAGGATGTAAAGGGCAAAGATGACCGTCAGCGTGCCGGATGAAAAACCGAGCGTGCGCTGCCAGACCACATACAGCGGCGTCGGGGAATTGGACAGCATGAACACCGACGTGACCGTCCATGCGGCGCGCCACATGTCGGGGGAAATGCGCGCGGACGCGCGGGTGGATTGCACTGCGGCTGTGTCGGACACGGCAACCTTCCTTGTACGAGTTTTTTCGTACTATAGCTTAGTTCGAAAAAACTCGTACAGTGATATAGTCGTGAACATGAAACGCACTCCCCACCACGACCCGGCCGCCGCAGTCCCGGCCAACCTTCCCGATCCGCTGCCGGAACCGGCCGTATCCGATTTGCGCCTGGACGCGATCTTCGGTGCACTGGCCGACCCGTTGCGCCTGACGATCGTCCGCCGGTTGTTGCTGGAATCCGAGGCATACGACCATCCGTGCAGCTGGTTCGGTTTCAATCGTGCGAAATCGTCATTGACCCATCACTTCAAGGCGCTGCGTGAAGCGGGCGTGATTCGCCAGCGTCAATACGGGCTCGAGCGACGCAGCCGCGTGCGAACCGAGGATCTCGATGCGCGATTTCCGGGGCTCCTGCAACTGGTGATCGCATGGGAGCCGTCCGGCGACGAACCGGGTTGAGTCCGCGCGTGTCGTCCGCGGGCGGACAGGAAGATCCGCGCCGAACGAAAAAAAGCCCGCCGAAGCGGGCAACCTCACGACCAGTATGGAAATGCAGGATCGAGTGAGGTCGGCGCGGCGCGTGGCCGACGTCGCTACGGAAAATCGCTTCCGGCAGTGATGGGCCACGAAGCGACGTTTGGCAAAACGACCGGGTCGCCGATAATCACTCATCGAAGCTCACGAGGCGAACAGATATGGAAGACCAGTGGGAAGCGTTGCTGGCTCGCCGGGCACAGATTGCTGCGCGCTTGGCGGCGGCGCCCATCGCGATTATCGAAGGGATCGTTGATGCAAACGGTGTGGCCGCGGTGAAGATCGGGGACGAGCAACAATGGACGCTCCAATCGACGCTCGAGGTGTGGCGTGTCGTTGGCGGCTCGTGGCAAGACTCTCGATTGCAACTGAGGAGGCAGGTCTCCGATGACGAGGTCGGACGCTATCGGCAAGTGATGAGGCCGCTCGGCCAGCTCCGTGCGGATGTCCGTCTACGGGTGGACGCCAACCCGGCGGAGCCGGAAGCTCTGCTCGAAACCTTGCCGTTGGCCATAGACGATCCGGATTTGGCGGAGCGCGGCAGTCAGCTCCAATTGCCCGTCACGTACGAAGACAAACTGTTCGGTACATGTCGATTCAACAAGCGGGTCAATTGGTTCGAAACCAACGCGCATTGGAATGGCACCGAGGTTCTGGTGTATCTGGAAGCGGCAACGTTGGATACCCTGCCATCGGTACTGAAACATGCGCACGACCTATGGGCTGACGCTGTGGCTTGGGGCTCGCGCATATATGACCGGGCAGTTGCCGATTTGCTGGAGCTGAAGAACGCCACATGGCTGGATGAAGACGAGGATGCCGTATCGGTCGATGGCTTTAAACGGAAACTCTCCCTGCAGTCACTGGGCATTGACGAGCACGGAGCGTTCGACTTCTGCTTCGCGGATGGCGATATGTTCTTCGGGCACAGCATCATGGTCGAGGGTAGCTTGCATCAAGGAGCGACAAAAGCCTATATCGCGGGCTGACCCGGACGATTCTTTCCGGGGCGACGCCGCCACCCGGTTACGGAAGCGGGCGACCGTTGCTGTGACGAGTGGGGCTGGCTTGAAGATTCACAGAGGCGGGATCGTTCGTGGTGAGCCGTTAGGCACCCCCCCCCAAAACCGCGCATGAAAAAAAGCCCGCCGAAGCGGGCAACCTCACGAAGCGGAGGGGGAGATGCGTATACGCACGCAGCGCGCGTTCAGCCTTTCGTCGCGCCGAACGTGAGCCCCGCGACGAAATGTTTCTGCATCGCGAAGAACATCGCGACGGACGGCAGCGCGGCGAGGATCGAGCCGGCTGATACGAGATTCCACGACGTCGTCCATTGCCCCTTCAGCGCCGCGACCCCCGCCGTGATCGGCGCGGCTTCGTCGCCTTGCGTGAGGCAGAGCGCCCAGAAGTAGTCGTTCCACACGAACGTGAACACGAGGATCGCGAGCGCCGCGAGCGCGGGCCGGATCAACGGCAGCACGATCCGCCAGAACACCGTCCATTCGCCCGCGCCCTCGATGCGCGCGGCCTCGATCAGCTCGAACGGCAACTGCTTGATGAAGTTGCGCAGGAACAGCGTGCAGAAGCCGGTCTGGAACGCGACGTGGAACAGGATCAGCGCTTCGACGGTATTGAACACGCCGAGCCTGAGCGACAGGTCGCGCACCGGGATCATCAACACCTGCACCGGCACGAAGTTGCCGGCGACGAACGTCGCGAACAGCGTGGTATTGCCGCGAAACCGGTAGGTCGCGAGTGCGAAGCCGGCCATCGCCGCGAACGCGATCGAGCCGAGCACGGACGGCACGGTGATCTGCACGCTGTTCCAGAAGTAATGCAGCATCGGCGACGTCGTCAGCGCGTCGCGATAGTTCTCGACCATCGCGAAGTGTCGCGGCCAGCCCCAGTAGTGCCCTTCGACCAGTTCCTCGGTCGAGCGCACCGACGTGACGAACACCGCGATCATCGGCAGCAGCCAGATCACGAGCGCGACAGGCAGCGACAGCTTGTACAGCCGGCGCGAGACGGGCTTCCATTGGGCAACGGGAGTCGGAAACATGATGGCCACCGGTCAGGTTATTGCTCGTTGCGCAGCATGCGGCGCAACTGGAACACGATGTAGACGAGCATGATCGCGAACAGCACGACCGCGATCGACGCGGAATAGCCGAGCCGGTAGTACTTGATCGCCTGGTCGTACATGTAATACGCGAGCACGGTCGAACTCTCGAACGGGCCGCCGCTCGTCATCACCGAGATCAGGTCGAAGCTGCGCAGCGCGCCGATCACGGTGACGACGATCGCCATGAAGGTGGTCGGCCGCAGTTGCGGCAGCACGACGTGCCACAGCAGCGCGAAACCGCGCGCGCCTTCCATCCGCGCCGCTTCGATCTGTTCCGGGTTGACCGACGTGAGGCCGGTCAGGTACAGGATCATGCAGTACGCCGTTTGCGGCCACAGCGCCGCGAATACCACGCCGAGCGTCGCATAACGCGCGTCGCCGAGCACCGGGATGCCGTGCCCGGCGAGCAGCGCGAGCAGCCCGAAGGTCGGATCGTAGAACCACGAGAAGATCAGGCCGACGACCACGCCGGACAGCACGAACGGCGCGAAGAACAGCGATTTCACGAGGCGGATGCCGGCGACCGCCTGGTTCAGGTACAGCGCGAGCGCGAGGCCGAGCGGCGGCGCGAGCATGAAGAGCGCGAGCCAGATCACGTTGTTGCGCAGCGCCGTGTAGAACGTCGGCGCGTGCAGCAGTTCGACGTAGTTCGCGAGCCCGACGAAACTGCGCTCGGTCATCCCGTCCCAGTTGTACAGGCTCAGCCACAGCGTCGACAGGATCGGCCAGATCACATAAACGGCAACCATCGCGCACGCGGGCGCGAGAAAGAGCCATGCGGCGCGCCGTTGCCGCCGCACGGCGGGCGACGGCCGGCGCGCGGGCAACGCGGCGGCGGATGTTCCGCGCGGCGGCGGCGCGGTGCCGGCGGGCGGGGTGGACGTGATCGGACTGGACACGGCAAGCCTCCTGAACGGACGCGGCGGCGCGGGGCCGCCGCTTGGGTCACGCGGTTACTTCTTGTAGATCCGCTTGCGGGTCTGTTCGAGCTGCGCGAGCACCGTATCGAGCTGCGCGGGATCGGCCAGGAACTGCTGCATGCCCTTCATCCCTTCGTCGGCCATTTCCTTCGTCATGTCGCGGTCGTAGAACTGCGCGACGCCGCCCTTCGTATCGGCGAGGATCCGGAAGCCGATGCGCGAGATCGGATCGGCCGGCTCGGGCGACTTGCTGTTGGCCGACAGCGAACCGAGGCCTTCCGCGAGCTTCGCGCCCATCTCGGGCGTTTCCACGAATGCGAGGAACGTGTGCGCGTCGGCCTTGTTCTTCGCCTTCGTCGGGATATGCAGCGATTCGACCGGGCCGTCCTCGGCGGTCGGCACCTTCGGGTCGATGATCGGGAAACGGTAGTAGCCCATTTCCTGCTTCACGTTCGCCGGGAAGCCGGCGGCGATGAAGGTGCCCATCAGCATCATCGCGGCCTTGCCCTGGAACAGGAACGGCTGCGCGCCGTCGAGATCGTAGGACAGCGCGTTGTCGATGAAGTAACCGGCATCGATCAGCGATTTCCAGGTCGTGTAGACCTTCTTCACGCGCGGGTCGGTGTACGGCACGTCGCCGGCCATCAGTTGCTGGTGGAACGCGTTGCCGTTCAGACGCAGGTCGAGATAGTCGAACCAGCCGGCGAGCGTCCACGCGTCGCGGCCGCCGATCGCGACCGGCGTGATGCCGGCCGCCTTCAGCTTCTTGCACGCATCGAGAAACTGGTCCCACGTCTTCGGCTCGTCGGCGATGCCGACCTTGCGGAACAGGTCCTTGCGGTAGAACAGCCCCCACGAGTAGTAGACGGTCGGCGCCGCGTACTGCTTGCCGTTGTACGACGATGCGTCGCGCGTCGACGCGTACATCGCGCCCCAGCCGTTCTTCGTCCAGTCGCCGCTCAGGTCCTCGAACAGCCCGCGCTTCGCGTAGTACGCCATCCGCTCGCCCGCGTGCCAGTTCACGACGTCGGGCGCGATGGTCGTGAGCCACGCGGGGAGCTGCACCTTGTACGCTTCCTCGTCGACGAAGGTGGCCTTCACGTCGATGTCGGGGTGCGCCTTGTGGAACGCGTCGAGCGTCGATTGCCAGACCGCGCGCTGGCTGGCGCCCTTGAACGCGATGTTGATGGTCAGCGTGCCGGCGTCGGCGGGCGCGGTCATGCCGAGTGACGCGAGCGCGACGGCGGTGGCTGCAGCGAGCCGCGTGGCGGCACGAAGGGGGCGAAGTGTCATGGTGTCTCCATTCCTGAGTGTCGTTGTGCGTGACCGGCGCGTCGGGGCGCCGGTGGCGGTTGCTACGAACGGCTTCGATACACGGCCACGTCCTGCGGCTCGACCTGCGCGGCGCCGAGCACGAACGCCGACGGCGGTACCGCGTCGATCGTGTGCGGCGTGTCGCCATAGTTGAAGACGTAGGTCAGGCCGCCGCGCCGGCTCACGCGCACACCGTCGCCGAGCGGCGTCGGCGCGAGGCCCGCTTCGGTCGCGACCTCGGCGAACAGTTGCGCGGTGGTCGCGTCGTCGAACAGCGCGGCCCAGTAGTGCAGCGCGCCATGCGACACGCAGGCCGGATGACCGTCGGCGAAACGCGCGTGCACGACGCTGCGCGTGTCGTCGTGCAGCTCGACGAAGTCGCGCCAGTGGCGCGCATCGCCTGCGAGCGGCGAGCCGTCGCGCAGCGTGCCGTCGATCCGTTCGGTCACATTCGGCCGCATCGATTCGACGCGCCACACGCGGATCGGCAGGATCGATGCGAGCGGGCCGGGCGGCAGCGCCGGTGGAATCTGCAGGTCGACGGTCTTCGAGCCGGTGCGCGGCCCGAACACGGCATGCGCACCCGATGCGGCGAGCCGTGCCGCGAAATCGTCCGGCACGATCGGCAGCGGCGGCACGACCACGAGCCGATAACCGTCGAGCGGCGCATGCACGGAGACCACGTCGACGTCGAGGCCGAGCGAACGCAGGGCCGAGTAGTACTCGAACGCGAAACGCGGGTAATGGAAATCGGCGCCTTGCGGCTGGACTTCGAACAGCCACTTCGCCTCGTAGTCGTAGATCAGCGCGACGGGCGCGCGCACCGGATCGTCCGCATCCGCGCCGGCGTCGTGCACGGCCGCGATCTCGCGTGCGACGCGCTGCGCTTCGCGGCCGCCTTCGTCGAGCTGGTTGTCCGGCGTGTTCAGGCCCGCATGCATCTGCTCCTGCGCGAACGGTGCCTGCCGCCAGCGGAAGTACGACACGCAGCCGGCGCCGTGCGCGAACGCTTCCCAGCTCCAGAGGCGCACCATGCCCGGCAGCGGCGCGGGGTTCCACTGCGCCCAGTTCACGGGCCCCGGCTGCTGCTCCATCACCCAGAACGGCAGCTTCGACATGCCGCGATACACGTCGTGATTGAACGACGCGAAATCGGGATGGCCGGTGCGCAGCCAGCGCGCCTTCACGTCGGGCGCGAACCATTGCTCTTCGAGCGCGCCGAGCGGATAGCTGTCCCACGTCGCGATGTCGAGGTCGCGCGCAACCTCGTAGTGATCGAACTCGGTGAACAGCTGCATGAAGTTGTGCGCGACGGGCCGGCCCGGCGAGTGCGCACGGATCACGTCGACCTGCATCCGGTGATAACGCGCGACCTCGTCGGACGCGAAGCGCCGGTAGTCGAGCCGGTGCGACGGATGGGCTTCGGTCACGGTGCCGACGGGCGCGTCGACTTCGTCGAAATGGCGATACTCCATGCTCCAGAACACGGTGCCCCATGCACGGTTCAGCGCGTCGATCGTGCCGTAGCGTGCCTTCAGCCACGCACGAAAGCGCACGAGCGCGGCCGGCGAGTAGCTGACGACGGTCTGGTGACAACCCAGCTCGTTGTCGGTCTGCCAGTAGCGCACGGCCGGATGGCGGCCGTAGCGTTCGGCGACCGCCGTGCAGATCTGCCGCGATGCTTCGAGATAGGTCGGCGACGAGAAATCGTAGTGGCGGCGCGAACCGAACGCGCGCGGCCGGCCGTCCGCGCCGATCGCGAGGATGTCGGGATGGCGGTCGATCAGCCATTTCGGCGGCGTCGCGGTCGGCGTACACATCACGATCTCGAGGCCGGCCGCGCCGAGCACGTCGACCGCGCGGTCGAGCCAGCCCCAGTCGTATTCGCCCGGCGACGGCTCGATGCGGCTCCATGCGAATTCGGCGATCCGGACCTGCTCGATGCCGAGCGCTTTCATCCGGCGGGCGTCGTCGGCCCACATCGATTCCGGCCAGTGTTCCGGGTAATAGCAGACTCCGAGGCGCATACGCGATCCTTAAGCGTAGTGATGGACGTGGAGGTCGGCGCACGCGGGTACCGCGCGGCCGTCTTCGGTGAAGAGATGGCAGGCCGCGGCCGGCGCATGCACGTGCACGCGTTCGCCGCTGTGCACTTGCGCATCGCCGGGCACCTTCGCGATCAGCGGCGCGCCGCCGGGCTGGTCGAGGTGCACGTAGGTCTGCTCGCCCAGGCGTTCGACGAGCGCGACGTCGCGCACGAGCGTCGTCGCTTCATGCGCGGTGTCGAACGTCAGGTGTTCGGGGCGAATGCCGAGCGTCACGGTCGCGCCGGCAGCGAGCGCGGAGCCGTCGCGCGCCAGCGTGAAGGTTTCGCCGGAAGGGGCGACGGTGACGGTCGTGCGACGGGCATCGGCCGCGGTGACGACGGCCGGCAGGAAGTTCATGCGCGGCGAGCCGATGAAGCCGGCCACGAAGCGGCTGGCCGGATGGTGGTAGAGGTCGAGCGGTGCGCCGACCTGCGCGATGCTGCCGTGCTGCGCGGTATCTGCGCCGGCGTGCAGCAGCACGATCTTGTCGGCGAGCGTCATCGCTTCGGTCTGGTCGTGCGTCACGTAGACGACGCTCGCGCGTTCGAACTGCCGGTGCAGCCGCGCGATCTCGATGCGGGTCTGGCCGCGCAGCGCCGCGTCGAGATTCGACAGCGGTTCGTCGAACAGGAACACGCCGGGCTCGCGCACGATCGCGCGGCCGATCGCGACGCGCTGCCGCTGGCCGCCCGACAGCGCCTTCGGCTTGCGCTCGAGCAGCGTGTCGAGTTGCAGGATGCGCGCGGCATCGCGCACCTTCCGGTCGATCTCGGCCTTCGGCACGCGCGCGAGCTTCAGCCCGAACGCCATGTTCTCGTAGACCGTCATGTGCGGAAACAGCGCGTAGCTCTGGAACACCATCGCGACGCCGCGCTCGGCGGCCGGCACGTCGTCGACGCGGCGGCCGTCGATCGACAGCTCGCCCGCGCTCAGGTCCTCGAGCCCGGCGATCATGCGCAGCAGGGTCGACTTGCCGCATCCGGACGGCCCGAGGAACACGCAGAACTCGTGCGCGCCGATCTCCAGATCGACGTCGCGAATGACCGGCGCGTGATCGCCATAGGCTTTCTGCACGCGTCGCATCGAGATGCTCGCCATTGTCTCCGCTCCATGTTTTAATGCGCCATCATGTGTGATTAAGCGCTTAATCATCGCGATCAAAAAAAGAGGCGATTCGATCGCGGCCAAGTCGCGCCCGTCGGTCGGGCGGCAAGGTGTGCGGCGATAGTGCGCCGCTTCGGTGAGCGAAGCAAATACTGGATCGACGTCTCATATAGTGAGCAAACCATGGCGACACTGGATGAAGTTGCGCGCCGCGCGGGCGTGACGGCCGCGACGGTATCGAACGTGCTGCGCGACCGCGGCCGGGTCGGCGAAGCCACGCGCGCGCGGGTGCTGGAGGCCGTGCAGGCGCTCGGGTATCGGCCGCATCTTGCCGCGCGGGCGCTGGCGGAAGGGCGCGCGCCGACGGTCGCGCTGATGGTATCGAGCATCGCGAACCCGTTCTACCCGGAGTTCGCGCTGGCGGTCGAACGCGCGGTGCGCCGCAACGGGCAGTTCCTGATCGTCTGCAATACGAACGAAGATCCGTTGCAGGGGCGCGCGTATCTCGACCAGATCGCCGGCACGATCTCCGAGGGCATTCTGGTGACCAATGCGAACCTGCATCTGCCGGATCTGCTCGACGTCGCGCGGCGCGGCGTGCCGGTCGTGCTGTGCCTGTGGGAGCGGCCCGACGCGCTGCCCGACGGATTGCCGTGCGTGGCCATCGATTTCCGCGAGGCAGGGCGGATCGCGACGCGGCATCTGCTCGAACTGGGCCACACGCGCATCGGCGTGATCGTCGGTGGCTCGGCGAGCGGCGTGCAGGCGGCGCGTTATGACGGTTTCGTCGACGTGATGCGCGAAGCGGGGCTCGACGCGTCGATCGTCGCGGCCGAGCCCGATTCGATCGAAGGCGGCGTGCGTGCGGCGGGCCGGCTGCTCGATGCGCATCCGGGGCTGACCGCGCTGGTCGCCACCAACGACCTGCCCGCGATCGGCGCGCTGCACGCGGCGGCCGATCGCGGCCGGCGCGTGCCCGACGACCTGTCGATCGTCGGCATTACCGACATCCATCTGGCAAGCGACACGCGCCCCACGCTGACGACCGTCGCGATTCCGACCGCCGAGGCCGCGGGCCTCGCGGTCGAACTGCTCAACGCGTTGCGGGAGGCGGGCGGCCGCAGCGACGACGTGTCGCGCGTGCGGATCGCGTCGCTGCCGCGGCTGGTGGTGCGCGGCACGACCGGTCGCGTGCGACGCGGGAGCGCGACGCGGTCGACTTGATGCGTGGCTGTGCCGGCTACGTCGAGTTTGCCGACGCAATCGGCGCGACCCGGCATGAAGCCGTGCGCGGTATGGCGACGTGCGTGCGCCGTACCCGCGTCACCCGCCTTCGACGAGCCGCATGACGATGCCCCTGGCCGATTCGAGATGCGCGACGGTCATCGAGCGTGCCGCGCGCGCATTGCGTTCGCGGCACGCCTGCAGGATCTCGTCGTGTTCGACCTGGAACGACGGGGTATCCGCGAGCAGCGTGGCCTGCAGGCGCTCGTAGCGTTCGACCTGGCTGCGCAGCTCGCCGATCGCCTTCAACTGCCGCGCGTTGCCGCAGCACGAATACAGCAACGCATGGAATTCGCGGTTCAGCTCGCCCTGCCGGCGCGGCACGGTCGCGTCGCCCAGCAGGCGATGGACGAGTTCGGCGCGCGCCAGCGTCTCGTCGTCGAGCCGCTTCACGCTCCGGTAGATCGCGTCGCCTTCGAGCAGCGCGCGCAGGTCGTAGATTTCCTGCACGTCCGCTGCGGTCAGCATGCGCACGACGGCGCCGCGATTCCGGAAGATATCGAGCAGCCCTTCACGCTCCAGGCGCTGGATGGCTTCGCGCATCGGAATCCGGCTGATCCCGAACCGGTCGGCCAGGTCGCGCTCGACGAGCCGCTCGCCGGCCTCCAGTTCGCCGTTGATGATCATGTCCCGCAGCGACGCGGCTACCGCATCCGCCGTGGAGTCGAGTTTGGCTTCCATGCCTGCGTGCTCCTCAGTTTGGAATAATGGTATACCAAACGAAGATCCGGTGCCACAATGGCGACCATGGGCGGGCGCCTTGCAACGACATCCGGCCCGGCAGAAGCAACCGATATCAATGGAGAGCGAGATGGCATCTGGTGAACACAAGTATCGCGTCGCAGTGCAGTGGATCGGCAACCGCGGCACCGGCACGTCGGGATATCGCGAGTACGGCCGCGAGCACGTGATCCGGTCCGGTTCCAAGCCGGACATTCCCGGTTCGTCGGATGCGGCGTTCCGTGGCGACGCGTCGCGCTGGAACCCCGAAGACCTGCTGCTGGCGTCGGCCTCGGCGTGCCACAAGCTCTGGTACCTGCATCTGTGCGCCGATGCCGGCATCCGTGTGCTCGCCTATGTCGACGATGCGGAAGGGACGATGGTCGACAATCCCGAGCCGGGACGCTTCACCGAAATCGTGCTGCACCCGCACGTGACCATCCAGGCCGGCGACGATCGCGAGCTGGCCGAGCGTCTGCATCATGCGGCGCATGCGAAGTGCTATGTTGCGAACTCGGTCAATTTCCCGATCCGCTGCGAACCGGTGATCGAGTTTGCGGCAGCGTGACGCGAGCGATGGAACCACGATGAAGCTCTTCTACTACCCGAGCAACGCAAGCATGGCGCCGCACTTCGTGCTCGAAGAAATCGGCAAGCCGTTCGAGCTTGAATACGTCGACCGCGCGTGCGACCGGCACAAGTCGCCGGACTACCTCGCGCTCAACCCGAACGGACTCATTCCGGTGCTGGTCGACGGCGACCTGGTGCTGTACGAAACCGCCGCCATTTGCCTGCATCTCGCCGATGCGCACCCGGAGCTGCGGCTCGCCCCCGAACTCGGCACGCCGGAGCGTGCGCAGTTCTACAAATGGCTGATGTGGCTCACGAACACGCTGCAGGCCACGCTGATCGCGTATTTCTATCCGGAGCGCTGGGTCGATGCGGGCAATGCGGCGGGCGCCGCGCAGGTGAAGGCGCATGCGGAGGCGAAAGTCGGCACGCTGCTGGATCAGCTCGAAGCCCAGCTCGATGCGGGCGGCGGCCCCTGGCTGCTCGGCGCGCACTACACGGTGCTCGATCCGTATGCGCTGATGCTGTGCCGCTGGACCCGCGGTTTTGCCGAGCCGGCGCGGCAACGGCCGATCCTCGGCGGCTATCTGCAGCGGGTCCTCGCGCGCCCGGCGATCCAGCGTGCACTGCAGACCGAAGGGCTCGCGCAGCCCTGGGTGTAACGGGCGATAGACGCCGCATGCCCGTCATTCGACGGGCATGCGTGCCGGGCGATCCGCCAATGCCCCGACCGCCGCCACGTCACAGCGCGACGCCGTACACGTCGCGTGCAGCCGCGCGGATCGCGTCGGCCATCACCGTGACGGCCGGCGAATGCAGCCGGTCGGTGCGCGTGATGATCCCGAAATCGTCCATCCGGCAATCCATCTCCAGCGGCAGCACCGTGACGATCCCGTGTCGCGCGTAGTAGCGCGCGACGTCGTCCGCGAGCACCGCGATCATGTTGCTCTGTTCGAGCAGCTGCGTGATGAACAGCAGCGCCGACGTCTCGACGAGGTTCGCGGGCGGCGCGAGGCTCGCGCGCTGGAACACGAGTTCGAAACGGTGGCGCAGCACGCTGCCGGCCGGCGGTACGACCCACGCGGCGCGCTGCACGTCCGCGAGCGACAGCGGCGCCTGCGCGAGCAGCGGATGGCCGGGCCGCACGACGGCGGCCACCGACTCGCCGGTCAGCGGCTCGTAGCGCAGGCGCAGCTTGTCGTGTTCGGCGGAAAGCCGGCCGAGCACGATGTCGATCTTGTCCTGCGCGAGATGCTCGAGCAGCACGTTGCTGGTGTCGATCTCGACCGACACGTGCAGGCCCGCATGCGTGCCCTTCACGGCCGCGACGGCCGGCGGCACGAGCCGCAGGCCCGGCGACGTGATCGCGCCCACCGCCACATGCCCGAGATGGCCGGCCTTCAGCGCGGCCAGCTCCTCGTGCGCCTGGTCGAGGCTGCCGAGCGCCGCGCGCGCGTGGCGGATCAGCGCGTCGCCGTACAGCGTCGGCCGCATCCCGCGCGGCAGGCGCTCGAACAGCACCGCGCCGATCGATTCCTCGAGTTCGCGCAGCAGCTTCGACGCGGCCGGCTGCGTCATGTTCAGCGCTGCCGCCGCGCGATGAATGCTGCCTTCGTCGGCGAGCGCGACGACCAGCAGGAGCTGGCGGGTCTTCAGGCGGCCGCGGTTTCCCCACGGGCTGGTATCGGGCATCGTACGGGTTTATATCGATATCGGAATCGATATCGTAATCGCCTAAAACGTCATTAGCGAGTTATCAAAATTCTGCCTAGACTGCGCCGGTATCCCGTCACCACAGGACTGACGATGTCGGCAACAAAACCCAGGCTGCGCTCCGCCCAATGGTTCGGCACGAACGACAAGAACGGCTTCATGTACCGGAGCTGGATGAAGAACCAGGGCATCCCCGATCACGAGTTCGACGGCCGGCCGATCGTCGGCATCTGCAACACGTGGTCCGAACTGACGCCGTGCAACGCGCACTTCCGCAAGCTCGCCGAGCACGTGAAGCGCGGCATCTCCGAGGCGGGCGGGTTCCCGGTCGAGTTCCCGGTGTTCTCGAACGGCGAATCGAACCTGCGGCCGTCGGCGATGCTCACGCGCAACCTCGCGTCGATGGACGTCGAGGAAGCGATCCGCGGCAACCCGATCGACGCGGTCGTGCTGCTCGCCGGCTGCGACAAGACGACACCCGCGCTGCTGATGGGCGCGGCAAGCTGCGACGTGCCGGCGATCGTCGTGTCGGGCGGCCCGATGCTGAACGGCAAGCTCGAAGGGAAGAACATCGGCTCGGGCACGGCCGTGTGGCAACTGCACGAAGCGCTGAAGGCCGGCGAGATCGACCTGCATCACTTCCTGTCGGCCGAAGCCGGGATGTCGCGCTCGGCCGGCACCTGCAACACGATGGGCACCGCGTCGACGATGGCGTGCATGGCCGAGGCGCTCGGCGTCGCGCTGCCGCACAACGCGGCGATCCCGGCTGTCGATTCGCGTCGTTACGTGCTCGCGCACATGTCGGGCATCCGCATCGTCGAGATGGCGCTCGAAGGGCTCGTGCTGTCGAAGATCCTGACGCGCGCGGCGTTCGAGAACGCGATCCGCGCGAATGCGGCGATCGGCGGCTCGACCAACGCGGTGATCCACCTGAAGGCGATCGCGGGCCGCATCGGCGTGCCGCTCGAACTCGAGGACTGGATGCGCATCGGCCGCGACACGCCGACGATCGTCGACCTGATGCCGTCGGGGCGCTTCCTGATGGAAGAGTTCTATTATGCGGGCGGCCTGCCGGCCGTGCTGCGCCGGCTCGGCGAAGGCGGGCTGCTGCCGAACCCGGACGCGCTGACGGTGAACGGCAAGTCGCTGTGGGACAACGTGCGCGAAGCGCCGAACTTCGACGACGAGGTGATCCGCCCGCTCGACCGGCCGCTGATCGCGGACGGCAGCATCCGCATCCTGCGCGGCAATCTCGCGCCGCGCGGCGCGGTGCTCAAGCCGTCGGCGGCGAGCCCCGAGTTGCTCAAGCATCGCGGCCGCGCGGTAGTGTTCGAGAACCTCGAACACTACAAGGCCACGATCAACGACGAAGCGCTCGACGTCGATGCGAGCTCCGTGCTCGTGCTGAAGAACTGCGGGCCGCGCGGTTATCCGGGGATGGCCGAGGTCGGCAACATGGGGCTGCCGCCGAAGCTGCTGCGCCAGGGCGTGAAGGACATGGTGCGGATTTCCGACGCGCGGATGAGCGGCACCGCGTACGGCACGGTCGTGCTGCACGTCGCGCCGGAAGCCGCTGCCGGCGGGCCGCTCGCAGCCGTGCGCAACGGCGACTGGATCGAACTCGACTGCGAGGCCGGCACGCTGCATCTCGACATTACGGACGACGAACTGCAGCGCCGCCTGTCGGACGTCGATCCGACCGCGGCGCCGGGCGTGGCCGGCCAGCTCGGCAAGGGCGGTTACGCGCGGCTGTACATCGATCACGTGCTGCAGGCCGACGAGGGGTGCGACCTCGACTTCCTGGTCGGCACGCGCGGCGCGGACGTGCCGAGCCATTCGCATTGAGCGGCGTGCGGCGCGAGATGCGCCGCAAACGCGCGCCGCCGCCGTTTGCGGGCCGTGGCTCGCGCATCGTCGAACCGTGAACGCTTGACGGCCGGACACCTTCCACGCCGACGCAGGACCCGAACCATGACATCGAGTAGCACGCCGCGCCATCGCGGCATCTTCCCCGTCGTTCCGACGACGTTTGCCGATAACGGCGAGCTCGATCTCGCGAGCCAGAAGCGCGCGGTCGATTTCATGATCGACGCGGGCTCGGACGGGCTGTGCATCCTCGCGAACTTCTCCGAGCAGTTCGCGATCACCGACGACGAACGCGACGTGCTCACGCGCACGATCCTCGAACACGTCGCGGGCCGCGTGCCGGTGATCGTCACGACGTCGCACTACAGCACGCAGGTGTGCACGGCGCGCAGCCTGCGCGCGCAGCAACTCGGCGCGGCGATGGTGATGACGATGCCGCCGTATCACGGCGCGACGTTCCGTGTGCCGGAAGCGCAGATCTTCGATTTCTACGCCCGCGTGTCCGACGCGATCGCGATCCCGATCATGATCCAGGACGCACCTGCGAGCGGCACCGCGCTGTCGGCGCCGTTCCTCGCGAGGATGGCGCGCGAGATCGAGCAGGTCGCGTACTTCAAGATCGAGACGCCCGGTGCGGCGAACAAGCTGCGCGAGCTGATCCGGCTCGGCGGCGACGCGATCGAGGGGCCGTGGGACGGCGAGGAGGCGATCACGCTGCTCGCCGATCTTCATGCGGGCGCGACCGGCGCGATGACGGGCGGCGCGTATCCGGACGGCGTCCGGCCGATCCTCGAAGCGTGGCGCGAAGGGCGCCACGACGACGCGTACGCGCGCTACCAGGCGTGGCTGCCGCTGATCAATCACGAGAACCGCCAGTCCGGGATCCTCACCGCGAAGGCGCTGATGCGCGAAGGCGGCGTGATCGCGTGCGAGCGGCCGCGGCATCCGATGCCGGAACTGCATCCGGACACGCGCGCGGAACTGCTCGCGATCGCGCGCCGGCTCGACCCGCTCGTGCTGCGCTGGGCGCACTGAACGGGCGCAACAGGAGGAATGCACGATGAGTGATCCGATTTCGCTGGGTGTCGTCGGGATCGGCAAGATCGCGCGCGACCAGCATCTTCCGGCGATCGCCGCCGAACCGGGCTTCAGGCTGACGGCCTGCGCGAGCCGCCACGCGGAAGTCAGTGGCGTGCGCAACTATCAGGATTTGCGAGCGCTGCTGGCCGCCGAGCGCGAGCTCGATGCCGTGTCGCTGTGTGCGCCTCCGCAGGTGCGCTATGCGCAGGCGCGTGCCGCGCTCGAAGCCGGCAAGCACGTAATGCTCGAGAAGCCGCCGGGTGCGACGCTCGGCGAAGTGGCCGCGCTGGAAGCGCTGGCGCACGCGCGCGGCCTCACGTTGTTCGCGACCTGGCATTCGCGCTGCGCAAGCGCGGTCGAGCCCGCCCGCGCGTGGCTCGCGACGCGCACGATCCGCGCGGTGCAGGTGCGGTGGAAGGAGGATGTGCGGCGCTGGCATCCGGGGCAGCAGTGGATCTGGGAGCCCGGCGGCCTCGGCGTGTTCGATCCGGGCATCAACGCGCTGTCGATCGTCACGCGGATCCTGCCGCGCGAGCTCGTGCTGCGCGAGGCGACGCTGTTCGTGCCGAGCGACGTGCAGACGCCGATCGCGGCTGAACTCGATTGCGCGGATACCGACGGCGTGCCAGTGCGCGCGGAATTCGACTGGCGGCACGGCCCGGTCGAGCAATGGGAGATCGCGGTCGACACGGCCGACGGCGTGCTCGCGATCAGCCGCGGCGGCGCGCAACTGTCGATCGCCGGCGAGCCGGTCGAGATCGGCCCCGAACGCGAGTATCCGGCGCTGTATGCGCACTTCCGTGCGCTGATCGCGCGTGGCGCAAGCGACGTCGACGTGCGGCCGCTGCGGCTCGTCGCCGATGCGTTTCTGTTCGGCCGGCGCGTGCAGACCGATGCGTTCGGCCGCTGAACCTGCGGGGCGCGCGTTGCCGCGCCCGCGCACGATGAATCATTACGGCCCAGGCCGATACCAAGGAGACACAGCATGACCCGCACGATTCACACGATCCGCCGACACACGTTGCGCGCGCTGCTGGCCGCGCTCTGCATCGCGCCGCTCGGCATGCAGGGCGCCGCGCGCGCCGACGCGCCGCTGAAGATCGGCTTCCTGGTGAAGATGCCCGAGCAGGCGTGGTTCATCAACGAGCAGAACGCGGCATCCGCGCTCGGCCAGAAGGAGAATTTCTCGGTCGTGAAGATCGGCACGCCCGACGGCGAGAAGGTGCTGGCCGCGATCGACAACCTTGGCTCGCAAGGCGCGCAGGGCTTCGTGATCTGCGCACCCGACGTGCGCCTCGGCCCGGCGATCGCCGCGCGCGCGAAGCGCTACAACATGAAGTTCGTGACCGTCGACGACCAGCTCGTCGATTCGACCGGCAAGCCGCTCGCGAACGTACCGCACCTCGGGATGTCGGCGACCAAGATCGGCAACCAGGTCGGCCAGGCGATCGCCGACGAGATGAAGCGGCGCGGCTGGAAACCCGAGGAAGTCGGCGCGCTGCGGATCACCAACTACGAGCTGCCGACCGCGAAGCTGCGCACCGACGGTGCGACGCAGGCGCTGCTCGCGAACGGCTTCCGCCAGGAGAACATCTTCGACGCGCCGCAGAAGACGACCGACGACGAAGGCGGCTTCAGCGCGGCCGCGCCGGTGCTCGCGCGCCATCCGAACGTGAAGAAATGGGTGGTCTACGCGCTGAACGAGGAAACCGTGCTCGGCGCGGTGCGTGCGACCGAACAGCTGCACATCCCGGCGGCCGATGTGATCGGCGTCGGCATCAACGGCGCGGGCGAAGCGTTCGCCGAGTTCCAGAAGAAGGAACCGACCGGCTTCTACGGGACGATCGCGGTCAGCTCGACGAACCACGGCAAGGACAGCACGCAGAACCTCGTCGACTGGATCCGCAACGGCAAGACGCCGGCGGCCGACACGCAGACGAGCGGCAAGCTGATGACGCGCGCCAACTGGCAGGCGGTGCGCGCCGAGCTCGGCATCTGAGCGGCGCGGGGCGAGAACGCGATGACGACGCAGACGATGACGGCCGTGTCCCACGCCGACGCTGCCGAAGCGGGCATGCCGCCGCCGGGCGGCCCGCTGCTCGCGCTCGACGGCATCACGGTGACGTTCCCGGGCGTGCGTGCGCTCGACGCCGTGTCGCTGTCGGTGCGCGCGGGCGAAGTGCACGGGCTGATGGGCGAGAACGGCGCGGGGAAATCGACGCTGCTGAAGGTGCTGTCCGGCGTGAACCAGCCGCAGGCCGGCACGCTGACGCTGAACGGTACGGCGCAGCGCTTCGCGTCGACGCGCGCGGCGCTCGAGGCCGGCATCGCGATCATCTACCAGGAGCTGCATCTGGTGCCCGAGCTGACGGTCGCCGAGAACCTGATGCTCGGGCAACTGCCGAGCCGGCTCGGCGTGGTCGACGAGCGCACGCTGGCCGCGCGCGCGCTCGATGCACTGGAGCGGCTCGGCGAGCACATCGATCCGGGCATCCCCGTGAAGTACCTGTCGATCGGTCAGCGCCAGATGATCGAGATCGGCAAGGCGCTGATGCGCGACGCGCGCGTGATCGCGTTCGACGAACCGACGAGCTCGCTGTCCGCGCGCGAGACCACGCAGCTGTTCCGGATCATCCGCGCGCTGCGCGCGGAAGGCCGCGCGATTATTTACGTCACGCACCGGATGGAAGAGGTCTATGAACTGTGCGACCGCGTGACCGTGTTTCGCGACGGCCGCCGGATCGACACGTTCGATTCGGTTGCCGAGCTCGACCGCGACCGGCTGATCGGCTGCATGGTCGGCCGCTCGATCGAGGACGTGTACGGCTACCGGCCGCGCACGGCCGGCGACGTGCTGATCGAGGCGAAAGGGCTGGCGGGCCCCGGTCTGACCGAGCCGGTGTCGTTCGCCGCGCGGCGTGGCGAGATCGTCGGGTTCTTCGGGCTCGTCGGCGCGGGTCGTTCGGAACTGATGAAGCTGCTGTACGGCGCGGTGCGCCCGAGCGCCGGGCACGTCGAGCTGGGCGGGCGTCGCGTCGCGTTTGCGAGCCCGCGCGACGCGGTGCGCGCCGGCATCGCGCTGTGCCCGGAAGACCGCAAGCAGGAAGGCATCGTCGCGATCGCGTCGGTGGCCGACAACCTGAACATCAGCGCGCGCCGCCATTTCAGCCCGGCGCGCGTGCTGCTCGACACGCGGCGCGAACGCGAGCTCGCGCAACGCTACATCGAGCGGCTCGCGATCAAGACCCGCGACGGCGACACGCCGATCGGCGCGCTGTCCGGCGGCAACCAGCAGAAGGTCGTGCTGGCGCGCTGGCTGGCCGAGCGCATCGACGTGTTCCTGATGGACGAGCCGACGCGCGGCATCGACGTCGGCGCGCGCGCCGAAATCTACAACCTGTTCTACGAACTCGCGGAAGCGGGCCGCACGGTGATCCTCGTGTCGAGCGATCTGGCCGAGGTGATCGGCGTGTCGGACCGGATCATCGTGATGAAGGAAGGACGGATCGCGGGCGAGGTGGCGAAGGCGCAGGCCACGCCCGACGCGCTGATCAAGCTCGCGCTGCCGCGTTAGCGGCCCGCGGTTCAACCGGAATGCAAATGATATGAGCCAGGCAATGCAACCCCAACGCACTTCTCCGTCCCCCGATGCCACCGCCGTGCCCGCGCGAGCGCGCGGTGGCGTGTGGCAGCTGATCAACCGTTCCGGCATCGTGATGGTGTTTCTCGTGCTGTTCGCGACGCTGTCGCTGACCGTGCCGGACTTCCTCACGCCGCGCAACATCCAGGGCCTGCTGCTGTCGGTCACGCTGATCGGTTCGATCGCGGTGACGATGATGTTCGTGCTCGCGCTCGGCGAGGTCGACCTGTCGGTCGCGTCGATCGTCGCGTTCTCGGGCGTCGTCGCGTCGACGCTGATCACCGCGACGCACAGCGTGCTGTTCGGCACCGCGGCCGGTGTGCTCGCGGGCGGTGCGGTCGGGCTCGTGAACGGCGTGCTGATCGCGCGCTACCGGATCAATTCGCTGATCGTCACGCTCGCGATGATGGAGGTCGTGCGCGGGCTCGCGTTCATCACGTCGAACGGCGACGCGGTGATGATCTCCGAGGAGCGCTTCTTCGAACTCGGGGCCGGCTCTTTCCTCGGCATCTCGTATCCGATCTGGAGCAACATCGTCGGCTTCGTCGTGTTCGGCTTCCTGCTGCGCAAGACGGTGTTCGGCAAGAACGTGCTGGCCGTCGGCGGCAACGGCGAGGCCGCGCTGCTCGCGGGGCTGCCGGTGATGCGCATCAAGATCGCGGTGTTCGTGCTGCAGGGGCTCGTGACGGGCTTCGCCGGCGTGATGCTCGCGTCGCGGATGAGCCTCGGCGACCCGAAGACGTCGGTCGGCCTCGAACTCGGCGTGATCTCCGCGTGCGTGCTCGGCGGCGTGTCGTTGACCGGCGGCGTCGCGACGATCTCCGGCGTGCTGGTCGGCGTGCTGATCATGGGCGCGGTGCAGGATGCGATGAGCCTGCTGAACGTACCGACCTTTTACCAATATCTGATACGCGGCGGAATTCTGTTGCTCGCGGTGCTGTTCGACCAGTATCGTCGCAACCAGCGGCGCGCGATGAAGATCTGACCGGCAGCGCGGCCGCCCGCGAACGCGACGGTCATTCGCGACAGATATCGGGAGACGGCATGCAACAGAATTTTCCGGCCGCGTCGGCGACGCTGCTGGCCGACAGCCGCAACACGCTCGGCGAAGGCGCGACGTGGTGCGATGCGACGAAAGCGCTGTACTGGGTGGACATCGAAGGCGCGCAGTTGTGGCGATGCCGCGCGGACGGTTCGGACCTGACGCCGTGGGCGATGCCCGAGCGGCTCGCGTGCTTCGCGCTGACGCATGATCCGGACGTGCTGCTGGTCGGGCTCGCGACGCATCTCGCGTTCTTCGACCTGCGCAGCGGCGCGTTCACGCGGATCGTCGACGTCGAGCCCGACCTGCCGACGCGCTTGAACGACGGGCGCTGCGATCCGTCCGGCGCGTTCGTGTTCGGGATGAAGGACGAGGGCGGCGAGCCGCCGCGCGCGGTCGGCGGGTTCTACCGGCTCAATCCGGACCTCACGCTCGAACGGCTCGCGTTGCCGGCGGCGGCGATCGCGAACAGCATCGCGTTTTCGCCGGACGGTTCGAAGATGTACTTCTGCGATTCGCTGGTGCGCGAGATTTTCGTCTGCGATTACCGCACGGACGGCGACGTCGCGAACGTGCGGTCGTTCGCGCGCCTGACCGATGCGGACGGCGACCCGGACGGCTCGACGATCGATCGCGACGGCGGCCTGTGGAACGCGCAGTGGGGCGGCCGGCGGGTCGTGCGCTACGGCGCGGACGGCATCGAGACGGAGCGCGTCGACGTGCCGACCGCGCAGCCGAGCTGCGCGGCGCTCGACGGCGACGGGCGGCTGTACGTGACGAGTGCGCGCGTCGGGCTGAGCGACGATGCGCTGGCAAGCGATGCGCATGCGGGCGGCGTGTTCGTCGCGCAGACGCGGCATGCTGGGCTGCCGACCGCACGGTTCATCCCGCGGCGCGCGACCTGAGCGCCGCGGCGCGGCCGGCGAACGCGGCATCGGCGCATTCATCACTCATCACTCGGCGCGTCACGCGCGTGGCGCGTCGAGTTCCAGCCCCAGCCCCAGCAACGCCACCGCGTTGTCCTTCAGGATCAGCGGATGCACGTCGGGCCGAAACCCGGCGCCGTTGAAATCCTCCAGCCAGCGATCCGGCCGGATCAGCGGAAAATCCGATGCGAACAGCACCTTGTGCCTGAGCAGCGTGTTCGCATACTTGACCAGCTCCGGCGAGAAGTACTTCGGCGACCATCCCGACAGATCGATGTAGACGTTCGGCTTGTGCAGCGCGATCGACAGCGCCTGCTCCTGCCATGGCCACGACGGGTGCGCGATCACGATCTTCATGTCCGGAAAATCGGCGGCGACATCGTCGAGATGGATCGGTTCGGAGTACTTCAGACGCAGACCGCCGCCACCGCGCATGCCTGATCCCATCCCCGAATGGCCGCTGTGGAACACGGCCGGCAGCCCGTGTTCGGCGATCACCTCGTAGATCGGATACGCGAGCCGGTCGTTCGGAAAACACCCCTGCATCGTCGGGTGGAACTTGAAACCCTTCACGCCGTGTTCTTCGATCAGGCGGCGCGCCTCGCGCGCGCCGAAGCGGCCCTTGTGCGGGTCGATGCTCGCGAACGCGATCATGACGTCGGCGTTGTCCTGCGCGAACTGCGCGATCTCCTCGTTCGGAATGCGGCGCCGGCCGATGTTCGTCTCGCAGTCGACGGTGAACATCACGAAGCCGATGCGGCGCTCGCGGTAATACGCGATCGTCTCCGGAATCGTCGGCCGGCGACCCTGCTTCAGCACCGTGCCGAAGTACTTGTCGGCCGCGTCGTCGAAGGCCTTGGCGAACAGGTCGGGCGGCTGGCAGCACGACACTTCGGCATGCACGTGCGTGTCGATGGCAATCAGGTTGCGGACGTCCAAGCGTGTCTCCTCATGTCGCGAAGGGCAGGCGCCGCGCGGCGCGAAACCGCGCGTTCGTGCCCGTTTAGGGGTTTGTCCCGAGCCGCTTCCATTCTACTTTACATATCAGGTTACCTGATAGTAAATTGGCGTCGAGTCGCGCAGGGCGGCACGGTTATTGGAGAACGAAGATGAGTTACGAAGGTCGCTGGAAGACGGTGAAGGTCGAGGTCGAGGGCGGGATCGCGTGGGTGTCGCTGAACCGCCCGGACAAGCGCAATGCGATGAGCCCGACGCTGAACACGGAGATGATCGACGTGCTGGAAGCGGTCGAACTCGACGCCGACGCGCAGGTGCTCGTGCTGACCGGCGAGGGCGATGCATGGACGGCCGGGATGGACCTGAAGGAGTATTTCCGCGAAGTGGACGCGGGCCCGGAGATCCTGCAGGAAAAGATCCGCCGCGACGCGAGCCGCTGGCAGTGGCAACTGCTGCGCATGTATGCGAAGCCGACGATCGCGATGGTCAACGGCTGGTGTTTCGGCGGCGGCTTCTCGCCGCTCGTCGCGTGCGATCTCGCGATCGCGGCAGACGAAGCCGTGTTCGGCCTGTCCGAGATCAACTGGGGCATCCCGCCGGGCAACCTCGTCAGCAAGGCGATGGCCGACACGGTCGGGCATCGCGAGGCGCTGTACTACATCATGACCGGCGATACCTTCACCGGGCAGCAGGCCGCGAAGATGGGCCTCGTCAACAAGAGCGTGCCGCGTGCGCAACTGCGCGACGAAGTGCGCGCGCTCGCCGCGAAACTGCTCGACAAGAATCCGGTCGTGATCCGCAATGCGAAGCACGGCTTCAAGCGCTGCCGCGAACTGACGTGGGAGCAGAACGAGGATTACCTGTACGCGAAGCTCGACCAGGCGAACTATCGCGATCCGGAAGGCGGCCGCGAGCAGGGCCTCAAGCAGTTCCTCGACGACAAGAGCATCAAGCCGGGCCTGCAGGCGTACAAGCGCTGACGCGCGACGCGGCACGCAACCGGACTGAGCGGAGACAGCGAAATGCACGAAGTGAGTTTGTTGATCGACGGCGTGTCGC
This sequence comes from Burkholderia theae, assembly GCF_048565265.1. NCBI lineage: Bacteria > Pseudomonadati > Pseudomonadota > Betaproteobacteria > Burkholderiales > Burkholderiaceae > Burkholderia > Burkholderia theae. Next base: position 2,897,512 of record NZ_CP183462.1, read on the forward strand.
GCGGCGCGTCGGATGGCGGCACGTTCGACCGGATCGATCCGGCGACGGGACAGGTGGCGTCGCGCGCCGCCGCGGCGACGCTTGCCGATGCGGATGCCGCGGTCGCGGCGGCCGCACGCGCGTTTCCCGCGTGGGCGGCGCTCGCGCCGACCGAGCGCCGCCGGCGGCTGCTCGCGGCGGCCGACCGGATGGACGCGCGCGCCGGCGAATTCATCGAGATCGGCCGCGGCGAAACCGGCGCGATGGCGAACTGGTACGGCTTCAACGTGATGCTCGCGGCGAACATGCTGCGCGAGGCCGCCGCGATGACGACGCAGATCGACGGCGCGGTGATCCCGTCCGATGTGCCGGGCAGCCTCGCGATGGCCGTGCGCCAGCCGTGCGGCGTCGTGCTCGGCATCGCGCCATGGAACGCACCGGTGATTCTTGCGACCCGCGCGCTCGCGATGCCGCTCGCATGCGGCAACACGGTCGTGCTGAAGGCGTCCGAAGGCTGCCCGGGCGTGCATCGGCTGATCGGCAGCGTGCTGCATGACGCGGGGCTCGGCGATGGCGTCGTCAACGTGATCACGCATGCGCCGCAGGACGCACCCGCGATCGTCGAACGGCTGATCGCGAACCCGGCGGTGCGGCGCGTCAACTTCACCGGGTCGACGCGCGTCGGCCGGATCGTCGCGACGCTCGCCGCGCAGCACCTGAAGCCGGCGCTGCTCGAACTCGGCGGCAAGGCGCCGGTGCTCGTGCTCGACGACGCGGATCTCGATGCGGCGGTCGACGCGGTCGCGTTCGGCGCGTTCTTCAATCAGGGCCAGATCTGCATGTCGACCGAACGCGTGATCGTCGACCGGCAAGTCGCCGATGCGTTCGTCGAGCGGCTCGTCGCGAAGGCGCGTACGCTGAAGGCGGGCAACCCGGCCGCACCGGGCGTCGTGCTCGGCACGCTGGAAAGCGCGGCGGCCGCGCAGCGCATCGCGGCGCTGGTCGCCGACGCGCGGGCGCACGGCGCGGCGTTGCCGCTCGGCTGCGAAGTCGACGGCGCGGTGATGCAGCCGACGATCGTCGACGGCGTCACGCGCGACATGAAGCTCTACGCGGACGAATCGTTCGGGCCGGTCGTGACCGTGCAGCGCGTCGACGGCGACGAAGCGGCGCTGGCGGCCGCGAACGACAGCGAATACGGGCTGGCTGCCGCGGTGTTCAGCCGCGACATCGCACGCGCGATGCAGGTCGCGAAACGGATCGAGTCGGGCATCTGCCACATCAACGGCCCGACCGTGCACGACGAGGCGCAGATGCCGTTCGGCGGTGTGAAGGCGAGCGGCTACGGCCGGTTCGGCAGCAAGGCGTCGATCGCCGAATTCACCGACCTGCGCTGGATCACCGTGCAGACCGCGCCGCGCCACTACCCGATCTGAGCAGGCCGCCGCGGCGCGGCACCGACAACGACACAATGAAGTTCCCGCCGCGCGCCGCGCGCGCGCCGGCGGAACCGACTGGAGACAGACCTTGGATGCGGATCCGACCCAACTGCGCGGCCTCGCCGCCGCGCAGCCCGCCCTCGCCGGCTACCGCCCCGTCGCGATCGGTGCGGCACCGCCCGACATCGCGCAACGCGACGGCTGCTGGACCCTGCGCGCATCGACCGCGCTCGGCGCGTATCCGCGCCGGCTGACCGACCGGCTCGTCAGCGGTGCGCAGGCGCACCCGGACCGCTGGCTCGTCGCGCGGCGCGGCCCCGACGGCGCATGGATCGGCATCAGCTATGCGCAGATGCTCGAACGCGCACGCGCGATCGGCCAGGCGCTGCTCGATCGCGGGCTGTCGGCCGAGCGGCCGGTCGCGATCCTGTCCGGCAACGATCTCGAACATCTGCAGGTCGCGTTCGGCGCGCTGTGGGCCGGTATTCCGTATGCGCCGCTGTCGCCCGCGTATTCGCTCGTGTCGAGCGACTACGGCAAGCTCCGCCATGCGCTGGCGCTGCTGACGCCGGGGCTCGTGTTCGCCGCGGACGGCGATGCGTTCCGCGCCGCGCTCGATGCGACGGTGCCGCGCGACGTCGAGCGTGTGGTCGTGTCGGCGGCGGACGGAATGCGCGGCGTCACGCGCTTCGCGTCGCTGCTCGACACCGCGCCGGGCAGCGTCGATGCCGCGCACGATGCGATCACGGGCGATACGATCGCCAAGTTCCTGTTCACGTCCGGTTCGACGCGGCTGCCGAAGGCGGTGCCGACCACGCACCGGATGCTGTGCAGCAACCAGCAGATGCTGCTCGAAACGTTTCCGCAATTCGGCATCGAGCCGCCGGTGCTGGTCGACTGGCTGCCGTGGAACCACACGTTCGGCGGCAGCCACAACGTGGGCATTGCGCTGTACAACGGCGGCACGCTGTACATCGACGACGGCAAGCCGGTCACGGGCAAGTTCGACGAGACGCTGCGCAACCTGCGCGAGATCGCGCCGACGGTGTACTTCAACGTGCCGAAAGGCTGGGAGGAGTTGACCGCCGCGCTCGAAACGGACGCGGCGCTGCGCGCGACCTTCTTCTCGCGCGTGAAGATGTATTTCTTCGCGGGCGCCGGGTTGTCGCAGGCCGCATGGGACCGGCTCGAACGCGTAACGCTCGCGCACTGCGGCGAGCGGATCCGGATCATGGCGGGCCTCGGGATGACCGAGGCCGCGCCGTCGTGCATGTTCACCACCGGGCCGATGTCGGGCGCCGGTTACATCGGCCTGCCCGCGCCTGGCTGCGACGCGAAGCTGGTGCCGATCGACGGCAAGCTCGAGGCGCGCTTTCGGGGGCCGAACGTGATGGCCGGCTACTGGCGCGCAAGCGGCGACGACGCGCGCGAGGTGTTCGACGACGAAGGCTACTACCGCAGCGGCGACGCGGTGCGCTTCGTCGACCCGCGGCGTCCGGAGATCGGCCTGATGTTCGACGGCCGGATCGCCGAGGATTTCAAGCTGTCGACGGGGACCTTCGTGAGCGTCGGGCCGATGCGCGCGCGGATCGTGTCGAACGGCGCGCCGTATGTGCAGGATGCGGTCGTGACCGGGATGAACCGCGACGACGTCGGCGCGATGATCTTTCCGCGCGTCGACGATTGCCGTCGCCTTGCGGGCGCGGGGCCGGACGCCGACGTGCGCGCCGTGTTGCAGGCGCCGGCCGTGCGCGCGTTCTTTGCGGACCTGTTGCAGCGATTGAATCGCGACGCGACCGGCAGCGCGACGGTCATCACGCGGCTGTGCCTGCTCGACACGCCGCCGTCGCTCGATCTCGGCGAAATCACCGACAAGGGTTCGATCAACCAGCGCGCGGTGCTGACGCAGCGCGCGGCCGTGATCGAAGCGATGTATGCGCACGACGCGGCCGATGCGGGTGTGATCGTCGCCGGCGCGGCGCGCGGCGCATAAGGCGCGCACGCTGCGGCGCGTCTACCGCGCCGCACGCACTTTCACAGATCCAGCACCAGCAGCGGCGTGACCGCACGCGAACAGCACGGCAGCATCTGATCGTTGGCCGCGCGTTCGTCGTCGGTCAGGTAGACGTCGCGATGATCGGGCGTGCCGGACAGCACACGCGTGAGGCAGGTGCCGCACACGCCCTGCTCGCACGATACCGGCACGTCGATTCCGCAGCCGCGCAGCGCGTCGACGATCGTCGTGCCGGCCGGCACGTCGACGACGCGGCCGGATTGCGCGAGCGATACCTGGAACGCGTGGTCGCCACCGTCTTCGCCCGCGGTAACTGCGGCGTCCACGCCTAAGCCGGCCGCGCCGAAATACTCCCGATGCACGTTCGCAGGATCCCAGCCGGCTTGCGCGGCCGCCGCGAGCACGGCGCCGATGAACCCGCCGGGGCCGCACACGTACAGGTGCGTGTGCGCATCCGGTTTCGCGAGCACGTGCGGGAAATCGATGCGCCGGCCGTCCGGCGCGTCGTCGAACCAGAGCCGCGTGCGGGCCTTGAGCCCGGGCGTGTCGAGCCGGTCGAGGAACGCGGCGCGCGCCGGCTCGCGCGCGCAGTAATGCAGCTCGAACGACTGGCCGGCCTCGATCAGGTGCGCGGCCATGCTGAGCAGCGGCGTGATCCCGATGCCGCCGGCGAGCAGCACGGTGTGCGCGGCCCGCGGGTCGAGCGCGAAGTGGTTGCGCGGCGCGCTGATGTCGAGCGTCGTGCCGGGCTCGCATGCGTGCATCGCGAGCGAGCCGCCGCGCGACGCGGGCTCGCGCAGCACGCCGAGCCGGTAGACACCCGTCTCCGACGGGCTGTTGCACAGCGAATACTGGCGGACGAAGCCGCCGACGTGGACGTCGACATGCGCGCCGGCCGTAAACGGCGGCAGCGGTGTGCCGTCTGCCGGCGCGAGTTCGAACGCGCAGATGTCGGTCGCGACGGGAAGCTTGCGGATGAGCGTGACTTTCATGGGAATGGTGGGGTAGGGGCGCCGCACCGCCATGCGGCGGCGGTGCGGCACGCGGTCAGCACGGCAGCGCGACGGCGCGCTCCTGGTCGATCAGCCGGTCGAGCACGCGTCGCGACTGCACGCCGCCCGCGTCGATGTTCAGCTTCAGCAGCGGCCGGTCCGGCCAGCGCAGCAGGTTGCGCTGCTGCGCTTCGAGCATGTCGAGATCCTCGGCGAAGATCGCGCCCTGTCCGTTGCGGATCGTCTCCGTCAACGCGCGGTCGTCCACCGCGAAACTGCGCGCCATCCCCCAGAAGTACCAGATCGACGTCTCGGTTTCCGGCGTGATGAAATCGACGACGATGCTCGACACCTTGTCGCGCGGGTCCGCGTGATAACCGCCCTTGCCCGCGTGCGCGACGCCCACCTCGATCATCACGTGGCTCGGCGGCGTGAAATGGCAGATCTGCCAGCGATCGCAGCGCACGTCGTCGGCGAGCCCGTTGCCGCGCAGCGCGGCGGCCCAGAACGGCGGCGGCACGATGCCTTCCATGAAGCGGCTGGTCGTGACCGTGTCGCCGTTCACCTTCGTCGCGGGCGGCGCTTCCTCGATCTCCGGCTGCCCGATGCTCGATGCATGCACATAGGTCTCGTGCGTGAGGTCCATCAGGTTGTCGATCATCAGCCGGTAGTCGCAGTCGATGTGATAGAGGCCGCCGCCATACGCCCAGCCCGGATCGTCGGCCCAGTGCAGCCGGTGAATCGTCGCGGGGTCGGCCTGGGCCGGATCGCCCGGCCATACCCACACGAAGCCGTGCCGCTCGACGGCCGGATAGCGGCGGATCGCCGGAATGCCGCCGACGCGCTGGCACGGCATGCTCGTGCACTTGCCGTCCGCGCCCATCGTCAGCCCGTGATAGCCGCACACGAGCCGGCCGTCGCGCACGGTGCCGAGCGACAGCGGCGCGCCGCGGTGCGGGCAAAAATCCTCGAGCGCGGTGACCGCGCCGTCCGCGTCGCGGAAGAACACCATGCGTTCTCCGCAAATCTGCCGCCCCAGCGGCTTGCCGGCGAATTCGTCCGGCGTGCAGGCCACGTACCACGTGTTTTTCAGGAACATGCGTCTCCTCCATGGCGTGTGCGCACGCCGTGTGTGTCGTCGGATGAGCGGCGCGTCGTGCGCCGCGCGAAGATGCCGCGTGCCGGTCAGCCGGCGTCGCGGCGAATCAGGTTGCCGCCCTTGAGCTTCGTCATCGCGCGCTGGCTGTCGAGCACGCGCCGCAGGTTGTCGTGCGCGATCTGTGCGTGTTCGCGCATCAGCGCTTCCGCGCGCGCGCCCTGGCGACGTTCGATCGCGTCGAGCACCGCGCGATGCTGGGCTTGCGCGACGATCAGCGTTTCGTGCGCGCGCGGATCGAGCGACTGCACGACGACGAACGCGCTCGCGGACGCGAACGGCAACGTCGCGACCTTGTCGATCTGCCGCGCGACGACATCGCTGCCGGCCGCGGCCGCGAGCAGCCGGTGGAAGCGGGCATTCGCATCGACGTAGCGCGAGAACGTGTCGTCGGTCAGCGGGCCGGCGAGCAGGACGTCGATCTCGTCGGCGCACGCGCGCAGGTCGCGCAGCATCGACGGCGGCACGCCACGTTCAGCCGCGAACCGCGCGGCGAGCCCTTCGAGCGTGCCGCGCAGTTCGATCGCATCGCCGATCTCGCGCGCGGAAAACGCGCGCACCGCAAACCCGCCGGTCGCGATCGGCTCGATCAGCCCTTCTTCCTGGAGCCGGATCAGTGCCGCCCGAACCGGCGTGCGCGACACGCCGAGCCGCTCGACGACCCACAGTTCGGAAATGCGTGCGCCGGGCGCGAGCTCTCCGCCGACGATGAGCTCGCGCAGGCCGAGCAGCGTGCGGACCGTTTGCGACGGGGAAGCGGCGCGGGTGTCGGAAGTCGAAGCGTCGAGGTCGGTCATGGCGGATATCGGGGGCTGTGCCGCATTGCCGGTGCCGGCGTGCGGGGTTATCAGGTTACTTGATAAAATTGTATACATCGCCGCCGCGGGCACAAGCTGAATCGTGCAAATCAACGGGTAAACCACGATCGAAACCCCCGAGTCGGATTCGTGTTGTATACAGCGTGCCAGCCACCGCGATTCGGGCGATGCAAGCCTGTCCGCCATGCGGGCCGCGTGAGGTAAGATGGCCCGCGACATTCCTCCCGACACCTTCATGAGTTCGACACCCGTCAAACCGGCCGGCGCGAAACGCGCTGCCCGTGCTACCGAGGCCAGGCCGCCCGTGCGTGCCCAGCAGCGGCTGACCTACCTGATCGGCAATCTCGATCGGCTGCTGCGCCGCCAGATGAGCGATGCGCTCGCACCGCTCGGCGTGACGCTCGCGCAATACACGGCGCTGTCGGTGCTCGAAGCGCGCGGCGCGTTGTCCAATGCGCAGCTCGCGGTGCGCTCGTTCATCACGCCGCAATCCGCGAACGAGGTGATGGTCGCGATGGCGTCACGCGGCTTCGTCACGCGCGAGGCCGATCCGAATCATGGCCGCGTGATCCTGCTGCGCCTGACCGACGAAGGCTCGGCGATCCTGCGCGAATGCGAACGGGTGCTGCGCCCGCTCGAGCGCCGGATGCTCGGCGACGACCTCACCGCCGCCGACGCCGTGCAGGTCCAGCGCACACTCGAACTGTTCGTGCGCAACCTGCGCGACTGAGCAACGTTTTCGCGACATTCGACGTTGTTCACGGCCTTGCCCGGCCGGCTTCCGCGCGCATTGCGGGTTAACACCGGCGCACCGCGCACTTGAAATATCAGGTTACCTGTTATTAAATCGTCCCGTCCCTCGATGGGATGACGGTCCGCACGACCGGCTGGTCGCGCGGATTTTATTTCGGACAATGAATCAGGCTACCTGATAATGTCTGACGCATGGTCCGATCACGACAAAGACACCGCGCATGCGTCCCGGCATGACGCGCAGTACAAGGTTTGGAGACGACATGGACACTTCCGTTGCCGAGAGGCCGGCCGTCGCGACGACGCTCGGCCTGTGTTTCGCGATCGCGCTGCTCGAGGGGCTCGACCTGCAGTCGGTCGGCGTCGCCGCGCCGCGCATGGCGCACGAGTTCGGGCTCACGGTTTCGCAGATGGGGCTCGCGTTCAGCGCGGGCACGTTCGGCCTGTTGCCGGGCGCGATGCTCGGCGGCTGGCTCGCCGACCGGATCGGCCGCAAGCACGTGCTGATCGCGTCGGTCTGCCTGTTCGGGCTGCTGTCGATCGCGACCGCGCAGGTGTCGAGCTTTGCGATGCTGGTCGTCGTGCGCGCGCTGACCGGCCTCGGCCTCGGCGGTGCGATGCCGAACCTGATCGCGCTGTCTTCCGAAGCGGCCGACGCGCGCTCGCGCAGCAGCGCGGTCGCCGTGATGTATTGCGGCATTCCGTTCGGCGGCGTGATCGCGTCGCTGATCGGTGTGCTGCTGGCCGGCGACACCGAGTGGCGACACATCTTCTACGTCGGCGGCATCGGGCCGCTGCTGCTCGCCCCGCTGCTGCTCGCGCTGCTGCCGGAATCGCGCGCGTTCCTCGACGTCAGCGCATCGGGCGCCGCGCGCCCAAGCGTCGCACACACGCTGTTCGGCGGCGCGCGCACGGGCACCACGCTCGCGCTCTGGCTCAGCTATTTCTGCACGCTGATCGTGCTGTATTTCCTGCTGAACTGGCTGCCGTCGCTGATGGCGGCGAAGGGGCTCGCGCGCAGCCAGGCCGGGATCGTGCAGATCTTCTTCAACATTGGCAGCGGCCTTGGCGTGCTCGGCATCGGCATGTCGATGGACCGGATGCGGCCGTCGCGGGTCGTCGGCGGCATGTATGCGGGGATCGTGCTGTCGCTCGCCGCGCTCGCGATCGCACCCGGGCTCGTCTGGCTGTCCGCCGCGGCGTTCGCGGCCGGCATGTTCGTCGTCGGCGGCCAGTCGGTGCTGTATGCGCTGGCCGCGATGTACTACCCGACCGCGATGCGCGGCACCGGCGTCGGTTCCGCGGTCGCGGTCGGCCGGCTCGGCTCGGTGGTCGGGCCGCTCGCGGCCGCCGAGCTGCTCGCGATGGGCCGCAGTGCGTCGGTCGTGATCGGCGCGAGCATCCCCGTCACGCTGGTCGCCGCCATCGCGGCGCTGGTGCTGATCCGCAGGCCGCAGGCACACGACTGAGTTTCTTTACTTTCAACCACGAGCGCCGGCAGAGCGCGATATCGACGCAGGTCTGGAGACACAAACCATGAAGCACACCAAAGCCTTGCTGGCGGCCGGCGCATGCGCGCTGGCCGCGACCAGCGCGCACGCGCAATCGAGCGTGACGCTGTACGGGATCATCGACACCGGCGTCGAGTTCGTGTCGCACGCGAACGCAGCCGGCGACCACGTGGTGCGCATGCCGGCCGTGACGGGCGAGCTGCCGTCGCGCTGGGGGCTGCGCGGCGCGGAGGATCTCGGCGGCGGTTATCAGGCGGTATTCACGCTCGAAAGCGGCTTCAACGTGCGCGGCGGCGATCTGGGGCAGGGCGGGCGGCTGTTCGGGCGGCAAGCGTTCGTCGGGCTGAAGGGCGGCTTCGGCACGCTCGCGTTCGGCCGTCAGTACACGATGACCTACCTCGCGCTGCAGGGCGCGGACATCATCGGCCCCGACATCTACGGGCTCGGCTCGTTCGACGCGTACGTGCCGAACGGCCGCGCCGACAACGCGGTGACCTACCTCGGCACGTATCGCGGCGTGACGCTCGGCGCCGCCTATTCGTTCGGCCGCGACAGCGCCGGCACCGGCAACTCGCCGGGGCAGGGCACGTGCGCGGGGCAGGTGCCGGGCCACGCGGTCGAGTGCCGCGACTGGTCGGCGATGCTCAAGTACGACAGCGCGTATTTCGGCGCGGCGGCGTCGTACGAGGAGCAGCGCGGCGGCACCGGCGCGGCCGCGAACTTCTTCGACGGCGTCGCGCCGGTCGCGTTCACGAGCAGCGCGGGCAAGGACGCGCGAATTCACGTGAGCGCGTATGCACAGGCGGCGGGCGCGCGGATCGGCGCGGGCTGGATCGGGCGGCGCGTGTCGACCGGTTCGCCGGCCGAGCCGGGCGCGCATTCCGACCTGTTCTTCGTCGGGGCCTCGTATACGGTCAAGCCCGATTTCGTCGTCGACGGCGAAGGCTACCGGATCGTCAACAGCGCACACGACACGCGCGCGACGATGGCGACGCTGCGCGCGACCTACCTGCTGACGAAGCGCACGTCGGTCTACGCGCAAAGCTCGTATCTGTGGAACAGCGCGCACGCACGCTACGCGGTCAGCGGCGGCGGCCCCGGCACGACGCCGGGCGAAGGGATGGGGCAGCTCGGCGCGATGGTCGGCGTCAAGCACATGTTCTGAACCGGCAGCCTGAACAACGGGAGATATCTTGAACAGAAAATCTGCATTCCTCTGCATTGCGCCGCTGTCCGCCGCGATGCTCGCCGGTTGCGGCGGCGACGATTCGGTCAGCTCCGCGCCCACGCACCTGAGCGCGGCGACGCCGGCCGCGATGGCGCAGACCTGCGACGCACTCGCCGCGAAGCTTGCGTATGCGAACACGTCGTTCACGTCGGTGACGACCGCGGCCGCCGGCGCGCTGACGGTGGCCGGCCAGCCGATCGCCGAGCACTGCGTGATCGAAGGGAACATGAACCCGCGCGTGAGCGCGGTGGACGGCCAGACCTATGCGATCGGCTTCGAGATGCGCTTGCCGAAGGCGTGGAACGGCCGCTTCTTCTACCAGGCGAACGGCGGGCTCGACGGCAACGTCGTGACCGCGACCGGCGAGATCGGCGGCGGCGGGCCGCTGACCGATGCGCTGAACCAGGGCTTCGCGGTGATCAGCTCGGATTCCGGGCACAGCGCCGCGCAGAACCCGCTGTTCGGCCTCGATCCGCAGGCGCGGCTCGACTACGGCTACGGCGCCGTCGATGCGCTGACGCCGATGGCGAAGCAGGTGATCCGTCTCGCCTACGGCAAGGCGCCCGACCGCAGCTATTTCGGCGGCTGCTCGAACGGCGGGCGTCACGCGATGGTCACGGCCGTGCGCAACCCGGGCGACTACGACGGCATCATCGCGGGCGATCCGGGCTTCCATTTGCCGAAGGCGGCGATCGGCGAGATGTACGGCGCGCAGCAGTTCGCGAAGATCGCGTCGGCGACGGGGGCGAACGGGCTGCCGGACATCCGCAGCGGCTTCACCGATGCCGAGCGCCAGTTCGTCGGCGCGAAGATCCTCGACAAATGCGATGCGCTCGACGGCGTGGCCGACGGGATGGTGCAGGATGTCGCCGCGTGCCAGGCGCACTTCAGCGTCGAGACGGACATCCCGACCTGCGCGAACGGCACGCGTACCGGCGCTTGCCTGACGCCTGCGCAGAAAACCGTGCTCGAGAACGTGTTCGCCGGGGCGCGCAACAGCGCGGGCACGGCGCTCTATGCGAGTTTTCCGTACGATCCGGGCGTGGCCGGCGGCGGCTGGGCCGCGTGGAAGCAATCGAATTCCATCACGCTCGATCCGGTCGCGATGGCGTTCACGTTCATGTCGCCGCCGAAAAGCACCGCGACGCTCGCGAACCTGCCCGGTTTCGCGCTCGGCTTCGACATGGACAACGACGCGCCGGCGATCTTCGCGACGAGCGGCGTGTACACGCAATCCGCGTGGTCGTTCATGACGCCGCCCGACGAGACGAACCTGGCCGCGCTGAAGTCGCGCGGCGCGAAGCTGCTCGTCTATCACGGCACCGGTGATCCGGTGTTCTCGTTCAACGACACGAGCGACTGGTACCAGCGGGTCGCGCAGGCGAACGGCGGCGATGCGTCGAGCTTCGCGCGCTTCTATCCGGTGCCCGGGATGAACCACTGTGCTGGCGGGCCGGCGGCCGACCAGTTCGACATGCTGACGCCGCTCGTCGCGTGGGTCGAGCAGGGGCAGGCGCCCGCCGCGATCGTGGCCGCCGCGCGCGATGCGACCAACGCGGTGCCGAATGCGGACGTGCCCACGTCGTGGGGGGCTGGGCGTACGCGTCCGCTGTGCCCGTATCCGCAGGTGGCGCGCTACAACGGCTCCGGCGACGTGAATTCGGCGGCGAGCTTCAGTTGTCGTTAACGGTGCCGTGGATGGGAGGCGGCCGGCGCGTGCGGTTGCGCGCCGGCCGCTTCGTTGCCGCACTCATTCGCCGGGTTCGACCGGCACCTCGAGCCCGACCTTCACGCGGCTCATGCTCACCAGCGTCTTGAACCGCTTCACGTTGTTGTTCGCGAAGAACAGCTCGCGCGTGAGCGCGTTGTACTGATCCATGTTGCGCACCGCGAGGATCAGCACGAAATCCCATTCCCCCGTCACGTAGTAGCACTGCTGGATCTGCGGGCACCGCTCGAAGGACCGCTTCATCGCGTCGAGCTGGTCGATCTGCTCGCTCTCGACCTCGACGTTCACGACGATCGTCAGCGGATGATCGACCTTGTCCGGCGCGACCACGGCCGTGTAGCGCTCGATCACGCCGTCTTCAGCAAGACGCCGCAGGCGCCGGTTCACGGCGGCGGTCGACAGGTTGACGCGCGCGCCGAGCTCGGCCTGCGGCGTCTGTGCGTCGCGCTGGATTTCCATCAGCAGCTTGCGATCGAACGCATCGAGCGGAGTGGACATGATGGTCTGAAACCTCGAAAGAATGAGAAATTTTTGCGTTGGAGCGACAGATTTGGCGATTTAATTGATCGGGATGCGCAATATTATTTTCCAACCGGCGGCGCACGCAACCCGCGCTTGCCCGATCCGACCCACCCGACGGACCGCTGGCGCGGTCCGGCTCCGGAGCCTTTCGCCATGCTGATCGCCAACCCCCGCGCATCGCGCGCCGCCTATCCCAACGCGTTGCGCCGCGTGATGAACATCGCGTCGGCCGACGAAAGCGGTGCGTGGCTCGCGCACTGGCCGCTCGTCGGCAACGCGCGCACGCCGCTGCGCGCGCTGCCGGATCTCGCCGCGCGGCTCGGCGTCGCGAGCGTCAGCGTGAAGGACGAGTCGTGCCGCTCGCCGCTCGGCAGCTTCAAGGCGCTCGGCGCACCGATCGCGCTGGTGCGGCTCGTGAAGCGCCTGCGGCGCACCCACGATCTCGATCCGCAAGGGCTGATCACCGGCCGCTACGCGTCGCTGCTGGCCGACCTGACGGTGATCAGCGCGACCGACGGCAATCACGGCCGCGCGCTGGCGGCCGCCGCGCGCGCGATCGGCTGCGGCTGCGTGATCGTGCTGCACGCGAATGTCGACGCCGAGCGCGAACGCGCGATCTCGGCGTACGGCGCACGGATCGTGCGCATCGCGGGGAACTACGACGAGTCGGTTGTCTGCGCGGCGCAGCTTGCGCAGGCGAACGGCTGGTATGTCGTGTCGGATACGTCGTACGACGGTTACGAGGCGATTCCGCGCGACGTGATGCAGGGCTATGGCGTGATCGCCGCCGAGGCCGCCGCGCAGGCGCAGGACGATGGGCGGCCGTTCACGCACGTGTTCCTGCAGGGCGGCGTGGGCGGTCTCGCCGCGGGCGTCGCGAGTTACCTGTGGGAGCGCGATGGCGCGCAGCGGCCGCATTTCATCGTCGTCGAGCCACGCCAGGCCGATTGCCTGTACCAGAGCGCGCTCGCGGGGCGCGCGACCAAAGCGAGCGGCAGCGTCGATTCGGTGATGGCCGGGCTCGCATGCGGCGAGGCGTCGCCGCTCGCGTGGGATTTCCTCGAAATGTGCATCGACCACTTCATGCTGATCGACGACGACGATGCGATGCAGGCAATGCGCGGCCTCGCGGCCGGCAGCGAGCGCGACGTGCCGCTCGTCGCCGGTGAATCGGGCGCGGCGGGCGTCGCCGGGCTGGCCGTGCTGATGCGCGACCCTGCGAGCGCGCGGCAGGCGGGGCTCGACGCGCATTCGCGCGTGCTGGCGATCAATACGGAAGGCGCGACGGCGCCGTCCGTGTACCGGAACTGCGTCGGCGAGACGGCCGATGCGGTGCTCGCGCGGCAGCGCGACTGGCTGAACCGCGCGGCGGTAACGGCCTGAACGACACAACGACCGACGAGGCAAGCGCAATGGACACCACGGAAGAAAGCACGCTGCAGGGGCAACTGAAGGCCTGGCGCCGGCATCTGCACCAGTTTCCGGAGACGGGTTTCGAAGAGGTGAACACGTCGGACTACGTCGCGCGCATCCTGACGACGCTCGGGCTCGACGTGCATCGCGGGATCGGCGGCACGGGGCTCGTCGCGAACCTGACGGCGGGTACCGGCCGGCGCGCGATCGGCATCCGCGCGGACATGGACGCGCTGAACATCGCCGAGCACGCGCCGGGCCGCGAACATGCGTCGCGCACGCCCGGCAAGATGCATGCGTGCGGGCACGACGGCCACATGTCGATGGTGCTCGGCGCGGCGCAACTGCTGGCCGAACGCAAGGACTTCGACGGCACGGTGCGCTTCATCTTCCAGCCGGCCGAGGAGCATGGCCGCGGCGCGAAGGCGATGATGGCCGACGGGCTGTTCGAGCGCTTTCCGGTCGACGCGATCTTCGGCGCGCACAACATGCCGGGCATGCGCGCGGGCACGTTCTCGACGCGCGCGGGCGGCATCATGGCGAGCGAAGACAATTTCGTGATCCGAATCGATGGGCGCGGCACGCATGCGGCGCGTCCGCACATGGGCATCGATCCGATCGTGATCGGCTCGCAGATCGTGCTCGCGCTGCAGACGATCGTGTCGCGCAATCTCGATCCGGGCCAGCAGGCGGTGATCTCGTGCACGGAGTTCATCACCGACGGGCTGCGCAACGTGCTGCCGTCGACCGTGACGATCAAGGGCGACACGCGCAGCTATTCGCGCGACGTGCAGGCGCTGCTGGAAACGCGGATGCGCGAGATCAGCGAAGGGATCTGCCGCACGCACGGCGCGACCTGCACGTTCGACTACACGCACGAGTTCGCACCGACGGTGAATTCGCCGGAATGGGTCGGCACGGTCGTGCAGGCCGCGGCGCAGATCGCAGGCGCCGACGCGGTGAATGCCGACGTGCAGCCGATGATGATCTCGGAGGATTTCGGCGCGTTCCTGCAGGCCGTGCCCGGCAATTTCGTGTTCATCGGCAACGGCGAAGCGGCCGAGCGCGGCGGCGTGCCGCTGCATAACGCGACGTACGATTTCAACGACGCGATCCTGCCGGTCGGCGCGCGTTATTTCGCGGAAGTGGCGCGGCGCGCGTTGCGGGCCGCGTAGCGGGCAGCGCGGTGGGTGCACGCCAGCCGTGGCCGCTGCGTCGCACCGCGCGTCACTTCACACCAGCTCGCCCAGGCACGCGTCGAATTGCGCGACGAGTTGGTCGACATCCTCGGCCGTCGTCTGCGGGCACACGAGCATCATGTTGTGGAATGGCGTGATCAGCACGCCGCGATTCAGCAGGTACAAGTGCACGATGTGTTCGAGTTCGCTGTCGAGTTGCGCGCCGGCAAGCGTGCCGTTGCGCGGCGGCGTGGGCGCGAACTGAAACTCGGTGCGCGCGCCGATGCGCGTCACGCACCACGGCAGCCCGTGTTTCGCGATCGCCTGTTCGAGCCCGGCGGCCAGCCGCGCGGCCAGTTCGAACATCTGCGCATACGCGGCGTCGGTCGCGACTTCGGCCAGCGTCGCGCGCATCGCATGCATCGCGAGCATGTTCGCGGTGAGCGTCGTGCCGATCCCTGAATGGCCGGGCGGCGCGTTCAGCTTCGCCTGCTTCGCGCGTTCCGCGAATTCGGCGCTGAAGCCGTACACCGCGCACGGCACGCCGCCCGCGATCGGCTTGCCGACCACCAGCAGGTCCGGTTCGAGATCGTGCGCAACCGCGTAGCCGCCCGGGCCGCTGCTGATCGTGTGCGTTTCGTCGATCACGAGCAGCGTGCCGTAGCGGCGCGTCAGCTCGCGTGCTGCTTCCCAGAAGCCCGGCTCGGGCAGCACCATCCCGATGTTCGTCATCGCGGGCTCGGCGAGCACGCACGCGACATCGCCATCCTTCAGCGCCGCTTCGAGCGCGTCCAGATCGTTGAACTCGACGACGCGCGTGTTCGCGAGCAGGTCGTACGACTGCCCGAGCAGGCTGTCGCGCTGCACGGGGCGGCCGTCGACGAGATCGACGAACACGTCGTCGACCGTGCCGTGATAACAACCGTTGAACACGACGATCGTGTTGCGGCCCGTCGCCGCGCGGGCCCAGCGCAGCACGAAGCGGTTCGCGTCGCTCGCGCTCAGCGCGAACTGCCAGACGGGCAGCCGGAAGCGGCGCGCGAGTTCGCGCGACACCCACGCGGCGTCCTCGCTCGGCAGCATCGTCGTGTAGCCGCGCGTGGCCTGCTCGACGAGTGCGCGTGCGACCGGTTCGGGCGCATGGCCGAACATCGCGCCGGTGTCGCCGAGGCAGAAATCCACATAGCGATGGCCGTCGACGTCGGTGAAGGTCGCGCCGCGCGCTTCCTTCACGTACAGCGAGAACGGGGTCGACCAGTCCTGCATCCAGTGCAACGGCACGCCGAACAGCAGGTGCTCGGACGCTTCCGCGGACAGCGCGCGGGAGGTCGGCATGGCTTCGGTGAAGGCGCGGCGTTCGCGGTCGAACAGTGCGCGGGCGCGGATGAGGTCGACTCCGTGGCGGGAAGGCAAATGAGGCTCCGGGGCTGTGAAGATGGGGGAAACGATAGCGCGGGCGACGGGGGGCTGAACAGGGGCGGAATTACGGAGGCGGGTGGGTAGCGGGCGGGTGTGGAGGTTCGAACCGGCTGCGACGGCACGATGCGAACCGGCGCGGGCGGCGGTCGTGGTGGATGGCGAGCAGGGACATCGCCGCGGCAAGCGCCGTCGACTACGGATTCTTGTTGGAGTTTTTGCGCATAAACATACGACAACATATCTCTAAAGACGCGCTCGCAGATGTGAGTGTGCGCACACATTCAATGTAAGAAGCCAGTAAAAACAGGGTAAATGACAAATACGTGTCCGGCTTCGTTCGCGTCTAGACTGCGCGATGTAGTACGACGACGTATAAATAACGCTCCGCCGCCCGGCGCGTCGATACCCTCATACACTGAAGGAGTGCCCATGGCCGCAAACAGCCGCCGTCCGTTTTCGTTTGTCCGATCGCCCTCGTCGAAGCGGGTATCGCGCCGCGCATTCATCGGCTGGACCGGTGCGCTCGCCGGCGGCGCCGTGCTCGGCGGACCGTTCGCGGCCACCCGGGCGTTCGCGGGAGGCAACATGTCCAACGCGTCGGCGGTCGATCTCGTGTGGGGCGAACATGGCGCGGCGGCGCGCATCGCCGCGTCGCTCGCGCACGTGTCGCGGCTCGCGCTGCGCGGACGCGACTTCGACGTGACGCACTACGGCGCGCGCCCGTGCGCGACGGTCGCGCAGACGTCGCCGTACAACGTCGCGAAGTCGCCGGTGAGCCCGGGTTCCGAACTGACGACCGCGCCCGGCGCATTCGATTCGCGCCCGGCGTTTCTCGCGGCGATCGACGCGTGCCGCCGCGAGGGCGGCGGCCGGGTCGTCGTGCCGTCCGGCAACTGGTACTGCGCGGGGCCGATCGTGCTGCAGAGCAACGTGACCTTCCACCTGAGCGCGAACTGCACGATCTACTTCAGCCCGAACCCGGCCGACTACGCGAAGGACGGCCCGGTCGATTGCGGCGCAAACGGCCGCCTGTATTACAGCCGCTGGCAGGCGAACGATTGCCTGAACTACGGCGCACCCGTCTACGCGCGCAACGCGACGAACATCGCGCTGACGGGCGAGGGCCCGACCTCGGTGCTCAACGGGCAGGCGATGACGCCGTTCTCCGGCAGCGGGGCCGGCAGCGTCTGCTGGTGGACCTACAAGGGCTCGTCGGGCGCGTACGGCGCAGCCGCGGGCGTGCCGAGCCAGGCCTATGCGAATCCGAACAACGTCGACCTGCGGATCGTCGCGCCCGCGATTCCCGACGCGCTCTACGCGTTGCTCACGTCGCCGGTCACGCCGTGGCAGCAGGACCAGAACTACCTGCCCGCGCTGTCCGAGGCCGGCGTGCCGGTCGAGAAGCGCATCTTCGGCCTCGGCCATTACCTGCGGCCGTGCATGGTCGAGTTCATCGGCTGCACGAACGTGCTGATGGCGAACTACCAGACGCAGAACACGCCGTTCTGGCAGCACCATCCGACCGCATCGCGCCATGTCGTGATTCGCGGCGTGACGACGAACAGCATCGGCCCGAACAACGACGGCTTCGATCCCGACGCGTGCACCGACGTGCTGTGCGAGGACTGCACGTTCAATACCGGCGACGACTGCATCGCGATCAAGTCGGGCAAGGACCGCGACACCGAATACGGCCCCGCGAAGCGGCACCTGATCCGCAACTGCACGATGAACAGCGGGCACGGCGGCATCACGCTCGGCAGCGAGATGGGCGGCGGCGTCGAGCAGATCTATGCGACCAACCTGTCGATGCTGAACGCGAACTGGCAGACCAACCCGCTGAACATCGCGATCCGCGTGAAGACCAACATGAATCGCGGCGGCTACGTGAAGGACTTCCACGTGAAGGGCGTCACGCTGCCGAACGGCCTGACGCAGAAGGGCGGCGGCTACGGCAGCGCGCTGCTCGCGGGCAGCCCGATCAACGCGAGCGTGCCGCTCGGCGTCGTCACGCCGTCGGCCGGCAACCCGTCGGCCGCGCAGGGCGGCATCATCACGTTCGATTGCGACTACCAGCCCGCGAACGACGCGGTGCGCACGCGTCCGCCGGTCGTGCAGAACGTGACGATCTCGGGCGTGAAGGCGAGCAACGTGACGCTGAACGGCGTGACCGCATCGTGCTTCCAGGCGATCGTCGCGCAGGGGCCGGTCGCGTTCGACTACAACGGCACGCCGCCCGCGCCGGCCGTGCAGCCGATCTCGGGCGTGACGATCAGCGATTGCGACTTCGGCACGCCGGTTGCGTCAGGCACGCCGACGGTCACGTCGCCGGGGCCGATCTATGCGTTCAACGTGAGCGCGATGACGCTCGCGAACGTGACGATCGCCGGGCAGGTCGTCAACACGACGGTCACCGACAAGCGGTGACGTGATGTGAAGGAGCAGGGCGGGCGCGTGCGTCGATCGATGCGCGCGCACGCAAACCGGATCGAACGCGTCAGGCCAGCGTCTTGACCATGTGGTGTTCGTCGTAGAAGCGGCCGTCGACGAACAGCGAGCGCGGCTCCGTGCCGAACCGGACGAACCCCTGCGACGCATACAGTCGCTCGGCGTTGGCGTTGACCTCGTTCACGCACAGCATCAGCTGCTTGCACTGCCACGCTTGCGCCGCGTGTGCGGTCGCGTTTTCGAGCAGCGTTTGTGCGATGCCTTGCCCGCGATACGCGGGATCGACGAACACGCCCCAGATCGTCGCCTTGTGCGCGATCTTCACGCGCGCATCGCGGCGCACGCCCGTGATGCCGACGAGCGTGTCGCCATCGAACGCGCCGAACACCGCTCGCTCGCGGGTCGGCGTGATGCGCGTCGCGAATTCATCGACCGGTACCTGCGATTCTTCGTCGAGCGTCGGCAGGAAAGACGTGGGCGCGGTGTCGACCGCACGCAGGCGGACGGTCTGGAAACGGGCGGCGTCGGCCGCGTCGAGCAGGCGGGTCGTGATCGTCATCGGGGGTATGCCGGTTGGGGGACGTGCATGCCGGTGCGGGCTGATGCTGCCGCGGGATGCATCGTGCTTATGCTAATAGGAATCCGGATGTCGCGTGGCGGCGTTCGATGCGTGTTGCATCCCGGCCGCGTCGCTCGTCCGAGTGGGATCGCGTTTCGCGGTAGGTGCGCGTGTGACGGCAATGCGGCAGGTTTGAGCGGGCGAGCGGTGCAACGGACGTACGAAACGTCGCGCGGGAAGCGGGCACGAAGGTGGAGGCACTGCGGCGTACCGGCGGCGCGTGATGCGCGCCGCGTTGGTACGAAGGATGAGGATGACGTCAAACAGATGCGCCGTCGTGCCGTACCCGCACACGACATCACACGCGCAACGTGCGCCCGCTCAGGTTAGAGCGCGCACCGAACCGGCATCAATAGCGCGACAGCTGATTGCCGTTGATCTGCACGCGATCGCCCGGACGGAGGTTGCCCGGCGACTGCACGTCGAACGAACGCGTCGAGCCGTCGCTGACCTGCACGTCGATCCGATAGCTGCTCGGCGGCTGCGCCGCACCCATCTGCTGGCCGATCTGGTTGCCCGCGACCGCGCCGCCGAGCGCGCCGATCACGGTGGCCGCATCGCGGCCGTGACCGCGGCCGACCTGGTTGCCGAGCACGCCGCCGATCAGCGCGCCGACGACGGTGCCGGCGACGCCCGACGGGCCGACCGAGCCGTTGACCGGCTGGATGTTCGCGACCGTGCCGTACTGCGTGCCGTAGCCGTTGCCGTATTGCTGTTGCTGATTGCCGTACTGGTCATACGGCTGCGACCCGTATTGCGGCTGGTTGCCGTACTGGTCGTACGGTTGCGGCGCCTGGTTCGGATAGGCCGGTTGCTGCTGCACGTAGCCCGGCTGCGAATACGCGGGCTGCGCATAACCGGGCGTCGCGTATTGCTGCTGCGGATAACCCGGCTGCGCGCCGTAATAACCCGGCGCGACGCAGGCGGTCAGCGGAAGCGCCGCCACGGCGACGAGCGAGGCGAACAGAACGGTCTTCGTGGAAGGCATGCGCATCATGATGTTTCCTGCATCGGCAACGTGTCCGCCGAAGGATTCCGGGACGGGTGGCGAACTCGGCGTGAGTATAAGGAATGGCCGGATGCACGTCCGGTGCGGCCGGGTAACAACGTGTAAAGTCTGTTGCCGCGTAAATCGCCGGCCGGGCGGGGCGCGCAAGCGTGGGCCGGCAACGGCGCGAGGCGGCCTTCGGGCGCTTGAGTTCCGGTGATGCCGCCGCTGCTCGGCCATCGGTATTTCCGCCGTTTCCACGTCGATCCAGCCCCATCGCCGCGCAGTGAACCGCGGGCGCACACGCCGCGCATCACGAAATCGAATGCGCGGCATCGCGACATTTAATTGGCCTCGGGCGGCGGCGTCCGATATCGTGGCCGGATTCCCTGCCAATGGTCGCGCCGCGCCGGCCGCGGTTCCTTCCGCTGTCCGCGCCGGTGTCGCGCAGCGACCGCCCCACATTCCGAGCCATGACCGATCGTATCTTCATCAATGCCGTCGATGCCGGCGGCCAGCCCATCAACCTCGTCGTCCGTGACGGCCGCTTCACCGCGATCGGTACCGATTGCACGGCTGCGCCCGGCACGGAGACGGTCGACCTCGACGGGCGCGTCGTGCTGCCCGGCTTCGTCGACGGTCACACCCATCTCGACAAGAGCTTCGTCGGCGATCGCTGGGTGCCGCACGAATCGGTCGGTTCGCTGCGCGAGCGGCTCGCGGTCGAGAAGCGCCAGCTCGCGGCCGCACCGCCGATCGTCGAGCGCGCGAACGCGCTGATCGCGCAGGCCGCCGCCTTCGGCACGGTCGCGATGCGCAGCCACGTCGACGTCGATGCGACGACCGGCCTGTCGAACCTGCAGGCCGTGATGGCCGCGCGCGAGCAATGGCGCGGGATCGTCGACATCGAACTCGTTGCGTTTCCGCAGGCCGGCGTCGTCACGTGCCCGGGCACCGCCGACATTCTCGATGCGGCCGTGCGCGAAGGCGCGGACGTGGTCGGCGGGATCGACCCGACGACGCTCGACGGCGACGCCGATGGCCAGCTCGACATCGTGTTCGGCATCGCCGAGAAGCGCGGCGCGAAGATCGACATCCATCTGCACGAACCGGGCGAGACCGGCATCGCGCAACTGCTGCGGATCGCGGCGCGCACGCGCGCGGCGGGGCTCGGCGGGCGCGTGAACGTGAGCCATGCGTATGCGCTCGGCGAAGTCGGCTACGACGACGTTCAACGCACGGCGGCGGCGCTCGCCGAAGCCGGCGTGTCGATCCTGACGAACGCGCCGGGCGACTGCGCGTTTCCGCCGGTGCAGCAGTTGCGCGACGCGGGCGTGCACGTGTTCGCGGGCAACGACAACATCCGCGACGCGTGGTGGCCGTACGGCAACGGCGACATGCTGCAGCGCGCGATGATGGTCGGCTATCGGTCGGGCTTCTACACCGACGAAGCGCTCGGCATCGCGCTCGACATGGCGACGCACGCCGGCGCGCGTGTGCTTGGCAAGGAGAACTACGGAATCGCGGTCGGTTGTGATGCGACGTTCGTCGCGGTGCGCGCGCCGAATGCGGCGGCGGCCGTCGCGGGCGTGCCGGCCGAACGCTGGGTGTTCCGCCGCGGCGAAAGCGATACCGGCGCGCCGTTCGCCCCCGCGCTGCGCTTCACGCGCTGACCGACCCGACCGCGGGAACGGCACGCGCCGCGCCCGCTTCGCACTGACCGACCACACCGGAACCGACATGACGAACCTGCTGATCCGCAACGTCCGCACGAGCGCCGACGCCGCGCTCGACATCCTGATCGAAGGCGATCGCATCGCGCGCGTCGGCCCGTCGCTCGACGCGCCCGCCGGCTGCGCGATCGAGGACGGTGCGGGCGCGCTCGCGCTGCCTGGTCTCGTCGAAGGCCACACGCACCTCGACAAGACGCACTGGGGGATGCCGTGGTATCGCAACCAGGTCGGGCCGCGCCTCGTCGACCGCATCGAGAACGAACGGCACTATCGCGCGACGAGCGGCCATGACGCGGGCGTGGCATCGCTCTCGCTGGCGCGCGCCTTCCTCGCGGCCGGCACGACGCGCATCCGCACGCACGTCGACGTCGATACCGAAGCCGGGCTGCGGCATCTGCACGGCGTGCTCGCGACGCGCGAGACGCTGCGCGGGCAGGTCGAGATCCAGATCGTCGCGTTTCCGCAATCGGGCGTGCTCAAGCGGCCGGGCACCGACGCGCTGCTGTCCGACGCGCTGGCCGCCGGCGCCGACCTGCTCGGTGGGCTCGACCCGTGCGCGATCGAGGGCGATCCGGTCGAAGCGGTGGACGTGCTGTTCGCGATCGCCGAACGCCACGGCCGCGGGCTCGACATCCACCTGCACGAGCGCGGGTCGATGGGCGCGTATTCGCTCGACCTGATCCTGCAGCGCACGGCCGCGCACGGCATGCAGGGCAAGGTCACGATCAGCCACGGGTTCTGTCTCGGCGATATCGCCGAACGCGAGCGCGATGCGCTGCTCGCGCGGATGGCCGAACTCGGCGTCGCGATCGTCACGACCGCGCCGGCAGCGGTGCCGGTGCCGCCGGTGGCCGCGTGCCGCGCGGCGGGCGTGACCGTCATCGGCGGCAACGACGGCGTGCGCGACACGTGGACGCCGTACGGTTCGCCCGACATGCTCGAACGCGCGATGCTGATCGGCATGCGCAACGATTTCCGCCGCGACGATGCGCTCGAAGTCGCGCTCGACTGCGTGACGCACAGCGCGGCGCGCGGTTGCGGGTTCGACGGTTACGGGCTGCAGCCGGGCAGCCGCGCGGACGTCGTGCTCGTCGATGCGCTGACGTTTGCCGAGGCGGTCGTCGCGCGGCCGGTGCGGCGTCTCGTCGTGTCGTCGGGGAAGATCGTCGCGCGCAACGGCGCGCTGGTCTGAGCGTCGCGTCGCCCCGGTATGATCCGGCTTTCAGCCGAATTTCCCGGGAGACGACGATGCGACGCACGACAGCGGCAAGGGCCGCACGATGGATGGCGGCGGCCCTGTTTGCGGTGACGGCCGCGCATGCGGCGGCGGCCGGCCCGAGCGACGCGCAGCAGGAAGCCAATCGGCGGACGGTGCTCGCGTTCTACGAAAAAGGCTTGAACGAGAAAGACGCGGACGCCGCGCTCGCGTATGTCGGCGACCGCTACGTGCAGCACAACCCGAACGCGGCCGACGGCCGCGACGGTTTCCGCAAGTTCGTCGCGTTCCTGCGCGACAAATATCCGCAGTCGCACAGCGAGATCAAGCGCTCGTTCGTCGATGGCGACTACGTGATCCTGCACGTGCATGCGGTTCGTGAACCCGGCACGCGCGGCAGCGCGATCATGGATATCTTCCGGCTGGAGAACGGCAAGATCGTCGAGCACTGGGACGTCAACCAGCCGGTGCCCGAGCAGGCCGCGAACGGGAACACGATGTTCTGAGTCGTTCCGGGGTGTGCGGATAGTCGCCCGATTACTCTTCGTGCTCCAGCATCGCCGCGAGCGTCCTCGTCAGTTCGCTGACCATCGGGTCGGCCGTCGGCCGATGCAGGATCGCGATGTCCATGTGCTCGATCGGCGCGAAACCCTGCTTCGCGGTCAGCACCGTGTGCTCGTCCGTCACCACGCGCGCAGGCAGCACGCTGATGCCGAGCCCATCGGCGACGGCGGCCTGGATGCCGCTCAGGCTCGACGTCGTGAAGCTGATCCGCCAGCGGCGGCCGCGCTCCTCGATCGCCTTGATCATGTCGTCGCGATAGAGCCCGCGCGGCGGAAACACGACGATCGGCACCGGGTCGAGATCGATCGACGGATGCTGCGCGCTGTCGATCCAGCGCAGCTTCTCGGGCCAGCGCACGACGGCCTCGCGGCTGTCGCGCCGCTGCTTGATCAGCACGAGGTCGAGCTCGCCGCGATCGTACGCCGCGCTGATGTCGCGGCTCAGCCCGCACATCACTTCGAGCTTGACCTGCGGATGCTCGCGATTGAACGCGGCGAGCGCATGGGTCGTGCGGCCCGCCGCGAAATCGTCGGGCACGCCGAGCCGGATCGTCAGCGCGACCGTCGCGCCCGACAGCGCTTCCAGCATCTCGTCGTTCAGCGCGAGCATGCGCCGCGCATAGCTGAGTACCGTCACGCCCGCGTCGGTCGGCCGCACGTCACGCGTGCCGCGATCGAGCAGCCGATGTCCGGCGATTTCCTCGAGCCGGCGCACCTTCTGGCTGACCGTCGACTGGGTCGAGTGCAGGCGCGCGGAGGCTGTCGTGAAGCTGCCGCAGTCGGCGACCATCACGAGCGCGCGCAGCAGGTCGAGGTCGAACAGGGGTCTATTCATTTATGCACTTTTTCGGATTCGAACATTTCATTTCCAAATGCGTGCGACGATTTTTAACATGACCGGAGGCTGCGGGCAATCGCGGTTTCGCCGGACCTGAGCGGCGTTGCGCGGGCGCGGTAGGTTTCAGCGGGGGCGCGACTTGCGTTCGGGTGGACTACCGGGAAGCTGCCCGAGAAACGCGTCGGCCAGTTTCACGCAGTAGTCGAACGACGGCGTGTAGCCGAGTGTCCGGATGTCGTCGAAGCGCGACTTTACGAAGGCACGATGTTCGTTGAGCAGATGCAAAAATGTATCGCGATGCCGAACGAGAAATGCACCGGCATCCATCAGGCTCTCCGGTTCCCGCTCGATGACCAGACACAGATCGAACAGGTCCCGCGCGGTCGGGCGATCCCCACGGTGCCACATTTTCTTGGCGACGATTTCGGCGGAAGTCTCGACCTTGACGACGTGATCCATCAGCATCCATTCGTCGTAGCCGGGCGACATCAGATTTCGGGAGACCACGAAGTCAATTTCGCCGTCGGGCAGCACCAGTTTCACGAAACCGGCGTGTTCCTCGTAGTCCGTCGTGATGTCGGATGCGGCGTCGCTGATGCGGGGATTCACGTACCCGAGATACTGCGGGTCGGGTACGAAGATGTCGACGTCCTTGCTGACGCGATGGCCGTGGCGCAGCATGAGAACCGTGCCGCCGCCGAACGTCCAGAACGGATTCGACTTGCCGTGTTTTCGTATCTCGTCGACCAGCGTCAACGCGTGACGGAAAAGGCCCTGCCACGGGCCGTCGGGTAACACGGATGGTGCGGTCATGCCCATACCTCCCGATACAGATGGAGATCCTTCGACCATGCGGCAAGGTTTTTCCAGATGGTCCGAAGCGGCGTGCCCGAGCGCTCGGCAGCTTCCTCTGCTGCCTTCACGACGACAGGCAGCGGCACCTCGTCGAGGATGACGGAGAACTGCGATTCGTATCCTTCCGGAATGTGTCCGGTGGTCAACGCTTCGGCCAGCAGTCGTTCGGTCAATTCGCCCTTGTAGCTGACGTTCGCGCTCACGACGGCCTTGTAGAGACCGTTTTGCGCCTGCCGCGGGAGTGCCAGGAGTTCGATGCCGAGCACGCTGAGCAACGGGATCAGCTTGTTGATGCCGAGATCCTTGACCTTGCCGGCTTCGAGCTGGTTCACGGTGAGGCGAGACAATCCGGCGAGCCTCGCAAGCTGGGCCTGCGTGAGGTCGAGCTCCGACCTCCGTTTTGCAACGGCCTGGCCGATTTCATAGAGCTGCATGCCGACCTCCCGACGCTGCTTAAGCGATCTTGAATGTAAGGTATATCTTACATCTCAAGGCGAGTTTTCGTCTCTGAGATTTTCTAATCCGGTATAGGTCGCATCATCAATACAGCCGGAACCGTATCGGAAAAGAATTCGTGCTGCCCGCCTGTATAGACATCGCCATCCTGCCGATATCGGTAAAAACACGCTCTGTGGCAGGCGCGCGTCGCACAGGGTAAACACCCGAAATCTCGACAATACAGCCGAAATTCAAGCCCCACCCCTTCCTTCTCGCCCCCGCCTGGCCTCAATCCATCTCACTCCCGTTCCCGCCGCTTGCGCTCAAAAATTGAGCGGTCTAGACTGCAACGCAGTTTCATCGAAGTCCCCGTCTTCCGCGCACCGCGTCGACATCCCGACGCGGCGCCATCCACCGGACGCCGGCGGTCGCCCGCCACGTCGAGACTTTCAAGGACCCGCCATGAACCGCACTGCAAAGCTCCTCGTTACCGCGCTGGCGTTCGCGCCGCTCGTGTCGTTCGCGCAGGACACGTCGACGATCCGCTGGGGCATCGATCCCACGTATCCGCCGTTCGAGGCGAAGCAGCCCGACGGTTCGCTCGCCGGCTTCGACATCGACCTGCGCAATGCGATCTGCGAGGAACTGCATGCGAAGTGCGTGTGGGTCGAGCAGGGTTTCGACGGGATGATTCCGGCACTGCGCGCGCGCAAGTTCGACGTGATCATGTCCGCGATGACGGCCACCGACGAGCGGCTCAAGCAGATCGACTTCTCGAACAAGCTGTACGCGTCGCCG
Source organism: Burkholderia theae (assembly GCF_048565265.1). NCBI lineage: Bacteria > Pseudomonadati > Pseudomonadota > Betaproteobacteria > Burkholderiales > Burkholderiaceae > Burkholderia > Burkholderia theae. The sequence continues at coordinate 2,924,159 of NZ_CP183462.1, forward strand.
GGCGCGCTGGTCGCGCCGGCCGGCTCGAAGCTGCTGCCGACCGCGGCGTCGCTCGCGGGCAAGCGCATCGGGATCGACCAGGGCACGACGCAGGAGGCGTACGCGAAGGCCGAATGGGCGACCAAGGGCGTGACGATCGTCTCGTATCAGAACCAGGACCAGGTGTACCAGGATCTCGTCAACGGCCGCCTCGACGCGACCTTCCAGGACAAGACGCAGGCCGGCTACTCGTTCCTGAAGACGCCGCGCGGCAAGGGTTACGCGTTCGCGGGCCCCGACGTGACCGACGTGCGCATCACCGGTTATGGCGTCGCGATGGGGCTGCGCAAGGGCGACGCCGACATGAAGAAGCGGCTGAACGACGCGATCGTCGCGATCCGCGCGAACGGCACGTACCAGAAGATCGCCGCGAAATACTTCGACTTCGATATCTACGGCGCGAAGCAGCTGACCGCCGCACCGTGACCCCGTGATTCATTCATCCGACAGGCACACCATGACGAGCATCCAGGATCGCGTCGCGCAAGCCGTGACGCCCGAACTCATCGCCGCGTTCCGCGAGGAAGGCGCGGTCCGCATCAAGGGCATTTTCTCGCCCGACGAAGTGGCCGCGCTGCGGGCCGGTATCGACGCGAATCTCGCGCAGCCGAGCGAGCGCGCGAAAGTCGCGAGCCGGCCCGACGATCCGGGCTGGTTCTTCGAGGATTTCTGCAACTGGCAGCACAACGACGCGTATCGCGACTTCATCGTGCGCTCGCCGGCGCCGTCGGTGGCCGCCGCGCTGATGGGCACGGAGCACGTGCGGCTGCATCACGACCATCTGCTCGTGAAGGAGCCCGGCACGCGGCAGCGCACGCCGTGGCACCAGGACCAGCCGTACTACAACATCGAAGGCGACGACAACGTCAGCATGTGGATTCCGGTCGATCCGGTGCCGCTCGAATCGACACTGGAATTCGTCGCGGGCTCGCATCTCGGGCCGTGGCTGATGCCGCGCACGTTCATGGACAAGGAAGCGAAGTGGTTCCCGGAAGGCAGCCTTGGGGACCTCCCCGATATCGAAGCCGATCGCGCGGCGTTCCCGATCCGCCACTGGGCGCTCGAGCCCGGCGACATGGTGTGCTTCCGGATGCTCACGCTGCATGCGTCGGGCGGCACGCAGAACCGCCGGCGCGCATTCTCGATCCGTTTCGTCGGCGACGATATCCGTCACGCGCCGCGCCGCTGGAAAACGTCGCCCGAGTTCCCCGGGCTCGCGGATCAACTGCCCGACGGCGCGCCGCTCGACCACCCGTTGTTTCCGGTCGTGTGGTCGCGCGGCGCGGGGCAGGCCGGCGCGATCTGACCGGCGCGGGTCAGGAACACGGCGGCCGTTTCGGCATGAAACGGCCGCGGTGCGCTGTGATGCGCGCGACGAAGGTTCAGGTCGGGTGGCGCCCGGCGCCCGGCTTGAAGCGCGAGCCGAGCCGGTAGCGGTTGCCCGGATGCAGGAAATGCACGAACGTGACCGGCAGCCCGTTCGTCCAGGTGCGGCGCGTGAGCGTGAGGCATGGCTCGTCGGCGCGCATGTCGAGCAGCCGGGCCTGCTCGCCGGTCGGCAGCGACGCGTCGACGACGTGCTCGATTTCCAGTTCGTAGTGCGACACGTTGTTGTACAGGTATTCGGACGGCGGCTCGATCTGGAAATCCTGGTCGATGAAACCGGGCGCGGCGGCCGGGTTCACGTAGCGGTCCTCGAGCTGGATCGGGCGGCCGTTTTCCTCATGCACGCAGACCACATGAAACACCGGCGTGTTGACCGGCAAGCCGAACGCGGCCGCGACGTCGAACGATGCGGGCTCGCTCGACTGGCTCAGCACGCGGCAGCGATATTCGTGCCCGCGCGCGCGGATTTCGTCGCGGATGTGCGCGATCATCAGCAGGTTCGACTGCGGCTTCACCTCGGCGACGAAGGTGCCGACGCCCGCGATGCGTTTCAGCACGCCTTCCTCGGTCAGCTCGCGCAGCGCGCGGTTGACCGTCATGCGCGCAACGCCGAACTGCGCGGCGAGATCGAGCTCGGACGGAATGCGATCCCCGGGGCGCCAGTCGCCCGATTCGACGTTCTGGCGAACGAGCGTCTTGATCTGCTGGAACGGTGCGGTGGCCTTCGTGACCATCGGGGGATCCTTGCGCGAAGAAGTGACGAGTCTAGTCGTCGTGACTGACGATGACCAGGATCTCCGCCTGCGCGGCGCCGAGGCTGCGCGTGCGGTGCGGGATGAGTGCGTTGAAATAGACTGAATCGCCGGTCTTGAGTTGCACCGTCTCGTTCGGAAATTCGATTTCGACGCGCCCTTTGTGCACGAACAGGAATTCCTCGCCCTCGTGCTCGCGGAACGTCGAGGCGACGAATTCGTGCGGCGGATGCACGATGAACGGCAGCATCTTCTTTGGCGCGACGCCGGCCGCGATGCTTTCGAAGCGGTGCGCGTGGCTGTCGGCCGCCGCGCCCATGGCCGTGCGCTCGCCGGCGCGCGTGACCGTGATCAGCTCGCGATTGTAGCTTTCCGAGAACAACTGCTCGACGTCGACGTTCAGTGCCTTCGACAGCTTCAGCGCGACCGCGATCGACGGCACGCTCAGGCCGCGCTCGACTTTCGACAGATAGCTCTTGGTGAGGCCGGTCTCGTCGGCCAGCACGTCGAGCGTCCAGCCCTTCTGTTTTCTGAGCAGCTTCAGGCGAATCGTCATGGGGCGCCGGGTGTCCTTCGAAAAACCGATTGTAACGCATGACACCCTGTGTCATATAATGGATCGTGTGTCACAGCCTGGCGCGAATCCTCGCGCAACGGCTGCGGACGATGCGACACATCCGACCCATTCAGGAGGCGAACATGGCGGAAACGCTGAAGTTGACGAAGGAGGCGCTGGTTGCGCTGGCGGAGCGGCGTCTCGACAACGAGGTGAGCGACAGCGGCTGGTCCGCACGGCAGAAGGTCGCGCTCACGTGCCGGATCCTGTTCGACGCCGGTCACGACTCCGGCCTGGCCGGGCAGATCACCTGCCGCGCGGACGCCGCCGGCACGTATTACACACAGCGGCTCGGGTTCGGCTTCGACGAGATTTCGGCCGCGAACCTGCTGCGGGTCAACGAGGATCTCGACGTGGTCGACGGCGAAGGCATCCCGAATCCGGCCAACCGGTTCCATACGTGGATCTATCGCGAGCGTCCGGACGTGAATTGCATCATCCACACGCATCCGGCGCATGTCGCGGCGCTGTCGATGCTCGAGCAGCCGCTCGTCGTGTCGCACATGGACACCTGCCCGCTCTACGACGATTGTGCGTTCCTGAAGGACTGGCCCGGCGTGCCGGTCGGCAACGAGGAAGGCGAGATCATCTCGAAGGCGCTGGGCGACAAGCGCGCGATCCTGTTGTCGCATCACGGCCAGCTCGTGGTCGGCAAGACGATCGAGGAAGCGTGCATGCTCGCGTTGCTGATCGAGCGGGCCGCGAAGCTGCAATTGCTCGCGATGTCGGCCGGCGAGATTCGGCCGGTTCCGCCGGCGCTGGCGCGTGAAGCGCACGACTGGATCTCGACGCCGAAGCGCGACGCCGTGACGTTCGCGTACTACGCGCGCCGCGCATTGCGCACGCATCAAGACTGCATCGCATGAGCGCGCGGATCGCTTCTGCCACGTCCGCCCATCATTGAGGAATACGCATCGTGTCTATCCTGTTGCAAGGCATCATTGCTTACCCGGTCACGCCGTTCTTCGCCGACGGCGGTGTCGACCTGAACGCGCTCGACGCGCTGATCGAGCGCCTGATCGCCGACAGCGTCCACGCGATCGCGCCGCTGGGCAGTACCGGCGAGAGCGCCTACCTGTCCGACGACGAATGGGAGGCGGTCGCCACCGCATCGATTCGCGCGGTGCGTCGGCGCGTGCCGACCGTCGTCGGCATCTGCGATCTCACCACGGCCGGTGCGGTGCGCCGTGCGCGCTTCGCCGAACAGGCCGGCGCCGATGCGGTGATGGTGCTACCGGTGTCGTACTGGAAGCTCGGCAACGACGAGATCGTCGCGCACTATCGCGCGATCGGCGACGCCATCGGCATTCCCGTGATGCTGTACAACAACCCGGCGACGAGCGGCGTCGACATGTCGCCCGACCTGATCGCGACGATCTGCAGGACCGTCGACAACGTGACGATGGTCAAGGAGAGCACCGGCGACATCGGGCGGATGCACCGGCTCGCGCAGTTGAGCGATGGCACGATTCCGTTCTACAACGGCAGCAATCCGATGGCGCTCGCCGCGCTGGCCGCGGGCGCGGCCGGCTGGTGCTCGGCCGCGCCGAACCTGAACGCGGCGTTGCCGCTCGCGCTGGTCGACGCGATGCGCGCGGGCGACCTGGCGCGCGCCCGGGCGGTTTTTCACGCGCAGTTGCCGTTGCTGCAGTTCATCGTCAACGGCGGGTTGCCGGTGACCGTGAAGGCAGGGTTGCGGCTGCGCGGCTTCGACGCCGGCGAACCGCGCAAGCCGCTGCTGCCGCTCGGCGACGCGCGCACGCGCGAGCTCGAACGCCTGCTTGCGGCACTGCCGGACCGTGTGACGGCATGAGCGATGGCACACGGCCGGCGATCGCGGCCGCCATCGGCGCGGTGCGGATCGGCACGAGCCGGCCGCTGGCCGGCACGCCGCACGCGAGCGCGATCGACAAGCGCGCGGTCGACTCGCGTCTGTGGCTGGGTGCGCTCGGCTTCGCCGGCGACGAGCAGGCCGACGCGCGGCATCATGGCGGCCCCGACAAGGCGGTTCACCACTATGCGCACGATCACTATGCGTGGTGGTCCGAGCGGATCGGCGCGCGCGACGTGCTCGCGCAGCCCGGCGCGTTCGGCGAGAACCTGTCGACGCATGGCGTGACCGAGCACGACGTGTGCATTGGCGATGTGCTGACGCTGGGCGGCGCCGTGCTTCAGGTGTCGCAGTCACGGCAGCCGTGCTGGAAGCTCAACGCACGCTTCGATCATCCGCGGATGGCCATGCTCGTGCAGCAAAGCGGCCGGACCGGCTGGTACTACCGCGTGCTGCACGAAGGGTGGGTGGCGCCGGGCGATGTGCTGGCGCTGCACGAGCGCCCGTATCCGCAATGGCCGCTGTCGACGGTGCTCGATGTGCTGTACCGGCGCACGCTTGACATGGCCGCGCTCGACGCGCTGTGCGACGTGCCGATATTGCCAACCGGCTGGCGCAAGATGCTGGAAAAGCGCCGGACCGAGCGGCAGGTCGAAGACTGGACGAAGCGGCTGGAAGGATGACGTGCCGCGTGGCTCAGTTGCCCGGCAGTTCCCGCACGTCGGTCGTCGGCACCGAGCCGAACGCATCGCTCAGCGCATAAGCGATCAGTTGTCGCGCGGCCGCCTCGGGCGTCGCGAGCGCGCCGCTCGACTTCAACTGGTCGAATTTGTCGCGCATCGGGAAGTTGTCGTCGCTGGTCGAGCGGATCGTCGCCTGCATGCCGGTGTCGACGACGCCCGGCGCGACGCTGCAGATCCGCAGCGCACGGTTCGCGTCGAGCGCGACCGCGCGGGCATGGTGATCGAGCGCGGCCTTGGTCGCGCAGTAGATGCTCCAGCCCGCATACGCGTTGCGCGCCGCGCCGCTCGACAGGTGCAGGATCCGGCATTCGGTCGTGGCGGCTGCCGCCTGCGCGAGCGCGGCCGACAACATCAGCGGCGCCGCGACGTTCAGGCCGACCGCGCGCGCGACGATCGCCGGGTCCTGCGCGGCGAGCGGGCCGATCGGGTCGACGATGCCCGCGTTGTTGAACAGCAGCACGATCGACGCGCCGTCGACGAAGTGGCGCAGCGTATCGCCTGCCAGCCAGGCCGCGACAGCCGATGCGTCCGACAGGTCGAGTTCGACTTCGGCGAAACGGTCGCCGGCTTGCGATGCGAGCGACGGATGGCGACTGCGCGACACGCCGAGCACGGCGACGCCTTCCAGCAGCAATTGTTCGGCGAGCGCTGCGCCGAGGCCGCGAGTATGTCCGGTGACGATGGCGCGCACGTGCGGCGCGGATGAGGATGCAGTCATGGCAGTGAACCGGTGAAGAGGTAAAGGGTGTCGACGCGCGGCGCGCATGCGCGGCGGCGGCGGTGCGTGCGGGACGGATGATGCGTGGTATGGGCGTGCGAAGTCGATCGCGCACGGCGCCGCGGATGTCCGGGTGAACGCGTATCGTAGCGCCGGCCCGCGCGTCGCGCAAACGCCGCCGTATGCGTGGAGGGCGATTCCGCGGTGCGGAGCACACGCATCGCCGTGCGGCGTGGGCAGCCGATACGTTGGACGAAAGCCGGATGCGGCAAGTGCGCGCGCCGGCGCGGCAAGCGGCGCCGGGCCGCGCGTCGCGAGCTATCATATGGCTCGCCCGTGCGCGATGCCGGACGGGCCGCGACTGTTTCCCTCCACCTGCTGCACGCTGCGACGCCATCATGAACACCACGCCGGATCTGCCCACGCCACGCGCCCTTCGCGAACTCACGCCTCTCGAGGCCCGCATTCTCGGTGTGCTCGTCGAGAAACAGCACACGGTGCCGGACACCTACCCGCTGTCGCTGAATGCGCTGACCGCGGGCTGCAACCAGAAAACCGCGCGCGCGCCGGTGATGAACGTCAGCGAGGATGAGGTCACGACCGCGCTCGACGGGCTGAAGCACCTGAGCCTCGTGATGGAGGGCAGCAGCAGCCGTGTGCCGCGTTTCGAGCACAACATGAACCGTGTGCTCGGCATCCCGAGCCAGGCGATCGCGCTGCTGACGATCCTGCTGCTGCGCGGCCCGCAGACGGCCGCCGAGCTGCGCCTGAACAGCGCGCGCCTGCACGGCTTCGCGGATATCTCGTCGGTCGAGGCCTTCCTCGACGAACTCGCGGCGCGCACGCAGGCGCTCGTCATCCGGCTGCCGCGCGCGCCGGGTGCACGCGAGAATCGCTGGATGCACCTGATGTGCGGCGAGGTGAACGTGGCCGATTTCGCGAGCGCGGATGCCGGCGGCGCGGACACCGTTCCGCCTTCCGAATTCGAGGCGCTGAAGGCCGAACAGAAGCGCCTCGCGGATGAAGTGGCGCGACTGAATGCGCTGGTTCAGCGGATGGCCAGCGAACTCGGCATCGACGTCGACGCGCCGGGCGACGCGTCCTGACGCAATGACCGCGGTGCGTGCGCATCGCGCGGTGTCGTTGCTGCGCGATGCGGATACCGCAACGCCCCGCCGCGTTACTTCAGCTTGACGCCCGGCACGAGATAACGCGCACCACCAGGCCTCAGGATCGGCGCGAGCGCCGCAAACGGCGTGTCGAGCTGCGGCCCGAGACACGTGCCCATCGCGTGGCCGATACCGGACACGGCGAACGACAGCTTGCCCAGTGCATCGAGTTCGAACGCAAGATACTGGGGAAACACGTCGGCGCACGACAGCGAATTGCCTTCGCCGTCCGTCGGCCGTTCGCCCGGCTCGGCCTTGTCACGCCGCTGCGCGATGAAGCGCGTCAGTGCGGCGCTCGTTTCCATGTTGCCGTCCTTGCCCGGCTGCCTTGCAGCGTTCCCTCGTAGACCGTGCGCGGCGCGGCCTCCGACCCACCCGCGCGCAGCGCAATCAGCACCCAGGCGACCCGGATCAGCGGGCGCATCACCAGCGGCACCCGGTCTGTTCGGATGCGTCGACATCCAGCGCCCTGCCGAACGCGGTTTTCTTGCCGGTGCGCGCATTGGTGTAGGTCATCGAATAGATGTTGGCGCCCTGGGACATCATTTCGTATCGCCCGTTGATCTTGCCGTCGACCATTTCGACCCAGGTTGTCGTGTACTGGTGCGGGCGGTCTTCGGCGAGCACTACGTCTTCCTCGTGCTCGATCACCAGCGGGAGGGCCGTTTTCGATTTCGTGTACCGGACCATGCCGCCCGACCATTTGACCGCATCGTCGTAGTAGGTGCGCATCTCGAAGCGCACGGGCTTGTCGCCATCGGTTGTGAAGCAGAGCACGTCGGTGGAAACCTTGGCGAGTGCCGGCAACGACATGCAGAGCAGTACGGCGGCGAGGGTTTTTTTCATGATGGTGTGTGAGCAATGAAGTGGCATTTCAACCGATGCTGATTCGCGTGGCGCCCGCATCGACGAGCCGGAACAGCAGATCCTCGACGGCCGTCTCGGGCGCGGAGCCGAGATCCGCGTTGACGCGCCACCCCTGTTCCGTGCGAACCGGTTCCGACAGGTAGTGAACGATGCCATGCAGCCCGTCTTCGGCCGGCGCGTTCTCGTCGTCGACATCGAACCACGCGAGGAACCACGTCTTGAATGCGTCGACTGCCGCGCTTTCGTCGAGACCGTCGGCCTCGATCGACGCCCAGTCCCATACGAACGGCTGGATCGACACGGCCGCCGTTTCGAGGTCGAACGCGAACGGCGCGAAATCCAGCTGCGTGGTCGAATCGACCATCGCGGGCCGGCCGGCTGCTTCGCCTTCGGCCGCGATGGTGTCGGCCCGGCACGGCAGCGCGAGCGGCCCTTCGGTGGCCAGCGTGCCGTCGTCCCGCCGGTAGGCCGGTTCGACGATCACCGCCGGTTGCGCAGCCGCTTTCGCGAGCAGGTCGACATAGGGTTGGCGGATGGCACGGAGCAGTTCGGATACGGTCATCGTGGTGTATCGGTTGAACAGGAAACGATCGGTCACAGGCGGGCGGTGCGTTGCGCGTCGGGCCGCTTCGGTACCGGACAGCCGTGATCGTACGGCACTTCGGCCGCGCACGGACAGTCGGCCGAACGGCCGGGGCGCCCGCATCGCGCGGTGGCGGATTTAGGCGTTTACCTTCAAACAACGGAAAACGCCCATCGAACGCGTTCTCGTTGTGCTTCAATTAATCCGGTTTGTAGTCCTACTAAAACGACATATTCAGGACAGGCCGGATTATTCATTCACAGGAGACATTCAATGGCTTGGAAACGGTTTTGAAGCGGCAATCACGATGGTCTGCAATACCGCCGAACTTCCTTCGATGAAAGCAGGTTATCCCAGGGGCCCCCACCCATGTCCTCCAAACGTTTCATGACCGTCGCGGCCGCCTTGTCCGCCGCGCTGGCCATCGCCGCACCGCCGGCCAGCGCCGGCGCGCCGACCGTGTCCGATCCGTTCTATGCGTACACCGGTTCGACGCCATTGGCATCGATTCCACCGGGCACCGTGCTCAAGACGCGTAACGTCACCTATCACGTGGCCGGCATTCCGACCGCGGTCACCGCGCAGCAGTTGCTGTATCGCACCAACAACGCGCAGAACCAGCCGGTCGTCAACGTGACGTCGGTGATCCGGAGCGCGGTCAGCAACGGCCAGGCCATCTCGTACCAGTCGGCCTACGATTCGCTGAACCCGTACGACGAGCCGTCGCAGGTGATCGCCGGCGACCGCGACGTGACCAAGGTCATCAACATCGGCACGTTGCTCTACAGCGCGGAATCGATTCCGCTGTCGACGCTGCTGCTGCTGGGCTACAACATCATCGTGCCCGATACGGAAGGGCAGACGGCGGACTTCGCTGCCGGCCCCGAATACGGGATGACGACGCTCGATTCGATCCGCGCGGCGCTCAACACGCCGTCGACCGGCCTGAATCCGTCGAGCAAGGTCGCGATGATCGGTTATTCCGGCGGCGCGATCGCGACGAACTGGGCCGCACAACTCGCGCCGAGCTACGCGCCCGACATCAACAAGCAGCTCGTCGGCGCGGCGGAAGGCGGCGTGCTGGTCGACCCCGCGCACAACCTGCGCTATGTCGACGGCAGCATCGTGTGGGGCGGCGTCGCGGCGGCCGCGCTCGCCGGGTTGGCGCGCGGCTACAACTTCGACCTGACGCCCTATCTCAGCGACACCGGCGTCGCCGTGTTCAAGGACATCCAGAATCAGTCGCTCGCTTACATCCTGCCGAAGTACACGGGGCTGCACTGGGCAACGCTGCTCAAGCCGCAATACGCGAACGACATCAACAGCATTCCGGTGTATGTGACGTACGCGAACAAGGTGAATGCCGGGCTGGCCGCGTCGCCGACGATCCCGATGTTTATCGGCCAGGGCACGGCCGGCGCGCTGGATGGCACCTTCAGTAGCCAGGTGGGCGACGGCGTGATGATGGCCTACGATGTGCGCGCCCTGGCGCAGAAGTTCTGCTCGAGCGGCGTGCCGGTCGTGTACACCGAATATCCGCTTGAACATGCCGGCGCGATCGTGCCGTGGGTGGCCGGCATGCTGCCCTGGCTTTACGACCGCTTCAACGGCAAGGCCGCGCCGAGCAATTGCTGGCTGACGGCGCTCCTGCCGAGCAATTCGCTGGCGCCCGAGACGCTGCACTAGCCGCGACGGGCAACACGGCGAATGGCCGGGCGATCCTCCGCGGGTCGCCCTTTTTCGTTCCACCTTTTGACGCCGGTCGCGTTGCCGTGACCGTGGCCGCCTGCCTTCCCCCGCCGCAAGCCTCTGCTGTCTCTCCCGGGTGCCATAATCGAGCCTGCACATCATTCCAGACGTCCCCCGGAGAAACACCATGCAGAACCTCGACAATCCTTCCCACGATCGCGAGGTAGGCAGCGCCGACGCGACGCAGGACACCACGCGCATCGACGACGTCCGCATCGGCGCCGTGCGACCGTTGATTTCGCCGGCGCTGCTGCTGGACGAGCTGCCGGTGCCGGCCGCCACGCAGACGCTCGTCGAGGATACGCGCCGCGCGATCGGCGACATCCTGCACGGCCGCGACGACCGGCTGCTGCTCGTCGTCGGCCCGTGTTCGATCCACGATCACGATCAGGCGCTCGACTACGCACGCCGCCTGAAGGCCGCCGCCGATGCGCTGAAGGACGACCTGCTGATTACGATGCGCGTCTACTTCGAGAAGCCGCGCACGACGGTCGGCTGGAAGGGCTACATCAACGATCCGCGCCTCGACGGCAGCTTCCGCATCAACGAAGGGCTGCGCGCCGCGCGGCAACTGCTGCTCGACATCAACGCGCTCGGCCTGCCGGCCTCGACCGAGTTCCTCGACCTGCTGAGCCCGCAGTACATCGCCGACCTGATCGCGTGGGGCGCGATCGGCGCGCGCACGACCGAGAGCCAGAGCCACCGCCAGCTCGCGTCGGGCCTGAGCTGCCCGATCGGCTTCAAGAACGGCACCGACGGCGGCGTGCAGGTCGCATCGGACGCGATCGTCGCCGCGGCCGCGAGCCATGCGTTCATGGGGATGACGAAGATGGGGATGGCCGCGATCTTCGAGACGCGCGGCAACGACGACGCGCACGTGATCCTGCGCGGCGGCAAGAACGGCCCGAATTACGACGCCGAACATGTCGAGGCGTGCTGCGCGGTGTTGCGCAAGGCCGGGTTGCGCGAGCAGGTGATGGTCGACTGCTCGCACGCGAACTCGAACAAGTCGCACGAGCGGCAGATCGACGTCGGGCAGGATCTCGCGCGGCAACTGTCGCAGGGCGAGCACCGGATCGTCGGCGTGATGGTCGAGAGCCATCTCGAGGCCGGGCGCCAGGACCTGAAGCCGGGTGTGCCGCTGCAGTACGGCGTGTCGATCACCGATGCATGCCTGAGCTGGACGCAGACGGAGCCGGTGCTGGATGTGCTGGCGGAGGCGGTGCGGCATCGTCGCGTGTATTCGCGCAACGCGTGACGGGGCTGCGTCAGCTCGTTCGATGCAGCGTTGCGCGAGTGGCGCTAACATGGCCGGTGCGATGCGTTGCACGCGGGCCAGGTACGGGGCGCGCGACGCATGCACGGAGGCGGCGAGGCCGGCCGCCGATACCGACAACAATTCACCGGAGTGCATCACAGCATGCCTTTCTACAAAACCCTCATCGCAGCAACCGTCCTCGCATCGAGCGTCAGCGCACACGCGCAGATCGCCGGCGCACAGCCGCTCAGCGTGACCGTCGAACAATCGCAGGCGCTGCTCGAAGGCTGGAGCGTGAAGAAGAGCGTGCTCGGCAAGGCCGTCTACAACGACCAGAACCAGAAGGTCGGCACCGTGCGCGACCTGATCGTCGCGCCGGACGGCTCGGTGTCGGCGGCGATCGTGTCGGCCGGCGGTTTCCTCGGCGTGGCCGCACATGACGTCGCGGTGCCGATCGCGTCGCTCGATGTGCGCAACGGCAACATCTACCTGCCGGGCGCGACGAAGGATGCGCTGAAGGCAACGCCCGCGTTCCAGTACGCGAAGGTGCCGTCGCCGCCGAAGCCGAAGAAGCTCGACGACAAGCACTGATCGCCGATGCATGGCAACCCGGCGCGCCGCGCCGGGTCTGACGAACCGCGGGCCGTCGATGACCCCGCGAGTTTGCGTGAACGTCGGAGGCCCGGCGCCGCATCATGGCGCCGAACGCCTCGCCTCGCCTCGACGATCGATGACGATGCCGCTGCGCATCGCGCGCCTGCCGGTGTGGTGATTCGCCCCATGCCGCGAATGCCGCACATGCCGGCGATCAGGTCTCCGACCGTTCCCCGTCTACCCACACCGCGCTGAACCCGAACGCGACCGGCCCGCTCAGGAACACGCTGCCTGCGCCGTCCCATTGAACGGTGACGTCGCCGCCGTCGCATTCGACCCGCACCGTTGCGTCGAGCAGTCCGCGCCGGATGCCGTTGACCACCGCGCCGCACGAACACGATCCCGAACCGAGCGGCACGCCGCCGCCGCGCTCCCAGATGCGCAGGCGGATATGCGTGCGGCTGACGACCCGCACGAAATGCACGTTGGTTTTCAGCGGAAACAGCGGATGCGTTTCGATCGCCGGGCCGAGCGCCTCGACGTCGATCGTATCGGGATCGTCGACGAAGAACGTGCAGTGCGGATTGCCCATGTTGCACGCGGCCGGTGCGCCCGGTAGCGGGAGGGCGAGCGTGTCGACGGCTTCGGCGACGGGCACATCCTGCCAGCCGACCCGCGGCACGCCCATCTCGACCGTGATCAGCCCGTGCGCATCGTGCGAGCAGAGCAGGCGCCCGCGATTCGTGCGCAGCACGACCGACGCCGCGCCGGTTTCCCGCATCAGCTTCCATGCGACGCCGCGCGTCGCGCTGCCGCACGTATCGAGCGTCGAGCCGTCCGGGTTCCAGAATGCGACGCGGGCCGCCGCATCGTCGCAGTCCGACAGCACCGCGAGCTGGTTGAAGCCGATGCCGTTATGCCGGTCGCCCATGCGTCGGACGAGGTCGCGGTCGATTGTGAGCGCTTGCTCCTGATCCTGGCCGCGCAGGTCGACGATGACGAAGTCGTCGCCATTCGCGTTCATCTTCTGAAATCGGATCGGCATGGCGGTTCCGGAGTCGATGCAGGCGAACACTGTACGTGGCTTGCCGGAGCCGATCAATCGACGCGGCTCGGGAATGCCGCGCTGCTTGGGGCTCACCCCGATTCCGAAGCGAACCGTAAGACATGTAATATAAATGAAAGATTCGTTTCGGATCTGTCCGCTGTCGGCTATCCCGTGCGTTCGCGTAGCGGATCCGACCCCCGCCACGCGTCACCCGGTTCTCAACAGAAACGCCTTATGGAACAACTCGTCGATTCAATCAACGGTGTCATCTGGAGCCCCGCGCTCATCTTTCTCTGTCTGGCCGCGGGGCTGTACTTCTCGCTGCGCACGCGCTTCGCGCAGGTTCGCCACTTCATCGAGATGTTGCGCCTGATGCGCGGCAGCAAGGCATCGGCCGAAGGCGTGTCGTCGTTCCAGGCGCTCGCGCTGTCGCTGTCGGGGCGCGTCGGCACGGGCAACATCGCGGGTGTCGCGACGGCCATCACGTTCGGCGGTCCCGGCGCGATGTTCTGGATGTGGCTGGTCGCGTTCCTGGGCGCGAGCACCGCGTTTGTCGAATCGACGCTGTCACAGATCTACAAGGTGCGGCGCGAAGGCCAGTATCGCGGCGGCCCCGCGTATTACATCGAGAAGGGGCTCGGCATCCGCTGGTACGCGGTGGCGTTCGCGATCGCCACCGTGCTCGCGTGCGGGCTGCTGCTGCCCGGTGTGCAGGCGAACGGGATCTCGTCCGCGATCGAGAATTCGTTCGGCATCGCGAAGCCCGTCACCGGCGCGGTGCTCGTGCTGCTGCTCGGCCTCATCATCTTCGGCGGCGTGAAGCGGATCGCGCGCGTCGCGGAAATCGTCGTGCCGTTCATGGCGCTCGGCTACATCCTGATCGCGTGCGTCGTGATCGCGCTCGACATCGAACGGCTGCCGGGCGTCGTCGCGCTGGTGTTCGAGAGTGCGTTCGGCTTCCAGGCCGGCTTTGGCGCGGTGCTCGGGATGGCGATCCAGTGGGGCGTGAAGCGCGGCGTCTATTCGAACGAGGCGGGGCAGGGCACGGGCCCGCACGCGTCGGCGGCCGCCGAAGTGAAACACCCGGCGCAGCAGGGGCTCGTGCAGGCGTTCTCCGTCTACGTCGATACGCTGTTCGTGTGTTCGGCGACGGGCTTCATGATCCTCATCACGGGCGCCTACAACGTGGTCGCACCGAACGGCCGCGCGCTGTTCTCGGGCGCGGCCGGCATCGAGGCGGGCCCCGGTTATACGCAGATGGCCGTCGAATCGGTGCTGCCCGGCTTCGGCGCGGCATTCGTCGCGATGGCGCTGTTCTTCTTCGCGTTCACGACCATCCTCGCGTACTACTACATCGCGGAGACCAACGTCGCGTACCTGAGCCGCGCGCGCAGCAGCGCCGCCGGCACCTTCGTGCTGCGCGCGGTGATCCTGCTCGCGACGCTGTACGGCGCCGTCAAGAGCGCAAGCGTCGTGTGGGCGCTCGGCGACATCGGCGTCGGGTTGATGGCGTGGCTGAACATCGTCGCGATCCTGCTGCTGCAGAAGCCGGCGCTCAAGGCGCTGCGCGACTACGAGGCGCAGAAGCGCGCGGGGCGCGAGCCGTCGTTCGATCCGGCCGCGCTCGGGATCGCGAACGCGACGTTCTGGGAGAAGCGGGGGGCAGGGCAGGACGCGCGCGACGGTCGGGCAGCGACCGTCGAGGTGTCGGAACGGCAGTCGTAGGTCCGCATAGCGCGGACACGGGCCAACCGCGGGGGCGGTTGTGCACGTTGCGATATCGATTCATGCGAAACGGCCGGCACATCTGTTGCCGGCCGTTTCTCATTTCGCCGGGCCGCCAAGCCGGGGCGTTTCTTTTCCGTTCCATACGAACGACGTAACCGCGCCTACGCAAGATCGGCGTGTCTGAAAACAGCGCGCTCGATTCATTGCTTTTTTCCGATAACGAGATACGATAAAACGCCATCGATATTGATCCGATCGGATTGCGGGGCTGGCGGGGCGCCTCTCGTCGATTTGAAAGCGAGCGGAAATGATTGGGCCGGTTCGTGGAAAACCGTGCGGCGCGGACAACAATTCAATAATTGAAAAACAAGACCTCATGCTATCAAGACACTTCGAAGATCTCTCCGAGGGCGTATGGGACCGGCTGGCCGATTCGCTCGCGCTGAACATTTCACAAGGTGAAGAAACCATTACGGACAATCTTCTCCTGGATCTCGCGCGGCTCAAACATCCCGGTCTGTCGATGATCAAGACGCCCAAAAACCTCGAATCGGATAAAGGCACCGATTGGGAGTGGTGGATCGGCAATGATAATGACGGTTGGCTCAGATATGCGGTCCAGGCCAAGAAGCTGAATCTCCACGAGCTTCGATACGACACGCTTCGTCACGTCATCCCCGGAAAGCCGGCGGAATTCGATGTATCCGGGAATCTTGTGTCCGCCGCGGTGGCGCCCGCGCTTCAGCACGACGTGCTCAGAGACTACGCAACGGGAAACGGTGCCATTCCGCTGTATGCGTTTTACAACCACGCCATGTATCCGGATTACCAGGATTACTGGCAATGCCCGAATCCGCTTCGGTACAAACTGCTCGGAATATCGGTCACGCCGCTGTCGGTGGTCCAGCACGCGCTGGCGACGCGCGGAGAGCGTTCATTCGAGCGAATGCATGAAAAGCCGCAGACCATTCCGATCAGATGCCTGCTCGAATGCCCGAGGATAGCCGCGATATATCGTGGCGACGCAGACGCGTCGTTCGAGAAGTTCGGTGTTGAGGCACACGTTTACGGACGAGAGGACCTGCCGGTGCTCGACTTCGATGCGATAGCGCCGGACATGCCGCGCGATTACGCGCTCGGTGCGTTCCCTGCCCATGTGTATAACCACGACATCGCGATCTATCCGAAGCGAATCATGTTTGTGAATACGCGTCGATTCGACGATCAGCACATTGGTCGCAAATGACGGGGCTACGTAATTCTACGTAGCCCCGCGTACGTAGTTATCCGCTTGTAAGCCGCCCCCGTCGCACGGAATACTACGGCCCATCGCCCCGGCCTTAGCGAGGCCGCGGCGCGACGCATCGACGTCACGCGTGTGCGGCCACTTCGCCGCATGCCATCTAAAACACATTGGAGACCAGGAGACGCCATGAATCGGGCTTCCAGCACCTTGCTCTGGATCGCAGTCGCGCTGCTCGGCGCGTTCTCGTTCGGAACGATCGCACTCGCGCACGGCGAGCGCGTCAGTGCCCTCTGGATCGTGATCGCCGCAGTCTGCGTATATCTGATCGCGTATCGCTTCTACAGCCGTTTCATCGCCAGCAAGGTGATGCAGCTCGACGGGCTGCGGATGACGCCGGCGGTCAAGTACAACGACGGCCTCGACTACGTGCCGACCAACAAGTACGTGCTGTTCGGCCATCACTTTGCCGCGATCGCCGGCGCGGGGCCGCTCGTCGGGCCCGTGCTCGCCGCGCAGATGGGCTACACGCCCGGCATGCTGTGGATCCTGGCCGGCGTCGTGTTCGCCGGTGCGGTGCAGGACTTCATCGTGCTGTTCATCTCGACGCGCCGCGACGGCCGCTCGCTCGGCGACCTCGTCAAGATGGAGCTCGGCACGGTGCCCGGCGTGATCGCGCTGTTCGGCGCGTTCCTGATCATGGTGATCATCCTCGCGGTGCTCGCGCTGATCGTCGTGAAGGCGCTGACCAATTCGCCGTGGGGCACGTTCACCGTCGCCGCGACGATTCCGATCGCGCTGTTCATGGGCGTCTATACGCGCTACATCCGTCCGGGCCGCATCGGCGAAGTGTCGGTCATCGGCTTCTTCGGGCTGATGGCGGCGATCGCGTTCGGCCAGAACGTGGCCGCGTCGCCGACGCTCGCCGCGTGGTTCACGTTCAGCGGCACGCAACTCACGTGGATCCTGATCGGCTACGGTTTCGTCGCGTCGGTGCTGCCGGTGTGGCTGCTGCTCGCGCCGCGCGACTACCTGTCGACGTTCCTGAAGATCGGCACGATCCTCGGTCTCGCGATCGGCATCCTGGTCGTCGCGCCGGAACTGAAGATGCCCGCGCTGACGAAGTTCGTCGACGGCACGGGCCCGGTGTGGGCCGGCAACCTGTTCCCGTTCCTGTTCATCACGATCGCGTGCGGCGCGGTGTCGGGCTTCCACGCGCTGATCTCGTCGGGTACGACGCCGAAGCTGATCGACAACGAAACCAACGCGCGCTTCATCGGTTACGGCGCGATGCTGATGGAGTCGTTCGTCGCGATCATGGCGCTGGTCGCCGCGTGCGTGATCGAGCCGGGCATCTACTTCGCGATGAACGCGCCGGCCGCCGTGCTCGGCTCGACGCCGGAAGCCGTCGCGAACACCGTCACGCAATGGGGCTTCGTGCTGACGCCGGACATGCTGACGCAAACCGCGAAGGCCGTCGGCGAAACGACGATCATCGCGCGCGCGGGCGGCGCGCCGACGCTGGCCGTCGGCATGGCGCACATCCTGCACCAGGTGATCGGCGGCGAAGCGATGATGGCGTTCTGGTATCACTTCGCGATCCTGTTCGAGGCGCTGTTCATCCTGACGGCGGTCGACGCCGGCACGCGCGCAGGCCGCTTCATGCTGCAGGACCTGCTCGGCACGTTCCACCCGGCGCTCAAGCGCACCGAGTCGCTGCCCGCGAACCTGGTCGCCACCGCGCTGTGCGTGGCCGCGTGGGGCTACTTCCTGTATCAGGGCGTGGTCGATCCGCTCGGCGGCATCAACACGCTGTGGCCGTTGTTCGGCATCTCGAACCAGATGCTCGCCGCGATCGCGCTGGTGCTCGGCACCGTCGTGCTGTTCAAGATGAAGCGCGAGCGTTATGCATGGGTGACGATGGTGCCGACGGCGTGGCTGCTGATCTGCACGCTGACGGCCGGCTGGCAGAAGATTTTCGACGCGAACCCGAAGGTCAGCTTCCTCGCGCACGCCGCGAAGCTGCAGGCCGCGGTGGACGAAGGCAAGGTGCTTGCGCCGGCGAAGTCGATCGCGCAGATGAAGCGGATCATCTTCAACGACTACATCGATGCGGCGCTGGCCGGGCTGTTCATCTTCGTCGTCGTGAGTATCGCGGTGTACGGCGTGATCGCCGTGCTGCGCGCGCGCCGCGAGTCGAAGCCGACCGTGCGCGAGACGCCGTACGAAGCGATGCCGGCCGCGCAGGCGCTCGGCAGCGGACGTTAAGGGGAGGCCGCGATGTTCAGCGATCTTGGCGGCGACCTGCGCAACGCGGGGCGTTACCTCGGGCAGGCGTTGCGGCTGATGGTCGGCCTGCCCGACTACGACACCTACGTCGCGCACATGCGCGCGACCCATCCGGACCGCGAGCCGATGACGTACGAGGAATTTTTCCGCGAACGTCAGAATGCGCGGTACGGATCGGGAGCCGGGAAGTGTTGCTGAACCGGGCCGGTGAAACGGTTCGGTGATCGATAAGGAAGCGCCGCGATGGATTTCGCGGCGCTTTTTCTTTGGGGGCGGGCGGCGCGCATCGTCGCGCCGTTTGCCGGCGCGCAGCACGGCACATTCCGGCCGCCGGTATCATAAGGGTTCATTTTTCCCGATGGACCCGCAGGAGAACACGTCGTGCATGTCGGTGAGCGTTTCAACAGCATTTCCCATCTCGTCGGCGCGGTGCTGTCGGTGGCAGGCCTCGTGGCGCTCGTGACGATGGGCGCGCTCGAAGGCGATCCGTACAAGGTGGTGAGCTTCAGCGTGTACGGCGCGATGCTGATCCTGCTCTATGCGATCTCGACGCTGTATCACAGCGTGCGCAATCCGCGCCTGAAAGCGATCCTGCAGAAATGCGACCATTCGGCGATCTACCTGCTGATCGCCGGCAGCTACACGCCGTTTACGCTGGTCACGCTGCGCGGCCCGTGGGGCTGGTCGCTGTTCGGTGTGAGCTGGGGGCTGGCCGTGCTCGGCATCGTGCAGGAACTGACGCTCGGGCGGCGCACGCGCCTGCTGTCGATGATCCTGTACGTGCTGATGGGCTGGCTGGCGCTCGTCGCGGTGCGCCCGCTGATCCACGCATTGCCGCCGGTGGGCACCGCGTGGCTCGTCGCCGGCGGCGTCATCTACAGCGCGGGGATCTACTTCTTCATCAACGACGAACGCATCCGCCACGGGCACGGCATCTGGCACCTTTTCGTGCTGGCCGGCAGCCTGTGCCAGTTCGTCAGCGTCGCGATGTATGTCGCGTGAGCGAAGCGCGGCGTTGACTCCGTGACGCGGTTCAACGGGCGTGTCTGCCGAAGCATCCGCTAACGGCGCGCGGCGGTCCGCAGGCGCACGGCCGGTTCGCCGGTTGCCGGCGTCGCCCGCGCCGCGATCCACCATATTGCCGCGGCGAGTGCCGACAATCCGGTCGCCATGGCCAGCGCCGCCCGCATCGCGGCCGGAAACGGCTGCAGTGTCGCGATGCACGCGCCGAAGATCGCCACACCGAGCGCCGACCCGCTCTGCCGCGCCGCGTTCAGCGCGGCCGCCGCAATGCCGGCGCGGCGCCGGTCGACGGTCCCGAGCGCCGGCGACGTCGCGGCCGGCGAGATGAATCCCGATGCGAAGCCGATCGCCAGCATCGGCGCGACGGCGAGCCACGCAGGCGTGGTCGCACCCACGCCCGTCATGCCGAGCGCGCCGGCCGCATAGAGCCCGAACGCCGCGCACATCGTGCCGCGTGCGCCGAAGCGCGCCACGAGCCGGCCCGAGCACAGCCCGCCGAGCGCGACCATCGCGGTCATCGGCAGGAACGCGAGCCCGGTGTCGAGCGGGCTCGCGCCGCGAATCTGCCGATAGAACAGGCTGAGCACGAACAGCAAGCCGTAGAACACGAACGCCGACACCATCGACACGAACGTCGACCCCGCGAACAGCCGGTTGCGGAAGAACGCAAGCGGCAGCATCGGCTCGCGGCGCCGCGCTTCGATCGCGATGAATGCGATCCACGCAGCGAGGCTCGTCACGGCGCCGCCGACGATCGGTGCCGAGCGCCAGCCGAGCGACGGGCCTTCGATCAGCGTGCCGATCAGCGCCGCGATCGCGACGATGCCCGCTGCCTGACCGCTCCAGTCGAAATGCCGCGATGCGTCGACGGCGGCGCGCGTGATCGTGCGGCCGAGCCAGATGCCGGCGAGCCCGAGCGGCAGGTTCACGAAGAAGATGCTGCGCCACCCGAACAGATGGATCAGCAGGCCGCCGATCAGCGGGCCCGACGCCATCGCGATGCCGCCGCAGCCCATCCAGATGCTGATCGCCGACGTACGCGCGGCCGGTTCGGGGAACGCGCGGTTGATCAGCGCGAGCGAGCAGGGCACCAGCATCGCGCTGCCGACGCCTTGCAGCGCGCGGGCGATTGCGAGCGCCGGGAGGGTCGGCGCGACGCCGCACAGCACCGACGCGGCGACGAATACGGCCAGCCCCGCGACATAGACGGTGCGGTCGCCGAGCCGGTCGCCGAGCGTGCCGCCCGTCATCAGCAGGCTGGCGAACGCGAGCGTGTACGCGTTCACGATCCACTGCAGGCCGGCCACGCGGCTGCCGAACGTGTGCGCGATGTCGGTGAGCCCGACGTTGACGATGGACGCGTCGAGCAGCACGAGCGTGTAGCTCACGCAGGTCGCGGCGAGCACGCGACGGGCCACGGCCCGGTTCGGCACGGCGGCCGTCATGCGCGGTCGGGCGCCGGCGTGGCGGCCTGCAGCGCGAGAAAACCGACCCATCCCCAATACACGCGATGATGGATGATCAACCCGTCGCGGAGATCCATCACCTCGACGAGATCGACCTGGTCGCCTTCCGGCGTTTCGCGCGGATATTCCCACGTGAGCTGGCGGCCGTTCGAGAAGAACAATCCGGTCCGGTACCAGCGTCCGAGCTTGTTGCCCGGATTGCGCAGGCCGGCCGCGAAGAATGCGCCGATCGCGGCCTTGCCGTGCAGCACGCCGGAGCCGTGCGCGGGCAGCGCGACGACGACGAGCGGCGTTTCGAGCAACGCGTCGTCGGCATACAGCGACATCAGCGCGTCGAGGTCGCGTGCGACGACGGCGGCGTGCCAGCCTTCATGGATGCGCCGGGCATCGGCGTCGGTGTGTGTCATGGCGGGTTCCCTGCGGCGTCGATAACGGAACCCACTGTATGGGCGCGGCGCCGCGGGACGTTTCACGTCAGCCCGAAACGTGGATGTCGACGCGCGGCGCGCGTGCTGCTCAAGCCGCGTGCAGGTCGCGGTACCGCGCGAGGGTCAGTGCCTCGGCATCGTGCGAAAGCTGGGTCGCGGCGGCATCGGCGGCCTCCCGCGCCGATTCGGTCACGCGCGCGAACATCCGCTGCTCGAAGGCGGCAACGGCCGCGTCGCGGTCGGCATCGGCGATGAGGCCGGCCGCGAGTTCGGCCGCGTCGCGCATCGCGTTGTTCACGCCTTCGCCGCCGAACGGCGACATCACGTGGGCGGCGTCGCCGATCAGCGTGACGCCGCGGCGATGCGCCCAGCAGTGACCGACCGGCAGCGCGAAGATCGGTCGCTCGGCAAAGCGGTCGCCGCTGGCGCGGAACAGGTCGTGGATGGTGTCGGCGAAGCCGTCGAATTCGGCGATCAGCGCGGTGCGCATCGCATCGGGTGCCGCGAAGTCGAAACGCCGCGCGACCCAGTCGAGCGGCACGCGAAAGATCGCATAACCACGCACGTGCGCATGCCCGTTGCGTTGCGCGATGATCGCCTTGCCGTTGCCGTGCACGCCGATCTTGCCGCGGCCGACGAGCCGCGACAGCGCGGGATGTTGCCGATCGATGTCGTCGATGCCGAATTCGATGAACGTGAGGCCGCTGTACTGCGGTTGATACGGCGACAGCAACGGACGGATGCGCGACCACGCGCCGTCGGCGCCGACCACGAGATCGAACGGGCCTTCCGTCCCGTGCTCGAACGCCAGCATCGCCCGCCCGTCGGGCAGCAAGCCGACGTCGCGCACCGTGCGGCCCCATTGCACGCAGCCCGGCGGCAATGCGTCGAGCAGCAGCGCGCGCAACGCGGTCCGGTCGACCTCGGGCCGGTTGCCGCCCGCGCCGTCGTCTTCGAACAGCACACGGCCCGCGCGATCGAGCAGGCGCGAGCCCTGATCCTCGTAGCGCGCGACGGCCAGGAACGCGTCGGTCAGGCCGGCCTGCTCGAGCGCCAGCAGGCCCGACGCCTCGTGCAGGTCCAGCGTGCCGCCCTGCGGGCGCTCGAGCGGGTGGGCGTCGCGTTCGTACACGATCGCGTCGATTCCGCCCAGCGTCAGCAGACGGGCGAGCGTCAGGCCGCCGGGCCCGCCCCCGACGATGGCAACACGAAAGCGCGTATTCATGGTTCGCTCACGATCTGATAACATAGGTGCCTATATAAAAACATAGCCTCCTATGGAATGTCAACATGAGCGACGCTGACACGAAGACGAATCCGTTGCCGCTGGTCGGCATCACTTACCGGCTGTTCACGCGCGTGGTCGACCGGCCGCTGCGCGACCTGGGCTTCGCGGTGAGCCAGTTGCCGGTGCTGGTGTCGTTGAAGAAGGCGGGTGCGCTGTCGCAGACGGAACTCGCGCGGCGCGCGCAGGTCGAGCAGCCGAGCATGGCGCAGTTGCTGAACCGGATGGAGCGCGATGGTCTCGTGCTGCGGGTGCCCGATCCGGACGACCGGCGCAGCCGGCTGATTTCGCTGACCGATTCGGCGTCGAAGGGGCTCGCCAGCGGGCGGGCCGTGATGGAAGGTGCGAGTGAACAGGCGCTCGCGGGGTTGAGCGACGCGGAGCGCGATCAGCTCGCGGCGTTGCTCGGACGCGTGAATGCGAATCTCGAACGGATGGTCGGCAACGTGCGCACGAATGACATCGAGTGATCGCTGGCGGCGGTTGCATCGCCGTCGCCGAAAACCGTTTTTCTCCGGCGCTTATCCGGCCAGCGCATCGAGATTCAACGCATACGACTTCCCGATCCATACCGCGCAGTCGCGATGGTCGCCCAGATCGTCGCCGGTATTCGGATGCAGGAAGATATCGAGCGCGCCGTGGTTCAGCACGAGCCACGGCACGATCTCGTCGAATCGGGCGGCGTCGAACGCGATCTGGTACGACCATGCCGGATGCGGGCCGACGGGGCGTTCGTGAAAGCGGCCGAGCTCGATGACCGCGCCGAACCGTTCGTCGACGACCTGGCGAAACGCCCAGGCCGCGTCGCGGCTGGCCGCATCGAAATAAACGTGCGCGTGCCAACTGTCGATGGCGGTGGTGTCGAGGGCAGCCATGGAAGGACTCGATAAAAAAGGGGAATGCATGAGGCGCCGTGCGAAACGGCCGATGCGTGATTATCGCGCGTCCTTGCCGCGTGCGTCGTGTCGCAATCCGGCAATCCGAAACGAATGATTTGTCCTGTATCAGAAGAACGATTTATCCGATGTAACCGTACCCGTGATATCCGCATGCGCGATATCACGCCGGAAGCCGCGCCGGCAGGTGCGCTGGCCGGCGCGGCACAGGCAACACGTCATTTCGGAAATTGAAAAAGCGGTGTGCGCGCCGCTTCGGATCGCCGGAAAAAATGCGATCAGGGTGTTGAATGAAATAGAGAAATTCCAGTTCGGCGGGATTGGCGAATCACGCGGCTCGCGTACCGAATGACGCACCCGAAATTATCAATTGCAGAATCGGCTATTCAACCGGAATGCGGCGCGACATACGATGGTTTCAACGCATCGACGCCCACGATCGATGCGGGGACAACCATCTGGAGGCCATTATGCGATCCCTCGTTCCCGTTGCCGTGCTTTCCTGCGCACTCGTTGCGCTGCCCGCCGTCAGCTTTGCGCAGTCGGCCGGTGCCGACTGGACACCGAATGCCGCGCGGCTGAACTGGTCGGCGGCGCGCGCCGAAACCGATGCGCAACTGATGCAGATGACGCGTGCCGGCTATCGCGCGACGACGGCGGGCAACCAGGACTATCCGCTCGCGATGCAGCGTGCGCTCGAGCGTGTCCGGAATCCGGAGCCCGACCGGTCGCGCGAGGAGCGGGCCGCGATGGAAGCGCGCGCCGCGCGCGACGCGCAGGGCGGCCATCCGGTCAAGGCGTTCTTCGTGAAGACCGCGTACTACCTGAAGGGCGAGAACACGTTCTGATGCAGGAGACGAGCATGCGTTGCCAGATCCGATTCGCCGCAAGCGGGCGCGACTCATGAAGGCCACCCGGAAAAACCGTCGCCACGTGCCGCTGACGCGCGAGTGGCTGTTGCCGTTGCCGCCCGCGCATGTACGCGACATCTCGCTGAAATGCCACATGGCGCTCGTCGCGCTGCGCGGCGAGCACGGCAACGAGGCGCTGCTGATGCGCTTGCGCACCAGCGTCTATCTGGTGTTCCTGGCGCTCGACGATGCGGTGTGCCCGGAGGTGAGCATCGACCTGTGCGTCGACGCGGAGCGCGCGCTCGATGCGAGCGTGGCACGCGCGGCGCAAAGCGGCGCATGGGCGCTGCGCGACGACGAGTGCACGGTGCTCGAACGCGTGCTCGCGGCAAACGACACCTGCGTCGCGACGCTCACGCGGCATCGGCTGGCCGAGCTGTGGGGTCACGTCTGCACGTTCGCGTCGAGCGGCCAGCCGGCGCTCGTGGCGGGCGCGGCGGAGAAGATGCGCCCGCCCGCGGCCGAATCGCTGGCCGCGTAGCGTCGCGCCGGTTTCGCAGGGAGGATGGAGGAGACAGGGCCAGCCGCACCGGCGCGGCCGATGTAATCGCGTGTCTTCGGCGCTTGCACGGCCGTCGCGGCAACAGGCAATGGCAAAACACGGCCCAAAACAAAAGCGCCACGGAGCGAACTCCGTGGCGCTTTATTCATGCTCGCGTGCGCGGAGGCTGGGCCTCCGCGTGGCGAAACGCGCTTAAGCGGCCGTTGCCGGCTTCGCCGGCTTCTGCAGCTTGCCCTTGCCGGCGCGCTGGATTTCCTCGAGCTTGATCTCGACGTGGCGCGAGAACACGTACTCGGCCGGACGCTGCTTCGCGATCGAGATGTCCGGTGCGAACGCGCCGTCGGTCCTGATGCCCTTGCGGCTCACTTTCAGCGCCTTCAGCGGGTGCGCGATCGTGTCCATCACGGCAGTGGCCTCGAAGCCGCAGTGGACCATGCAGTCCGCGCACTTCTCGTAGTTGCCGACGCCGTAGTTGTCCCACTCGGTCGTTTCCATCAGTTCCTTGAAGGTCTTCACGTAACCTTCGCCGACCAGGTAGCACGGCTTCTGCCAGCCGAACACCGTACGCGCCGGGTTGCCCCACGGCGTGCACTTGTACGTCTGGTTGCCGGCCAGGAAGTCGAGGAACAGCGACGACTGGCTGAACGACCAGCGCTTGCCGCCTTCGCCGCGCTTCAGGATCTCGCGGAACAGGTTCTTCGTCTTGTCGCGGTTCAGGAAGTGCTGCTGATCCGGCGCGCGCTCGTATGCGTAGCCCGGCGACACCGTGATGCCGTCGACGCCGATCGGCCCCAGCGTGTCGAAGAACTTCGCGACGCGCTCGGGCACTGCATCGTTGAACAGCGTGCAGTTGATGTTCACGCGGAAGCCGCGGCGCTTCGCTTCCTTGATCGCCGCGACGGCCTTGTCGTACACGCCTTCCTGCGACACCGAGTGATCGTGCGCCTGCTGGTCGCCGTCGAGGTGAACCGACCAGACGAAATACGGGCTCGGCTCGTAGTCGTCCATCTTCTTTTCCATCAGCAGCGCGTTCGTGCACAGGTACACGAACTTCTTGCGCTTCATGATGCCCTTGACGATTTCCGGCATCTCCTTGTGGAGCAGCGGTTCGCCACCGGCGATCGACACGACGGGCGCGCCGCACTCGTCGACGGCCTGCAGGCATTCCTCGATGGACAGACGCTGGTTCAGGATCGGATCCGGGTAATCGATCTTGCCGCAGCCGTTGCACGCGAGGTTGCAGCGGAACAGCGGCTCGAGCATCAGCGCGAGCGGATAGCGTTTGTTGCCGGACAGGTGCTGGCGCACGATGTATGCGCCGACACGGACTTGCTGGAGCAGCGGAATAGACAAGGGATGTCCTCCTTAAACTTCGCGGGCGACAGCTTGCGTGAGCTTCGCCGGCAGCTTGAATTCGACTTTTTCCTCACGGCCCGCCATCGTCGCGACATCGACGGGCCCCAGCGCGCGCAGCGCGCCGATTACATCCTCGACCATCTCTTCGGGCGCCGACGCGCCGGCCGTCAGGCCGACCGTCTGCACACCCGTGAACCATTCGGCTTTCACTTCCGAGCCGTCGGCGACGAGATAGCTCGGCACACCGCTTTCGGTGCCGATCTCGCGCAGGCGGTTCGAGTTCGAGCTGTTCGTCGCGCCGACGACGAGCAGCACGTCAACCTGTTCGCTCAGCTCGCGTACGGCGGCCTGGCGATTCTGCGTTGCGTAGCAGATGTCACGCGTGTCCGGGCCGACGATGTCGGTGAACCGGCGCTGCAGCGCTTCGATGATGCCGCGCGTATCGTCGACCGACAGCGTGGTCTGCGTGATGTACGCGACCGGCGTATCGACCGGCAGCGTCAGCGTATCGACTTCCGCTTCGCTCTGCACGAGGATCACCTCGGCCGGAATCTGGCCGATCGTACCCTCGACTTCCGGGTGGCCCGCATGACCGATCAGGATCAGCCGGCGGCCCGCCGCGACATACTGGCGGCCCTGCACGTGCACCTTCGTGACGAGCGGACAGGTCGCGTCGAGCACGTCGAGCCCGCGCGTTTCCGCGTCGCGCTCGACCGTCTGGGCGACACCGTGCGCGCTGAAGATCGCGACAGCGCCGTGCGGCACCTCGTCGAGTTCCTCAACGAATCGTGCCCCTTTATTTCGCAGATTTTCAACGACATGCCGGTTATGAACGATCTCATGACGTACATAGACCGGCGCGCCGTGCTGTTGCAGCGCGCGATCGACGATCTCGATCGCACGGACAACCCCCGCACAAAAGCCGCGGGGCTGGGCAAGGATGACTCGCATAGGTGAGCGAACTCCGACGACAGACGCCGGGGTTCGAGGAGCTGGCACAGCTCGATCGCCCCGGCTTGAAGTTATGAAGGCAGGAACGAACCGGCTACGCCAGGCCCCGGAACCCCGAATTAATCGCGCATTTTAACCCTATCGGGAAGTCCTTGCTCTGGTGCCGTGTCGGCCCTGTTGCAATTGCGGGATAGCCGCGTCGGCGCTGGCGCGCGCGGAACCCAGTAAACTACGCGGTTTCGCGGGCAGCCGCTCCGGCTGCCCGGCGTCGCGCTCATTTCAAGGCCATTCGATGACCGTCGATTCTTACGCGTATTGCCCGGCCGCCCGTGCGGCTGCAGGCGCTTTGTTCCTGACCCCAATTAAGCCTGCCGACGTCCGGCCGGAGGCATGCCGATGATGCTGGTGCTCGCATTCCTGGTGTCCGGCCTGTCGCTGATGATCTGGATCGTGCTGCTCGTCGCGCGCGGCGGCTTCTGGCGCGCGGTGCCCGCGCGGCCGCTGCCGCCCGACGCGCGCGGCGCCGCGGCCGAGGCCGGCTGGCCGGCCGTCGTCGCGGTCGTGCCGGCGCGCAACGAGGCCGACGTGATCGCCCGTGCGGCGACTTCGCTGCTCGAGCAGGATTATTCCGGCAATTTTCATCTGATCATTGTCGACGACCACAGCGACGACGGCACCGCCGATGCGGCCCGCGCGGCCGCGCTCGCGATCAACCGCGCCGACCGGCTGACGGTGCTGGCCGCGAAGCCGCTGCCGGCCGGCTGGTCGGGCAAGGTGTGGGCGCAGTCGCAGGGGATCGCCGCGGTGCAGACGCTCGGCCTGCCGGCCGACTACCTGCTGCTGACGGATGCCGACATCGGCCATCCGCCCGACGCCGTCGCGCAGCTCGTCACGCGCGCACAGGCCGAGAACCGCGATCTCGTGTCGCTGATGGTGCGGCTGCGCTGCGATTCGTTCTGGGAAAAGGCGCTGATCCCGGCGTTCGTGTTCTTCTTCGCGAAGCTGTACCCGTTCTCGTGGATCAACAACCCGCGCAACCGGACGGCCGGCGCGGCCGGCGGCTGCATGCTCGTGAAGCGCACGGCGCTCGAGGAAGCGGGCGGCATCGAGTCGATCCGCGGCGCGCTGATCGACGACTGCAGCCTCGCCGCGCAGATCAAGCATCGCGGCGACGGCCGTCATCCGATCCGGCTCGACCTGGCCGACCGCAGCGTGTCGCTGCGCCCGTACGACAGCTGGCGCGACATCTGGAACATGATCGCGCGCACCGCGTTCACGCAGTTGCATTATTCGCCGCTGCTGCTGGCCGGCACGCTGCTCGGGATGACGATCATCTATCTCGTGCCGCCCGTCGCGGCGCTCGCGTACGGTGCGCGCGCGTGGCCGGCGTGGCTCGCGTGGGCGTCGATGTGCGCCGCGTATGCGCCGATGCTGCGCTACTACCGGCGCTCGCCGCTGTGGGCGCCCGCGCTGCCGCTCGTCGCGCTGTTCTACGTCGGCGCGACGTTCGCGTCCGCGTGGCGCTACTGGCGCGGCAAGGGCGGCCAGTGGAAGGCGCGCGTGCAGGCGCCAGTGGATCGCTGAGCGTTTCGCGCGCCTTCGGCGCGCGTTCCGGCAGCCGGAACGCAAACAGCCCGATCGGTGGAAACCGGTCGGGCTGTTTCGTTTTCGGCGCCGCTGCTGACTCGCCGGTCGGCGCTTACCGCTGGGTCAGCATCATGTACATCTGCACCACGACGTCCGGCGAGAACGTGAACGGCACCCAGCCGTAGCCCGTGTGACGGGCGACCAGCAGGCGATCGCCGTTCGACTGCTTCTGCACGGCCATCATCGGGTTCTTCGTCGTCACGAAGCGCCAGCCGGCCGGGATGCCGGGCGGCGGTTCCGGCTGCATCGACGCGCGCGCATGCGCGAGCTCCTCGATCAACTGGCCCAGTTGCTCCGGATGCAGCGTGATCGATGCGCCGTTGATGGACAGCGTGAGTTCGTTCTGCGTCGGACGCGACACGTGCAGCGTCGACTTGTCCGCCGGGGCGGCGGCGTCGGTTTCAACCACGGTGTCGGCTTGTGCCGTCGCGACGATCGCGGTTTCGGCGTCGGCCGCTTCCGCCGCAGCCGGCGCGGACGCGTTCACGGCCGGCTCCGCCGCCGGCGTGTCCGCCGGTTCGACGCTGTCGGCGGCAACGGCCGTTGCGGCAGCCGCGTTCGTCGCGGCTTCCTTGACGACGGCCTCGACCAGCGCCTCGGCGTCGGCGATGGCCTTCGCATGGTGCTGCGCGGCGGCTTCGGCTTGCGCGATCGCTTCGGTATGGCGTTGCGTGACGGCCTCGGCCTGCGCGGTGGCGTCGGCGTGGCGCTGCGCGGCAGCTTCGGCCTGCGCGATCGCTTCGGCGTGGCGCCGCGTGACGGCTTCGGCCTCGGCGGTCGCGTCGGCGTGACGCTGCGCGGCGGCCAGCGTTTCGGCGATCGCCTGCGTGTGTTGCTGCGCGAGCGCTTCGGCTTCCGCGATCGCGGAAGCGTGGCGTTTCGCGGCGGCCTCGGCCTCGGCGCTTGCTACCGCATGGCGCTGCGCGGCCGCATCGGCTTCGGTCGCGGCGGCGTGATGACGCTGCGCGGCGGCCTCCGCTTCGGCGATCGCGGCCGCGTGACGTTGCGACGCGGCTTCCGCATCCGCGTGACGTTGCGCGAGCGCTTCGGTCAACGCGGTGGCTTCCGCATGGCGCTGCACGGCGGCTTCGGCTTGCGCGGTGGCATCCGTATGACGGTGGGCGGCGGCTTCGGCGGCGGCGGTCGCGTCGGCGTGGCGCTGCTGCGCGGCTTCGGCGTCGGCCGCTGCGGCCGTGTGGCGCTGCGCGGCGGCCTGCGCTTCGGCTTCCGCGGCGGCGTGACGTTCTGCGGCGGCCCGGGCTTCCGTCGCCGCGGCGCGCGCGAAGGCTTCCGCGCTGCGTGCCGCCTGCTGCGCGGCGTGGTGATCGTGGAGCAGCTGATCGACGCCCGTGTTGAGCGAATCGATCTGATCGTTCAGGTTCATGCGTGTCTTCTCTGCGTAAGACCCGCGATTTTACCCGCTGCGCCGGTGCGGGGCCGTGCGCGACGTGTAACAAAGTGCGCAATGCGGCGCGAAGCGCGCCGCTTTGTGTTACTTCAGGTAGCCCGCCGAGCCGAACCAGTCGAGCGCGTCGCGCAGTCCTTCGCGGTACGGACGCGCACGGTAGCCGAGCTCGCGCTCGGCTTTCGCGGACGTGAAATACATCTTGTTCTTCGACATCCGCAGCCCGTCCACGGTGACGAACGGTTCTTTCTTCGTGAACTTCGCGACCGCTTCGGCGCCGACCGCGAGCGGGTAGAGCGGCCAGCGCGGCAGCGCGATCGTCGGTGCCTTGCGGCCCGTCATCTGCGCGATGTCGGCGAGCATCTGCTGCAGCGGCAGGTTCTCGCCGCCGAGGATGTAGCGCTCGCCGATCCGGCCGCGCTCGAGCGCGAGGAAGTGGCCGTGCGCGACGTCGTCGACGTGCACGAGGTTCAGCCCCGTGTCGACGAAGGCGGGAATCTTGCCGAGCGCGGCTTCGACGATGATTCGGCCGGTCGGCGTCGGCTTCACGTCGCGCGGGCCGATCGGCGTCGACGGATTGACGATCACGGCCGGCAGCCCTTCGTCGGCGATCATCCGCTCGACCGCGCGTTCCGCCAGCACCTTGCTGCGCTTGTAGACGCCGATCGCCTGCTCGGGCGTGAGCGGCCGGTTCTCGTCGGACGGATCGCCGGCGCTCGTCACCTTCAGCGTCGCGACGCTGCTCGTGTAGACGATCCGCTCGACGCCTTCCGCGCGTGCCGCGCGCATCGTCGCGACCGCACCTTCGAGGTTCGCGCGTTCGATCTCGTCGGGATCGGGCGCCCACAACCGGTAGTCGGCCGCCACGTGCAGCAGGTAGCGCACGCCGCGCAGCGCGGCGCGCATCGATGCCTCGTCGCGCATGTCGCCGGTGACGATCTCCGCGTCGAGATCCGCGACGTTCGTGCGCGGGCTGGTCGGACGCACGAGGACGCGCACCGCATAGCCTTTCTGCTGCGCAATGCGTGCGACGGCCGAGCCGACGAAACCGGACGCGCCGGTGACGAGAACGAGATCGCGGGAGGTATCAGTCATGCGTTTCCTTCAGGGCCGCGCGCGAGCGGCGCGGCGGTTGAGCGTCGGCGAGATTGTACGTGGTCGGCGCGCGCGGCGACGCAAGGCCAGGGCCGGCGCAAGCCCGTTATCGGCGTGAACCGGCCACGGCGTGTATGAAGCGGCCGACGCGACTACAATGCCGGGCTTGAATGCAACGGGAGGGCGACGCGATGAGCCGCAATGAACTGGACGAACGGATCGAGACCTACTACGTGCGGGTGCGCGGCGTCGTGCAGGGCGTCGGCTTCCGTCATGCGACGGTGCGCGAAGCGCATGCGCTGAAGCTGCGCGGCTGGGTCGCGAATCTCGAGGACGGCAGCGTCGAGGCGATGATCCAGGGGCCCGGCGCGCAGATCGACCGGATGCTCGCGTGGCTGCGTCATGGGCCGCCGGCCGCGCGCGTGACCGAGGTGACGTTCGAGGAACGCCGCACCGAACGGCGCTTCGAGCGCTTCCAGCAGCAGTAAGGCGGTCCGAACGATATGACGGGGTATCCGGAAGCCGGGCGCGGCCTCATGCTGTCGGTGATGGCATCGACGTTGTTCGCGCTGATGTCGGCTTACGCGAAACTGCTCGCGCCGCTCACGGGGCTCGACATCTTCGCGTGGCGCGTATTGTGGACCGCGCCGGGCGCGCTCGCGCTGATCGCGCTGCGAGGCCGCTGGCCGGCGCTCGTCGAACTCGTCCGGCGCAGCGTGCGCGACTGGCGCTTGCTGATCGCGCTGCCCGTGAGCGCGGCGCTGCTCGGCGTGCAGCTGTGGCTGTTCCTGTGGGCGCCGCTGCACGGGCGCATGCTCGAAGTGTCGCTCGGCTATTTCCTGCTGCCGCTGACGATGGTGCTCGTCGGCCGCTTCTACTATCACGAGCGGCTCGATCCGCTGCAATGGGCGGCGGTCGCGTTCGCCGCGCTCGGCGTCGCGCACGAAGTGTGGGCGACGCGCGCGTTCGCATGGCCGACGCTCGTCGTCGCGCTCGGTTATCCGCCGTACTTTGTGCTGCGCCGGCGGATCAACGCCGATTCGCTCGCCGCGTTCGCGGTCGAGATCGCGCTGCTGTGTCCGATCGCATTCGCGATGGTCGCGACGAGCACGACGCGCGTCGCCAGCCATCCGCTGCTGTGGGGCGTGCTGCTGCCGGGGCTCGGCGTACTCAGCACGCTCGCGCTCGCGAGCTACCTGAAGGCGAGCCGGATGCTGCCGATGGCGCTGTTCGGGATTCTCGGCTACGTCGAGCCCGTGCTGCTCGTCGCGGTGTCGCTGCTGCTGCTCGGCGAGACGCTGAGCGTCGCGAAGCTCGCGACGTACGGGCCGATCTGGGTCGCCGTCGCGCTGACCGCGTGGCACAGCGCGATGCTGATGCGGCGTCTGCCCACGCGCGGATAAGCGCCGATCGCGATGCGGCGGCCGCACGGAACGTGCCGCGCATCGCGTCTCGCTCGACGGTCGAGCAGCGATCCAGCAGCGGCCAAACGCATCGATGCTGACCGCAAACTGGCGTCGCGCTGACGTCGAACTGGCGGCGCTGCCCGCTTCGCATCCCGCTCCTCTGCGTTGTAATCGAACAGAAGATTCGGTTGCACTTTGTTACTTAGGGTCTCTCCGGATCGGCCATTAGACTGACCTGACCGACTTCCCTTCGTATGCAGCTTTCCGATGAACGGTCATCCCCGTGCCTGGCCGGCCGGGTCGGCGCGATGCGAGCATACGCGTATCGCCGCTGACCGCGCTCGCCTGCTTCTTCCCGATCCCTTCCCCGGTGCCTGTTGCACCATCGTTGCGCAGGTGCGCTCATGTCGTTGAGCCTGCCGTCTTCCGCCACGCTTCAGCCGTCGCGCGGCGGCCGCCTGATCGAAGTCGATTTCTTCCGCGGGCTCGTGCTGCTGATGATCGTCGTCGATCACATCGGCGCGAGCGTGCTGTCGCGCGTGACGCTGCACGCGTTCGCGCTGTGCGACGCAGCCGAGGTGTTCGTGTTTCTCGGTGGCTTCGCGACCGCGAGCGCGTACGGCGCGATCGCCGAACGGCACGGCGCGCGTGCCGCGCAGCGCCGATTCGTGCGCCGTGCGATGCAGATCTACCGCGCGTTTCTCGCGACGTCGACGCTGATGCTCGTCGTGTCGGCGGTGCTCGACCACTACGGGATCGATTCGCCGAACCTCGCGCTCGACGACGTCAGCGTGATGCTCGCGTCGCCGCTCACGGGCCTCGCCGAGCTGCTGACGTTCCAGCGCCAGCCGTATCTCGCGTCGGTGCTGCCGATGTACGTGCTGTTCGCGCTCGCGTCGCCGGTGCTCGTGCCGTTCGCGCGCCGTCATCCGTGGCTGCTCGTCGCGCTCAGCGCCGCGTCGTGGATGACGGCGGGCTGGCTCGGCCCCGAGCTGCTGGACACCGACGGATTCCGCTGGAGTTTCAACCCGTTCGCCTGGCAACTGATGTTCGTGGCCGGCGTGCTCGCGCGCTGCCAGCCGTTCTACCGGCGCATCGCGCTCGGGCGGTGGGGCGCCGCGGCGACCGGCGTCGCGTGCGCGGTCGTGCTCGGTTGCGCGAGCTACAAGCTGTTCTCGGGGCTGCCGCTGCCCGAAGGCATCTTCAAGCGCGATCTCGCGCTGCCGCGCGTCGTGAGCTTCGCGGGCATCGCATGGCTGATGGCAGATTGCGTGCGCTTCGGCTGGATCGCGCGGATCGCGCAGGCCGTGCGCCCCGTCGTCGCCGTCGGCCAGCGCGGGCTGATCTGCTTCGTCGCGGGCGCGGCGATCTCGCTAGTCATCGATTCGCTGCTGCATCCGGTCGCGCACGGTGCCGATCTGCGGCATGTCGGCGTGGGCCTGGTGGCCGACGCGTGCGCGCTCGGGCTGATGATGGCCGTGGCCGGTTCGGGAACGTGGATCGCGCGGTGGCGCGGCGCGGCCGCGTGAGCGGCATGGGAGACGGCGCGTGCGGCACGGAACGTGTCGCGCGGCGTCAGTGAGGTGAGCCGATACGGGAGCGGGGCGTGGAGGTGGCGTCGTCGGATTCGGTGTCGTCGCGTTCGTCCTGAGCCGGATCGTCGCGTTCCGCGAGTACCGCGTCGGCCTCGGCTGCGGCCCGGGCGGCGCGCAGCGCGGTGCAGCGCTGCGCGTGCCGGATGTCCGACAGTATCCTCAGGATCCTCGTGGTCTTGCTTTTCATGATCTTCTCCCGCCAGTGCGCATCGCGACGGAGCGGATGCGTTTCCACCAGTGTAGGACGCGTTCGCGTGCCCGGCGGGAGAATGTGGCGTGCATGCCGCACGCCGAGGGATAGTACTTACTGGGCCGACGCGATGGCCTGCGCCTGCAGTGCTTCCTCGCGGCGCTCTTCCGCACAACGTTGGTGCTGGCGCGACAGGCGGTTCATCAGCGGCAGCAGCAGCAGCGCGAGCAGCATGCCGATCGCGGCGAGCCAGCCGAGCTTCTCGAACAGCGACAGGTAGAGGGGCAGCGATTCGGTGGCCGGCAGGTCATGCGACGGCATCTGCGCGAAGTTCGCGACGACGCTGCCGAGATACTGCGACACACCCGTCGCGACGAAATACGCACCCATCATGAAGCCGCTCATGCGCGCCGGCACGTAGCGGGCGATCATCGCGAGGCCGAGGCCGCTCACCAGCAGTTCGCCGAGCGAGTAGAGGCCGTAGCCCCACACCATGAACCACGACGACACACGGCCGTCGACCGCGAAGCGGCCGCTGATCGTGAACACCAGGTAGCCCGCGGCGACCGCGCCGAAGCCGAGCGCATACTTCGCGGCGACCGGCAGGTCACGCCCACCCTTCGCGACCGCGTTGTAGACCCACACGAGCACCGGGCTCAGCAGCATGATCCAGATCGGGTTCAGCGCCTGGAACTGCGCGGCGCTCCACGTGAACAGCGTCGTGCCGAACAGGATGAAGCGCGGATCGACGTTGCGCAGCGCGAACAGCGTCAGCGACGTCGACATCTGCACGTAGAAGATGAAGAACAGGATGACCTGGCCGATCAGCACGAGTGCCGCGATCAGGCCTGCGCGCTCCGAGCGCTCCGACTTCGCGATCATGTACGCGAAGATCGCGAGGATCGCGAACGC
Organism: Burkholderia theae; assembly: GCF_048565265.1. NCBI lineage: Bacteria > Pseudomonadati > Pseudomonadota > Betaproteobacteria > Burkholderiales > Burkholderiaceae > Burkholderia > Burkholderia theae. The sequence goes on from NZ_CP183462.1 coordinate 2,959,840, forward strand.
TGCCGTCCACACGCTGGCCACCGCGAGCTGCTTGTGCTGCAGCACGTACAGCGTGATCAGCGCGAGCGCGACGCCGCCCAGCGCGACCGCGCCGAGGCGCTTCCAGCGGATCGGCTGGTCGTCCGGCACCGAGCCGACGTGCGCGAGCGTGCGATGCATCAGCATGAAGTTGAGGATCGCGAGCAGCATGCCGCCGCAGCAGACCGCGAACGCGGCGTGCCAGCCCCAGTGATCCTTGATCCACGGCGTCGCGAGCATCGACACGGTCGAGCCGATGTTGACCGCCATGTAGTAGATCGTGAACGCGCTGTCGATGCGCGCGTCGTCGCCTTCATAGATGCGGCGCACGAGGTTCGCCGCGTTGGCCTTGAACAGGCCGTTGCCGACGACGATCACGCCGAGCGACGCATACATGTAGGTCAGGTGTTCGTTCGGTACCGCGAGCATCAGGTAGCCGGCGGACAACACGGACGCGCCGATGATCATCGTGCGGCGGGCGCCGAGCACCTTGTCGCCGATCCAGCCGCCGATCGACGGTGCCGCATAGACGAGTGCGGTGAACGCACCCCAGGTCAGGTTCGCATGGCTGTCGGTGAAACCGAGCCGGTCGACCATGAAGAGGACCAGAAGCGCGGCCATACCGTAGTAGCCGAAACGCTCCCACATTTCGATGAGGAAGACCGTCGTGAACGATCGGGTTTGTGAAACAGGTGAATGCATCATCAATCTCGTTTGAAACGGACGGCACGGATCACGCGTCGTCTTGGGGTCGAACTGGCGCCGGTGCGCAATGTGCCGGGTAGGTCATGCGCTGGCGATGGAACAGTCGGGCTCAGGGCCCGTTCCTGCTAATAACGGGCTTGCGAACGCTCCTTTCCGGCTGCAGTGCAAGGAGGGCGGAGCGCCGTTTGGCCATGCCAAACAAGCGACGTCCGACGCCGCAATGCGGCCGGAAAGGAGCGTTCCCCAAACTTAAAAATAAAATCATCCCACGGGCTGGTCACCAGAAGGGCCGATCGCCGCGTCATGCTCCTCACGAATACGTCGAGTATTCGCTTCGTCGCATTCCTTGCGCTCGGCCCTTCTGGTGACCAGCGCAAGCCCGTTATTAGCAGGAACGGGCCCTAGCCCGGGCCGGGGTCTGACGCCGCATGGTAGGGCGGCGAGTGGCCCCGACCGGCGCGCGAATGGTAACGTTCGCCGGTCCGGTGCGTCAGGTATGCGCCACTCAGGGAAACTCCCGATGTGGCAGCAGCTTTCAGGAACATTCGTCTCATCATCTATTTGTAAGCTTTCGTGCCGGCCCTCCGAAGATTCCCGGAGAGCCGCTTGCAGCTTGCCTGTGAAGCCGGCGAGTCTGGCAAGATAGCGCGTCGTTTCTCTCGCTTCGCGCCCCGTTTAGTGCACCGGGCTCAACTCCGAAGGCGTGCGCGAACCCGAAGACTAAGCTATATCGATCTAACTTAGTTATTTTCCATCAAACATTTTTTGACGATCACTTTTCGGCCTGCTATGGTTCCCCCCACTGAAAACTCGCGGTCCGCAGACGCTGCCGCCGCACTGGGCAGCAAGATTCGCGCGTTGCGCCAACGACTCAAGCGCACGCTCGACGACACCGCTACCGCCGCGGGGATTTCGAAGCCGTTTCTGTCTCAAGTCGAGCGCGGGCTCGCGTCGCCGTCCTTGACGTCGCTGGCCGGTATCGCGCACGCGCTCGGTGTGACGGTGCAGTACTTCGTGGATACGCCGAGCGAGGAACGCTCGGTCTGCCGAGGCGAGCAGCTGCGCTTCTTCGGGTTTGCCGATTCGGCGAACCTGTTCGCGCGGCTGACGAACGTATCCGAAGGGCGACAGCTCGAGGCGATCCTCGTGAGGCTGCCGCCGGGGCAGAAACGGTCGGAGGTGACGACCCATGCAGGAGAGGAGTTCCTGTATGTGATTGAAGGGGAAGTGTCGCTGACGCTGGAAGGCAAGACGTTCGTCCTGCAGGCCGGCGACAGTTCGCACTATCAGTCGACGGTCCCGCACAGCTGGGCCAACACCGCGAAGGTCGAGTCGGTGGTGGTCTGGGTCGGTACACCGCGGCTGTTCTAACGCACGGGTATTCCTTCGTTTCCAAGACGGGATGCCTGTCGAAAGAAACGTAAGGAATACTAAAATGCTATACGAGAATCACGGGCCTCCTCAATCGCTGCCCCCGTCAGCGTCTCACGCGTAAGCCGCGGCATTCGCCGCGCGACGCTCACCGAACAAACCTTCTCAAGACTGCCACGATGAAATCCTTGCATGCCATGTCGGCCGTGCTGGCCGCGCTCGCCCTGACGACGCCCGCCGCCCACGCCGTTACCGTTCCGTCGAACGTCGCGCTCGCCGCGCAACAGGACCTGACGCGACAGGTGCCCGCCGAAGTCGAGTCGCTCGACCCGGCGCACATCGAATCGTGGACCGGCAACACGATCGGCCTCGACCTGTTCGAAGGGCTCGCCCGTATCGATGCGGCCGGCCAGGTCGTGCCGGGCGTCGCGCTGTCGTGGGAACGCAAGACGCCGCAGACGTGGATCTTCAAGCTTCGCCACGACGCGAAGTGGAGCAACGGTCAGCCGGTGACGGCCGCCGATTTCGTCTATGCCTGGCAGCGCCTCGTCGATCCGAAGACGGGCTCGAAATACACGATCCTCGTCGAGTTCGTGAAGAACTCGAAGGACATCATCGCGGGCAAGGCCGCGCCGTCGACGCTCGGCGTGCGCGCCGTCGATCCGTACACGCTCGAGGTGACGACCGACGTGCCGGTCGCGTTCTTCCCGGAACTGACCGCGATGGTGCCGCTCGCGCCGGTGAACAAGGACACGGTGACGAAGCTCGGCGACGCGTGGACGCGCCCGGGCAACATCGTCAGCAACGGCCCGTTCCAGCTGGCCGACTGGCAGCCGAACAACCGCATCGTGATCACCAAGGACGCGAAGTACTGGAACGCGCCGAAGGTCGTGATCAACAAGGTCACGTACCTGCCAATCGAGAGCGACGAGACGGCGATGCGCATGTACCAGGCCGGCCAGATCGACTACAGCTACTCGATCCCGTCGGGGATCTTCCAGCAGGTCAGCAAGCAGTTCGGCGGCGAACTGCGCCAGGGCCTGCAGCTCGCGACCTATTACTACTACCTGAACAACAACGATCCGGCGCTGAAGGACAAGCGCGTGCGCCAGGCGCTGTCGATGGTGCTCGATCGCGACGTGCTGACGCAAAAGCTCACGCAGGCCGGCGAGAAGCCGATGTACGGCCTGATGCCGAACGGCACGAAGGGCGTGCAGCCGTTCACGCCGGACTGGGCGTCGTGGCCGATGGCCAAGCGCGTCTCGGCCGCGAAGGACCTGCTGAAGCAGGCCGGCTATTCGGATGCGAAGCCGCTGGCGTTCACGCTGACCTACAACACCAACGACCTGCACAAGAAGGTCGCGCTGTTCGCCGCGTCGGAATGGCGCACGAAGCTCGGCGTCAACACCAAGCTCGAGAACGTCGAGTTCAAGGTGCTGATGAAGGAGCGGCATGACGGCAAGGTGCAGATCGCGCGCGACGGCTGGTTCGCCGACTACAACGACGCGATGACGTTCTTCGACCTGCTCCGTTGCGGCAGCGCGCAGAACACCGTCGGCTACTGCAACAAGCAGGCCGACGCGCTCGTCGACGAAGGCAACCAGAAGCTCGACGACAAGGCGCGTGCCACGCTGCTCACGCAGGCGCACGACCTCGCACTGAACGACACGCCGATGGTGCCGCTGTTCCAGTACTCGGCCGACCGTCTCGTGAAGCCCTATGTGGGCGGCTACTCGCTGAAGAACGTGATCGACATGCGTGCTTCGCAGGACATGTACCTGATCAAGCACTGAGCGGAGCGATCATGCTGGCCTACGCACTGAGGCGCACGTTGTGGGCGGTGCCGACGATCCTCGCGGTCGTCACCGTCTGCTACCTGCTGCTGCACTTCACACCCGGCGGTCCGTTCGATACGGAGAAGCAGCTTTCCGCGGCGACGCTCGCGAACCTGAACGCGAAGTACCACCTCGATCAGCCGCTGTGGAAGCAGTACCTGATGTATCTCGACGCGCTGCTGCACGGTGACCTCGGTCCGTCGTTCCGCTACGTCGACTGGTCCGTGAACGATCTCGTGCGCAAGGCGTTGCCGGTGAGTCTCGGCGTAGGCGGCGTGTCGATCCCGATCTCGATCGGGCTCGGCGTGCTGCTCGGCACCGTCGCGGCGGTCCGCCGCGACAGTTTCATCGACCGCATCGTGATGCTGATCGGCAACATCGGCAACGTCGTGCCGCCGTTCGTGCTCGGCCCGGTGCTGGTGTGGATCTTCGCGATCCTGCTGAAGACGTCGGCCGGCAACGGCTGGCTGCCGGCGGGCGGCTGGGGCGACGGCGGCTGGCAGTACCGGCTGCTGCCGATCGTGCTGCTGACCTTCATCAACATGTCGCTGCTCGCGCGCGTGATGCGCGGCTCGATGATCGAGACGCTGTCGAGCAACTACATCCGCACCGCGCGCGCGAAGGGCCTGCCGGGCTCGACGATCGTGCTGCGCCACGCGCTGAAGCCCGCGCTGATGCCGGTCGTGTCGCTGTTCGGCACGGTCTGCATCTCGTCGATCACGGCGGCCGTCGTCACCGAATCGGTGTTCGCGCTGCCGGGCCTCGGGCAACTCGTCGTGAACGGCGCGATCAACCGCGACTACACGCTCGTGCTCGGCCTCGTCGTGCTGACCACCGTCTGCGCCGTGCTGTTCAACCTGCTGGTCGACCTCGCGTACGCGTGGCTCGATCCGCGTATCCGTTATTGAGCGAGGCCCCGCGATGACCCCGACTACTCCCGTCGTCGGCCTGCCCGTGCAGACCGACTCGCCGCCGCGTTCGCGCTCGCCGCTCGCGCTTGCGATGGCGCGCTTCCTTCACAACCGCGCGGCCGTGTTCAGCCTCGTGCTGCTCGCGCTGATCACGCTCGCGTGTTTCGTCGGCCCGTGGCTGCTCGCGGCCGATCCCGCCGCAAGCGACTGGGGTTCGATCAGTCTACCGCCAACCTGGGCGAACCAGCACTGGTTCGGCACCGACGAGCTCGGCCGCGACCTGCTGGTGCGCACGCTGATCGGCGGCCGCGTATCGATCGAGGTCGGCCTGCTCGGCACGCTCGTGTCGGGCCTGTTCGGCGTCGCGTGGGGCGCGACCGCGGGCTTCGCGGGCGGCCGTGTCGACTCCGTGATGATGCGCGTCGTCGACATGATGTACGCGATCCCGTACCTGCTGATCGCGATCCTGATGATGACCCTGTTCGGTCGCTCGTTCATGCTGGTCGTGCTGACCATCAGCGCGTTCTCGTGGATCGACATGGCGCGTGTCGTGCGCGGCCAGACGCTGTCGCTGCGCAGCCGCGAATTCGTCGATGCGGCGCGCGCGATCGGCGTGACGCCCACGTCGATCGTGCTGCGCCACATCGTGCCGAACCTGCTCGGCGTGGTCGTCGTGTACGCGACGGTCTCGGTGCCGGGCATCGTGCTGACCGAATCGGTGCTGTCGTTCCTCGGCCTTGGCGTGCAGGAGCCGATGACGAGCTGGGGCGTGCTGATCCAGGACGGCGCGCAGAAACTGGAATCGATGCCGTGGCTGCTGCTGGCCCCGGCCGTCATGCTGTGCGTGACGCTCTACTGCGTGAACTTCGTTGGCGACGGCCTGCGTGACGCGCTCGACCCGAAGGATCGCTGAGATGAAACGACCCCCACACTCACTTCGTTCGTTGCCCCCCGAGGGGGCGGTCAGCCTCCTTGGGGCGGCCCGGCGGAGGCTGACATGAGCGCACTACTAGAAGTCGACAACCTCGGCGTGCGCTTCACGCGCAAGGACGCGCCGCCGATCGACGCCGTGAGCGGCGTGTCGTTCTCGCTCGAAGCCGGCAAGACGCTCGGCATCGTCGGCGAATCGGGCTCCGGCAAGAGCCAGACCGTGATGGCGCTGCTTGGCCTGCTGGCCGGCAACGGCACGACGACCGGCACCGCACACTACCGCGGCGACAACCTGCTCGAGATGGATACGCGCGCGCTGAACCGGGTGCGCGGCGACCGCATCGCGATGATCTTCCAGGATCCGATGACGTCGCTCAATCCGTTCCTGACGATCGAGCGGCAGATGACCGAGACGCTGCAGCTGCATCGCAAGCTGTCGCGCAAGGAAGCGACCAAGCGTGCAATCGAGGCGCTCGAATCGGTGCGCATTCCCGACGCGGCGCGGCGCATCCGCATGTATCCGCACGAGTTCTCCGGCGGCATGCGCCAGCGCGTGATGATCGCGATGGCACTGCTGTCCGAGCCGGAAATCCTGATCGCCGACGAGCCGACCACCGCGCTCGACGTGACGGTGCAGGCGCAGATCATTGACCTGCTGCGCGAGCTGAATCGCGAACGCGGCACCGCGATCGTGCTGATCACGCACGACATGGGCGTGGTCGCCGGCCTCGCGGACGACGTGATGGTCATGTATGCGGGCCGCACCGTCGAATACGCGCCGGCCGAATCGATCTTCGCGACGCCGTCGCATCCGTACACGATCGGCCTGCTCAACGCGCTGCCGCGCCTGACCGACGCGCACGATGCGCCGCTCGTCGCGATTCCCGGCAACCCGCCGATGCCCGGCACCGCGCCGGCTGGCTGCGCGTTCGCGAAGCGCTGCACGTATGCGGAAGAACGCTGTGGCGCCGCGCGCCCGGCGCTCGAAACCTATGGCGCCGTGGGCGCGGTGCGCGCATGCCACCGCCCCGTCGCCGATCTGGCGGGAGGTCTGCGATGAGCGTCAATGAACGCCGCAATGCCGGCGCGACGGACGACACGCTGCTGTCCGTCGAGGATCTGAAGGTGCATTTCCGCGTGCCGCTCGGCGGTTATCCGTGGTCGCCGAAGGGCACGCTGCGCGCGGTCGACGGCGTGTCGTTCGACGTGAAGCGCGGCGAAACGGTCGGGCTCGTCGGCGAATCGGGCTGCGGGAAATCGACGCTCGCGCGCGCGCTGATCGGCCTCGTGCCGATGACGGCCGGCACCGTGAAATGGCGCGGCGAAGCCGTCACGCCCGATCACCTGCGCGGCAACGCGATGCGGCGCGAAGTGCAGATGATCTTCCAGGATCCGCTCGCATCACTCGATCCGCGCATGACGATCGAGCAGGTCGTCGCCGAGCCGCTCGTCACGCACCAGGCCGGCCTCGGCCGCACCGAAGTGCGCCGTCGCGTGGTCGCGATGCTCGAACGCGTCGGCCTGAACGCGCATCACCTGCTGCGCTACCCGCACGAATTTTCCGGCGGGCAGTGCCAGCGCGTCGGCATCGCACGCGCGCTGATCGGCGAGCCGAAGCTCGTGATCTGCGATGAACCCGTGTCGGCGCTCGACGTATCGATCCAGGCGCAGATCGTGAACCTGCTGCGCGATCTTCAACGCGAACTGTCGTTGTCCTATCTGTTCGTTGCACACGATCTCGCCGTGGTGAAGGCGATCAGCCAGCGTGTGCTCGTGATGTATCTCGGCCGCGTGATGGAGTTCGGCACGCGGCATGACGTGTACGGCGTGCCGCAGCACCCGTACACGAAGGCGCTGCTCGATGCGGCGCCGACGCCGGAGCCGGCGCGCGAGCGTGCTCGCCGTCCGATGCTGCTGGCGGGCGAGATGCCCTCGCCGCTCAACCCGCCGTCCGGCTGCGCGTTCCGCACGCGCTGCCCGGTCGCGATCGATGCGTGCGCGCAGGACGTGCCGCTGCCGGAAGTGCGGCAGGGGTCGGCGGCGCGTGTCGCGTGCATTCGTGCGGGTGCGGCGTGATTTGAAGTAGCTCGGCAAACAAAACCAAGGCTGGTCAACAGGGGCAGGGGCGGCGCGAATGATCTTCGCGCCGCGGGTACAGGCGCGTCCTTAACCGGGCGCGCCGGGGGGCCGGGAGCGGATCGCGACCGGCGTGGACGATATCAACACAAGACGAGAAATACGATGAAAAAACAGAAGACGATCGGGACGGCATCGAAGATGCTGCTTGCATGGGGACTGCCGGCGCTGGCCGGTGTCTCGCTGACGGGCGTGGCGCACGCCGACGACGCGGCCCCCGCGCCGCTGCAGGTCGCGCAGGCCGCACCGGCCAACGGTACGGGTGCTCCGACGCAGAACGCCATTGTCAATGCCGAAGCGACCCAGGCCGTCACGCCGCCCGATGAGCCGTCGGCCCAGTCGAAGTCGAAGGGCTTCATTGCCGACAGCCATCTCGACTTCCTGTTCCGCAACTATTCTGACGTGCTCGACAGCAAGGGCGGCCCGCATCGCCACGCATGGGTGCAGGGCGCGATGGCGAACTTCGAGTCGGGCTATACGACGGGCCTGATCGGAATCGGTTTCGACGCATCGCTGTATGCGGCGCTGAAGCTCGACGGCGGCCAGGGCGCCGGCAGCATGGTGCACATCGCGAAGGGCGGCGGCGGCAGCAACCAGCTCGCGTGGGCTTACCCGGGCATCTACGACATCAAGGCGCGCATCTCGAACACGGTGATCAAGTACGGTCTGCAGGCCGTCGACAACCCGTTCATGGAGCAGCACGACAACCGTGCGCTGCCGCCGACGTTCCTCGGCACGACGATCGTCAGCAATGAATTCAAGAACGTGATGCTCGAGGCCGGCAGCTTCACGAAGACCAACGCGCGCGGTCACACGACGCTGACCAACCTGACGACGCAATACGGCGGCACGCGCATCAATCGCCTGTCGTATGTCGGCGGCACGTGGGACTACTCGCCGAACGGCGAAGTCGCGCTGTACGCGAACCAGGCCGACGACGTGTGGCACCAGTACTACGCGTCGGTGAAGCACAGCATCGGCAGCCCGCAGACGATCAAGTGGACGGGCTTCGGCAACGTCTACTCGACGCACGACACGGGCGATGCGCTGCAGGGCAAGATCGACAACAACGCATACAGCCTGTCGGTGGCCGCGCAGCACGGCCCGCACGAGCTGCTGCTCGGCTTCCAGCAGGTGCTCGGCGACCAGTTCTTCGACTACCTGAACGAAACGAACGGCATCTTCCTGACCAACTCGATGGACGTCGACTACAACGCGCCGCACGAAAAGTCGCTGCAGCTGCGTTACACGTTCTACGGCAAGGAAGCGGGCCTGCCGGGCTTCAAGGCGATGGTCTGGGGCGTGACGGGCTGGGGTGCGGATGGCAGCGCGGGCGCGGCGAACGACCCGACCAAGTCGAGCATCTACTGGAGCAACGGCGCGCCGGTGCAGGGCCGTCACCACGAGTTCGGCTTCATCCCGTCGTACACGTTCCAGAGCGGCAAGCTGAAGGACACGAAGGTCACGTTCATCGCGATGTGGCACAACGGTTCGGCACACTACTCGGACGCGACGAACCGCGAGTACCGTTTGGTCGTGAACCTGCCGCTGCACGCGTTCTGATCGAAGGGGGACGCGTGGTCCCCCGCATTGCGCGGCCGGCCTGTGATCGGTGCGATCAGGCCGGTCGGTGCAACCCCGCGACCGGATCGTTCGCTGCGGGCATTTCTTCCACGAGCGACGTCAGCTGGCGGCCCGTATCGCGCCAGGCGTCGAGGCCGCCGCGCAGCGCGAGCGCATCGGTGAAGCCTGCGTCGAGCAGGCGCTTCGCCATCAGCGCGGCCGTCACTTCGTTCGGGCACGAGCAGTACACGACGAACTTCTGCGAGAACGGATAGCGCGCGACGATGTCGGCGATCTGCCGCTCGTCGGCGAACTGCGCACCGGGAATCGTGAACGGGTCGAGCTTGCGGTGCTCGGGCGAGCGCACGTCGAGCACCACCGGTGCGGCGGCGTCGCGCAGCAGATCGTCGAGTTCGTCGACGCCGATCCGCGCGTGGGCGAGCTGGCGGATCAGCGCGCGGCGGCGCATCCAGCGGATCGCCGCATACACGGCCAGCAGCGCGACGATCACCACCAGCACCGCACGGCCGAGGCGGCTCGCGCCGGCGAACAGCCAGTCGATCTGCCGGTAGAACACGATTCCGGCCACCAGCCCGACGATCGTCCACAGCGCGGCGCCGAGCGCGTCGTAACCGGCGAACGTGCGATAGCGCGTGCCGAGCGCGCCGGCCATCGGCACCGATACGAGCGACAGCCCGGGAATGAAACGGGCGACCGCGAGCACGCGCACGCCGTAGCGGCCGAAGAAGCGTTCGGTCTTTCTCACGCAGGTATCGCGCGACAGCGACAGCCGGCAGATCGTCTTCAGCGTCGCGCCGCCGTAACGCCGTCCGGCGACGTACCAGACGGTGTCGCCGATCAGTGCGCCGAACACCGACAGCGCCACCACCGTCAAGAGCTGCGAGCCGATCATTTCCGGGTGCATCCCGGCCATCGCGCCGAACAGCACGAGCGTCGGCATCGCGGGCACCGGCAGGCCGATGGCCGCCGCGAGCACGTTGGCGAAGACGAGAAGCGGCCCGTACTGGGCGACGAGGTCACGGAGCATGACGGCTGGCCGAAAAGGGAATGCGTGAGCAGGAAACGCAGATGGGCCGATTATCGGCCATTTTCAAGACAGCGGCGGGAATGACGCAAAGCGCCTGACGGCGGCAGGGAGATGTCGGTGAGCCGGCGCGCTGCGCGCGGCTCACCGTTTGAATTCAGGAGGTGGTGCGGGCCAGCGATGCGGCGCCGTGGTTTTCGCCGGGCAGCTCGGCGCCGTGCGAACGGATCGCCGCGATGAGTTCGGCCGGCGTGATCTCGTAGCGGATCTCGCGGTGGATGCCGGGCTTGCGTTCGTCGATCTCGATCAGCAGCACGCTCTTGCCGTCGCCGGTGGATTCGAGCCGGAGCGAGCGCAATTCGCGGCCGTCGGCCGGGTCGTGTTCGGTGAGCAGGGTCATTGCCCCGGATGAGCCGGTAGTGCGCATCGAACCTATCCTCGTATCGTGGATGCCGTAGTGGCAAAGATGTCTTTGTTGAACACAGCTTGACGCAGTTTAACGCGAACGGGCGGCAATACGGAGCATTTTCGTGGGGTGAAATGAGGGTTACACCACCGATCCTTCTGATGTTTGACCCGTGCTGGGCGGGCGTTTCAGCCGGATCGGGCGCGGCCGCGGCCGGCGCCCGGACGGCGTTCGACCGGCGTTCGCGGTCGGCGGCGATACGCGCTGCAACGTGCGTCGCAGCGGCGGCGTCAGTGGCGGTCGGCACGCGTTGTCGAGTCGATCCTCTAGTGCCATCCGGGTGGTCGCCGGCGCTCGCCGTCCGGGCCGAGTACCAACAGGTCATATTTACCGCCATGGTCGGCGTGCGCGGCTTGTCACAGACGTGAAACACGGCGGCGGCGCGGCCCGTGCTCGTTCAGCGTGACCGTGCCGGTGGCTGCATCGGTGCGCGCGGTTGCGATGCATGGCCGGGACATCGATACGCATCGGCCCGGCGCAAGCCGGATTGGGTGGGCGACATGACATCGCAAGTCGTGCGCGTGACGTTGTGTGCGCAACGATTTGGCGGAGCGTGATGCGTGGCGGCGGAGGGTAAGGAATTTCCGATCGACGCGCGTGGAATCGGTCAGGTTTTTCCGGGTCGCGGCGGGCGCGTGATCGCGTGTCGTTGCGGATACAACGGCATCCCGCGACAACGCGACACCCATGTTTCAAATGCGTGAAATCGGCTAAGCTCGAAACGTTGCTGCGCGTGTGCGCAGTCTGCGCGATCGGCGCGACTTTTCTGAACCGGCCCACCCATGACCGACATCAAGATCCGGCACAGCGAGATGCACGACGTCGACGCGATCCGGCAGATCGCCGCGCATCCCGCGGTGTACATGAACACGCTGCAGTATCCGTTTCCGTCGCTTGAGAAATGGCGGAAGCGGCTCGAAAACGCGCACGAGCGCGGCGCGAGCCTCGTCGCCGAAATCGACGGCACGGTGGTCGGCCATCTTGGCCTGGAATCCGAACCGAATCCGCGCCGGCGCCATGCGGCGGGGCTCGGCATGATGGTCGATGCGGCCCATCACGGGCGCGGCGTCGGCGGCCGGCTGCTCGCGGCCGCGATCGATCTCGCGGAAAACTGGCTGAACGTCACGCGTCTCGAGTTGACCGTGTTCACCGACAACCGCGCGGCGATCGCGCTCTATGAAAAGCACGGTTTCCGGATCGAAGGCGAATCGCCGGGCTACGCGCTGCGCGACGGCGTGCATGCGTCCGTGTATCACATGGCGCGGATCAAGGAACGGCAATAAAGGGCCGGCCGACGCGTATGTGACGGCACGCGCGGCTGTGGTGCCGCGCGTCATATCCATTCGAGAATTCGTTCGTTTCCCGCTGGTTGCGTCAATCGTATCGTTGAATGATTTGCCGGTCGCTTCGGCCGGTATTCGTTTGTCCGTATCGATGCGTGCGGCGTACCGCACGTCGGCGCGTTTCATCGTCATCGCCTCCTGGCCATCGCTTGATGGCCATCGTTTCGCGCGCCGCACCTTCCCGCAACCGTCTCTTTCAACGGAACCGCTTCGATGAAAACCGCTCTCCGGAATCTGACTGCCGCCTGCCTGTTCGCCGCCGCGGGTGCGGCGTTTGCCGCTGCCGCGCCTTCGAGTACCGCGGTATCGAGCGCATCGGCCGACGGCGCGCATCTGCCGCCCGGCATCGCGTGGCAACACGGTGACGTCGATGCCGCGTTCGCGCTCGCGAAGCGCACCGGCAAGCCGCTGCTGCTCTACTGGGGCGCGGTATGGTGCCCGTCGTGCAACCAGGTGAAGTCGACCATCTTCAGCCAGCAGGCCTTCAAGACCCGCTCGTCGTTCTTCGTGCCCGTGTATCTCGACGGCGATACCGAAAGCGCGCAGAAGCTCGGCGAGCGTTTCAAGGTGCACGGCTATCCGACGATGATCCTGTTCCGCCCCGACGGCACCGAAGTGACGCGGCTGCCGGGCGAAGCCGATCTCGATCGCTACATGCAGGCGCTGTCGCTCGGGATGACGGCCGCGCATCCGGTGCGGCAGACGCTCGCGAACGCGCTGAAGAACGGCGCGTCGCTGACACCGGACGAATGGCATCTGCTGGCCGACTACTCGTGGGACACCGACGGCGCGCTGCCGGTGCCGGCCGATCGCGTCGCCGAGACGCTGCAGTCGCTCGCGCAACGCGCGCGGGCGGCCGGCGCGAAGGCCGACTCGGCGCGGTTCGCGCTGAAGTCGGCGGTCGTCGCCGCGTCGGACGATCCGGCGCAGGCCGGCACGCTCGACAAGGCGGCGCTCGCCGATTCGCTGCGCACGGTGCTGCACGATCCCGTGTTGTCGCGGGCCGATTCGGATGTGCTGGTCGCGGCACCCGCACGCGTGGTCGCGTACCTCGGCGGCGACGACGCGCAGCGCGCGAAGTTGCGCGGCGCCTACGACACGGCGCTCGCGCGTCTGTCGACCGATACCACGCTGTCGTCGATCGACCGGCTGATGGCGCTGCACGGCCGCGTGCTGCTCGCGCGCGGAGACGAGGGCAAGGGTGCGCCGCTTGCCGCGCCGGCGCTGGCCGACACGGTGCGCAAGCAGATCGCCGCGTCGGTGCAGGGCGCCGCGAATGCGTACGAGCGGCAGGCGCTCGTCAGCGAAGGCGCGGACACGCTGACCGATGCGGGGCTGTACGACGAGTCGGATGCGTTGCTGAAGGCCGAGTTGCCGCGTTCTTCCACGCCGTATTACTTCATGTCCGGGCTGGCGGCGAATGCGAAAGCGCGCGGCGACAAGGCCGCGGCACTCGACTGGTATCGCAAGGCATACGAGTCGGCGAGCGGGCCGGCGACGAAGCTGCGCTGGGGGGCGACCTATTTTGCGAATGCAGTGCAACTGGCGCCGGACGATTCGGCACGCATCGAAGGGATTGCCGCGAGTGTGCTCGCCCAGGCCGACAAGACCCGCGATGCGTTCTACGGCGCGAACCTGCGCGCGTTGACCAAGGTCGTCACGCAGTTGAATCACTGGCGCAGCAGCGGCGCGCACGATGCGTCGGTCAGGTCGGTCGTGAAGCAGTTCGACGGCGTATGCGGAAAGCTGCCCGCGGGCGATCCGCAGGCAGCGGCCTGCGCGAAGCTGATCCAGCCCGTGAAGGCGTAACGACGCACGTAGGCGTCGTCGAGCGGGCCGGACGACGGATTACTGGCCCGACTCCGACGACGCGCCGCGATCGCTGCCGTAGCCGGCGTCGTGCTGACGGGCAATCTTCGCTTCGGCGGAAACGATACTGGCCGGGTAGAACCAGTCGCTCGACTGGAAGCCGGCCTGCTTGAGCGCCTTCACTTCGGCGTGGACCTGCGCGCGCGTCAGCGGCTGGTTCGACTGCGCTTGCGCGGCGAGCGGGGCCGATACGGCCAGGGCAATGGCAACGGCGTGAATCAGGCGCTTCATGATCGGGACCTCCAGGATTCCGGTGAATCGCGGCGCTTCGTTCGTTGAAGCGCCGGGTGACGTTGGAACCAGTGTAGGCCGGGGCGGGTGCGCGAAAAATGCGATCGCGCCCAACGCAGTGTTTTGTTGCGGGCAACAATGCGTGGGCGGTGGCGGGCGGTGCCGGATGGCGGCGCGGTGGCCCGGGCGTCAGGCAAGGGCGCGGTGGCGTGGATTCGGCCGGAGCCGGCGAGCGGGGAATTGAAATCGGACCGGATGCGAAATCCGGAATCCGTTCCGGTTCGCATGCGGTCCGATCGTGAAACGCAGGTCGGGCTTGAAGCGGCCTGCCGCGGCGATGCGGCAGGCGGAGCGGCGGCGTACCGAACGCCGCCTCATGCAGCGGCTTACACGAGCCCCGTCGTGTAGTACACGGCGATCACGAAGAACACCGCGAGCGTCTTGATGACGGTGACCGCGAAGATGTCGCGATACGACTCGCGGTGCGTGAGGCCCGTGACCGCGAGCAGCGTGATGACCGCGCCGTTGTGCGGCAGCGTGTCCATGCCGCCGCTCGCCATCGCGACGACCCGGTGCAGCACGTCCATCGGGATGTTGGCTGCCTGCGCGCCCTTGATGAACAGGTCCGACATCGCGGCGAGCGCGATGCTCATGCCGCCCGACGCCGAGCCCGTGATGCCGGCGAGCGAGCTGACCGACACGGCCGCGTTGACGAGCGGGTTCGGGATGCTCTTCAGTGCGTCGCCGACGACGAGGAAGCCCGGCAGCGCGGCGATCACGCCGCCGAAGCCGTATTCCGACGCGGTGTTCATCGCGGCGAGCAGCGCGCCGGCGACGGCGGCTTTCGAGCCGGCCGCGAAGCGGTCGCTGACGCGCCGGAACGCGGTCAGGACGACTAGCACGATACCGAGCAGCAGCGCGGCCTCGACCGACCAGATCGCGACGACCGTCTTGATCGACGTCGTCACCGGCGTGTGCACGCCCGGCAGCACGTCCGGCGCGACCGTGTACGACGCGGTGCCGTACCACTGCGGGATCAGCTTCGTGAACAGGAAGTTCGACACGCCGACGAGGATCAGCGGCAGGATCGCGAGCGCCGGGTGCGGCAGCGATGTCGCCTCGACGCGGTCCGGCTCGTTGACGAGCGCCGTGCCGTAGCCTTCGCCCTTCGCCATCGCTGAACGGCGGCGCCATTCGAGATACGTGAGGCCGACGACGATGATGAACAGCGAGCCGATCGTGCCGAGCGCGGGCGCGGCCCACGCGGTCGTCTTGAAGAACGTGGTCGGGATGATGTTCTGGATCTGCGGCGTGCCGGGCAGCGAATCCATCGTGAACGAGAACGCGCCGAGTGCGATCGCGCCGGGCATCAGCCGTTTCGGGATGTTGCTCTGGCGATAGAGCTCGGCCGCGAACGGATAGACCGCGAACACCACGACGAACAGCGAGACGCCACCATAGGTGAGCAGCGCACACACCGCGACGATCACCGCATTCGCGCGCGAGCGGCCGATGTAGCGGATCGCCGCATGGACGATCGACTCCGAGAACCCGGACAGTTCGATGACCTTGCCGAACACCGCGCCGAGCATGAAGACCGGGAAATACAGTTTGACGAAGCCGACCATCTTGTCCATGAAGATGCCGGAGAAGACCGGTGCGACGGCGGCGGGTTCGGTGAGGAGCACCGCGCCGAGTGCGGCGATGGGCGCGAACAGGATCACGCTGTAGCCGCGATACGCGGCGTACATCAGGAACGCCAGCGCGGCGAGGACGATCACGAAGGACAAGGGAGTCTCCTAATGGCTTTGGTTGTTGTTCGATCGCGCGACGCGCCGCGGACCGGCTCAGGTTCGTGCATGTTTCGTGCCATCGGCCGGATTGCGCCGCCGGACATGGGTCCGCCGGAGGCTGGCGGGCCCGCGCCGGCCTATGTCTGACGATTCTACATAAAACGTCTCGATCCGGAGACGAGATGGCCGTCCGGCCAGCCCGTGAAATCGCACAGGGCTTTCCCGGGCAACGCATTGCGACGTGTCTCCAGAGTGAGATAATCCGTCTCGATCCGGAGACATCCGGCGCAGCGTACACGGAGACGACGACACGATGATGAACGACTGGGTCCGCCTGCCCGTCAACTACGGCGACGTACTGCGGCGTGCCGCCGAGTCGCTGTTCCGGACCTTCGAGGATTCGAGCGCGGGTACGGTGGTCGTCGATCGCGACGCGCGTGTCGTGTGGATGAACGAGCGATACGCGGCGCGCTTCGGTTTCGCCGATCCGCAGCAGGCGGTCGGCCTCGACTGCGAGGCCGTGATCCCGAACAGCCTGATGCGCGAGGTCGTGTCGACCGGGCAGCCGATCCTGCTCGACATCATGGAGACGGGCCGCGAACCGCTCGTCGTCACGCGCCTGCCGCTGAAGAACGAGGCCGGCGAGACGATCGGCGCGATCGGCTTCGCGCTGTTCGATCAGTTGAAGACGCTCACGCCGATCTTTTCCCGCTACGCACAGCTTCAGCAGCAACTGATCGCGACGCAGCGTTCGCTCGCGCAGGCACGCCGTGCGAAATACACGTTCGCGAGCTTCGTCGGCACGAGTGCCGCGAGTCTCGAAACCAAGCGCCAGGCGCGGCGGGCCGCGCAAGTCGATTCGCCGGTGCTGCTGCTCGGCGAGACGGGTACCGGCAAGGAACTGCTCGCACATGCGATCCACGCGGCGTCGGCGCGGGCGCTCCAGCCGCTCGTGACCGTCAACGTCGCCGCGATTCCCGACACGCTGCTCGAAACCGAATTCTTCGGCGCGGCGCCCGGCGCGTACACGGGTGCCGACCGCAAGGGGCGCATCGGCAAGTTCGAGCTGGCCGATCGCGGCACGCTGTTTCTCGACGAGATCGGCGACATGCCGCTGCCGTTGCAGGGCAAGCTGCTGCGCGTGCTGCAGGACAAGGAGTTCGAGCCGGTCGGCTCGAACCGGATCGTGCGCGCGGACGTCCGGATCATCGCCGCGACATCGGCCGACCTGCCGGCGCTCGTGGAGGCCGGGCGTTTTCGCGCGGATCTCTATTACCGGCTGAACGTGCTGACGATCCACGCGCCGCCGCTGCGCGACCGGGCGTCCGACATCGCGGCGCTCGTCTACGCGACGCTCGAGGAACTGGCCGCCCAGCACGGGCGCGCCGCGCACTGCGAGCTGACCGACGATGCGCTGCGGATGCTGTGCGCGTATCCGTGGCCCGGCAACGTGCGCGAGTTGCGCAACACGCTCGAACGCGCGCTGATGCTGTCGGACCGTTCGGTGATCGATGCGCGTGCGCTCGCACCGTTCCTCGGGCCCGTGCGCGTCTCGACGGACGGCGCGTTGCCGGCGCAGCGGGTGGCCACCTCGCCGGGTGAGCGGCGCGCGGGGGATGTAGCTGGTGCGGCCGGTGCGCCGGTCGCTTCGTATGCCGATGCATTGGCGGCGTGGGAGCGCCAGTTCCTGACCGATGCGCTGGCAGCCTGTGACGGGAAGGTCGTGGAGGCGGCCGCGCGCATCGGGATCGGCCGCGCGACGCTGTACAAGAAGCTGGCGGCGCTGGGAATCGACCGGTAGGCCGATCGGCGATGCCGATGCGGCCGGGCGTAAAGCCTCGAACAGGAGATCACGATGAAGCGGATCGGCATCGCAGGATGGCTGACCATGTTGCTGGCGACCTCCGCGCTCGCGCAGTCGGGCGACGCCGACGCGCCCGAGGCGCGGCGCAACTGGTACAACGATCCGTTCGTCGCGCTGTCGCAGGACCTGGCCGAATGCCCGTTGCCGCTCGGCCCGTGGATGACCCGGGCCGAGATGACGGACGACGCGCATTACCGCGCCGAACGCGGCACCACCTGCTGGCTCGCCCACCGCTGCACGAAGCCGAACTCGTATATGTATGACGCGCCGATCGCCGACGCCGCGAAGGCGCACTTTGCCGGCTCCGATCACCTGCGCGGCACGAGCCTGTGGATCACCGTGCAGCGGCGTTTCATTTACGTCGAAGGATGCGCGGATGCGGCGTTCGATCGCCAGGCGCTGCAGCGCGAACTCGAGGCGCTTCCGGACGTCGAGCAGGTGTTCGTTCGCATCACCGACGATCCGCGCCGGAGCCTGCCGTACAAGGCGCGCGGGCAACCGGAGCGTACGCCGAACTGACGGCTGGCGGGCCGCGCATGGCATACTCGCGACATTCAAAAAAAGGTTGACGGGAACAACAATGAAACACATGCTTGCGTCGGTCTGTCGGCGGCCTCGGGCGGCCGTAGTGTTGGCTCTGGTTGCGGGGCTCGGCGGGTGCGGCGGCTCGGCGCCGTTGTTCACTTCGGACGGGCGTCCGACTACGCAGGTGCAATGCACCGGCAGCGACTGGAGCAATTGCACGGACAATGCCCGCGCCATCTGCAACGGGGATTTCGAAGTGCTTCAGCAATCGAGTGATGACGCCACGCGAAAGCTTCTCTTCGCATGCAAGAAGAAAAGCGGTTACTGATCCTGAAATGACCGGCCGAGGAGACCTCGATCGGGCGAAGTGCTTTTCTGTTTGCTTAGAGTCACCTATTTTTTACGAATAACACTCACGGAGTCCCATCCATATGGCGACCTACAGGCAACTGAGCGCGCAGCTCGAACGGCTTCAGCAAAAGATCGACAAGGAACGCGAAAAAGCGATTTCCGATGCGATTGCCGATATCCGCGCGAAAATCGAGGAATACGACATTACGCCGGAAGAGCTCGGTTTTCGTCCGGCAGGTAGCGCCGCTGCTGCCGCGAAACCGAAGCGTACGCTGCCGCCGAAATACCTGAACCCGAAGACGGGTGAAACCTGGAGTGGCCGCGGGCGGTCGCCGACATGGCTCGGCAAGAACCGCGCGCGTTTCCTGATCAAGGACTGACTCCCGAAAATCCTCACCTTTCGTGCGCCGACCGACGGTGCGAACGGCCATGCGGCCGTCGCACCGTTTTGTTTTTGCGCAGTCGCCGCGCGATTCCCGCTGACGAATTGACGTGAAATGCCACGCGATTAACGGATCGCGTTTTGCGAATTCGCCGCGATTCGACTGCCTATAGCGGCGAATTCCGGTAAACAACCGTGCAATTGCGCAGCGCATGCGCATTGGTATTCGCGATTTCCGCGGTGCACGCGTGCCACGGATTCTCATCACCTTTCGCGCGTTTGCGCGCTGCGTCGTGCAATTCCCGAAAATACTCACCATGGCTCCTGTAAATCCTCACCTTTGAGGAAGCGGTCGCAGCGTTGTGCCGCGTTGCTTGCGTTGTACGCGCCGTGCGAACGTGCGCGGCCGGCGTGCGGCGATGCCCTGCCGCACTGGTGTTGCAGGTCCATGGTGCGAGCGTTGACGCGCGTCGGATAGTCGGCCGTATGGCATATAGGCAGCCGCATGCGCTTCGCCTATGCTTGGGGTTCGCGTCGATCGGCGCGGGGCCTGTCCGGCCGCAAGCCGATCGGGTCGTCTTTCGTTACCGCAGGGAGCCGATGTGACCGTTCGCCATCTCGATGCGTTGTTCCAGCCCAAGTCCGTTGCGGTCGTCGGCGCGTCATCGCGTGCGGGCAGTATCGGCGCGATGGTGTGGTCGCGCGTGCTCGATGGCGCGTTCCAGGGGCCCGTGTGGCCCGTCAACCCGAAGTATCGCGAGCTGAACGGGCATGCGGTCGTCTCCGATGTCGACAGGCTGCCGGCACCGCCGTCGATTGCCTTGATCTGCACGCCGCCCGCGACCTGGGCCGGCATCGTGCGCAAGCTCGGCGAACTCGGCACGCGCGTCGCGGTGATCGTCGGCGAGGCGCGCACGGATGCCGATCGCGTTGCGCTCGATCGCACGCTCAAGGCGGCGAAGCCGTTCGTGCTCCGTATCGTCGGGCCCGGCAGCCTCGGCGTGCTGTCGCCCGCACGGCATGCGCATTTCGGCGCGCCGGCCTATACGGCGCGATCGGGTGGCGTCGCGTGGGTCTCGCAATCGAATGCACTGACGAACGCGGTGCTCGGCTGGGCCGATGCGCGCGGTCTCGGCTTCTCGCATGTCGTCGCGCTCGGCAGCGAATCCGACGTCGATGCGGGCGACGTGCTCGACTATCTGGCGAGCGATCCCGGCACGCGCGCGATCCTGCTCGAACTCGATACCGTGCGTGCCGCACGCAAGTTCATGTCGGCCGCGCGCGCGGCCGCACGCAACAAGCCGGTGCTCGCGTTGCGCACCGGGCGCGCCGATCCCGGCGACGCACTCTATACGGCGGCGTTCCAGCGCGCGGGGATGGTGCGCGTCGATGCGCTCGACGATCTGCTCGACGAGATCGAGACGCTCGGCGTCGGCCGCGTCACGGCGCGCGGCGCGGCGACGCTCGTGACAAGCGATGCGGGCGTCGCGAAACTCGCGGTCGATGCGGTTGCCGAGGTGCGCGACGTGCTGACCGGCTGGTCGCCGGCGGCCACGTCGGCCGTGTCGGCCGCGCTGCCGCATCTCGCGGCGCCCGGCAATCCGCTGACGCTGGGCGACGATGCGCGCCCCGAGCACTTTGCCGCGGCGATCAAGGCGCTCGCGCCATTCCCGCAAACAGGCACGCTGTTCGTCGTCCATTCGACTTCCCACAGCGCGCCGGCCGATTCGGTTGCGCGCACGCTCATCGAATCGCGGCAGTTCGCGCACCGCGGCATCCTCGCGTGTTTCTTCGGCGCGGTCGACGCGGCGACGCGCGATGCGCTGCACGCGAACGGCATTCCCGTACACACGACGCCGCAGCGGCTTGCGCGCGCGTATGCGCGTCTCGTCGACTACAACCTCGGGCGGCAACTGCTGATGCAGACGCCCGAGGGCACGCCGCTGCAGCCGGCCGAGTGCGTTGCATCCGCGCAGGCCGACGCGCGCCGGATGGTCGAAGCCGGCCAGCACGAACTGGCCGGCGAAGCCGCGCTGCGCTGGCTGGCCCATTTCGGTCTGCAGGGCGAGCAGGCTGACGCGCCAGCCGGCGAGAAAGTCGTCGATGTCACGGTCGAGATGTACGACGATTCGAATTTCGGTCCGGTGTTTCGTTATGCGGTGCCGCCTGCGGACGGCGTATCCGCGCCGTTCGTCGTCTACGGGCTGCCGCCGCTGAACACCGTGCTCGCGCGCGCGGTGATGGAGCGCTCGCCGTATGCGCGCAGCACGCCCGTCGAGCCCACGCTCGACGCGCTGACGGCGCTGTCGCAGGTCGTCTGCGACGTGCGCGAAGTCGTTGCGATGTCCGTCACACTGCGCGTGCTGTCCGACCGCGCGCTGGTGATCGCGCCGCGCATCACGGTAGCTGCAGGGCGCAGCCGGCTGGCGATCATGCCGTATCCGCGCCACCTTGAACAAACGCTCGAGTGGCGCGGCGAGACGGTGACGATCCGTCCGATCCGTCCGGAAGACGAGGCCGCGCACAACGAACTGCTCGGCGCGATGACGCCGGAGGATCTGCGGATGCGTTTTTTCGGCGCGGTGCGCAGCTTCGATCATTCGCAGGTGGCCCGCATGACGCAGATCGACTACGACCGCGAGATGGCCTTCATCGTGTCGTACACCGATGTGTCGGGGCGGGACCACACGCTCGCGGTGGCGCGCGCGGTTGCCGATCCCGACAACGAGACGGCTGAGTTCGCGATCGCGGTGCGGCCCGATCAGAAAGGCAAGGGGCTCGGCCGGCTGATGATGGCCCGCATCATCGACTACGCGCGATCGCGGGGAACCGCATGGATGATCGGTGAAGCGCTACGCGAGAATTCGGCGATGATCTCGCTCGCGAAGGCGTGCGGTTTTGCGGTGTCGACGACGGAGGAGCCCGGCGTCGTGGGCTTCAGGATGAAGTTGCAGCCGTAGCGACTGTCGGGTGCCCGAAGCGCGGAGCCGTCGCATTGAAGTCGATGGTCCCGATACCTGGCGTATCGCGAACGTGTACCGTCAGGAATGCAGATTATTCGAGTCCGCTTCCTGTGCGAAACACTTCAAACGCATCGAACCTGTTCGCCATCGAGATATCGACACGCTCATGGCGCCGGGAAATGCCTGCCACGTGCCCGATATCCGTCCCGCGCGTCCGTTTCACACAAGGCGCTCGCACGCATTTGCCACCGCCATTCAGCGTCGCAAATTCGAAATCGCGACAAAGGTGAGATTTTTCGGGAGCCGCGAGTGAGCTTCTTCGGGAACGTGTGGTGAGGCGATACGGGAGCGTTCGGTGAGCCTTCCCGGGAGCAGTCGGTGAGCACCTGCGGGAGGCGCCGGTGAGCCTTTCCGGGACGCATTGGTGAGGGCCTGCGGGAGGTGTCGGTGAGGACATTCGGGAGGCCTTGGTGAGGGTCTCCAGGAGCGTTGGGTGAGCTTTTTCGGGAGGTGCGGGTGAGCGCTTGCGGGACGCCAAGGTGAGACTTTTCGGGAGCGTGCGGACGCATGGTTTCCGCGAGCGCGGCGCCGGCCAATGCCGGCGTCACGCGGAGGTGCGGGCACGCATGAACCGTGCCCGTGATCACATTCAGGCAGCGAGTTTCGATGCCGCGTCGTTCACCAGGTCGCGCGAAATCGCGAGTTCCTCGAGGTGCGGATCGGCATAGACAGCGCCGGTTTCGCGCTCGAGGCGGGCGATCGTCAGTGCGCAACGTGCGATGTCTTTCGGCATCGCGATGAAGCGCTTGACCGACTCGCCGGACGTGAACGCGTCGAACAGCGCGCCGCGCACGTCGTCCGGAAGCGTCTTGGTCCACTGGTACGGCTTGCCGTTGAACGTGATCGACGGCGGCAGCGCACGTTCCTTCTTGGTTGCCGTGATCAGCCCGTAGGTGCGTGCCGCGTCGCCGATCTGCTCGGGCGAAAAGAGCTCGTCGGGCGTGATGTCGAACTGCTCGATGTAGTTCTCGATTGCCTGCATCGCGGCGGCACGATCGTCGCGCTTCTTCTGCGCGCGCGCGACGATATCGCGCAGTTCGTCCGCCTCTTCGGGCGTGATCGTGAAGCTTGCCTGCTTCTGCTGAAGTTCGGAGAAACGCTGGAATTCTTGATCGTTCAGAAGTTTGGCCATGACATCCATCGGACACGACGGCCGCGACAGCCGGCCGCCGTAGTTTTTGAGAGGGCCGCTATTTTAGCGTAGCGCCGGAAGCGCGCGATATGGCACCGTGTATCGCGCATCGCACGGGGGGCGTGCGCGATCTCGGCCGGCGCGGCCGCGGTTGCACGCGGCGCGCGTCGGTGAACCCGGGTTCAGCAGGTTTCGGTGCGGCACATCGACAGATGGGCGGCCGTGTCGCGCAGCCCTTCGACGACCGTGTCGACGGTCGACGCCATGTGCGCATCGATCCGGCGCATGTACGGGCAGGTCAGCACCCCGATCGCGTGGCCGGACGGCCCGAGGATCGGTGCGGTCAGGTCGGTCACGCCGTATGCCTGGCGGCTGTCCTGGCGCAGGTAGCCGGACTGTCGGATGGACAGGCATGCATTCGCGAGTTCCTGCTCGTTCAGCGGCGCTTCGCCCTGGATGTTGCGATGCTCGGTCAGCATGTGTGCGCGCTGCTCGGGGCCCTGGAAGGCCAGCATCACGCGCCCCGACGCCGTGTCGGCGAGTCCGACGCGCGAGCCGAGCCGGACCGACACACCCCACGGGCCGGGCCCGTCGACCTGCGCGATCACGAGCAGGTTGCCGCGATCGTAGACGGACAGGTGGCACGACTGTTCGGCGGCGTCGGCGAAGCGCTGCATCAGCGGCAGTGCCTCGGCAATCAACCGGTTCATCGGCGGATGCCGATGCGCGAGCGCGAACAGCTTGAGGCTGAGCGTGTAGCGGTCGCCGCCGGTCGAGCGCATCACGTAGCGGCGTGCGACGAGGCGTTCGAGCATCCGGTAGATTTCGCTCGCGTTGCGGCCGAGTTCCTTCGTGATTTCGGTGCGGGTGAGTCCTTCCTTCTGTTCCGACAGGAGTTCGAGAATGTCGAGGCCCTTGTCGAGCGCGGGTGCGCGATAGCGGTCGATTGCGGCCATCGATTCCCGAGCGTCGCAGCCGGGAAGCGGGTCGTTGGTTGTCTGCATTTTAGGTGTGAGGTTGGGGGATTACCGTCGATCGGTTGGCGACGCACGCTGGCCGGTTCTGCACGCGCATAAATCGGGCCCGCGTATGGCAATGAAAGCCATTCGTACGAGCTTAGCAATAAACATTCAGTGTGCAATGCAGCGTCTTTTTACCGATCATTACCGGACAAGAACGGATTGGCAAACGTTCTCGATGACAGGGGCACCCCGAATAGCCAGTATTCATGTGCCGATGGCAGGCGATGCCGGTATTCGTGACGGATCAGGCCGCGCGAGCGCGTCCGATGCTGCGCTGCAACGTCCGCGGGCGCACCAATAGTCGGTATCCGTCGCGCGTCATTTCACGGTGCGCGGCCGATGGTACAAAGGCGTGCGGGCCAGCGACGGCGTGGCCGCGCGTGAAGCCGGCCGGCACAGGCCGGACCATGTCGCGGGTGCCGGGCCGTCGTCGCCGATGCGCAGACCGGCGGCCGCCCGTTCGATGCGTGCCGTACTTGCGTGCGGCGCCTCGATCGCTGCGCCCGCGCGACCCTCGCACGTCGAAGCCCATCCTGGATGCGGCGCCGGCGCGCGCAATCGACGATCGACAATCAGTCTGGCGCGCGGCCGCGAATGGCCGCGTCGGCCGGTATCCTGTCCCATTCGACAACAGAGGTTGAGCACGATGAAACTGCTTCGCTATGGCCCGTCCGGCCAGGAAAAGCCCGGCATCCTCGACGCAGACGGCCGGATTCGCGACCTGTCCGCGCATGTGCCGGATCTTGCCGGCGATGCGCTGTCCGACGCGGGTCTCGCGCGGCTGCGTGCGATCGATCCGGCCACGCTGCCGCTCGTGTCCGGCGAACCGCGCATCGGCGCATGTGTCGGGCATGTCGGCAAGTTCATCGGCATCGGCCTGAACTATGCCGATCACGCGGCCGAAGCCGGCATGCCGGTCCCGAAGGAGCCGGTCGTGTTCGGCAAGTGGACGAGTTCGATCTGCGGCCCGAACGACGGCATCGACATCCCGAAGGGTTCGGTCAAGACGGACTGGGAAGTCGAGCTGGGCGTCGTGATCGGCGCGACGTGCAAGGACGTCGACGAAGCGCACGCGCTCGATTACGTCGCGGGCTACTGCGTCGTCAACGACGTGTCCGAGCGCGAATGGCAGATCGAGCGCGGCGGCCAGTGGGACAAGGGCAAGGGCTTCGACACGTTCGGCCCGATCGGTCCGTGGCTCGTCACGCGCGACGAAGTGCCCGATCCGCAGCGTCTCGACCTGTGGCTCGAAGTCGATGGCCACCGCTATCAGAACGGCAACACGCGCACGATGGTGTTCACCGTCGCGCAGCTGATCGCCTATCTGTCGAGCTGCATGCGCCTGCAGCCGGGCGACGTGATCACGACCGGCACGCCGCCGGGCGTCGGCATGGGCATCAAGCCGTCGCCGGTGTTCCTGAAGGCCGGCCAGGTGGTGCGCCTCGGCATCGAAGGGCTCGGCGAGCAGTTGCAGCGCACGCGCGGCGCGCAATAACCGCGCATGCCGCGATCCCGCTGAACGACCGCCTGCGGCGGTCGTCGGCAACCGGACGGCGATGATTCAAAAGCAAGGGCCCGATTCCGCGCAACGCGGAATCGGGCCCTTGGTGTTTGTACGCGAACGGGTCACACGATGTTGTCCAGTTCGCAATGCGCTTCCAGCCGGTATCCGTCGGGATCGACGACGAACGCCGCGTAATAGCCGGGGCCGTAGTGCTCGCGTTTGCCGGGCCCGCCGTTGTCCTGGCCGCCGTGCTCGAGCGCGGCGCGGTAGAACGCGTCGACCTCGACGGGCGACGCGGCCTTGAACGACAGGTGCAGCCCCGAATCGGGATCGGCGGCGACGGGGCGGGCGGCATGCTGCAGCCAGAGCACCGGTTCGGCCGTGCCGTATCCGATCGAGCCGTCGTCGCTGTACAGCCGCTTGTAGCCGAGTGCGCCGAGCGTGCTGTCGTAGAAGGTGCGGCTGCGGCCGATGTGGGCCACGCCGAAGGAGAGGTGATCAATCATGTGCATTGGCTCCTTGAACTGAAAGGGAACGTCAGTGCGGCAAACCTGCTTACAGGCACCATGCCAGCCGCTTGTAGCGGAGCGCGCCGAGCATGCTGTCGTGGAACGGGCGGCTGCCGTCGTTGTGGATAACTCTGCAGGAAAGGCGATCGATCATCTGTGGCTCCTTGAACTGAAAGGGGGCGTCAGTGCAGTCAATCTGTTTTTAACCACCATGCTGGTTATGTTAGGAAGCGTCCACGAGCTTGTCAACCGGCATGGTGGTTAGATACGATGCGTGCATGAGCAATACGCAACCTTCCGTCACGATGGACTGCCTGATTCCGGCACCGCCCGAAACCCTGAGCATCGATTTCGCGAACACGCTGTACTGGCGCGGCAGCGATCCGCCGACGGAAACCTTCGGAACGATGGACGACCTGCTGGCGTGGTGCCGCGAGCAGGCCCGCGTGCCGGCCGGCCTGGCCGACCGGTGCCGCGCCCGTGGCGTGGAGGAAGACGAGCCGGCGATGCTGGCGCGCGCGCTCGCGTTGCGCGAGGCGCTGTATCGGCTCTTTCATGCGCAGGCCGAGCGGCGCGAGCCGCAGGCCGACGATCTTGCGCTGCTCGGCGGTTTCCTGGCGGAAGCGTCGCCGCGCGTCGCGCTGGCGCGCGTCGACGGCGGTTATGCGTGGCGGATCGGCGAAACGGGCGCGACGCTCGCGGGGCTGCTGAGCCCGGTGCTGTGGTCGGCGATCGACCTGCTCGGCGGCGCGCGGCTCGCGAAGGTCAAGCGTTGCGCGAACGACGCATGCCAGTGGCTGTTCATCGACGACAGCAAGAACGGCAGTCGCCGCTGGTGCTCGATGTCGTCGTGCGGCAATCGCGCGAAGGCGTACCGCCACTATCACAAGGCCGACTGACGGGCTCGTTCTGCCGCGCGCGTACCGGCGCGTCGAACCCGAGCCGGCCTATTTCGCCGACAGCTTTCGCCACAGCGTCGTCTTGCTGATGCCGAGCATCGCGCACGCGCGGTCGCGATCGCCGCCGCAGGCGTCGAGCACCGCGCGGATCTCGTCGGCCTCCGCGCGGCGGCGGCGCGCGTGCAGCGTCTGCGCATCGTCGGGGTCGGCCGCGTCGGGCGGTGCGGCGAACAGCTCGGGCGCGATCGCCTGCAGCGCGTCGGGATCGAGCGCGCCGCACGCGGCGGCCGGATCGTTTTCGTCGACTTCCTCGGCCAGCTCCACCGCGATCCGTTCGATCACGTTCTGCAGTTCGCGCACGTTGCCGGGCCACCGGTAGCGCGCGAGCGTCGCCCGGGTTGCGCCGAGCACGCGCGCCGCGTCATCGGCGTCGCGCAGGCGTTCGGCGAGGCGCGGTTCGCGCCGCGCGGCCTGCACGAGCAGCGTGGCCGCGAGCGCGGGAATGTCGGCCGCGCGCTCGCGCAACGGCGGCAGGCCGACGTTCAGGATGTTGAGCCGGTAATAGAGATCCGCACGGAACGTGCCGGCCTCGACGGCCGCGAGCAGCGGACGGTGCGTCGCGGCGATCACGCGCACGTCGATGCGGATCGGCTCGGTCGAGCCGAGGCGGATCACCTCGCGCTCCTGCAGCACGCGCAGCAGCCGGCTCTGCAGCGACGGCGGCATCTCGCCGATCTCGTCGAGAAACAGCGTGCCGCGGTGTGCGGCCTCGAACAGGCCGGTCTTGCCGCCGCGCCGCGCGCCGGTGAACGCGCCTTCTTCATAGCCGAACAGCTCGCTTTCGAGCAGCGCTTCCGGAAACGCGCCGCAATTGACCGCGACGAACGGATAGCTGCGCCGCGCGGACAGCGCGTGCAGGCTTTGCGCGATCATTTCCTTGCCGGTGCCGCTTTCGCCGAGCACGAGCACGGTCGCGTCGGATTTCGCGTAGCGGCGCACGAGGTCGCGCACGCGCGCCATCGGCGCCGATGCGCCGACCACGTCGTCGAGTGCATAACGCGCCGCGAATTGCTGCGTGGTCGGCTGCGAACGCAATGCGCGGTCGAGCCGTTCGACCGCGCGCGATTCCTGGAACGTCAGCACGCTGCCCGACGTCACGCCGCGATCGACGAGTGGCCCGCGATGCACGACGTAGCGCACGCCGCGCACGGTCGCGAGCGCGTCGCCATCCTCGCCGCGCAGCGTGCGCAGCTCGGGCCGCAGGTCGACCAGCGCACGGCCGACGGCCGCGGCGGGTTCGACCCCAAGCGCCGACGCGAGCCGCTCGTTGATCGCTTCGACGCGACCGCGCGCATCGAGCGCGACCACGCCGTCGCGCAGGTGCTGCAGCAGGTTGTCGAGCCGCTGGCGGCGGAACGCCTCGGCGTGCGTCGCATACGCGACTTCGAGTGCCGTATCGACGGCCTTGCGCACCGACGCATGCGAATACAGGAACACCGCGCCCATGCCGGCGCTGGCCGCGAGATCGGTGACGAGGCCGGGGCCGACGATCGTCTCGATGCCGCGGTCGCGCAGGTCGTGCACGCAGGCTTCCGCTTCCTGCGCGGACTGATATGACGCAAACTGCACGTCGAGGCCGTATGCGGCGACGAAGCGGCGCACCTCCGGCGGCGTTTCCCCGGCGCTGACGAGCGCGATCCGCGACGCGTCGCGCCGCGCGCGAGCGAGCGCCTGCATCACGTCGAAGCCGGTCGGCGACACGACCACGACCGGCACCTGCGCACGCGTCTTCAGGAAGCCGCCGTTCGAGCCGGCCGCGACGATCACGTCGGGCCGCATCGTGCCGGCCTCGGCGATCGCGCTGAGCGCATCCTCATACGCGCGCGTCACGATACGCACGTCCGCGCGTTCGTCGAATTCGCCGGCGATCTCGCGAAACAGCTCGCGCAGGCGGCTGATGCCCATCGCCCAGATGCGCGGGCGCACCGCGCGATCGGCTGGCCCGACGGGCTTGGTCGAGGAGAGGTCCATGACGGTCGATTATGCGCGCTCGATTTCATTTTTGAAACATGAAATTGCCGAATTGAAATCGACGGGCACTGCAGCGCCCGCGCCGGTTGCTTAAGAATCAGTGGGTTAGCGGCGTTTCGCGAGCTGGCCCGGTCCTTGCTGTTATCGGGCATTCCTTCAGGAGGCCGTTCATGAGCAACACGCATCTTCAGAGCGCCGGCGCGAAATTCCGCGCGGCAGTCGCGGCCGAGCAGCCGCTGCAGGTGGTCGGCGCAATCACCGCGTACGCGGCCAAGATGGCGCAAGCCGTCGGCTTCAAGGCCGTGTACCTGTCGGGTGGCGGCGTCGCCGCGAACTCGCTCGGCATTCCCGACCTCGGCATCAGCACGATGGAAGACGTGCTGATCGACGCGAGCCGGATCACCAACGCGACCGACCTGCCGCTGCTGGTCGACATCGATACCGGCTGGGGCGGCGCGTTCAACATCGCGCGCACGGTCCGCTCGTTCATCAAGGCCGGCGTCGCCGCCGTGCACATGGAAGACCAGGTCGGCCAGAAACGTTGCGGCCATCGTCCCGGCAAGGAAGTCGTGCCGACCGACGAAATGGTCGATCGCATCAAGGCCGCGGTCGACGCGCGCACCGACGACCAGTTCGTGATCATGGCGCGTACCGATGCGGCCGCGGCCGAAGGGATCGATTCGGCGATCGAGCGCGCGGTGGCCTATGTCGAAGCCGGCGCGGACATGATCTTCCCGGAAGCGATGAAGACGCTCGACGACTATCGCCGCTTCAAGGCGGCCGTGAAGGTGCCGATCCTCGCGAACCTGACCGAGTTCGGCTCGACACCGTTCTTCACGACCGACGAGCTGCGCGAGGCGAACGTCGACATCGCGCTGTACTGCTGCGGTGCGTATCGCGCGATGAACAAGGCCGCGCTGAACTTCTACGAGACGTTGCGCCGCGACGGCACGCAGAAGGCGGCCGTGCCGACGATGCAGACGCGCGCCGAGCTGTACGACTTCCTCGGTTATCACGAATACGAGCGCAAGCTCGACGAGCTGTTCGCGCAGGGCAAGAAGTAACGCGGCCCGCCCCCCCCCGATACATGCATCTCGAAAATTGGAGAACGGAAACATGAGCGAGACGAAAGACGCAGCAGCACCGGCCGCCGCAGGCGCATTCAAGCCGAAGAAGTCGGTGGCGCTGTCGGGCGTGACGGCCGGCAACACGGCGCTGTGCACGGTCGGCAAGACCGGCAACGACCTGCACTACCGCGGCTACGACATTCTCGACGTCGCCGAGTCGTGCGAATTCGAGGAAGTCGCGCACCTGCTCGTGCACGAAACGCTGCCGAACCTGACCGAACTGGCCGCGTACAAGACCAAGCTGCGCGCGATGCGCGGCCTGCCGAACGCGCTGAAGGCGGCGCTCGAGCAGATCCCGGCGTCCGCGCACCCGATGGACGTGATGCGCACGGGCGTGTCGGTGCTCGGCACCGTGCTGCCGGAGAAGGACGACCACAACCTGCCGGGCGCGCGCGACATCGCCGACCGCCTGATGGCGTCGCTCGGCTCGATGCTGCTGTACTGGTATCACTTCTCGCACAACGGCAAGCGTATCGAGACGGAAACCGACGACGACTCGATCGGCGGCCACTTCCTGCACCTGCTGCACGGCAAGACGCCGTCGAAGTCGTGGGTCGAGGCGATGCACACGTCGCTGATCCTGTACGCGGAGCACGAATTCAACGCGTCGACGTTCACCGGCCGCGTGATCGCGGGCACGGGCTCCGACATCTACTCGGCGATCACCGGCGCGATCGGTGCGCTGCGCGGGCCGAAGCACGGCGGTGCGAACGAAGTCGCGTATGAAATCCAGAGCCGCTACAGCTCGCCGGACGACGCCGAGGCCGACATCCGCCGCCGCGTCGAGAACAAGGAAGTCGTGATCGGCTTCGGCCACCCGGTCTACACGATCTCCGATCCGCGCAACAAGGTGATCAAGGGCGTCGCGCACAAGCTGTCGAAGGAAGCGGGCGACCTGAAGCTGTACAACATTGCAGAACGCCTCGAATCGGTGATGTGGGACGCGAAGAAGATGTTCCCGAACCTCGACTGGTTCAGCGCGGTGTCGTATCACATGATGGGCGTGCCGACCGCGATGTTCACGCCGCTGTTCGTGATCTCGCGCACGTCGGGCTGGAGCGCGCACATCATCGAGCAGCGCGTCGACAACAAGATCATCCGCCCGAGCGCGAACTACACGGGCCCGGAAGACCTGCAGTTCGTGCCGATCGAGAAGCGCTGAAACGCCAGCCGCGCGCACCGGCCGCCCGCGTGATGCGGGGCCGGCGCGCGCCGGACGTCATACCCGAGTTCCCCACATGATGAATACCGCCAACCGCAAACCCCTACCCGGCACGTCGCTGGATTACTTCGACGCGCGCGCCGCGGTCGACGCGATCGCGCCCGGCGCCTACGACACGCTGCCGTACACGTCGCGCGTGCTCGCCGAAAACCTCGTGCGCCGCTGCGATCCGGCACTCCTCGCCGAATCGCTGAAGCAGATCATCGAGCGCAAGCGCGAGCGCGACTTCCCGTGGTTCCCGGCACGCGTCGTGTGCCACGACATCCTCGGGCAGACGGCGCTCGTCGATCTCGCCGGCCTGCGCGACGCGATCGCCGACGGCGGCGGCGACCCGGCGAAAGTGAACCCGGTCGTGCCGGTGCAACTGATCGTCGACCACTCGCTCGCCGTCGAATGCGGCGGCTTCGATCCGGACGCGTTCGCGAAGAACCGCGCGATCGAGGATCGCCGCAATGAGGATCGCTTCCACTTCATCGAGTGGACCAAGAAGGCGTTCGAGAACGTCGACGTGATCCCGCCGGGCAACGGCATCATGCACCAGATCAACCTCGAGAAAATGTCGCCGGTGATCCAGGTCAGCGGCGACGGCGTCGCGTACCCGGACACCTGCGTCGGCACCGACAGCCACACGCCGCACGTCGACGCGCTCGGCGTGATCGCGATCGGCGTCGGCGGGCTCGAAGCCGAGAACGTGATGCTCGGCCGCGCATCGTGGATGCGCCTGCCCGACATCGTTGGCGTCGAGCTGACCGGCAAGCGCCAGCCCGGCATCACCGCGACCGACGTCGTGCTCGCGCTGACCGAGTTCCTGCGCAAGGAAAAGGTGGTCGGCGCGTACCTGGAATTCCGCGGTGCGGGCGCGGCGAGCCTCACGCTCGGCGATCGCGCGACGATCTCGAACATGGCGCCCGAATACGGCGCGACGGCCGCGATGTTCTTCATCGACGGCCAGACGACCGACTACCTGCGCCTCACCGGCCGCAGCGACGAGCAGGTGAAGCTCGTCGAGACCTATGCGAAGGTAGCCGGCCTGTGGGCCGACACGCTGGACGGCGCGCAGTACGAGCGCACGCTAACGTTCGACCTGTCGAGCGTCGTGCGCAACATGGCCGGCCCGTCGAACCCGCACAAGCGGCTGCCGACGTCCGATCTCGCCGCGCGCGGCATTGCCGGCCAGTGGGAAGAGAAGGCGGGCGAGATGCCCGACGGCGCGGTGATCATCGCCGCGATCACGAGCTGCACGAACACCAGCAACCCGCGCAACGTGATCGCCGCGGCCTTGCTCGCGCGCAACGCGAACGCGCGCGGCCTCGTGCGCAAGCCGTGGGTGAAGAGCTCGCTCGCGCCCGGCTCGAAGGCGGTCGAGCTGTACCTGGAAGAAGCGAACCTGCTGCCGGAACTCGAGAAGCTCGGCTTCGGCATCGTCGCGTTCGCGTGCACGACCTGCAACGGGATGTCCGGCGCGCTCGACCCGAAGATCCAGCAGGAGATCGTCGATCGCGACCTGTACGCGACGGCCGTGCTGTCCGGCAACCGCAACTTCGACGGCCGCATCCATCCGTATGCGAAGCAGGCGTTCCTCGCGTCGCCGCCGCTCGTCGTCGCGTATGCGATCGCCGGCACGATCCGCTTCGACATCGAGAAGGACGTGCTCGGCCACGATCAGGACGGCAAGCCCGTCACGCTGAAGGACATCTGGCCGACCGACGAGGAGATCGATGCGATCGTCGCGTCGAGCGTGAAGCCCGAGCAGTTCCGCAAGGTCTACGAGCCGATGTTCGCGCGCAGCGCCGATGCGGGCGAACGCGCGGCGCCGCTGTACGACTGGCGCGCGCAGAGCACGTACATCCGCCGTCCGCCGTACTGGGAAGGCGCGCTGGCCGGCGAACGCACGCTGCATGGGATGCGTCCGCTCGCGGTGCTCGGCGACAACGTCACGACCGACCACCTGTCGCCGTCGAACGCGATCCTGCTGGACAGCGCGGCCGGCGAATACCTCGCGAAGATGGGCCTGCCGGAAGAAGACTTCAACTCGTACGCGACGCACCGGGGAGACCACCTGACCGCGCAGCGCGCGACCTTCGCGAACCCGACGCTGATCAACGAGATGGCGGTGGTCGACGGCGCGGTGAAGAAGGGCTCGCTCGCGCGCGTCGAGCCGGAAGGCAAGGTCATGCGGATGTGGGAAGCGATCGAGACGTACATGAATCGCAAGCAGCCGCTGATCGTCGTTGCCGGCGCCGACTACGGCCAGGGCTCGTCGCGCGACTGGGCCGCGAAGGGCGTGCGGCTCGCGGGCGTCGAAGCGATCGCCGCCGAAGGGTTCGAGCGGATCCACCGCACGAACCTGATCGGGATGGGCGTGCTGCCGCTGGAGTTCAAGCCCGGCACGAACCGGACGACGCTCGGCATCGACGGCACCGAGACCTTCGACGTGATCGGCGAGCGCACGCCGCGCGCCGACCTGACGCTCGTGATTCACCGCAAAAACGGCGAGCGTGTCGAGGTGCCGATGACGTGCCGCCTCGATACGGCCGAGGAAGTGTCGATCTACGAAGCGGGCGGCGTGCTGCAGCGCTTCGCGCAGGACTTCCTCGAATCGTCGCAGGCGGCTTGACACGGTCACATCGAGAACACGGACATGGCTCACATTTCTCAAATCAGGATTCCCGCGACCTACATCCGCGGCGGCACCAGCAAGGGCGTGTTCTTCCGGCTGCAGGACCTGCCCGATGCGGCGCAGGCGCCGGGCGCCGCGCGCGACGCGCTGCTGCTGCGCGTGATCGGCAGCCCCGATCCGTACGGCAAGCAGATCGACGGGATGGGCGGCGCGACGTCGTCCACCAGCAAGACGGTGATCGTGTCGAAGAGCACGCGGCCCGGCCACGACGTCGACTACCTGTTCGGGCAGGTCGCGATCGACAAGGCCTTCGTCGACTGGACCGGCAACTGCGGCAACCTGTCGGCGGCGGTCGGCCCGTTCGCGATCAGCGGTGGTCTCGTCGACCCGGCGCGCGTGCCGCGCGACGGCGTCGCGACCGTGCGGATCTGGCAGGCGAACATCGGCAAGACGATCGTCGCGCATGTGCCGGTCACGAACGGCGCGGTGCAGGAGACGGGCGACTTCGAACTGGACGGCGTCACGTTCCCGGCCGCCGAGGTGCAGCTCGAATTCATGGACCCGGCCGCCGAGGAAGAGGGCGCGGGCGGGTCGATGTTCCCGACCGGCAACCTCGTCGACGATCTCGCGGTGCCGGGCGTCGGCACGCTGAAGGCGACGATGATCAACGCGGGGATCCCGACGATCTTCGTCGAGGCCGAGGCGATCGGCTATACGGGCACCGAACTGCAGGACGCGATCAACGGCGACGCGAAGGCGCTCGAGAAGTTCGAGACGATCCGCGCGCACGGCGCGTTGCGCATGGGGCTGATCGACACGCTCGATGAAATCGCGACGCGGCAGCACACGCCGAAGATCGCGTTCGTCGCGAAGCCGGCCGATTACGTCGCATCGAGCGGCAAGCGCGTGAACGCGGGCGATGTCGACCTGCTGGTGCGCGCGATGTCGATGGGCAAGCTGCACCACGCGATGATGGGCACGGCGGCGGTTGCGATTGGCACGGCCGCGGCGATCCCCGGCACGCTCGTCAATCTGGCGGCGGGCGGCGGCGCACGCAACGCGGTGCGCTTCGGGCATCCGTCGGGCACGCTGCGCGTCGGCGCGGAAGCGCAGCAGCAGGAGAACGGCGAGTGGACCGTCACGAAGGCGATCATGAGCCGCAGTGCGCGTGTGCTGATGGAAGGCTGGGTGCGGGTGCCGGGGGATGCGTTCTGACGCATGCCGGTTCCGGCGTGCCAGGCGGTACGTGTTGTTTGCCCCGATCCCTGCGAAGCGGAGTCTGCCGCGCAGGGATTTTTTGTTTGATGCGCTTGGTGCGCTATGCATGGGATCGGCGTAGGCGCTAACCCGCTAACGCGGGTCGACCGCGAAGCATGGGGCCCGCGTAAGCGCTAAAGCGCTAACGTGGGTCGACCGCCGTGGGGATGGAGTAAGCACTGAAGCGCTAACGCTGGTCGACCGCCGTGGGGATGGAGTAAGCGCTGAAGCGCTAACGTAGGTCGACCGCCGTGGGGATAGAGTAAGCGCTGAAGCGCTAACTCCATCCAGCCACGCCATGGGACCCACGTAAGCGCTAAAGCGCTAACGCTGGTCGACCGCCGTGGGGATGGAGTAAGCGCTGAAGCGCTAACTCCATCCAGCCACGCCATGGGATCAGCGTAACCGCTAAAGCGGTAACGCTGATCGACAGGAGAATCGCATGTCGCTTGATGCGCCGCTTTCCGGCATCCACATCGTCGAATTCGAAGGCCTTGGCCCCGGCCCGCTCGCGGGCTGGATGCTCGCCGGGATGGGGGCGCGGATCACGCTGATCGCGCGCCCGTCCGGCCGCACGAGCGCGCCGGACGCGCTGCGGAGCCGCGACGGCGACCTGCTGCGCGAAGGCAAGACGATCGTCGAACTCGACCTGAAGGCACCGGCCGGCCGCGACGCGGCGCTCGAACTGATCGCGCAGGCCGATGCGCTGGTCGAAGGGCTGCGGCCCGGCGTGATGGAACGGCTCGGCCTCGGGCCCGACGACTGCGCGCGCCGCAATCCGACGCTCGTGTACGGGCGGATGACGGGCTGGGGCCAGCACGGCCCGCTCGCGGCCGCGGCCGGGCACGACCTGAACTACGTCGCGCTGACGGGGCTGCTGTCGCTGTCCGCGCCGCGCGACGGCCGGCCGGGTTTGCCGCCGACCGTCGTCGGCGATGCGGGCGGCGCGCTCGGGCTCGCGTTCGGGATCGTCTGCGCGCTGTTCGACGTGCGCGGCGGCGGGCCGGGGCGCGTGGTCGACGGTGCGATCGTCGACATCGTGTCGATGCTCGGTTCGCTCGCGCTGTGGGCGCGCGCGAACGGACAGCTCGACGGCGCACAGCCGAGCCTGTTTCACGACGCGCCGTTCTACGACGTGTATCGCTGCGCGGACGGCGCATGCGTGACGATCGGCGCGCTCGAACCGCCGTTCTATGCGCTGCTGGTCGAACGGCTCGGGCTGACCGACGTCGATCCGGCGTCGCAGTACGACCGCACGCGCTGGCCCGCGCTGAAGGCGCGTTTCGCCGACGTGTTCGCCGGGCAGCCGTCCGCGCACTGGCGCGCGCTGCTCGAAGGCACGGACGCATGTTTCGCGCCGCTGCTGAGCGTGGCCGACGCGGTGACGCATCCGCACAACGCGGCACGCGGGATCTATCGCACCGACGAGCACGGAAACGTGCGGGCGCGCGTGGCGCCGCGTTTCCTGCCATTGACGGGCGGTGGGACCGAGTAACGCGCGTCGAACTTCACGGCCGGGAGCGAATTCGGCATGGCCTGTATGGCACTCTGAATAGAGCTAAATATGGTGCCAAATAAAGTACAATAAAAATTCGATCGAACAAGGAGCGGACATGCCCCACACCATCCTGGCCAGCGTGACGGCGAGCGTCTCGGAGCTGAAGCGGAACCCGATGGGAACCGTGGCGGCGGGAGAGGGCTTCCCGGTCGCGATCCTGAATCACAACGAACCCGCGTTCTATTGCGTCCCGGCGAAGACATGGGAGGCGATGGTCGAACGTCTCGAAGATATCGAAGACAACGCGCTGGCCGACTCGCGCGCCAAGGAGAAAGTCGTCAAGGTCAAGCTGAATGACCTTTGAGCTCGCTTTTCTCGAACCTGCGTTGAAGGAGTGGAAGAAGCTCGATCGCACGATTCGCGATCAGTTCAAGGCCAGACTTGCCGAACGGCTCGAGAATCCGCGCATTCCTTCGGCGAAGCTGCACGGTCATCCGGACCGCTACAAGATCAAGCTGCGCGGTGTCGGCTATCGCCTCGTGTACGAAGTGCGCGACGCGGAGGTCGTCGTACTCGTGGTGGCGGTGGGGCGTCGCGAGCGCGATGCGGTCTATCTTGCCGCGATGAAACGCTAGCGCGACACACGCTGCGTATTCGGCGTTCGCTCATCGACCTCGGGCCGGGCAGCCGCTCAGGCCGTTTCCTCCGGCATATCCGGTGCCTTGCCGTCGCCGACGCGGTTGATCGTGCCTTGCGCGATCGCGACGAGCCGCTCGTGATCGCCGTCGATGACGAACACGTGACACTGGCAGGTCGCCTGGTGCCGGCCCGCGTAAACGAGCTTCGCGCGGGCGACGAGCGTGCCGTTCACCGCCGGCCGCAGGTAGTTGATCTTGTATTCGGCCGTGATCACGCGCGGGCCGAGCACGAGCGCGCCGGCGAACGTCAGCGCGTTGTCGGCGAGATAGCTGATGACGCCACCGTGCACGAAACCGTGCTGCTGCCGCAGTTCCTCGCGCACGTGCAGGCACAGCGACACCTCGTTGTCGCCGATATGCATCAGCTCCGTGCCCAGCAGCATGCTGAACGGTTGCGCACGCAATGCGCCGCGCGCGTGGTCCGTGAAGTCGGTCATCCGCTTTCCTCGAAATGAGTGCCCGCTTGCGCTGAACTCTAGGAAGGGGGCTGCGGATAAGCAAGGAAATTCGTCCACGTTTCCTGCAATTTACGGCGCGATGCGACGCGATTGTTGCGTCGAACGCGGGAGTTGTCCTTGTTTACGGGCGATTCGGCGGGAATGCGCGAGCGACGCGCGTTATTAGGCAGCCTCGTCGCCGGCTGCGCCTAAAGTCCGACGAAGAAATGCCGCTAATGCCGGGGCATTGCCTCATCTCGCTCTCCAGGAATCTCCCCATGTTCGGAAAAATCAAGCTCGCGTCGGGTCTGCTCGGCGTGTTGACCGTGTTTTGCCTCTTCCTGTTCGCGATCGAAGCGCTCGGCTTCTGGGCGCTCGCGTCGACGCGCAGCGGCGTCGACGATCTGTCGAACGTCGCGATCGCGCAGGTCAACGCGGCCAACCAGGCGACCGAGCACCTGCTCGACGCGCGCATCAACCTGTCGCGCGCCGGCACGCGGATGGTGCGCGGCGGCCCGAAGCCGGAAGACATCATCCGCCATGCCGGCGCTTCGCTTGCCGAAGCGGACAAGGCGTTCGCCGCGCTGACGGCCGCGCCGCCGGTCGACGACACGAACCGTGCGCGCGTCGCGGCGCTCGCCGAGCGCTATCGCGCGCTGCGCGGTGCACTCGGGGAACTCGTGCAGTTCCTCGACGCGGACAACATCCAGGCATTCCTCGACCAACCGACGCAAGGCATCCAGGACGCCTACATCGCCGAACTGCATCGATTCGCCGACTACGGCAGCGCGTCGAGCCGCACGGCGCTCGACACGATCGACGGCGGCATGCTCTGGTTCAAGTCGGTCGGCATCGTGCTGCTGGTGGCGATGCTCGCGGCGAGCGCGGCCATCTACGCGGCCGCGCGGCGCGCGGTCGTCGCGCCGCTGGACGAAGCCGGCCGCCATTTCGAGCGGATCGCGCAGGGCCGGCTCGACGAAGCCGTGCGGGCCGGCGGCGTGTACGAGATCGACCGGATGCTGCGCGGCCTCGCCACGATGCAGACGAGCATCGCGGGCACCGTGCGCACGGTGCGCCACGCGTCCGATGCGATCCACCTCGGCGCGGGCGAGATCGCGGGCGGCAATGCCGACCTGTCGGCGCGCACGGGCACGCAGGCCGCGTCGCTCGAGGAAACGGCCGCGAGCATGGAGGAATTGACCGCGACCGTCCGGCAGAACACCGACAGCGCCCGCGCGGCCAGCGCACTCGCCGACGCGGCGCTCGAAGCGACGAGCCACGGCGGCGGCGTGGTCGACAGCGTGATCGACCGGATGCGCGGCATCGCGCAGAGCTCGGGGCGGATCGCGGAAATCATCTCGGTGATCGACGGCATCGCGTTCCAGACCAACATCCTCGCGCTGAACGCGGCGGTCGAAGCCGCGCGGGCCGGTGAGCAGGGCCGCGGTTTCGCGGTGGTTGCGGGCGAAGTGCGCTCGCTTGCGCAGCGCAGCGCGCAATCGGCCAAGGAGATCAAGGCGCTGATCGAGGATTCGGTCGCGCAGATCAACGGCGGCGCGGAGCTCGTCGAGCGCGCCGGCGAAGCGATGCGGACGGTGTCGACGTCGATCACGCGTGTCGTGCAGACGATGTCCGAGATCACGTCGGCATCGGTCGAGCAGAGCGTCGGGATCGAACAGGTGAACCAGGCCGTCACGCAGATGGATCAGCTGACGCAGCAGAACGCGGCGCT
Source organism: Burkholderia theae (assembly GCF_048565265.1). Lineage (NCBI taxonomy): Bacteria > Pseudomonadati > Pseudomonadota > Betaproteobacteria > Burkholderiales > Burkholderiaceae > Burkholderia > Burkholderia theae. The sequence goes on from NZ_CP183462.1 coordinate 2,999,889, forward strand.
GGTCGAGGAAGTCGCGGCGGCGGCCGCGTCGCTGAACGACCAGACCGCGCACCTGATGCAGGCGGTGTCGGTGTTCGAACTGGGCGATGGACGTGCCGCACGCGGCGAACGCGCGGCGCCGTCGTTTGCCGATACGGGTTACGCGCCGGTCGGCAACGCCGCGTAGGCGGTCGCGAGGTGGTAGGGCGTCGTCGACGGCATGTCGGCGCGCGACACTTGCCCGTCGGCCGTCTTGCACTCGAACCAGCCGCGCGGGTGCAGGAAGCGCGCGGCGAACCGCTCGATCTGCTGCGCGAGCGGCGCGGAGGCCGGCGTGCCGCCGTGCGTCGCGAGCGCGCGCAGGTATTCGGTCTGCGCCCAGATCCGCTGCGTGCCATCGACGCACGCGCCTTGCGCATCGAGCGCCGCGCAGACGCCGCCCGTCCGCACATCGACGCCGTATTGCTCCGCGAACGTGAACGCGCGCGACAGCGCGCCGGGGAGCCCGGTTTGCGCGAGCCGCGCGCCGGCCGCATCGACCAGATAGAACCACTCGAATTGATGGCCGGGCTCGAAACGGTTGTCGGCCGCGCCGAGCGGCAGCTCGGCCACGCATCCGGTCGCCGCATCGACGAAGGTGCGCTCGACGGCCTGCGCGGTGCTGACGAGCGCATCGTCGAACGCCGCGTCGCCGAACGCGTCGGCGGCCGCGAGCCACGCTTCGGTCAGGTGCATCAGCGGATTCTGCAGCGCGCCGCTGCCGGATGACGAGAAATCGGCGTGGCGTGCCGCATCGAGCAGCGCGTCGCCGCGGTGCGGCGCGAAGCGTTCCTGGATCAGCGCGGCGGTCTCCTCGGCCACCTTGCGCGCGGCGGCATCGCCCGACGCCGCATGCCACGCGGCGCATGCGAACACGATGAATGCGTGCGTATAGAGATCCTTGGTCGTATCGAGCGGCGCGCCGTGCGCGTCGACGCTGTAGATCCAGCCGCCGTGGCGCGTGTCGCGGAAGCGGCTGCACAGCGCGTCGAACAGCGTGGCCGCATGCGCGGTGTCGCCGGCCTGCGCGAACACGAACAGTTGCCGAGCGCAGGCCATTGCGCGATAACGGGTGGCGGGCAGCGGCGCGTGGCTGGCCGGATCGACGGCCTCGAACGGCAATCGCAATGTGTGGTCGAACCCTGAACCCCGCCAGATCGGCAAGACGACGTGCGCGAAATGGTGGCGCAGCTGGGCGGCCTGGGCGGAAGCGGAGTCGGAAACGGACATGACGGGGTTGAGCGCTTGGATCGAAACGTGTCGGCGCGGCCCGGGGGATCGGCGCGGCCGGGGCCAAGGATAAAACATTCCGCGCGGCCGGCACAAAAAAAGGAGAGAAATCGGATGCTCAGCAACCTGGAACTCGTGATGCGGCTCGTTCTCGCGGCGGCGCTCGGCAGCGTCATCGGCTTCGAGCGCGAGCGCCTGTCGTGGGCGGCCGGCCTGCGCACGCACATGCTGGTGTGCGTCGGCTCGACGCTGATCATGATCGTGTCGGCGTTCGGTTTCGCCGACGTGCTCGGCAGCAGCGACCACATCGTGCTCGATCCGTCGCGGATCGCCGCGCAGGTCGTGTCGGGCATCGGCTTCCTCGGCGCGGGCTCGATCCTGCTGCGCGGCGAGATCGTGCGCGGGCTGACGACCGCCGCGAGCCTGTGGTCGGTCGCCGCGATTGGCCTCGCGGTGGGCGGCGGGCTCTACGTCGCGTCGATTTCGGCGACGATCATCATCCTGATCATCCTGGCCGGCATCAAGCCGCTCGAGCGGCGCTATTTCACGGTACGCCAGCGGCGCCAGCTCGCGCTGACGGTCGTAAGCGGCGCGCTGACGTTCGATTCGCTGCACGCGGCGCTCGGTGCCGACAGCGCGCGGGTGAAGCAGTTCATCCTGCAGCGTGCCGACGACACCGGCGAGCACGACGAGGTGCGCATTGCGCTCGCGCGGGTGTCGGAACTCGAATACCGGGCGATCTGCGACAAGCTGCGCGGGCTGCGGGGCGTCACGCGCTTCGAAGAGGGGAACGGGCTGTCGGGCGACGAATAGGCTGAATCGGTTGCGGGGCGTGCGGCAATCGCCGACCGCCGATTCCGTTCGATTCCCATGACTTTCGCCGTGATTTGACGGAAATTCACGTAAATTCAATGGATTTCGATGGTTTTTTGGGGGGCTCGCCAGGCCCGTCAATCAATAATCAGTTCAGCCGCCCAAGCGATCTCATGATCGGTGATGGGCGGCATTGCGGCCGTTGACCCCCAATGGCAGCCCGGCCGCACGCGGCTGACGGTGCCCAGGGATTCGGTTGAAGTGCGTGTCGAGCAGTGCCGGCGTCGGCGACACCGGCCGTCACCAGTCGCGAGCGACGGCCGGTGATCAACGCGCGATCAACGCCAGTTCGTCTCCACCCAATCGCAAACGTGTTGCCACGCGGGGGAATTCATGTACGCCCGGGTTTCCTTCTCCATCGCCGGCACCTTTTCCCACTCGTCCAAACCGATGGGTTGTCCGAGCAGGAAATTTCCGCGCTGATAGCCGCTGTTCAGTATCTGTTCGACCTGGCGTGCGGCAATCGCCGCCGTGGTGTCCATCGTCAGCCCGAGCAACGCCGCGGCTGGAACGTTCTCGCTCGCGGCCGGCCACAGCCACTTCGACACGCCCCAGTTCAGCGGGGTGCCGATCGCATCCGGCGCAATGCCTTGCGGGCTCATCCCGGTGCCGAGGGACAGCAGGCGAATGTCGTTCAGGTTGCCTGCCTGCCCGTTGCCCAACGCTTCGGCAATGGCGGCCACGGAAGGATTGTTCGCGAACACGCCGCCGTCGGCAAAGTAGCCGAGGCCGTTGACTTCGTACGGCGGGAAATAGGACGGCGCGGCCGATGTCGCAAGCGCGGCGTCGAGCATGCGGATGTCCCGATAGGGGTTCTTGCTGCCGTTGGAGAATGTGCAGGGCGCCCAGCTTTTCGCGGACGGATCCCACAAGCGCGCCGAGTTGACCACGACGAAGCGGGACAGATCGGCCAGCTTGCCGGTGCCGAGCAGCTTCCCGGCGATCTGCAGAAGCCCGGTGTTGACATACTGGCACGCGAACAGGCCCGGTCCGGCCAGCTCGGCGTCCTGCCCGGGCGCTTGCTGTTGCGTCAACCACGCGTCGTTTTCCTTGAAGATCGCCGAGCCCTGCGTGCGGTAGATGTCGACGATTTCCGCAATGGGTGCGCCACGCGCGAGCCCCAGGGCGATCAGGCCGCCCGTGGACGTGCCGGCAAAGCCGTCCGCTTTCGCGATGATCTGGCTTCGCTTGTCGAGGTCCTGGATGAGCAGGGCGGTGATCAACCCGCGAATACCGCCGCCGTCGCAACTGAGAATTTTGAAGGTCATCGTGCTTCTCCTTGTCCAGTAAGAGGGATACGAATGTCGCTTCGGGCCGCGCACAGGGCGCGACCGCCTATTTGTTTTCCGCCGGCTTGGGGGCTGCGTAAACCTTGCGCCCGCTGACCCATGTTTCGTGCACGTCGATTTCGCGCAGTTGATAAGGACCGGCCGGTTCAACGTGCAGCGGATCCTGTTGCAGAATCACGAGGTCGGCCTGTTTCCCCTCTTTCAGGGAACCGACCTGATCATCGAGGTGGCATTGCCACGCCGCGTCGATGGTCACCGCGCGCAGCGCCTCGGGCGCGCTCAGGCATTCGGCTTCGTTGAGTACCGCAAGCTCCGGGTCGGCTTCCATTACCCGCCACATTGCCTGATCCATATAGCGCAACGGCCCCAGCGGAGAGACGAAGTGATCGCTGTGCAGGCTGACACGCAGGCCCTCGCGCAGCGCCGACTTGCATCGATCGAGCTTCTGCGCGCGTTCTTCACCCAGAATGGTGTTCCGGAACGCGCGTCCCCAATAGCCCACGTGGCCGATCAGGAAACTGGGCGAGATGTCCAGCCGCTTCATGGTGCGGAGATCGTCGTCGTCCAGCAGCGACGCATGCTCGAGCCGATGGCGCAACGGCTCCCGTTTCGCCTCCGGCCCGGGCGGGCACGAGACGGGCTCGGGAACCTGGCTCAGCACCAGCTGGTATGCGGCCAATACATTGGCGATTCCCTCGTCGCCATTCGCATGGACCATGATCGGCCATCCCGCCGCATCGACCTGCTGCATGATCTGCGCCAGCGATTCGATCGGCGTGAAGTTGAAAAGACCATTCGGCCCGACGCCGGGAACGCTGTGCTCGGCGCAGCATTTGTATGGCGTACTTTGCAAGCCGGTCAAGCCTTGGTTGGAGCCATCGGCAATCAGTTTCATCGCGCGGATGGTAAATAACGACTCGGGCGGGCTGTTCAGTTGCGGTTTGAATTGGTTGAGCCACAACGGCCAGAGGTCGTTATTGCCGAACAACGCCCCGCCCATGCGAACCGTCATCCATGGCGTGCTCGCCAGCGCCTGCAACAGGACGACTTCATAGAACCCCAGACCCATCCCGACGCCGGCGTCGAACAGGGTGGTAATGCCGTACTGGTTCGCGGTCGACATCACCTGCCGCATGGCGATCAGCAGATCGGCTGGCTGCGCGCGCGGGACGGTGTTCGTCATCAGGGTGACTTGCGATTCGGTCAGCACGCCCTTGGGGAAACTGTTTTCGAGGCCGGCGGCCTGCAACGCGGCGCCGTTGGCATAGCCGAGATGCCCGGAGGCGTTGATCAGGAACAGGCACACGTCCTTGCTGATCCCATCCAGCCAGTCACGGTCGATATCCACCCAATCGCGCATCAGCGACGGGTCGACGCCGCTGCCGCATACCCACTTTTCCCCCCTGCCTTGCGCGTCGCGGACCAATTCCTTGAGCTTGTCACGGATAGCCTCGGCGCTGTAGTCGGGATTCAGTTTTTGACCGTCGAACGGTGACAGGTTGTGCCAGGGCGGGGTAAGGAAAACCGCGCTGGGCAGCAGATGTGCGTGCGGTTCGATCAAGCCGGGAAGCAAGGTCTGACCGGGTTCGAGCCCCTGCTCGCGTGCGTCGGGGTAGCTGTCCCGCATGCGTCGGCGCACCTCGTCGAGCGTACCGGTGGCGATGACCTTGTGCTCGGCGATACCCAGTGCTTCGACGCGCGTGTTGCAATCCTCCGGGTCCGGGTAGATGTGCCCGCCGTGAAAGATGACGGCCTCGGGCGCGCTTTGCGCTTCAAGCTGGCTCAATTCCTTGAGCAGTTCCTGCCATTCGCTCTCGTTTTGTCCAAGGGCGCCCGCCAACAAATGGGGGCTGCAGCATGCACATCCGAGCTGGTGTCGATGGAACATATTCAGATCCTTTTCAGTTTTATTGCATTACCCGAAATTGTTATCAAAAGGAGCATCAAGTTGACCGGCGAGGCAGTACGTGGAATCCGTGAATCGTTGCGCGCAGGAAGCGACGAAATCGATGCATGCCTGCGTATCGGTTTCGCGAGGATAACGGTGCCGCGTCGCTGTCAATATCCGCTGCGGATTGTTTCTGATATAAAAACGCCGAGAGGGATAATGCGTCGAATATCGTGATGCAGAAGCGGCAATGCTGTTTTATAAAGCCTGTTTTACGAATGATGCGGATTCCGAAATCAATGTGACGGCGTGAATCAGGTGAAACGTTCGAGCGCAATCATATGTATATGCGTTGAATGGAAATGGAGCAAGCTCCGGTCGACGACCGTGACAGGGTTCGCTGCGATGTGCCCGTGTGTCCAGGCCCACTGCATGACTGCTGAATACGTCGACACGTGCAGCTGGCTGTAGCAGTCTTCGTCAGCCGGAATGGGCGCAGGATGTCAGCACAGTCATCACGGCGAATTGCATCGAGCTTGCGATTGCCTGGCTTGGGAAAGACATCAGTTTCAAGACTGCTGATCTATTGGATTGCGTGCTTCTCGCTTTTCCAGCCTGGTTTCAGCTCTTCATGAAATTGGCGAGCAGCTTTCTCGAACGTCAGGGCAGTGGCGACAGCACCAGTACCTTCGCACAGATGTTATGACGGTTTATCAAAGGTCGATGCTGGTTGGGCTTTGTCCAATTCTCGCCGGGCCGTTTCGGTAGAGAATATCGAGTTGATGCGAGTGCCGATGGCGTGCCGCAGTTGCTTCCAGGCCGCGATCTCCGTGATCAGCCGATCGCGGCAGCCGATGCGGCGATCCAGACATTGGCTTTGCAGCACGCCGATTTCGATCTCGACCATGTTGAGCCAACTGGCGTGTTTGGGCGTGCCAGCGGCATTCGATTTGCTGCGGGATGTAGCGAGCCTCCGCTGGTGGCAGGGCTCGGTAGAGCGTAGCTGGCGTGTGGATCACGGATCGTCCGGCGCGCCCCGGATGCGCGGTGTCCCGAAGGTAGTGATAGTGATATCGACCAGATCGCGCACGCATTGGGCGAAGACCTGGTCGGGGTTGGCCGCCGTCCAGTCACTTTCCCGTCGAAGACGGGTTTGTCGGCTGGTTTGAGCGTTTTGGCTTGTTTGTCGGTTAGCATCGCTTTTCAGCCCATCATGCAGCCCATCGGGAATCAACGGATAGCGCTGGATGGCGTGAGCGCATAGTGGGCGAATTTGTTATGCAAATTATTGATTTGTTTGAAGATAATTGGGCTATCGATTGATGTTCTCGGACGATGATTTCGCAGACGTGACCGAATTCGTTTCCACGCCTCGCTCCCCCTCCCGTTCCAACCGTTCGTCGACCCGTGCCCGCCAGCGCTCGGCTGCTGCCGCGGGCAGTACGTCCGCGAGGGCGACGGCGCGGTCCGGTAGCGCGCCGGCCGGCGATGCGTCGCGGGACGAGCGGACGTTCGACCTGTTCGGCGATCCGGTGCTTGAGCCGGGTGAGCGTCTGCCGGCCGCCGCGCGCGACGAAGCGGTTGCGGAAGCCGAGACGGCGGCGAGTGTCGCCGATGACGTGGCCGCAGGGCGGCAAGCGGCGCTGGACGGGTTCAGCGTGCCGGAGGCCGCGAGTGCGGCGGGGCATGCGGAAGCTGAGCGCCCGGTAACGCCGGATGTCGCGGTGGCCGCCGATGGCGTTTCGGCGTCTGAAGGCGGTGATGCCTCGAACGCCGGCGATGTGCCTGTGGTCGATGGTGTTGCAATCAAGCTGGCCGATGTGCCTGCGGTCGATGGCGCTACGGTGTCGGCAACCGAGCGGCAAGCGGCCGACGCCGCTTCGGCGAAGATGTCCGAACTGCAAGCGGCCGACGCCGCTTCGGCGAAGACGTCCGAACTGCAAGCGGCAGATAGCGAAGTCGCGAAGCCTGTTGTCGAAGCCGCGGCCGTCAAGTCTCGCGAAGGGCGATCTTCCGGCGACGCCGTGAAGGAGCGCCGCTCGTCGTCGGGTGGCAAACGCCGGGCGGCTGCCGGTGCGAGCGAAGCGACGGCGGTGCAATCCGTGCCGGTTGCGGCGAGCGTCGACACGCCGCCGGAAACGGCCGGATCGAACCCGACGCCGGACGCTGTTTCGACGGTCGAGCCGCAGACGCCGGCACTGCTGGTCGAGGCGGCGAACACCGCGAACACCGCGAACACCGCGAACACCGCGAACCCCCGTGACGCTGCCCCCGCCGACGCCTCACCGTCGCCCGTCGCACAGCCCGTCGCTTCCGCCGCGTCCTTCGTGACCAAGCCGTCGGTGGAACGCGCGCAACCGGCCGCGCCGGCCTTCGATCCGGACACGCACCTGCGCCCGCTGACCGACCGGCTCGCGGTGCTGCAGTCCGACGTGGACGGTCTGACGCGCGCGGCCGATCGCGAGATGCGCCGCGTCAACCGCCTGCTGCTGGCGCTGGCCGTCGTCGTGCTGGCGGGGCTCGTCGCGCTGATGCTGCAAACGCGGCAGATCGCGCACCTGAAGCAGGACGCGGCAGCCAAGCAACAGCGGATCGATCGCCTCGCGGCCGATCTGTCGACGCAGCAGGCGACGCTGATGACGCTCGAGGAGCACCACGAAGCGCTGCTGTCGCAGGTCGACCGGCTTCAGCGCAGTGCGAACCGCGAGGCGGCCGTGGCCAAGCGCGCCCGCCGCACCCGTTGATTGTTCAGACCCTATCCTGAAAGCCCGGCGGGGCAAGGATTGTCGTTCCGAGCCCGCGACTGGCGACAACACGCGTGCGGCAAACTGATGCGGCGCACTGGCAGAATTCAGGGAAAACCCTTAGAATGAAGTCTGTCTAAGGGAAAACCCTAGAAACATCTGTCAGGAGTCTCACATGAGCTTCATCTTCGCCCTGCTGCAAAAGATCGACGACCTGTTCGTGTCGCCGCACCTCCCGCTCGACGCCGACTACTCGTACGCTGCGCGTCGCGCCGAAGCCGAGCGCGTGCGCCGTGCGCATCTCGTGCCGATCGTCCTGTATCGTCGCTGATTCGCTGATTCGCTGATTCGCTGATTCGCTGATTCGCTGATTCGCTGATTCGGCGCGGCGCCCGCCGCACCTGCCTGCCCGTTTTCCGCCGCTGCATCGCGCGCCGGCGCGACCGTCCCGCTACACTGGAAGTTCGATTTCCCTCACGGTGACCGGGCCATGCTGCAGATGCGGCCGATGACAGCCGGCGAATTCCACGCGTACCGCACGCGAGCCATCGACGGCTACGCGCGCGATCTTGTTTCATCCGGACAAAATGCTGTCGAAGACGCGGCCGATCGTGCGCGCGCCTGTTTCGACACGCTGCTGCCGGACGGCCTGCGGACATCCGGCCAGACACTCGTCGTGCTGATCGACGGCGCCAGCGGCGACGCGGTGGGCGACCTCTGGTACGCGATCGTGCCCGAAGGGCCGAACCGCACGCTGTTCATCTACGACCTCGACATCGTCCCGTCCCGACGCCGCCAGGGATGGGCCACGCGTACGCTCGATGCGCTCGACGCCGAGGCGCGCCGGTACGGTGTCACCGAGATCGGGCTGTCGGTCTTCAATCACAACGCGGCGGCCCGCGCGCTGTATCGCGCGTGCGGCTTTGCGCCGATCACGACGACCTTGATCAAGCCGGTTATCCCGGGCTGAATCCATCTGCGTTGCGATGTGCCGGCGATTCGGCACGCCGCTGCCGCCAACGCCGGCAATCCTCCCGATCCTTCCTGTCCGCTGAGCGCCGAACGGCCGTTCGGCCGCCCGGCCATCACGGCCGGCCGCGTCAGCGCGCGCGGCCTTTCCATCTCCGCAGCAGCAGCGCGTTGGTCACGACGCTGACGCTGGAAAACGCCATCGCCGCGCCCGCGATCACCGGGTTCAGCCAGCCGAGCGCCGCGAGCGGCACGCCGACCAGGTTGTAGACGAACGCCCAGAACAGGTTCTGCTGGATCTTCCGGTACGTGCGCCGGGAGATGTCGATCGCGTCGGCGACGAGCGCCGGATCGCCGCGCATCAGCGTGATGCCGGCTGTGTGCATCGCGACGTCCGTGCCGGTCGCCATCGCGATGCCGACATCGGCCGCGGCGAGCGCGGGCGCATCGTTGATCCCGTCGCCGACCATTGCGACGATTCCGCCGTGCGTGCGCTTCAGTTCGGCGACGACGCGTGCCTTGTCGTCGGGCAACACCTGCGCATGCACCTCGCCGATGCCGAGCGACGCCGCGACGGCCGCGGCGCTGCCGCGGTTGTCGCCCGTCACGAGCACGCTTGCGACGCCGCGCGCCGACAGCGCCGCGATCGCATCGCGGGCGCCGGGCTTCACGGTGTCGCCGAACGCGATCAGCGCGAGCAACGCGCGCGGCGCGTCGGCGCGCATCAGCCACGAGATCGTATTGCCCGCGCGCTCGAGTTCGGCCGCGCGCGCGTCGAGTGCGGGCGGCACCGCGATGCCGAGTTCGTCGCGCCAGCGCGTGCTGCCGAGCGCGAGCAACTGCGCGCCGACGCGCGCCTCCACGCCGCGCCCGGCTACCGCGCGGGCATCGGCGGCAGCGACCGCAGCGGCCGCCGGCGCCGTGTTACCGCGCGCGGCAACGTCCGCATCGTGTGCGGCGACCACCGCACGCGCGAGCGGATGGTCACTCTGACGCTGCACCGCCGCCGCGAGCGCGAGCGCTTCGTCGCGCGGCACGCCGACGGCCTCGAACGCCGTCACGGACGGCTTGCCTTCGGTCAGCGTGCCGGTCTTGTCAAATGCGATCACGGTCGCGCGCTGCGCGAGTTCGAGCGCTTGTGCATCCTTGATCAGCACGCCATGCCGCGCCGCGACGCCGGTGCCGGCCATGATCGCGGCGGGCGTCGCGAGGCCGAGCGCGCACGGGCACGCGATGACGAGCACCGCGACCGCATTGAGGATCGCCGTTTCCATGCCGGCGCCGGCAATCAGCCAGCCGACCAGCGTCAGCAGCGCGATGCCGAGGATCGCCGGCACGAACACTTCGCTGACGCGATCGACGAGCCGCTGAATCGGCGCCTTCTCGGCCTGCGCGGATTCGACGAGGCGGATGATGCGTGCGAGCGTCGTCTCCGCGCCGATCGCGGTGGTTTCGACGACGAGTGCGCCTTCGCCGTTGATCGAGCCGGCCGTGACGGGATCGCCGCCGTCCTTCGGCACCGGCAGGCTTTCGCCGGTGATCAGCGATTCGTCGATATGCGAGCGGCCCGACACGATCCGGCCGTCGACGGGCACGCGCTCGCCGGGGCGGATGCCGACCTTCGTGCCGACGCGCACCTGCGACAGCGGCACGTCGCGTTCGACGCCGTGCTCGACGACGCGCGCACGGTCGGGACGCAGCGCGTTCAGCGCGCGGATCGCGTCGGTGGTTTGGCGCTTCGCGCGCGATTCGAGCCATTTGCCGAAGCGCACGAGCGTGACGATGACGGCCGACGCCTCGAAATACAGATGGCCGGGATGCGCGGGATCGCGCAGCAGCATCCACAGGCTCAGCCCGTACGCGGCCGACGTGCCGAGCGCGACGAGCAGGTCCATGTTGCCGGCGCGCGCCTTCACCGCATGCCAGGCCGCGCGGTAGAAGCGCGCGCCGAAGCCGAACTGGACGATCGACGCGAGCACGAGTTGGAGCCAGCCGGGCAGCATCAGGTCGAAGCCGAACGGCGCGACGAGCATTGGTGCGACGAGCGGCGTGCTCAGCACGGCGGACCAGATCACGAGGTTGCGTTCGCGAACCGCTTCGCGGCGCTTGCGGGCATCGGGGTCCTGCGCGGGGCTGGCCGGTTGCGCGTCGGCGCCGGCCGCGGGCGCGGCAGCGAGCGACGCACGGTAGCCGGCCGTCGTGACCGCCGCGATCAGCGTGGCGGCGTCGAGTGCGTCGGCGCCATGCACCGACGCGCGCTCGGTCGCGAGATTGACCGACGCACGCGCGACGCCCGGCACGGCGGCCAGCGCTTTTTCGACGCGGCCGGCGCAGGATGCGCAGGTCATGCCGCCGATGTCGAGTTCGAGATCGGTGGAGCCGGTGGATGCTGCGGGTGGGGTGGCGGCGTCGGCGACCGGTGTCGCGCCATAGCCGGCCTGCTTGACGGCGTCGGCGAGTTGCGCGGCGGAAACGTCCGCCGCGGCGTCGATCGTGGCCCGTTCGGTCGCGAGGTTGACCGACGCGCGCGTGACGCCCGGTACTTTCGCGAGCGCCTTCTCGACGCGCGACACGCAGGACGCGCAGGTCATCCCGTCGATGTCGAGTTCGATCGAGGCAGCAGGCAAGGTGGCCGCGATGGTCGTATCCGGCGTAGTTGGCGTCGCGCCATAGCCGGCCTGTTTCACGGCGTCCGCCAGTTGAGACGCGGAAACGTCAGCCGCGGCGTCGATCGTGGCCCGTTCGGTTGCCAGGTTGACCGACGCACGCGTGACGCCCGGCACCTTCGCGAGCGCCTTTTCGACGCGCGACACGCAGGACGCACAGGTCATCCCGTCGATGTCGAGTTCGATCGTGGCACCGGCTGCGGGAAGCGCCGGCACTGCGACAGGCGGCGCTTCGTCGAGCAACGCATGCGGGGTCGCGACGGCCTCGACCGCCGCTTCCCGCACGGCCGCACGGTACCCGGCCGCGCCGACCGCGTCGACGAGCTGGCCGGGCTCGACCGTTTCCTGCGCGATCACCGTCGCCGCGTGCGCATCGAGATCGACCGTCGCCTCGACGACGCCCGGCACGGCGGCCAGCGCGCGCTGCACGCGGCCCGTGCAGCCGCCGCAATGCATGCCGTCGACGCTCAGTTCGATCGTTTGCAGCGCTGCGGAGGCAAGTGGTTCAGTCATGTCGGATTCCCCAAAAGCGCGGTTCATGCCGCGAATGAATCCAGTATCAACATTCCCATGGTGGTAAGGTCAAGCGGCGATCACGCTGTTGAAGCACACCGGTTGTCACAACGCGGAAAAAGCAGACGCCCGGCTTCCAGACGGAGAGCCGGGCGGGTCGTATTTTTGCGCTCGACTACGCGTTCAGGCGCAGAGCTTGGCGCTCGCGAGGCGATTCAGGCTGACGCCTTGCTCGGCGGCCTGGATCACCAGCGCGCGGTGCGCCTGCGGTGGGATGCGAACCTTGAATTCGCCGCTGTAGGTCCGGTCGGCGATCGGCTCGGGCACCTTCTCCCCGTTCGCGGCCATGTCGCGCACGACATCGGCGACGAGCCGGCGAATGCCGGCCAGCGCGCCTTCCGGCGTTTCGTCGAGCCACGAAAGAGACGGGAACTCCGCGCACAGGCCGACGTGCTCCCCGTCCTCCGGGGACCACGTTACGCGGTACGTAAAGTGGTCTTGGGTCATGATTGCTGTTCCTTCAGTCGATCGATCGCGTCGAGAACCTGCCGCACCTGATAGGCCTTTGCTTTCCCGCGATCATTCTGGATATTCACTCGAGGATCGCCTTGCCACGGTGTCTTGAAAATAGCGTGGCTCGAACCGGATTGGCGGGCCGCTCCGAAGTGTGTCTCGCAGACCTTGAACAGATCGTCGAATCGCACATTCGCGGGCTCGCGCCTCATCAGTTCGAGGATCTTCGATACGCTAGCCATACAGAATGGTGTCAATATTGACACCATTCGTCAACCCGGAATTCGCCCCTTCCATCCGCGATTGTTTCGGCGCGTGCGCGTGTCGTTCCGATATCTCCGATTTTGTGGCGAATCTCGCGAACTATTTCGAATTCGTCGACAGTGCGGCCAGCGTTCTCCCCGCTATTCGGCATATTAGGGATTGCCCCGAGGCGCTATGATACCGGCCTGACATCAGCGCCCATCGTAGCGAAACGGCGATCCGGGCAGGCTGGGGTGCCTTGCTTTCGCCGTTCGCGAGACGAACAAGGCGTTGACTGAAAAGAACGATATTCGGCCAGTAATCGATGATTGAAAACCAGCAGGAAGCAGTTTCTCTGCGGCGCGCGTGCGCGTCGCTCGCCATGGCGGCGTTGCTCGCGGGGTGCGCGTCGCAACCGGATGCAATCCAGCGGAAAACCGGCTGGATGCGCACGGAAGTCGCCGACTCCTATGTCTATGCGTATCCGCTCGTGCTGATGGACGTCGCGAAGGAAGCGGCGACGGGCGGCGACGGCGCGCAACCGGGGCAGGCGCCGCTCAACACGCTGCGCCACGCGCAGGCGCTGCCGCCCGTCGGCGCGGTCAATCCGCCGCTGCCGGGCGTCGACACGCTCGACTCGACCGGCTGGCTCGACGTCGCCGCCGAACCCGTGATCGTCACGCTGCCCGACACGCGCGGCCGCTACTGGGACGCGCGTGCGCTCGACATGTGGACGAACGTGCTGTGGTCGTCGTCGAGCGTGGCCGCACGCGGTGCTCGCGGCGGCGCGCGATCGCAAACGATTGCCTTCGCCGCGAAGGATTGGCAGGGCACGCTGCCGAAGGGCGCGCTGCGTGTCGACGTGCCGTCGGCCAATGCGTGGCTCGAAGTGCGGCTGCAGACGAGCGGCGGGCGCGACCTCACGAACGTGAAGAAATTGCAGCGTGCGATCCGCGTGGTGCCGCTGTCCGTTTACACAGGCGCCACGCGCGGCGCGTCGGTCGCGGTCCATGCGGGCAGCGCGCCGGCCGAAGCGCTGAGCGGCGGCACGCCGGCCGAGCAGGTGGCCGCGCTCGACCCGAAGGCGTTCTTCGCACGCTTCGCGCAAGCGCAGCAGGACAACCCGGCGCCGGCCGACGACGCGCACGCGCAGGAACTGCTCGGCGACATCGGTGTATCGGCCGGCTACCCGGTGCTGTGGACGGGCGACCGCCTGACAGCCGCGACGGCCGGCGTGGCCGAGGCGCGCGCGCGGCTCGCGGCGCCGCCGTCGAACCTGCTGAACGCGAACGGCTGGAGCTGGATCGGCGACGCGGCCGGCAAGTACGGCCAGGACTACGCGCTGCGCGCGTATGCGGCCTACACGCAGTTCGGCACCGCGACGCGCGACGACGAGACGCTCGCGGTCGTGCGCGTCGACAGCGACGGTCATGCGCTGAACGGCGCGAACCGCTACGTGCTGCATTTCGCGCCGGGTGCGCTGCCGCCGGTGCGCGCGTTCTGGACGCTCACGCCCTACACGACGAACGGCGCACTGCCCGACGTCGGAGCGGCACGTCGCTCGCTCGGCGATCGCGACCGGCTGCGCCGCAACCACGACGGCTCGATCGACATCGTCGTGTCGGCGTCACCTAGCGGCACGAATGCGGCCAACTGGCTGCCGGCGCCGCGCACCGATTTCGCGCTCGCGTTGCGCCTGTACGCGCCGAAGCCGCAGGCGAGCGACGGGTCGTGGATGCCGCCCGTCGTGGTCCGGAAATGAACGGATGACCGCCGCCGTTGTCCGACCGGCGGGCGCGGTGGCGCCCCGATTCCGTACCGTCACCTCCTGAGCCTATACTTTCGGGATAGCGTGCATGGCCGCCCGGTTCTCCGGTGCGGCCATGCATCCGTTCCCGAGGCATTCAAGCATGGCAAGCGCAGACAAAAAAACCGTATCCTCGACCCTCCATGCCCTCGGCGGCGTTGCACGCTCGCGCCGGACCCGGCGTATCGGCATCGGCGTGCTGATCTTCCTCGTTTTGTTCGGACTGCTCGGGTTCTTCGCGGCGCCGCCGCTGATCCGCCATATCGCCGAACAGCAACTGAGCCAACAGCTCGACCGGCCAGCCACGATCCAGCGCATCGCGCTGAACCCGTACACGCTGAATCTCGAAGCCGACGGCATTCACGTCGGCGAGCGCGGCGGCCAGGGCGACTTCATCGACATCGGCAAGCTCGTCGTGAGGCCGTCGTGGTCGTCGCTGTTCCGCGGCGCGCCGATCGTCAACGAAATCCTGCTCGATTCGCCGCGCTTTCATATCGTTCGCTACGACGCGCAGCGCTTCAACTTCACCGACCTGATCGAGAAGTTCTCCACACCGTCCAAGCCGGCGAGCAAGCCGACGCAATTCTCGGTGTCGAACATCCAGGTCAACGACGGCCGGATCGATTTCGACGACCGCCTGCTGAACGAAAAGCACGTCGTCGACAACTGGATGCTCGGCATCCCGTATATCGCGACGCTGGCGTCGAAGACCGACATCTTCGTCCAGCCGACGCTGCGGATGCGTTTCGACGGCAGCCCGATCGCGATCGACGGCAAGACCAAGCCGTTCGCGCAGTCGCGTGAATCGGAAATCGCGCTGAAATTCGACCGGCTCGACGTGCCGAAGCTGATCTCGTATGCGCCGACCAAGCTGCCGGTGGCCGTGGCGAGCGGCTTGCTGAGCAGCAACCTCACGCTCAACTTCGCGATGAACGGCGAAACGCCCGCGCTGCGCGTGTCGGGCACCGTCGACCTGAACGACGCGAAGGTGACGAGCCCGGCGTCCGAGCCGCTGTTCGCCGCGCGCGGCGTGCACGTCGCGGCGACCAGCCTCGAACCGCTGCGCAATGCGCTGCATTTCGACGAGATCCGGATCGACCAGCCCGTCGTCGACCTGTCGCGCGACAAGCAAGGCGTGCTGAACGTCGAGAAGCTCGCCGCGCAGCCGGCCGCCGCACCGAAGGCCGCCGAGGGCAAGCCGGCGGCATCGGGCGCGGCGGCGTCCTCCGCCGATGCCGCGAGCGGCGCGAAGGCCGAGGCCGATGCGAAGGAAGCGCCGCCGCTCGACCTGACGATCCGTCATTTCGCGATCGACGGCGGCACGATCAACGTCGACGACCGCGTGCCGGCCACGCCGAACGCGGTCTCGCTGACGAAGCTCGCCGCGACGCTCGACGGTTTCTCGCTGCAGGGCAAGACGCCCGCCAAATACACGCTGTCGACGTCGCTGTCGCGCGGCGGCGACGTGCGGGCCGAAGGCGCGTTCACGCTCGCGGAGAAGCAGGCCGACACGAAGCTGACGATCGACGCGCTCGCGCTGCCGGCGTTGCAGCCGTATCTCGGCGAAGCGACGCGCGCGCGTGTGCTCGACGGCACGCTTGGCGCGACGATCAACGCGAAGACCGACTGGGGCAAGACGCCGCTCGAAGCGCAGGTCGCCGACAGCACGGTGAGCCTGAAATCGCTGAAGATCGCGACGCCCGATAGCAAGACGCCCGCGATCGTGCTGCCCGATGCGAGCGCGAAGATCGCGAAGGTCGACGTCGCCACGCGCAACGCGGAGATCGCGAGCGTCGACGCGAGCGGGCTCGCGCTCGACGTGAAGCGCCTGAAGGACGGCAACATCGACCTCGCGGCGCTGGCCGGACCGGCGCAGGCGTCGGTGCCCAAGCGCACGGTCGCGCACAAGGCCGCGGTGGCCGCGCCGTCGTGGCATTACCGGATCGACGCGCTGAACGTGAAGGATTCGTCCGCGAACTTCACCGACCTGTCGACGCCGCGCCCGGTGAAGCTGGCGATCAAGCCGCTGGAACTGTCGGTGCAGAAGCTCAGCGACGACATGACGAAGCCGCTGCCCGTGCAGCTGAAGGCGACGCTGAACCGCAAGGGCTCGCTGAACGTGACGGGCGACGTGACCGCGCAGCCGCTGAAGCTCGGCCTGAAGATCAACGGCAACCGCCTCGACGCGGCCGCGTTCGAGCCGTACTTCGGCAGCGCGCTGAACGCGACGATCGCAAGCGCGCTGCTCAACGCGCAGGGCAACCTGACGTTCACGCAGGTGAAGGACGCGCCGCGCGCGACCTATCGCGGCGACGTCGCGCTGGTCGACGTGCGGATGCTCGACAAGGCGACCTCCGACCCGTTCGCGGGCTGGCGCTCGCTCGCGCTGACGAACCTGAAGGCGAACTACGACGAGAAGGGCACCGACGTCGATGCCGCGCGCGTGACGTTCTCGAACTTCTACGGCCGCGTGCTGCTCGACGCGCAGGGGCGCCTGAACCTGAAGGACGTCGTCGCGAAGGAGACGGGCCCCGCGCAGTCGCTCACGCGCGACGCGAGCAAGGGCGAGCCGGTGCCGCTGTCGCCGCAGGCCGCGTCGGCACCGGCGGTGGCGCAGCCCGCATCGGCCGCGTCCGCGACGGTGGTCGTAAAGGCCGCGACGCCGCCGCAGAACCCGGTGCGGATGCATTTCGGCGAGCTGCTGCTGCAGAACGGCCGCGTCACGTACACCGACAACTTCATCAAGCCGAACTACACGGCGAACCTCGTCGCGATCACGGGCACGATCGGCGCGTTCGGCACGGATTCGACGACGTCCGCGCCGGTCGACGTCGCCGCGAACCTGTCGGGCAACGGGCCGATCTCGATCAAGGGCTCGGTGAACCCGCTGATCGAGAAGCCGGCGCTCGACCTCACGGCGACCGCGCACGACATCGAGCTGACCAACCTGACGCCGTATTCGGCGAAGTACGCGGGTTATCCGATCACGAAGGGCAAGCTCAACGTCGATCTGCACTACCAGCTTGTGAACGACCAACTGCAGGCGAACAACCACATCTTCATCGACCAGCTCACGTTCGGCGATCGCGTCGAAAACGACACGGCGACGAAGCTGCCGGTGAAGCTCGCGATCTCGCTGCTGAAGAACACGCGCGGCCAGATCGACGTGAACCTGCCGGTGTCGGGTTCGCTGGCGAATCCGGAGTTCAGCGTCGGCGGGCTGATCTGGCATGCGGTGCTGAACCTGATCGCGAAGGCCGTCACGTCGCCGTTCACGCTGCTCGCGAACGCGTTCGGCGGCGGCGGCGAGGATCTCGGTTACGTCGAGTTCGCGCCGGGTACCTACGCGCTGACCGACACGCAGCAGAAGAAGCTCGACACCGTCGTGAAGATGCTGACCGAGAAGCCGTCGATCCGCCTCGACCTGATCGGCCGCGTCGATCCGGCGAAGGACACGCCGGGGCTGCGCGACGCGTACGTCGACCGGCTGGTGCGCCAGCAGAAGCTGAAGGACGTGGTCGGCCAGGGCGAGAGCATCGATCCGATGTCGGTGAAGGTCGAGCCGGCCGAATACAGCAAGTACCTGACGCGTGCGTACAAGGCCGCGGACTTCAAGAAGCCACGCAATCTGGTCGGCCTGCAGAAGACGCTGCCCGATGCGGACATGAAGCAGGCGCTGGCCGATCACGCGCCGGCCGACGACAACGCGCTGCGCGCGCTCGCGCAGCAGCGTGCCGAGTCGGTGCGCCAGTACCTCGACGGCAAGATCGATTCGAGCCGTGTGTTCGTCGTCGCACCGAAGCTCGATGCGAAGGGCATCGAGGACAAGGGCGCGACGACCCGCGTCGACTTCGGGCTCCAGTAACGCGTCGTTTCATCTGCTGCCGCCGCGCCCGCACCTGCCGGGCGCGGCGGCTTTTTTTCAGCGCGCGGCGATCGCCGGTTCGCGCTTGTCCAGCTCCTTCTTCGCGGCCAACGGCAGACGCGCATCATCCCAGTGCGTCAGCCATTCGACTTCCTTCGCCGTGAACACCTGTCCGTAATTGCGCAGCGCGTACTGCAGCGCGTCGACGACGTGATGGCGAATGATTTCGGGGGTGCGTGCATCGTCCAGCACGAACCGGAGAGCTTCCAGGGTCGACATACTCGTGCTCCGGGTCAGGGAAAACCCTTTATCACACGCCAATAGTCGCGGGCCAAGCCGAAAAAAATTCCGGGCGCGCGCCGATGCCTGGCGCGCCAACGCATTGCGACGACTTCATGTCACTTGCGATTGGTTACGTTTGACAGAGAACAGAAAGCCCCGCTTCATCCGACCGCCGCACGATCCGGCGATATTTTGCGCGCCTGATGGCAAGTCACGCAGTTCAACATCAATCGATGAGGTGGGGTGATGATTTCGTTTTTCGGTAAGCAGCGGAAGATGGCCGTGATGGTGGCGGGCGCGCTGGCGCTCGCAAGCATGGGTGCGCACGCGGCGCAGCAGGACGGCGACAGTCAGGGCGAGGACCGTGGCCACGCGAGCCGCGTCGTGAAGCACGTGCTGCTGATCAGCGTCGACGGTCTGCACGAGCAGGATCTCGCGCGCTGCATCGGCGCGAACACGTGTCCGAACATCGCGGTGCTCGCGCAGCACGGCGTGACGTACACGAACGCGTACACGCCCGGCCTGTCGGATTCGTTCCCGGGCCTCGCGGCGCTCGTGACGGGCGGCTCGCCGAAGACGGCCGGCCTGTTCTACGACGTGTCGTATGACCGCAACCTGTATGCGCCGAGCGACACGACGTGTTCGGGCAAGCAGGGCTGGAACGTCGTGTTCGACGAAACCACGGGCATCGACGCCCAGAACGGCGGCGCGCTGATCCACCTGAACGGCGGCGGCGCGTTCAACCCGCAGGCGATCCCGCATGCGCGCGTGGGCGGCCAGTGCGTGCCGGTCTACCCGCACAACTACGTGAAGACCAACACGGTGTTCGAGGCCGTGAAGGCGGGGATCCCGAATGCGCATACGGCGTGGGCCGACAAGCACGCGTGGGGCTACGACTGGCTGAACGGGCCGTCGGGCACCGGCGTCGACGATCTGGCGCGCACCGAGATCAACTCGATCGATCCGGCGACGGGCACGAACTACACGGACGTCTACTCGCATACCGCGCGCTTCGACAACCTCCACGTGCAGGCGCTGATCAACCAGATCGAAGGCCGCGATTCGACGGGCATGAAGAGCGCGCCGGTGCCGACGCTGTTCGGCGCCGACTTCCAGACGCTCAGCGTCGCGCAGAAGGCGACGGTCGCGACGGGCGGCGGTTATCTCGACGCGAACTTCACGCCGAGCGGGCAGGTCGCGAACGCGATCACGTACGTCGACAACTCGATCGGCCATATCGTCGCGGCGCTGAAGCAGGCCAACCTGTACTCGTCGACGGCCGTGATCGTCACGTCGAAGCACGGCCAGTCGCCGACCGATCACACGAAGCTCGTGAAGAACGGCGACACGCTGACGAAGCTGCTCGAAGCGAACAACTACCTCGACCCGAACGGCAACTTCGGCCAGAACAACACGACGACGGGCAACCTGAACGACGGTTCGGGCCTGGTCGGCACGGGCTTCGTGCAGACCGACGACGTCGGCCTGATCTGGCTGCGCGACCGCAACCAGCGCACGGCCGTCGTGCAGACGCTGAAGGCGAACCTGAGCTGCAATGCGCCGGGGATCTGCGCGGACGGCTCGCAGGCGTACATCCTGTACGGCGCGGCGCTCGCCGACCGCTTCGGCGATCCGGCCAACGGCCGCACGCCGGACATCATCGTCCAGCCGAATCCGGGCGTGATCTATACGTCGAGCACGAAGAAGGACGAGGAGCACGGCGGCAACGCGCCGGACGACAGCCACCTCGGCCTGCTCGTGTCGTACCCGGGCATCCATCGCGCGCGTACCGTGAACGATCTGGTCGGCACGAAGCAGGTCGCGCCGACGATCCTCGAACTGCTCGGTGCTGAACCGCGTCTGCTGCATGCGGTCGTGGCCGAGAACACGCGCGTGCTGCCGGGGCTCGGTATCGGGCGCTGATGGAGCGTGCCGGTGGCCGCCTTCGCGGCGGCTTCCGGTACCGGACGCGCGGTGCCGTTCGGCCGATGGCCGGCGGCGCCGCGCTTTTTTTGCATGACGATGCCGGCTACGCCGACGCTCACGCGCTCGCGCACTCGCCGAGCATCCATTCCCTGAAGCGCCGCAACGCGACGCTCGTCTCCAGGCGCTCCGGCGCGTAGCACAGGTAGTGCCCCTGCGCGTCGACGTCGACGGGCGCGTCGAACGGTTCGACGAGCGTGCCGGCCGCGAGATTGTCGGCGATCAGGAAGCGCGGCACGAGCGCGAGTCCGAGCCCGGCCTGCGCGGCCTGGATCAGCACCGAATACTGTTCGAAGCGCGGCCCCGCCAGCGCGTTCATGTGGGCCGCGCGATGGCGCTCCGCCCACATCGACCACGCGATCTCCGCCTGCTCGTGCACGAGCCGCGGCGCGGACACCGCGTCGGCGGGCGCGCGCAGCGCATGCCGTGCCGCGAATTCGCGGGAGCAGACCGGCACGAACGTGCGGCCGTCCAGGTAATCGCACCGGACGCCTTCCCATGCACCGTCGCCATAACGGATCGCCGCGTCGAGCCCGAACGGAAACACGTCGCCGTGCGCCAGATGGCGGCGAAAGCTCAAAGTGACGCCCGGCGCGTCGGCCAGGAAACGCGCGAGCCGCGGCACCAGCCATTTCGTCGTGAAGGTCGGCACGCTCGCGATCGTCAGCAGGTCGCTGTTCTCGCGCGCGCTCAGCAGTTCGATCGACGCGTTGCCGATCTCGCGCAACGGACCGATCACGCGCGCGTGATAGACCTGTCCGGCCCGTGTCAGCGCGAGATTGCGCCCTTCGCGCACGAACAGCTTCACGCCGAACAGCGCCTCGAGATTCGCGATCTGCCGGCTGACCGCGCTCGGCGTCAGCCCCAGCTCGCGGGCCGCATACGAGAAGTTCAGGTACTTCACGGAAGTCGCGAACGCGTGCAGTTCCGCGACGTTCGGAAACAGGTGCTTCATGGCGAACTATTCCTTGCGCGCACAGATCGATGCGGGCGTTGTACGTTTTTTTCATGACGATGCCATGTCGCGTCCGCACACTGCGCCTGTCACGACAAGGTCCGCCGGTCACGTCCGGCGGACCTTGCGCGGCCCGTTCCGTTTCCGTCAGCGAGCCCGTCCATGCATCCGTCAACCGCGCCTGCCGCAGCCGCAGGTGTTCCGATTCGTCGTAACAAACGACCGCGCGCGCTGGCGGGACGCCTGCTGTTGCACGCATTCGTCGCGGCCTTCGCGCTGTACCTCGCGCTGCCGATCGCGCTGCTGCTGATCGGCTCGGTCGGCGGGTCGTGGACGAACACGCTGCTGCCGACCGGCATCACGTCGCACTGGTTCGCGGATCTCGCGGCGAACCGCAGCTTCACGCGGGCATTCGGCGTGAGCCTCGTGGTCGCACTCGCGTGCTGTGCGATCAATGCCGCGCTGGGATTGCCGCTCGCGTATGCGCTGCATCACCGTGCGGTGGCGGGCCGCGGCTTCGCGGCGCGCGTCGTGATGCTGATGCCGATCGCGGTGCCGGCGCTGACGCTCGGCTTCGGCTACATCGCGATCTTCAGCGGCGACACGCTGCCGTGGCTCGGCACGCTGCCGCTGATGGTCGCGGCCCACGCGGTGCTGACGCTGCCTTATCTGCTGCAAACGCTGCTGAGCGACCTGCGCCATCTCGGCCTCGAGCGTCTCGAAGCGTGCGCGGCGACGCTCGGCGCGACGCCGCTGCGCCAGTTCTTCACGATCGTGCTGCCGAACCTGCGGCACAGCCTGTTTTCCGGGCTCGTGATGGTCGCCGCGCTGTCGATCGGCGAATTCCAGATCTCGAACCTGATCGCGGGCTTCCGCTATCGCAACTATCCGATCGTGCTGCTGCAGGCGTTCTACGGCGCGTCGGGGATGGCGTGCGCGGCGACCGTCGTGCTGCTCGTCCTCGCCGTGCTCGCGACGCTTGTGTCCGTCTGCACCGTGCAACGCCTGAAGTGAAACCGTCATGAGCCTCGATTTCGAAAACGTCAGCTTCCAGTATCCGGGCGCCCGTCACGGCGTCGACGCGGTCACGCTGTCCGCGACCCAGGGCGAACTGCTCGCGGTGATGGGCCGCAGCGGCTCCGGCAAATCGACGCTGCTGCGCCTTGCCGCCGGGTTGCTCGACGGTTACGCCGGCCGCATCGCGATCGGCGGCGGCGACATGGCCGGCGTGCCGGTGTGGCGGCGCGAGGTCGGCATGGTGTTCCAGCACTACGCGCTGTTCCCGAACCTGTCGGTCGTCGACAACGTCGGCTACGGGCTGAAGATGCGCGGCGTGGCGGCAGCGCCGCGGCGGCGCCGTGCGCTCGAGATGCTCGAACGCGTCGGCCTCGCGGCGCAGGCCGAGCGCGGCACGGCGATGCTGTCCGGCGGCCAGCAGCAGCGCGTCGCGCTGGCCCGCGCGCTCGTGATCGAACCGAAGCTGCTGCTGCTCGACGAGCCGCTCGCGGCGCTCGATGCCGGGATTCGGCACCAGTTGCGCGACGAGATCCGCGCGCTGCAGCGTGCGTGCGGTGCGACGACGCTGCTCGTCACGCACGACCAGGACGAGGCGCTCAGCATGGCCGATCGCGTGGCGATCGTCGACGGCGGACGCGTGCTGCAGGCCGGCACCCCGCGCGAACTGTACGAGCGTCCGGCGACCGCGCAGGTCGCCCGTTTCGTCGGCCACTCGACGTTGCTGCGCGGCCGCGTGCTCGCGCACGGCACCGTCGACGTGCGCTTCGCGATGCTGCGCGCGGATACGGGCACGCACCGGCCGGGCGATACGGTCGACGTGCTGGTCCGGCCGGAACACCTGCAGCCCGATCCGCCCGAGCAGGCCGCGAACCGCATCGACGGCCGGGTCGGCGAGGTCCGCTATTTCGGCGCGACGCAGCGCTTCGATTTCATGCCGGCGGGCGCGACCGACGCGCTGCTCGGCGAAGGGCGCGAACTGCCCGCGCGCTGCGTGTCGATCGAACCGCGCCATCTGCTCGTGCTGCCCGCCGCGTAAGCGCGTTACCCCATTCATTCAACGGAGAATCACGATGTCTGCACGCCGCCTGTTCCTCCATGCCATGCGCCGCCGCCTGCTGGCGCTCGGTGCGTTCGCGATGCTCGCGCCGGCGCTCGCCCATGCCGCGCCGCTGTACCCCGGCGAGGACGCGCTGTACGAGAAGGCCGCCGACGAAGGGCTCGTCGTATCGTTCGACACGGGCCCGGAATGGGCAAACTGGAAATCGCTGTTCGCCGAATTCCGCAAGCGCTACCCGAAGGTCGAGATCACGTACAACGACATCGGCTCGGCGGCGACGGTCGTCGCGCTCGACAAGTCGCGCCGGCGCCCGCAGGCCGACACCGCGTATTACTTCGCCGCATCGGCGCTCGACGCGACGGCCAAGGACGTCGTCGCGCCGTTCAAGCCGGTCAATTTCGACAAGCTGCCGACGGTGTTCCGCGCGCCGGACGCGCGCTGGTTCGCGGTGCATTCGCTGAACATCGCGTTCCTCGTCAACCGGAAGCTCGTGAAGAACGTGCCGCAGCGCTGGTCCGACCTGCTGAAGCCCGAGTACCGCAACGCGGTCGTCTATCTCGACCCGCGCTCGACCGGGCAGGGGCAGGTCGCGGTGTTCGCGGCCGCCTATGCGAACGGCGGCAGCGTCGACAACCCGAAACCGGGCGCGGATTTCTTCGGCAAGCTGAAGCAGGCGGGCAACGTGTTGCGCGTCGAGGGCACGACGCCGTACGCGAAGTTCGTCAAGGGCGAGATTCCGATCCTGATCGGCTATGAGAACGACGGCCTCAAGGCCAAGTACACGGACGGCATGGGCGACGCGGCCGACGTCGTGATTCCGCAGGACGGCAGCGTGTCGGCGCCGTACGCGATGAGCCTCGTGAAGAACGGCCCGAATCCGGCCGCCGCGCAGTTGTGGCTCAACCTCGTGATGAGCGATGTCGGCCAGGCGCTGTTCGCGCAGGGCTACGTGCGGCCGGCCGTGCCCGGCACGCCGGTCGCGCAGGACGTCGCCGCGAAGCTGCCGAACGCGCCGCAGGTGCGTCCGCTCGACGTCGCGAAGGCCGCGACGCGCAAGGCCGAGGTCGACCAGCTCTGGTCGCAGGCCACGCTCGGCAAATAAGGGGCGCACGATGCGGGTCTCGTCCATGCAGCGCGGCATCCTGCGTCGCTACGGCGCGGTGCCGGCCGCCGCGCTGTTCGCGGTGTGCTTCGCGCTGCCGCTCGCCGCGCTCGTCGGCGCCGCGTTCGACGGCGGCGGCCGTGCTTTCGCCGCGGTATTCGGCGATCCGCTCGTCGCCGACGCGATCGTGCGCTCGGTGGCGCTCGCGATCGCCGCCGGCACGCTGTCCGTCGCGGTCGGCGTGCCGGTCGCGTTCGTGCTGGCCGCGCAGTCGCCGGCGCGGCGCCGCTGGTCGCTCGCGCTGCTCGGCGTGCCGCTGGCGTTTTCCGGTCTCGTGATCGCGTACGGCTTCATTCTCGTGTTCGGCCGCGCCGGTTTCGTGACGATGCTGCTCGCGTCGCTCGGCGCCGATCCGGCCGTGGTCGGCGGCGCGATCTACACCATGCCGGGGCTCGCGTTCGCCTACGCGTACTACCTGATTCCGCGCGTCGCGCTGATGCTTTACCCGGCGCTCGCGAATCTCGACCGGCGGCCGCTCGAGGCGGCGCTGACGCTCGGCGCGCGGCCGTGGCGCGCCTGGTTCGACGTCGCGTGGCGCGAGCTGTGGCCGTCGATCGCGTCGGCCTGGTGCCTCGTCGCCGCGATCGCGCTCGGCACGTACGGCACGGCGCTCGCGCTGGCCGGTACGCAGATCAACATCCTGCCGCTGCTGATGTACCTGAAGCTGTCCGACGGGCAGACCGATTTCTCGCAGGCCGCCGTGCTGTCGATCGTGCTGACGGCGCTCTGCACCTGTGTGCTTGCATTGGGGGAAGGACTTGTACGGCAACGGCATCATTGAATGGTCGAACGACGCGCGCGACGCGCTGGCGCAACTCGCGCAACGGCAGCGTGGCGCGACCCGGCACCGGATGCCGGTCGGCGTGATCGGGCCGCGCGATGCGACGGCGGCCCAGCTTGCAGCGGCCGAACGGATCGCGCACGGGCTCGCGGGGGCGGGCGTCGTTATCGTCGGCGGCGGCAAGCAGGGCGTGATGGAGGCTGCCGCGCGCGGCGCGCACGCGGCGGGCGGATGCGCGATCGGGCTGCTGCCCGAGGACGATGCGCGCGAAGCGAATCCCTATCTGTCGGTTGCGCTGCCGACCGGGCTCGGCATCACGCGCAACGCGCTGATCGCGCGTGCGTCGCTTTGCCTCGTCGCGGTGGGCGGTGGCCTCGGCACGCTGTCCGAAATCGCGCTGGGGCTGCAATGGGGCAAGCCGGTGTTCGCGATTTGCGACGCACCGCAGGTGGCGGGTGTCGAGCGCTTCGACGAAGCGGACGCGCTCGTCGCGCGGGTCGCGCGCTGGCTGTGCGGTCCGGGGTAGGGCGGCGTGCCGGTTGACGCGATGCATGGGTTCGAACGGCATCGGCCGAATGAGCAGGAATCCTCTGCATGACGAAGATCACGGCCGCGCGTTGCGCGGCCGGCGGTCTCTGCGCGGCGGCGCATGCGCAACGTACCGTCACGTTCCATGGCAAGCGGGGCGCGCGTTCGCGGAGCGGGGCTTGAAATGACGCGCACGACGCGCCATATTGGCCGCGTATGCTTCGTTTCAACGAAATCGAAAGGGATTCTCGATGCGCCTTCTGCTTGCCCTGCTGCTGCCCTGGTTCCAGTTTTTCACGATCGGTCGCCCGATCGCCGGGGTCATCTGCCTGATCCTGCAAATCACGATCATCGGCTGGCTGCCGGCCGCGATCTGGTCGGTGTACGCGCTGAGCCAGTACAAGACCGATCGCAAGATCGAAGCGGCGCTGCGCGAGCGGCGCTGACGCAAACGACAACGGGCCACGTTGCCCGCCCGTCGCCGGTTACTGCGGTGGCGGCCCGTCCAGTTCCTCGGCCCGCGCGAACAGCCAGTCGACGAACGTGCGCAGCGACGGATCGTCGTCGTTGCGATACAGGCAATGAAACGGCGGCCCTTCGAGGTGGACCTCGGGAAACAGCGCGACGAGCCGGCCGTTCGCGATGTCGTCGCTGACGACCGCGCGCGGCGCGAGGCACACGCCGAGCCCGCTCGCGGCGGCCTTCACCATCAGAAAGAACTCGCGATAGAACGGCCCGCGCAATGTCTCGGTGACGTCCGAGCCGGCCTGATGGAACCAGTATTGCCACGCCTGCGGCATGCCCGCGAAGTGCAGCAGCGGCGCGTTGCGCAGGTCCGCCGGCACGCGTACCCGTTCGAGCACCGGATGGCCGGGCGCGCACACGGGCACCGCGACGGTCGCGAGCAGCGGGCGCGACATGAAGCCCTTGCGGCGCAGCTCCGGCGTATAGCGGCGGATCACGATGTCGCACGATTCGTCGATCTGGTCGCGTTCGGCGTCGGCGGTCGTGACGAGCTGCACGTCGATCTCCGGATGCGCGGCCTCGAATACGGCCAGTTGCGTGAGCAACCAGCCGTGCGCGAACGACACCGATGCATTGATCCGCACCGGCTGGCCGCCCTCCGGCTCGAACATCTGCCCGGTCGCCTGCGCGAGCCGGCCGAGGCAACTCGCGACGTCGACGAGGTAATGCCGCGCGCGCGGCGTGAGCCGCAGCGAACGCCCGTCGCGTTCGAACAGCTTCTGCCCGAAGAACGATTCGAGCACGCGGATCTGCTGCGCGATCGCGCTCTGGGTCACGTTCAGTTCCTCGGCGGCGAGGGTAAGGCTCTGCAGGCGGCCGGCGGCTTCGAAGCTGCGCAGCGCGTTCAGGGGCGGTAATCGGCGCATCGTGAGATCGCGAAGAAAAGCTAAACAGTGGGTCAAAAAATGTCGTTTGTGGCGGCCCGGGCGTCTCCCTATCATGGCGCCGACAGGAGAATGCCCCGATGACGATCATAGCGCCGCCCGATTGCCGATCAACTGGAATTCGCCACCGCCTTCGCCAACGACGAGCGCGGCGCGCCGTGCTGCCGGCGGCGCGCGGTCGCGGCGCACTGACGCTTGCCTGTGCCGGGTTGTTCGCGGCGCTGACCGGGTGTGCGGCGAAGCCGGACACCGAGCGCCAGATCGGCAGCGGCGGGTCGCTGGTGCGCTACAGCTCGAGCCAGACCGAGGTCGACCTGACGGAGACCGAACAGCAGACGCTGCGCATGTTGAGCGACCGTCGTTATGCGGGCATCTCGCAGGCGCGCGCGCTCGACGCGGTGGCCGGCGTGCTGCGCGCGCAGGGCTACGCGCCGGTGACGGTCGATCGGGACGTGGGGCTGATCGAAGGCGGGCGCAGCGACACGCTGATCCCGAAGTGGCGGCAACTGCTGCGCGGCGCGCTGAAGGCGCGCATCGGCGCGTTGCCCGCGAAGCCGGACCACGAGCGCGTGGCCGCCGTCGTGACGGTCCGCACGGCGCCGGACACGCGCGGTGCGATCGTGCGCGCGCGGTTCGACCGCACGGTGTGGGACAGCAACGGCGATTCGCGCACGAAGACCGTCGTCGAGCCCGCGTACTACCAGACCTTCTTCGGCGACATGGACAAGGCGATGTGCACGACGTCGTGCGAGCGGTGAGTGGCGCGCGTGCGCCGACGCAGGGGAGCGTGGACGGACGGAGGGGGAGGGCTGCCGCCCGGTGACGAACGGAGGGGAGGCCGGGCACCGTGCCCGGCCGAAAGGCTTATTTCACCGCAAACAGCGTCAGGTTCATGAAAATCTTGAACGCATAACCGAGCGTGACGGCGCCGATCACGCCGCCCGCCCACAGCACGACGAACCACATCCAGCCGCGCATCCGCGGCCGTGGTGCCTCGGGCGGGCGGTCGGCGGAATCAGTGGTGGTAGTAATGCTGGTCTTCATGGCGCACCTTGCCTCGGAATACCCAGTAACCCATCGTCGTGTAGGCGATGATGATCGGGAGGATAACCGCTGCGCCGACCAGTGTGAAGGTCTGGCTGGAACGCGGCGCCGCCGCTTCCCAGATCGTCATCGTTTGAGGAATCGCGTACGGGAACAGCGTGACGAGCAGGCCGACGTAGCCGAGCAGCACGAGCGCCAGCGCGAGCACGAACGGCGTCATGTCGTGCCGGTCGCGCACCGCGCGCCGCATCCACACCGCGCACCCGGCGACCAGGAACGGCACCGGCAGCAGGCGCCAGAACAGCCCCGAATCGAACCAGCGCTGCGCGATGGCGGGATCCTGCAGCGGCGTCCACAGGCTGACGACCGCGATGAAGCCGAGCAGCACGATGGTCAGCGGCCACACGACGCGATGCAGCCGGCGCTGCAGGTCGCCTTCGGTCTTCGCGACGAGCCAGCAGCAGCCGAGCAGCGCATAGGTCACGATCAGGCCGAGGCCGGTCAGCAGGCTGAACGGCGTCAGCCAGTCGAACGCGTCGCCCGCGAACACGCCGTCCTTCACGTCGATGCCCTGCAGGAACGCGCCGAGCGCGATCCCCTGAAACAGCGTCGCGCCGGCCGAGCCGCCGATGAACGCGAGATCCCACAGGTGTTTCGTGCGCCGCGCCTTCGCGCGGATCTCGAACGACACGCCGCGGAAGATCAGGCAGACCAGCATGAAGATCAGCGGCAGGTACAGCGCCGACAGCACGGTCGAATAGACGATCGGGAACACCGCGAACAGCCCGGCGCCGCCGAGCACGAGCCACGTCTCGTTGCCGTCCCACACGGGGGCGACCGTGTTCATCATCAGGTCGCGTTCCTTCTCGTCCGGGAAGAACGGGAAGACGATGCCGATGCCGAGGTCGAAGCCGTCGAGCACGACGTACATGAAGAGCCCCAATGCGATGATCGCGGCCCAGATTACGGTGACGT
The DNA here is from genome assembly GCF_048565265.1 of Burkholderia theae. Taxonomy (NCBI): domain Bacteria; kingdom Pseudomonadati; phylum Pseudomonadota; class Betaproteobacteria; order Burkholderiales; family Burkholderiaceae; genus Burkholderia; species Burkholderia theae. The sequence continues at coordinate 3,029,700 of NZ_CP183462.1, forward strand.
CCATAGGTTTTCTCGTATGCGGATGGGGTGGGCTCAGACGGTCTCGATCAGCTCGTCGACGGCCGACATCGGGCGGCGCGCGGTGTGATCGGGGCGCGTGTCGGGCGTGTCGTCGTGCTTCACGTCGGGCAGCGCGGGGCCGGCCTTCATCAGCTTCAGCATGTAGTACACGCCGGTGCCGAACACGAGGAAGTACACGATCACGAACGTCATCATCGACAGGCTGACCTGCTGCACCGACAGCGGCGACACGGCCTGCGCGGTGCGCATCACGCCATACACGACCCACGGCTGGCGGCCCGCTTCGGTCGTCACCCAGCCCGCGAGCAGCGACACGAAGCCGGTCGGCCCCATCACGAGCACGAAGCGCTGGAACGCCTTCGATTCATACAGGCGGCCGCGGCGGCGCAGCAGCCACGCGAGCGCGGCGAGGCCGATCATCGCGAAGCCGAGGCCGACCATGATCCGGAAGCTCCAGAACACGACCGTCGAGTTCGGGCGGTCTTCGGGCGGGAAATCCTTCAGCCCGCGGATCTCGCCGTCCCAGCTGTGCGTGAGGATCAGGCTGCCGAGGTGCGGCACCTTCAGCGCGTAGTGCGTCGTTTCCGCCTTCATGTCCGGAATGCCGAACAGGTTCAGCGGCGTGCCGCCCTTCTCGGTTTCCCACAGCCCTTCGATCGCGGCGATCTTCGCGGGCTGGTGCTTCAGCGTGTTGATGCCGTGCTGGTCGCCGATCACGGCCTGCAGCGGCGCGAGCACGAGCAGCAGCCACAGCGCCATCGAGAACATCTTCTTCACGCTCTTGTCGCGGCGGCCCTTCAGCAGGTGCCATGCGGCGGTTGCGGCCACGACCAGCGCGGCGACGATGAACGCGGCGATCGCCATGTGGAACAGGCGGTACGGGAACGACGGGTTGAAGATGATCGCGAACCAGTCGGTCGGCACGACGCGGCCGTCGACGATCTCGAAGCCCTGCGGCGTCTGCATCCAGCTGTTCGACGCGAGGATCCAGAACGTCGAGATCAGCGTGCCGATCGCGACCATCAGCGTCGCGCCGAAGTGTGCGCGCGGGCTCACGCGGTTCCAGCCGAACAGCATGATGCCGAGGAAGCCGGCCTCGAGGAAGAACGCGGTCATCACCTCGTACATCAGCAGCGGGCCGGTGACGGCGCCGGCGAAGCTCGAGAAGCCCGACCAGTTGGTACCGAACTGGTAGCTCATCACGACGCCGGAGACGACGCCCATCCCGAACGCGACCGCGAAGATCTTCGACCAGAACAGACAGAGGGTTTTGTAGTACTGCTTGCCGGTCTTGAGCCAGCGATATTCGAGTACGGCGATGAAGCTGGCGAGGCCAATGCTCAGCGCCGGGAAGACGATGTGAAAGGAGACGGTGAACGCGAATTGCAGGCGGGCCAGATCGAGGGCCGAAAGTGCGGTGTCCATACAGTTGACCGAAGCTGACGATACCCGCCGACGGGTGCCGGCGGACCCCGGCGGACAGGCGTCGGGGTTGGCTGGAGTATGTGCCGCGATGTTGCACCGCGAAATGTGCCAACTCGTCGCAGATGTCCAGCCCGCCGCGCGCGATTTCGGGATAAATCGTTGATTCGTATCAAGAAGGCTGTCCGCCGCGCGCGCGGCCGCGGCGCGGCGGTCTGACGCACGTGCGTCAATATGGCGCGTCGCGTCAACGGAACGGATTCGCGTGTGCGGAAGTGGCGCGCCGGGCGGCCGGCGCGCGGCGCCAGGTGCGGCCGATCCGTTTCGTTGCGTTAGCCGCGTAATGCGGACGACCGCGCGGAAGGGGCGTCGCGGGTGGGGTCTGTCACATTGGTAACGTCGCGCAACATTCGCGTGTTCGCCGGTAATGGATGCCGCATCGCGCGCGGCGTAGCGTGCGGGGTATCGGGTTCGCATCGGCGAACCGGCCTGTCGGAGAACGTGACGTGAATGGATTGAAGCTCGCGCTGGGCGCGGCAGCCGCGGCGGCGCTCGCGACGGGCGGCGTGGCGCATGCCGCCCGGGTCGGGGTCTATGTCGGCCCCGGCTTCGGCTACCCGTATTACTACCCTGTCGTTCCCGCGCCTTACTACTACCCGCCGCCCGTCGTCGCGGTGCCGGTCGATCCGCCTCCGCCGCCCGAGTACGTCGAGAAGGGGCAACCGCAGGACAACGGCGACGCGAACCTCTGGTACTACTGCGACGCGTCGAGGCATTACTACCCGTACGTAAAGACCTGCAAGTCGGGCTGGCGATCGGTGCCGGCGCGGCCGCAGTGACGGAGGCGCGACGATGAAATCCGCATTTCGATTCGTGCGCATGCCGGCCGCGCTGGCGCTGGCCGGCCTCCTTGGCGCATGCGCATACATGCCGACCGGGCCGAGCGTGATGGCGCTGCCCGGCACCGGCAAGTCGTTCGACCAGTTCCGCGCCGACGACGGAAGCTGCCGCCAGTACGCATTCCAGCAATCGGGCGGCGTGAGCGCCGGGCAGGCCGCGACCGCGAGCGCGGTCGGCAGCGCGGCCGTCGGCACCGCGCTGGGTGCCGCGGCCGGCGCCGCGTTCAACGGCGGTACCGGTGCGGCCGTCGGCGCCGGTGCGGGGCTGCTCGCGGGCAGCGTCGTCGGCGCGGGCGCCGCGCAGGGCTCGGCCTACGACATCCAGCGCCGCTACGACTACGCGTACCTGCAGTGCATGTATGCGACGGGCAACCGGGTGCCGGTGCCGGGCGGGATGAGCGGCGGCGGTGGCGGCGGATATGGCGGGGGCGCGCCGCGCGCGGCGCCGCCGATGCCTCCGGCGGGTGTCCAACCGCCGCCGCCGCGGTATTGACGGCGGCGTTCGCCGGGGGCGCCGGCGTGGGCGTACCGCACGCGCCGGGGCGCGATCGACGATCGACCGTGGGCAGGCGCTGCGTGAATTGCGTACACTTTGAGTCTCGTTTCGGCAGGGCCGGGCGCATCGGTTCCGGTCCGCGTTTACTCAGGGCACAGCGATGATCGATTTACGCAGCGATACCGTGACACGTCCCAGCCAGGCCATGCTGGCCGCGATGACTGCCGCCGAAGTCGGCGACGACGTGTGGGGCGACGACCCGACCGTGCTGCGCCTGCAGTCGGTCACGGCCGAGCGCGCGGGCAAGGAAGCAGGCCTGTTCTTCCCGAGCGGCACGCAGAGCAACCTGGCCGCACTGATGGCCCATTGCGAGCGCGGCGACGAATACATCGTCGGCCAGCTCGCGCACACCTACAAGTACGAAGGCGGCGGCGCGGCCGTGCTGGGCAGCATCCAGCCGCAGCCGATCGAGAACGCGCCGGACGGCACGCTGCCGCTCGCGAAGATCGCCGCGGCGATCAAGCCGATCGACAATCACTTTGCCCGCACGCGCCTGCTCGCGCTCGAGAATACGATCGGCGGCCAGGTCTTGCCGGAAGCTTATGTCGAGGAAGCCGTCGCGTTCGCGCGCAGCCGCGGGCTGTCCGCGCACCTCGACGGCGCGCGCGTGTGCAACGCGGCCGTCGCATCGGGCCGTCCGATCGCCGAGCTGTGCGCGCCGTTCGACAGCGTGTCGATCTGCTTCTCGAAAGGGCTCGGCGCACCGGTCGGCTCGGTGCTGGTCGGCAGCCCTGCGTTGATCGAGCGCGCGGCGCGCTGGCGCAAGGTGCTCGGTGGCGGGATGCGGCAGTCGGGCATTCTCGCGGCGGCGTGCCTGTATGCGCTCGACCACAACGTCGAGCGGCTCGCGGACGATCACGCGAATGCCGCGCATCTCGCGGCAGGCCTCGCGCGCATCGAAGGCGTGAAGGTGATGTCGCATGCGACGAACATGGTGTTCGCGCAATTCCCCGAAGCCGATTGCGCGCCGCTCGAGGCGTGGCTCAAGGCGCGCGGGATCCTCACGCAGATGCTGTACGCGTCGCGCTTCGTCACCCACTGCGACGTGTCGCGCGCGGACATCGACACGTTCCTCGACGCGGTTGGCGCGTATTTCTCGCAGCGTCGCGCGTAACGGCCGCGGGCCGGGCCCGTCACCGGCTCATGTCATTTCGGCAGCGGTGCGAGCAACCGGCGCGCCGCTTCGACGACCCGCGCGGACAGTGACGCCATCGTCGGCGACTGCACGGTCCATGCGTGCCAGTACAGCGTGACGTCGGTTGGATGCGCGGGCGCGAGATCGACGAGCCCCTGCGCGTCGAGCGGCGCGGTGCCGATCAGCGGCTCCGGCACCATCGCGTAACCGAGCCCGTGCCGCACCGCCGCAAAATGCGAATGGGTGCCCGGCACGTAGTGGCACGGGTAGGCGCCTTCGGGCAATCCGAACTTCTCCTTCAGGAACGACGACTGCAGCGTATCGCGCCGCGAATACGCGACGACGGGCGCCTTGCGCGCGCTCGTGCGGTTCAGCCCGCGCGGAAACCAGCGCACCGCGAACGCGGCGGCCGCGAGCAGCCGGTAGCGCATCGTGCCGAGCGGCGTCGCGATGCAGCCGCGCATCGGCTTCGGCTCGGTCGTCACGCAACCCACGGCCATCCCGCTTTCGAGCAGCGCGAACGTGTGGTCCTGGTCCTCGACGATCAGCTCGAACAGGATGCGCTCGCCCGCGAGCACGGAGGTCAGCGCGGGCAGGAACCACGTGCCGAGGCTGTCGGCGTTCAGAGCGATCGTCACGGAGATCGGCGATGCGCGCTCGGTCGCGAGCGTGCTTTGCAGGTCGGCCTGCAGCAGCGCGACGCGGCGCAGGTGCTGCAGCACGCGCTGCCCGGCCACCGTCGGGCGGCACGGGCGCGTGCGCAGTACGAGCGGCGTGCCGAGGCTCGCTTCCAGCGCACGGACCCGCTGCGTGACGGCGGACGCGGTCACGTGCAGGCGCACGGCCGCCTGCTCGAAGCTGCCGGTGTCGGCGACGGCCAGCAGCGCGGCGGCCTGCTTCGGATCGATCGTCAGCGACATGGATCAGGAGGACTGAGACAGATTGTGATGTTCAAAACGATGAAGCCCTGCTAGTCATGGCGTTGCGGCCGATTATGACGCGTGGCGATCGATTGTGACATCGAAATCGGTCCCGCCTTGGGACCAAACCGCGACTGATTCCGCAGGTTGTGCCGGATGGTCTGGTGCAAGGTGCGCATACCGGAGAACCAAGTCGTCACTCGACCATCCACCCGGTTCCTTCGGTTGCTCAAGCGGTGTGCCGCTCTGAACGTGCCAGCTGGCCCAAATGTGCCGCACTTCGTGGAATCGAAAATTCTCGACGTTCCCCGCGCACATGCGGCGAGCCATTGCTCTCGATCTCACGACGTGATCCGCTTGCCGTATCGGATCAAAACGCCACAAAACTCGCTCTGGATCTGGTCCGGAAAACCCAAGCGGATCAACCGAGGCCGTTCCACAAGATTGAAATGACCCGCAGAAATCAGGCAGGTCACTCCGGCAAGTGCTCGCGTGCGCCCGAAAATTCGGGATCCGACGCTGGCCAAAGCGCGGAATGTGCGACGACAGGATGCGCACTGCCGCGAGCAGTGCGCATCCCTCGGGTGTCGGCGCTCAATAGGCCGCCACCTTTTCAGTATTCCGTCGTTCAACGGGCGCCCTGGATTTCGCCACTGCCGTGATAAGCAACATGGTGGCGATTCCACCCGCAATCAGTGCCGGGTAAGCCGCCAGGATCTGGATCAACGAATACTTCCAGCTCAACGGGCGACCGACGCCAAGCATTGCCGCGTAGAACCACGAAACGGCGGAAATCACGCCCGCGAAAATGGCAACCATGCGTCGTTCGAAGGAAAGCTTCAGCAAGGATCCCGCTTTCTGCATTGCCGGGAGGACCGCGGAGTGCAAAGCGATACCGTTGAAGGTCAGCAAGGCGACGATGCCTATCTTGGCCTGCAGCTTGGGATTGCCGAGATACCCGAGACCTTGAGTCCGCATATCGAACGCAATGATCGCGATACCGGTGATCCAAAGCACCGTCAGCGCCAACGTGACGGTGCGCTGCAGGCTGGCCAGGTGGACCTGGGCAGAATCGGTAGGTGCGTCAGAATCCAAAAGTTGCCTGACCATGGCAATGTCGCTGGTCAGCACGAGACCAATCGCGACACAGCAGGCTATGAGATGAACAAAGACGATTCCCATTCGTACGAATTCCATTTTCTGTCCTCTTTCGGCGCATTGCGCAAAGTTAAGTCGTACCGTCGAAAATCTGGGTGAATCCCGGCGATACGTTCAGGAGTACGATGCAAATATCAAAATTCGATCGTGGATTCCACTATCAAGCTGGCTCCAGTTCGGCATGACATGAACAACTCGGCGAGCCCACTACGGCGCGTCGGGTTCCAACGGGCTGTACGTAGTCGAATCGATACCCATTGCGAGTTCGACCGCTTGATCAAGCCCGCACAGCGCGCAGACTTGTAGTGTCGGATGGCTGGCCACCCAGGTATCCGGCATGTTGCGATTTGTAGAATGAAACGTCGCCCGACTGCCGGATGCTGCTGGGCGACCGGCGAAATTTAAAACAGCACGCCCTGACGAATCAACTCGACTTGTTACGAAATGCAAAGAGCGTAACGAGCGAGAAATGGGGTGGGAGAAGGGTCCGACCCGGGCGCGAATTCCGCCAAGCTGGAGTATGCAGAATTGTTCTGACTTGGATTCGGGCACTGATTGATGGGTCGCTTCCTTTTACATTTGATCGGTAAATACTAACGGGGTCGCAGTTCACAATGCACGTTGCGAAAATTTCATATGTGGAATAGAGAAATTTCGGCCACTCGAAATAATATCGAATATCGATATTTTCAGACGAAACGCCGACAGCATCGGGCATTGATGCACCGACTGGTACCTGAAAATCTGCGCGGTTTGCCGAGCGATATCGCGCCTCCTCCTTCGCGTCACGCCGCTTTGCCGGGTTGAGCGTCGGAACTACCGGTACTGGTGGAAATGAAGAAAATGCCCGAGTCGAAACGGCCAAAATCGGATGCCCCGGATTTTTTTGGGTATGGTTCGGCAAGTGATTGAAAAAAACAGAACAAGAAATCGAAGTGGATCGTGCGGTCGATTGGAAGAAGATCGCTGACGACTGGCAACAGGTGAAAATTGCAGACGTCAAAAAATGCAAAACACTCTGATCGCCCGAAGTCAAGCCAACGATTTGTGGATAAATTCGATAAAAATCGAGAGATCCCGCCGGATCCGGATTTGTCGTTGATGGCGGCTGAAGAAGTCGAGCTTCATTCGCGACGAGCCGATCCTTGGTCCCTTGTTCACACGTCTTTGTCCGTGATCGATCGTCAGCGACACGTCGACGGAATTCCTGTGAACGGGGACGAGAACAGGCCGTAGTACAAGGCAGAGCACGCCACCGTCCGGGCCCGGCGAACCGTCCCGCCGCGCGACATTCGTCATCGGAATCGGTTGCCGTGTATGGGACGCCGGCGGCGTGTGCATTTTGATCTACGCTATATGGATGTGTGAAACGCAGCAGGCACGATGCCGGTTGCCCGGCGGCGATGTCATCATGCCGACGTCGATGCCGGACGTCGATGCGCAGCAGACGCAGCCGTGAACGTCCGGATCATGCGGCGCGGCCGGCATACGAACGGGGCGGCACTCGCACCCACTTGCACGCGCGTCGGCGACGCACGGCACGTGGGCCGTACACCATCCACCTGAACAGGCGACGGAGCAATTTCGCGATGATCTTCCGGCAACTTTTCGACCCGCAATCGTCAACCTACACCTATCTGCTCGCCGACCGCGGGTCGCGCGAAGCGCTGCTGATCGATCCCGTGTTCGAGCAGGTGCGCCGCGACGTGGCGCTGCTCGACGAGCTCGGGCTGCGGCTCGTCGCGACCGTCGACACGCACGTGCACGCCGATCACGTGACGGGCGCGTGGCTGCTGAAGCAGCGCACGGGCAGCGCGATCGCGATCTCGGCCGCGAGCGGCGCGCAGGGTGCCGACCGCTACCTGAACGACGGCGACCGCTGCACCTTCGGCGCGCGCTACGTGACCGTGCGCACGACGCCCGGCCACACGAGCGGCTGCATCAGCCTCGTGCTCGACGACGAATCGATGGCGTTCACCGGCGATTGCCTGCTGATCCGCGGCACGGGCCGCACCGACTTCCAGCAGGGCGACCCGCGCGCGCTGTATCGTGCGGTGCACGGCCGGCTCTTCACGCTGCCGGCCGCGTGCCTGCTGTATCCGGCGCACGACTATCGCGGGCTCACGGTGACGAGCGTCGGCGAGGAGCGGCGTTTCAATCCGCGGCTCGGCGGCGATCTCAGCGAAGACGATTTCGCCGGCTACATGCACAACCTCGGCCTCGCGCACCCGCGCCAGATCGACGTCGCGGTGCCGGCGAACCTGCAATGCGGCGTCGCCGCGAACGCACCCGAAGCGCAGGCGGCGCCCGACTGGGCGCCGCTCGTCTACACGTTCGCCGGCTTCTGGGAAATCGATCCGCAATGGCTCGAGGATCATCTGCAGGCTGTGCAGGTCGTCGACGTGCGCGAACCGGACGAATTCACGGGCCCGCTCGGCCACCTGCCCGGCGCGACGCCGATCCCGCTCGGCGAACTGGCCGCGCGCGCCGGCGAGATCGCGCGCGACCGGCCGGTCGTGACCGTGTGCCGGGCCGGCGGACGGTCCGCGCAAGCGAACGTGATCCTGCTGAAGGCCGGCTTCGACGCGGTCGCGAACCTCGGCGGCGGGATGCTGCGCTGGCGCGCGGAAGGGCGCGTCGTGATGGACGGCCGGTCGTAGCGGCCCGAGGTTGCGCGACAAAAAAAATCCGGACCGATGTCGAAACGGCCCGGCGCCGTTCGTCGTCAAGGTATCCGTTCATAGGGTGCCGCATGGCGCGGCGCCGAAACCCCTGAGAGGTCACGCGATGATGCCGACGCTTTACGCCCATCCCTTTTCGTCCTACTGCCAGAAGGTGCTGACCGCGTTGTACGAGAACGGCACGCCGTTCGAGTATCGCCTGCTCGCGCACGACGATCCGAAGCCGATGCAGGAACTGACCGCGCTGTGGCCGCTGAAGCGCTTTCCGGTGCTCGTCGATGCGGGCCGCACCGTGGTCGAGGCGTCGATCATCATCGAGTATCTCGGCCTGAACCATCCGGGCCCCGTGCGTCTGCTGCCCGACGATCCGCTCGCCGCGCTCGAGGTGCGGATGATGGATCGTTTCTTCGACAACTACGTGTCGACGCCGCAGCAGAAGGTCGTGCACGACGCGCTGCGCCGGGAAGCCGAGCGCGATGCACGCGGCGTCGCCGATGCGCGCGCGATGCTCGACACGTCGTATGCGTGGCTGGACAAGAAGATGGCCGATCGCGAATGGGCGGCCGGCGACCGCTTCAGCCTCGCCGATTGCGGCGCGGCGCCGTTCCTGTTCTACGCGGACTGGACCCACCGGATCGATCCGTCGTTCGCGAACGTGATTGCGTATCGCAAGCGTCTGCTGGCGCGGCCGTCGTTCGCGCGCGCGGTCGACGAGGCGCGGCCGTTTCGCTCGTTCTTTCCGCTCGGCGCGCCGGATCGAGACTGACATGCGCGGCCGTCGCGCGGCGTGCCGCGGCCGCGCATGGCCGGCAGCGCGAGCCCGGCCGACGGAAGGACAGTAACGGCAGCATCGCGGCGCCCGTCCGTCACATCGTGTGCGTGGCCGACTGCGCGAGCGTCAGCAGTTCGTCGAACTGCGTGATCAACTCGAAGCACAGCAGGAACGCGAGCGTATAGGCCGGCGCGGGGAAGCGCCGGATCATCTCCAGCACCTGCGGCGCGAAGCGCGACCGGACCGCGTCGCGCGTCAGCAGCCAGGCGATCGCGATGCCGATCGCGGCGCCCGCGATCAGGTCGGTCGGGTAGTGAAAGCCGAGATACGCGCGCGGCAGGCAAATGAATACGGCCGAATAAAGCAGCGCGAACACGCCGGCGCGGCGCGCGATGATGAAGATGCCGGTCGCGATCGCCATCCACAGCATCGCGTGATCGCTCGGAAACGAACTCCATGCCTGCAACGTCGCCGCGCGCAGCCCAGCCGACGGAAACTGCAGGTGCAGGTCGGGGTTGTAGATCGGCCGCACGCGGAACGGCAGCACCTGCGCGAGCAGCCGGCCGATCGCGAGCGCGACGAGTCCGCTCGCGATCGTCGCGACGACCAGCTCGCGTTGCCGCTCGCGGTTCGGGCCCGGCTGGAACCACAGCCAGCACAGCACGGGAACGAGCACGAAGCCCTTGAACGTGTACAGGCCCGCGACCACGCGGATCGCATGATTCATCAGCGGGCCGAACGTCACGTGGGTGAGGAAGATCTGGATCGTGGTGTCGAAATGGTTCATGTTCTGCGACCCCGACGGATGCGCAGCGCAAGACATGCGGCCGGCAGGATCTGAAAGCGCGCTCGCACCGGAGCGCAACGGGGGGCAAGTATGTCACCCGTTATTTCGAAGAAAATCCGAAAAAATACCGGGAATCCCCTGATAAAACGGGGCTGCGTGGCGGGGCCGGATGGGAGCGCGCCGTGCGGCGCGGCAGGGTCGAATCGTCCGACGTTTGCGTGCGCATTGGCACGGCCGCCGGAAAAATATTTGGTTCAACTGGACAATTCGGCGGGCCGGTGCGGACCTTGCGCCGGATGCACGAATGCGGGTTGCCGACCGCGCGAATCTGCCGGGCCGCGCAGCGCGATGCGTGCGCCGATCGAAAATAAAAGAAAAGGCGGGCAAGCCCTGTGAGCCTGCCCGTTTTGCGTGCGCGACGCGTTCGTGCGGTTCGTCGCGCCGATGCGCGAGGCCGCGCCGACGCGTGTCGAAGGCCGCGCGGTCAGCCGCGCCGGATCCCTTCGGGCAGCGCGCTGATGCGGCGCACCTCGGGCGAGTCGAGCCACGCGCGCGACGCGGCGCAGTCGGCGAACATGTCGGTCGCATCCTCGCCCCAGAACAGGTCGCCGTCGAGTTCGAAGGTCGGCACGCCGAATACGCCGTGCGCGATCGCTTGATCCGTGTTCGCGCGCAGTGCGTCCTTCACCGGCTGTGCTTCGACGGCCGTCACGCCTTCCGGAAAACCGACGGCTTCGCACAGCGCGGCGAAGCCTTCCGGCGTCGACACGTCCTGGCCGTCGCGCCAGATATGCCGGAAGATCCGCCGGATCGCATCGGGCGTACTGCCCATCGCGATCGCGAGGCGCAGCGGCTTGATCGGGTTGAACGGGTGCGCGGGCGGCATCCGGAACGCAATGCCGAGCTTGTCAGCGCGGTATTGCGCGTGGCGATAGGTGAAGACGCGTTTCGCCGCGATCTCGGCCGGCGCTTTCTGGCCCCAGTGCGTGAGCAGCGCGCCGAGCACGATCGGCCGCGCGTCGAACGCGGCCGCGGGCGGCAACCGGTCGAACTGTTCCTGCTGCAGGTACGCGAACGGCGAAACGAAATCGAAATACCAGGTGGCGGTGCGCGCGGCGTTCATGGCGGATGCCCCTCATGCATGTCGGGTTGGCGGTTGCGCGCAGGGTGCGCCCACGGGCGGCGCGCGATGCGTGCATCGGCGGCCAGTGTCGCATGCGGCCGCCTTTCGCGCTGCCGCACTGCCGCCCGCGCGCGGCCGGCTACGACCGGGCGTCGTCCGCTGCCGACGCAAGCCGCTCGAGACTGTCGCGCACGGCGGCCGCGTCGTAGCGGGCACCCGCGCCACCGAGTGCAACGGTCGCCTTTTGCGCGAGCGGCAGCAGCATCGCGAGCGCCGCCGCCATCGCGGGCGCGGCGGCGAGCCGCGATTTCGGGCCCGACACCGTCAGCGCGCCGACGCATTCGCCGGCCGCGCCGAACACGGGCACGGAGGCCGACGCCGTCTCGGGGTCGCGCTCGCCGTACGACGCGGCCCACATCTGTTCGCGCACGTCGTCCCAGCGTGCGTCCTGCGCATCGGTGAACGCCAGCAGCACCTTCCCGGACGCGCCCTGGCGAACCGGAAATTCCTCGCCGACGCGAATCGACACGCGCACCGCGCGTGCGGGCTCGACGCGGTAGAGCACCGAGCGTGTGTCGCCCTGGCGCACGTAGAACGACGCGGTTTCCCCGAGTTCGCGGCTCAGCGTCTCGAGCAGCGGCTCGACCACCGGGCCGACCCGGAACGAACGCTGGTACAGCGCGGCGAGCCGCAGCGGCTCGTGTCCGACCGCGTACTGGCCGTCGTCGAGCTTGCGCATGAAGCCGCCATGCTCGAGCGCGGCGAGCAGGCGCAGGATCGTGCTCTTGTACAGCCCGGTGCGGCGCGACAGCTCGGCAAGCGACAGCCGGTCGTCGGTCGGTCCGAACGCACGGAGGATCGCGAACGCGCGATCGAGAACGGCGACGCCGCTGGAGGCTTCGGTCGCCGCATCGGGCCCGTCGTCGGCGTGATCTGCTGGAGTCGTAGGCACTGCCTGCTTCCTTCGAATGATGTGCGGTCGACTATATCGTTCTGTCTGGCAGAACTCAAGTTCCAGAAAATCACGTTTTCACGGGTATACCCCGCTTACTGCTCGTTCGACGTGCGCCTAAAGTTCTATCAAATAGAACGATGTTCTTTCAGATAGAACGATGAGGTGTCGAATGAGCGTTTCCGAATATCCGAAGGTGCTGGTCAGCGAGGTCGGGCCGCGCGATGGCCTGCAGAGCATCCGGACCGTGATGCCGACGGCCGGCAAGCTGCGCTGGATCACCGCGCTGGCCGCGGCCGGCCTGCGCGAGATCGAGGTGGGGTCGTTCGTGCCGGCCAGGCTGTTGCCGCAGATGGCCGATGTATCCGATGTCGTCGTGCACGCGCTGGCGATTCCCGGGCTGCACGTCGCCGCACTGGCGCCGAACCTGCGCGGCGCCGAACACGCGTTCGTGGCGGGTGTGCACAAGCTGACGCTGCCGGTCTCGGTGACGGAAGCGCACTCGCTGGCGAACATCCGCAAGACGCCCGCGCAGATGATCGACGAGGTGCGCGCGATCGTCGCGCTGCGCGATGCGCGGTATCCGTCGATACAGATCGAGGCGGGCGTGTCGGTCGCGTTCGGCTGCACGATCGCGGGCGCCGTCAGCGACGACGAGACGATCGCGATGGCCGTCGCGATGGCCGAGTGCGGCGTCGACGAGATCGGGCTGTCCGATACGAGCGGTTATGCGAATCCGGCACAGGTGCGCCGGCTGTTCGCGCGTCTGCGTCGTGAGGTCGGCGACAAGGCCGGCGGCGCGCATTTCCACAACACGCGCGGGCAAGGGCTCGCGAACGTCGTCGCGGCGCTCGACGCGGGCGTGACGACGATCGACGCGAGCCAGGGCGGCCTCGGCGGTTGTCCATATGCGCCGGGCGCGACCGGCAATATCGTCACGGAGGATCTCGTGTTCCTCCTCGAATCGATGGGGCTCGACACGGGCGTCGACGTCGACGCGCTGCTCGCCGCGCGCGCGATCCTGCACGACGCGCTGCCGTCCGAGGCGCTGTATGGCCATGTACCGGACGCCGGGTTGCCGAAGGGCTTTCGCTACGCGGACGGCCGCGTGCCGACGGCGCCTCAACCGGAAGGCTGCCTGACGGGAGTCGCGCAATGAACGACCGGCTACCTGCTTCGACGCTGCCGTACGAAGGCGTGCGTGTGATCGAGATGACGCACATGGTGATGGGCCCGACCTGCGGGATGCTGCTCGCGGATCTCGGCGCGGAAGTCATCAAGATCGAGCCGATCGCGGGCGACAGCACGCGTGCGCTGCGCGGTTCCGGCGCGGGCTTCTTCGGGATGTTCAACCGCAACAAGAAGAGCCTCGCGGTCGACGTGAAGGACCCGCGCGGGCTGGAGATCGTGCTGCGGCTCGTCGCGACGGCGGATGTCTTCAGCGAGAACTTCAAGAGCGGCACGATGGACCGGCTGGGCCTCGGTTATCCCGCGCTGCATTCGCTGAATCCGCGCCTCGTGTACGTGTCGCACAAGGGCTTCCTGCCGGGGCCGTACGAGCATCGCACCGCGCTCGACGAAGTCGTGCAGATGATGGGCGGGCTGGCCTACATGACGGGCCCCGAGGGCCGGCCGCTGCGCGCGGGCTCGAGCGTGAACGACATCATGGGCGGCATGTTCGGCGCGATCGGCGCGATGGCCGCGCTCGCGCAGCGCGAGCGCACCGGCCACGGCCAGCAGGTGCAGAGTTCGCTGTTCGAGAACAACGTGTTCCTCGTCGCGCAGCACATGATGCAGTTCGCGGTGACGGGGCAGGCCGCGTCGCCGATGCCGAGCCGGATTTCCGCGTGGGCCGTCTACGACGTGTTCGCCGTGAAAGACGGCGAGCAGATCTTTCTCGCGGTGGTGTCGGACACGCAGTGGGCGCTGTTCTGCGATGCGTTCGGCTTTGCGGCGCTGAAGGACGATCCGCGCCTCGCGACCAACAACCTGCGCGTGCAGGCGAGGGAGTGGCTGCTGCCCGCGTTGCGTTCGCGGCTCGCGCCGCATTCGGCCGCGGAGATCGGCGCGATCTTCGAATCGATCGGCTTGCCCTATGCGCCGATCACGAAGCCGCAGGACCTGTTCGACGATCCGCATCTGCTCGCGACGGGCGGCCTCGAAGCCGTGACGCTGCCGGCCGACGCGAGCAGCGCCGGACGTCCGGTCGACACGCGCACCGCGCTGCTGCCGCTGACGCTCGCGGGCGAGCGCCTGCGGCTGCGCTCGGCGCCGCCCGCACTCGGCCAGGACACGCGCGCGCTGCTCGGCGAGCTCGGCTACACACCGGACGAAGCGCGTGCGCTGATCGACGCCGGTGTCGTCGCGGGGCGGCACGGCGCGGACGACGCGGCGCACGGCGACGGGCCGGGTGGCGCGCCGTCGCCGAACGAAGTGGCGAGCGCGTAGCGCGGTCGCGATCCATCGAACGAACAAAGGCGACCGGGGCGCGCACCGCGCGGACACGGATCGCCGTATCCACGGAGACAACCATGACATCCGCTTCCCCGGCGATGGCCGCCGATCGCGAGACCGACGCGTCGATCGAGCAACGGGCCGTGCGCAAGGCCGCGTGGCGCTTCATCCCGCTGCTCGCGCTCGCATATTTCTTCAACTATCTGGATCGCACGAGCGTCGGGTTCGCGGCCCTCACGATGAACCGCGATCTCGGGCTGACCGCGACGCAGTTCGGCTGGGGTGCGGGGATCATGTTCGCGGGCTACTGCGTGTTCGAGGTGCCGAGCAATCTCGCGCTGTACCGCTTCGGCGCGCGCCGCTGGCTCGCCCGCATCATGATCACGTGGGGGCTGATGGCGGCCGCGACCGCGCTCGCGACCGGGCCGACGAGTTTCTACGCGATCCGGCTGCTGCTCGGCATCGGCGAGGCCGGCTTCTTTCCGGGCGTGATCTTCTTCCTCGCCGTCTGGTTTCCGGCGAGCTACCGCACGCGCGTGCTGGCGTGGTTCACCGTGTCGACGCCGCTGTCGTCGCTGATCGGCGGCCCGCTGTCGACATGGCTGCTGCAGCTCGACGGCGTGCTCGGGCTCGCCGGCTGGAAGTGGATGTTCATCGTCGAAGGGCTGCCCGCGTGCGCGCTCGGTTTCTTCGTGCTGAAGCTGTTGTCCGATTCGCCGGCGGATGCCGCGTGGCTGTCGGACGACGAGCGCGCCGCATTGCGCCGTGCGTTCGAGCGCGAGGGCGCGGCCGCCGGCCGGAAGAAGCGCTTCGGCGTCGCGCTGCGCGACGTGCGCGTGTACCTGCTCGCACTGATCTCGTTCGGCTTCACGATGGGTTCGTACGGGATCGGCATCTGGCTGCCGCAGATGCTGAAGGCGCACGGCATGACGACGATGCAGACGGGCTGGCTGTCCGCGGTGCCGTACTTCTTTGCGACGATCGCGCTGCTGTGGTGGGCGAAGCGGGTGGACCGTCGCGGCGGCCCGGTCGCGAACCTCGCCATCGGGCTGTTCATCGGCGCGGTGGCGCTCGGCGTGTCGACGCATTTCCTGACGCTCGGGCCGGCGCTCGTCGGCATCACGCTCGCGCTGATCGGCACGATTGCCGGCCGCACGATCTTCTACACGTTGCCGTCGCGCTTCCTGTCCGGCCAGGCCGCGGCCGGCGGGCTGGCGCTGATCAACTCGATCGGTGCGCTCGGCGGCTTCGCGGGCCCCTATCTCGTCGGCTACCTGAAGGACAGCTTCGGCACCTTTACGGCCGGCATGCTGGGCCTGGCGATCGTGCTGGCGATCACGACGCTGCTCACGCTGTCGCTGTATGCGTTCGACCGGAGCGAGTGACATGGACACGACGATTTCGATCAAGCGGCGCCGGCTGCTCGGCGCGGCCGCCGCGTCGCTCGCGCTGCCCGCGTGCGTCGATACGCACGCACCGGCCCACGATGGAGCTTCCCGCATGACCACGCAAGGCAACTATCTCGCGGTCCGGCCCGACTGGCTCGCGTCGGCGCTCGAACCCGCGCTCGAGCCCGACCTGCCGATCGTCGACGCGCATCATCACTTCTATGAACGGCCGGGCTGGATCTACATGCTCGACGACTATCTGCAGGACGCGCGGTCGGGCCACAACATCCAGGCATCCGTCTACATGCAGGCGCAGACGCGTTATCGCGATGCCGGCCCGGCCGAACTGAAGCCGGTGGGTGAAACGGCCTATGTCGCCGGCGTGACCGAGCCGCTCCAGCATGGCCATCCGGCGGTCGCGAAAGGCATCGTCGGCCACGCGGACCTGCGCCGCGGCGAGCGCGTGCGCGAGGTGCTGGAAGCGCATCTCGAAGCGGGGCGCGGGCGGTTTCGCGGGGTTCGGCACCTGACCACGTGGGACGCCGATCCGACGCTCGCCAATCCGCTGTCGGCGGTGCCGCGCGGGCTGCTGCTCGATCCCGCGTACCGGGCCGGCGTCGCGCAGCTCGCGCCGCTCGGGCTGTCGTATGACGCGTGGCTGTTCTTTCCGCAACTGCCCGAACTGTTCGATCTCGCGAAGGCCAACCCCGATACGCGGATCATCGTCAATCACTGCGGCGGTGTCGTGCGGATCGCGAGCTATGCGGATCGGCGGCCGGAGGTGTTCGAGCGCTGGTCGGCGTCGATGCGCGCGCTCGCGCGGCTGCCGAACGTGTACGTGAAGGTCGGCGGGCTCGGGATGCGCATCAACGGCTTCGATTTCGACAAGGGCGCGCGGCCGCCGTCTTCCGTGCAGCTTGCCGACGCGTGGAAGCCGTGGATGCTGACCTGCATCGACGCGTTCGGCGCCGAGCGCTGCATGTTCGAGAGCAATTTCCCGGTCGACAAGGGCTCGTATTCGTACGTGAACGGCTGGAATGCGTTCAAGCGGCTGACCGCGCAGGCGAGCCCGGACGAGCGCGACGCGCTGTTCCGGGGCACGGTCACGCGCGCATACCGGCTCGGCTGACGCGTATCGCGACAACAGGTTTGTGCGTGCTCACCCCGCTTCCACCAGCGCCGCGAGCTTCGCCAGCGCCATGCGCCAGCCGGTCTCGTTGTCGGCGGCCGGCACGCCGGGCGGCACCCCGTCGTGCACGGCGTCCACGCGCGTGCCGCCCGCTTCGTCGGACAGCGTGATCGTGATCGTCATGGCGCCGCGCAGCATCGGATCGTCGGTCTCGAACACGTCGATCTCGACGATCCGCTCGTCCGGCACGAGCGTGACGAAGCGGCCGTGATAGGTATCGGTGTGCGTGGTGGTCTTGCCGGTGCCGGCTGACGGCACGTCGTAGCTCAGCGACACGCGCAGCGCGCCGCCTTCGCGCGCATCGAACGCGTCCACGCGGCACGTCATGCCGTCGGGCACCTTCCATTGCTCGACCGCGTGCGGATCGAGCAGCGCGCGGTAGACGCGCCCGCGCGGGGCGTTCAGGTGCCGGCTGACCCGGGTCGAATGCGTGTGCGTGTGCAACATGTCGCCTCCCGCGGAGCGCGCGCGACGGTGCACGCCGGATGCCGGCGTGTCGTCGTGCTTCCTTCAGGAATCGTAGGCGCGGGCGGGGCGGCACGCAATGACCGCGCACGCGCACGCGCCCGCGTTCAGCGCAGCGCGGCCGCGAACGCGTCGAGTTGCGTGATGCAGGTGTTCCAGCCCTCGAAGAAGCCGAGCGCTTCGTGGCGCTCGCGCGTCGCGGCATCCGGATGCATCACGCGCGCCTCGTAGCGGCTGCCCGCTTCGTCGTCGGCCATCGTGATGATCGCCGTGAAGCCCATCCACGGCACCTGTGGCCGCCAGCCGCCGGCGAGCATCGACGTGAACGCGATGCGCGACTCCGGCACGATTTCGACGAAGCAGCCGGGATTGTCGCTGGTGCCGCCATCGGGGCCGCGCATGAACGTGTGGAAAGCGCCGCCCGGCCGCAGGTCGAACGCGCGCACTTCGGTGGTCCACGGTTTCGGGCACCACCATTCCTTCAATAGCTCGGGGTCGGTCCAGGCACGCCACAGCGCGTGGCGCGGCGCGCGCAGCGTGCGCGTGATCACGAGATCGTGGGCTTCAGCGGGTTCGACGTGGCTTGCTGACATCTTGGACCTCCTGGTGACGGCGTTCGACGAATTCGACGAGACGATCGGATCGCGCTTCCCACAGCGCGCGCTGCGCGGCGAGCCATTGCTCGGCCTCCGTCAGCCGGCTGCCGACCAGCGCGCAGGTGCGCGAGCGGCCGGTTTTGCGGGTCTGGACGAGGCCGCTGCGCTCGAGCACGGCCACATGCTTCATGAACGACGGCAGCGCCATGTCGAACGGCGCGGCCAGCGCGGAGACGGTCCGCTCGCCCTGGCCGAGCGCGCTGACGATCGCGCAGCGCGTCGGATCGGCGAGTGCGTGGAAGACGTCGCTGATGCCGGGTTGAAAGTTAGCCATGTGGCTAAGTATAGGCGATGCAGCGGGAATTTTCGTCGCGTACGATGATGGGGCGGCAACACGCGCCGACCGGGCGCCGCGTTGCCGAAAGCCTGCCGCCGTCGCGTGAGCCGCGACGATCGGCCGGTGTTCCTTTCGATCCAGGCGCACGCCGCGCTCACGCGGTGCGGTACGCCTGACTACCGGAGATGGCATGACTGAACCCGTTACCGTCCGCCGCGTCGGCGCGAGCGATGCGAGCGCCTGCGTCGACGCGCTGGCCGATGTGCTGATCGACTGCGTCGAGGGCGGCGCATCCGTCAGTTTCATGTTGCCGATCGAGCGCACGACCGCCGTTGCGTTCTGGACGCGCGTGGCCGAGGGCGTCCAGAACGGCGAGCGCATCCTGCTCGTCGCCGAGGACGCGGCCGGCCGGATCGTCGGCACCGTGCAGGTCGTGACCTCGCAGCCCGAGAACCAGCCGCATCGCGCCGATATCGCGAAGATGCTCGTGTCGCGGCACGCGCGCCGGCAGGGCGTCGCCGCGCAGCTGATGGCGGCGGCCGACGCGGCCGCGCGCGACGCCGGCAAGACCGTGCTCGTGCTCGACACCGTGACGGGCGGCGACGCCGAGCGGCTTTACGAGCGGGCCGGCTGGCAGCGCGTCGGCGTCGTGCCGAACTTTGCGCTGATGCCCGACGGCGCGCTCTGCGCGACGACGTTTTTCCACAAGCAGCTCGCATAGCGGCGGGCGTCATGCATCCCGTCACCCCGGCGCTCCTGTTCGCCACGCTCGCGGCCGGTGTCGTCGCGCTGCTCGCTCCGGTGTTGCTCGCGGCTGCGTGGCGACGCCGCACGCAGGTGCCGTTGCGGGTGTTTTGCTACGGCATGCTGACGTTCTTCGTGTTCCAGCCGGTGTTGCGCCTGTCGTGGCAGGCGCCGCTGTTCCACTGGCTCGGGACCGACCCGCGCTGGCATCTGCCGATGCTCGTGTTCGCGGCGTTGACGGCAGGGCTCTTCGAGGAATGCGGGCGTTGGGTCGCATTCCGGTATCTGCTGCCGAAGCGACGCGACGCGCAGACGGCCGTGATGCTCGGGCTCGGGCACGGCGGGCTGGAGGCGATGCTGCTCGTCGGCGTCGGGTTTCTCGCGATCGGCACGGGCTACCTGCTCGCGCACGCGGGCGTCGTCGTGCCTGCCGGCGTGCAGTCGTTGATCGGGTCGCAGTTCGCGGGCATGACGCTCGCGTCGCCGTTTTTCGCGCTGCTCGAACGCGTGAGCGCGCTGGCCGCGCATGTCGGCTTGTCGCTGATCGTGCTGCAGGCGTTCGTGCGCGGCACGAAGCGCTGGCTCGTGTATGCGATCGCGTTCCATTTCCTGTTCGACCTCGTCGCGGTGCTGCTGTCGCGGTACTGGCACGTCGATACCGTGCTGATCGAGGCGATCCTGTGCGCGTGCAGCGCCGCGCTCCTGTGGTTTGGCATTCGTCGGAGCCGCTGGGGGACGGGTGCCGGCGGCACGCGCCCGGAGCACGCCGCGTGACGCGTGTCGCCCGTTTCAGCCAGGCGCGGCGGAGTTCGGCTGCCGGATGGCCGGCTGTTCTCCCGCGCGCCACCGGTTGGCGAGGCTGACGGCCATGCCGGCCGTGACGATCGCGATGCCGGCGAGCGTCGGGACGGCTCCCCGATCGCGATGAGCGCCAGCAGGCGGCCGGAAAGAAAAGCAGGGCCGGGCGCGTCGCCGGTCCGATATATTCTCGCAGGAAGACTCCCACCGAACGCCACGGAACCGCCGCCTCGATGAAACGCTCCCACGTCGCTTTCGCCCTCACGGGGCTGCTCGTCGCGCTGCCGATTGCCGCGTATGCGCTCGTCAAGCCGCTGCGCGTCGTCGCGCCCGCACTGATCCCCGGCGTGTCCTGCCCGAGCGCCGACATTTGCACGGACGATGCCGCGAAGCTCGGCGACGCGCAGCAACTCTATCGCGACGGTTATGCGCGCGCAGCGGCCGCCGTCGGCGCGTTCCGCGACGCGCCGCACGTCGTGTTCTGCTCGACGCGCGCGTGCGCCGACGCATTCGGCCTCGGCACGCGCGCGGCGCTGACGCTCGGGAATTTCGGCGTGGTCATCGCGCCGCGCGGCTGGCAGACCTACTTTCTCGCGCATGAACTGATCCATCACCGCCAGGCGGAAGTGCTCGGCAACCTGGCCGTCGTGACCAAGCCGCGCTGGCTGATCGAAGGGATGGCGTATTCGCTTAGCGAAGATCCGCGCCATCCGCTGACCGAGCCGTTCGAAGCGTGGCGCACGCGTTTCGACACGTGGCATGCGGCGCTGGGCGGGCAGCCGCTGTGGGAGGCCGCGCGGGCGGTCGAGTAGCGCGGCAACGGTGGCGCGCCACCGCGCGCACCGTTACGCCGGCGCGACCGGATCGGCGCGTGTGCCGGTCAGCGTATCCCGTCCCGCGTCGAGGATCTCGTCGGCCAGCGCGGGATCGGTGCCGGCGATCGCGCGCGACAACACCAGCGCGCCGACCATCTGGCTGAAGACCGCGAGCGCATCGCGACGCGTCTGCGCCGACGTCGCGCCGTCCGTGGCCACCATCCGCTCCAGCCGGTCGAGATACGCGGCGACGCCGTGCGCATAACACGCGCGCGCCGCATCGGTCAGTCGAGGCGCGTCGCCCGCGAAGCCCGACAGCGGGCACCCGGCCTCGACGTTGTCGCGATGCGAGACCGACAGATAGGACGCCACCTGCGCAGCGACACTGCCGGCGTTCGGCGAATCCGCGCGGTCCTGCATCGCTTTTTCCATCACCGCGGCGACCAGCGCGTCTTTCGACTTGAAGTGGTTGTAGAAGCCGCCCTGCGTGAAGCCGGCTTCCTTCATCAGCTCCGTCAACCCCACGGCGTCGACGCCGCGCACGCGGAACAGCCGCTCGGCGGCCGCGACGATCGCGCTCCGGTTCTCGGCAGCCTGCTGTCTTGACACGCCCATCGATCCCTCCCTGATTTTGCTGATCGCGTCGATTGAAAAACACAATGTCGATCACCATTGACATGGTCGAACTGCGCGAACACAATGCACCGCAAAGACAATGGTGATCGACATTGATATCCAGTGTAGCCGACTTGGCGGGCGGTGCGAAGCGACTGCCGGAGCACGGATGGAGATCGGTCGGCGTCTTTGGCGCCGCGGGGAGGCGGGCAGCGGACGGCTCACCCGGGGCGCAACGGTTCGATACGCCATGCAATGGCAGCCTGTTTTTTCACCGGATTTCACGCGCGCGGCGAGCCGGCGCGCATGCGATTCATCATGCGAAAGGAAGGATCATGAAGATCGAAGGTGCAGTCGTTTTCGTGACGGGCGCGAACCGCGGGCTCGGGCTCGAGTTCGCGAAGCAGGCGCTCGAAAGAGGCGCGCGGAAGGTTTATGCGGCCGCGCGTGACCCGGCCACCGTGACGCTGCCGGGCGTCGTGCCCGTGAAGCTCGACGTGACCGATCCGGCGGCCGTCGCCGCGGCTGCCGACGCGGCGCGCGACGTCACGCTGCTGATCAACAACGCCGGCATCGCGCGGCTCGGCAGCCTGACGGACGACGGTGCGCTCGACGCGTTGCGCGATCACCTGGAAACCAATGTGTTCGGGATGCTGGCGATGTCGCGGGCGTTTGCAGGAACCCTCGCCGGCCATGGCGGCGGCGCGATCCTGAACATCCTGTCCGTCGCGAGCTGGGTGAACCGGCCGATCCTGTCGGGTTACGGCGTGTCGAAATCGGCCGCGTGGGCGCTGACCAACGGCTTGCGCCATTCTCTGCGCGAACAGCACACGCAGGTCGTCGGGCTGCATGCCGGTTTCATCGACACCGATCTGACGCGCGGCCTCGACGTGCCGAAGGCAACGCCGGCCGACGTCGTGCGCCAGGCCTATGAAGCGATCGAAGCGGGGGCGGAGGAAGTGTCCACCGACGAGTTCACGCGGCAAGTGAAGGCCACGCTGTCGGCGGGTGTCTATCTGGAAGCGCCGGCGCCGCGCTGACGCCGCCGGGCGGCACGGCCCGCCGCCCGCGCTCGCGCGCGGCGGGTCCGGTCCTCAGGCCGTCAGACCGTCGTGTCGATGATGCCCGGGATCTTCACGTCCGGGTTCACGTCCGCGTCGTAGTCGACGCCGGCGATCTCGAAACCGAACAGCCGCAGGAAGTCGGTCTTGTAGCCGGCGAAGTCGGTCAGCTCGTACAGGTTCTCGTTCGTCACGTGATCCCACTGCGCGACGACCTTCCCCTGCACCTGCGGATCGAGTTCCTTGTAGTCCGCGCGCAGGCGGCCTTCTTCGTCGACGTGCGGCGTCGCGCCGTACAGGCTGTCCTTGAGGAGCCCGTACACCTGCTCGATGCAGCCTTCGTGCGTGCCGGTTTCCTTCATCACCTTGAACAGCAGCGACAGGTAGAGCGGCATCATCGGGATCGCCGAGCTTGCCTGCGTGACGACGGCCTTCAGCACCGACACGCGGGCATCGCCGCCGTGCGCGGCCAGCTTGTCGCGGATCGACAGCACCTTCTTGTCGAGATCCTTCTTCGCTTCGCCGATCGAGCCGTTCCAGTAGATGTCGTGCGTGATCTGCTCGCCGAGATACGTGAACGCGGTCGTCTTCGCACCGTCGGCCAGCACGCCGGCTTCAGCCAGCGCGTCGATCCACATCTGCCAGTCCTCGCCGCCCATCACGGCGACGGTGCCGTCGATCTCTTCCTGCGTCGCCGGTTCGAGCGCGACGTCGCGAATCACTTCCTTGTCGGTGTCGAGGCCGCGGAACGTCACCGCCTTGCCGATCGGCTTGAGCGTCGAGCTGATGGTTTCGCCCGTCTTCGGATGCGTGCGGCGCGGTGCCGCGAGGCTGTAGACGACGAGATCGACCTTGCCGAGATCCTGCTTGATGGTGTCGATCGTGACCTGCTTGACCTTGTCGGAGAATGCGTCGCCGTTGATGCTGCGCGCATAGAGCCCCTTTTCCGCCGCGAATTTCTCGAACGCGGCGCTGTTGTACCAGCCGGCCGTGCCGGGCTTCGATTCGCTGCCGGCGCGCTCGAAGAACACGCCGAGCGTGTCCGCGCCCGAGCCGAAGGCGGCCGAGATCCGGGCGGCGAGGCCGTAGCCGGTCGACGCGCCGATCACGAGCACCTTTTTCGGGCCGTTGGCGATCGGGCCGTGCGAAGTCACGTAGTCGATCTGTTCCTTGACGTTGGCTTCGCAGCCGACGGGGTGAGTCGTCACGCAGATGAAGCCACGCACGCGCGGTTTGATGATCATGGAGACCCTCTTGTCAGAAAGGCAGAAACAGCCTGAAATCGGAAAATTCCCGCGCATTGTAAAGGAAGCGGCCGATCGCGGGCGGGCACGGGCGGAACCTGCCGGATCGTCCGGTTATTTCTCTCTTGACAGAAATAACTGAAATAACTAAATTTCTGGACATGGAACTCACACCGATTGCCGAACGATTCATTCTCCACTGGGGCGAAATGGGCTCGCGGTGGGGCGTCAACCGAACCGTCTCGCAGATTCACGCGCTGCTCTATCTGGCCGGCCGGCCGATCGCGGCCGACGAGATCGCCGAGACGCTCAACGTCGCGCGCTCCAACGTCAGCACGAGCCTGAAGGAGCTGCAGGCGTGGCGGCTCGCGAAAGTCGTGCATGTGCTGGGCGACCGCCGCGACCATTTCGAGACGTCGACCGACATCTGGGAACTGTTCAAGCTGATCGTCGAAGGGCGGCGGCAGCGCGAGATCGAACCGACGCTCACGGTGCTGCGCGATTGCCTGACGAGCCCCGAGATCGCCAACGAGAGCCGCGAGACCGAACAGCGCATCCGCGACACGCTGCAGTTCGTCGAGACGCTCACGACCTGGTCGGACGAGATGCTGCGGCTCAAGCCCGATACGCTGATGAAGGCGCTCGGCATCGGCGCGAAGATCAGCCAGACGGTCAGGCGCAAGTCGTCGAAGTAAGCGCGACAGGGAATGCGGGCAGGCAGCCCGCTTTTTTTGGGGTTGTTATTTCTGTCGTTACAGAAATAACTGTAAAGAGAGGATGAAAATGAACGCAGTCCTGCCGTCGACCGGCCAGCGCGGCCGCACCGGGGAACGCAGCATGACCGTCCTCGTGTGCGGTGCGAACGGCTTCATCGGGCGGGCGGTGTGCACGCAGCTCGAAGCCGGCGGCCATCGCGTGCTGCGCGGCGTGCGTCATGCGGCCGGCCCGCGCGACGTCGCGATCGACTTCGCGAAGGACGTCGATCCCGAATCGTGGCGCGCGCGGCTGGATGGCGTCGACGTGGTGATCAACGCGGTCGGCATCCTTGCCGATCAACGCGGCGCGACGCTCGACGCCGTGCATCGCGCCGCGCCGTGCGCGCTCTTCACCGCGTGCTGCCGTGCGCGCGTACGGCGCGTGATCCAGATTTCGGCACTCGGCGTCGAGCGCGGCGATACGCGCTACTTCGCAAGCAAGTACGCGGCCGATCGTTTCCTGCAGACGCTGCCGATCGATTCGCGGATCGTGCGTCCCGCGCTCGTCTACGGTGCGTCCGGCACGTCGGCGCGGTTTTTCCGGATGCTCGCGAGCCTGCCCGTGCATGTCTTGCCGGCGGGCGGTCATCAGCGGCTGCGCCCCGTGCACATCGACGATCTCGCCGAACTGGTCGCGCGGCTCGTCGATTCGCCGGCGGCCGGCAGCCCGGTGATCGACGTGGTTGGCAGCGACGAAGTCGAATACCGCGGGATGCTGGCGCGCTATCGCACCGCGCTGGGGTTTCCGCCGGCTGCCGGCGTGACGCTGCCGGGCCCGCTGGCCGGCGCGGCGGCCGTGCTGCTCGGCGCGCTGCCGGGCGCGATATTCACGCGCGACACGTGGACGATGCTGCGCGGCGGGAACACCGGCGATCCGGCGGCCGCCACGGCCGTGCTCGGCCGGCCGCCGCGCGGCATCGACGGCTTCATCGGCGCGGACGCCGCCCGGCTGCGCAGCGATGCGCTCGCGATGTGGCGGCGCCCGTTGCTGCTGGGCGCACTCGCGATCGTCTGGATCTGGACGGCCATCGCCAGCGCGTTCATCCATCCGCTTGACGCGAGCCTCGCGCTGCTCGCTCCCGCGCACCTGACGGGGCTGCCTGCGCTGATCGCGCTCTACGCGGCGAGCGCGCTGGACTTCGCATTCGGCATCGCGACCGTCGTCGCGCCGTCGCGTCGCCTGTGGGTCGCGCAAGCCGCGCTGATCGTCGCGTACTCGGCCGTCATCGCGGTCACGATGCCCGGCCTGCTGGCCGAACCGTTCGGCCCCGTGCTCAAGAACGCGCCGATTCTCGCGATCCTGTTGATCCTGTTTTCAGAAGAAGAACACGCATGAATACCTATCTCGTCATCAAGGCGCTGCATATCCTGTCCTCGGTGCTGCTGGTCGGCACGGGGTTCGGCACCGCGTTCTACCTGTTCTTCGCGAACCGCACGCGGTCGGTGCCCGCGATCGCGGCCGTGTCGCGGCTCGTGGTGCGCGCGGACTGGTGGTTCACGACGCCGGCCGTGATCTTCCAGCCGGCATCCGGGCTGTGGCTCGCGCACACGGCCGGCTGGCCGTGGCATACGCCGTGGCTCGTCGCGTCGATCGTGCTGTATGCGATCGCCGGCGCGTGCTGGCTGCCGGTCGTGTGGCTGCAGATCGAACTCGCGGCGATGGCGAAGCTCGCGCATGCGAACGGCGCCGCCGCGTTGCCGGAGCGGTACTGGCGCTATGCGAAGCGTTGGGAACTGCTCGGTTATCCGGCGTTTTTCGCGATGCTGTCCGTCTACTTCCTGATGGTGCTCAAGCCGATGTAGGGGCGGCGGCGCCGCGCGGGAGTGGCATGCGGTACATCCGAAAGCAGTCGACCGATCGATTCATGATGCTTGAGATAAAAAGAAGGAGTGCAAATCATGAACACAAGTGAACTGGTGCTGTACTTCGACGGGCGGTGTCCGTTATGCGTCGCGGAAATGCGGCGTCTCGAGGCCTGGAATACGCGACACCAGCTGGCTTTCGTCGATATCGCCGAGCCGGGTTTCGATCCCGCCCCGCTGGGGGCCGACCTGCGCGCGCTGAACCGCGAACTGCATGCGCGGCTGCCTGACGGACGCATGCTGACCGGCGTGGACAGCGTCTTCGCCGCCTATGCGCTGGTCGGGCGCAGCTGGCTCGTGTGGCCGTTGCGCGTGCCGGCCATGCGCGACGCGCTGGCGCCGCTGTATCGATGCGTCGCACGCAACCGGCATGCCGTTTCGCGCTGGCTTGGCTATCACGCCGAAGCGCATTGCGACGGGCAGGCGTGCGGCATCGGCACGGCCGCCGAAAGCACGGCGGCGGATCGCTCCGCGCACGACAACGCGCGCCGCATCGTCGTGAGCTGGATGTACGGCGCGGCGATCGTGCATCTGTTCGTCGGCGTGGCCGTTCCGTGGATCGCCGGCGCGTCGTTCGTCGACGCGTATCACCGCGCCGTCGAACTGCATTTCTGGGCCGGCGCGGCGCCCGAACCGGCGCGCGCCCAGCAGATCTGGTGGATGTCGCTGATCGGCGCGACGGTGCAGTGCGCGTCGGTCTGGATGCTGGCGCTCGTTCATCTCGGCAACCGGCTGCGCATGCGCGAAGTGTGGGGATGGCTGCTGGCCGGCCTGTTGATCTGGGCGCCGCAGGACCTGCTGTTTTCATTTCAGGCCCGTGTATGGGGCCACGTGGCGATCGACGCGGCCGCACTCGTCGCGATGGTTCCGCCGCTTGTCTGGCTGTGGAAGAGGGATACCGTATGAACACCTTGCCTGCCTTCAATTGGGCGCTCAACCTGCTGATCGTGCAGGGCGCGATGGGCGCATTCGATACGCTCTATCACCACGAACTCACGCAGGACCTGCCGCACAGTCCGCGCGCGCGGCTCGAACTGGCGATTCATGCGGTGCGTTCCGTGCTCTACGGTCTCGTGTTCGCGTCGATCGCGAACGTCGCCTTTCACGGCGCATGGGTCGCGGCCATCGCGGCGGTGGTCCTCGTCGAAGTGGTGCTGACGTTGTGGGACTTCGTCGTCGAGGACCAAAGCCGCAAGCTGCCGGCGACCGAGCGCGTGCTGCACACGCTGCTGGCCGTCAACGGTGGTGCGCTGTTCGGGATGCTCGCGATGCAGTGGGCCGTCTGGGCGCACGAACCGACCGGGCTGCATGCGATCGACCTCGGCTGGCGCGGCTGGCTGCTCAGCCTGTTTGCCGTCGGCGTGACGGTGTCGGGTCTCCGCGACGGGATGGCCGCCTGCCGTATCGCGCGACGCGTTCCGGCCGCCAATCCGTTCGCGGGGCAGCCGCCCGGTAGCGTGCTCGTCACCGGCGGCACGGGCTTCATCGGCGAAACCCTCGTGAACCAGCTGCTCGATGCGGGGCATGTGGTCACGCTGCTGGCGCGCGATCCGCTGCGCGTGGCTTACCAGTTTCACGGCCGCGTGCGTAGCGTGACGTCCGTCGAACAGTTGCAGCCGCACGAGCGTTTCGACACGGTGATCAATCTTGCGGGTGCGCCGGTGCTGGGCGCGCGTTGGAGCAAGCGCCGTCGCGCACTGCTGCTCGCCAGCCGCGTCGGCGTCACGCAGTCGCTGATGCGCTGGGTCGAGACCGCCGACGTCAAGCCGCGCACGTGGATCCAGGCCTCCGCGATCGGCTATTACGGCGTGCGTCCGGCCGACGAACGGCTCGACGAGGGCAGCAGCGCCGGCACCGGCTTCATGTCCGAGCTGTGCCGGCAGTGGGAACGGTCCGCGCAGCCGCTCGAGCGCCATGGGGTGCGCTCGGTGGTGCTGCGGCTGGGTGTCGTGTTCGGCCCCGGCGGCGCGTTGCGCCCGATGCTGCTGCCGCATTACTTCGGGATGGGCGGACGATTCGGCGACGGCGCGCAGGTGATGAGCTGGATTCACCGGGACGACGTGCTGCGGATCATCGCGCGCGCGATGTCGAACCCGGTCATGCACGGCGTGTACAACGCGGTGGCGCCCGGCGCATTGACCCAGCGCGAGTTCGTGCAGGTCGTGACGAAGGTGCTGCGCCGTCCCGCATGGCTGCACGTGCCGGCCGCGCCGCTGCGCGTCGCGATGGGCGAGATGGCCGAGCTGCTGCTGGACGGGCAACGCGTGATGCCCGCGCGGCTGCATCAGGACGGATTCATGTTCCGGTTCCCGACGGCCGAGCATGCACTGCGCGACCTGACGCATCGGCCGCATGGCGATTTTGCGCACCCGGCCTGTCGTTTGCCGCAGGGTCGTGTTTGACTGCTCTCCCCCTGAGAGAAGGAGATTCCCACTTCACTGAATGCAACCCGACATCGCCTCAAAGAGACATGGGACTTACGCTTTCTCCATGGGCTGACGCCGCCAGCCCGGCGGCCAAAACGTTACGCGCTGCGTTGATGTCGCGGTCGTGGGGCGTCCCGCATTCGGGGCAAACCCACGCGCGCACCTTCAACGGCAGCTCGGCTACGATATGCCCGCAGCCGGAACATCGCTTGCTGGACGGATACCAGCGATCGATGCCGATCAGTACGCGGCCGTACCATTTGGCTTTGTACGTCAGTTGCCGCACGAATTCCGACCAGCCTGCATCGCTGATCGATTTCGCGAGTCTTCGATTCTTCAGCATGTGGCTGACGGCAAGGCTTTCGATGGCGATCACTTGGTTTTCGTTGATCAGCCGGGTCGAAAGCTTGTGCAGGAAATCCCTGCGGCGGTCCGTTATCCGAGCATGCATGCGGGCGATTTTGAGCCTGGCCTTCCTGCGATTGGCCGAGCCTATTTGTTTCTTCGCCAACCGCCGTTGCAACTTGGCGAGCCTGGCTTCGTTCTTGCGAAACTCGTTCAGTGCAGCGACCTTCTCGCCCGTCGAAAGAACGACAAAATCTGTCAACCCGAAGTCGATGCCGATCTTGTTTGTCGATTCAGATTTTGCGGAGACCACGTCGTCGCAAAGCATGGACACGTGGTATCGGTCGACAGCGTCTCTCGACACTGTGACGGTCGTCACTTTCGCGCCTTTGGGAATCGTACGCGACCAGCGGATCGCGAGCGGCGTATCCATCTTCGCCAGCTTCAGCGAAGTGCCGTCCCACCTGAAGGCGCTTGCCGTGTACGTGGCCGACTGCGCGCCGTCTTTGCGCCGGAAGTTTGGATACTTCGCCCGCTTGGCGAAGAAGTTCGCGAATGCTGTCTGCAAATGGCGCAGCGCCTGCTGGAGCGGAACCGAACTGACCTCGTTCAGCCACGCGTGCTCGGGGGTTTTCTTCAGCGCGGTGAGCGCGGCGGAAGTCTCGTGATAACCAACACGCACCTGACGCTGCTGCCATGCGTCGGTGCGCATTCTCAGCATGTGGTTATACATAAAGCGCGCGCACCCAAACGTCCGGGCAAGAATCGCTTCTTGCTCGGGCGTCGGGTAGAACCGGAATCGGTAGGCGCGCTTGATGTCCATGCCTTGAACATGTCATAGGCTTGCGTTTGCCTCAAGCCTTGGGAGAAGCGGCAGTGCGGCCGCACTCCTTTCACTCCCCGCCCGGCGCCCCGAAGGAAGTCCCTTTGGGGAAAAGCACGAGGGTTCTCGGAGCAAACCTGATAAATTCGACGTGAACGCGTCCGGGACGTTTCGTACGTCCCGGACGCTCCGCATCCGACCTCACAAGGAGACTGCATGCTGCACATCCTCGGCAAGATCCCGTCCATCAACGTTCGCAAGGTGCTGTGGCTGTGCACCGAGCTGAACCTGCCGTTCGAACAGGAAGACTGGGGCGCGGGCTTTCGTACGACCAACGATCCGGCCTATCTCGCGCTGAATCCGAACGCGCTCGTGCCCGTCATCAAGGACGACGATTTCGTGCTCTGGGAATCGAACACGATCATCCGCTACCTCGCGAACCGCTATGGCGACGACGCGCTCTATCCGGCCGAGCCGCGGGCGCGCGCACGGGTCGATCAATGGATCGACTGGCAGGGCGCGGACCTGAACCGTTCGTGGATCGGCGCGTTCCTCGGCCTCGTGCGGAAATCGCCCGATCATCAGGATCCGGCGACGATCGCGCAGTCGATCGCGGGCTGGACGAAGCACATGCGCGTGCTGAACGCGCATCTCGAATCGACCGGTGCGTTCGTGGCCGGCGACAGCTTCACGCTCGCGGACATTCCGATCGGCCTGTCGGCGAACCGCTGGTTCGGCACGCCGTTCGAGCATCCGGATTTCCCGGCGGTGTCGCGCTATATCGAACGCCTTGCGACGCGCGAAGGCTTCAAGACCTACGCGGGCAGCGCGAATCCGTGATGCATCGCAGGTAATGCGCGACGCGGCGGCGCGATGGCCGCCGCCGCGTCGCGGCCGTCACGCGCCGGGCGCCGGCACGGCGTCGAGCACGCGCGCGAGAAACGCCTCGTGATTCCACGCGGATTCCGGCCGCGACAGCCCGAGCCGCACGACCACCAGCTGGCGGCTCGGCACCACGCTGACGAACTGGCCTTCATGGCCGACCGCATGAAACGCGTCGGCCGGCATCGCGGCCGCATGCGGATCGCGATCGTTGAACGGCTCCGGTACCTTGACCCACAGCTGCGCGCCGAATTCCTGGCGCGTCGATAGCGGCGTCGCACGCGTCAGGTAGTGCACCCAGCCCGCCGGCAGCCGCCGCTGCCCGTTCCACACACCGTCCTGCAGCAGAAACTGCCCGAAGCGCGCCCAGTCGCGCGCGCTCGCATACATGTACGACGGGCTGACGAGCGTGCCGGACGCGTCGGGCTCGAACACCGCGCTGCGCATGTCGAGCGGCGCGAACAGCGCGCGGCGCGGAAACGCGAGGTAGTCGTCCTCGCTGCCGCCCAGCGCCTCGCGCATCACGCGCGCGACGATCGCGCTCGTGCCGCTCGAGTAGTACCACCGCGTGCCGGGTGTCGCGGCGAGCGGCTTCGCCGATGCGAACCGCGCGGTATCGGGTTGCGTGAACAGCATCACGGCGACGTCGGACAGCGGGTCGTCGTAGTCCTCGTTGAATTGCAGGCCGCTCGTCATCCGCAGCAGCTCGTCGAGCGTGATGGCCGCGCGCGGGTCGCCGCTGCCGCGCCATTCCGGCAACAGCGCCGATGCATCGGGCGACAGCTTGTGCTGCGCGACGAGCGTGCCGACCAGCGCGGCCGTCACGGTCTTCGTCATCGACCAGCCGGGCAGCGGCGTGTCGGCCGTGAAGCCGGGTGCGTAGCGTTCGGCGATCACTTGGCCGCGCCACATCACGACGACCGCGCGCGTGCGTCGCGGCCGTGCCGGATCGGGCTCGTCGAACGCGCGGTCGAGCGCGGTCTGCAGCTTGTGCGCGTCGATGCCGGTGGGCGGCACAGCCGGTGCCGGTTGCGCGGGCGGCGGATCGGGGAGAGTCGGCAACGCGGCCGGTAAGGTGGCTGGCAACGCGCCGGGCGACGGCCCGAGCGCGAGCGTGCAGCCGAGCCCGGGCCGGAAGTCGGCTTCGCGCTCGGCGAAGCCGGCGAAGGTCGCCGTGGTGCGGTGATGGTCGGGATCGAGCGACGGACGCACCAGTTTCAGCAGCGGATGCACGCCGGCCATGATGTCGATGTCGATCACGGAGGCGGCCGGGCGGCCCGATACGAACACGCCCGAACACAATGCCTTCGCGGCGTAGCCGGTGGCGATCGGCGCGAGCCGCGACAGCATGTAACCGGCATAGCCGACCGCGGCGAGCAGCACGACGGCCGCGCCGCGCAGGATCAACGTCTTGATGGGTGTCGTCATGCGCGAGCGTCCTCGGTTGTCTGCAGGCGGGCCATGAACCGGCAGTGTCGCAGGTTCCGGCGAGCGCTGGCAATCGCGGGTGCATGCGGCGCCGGGTGGTGCCGCTCGGACGCATAGTGCCCGGCATGTGCGAATCGTACGTGTCGATCGCCATGGTCGAACGGGCCGCAAGCGGCCCGTTCCCGTGGCGCGTCATTGCGCGTTGTTGTCGTTGTCCGGACGCAGGGTCCAGACTGTCGCGGTATTCGTGTTGTCGTCGACGGCCGCGAATTGCGGCTGGCCTTTGCTGCCTCGCCCGAATGCCAGGCCGAAGGCCGACCCCGGCGCGGTATCGACCTGCATCTGCGCGACGAAGCGCCCGTCCACCGTGAATTCGACGATCTCGCTCGGATGCAGCGGGTCGGCGTTGACCGCGTCGCCGTTCGCGGTCACGAGATGGCCGTTCGACGCGAGTGCCAGCGCGAGCGGGCCGTGCAGGTGCTTCGTGTCGAAGTAGATCATCCGTCCGACGCCGCCGTTGCGGTTCGTCGACGCGGCGTTCTGGATCGCGAACACCGCGTTGTCGCCGGTGGAAGCGACATACAGGACGTCGATGTTCGGGTCGTACGCGAGGCCGGTCGGGCCGACGACGAGTGCATTGGGATCGGTCCGGTTCACGTAGCCCGACGCGATGATGCGCGAACTCGGCAGCATCGTGACGCCGTTGGTGTCGATCGTCAGGTCGATCCGCGCGACCGTCCCGTTCAGCACGTTCGACACGAACGCGGTCACGCGCGGGCCGCGATCGATCACGGTCATGTCCCATGGCCCGTCGAGCAGCGTGGCGCTGACCAGTTGCGTGACGAGATTGCCTTGCGGACCGATGACGAGCAGCGAGCCCGGCGCGACCACGGTCTTGCCGTCCGGCGCCGGCACGTTGCCGACCAGCACGAAGCCGCTGCGCAGCACCGCGAGCGCGGTCGTCAGGCCGAGATTGTGGCCCTGGAAGAACGTCGCCGGCGTATTGCCGGGCGACAGCTTCACGATCGTCGTGCCGGTGCCTTGCGCGTTCGACGCCGCGTTGAAGTTTGACACGACGACGTCGCCGGGTTTCAGCGTGCTCCAGGACGGCACGCCGGGCGGTACGAACGCGATGCCGTACGGGTTGAGATCGCCGTTGGCGGGCACGGTCGATGCAGTGACCGACGCTGGTGGCAGGATGATGTCGCTGCTGCCGGCCCATGCGAAGGTCGACGACAACGCGGCCAGCCCGGCGCCGCAAAGCGCGCGGCATAGCGTGCGCGCGATCGCGCGGGAAGTGCGTGCGAAGACGGGCGTGGCGGGGGAACGACAGGTGGGGAGAGGGTCCATGGCATGACTCCGGTTGATGAGCGCGAGCAGTCATCCCGGCTGCCGGCCAGCGCAGCCGACGGGTGTCCGGCGCGGGTTCGCGATCGTGCCGCGCGCACCCACGCTCGAAATAAACGGATGGCGACGGCCGCTTATTCCATCCGGTTGCGTCGTCGCATGCGTGCCGGCAGCGATGGTTCGCCGCGATGACGACACGGCCCGACAAGTTGAAATGACGGCCGCCGTCGGCCGATAATCGTCCGGCATCGAACGCTCACCCAATCCAACCGTTATCGGAAAACGCCATGTCCTACGACAACAACAACCCGTTCGCGAAAATCCTGCGCGGCGAACTGCCGTGCGTGAAAGTCGCGGAAGACGACGCGACCCTCGCGATCATGGATCTGATGCCGCAGGCCGACGGTCACGTGCTCGTGATCCCGAAGGAGCCGGCCGCGCAGATCTTCGATCTGTCCGGCGACGCGGCCGCGGCCGGCATCCGCATGACGCAGCGCGTCGCGGCGGCAGTGCGCGCGGCGCTCGAGCCGGACGGCGTGTTCATCGGCCAGTTCAACGGCGCGGCGGCCGGCCAGACGGTCCCGCACGTGCACTTCCACGTGATCCCGCGCTGGGAAGGCGCCGAGCTGCGGATGCATGCACGCGACATCGCCGACGCGGCGACGCTCGAAGCGATCGCACAGCGCATTCGCGCGCGCTTCGTGTAACGGATCGACGGCACGCGGCACGACGGATGGGAACCGGCTTGCCGCGGCGTCGTCATCGCTTGTTTCGGCGGTCACGCGAGGTAACACGTGTAACCGCCCGCGAAACTCGGCCCGGCAAGCCCGGCGCTAGACTCGGCGCATTGCTACATCGAGCGACAGGAAGGGCGGATCGCCTCTTCGTGCCGGCCGTCGCACATCGCGGCGGCGGGGTCTTCGCGAGGTGCCATTCGTCTTACGCGCCGGGAATCGAGCCATGTCCAGACTTCTCATCACGCTTGCCCTGATCGGCGGCCTGTCCGGCTGCTATGTCGCGCCGCCGTACGGCTACGCGCCGGCCTACTACGGTTACGCGCCGGCGTATTACGCGCCGCCCGTCAGCGTCGGGATCGGCGGCAACTTCCGCATCCGCTGATCCGGCACCGGGCGTGGCCCGGGCCGCCGCCTTGCGCCGGACGAGTCGCGCGGGTTCGCGCGCCGCATGACGACGGCGCGCTGCGCGGCGTGCGCGCGGTTCCTATACTTCACAGGAAAGCGCATCCCGGCGAGGCAGCCATGTCAGTCACCCGCAAGGTCGCAGTCGTGTCGGGCGTATCCACGCTCGTCTATCTCGGGCTCGCCGTGCTCGGCAGCGGCGGGTTCGCCGCGTTCTTCTCGCATCCGCCGCTGACCGTGGTGGTCGTCGCGACGTTCGTGATGGCCGCCGTCGCGATGTTCACCGAAGGCAACCTGAGCGCCGGCGAGCGCGAGAACCGCGACAACCGCTGGGTGCTCGCGGCGTTCGCGGTGAGCGGGTTCCTGCTCGCGTACCTGCCCGCGCTGACCGACCGGCTCGGTTTCTGGACCTTCGGCGGCGATGCGGTGCGATGGTTCGGCGTCGTGCTGTACATCGCGGGCGGTGCGCTGCGCATCTGGCCCGTGTTCGTGCTCGGCAAGCGCTTCAGCGGGCTGGTCGCGATCCAGCCGGGCCATACGCTCGTGACCGGCGGCATCTACCGCCGCATCCGCAATCCGAGCTATCTCGGCCTGCTCGTCAATTCGGTCGGCTGGGCGCTGGCGTTCC
Organism: Burkholderia theae; assembly: GCF_048565265.1. Classification (NCBI taxonomy): domain Bacteria; kingdom Pseudomonadati; phylum Pseudomonadota; class Betaproteobacteria; order Burkholderiales; family Burkholderiaceae; genus Burkholderia; species Burkholderia theae. Next base: position 3,065,468 of record NZ_CP183462.1, read on the forward strand.
GCTCCAGTGTCGGCGTGCTGCTGGTCGTGCTGATGATGGTGCCGCTCGTCGCGCGCATCCGTTCCGAAGAGGCGCTGCTGCGCTCCCAATTCGGGGCCGAATACGACGCGTATTGCGCGCGGACCTGGCGGCTGCTGCCCGGCGTGTACTGACCCTCTCGACTCTTCCCGACTGGCGTTTCGGCGCGCGCTCACGGCGCGTGCCCGATGTGTTGCCACGTGTGTCTCAAACGTGCGACGCCACGTGTCGCCGGCCTGCCGTTCCGCACCGCCGGATTTCTGCCGAAGCCAATGCCGGCGCGGGTTTCCGGGAATCCCGGGGCCACCGTTCGACGTCTGTTATTCGTAAACAACTTGTTACCAGAATGTCCACGGCAACGGTGTGGGACCGGTGCTATTCTTCACCGCAAGCTCAATGAAATGAATTGGTCCGGGGTTCGGCACAATGCCTGAACCGACGTCGATCGATTCAGATCGCCGTACCGAGCGGACCCTCGATAACCAGATTGCGAACAAGGAAGAATACGGGAATGTGGAAGAAAATCGCCCCCGCTCTCGTCGTCGCCGCGCTGACCGGCGCGACTGCGCTGCCGGCCCTGGCCGGTGACATGAACAATGCGCTTGGCGGCGCGCTCGGCGGGGTAGCCGGCGCAGCAGTCGGCGGTGCGCTCGGCGGCAGCACGGGCTCGGTCATCGGCGGCGCCATCGGCGGCGGCGCGGGTGGCGCGGTGACGTCGAATCGTCGCGAGCGCACCGGCGCGATCATCGGCGGCGCACTCGGCGGCGGCGCAGGCACCGCGGCAGGCAACGCGATGGGCGGCCGCACGGGCGGCCTGCTGGGCGCAGCGGTCGGCGGCGGCGCCGGCGCGGCACTCGGCGGCAACATGTCGCGCAGCTCGTACGAGCGCGATCACGGCGGCGGTTACTACCGTCACCGCAAGCATCATCACCACCGCGACTGGGACTGATTGCCGCTGGCGCGGCACGGTGCGCGAACAGCGCACCGGCGCGCCGACGGCGTCGGCACCCGACGCGAGATTCGGCCCGGCGGCCTGCCGGGCCGCCATCGCCGGCCAGCCCGGCGACCCTTTCCGGCTTCATCAGCCGCTGCCATACGCCCGATCGATGGGCCGGCAATTTCCCTCCTCGACGTAATTCCCCGCTTCCCGACTACATCGCCTGTTGCGCGTGAACGCGTCAGCGCAGGATCGGCGAACGCCACGACTCAGATTCTGTTCGACACGTCCGCCGGCTCCGGCCTGACGAGGGCTCGCGGGGCCACGCGCGCATCGACCGCCTGCAATCCGCGTAACCAGATGTATCGCGAACCGCACGCGCAAACCGTGTTGCCGCGACCGGATACGTCGCATCCGGCGTCGGGGCGATCGTTCGTGTTGCCGCGACCGTCAGGATTTCCCTGATAGGCAGACCGCCGCGCAACACCGCGTCACCGCGCATCGTGGGTGCCCGCAGGTAGTGGGAAATCGAATGGATATCATCGCAACATTTAATTGGTCGCTGGCGATCGACTTCGCTATCGTCAACGATGCCCGCGTACGGAGTCGAACCGTGCCGTCAGCCGCACACCTCGCCGCCTGTCGCGAGCGCCGCGGCGCGGCCGCCGGACCCACAAGCATGGGCCGCCGCGTCCGATGAACCGGACGGACCCGTCGCGAAGCCTGGCCGACCGACCGAAGGCGCATGCGCTTTCAAGCCACCCCGGCAACGATGTCCCGCCGCCGCATGCGCGCCCCACGCGCGTGCAAGCCGCCCGATGCCGTTTGCGCCAGGGGCCGGACCAACCCATTGCCTGGATGCACTATGTCTAAGACAACGTATTACGCGCCGCATGGCGGCCACCCGCCGCAGACCGATCTGCTGACCGATCGCGCGATGTTCACCGAGGCGTACGCGGTGATCCCGAAGGGGGTGATGCGCGACATCGTCACGAGCTGGCTGCCGTTCTGGACGAACACGCGCCTGTGGGTGATCGCTCGCCCGCTGTCGGGTTTCGCCGAAACCTTCTCGCAGTACATCGTCGAAGTGAACCCGGGCGGCGGCAGCGACAAGCCCGAGCAGGACAAGAACGCCGAAGCCGTGCTGTTCGTCGTCGAAGGCGAAGCCGAACTGACGCTGCAGGGCAAGAAGCACGTGCTGAAGCCGGGCGGCTACGCCTTCATTCCGCCGGGCGCGGACTGGACGCTGCACAACGTCAGCGATGCCGCGGTGCGCTTCCACTGGGTCCGCAAGCATTACCAGGTCGTCGACGGCATTCCGCTTCCGGAAGCGTTCGTGACCAACGAGCAGGACGTCGAGCCGATCCCGATGCCGGGCACCAACGGCGCGTGGGTGACGACGCGTTTCGTCGACATGAGCGACATGCGTCACGACATGCACGTGAACATCGTGACGTTCGAGCCGGGCGGCGTGATTCCGTTCGCCGAAACGCACGTGATGGAGCATGGCCTGTACGTGCTCGAAGGCAAGGCCGTCTATCGCCTGAACCAGGACTGGGTCGAGGTCGAAGCGGGCGATTTCATGTGGCTGCGCGCGTTCTGCCCGCAGGCATGTTATTCGGGTGGCCCTGGCCGCTTCCGCTACCTGCTGTACAAGGATGTGAACCGTCACATGAACCTGACGCTGAACCCCGCGCGCTAAGCGCCGCGGCAGCAGTCGAATGCGAAAGCCCGCCGGTGCATGCCGGCGGGCTTTGACGAGATGGTCAGCCTGACCGAGGCAGCCCGATTCAGCGTACGCTGATCGGGCTGTTTCCTTTCCGGGAGATCATCACGGGCACTGTGACGTTGATCGGAATCGATCCAGGCAAGCACGGCTTCGTTCTGCATGCGCAGGACCGTCACGGTTACGCGTGTGCGACGCCCGTTGCGATACGTCACGGCTTCCCGTTGATCGCGGTCAGATATCGCGCGAGGTCGTCGATCGCCTCGGGCGGCAACGGCGCGCCATAGACCGCACGCATCTTGATGACCTCCGCCTTCCACTCCTGGAACGACAGCGGCGGTTGCCGGGTCACCATGTCGACCGAATGGCAGATCAGGCAATGCAGGTTCGCGAGATCGGCGCCCGGGCCGGACGGAAACTTCTGCGTATCGCCGGGCAACGCGACCTCGACCGTTCCGGTCGGCGCGGCGCGCGCCGTCTTGCCCGTTTCCGCCATTGCGGCGCCTCCCGCGCAGGTCACCGCTGCGAGCAGGATCGCGGCACACGTCTTCATCATGATCGGCTCCTCACGCGACGAACACACGCGTCGTTTCGACCACGTTGCGCATGTAGCCGGCCGGGTTCCAGTTCGGCGTGTCCGGCTGCTCGACGCCGCCGTCGTTGATCGCCTTGACCTGCAACACGGCCTGTCCGGCGCGGTGCGGCGTGAACTGCGCCTCCCAGCGGCGCAAGCTGTACTTGCCGTAGTCCTTCCCGAGGCGCGCCGTCGCCCAGGACGCGCCGCCATCATCGGAGAACAGCACCTTGCGCACGCCCGTGTCGCCGCCGAACGCGATGCCCCGGACCGCCTGCGGCCGGTCCAGCGCGATCACGGCGCCGTCGTCGAGGTTGGTGATGAACGATCGCGGCACCATCTGGCTGATCGGCACGGTTTTGACGCCGGCCTGCCCGGGCTGAATGCTCGCGTGCGGCGTGTCGGGAATCTGATAGGCCTTCGCCATCCAGAAATTGTCGTCGCGCCGATCGATGACCTCGATGTCGTTCAGCATCTTCACCCAGTACGTCGAATACCAGCCCGGCACGACGAGGCGCAGCGGGAAGCCGTTGAGCAGCGGCAGCGGCTGCCCGTTCATCCCGAACGCGACGATCACTTCGCCGTCCCGCGCGCGGTCGACGTCGAGTGCCTTGATGAAGGACGGCGTGGTGGGCAGCACGCCCTTGTCCAGGCCGTTGAAGCGGACCTGCACCGCGCCCGCCTTCACCCCCGCCCGATCGAGGATGTCCTTGAGCCGCACGCCGGTCCAGCGCGCGTTGCCCATTGCGCCGTTGCCCCATTCGCCGCCGGCGACGCGCGGCTTGAAGAAGCCGCGCGAATTGCCGGCGCACTGATTGACGGCGGCGACTTCGACGCGCGGAAAGCCGCTCATGAGGTCGCGCAGGCTCAGTTCGAGCGGGCGGTCGACGAGCCCGTGCACGGCGAGCCGGAACGCGCCGGCGTCGATCCGCGCCGGGATGTCGGCGAGATGCCATCGCACGAAGAACCGGTCGTTCGGCGTGAACACGCCGTCATCGAACACGGAGAAAGGTGTTTCGAGCAGCGGGGGGCGGATGCGCACCAGCAGCATTTCGCCCTTTTGCGGAAAGTCGTGGGTCAGCTCGCGCAGCCCGTTCTCGAACGGCAGCGTGACCGCGTCGGCCGCGCATGCGCGGCGATACCAGCTTGCGCCGACGGCCAGCAGGCCGCCAGCGGCGGCGGCCTGCATCAGGTGACGGCGCTGTGGATCATGTGGGTCTGCCATGACGACTCCCTCGTTTGCCGATCTGTCTGCCGAACCCGCGATCGCGCGCGGCTGCCAAAACGCCGGATCATGCGCGGCCGATGACCCGAGATTTCATGATAGGCGCAATCCGGTGCGATATCGGGCCGGATGGGGGTCACGCGTGGAAGCGGTGCAGCAGCGGCCGCCGGGCCTCGGTCGCGCCGCGCATTCCCGCTCGGGTTCCCCCGTGCGTCGCTCGTCGCTTCCCGTCAGCGGCGACGTGCCGTGAACGAGTCCCCGGCCTCCCTTGATCCCGCGGCCGCAAGATCCGGTCGGGCACCCGTCACGTGATCGCCTGCGGCATGCCGCCGCTCGGCTGGCGCGACCTGTATCACCGTGCGCGACGTCGATCAGGTACGCGCGCGACGCGAGACGCGTGAACGGTTCGGGCACGCTTTCCTAAATAAAATTTAGCCTGCCAAACTTTGGCTAAAGAATGTTCCGGTTTCGCGTCATCCCTTCGACAATGCGCGCCTTCCGTGACCGGTCGGCGTCAATCGCGCGCCGGCCGTCGCGGCATCGAAGAAGGAGCCCGACATGACCGACCACACCGCATCCCCTCCGCCGCAACCCGCGCCGCCGCGCCGCCGACGCGTGTGGCGCACGCTCGCGGGCGCGCTGCTCGGCCTGACGCTCGCGTGCGCGGGCATCGGCGCATGGACGATCCAGCGCATCTGGGCGCAGTTGCCGTCCGTCGAGCACCTGGCCGTCTATCGTCCGGCACTGCCGCTGCGGATCTTCTCGCGCGATGGCGACCTGCTGGCCGAATACGGCGTCGAGCGGCGCGAGTTCGTGCCGCTCGAACGCATCCCGCCGCTGATGCGGCATGCGCTGCTCGCCGCCGAGGACGCGAAGTTCTACCAGCACGGCGCGGTCGATGTCGGCGGCCTCGCGCGCGCGACGTTCGCGAACGTCGTGACGGGGCAACCGGGGCAGGGCGGCAGCACGATCACGATGCAGGTCGCGCGCAACTTCTACCTGACGCGCGACAAGGTGCTGAGCCGCAAGCTCGCCGAGATCCTGATGGCGGCCAAGCTCGAACGCGAATACAGCAAGGACAAGCTGCTCGAGCTGTACATGAACGAGATCTACCTGGGCGAGCGCGCGTACGGTTTCGCGGCGGCCGCGAACGTGTATTTCGGCAAGCCGCTCGACGCGTTGAGCGCGGGCGAGGCGGCCGTGCTCGCGGGACTGCCGAAGGCGCCGTCCGCGTTCAACCCGGTCGTCAATCCGGCGCGTGCGACCGCGCGGCGCAACTATGTACTCGGGCGGATGCATGCGCTCGGCCAGCTCGATGACGCGACCTACCGCGCGGCCGTCGATGCGCCGATCGCGCTGGCGACCACGCCGCCGCCCGGCATCATCGCCGCGCCGTACGTTGCCGAGCGCGCACGCCGGATGATGGTCGAGCGCTTTCACGACGATGCCTATACGCTCGGCCTCGACGTGACGACGTCGATTTCGATGCGCGACCAGCGCGCGGCCGAAGCCGCGCTCGAGCGCACGTTGAACCGGCAGCCACGCGCGAAGCGCGATGCGCGCAACGGGCTCGAAGGCGCACTCGTGTCGCTCGACGCGGCGACGGGCGACATGCTCGCGCTCGTCGGCGGCGCGGATTTCAGCCGCAACGTGTTCGACCATGCACTGCAGGCGTACCGCCAGCCGGGCTCGAGCTTCAAGCCGTTCGTCTATTCGGCGGCACTGGAGAAGGGCTATTTCCCGGGCGTGCTCGTCGACGATACGCAGCGCACGCTGACGCGTGCGGAAACCGGCGCGCAGCCGTGGCGTCCGCGCAATTTCGGCAACCGCTACGAGGGCTTCATTCCGGTGCGGCGCGGGCTCGTGCGCTCGAAGAACCTGGTCGCGGTCAGCCTGATGCAGGCCACCGACGCACGCTACGTGCAGCAGCACGCGGTGCATTTCGGCTTCGACGCGCAGCGCAATCCGGCGTCGCTGCCGCTCGCGCTCGGCGCGGGCGCGGTGACGCCGCTCGAGCTCGCGAGCGCCTACAGCGTGTTCGCGAATGGCGGGACGCGGATGGAGCCGCGCCTGATCCTGTCGGTGAAGCAGCGCCACGGCGGCGCGATGTACGAGGCGACGGCGCCGGCAGGCGAGCGCGTCGTGTCGACCCGCAACGCATTCGTGATGGACAGCATGCTGCGCGACGTCGTGCGGGCCGGCACCGCGCGCGGCGCGCTCGCGCTGCGCCGCGACGACGCGGCCGGCAAGACGGGCACGTCGAACGGATCGAAGGACGTGTGGTTCGCCGGCTACTCGTCGGGCATCGTCGCGGTCGCGTGGCTCGGTTACGACACGCCGCGCCCGATGGGGCGCGCGACCGGCGCGACGCTCGCGCTGCCGGTGTGGCTCGACTACATGAAGGCGGCCGTCGACGGGCGCACGCCAGTCGCTGCGACGCCGCCGCAGGATGTCGCTCTGGTCGACGGTGACTTCGTCTATGCCGAATACACGCGCGGCACGTGCACGGCCGACGTGCCGCCGTACATCCGCAGCCGCTTCGCATGCGGCGGCGCGCAGGCGGCGGATGCGTCGGATACGCCGGCCGGCGACGGCAAGCCTGACGCGCCGATGCCCGCGGCAGTAGACGCGGCCGAGCGCGAACGCGTGCTCGACCTGTTCCGGACCGACGACTGACACGCGCCATGCATACGCTTTATCTGATTGCGATCGTCGCGGAAGCGATGTCGGGGGCGCTGATGGGCATGCGGCGCGGGATGGACCGCTTCGGGCTCGCGCTCGTTGGCGCGGTGACGGCGCTCGGCGGCGGCACCGTGCGCGACGTGTTGCTCGGCCACTATCCGCTCGGCTGGATCGCGCATCCCGAATACCTGGTGATCACGCTCGTCGCGGCGACCGTCGCGTCGTGGGCGGCACGGCATGTCGCGCGGATGAAGACGCTGTTCGTCACCGTCGATGCGATCGGCCTCGCGGCGTTTACGATCATCGGCTGCGACGTCGGTGCGTCGACCGGCACGGCGCCGATCATCGTCGTGCTGGCCGGCGCGATCACGGGCGTCTGCGGCGGGATGCTGCGCGACCTGCTGTGCAACGAGATGCCGCTGATCCTGCGCGAGGAACTGTACGCGAGCGTCGCGTTCGTCACGGGCGCGCTGTATGTCGGGATGCAGCATCTCGGCATCGATGCGGGTTTCGCGACGGTGGTCGCGCTGGCGGCCGGATTCTCGATGCGGATGCTGGCCGTGCGGCTCGGCTGGAAGATGCGGACTTTCGGCGCGGCGGACGTCGAGCATTGAGCGCGGCCGCGCCGGCATTCAGTCCGGCTGCATCACCTGAAAGACATTGCCCTCCGGATCGAGGCCGTCATACATCCGGTACGGGAAACCGTCGTAACGCTTGAGATCGCGCACGGTCACGCCGTCGCCGGCGAGTCGGTCTCGGTGCGCGTCGATCCCGGCGTCGATCCTGAACACGAGCTTCACGGGGCTGGTGTTCGCGCTCGCAGGCGCGGTGGCATGGCGAAACGCCGGGCCGGCCAGATGCAGCGCCAGTTCGACTGCGCCCGCGTCGAGCACGACCCATTCACCGTCGATTTCCTCGATGACAGGGAGGTCGAAATACCGCTGGTAGAACGCCTTCAGCAACGCAACGTCGTGGACGTACAGGATGATGCGGGTCATCGGAAGCGGCATGGGGGTTTCCTCGAAGGGGGCGCGAAGCGCGAATGATGCGAAGTGAGGGTCGGGGTCGGACGTCGAGCGACGCACCGACCGTGCACTACGCGGGCACCATCACCGGCGGCATACCGTCGCCGGTTTCCACCATCTTCACCGCGAAGCCGTAGCACTGCGCGATATGGGCGGGCGTCATCACGTCGCGCGGTGCGCCGTGCGCGACGATCGTGCCGTCGGCGAGCATCGCAATGGTATCCGCGTGCCGCGCGGCGAGGTTCGGGTCGTGCACGATCGCGAGCACGCCGAGCTGCCATTCGCGTGCGACGGCGCGCACGGTATCGAGCAGGCGGTGCTGATGCGCGAGATCGAGCGCGGCGGTCGGCTCGTCGAGCAGCAGGTAACGCGGGCCGCCTTCCGTCGCATCGTCGTCCGGCCACAGCTGCGCGAGCACGCGCGCGAACTGCACGCGGGCGAGTTCGCCGCCCGACAAGGTCGTGACATCGCGGCCGACGAGTGCATCGGCGCCCGCGCGTTCGAGCGCGCGCCACGCGATGTCGCGATCGCGATGCGACGTCGCACCGCTGCGCCGCGCATGCGGATAACGGCCGAGCAGCACGATTTCGTCGACGCTGAACGGGAAGGCCGGTTGCGCGGCCTGCGGCAGCACCGCACGCAGGCACGCGAGCCGCGGCGCGTCGATGCGCGCGAGCGGTTCGCCGTTCAGCGTGACGTCGCCCGTCACGCGCACGCCGTTCGGCGCGACGCTGCCGGTCAGTTCACCGGCGAAGGTTTTCAGCAGCGTGCTCTTGCCCGCGCCGTTGCGGCCGAGCAGCGCGGTCACGCGGCCGGGCTCGATCGACAGCGACAGGTCGCGCAGGATGGCGTTGTGTCGGCGGGCGACGTCGAGATGGTGGGCGGTCAGCATGGTCGTCGTGAGGGCGTGAGGGAGGGTTACCCGCCGAGCGCGCCGCGGCTCTTCCACAGCAGCGCGAGAAAGAACGGTGCACCGAGCAGCGCGGTCAGCACGCCGAGCGGAATTTCGGCGGGCGCGGCGATCGTGCGCGCGGCGAGATCGGCGGCGAGCGTCAGCAGCGCGCCGAGCAGCGCGGCGCCGGGCAGCACGATCCGCTGGTCCGGGCCGCATGCGAGGCGCACGCAATGCGGCGCGACGAGCCCGATGAAGCCGATGATGCCCGCGCACGATACGAGCGCGCCGACCGCGAGCGCGACCGCGACGAGCACGCGCCGCTTCAGCCGCTGCACCGGCACGCCGAGATGCAGCGCCTCGGTTTCGCCAAGCTGCAGCGCGTTCAGCGCATCGCGTTCGCGCGCGAGCAGCACGCAGCCGATCGCGACGCACGGCGCGACGGCCGCCAGCGCGGACCACTGCGCGCCGCCGAGGCTGCCGAGGCTCCAGAAGGTCAGCGAGCGCAGCTGCGCGTCGTCGGCGACGAACGTGAGCAGCCCAATCGCCGCGCCGACCAGCGCATTGATCGCGATGCCGGCGAGCAGCAGCAGCGGCAGCGCGAGCTTGCCGCGCGATGCGGCGAGCCGGTAGACGAGCGCCGCGACCGCGAGCGCCCCTGCGAAGGCGGCGACGGGCAACGCGGCCGCGCTCACATGCGCGGCAAAGAGCACGGGGCCGAGCACGATCATTGTCGTCGCGCCGAGGGCGGCGCCGCTCGACACGCCGACGAGCCCCGGATCGGCGAGCGGATTGCGGAACAGCGCCTGCATCGCGGCACCGGTGGCACCGAAGCCGCCGCCGACCAGCAACGCCAGCGCGACGCGCGGCGCGCGAATCTCGAACAGCACCGCGCGTGCCTGCTGCGCGGCCGCATCGCCGGTCAGCGCGGCCCATGCTTCCGCGAGCGGAATGCGATAGGCGCCGACGCACAGCGCGACGACGGACATCGCGCACACGAGGCATGCGAGTGCGGCCAGCGCGAACGGTGCGAAGCGGCGCGACGTGCCGATGCGCGCGGCGCCGGAACGCGATGCCGGCGACGGCGCGGGGAAAGGCGAAGCATGAGCGGGCATCGGGACAGTCCGGAATCAGGCAAGCGCATCCGACAGGCGTCGGTGCAGGGTCGTGACGGCGAGCGGCAGGCGCGGGCCGAAGCCGAGCAGGAACAGCGCGTCGAGCGACACGACGCGCTGTGCGCGGCCGGCCGGCGTTGCGCCGAAGCCGGGCGTCGCGAGCAGCGCGGTGCGGCCGCCGACGGCCGCGAGCCCTTCGTCGGAGATCAGCACGACGTCGGGTGCGGCGGCGGCGAGCGCCTCGGTCGTCAGCGGTTTGTAGTGATCGAAGCCCTGCATCGCGTTGCGTGCGCCCGCGTAGCGGATCATCGCGTCGGCGGCCGTGCGTTGGCCGGCGACGAGCGCCTGGTTGCCGGTATGGTTCAGCACGAACAGCACACGCGGCGGCTGCGCGCCGCCGGGTGTGCGTGCGGCGACCGCGTCGCGCGCGGCCTGCCAGTCGCGATCGAAGCGCTGCAGCAGCGTGGTGCCTGCATCGCGCACGTCGAGCGCTTGCGCGATGCCCGTGATCTTCGCGCGTACCGACTCGACATCGTGGCGTTCGTCGAACGTCGTCACCGTCACGCCGGCACTTTTCACCTGCGCGATCGCTGTGGGCGGGCCGGCTTCCGCCGACGCGAGCACGAGATCGGGCCGCAGCGACAGCAGCCCTTCGGCCGACAGTGCGCGCTGGTAGCCGACCTTCGGCAGGCGCTTCGCGGCGTCGGGGTAGGTGCAGGTCGTGTCGGCGCCGACGAGCCGGTAGCGGGGCGTCTCGGTGCCGCCGAGCGCGAACGCGGTTTCCGCGAGCGCGCCGCCGATCACGACCACGCGCTTCGGGTTGGCCTGCGCGAACACGCCACCGGGCAACGCGCCCGCGAGCGCGCCGGCCACCGCACCCGCCAGCACCGCACGGCGCCGCGGATCGAACGATCGCGCATTCATCGCGCGTCCCCGCGTGCCGCCGTCGGCAGCGTCGCGACGAGCGCGCGCCAGTCGTCGCGCTCGACCTTGCCGGGCTTGCGCTCGCCGAACAGCAGCGCGACGTGGTCGCCCTGCCGGTCGAACAGTTCGAGCGACGTGACGAGGCCGTCGCTCGTCGGCTTCTTCACGACCCACGCGGCGGCGATCAGGTCCTCGCGCACGTGCAGGTTGAAGCCCGGATCGAGCACGTTGATCCACGCGCCGACCTCGCGCACGTTCGCGACGGGGCCAGTATGGATCTGGATCATCCCCGCGTTGCCGACGAACACCATGATCGGCTGGCCGCTCCTGGCGGCCTGTTCGAGCACGTGGCGCAGCGCACGCGTGGTTTCGACCGGATACGCGTATTGCGGATCGGCGAGGCGCAGCGCCTGCATGCGGCTCACGCCGAAACGCTGCGTGATGCCGAAGAACTGGTGCGTGTCGGTCATCGCGTCCCACGCGGCGCGGAAGCCGGATACGTCGATCTCGGTGTCGGCGCGCTCGGGCGTCTTCGGCGCGGCGGACGCGACGTCGAGGCCCGGCTCCTGCGACGGCGCGCGCCAGCGCTCGACGAATGCGTCGTACGCGGCGTGATCGCTGTGCGCGCGCAGGTACACCTTGTGGATCGCATGACCCTGCGCGTCGAAGAACTGCAGGCTCTTCAGCGGGCCGTGTGCGGTCTCGTCGCGCACCGCGAACGCCGACACCCAGTGACGATAGAAGATGCGCAGGTCGATGTCGCCGAGCGCGAGGCCGACGGGGCCGTCATGGCTCATCTGCGCATATTCGCCGTCCTTCTCGTGAACGGCCGTGTCGTTGCGCGTCAGCGCCATCACTCGGCCGAGGCGCGGCATTTCCTCGAACATCGCCGGAAAGCGCGCGTCGAGCCGGACGACGTGCTCGCCGACAAATGCGGCGAGCGCCTCGCCTTCGCTGACGCCGAGCGCCTGCGCAACGTCGCGGTTGCGCAACTGGCGCTCGGTCTTGAGCTTGATGAACGCGTCGCGCAGCGCGGCGGCCGCGCGGGCCGGCGTGGCCGGTTGACCGGGAAGGGCGGATTGCATCATGTCGGACTCCTTCAAGAAACGGTTGGGGTGGCAGCGCGTGCGGCGCGCATCAGAAATCCACTTTCATGCTGACGGCGACCGTGCGTCCGGACGACGTATATGCATCGAGCACCTGCGAATCGGCCGCGATGCCGCGCACATCCGACCAGTTCCAGTACTTGCGGTCGAACAGGTTGCGGATGCCGATCGTTGCGCTCACATGTTTGTTGAAGCGGTAGCCGCCGCGCAGGTCGACGACGAACGACGACGGCGGCGCGAAGCACGCCTTGTTCGAACAGTCGGACTTGTCGATGTCCTTGTCGCGTTTCGCGGCCTGGAACAACAGGTCGGTCTGCACGAACCAGCGTTCGCTCGGCTCGTAGCGCGCGCCGAACACGGCCGAGAACGGGTTGACCGTGTTGAGCGGCTGGCTGGCCGCGCCGTTGTTCTGCGTCGAGCCCCTCGTGAACGCCATCGCCGTCTTCAGCGTGATGCCGTTCGGCATCGCCCATTCGGCGCGGCCTTCGAGGCCGTGGATGCGCGCGTCGGCGAAGTTCACGTACTGGAATACGAACGGGTCGGCCGGCCGGCCGCTGCCGGCGATCGTCGTGCGCGAGATGAAGTTGCGGTAGCGGCCCGTGAACGCGGCCGCGCTGTAGCGCACGACGCCGTAGCCGGTGCCGGCCTTGCCGCGCAGGCCGGCTTCGAACGTGTCGCTCGTCTCGGGCTTCAGGTTCGGGTTGCCGATCGACGTGTAGCCGTACACCGGGTTCGAGAAGCTGCTGTTCACCTGGTCGGGCGTCGGCGCGCGGAAGCCGTGCGCGTACTGCACGTACGGAATCAGTGCGGGCGTGATCTCGTAGAGCACCGAGACGCGCGGCGACAGTTCGTTCGCGCTCGTCGACACGGCCTTGCCGGTGAACAGCGGATCGTTTTCGGTCGGGCTCAGCCGGTACGTGTCGAAGCGCAGGCCCGGCGTGACGAGCAGGCGGCCGTAGCCGATCTGGTCCTGCACGAATGCGCCGAACAGCGTGTAGTCGGTGTCGGGGAATGCCTTGTTCGGGAACGCCTCGCCGACGCCCGGCACCGTGCCGTTGCGCATGTTCGTCACGCGCGACAGGCTGCCGTCGACGCCGTACAGCAGCTTGTGTGCGAGCGGGCCGGTCGCGAAGCCGCTTTCGGCGAACGCGGAGCCGCCGAACGTGCGTTCCTTGTACTGGTTGTCGCGCGAACGCGATTTCAGCGGCGCGCCGCGCGTCTCGAACGCGTACTGGTCCTGCTTCGCGTCCTGGTAGTAGAACTGCACGTGCGCGGTCTGGAACCAGCGGAACGCGTCGTCGCGGAAGTCGTAGTCGACGCTGAAGCGGTTGCGCTCGAGCCGGTCGTTCGTCGTGAGGCCGAGCGTGGTCGGCGGATTGATCGCGGACAGCACGTCGGTGCTCACGCGTCGCTGCACCGTTTCAGCCGTGAACTTGATCGTGTCGCGCGTGGTAGGCGTCAGCACGAGCTTGCCGAGCAGCGATTCCGAATAGACGTCCTGCGGATTCGACGTCGTGCGCAGCGTGCTCGCCGAATTGTTGCTGCCGCGCGTATCGACCTCGTGGCCGCGCCGGCCGTCGGCGATGATCATCCCCTGCACGCGATCGTTGCCGCCCGCGGCCGACACGGTCGCGCCGATGCTGCGGTCGGCCGAGTCGTAGCTCGGCCGGAACGAGAAGTAATAGGGCTTGTTGTAGATCGACAGCAGGTCGCGCGGATCCTTCGTGATGAAGTTCACCGCGCCGGTCAGGCCGTCGCTGCCGTAGAGCGCGGAGGCCGGCCCGCGCAGGATTTCGATGCGCTTGAGCGTGTCGAGATCGGCGTAGTCGCCGCGGCCCGCTTCGAGCGGACCGAACGAAAACGCGTTCGGCAGGCGGATGCCGTCTTCCATCAGCAGCACGCGATTGCCTTCGAGGCCGCGGATGTTGATGCTCGAATCGCCGTCGCGACCGCCGCCTTGCGCGGCGCTGGCGGGCCGGTACGCGGTGCGGCGCACCGTGACGCCCGGCTCGTAGCGCAGCGCGTCCTTGATGTTGGTGGCCTGCTGCTCCTCGAGATCCTCGTCGGTGATCACCGACACCGAGGCCGCCGTGCGGCTCGCGGCCGTGGCGGTGCGGGTGGCCGTGACGGTGACGGGGTCGAGCAGCGCCGCGTCGCCGCGCGTGGACGCGGCGAGGACGACGGCAGGAGGCGGAGTGGCGCCTTGCGGCGACGAGTCGGCGTGAGCCGGGGCGGCGGACAGGCCGAACGCGCCGAACAGCGCGGCGCAGATCGGCCGCCGCGCCAGCGGATAGCAATGCACAGGTGGTCTCCCATTGACGAAAACAAGCCCGAAGGCTGGCTGGGTGACGCGTTCACCTGGCTGGCCCGCCCGCGCGCGAAATGCGGCGAACGGAGAATTGAAAGGCAACTGATAACTTTACCAGTGTAAATGAGAATTATTATCAATACAAGCGAGGAAAGCGGCCCGTGCGGGTGAGCGCTCACCCGCGCGGCTCGGGTGAGCCGCGCCGGGAAATTCGGGAGAAGCGCGCGGGCCCTAGGCCAGCGCTTCGATGCGGATCAGCAGGTTGCGCGCATGCGCGATGAACGCATCGTGCGTCGCGCGATCGCTGTGACCTTCGAGGCCCGCCTGTTCGGCGAAGGCGATCTGATCGGTGTAGAGGTCGACGAGCGCACGGCGTTCGTCAAGGGGAAGCGCGCGGATCATCGACACGAGCAGCAGTTCCTGCGCGCGAAGCATGCCGGACAGCAATTGAACGTTCATGCCGACCTCCTCGGACGATGCGGCGGCGGGCCGCTCTTTCCATACTAGGCGGTCGGCGTACGCAGTGGAGGCGCGGTGCTTGCGATGAGGCGGCGGAAAGGGGATTCGATGGTGGTGATGCGTCGGTCGTGTGTAGCAGTGCCGCGAGAGCCGAAACTCGCCGCGCGCACCCGTACATCGTGAACCGAACCGAAGCGTGCAGCGGGTGACCGGAATCAGCCGGCAGCCGTCGCCGCCCGTGTTTCGCGCACGACCTGCGCGACGCGTTCGACGAACTCGGCATCGACGCTCGACAGTGCTTCGCGCTTGCCGTCGGGCATCTCGACCATCAGGCGATACGTGATGTCCTGCGTGACCCACGAGAGATAACCGACGACGACGAGCATCACGCCGACGACGAGCGCGGCGCTCGATGCGCCGATGCCGCCTGCGACGGCGGTGGCCACGCCGATCAGCGAGATCAGCGACGGCACGAGGCGGTTCTTCGGAATCTTGACGACGTCGACCTGGCGGATGTCACGCAGTGCGAATACCTGCCCGGCGGCGGACAGGCCGTTGCGCGTGACCATCACGCCGCGTTCGTTGAATGCGTTTTCCATCGTGTGATGCGTGGACGAAAACGCGCAGCGTAGCAGGTTTCGTTGTTGCGTCAAACGAGACCGACTGCCGCACGACGCGTGCGGGGCGGCCGAAAGGCGGGAAGCGGGTGGAACAACGGGGCGTTCAGAACTGCAGCCGGCCGTCGCCGTAAAGCCGGCCCGGCACGTGCGACGCGACGACCTCGGCGATCTCTTCGTCGGTCGATTCGGCCGGCACGATCTGGCGCCGCGCGGGCGCGTCGAGATGCATCGTCCATTCGACGAGCCGGTACGGGCGGCCCCACGGGCGCTGCATTTCAACCGATACGCGGCAGCTCTGGACCGGCATCGAGTGTTGGCACGTCAGAATCGCGTGCAGATGGCTGAAAACGGTATCTTCGATCATCATGGCCTCCGATCCTGTCTTGTGGGCAATCGATGGCGGCGCCGTCGGCATTTAAAAAAAAAGCCGCCGATGCTCAGGCGGCCAACAGGGGGGGTGAGAGCATCCTCTCAGCCCAGAATTAAGCGAAACTTAAAAGCACATAAAAAAGCGCCCCGCGTGGAGCGGGGCGCTTCTTGCCGTCGTGATCCGCGAGTTAAGCGGATGCTTTAGAACTTGTGACGGATACCGATACGTGCGGCGATCTGGTTCTTCGAACCCGTGCCCGACGTATTGAAGTAGCTCGTGCTCGAGCCGATCTGCGCTTGCACGCCCTTGCCCGATGCCTGCTGGTACACGACCAGGCCGTACACGTCCGTACGCTTGCTGAGTGCGTAGTCGGCGATACCGTTGACCTGGTTCCAGTGCCACGAATTGCCGCTCTGCGTCGCGTTCGTGTACGTGTAGCCGAGGCCACCCGACAGTGCCGGCGTGAAGGCGTACTTCGCGCCTGCTTCATACGCGTTGTAGAACGTGCCGCCCGCGCCCGAAACGGTCGAGAACTGCGTACGCGTCCACAGCAGCCATGCCGTTGCCGGGCCCCACACGTAGCGGCCACCGACGCCGTACGTGCGCAGGTCGCGGACGTTACCCGTGCTGATGTTCGCGATCGTCGTCGAGAATGCCGGCGACGACTGGCTCGGGAAGCGGATGTCCGTGTAAGCGGCGCCGACCGAAACCGGGCCGTTCGCGTAGTTCAGGCCGAAGCTGTATGCGCGCGACGAGCCTGCCGTCGTCGTCGTGCCCGTCGTCGTCGCGGCTGCGCCGGCGAAGTCCGTCGAGTTCGAGAAGCCGTACAACGCGCCGAACGTGAAGCCCGAGTAGTTCGCGCTCTGGAACTTCACGGCGTTGTTGATGCGGCTCGACGTGAGCTGGTCGAGGTCGTTCACGTGGTACGCGTAGTTACCCGCGACCGTGTTGCCGCCCGTCGAGTAGTTCGAGCCGAGGATGTCGGTCGAGAACGAGTACTGACGGCCGAACGTGACCGTGCCGTACTGCGACTGGCTCAGGCCGACGTAAGCCTGGCGACCGAAGATCGCGCCGCCCTGGCCGAGCGTGCCGTTGCCGCTGTTGAAGCCGTTTTCGAGCACGAAGATCGCCTTCAGGCCACCGCCGAGGTCTTCGGTGCCGCGCAGGCCCCAACGGCTGCCTTGGGCAACGCCGTCGTCATACTTGAACAGCTTGCCCGTGCCGCCGTTGGCGGTCTTGCTGTGGTTCACGTAGCTGATACCGGCATCGATGACGCCGTACAGGGTCACGCTGCTTTGTGCGTGCGCCGTGCCGGCCGTTGCTGCCAGGACGGCGATGGTCAACAGTTTCTTGTTCAAAGGATTCTCCGAGCGAATAAATGGCGTGTCCAGTTGCGGTTCCGGCGCTCTCATGCGCGCTTTCACGGACCGGCGGCAACTTTATCGGCGGGCCACGTAATGAATATGACAGCGACTGTCATATGAAGAATGTGTGGTGCCGATGCGACATTGAATTCTGCCCGGTTGCATAGTGGGGAGTTATACCGATTTCGGCTGAGATTCGATCCGGAACAGGAATATGCACATGAAATAAGCTTGGTTTGCGCTGTTCGGGCCCCATGCGACGATCCGTGCCTCAACAACGACACGGGACAAGAGGACACCATGCGACGTTCGATCCTGACCGGCCTCGGCGCACTCGCCGCGGCGCTGGCATTCGCGGCGCCCGGCGCGCACGCCGACCCGCAGACGCTGAAGATCGGCACGATGAGCGGCCCCGACGCGCAGATCTGGACCGAAGTGACAAAGGTCGCCGCGCGCGACGGCCTCGCGATCAAGGTCATCGAATTCAACGACTACGTGCAGCCGAACGCGGCGCTCGACTCCGGCGATCTCGACGCGAACGGCTTCCAGCACCAGCCGTTCCTCGACAGCCAGATCAAGCAGCGCGGCTACAAGATCGTCAACGTCGGGCTGACCTACACGGCGCCGATGGGCTTCTATTCGAAGAAGATCAAGTCGCTGAAGGACTTGCCGGTGGGCGCGAAGGTCGGGATCCAGAACGATCCGTCGAACGGCAACCGCGCGCTCCTGCTGCTGCAGAAATACGGCGTGATCAAGCTGAAGCCGGGCGTCGGTACGAACGGCGTGAACGCGACGCCGCTCGACGTTGCCGAGAATCCGAAGAAGATCAAGATCGTCGAACTGGACTCCGCGCAGTTGCCGCGTGCGCTGCCGGATGTCGATGCCGCGTCGATCAACACCGATTACGCGGTGAAGGCGGGGCTCACGCCGGTGAAGGATGCGATCGCGATCGAGGATCTGCGCGGGCCGTATGCGAACCTGATCGCGGTGCGCGCGCAGGACAAGGACAAGCCGTGGGTGAAGAAGCTCGTCGCGGCCTATGAATCGGACGATGTGCGCAAGTTCATCGACCAGAAGTTCGGCGGCGCGATCGTGCCGGCGTTCTGAACGGTCAGGCATCCCGGCCGGCCGGATCGCCGGACATCGACGATCCGGAAAGCAAATCGCCCGCGCAAGCGGGCGATTTCGTTGGTGCGCGTTATGGCGCGTTGGCACGCGCCGTAGCCCGGCGCGCGGGCCGCCCGCTCAGGCGGACAGCAGCGAACCCGTGCGGATCGCGGTCGCGCCGGCAATCCGCGCGACTTCCATGCCGGCCGTCGCGAAGCGCACGATCTGGCGCGCGTACAGCACGCCCGACACGCTGCTCTTCAGCGTGATGACGCGATCGGTCAGCGGATCGACGATGTCGGCCACTTCCTGGCCGGCCTCGATCCACGCGCCGACCGGCGTGCGGAACACGATCACGCCCGACACGGGCGCGACGAGCGGATCGGTGCCCGCGAGCGGCGTGGCCGGATGCGCGAGCGGCGGCAGCGGCGCCGGCGTGCCGTCGACGACACCGCGCTCGGTCAGGTATTCGACGATCGCCTGCGCGTCCTTTTCGGCCAGCTCGTACGACACGTCGCGTTCGCTGCGCAGTTCCACCGTGACGGAAATCGCGCCGTTCGGGATCGGGAAACGATCGCCGAAACGGTTGCGCAGATCCGACCAGCAGAAGCTGTGGATCTCGTCGAACGGATTGCCGACCGAATTCAGCGCGAGCAGCGACGCCTGCGCGTCGAGATAGCGCGACAGCGGCTCGACGTCCGGCCACAGATCGGGATTGGTGTAGAGGTGCATCACCGCATCGCTGTCGCAATGCAGGTCGAGCACGATATCCGCGTCGAACGACAGTTTCTGCAGCGCGAGGCGTTGGGAATCGAGCTCGGTGCGCGGCGCCTGCTCGTCGAGCGCTTCGCGCATCGCGGCGCGCACGGCAACCAGGTTGCGCTGGGCGTCGTTCGTGAGCCGGCTTTCGACGCGCGGCAGCACGAGCGCCGCGAGATCGTAGAAATTGCGGTTGAAGTTCTGCATCGAGCCGAGGTCGAAGCGGCCGAGGTGATCGCCGAACACGTGCTGCGACAGGCCGATCGGGTTCGGCACGGGCACGATGACGACTTCGCCGCGCAGCTTGCCGGACGTCTCGAGCGCGGCGATCTTGCGGCGCAGCAGCGTGGCGACCAGCATGCCGGGCAGTTCGTCCGCGTGCAGCGACGACTGGATATAGACCTTCTTGCCGCCGCGCGGGCCGTAGTGGAAGCTCGTGATCTGGCGTTCGGTGCCGACGGCGGGGGAAATCAGCGGATGGGTCTGCGTTTGCATGATGAGGGGAGTGCGGCGCAGCCGCGAATGATCCGGTGTGCGTGGAAGATCGATTGTACGTTGCCTGCGTCGCCCCCATCAAACCGGTACCCGAACAATCCATTTTCTTTTGAGAATCATCGAGTTGGCGCGGAAAAAATAACGCTTCCGGCGCCGCGCGCACAAAAAAAACGGGCTCCTTGCGGAGCCCGTCTGCACGGATGCGACGCGTGCGCTTGCTGGCGGTGTTACTTGCCGTAGACGTCGAAATCGAAGTACTTCTTCGCGATCTTGTCGTACGTACCGTCCTTGCGCATGCCGGCGATTGCACCGTCGATCTTCGACTTCAGGTCGGTGTCTTCCTTGCGCAGGCCGATGCCGGCGCCATTGCCGAGCGTCTTCGGATCGTCGATATCCTTGCCGGCGAAATCGAAGTTCGCGCCGCGCGGCGTCTTCAGGAAGCCGATCTCGGCTTGCACCGCGTCCTGCAGCGCGCCGTCCAGACGGCCCGAGATCAGGTCGGCGTAGACCTGGTCCTGGTTCTGGTAAGGCACGACGTTCACACCCTTCGACGCCCAGTAGGTCTTCGCGTAGGTTTCCTGGATCGTGCCCTGCTCGACGCCGACCGTCTTGCCCTTCAGCGATTCAGCCGTCGGCATCAGGCCGGCGCCCTTCTTCGCGACGAGGCGCGTCGGCGTGTTGAACAGCTTCGCGGAGAACGCGATCTGTTCCTGACGCGCCGGCGTCATCGACATCGACGACAGCACGCCGTCGAACTTGCGGGCCTTCAGCGCCGGGATCATCCCGTCGAAGTCGTTTTCGATCCACACGCACTTCGCGTTGATGCGGCGGCAGATTTCGTTGCCGAGGTCGACATCGAAACCGACCACCTTGCCGTCAGCGCCTTTCGATTCGAAAGGCGGGTAGCTTGCGTCGACGCCGAACCGCACGGTCGTCCAGTCCTTCGCGTACGCGCTGCCGGCCGATACGGCAAGCAGGGCAACGGTCACAGCCGCAAGAATCTTTTTCACTCGGTGACTCCTCGTTTTGTTCGATGGGTGCGCGGTTGTGCCGCGCCGTAAGCCTTCGGTCCGGCGCGGCTTCGCGTCGGACTGTCCGTTTCGCCCACCCGATGCGGGCGCGCGACGTGCGCAAGATTATCAAGACAAAATACCGGCAGGGCGCCTAGGACAAGCCCCGATACCGGGCCCGGCGGCAGCGCGGCGGGGGGCGCGACCGTTTCAGACACAGGAACGATTCAGCCGAGCGTTTCGTTGACCGCCCGCTGCAGGCACGTGACGAATTGCGAGACGGCGGGCGTGGGCAGCAGGTCGCGCCGCGCGATGATCGACAGGTCGAAGCGCGGCATGCTTTCGTCGAGTTCGGCCGTGCGGATGCCGAGCGGCGCGACCATCGCGGCGAGCGGGCGCGTGAAGCAGCCGATCACGTCCGAGCGCGCGACGAGCCCGAGCGTGACCGCGAACGACATCGGCGATCTCAGCAGGCGCTTCGGCAGCGGCAGGCCGCGCGCTTCGAACATCCCGACCATCACGCTGTGCGGAAACTGTTCGGCGCCGACGGTGACGATCCACTCGGCGTCGAGTAGTTCCTCTAATCGGCGTGCGTGCGCGAGCGGATGGCCTTCGCGCATCACGATCGTGAACTCGGTCGACAGCAGCGGCGATTGCGTGAAATCGCGGTCGAGCGCGGGCACGTGGTGCATTGCAGCGATGTCGAGCGTGCCGTTGCGCAGCTGCGCGAGCGCGTCGGGCACCGTCAATTCCACGAGATGCAAGCTCACGTTCGGCATCGACCGGCGGAATGCCGTCACCGCGTGCGGCAGCGCGGTCAGCGCGATCGACGGCATCGTGCCGACCGCGACACGCCCCGACATCTCGCCTTTCACGTGCTCGACCGCCTCGACCGTGCGACGGATGTCGCCGAGCAACTGCTCGGCGCGCGGCAGCAGCGCATGGCCGCAGGCGGTCAGCTCGACACCGCGCACGCTGCGCGCGAGCAGCTCCGCGTTGAGCGCCGTTTCGAGTTCGCGGATCGTATGCGTGATCGCGGGCTGCGTGACGCCGAGTTCGCGCGCGGCGGCGCGCAGGCTCTTGTGATGCGCGGCGGACACGAACGCCTGGAGCTGGGCGATGTTCAGGGGGTTGCGGATGCGGGTCATCGATCGGGTCCGGTTGGCGCGACAGTGTGGCGAACGAGGTGGGGCGGCGGCGGTGTTCGGTCGCGATCCCGATGGTTGCATGCACGCGGTGTCGTGTCGTCGGCTCGACACATCGCGTGCCGCTGCGCAGGCGGCGGTGACGTTGCGAACGTCACGCGCCGGCGCGCGCGCGGAACGCGCGACGATACCGCTGCGGCGATGTGCCGACCACGCGCGCGAACCGTTCGCGAAACGCGGTGACCGAACCGAACCCGGCCTCCGTCGCGACATGCTCGATCGACAGCTCCGTGACCTCCAGCAACTGCTGCGCATGCCGGACGCGCGCGGTCTGCAGCCATTGCCGCGGCGACGTGCCCGTCTGCTCCTGGAAGCGCCGCGTCAGCGTGCGCACGCTCGTCGACGCCTTGCGGGCCATCGCGTCGAGCGTGAGCGGCTTGCGCAGGTTCGCCTGCAGCCAGTCCATCAGGTTTTGCAGCCCGTCGGTGGCGGCCGGCCATTCCGGTGCGATGAACTGCGCCTGCCCGCCTTCCCGCACGCGCGGCGCCACCGCGCAGCGTGCGGCGTCGACGGCCACCGCCGCGCCGTAGTCGGCCTGGATCATGTGCAGGCACAGATCGAGGCCGGCCGCCGCGCCGGCCGACGTCAGTATCTGCCCGTTGTCGATGAACAGTACGTTCGGGTCGACCGTCACGCGCGGATAGCGGCGCGCGAGTTCGGCGGCCGCGAGCCAGTGCGTGGTCGCGCGCAGGCCGTCGAGCAGCCCGGCTTCCGCGAGCACGAACGCGCCGCTGCAGATCGACGCGATCCGGCAACCGCGCGCGGCTGCCTCGCGCAGGGCGGCAAGCGCACGGCGTGACGTGGGTGCGAGCGCCACCGACGTGCCGGGGACGACGATCGTATCGGCGTCGGCGAGCGCATCGAGACGAAACGGGGGCCGCAGTTCGAACAGGTCGCCGGCGACGCGCGGCTGCTCGCTGCACACGCGCACGCGGTAGGCCTGTTCGACGCCGGGCGCACGCACGCGCGCGAACGTGTCGCACGCAACGCCCAGATCGAACGGGACGACATCGGGCAAAGCGAGCACGGCGACCGTATGCATGGCGTTCGAGGGTTTGGCCAGAATCCGTCTAAAGATGTCATTTTAGCCAATGGCTCGGGTGCGCACCACACGCGACAATCGCCGCAGACCAACCTGGAGGCACGCCGATGAAACAAGACGACCGCAATGCGTTGCGGAACCTGCAATACCTGTCGTTGCTGGAGGCGACCACGCTCGTCGTGCTGGTGTGCGTCGCCGTGCCGCTCAAGCATCTGGCCGGTTATCCGGTCGCGGTATCGATCATGGGCCCGATTCACGGCATCGCGTTCACGCTGTACGTGTGGGCGGTCGTGAGCACCGCGTCGAGCGGGCTGTGGAGCAGAGGTGAAGTCGCGCGGCTCGTGCTGTCGGCCGTCGTGCCGTTTGCGGGTCTCGCGAGCGTCGGATGGATCGCGCGCAGGCGGCACGCGCGATGATCTACCTGTTGCTCAAGGCCGTACATGTGATCGCCGTCGTCACGTTCGTCGGCGGGTTGCTGATGCTGTCGGTCGGCGTCCGTATCGCCAACCTCGCCGTGCATCGCGCGGTGCGGCGCTGGGATCGCGCGGTGACGGTGCCCGCGCTCGCGCTCGTCTGGATCACGGGCGTGGCGATCGCACTGAACGGACACTGGTTCGGCGCGGCGTGGCTGTCGGTGAAGCTGGTGGTCGTCGCGGCGCTGTCGGCGCTGCACGGGATCCTGGCCGGCACGCTGCGGCGCATGGAGCGCGACGATCTCGTCGTCGCGCCGGCGTCGTGGCTCGGGCAGGCGGCGGGTGCGGTCGTGGTCGCGATGGGGATTGTCGTCGGGCTGGCTGTGATCAAGCCGTTCTGACGCGTTGCGACTAAGCCAGCGCCAGCTCGACTGCCGCCAGCGTGCGTCGCCTGATCCAGCCGCTCCCCAGCCGGATCGCGAGCCAGTACGGCATGAACAGCCAGCGCGTGCGTGCGGTCGGACAGTGGACGAAGGTTTCCGTGCGCAGCACGCGCGCGCCGGATGCGAGCCCGACGACCTCGAACCGGAGCACCAGCTTCGCGTCGCGCGGGTCGTCGTGGCGCACGAACGCCGCTGCGTCGGCGATCGTCCGCACGTCGGGCGCCGGGCGCCAGAAGCGTCCGACGAGGCCGAGCGACAGCGACGTGTCGTCGCGGCGAAGCAGCGTAAACGTGTCGAAGCCGAAGCGCGCGCGTTCGTTGCGGGCCGGCCCGTCGCGGAGCGTGCCCATGACCGACGCCGGGAATTCGCGCGCCCTCAGCAGCGCGTCGATGACCGGATCGGCGCGCATGTCGAGCGATGCGACGGTGTCGATGATGCGCGCGGGCGGCGCGCCGATCGGCTGCGATTCATGCACCTCGTGGAAGCCGAACGACGGAATGAACGGCGGCTTGCGCGCCGAGGTCCGGGTACGCGATTCGGAGACGATGCCGAGCGGGTTCATGGCGGCTCCTGAAGGCAAAACGCGATCGTAGCACCGGGCACGGATTCGCGTCGCGCCGCTTCCGCCTCAACAAAAAAAGCCTGGAAACTCGCGTTCCCAGGCTTGGAGACCATCAACGATGATGGTGGAGGAGACGTTGTCGTCCCGATGCGCGCCGCCCTTCTGCAGGCGACGTCGCGCATGACCCGCGGTCAGATTGCCCAGCCGCCGAGATAGAAGGTGACGAGCACGGCCGCGATGAGCACGGTACCGACGTTGAGCTTGCGGAATTCGCCGCTGGCGATGCGGCCGATCACGAGCGTCGAGAAGCCGAGCATGATGCCCGTCACGATGTTCGCGGTCAGCACGATGAACACGGCGCACACGAGGCCCGACATCGCGTCGACCATGTCGTCCATGTGCAGCTTGCTCACGCTGCTGAGCATCAGCAGGCCGACGTACATCAGTGCCGGGGCCGTGGCGTACGACGGCACGAGGCCCGCGAGCGGCGAGAAGAACATCACGACGAGGAACAGCAGGCCGACCACGGCTGCGGCGAGGCCCGTCTTCGCGCCGGCGGCCACGCCGACGCTCGACTCGATGTAGGCCGCCGCCGGCGCGCCGCCGAGGAAACCGGAAAAGATCGAGCTGAGCGAATCGGCGGTCAGCGCGCGGCCGCCGTTGATGATGCGGCCGTTCTCGTCGAGCTGGCCGGCTTGTCCGGCAACCGCGCGGATCGTGCCGGTCGCGTCGAACACGGCGGTCATCACCAGTGCCAGCACGCTCGGCAGCACGGCCATCGACAGTGCGCCCTTGATGTCCATCGCGCCGATCAGCGACGCATGGCCCGGTGCGCTCAGCGACGGCAACGCGAAGATGCCGTGGTACTTCACGGTCGGATCGAACACGAGGCCGAACACCGAGATCGCGATCACGACGAGCAGGATGCCGCCCGGCACGCGACGCTTCTCGAGGCCGAAGATCGCGGCGAGGCCGACGACCGACATGATGACCGGGAACGCGGTGATCTGGCCGAGCGAGACCGGCAGGCCGGCGCCCGGATTCTTGATCACGAGGCCGACGTCGTTCGACGCGATCAGCAGCAGGAACAGGCCGATGCCGATGCCCGTGCCGTGCGCGACGCCCGCGGGCAGGTTGCGCAGGATCCACGAACGCACGCCGGTGACCGAGATGCCCGTGAACACGAGGCCCATCAGGAACACGGCGCCGAGCGCGACCGTCGGATGCAGACCCTTGCCGAGCACGAGGCCGAACGCGGTGAAGGCGGTCAGCGAGATCGCGCAGCCGATCGCGATCGGCAGCTTCGCCCACAGGCCCATCAGCAACGAACCGAACGCGGTGGTGAGGCAGACCGCGACGAACACGGCGCTCGTGTCGAAGCCGGCCTTGCCGAACATGCCGGGCACGACGAATACGGAATAGACCATCGCGAGGAAGGTGGTCACGCCTGCAACGATCTCGCGGCGCTGCGTGCTGCCGCGCGACGAAATGCCGAAGTACCGGTCGATGACTCCCTTGGTGCCAAAGTCAGTTTCTTCCGCGCCGACGCCGACCGTCGGCTGCACCGGGGTATCACTCATGAGCTTGCTCCTTTATCAGCATGCTGAAACGGCCCGTAGCGAACCGTCGTCAGGGTGTCTCGAATCTAATTGGGATTGTCGGCAACGTCGTGGGGACGAATGACGCGTGATCCATGTCGGTACGCGCGCATCGAAATGATCGCGAGTGTGTCGCGTCGTACGACGCGTGGTGTGGTCGACCCCGTCACGTGTGCTTTGCCGTAGCGAAGGTTAGGCGAACCGCCCATCACGTCCCATTGGGCGAAAAGCATGCAGCGCATGTCGCAGCGCTTATATCGGCGTGAAACGGGACTCCGTCGCGACGAAACGCGTGTATACGCCTAGTTCGAATCCGTTAAGGCGATTATTTGAATGCGGGATCGGCGGGCAGGGCGGGGGCGGGTGGATCATCAAATATTACGAATTACTTTCGATGCAACTGTCGAGGCGGGTGGAAACGGCCGCGCATGCAGGGATTATCCGGTGCGGGCAACCCGCATTCGGACGATCTCGCCGCCGCGCGTGCGCGGTTCTCGTGCCCGCACCGGCCTCAATTGTGCGCGAGACGCTCGAGATACGCGCAGAACATGTCGGCCATGGCCGTCGAATACGCGTCGATTTCCGCCGGCGTACGCTCGTGTTCCGAAAACGCCTTGCCGCCGGCGGTAAGCGTGGTGGTGATCAGGTCGCACGCGACTGCGAGCGTCGCGTCGGGCACATCGGGCAGCGCCTCCCGCATGAACGCGCGGAAGATGAGGGTGCCCGCCGCCCTGATTTCCTGGGCCTCGGGGGCGTCGCGATAGAGCGGCGCGGCGTCGTCGAGCGCGATGCGCATCCGCGCCTCGTCGCATTCCGAACGGATGAATGCGTGGACGACCGTGCGCAGCCGCTCGGGCGGCGCCTGTCGAGTGTCCTCCAGCATGCCGCGCAGCATCTCGGCTGTCTGTCGCCATTCGTCGTGCTGGAGCCGGAACAGCACGGACGCCTTGTTCGGGAAGTACTGATACAGCGAGCCGACGCTCACGCCGGCCCGCTCGGCGACCCGCGCCATCGTGAAGCGCTGCGCGCCTTCGCTGGCCAAAACCTGAACAGCGGCCTGCAACACATCCTCGACGAGACGGGTCGAGCGGGCCTGTCGAGGCTGTTTGCGCGTGGCGATGCGGGGGTTTCGGCGGTCGGTCATGAGCGGTCTGCCAATGCGAATAGTAAAACCTGAATAGTTCGTCATATTCTAGTCGGGTGCAACGACGCACTCAACCCGATACCGGAGATACGCATGACTACCCTGACGCTCGACCCGCTGGCTTCGCTGCTGGCGCGCCTGTTCGACGAAGCCGACGCATCGTCGCCCGCGACGAACCCGGACTTTGCCGACCTGTCGCCCGACGAGCACGCGCGGCTGATGCGCAGCAAGACCGACTACACCGATTTCTATGCGCGCCTGAAGGACTATCCGCTCGCCGTGTCGCGCGAGACGGGCACGCTGCTGTACATGCTCGCGCGCAGCGGCGGCGCGCGGGCGATCGTCGAATTCGGCACGTCGTTCGGCATTTCGACGCTGCATCTCGCGGCCGCGTTGCGCGACAACGGCGGCGGCCGGGTGATCACGAGCGAGTTCGAGCCGTCGAAGGTCGTGCGCGCGCGGGCGAACCTGGCCGCGGCCGGGCTCGCCGATCTCGTGGAGATTCGCGAGGGCGATGCGCTGCGCACGCTGGCGGCCGATCTTCCGGAAACGGTCGACCTGCTGTTGCTCGACGGCGCGAAGGCGTTGTATCCGGAGATTCTCGCGCGGGTCGAGCCGCGGCTCAGGCCGGGTGCGTTCGTGATTGCCGACAACGCGGAATACAGCCCCGACTACCTCGCTTACGTGCGCGCGCCGGAAAACGGCTATCTGTCGGTGCCGTTCGGCGGCGATGTCGAGTTGTCGATGCGGATCGGCTGAGCGCGTTTTGTAGCCGGAACGATGGTGCCGATGATGTCACGCTTCCATCCATTAAAGATAGGAAAACTGAATAAATGGAGGCGGGACGGCAGGCGCCGGGATGGCACGCATTGCTTCGGGCGCCGCGCGCGTTACTTCAGGAACACGTAGCGCGCGAAGTAAGGGAAACGGCCGACTGCATGTTCGGTCGTGCAGGCTGCTGCCGGCGGCGTGCCGCCCGCCGTATCGAGTCGCTGCACGAAGCGCACGCCGGCCAGCGTGCCCGTTGCTGCCGGCGTCGCGGCGAGCAGCAACTGAGGAACGCTGCCCGGACGCGCGCTCGGCGCTTCCGCGAGTTTCTTGCCGGTAATGCGGCTGCCGTCGAGCGCTTCCCACGACGGCCCCGCGCCGTGCCGGACGACGAGCGTGCCGTTGCCGTCGAACAGCATCGCTTCCGGGCGCTGGAATGCCCACGCGAGCCGGTGTTCGGCATCGTATTCGCATGCATAGATCTGCACGCCGGTCGCGGTCGTTGATTGCACCGGCGTTGCAGGCTCGGGCGGCGCGAGATTGCCCGCGTCGTCTGCATAAGTCGGCGCGGTGAAGGCCGCGAAGGAAAGGCCGGCCGCGAGGGCCAGCAGCGTGTCGCGTTTCGGGGAGCGGCTTGGCATGGCGGGGCATCCTTTCAGGTCGGGGGACGGTCGTGCGGCGTCGAACCTGTAAACGCTAGACGCCGATTGCGCAGGCTGCCATTCGGAAATGACAATCGCGGCGATAGTCGCCGCGATTGCGAGGGAACCGATGCGCGCGGCCGCTCGCCGCGGCGGTCGCGCGCAAGCGGCTCAGGACGCTCAGGCCGCGCCAGCTGGCGTCGGCGCGTGCTCGGCGATCAGGCGCTCGGCCTTCAGCGCGTCCCACAGTGCGGCCGGAATCGGCGCCGCAGCAAGCCGCAGGTTCTCGTCGATGCGATCGGGCCGGCTCGCGCCGGGGATCACGGCCGCGACGGCCGGGTGTGCGAGCGAGAACTGCAGCGCCACCGCGCGCACATCGACACCGAAACGTTCGCTGATCTGCCGGATGCGCGCGACGCAATCGAGCATCTCCTGCGTCGCCGGCTGATACTCGAAGTGGGTACCGCCCGCGAGCACGCCGGAGTTGTACGGACCGCCGACGATGATGCCGAGCCCGCGCGCGACGCTTGCCGGCATCAGCCGTTCGAGCGCGCCCGCATGGTCGAGCAGCGTGTAGCGGCCAGCCAGCAGGAAGCCGTCGGGATCGGCGCGTTCGAGCGCGAGCTCGCACGGCTCGATGCGGTTCACGCCGAGGCCCCAGCCCTGGATGACCTTCTCGTCGCGCAGACGCGTGAGCGCCTTCGCCGCGCCCGACATCGCGACGTCGAACACGTCGAGCCAGTGTTCGCCGTGGAAGTCGATCGCCGGATCGTGGATCCACACGGTGTCGAGCCGGTCGGTACGCAGCCGCTTCAGGCTCGCTTCGATCGAGCGCAGCGTGCCGTCCTCGGTGTAGTCGTAGACGATCTTGTTCGGCAGGCCATGGCGGAACAGGCCGCCCTTTTCGCCGAGATCGCGTTGCGACGCGTCCTCGTGTTCGTCAAGGACGAGCCGGCCGACCTTGGTGCCGAGCGAATAGGCGTCGCGCGGACGGCCGGCGAGCGCTTCGCCGAGGCGCAACTCGGCGAGGCCGGCGCCATACAGCGGCGCGGCGTCGAAGTAGCGGATGCCGCTTTCCCAGGCCGCGTCGACCGTGGCCAGTGCTTCTTCGTTCGGGATGTCGCGATACATGTTGCCCAGCGGCGCGGTGCCGAAACCCAGGCGGGAAGGGAGCGTGATTCTCATGTTGAAATCCTGTGGGTCGTTCACGCCGCGGCTTGCGCGAGCGTCGGATAGTCGGTCAGGCCTGACGCACCGCCGCCGAACAGCGTGTTGCGGTCGTGCGGCGTGAGCGCGGCGCCGGTGCGCAGGCGCTCGGGCAGGTCGGGGTTCGCGACGAACGGGCGGCCGAATGCGACGAGGTCGGCCCAGCCGGCGGCGATCGCTTCGCGTGCGCGCTCGGCGGTGTATGCGCCGGCGTAGATCAGCACGCCCGGGTACGCGGCGCGCAGTTGCTGCTTGAATGCGACCGGCATCAGCGGGGCGTCGTCCCAGTCGGCTTCCGCGATGTGCAGGTAGCCAACGCCGAGTTCGCCGAGCAGCGTCGCGGCGGCGAGGTAGGTCGTTTCCGGATCGTCGTCGACGCAGCCGTTCAGCGTGGTCAGTGGCGCGAGGCGGATGCCGACGCGCGACGCGTCGCCGGTGCCTTCGATCAGTGCCTGCGCGACTTCGCGCAGGAAGCGCAGCCGGTTTTCCAGCGAGCCGCCGTACGCGTCGGTGCGCGTGTTCGCGTTCGAGTCGATGAACTGGTTCACGAGATAGCCGTTTGCGCCGTGCAGCTCGACGCCGTCGAAGCCGGCTTCGATCGCGTTGCGCGCGGCGGCGCGGTACTGATCGACGATCTCGCGGATTTCGTCGATCGTCAGCGCGCGCGGCTCGGACGCCTGCACGAAGCCCGGCGTGCTGCCGTCCTCACCGGCGACAAACACGTTCACGCCCTTCGCCTGGATCGGCGACGACGACACGGGTTGCCGGCCGCCGAGCAGGCTCGTGTGGCTCAGCCGGCCGACGTGCCACAGCTGCGCGAAGATGCGGCCGTGCGCGGCATGCACGGCGTCGGTCACCTTGCGCCAGCCGGCGACCTGCGACGGCGTGTGAATGCCGGGCGTCCATGCGTAGCCCTTGCCGAGCGGCGCGATATACGTGCCTTCGCTGACGATCAGGCCGGCGCTCGCGCGCTGCGCGTAGTACGCGGCCATCAGGTCGTTGGCTTCGTCGCCGGGTTGCGTGGCGCGCGAACGCGTCATCGGCGGCATCACGATGCGGTTCGGCAGCGTCAGTGCGCCGAGTCGAAGCGGTTGAAACAGCGGGTCCTGGGTCATGATGATGTCCTCGTTCGTGCCGCGGCCGGCTGGCCGCGGACGGTTCCAATGTCGAATGGCGGGTGGCGTGCTCAGTCCCACGTCGGCGCGAGGCCGGCCGGGTCGACCTCGCGGCCGTTGCGTTCGAGCGCGGCGATCTGCGCCATGTCTTCGTCGGTCAGGCGCAGCGTCTGTGCGAGCAGGTTGCTCGCGAGGTTCTCGCGCTTCGTCGACGACGGAATCACCGAATAGCCGAGCTGCAGCGCCCATGCGAGTGCGACCTGCGCGGGCGTCGCGTCATGACGTTGCGCGATCGCGCCGATCACCGGGTCGCCGAGCACCTTGCCGTACGCGAGCGTCATGTACGACGTCACGTGGATGCCTTCGCCGTTCAGGAACTCGACGAGCTTGCGGTTCTGCAGGTACGGGCTCAGTTCGACTTGGTTCGTCGCGATCGCGTCCTTGCCGACGGCCGCGATCGCTTGTTTCGTCAGTTCGATGTTGAAGTTCGAGATGCCGATCCGGCGCGTGAGGCCCTTCGCCTTCGCGTCGGCGAGCGCGGTCATGAACGTATCGAGCGCGACGCCGTTGTCCGGGGCAGGCCAGTGGATCAGCGTCAGGTCGACATGATCGGTGCGCAGCTTGCGCAGGCTTTCTTCGAGGCTCGACACGAGCTTGTCCGGCGCGTAGTTGTCGACCCAGATCTTGGTGGTCAGGAACAGGTCGTCGCGGCGCACGCCCGACGCGGCGATCGCTGCGCCGACTTCGGCTTCGTTGCCGTAGATCTGCGCGGTGTCGATCGCGCGGTAGCCGACGTCGAGGCCGTTGCGGACCGAGTCGATGACGACCTGGCCTTGCAGGCGGAAAGTGCCGAGGCCGAATGCGGGAATCTTGCTCATCGTGTGCTCCTGGGAGAGGCGGGCGGTTGCGGTATGTGAGTCATTCTGGCGCTTCAGACTGATGAGATAAACGCCGTTAGAGGTCAAAAATATTTGATCTGAAATCAAGTATCGATCGTGATGCGGACCCGCTGCGGGCCGTTGCCGGCCTCATGCCGAGCGTGCTTTCGCGCTTGCGTCCGGATGGAACGCCGGCAGCACGTCCGCTGCGATCTCGGCCATCGTCTCGTCGAGCGGGCGGCGATTGCGGCGGAAATGCAGGCCGATGTGCCGCACGCCCGCGTCGCGCATCGCCGCGAGTTCTTCCGCCAGCGCGACGCGTCCCGCGCGGGCGCCGAAGCGGTGCCGCTGCAGCGGCTCGTGCGGGTCGTCCGCGAGGTCGAGGTGGATGAAGCTCACGTACGGCTTGTCGCCGGCCACCGCACGCCAGTTCGCGGCGCGCTGCGCGTGGTCGGCCGGCGTGCCCGGATACGCGAGGCAGCCGTCCATGTGTGCGCCGATCCATGCGGGCGTCTGCTGCGCGAGGCCCGCGACGAGCAGCGGCACTGGCGACCGGGCGGCGGGCAGTACGTCGAGACCGGGCGGCAGGTGGGCGCGCGCGCCGTCGCGCAGCAGCGCGACCTGGTCGCGGAAGTTCGCGCCGCGCGACGCGAAGTCGCGGCCGAACAGCGGATATTCGACGGGCCGGTCGCCGCTCGCGACACCGAGCAGCAGGCGCCCGCCGCTCAGTTCCTGGATCGTCGCGGCCGATTTCAGCGTCAGCAGCGGCTCGCGCAGCGGCAGCACGACGGCCGCCGTGCCGAGCAGGATGTCGCGCGTGATGCCGGCGAGGTAGCCGAGATACGAGAACGTTTCGTACACCTGCGCGGCGTCGCCGAACGACGGGTCGTACACCGGCACGTCGCGCACCCAGAGTGCGCGGAAACCGAGCGTATCGGCCAGCTGCGCGAGCTCCGCGTGGATTTCGAGGTCGGCTACGCCGGGGCGGCGGCCGTCACGCTGGCGCCTCGCGTCGCCGGCCGGCGACCAGTCGTTGTCGAGCGGCAGTTCGATGCCGACGCTGAAGCCGCCGTCGGCGAGTGTGTCGAGTGAAGTGGACATGGTCGGGCTCCGTTCAGACCGCGCGCAGGCTGCCTTCGAGCCGGTGAAAATCGAGCGACGACGCGGTGAAGAACGCGCGCGACGTGCCGGCGGCGAAATCGTCGAGGTGCACGACCGTCGCGCGATCGGCTTCCTGCCACGAGATCGCATAGGTCTCGCCGGCGACGTGCTGCCACGTGCACACGACTTCGCCTTTCGCGCCGGCGTACGCGCCTTCGGTGATTTCGTAGCGCATGTGAAGACCATCCTCGTCATACGCGTTGAGCGCGGTGAGGCCGTCGTAACGAACTTCGAAGATCTTGCCCGCGAACGGCGGACGTCGGGTCGATGCGTTCATGCTGGTGAACTCCTGCAAATGGGTAGCGTTCAATGGGCGAGTTCGACGGGTTCGGCCGTGCGTGCCGGCAGCCCGTGATGGCGGTCGAGACGGCCGCTCAGCGCGGTGAGCGCGAACGCGCCGAGCGTGACGACCGCGGCGATCCATGGCGTGTGGCCGAGGCCGGCGTGCGCGACGATCAGGCCGCCGAGCGACGAGCCGCCGGCGACGCCGAGGTTGAACGCGGCGATGTTGAAGCCCGATGCGACGTCGGTGGCGTCCGGCGCGAAGTGGCGTGCCTGCTTGACCACGTACACCTGCAGCCCCGGTACGTTGCCGAACGCGACCGCGCCCCATGCAAGCATCGTCAGCACGGCGAGCCATTTGACGTGGATCGTGAAGGTCAGCGAGAGAAGCACGATCGCGAGCAGCAGGAAGATCCGCTTGAGCGCCTTCACGGGGCCGACGGCGTCCGCGAGCTTGCCGCCCCACACGTTGCCGAACGCGACCGACACGCCATAACCGACGAGCACGAGGCTGACCTGCGACGGCGTGAAGCCGGCGATCCGTTCGAGCAGCGGCGCCATGTACGTGAATGCGATCAGCGAGCCGCCGTAGCCGACGGCCGTCATCGCATACACGAGCAACAGGCGCGGCTGCGCGAGCACGCGGAGCTGGCGGGCGAGCGGCGCCGGCGGCGTTTGCGGCAGCCCGCGCGGCACGAACACGACCGCGCCGACGAACGCGACGAGGCCGAACAGCGCGACGATCAGGAACGTCGCGCGCCAGCCGAAGTGCTGGCCGATGAAGGTGCCGAGCGGAATGCCGGCGACGAACGCGACGGTCATCCCGCTGAACATCGTCGCGATCGCGCTGGCGGCCTTGTCCTTCGGCACCAGCGTGGTCGCGATGATCGAACCGACGGAGAAGAACACGCCGTGCGCGAGGCCGGTGAGGATGCGTGCGACGACCAGCGATTCGTAGCCGGGCGCCTGCCACGCGACGAGGTTGCCGACGGTGAACAGCGCCATCAGCGCGGCGAGCAGCGTCTTGCGCGGCACGCGGCCGGTGAGCGCGGTGAGGAGCGGCGCGCCGATGGCGACGCTCAGCGCATACAGGCTGACGAGCAGTCCGGCCGACGGCAGGCTGACGCCGAGGTCGGCGCCGATCGTCGGAATCAGCCCGACGATCACGAACTCGGTGGTGCCGATGGCAAAGGCGCTGAGGGTCAGCGCAAGCAGGGCGAGGGGCATGGCGGGATCCAGGTTCCAGTAACGATGGATCGCAGTGTGGCGCCTTTACTTTTGCGGAAAAACTGGTCTATAAACCAAATTGTTTTGATTTCAGATCAACAATGAAAATCACGCTCGACGAACTCCAGGCCTTTGCCGCCGTGGTCGACACCGGCTCGATCACCGCTGCCGCGCAGCAGCTCGACGTCACCGTATCGGCGGCGAGCCGCACGCTCGCGCGGCTCGAGGAGAAGCTGAAGACCACGCTGCTGCGCCGGACCACGCGCCGGCTCGAACTGACCGAGGAAGGGCGTGCGTTCCTGCAGGATGCACGCGCGATCATCGAATCGGTCGAGAACGCGGAGGAGCAGATGCTCGCGCGGCGCGAGATGCCGTCGGGGCGCCTGCGCGTCGACGCCGCGACGCCGTTCATGCTGCACGTGATCGTGCCGCTCGTGCGCGGCTACCGCGAACGCTTCCCGAAAGTCGAGCTGGAGCTGAACAGCAACGAGGGCATCATCGACCTGCTGGAGCGGCGCACCGACGTCGCGATCCGGATCGGCCGGCTGAAGGATTCGACGCTGCACAGCCGGCGCATCGGCAACAGCCGGCTGCGCATCCTCGCGAGCCCCGCGTATGTCGAAGCGCACGGCCTGCCGCGCAAGGTCGAGGATCTCGACAAGCACACACTGCTCGGCTTCACGCAGCCCGAATCGCTGAACGTGTGGCCGATCCTCGGCACCGACGGCGAGCCGTGCCGCATCGAGCCGGGCATCTGGTCGTCGAGCGGCGAGACGCTGCGGCAGCTCGCGCTGGACGGCGCGGGCATCGTCTGCCTGTCGGATTTCATGACCGCGCAGGATCGCGAAACGGGGCGGCTCGTGCAGGTGCTCGCGCGCCAGACGCTCGACGTCGAGCAGCCGATCCATGCGGTGTACTACCGCAATACCGCGATCTCGTCGCGGATCGCGTCGTTCGTCGACTACATGATCGAGGTGCTGGGCGGCAGCAGCGGCAACGATGCGCCGGCGCGGCGCAAGGCCGCGTGGATGGGGCCGCGGTAGCAGCGGCAGGCCTGCGGGGGAAGACGGGGCGGGTGCCGCCCCGGGTGGCCCGATCGGGCCGGCGTGCCGCGCGGCGGCACGCCGTTTTGCTTGCGGTTACGCTTCTTCGGACCAGGACATGCCGTCGCGCGCGAGCAGCGCCGACGAGGCCGCGGGCCCGAACGTGCCGGCCGTGTACAGGCGCGGCCGGTCGCCGAGCTGCTTCCAGCCGTCGAGGATCGGCTCGACCCACGACCACGCGGCTTCGAGTTCGTCACGGCGCATGAAGTGCGTGAGGCGGCCGCGGATCACGTCGATCAGCAACCGTTCGTACGCTTCCGCGCGCCGCTCCGGAATCGCCTGCTGCAGGTCGAGGTTCAGGCTCACGGGCACCATGCTCATGCCGCTGCCCGGTTCCTTCGCGAGCATCTGCAGCTGGATCGACTCTTCCGGCTGCAGCTGGATCACGAGGCGGTTGCTGTAGTGGCGCGGGCCGCTCGGGATGATCGAGAACGGCATGTCCGCGAACTCGATCACGATTTCCGACTGGCGGCGCTGCAGCCGCTTGCCCGTGCGCAGGAAGAACGGCACGTTCGCCCAGCGCCAGTTGTTGATGTGCGCGCGCAGCGCGACGAAGGTTTCCGCGCGGCTGTCCGCCGGCACGTTGTCTTCCTCGAGATAGCCCTTGACCGGCTGGCCGTCGACCGCGCCGGCCGTGTACTGGCCGCGCACCGTGTCGCGCGCGACGTCCGACAGCGCCATCGGCCGCAGCGAGCGCAGCACCTTCAGCTTTTCGTCGCGCACCGCGTCCGGGTCGAGCGACACGGGCGGCTCCATCGCGACGATGCACAACAGCTGCAGCAGGTGGTTCTGCACCATGTCGCGCAGCGCGCCGGTATGGTCGTAGAAGCCCGCGCGGCTGCCGACGCCGACCGTTTCCGCGACCGTGATCTGCACGCTGCGGATGTTCGGCCCCTGCCACAGCGGCCCGAAGATCGGGTTGCCGAAGCGCAGCACCATCAGGTTCTGCACGGTTTCCTTGCCGAGATAGTGGTCGATCCGATAGATCTGCGATTCCTCGAAGTGCTTGCCGACCGCATCGTTGATCGCTTTCGCGGACGCGAGATCGTGGCCGAGCGGTTTTTCGAGGACGACGCGCGAGCGCGCGTCGACGAGGCGCGCGGCCGACAGGTTGTCGCAGATCGTCGTGAACAGCTCCGGCGACGTCGACAGATAGAACACCCGAATGGCATCGCCGCGTGCCGCTTCGGCGAGCCGCAGGTAGTCGTCCGGCGCGTTCACGTCGATCAGCACGTACTTGAACAGGTCGAGGAAACGGCTCCACGCTTCGGCGTCGAACGCTTTTTCGTCGATGAACGGGCGCGATTGCTCGTCCATGAACTTGCGATAGCCGTCGATGCCCCAGTCGCGGCGGCCGACGGCGATGATGCGCGTCTCGGGCGGAAGGTTGCAGTGCAGGTGCGCCATGTACAGCGCGGGCAACAGCTTGCGGGCGGCCAGGTCGCCGCCGCCGCCGAAAATGATCATGTCGACGGGCCGGTCGGCCGCGGTCTGGGTAGGCTGATTCGTCATGGAAGGTTCGCGGTTTGAAACGGTGAACGTGAAACGAACGTCGATGGCATCGGGCGCCGGCTGGCCGGCGCCGGTACGGCAAAACGCTAATAGTGCACGCTTTTGATGGATTGTGTATGCGTACCCCCGATGTGTAACAGGGCTTGCGTCGTCCCGGTCGTCTGATTATGATTGAGCGCTCACTCATTGAAGGAATCCAACGTGGCCCGACCGCGCAGTCCGGACAAGCACGAAGCCATCCTCGCCGCCGCCGCCCGTGCGCTCGCCGAGGACGGCGCGACCGCGACGACCGCGCGCATCGCGCGGCTCGCCGGCGTGGCGGAAGGCACGGTGTTCACCTATTTCGAAACCAAGGACGCCTTGCTGAACGCGCTGTACGTGAGCCTGAAGGCCGAGATGCGCGACGCGATGATGACCGGGTTTCCGGAAGGTGCACCGGCCGACCAGGCCGTGCGGCATGCGTGGAACGGTTACGTGACGTGGGGCGTCGAGAATCCGGACGGGCGGCGCGCGCTGCAGCAGCTCGGCGTGAGCGGGCGTATCGACGACACGCATCGCGCGGCCGGGGCCGAAGGTTTCGGCACGATTCGCTCGCTGCTGCAGGAGCAGATCGTCGCGTCGCGCGGGCTGACGGCCGACGAAGCGCACGCGTTCTGCGCGGCGCTGTTTACGTCGATCGCGGAAACGGCGATGGAGTCGGTCGCGCGCGATCCGGCGCGGGCCGATGCGTACCGGGAAGCCGGGTTTCGCGCGTTGTGGGCCGTGCTGCACGCGGTGTGAGCGGGTGGCGCAGGAGGGCGTGAAGCCCGGGTTGCCTGCGTAGCCGAACGATTTTGGCAGGGCGATGCGTCACGCGAATCGCGCACGTATCGTCGTTATTAATGAGTGAGTAATCATTCATTTGTATTTTCAAGGAGCAGGAAAATGTCGAAAGTCTGGTTGTTAACAGGGGCCGCGCGCGGCCTGGGGCGTGCGATTTCGGAAGCGGTGCTGGCGGCGGGCGACCGGCTGGTGGCCGGTGCGCGCGATACGTCACGGCTCGCTGACCTGGCCGAGCGTTATGGCGACCGGCTGCTGCCGATTGCGCTCGACGTTACCGACGAAGCG
Source organism: Burkholderia theae (assembly GCF_048565265.1). NCBI lineage: Bacteria > Pseudomonadati > Pseudomonadota > Betaproteobacteria > Burkholderiales > Burkholderiaceae > Burkholderia > Burkholderia theae. Next base: position 3,103,591 of record NZ_CP183462.1, read on the forward strand.
GCGGCCGCGCAGGCCGTGGCGGCGGCACGCGAACGGTTCGGCCGCATCGACGTGCTGGTGAACAACGCGGGCTACGGTCATACGGCGCCGTTCGAGCAGATGGGCGCTGACGACTTCCGCGACCAGATCGAAACGAACCTGTTCGGCGTGGTCAACCTGACGCGCGCGGTGTTGCCGTCGATGCGCGCGCAGCGCTCGGGCCACATCTTCCAGGTGTCGTCGGTCGGCGGACGCACGTCGACGGCCGGCTTGTCCGCGTATCAGGCGGCGAAGTGGGCGGTCGGCGGGTTCAGCGACGTGCTGTCGAAAGAGGTCGCGCCGTTCGGCGTACGCGTTTGCACGCTCGAACCGGGCGGGATGCGGACCGACTGGGCCGCGCAGGCGAAGCGCGGCATCGACGGCATGCTGCCCGACTATCAGCCGTCGGTCGGGAAGATTCTCGACTTGCTCGGCGCATATGGCGGCCATGAGATCGGCGACCCGGTGCGGATCGCGAAGCTGATCGTCGAGCTGTCGCGTCGCGACGACGTGCCGATGCGCCTGCTGCTCGGCGGCGACGCGCTGTTCGTGTGCGAGCAGGCCGAAACGCAGCGCGCGGAAGAAGCGGCGCGGTGGCGCGATACGACGCTGTCCACGCAGTTTCCGGATGCGAAGCTGCCGGCTGGGCTGGATGCGCTGAAGGGGCTGGAGTGAGCGCTGACATTCGCACTGCTGCCCGTGCAGCGTGAGCGGCAGGGCGATGCTGGCGCGGGCAGCTGCGCGCTGGCGTCGTGCGGCCGTGCCGGTGCGCTCATTCGGTCGGCACGGCGACCGGCACGCGCATCCGGTACAACGACACCGCTTGTATCGCGAGCGTGCAGACGATCGCCACGCCGTACGCCTGGAACAGGCTCAGCCTTGTGAGCGTCAGGCTCAGCACGTGGAAAAACGCCGCGAAGCTCAGCAGCCCGGTTGCCATGCCGCGGATCAGTTGCTGCGCGGCGGCGCGGCCGCTCATGCGATGCGCGAACACCGCGAGGATGATCACCATGAACGGGAACGACGCGAGCACACCGCTCGTTTCCGGCCCGACATACGGCGCGATCATCGTCACGCCGACCACGAGGCCCGCGATCAGCGCCATGCGCAGCGGCAGGTCCCAGCGCGGCGGATCGAGCCGGGCGGCCCTGACTTCGGCGGCGGGCACGACGCTCAGCACGAGCGCAACGGCGAGGATCGCGATCAGGAACAGCCCGGTTTCCGGCAACCCGCTCGCCTGCAGCAAGAAGGCGACGACGGCAAACGCCGCGCTGGCGCCGGCCAGCGCCGCCGGCCATCCGCGCTGCGCGAGCCGGCAATAGGCGACGCAAAAGGCTGCCTGTCCGGTCGTCGCGACGAGCGAGCCGGCCGTCGCGTGCGCGGCGAACGCCGGGCCATGCTCCAGCGCGAGGAACACCGAAACCGGCCCCGACGTGAGCGGCAACCCGACCAGCAATCCGCCGATCGCTTCGCCCCAGCGGCGCGCGGCGAGCGTGGCGGCCGCCAGCAGTAGCGGGGTGGCGACGAGTTTGAAAACCAGATGATCCATGATGAGCGACATGGCCCGGACAAAGCCCGCCTCGAACGAAGCGCGCGCCGGGCGTCGCGGCTTCAGGCATGAAGCGCGGTCGAATTTCCGGCGCGAAAAGCTCGCGGAATCGCCGCGCGTTGGCGCAGTCGGTGGGCCGGCTGGAGCGGCTGCCAGCCCTGCGCCTGCGTCCCAATATTGCGAGGCGCCGCCGGTGCTGACAAACGATTTGTCGTCATACACTGTGTGACTACCACTCACACGTAGCGCAACCATGTTCGACCGGCTTCCCCCTTTGCAAACGCTGCGTGCCTTCGAGGCGACCGGCCGGCTGTTGAGCATGACGCTGGCGGCCGAGGAACTGCACGTCACGCACGGCGCGGTGAGCCGGCACATCAAGCATCTCGAAACCCATCTCGGCGTCGCGCTGTTCCAGCGCCTGACGCGGCGTATCGTGCTGACCGAGGCCGGCGCGGCCTTTTTGCTGGACGTGAGCCGGACGCTGGGCGACCTGACGCAGGCGGCCGACCGGCTGCGCGCGCACGACAGCGACAGCGTCTCGCGGCTGAAGATCAACGCCAGCGTGTCGTTCGCGAACAAATGGCTCGCACCGCGGCTGCATCGGCTGAAGGCGCTGCATCCGGAACTCGACATCCATCTCGACGTGACCGACACGCACGTCGACCTGAACGAAGGCGAAGCCGACGTGGCGATTCGCTACGGCAGCGGCCGTTATCCGCGCGTGCTGGCCGAGCGGATTCTCGAGGAGACGGTGACGCCCGTCTGCAGTCCTGCCTATCGCGCGAAGATGGGCGGGCTGGGTTCCGTCGAGCGCATCGTCGGCTGTACGCTGCTGCACGAGGACAGGATGCTGGCCAACTGGGAGCAGTGGTTCGCGCTGGCCGGCATCCGCAGTGCGCGCAGCGATCGCGGGCCGGCATACAGCCACGGGAGCCTCGCGATCGAGGCGGCGATACGCGGCGAGGGCGTCGCGCTCGGGCGCAGCGTGATCGTCGCGGACGACATCGCCGCCGGACGTCTCGTCGCGCCGTTCCCGCAGTTCGCATTGCAGGCCGAGCGCGGGCACGACCTGATTTATCGGATCGGCAGCAAGGACGATCCGAAGGTGTGCGCGCTGCGCGACTGGCTCGCGGAGGAGATCAGGGTGTTTCTCGCGCGGGCGGAGTGAGATCGGCGCAGCCTGGTGCGGCGCCCTCGTACTAACCCTGATTAAAAAATCTTATCGCGGTGAAAAATTCCGCATCTTATTGAACGGATATCGGCTCGATATAGTGGCTCGCTTTACCGCACGCTCCCACGGCGTGCGCAGACAAACAGCTGGAGCCCCTTGATGACCACCGCTACCCGATTCACCGAAATCGAGGATCTGATGCCCGCCGCCGGCGGGCTGCGCGAGATCCGTCACCACATCCACCACCATCCCGAACTCGCGTACGAAGAGCACGACACGGCCGCGCTCGTCGCGGACAAGCTCGAGCAATGGGGCTGGCAGGTGACGCGCGGGGTCGGCAAGACGGGCGTCGTCGGCACGCTGCGCGCGGGCGACGGCACGCGCAGCATCGGCATTCGCGCCGACATGGATGCGCTGCCGATCGTCGAGGCGACCGGCCTGCCGTATGCGAGCGGCACGCACGGCAAGATGCACGCGTGCGGCCACGACGGCCACACGACGATGCTGCTCGGCGCCGCGCAGCATCTCGCGAAGACACGCAACTTCTCCGGCACCGTGCACCTGTATTTCCAGCCGGCGGAAGAGCACGGCGTCGACAGCGGCGCGAAGAAGATGATCGACGACGGCCTGTTCGAACGCTTCCCGTGCGACGCCGTGTTCGGCATGCACAACCATCCGGGCGCGGCGCCCGGTGTCTTCCTCACGCGGCGCGGCCCGTTCATGTCGGCCGGCGACAAGGCGATCATCACGATCGAGGGCGTCGGCGGCCACGCGGCGCGGCCGCACCTGACGGTCGATCCGGTCGTCGTCGCGGCGAGCATCGTGATGGCGCTGCAGACGATCGTCGCGCGCAACGTCGACCCCGCGCAGCCGGCGGTCGTCACGGTGGGCTCGATGCACGCGGGCACCGCGAACAACGTGATTCCGAACGGCGCGCGTCTCGAACTCAGCGTGCGCTCGTTCAGCCCCGACGTGCGCGCGCTGCTCAAGCGCCGGATCGTCGAGCTGGCCGAAACGCAGGCCGCGAGTTATGGCGCGACCGCGAACGTCGAATACATCGAAGGCTACCCGGTCGTCGTCAATACGGATGCCGAAACGGATTTCGCCGCGCAGGTCGCGCGCGAGCTGGTGGGGGACGCGCATGTGGTCGAGCAGACCGACCTGCTGATGGGCAGCGAGGATTTCGCGTTCATGCTGCAGAAGCGCCCGGGTTCGTTCGTGCGGCTCGGCAACGGCGAAGGCGAGGACGGGTGCATGGTGCACAACCCGAAATACGACTTCAACGACCGCAACCTGCCGATCGGCGCGGCGTTCTGGACGCGTCTCGTGGAGCGATACCTCGGGCAGTGATCGTGCGGCGCGTGGCGCGCGGCCGGCGCTTCCGGCCGCATTGAGAGGAGAATAAAACCATGCAGAAAGACCATCTCGCGCTGCACCCCGCGTCGACGGGCGCCGCCGGAGCCGGTGCGACCGGCGCACCCGCCGTCACGCGACGCGGCGCGATCGCGGCGGCCGTGATCGGCAACTGGCTGGAGTTCTTCGATTTCACCGTGTACGGCTTCTTCGCGGTGCTGATCGGCAAGCTGTTCTTCCCGTCGAGCGATCCGACCACGTCGCTGCTGCTGTCGGTCGCGACGTTTGCCGCCGGCTTCTTCACGCGGCCGCTCGGCAGCGTCGTGCTCGGCGTCTATGCGGACCGCAAGGGGCGCAAGGCCGCGCTGAACCTGACGATCATGCTGATGGCGCTCGGCACGGGCCTGATCGCGATCGCGCCGACCTATGCGCAGGCCGGCGTGGCCGCGCCCTTGCTCGTGGTGTTCGCACGGTTGATGCAGGGCTTCTCGCAGGGCGGCGAATTCGGCGCGGCGACGTCGACGCTGCTCGAGCAGGGCGACAAGTCGCGCCGCGCGTTCCGCGCGAGCTGGCAGCTTGCGACGCAGGGCGGCGCCGCGCTGATGGGCTCGGGTTTCGCGGCGCTGCTGTCGAACACGATGACGAAGGATGCGCTCGAAAGCTGGGGCTGGCGGCTGCCGTTCCTGGTCGGCGTGCTGATCGCGCCGGTCGGTATGTATCTGCGCCGCCGGCTCGCGGACGATGCGCCCGGCGACAGCCATCATGCGATCGAGCGCGGCGTGCTGCACGAGCTGTTCTCGAAACACGCGCGCACGGTGCTGCTGCTGATGCTCACGGTGATGGGCGGCACGGTGTCGACCTACATCCTGACCTTCTACATGCCGACCTACGCGATCCACACGCTCGGCCTGCCGATGAAGCTGTCGATGTTCGTCGGTGTCGCGTCGGGCTGCGTGATGCTGGTCACGTGCCCGCTGTTCGGCTGGCTGTCGGACCAGCTCGGCAGCCGGCGCCTGCCGATCTTCGTCGGCCGCGGCGTGCTGGTCGCGCTGCTGTTCCCGGCGTTCTGGCTGATGAACCATCATCCGACGCTGTCGGTGATCCTGCCGCTGACCGCGCTGATGCTGCTGTTCTATTCGCTCGGCTCGGCGTCGGAAATGGCGCTGATGTGCGAATCGCTGCCGCGCCACGTGCGCGCGACGGGCATCTCGATCGCCTATGCGCTTGCGGTGACGATCTTCGGCGGCACCGCGCAGCTCATCGCGACCTGGCTCGTGAAGACGACCGGCAGCAAGCTCGCGCCGGCCGGTTACGTGGCGGCGTGCGTGGTGCTGTCGCTGATCGCGGTCGCGATGCTGCGCGAGACGGCGCGGGAAGCGGCGGACTGACCGCGGCGTAGCGGGCGGCGGAGGCGGGCGGCAATACGCGTTACCGCCCGCGCACCATCCTCAGGTACGACGCGAGCATCGTCGCCAGTTCCTGCGCGGCCGGCGTCAGCGGCACGGCCGCGCGCTGCAGCAGGCAGACGTCCTGCGAATCGGCCTGCTCGCGCACGGGCACCTTCGCGAGCACACCGGCGAACGGCCCGTGCCGCGTGATGGCTTCGGTTTCGAGCGCGAGGCAATCGGTCTGCGTGACGAGCTGCAGCGTCTCGAACATCCCTTCGACGGTTGCGAGGATCCTCGGCGGCGGCTGGCCGTGCGCGTCGAAGTACACGAGCAGCCGGTTGACGACCGGGTCCGCGCTCAGGTTCGGCGAGCGCGTGGCGACCCATCCGTAGTCGGCCAGTTCCGCGAGCGATTGCGCGTGCATCGCCGGATGGCCGTTGCGGCACACGACCACCGGCGCCGACGCATGCAGCGGCGTGACCGCGAGATCGGTCGTATCGGTCTGCTTCGCGACGAGCGCGATCGCGAAATCGACCGCGCTTTCCCGCAACCAGCCGATCATCATCCGCGACGTGCCGGTGCGCAGGTGCACGTCGACCTTGTCGAAGCGCGCGCGGAACGCGGTCAGCACGGGCGCGAACGCGTCGATCAGCGGCTCGGCGACGAGGCCGAGCGTGACGGTGCCTTCGTACTCGCCGCTCAGTTGCCGGATTTCCCGCTCGACCTGCTCGCATTCGCCGAGGATCGAACCGGAGCGTGCGAGCAGGCGCTGACCGACGGCCGTCGGCACGATCCCGCGATTGGTGCGCGTGAACAGCGTCGCGCCGAGCGTCGCCTCGAGGCTCTGCAACTGCTGCGTGACGCCGCTTTGCGCGAGATCGAGCGCGCGCGCCGCGGCGCGCAGGCTGCCGTGCTCCACGACGGCCTGGAAGATGCGAAGCTGGGATAGCGTGAACGCCATGAGCAAGCGCGATGCCGGTGATCGGAAATGGTGATCATGATAAGGCAGCATGCGATTCCGGCGGCGGCGCGCGCGCACTACGATCGCAGGCAGTCCGGCTCATGCCGCTTGCCCACCGCCCTGCTTTCCGTCGACCATGAAACGCTTCCTCGTCCCGCTCGTTTCCCTGTGCCTTGGCTTGGTGGCCACGTCCGCCAGCGCGCTCGACGCGCACGTCGTGCGCCTCGGTATCGACCCGACCTATCCGCCGATGGACGCGAAGGCACCCGACGGCAGCCTGAAGGGCTTCGACGTCGATCTCGGCAACGAGATCTGCCGCCGCGCGCAGTTGCGCTGCCAGTGGGTCGAGCTCGAATTCTCCGGGATGATCCCCGCGCTGCAGGCGCGCAAGATCGACGCGATCCTGTCGTCGATGGCGATCACCGAGAAGCGCGAGAAGCAGATCCTGTTCTCGTCGAAGCTGTTCCGCTTCAAGTCGCGGCTCGTCGCGCGGCCCGAACTCGGGCTCGGCAGCACGACGGCGTCGCTCGCCGGCAAGCGGGTCGGCGTGCAGTCGGGCACGCAGTTCGAATCGTGGGCGCTCGCGCACTGGGCGCCGGCCGGCGTCAGCGTGGTGCCGTACAAGAGCCAGGACGACGTGTTCGCCGATCTCGTCAACGGCCGCCTCGACGCGGCGCTGCTCGGCACGGTGGAAGCCGATTACGGGTTCCTGCGCCAGCCGAGGGGCAAGGGCTTCGCGTTCGTCGGCGCGCCGCTCGACATGGGCGATCGCGGCGTCGGCATCGGCATGCGGCAATCCGATACGGCGCTCAAGGCGTCGATCGACGGCGCGGTCGCGTCGATGCTGAAGGATGGCACGTATGACCGGATCGCGAAGCAGTACTTCGATTTCAACCCGTACGGCGACTGAACGCCGTGCAGTTCGATTCACCCGATTCCCCGCTTTCATCCGTTCGAGACCATCGATGCAGATTCGCACCACGCCGCTCCTGTCGCCGTCGATCGGCACGCAGCGCACGCTGACGAGCTTTCATTTCGGGCCGGCCGATACCGGCCGCAAGATCTACCTGCAGGCCGCGCTGCACGCGGACGAGACGCCCGCGATGCTCGCGGCGTTCGTGTTGAAGCAGCGTCTCGCGCAGCTCGACGCCGAAGGCCGGCTCGCGGCCGAGATCGTGCTCGTGCCGGTGTCGAACCCGGTCGGCCTCAATCATCATCTGCTCGGGCAATTCATCGGCCGTTTCGACCTGGCGAGCGGCCGCAACTTCAATCGCGGTTTCCTGCCGCTCGCGGAGATCGCCGCGCGAGCGCGCGACCGGCTCGGTGATGATGGCGTGCACAATCGCGCGATCGTGCGCGAATGCGTCGGCGCGGCGCTCGACAACATCGCGCCGCGCACCGAATTCGATGCGCTGCAGCTCGCGCTGCTGAAGCTGTCGCACGACGCCGACGTCGTGATCGACCTGCATTGCTCGCTCGAAGCGGTGATGCACGTGTACACGAGCGACACCGCGTGGCCGGACGTCGAACCGCTGGCGCGTTATCTCGGCGCGGAGGTGTCGCTGCTTGCCGAGGATTCGGGCGGACATGCGTTCGACGATGCGCATCACCTGCTGTGGTCGCAATTGCGGCAGCATCTGCCGGCAAGCACGCCGATGGCGGCCGGCACCGTCGCCGTGACGGTCGAATGCCGCGGTCAGCGCGACGTGACGTATGAATACGCGGAGCGTGACGCCGCCGCGCTCGTCGATTATCTCGTGTGGTGCGGCGCGGTGCGCGGCGAACGCACGCCGTTGCCGCCACTGGCCGAGCCGGCCACGCCGCTCGCGGGTAGCGAGCAGTTCTATGCGCCGGTGAGCGGGATTCTCGTGCACCGCGCGGCGGTCGGCGCGACGATCCGCGCCGGCGATCCGCTGTTCGATATCGTCGATCCGCTGACGGATGCGATCACGACGATTTCGAGCGCGACCGACGGCGTGTTCTACATGCGCCGCGCGATCCGCTTCGTGACGGCCGGCGCGCCGCTCGGCCGCGTGACGGGCACGGTGCCGGTGCGCAAGGGGATGTTGCTCGGGGCTTGACGAGCGGCGCGCGCGACGAACCCGACCCGCGCGAAACCGGCGAGAAATTTCGGGTTCCTCAGATAATCACTCGCCGCTCGATGCCGGCTTGCACCGGGTCGGCCGACTTTCCGTAGCCAGCGAGGCAAGCGACATCGTCGGCGGGGACGGTCATGGCCCGCCGTGATTCCCGGCGGCGCGCCTGCCGGCCTTGCCGCGCGCCGTTGTCTTGCCCTTGCCCCCGCCCGCGTTCGAGAACATCTTCATATCCCGAAGGATGCCGCGCAGCAACGTATCGGCTGCGACGCCGAGTGTCCGTCCCGCCTTGACCAGCAGCCGCGCGTTGGCCGCCTCGAGCAATGGATGCGCGACGGGCAGTGCGACGAGTTCACCGGTCTCCAGTTCCCGATACGCAGCGAAGGCGGCGAGCAGCGTGACGCCGTTGTTGCGCTTGACGAAGTGGCGCAGCACGGCAAGCGAGTTGGTGGTGAGTGTCGGGTGGACCTGGAGGTTCTCCGCGTAGGCGAGCATCTGCACGGCTTGTCCGAGACCGAACGCGGGCGGCATCAGCGCGAGCGGATACCCGGTGAGTTCGCGTACCTCGACCGGTCGGCCCCGCACGGCGAGCGGGTGGCCGGGATGGACGAGCGCCACCACCGGCTGCGGCGAGGTGGCGACGTACTCGATATCCGGATGCGCCGGGGGATTGTAGGCAAGGCCGATATGCGCGCGGCTTTCGGCGACTTCCTGGAGCAGTTTGCTGACCGGAAGGATATCGACGGTGACGTCGAGCTTCGGATAGCGTGCGCAAAAATCGGTGAGCACCTCGTCCATCAGGCAGTCGATATAGCCTTCGCTCGTGGCGATACGGATCTCGCCGTGTTGCAGCCCGCGCAGTGCCTGCAAGCGGTCTTCGAACAGTTCCTGCTGGGAGCGGCAGCCGCGCCAGTACTCGAGCAGGTGCGTCGCGGCCTCGGTCGGCTGTACGCCGCGAGGCTGGCGCTCGAACAGCGGGGCCCCGATTTCTTCCTCGAGCAGCCGGATCTGCCGCGTGATGACGGACGGCGACGTGTTGATGCTGTCGGCCGCGCCGCGGATGGAGCCATGCGTCAGGACTTCGTGGAAATAGCGCAAGCGGCGCTGGTTCAGTTCGCGCATCGTGTCGGTCCGTGTGCCGGTGAAGTGTTGCTTGTTGAGCAACAATAACTCGCTTAGGTTGCTCTTGCGCTGCTTTTTCGTCTCCTCGACGATTCGAACAGATTCGAACATCGATGCGGGATTCGAAGCAATACGCCCTAAAGGAGAGCGCATGTCCGCCATTCCATCCCCTCAAGACCCGGTCGCGCCCGACAGCCCGGCCCATCAGGCGCTGTACCGCAAGCTGAACTGGCGCCTGCTGCCGTTCCTGCTGCTCTGCTATACGTTCGCTTATCTCGATCGCGTGAACATCGGGTTCGCCAAGCTCGCCATGCAGAGCGACCTGGGTTTTTCCGATGCGGTGTACGGACTCGGCGCGGGCATCTTCTTTCTCGGCTACGTCCTGTTCGAGATCCCGAGCAACCTTCTGCTGCCGAGGATCGGTGCACGCAAGACCATCAGCCGGATCATGGTGCTGTGGGGCCTGACCTCGGCGGGCATGATGTTCGTCCATGACGAGACCACGTTCTACGCGATGCGCTTCCTGCTCGGCGTGTTCGAGGCCGGCTTCGCACCCGGCATGATCTTCTACCTGACCTACTGGTACGGTCAGCGCCGCATGGCCAGTGTGATGGCGGTCGTCATGCTGGCCGGCCCGATCGGCGGCATCTTCGGGTCGCCGCTGTCGGCGTGGCTGATGACCGGGCTGTCCGGCGCCCACGGCCTGGCCGGCTGGCAGTGGATGTTCGTCGTCGAAGGCCTGCCGTGCGTGCTGCTCGGCGCGCTCGCACTCAAGGTGCTGTCCGACCGGCCGGCCGACGCGACATGGCTGACCGACGACGAGAAGCGACTGCTCGCCGCCGACCTGCACACGCCCGGCGCGGGTCATCACTCGTTCGGGCAGGTGGTGCGCGACCTGCGCGTGTACCTGCTGGCGTTTGCGTACTTCACGATCATCTGCGGCATCTACGCGGTGAGTTTCTGGCTGCCGTCGATCCTCAAGGCGGACGGCGTGACCGATACCATGCAGATCGGCCTTTACTCGATGATCCCGTACGTCTGCGCCGCGATCGCGATGGTCGTCATCGGTCGTCGTTCGGACCGCCGCGGCGAGCGCCGTCTTCACAGCGCGGTGCCCGCCCTGATCGGCGCGATCGCGTTGGCTGCGGCGACGGCCGCAAACGGCAACCTCGCCGTCTCGCTGATCAGCATGACGATCGCCACGGCGATGATCTGGACCGCCTACACGGTGTTCTGGGCGATCCCGTCGCAATACCTGAAGGGCAACGCCGCCGCGGGCGGCATCGCGCTGATCAATACGATCGGCCTGATCGGCGGCTTCCTGAGTCCGACCATCATCGGTGCGATTCGCTCGGCGACCGGCAGCATGGCAGCCGGACTGCTGGTCATGGTCGCGCTGCTCGTCGCGGGCGCCGCGGTACTGGTGGCGAACCGGCTTCCCGCGCCCCGCGACGCCTTGGCGACAGCCTGACATCGCGGGCCCGCACGCATCCCGACATCCATCGCGGCGCATCGACCGCTTATTTCCGGAGACACGTTTTTGAACACGCGCATTTTGATCGCCGGCTTTCAGCATGAAACCAATACGTTTGCGCCATCGAAAGCCGCTTACGCCAACTTCGAGCGTGGCGAGGGCTTCCCGGCCATGGTGCGGGGCGATGACGTGCTCGCGCTGCGCGACGTCAATATTCCTGCCGGCGGATTCATCGTCGCGGCGGAAAGCCGTGGCTGGACCGTGCTGCCGGTCATCTGGGCGGGTGCAAGCCCGTCGGCCCACGTGACCGAGGATGCGTTCGAGCGCATCGCCGGCGAAATCCTCGCGGCGGTTCGCGGGGGCGGGTTCGACGCGGTGTACCTCGACCTGCACGGCGCGATGGTCGCCGAGCATACCGACGACGGCGAAGGCACGTTGCTGGAGCGCGTGCGCGCGGCGGTCGGCCCGGCCGTGCCCGTGGTCGCGTCGCTCGACCTGCATGCCAACGTCACCGAGCGGATGCTGCGCGAGGCCGACGCGCTGGTCGCTTTCCGCACCAATCCGCATGTCGACATGGCCGAGACCGGCGAACGCGCGGCCGTGTTGCTCGAGCGCCTGCTCGACCCGCACGCGGCGGACCGCCGCCCGCTGCATCGCGCCGTGCGCCGGCTGCCGTTCCTGATCCCGATCAATGGCATGTGCACGCTGCTCGAACCCTCGCGCGGCATGTATGCGCAGCTCGCGGCGCGGGAGAGCGGGGCCGTGGCCTCGTTGTCGTTCGCGCCCGGTTTTCCGGCGGCCGATTTCCCCGAATGCGGCCCGGTCATCTGGGGCTACGGCGATGATGCCGCGTCGGTCGAGGCGGCCGTGCAGGCGCTCTACGACAAGATGCTGGCGGACGAGGCCGCGTGGCAGGTGCCGTTTCTGTCGCCCGACGACGCCGTGCGCGAGGCCATGCGGCTTTCCGAGGGCGCCGGCAAGCCGGTCGTCATCGCCGATACCCAGGACAATCCCGGCGCGGGCGGAGACTCGAACACGACGGGCATGCTGCGCGCGTTGCTGCGCAATGGCGCAAAGGATGCGGCGATCGGCTTGATCTGGGATCCGGCGGCCGCGGCCGCGGCCCATCGCGCCGGCGTCGGCGCGTTCATCGATCTGGCGCTCGGCGGCGTCTCCGGCGTGCCCGGCGACGTGCCGCACCACGCGCGTTTCGAGGTCGTGAAGCTGTCGGATGGCGTATGCCGATATGACGGCCCGATGATGAACGGCATGCTTGCCGATATCGGTCCCGTGGCCTGCCTGCGGATCGATGGCGTGCTGATCGTGGTGAGCAGCGGCAAGGCGCAGATGCTCGACCGCAATCTCTATCGCGTGGGCGGCGTCGAGCCGGAAGCGATGAAAATTCTCGTCAACAAAAGCTCGGTGCACTTCCGCGCCGACTTCCAGGGCATCGCCCACGCGGTGCTGGTCGCCAAGGCGCCCGGCCCGATGACGGCGGATCCGGCCGAGTTGCCCTGGACTCGGCTGGCCCCGGGCATTCGGATGAAGCCAATGGGGAAGGCATTCCCGGGCAACGGCTGAGGAGCGGCACGCCGTCGTACATCTGTGAGTTGGCGGCTGTCCGGGACAACGTTATCGCTGCGCCGGGCACATCGCGCGGCGCGTCGTTCCACGCCGCGCGGCGTGGGTGCATCCGCTCGCGGAGCGTCGCTCACCCCCGCCGCGCAACCAGCTCCGACACCGTCTGCGCGGCCTGCTGCAGCGGCCCGAGAAACTCCTTCACCATCTGCTTCGCGGTATGCCGCTGCGCGTTGCCGCTGATGTTCATCGCCGCGATGATCTGCCCGCGCCGGTTGCGGATCGGCGCGGAGATCGACATCAGGCCCACTTCGAGTTCCTGGTCGACCACGGCCCAACCCTGCTGGCGCACCTGCGCGATCGTCGCCTTCAGTTCGCCGAGATCGGTGATCGTGCGCGGCGTGTGCGCGCGGATGCTGCTTTGCGCGAGCGTTTCGTCGAGCGCCGCGTCGTCGAGCGCGGACAGCAGCACGCGGCCCATCGACGTGCAGTACGCGGGCAGCCGGCTGCCGATCGACAGGTTGATCGTCATGATCTTGTGGGTCGGCACGCGCAGCACATACACGATCTCGGTGCGGTCGAGCACGGCGGCCGAGCAGCTTTCGTGGATCTGCGAGGACAGTTGCTCCATCACCGGATCGGCGAGATTCCAGAACGGCATCGACGTCAGGTACGCAAAACCGAGCTCGAGGATCTTCGGCGTGAGCCGGAACAGCCGGCCGTCGGCCTCGACGTAGCCGAGCGTCTGCAGCGTGAGCAGGATCCGGCGCGCGCCCGCGCGCGTGAGCCCGGTGGCCGATGCGACCTCGGTGAGCGTCTGCTCCGGGCGCGCCGCGTCGAAAGCGCGGATCACCGCGAGGCCGCGCGCGAACGACTGCACATAGGAGTCGCCGGGTTTCTGAGTGTCTTCGGTTGTCATGAGCGGGTGGAATGTCGTGCAGCCGAGAAGATAGCGCATGGGGCCTGACACGCCAACCGCACGGCGGACCGGGCGCTTGACAGGTCGTCCCCGCACTCCCTATGATGCGTTGAGCGTTCGATACACGATCTTATGTTCGTATATAGAACATTTAAGCGCATCCCGGCGGGTTATGCAAGGGGCGCGCCCCGTTCATTTCCCAGCCTTGCAGGTGGCCGGAGCCAGCGCTGATGCGCCCGCACCGGCCGACCGCGAAGCACGGGACCGGAGCAAACGCCCAAGCGTCAACTCCGGCCGACTGGAGACACTGATGACCGAAGCTTTTCTGTGTGATGCGATCCGTACGCCGATCGGGCGTTACGGCGGTGCGCTGTCCGGCGTGCGCGCCGACGACCTCGGCGCGGTGCCGCTCAAGGCGCTCGTCGAGCGCAATCGCGACGTCGACTGGACCGCGATCGACGACGTGATCTACGGATGCGCGAACCAGGCCGGCGAGGACAACCGCAACGTCGCGCGCATGTCGGCGCTGCTCGCGGGCCTGCCGCAGGGCGTGCCGGGTTCGACGATCAACCGGCTGTGCGGTTCCGGGATGGACGCGGTCGGCGTGGCCGCGCGCGCGATCAAGTCGGGCGAAGCCGCGCTGATGGTCGCCGGCGGCGTCGAGAGCATGACGCGCGCGCCGTTCGTGATGGGCAAGGCCGCGAGCGCGTTCGCGCGCCAGGCCGACATCTACGACACGACGATCGGCTGGCGTTTCATCAATCCGCTGATGAAGCAGCTGCATGGCGTCGATTCGATGCCGGAGACGGCCGAGAACGTCGCGGTCGACTACAACGTCAGCCGCGCCGACCAGGATCTGTTCGCGCTGCGCAGCCAGCAGAAGGCCGCGCGTGCGCAGCAGGACGGCACGCTCGCCGAGGAAATCGTGTCGGTCACGATTGCCCAGAAGAAGGGTGATCCGGTGATCGTGTCGCGCGACGAACATCCGCGCGAGACGTCGCTCGAAGCGCTCGCGAAGCTGAAGGGCGTCGTGCGCCCGGACGGTTCGGTGACGGCCGGCAACGCGTCGGGCGTCAACGACGGCGCCGCCGCGCTGCTGCTCGCGAACGAGGCAACCGCGAAGCGCTTCGGCCTGACGCCGCGCGCACGCGTGCTGGGTATCGCAACGGCCGGCGTCGCGCCGCGCGTGATGGGCATCGGCCCCGCGCCGGCCACGCAGAAGCTGCTCGCGCGGCTCGGCATGACGATCGACCAGTTCGACGTGATCGAGCTGAACGAGGCGTTCGCGTCGCAGGGGCTCGCGGTGCTGCGCATGCTCGGCGTGGCCGACGACGATCCTCGCGTGAACCCGAACGGCGGCGCGATCGCACTGGGCCATCCGCTCGGCGCATCGGGTGCGCGTCTCGTGACGACCGCGATGTATCAGCTGCATCGCACGAACGGCCGCTTTGCGCTGTGCACGATGTGCATCGGCGTCGGCCAGGGCATCGCGATCGCGATCGAACGCGTCTGACCCGTGTCACGCGGCGAAGCGGCCGAATCTGCACCGCTTGCCGTTTTCAGAACAATGCGCGGCACGAGAATCGTCTCGTGCCGCGCATTGTCGTTAACCGGCCTGCGATAGTTGCTTGAGGCGCGCGTCGAGCGCGTCGATCTCGGTGTCCGCGAACACCTCGATGCCATGCTGGCGCAGCAACGCCGCGGTGACACCGGCGCCCGCATGGCGCCGGTTCGCGAAACTCCCGTCGTAAATGAAGGTGCTGCCGCACGACGGACTGCCGTCGGCCAGGATCGCGAAGCGGCAATCGTGCGTGCGCGCGAGTGCCAGCGTGGTGTGCGCGCCGGACACGAACGACGCCGTCACGTCGGTGCCGTTCACGTCGACGATACGTGCGGCACCCGACAACACCCGCTGCCCCGATTCGCCTGCCGCGATTTCGGCGGGCGGGCGCGGCACGCTGAAGCCACCCGCCAGTTCGGGGCAGACGGGCACGAGACGCCCTTCGCGTTGCCACCGTTCGAGCGCCTCGTGCGCGGCGGTTTTCGCCGAGCCGTTGTAACGGACCGGATGACCGATCACGCACATGCTGACGAGGATCTTCGGCGCCGCGTGCGGCTGCGGTTCGTTCTGCAATTTCGCTCTCCGTGGCGGCTGACGGTCGACGGCGGGCGCGGCAAAGCGGGGCATTCGATGCTTCATCCGCGTACCGATGTGTCAGGCCGCCGGCCCTTCCAGATGAATGTCTTCCGGCTCGAGCGCGTAAAGCGCCGGGTCGGGCGATGCGCTGACTGTGAAGCCGAGCCGCAGGTAGAAGTCGATCGTGCGCTGCGACGGCGTCGCCGACACGTACAGGCGCGCGGCGCCCATCTCGCGTGCCTGCCCATGGGCCGCGCGATAGAGCTGCTCGCCGAGCCCGCAGCCGCGCCAGTCGCGGCTCACATGCAGGAACTTCAACTGCAGCATGTCGCGTTGCGCGCCGAGCGGCCGGCTGTCGACGATGGCCGCCGCAACGAGCCGTGCGCCGTCGAACATGCCGAGGAACCAGCCGCCGCGATCGTGGCAGTCGAGCAGGATCGGCGTGTAGTGATCGGCTTCGCCGTCGGGCCAGCCGTCGACGTCGTAGAACTCCGGTACGAGATGCAGCGCGCCGTCGCGCAGCACGTACAGGTGCTCGATGATTTCGCGCCGGTCGATGGTCCACACGAGCGGCACGTCGTCGCGTGCGAGCGTGCGGGCGGAAAGCGCGTCGCGCTCGGCGGCGGTGCGGCGCGTCATGCGGCCTCCCGGTGCGCGGCGATCGCAACCATCAGCGGCAGGCGCGGCATGCCGTCGGGCATCGAGTCGAGCACGTCGGCGCGCCCGACACGCGCGGGCAGGCCCGCGAGATTGCCGAGCAATTCGCGTTCTTCCGGAAACAGCGTCGAGCCGCCAATGCGGAAAAACGCAGCCTGATCGCCTTTATGGCGGTTATGCGCGACCGTCGCCGTATTCCAGGACAGCCGATTCAGTTCGTGCAATGCCTTTTTCATCGAATTCGAATACGGGTTGAATGGAGCAGGATAGACCGAATCGTTTCGCCGTGTGCAACGGCCACCCGCATTGGCGCGCCGCGCAGCGAGCTGCCATGCAGCGTTTCGTGACATCCGGATAAGCGTGCGCGGCGATTATCGCCGGATTATTTGATCGAAATCATGGCAATAGCCGAATTGAATATTTTATGCGCGACAGGGGTAAGGTTTTCGAACGAATTGCCGACAGTAAAGTGGAAGACCGTCGTAAAGCGATCAACCGTTTTTCGGCTACTGAGCGTGATTTCAGCGCGGCGCGGACGACAGATCCGCCTTTCGGAGCCTTGCATGCGCAATAACCAGCCCGTTACCCAACAAGAATTCGATTTTCCCGACGACGTCACGCTGATGTCGACGACCGATGCAGACAGCGTCATCACCTACGCGAACACGACGTTTGCGCAGGTAAGCGGCTTCTCGAACGAGGAGCTCGTCGGCCAGCCGCACAACGTGGTGCGCCATCCGGACATGCCGCGCGAGGCGTTTGCCGACATGTGGGCGACGCTCAGGCGCGGCGAACCGTGGACCGCGCTCGTGAAGAACCGCCGCAAGAACGGCGATCACTACTGGGTGCGTGCGAACGCGATTCCGGTGATGCGCAATGGCGAGCCGCAGGGCTACATGTCGGTGCGCACGAAGGCGCCGAGCGACGAGTCCGCGGCCGCCGACGCGCTGTATCGCGCGTTTCGCGAAGGCAAGCCGGGCCAGCGCCGGTTCCACAAGGGGCTGGTGATCCGCACGGGGCTGCTGCGCATCGCGTCGCTGTCGCAGACGATGTCGGTCCGTGCGCGCGTGCATTCGGCGCTGTGCGTGCTGGCGCCGGCCATCGTCGGCGCGGGCTGGGCCTGCGGGCTCGCCGGTGGTGGGCTCGCGGCGTTCGCCGGCGCGACGGTCGGCGTGGCGGCGGCGGCCGGCCTGTGGCTCGACGCGCAGATCGTGCGTCCGCTGAAGCGGCTGCACGAACAGGCGTTGAACGTCGCGACCGGCGAAAGCCGGCGCGGCGTGCGAATGAACCGCGTCGACGAGATCGGCATGACGCTGCGCACGATCAACCAGCTCGGGCTGATGTTCCGCTGGCTCGTCGACGACGTCAGCGAGCAGGTGCACAACGTGCAGCGCGCGAGTAACGAGATCGCTCAGGGCAACAACGACCTGAGCGCGCGCACCGAGCAGGCCGCGTCGAGCGTGCAGGAAACCGCAGCGTCGATGGCCGAGATGACGGCGACCGTCAACAGCAACGCGGAAACCGCGCTGCAGGCGAACCGGCTCGCGGGCTCGGCGAGCGATGCGGCCGGGCGCGGCGGGCAGGTGGTGAGCGAGGTCGTCACGACGATGAGCGACATCACCGCGAGCTCGCGCAAGATCGCGGACATCATCGGCGTGATCGACGGCATCGCGTTCCAGACCAACATCCTCGCGCTGAACGCGGCGGTCGAGGCCGCGCGCGCGGGCGAGCAGGGACGCGGCTTCGCGGTGGTCGCGGGCGAGGTGCGGGCGCTCGCGCAGCGCAGCGCGAACGCGGCGAAGGAGATCAAGACGCTGATCGGCGCGAGCGTCGACCGGGTCGAGTCGGGTGCGCGGCGGGTGGACGAGGCGGGCCGGACGATGGAGGACATCGTCGCGCAGGTGAAGCGCGTGTCGGACCTGATCGCGGAGATCAGCTCGTCGACGGCCGAGCAGAGCACGGGGGTCGCGCAGGTCGATCAGGCGGTCGTGCACCTGGACAACATCACGCAGCAGAACGCGGCGCTCGTCGAGCAGAGTACGGCGGCGTCGGAGAGCCTGCAACAGCAGGCGACGCGGCTCGTGGATGCGGTGAACGTGTTCCGCTGATGCGCGGGGGCGGGCGAGGCAGGAGGAGGGCGGCCCGCATTACGCGGGTCGGCGTGGGGGGCGTGCTACGTCATTGCGCCCTGGGTATGGGATTCAGGTTCGGGCAACAGTGGTTAGGGCATCCCGGACTGACGTTCACTTCGACGCGTCGCCCGGATTGACCGAATTCGTCCGGCTTGAAAATTTTCCCCGCCAAGGCGCTTTTTTCGCCACGGATCGAATGCTGATCCAGAACTGCCATTACGTTTTCCGCTCGTTGCGTTGCAAGCTGTTGCGCGTCGCGTTCGGTTTGTTCGGCCAGTCCGATAAGCCATACCGTATCAATGATCGGAAAGCGCTTGTGCATGTCGCTCGACCATGCCGACAACCTCGACATTTCGGTCGGAGAAATCGCACTCGCATCAGCATCGAAAACAATATCGATGTAATGGGCGGGCATGTTCGACGCGCCGTCACAGGCGAACGCTGATTGTGCGCAGCTCAACGCGAGCGCGGCGGCGGTTAGGAATTTAGTCGCCATCGACAACATACCCCGCAATGCTGTCGGCGTTGTGGATTGCCAAGTCAGGATTTGACCGGCCCCAAGGCGCGAGAAATGGCGTGATTGTGTATTGATCGTCCGTCGAAGACATGGTGTCGTGGAAGTGGGTTGCTTCATGGATGATAGTAGATACGTGAGAATCAGCACCGTCGGTCCATGGGCGCATCGTGCAGAATCGCGCGCTGATGGCGATGGTATGTGTTGTCGTGTCTGGCGCGCATACATGCGCGGCCTCGTTGGCCGTTCCGCGCGGATGAGGCGTGCAACCCGTCGCCAGATCGCCAGCGCTGCCGCTTCGAACGACATTGTTTTCGTTGAACGCTCGAACTACGCCAAGCACTTTCGTTAAGCCGGTGAGCAGGTGCATACGCGTTCGCTCGTCGTTGCGACCGAACCACTTGAAAACGCGATCTTTTTCGGACTGCGACTATCTTTGTAAAGCGACGGTGCGTGCGCCTAGCTTCTCGACGGCTTTGGCTTGTGCCTTCGCGAACACGGCACGGAATTCCGAGTTAGTCATGTTTTCGCAGATCGGTCGCAAGTCAACATCCGCGAATGTCTGTGATCCCGCGATGGTGTTTGTTGTCGTCTCGGCGACGGTAGTTTGGTTTCCCATTGTTTCAGTCCTCGATTACGAGCTTCAATGCCTGCGCGCGTTCGGTTCGCACGCGCACGGTGCAGCCGTGTCGATCACTCACGCCGGATGCAAGCACGTTTCCGGATCGATCCTTGATCCAATAGCGCACATTGCTTAACGGTTGCTTCGTCCTCACGTCGCGGATCACAAATTGATCGCTGTGAATGTCCGATGTCGACACGTATCGCGTGGGTGCGAATGCCGAATATCCGGAGAAGGGGTTCGCCGATCCATGTCCGCCGCCCCCAATGAAAAACGTGCAGTCGTTGCTCGCGACTAAAAGATTTTGCCCGCATGGACAAAGTACAGCGTCGCCTTCCACGGCTACGGCACGTCCGCTACCGATAACGGATACCGCGCTTCCTGCTATCGGAAACATTCCCTCGCAATTCCCGCACGTCGCTTTGTCGCCGTCCAACGCAATGTGCTTGTTGTTCACGAATATGCTTGCGGTGTCAGCGATGACGATTCCGCCCGTCGTCGTTGCGTCGCCGTTCCTGATCGCTCGTCTGCTCATGGTTATGTCCTCAATCGAAGTTGGTAATGATCCATTCGTCCGACTCGAGGTCACAGATCGCATATCGATCGACCGCAGCACCTGCGACTGTCGGCGGCATGTTGTTCTTCCATGGACTCGGATGTATGGACGAGCGATAGACAGTGGCCGGTAAGATTTTCTCTGTCTATGGAACGAGTACGAATCTTATTTTGGATTCCGACATAAATGGATGAAATGAAACGATCATCGAGGCTGGTTCGAAGGGGGGTCGAGCAGAATACTGCAGCGTCGGTAAGCTTGAGGCAGCAGGTGACGAGGCTGGGAGGTTGCCCGCCCGTACGTCATGCCGGCGACTGTTGACGTGTGTCACGGCACCACCGGCTGCAGCGGTGCCTACATGCGCTGACTCTGTGCGCACCGGGCCGTCGGGTGAAGTGTTCATGCGCGGGCAAACCGGATCGAGGTGGAACGCTCAATCTAGCGGCTTGCAGCGAAATGAGACTTGAACGAAATTCGCGCGCGATATGACGTATCGGCGGATACGGCGATCGAAATCGGGTGCGCAGAGCGGGGCGATATCGTGCGTATCAAGATGACGCGGGCGCGGCGGAGAGGGGCGCCGGCCCGCGTCGGACCGCCCGGTTCCGGCCGGGCGGTCAGGGCCCGTCGCGATCGCGGCAGGCCCTGAACCGTCAGACGGCGAGGCAGAGGTACTTGATCACGACGTAGTCGTCGATGCCGTAGTGCGAGCCTTCGCGGCCGAGGCCCGACTGCTTGACGCCGCCGAACGGCGCGACTTCGTTCGAGATCAGGCCCGTGTTCACGCCGACCATCCCGTATTCGAGCGCTTCGGCGACCTTCCACACGCGGCCGATGTCGCGGCTGAAGAAGTACGCCGCGAGACCGAACTCGGTGTCGTTCGCGAGGCGGATCACCTCGTCGTCGCTGCTGAACTTGAACAGCGGCGCGAGCGGCCCGAACGTCTCTTCCTTCGCGACCTTCATCGCCGGCGTGACGCCCGTCAGCACGGTCGGCTCGAAGAAGCCGTGGCCGAGCGCATGGCGCTTGCCGCCCGTCACGACGGTCGCACCCTTCGCGAGCGCGTCCTCGATGTGCGCCTCGACCTTCAGCACGGCCGCTTCGTTGATCAGCGGGCCTTGCGTGACGCCCGGCTCCGTGCCGCGACCGACCTTCAGCTGGCCGACCGCCGCCGCGAGCTTCTGCGCGAACCGGTCGTACACGGCTTCATGCACGTAGAAGCGGTTCGTGCACACGCACGTCTGGCCGCTGTTGCGGTACTTCGACGCGATCGCACCCTGCACGGCCGCATCGAGATCGGCGTCGTCGAACACGATGAACGGCGCGTTGCCGCCGAGCTCCAGCGACACCTTCTTGACCGTCGCCGCGCATTGCGCCATCAGCAGGCGGCCAATCGGCGTCGAGCCGGTGAACGACAGCTTGCGCACGATCGGGTTCGACGTCAGTTCGCCGCCGATCGCCTTCGGATCGCCCGTGACGACGCTGAACACGCCGGCCGGCACGCCCGCGCGCTCGGCCAGCACGGCCATCGCGAGCGCGGAGAACGGGGTCGCCTCGGCGGGTTTCACGACGATCGGGCAGCCTGCCGCGAGTGCGGGGCCGACCTTGCGCGTGATCATCGCCGCCGGGAAATTCCACGGCGTGATCGCCGCGCACACGCCGATCGCTTCCTTCGTCACGACGATGCGCTTGTCGCTCGCCGGCGTCGGGATCGTGTCGCCGTACACGCGCTTGCCTTCCTCGGCGAACCACTCGAGGAACGACGCCGCGTAGCCGATCTCGCCCTTCGCCTCGGCCAGCGACTTGCCCTGCTCGGTCGTCAGGATCAGCGCGAGGTCGTCGGCGTTTTCCATCATCAGGTCGTGCCACTTGCGCAGGATGACCGCGCGTTCCTTCGCGGTCTTCTTGCGCCACGCCGGCCATGCGGCGTTGGCGGCGTCGATCGCGTGACGCGTCTCGGTCGTGCCCATCGCCGGCACGGTGCCGAGGAGGCCACCCGTCGCCGGGTTGCGGACGTCGAACGTCTCGCCGTTCGATGCGCCTTGCCATTCGCCGTTGACGTAGGCCTGCTGGCGGAACAGCGACGGATCTTTCAGTGCCAGGGTTTCCTGAACAGTGCTCATTTGCGTAGCCTGCTTTGAAAATGGATGACGAAACGGCCGCCGCCGTCATGACGACGGCGGCGGCGCATTCAGTGGACGGGAACTCAGGCCGGCACGCCGACCGTTTCCTTCAGCACTTCCTCGAGGATCACGAGCGCTTCGTCGAACACGGCCTCGGGAATCGTCAGCGGGAACAGGAAGCGCACGACGTTCGAGTACACGCCGCACACGAGCAGCAGCAGGCCGCGCTCGAGCGCACGCGTCTGCACGCGCTTCGTGAATTCCGCGTCCGGCTCGCCCGAGCCCGGCTTCAGGAACTCGACCGCGATCATCGCGCCCGGGCC
Organism: Burkholderia theae; assembly: GCF_048565265.1. Classification (NCBI taxonomy): domain Bacteria; kingdom Pseudomonadati; phylum Pseudomonadota; class Betaproteobacteria; order Burkholderiales; family Burkholderiaceae; genus Burkholderia; species Burkholderia theae. The sequence continues at coordinate 3,126,284 of NZ_CP183462.1, forward strand.
GCGCACGTCGGCGATCTGCGGCACGTCGGCCTGCAGCGCGCCCAGCTTCGCCTTCAGCACGTCGCCGAGTTGCGTTGCACGGTCGCACAGCTTCTCTTCGTCGATGATCTCGAGCACCGCGTGCGCCGACGCAACCGCCAGCGGGTTGCCCGCGTACGTGCCGCCGAGGCCGCCGGGCGCTGCCGCGTCCATCACGTCCGCACGGCCGACGACGCCCGACAGCGGCATGCCGCCCGCGAGGCTCTTCGCCATCGTGATCAGGTCGGCCAGCACGTCGTAGTGCTGCATCGCGAACAGCTTGCCGGTACGTGCGAAGCCCGTTTGCACTTCGTCGGCGATCAGCAGGATGCCGTGTTCGTTACAGATCTTGCGCAGCGCGCGCACGAATTCGGCCGGCGCCTGGTAGAAACCGCCTTCGCCCTGGACCGGTTCGAAGATGATCGCGGCGACGCGCTTCGGATCGATGTCGGCCTTGAACAGCATCTCGATCGCCTTGATCGAGTCGGCGGTCGTCACGCCGTGCACGGCGTTCGGGTACGGCGCGTGGAACACGTCGCCCGGGAACGGGCCGAAGTTCAGCTTGTACGGGGCGACCTTGCCGGTCAGCGCCATGCCCATCATCGTGCGGCCGTGGAAGCCGCCCGAGAACGCGATGACGCCCGGACGGCCGGTCGAAGCGCGTGCGATCTTGATCGCGTTCTCGACGGCTTCGGCGCCGGTCGTGAAGAACGCGGTCTTCTTCGGGAAGTCGCCCGGTGCGCGTGCGTTGATCTTCTCGGCCAGTTCGACGTACGACGCGTACGGGACGATCTGGTACGCGGTGTGCGTGAAGTTGTTCAGCTGATCCGCGATCGCCTTGACGATCTTCGGGTGGCGGTGGCCCGTGTTCAGCACCGCGATGCCGGCGGCGAAATCGATGAAGCGGCGGCCTTCGACATCCCACAGTTCCGCGTTCTCGGCACGGGCTGCGTAGAAATCGCACATCACACCGACGCCGCGCGGGGTGGCGGCGTTCTTGCGGGCCTGCAGGTCGGCATTCTTCACGGTCATCTCCTTGATGTTCTATCCGGTGAGTAGGGAATCGGGCGCGTTGGCAGCCCATGGAGGCGACTATAATCACATTTGGCTCTGGTAATCAGAGCCATTTCAATAAATATTCAGGAGCCAATCATGCGCGCGAGCGTGTTGTCGGACTGGCTGGCGCAGCGCCTCGTGCGCGGCGGCGAACAGCCGATCTACCGGCAGCTTCACCGGCTGCTGCAACAGGCGATCCTGTCGCGCGAACTGCCGGCCGGCACGCGCGTGCCGTCGTCGCGGCTGCTGGCGGCCGAGCTCGGGATCGCGCGCAACACGGTCACGCAGGTTTACGAACAGCTTGCGCTCGAAGGTTATGTGAACTCGGCCACGGGCCGCGGCACGTTCGTCGCCGACAGCGCGCCGGACGAGATCGTCGGCGCACCGCCCGACGCGGCGGCCGGCCCGGCCGTGGTGCTGTCGTCCGCGCGGCGGTTGTCCGCGCGCGGTACACGGCTGGTCGAAGGGGCTGGCGTGTCGAAGCGCCAGGGCGGCGCGTTCATGCCGGGCGTGCCCGATGTGTCGCGATTTCCGGCGCGCGTGTGGACGCGGCTGCACAACAAGTACTGGCGGCGCCTGCGCCCCGACCTGCTGACCTATGCGCCGGGCGGCGGGCTCGCGCTGCTGCGCGAGGCACTGGCAGACTACTTGCGCACGTCGCGCTCGGTGCGCTGCACGCCCGAGCAGATCGTGATCACGACCGGCATTCACCAGTCGATCGACTTGGCGGTGCGGTTGCTGACCGATCCCGGCGACGCGATCTGGACCGAGGACCCGTGCTACTGGGGCGTGCGCAGCGTGCTGAACGTGTCGGGGCTGACCACGCGGCCGATCCCGGTCGACGAGGAAGGCATCGCGCCGTCGGCCGCCGATCTTGCCGAACCGCCGAAGCTGATGCTCGTCACGCCGTCGCACCAGTATCCGCTCGGGATGGTGATGAGCCTCGCGCGGCGGCGCATGCTGCTCGAATACGCGCGCCAGCACGGCTGCTGGATCATCGAGGACGACTACGACAGCGAATTCCGCTACGGCAGTCGGCCGCTCGCGTCGCTGCAGGGGCTCGACACGGCCGGGCAGGTGATCTACGTCGGCAGTTTCGGCAAGACGCTGTTCCCGGGGCTGCGGGTCGGTTACCTGGTCGCGCCGGAACCGCTGGCGGAAAGCTTCGCGACCGCGAGCGCCGAGCTGTATCGCGAAGGGCAGTTGCTGCAGCAGGCCGTGCTCGCCGAATTCATCGCGGAAGGGCACTTCGTGTCGCATATCCGCAAGATGCGCACGCTGTACGGGCAGCGCCGCGAGGTGCTGCTCGATGCGGTTGCGCGCCGCTACGGCGAGTCGCTGCAGGCGCTCGGCAGCGACGCGGGGCTGCATCTCGTCACGCAACTGCCGGCCGGCGTCGACGATCGCGCGGTGGCGCAGGCCGCGCTCGAACGCAATATCGTCGTGCGGCCGCTGTCCGGCTATTACGCGGATCGCGAGCGCGCGGCGCCCGGGTTGCTGCTCGGTTATGCGTGCGTGCCGGAGGACGAAATCGCGACGGCGTTCGCGACGCTCGCCGAGGCGATCGACGAACGGGCGTTCGGCAAGGTGGCCGCCGTCGCGTGACGGCGGCGGGCGCCGGTAACCGTCCCGGCGCTCAATACCCGATCCACACCGCGAACGTCAGCACGACGCACGACAGCGCGAGCAGCGTCAGGAACAGCGGCAGCACGAAGCGGATCCACGCGCCGAAGTCGACGCGCGCGGTCGCGAGATACGCGAGCAGCATCCCGGACGTCGGCGTGACGAGGTTCGTCAGTCCGCCGCCGAGCACGAACGCGAGCACCGACGTCTGGCCGCTCACGCCGGAAAGCTGCGCGATCGGCCCGATGATCGGCATGCTGACCGCGGCCTTGCCCGACACCGACGGGATGAACACGTCGAGCACCATCTGCACGCCCATCAGCCCGTTCGCGACCCACACCGGCGATTGCCCGTCCGCCAGCCGCGTGAAGAAGTGGATCAGCGTGTCGAGCACGAGGCTGTTCTGCAGCAGCAGCTCGACCGATGCGGCGAGCCCCATCAGCAGCGCGGCGAGCATCATGTTCTTCATCCCGTCGACGAACGCATCGGCCGCGCTGCGCGAATCGAGCCGGCCGATCACGGCCGTCGCGATGCTCACGGCTGCGTAGAACGCTGCGAGTTCGACGTTGCCCCATTTCAGTTCGCGCGTACCGTAGATCAGCATCGCGACGGCCGCGGCAAATACGACCAGCGTGGCCTTGTGGCGCAGCGACAGCTTCGCGGTTGCGTGCGCGGCGGTACCCGACGCGGTTTGCCCCGCCCGGTAGCCGGTGTTGCGCACGTAGCGCAGCAGATACAGGATGCCGATCGTCAGGAATACGACGAATACGGCCGCGCGCAGCGCGACGCCGCTGAACAGCGGCACACCGACGAGCGGCTGCGCGACGGCGAGCGCGAGCGGGTTCGTGACCGACGCGATATAACCGATCTTCGCGGCGATCGCGACGAGTGCGACCGCGAACAGGTCGGACAGCCCGAGGCGCCGCGCGATCACGACGACCATCGGGATGATCACGAGGTATTCGGAGATGAAGCCGAGCAGCGTGCTGCCGAGCCCGATCAGGATCATCAGCATCGGCGTCAGCAGGTACGCGTTGTTGCCGGTGAGCTGCAGCAGCCGGTCGATGCCGGCATCGACGACGCCCGTACGGCGCATCACGCCGAACATCCCGCCGACGAACATCACCATCACGATCAGCGGCGCGTTCTTCAGCAGGCCTTCCGGCACCGCGACGAACGCGGACACGAGGCTCGCCGGCAATGCATGCGCGGGCGTGCTGTGGCTGACGGCCGGCGCGACGAGCGTCGCGAGCGCGGTCGTCTTCGGCACCACCTGGTAGGTGCCCGGCACGACGAGCCGGCCGTTGCGCGCGAAGTGGCCGGAGTCGACGATCCACGTGAGCGCGATCGCGGCGGCCAGCACCCACAGCATCATCACGACCGGATGCAGCATCTTGCCGTGCGGATGCGGCGCGTGGCCGGCGCCGGCCGCCGGATCGTCGGCCGCGAGCGCGGGGGTGTCGGCGCCGTGCGCGCCGGCCGGGTTCGGGGAAGAGGCGGACATCGGATCCTCGTCGAAGAAGGAGCGGGCCGTCAGGCCGGTTGCAGCGCGGCGCGCGCCGGGACGTAGCCGAGTTCGGCGGAAATGGCGTGACTGCACGCCTGCAGGCGTTCGAGATAGTCGGGAATGTCGGCGTGGCTCACGCGCACCTCGGGGCCCGTCACGCTGACCGACGCGACCGTCGCACCCGTCAGGTCGCGCACCGGCACCGCGATCCCCACCGCGCCGGGCGTCACTTCGCCGCTGCTGACCGCGTAGCCCTTGCGCGCGACCGCGTCGAGTTCGCCGGCGAGTTTCGCGTGATCGTCGGCCTGCCCGGTCCTGCGCAGTTGCGCGACATACTCGTCGCGCACCGCATCGGGCGCGAACGCGAGCAGCACCTTGCCCGATGCGCCGAAATTGATCGGCCGGCGGTTGCCGACCGAGCCGACGGTGCGCACCGCATGCGTCGTTTCGCAACGCGCGACGCATACCGATTCGAGCCCTTCGCGCACGCGCAGCACGACGGTCTCGTTGATCGCCTGGTTGAGCGCGAGCATGTGCCGGTGCGCGGCGCGCACCAGCGCGTTCTGTTGCGATGCGGCTACACCGATCACGAACGCCTGCGGGCCGAGCGCATAGGTGGACGTGCGCGGGTCCTGCACGACGAAGCGGTGCAGTTCGAGCGTGCACAGCATCCGGTAGGTGCGCGACTTGTTGATGCCGAGTTGCGACGCGAGCTCGGTCACGCCGAGGTGCGGATGCTCGGCCACGTAGGTCAGCAGCTTCAGCGCGCTGTCGACGGCGTCGACGATGTAGGTCGTCATGCGGCATCTCCCGGCGCCGCGACGCGCGCGCGGACGTAATCGGCGAGCGCGTCGAGATACGCGTCGACCGAGCGCTTCAGCGCGACGAAGCCCGCGTGTTTCGCGAACGCGGCTTCGTCCATGTAGAGCGCGCGGTTGAATTCGATCTGGATGCTGTGGCGCTGCCGTGCCGGATCGGCGAGCGCGGTCAGCAGGTCGCCGCCCTGGTACGGGTCGTTGATCTGCACGCGGTAGCCGGCGTCGGCGAACCACTGCGCGGTCCACGCGGTGAAGGCCGGGTCGGCGGTCGTGCCGCGCCGGTCGCTGACGACGACGTCCGGCCGCAACGCACCCGCGTCGACGTTCATCGCATTGCCGCGTGATTTCATCGAGTGGCAGTCGATGTGCCACAGCGCGCGATGCGCGGCATGCAGCGGCTCGGCGATGCCGGCGAGCGCGCGGCGGTACGGCCGGTAGTACGCATCGATCCGGTGATGCACTTCGGCGAGCGACAGCTTGCGGTCGTATAGCGGCACGCCGGGCAGCGCGTCGCGCCGGATCAGCCCCATCCCGCGCTGCGTGTACGGCTGCGGCGAAAGCGGCTCGGGCCACGGCTCGGCGAGCAGCGTCGCGTCGATGTCGGTTTCCGCACGGTTCGGATCGATGTACGCACGCGGAAACGTCGCGCCGAGCAGCGTGCCGCCGCGCGCGGGGGCGCCGGCCCACAGTTCGTCGATGTAGGCGTCCCACGTGGTGCGGATCGCGTCGTCCGGCGCGACGGTGGCGAAGTCGGGCGGATACGCGATGCCGCTGTGCGGCGAATCGACGACGATCGGCAGCGCGGGCGCCGTCGGCGCTGCGACGAAATACGCGGGCGATTCGCCGTCGGTCGCGTTGTTGCAATTAAACGTCAGCATGGGGATCAGGTTCTTTACCTAGTGTCTCGAAGCGTTTTGCTCGTGCGTTTTAATCATTAAAACAGCGTATCAATATTTCACAACGGCAGAAAATTGCGGTCAAGGGCTTTTTTCGACGCGGGTATTACGCGTTGCGATCGGCTCGTAATGCCCGCCATTATTGGGTTTGTTTCATTCTTCGAAACGCACTGCGAGCAAGGCCGTTTCGACTCCCTCGTGCGATTTTTGGCATGGCTTGACGCTTCAAATCGCCGAATTCGACAATGAATAAGACGATGTTTTATTCAATAAAACACGTTGCGGGCGAAATAAATCGCTCCCCATATTCAATCGACAAAAGGGGTCGGAGATGAAGCGGAAAGAGATGGCGGTCGCGCTGGCAGGCGTTGCAATCGCGGCGGGTGCGACGCACGCGCAGGCGCAGTCGAGCGTGACGCTGTATGGCGTCGTCGATTCGGGGATCACGTACACGAACAACCAGAACGGGCATGCCGCGTGGCAGGCGACCGGCGGCAACGAGCAGGGCACGCGCTGGGGGCTGCTCGGCAAGGAAGAACTCGGCGGCGGCACGCGCGCGGTGTTCCGGCTCGAGAACGGCTTCAACATCGAGAGCGGTGCCGCGAGCCAGGGCGGCCGGATCTTCGGGCGCCGCGCGTACGTCGGGCTGGAAAACGACCGCTGGGGCACGCTGACGATGGGCCGCCAGTACAACGCGGCGCAGGAAGTGCTGGAGCCGCTGCAGATCGGCGCGACCACCGCGCTCACGCAGTACGCGCTGCATCCGTTCGACACCGACGACCTGAACAACACGTTCCGCACCAACAACTCGGTGCAGTACCAGACGCCCACGTGGTACGGGCTGCGTGCGGTCGGCCTGTACGGCTTCTCGAATTCGACGTCGTTCGCGGAAAACCGTGTGTGGAGCCTCGGCGCGAGCTACGAGAACGGGCCGCTGCAACTCGGCGCGGCCTATGTGCGCGTCGATCATCCGGCGCTCGATACTACCGGCGCGGCGGCATCCGACAACTACTACACGTTCATCAAGGGCGTGACGCGCCAGCAGATCTGGGGCGCGGGCGGCGCGTATGCATGGGGCGCCGCGACGTTCGGGCTGCTGTACACCAGCTCGCTGTTCAACCTGCAGACGGGCGGCGCGCTGCGCTTCAACAACTACGAGGGCAGCGTGCGCTACCTGATGACGCCCGCGCTGCAGTTCGCGCTCGGCGAAACCTACACGCAGGTGCTCGCGTCGCAGGGGCCGAAGCCGAGTTCGCACTACCTGCAGACGAGCGTCGGCGCGCAGTATTTCCTGTCGAAGCGCACCGATATCTACGTGAATGCGTTCTACCAGCGCGCGTCGTCGAACACGGTGGCCGCGATCGAAGGGATCTCGAATCCGTCGAGCACGCGTACGCAGATCGTCGCGGTGACGGGCATCCGCCACAAGTTCTGACGCGGCACGCCGCGGGCGCGCGTGCGGCTTACAGCCGGATCAGCGCCGCGCCCGCGACCACCAGCGCGCACGCGGCGAGCCGCTGCGCGCCGGGCCGCTCGCGCATCACGAACCAGCCGATCGCGACCGCGAAGATCGAGCTCGTTTCGCGCAGCGCCGACACGGTTGCGACCGGCAGGTGCCGGTACGCGAGGATCACGATCCCGTATGCGGCGAGCGAGATCGTGCCGGCGATCGCGCCCTGCCGCAGCGCCGAGCGCGAGCCGAGCACCGCGCGCGGGCCGCCGCGCATTGCGCACACAAGCACGAGCTGCGGCACGCTCCACAGCAGGTACACCCACGCGATGTAGCCGAGCGCGCTGCCGGACACGCGCGAGCCGATCCCGTCGCAGATCGAGTACGCGGCGATGAACACGCCGGTGAGCAGCGCATACGGCACGCCTTCCCCCGAGAACCGGAAGCCGCGGCGCAGCGCGAGCGACATGATGCCGAACGACACGAGCGCGATGCCCGCGAACCCGAACGGCGTCGGCTGCTCGTGCAGCATCGCGAACGCGAGCACCGACACGAGCAGCGGCGAGATGCCGCGCGCGATCGGATAGATCTGTCCGAACTCGCCGTTGCGGTAAGCGCGCGCGAGCGTGAAGCAGTACGCGACCTCCAGGGCGGCCGACGCGGCGATGTACGGCCACGCGGCGGGCGCCGGTGCGGGCAGCAGCGCGGCACCGGCGATGCCGAACGCGAGATACGGCAGCGACATCGTGCCGAGCTGGACGAGCCGGTCTTCGCTGACGTGGAGGAACGCATTCCAGATGGCGTGCAGCAGCGCGGAGCACAGCACGAGGCCGATGAACAGGTGATCCATGAACGAAGGCGTAGGCAGGGCGGGAGAGGCAGGCGGCGTCAATTATGTGGGTATCGGGCGCGTTCGCGCGGAATTGTCGATAATGGAACGTTGTTATTCACCGGATGCCGACGATGACCGATGCCACCCAAGCCCAGCCTGCCGTTCCGCGCCTCACGAGCCTGTCGCACGGGGGCGGCTGCGGCTGCAAGATCGCGCCGGGCGTGCTGTCCGAGCTGCTGAAGCGCGCGACGCCGCCCGCGCTGTTCCCTGATCTGCTGGTCGGCACCGAGACGTCCGACGATGCGGCCGTCTACCGGCTCAATGACGAGCAGGCGATCGTCGCGACGACCGACTTCTTCATGCCGATCGTCGACGATCCGTTCGACTTCGGCCGCATCGCGGCGACCAACGCGCTGTCCGACGTCTATGCGATGGGCGGCAAGCCGATCCTCGCGCTCGCGCTGGTCGGCATGCCGATCAACGTGCTGCCGCACGAGACGATCGCGGCCGTGCTGCGCGGCGGCGAAGCGGTGTGCGCGGACGCCGGCATCCCGGTCGCGGGCGGCCATTCGATCGATTCGGTCGAGCCGATCTACGGGCTCGCGGCGATCGGCGTCGTGCATCCGTCGCGCGTGAAGCGCAACGCCGCCGCGCGCGCGGGCGACGTGCTCGTGCTCGGCAAGCCGCTCGGCGTCGGCGTGCTGTCGGCCGCGCTGAAGAAGAGCCAGCTCGACGCCGCGGGTTACGCGCAGATGATCGCGACGACCACCAAGCTGAACCGGCCGGGCACCGCGCTCGCCGCGTTGCCGGGCGTGCACGCGCTGACCGACGTCACGGGCTTCGGGCTGCTCGGCCATACGCTCGAACTGGCGCGCGGCGCGCATCTCACCGCGCGCGTGCACTACGCGTCGCTGCCGTGGCTCGCGGGCGTCGAGGCGTTCGTCGCCGACGGCGTGTTCACCGGCGCGTCGGGGCGCAACTGGGCCGCGTACGGCACCGATGTGCGGCTGGCCGACGGGCTGCCGCTCGTTGCACAGGCGCTGCTGACCGATCCGCAGACGTCGGGCGGCCTGCTGGTCGCATGTGCGCCGGAGGCGGTCGACGAAGTCCTCGCGTGCTTCCGCGCCGATGGTTTCGACCGCGCGGCCGTGGTCGGCGAGATGGTGGACGGGCCCGCGCGCGTGGACGTCGCCTGACGCGGAATTTCCGCACGGGATTATTTTTGCGGTCGCTAGAATCGATGCGTTCCCTCGAACGCATCGATGACCGATGAACGACTTCCTGTTCGGGCTGATGATCGCGCTGTCGGTCGGGCCCGTCGCACTGATGATCGCGAACTACGGCATGCGCGCCGGCACTGCCACCGGCGTGCGCGCGGCGGCGGGCGTCGCCGCTGCCGACGGTTGTTATGCGGTCGTCGCATTCACGATCGGCGCGATGCTCGCGAGCACGCTCGCGTCGCACCTGTCGCTGTTCCGCGTCGTCGGCGCGCTCGTGTTGCTCGCCATGGGCGCACGGATGTTGTGGCAGGCGCTGCGGGATCGGCGCCGCACGCTCGATGGCGATGCGCCGCCGCCGGGCAACCGCCCGTTCACGTCGATGTTCTTCGTCACGCTCGCGAATCCGCTCACCATCCTGCTGTTCTATGGCTATGCGACGGCTGCCGCCGGCGCGCATCGGCACTGGCTGCTGGGCGCCGCGTGCGTGTTTGCCGGCAGTCTCACGGGGCAGCTCGTGTTCGCGTTCGGCGGCAGTGCGATCGGGCGCGTCGCGAAGTCGCCCGGGTGGCTCGCGGCGAGCCATGTGGTCGCCGCGCTGGTCGTGCTCGGTTATGGGGTGGCGGGGCTCGCGCGCGTGTAGCGGTTGGGAGTCGGCCGCTGCGGAAGGGGGTGACGATCGGCGGCCTGTCGGCGGGCGTTCGTTCCTGCCAACCGGATAGCATTCCTGATGGTTGTCATGCAGGGCGATGGTGCCATGGCGTGAATCCGCGGCGACTCACCGCGTTACGCAACACGCGCGCCGTCGCACGAAACACCGGCAGCCGTTTCGTAGCCGGGTTCCGCATTGCGCATGCCCGTTCTATACTCCCTCGCGCAGTCTCCGAGAGCCGTTCTCACCCAACATCATCGAAACAAGGAACGCCGATGCTGACTCGCTCCATTCTTTCCGCCGCCGCATTCTCGCTTGCGGCCTGTGCGACCGCGCCGTCGATCGCGCAGGACAACCAGGGCAACAACGCAGGCAACAATGCATTCGCCGAGACCGGTGCACAGGGCCGCCCGGTCAAGGTCATGATCATCACGATGTTCGGTCCGGAGGGCCAGGCCTGGCTCGACCGGCTTGGCCCGTGGCGCGACATCACCGTGCCCGGCTTGTCGCCCGACTATCCGGCCGTTCACTGCAACAAGCAGGACGTATGCGTCGTGACGACCGGCATGGGCTACGCGAACGCGACCGCGACGATCATGGCGCTCACGTTCTCGCAGCGCTTCGATCTGCGCCGCACGTATTTCCTGGTCTCCGGCATCGCGGGTGTCGACCCCGCGCAAGGCACGGTCGGGTCGGCCGCGTGGTCGAAGTACCTCGTCGATTTCAGTCTGCAGTGGGAACTCGATGCACGCGAGATTCCGGCCGGCTGGAATACGGGCTATCTCGGCATCAACACGAAGAGCCCGAACGACAAGCCGCCGCTCGACTACCGCACCGAAGTGTTCCAGCTCAACCCGCAACTGACCGACGCCGCATACGCGCTGTCACGCAACGTCGTGCTCGCCGACAGCGCGCAGGCGCAGGCCGCGCGCGCGAAGTTCACGTATGCGCCGGCGAACCGGCCGCCGACGGTGATCCAGTGCGACACGTCATCGGGCAACACGTGGTTCTCCGGCACGTTGATCGGCGAGCGCGCGCGCCAGTGGACCAAGATCCTGACCGACGGCAAGGGCACCTACTGCATGACCGCGCAGGAAGACAACGCGACGTATGAAGCGCTCAAGCGCGCGGCGAGCGTGAAGCGGGTCGACCTGTCGCGCGTCGCGGTGCTGCGCACCGGGTCCGATTTCGACCGGCCGTATGCGGGGCAGACGAGCGCCGACAACCTGCTGAACTACGCGGACCAGGGCGGCTTCGCCCCGGCGACCGAAAACCTGTACCGCGCGGGCAATCCGCTCGTGCAGGACATCGTGACGCACTGGGGCGAGTGGCGCGACGGCGTGCCGCGCAGGTGAGTGAGTCTAGCGACGCGTTGGAGTCACTCGATCATTCACGCGTAGCCGAGCTCCGGGCGAATCAGTATCGCCTGGAGCAACCGGATTGGGGCTCGCGGGGCCGACTGCAGAGGATCACGGCCCGGGTTGCGCGAGCATGAGTTCGATGCGCGTGTATTCGGGCCCCAATAGTTGCATGGTCGCAGTCTCACCGTGCTCGTCCGTCATGCCGATATATTGCGTTGCACTGGTGCTGATCCGGTAGCAGGTGTGCATCAACGGCTTGTGGTCTTGATTTCGTAAAAGCAAGGTCTGATTGCGTGTGCGTGCGGTCCAGCGTTCCGTTGTCACAAAACGCGCCGATGTGGACTCCCGGCTGTCGCCGCACGAAAAGCGGATCGAGTCGGGCTGGGGCCCTGGCGTCTCGGGCGTCAGGGCATAACTGGCGACACCGGGCGTACCCGCCGAATTGCAGAGACTCTGACACCCTGCAGGCGGGCATTTCGGAACGAACTGGACCCACAGCTGCTTTCTGTCATCGGGATCGAGCTTGCCGTTCCTGCGCGACACGATTCGCTCGTCGACGTAGATGTCGTCGGGCGACATCCCGAGTTGCACGAGAAACGATTTCATCTGCGCACCGCGTTGCTGCGCGAGTTGATTAGGTCGGTTTTCCCAATCGTAAGCCGTCGCGTCGATCGAGGCCGCCGCCCCTTCGCGCGTCCATTCCCTGGCGGTCAGGTAGTGTCTGACGACGGCGAGTCGGTCGCTGTTGGCGATCTCGGTCGAATTCAGCGGCAGTTCCATGCTGTCGGTCAGCAGGATCTTGCACGCATTGGCCTGTATCGGGAGCGACAGGAGGGCGCCGAGTATGACAGGGAGGGCATGTCGCATGGGTTGCTCCGATTCAACGCGCCAGAATGAACCAGGCGATGTTGTCTGCATTGCCGATCGCGATGCCCGGGTAGCGTTTCGCGAACTGGGCGCAGGCCCAGCGACCGTATGCCGCTGGATGGTCGCCCGCGTCGAAAGTGTCAGCAAAATGGGCGCACTCGTGAACGATGGTCAGCTGCTGCGAGGAAAGGTTTCCGGCTGATCGCTCGGGTAGCGAGCAAAACGGGAGATTGATCGCGATAGTATGAGTCGCGGTGTCGGGGCGACAGACATGTGCGACCACGGCGTCGAGATGTTTCATGTTTGGCAGACATCCTGTTGCGCGGTCGGCATCGGAACCGATGCGGACGAAGTTTCTTGGTCCGAGATTAGCCATCACCCTGGCCAGGGCATCGAGCCCCGAAGTTAGTCTGCGTCTTGTATCGATATTTGCCGAGCCGAACCACTCGATGACTCGCGCTTCCGTGGCCGGATTCCATCGCGTCAGTTCCATGCGCCGTCGCAGTGTGATCTCGACTGCTTCGTCCCGCAATTCAAGTATCCGTTTCCTGAACGCCGAATCCGTCATGTTCGGACAGATTGGCGGTCCGTCGAGCGATACACTGGGCTGTGACGACGTTGTCATGGGCGCTCTCCATATGGATATCATTTGGAGTGCTGATGCTAAGTGCCCGAACTAGATCGATGATCCACAAAATTGCGGCTAACCGAACGAATGAGTATTGGTAAGTGTGAATGGCAGGCAGGAAAGGCCGCGGTTTCTTGCGGCGAACAGGTGTTCTTTCGCTGGCCCGGCCGGCCTGATGATCTGGATTGAGACCGCTTGGACTTGGGATATGCGGCCGATAGACCACGAGTATGGCGGTAAGCGCGCCCCGGCAGACTAATCAGCCCGTGTCAATCGATGTGTCGGGCATTGATGCGACTTGGTCGTTGGATCGACCTTAGGTAATGTCACCAATCGTGTCGCAATAGCGGTCGCTGTAACTGCGGCACAAATGCGCCGCAGTGGCCGGCACGCCGTACCCCGGCGACCGAAAACCTGTACCGCGCGGGCAATCCGCTCGTGCAGGACATCGTGACGCACTGGGGCGAGTGGCGCGACGGCGTGCCGCGCAGGTAATGGCCGGACGGATGACTCAGCCGGCGCTCAATGCGAGTGCGGGGCCGAACGGAACGGCGTCCACACGGGTGTGGTGTCGTCCCAGTGATCGAGCGGCGAAGGAAGTGGGTCGTTCATCATGTGCTCCTGCAACTAACTGACTCAACGAGTCGTCGATGGGGGTGTCGCGACGCCGCGCACGGGCAATCCGCTGCGCGGCGTTGCGCGTTTACCGGCCTCCGCCGGCGAGCTGGTTGCTTTCCTGCATCGGGCGATACGGGCCTTGTGCGAGCTCGAGCCCTTGCGGATACGAGTTGGCCTTGCGCAGGTACGCGAGCGTGCCGTCGCGGCGAGCCTGTTCGACTTCCGCGCTGACCTCGGCGCGGGTGCGCGGGCCGTAGTGCTGCGAGTACCACGACGTGTTGCCGTAGTCGCCGGCATGCGGGGTGCCCGAATCGGCGAAGGCCGGTGCGGATACGGCGAGTGCGAGGGCCAGGGCGGAGAGAAGGTGGCGGCGGTTCATGACGTAACTCCTGTCTGTCGGAGTTGGCGCCTTGGCGCTTACTCCGGTCCCATTCAGCGGGATCTGTTCGATGCGCAACGAAGTGCGCGACAGGGTTTACTCTAGGTATCTGTTCCGTCGCGATAAATGCGGCAGACGCGAATTGAATTGTCGTGTCAGTGGAACAATCGTCATCCGCATCGCCGACAGGGTTATGTGGAAAGCGCCGGCAGCCCCATGGCGCGGGCCTCACGCGGGTGCGACGAACACGCGCAACGTCACGCAACGGCGCACGCGGGCGATTGCCGCGCTCGGCACAAAGGTTTGCTGCGGATTCGGGAAGGATCGGGTGCGCCGCGCAGGCACGCGGCACGAAGGCGGGACAACGCGCGGGCTGCGCAGCCCGCGCGTGTTGGTTCAGACGATTACGCGACCCATTCGTTGATGACCGGCGTGTCGAGCGCCGGCGCGCGTTCGGCTTCCTCGAACGTGCGCTTGCTGCACGTCGCGTCGAGGCTGCCCTTGCCGCTCAGCAGCGGGCAGCGGTCGAACACTTCGGCGACCCAGTCGACGAACACGCGCACCTTCGGCGACAGATGGCGGCTGTGCGGATACACGACCGAGATCGGCATCGGCAGCGGCTTGACGCCGGGCAGGACTTCCTTGAGCCGGCCTTCGCGCAGGTGCGGCAGCACCATGAAGAGCGGCGGCTGGATCAGCCCGAAGCCTTCGACCCCGCAGGTCACGTACGCATCCGCGTCGTTCACCGACACGATGCTGTCCATCTTGACCTCGATTTCCTTGCCTTCGCTCAGGAAGGTCCAGTCGATCGTGCGGCCGGTGCGGCTCGAGAAATAGTTGACGGCCTTGTGCTGGCTCAGGTCGTCGATCGTCTGCGGCTCGCCGAAGCGCTCGAGGTAGTCGGGCGCGGCGACCGTCACGCCTTCGAACAGGCCGACCCGGCGCGCGACGAGCGACGAGTCCTGCAGCGCGCCGACGCGGATCACGCAATCGACGCCTTCCTGCAACAGGTCGACCGGCCGATCGGACAGGCCGAGCTGCAGGTCGATGTCGGGGTAGCGTGTATGAAATTCGCACAGCGACGGAATCACGAGCAGCCGTCCGATCGAGCCGGGCATGTCGATACGCAACTTTCCGTGCGGCTTCCGGTTGTTGGCCTGGAAGCTCGCCTCGGTTTCCTCGACGTCCGCGAGGATCCGCACGCATCTTTCGTAGTACGCGGCGCCGTCCGGCGTGAGCGACAGCCGGCGCGTGGTCCGGTGCATCAGCCGCACGCCGAGGAATGCCTCGAGATTCTGGATGATCGTCGTGACGGACGCCCGCGGCAAGCTGAGCGTTTCTGCTGCCTTGGTGAAGCTGCTTGTATCGACGACGCGAGTAAACACCTGCATGGCCTGAAGCCGGTCCATCACAACCTCCGCAATCTAGGGTCTGCTTGTATATGGAACGCGCATGCGTTGCCACGAGAACGGCCGCTCGCGAGGCGCGCGACGCCGCGAATACTGACGTATTCGCAAGGAGCGCAACGCGGCGAGCGGCCGTTCTCGTGGCAACCCCAAATTAAGAAATTCATGTCACGGGAATGCCCGAAATCGCCCGTATGGCGGCGTCGCTCGTCGCTTGTTTGGCTCGGCCAAACGGCGCTCCTCACTCCTTGCCCTACGAGCGATTTCGGGCATTCGCATGTGCGTTCCATATACAAGCAGACCCTTGAGCCGCCGGAACAAGAAGGCTGCGCTACCTCGTGGGTGAACGCAGCCTCGGATTGTTCGGGGTCGTTGAATTGTGTTGCCGGATTATAGGCATTTATCCCAATGTCTGCCGGACCCAGAATTCGTTCCATCTCGAAATGGATGCTGCATCGTCATGGACGCTTCTGAATTCAGCAAATTCCTGAAAGCCGCGTTGCCCGTGCAAGCCATGGCTGGCGCGGCGTTGACCGTCGCCGAAGTGGAAATTCCCGGCTACGCGCAGGACATCGTGCTGCGCCTCTACCGCCGCCCGGACAAGACCGGATTGCCGGTAGTGCTTTACTTCCACGGCGGCGGCTTCGTGCGCGGTTCGCTCGAAGACGCCGATTTCGCCGCGCGCTTTTTAGCAGAACGCTTACCAGCTCTCGTAGTGTCGGTCGACTATTCGCTCGCGCCGGCCTTTCCTTTTCCGGCCGCGCCGGAGGATGCGTATCGCGCCGCCGTATGGGCCGCGACACGGGCCCGCGCGTTCGGCGGCAATCCGAAGAAGATTGGCGTCGCGGGCCACGACGCAGGCGGCCAGCTTGCGAACTGCCTCGCGTTCATCGCACGCGACCGCGGCGAAGTGTCGATCGCCGCGCAGGCGCTGTTCGGGCCGATGCTCGACCCGAGCATGACGCGCATCGGCGACGCCGATCGTCTTGCCTCCGACATCACCGCGCGCGAATGCGCGGCCTGTTATCGCGCGTATCTGCCGCAGGCGGCGCAACGCATGCACCCGTACGCGGCGCCGCTCGAATCGGTGCGCCTCGCGGGGCTGCCGCCGACGCTGGTCGTCACCGCGCAGAACGACGTATTGCACGTCGAAGCGGAGAAATATGCGGGCTGCCTGATCTCGTCGGGCGTGCTCACGCAGGTGATCCGCTACCCGGACATCACGCACGCCGCGCTCGCGACGCACGAAGCCGCCTTCGAGGAAGCCGTGCGCTTCTTCCAGTGCCGCTTCCAGGCGCGCCAGCCGAACCGTTCCGAATAACCAAACCAATCCACGCTTACTGGAGATCCACATGGCCATCCTACGCACCTCCCGCTCCCGAATCGCGACCGCCGCGATCGTGACGCTCGCCGTCGTCGGCCTCGGAACGTTCGGCGCGATGCGCGTGAACGCGAACGCGCCCGAAAAAGCGGCGGCGCCGCTGCCCGAAGTCGACGTCGCGACCATCGTGCCGCAGACCGTGACCGACTGGCAGAGTTATTCGGGCCGCCTCGAAGCGATCGAGAAAGTCGACGTCCGCCCGCAGGTGTCGGGCACGATCGTCGCGGTGAATTTCAAGGACGGCGCGCTCGTGAAGAAGGGCGACGTGCTGTTCGTGATCGACCCGCGCCCGTACCAGGCCGAAGTCGACCGCGCGGCTGCGCAGCTCGCGGCGGCCCAGGCGCGCAACGGCTACGCGCAGACCGACTGGCAGCGCGCACAGCGACTGATCGGCGACAACGCGATCGCGAAGCGCGATTACGACGAGAAGCAGAACGCGGCCCGCGAGGCGGCGGCGAACGTGAAGGCGGGCGATGCCGCGCTGGAAACGGCGCGGATCAACCTCGGCTATACGCGGATCACCGCGCCGGTGTCGGGCCGCGTGTCGCGCGCGGAGATCACGGTCGGCAATGTCGTGTCGGCCGGCGCATCGGCCGCGCCGCTGACGACGCTGGTGTCGGTGTCGCCGATCTATGCGTCGTTCGACGCGGACGAGCAGACCTACCTGCAATACATCAATGGCGCACGTGACGGCCGCAAGGTTCCGGTCGAGCTCGGCCTCGCGAACGAAAGCGGCTACTCGCGCAGCGGCGTGATCGATTCGGTCGACAACCGGCTCGACACGTCGTCCGGCACGATCCGCGTGCGCGCGCGCTTCGACAACGCGGACGGCGCGCTCGTCCCGGGCCTCTACGCCCGCGTGAAGGTGGGCGGCAGCGCGCCGCACCAGGCACTGCTCGTGGACGACGCGGCGATCAACACCGACCAGGACAAGAAGTTCGTGTTCGTCGTCGACCAGCAGGGCCGCGTGTCGTACCGCGAAGTGCAGCAGGGGATGCAGCACGGCAACCGGCGCGTGATCGTGAGCGGGCTTTCCGCCGGCGATCGCGTCGTCGTGAACGGCACGCAGCGCGTGCGCCCCGGCGAACAGGTGAAGCCGCACATGGTCCCGATGACGGGAGGCGATGCGCCGTCCGCGCCGCTGGCGGACAACGCGAAGCCGGCCGCACCGGCGAAGGCGGATTCGTAAGCGGCCCGCCGCTTCGATTCCGCGTTCAACCAGACAGAGCCACACATGAACATTTCAAAATTCTTTATCGACCGGCCGATCTTTGCAGGAGTCCTATCGGTGATCATCCTGCTGGGCGGGGTGATCGCGATGTTCCTGCTGCCGATTTCGGAATATCCGGAAGTCGTGCCGCCTTCGGTGATCGTGAAGGCGCAGTACCCGGGCGCCAACCCGAAAGTGATCGCCGAGACGGTTGCGTCGCCGCTTGAAGAGCAGATCAACGGCGTCGAGGACATGCTCTACATGCAGTCGCAGGCGAACAGCGACGGCAACATGACGATCACCGTCACGTTCAAGCTCGGCACCGATCCGGACAAGGCCACGCAGCTCGTGCAGAACCGCGTGAACCAGGCGCTGCCGCGCTTGCCGGAAGACGTGCAGCGGCTCGGCATCACCACGGTGAAGAGCTCGCCGACGCTGACGATGGTGGTCCACCTGATCTCGCCGGACAACCGGTACGACATGACCTACCTGCGCAACTACGCGCTGATCAACGTGAAGGATCGCCTGTCGCGGATCCAGGGCGTCGGCCAGGTGCAGCTGTGGGGTTCGGGCGACTACGCGATGCGCGTGTGGCTCGATCCGCAGAAGGTCGCGCAACGCGGGCTGTCGGCCGAGGACGTCGTGCAGGCCATTCGCGAGCAGAACGTGCAGGTCGCGGCCGGCGTGATCGGCGCGTCGCCGTCGCTGCCCGGCACGCCGTTGCAGTTGTCGGTGAACGCGCGCGGCCGGTTGCAGACGGAAGACGAGTTCGGCGACATCGTCGTGAAGACGACGCCGGACGGCGGCGTCACGCGCCTGCGCGACATCGCGCGGATCCAGCTCGATGCGTCCGAATACGGGCTGCGCTCGCTGCTCGACAACAAGCCGGCTGTCGCGATGGCGATCAACCAGTCGCCGGGCGCGAACTCGCTGCAGATCTCGGACGAAGTGCGCAAGACGATGGCCGAGCTGAAGCAGGACATGCCGGCGGGCATCGACTACAAGATCGTCTATGACCCGACGCAGTTCGTGCGTTCGTCGATCAAGGCCGTCGTGCACACGCTGCTCGAAGCGATCGCGCTGGTCGTGATCGTCGTGATCGTGTTCCTGCAGACCTGGCGCGCATCGCTGATTCCGCTGATCGCGGTGCCGGTGTCGATCATCGGCACGTTCTCGCTGCTGCTCGCGTTCGGGTATTCGATCAACGCGTTGTCATTGTTCGGGATGGTGCTGGCGATCGGGATCGTGGTCGACGATGCGATCGTCGTCGTCGAGAACGTCGAGCGCAACATCGAAAGCGGGATGAACGCGCGGCAGGCGACCTACAAGGCGATGCAGGAAGTGAGCGGGCCGATCATCGCGATCGCGCTGACGCTCGTCGCCGTGTTCGTGCCGCTCGCGTTCATGTCGGGCCTGACCGGCCAGTTCTACAAGCAGTTCGCGATGACCATCGCGATTTCGACGGTGATCTCGGCGTTCAACTCGCTGACGCTGTCGCCGGCGCTGTCCGCGATCCTGCTGAAGGGGCACGGCGAGAAGGAAGACTGGCTCACGCGCGTGATGAACCGCGTGCTCGGCGGCTTCTTCCGTGGCTTCAACAAGGTGTTCCATCGCGGCGCGGAGAACTATGGCCGCGGCGTGCGCGGCGTGCTGTCGCGCAAGACTGTGATGCTGGGCGTGTACCTCGTGCTGGTCGGCGCGACCGTGCTGGTGTCGAAGGTCGTGCCGGGCGGCTTCGTGCCCGCGCAGGACAAGGAATACCTGATCGCGTTCGCGCAGCTGCCGAACGGTGCATCGCTCGACCGCACCGAGAAGGTGATCCGCGACATGGGTTCGATTGCGTTGAAGCAGCCGGGCGTCGAGAGCGCGGTCGCGTTCCCGGGGCTGTCGGTGAACGGCTTCACCAACAGCTCGAGCGCGGGCATCGTGTTCGTCACGCTGAAGCCGTTCTCGGAACGGCACGGCAAGGCGCTGTCGGCCGGCGCGATCGCGGGTGCGCTGAACCAGCAGTACAGCGCGATGAAGGATTCGTTCGTCGCGGTGTTCCCGCCGCCGCCGGTGCTCGGCCTCGGCACGCTCGGCGGGTTCAAGATGCAGATCGAGGATCGCGGCGCGGTCGGTTATGCGCGGCTCGCGGATGCGACCAACGACTTCATCAAGCGCGCGCAGCAGGCGCCGGAACTGGGCCCGTTGTTCACGAGCTACCAGATCAACGTGCCGCAGCTCAACGTCGATCTCGATCGCGTGAAGGCGAAGCAGCTCGGCGTGCCCGTCACCGACGTGTTCAACACGATGCAGGTGTATCTCGGCTCGCTGTACGTGAACGACTTCAACCGTTTCGGGCGCGTGTACCAGGTGCGTGTGCAGGCCGATGCACCGTTCCGCCAGCGTGCGGACGACATCCTGCAGCTCAAGACGCGCAACGACAAGGGCGAGATGGTGCCGCTGTCGTCGCTCGTCACGGTGACGCCGACGTTCGGTCCTGAAATGGTCGTGCGCTACAACGGCTACACGGCGGCCGACATCAACGGCGGCCCGGCGCCGGGCTTCTCGTCGGGTCAGGCGCAGGCCGCGATCGAGCGCATCGCGCACGAGACGCTGCCGCGCGGCGTGCGGTTCGAGTGGACCGACCTCACGTACCAGCAGATCCTCGCGGGCAACGCGGCGATCGTCGTGTTCCCGATCAGCGTGCTGCTCGTGTTCCTGGTGCTCGCCGCGTTGTATGAAAGCCTGACGCTGCCGCTCGCGGTGATCCTGATCGTGCCGATGAGCATTCTGTCGGCGCTCACAGGCGTGTGGCTCACGCAGGGCGACAACAACATCTTCACGCAGATCGGCCTGATGGTGCTGGTGGGGCTGTCGGCGAAGAACGCGATCCTGATCGTCGAATTCGCGCGTGAACTGGAGCACGACGGCAGAACGCCGCTCCAGGCCGCGATCGAGGCGAGCCGGATGCGGCTGCGCCCGATCCTGATGACGTCGATCGCATTCATCATGGGTGTCGTGCCGCTCGTCACGTCGACGGGGGCGGGTTCGGAGATGCGCCATGCGATGGGTGTCGCGGTGTTCTTCGGGATGCTCGGCGTGACGCTGTTCGGGCTGATGCTGACGCCGGTGTTCTACGTCGTGCTGCGTACGCTCGCGGGCGGCAAGATCCACGTCGCCGGCAAGGACTCGGCGGGTTATGGCGTGACGCCTCCGGGCGTACCCGCACCCGATGCTTGAGGATAGAAACATGAACAACATGCACAACTCGAATGGCCTGATGCGCTTCGCGAAGGTGGCGGCCGCGAGCACCCTGCTCGCGACGCTGCTCGCCGCGTGCGCGGTGGGCCCCGACTACAAGCGCCCGGATGCGTCGACGCCGGCCGCGTACAAGGAAGCGCCGACGCTCGCGCAGGGCGAACAGGCCGGCACGTGGAAGACGGCCGAGCCGTCGGACGGCGCGCATCGCGGCGAATGGTGGACGGTGTTCGGCGACCCGGTGCTCGATTCGCTCGAGACGCAGGCGCTCGCGGCGAACCAGAACCTGAAGGCCGCGGCCGCGCGGGTCGAGGAAGCGCGCGCGGCGACGCGTTCGGCGCGTTCGCAATGGTTCCCGCAGATCGGCGCCGGTTTCGGGCCGACGCGCGAAGGGCTGTCGTCGGCGTCGCAGTTCCAGCCGCAGGGCACGGGCCCGACCAACGCGACGCTGTGGCGCGCGCAGGGCACGGTGTCCTACGAGGCCGACCTGTTCGGCCGCGTCGGCCGCAACGTCGAGGCGTCGCGTGCCGACCAGGCGCAGAGCGAAGCGCTGTTCCGTTCGGTGCAGCTCGCGCTGCAGGCGGACGTCGCGCAGAACTACTTCGAACTGCGCCAGCTCGACTCGGACCAGGACCTGTACCGCCGCACGGTGGAACTGCGCGATCAGGCGCTCAAGCTCGTGCAGCGCCGCTTCAACGAAGGCGACATCAGCGAGCTCGACGTGTCGCGGGCGAAGAACGAGCTGGCCACCGCGCAGGCCGATGCGGTCGGCGTCGCGCGCCGGCGCGCAGCCTCGGAGCATGCGCTTGCGATCCTGCTCGGCAAGGCGCCCGCGGATTTCGCGTTCAAGGAAACGCCGATCGTGCCGGTCGGCGTGAAGATTCCGCCGGGCCTGCCGTCCGCGCTGCTCGAACGCCGTCCGGACGTGTCGGCGGCCGAGCGCGCGATGGCGGCCGCGAACGCGCGGATCGGCCTTGCGAAGTCGGCGTATTTCCCGAAGCTCGATATCACGGGGGCGTTCGGGTATGAGGCGTCGACGCTCGGCAGCCTGTTCATGTGGTCGAGCCGCACGTTCCTGCTCGGGCCGTTCGCCGGCACCGCGCTGACGCTGCCGCTGTTCGACGGCGGGCGCCGTGCGGCCGGTGTGCAGCAGGCGCGCGCGCAGTACGACGAGCAGGTCGCGAACTACCGGCAGCAGGTGCTCGTCGCGTTCCGCGAGGTCGAGGACAATCTCGCCGATCTGCGCCTGCTCGACGACCAGATCCACGCGCAGGATGCGGCCGTCAATGCATCGCGCCGCGCGGCGACGCTGTCGCGCACGCAGTATCAGGAAGGCGAGATCGCGTATCTCGACGTGATCGACAGCGAACGGTCGGTGCTGGTGTCGCAATTGCAGGCGAACCAGCTGACCGGTGCGCAGGCCGTGTCGACCGTGAACCTGATCCGCGCGTTGGGCGGCGGGTGGGGGGCGGCGCCGACGGCGGTCGGCGACGCGGCGACCGTCAAGCAGGAAGTCGCGGTGCGTTGACGCACCGGCTCGCGACGGGCCGCCGGAACAGGCGGCGAGTCGAGGAACCCCGATCCGTGACGATGCGGATCGGGGTTTTTTATTGGTTCATCGCAGGAAACCGTGGAGCGTTTTCGAGCGATTGCATAATCTGACACATGATTTTAAGGATGTCGGAGGAAGCAATTGCTCGATCGAAAGGCACTTCAGGCGCTGGGCTGCTGGACCGGCTATCGGTTGGAACGGGTGGAATGGCCGCAAGGAGAAGAGCGCACGCTGTCGCTATATCTGAGGCCGGTCAGCAAGGTCATGTACTGCGAGCAATGCGGTGCACGCTGCCAGCAAATCCATGAGACGGTGGTTCGTCGAGTGCGCGATCTGCCGCTGTTCGAATATCGGGTGGTGCTGCACGTTCCCCGTCGCCGGGTCTGGTGCGAACACTGCGGCGGCCCGCGACTGGAGAAGCTGGCGTGGCTGGGCCGCTACCAGCGAGTGACGGAGCGGTTCGCCAAGGCTTGCGAGAAGTTGCTGCAAGCGGCCAGCGTACAAGCGGTGGCGGGCTTCTACGATCTGGGCTGGCACACGGTCAAATCGATCGACAAGATGCGCCTGCGAGCACGCGTGGCCGAGCCGGACTGGTCGACGATCCGCTATCTGGCGATGGACGAGTTCGCGCTGCACAAAGGCCATCGCTACGCCACGGTGGTGGTTGATCCGATCGGCCGGCAGGTGCTCTGGGTCGGGCCAGGACGTTCGCGCGAAACGGCGCGAGCCTTCTTCGAACAACTCCCTGAAGGCGTGGCCGAGCGTATCGAAGCAGTTGCGATCGACATGACCACGGCCTACGAGCTGGAGATCAAGGAACAGTGCCCGCAGGCGGAAATCGTCTTCGATCTGTACCACGTCGTGGCCAAGTACGGGCGCGAAGTGATCGACCGAGTTCGGGTGGATCAGGCCAACCAACTGCGAGATGACAAACCAGCGCGGAAGGTTCTGAAGTCCAGCCGCTGGCTGTTGCTGCGCAACCGCCATAACTTGAAACCAGAACAGGCGGTACACCTGAAGGAACTGCTGGCCGCCAATCAATCGCTGCTATGCGTCTATGTGCTGCGCGACGAACTCAAGCGGCTCTGGTTCTACCGAAAGCCAGCCTGGGCGGAAAAAGCCTGGGGGCAATGGTTCGAACAGGCCCAGCAAAGCGGGATTGCCGCCCTGCAAAAGTTCGCCCAGCGCTTGCAGGGGTATTGGCATGGAATCGTGACTCGCTGCCGCCATCCGCTCAATACCAGCGTTGTTGAAGGCATCAACAACACTATCAAGGTCATCAAGCGCAGGGCTTACGGGTACCGCGACGAGGAATACTTCTTCCTCAAGATCCGCGCCGCGTTCCCCGGAATTCCGCGATGAACCTTTTTATTGGCCGTCCGTTAGGCCGACTGCTCCGGTTTCACGTCCGTGCGTTCCGCGATCACGACCGCGTAGCGCTCGACGGCATCGGCAATCCGCTTCGCCAGCACAGGGTCGCGCACCGCGCGGGCAAGCGTGACGCCGCCCGAAAGCAGCGCGAGGTATGCGATCGCGCGATCGTCGTCGGGCGGGTCGCCCAGGCCGGACGCCACTTCGTCGACGATCTGCCGCAATGCCTGTTCGTACGCGTCGCGCGTGTCGTCGTCGGCGCGCATCACTTCCGGCGACAGGCTCGGCAGCGCGCAGCTCTCGGCGAGTTCGCAGGTGCGCCGCGGCCCGAGGTAGAACGCCGCGAACGGGCGCCGCCAGCGCGCGCCATGCTCGGCCTTGAACGTCGCGACGCCCTGGCGGAGCTGCTCCAGACCGTCGAGGACGACGCTGCGGAACGCTTCGCCCTTCGATTTGAAATGCCCGTAGAACGCGCCATTGGTGACGCCCGCCGCCTTCGTCAACGGACCGATGCCCGAACCGCCATATCCCTCCTGACGGAACAGGCGGCTCGCCGCCTCGAGGATGCGCGCGCGGGTTTCGTGCTTGTGCTCGACGGAATAACGCATGACTGGCTCGCTTCAGAGTGATCGCTCTTTATCTTGCATAGAGAGCGATTAGTGTCTAATGTATAGAGAGTGACTGATATTTATATCACGTCACGATTCCGATGACCTGACCAGGAGGAAGTGCGATGCCGATCACGCTGACAGTATCCGAAGGGGTTTTCACGCCGGACGACGAGGGGCCGGTGTTTGCCGAGCTGACCGATGCGCTGCTGGATGTCGAAGGATTGACCGGGAATGCGTTCCTGGCGCCGAACGTGGTGGGCACGCTCAACGTGCTGCCGCGGCACCGGACCTTCGTGCAGGGACGCGCGGAGCCCGCGGCGTTCGTCGAACTGAAGCTGCCGGCCGTCGCGCTCGCGGCGCCCGACAAGCAGCGGCAATACGTGGAACGGGCGACCGCGATCGTGCTGCGCCGCGCGGGCGGACGGCTGACGCCGGCGCAAGTCTGGGTGAATGTCGTCCATGCCGTCGATGGCGGATGGGGGATTGCCGGACGTCGCTACGACAACGCGTCGCTCGTCGATTCGATCCAGGGCGCGGCGGCAGCTGCGCATTAACTGCAACTAACGGTCGAGCCGTCAGGCATTGACCGGCGGTGCGGCGGCGTTCGCCGCCGCACCGGCTACCTGCCGTCGCATGCAGTGCGCAGCGCGCGAACCAGTTCGCTCGCGGCCTTGCCGAGCCCCGTGTGCTTCGGCCGCCGCAGGTACACGGGCAGCGGTAAGCCGTTGCGGATGTTCTCGAACACGAGCGGCGCGAGTTCGCCGTTGGCGACGTATCCGCCGATCACGGACGCGGGCAGGTTCGCCCACCCGTGACCGGCCTTCACGAGCGCGATCGCGGTCGCCATGTCGGTCACCTTCCACGTGCGGTTGCCGATCAACGGCCGCACGTCGGTCAACGGCCGCTCCGGATCGGCGATCACGATCTGCCGGAAGCCCGACAGCCGTTCGATCGCTTCCGGATGTGCGCCTTCGGCGATCAGCGGATGCGCCGGCG
Source organism: Burkholderia theae (assembly GCF_048565265.1). NCBI lineage: Bacteria > Pseudomonadati > Pseudomonadota > Betaproteobacteria > Burkholderiales > Burkholderiaceae > Burkholderia > Burkholderia theae. Next base: position 3,151,976 of record NZ_CP183462.1, read on the forward strand.
CAGCGACGGCAATGAGCGTCTCGGTCCACAGCGCGTGGATCTGTTCCTGCGGATGCAGGTCGAGCCCGCAGTACGCCACACAGAGATCGATGGCGGCGCGATGCAGCGCGTCGACGATCGCGTCCTGCGGTGCCGTGACGACACTGATCGCGAGCGCCGGATATTTCGCGGCGACCGCCGTCAGCGCGCGGGCGACGGGCGCGCTGTCGATCTCGGCCGCGACGCCGAGCCGCAGCGTGTCCTCGACGCCTTCCGACAAGTGCTGCGCGTGTGCGCGCAGTACCTGCAACTGCTCGGCGATCGAACGCGCATCGGGCAACAGCGCGGCCATCGCGGCGGTCGGCGTCGGTTCCCGTGTGCCGCGGTCGAACAACACGAGATCGAGTTCGGCCTCGAGATTCGCGATCGCCATGCTGACCGCCGAAGGCGTGCGGCCGAGCGCACGCGCGGCCGCCGAAAACGAGCCTTTGTCGATGACGGTGAGCAGCATGTCGATGTGGTCGCTGGTCAGCATGTGCGGCCTCTCCTGTCAGAAAAATTGAAAGGACCTGACTTTTGCGGACGGGGGACCCGCTGATAGTCTCGCCACCTTGTTCGAGAGGAAGGTGGATGGTCATGCAAGGGTGGAAGAGACGCATAGTCTACGTCGTGATGTTCGAGGTGCTCGGCATCCTGGTCGCGTCGTCGGTGCTCGGTATGCTGAGCGGCGCGAGCGCGGCGACGAGCGGCCTGCTCGGCGTGATGATTTCGACGACGGGCGTCACCGTCAATTTTCTGTACAACCTCGCATTCGAGGCATGGGAGCGGCGGAGCGCGGCGACGACGCGCACCGTCGGGCGTCGTGTGCTGCATGCGATCGGTTTTCAGGTCGCGCTCGTGACGTTCCTGATTCCGCTGATCGCGTGGTGGCTCGACGTGTCGCTGCTGCAGGCGTTCCTGTACGACGCAGTACTGATCGTGTTCTTCCCGATCTTCACGTTCGCGTACAACTGGGCGTTCGACAGCGTGTTCGGGTTGCCGGATGCGGTAACGCGCAAGGCGGAGGCGGCGGCGTAACCGGGCGCCCTCGATGCGGACGGGCGCCCGCATCGTGCGGGGAATGAAACGGGGAATATCGGGCGGAACGAACGCCGCCCGGGAAATTACGCGGCGATGAACTCGTGCACGTAGCGGTTGAACACGGCAGGGCTTGCCGCATTCATCCCGTGCGACGCGCCGGCGACGGTCTGCCGTTGCGCATCGCCGATCCACTGCGACAGCGTGTCGACGTTGTTGCGGAACATCTTCGGGCTGCGCTGGCCGTCGATCAGCAGCGTGCGGCACGCGATATCGCCGGCCGTGTGCTGCGAATACGCGGGCAGCGGATCGCGCAGTTGCTTCGGCAGCGTGCTTGCGTTGTCGATCGCCATCGTGCGGAAGCGCGACGTGCTCTTCTTCCATGCGCCGGGCAGGCTCACGGAATCGACGAACATCTCGAGACCGGATTCGACGTCGCCTTGACCGATCAGGTTCACGGCCTTCGTGCGCAGCGCGAGTGCGGCGGCCGGCAGCGCGGCTTCGCGCACGCCCTGCTGTTGCAGCGGGCCGCCCGGATCGGCGAGCGTCAGCGTGTCGACGAGATGCGGATGCTGGCGCGCGACGTTGAACGCCACGCTGCCGCCGCGCGAATGGCCGACCAGATGCACGGGGCCGAGATCGAGCGCGTCGATGAATTCGGCGAGCTCGTCGACGTGGTTCTGCCAGCTGAACTCGTCCTGGATGCCCGCTTCGACGGCCGGCCAGTAATGGCTGAGGCTCGGCGCGATGCAGCGGTAGTGGGCCGACAGCGATGCAAGCTGCGGATCCCAGTAGCGGTAGTCGCACAGCGAACCGTGCACGAACACCATCGGCGCGCCGCTGCCCCGCTCGACATACGGCAGGCTGATGCCTGACGAAAGCGTCGCAAATTGCAGGTCGGGGTTCGCGAGCACGGACGGCTCGATTCGCATGTTCATGACTGAAAGACTCAAAGGTGCGTCAACTCGACGCAACTATGCATCACGGCGACCTGCAAGGAAAACGCATAATTTTCATCGTGACGATCAATTTTATTGATGGCTCGGCCGCAAAGCCTTGTCGGGCCGTGGTCGTGCGTCGAGATTCTTTCAATCGTCTGACGGTCCGAGCCGGGCCGAAGGGGCGTGCGAAGGCCTGCGCGCGTGCGCGATCGCATCGAAAAAAAGCGGGGAAGTGCGCACGCCGCGCATGCGGCGCGCGCGTCAGCGCACCGTCAATGCAGGCGTGGTCTGAAGCTCCACGGGGAGGTCGTTGTCGGCGGCGAACCGCATCGCGAAGTCGAACGCATCGGCGCACACGCTGCGCAGTTCGTCCGACACGATCAGGCATTTGACGCCGCCGTCGACGACGGGCATCGCGAGCCGCGACAGCGCGCACGGATAACCGGGCCGCAGTTCGCCGACGAACAGCGTGATGACGCCCGCGAGGCGCTCGGGCCAGTCGCTGGGGCGGAAGGTTTTCTGCGCGCGCGTGACGCCGCGGATCAGGTGGCCGTCGACGCGGCCGTGTTCGGTGACTTCGATGCGATCCATGCTGTTGTGCGTGTCCTCGTTCGCGTCATTCGCCGCCGTCGGCTGCCGCGTCGCCGCGCGCGGGAATCCGCAGGTTGCGCAGCTTGTGATAAAGCGTCTTCTTCGGCATGCCGAGCGCGACGCTCGCCTCCGCGACGTTGCCGTTGTGACGCCGCAGCATGTCCTCGATCAGCATCCGTTCGAAATACGCGAGCTGCTCCGTGAGCGTGCCGCCCGCGGTCGGCGTGCCGCCGGACGACAGCAGGCTGTCGCCGGTCAGCCCGAGCACGAAGCGGTCGGCCACGTTCTGCAGCTCGCGCACGTTGCCGGGCCATGCATGCGTCATCAGTTCGGACACCTGCGCAGCCGTGACGACCGGCGCCGGCTGCCCGAAGCGCCGCGCGGCCGCAAGCACGAAATGCTCGAACAGCAGCGGCACGTCCTCGCGCCGCTCGCGCAGCGGCGGCAGCTCGATCTGCGCGACGTTGAGGCGATACAGCAGGTCCGCGCGAAAGCGTCCGTCGGCCGCGAGTTCCGCGAGATCGGCTTTCGATGCGGCAACCACGCGGCAATCGACCGGAATCAATTCGTTCGCGCCGAGCCGTTCGACCACGCGCTCCTGCAGCACGCGCAGCATCTTGATCTGCAGCTGAATCGGCATCGTCTCGATCTCGTCGAGGAACAGCGTGCCGCCTTGAGCCCATTCGATCTTGCCGATGCGCTTCTTGATCGCACCGGTGAACGCGCCGGCCTCGTGGCCGAACAATTCGCTCTCGAAGATCTGCTCGGGCAGGCCGCCGCAGTTCAGCGCGACGAAATGCGCGTCGCGCCGGCCGCCGAAGTCGTGCAGGCTGCGCGCGATCAGTTCCTTGCCGGTGCCCGTCTCGCCGGTGATCAGCACGGACACCGACGTATCGGCGAGGCGCAGGATCTTCTTGCGTACGTCGGCCATCGCGGGCGACTTGCCGAGCACGAATGCCTCGATGCCCTGCCAGTTGTTGAGCGCCGCGCGCAGCCCCTGCACTTCGAGCGTCAGGCGGCGCTTCTCGACCGCGCGTGCGACGCGGCCGGCGATCACGTCCGACGAGAACGGCTTCTCGATGAAGTCGTACGCGCCGACCTGCATCGCGCCGACGGCCGTCGAGATATCCGCGTGGCCGCTGATCAGCACGACCGGGATCTGCGCATCGACGGCCATCACGCGATCGAGCAGCTGCAGCCCGTCGATGCCCGGCATCCGCACGTCCGACACGATCACGACCGGCGCGCCGGGCGCGACGTGCGCAAGTGCATCGGCGGCCGCCGCGAACGCGTCGACCGGGAACCCGGCGAGCGCGACGGCCTGCTCGACGCCGATCCGGACGTTTTCATCGTCCTCGACGACCAGCACCCGAATCTCATCTTCCATGCTCTGTCCTTTGCAGCGTCGCCGCCGCGAATTCGATACTGAACTGCGCGCCGCCTTCGTCGCGGTTCGTCGCGGCGATCTTCGCGCCGAACGCCTCGACGATGCGCGACGTGATCGCGAGGCCGAGCCCGAGGCCCTGGCCGCGCGGCTTGGTCGTGACGAACGGCTCGAACAGGTGCGGCAGCACCTCGGGCGCGATGCCGGCGCCGCTGTCGGCGACCGTGAAGCGCACGCGGCCGGCTTCGTCCGGCCCGGCGGCTTCGATGACGATGCGGCGCACCGGCGCGTCGTGCACCGCGTCCAGCGCGTTGCCGAGCAGGTTCACGATCACCTGCTGCAACTGGCTCGATTCGGCCGATACCGCCGTGCCGGGCGCGATGTTCACGTCGAGCTGCACGCCTTCGTCGCGGATCCGCGCGTCGTAGATGAGCCGCGCATGCGCGACGGCCTCGTTCAGCGACACCGCGACGCGCTCGACGTCGGGCTTGCGCGCGAAGGTCTTCAGCTCGCCGGTGAGCACGGCCATGCTGTCGACCAGCTTGCCGATCCGTTCGAGATTGGCATACGCCGGCGCCGGCTGGCCGCGCTCGAAGAACGTGCGCGCGTTGTCGCACAGCGTGCGGATCGCGACGAGCGGCTGGTTCAGCTCGTGCGTGAGGCCGGCGGCCATCTGTCCGAGCACCGCGAGCTTGCCCGCGTGCACGACTTCCTGCTGCGAATCGCGCAGCCGCTGCTCGGTGCGCTCGCGCTCGACGATCTCGCGCTGCATCTGTTCGTTCGCGGCGGTCAGCGCGGCCGTGCGCTGCGCGACGGTCAGTTCGAGCCGGTCGTTCGCGCGGCGCAGTGCGTCCTGCACGCGCAGCCGTGCCGCGATCGCCCGGCGCCGCTGGATCGCGTAACCGGCCAGCAGCGCGGCGATCAGGAACGCGCCGGTGACGAACACGAACGCCGTCTGCTGCTGGCGCCGCGCGCCCGCGATGTCGAGCAGCACCATCAGCGAATCGCCGGCCTGCGGCGCGGGGCGCGACATCACGAGATAGCGGGTGGTGCGGTCGGGGTGCCGCAGGTCGGGGAACGTGCCGAACCAGGCGGCCGTGCTGCGATCGCCGATGCGGCGATACGGCAGCGCGTCGACGGTGCGGCCCGCGTATTGCCGCGACGCCTGGATGTCGCGCTGCTGCTGCGCGGTGATCGGGCGCAGCGCGGTGAATTTCCATGCGGGTTCGGTCGAGATCACGACCACGCCGTTGCTGTCGACGACCATCGCGGCGACGCCCGGCGCGCGCCAGGCCGATTCGAGCGAATCGACGCTGATCTTGACGGCGGCGACGCCGATCGGCACGCCGTCGTCGCGTACCGCGCTGGCGAAGTAGACGCCCGGCACGCCCGTGTTGGTGCCGATGCCGAAGAAGCGGCCGCTGCCGCGCGCGAGCGCGTCCTTGAAGTACGGCCGGTACGACACGTTGGTGCCGACGAAGCTGAGCGTCTCGTTCCAGTTGCTGGCGGCGATCACCTCGCCCTGCAGGTCGATCACGTCGACGGCGCCGCTGCCCGCGTCGCGGTTCACGGCTTCGAGGTAGGTGTTCACCGTGTGCACGAGCGCGGGCGTGTCGTGCGGCGCGGCCTTCAGCATCGCGCGCACGCCGTCCTGTCGCGCGACCAGGCCGGGCAGGATCTCGAAGCGGCCGAGCTCGCTCTTCAGGCTCGACGCATACAGGTCGAGCCGGTGCGCGCCGGTTTCCTCGAGCGCGTCGATCGCGCGTTCCCACGCGAAATCGACGGCCGCGCCCGCCACGCCGACATACAGCGCGGCGGCCGACGCCCAGCCCCACCACGGGATACCCTTGAAGCTCTTCTGCACGTTCGCCCTCATCGAAGCCCGTTATCGGCGTGAACAGGCCCTGGCCGCCCAACCGGTCGTCCGCTACCGGCCGTCCGGAACGACGCGCGCCGCGCGCCGGCTAGGCCGGCGGCGGCGCGTGCGAAGCAGCCTGCGCGACGGTGCGCGCGGCGGCGCATCATCCGAAGTGCGCGACCAGGATCAGCGTCACCGTGACGACGATCGCGCCGCCGATGCGCGTCGCGATCTGCGCGAACGGCATCAGCTGCATCCGGTTCGCGGCGGTCAGGATCGCGACGTCGCCGGTGCCGCCTTGCCCGCTGTGGCAGGCGTTCACGATTGCGGTGTCGATAGGGTACATCTTCATCAGGCGGCCGACCACGAAACCGGTGCCCATCAGCGTCGCGACGGTCGACACGATCGTCACGACGTTGACGATCGTGAAGGCGGCGGTCAGCTTGTCCCACGGCGTCATCGCGACGCCGATCGCGAACAGCAGCGGATACGTGACGGCGGTCGAGAAGAACTTGTAGACGACGAACGCGCCTTCCTGCAGCGGCGGCGACACCGCGCGTGCCAGCTTCACGAGCACCGCGAGGAACAGCATCGCGACCGGCGCGGGCAGGCCGAACAGCTTGAACGCCATCAGGCCGACGAGGTACAGCGTGATCGCCGTGATGCCGGCGCCCGCGATGTGCGTGACGTCGACGTGGCCGCGGATCTCTTCGCTTTCCGGCGTCATGTCGCCCGTTTCGCCGACCTGCAGGCGGCCGTTGCCGGTCAGGTGCGGCAGGCGCTTGCCGAGCATGTCGAGCGCGCCCGACAGGATGATCGCGGTCAGGCTGCCGAGCATCACCGGCGGCAGCACCATCGCGAACATCTCGCCCTGCGGCAGGTGCATCAGTTCCGAATAGCCGATCGACAGCGGAATCGCGCCTTCGCCGACGCCGCCGGCCATGATCGGCACGACGATGTACAGCAGCGTGTGGCGCGCGCCGAGGCCGAGCGCGGTGCCCACCGCCGTGCCGACGATCGCGGCCGCGACCGAACCGACGGCCAGCGGGATGAAGATCTTCAGGAAGCCCTGGATCAGCACGCGGCGGTCCATGCTCAGGATGCTGCCGACGATGATCGACGCGATGAACAGGTACAGGAAGTTGGTCGACTTCGTGAATTCGACCGTCAGGTTCAGCACCGGCTTCGGCAGCAGGTGGTAGTACGTGAGCGCCGATGGCACGAAGGTCGCGAAGATCGCGGCCGCGCCGATGTTGCGCAACAGCGGCAGACGCTTGCCGAGTTCCGCGCACGTGAAGCCGAAGAATGCGAGCACGGCGATCGCCATCGAGATCTCGCCGGGCACCTTGCCCGTCACCGCGAAACCGACGATCAGCGCGAGCAGGATGAAGTAGACGGGCAGCGGGATGATGCCGATGCGGATTTCCATCAGCTTCCACCAGCCGTCCGGCCAGAAGCGTTCGCGCTTGGCGGGACCGGCTTCGACAATCGGCTCCGGATGGGACGGGGTATGGATAGAGGTCTGCAAGACGTGTCTCCTGATGTTGGAATGCCTGCATTGCTTCGCGGCATTGTGTGCCGTCTATTACGCAACCTCCGTGCCAGCTGTCCGGCTTGCCGTCACGCTTGCAGGTCGTTGATTCGCAAGGGGTTTGTTTCGTCTGCGGAAATAGTCACACGAACGGCGTTCCGAGATTTCGGAATTCGCTCGGTGGCCAGGCCGAGATTTCAGCCTGAGGGCCGGCCGGGCGCCCGGCCACGCGCGATCGCGCGCCATATCGCCGCGCGCGATTTTCTTCGCACAATCGCTTCGTAGACCGTCCCCCCGCCGCTCTCTATCATCGACTGATCCTTTTCCGATGCGACAACGACTGTCCGGAGAACGCCCGCGCGTTCGCCGCGGCGTCGCTCATCCGTCGATACCGTCTTTGGACAGGAGAGTGGTTTCCATGCTGCATGCCGTTTTTTCCGCCTGCTTTTCCTCCGGCCGACTGGCGCGGTTTGCCCGGCCGGCCCGCCTGCTGGCGGCCGCGCTGTTCGCGGCGTTGCTTGGCCTCGTGCTGCCGAACGGCGCGCGCGCCGAATCCGCGCCGCTGAAGGTCGGCATCTCGACCAGCCCGCAGATCGACGCGCTGAAGATCGCCGCGAAGGAAGCGAAGGCGCAGGGGCTCGACGTGCGGATCATCGAGTTCACCGACTGGAATACGCCGAACGCGGCGCTCGCGAACAAGGACATCGACGTCAACTACTTCCAGCACATCCCGTTTCTCGAGAACGCGAACAAGCAGGGCGGCTACAACTTCGTGTCGATCGCGCCCGGCACGATCATGAAGATCGGCCTCTATTCGAAGAAGGTGAAAAGCTTTGCCGACCTGAAGGACGGCGCACGCGTCGCGATCGCGAACGATCCGGTGAACGGTGGGCGCGGGCTGTTGCTGCTGCAGCGCGCGGGCCTGATCACGCTGAAGCCGGGCGCCGACTACCGGGCGACGACCCACGATATCGTCGCGAACCCGAAGCACCTGAAGATCATCCCGCTCGAAGCGTCGCAGCTCGCGCGTTCGCTCGACGACGTCGATCTCGCGCAGGGCTACCCGAGCTTCATCAAGCTCGCCGGCACGACCGACCCGAACAGCGCGCTGCTGTTCGACGGCACCGAGAACAAGAATTTCGCGATCCAGTGGGTCGTGCGGCCGGACAGCGTGAACGACCCGCGCATCCGCAAGTTCATCGCGATCTACCAGCACTCGCCGGCCGTGCGCAAGGCGCTCGACAACGCGTTCGGCTCGCTGTACGCGATCGCGTGGTGACGGAGGCGAACATGGCGAACGGCAACAAGAAGATCCTGCTCAACGCGTTCAACATGAACTGCGTCGGGCACATCAATCACGGGCTGTGGACGCATCCGCGCGACCGCTCCGCGCACTACACCGATCTCGACTACTGGGCCGATCTCGCGAAGACGCTCGAACGCGGCAAGTTCGACGGGATCTTTCTCGCGGACATCGTCGGCGTGTACGACGTGTTCGGCGGCGGCCCCGATGCGGCGCTGCGCGAATCGGTTCAGGTGCCCGTCAACGATCCGCTGCTGCTCGTGCCTGCGATGGCGCAGGTCACGAAGCACCTCGGCTTCGGCGTGACCGCGAACCTGACCTACGAGCCGCCTTACCTGTTCGCGCGCCGCATGTCGACGCTCGACCACCTGACGAAGGGGCGCGTGGGCTGGAACATCGTCACCGGTTATCTCGACAGCGCCGCGCGCGGGATGGGCCTCGCGCAGCAGATCGGCCACGACGACCGCTACGAGCGCGCGGACGACTACATGGACGTCGTCTACAAGCTGTGGGAACAGAGCTGGGACGACGATGCGGTGATCCGCGACGCGCAGGCACGCGTGTTCGCGCAGCCGGGCAAGGTGCGGCGCGTGAAGCACGACGGGCCGTTCTATTCCATCGATGCGATCCACCTGAGCGAGCCGTCGCTGCAGCGCACGCCGGTGCTGTACCAGGCCGGTTCGTCCGCGCGCGGCGTCGAGTTCGCGGGCCGTCACGCGGAATGCGTGTTCGTGAACGGGCAGAGCAAGGCCGCCGCGCGCGCGGCGGCGCTCGACATCCGCGCGGCCGCCGCGCGGCAGGGCCGCGATCCGGCATCGATCCGGATCTTCGCCGGCGTGAGCGTCGTGACGGCCGAGACCGAGCGGCTCGCGCGCGAGAAATTCGACGAATACCGGCGTTACGCGAGCCCGGAAGCCGGCCTCGCGCATTTCGCGAGCTCGACCGGCATCGACTTCGCGAAGTACGGCCTCGACGAGCCGATCTCGTATGTGAAGACCGATTCGATCCAGTCGGCCGTCGACGCGATCTCGCGCAAAAGCACGACCGGCACGTGGACCGTGCGCCGGATGCTCGAACAGATGTCGCTCGGCGGTCGTTATGCGCCGATCGTCGGCTCGCCGTCGCAGGTCGCGGACGAACTGCAGTCGTGGATCGACGAGACCGGCATCGACGGCTTCAACCTGACGCGGACCGTGATGCCCGAGTCGTTCGAGGATTTCGTCGACTGGGTCGTGCCCGAGTTGCAGAACCGCGGCGTCTACAAGGAAGACTACGATCCCGCGCCGACGCTGCGCGAGAAGCTGTTCGGCGCGGGCGCGCACCTGCCCGCGTGGCACACGGGCGCGCGGCACCGGCCGGCCGCCGTATCCGAACCCGCGCATCCCGCGCATGCCTGAACGTGACGGAGCGAAGCGATGACGCAATTGTTCGATACGCTGGGTTTCATCGACGCATCGGCCGCGCGGGCAGGTGCCGCTGCGGCGGTGCATGAGGCAACGGCCGCGCCTGCCGATGGTGCGGCCGTGTCGCTGGAACAGGTCGGCAAGGTGTTCGCGACGCCGCGCGGCCACGCCGCCGCGCTGCGCGACGTGACGCTCGACGTGCGGCGCGGCGAGGTATTCGGGATCATCGGCCGCAGCGGGGCCGGGAAGTCGACGCTGCTGCGGCTCGTGAACGGGCTCGAACGGCCGAGCTCGGGCCGCGTGCGCGTGCAGGGCGTCGACGTCGGCGCGCTCGACGAGGACGGACTCGTTGCGCTGCGGCGTCGCACCGGCATGGTGTTCCAGCATTTCAACCTGCTGTCGGCGAAGACGGTGTTCGAGAACGTCGCGCTGCCGCTGAAGATCGCCGGCGTGCCGAAAGCCGAGCGCGTGCGCAAGGTCGAGGCGCTGCTCGAACTCGTCGGGCTCGCCGCGAAGCGCGACGCGTATCCGGCAAGCCTGTCGGGCGGCCAGAAGCAGCGCGTCGGCATTGCCCGCGCGCTCGTGCACGATCCCGAGGTGCTGCTGTGCGACGAGGCGACGTCGGCGCTCGATCCCGAGACGACGCAGTCGATTCTCGCGCTGCTCGCCGACATCAACCGCCGCCTCGGGCTGACGATCGTGCTGATCACGCACGAGATGGAGGTGATCCGCGCGGTGTGCGACACGGTCGCGGTGATCGAACAGGGCGAAGTCGTCGAAACGGGCCCCGTGTGGCGCGTGTTCGGCGATCCGCGCCACGGCGCGACGCGCGCGCTGCTCAGCACGCTCGTGCACGACCTGCCGGCCGAACTGGCCGCGCGCGTGCAGCCGCTGCCCGAGCAGGCCGCGTTGCCCGACGGCGCGCAGGTTGTGCTCGACGTTCGTTATACGGGCGAGAGCGGCGGCGAGCCGGACGTCGGCGCGCTCGCGGCGGCACTCGGCGGCTCCGTGCGGTTCCTGCACGGCGGGATCGAGCGCATCCAGGGGCATGCGCAGGGGCGGCTCGTGATCGCGGCGTCGCCGCGCGCCGATGAAGCCGGCCAGTCGACGGCACGCGGCGGCGCGGTCGCCGCGCTGCTCGAACGTGCGCGCCGTCACGCGAATCACGCGGAGGTGCTCGGTTATGTTTGAGCTCTGGTGGCCCGAACTACTCGACGCGATCCGCGACACGCTGTCGATGGTCGCCGCGTCGGCTGTCATCGCGGCGCTGATCGGCATCCCGCTCGCGGTGATCCTCGTGACGACCGCGCCCGGCGGCATCTACGCGCGGCGCGGCGTGAACGCGGTGCTCGGCGCGCTCGTCAACGTGTTCCGCTCGACGCCGTTCATCATCCTGCTGGTCGCGCTGCTGCCGTTTACGCGGGTGCTGATCGGCACGACGATCGGCGTATGGGCGGCCGTCGTGCCGCTGTCGATCGCCGCGATCCCGTTCTTCGCGCGGATCGCCGAAGTGAGTCTGCGTGAAGTCGATCGCGGGCTGATCGAGGCCGCGCTCGCGATGGGCGCGAAGCGCCGCCACATCGTCTGGCACGTGCTGCTGCCGGAGGCGCTGCCCGGCATGCTCGGCGGTTTCACGATCACCGTCGTCGCGCTGATCGGCTCGACCGCGATGGCGGGTGCCGTCGGCGCGGGTGGGCTCGGCGATCTCGCGATCCGCTACGGCTACCAGCGTTTCGACACGACCGTCATGGCGACCGTGATCGTGATCCTGATCGCGCTCGTCTCGGCCGTGCAAATCACGGGCGACCGCCTGGTCCGACACGTGACCCGGCGTACCTGAGCCGTGCCACAAGCACGCGCTCGTTTCATTCATGAACCTGAGAGAACCCTACCCATGACCTTGCCCCTCGGCGCGCCGCGCGAATGGAACGGACAATTCGAGGAAGCGCTGTTTCTCGACGTGGCGCGACGCCATCGTCCCGGTTTCCCCGACAAACTGGCCACGCCGCCGCGCGAGCCGCGCAACGCGGACGAACTGGCCGCCGTCGCCGACTACTACACGAAGATGGCGTCGCACGACCTGTTCATCGTGCAGGTCGTCGCGAAGGCGATCGACACGTTGTTCCGCGACGATCCGCATTTCCAGCTGATCCTGTCGCGCCAGCTCGGCGACGACGGCGCGCACGCGGTGATCGGACGAGAGCGCGTGACCGAACTGACCGGGCGCGATCCGCTGCCGGAAGTCGACCGGCTCGTCGCCGCGCACTGGGCGCGCATCGGCGACATCGCGGTGCGCGACGTCGCGGGTTTTCTCGCGTTCGAATGGCATTACGAGCTGCACATCCTCGCGAAGCTGTGGATCCAGCGCAAGACCGGCCGCATCGGCGACGGCGCGATGCGCGAACACGGCGAGAACCGGATCCGGCCGGACGAGGAGTGGCATCGCGTGCAGATCGTCCAGTGGTGGTTCGAGCGGCTCGCGACGCTGCCGGCCGCCGAGCGCGATGCGCTGATCGATCGCGTGATCGCGGCCGACGAGGAAACGCAGGCGCGGCTCGACGGTTATCTGCACGACGAGTACGCGCATACCGCGCACGTGTTCGGCGCGGACATCGCCGAATATCGCGCGATCTATGACGACTGGCGGCGCGAGATCCTGTCGCGGCTGACCGGCCGCAAGCTTGGCGCGCTGGTGCCGCTGTCGGGCGAGGCGGTTGCGCGGGAAGCCGCACAGCAGGAAGCCGTCGCATGAACGATCCGCGCGGCCCGGCGACCTTCGAGCCGGATACCGATGTGCCTACCTTCGATCGCGACGCGCTGGCGCGCGCGATCGATGCGCTGCGGGCGACCGCCGCCGCGCGCGACCGCGCGGGCGGTCACGCGGCGCAGGAAAAGCAATGGCTGGCCGATGCGGGCCTGCTGACGCTCGCGGTGCCGCGCGCGTTCGGCGGGCAGGAAGCCGCGTGGCCCGCGATCTACGACGCGATCCGGCAGATCGCGCGCGTCGACAGCGCGCTCGCGCATCTCGTCGGGTTCCAGTGCCTGCAGGTGGTCAGCGTCGACGTGTGGGGCAGCGCCGCGCAGCGCGAACGCTATCTGCGCGGCACCGTCGAGCAACGCTGGTGGTGGGGCAATGCGGTCAATCCGCTCGACACGCGGCTCGTGGCTGCCGCGACGCCGGATGGCGGCTACCGGCTCGACGGCGTGAAGGGCTTCTGTTCGGGCACGCGCGGGTCGCAGCGGATGACGGTGTCCGCGCACGATCCGGAAACGGGCCGTACCGTGTTCGGCGTGGTGCCGACCGACCGCGCGGGAATCTCGGTCAACGACGACTGGGATCCGATCGGCCAGCGCCAGACCGACAGCGGCAGCGTGCGCTTCGACGGCGTGACGCTCGCGCCGGACGAAGTGCTGCACCGTTCCGAGTCGCCGCCGACGCCGCGCGCGACGCTGCGCACGCTCGTGTCGCAGCTCGTGCTGACGAACCTGTTCGTCGGGCTCGCGGAAGGCGCGCTGGCCGACGCGCGTGATTACGTGCTCAAGCATGGCCGCCCGTGGATTCACTCGGACGCCGCGCAGGCGGCCGACGATCCGTACACGCTGCAGCGCTTCGGCGACATGCGCGTGCGGGCGCTGGCCGCGGCGGCGCTCGCCGATCGCGCGGCCGACGTGCTACAGCGCGCGTGGGTGCGCCGCGATGCGTTGACGGCGGACGAGCGCGCCGACGCGGCGCTGGCGGTATCGGACGCGAAGATCGTCGCGCAGCGCGCGGCGCTCGACAACGGCGAGGCGCTGTTCGATGCATGCGGCGCACGCGCAACGGCCGCGTCGCTCGGCCTCGACCGCTTCTGGCGGAACGCGCGCACGCATACACTGCACGATCCGCTCGACTACCGGCTGCGCGACGTGGGCCGGTTCGCGCTGACGGGCGAATTGCCGCAGGCGTCGCTTTATACGTGACGACGGAGCAGGCGTGGGGCGCTTCGTGGCGGCTCCGCGCCGACCGGTAAGCGCCGGTGCGTGCCGCTTATACCGACACGTCGATCGTTCCGAACGCTGGACGCTGAAAATGATATGTTATATCGTATCGATACAATATATCATCCGATCCTCAACGTCCTCTACCGGAATCGCCCGATGAGCACCGCACTCCATCCGTCCACGCGGCTCCCCGTGACCGTCCTGTCCGGCTTCCTCGGCGCCGGCAAGACGACGCTGCTCAACCACATCCTCAACAATCGCGAGGGCCGGCGCGTCGCGGTCATCGTCAACGACATGTCCGAGGTCAACATCGATGCCGCGCTCGTCCGCGACGGCGGCGCGGGGTTGTCGCGCACCGACGAGAAGCTGGTCGAGATGAGCAACGGCTGCATCTGCTGCACGCTGCGCGAGGATCTGCTGATCGAGGTCGACCGGCTCGCGCGCGAAGGGCGCTTCGACCAGCTCGTGATCGAATCGACCGGCATCTCGGAGCCGCTGCCGGTGGCCGAGACGTTCACGTTCGAAGGCGAGGACGGCCGCAGTCTCGGCGAAGTCGCGCGGCTCGACACGATGGTGACGGTGGTCGACGCGTTCAACTTCCTGCGCGACTACGCGTCGCGCGACAGCCTGCAGTCGCGCGGCGAATCGATGGGCGACGAGGATGCGCGCACGGTCGTCGATCTGCTGATCGACCAGATCGAGTTCTGCGACGTGATCGTGATCAACAAGATCGACCTGATCGACGGCGGCGCGCGCGAGCGGCTGGTCGCGCTGCTGCGCGGGCTGAACCCGCGTGCGCGGATCGAGATCGCCGAATTCGGCAAGGTGCCGCTCGAACGCGTGCTCGACACGGGCTTGTTCGACTTCGACGCGGCCTCGCGTGCGCCGGGCTGGCTGCAGGAGATGCGCGGCACGCACACGCCGGAGACCGACGAATACGGAATCCGCAGCTTCGTCTACCGCGCGCGGCGGCCCTTTCATCCGCGGCGCTTCTTCGATCTCGTCGAAAGCGAATGGCCGGGCGTCGTCCGCTCGAAGGGGTTCTTCTGGTTGGCCACCCATCCGACCGTCGCCGGTTCGTGGTCGCAGGCCGGCGCGGTCGCGCGGCACGGGCCGGCCGGCCACTGGTGGGCGGCCGTGCCGCCCGAGCGCTGGCCGCAGGACCCGGAAGCCGTCGCGCAGATCCGCGCGCGCTGGGACGAGCACGTCGGCGATGCGCGCCAGGAACTCGTGCTGATCGGCATGGACATGGACGAGGCCGCGCTGCGCGCGCGCTTCGACGCGTGTCTGCTGACCGATACCGAAATGGCCACCGGCCCCGAACACTGGACCACGTGGGACAACCCGTTTCACGACTGGCCCTGACCTGAACGCGCTTCCTGCATCGATCCGGATGGAGAAGGCGCTCCACCGGATCTCGAGCATGAATGCAGCCCTTCCCGATATTTCCCTGACCGATGCCGCACCGGGCCGCCGCCCGCTCGAGTGGGTCGGCATGCAGGGCATCGACCTGCCCGTTGCCGTCGCCGAGCCCGGCTGCCGGCGCGACGTGCATGCGCGCGCCGACGTGCAGGTCGATTTGCCCGCGCCGCATGTGAAGGGCATCCACATGTCGCGGCTGTACGGGCTGCTCGACGCGCTCGGCGACGGCGCGGCGCTGTCGCCGGCCGGTTTGCGGCGCATGCTGCGCGCAATGGTCGACAGCCATCGCGACTGCGCGTCGCGCAGCGCACGGGTGCGGCTGCGTTTCGACCTGCTGGCGCGCCGCGCGGCGCTCGTCACCGACGGGCTGGCCGGGTGGAAGTCCTATCCGGTTCGGGTCGACGCGGTGCTGACCGGCGACGCGTTCGAACTGCGCGCGCAGGTGACGGTCGCCTATTCGTCGACGTGCCCGTGTTCGGCCGCGCTGTCGCGGCACTGGGTCGAGCAGGCGTTTCTGGCGGCGTTCGGCCGCGAGGATCGCGTGGCGCCGGCCGCGGTCGCCGCGTGGTTGCAGCGGCATGCGACGGCGGCCACGCCGCACAGCCAGCGCAGCGAAGCCGTCGTGAGCGTGGCGTTGCCCGTCGACGCCGCGACGCTGGGGCTGATTGACCTGATCGATCGTATCGAGCACGCGCTCGGCACGCCGGTGCAGACGGCCGTCAAGCGTGCGGACGAGCAGGCGTTCGCGGTGCTGAACGGCGGGAACCTGATGTTCGTCGAGGATGCCGCGCGCCGCGTTCAGGCCGCGCTGGACGGTCGCCATGCGAACCCGCGCGTTCGCGTGCGTCATCTGGAAAGCCTGCATCCGCACGATGCGGTGGCCTGGGCCGCACCGGTTCGCGAAGGCGTCGACGCATGCTGATCCGCAAGCTGTTCCGCTTCGAGAATGCGCACGTCGTTCGTGGCTGCAGCACGCGGCGCTGCTCGCATTCGATCCACGGCCATTCGTACCGCGTCGAGCTGGTGCTCGAAGCGCATGCGCTGGACCACGGGCAGATGATCTACGACTTCGGGCTGCTCAAGGGCGACGTGCGCGACCTGATCGACGCGTTCGACCATGCGGTGACGCTCTGGTCCGGCGACGATCCGGGTTATCTCGACAGCATGCGCCGCCACTCGGAGCGCTGGGTGTTGCTGCCCGTTTCGCCGAGCGCCGAGCAGTTCTCGCGCGTGTTGTTTCGTCTCGTCGATGCGGTGCTGTCCCACACGAGCATGTCGAACGGCGAGGCCGACGTGCGGCTGCATTCGGTCATCGTGCACGAGACCGAGACCGGCTACGCGCAGTGCTTTCGCGACGATGCATTCAATCCGCGCATGGGCCGCATCGACCTGGATGACATCGTGTTCGCGCCGGCCGTCGCCGCGCAGTGGCGCGATCCGGGCCTGTTCGAACGGCTCAAGCGCGACCCTCTCCTTTCTCAGCAGGAATCCTCATGATCAGAAAGAACCCGCGCGGCGACCTGCCGCAGATTCACCCGAGCGCGTTCGTCGATCCGACCGCCATCCTGTGCGGGCTCGTGATCGTCGAGGAGAACGTGTTCATCGGCCCGTACGCGGTGATCCGCGCCGACGAAACAGACGCGGACGGCCGGATCGCGCCCATCGTGATCGGCGCGCATTCGAACATCCAGGACGGCGTGGTGATTCATTCGAAGTCGGGCGCGAGCGTCACCATCGGCCGGCATACGTCGATCGCGCATCGCGCGATCGTCCACGGGCCGTGCCAGGTCGGCGACGGCGTGTTCGTCGGGTTCAACAGCGTGCTGTTCAACTGCACCATCGACGACGGCTGCGTGGTGCGCTACAACGCGGTCGTCGACGGCTGCCACCTGCCGCCGGGTTTCTACGTGCGCTCGACCGAACGCATCGGGCCGGAAACCGATCTTGCCGCGTTGCCGCAGGTGACGGCCGACGCGAGCGACTTCTCCGAGGACGTCGCGCGCACGAACAACGCGCTGGTGCTGGGCTACAAGCACATCCAGAACGAGTTCTGAGTCATGGGCGAACACATTCGACCTGAACGGAGCGACGGGCCGAAGCGCCGCCACGTCGACCTGCTCGTGCACGGCGGCACGGTGATGACGCCCAACGGCGCCGAGCGGATCGACGTCGCGTGCGCGGATGGCCGCGTCGTCGCGCTGGGCGCGTTGCACGGCACCTGGAGCGCCGACGTGCTGCTCGACGCCGGCGGGCTGCATGTGCTGCCGGGCGTCGTCGACAGTCAGGTGCATTTCCGCGAACCGGGCCTGACGCACAAGGAAACCATCGAGGCCGGTACGCGCGGCGCGGTGCTCGGTGGCGTCACGACGATCTTCGAGATGCCCAATACGCATCCGCTGACGCTGGGCGAGCAGGATCTGCAGGCGAAGCTGGATCTCGCGCGCGGCCGTGCATGGTGCGATTACGCGTTCTACATCGGCGGCTCGGCCGCGAACGCCGAGCGGTTGCCGGTGCTTGAACGCCTGCCGGGCTGCGCGGGCGTGAAGGTCTTCATGGGCAGTTCGTTCGGCGATCTGCTGGCCGACGACGAAGCCGTGTTGCGCCGGATCCTGCGCAACGGGCGGCGGCGCATGGCCGTGCATGCGGAGGACGAGGCGCGGCTGCGCGAACGCAGGGCGCTCGTGGACGCGAGCGGCGACGTGCGCGACCATCCGCACTGGCGCGACGTGCAAAGTGCGCTGGCCGCGACGCGGCGCATCGTCGGGCTGGCCGCCGAGACGGGGCGCCGGCTGCATGTGCTGCATGTGTCCACCGCGGACGAAATGGCATGGCTCGCGCGGCACCGGCGACGCGTGACGGTCGAGGTCACGCCGCATCACCTGAGCCTGCACGCGCCCGACTGCTACGAGCGGCTCGGCACGTTCGCGCAGATGAACCCGCCGGTGCGCGAGCGGCAGCATCGGGATGCACTGTGGCAGGCCGTCCGAGACGGCGTGGTCGACGTGATCGGCAGCGATCACGCGCCGCATACGCGCGACGAAAAGCGCCGGCCCTATCCGCAGTCGCCGAGCGGCATGACCGGCGTGCAGACGCTGCTGCCGCTGATGCTCGATCACGTGCATGCGGGCCGCCTGAGCCTCGAACGGCTGGTCGACCTGACCAGCGCCGGGCCGGCGCGCATCTTCGGCATCGAAGGGAAAGGGCGCGTCGCGATCGGCTACGACGCCGACTTCAGCATCGTCGACCTGCACGCGCGCCGGATCATCCGCGACGAATGGATCGCCAGCGTGAGCGGCTGGACACCTTACGACGGCTGCGCGGTCACCGGCTGGCCCGTGCACACGGTCGTGCGCGGACAGATCGCCGTGCGCGACGGCGCGTTGAGCGGACAGCCGGCCGGGCAGCCTGTCACGTTTCTGGATGCCTAGATCGGCAGGCGCACCGTCTGCTTGATGCGCTTCAGCGGAATCTCGGTTTCGACGTTGCGGACGCCTTCGATCTGCGTGAGCGTTTCCATCTGGAAGCGCTGATAGTCGTCGAGATCCCGCGCGATGACGCGCAGCAGGTAATCGTAGCTGCCGGCCATCAGGTGGCATTCGAGGACTTCGGGCGCCTGCTCGATTTCGCGCGCGAAGCGCTCGACCGTCTTCTTGTCCTGGCGCTCCAGCGTGACGCGCACGAATGCCGTGAACCTCAGGTCGACGGCGGCGGGGTTCAGCAGCGCGACATAGGCGTCGATCACGCCCTGCTCTTCGAGCAGGTGAACGCGGCGCAGGCAGGGCGTGGCCGAGAGTCCGGCCTGTTGCGCGAGTTCGGCGTTCGTCTGGTTCGAGTTCTGTTGCAACGCACGCAGAATGCGCCGGTCAATCGCGTCCAGTTTGGTTGGCATTTTTCACTACCATCGATGCGGATGCTAGAGAATAGCGCCAAATACGGCATTTCAAATAGCCAAATACGCATCCAATCTCCACCGCAACGCGCCGATAATCGGACGACCGGCCGGCCTGTGCGACACGCGCGATGCCCGTGCCGGCCATCCCCTTCAGGAGATCTCCGATGCTGCACGTATCCTGGCTGCCGTTCATCGCCACGTCCCTTTTGATCATCGTCACGCCGGGCCAGGACATGGTGCTCGTGATGTCGCGCACGCTGTCCGGCGGCACGCGCGCGGGCCTCGTGACCGCGGCGGGCGTCAGCGTCGGGCTGCTCGTGCACACGATGCTCGCGACGCTCGGGCTGGGCGCGCTTCTTCAGGCATCCGAATGGTTGTTCACTGCGTTGAAGGTGGTCGGCGCGCTGTACCTGCTGTATCTCGGCATCACGCTGCTGCGCTCGTCGGGCGAGCTGACGCTCGCGAGCAGCCGCGGCGCGCCGGCATCGCGGCTGCGCACGTTCGCGCAAGGCGCGCTGTCCAACATGTCGAATCCGAAGGTCGCGCTGTTCTACCTGGCGTTCCTGCCGCAGTTCGTTCCCGCGGGCGCCGCGCATCCGATGCTGTCGCTGTTCGTGCTGGGTGCGACGTTCGCCGGCCTGACGTTTCTCGTCAAGGGGCCGGTCGCGCTGTTTGCCGGCCTGCTGTCGGCGTCGATCCGCCGCAATCCGCGCATCCTGACGCGCATGCATCGCGTCAGCGGCGTGGTCCTGCTGGGGCTCGGTGTGAAGCTGGCGCTCGAGCGCCGCTGATCGACGTTACCTCGTACGCGTGCCGCCGGCGCGATGGCGCCGACAGCATGCGTTACTGCGCCGGCAACGCGTCCGCCAGCGCGCGCATTGCGTCCACCGTCTCCGGATTCGCCGGAAAGAACGCCTCGATCGCGAGTTCCGACAGCGTCACGTCGACCGGCGTGCCGAACACCGTCGTCGTACTGAAGAACGTCAGCTCGCCGGCTGCGGTGCGCAGCCGCAGCGGCACCGCGATATCCGCGAAGTCGGCACGCGCCTGCGTGTCGTCGGGCTGGCCGGCCGGCGCCGGATACGCGGCGAGCTCGTCGCGCAGCGCGTGCAGCGTGCGGTCGCCGCTCGCATCGATCTGCCGCTGCAGCCGATGCAGGATGTGCGCGCGCCATTCATGCCAGTTGACGATTTGCGACGCGAGGCCGTCCGGGTGCAGGCTCAGGCGCAGCACGTTGACGGGCGGCTGCAGCAGCGACGGATCGGCCTGCGCGACCAGCGCGCCGAGCATCCGGTTCGCGGCGAGCAGCGTCCAGTGGCGGTCCACGGCGAGCGCCGGGTAGGGCTCGTGGCCGCGCAGCACGGCTTCGACCGCATGGCGCGCGGCATCCAGTTGCGGATCCGAGAACGGCCGCTCGCGAAACAGCGGCGCGAAGCCGGCCGCGACGAGCAGCGCATTGCGTTCGCGCAGCGGCACGTCGAGACGCTCCGCGAGATGCAGCACCATGTCGCGGCTCGGCTGCGCACGACCCGATTCGACGAAGCTCAGGTGGCGCGCGGACACTTCCGCGTCGAGCGCGAGCGCCATCTGGCTCAGGCGCCGGCGTTGCCGCCACGTGCGCAGCAGCGGGCCGATGCCGGATGCGCGGCTGGCGGACGGGGAGGGCGAATGGAGGGCGGCGGTCGGGTTCATGACCCAGATGATAGGCAATCCCGCGCGCGTTGGGCATTACCTGCGAGGTAAGCATCGCGCCGTTCCCCGGGCGCGTCGCGGCGCTGCGTTACCATAGCCTCCGTGCCAACTGAGAGACGACGCCGGACCCGCGATTGAAAACGCATGGGCCGGTGCCGTGCATATTGACGACAAGGCATTTCAGGGGAATCCAACAATGAAAAAACATGCCGTCCGGCTCGCCTGCGTGGCGATGCTCGCACTCGCCGCGACCACCGGCCACGCGCAGACCGAAGCTGCGCAGGTGGAAATGAGGGCCGCCGCCGCGGCCGCCAACGGGGCCGTCGTGAACGGCCCGACCGACATCGATGTGAAACACGAAGCCGTGCTGAAGCTGAAGGCCGGCGAGTCGTTCGTGCCGGCTGCCGAAGCCGGCCGCTACCTGCGTTCGATGGGCAACTCGGTCGACGAATCGAAGCTGGTCGGCCTCGTGCTGCCCGACGATCCCGATGCCGACTGGATCTCGGTCGTGTCGTTCGAGCCGAGCGGCTATATCCGCGACGACGACGCGAAGGACTGGAAGCCCGACGAGTTGCTGAAGAACCTGCAGGCCGGCACCGAGGAAGACAACCCGGGGCGCAAGGAGCGCGGCCTGCCCGAGACCGAGGTGGTCGGCTGGGCGAAGGCGCCCGCGTACGACGCGGCCACGCACCGGCTCGTATGGTCCGCGATCATCCGCGACAAGGGCGCGCCCGCGAACGCCGAGAACGACGGCGTGAACTACCGGACGCTCGTGCTCGGCCGCGACGGTTACCTGTCGCTGACGATGGCGTCGACGCTGGCCGACCTGCCGAAGTACAAGGCGTCGGCCGACGACCTGCTGTCGAACATCAGCTTCAACGACGGCAAGCGCTACGCCGATTTCAACAAGTCGACCGACCACGTCGCCGAGTACGGCCTCGCGGCGCTGATCGTCGGCGTCGGCGCGAAGAAGCTCGGCCTGCTCGCGCTGATCGGTGCGTTCGCGGTGAAGTTCTTCAAGATCGGCGCGGTGGCGCTGCTGGCCGGCGGCGCGGCGCTGAAGCGCTTCTTCGGGCGCAAGCCGAAGGCGGCCGCGGCGCCGGTCGTCGCCGACGCGTCCGACGTGGCCGGCACGGAGCGCAAGGAATGACGAAGCTGTTGCTGGTGCACGAAGCCGGCCATTATTTTGCCGCGCAGCAGCGCGGGCTCTCCGAGCCGTTCGTCGGCACGCTGGACTGCTGCGCCGCCCACGGCACGACGACAGCGACCTGCTGCTCGCCCTTACGGGCATCTTCCTGAACCTATTCAACTTGACGTCCGCCCCCACCTAAAGGCGGAGGATTCCCACACCTGGCGATGCACGTCCGCATCGGAGAATGTTCAGCGCAGCGTTGGTGTCTCGATCATGCACGGCACCACAGCCATCGCAGGCCCACTCTCTTATTCGCAGTCCCGCGATACCTTTCGGCCGCGTCGTGCTGTCTCTCGACCCGCACGCCGAACAGGACTGGGTAGAACCGCTTTCGTCGACTTCCTCGAACGTGGCTCCGTGCGCGATCGCTTTATAACGGAGTTTGTCTCGGAAGGACGACCAGGATGCGTCATAGACGCTTCTTGCCATCCTGGTCTTGGCGAATTTGTAGGCCGACACATTGCCGACCGCGATGTAGTCGAAGCGGCGCACCAGATCAAGCGCGAGCTTATGCTGAAAATTGGCGCGGGCATTCGCCACCTTTGCGTGCAGCTTTGCGATATGCCGCTTATGCTTTCGCGCGCGTTGGGCCTTCGCTAGTTTTTCGGCCGCGCGCTGACCGAAACGGTCGTTGGGCAATTTTTCGCCGGTCGAAAGTGTGGCGAAGTCTTTCAGGCCGAGATCGATGCCGACACCGGAGCGGATCGGTCTGGCCTGAACATCAGGCATCTCGATCACGATGTTCAGGAACCAGTTGCCGCGTGCGTCCTGGGCAAAGTTGGTCCCATCCTTGATCTTGCCTTCGGGAAGCGGCCGGCTGTTGAATACGCGGAAGTTATTGCCGGCGAAGCGAAACGCGTCGCCCTCGCGCTTCAGGTCGCGGCCCTTGAGCGGCACCCAGCCAAGAGACTTCCTGCCGCGATAGCGCAGGTAAGGGCGTCGGCATTGGCTGCGCGACTTCGCGTATTGCTCACAGGTTGCATTGACGGTGCCGGAATGGATGCCTAGTTCCTTACTGCTGCCAGTTGTCAGCACGTTCAGATCGAAACCCGTCGGCCACTTCTTGCGCCACTTGAGCGCATGCTTCTGCGTGTCGTTGCAGAAGTTCCAGACGTAGTTCACCGCACGGCTCTGCTTGTTAAGCAGTCCGTTGAGTGATTTCACCCGGTAGCGATAGACAAGAATCATATCGATTATCCTAACCCGTGGAAGAAGCTGCCTGTCAACAGGACTCCTTTCACTCTCTGCCCAAAAGATGGAGTTTCCCTGAGCAATCTCTGATGATTCCGCTGTCGCCGTTCGACGGCGGGCGGATCACCGCGGTGCTGTCGCCGCGCATCTGGTTCGCGGGCGTGCCCGTGCTGATCGCGCTGTTCGTGTATCGCCCGAGCCCGCTGCTGATCGTGATGGCGATCCTCGCGCTGCCGCAGTTGAAGCGCGCGTGGCGCTACGATCCCGACGCGCCGGAGAACCGCGTGTACTACGCGACGTCGATCGAAACGAAGACGACCTATGCGCTCTGCTATGTCGGCCTGCTCGCGTTCCTCGCGCTGATGACGTCCGGCGTGCACGACATGCTGCGCGTCGCGCATTCCTCGCTCTGATGCAAGAACGGCGGCCGCTGTTACGCGGCCGCCGTCGTATTCCTGCCTGTTTTGCCGACGCTCAGGCGTCGCGATGTCGCAGCTCGACGCGCTTGATGTCCTTCACGATCACGAGATAGCTGAACACGGTGACGAGCGCGTTCAGCCCGACGAACACCAGCGCGCCGTTGAACGAGCCGCTCGCGCCGACGAGGTAGCCGATCGCGATCGGCGCGACGATGCCGGCCGTGTTGCCGAACATGTTGAACAGGCTGCCCGACAGGCCGATCGCTTCCTTCGGTGCGGTGTCCGCGACCACGGCCCAGCCGAGCGACCCGATGCCCTTGCCGAAGAACGACACGGCCATCAGCACGATCACGAGCGCTTCGCTGTCGACGTAATTGCAGCCGATGATGACCATCGACAGCGCCATCCCGCCGACGATCGGAATCTTGCGCGCGAGCGTCAGCGACACGCCGCGGCGGATCAGCCCGTCCGACAGCATCCCGCCCAGCACGCCGCCGAGGAATCCGCAGATCGCGGGCAGTGACGTCATGAAGCCGGCCTTCAGCAGCGACATCCCGCGCGCCTGCACGAGGTAGATCGGGAACCACGTGAGGAAGAAGTACGTAAGCACGTTCACGCAGTACTGGCCGAGGTACACGCCGATCAGCATCCGGTTCGACAGCAGCTGGCGCACGTAGTACCAGCCGGCGACCCGGCTGCTTTCGGACGCTGCGCCCGCACCGCGTGCACCGGCCGGCCTGGCCGTCGAACGCACGAGGCCGCCGCCTTGCTCGATATGGTCGAGTTCCGCACGGTTCACGGCCGGATGGTCGGCCGGATCCTTCATCACGCGCAGCCACAGGAACGCGAGCGCGATGCCCGCGAGGCCGAGCCACAGGTACACCTGGTGCCAGCCGTACGCATGCGTGAGCCACGCCATCAGCGGCGAGAACACCACGGCCGCGAAATATTGCGCGGCGTTGAAGATCGCCGACGCCGTGCCGCGCTCGGCGGTCGGGAACCAGCTCGCGACGACTTTCGCATTGGCCGGGAACGCGGGCGCCTCGGCGATGCCGACCGCGAAGCGCATCGCGAACAGCGCGGCGACCGCGAACGCGGCGCTGCCGCCGAGGCCGATCGTGCTCTGCAGCAGCGTGAACGCCGACCACAGGAAGATGCTCGCCGCATACACGCGCCGCGCGCCGAAGCGGTCGAGCAGCCAGCCGCTCGGCAGTTGCGCGAGCACATACGCCCAGCTGAACGCCGAGAAGATGTAGCCCATCGTCACCGGATCGATGCCGAACGCCTTGCGGATCGGCGTGCCGGTGATCGACAGCGTCGCGCGATCCGCATAGTTCAGCGTCGTGACGACGAACAGCATCGCCAGGATCCAGTAGCGCACGGCGGTCCGGCGCGCGGTGCGCGCGAGATCGATCGGAAGATCGCGAGGGGTGGTCTGATTAGGCACTTTAATGTACGTCGTCGTATGACATGAGCCGAAGTTTATGGGCAATGCCCGGATGCAGAAACCTCGGGTTTTCCCTTTGGATGGTGACAGGAAGCGGTCTCAATTCCGTGATAAGGTCCGGTAAACAAGGATGTCCGGCACGTGGCCGGAGGTCCGGCAGGTAGTACGATAAGTGAAATGATGTCGGCAGACATCGTATCTGTTGGGCTACAATGAACAACCTATTCCCGAATCACGGAGCACACCCCATGCAACTGACAGGAGAGATGCTGATCGGCGCCGACGCGGTGGCCGGCTCGGCCGGATCCTTGCGCGCGTTCGACCCGACGAAGGGCGCGCCGATCGATGCGCCGGCATTCGGCGTCGCGACGCAGGCCGACGTCGAACGCGCGTGCGAACTCGCGCGCGACGCGTTCGATGCGTACCGCGCGCAGCCGCTCGCGGCTCGCGCGGCGTTTCTCGACACGATCGCGGACGAGATCGTCGCGCTCGGCGACGCGCTGATCGAGCGTGCGCACGCCGAAACGGGCCTGCCCGTCGCGCGGCTGCAGGGCGAGCGTGGCCGTACCGTCGGCCAGCTCCGGCTGTTTGCGCGCGTCGTGCGCGACGGGCGTTTCCTCGCCGCGTCGATCGACCCCGCGCAGCCTGCGCGCACACCGCTGCCGCGTGCGGACCTGCGGTTGCAGAAGGTCGGGCTCGGGCCCGTCGTCGTGTTCGGCGCAAGCAATTTCCCGCTCGCGTTCTCGGTGGCCGGCGGCGATACCGCGTCGGCACTCGCGGCCGGCTGCCCGGTGATCGTGAAGGCGCACGAGGCTCACCTCGGCACGTCCGAGCTGGTCGGCCGCGCGATCCGCGCCGCCGCGGCGAAATGCGGGATGCCGGCCGGCGTGTTCTCGCTGCTGGTCGGCCCCGGCCGCGTGATCGGCGCGGCGCTGGTCAGCCATCCGGCGGTCCAGGCCGTCGGCTTCACGGGTTCGCGGCAGGGCGGCATGGCGCTCGTGCAGCTCGCGAACGCGCGCCCGCAGCCGATTCCCGTCTACGCGGAAATGAGCAGCATCAACCCGGTCGTGCTGTTCCCGGCCGCACTCGCCGCGCGCGGCGACGCGATCGCGACGGGCTTCGTCGATTCGCTGACGCTCGGCGTCGGCCAGTTCTGTACGAACCCCGGCCTCGTGCTCGCGATCGACGGCCCCGATCTGGACCGCTTCGAAACCGTCGCCGCACAGGCGCTCGCGAAGAAGCCGGCCGGCGTGATGCTCACGCGCGGCATCGCCGATGCGTACCGCAACGGCCGCGGCAAGCTGGCCGAACTGCCGGGCGTGCGCGAAATCGGCGCGGGCGAGGCCGCGCAAACCGAATGCCAGGCGGGCGGCGCGCTGTACGAAGTCGGCGCGCAGGCGTTCCTGGCCGAGCCGGCGTTCAGTCACGAGGTGTTCGGGCCGGCGTCGCTGATCGTGCGCTGCCGCGATCTCGACGAAGTCGCGCGCGTGCTCGACGCGCTCGAAGGCCAGCTGACGGCCACGCTGCAGATGGATGCCGACGACAAGCCGCTCGCGCGCCGGCTGCTGCCGATCCTCGAACGCAAGGCCGGGCGCCTGCTCGTCAACGGTTACCCGACCGGCGTCGAAGTCTGCGACGCGATGGTGCACGGCGGCCCGTTCCCGGCGACGTCGAACCCGGCCGTCACGTCGGTCGGCGCGACGGCGATCGACCGTTTCCTGCGGCCCGTGTGCTATCAGGATTTCCCGGACGACCTGCTGCCCGAAGGGCTGCAGGAAAGCAATCGGCTCGCGATTCCGCGTTTGCGCGACGGGAAAGCGGAGTGACGAGCCGGATCGACTGAAGGCGCGATCCCCGGCGGCTGGTGCACCGGGGCGCGTGCCGGCACCGGGAAACGAAAAGGCGGAAGGGGCTCGCGAGTCCCTTCCGCCTTTTTGCATGACGCGGCCTTTCGTGCCGCCGGTCTCTCCAGACGGAGGGGTCGACAAGAATCACGCTGGCTCAGATGGGCGGCGCGGGACGGATTCGAGGTCGGGTTCGGTGCCGCCGAGACGAGCCAGCCGTCGTGCGCTTTCTCGGGCAATCAGCGCGCGCAGTGCTTCTCTGACCACCGCCGACTTTTCGGT
Organism: Burkholderia theae; assembly: GCF_048565265.1. Lineage (NCBI taxonomy): Bacteria > Pseudomonadati > Pseudomonadota > Betaproteobacteria > Burkholderiales > Burkholderiaceae > Burkholderia > Burkholderia theae. The sequence goes on from NZ_CP183462.1 coordinate 3,179,405, forward strand.
GATGCCAGTCAACTGCTGCGCTCTGGCGAGCAGGGCGTCGTCCAGGGACAAGGTGGTGCGCATGATCGGCTTTCGAAAGATGAGTGCATCAACTATGTCACCAATTGATGTCGATGGTGATGCCTTGCGCTGATCGGGAGATGGCCCGGCATCGTGTCGGGGCAACCTGATGAGTCAGGCGGTCGGCGTGGCGGCACTGGAAACGCAAGGCAGCCGCCGATCTTGCCGCCTTCCACGTCCCCCGAATTTCTCCTACAGTAGCGAAGCCCCGGGCCACGCGGTCCGCGGGCGAACCTGAGAGACCGACAAAAGACAACGAGGGAACCCTCCAATGAACATCAACAAGCGTGGCGATCACCTGTTCGCGGCCGGATTGTGGAAAGCGATCGGCGACGTCGCGAAATCCGTCCGCACCCAGATCGGCGAATACAGCGAAGGGCGCGTGCTCGCGAATGCGTTGCTGGAGTTTCAGCACGACCTGGGCGGCAGCGAATTCGACGTGACGATCAACCAGGGGCGACTCGTCACGGGCGCCGATGCGCATTCGCTCATGTTCGGGCAGGCCGTCCGACGCTTCCGGCAGGACATGGAGGCGCTGGTATTCGCGCTCCAGTACCGGCGCAGCATCGACGAACGCGACCCGAGCCTGCGCACCGAAGCGCTGATGCAGGCGAACAGCCAGCTCGCGACCGCGAAGCAGTCGGCGACGATCACGGTCGGCCGGTTCTTCGATGCGGTCGTCGACCGCGACGTGCTCGGGCAGATCCTCGACGGCGAATCGAATACGCGTGTCCGTACGGGTGCGCAGGGCCAGATCGAGGCGACGCGGGTCAAGCTGGGGAACGTGCGCTACCGGATCGTCGGGATCATCGCGCAGATGTGACGGCGACGGTATGCATCGCGGCGGATGCGTGCGTCGGGGCGGAAAGGAAACATACGGTCGCGGCAGGCGGGAGCCGGCCGCGACGCAACACCGCGGGCCACGGCGCCGATGCAGGCGCCGCGCCGGCCGCGCCTGCTTACTGCGGGCCCATCTTCTTGATCAGCACGTCGAGCTCGGCCGCTTCGGCTTCGGTGAGGTCGACGAGCGGTGCGCGCACCGGGCCCGCGTCGTGGCCGACGAGCTTCGCGCCGGCCTTCACGATGCTGACCGCGTAACCCGCGCGGCGATTGCGGATCTTCAGGTACGGCAGGAAGAAATCGTCGATCAGGCGGCCGACCGTCGCGTGGTCGTCCTTCGCGATCGCTTCGTAGAAATCCATCGCCGTCTTCGGGATGAAGTTGAACACGGCCGACGAGTACACCGGCACGCCGAGCGCCTTGTACGCGGCGGCGTAGACTTCGGCCGTCGGCAGGCCGCCGAGGTACGCGAACCGGTCGCCGAGGCGGCGGCGGATCGTGACCATGCTCTCGATTTCGCCGACGCCGTCCTTGAAGCCGATCAGGTTCGGGCAGCGGTCGGCGAGGCGCTCGAGCATGTCGGCGTTCAGCTTCGAATTCGCGCGGTTGTACACCACGACACCGATCTTCAGCGCGCGGCACACCTGCTCGACGTGGTCGGCGATCCCTTCCTGGCTCGCTTCGGTCAGGTAGTGCGGCATCAGCAGCACGCCGCTCGCGCCGAGGCGCTCGGCTTCCTGCGCATATTCGATCGCGACGCGCGTCGCGCCGCCGGCGCCGGCCAGGATCGGCACCTTGCCCTTGCAGGTTTCCGTCGCGACGCGGATCACGTCCGAATACTCGCGCTGCGTGAGCGAGAAGAATTCACCGGTGCCGCCGGCCGCGAACAGCGCGCTCGCGCCATACGGCGCCAGCCATTCCAGGCGCTCGGCATAAGTGGTTGGGCGGAAGCTGCCGTCGGCGTCGAAATCCGTCAACGGAAACGACAGCAGGCCGTGGGAGATGATCTGTTTGAGTTCTTGCGGTGAAGTCATAGTTGGGGTCGTCCGTCTAGCGCGAGTGCTGGGTTCGTCGGGAACGGCATACGTGCCACATTGGCGATGTCGTTGTATGTCATCGTACAACGAGGGGAAAGGTGACGCAAGCGGTTTGCTGGCCGTTCGATAGTAGGGTCTTTCCGGATAAGGGTTTACGCAGCATCGCCGGCTAACGTTGAATGTCGTATGATGACTAACGATATGGACGATAGCTTCCAGGAATTGAGATGACTGCTTCCCCTCTCTACATCCGCGTGCACCCGGACGACAACGTCGCGATCGTCGTCAACGACGGCGGCCTGCCCGAGGGCGCGACGTTCGCCGACGGGCTGACGCTGTGCGAAGGCGTGCCGCAAGGCCACAAAGTCGCGCTTGCCGACCTCGCGGCCGGCGACCCGATCGTCCGCTACAACGTGGTGATCGGCTATGCGCTGACCGACCTGCGGCGCGGCAGCTGGGTCAACGAGCGCACGATGCGCATGCCCGAACCGCCGGGGCTCGACGATCTGCCGCTCGCGACGCGTGCCGCGCCGCCGCTGCCGCCGCTCGAAGGTTATACGTTCGAGGGCTTCCGCAATGCCGACGGCTCGGTCGGCACACGCAACATCCTCGCGATCACGACGACCGTGCAGTGCGTGTCGGGCGTCGTCGAGCATGCGGTGAAGCGGATCAAGGCCGAGCTGCTGCCGCGCTACCCGAACGTCGACGACGTGGTCGGGCTCGAGCATACGTACGGCTGCGGCGTCGCGATCGATGCGCCCGACGCCGACATCCCGATCCGCACGCTGCGCAACATCAGCCTGAATCCGAACTTCGGCGGCGAGGTGATGACCGTGAGTCTCGGCTGCGAGAAGTTGCAGCCCGAGCGCCTGCTGCCGCCCGGCTCGATTCCGGTCGCCGCCGACGGCGCGGCCGACAACGGTGGCGTCGTATGCCTGCAGGATGCCGCGCACGTCGGCTTCAACTCGATGATCGACTCGATCATGACGATGGCCGAAGCGCATCTCGAGCGGCTGAACCGCCGCCGCCGCGAAACGTGCCCCGCGTCGGATCTCGTCGTCGGCGTGCAATGCGGCGGCAGCGACGCGTTCTCGGGGCTCACCGCGAACCCGGCCGTCGGCTTCGCGGCCGACCTGCTCGTGCGTGCGGGCGCGACGATCATGTTTTCCGAGGTGACCGAAGTGCGCGACGGCGTTGCGCAACTCACGTCGCGCGCGGCGAACGAGGAGGTTGCACGCGAGATCATCCGCGAGATGGACTGGTACGACCGTTACCTGCAGCGCGGCCGCGTCGACCGCAGCGCGAACACGACGCCCGGCAACAAGAAGGGCGGCCTGTCGAACATCGTCGAGAAGGCGATGGGTTCGATCGTGAAGTCGGGCAGCGCACCGATCGCCGGCGTCGTGCGTCCCGGCGATCGCGCGCGGCAGAAGGGGCTGCTGTACGCGGCGACGCCCGCGAGCGACTTCATCTGCGGCACGCTGCAGCTCGCGGCGGGGATGAACCTGCACGTGTTCACGACCGGCCGCGGCACGCCGTACGGTCTCGCGCAGGTGCCGGTGATCAAGGTCGCGACGCGCAGCGATCTCGCGCGCCGCTGGCACGACCTGATGGATCTCGACGCCGGGCAGATCGCGACCGGCGCGGCCACGATCGAGGACACGGGCTGGGAACTGTTCCGGCTGATGCTCGACGTCGCGAGCGGCAAGCGCCGCACGTGGGCCGAGCAATGGAAGCTCGCGAATGCGCTGACGCTGTTCAATCCGGCACCGGTGACCTGACGCGCACGGTCGTGACGGCATGCGATGCGGGCGCCCGAGGGCGCCCGTTTTCTTTGCGGCTGCGAAAGGTGGCATCGGCGCAGTTGCGCGTCGTCCGGCAGATCGAACGGCTGGCGTGCGTACTCGACGCGGCCGGCGCGATTTCCTTACCTCGTACGTAATCGACCGCCCACCCGAGGCCGGCGACGATAGCGGCACGCGGACCCGAAACATCCGCGACATCGTCCCCTCATCGATACAAGGAGCCTCGCATGAACGCCACCCAATCCGTCCCGTCCGTTCACACCGACCTGATCGACCGCTACTTCGACGCATGGAACGAATCCGACGTCGCACGCCGCCGCGCACTGATCGACGCGACCTACGCGAGCGACGCGGCCTATCGCGATCCGCTGATGGCCGGCGACGGCCACGCGGGCATCGACACGATGATCGCGGCCGTGCAGGAGCGATTCCCGGCATTCCGCTTCCGCCGCACGACCGACGTCGACGCGTTCGGCCAGCACCTGCGGTTCTCGTGGGCACTCGTGTCGCCCGACGGCGCGGCGATCGTGAAGGGCTCAGACTTCGGCACCGTCGACGCGTCGGGCCGCCTGAAGTCGGTCACGGGTTTCATCGACGAGATGCCGGCTGCGGCGTCGTGACCCGAGCGAAGGATGCACAACGGCCACCGGGATCAGGTAACGTTATGCGGTTTGTTCCTGATCCCGGAGACCACCCGACATGCTGAAAAATCTCGACCCGCTGCTGCACGCCGACATCCTGCACACGCTGCGCGCGATGGGCCACGGTGACGAAATCGCGATCTGCGACGCGAATTTTCCGGCGGAATCCGTCGCGGAGCACACGGTGGTCGGCCGCGCGCTGCGGATCGACGGCGCCGATTCGGCGCGCGTCGCGCGTGCGGTGCTGTCCGTGCTGCCGCTCGATACGTTCGTCGACACGCCTGCCTGGCGGATGGAAGTCGTCGGCGATGCGGCCGCGGTGCCGCCCGTGCAGCGCGAGGTGCAGGCCGAGATCGACCGCGCGGAAGGGCGTGCGGTGCCGCTCACCGGCATCGAGCGTTTCGCGTTCTACGAGCGCGCGCAGCAGGCGTACGCGGTGATCGTCACCGGCGAGCTGCGCGGCTACGGCTGTTTCATCTTCAAGAAGGGCGTGCTGTTGAGCGACGCGGGTTAAGCGTCTTTTCCGTGCCGCCGCCCGCGGGCTGCGTGGTCGCCGCCGTGTAAAGATTTGCTACAACCTTTTTCTTGGGCACGGCCGAAAGACCCTCTATGCTGACCGATTTGCCGCGGGCCCCGCAGAGCCGCGCGGCCCCGAGCCGCCCGGGCGCGCCGTGCGGCCGGCTGAATTGCATACGAGGAGAGAGGCATGACGCGTTCCGTCGATTCCGGCGTCATTTTTTTCGCACGCCTGGCGCTGGCGGCGTTGTTCTTGTGGGGCGGCGTGATGAAGCTGCTCGGCTACAGTGATTTCGTCGGTTACCTGCACGGGCTGAACGTGCCGTATCCGCAGGTCATCGGGCCGATCGTCGTCGCGATCGAAGGGCTCGGCGGCCTGCTGCTGATCGTCGGCTACAAGGTGAAGCCGCTTGCGCTGCTGATGGCGTTCTATACGGTCGCGACCGCGATGGTCGGGCACAATTTCTGGGATGCGACCGACGCCGCGGTCCAGCACGACATGGTGATCCACTTCTGGAAGAACATCGCGATCGCCGGCGGTTTCCTGCTGCTGTTCGTCACCGGTGCCGGCGGCGCGAGCATCGATGGCCTGCGCCGGCCGAGTTCGTCATACGGCGGCCTGCGCTGATCGCACGCATGCCGTTGCGCTGAAGCAAAAAGAAAGGGCCGAATCCCGCGGGATTCGGCCCTTTGTTCATGGAACGGGCGCGGCGCGCGCCGGCGTTCAGTGCGTGCCCTTCACGTCCTTCGCATCCTTCGCGAACTGCACGGCGATCGCGCCGAGCACGCAGATTGCCGCGACGTACACGACCGGTGCGAGCGGATTCGACTTCATCATCAGCGACACGATCACCGGCGTGAGGCCGCCGAAGATCGCATACGCGACGTTGTACGAGAACGAGATGCCCGAGAAGCGCACGACGGCCGGGAAGCTCTTGACCATCACGAACGGCACCGCGCCGATCGTGCCGACCATGAAGCCTGCGATCCCGTAGTAGAGCGGCAGCGTCGACGCGTCGGCCGCGACCTGCACGAACAGCAGGTAGTAGCACGCGGCCAGCCCGATGCCGCCGATGCCGAGCACGCGCTTCGCACCGATCCAGCCCGCGAGCGAACCGGCGGTGATGCAGCCGGCCGTCAGGCACAGCGTCGCGACGCTGTTCGCGAACAGCGTGGTCGCGGGCGTCAGGTGGAACTGCTTCTGCAGCAGCGCGGGCGTCATCAGGATCACGACGACGATCGCGGCCGACAGCATCCACGTGAGCAGCATCGACACGATCACCGCGCGGCCGTGGTCGCGCAGCACGGCCTTCAGCGGAATCTCGGCCGCGAGCGCCTTCTTCGCCTTCATCTCGGCGAACACCGGCGTTTCATGCAGCCAGCGGCGCAGGTACACCGAGAACAGCCCGAACAGGCCGCCGAGCAGGAACGGGATGCGCCATGCGAACGCACCGACTTCGGCGGCCGAGTAGCGGCTGTTGATGCCCGCTGCGACGAGCGAGCCGAGCAGGATGCCGGCCGTGAGGCCCGCGGTCAGCGTGCCGCACGCATAACCGATGTGGCGCGACGGCACATGCTCGGATACGAACACCCACGCGCCCGGCACTTCGCCGCCGACCGCCGCGCCCTGCAGCACGCGGAACAGCAGCAGCAACACCGGCGCGAGGATGCCGATCGAGTCGTAGGTTGGCAGCAGGCCCATCAGCAGCGTCGGCACGGACATCATCAGCACGCTCAGCGTGAACATCCGCTTGCGGCCGAACAGGTCGCCGAAGTGCGCCATGATCACGCCGCCGAGCGGGCGTGCGAGATAGCCGGCCGCGAAGATACCGAACGTCTGCAACTGGCGCAGCCAGTCGGGAATGTCGTGCGGGAAGAACAGCTGTCCTATCGCCGGCGCGAAGAACACGAAGATGATGAAGTCGTAGAACTCGAGGGCACCGCCGAGTGCGGCAAGGCCAAGGGTTTTATAGTCGCCGCGCGTGAGCGCGCGTTCGGCGGCGCGAGGCACGCCGCTCAATTCGGAAGCTTGCATGGTCAGGACGATCGGTTTTCGAATGTTGTTGTCGGTGCTGCGTCTCCAGGGCCCGCTATCGGCATGGACTGACAAGGCGCGGCTTGCATCGTCGAAGCGTGCCGGGTGCCGGATGGAGCACGAAACACGCACCGCCGCACCGGGATGGGGCGCGGCGGAGACGAAGCGTCAAAGCGGGTGGGAGGATTCTACAGGAGCGCGAAATGCGCGAGCGCGGGTGCGCGCCGAGGAACGCTTCGGACCGTGAAGCTGAAGCGCGCGCGGCGCGGGCGGCCGGTGAGCCGCTTGCGCGCCGCGCGGGGCAGGGTCTCGTGTACGAGTCGGATCAGTTGCCGGCGATCGTATCGACCGGCTTGAACGCGCCGTGCTCGACCTTGTAGATCGTCACCGGCGCATCCCTCAGGTCGCCCTTCGTGTCGTACGCGATGCTGGGGGCCGACACGCCCTTGATCGACACCTTGCCGAGGTACGGCGTATAGACCTTCGGGTCGGTCGAGTTCGCGTCCTTCATCGCGGTGAGCAGCGCGATCGTGCCGTCATACGAGTACGGCGAGTACGTGATCACGTCTTCGTTGAAGCGCGCCTTGTAGCGTGCCGCGTAGCCGGCGAAGCCCGGCATCTTTTCCTTCGGCAGCCCGCCCATGTAGACGATCGCGCCTTCGGCCGCTTCGCCGCCGACCTTCAGGAACGTCGGCGAGCGCGACATCTCGCCCGTCACGAACGCCGACTTCATCCCGAGCTGGCGCATCTTGCGGATCATCGGCGACGATTGCGCGTCGCCGCCGCCGTAGAAGATCGCGTCCGGATTGACGCCCTTCAGGTTGGTCAGGATCGCGGAGAAGTCGAGCGCCTTGTCGTTCGTGAAGTCGCGCTTGACGATCGTGCCGCCCGCCGCCTCGACAGCCTTCGCGAATTCGTCGGCGATGCCCTGGCCGTAGGCCGTGCGGTCGTCGATGATCGCGATGCGCTTGAAGCGCAGCGTCTTCACCGCGTACGTGCCGACGATGCGGCCCGCTTGCGCGTCGCTCGTCAGCAGCCGGTAGGTCGTCTTGTAGCCGCGCGCCGTGTATTGCGGCGACGTCGCCATCGAGATCTGCGGCAGCCCCGCGCGATCGTACAGGTCGGACGCTGGAATGCTCGTGCCCGAGTTGAAGTGGCCGATGACCCCGCGGACGTTGTCGTCGATCAGCCGCTGCGCGACGGTCGTGCCCGTGCGCGGGTCGGCCTGGTCGTCCTGCGAGTCGAGCTGGAACGTGACGGGCTTGCCGCCGATCGTCGGACGCGTCGCGTTGAAGTCGGCGATCGCGAGTTGCACGCCCTTCTGCATGTCCGTGCCGTAGTTCGATTGCGGGCCGGTCAGCGGTGCGGCGAAACCGATCTTGACGACGTCGGCGGCGATGGCGTGCGTGCCCGACAGTGCGCAGGCAGCAGCCAGCGCGACGTGCGATACCTTCAGCTTCACTTTCACTTCCCCTTGATGGCGTGGTTGGGCCGCCGCCGGCTTGCGGGCCGGCGCCGGTAAACCGGGCGAGACGGTTCGGTCGGCAGGCCGATGAGAAGGCCGTGCGTGCTCGCCGCGTGCAGCCCGGGCTGTGCCGGAATCGGCGTGCGCGCTGGCTGGTGCGGCGGGCCGTGCGCGCCGATTGCGGCAGCGGCGTGATGTCGTCTCGTCACCGTGAAGCGAAGTCTAGATAGCGAAAATGCGCGCGTCTTGCGCGTTCGGTGCGCGGCCGGCGACGATATCGGCATATCGTCGATAACCCTGATATGTGCTGAAATCGTCACGACGAATGCGCAAACGCGCCAAGACGCGGTACGTCGGCATTTTTAGGATGGCGGATTCGGATGCGCGTTGCCGGTGCGTCGGCGCGGTACGCCGGCAGCGGCGGAAGCGGAATCGCTGCGGGCCGCGCACGCGCATCGAAGTGGTTGCGCGCACAACGTATGTCGCCGGCCGATGCCGGCCGCTCGGCAAGCGCGATGCGGCCGGCCGCCGCACGCTTGCCTGCCCCGCGATCGGCGCGACGCGATTGACGGGGCGCTCCTATAATCGACGCCATCTGCCACTCGCTACGCGGTTGCCGGGATGACGACCTTGCTTGCCGTACCGCCCATGAGCCTGTCCGACACGTTGCGCTACCAGCCCGACAACGCCGATCTCGGCGCGATGCTCGCGCACTTCCGCCTGCTCGAACCGGTGTTCGATGCGCTGCCCGACGTCGCGTTCTTCGTGAAGGATGCGAACGGCCGCTACGCGCTCGTCAATCGCACGCTGGCGATGCGCTGCGGCTACAAGGACAAGCGCGACCTGCTCGGCAAGACGACCGACGAAGTGTTTCCGCGCCGTTTCGGCCGCAGCTATTTCGAGCAGGACATGGCGACGATCAACGCCGGCCAGCAGCTGATGGACCAGCTCGAGCTGCACCTGTATCCGGGGCGCCTGCCGGGCTGGTGCCTGACCTGCAAGGAGCCGCTGCGCGACGCCGCGGGCAAGGTGGTCGGCCTCGCGGGCATCTCGCGCGACCTGAAGGCGCACGAGGGATCGCACCCGGCGTACAGCAGGCTCGCCGACGTGGTCCAGCACATCCAGGATCACTACGTGCAGCCGCTGAACCTGAAGCAGCTCGCGCAGATGGCCGGGATGTCGGTCGCGCAGCTCGAACGCTACTTCCACAAGGTGTTTCACCTGACGCCGCGCCAGGTGCTGCTGAAGACGCGGCTCGATGCGGCCACCGCGTTGCTGATCACGCACGACAAGGTGACCGACGTCGCGGCGCTATGCGGTTATACGGATCACAGCGCGTTCACGCGCCAGTTCAAGGCGACGGTCGGCGTGACGCCGACGGAATACCGGTTGATGCTGCAGGAGCGGGCGGGGTGAGATGCCGGCCGGCGAAGCCGACGCGGCGCATGAACGGGGTGGGGCGTAAAACGGCGGGAAAGTGGTGGAACCGCTGGGAACAGCGGCGGCTCAGCGGTAGCCGAGCCCTTTCAGGACGGCCGTGCCGTTTTCGGTCAAGCGGAAGCTCGGTGCCGTATCGGGGTCGAGCTTGACCATCTCGATGAGGCCGGCTTCCTGCAGCGCAGGCAGTTCGGGTTTGGCGTTCGCGCCGATCGGTGCGTGCAGCAGGACCAGCAGCGTCGCGATTTCATGATGACTGAGCAGGCGGCGCAGCATCGTCTTCTTTACAGGGGGCGCGGCCTGGCGGCCCGCGGGTGCTTCTACGGCGCTCATCGCTTTCCTCCTTTTCGAGATAACCATCGGGTACTGGTTGCGGATGGTGCCCACGAAGACTTAAGCGATTCTTAAAACCGTAGCCTGCGACGGGATGCTGCGCTGCGGTACGGGTTACCGTATGTAACGTCATACGGAGCGCGGCTCCCGGCCCGATCGCGGGCAGCCGCGCGGGCTGGTTCGCGGCCGCTCGATTCACCACGATGGTGCGCGTCTGATGTGGCCCTTGGATCCGGCCGCGAGCGTCGAACCTCGGGCCGCCATGTGATCCCGCCCCCAACCTCCCGCTTCGCGTCCTTCCCTTATTTCCTGCGCTGCGCCTGCGCGGCCAGCCGCACGGCTGCGTTCGTCGCGCCGTAGCCGTCGTATCCGCCGCGCCGCTCGACGATCTCGAGCGAGAAGCGGTTGTCGACCAGTTCCGTATACGCGTGCAGGAATTCGCCGCCGTGCTCGTCGCGGTCGTAGAGCAGGTGATGCGCGCTCAGCGTGTCGATCAGTTCGTCCGACAGCGCGTAGCGCGCGGCGAGATCGTCGTAGTAGTTGGCCGGAATGCGCAGGAACGGCACGCCGTCGGCCGCGAACGCGGCGATCGTCTTCACGATGTCGTCGGTGCGGAACGCGACGTGGTTCAACCCCGTGCCGTGGTAGCGGTCGAGCGATTCGGCGACGGCCGTGTGACGGTCGACCGACGCGTTCAGCGCGATCCGCACCGAACCGTCGGCGCTACGCACCGCGCGGCTGCGCATCAGTCCGTACGGGTCGGGCACGAGCCAGCTGCGCTCGGCTTCGAAGCCGAAGGCCGTCTTGAAGAACAGGATCCACGTGTCGAGCGCGTCGGCCGGCAGCGCGAGGCACACATGGTCGATGCCCGTCAGCGGTCCGACTTCGCTCGGGCCGTCGATGTCGGTCAGCACGAAGTCCGATTCATACAGCGTCGGCGCGTTCGGCGTTTCGTCGACGAAATACTCGAGGCTGCCGTCCGGCGCCTGCACGCCGGGCAGCACGCGCTCGTTCGGCCCGACGCGCCCGGAGAACGGCACGTAGCCGAAGCCGGCCGCGCGTTCGAACGCCACTTTCGCATCGTCGACGCGGAACGCCGACGCGCACAGCGACAGCCCGTGCTGCTGGAAGAACGCATCGGCGAACGAATCGCGCTCCGCATTCAGCACGATCGACGCCGCGCCGTGCTGGAACAGCGTCACGTCCTTCGAGCGATGCCGGCCGGCGAGCCGGAAGCGCATCCTGCCGAGCCATTCGCCGACGGTCGCCGCCGCGTGGGCGTCGACCGCGAATTCGATGAACTGGAACCCGACGTGCGCGGGCGGCGCCGGCGGCGCGAAGAGCGGCTGGCCGGCGGCCGGCGCGCGGCCGTCCTCCGCGAGCCGCTCGCGCGTCAGGTCTTCCAGGTAGAGCAGCGAGCGATGACCGTCGGCGGCGGTGATCGCGGTCGGCGCCGCGCGGAAACCGTCGTTGAAGATCTCGAGCGACAGCGGCCCCGTGTAGCCCGACTCGATCACGCGCGCGGTGAAGCGCGCGAGGTCGAAGTCGCCCTGGCCCGGGAACGAGCGGTAGTGGCGGCTCCATTCCAGTACGTCCATCGCGAGCTTCGGCGCGTCGGCGATCTGCACGAACGCGATCCGGTCGCCGGGAATGTCGGCGATCGCGTCCGGCGAATCGTCGAGCGACAGCGTGTGGAAGCTGTCGAGCGCAAGGCCGAGATGCGGGCTGTTCACGGCATTCACGAGCTTCCACGCATGGCCGTACCGGTTCACGACGCGGCCCCACGCGAGCGCTTCGTACGCGGCGACCACGCCGGCCTGCCGGGCGGCTTCCGCGAGCGCGCCGAGCTGGTCGACCAGCAGCCCGTCGTCCGCGATCGTGTCGGCCGACACGTTGCTGCAGACGAGGATGCGGTCGGTGCCGAGCGCGTGCATCACGTCGAACTTGCGCTTGATGCGATCGAGGTTGCGTGCGAGCTGGGCCGCGCTCACGCCCTCGAAGTCGCGAAACGGCTGGAACAGCACGATGTCGAGACCGAGATCGGCGGCCATGCGCCGGACGTCGGCCGGCGATCCGTCGAAGTAGACGAGGTCGTTTTCGAAGATTTCGACGCCGTCGAAACCCGCGGCCTGGATGGCGGCGAGTTTCTCGGCGAGCGTGCCGGACAGTGACACGGTGGCGATCGAGCGCTTCATGGGGCGAATCCTGCGGATGAGCGGGGCATGGCGTTGGTCGAACCGGCCCTGAATGAACCAGTCGTTGAGTTCCGGGCGCGCGCCATATCCCGAATTTACTGGGTAAGTGAGACGGATTATACAAACTAACTAGGTGGTACAAATTAGCGAAAACCCGAAAAGACATTGCGCTTGCGCAAGCGCACACTAGCGCCAAATCTTGACGTCAGGGGGCGAAATCGACTAGCGATTCGCCCCCGTTTTAGGAGCAGAAACACCATGAGCAAGCACAAGGTGCTGGTGCTGAACGGCCCGAACCTGAATCTGCTGGGCACGCGCGAGCCGCATATCTACGGCGCGGAAACGCTCGCCGACGTCGAGCAGCGCTGCCGCACGGCCGCCGAAGGGCTCGGGCTGGAGATCGATTTCCGCCAGTCGAACGCCGAGCACCAGCTGATCGACTGGCTGCATGCCGCGCGTCACGACACGCACGGCATCGTGATCAACCCGGCCGCCTATACGCATACGTCGGTGGCGCTGGCCGATGCGCTGTCCGCGATCGCGAAGCCGGTGATCGAAGTGCATATCTCGAACGTGCATCGCCGCGAGGCGTTTCGCCACCATTCCTATGTGTCGGCGGTCGCCGAAGCCGTGATCTGCGGCTGCGGCACCGAAGGCTACGTGTTCGCGCTGCAGCGTCTGTCGACCCTGTTTGCGCAGGGAGCCGCGCGATGAGCCGCCCGTCGTTTCTGATCGGCCTGATCGGCCAGGGCATCGGCGGTTCGCTGTCGCCCGCGATGCACGAGGAAGAAGGATTCCGCCAGGGGTTCGGTTATGTCTACCGGCGCCTCGATCTCGACGCGCTCGGCGTGACCGTCGACGCGCTGCCGCAGCTGCTCGATGCCGCGCAGCGGATGGGCTACTCCGGGCTCAACATCACGCACCCGTGCAAGCAGCGCGTGATCGAACACCTCGACGAACTGTCGGACGATGCGCGCGCGCTCGGTGCGGTGAACACCGTGCTGTTCAAGGACGGCAAGCGGATCGGCCACAACACCGACTGGTCGGGTTTCGCGAAATCGTTCCGCCGCGGCCTGCCTGGCGCGTCGCTCGAGCATGTCGTCCAGCTCGGCGCAGGCGGCGCGGGCGCGGCCGTGGCCCATGCGGCGCTGCAGATGGGCGCGGCCGATCTGACGATTTTCGATGTCGACGGCACGCGTGCCACCGCGCTCGCGGCCGAACTGCAGCAGCGTTTCCCCGCGGCACGGGTCGCGCAGGGCGGCGATCTCGCGGCCGCGATGCAGGCCTCGACGGGCCTGATCCACGCGACGCCCACCGGCATGGTCAAGCACCCGGGCCTGCCGCTGCCGGCCGAATTGCTCCACGCGGGCATGTGGGTGGCCGACATCGTGTATTTCCCGCTCGAAACCGAACTGATCCACGCCGCGCGCGCGGCCGGCTGCGCCACGTTGCCGGGCGGCGGGATGGCGGTGTACCAGGCCGTCGACGCGTTCGAGATCTTCACCGGACGCACGCCCGACGCCGAGCGGATGTTCGATCACTTTCAGTCGCTCGTCGCGCGCTGATCCCATTCCATAAAGAGAGACCAGGAGACGACCATGCAGCACACCACCCACACGGGCGCCGCGTCGGCGCCCGCCGCCGGCACGGTCCGGCGCACTTCGGCGCGCTACAAGATTCTCGCGCTGCTCGCGATCGGCACGATGATCAACTATCTCGACCGCACCGTGCTGGGGGTGGCTGCGCCGCAGCTCACCAAGGAGCTCGGCATCAACGCGGCCGTAATGGGCATCATGTTCTCCGCGTTCTCGTGGACGTACGTCGCGATGCAGGTGCCCGGCGGCCTGTTCCTCGACCGCTTCGGCAGCAAGGTCACCTATTACTGGTCGATGACGCTGTGGTCGCTGTGCACGTTCCTGCAGGGCTTCGTGCCGGGCATCGCGACGCTGTTCGCATGCCGGCTCGGCCTCGGCGTGACGGAAGCGCCGTGCTTCCCGACCAACAGCCGCGTCGTCGCGACCTGGTTCCCGCAGAACGAGCGCGCGATGGCGACCGGCACCTACACCGTCGGCGAGTACATCGGCCTCGCGTTCTTCAGCCCCGTGCTGTTCGCGCTGATGGGCGCGTTCGGCTGGCGCTCGCTGTTCTGGGTCGTCGGCGCGATCGGCATCGCGTTCGGCCTGGTCTGGTGGAAGTTCTATCACGAGCCGCGCAACCATCCGGGCGCCAACTCGGAAGAGCTGGCGTATATCGAGGCGGGCGGCGGTCTCGTGCACGGTGCGCGCAAGGACGGCGACAAAGGCGGCAAGGGCGAGCAGAAGAAGTTCAGCTGGGCGATGGCCGGCCAGTTGCTGAAGAAGCGCCAGCTCGCGGGCATCTGCCTCGGCCAGTTCGCCGGCAACTCGACGCTCGTGTTCTTCCTGACCTGGTTCCCGACCTACCTCGCGACCGAGCGCCACATGGGCTGGCTGAAGATCGGCTTCTTCGCGGTGATGCCGTTCATCGCCGCGTCGGTCGGCGTGATGTTCGGCGGGATCTTCTCCGACTGGCTGCTGCGCCGCGGCAAGTCCGCTAACCTCGCGCGCAAGCTGCCGATCATCGCGGGCCTGCTGCTCGCATCGACGATCATTCTCGCGAACTACGTGAAGAGCAACGAGGCCGTGATCGCGATCATGTCGGTCGCATTCTTCGCGCAGGGGATGGCCGCGCTCGGCTGGACGCTCGTGTCGGACATCGCGCCGGACGGCCTGCTCGGCGTGACGGGCGGCATCTTCAACTTCGCGGCGAACCTCGCGGGGATTGTCACGCCGCTCGTCGTCGGCTTCATCGTCGCGTCGACCGGGTCGTTCGTCGGTGCGCTCGTGTTCATCGGCGTGATCGCGCTGGTCGGTGCGCTGTCGTACATCTTCGTCGTCGGCGACATCAAGCGGATCGAACTGTAAGCACCGGCTCCACGCACATTTCGTGCGTTCGCCCGGCGGCCGGTTGGCCGCCGGGCTTTTTTGTTTGTGCGCCGGCCGGAGTGCCGGCTTGGGTGCGCGTTACGCGCGCTGCACGGCGATGCCGAGCGATTCGACCGCCTGCGCGATCGCCGCGACCGCGCGTCGGATATCGTCGGCATCGATCGCGCCGATGCAGCCGACGCGGAACGTCTCGAGCTGCGTGAGCTTGCCCGGATACAGGATGAAACCCGCGTCGCGCACCGCGTCGTAGAAGCGGCGGAAATCGTAGGCCGGATGGTCGGGCGCGTGGAACGTGACGATCACCGGCGCCTGCACGCTCGCGTCGAGGAACGGCGCGAAGCCGAGCTCGCGCATCGATTCGATCAGCGTTCGGCAGTTGTCCAGATAGCGCGCACCGCGCGCGGGCTGGCCGCCTTCGGCGAGGTACTGGTCGAGCGCGGCGCGCAGCGCGGCGATCACGTGCGTCGGCGGCGTGAAGCGCCATTGGCCCGTCCTGCGCAGGTACGCGTACTGATCGTGGAGATCGAGCGCGAGTGACGGCGAGTTGCCTTCGCATGCGTCGAGCGCGTCGCGCCGCACGATCGCGAAACCCATTCCCGGCACACCTTCGAGGCATTTGCCGCTCGCCGAGATCAGCGCGTCGATGCCGGTGCCCGCCAGCGCGATCGGCAGCGCGCCGAACGAACTCATCGCGTCGACGATCAGCCGCTTGCCGTGGCGCCGGCACGCGGCCGCGATCGCATCCAGCGGGTTCAGGATCCCGGCGCTCGTCTCCAGGTGCACGAGCGCGACGTGCGTGATGCGCGGCTCGCGCGCGAACGCGGCCTCGACCGCTGCCGCGTCGACGGCCGCGTCCTCGCCGAACGGCAACGCGATCGCGTCGATGCCGAGCCGGCCGAGGATCTTCAGGATGCGCGCGCAATACGCGCCGTTGTCGGGCACGAGCACGACGCCGTCGCGCGGCACCAGCGTGCCGAGGGCGGCCTCGACCGAGAACGTGCCGCTGCCCTGCATCGGTACGCACACGTACTCGTCGCCGCCGTGCGCGATGGCGACGAGGTCCGCGCAGACGCTGGCCGTGAGTTGGTTGAAAGCGGCGTCCCACGACCCCCAGTCATGTTGCATTGCGAGGCGGGTTGTGGCGGACGTGGTGAGCGGGCCGGGCGTAAGCAGGATCGGGTCGGACATCATTTTTCTCCAGCGGAAGTCGAACGAAACGCCGGGCGGCATTTCTGAATGACTTGCATGATAGTGGCAAAATGTGTCATTTTTTGGAAATTGTGGCATTCGTCACGGCTTTGTCATCGAACGCTGTGATCCTTCGGTTGCCGCGCGAAACCACCCTCAGCGCGGCAGCGAGGCGGGCCGTTGATCGGCCTGCCCGGAGATAAAAGGAGCCGGGATCGTGCCCCCGGCCGTTTGGTGTTCCGCCTACGGAGAAGTGAGATGACACTGCAGAATTCCTCGCGCGCCGCTGCCGGCGCGTTCCGCAAGCTCGCGCTGGCCGCCTGCGCCGCCGGTCTGCTGCAAGGCGCCGCGATGCCGGCGCATGCGGCAGGCGCGGTCGTGCTGTATACGGCGGACGGTCTCGAGAACCTGTACCGCGATGTGCTGCCGGCCTTCGAGAAGAAGGAAGGCGTCAAGGTCAACATCGTGACGGCAGGCAGCGGCGAGGTCGTCAACCGCGCGAACATCGAGAAGAATTCCCCGAAGGCCGACGTGATCGTCACGCTGCCGCCGTTCATTCAGCAAGCCGGCCAGATGGGTCTGCTGCAGCCGTACCAGAGCGTGAACTACAAGAACGTGCCGGCCATCGCGAAGGCCGAGGACGGCACGTGGGCGACGTTCGTGAACAACTACTTCTCGTTCGCGATCAACCCGGACGTCGTGAAGAACCAGCCGAAGACGTTCGGCGACCTGCTGTCGCCGGCCTACGCCGGCAAGGTCGCGTACTCGAACCCGGCGACCGCCGGCGACGGGATGGCCGTGCTGATCCTGACGACGTCGCTGATGGGCGAGGACAAGGCGTTCGACTACCTCGCGAAGCTGTCGCAGAGCGTGAAGTTCCACACGAAGGGCACGGGCTACCTGAACGTGCTGCTGTCGCGTAACGAGATCAGCGTCGCGAACGGCGACCTGCAGATGGACCTCGACGACGCCGAACACGGCGCGCTGTCCGTCAAGCCGATCTTCCTGTCCGCGAAGGACGGCGACCAGCCGACCACGTTCCAGCTCCCGTACGGCATCGGCCTGATCAAGAGCGGCCCGAACCAGGACGTCGGCAAGAAGCTGATCGACTACCTGATGTCGACGGACGTGCAGTCGAAGGTGCCGGACATGTTCGGCATCCCGGGCCGCACCGACGTGCCGCTGACGGGCAAGAACGGCGAGGCGGTCAAGAAGGCGATCGCGGGCGTGAAGCTGATTCCGGTCGACTGGACCCAGGTGATGGCGAAGAAGCCGGTGTGGATCGAGCGCTGGAAGAAGGATGTGATCGGCAGTTCGGGCAAGCAGCTCGACGTCGTCAAGCCGAAGTGATCGGCGCACGCCGCCTGTATTTGTGAGCAAGAGGATGAACCCGGTGGAAACCACCCTGACCCATCCCGGCGCATTCGGCGCCGCCGAACCGCACGCGACGCTGCGGTCCGGCGCGCCGGGCGGCGTGCAGATCGAACACCTGAGCGTGCGCTACGGCGCACGCACGGTACTGGAAGATCTGTCGCTGTCGATCGGCGCCGGCGAATTTCTGACCGTGCTCGGCAAGAGCGGCTGCGGCAAGACCACGCTGCTGCGCTTCATCGCCGGGTTCGTGAAGGCCGACGGCCTGACCGGCACGCTGACCGTTGCCGGGCGTGACCTGACCTATGCGCCGCCGCACAAGCGCAATCTCGGTCTGCTGTTCCAGAATTACGCGCTGTTCCCGCACCTGTCGGTGTTCGAGAACGTCGCATTCGGGCTGCGCGCGCGCGGGATGGCGTCGTCGGAAGTGACGCGCCGCGTCGCCGACGGGCTGAAGCTCGTGCAGCTCGGCGATGCGGGCCATCACCTGCCCGCGCAACTGTCGGGCGGGATGCAGCAGCGCGTGGCGCTGGCCCGCGCGCTCGTGATCGAGCCGGATGTGCTGCTGCTCGACGAGCCGCTGTCGGCACTCGACGCCAACCTGCGCGCGTCGGTGCGCAGCGAACTGAAGGCGCTGCACGAGCGCTTGCCGAACCTGACCGTCGTCTGCGTGACGCATGACCGCGACGACGCGCTCGTGCTGTCCGACCGTGCGCTGCTGATGCGCGACGGCCATATCGCGCAGCTCGGCACGCCGCAGCAGTTGTACGACGCGCCGCAGGACGGCTACGTCGCACGCTATCTCGGCCCGGCGAACCTGCTGCCGCCGCATGTGATCTTCCCGCTCGGCGATCCGCGCCACGAAGTGCGCGGCAAGGTCGCGTGCGTGCGCCCCGAGCGCCTGACCGTGATGCCGCCCGCGGCGGGCGGCCTGCACGGCACCGTGTCGTCCGTCGAATGGCAGGGCGCGGACCTGTCGATTGCAGTCGTGATCGACGCGGCGCCCGACGAACCCGTGCGCGTCACGATGCAACGCGGCCGCGGCGCGGCCCCCGAGCGCGGTGCGCGCGTTTCCCTGCATTACGAGGCAGACGATGTCGTCCTTATCGAGCCCTGAAGCCGGCCTGCCGCCGCACGTGCTCGCGTCGGCCGCCGCGCACGCGGCCGTCGCGCGGCGCCGCAAGCGCATGGGCGACCTGCACCTGGTCGCGCTCGCGATCGTCGTGCTGGGCCCGCTCGTCGTCTATCCGCTGGTGCGGCTCGTGCTGCTGAGCGTGTCGGGAGATCACGGGCTGAGTTTTGACGCGTACCGGACCTTCTTCGGCAACCCCGACACGCGCAACGTGCTGCTGACGACGCTCGGCGTGCTGTTCGCGAGCGCCGGCACCGCATCGGTGCTGGGCGTGCTGCTGGCCGCGCTGCTGTTCTTCAGGCCGTTTCCGGGCGCGTCGCTCGTCACGCGCTTCCTGGAGCTGTACGTCGCGTTTCCGTCGTTCCTCGTCGCGTTCACGCTGATCTTCCTGTACGGCTCGCAAGGGTCGATCAGCATCGCGCTGCAGCACCTGTTCCATCTCGAGAATCCGCCGCTCGATTTCCTGTTCGGCATCGGCGGCGTGATTCTCGCGCAGACGGTGTTCTATACGCCGTTCGTCGTGCGGCCGACGCTCGCGTCGTTCGCCACGCTCGACCTGCGGCTGATCGAAGCCGCGCGCAGTCTCGGCGCGCCCGGCTGGATGCTCGCGCGCCGCGTCGTGCTGCCGATCGCGTGGCCGGGCATCGCCGCCGGCACCGTGCTGTGTTTCCTGCTGACGCTGAACGAGTTCGGGATTCTGCTCGTGCTCGGCAGCGCGCGGCTCGTGACGCTGCCGGTCGCGATCTACAGCAGCGCGACCGTCGATCTCGATCTGCCGACCGCATCGGCCGGCGCGGTCGTGATGCTGGCACTGTCGCTGGCGCTCTATACGGTTTATCGCCGGGTGAACCGGCGTGCGACGGGAGGGAACGATGTCCGCTGAATTCCGTATCGGGCCGGCCGTGCCGCGCCACCAGATCGGCTGGAGCGACACGCTGCTCAAGCATGCGTCGCGCATCGCGCTCGCGCTGGCCGCGTTCGCGTGTTTCTGGTTGTTCGTGCTGCCCGTCGTCGTCGTCGCGCTGTCGAGCGTGTCGACGCAATGGTCGGGCACGATCTTGCCGGCCGGCTACAGCCTGCGCTGGTTCGAGCGGCTCGGGTCGCCGGAATACGACGCGCTGCTGACGAGCCTCGAAATCGGCTTCGGCGTGTCGGCGGTCGGCACGATCCTCGGGCTGTGGCTCGCGCTCGCGCTCGAAGGGCGCGACCGGCGCGGCCTCGGCGCGGTCGTCGATGCGCTCGTGATGGTGCCGAACGGCGTGCCGAGCGTCGTGCTCGGGCTCGCGGTGCTGATCGCGTATCACCAGAAGCCGGTCGACCTGTCGAGCTCCGCGGCGATCGTCGTGTTCGTGCAGCTCGCGCTGATTCTGCCGTTCTGCTATCGCTGCGCGGCCGCCGCGCTGCGTCCGGAGCTGACCGTGCTGCGCGAAGCCGCGGCCAGCCTCGGTGCGCCGCCCGCGATGGTGCTGCGCCGCGTGCTGCTGCCGCAGCTCGTGCCGGCGCTGCGCGCGAGCCTCGCACTCGGCTTCGCGCTGTCGCTCGGTGAGCTCGGCGCGACGCTGACGGTTTATCCGCCCGGCTTCGCGACCGTGCCGATCGTCGTGATCGGCCAGGTGGAGCGCGGTTATTACCTGCCGGCGTCGGCGCTGTCGCTGCTGATGCTCGGTGCGTCGCTCGCGGCGCTGCTGCTGATCGCCGCGCGTGTGCCGCGCGGCAAGCGGGTGGCATCATGAACGCCGCGTTCGCCATGCGGCTACCCGGCGAGCAACCCGCACCGGGCAAGGTCTCGACGGATCTCGCGGGACGCTCGGTCGACGTCAACGGCCGGCGCTACCGGCTACCGGTCGAGCCGACCGTCGTCGTCTGCGTCGACGGCTGCGAGTACGCGTATCTCGAACGTGCGGTGGAAGCGGGCGTTGCGCCGTTCGTCGGCCGGATGATCGCGGAAGGCACGGCGTGGCGCGCCGATTGCGTCGTGCCGACCTTCACCAACCCGAACAACCTGTCGATCGTCTGCGGCGTGCCGCCGTCGGTCCACGGAATCTGCGGCAACTACTTTTGGGACGCGACCGCCGACGGCGGGCGCGGCGCCGAAGTCATGATGAACGACCCGGCCTATCTGCGGGCCGGCACGCTGCTCGCGGCGGCGTCCGACGCCGGCGCGAAGGTGGCCGTCGTGACGGCGAAGGACAAGCTGCGCCGGCTGCTCGGCTGGCAACTGAACGGCGTCTGCTTTTCCGCCGAGAAGGCCGCGCAGGCGAATCTCGCGGAAAACGGCATCGTCGACGTGCTCGACTGGGTCGGCCTGCCGTCGCCGGACGTCTACAGCGCGGCGTTGTCCGAATTCGTGTTCGCGGCCGGCGTGCGGCTCGCGCAGACACGCCAGGTCGACCTGATGTACCTGTCGACCACCGACTATGTGCAGCACAAGTGCGAGCCCGGCAGTGCCGGCGCGAACGCGTTCTACGCGATGATGGACGGTTACCTCGCGCAGCTCGACGCGCTCGGCTGGGCGATCGGGCTCACGGCCGATCACGGGATGAACGCGAAGCACGACCCCGCGACGGGCCGGCGGAACGTGATCTATCTGCAGGATGCGTTCGACGGCTGGTACGGCGCGCAGTCTGCACGCGTGATCCTGCCGATCACCGATCCGTACGTCGTGCACCACGGCGCGCTCGGCTCGTTTGCAACCCTCTACCTGGCGCCGGGCGTCGACCGGGCCGAGGCGATGTGGCGCGTCGGCGGCCTCGACGGCGTCGAACTCGTGCTCGACAACGCGGAAGCCGCCGCACGCTTCGAATTGCCGGCCGACCGGATTGGCGACCTCGTCGTGATCGGCCGTCGCGACATGACGCTCGGCACGCGCGAGCGGGAACACGATCTGTCGGGTCTCACGGTGCCGCTGCGTTCGCATGGCGGCGTGTCGGAGCAGGAAGTGCCGCTGCTGTTCAATCGCCGTATCGAGCGGGACGATCCCGCGCGTCGCCCGCGTAACTTCGACGTGTTCGATTTCGTGCTGAACCGGGTCGCGACATGATGGCTCATCCCCGGCAAGACCACCCCGAGTTTCGCGCCGAGGCGTTGCGCTGGTGCGGCACGCGCGCGACGCGCGAGCGCACCTTCGACATCGACGATCCTTATACGGGCACGCGGGTCGGCACCGCGCCGCTCGCGAGCGTCGACGACGTGCGCGCCGCGTTCGATTACGCGATGGCCTACCGGCCGACGCTTACGCGCTACGAGCGTTCGCAGATCCTCGAGCGCGCGGCCGCGCTGCTGCGCGAGCGCACCGAGGAAGCGTCCGACCTGATCACGCTCGAATCGGGGTTGTCGAAGCAGGATTCCCGCTACGAGATCGGCCGAGTCGCCGACGTGCTGAAGTTCGCGGCGATCGAGGCGTTGCGCGACGATGCGCAGAGTTTCTCGTGCGACCTGACGCCCCACGGCAAGGCGCGGCGCGTGTTCTCGCAGCGGCAGCCGCTCGACGGCGTGATCGTTGCGATCACGCCGTTCAATCATCCGATGAACCAGGTGGCGCACAAGATTGCGCCGGCGATCGCGACCAACAATCGCGTGATCGTGAAGCCGTCGGAGAAGGTGCCGCTGTCGGCGTTCTATCTGGCCGACCTGCTTTACGAGGCCGGGCTGCCGGAGCCGATGCTGCAGGTGTTGACCGGCGATCCGGGCGAGATCGCGGACGAACTCGTCACGCATCCGCATGCGTCGCTGATTACATTTACCGGTGGCGTGGCGATCGGCAAGGCGATTGCCGCGCGGGCCGGCTACCGGCGCATCGTGCTGGAGCTGGGCGGCAACGATCCGCTGATCGTCCTCGAAGATGCCGACCTCGATCGCGCGACGTCGCTGGCGGTGCTGGGTTCGTACCGGAATTCGGGCCAGCGCTGCACGGCCGTCAAGCGGATGCTGGTGCAGCGCTCGATCGCGCCCGCATTCACCGAGTTGCTCGTCGAGAAGACGCGCGCGTGGAAGTACGGCGATCCGTTCGATCCCGCGAACGAAATGGGCACCGTGATCGACGAGGCGGCGGCGCGGCTGTTCGCGGCGCGGGTCGGAGAAGCGGTCGCGCAGGGCGCGCGCCTGCTGACCGGCAATGTGCGGCGCGGCGCGCTGTATGCGCCGACCGTGCTCGACAACGTCGACCCGTCGATGACGATCGTGCGCGAGGAGACCTTCGGCCCGGTATCGCCCGTGATGACGTTCGACACGATCGACGACGCGATCCGGATCAGCAACGGGACGGCGTTCGGGCTGTCGTCGGGTGTCTGTACCGACAGCACGGCCGCGGTCGTGCGCTTCGTGAACGAGCTGAACGTCGGCACCGTGAATGTGTGGGAGGTGCCCGGATACCGGATCGAACTGTCGCCGTTCGGCGGGATCAAGGATTCGGGCCTTGGTTACAAGGAGGGCGTTCAGGAGGCGATGAAGAGCTTCACGAACCTGAAGACGTTTTCGCTGCCTTGGGAGTAAGCGGATGGCATTGACGGTGGAAGAGATCCACGGGCTGTATCGCGAGCATGGCCATGTGGCCTACAGCGGGGAGCCGGTGACCCAGCTCGAGCATGCGCTGCAGAGCGGATTGTTGGCGGAAGAGGCGGGGGCCGGCGAAGCGCTGGTCGCGGCGGCGTTCCTGCACGACCTCGGTCATCTGCTGAATCGCCAGGGCGACACGCCGAGCGCGCGCGGGATCGACGACCTGCATCAGTATTACGTGCTGCCGTTCCTGCGGCCGCTGTTTTCCGACGCGGTGCTGGAACCGATCCGGCTGCACGTCGACGCGAAGCGCTGCCTGTGCCGCACGGACGCCGGCTACTTCGAGAGCCTGTCGCCGGACTCGGTGCGCAGCCTCGCGCTGCAGGGCGGCATCTTCAGCGAAGAGGAAACGGCGGCGTTCCTGCAGCGCCCGTTTGCGGAGGACGCGCTGCGTCTGCGCCGCTGGGACGATACGGCGAAGGAAGAAGGCAAGGCGACGCCGGATCTCGATCACTATATGGAGATCGTCGCGCGCCAGGTGCGCGCGGCCTGACGGTTCGGCCGCTTCTATATAAGGCCCCGCACGCGG
Organism: Burkholderia theae; assembly: GCF_048565265.1. NCBI lineage: Bacteria > Pseudomonadati > Pseudomonadota > Betaproteobacteria > Burkholderiales > Burkholderiaceae > Burkholderia > Burkholderia theae. Next base: position 3,203,506 of record NZ_CP183462.1, read on the forward strand.
CAGCGTGCGGGGCCTTATATTTTTTGCGAAACCCCTTGCGCGAACGGGTCGGGGTGCATAGAATCACGCCTCTTTCGCGCTAACGGAAACGCGGCGCGGACGAGGGAAGCGAAGCAGTGTGAGTGTCTGGTTTCGGACGCTGGCGCTGCCGAAGAAGTTGAACCCCGCAGTCGCAACGAAGCAGTAAAAAGTTGTTGACGAGCTGCGAAACACGGTTCATAATCTCGCTTCTCTGCTGCTGAAAACGCAGCGCTGCTGAGAAACACCAAGTTCCTCGCAGATTGCTCTTTAAAAATTAACAGCCGATAAGTGTGGGCGCTTGATGGAAGCGAGCTGATCCTCGGATCAGATAGCAAAAGTATCAAGAGTCTCACACTAAAGTAAGTCAGGTTTATGAAGCAATTCATATTCCTGTCAGCTTTGAGTGAGCGACCGGTTCTTAACCGAACCGAAAACAGTAACAGGTTTAAACTGAAGAGTTTGATCCTGGCTCAGATTGAACGCTGGCGGCATGCCTTACACATGCAAGTCGAACGGCAGCACGGGTGCTTGCACCTGGTGGCGAGTGGCGAACGGGTGAGTAATACATCGGAACATGTCCTGTAGTGGGGGATAGCCCGGCGAAAGCCGGATTAATACCGCATACGATCTACGGATGAAAGCGGGGGACCTTCGGGCCTCGCGCTATAGGGTTGGCCGATGGCTGATTAGCTAGTTGGTGGGGTAAAGGCCTACCAAGGCGACGATCAGTAGCTGGTCTGAGAGGACGACCAGCCACACTGGGACTGAGACACGGCCCAGACTCCTACGGGAGGCAGCAGTGGGGAATTTTGGACAATGGGCGAAAGCCTGATCCAGCAATGCCGCGTGTGTGAAGAAGGCCTTCGGGTTGTAAAGCACTTTTGTCCGGAAAGAAATCCTTGGCTCTAATACAGTCGGGGGATGACGGTACCGGAAGAATAAGCACCGGCTAACTACGTGCCAGCAGCCGCGGTAATACGTAGGGTGCGAGCGTTAATCGGAATTACTGGGCGTAAAGCGTGCGCAGGCGGTTTGCTAAGACCGATGTGAAATCCCCGGGCTCAACCTGGGAACTGCATTGGTGACTGGCAGGCTAGAGTATGGCAGAGGGGGGTAGAATTCCACGTGTAGCAGTGAAATGCGTAGAGATGTGGAGGAATACCGATGGCGAAGGCAGCCCCCTGGGCCAATACTGACGCTCATGCACGAAAGCGTGGGGAGCAAACAGGATTAGATACCCTGGTAGTCCACGCCCTAAACGATGTCAACTAGTTGTTGGGGATTCATTTCCTTAGTAACGTAGCTAACGCGTGAAGTTGACCGCCTGGGGAGTACGGTCGCAAGATTAAAACTCAAAGGAATTGACGGGGACCCGCACAAGCGGTGGATGATGTGGATTAATTCGATGCAACGCGAAAAACCTTACCTACCCTTGACATGGTCGGAATCCCGCTGAGAGGTGGGAGTGCTCGAAAGAGAACCGATACACAGGTGCTGCATGGCTGTCGTCAGCTCGTGTCGTGAGATGTTGGGTTAAGTCCCGCAACGAGCGCAACCCTTGTCCTTAGTTGCTACGCAAGAGCACTCTAAGGAGACTGCCGGTGACAAACCGGAGGAAGGTGGGGATGACGTCAAGTCCTCATGGCCCTTATGGGTAGGGCTTCACACGTCATACAATGGTCGGAACAGAGGGTTGCCAACCCGCGAGGGGGAGCTAATCCCAGAAAACCGATCGTAGTCCGGATTGCACTCTGCAACTCGAGTGCATGAAGCTGGAATCGCTAGTAATCGCGGATCAGCATGCCGCGGTGAATACGTTCCCGGGTCTTGTACACACCGCCCGTCACACCATGGGAGTGGGTTTTACCAGAAGTGGCTAGTCTAACCGCAAGGAGGACGGTCACCACGGTAGGATTCATGACTGGGGTGAAGTCGTAACAAGGTAGCCGTATCGGAAGGTGCGGCTGGATCACCTCCTTTCTAGAGCTTCTCGCAAAGTTGAGCGCTCACGCTTATCGGCTGTAAATTAAAGACAGACTCAGGGGTCTGTAGCTCAGTCGGTTAGAGCACCGTCTTGATAAGGCGGGGGTCGTTGGTTCGAATCCAACCAGACCCACCAATGTCTTGTCTGGCGGTAGTACCTGAGGAATCTGTACTCATGGGGGCATAGCTCAGCTGGGAGAGCACCTGCTTTGCAAGCAGGGGGTCGTCGGTTCGATCCCGTCTGCCTCCACCAATCACCAACGCTAAGGGCTTGGTTCAGACACTGAACCGAGAATTTTGCATTGGCGATTGAGCCAGTCAGAGTGATACGTAGTACGTATCGGCTGTCGTTCTTTAACAATCTGGAAGAAGTAAGTAATTTGGATAGCGGAAGCGTCTTGAGATGGACGTGGAAACTATCCGGGTTGTGATTGTATCGATGTATCTCAAGATGATTCGAACTCTATGTTTGACTCAATTGGAATACGGCACAACGCGAAAACTCAACCTGTAACGACTGTCGGAGAGACAGACTCGTTATAGGGTCAAGCGAACAAGTGCATGTGGTGGATGCCTTGGCGATCACAGGCGATGAAGGACGCGGTAGCCTGCGAAAAGCTACGGGGAGCTGGCAAACGAGCTTTGATCCGTAGATGTCCGAATGGGGAAACCCACTCCTTTTGGAGTATCCATGGCTGAATACATAGGCCATGCGAAGCGAACGCGGTGAACTGAAACATCTAAGTAACCGCAGGAAAAGAAATCAACCGAGATTCCCAAAGTAGTGGCGAGCGAAATGGGATGAGCCTTGTACTCTTTATTTGTATTGTTAGCCGAACGCTCTGGAAAGTGCGGCCATAGCAGGTGATAGCCCTGTAGGCGAAAACAGTATGAAAGAACTAGGTGTACGACAAGTAGGGCGGGACACGTGAAATCCTGTCTGAAGATGGGGGGACCATCCTCCAAGGCTAAATACTCGTGATCGACCGATAGTGAACCAGTACCGTGAGGGAAAGGCGAAAAGAACCCCGGGAGGGGAGTGAAATAGATCCTGAAACCGCATGCATACAAACAGTCGGAGCCTCGCAAGGGGTGACGGCGTACCTTTTGTATAATGGGTCAGCGACTTACGTTCAGTAGCAAGCTTAACCGTATAGGGCAGGCGTAGCGAAAGCGAGTCCGAATAGGGCGTTCAGTTGCTGGGCGTAGACCCGAAACCAAGTGATCTATCCATGGCCAGGATGAAGGTGCGGTAACACGTACTGGAGGTCCGAACCCACTAACGTTGAAAAGTTAGGGGATGAGCTGTGGATAGGGGTGAAAGGCTAAACAAACTTGGAAATAGCTGGTTCTCTCCGAAAACTATTTAGGTAGTGCCTCGTGTCTCACCTTCGGGGGTAGAGCACTGTCATGGTTGGGGGGTCTATTGCAGATTACCCCGCCATAGCAAACTCCGAATACCGAAGAGTGCAATCACGGGAGACAGACATCGGGTGCTAACGTCCGGTGTCAAGAGGGAAACAACCCAGACCGCCAGCTAAGGTCCCCAAATATAGCTAAGTGGGAAACGAAGTGGGAAGGCTAAAACAGTCAGGAGGTTGGCTTAGAAGCAGCCACCCTTTAAAGAAAGCGTAATAGCTCACTGATCGAGTCGTCCTGCGCGGAAGATGTAACGGGGCTAAGCTATATACCGAAGCTGCGGATGCGTGCTTTGCACGCATGGTAGGAGAGCGTTCCGTAAGCCTGCGAAGGTGCGTTGAAAAGCGTGCTGGAGGTATCGGAAGTGCGAATGCTGACATGAGTAGCGATAAAGGGGGTGAAAGGCCCCCTCGCCGTAAGCCCAAGGTTTCCTACGCAACGTTCATCGGCGTAGGGTGAGTCGGCCCCTAAGGCGAGGCAGAAATGCGTAGCTGATGGGAAGCAGGTCAATATTCCTGCACCATTGTTAGATGCGATGGGGGGACGGATCGCGGAAGGTTGTCCGGGTGTTGGAAGTCCCGGTCGCTGCATTGGAGAAGGCGCTTAGGCAAATCCGGGCGCGGAATTCAAGGGTGTGGCGCGAGCTCCCTAGGGAGCGAAGCAATTGGAAGTGGTTCCAAGAAAAGCCTCTAAGCTTCAGTCTAATGATGACCGTACCGCAAACCGACACAGGTGGGCGAGATGAGTATTCTAAGGCGCTTGAGAGAACTCGGGAGAAGGAACTCGGCAAATTGGTACCGTAACTTCGGGATAAGGTACGCCCTTGTAGCTTGATGCCCCTGCGGGCAAAGGGTGAAGGGGTTGCAATAAACTGGTGGCTGCGACTGTTTAATAAAAACACAGCACTCTGCAAACACGAAAGTGGACGTATAGGGTGTGACGCCTGCCCGGTGCCGGAAGATTAAATGATGGGGTGCAAGCTCTTGATTGAAGTCCCGGTAAACGGCGGCCGTAACTATAACGGTCCTAAGGTAGCGAAATTCCTTGTCGGGTAAGTTCCGACCTGCACGAATGGCGTAACGATGGCCACACTGTCTCCTCCCGAGACTCAGCGAAGTTGAAGTGTTTGTGATGATGCAATCTACCCGCGGCTAGACGGAAAGACCCCATGAACCTTTACTGTAGCTTTGCATTGGACTTTGAACCGATCTGTGTAGGATAGGTGGGAGGCTATGAAACCGGAACGCTAGTTTCGGTGGAGCCGTCCTTGAAATACCACCCTGGTTTGTTTGAGGTTCTAACCTTGGCCCGTGATCCGGGTCGGGGACAGTGCATGGTAGGCAGTTTGACTGGGGCGGTCTCCTCCCAAAGCGTAACGGAGGAGTACGAAGGTACGCTAGGTACGGTCGGAAATCGTGCTGATAGTGCAATGGCATAAGCGTGCTTAACTGCGAGACCGACAAGTCGAGCAGGTGCGAAAGCAGGTCATAGTGATCCGGTGGTTCTGTATGGAAGGGCCATCGCTCAACGGATAAAAGGTACTCTGGGGATAACAGGCTGATACCGCCCAAGAGTTCATATCGACGGCGGTGTTTGGCACCTCGATGTCGGCTCATCTCATCCTGGGGCTGTAGCCGGTCCCAAGGGTATGGCTGTTCGCCATTTAAAGAGGTACGTGAGCTGGGTTTAAAACGTCGTGAGACAGTTTGGTCCCTATCTGCCGTGGGCGTTGGATATTTGAAGGGGGCTGCTCCTAGTACGAGAGGACCGGAGTGGACGAACCTCTGGTGTACCGGTTGTCACGCCAGTGGCATCGCCGGGTAGCTATGTTCGGAAGAGATAACCGCTGAAAGCATCTAAGCGGGAAACTCGCCTTAAGATGAGATATCCCTGGGGACTAGATCCCCTTGAAGGGTCGTTCGAGACCAGGACGTTGATAGGTCAGGTGTGTAAGCGCAGTAATGCGTTCAGCTAACTGATACTAATTGCCCGTAAGGCTTGATCCTATAACAAGTCTGTCTCGATGCCCGTTAGCGCTTTAGCGCTTACGGACATCGAGCGTCGAGTGCAGCGCACTCGACGTACAGCGGTTGAGTAACCGCGTTAGTGTGAGATACAGCTCACAACCCAAAATTACTGCTTCTTCCAAGATTGGTCGCGCTGCGAAGCAACGCGACAACCCTCTTTGCCTGATGACCATAGCGAGTCGGTCCCACCCCTTCCCATCCCGAACAGGACCGTGAAACGACTCTACGCCGATGATAGTGCGGATTCCCGTGTGAAAGTAGGTAATCGTCAGGCTCCCTAAGCCAAGAACCCCCGCCCGAAAGGCGGGGGTTTTTGCATTTCGGCGACGGAAATGTACGCGCGCCGGCGAAGGGCGGTGCGGCCGGAGCTGGTGCTTCGATGGCATCGATCCAGATAGCCGCCGTTCCTGTGCGACCCGCAGTTCTGCTCACTGAAATCCCCAGGTGCTTCCCTCTGGCGCCACATCAAGGCGACTCCAGCCAGCATCGATCTGACGTCGATGCATCCAACGACGATGTGGAGATGAATGGTGATGAGCGACGTTAATCGGCAATGACCGATAAATGGCGCGTTTTTCCGAAAAACCTCTGCTTCATTTACCCATCCATCGACACCTCGCGCCAACCCGATCGTGGGTGCCACTGGGCGCACGCATCGCGAATTCGTCACAGAAATCTATGCGCATAAAGTGCATTCCCACGACATGCCCGGCAGAGCGGACAGCAAGCCCTTCGAGGTAATATCGCCATTCGTCCCGATCCTAGGCGTTTGTCTGCATGCGCTGGCGGTCGGTGTCTTCAGCATTCCGTCTCCTGCACCGTTCATGACTGACAGCCCTGTCCAAGGTGGTCGGACGACCGACTTCTTGCCGTATCTCGTCGCCGCAACGTTCTTCATGGAGTACCTCGACACAACCGTGATCGCGACCGCGCTGCCGCAAATGGCGCGCTCGTTCGGCGTCGGGCCGAACGCGCTGAGTCTCGGGATGACGGCCTACATGCTTGCGCTCGCCGTATTCATCCCGATCAGCGGCTGGATCGCGGACCGCTATGGATCCCGCACGGTGTTCGCCAGTGCAATCGTCGTTTTTACTGGAGCGTCGGTGCTGTGCGGGCTGTCCGATAGCGTCGTGACGTTCACGGCTGCGCGGCTGCTGCAGGGTATCGGCGGGGCGATGATGGTGCCGGTCGGGCGGATGATCGTCGTGCGCAGCACCGAGAAGGCGAAGCTGATGCGCGCGATCGCGACGATCACGTGGCCGGGCATCGTCGCGCCGGTCGTCGGGCCGCCGATCGGCGGCTTTATCACGACCTATGCGTCATGGCGCTGGATCTTCCTGTTGAACGTCCCGTTCGGCATTGCCGCGCTGGCCTGTACCTGGCTGATCGTCCGGAACACGCGGGCCGACGAACAAAGGCCGCTCGACTGGGTCGGCTTCGTGCTGGCCGGTGGAGCGCTGACCTGCCTGTTGATCGGAACCGAGGCGGCCGGCCAGCAGGACGTGCACTTCACGCGCGCGGCGGTCCTGGTGGGGGCGAGCGTGCTGTTCGGTGTTGCCGCGTGGTTGCATGCGCGACGTTGCGCGCATCCGCTGCTCGATTTCACGACGCTGAAGGTGCCGACGTTCTCGGTGACGGTGTTCACCGGCTCGATCACGCGAATGGCGATCAACGCCGTGCCGTACCTGCTGCCGCTGCTGTTCCAGATCGGTTTCGGGCTGTCGCCGTTCCAGTCCGGCCTGCTGCTGCTCGCGAGCGCGCTCGGCAATCTCGGCATGAAGGCGGGAACGTCGTGGATCCTCGATCGCTTCGGTTTCCGGCGCGTCGCGCTCGTCGATGTGACGATCGTCGGCATCTTCACGATCGCGTGCGGCTGGCTGACTGCATCGACGCCGCTGGCGATCACGCTGTTCGTCGTGTTCGTCTACGGGCTGACGCGGTCGATGCAGTTCACGACGCTCGCGACGCTGGCCTATGCCGATATCCCGGCTCACCAGACGAGCGCGGCCAGCACGTTGTGGAGCGCCGCGCAGCAGATGACGATCGGGATGGGGATCGCGTTCGGCGCGTTGTCGCTGCGGCTCGCGGCGTTGGTGCGGGGCGATGCGGCCGGCATGCACTACGTGCTCGACGATTTCCGCTGGGCGTTCGTCGCCGCAGGTGTGCTTGCACTGCTGACGTTGCCGGGCTACGCGCGGCTGGCCTTCGATGCGGGCGACCGGCTGCGGGCGAATGTGGCGCGAGGATAGGCCGGGCCGCCAATCGCCTTTGTGTCGCGACAGGTGAATGCTTTCGTTTCCTGTCGCTCACTTGAAGCGTCTGTTCGTCATGGCCAAGATGGCCTGACGGGCAGCGAACTCCGTCATCGGCCACTGTGAACGAGTGAGCAGATCGCGTGATGATGCCCGGTCGCACCACCCCCGAACGATAACGCGCGATTGGTGCAGCGGACGCGCGGTGTTTCCTGTGCGAATTCATCCGCGAGACGAATGGCACGATAGCGTTGCGCTCGTTCCGGTTGCCGTCACTGTGCGTCGTGGAAGATGATGCCGACCGTGTGGCGGTGGCCGCTGCGGATCCGGCTTACGCCGTGGCGCAGGTTGACGCGGTAGAAGCCGCGCGTTCCCTGCACGGGCCGGCCGTGCACGGCGAAGATCACCGCGTCGCCTTGCGTCAGCGGCACCACTTCCGCGCGCGACTGCATGCGTGGCCGCTGTTCCGTCAACACGAACTCTCCACCGGTGAAATCGCGGCCCGGCGCCGACAGCAGGATCGCGACCTGGAGTGGAAAGACATGCTCGCCATACAGGTCCTGATGGAGGCAGTTGTAGTCTTCGGGACCGTATTGAAGGATCAGCGGCGTCGGCCGTGTTTGTCCCGCCGCGTGGCAGCGATCGAGGAAGGTCGCGTGGTCGTTCGGATAACGGACGTCGAGCCCGAGCGCGTTGTTCCAGCGATTCGCGATAGGCGCGAGATGCGGGTAGATCGTCGTGCGCAACTCGGCGACGACCTCTGGCAGCGGGTACGCGAAATACTTGTATTCGCCGCGCCCGAATCCGTGCCGCGCCATCACGACGCGTGAACGATAGAGCGCATCCCGCGGATAGAGCGATGCGAGCGCATCGCACTCGCTCGCCGAGATCAGGCCTGGCACACGCGCGCATCCATGGCGATCGAGTTCCGCATCGACAGTCGTCCAGTCGATTGCGTCGACACGTTGCGCGATGTTCAGCGATTCGACGGCAGGTTGCAGATCGGCAATGTTCACGGGCTACCTCGGTTCGTCAGCAACGTGGTGCCGTGCGGTCGCGTGGAATGCTTAGGAAGCGTTCCGCGCACGGTTGAATCCACGATGGAAGTTGATGAACCCAGTCTACCGACGTCCGTGAGACGGCGCGCTCCAGATCTTGCGCTCCAATTCGGAAAAGGAAGGGGGAGAGGCGTGCGATGCGGCACGGACACGCCGCATGCGGCGACGTGTCGGAGCGGAGAAGCGAGAGTCGAACCTTCCACTACAGGTGGCCGGCGCTCACCGGCCACCCAAAGCGTCCCCGATCAGACCACCGACCGGAACAGCCAGTAGAGCCCGCCCGCGAGCGCGATCGACGCCGGCAGCGTCAGCACCCATGCGAGCACGAGGCTGCGCACCGTGCTCCATTGCAACCCGGACCCGTTCGCCGCCATCGTGCCCGCGACACCCGACGACAGCACGTGTGTCGTCGACACCGGCAGCCCGTACATGTCTGCGGCGCCGATCGTCAGCATCGCGACGACTTCGGCCGACGCGCCCTGTCCGTACGTCAGATGCTGCTTGCCGATTTTCTCGCCGACGGTCACGACGATCCGCTTCCAGCCGACCATCGTGCCGAGACCCAGTGCGATCGCGACGGCGACCTTCACCCAGGTCGGAATGAACTTGGTCGCATGGTCGAGCTGCTTGCGATAGTTGTCGATCGCGAGCTTGTCGTCGGCGGCGAACGCGGGTTGTCCCGATTTCTCGATCAGGCGAATTGCTTCGGACACCAGATACATCGTGTTTCGCACGTTGTCGACGTCGCGTTGCGGCACGGCCGCCATCGAGCCCGACGCGCCGACCGCGGTCGCGAGCGACGTGGACAACTGCTGCACGGCCGGCAGCACGGCCGGCGTCAGCTCACGGCGCTGCACGTAGTGTTCGACGTCGGCGCGCGGGTTCGCGGACGGCGCGACGCCGTTCGTGTACTTCCCGAACGTTGCGGCCGCCTGGTTCGCGACCGCAACGAAGGTCTGCGATTCGGCCGGCGTAACGGCCTTGTTCAGCGCATACGCGGTCGGTACCGTGCCGATCAGGATCAACATGATGAGGCCCATCCCTTTCTGCCCGTCGTTCGAACCGTGTGCGAACGACACGCCCGTGCAGGTCAGGATCAGCAGGCAGCGAATCCAGAACGGCGGCGGCTGATCCTTCGGCGGCTCCTTGTACAGCTCCGGAATCCGCACGACGGCCTTCAGCACGAGCAGCAGCAGCGACGCGCACAGGAAGCCGACGATCGGCGAGAACAGCAGCGACTTGCCGACGCCGAGCGCCTGGCCCCAGTCGACGCCGCTCGTGCCGGACGGCCCGTGCATCAGCTGGTTCATCAGCCCGACGCCGATGATCGACCCGATCAGCGTATGCGAGCTCGACGACGGCAATCCGAAATACCAGGTCGCGAGGTTCCAGACGATCGCGGCGATCAGCAGCGCGAACACCATCGCGAAGCCCGAGCCGCTGCCGACCTGCAGGATCAGCTCGACCGGCAGCAACTGCAGGATGCCGAACGCGACGGCGCCGCTCGAGACCATCACGCCGAGGAAGTTCCACATGCCGGACCAGATCACCGCGACGTTCGGCGTCAGCGAGTGCGTGTAGATCACGGTGGCGACCGCGTTCGCGGTGTCGTGGAACCCGTTGACGAATTCGAAGCCGAGCGCGATCAGCAGCGCGGCGCCGAGCATCAGGTACGGGAACAGCGACGCTTCGCGGACCGACGACAGATCGTCGATCAGGTGCATGGCGATATAGACGGCGCCGATCGCGAGTACCAGCACGAAGACGGCATAACCGACTTGCCGGGTGCGTTCGACGGAGCCCGGATTGTTCGAGGCGGACGAAGCAGGTTGATTCATGACGGCATCTCGTAGGGGAATCGCGTCTGATCCTAGCTTCGGCCAGCAGTCAGTTTGATGACAGTCGGGATGACGAACGGCATGTCTTACAGCGATGTAAGCCGAGCGCCGGCACGCATCTTCGGCCACATGGCGCACGCAACTCGGCACGACAGGGGCTTACGCATCAGTGTCGCGCCGATCGACATCCGCGATCAACATCCATCCATGCGGCGATGCGGCGAATGTCGTGCATGACAGCGGCGCGACGTCGACGCGAGTCGCGGCCCTGGAATCCATCCGCAGCGCCTGCGCGACGGCCGCGCGAATGATCGCCGCATGCGTGATCGCGACGATGTCGCGGTCGTGCTGCAGCGCGTTCAACCATGTGCCGACGCGCCGCATGGCTGCGTCGAACGATTCGCCGCCGTGCGGCGATGCGGACGGATCGCCGATCCATGCACCCAATTCGTCAGGACAGTCGCGGCCGAGATCGTGCAGCCGCTGGCCGCGCCAGTTGCCGTAGTCGATGTCGCGCAGCGCGTGATCGATGTCGGCGCGCAGCCCGAGCGCATCGGCAGTCTGTCGCGCGCAGCGGGCGGGGCTGCACAGCACGATCGCGCCGGCGACGCCCGCCCACCGGTCGCGCAATGCGGCGGCGTCGGCGAGCCCGCGCGCGTCGAGCGGATCGTCGTCGGGAAACGTGCCGGTGCGCATCGCACGGGTCGATGCGTGTGCGATCAGGCGCAGCGAGGCATGCAGGGTCATGTCGGTTGTCGGAGGGGCCGGGCGGAACGTGCGGTCGCTCGCACGCCGTCACTTCAACACGCGGACTTTCGCGCGTACAATCCGCCCGATACGAAACGCGGAAGCCGGTGCAATTCCGGCGCGGTCGCGCCACTGTAACCGGGGAATCTCGATCCCGGAAGCCAGACCTGCCTTCGTACCCATCCAACATTTGTCGGGGCGCGATTCCCCTGAGGTGCATCCATGAGCGAAGCAGTGCTGAAGCCGGTCGTCGTGCCGGCACCCATCCCCGTCCGTGAACTGTTGCCGTGGGCCGTGTTCGTCGGCCTGATCCTGCTGCTCGCCCTGTATTTCGTCGGCGCGGAACAAGGCGCGACGTCGCTCGTGCCGGGTATGTACGTTCACGAATTCGTCCACGACGGCCGCCATCTGCTCGGCTTTCCCTGCCACTGACGCGGAGAACACGATGGTCGGAAAGCTGCTCATGCGCGGGATGCTCGCAGGCATCGCCGCGGGCCTCCTCACGTTCGGTTTCGCGAAAATCGTCGGCGAACCGCAAGTCGATCAGGCGATTTCCTTTGAAGAAAAGCTCGACACCGCCAAAGGCGATGCGCCGGAGCCCGAGCTGGTCAGTCGTCACACGCAGGCCGGCCTTGGCCTGCTGACCGGTGTCGTGACCTACGGTGCGGCATTCGGCGGGCTGTTCTCGCTGGTCTTCGCGTTCGCGTACGGGCGCGGCGGCCGCCTCCCGGCGCGGCCGCTGGCCGCGTGGCTCGCACTGGCGGCGTTCATCGCGCTCGTGATCGTGCCGAACCTCAAGTACCCGGCCAATCCGCCGTCGGTCGGCGATCCCGACACGATCGGCTATCGCACGGGCCTGTTCTTCCTGATGATCGCGATCTCGATCGCGACGATGGTGTTCTCGGTCAGCGTGCGCCGCCATCTGCTGGCGAAGCTCGGCCAATGGAACGCGTCGATCGTCGCCGGGCTCGTGTTCGTCGCGATCATCGCGGCGGTGCAGTTCGGGCTGCCGTCGATCAACGAGGTGCCGGCCGCTTTCCCGGCCGCCGTGCTGTGGAAGTTCCGCGTCGCGGCGATCGGCATGCAGGTGATCATGTGGACGACGATCGGCCTGCTGTTCGGCGCGTGGGTCGAGCGCGGCGAACGCATCGGCATGCGCGCCGCCTGACACGTCCTGCAACCGGGCGCGCCTAGCGCATCATGCGCGGCGCGCTCCACGTCGATTCTCGCGCCAGCGCGACGAACGCGGCCAGATAGTCGATCGCCGCGTCCGCCTCGCGGATGCCGAGAAAGATCTGCTTCGCGATGCCCTTCTTGCCGAGCTTGACCGGCACGACCGGCATGCGGTCCGCGTATTCGTCGGCGAGCCATCTCGGCAGCGCGGCCACGCCGCGCCCGCTCGCCACCATCTGCAGCATGATGTCGGTCGTCTCGATCGACTTGTGCCGCCTCGGCACGATGCCGGCCGGCGTCAGGAACTGGTTGTAGATGTCGAGCCGGTCGGTTTCGACCGGGTAGGTGATCAGGATCTCGTCCGTCAATTGCGCGGGCGTCACGTAGTCGGCGTTCGCGAACCGGTGTGAGTCAGCGACCACCAGCACCTGCTCGTAATCGAATACGGGAACGAAGTGCAGACCCGGCTTGTTCAGCGGATCGGGCGTGACGAGCACGTCGATGTCGTAACCGAACAGCGCGCCGATGCCGCCGAACTGGAAGCGCTGCTTCACGTCCACGTCGACGTCGGGCCAGCGCGACAGATAAGGCGACACGACCTTCAGCAGCCACTGGTAACACGGGTGGCATTCCATCCCGATGCGCAGCGTGCCGCGCTCGCCCTTCGCGTACTGCTTCATCCGCTCCTCGGCGAGCTCGAACTGCGGCAGCAGCCGGTTCGCCAGCTTCAGCAGATATTGCCCGCCCTGCGTGAGCCGCAGGCCGCGACCTTCCCGGTCCCAGATCGGCGTGCCGAGCTGCTGCTCGATTTTCCGGACGGTATGGCTGAGCGCCGATTGCGTGAGGTGCAGCGCGTTGGCGGCCGCGGTCAGCGAGCCCTGGCGCTCGACTTCACGAATCACGACGAGATGGAATCGTTCCAGCATGGTTATCGCTCACCCGACAGATGCATGAACAATTTTAATGGATGAATGAAATAATGCCATTTTATTTCATGTGTTGAAATCCCTATCATGGCTGCCGGACATTCACTACATCTGGACGGCAGCGTCATGGTCACCACACACAACCTCGGTTTCCCGCGCATCGGCGCGAAGCGCGAACTCAAGTTCGGTCTCGAACGCTACTGGAAAGGCGAATCGTCGCGCGACGAGCTGAAGGCGCTCGGCGCGCAGCTGCGCCAGCGCCACTGGAACGACCAGCGCGATCTGGACCTGGCGCCGCTCGGCGACTTCGCGTTCTACGACCAGGTGCTCGACATGAGCTTCACGCTCGGCAACCTGCCGAAGCGCGTGCAGGGCTTCCACGGCGACGTGCTCGACAACTATTTCCGCGTCGCGCGCGGCCGGTCGGCGCAGTCGGCCGAAGAGCATGCCGCGTGCTGCGGCGGTGTCTCGGCCGGTGAAATGACGAAGTGGTTCGACACGAACTATCACTACATCGTGCCGGAATTCCACGCGGACACGAACTTCTCGCTCGACCCGTCGCGCCTGCTCCAGCAACTGGCGGAAGCGCAGGCGCAGGGCGTGGCCGTGAAGCCGGTGATCCTCGGTCCCGTCACGTACCTGTGGCTCGGCAAGGCGAAGGACGATTCCGATCGCCTCGCGCTGCTGCCGAAGCTGCTGCCCGTGTACGGCGCGCTGCTCGACACGCTGACCGCGCAAGGCGTCGAATGGGTGCAGATCGACGAACCGATTCTCGTCACGGAACTCGACGCCGAGTGGCGGCACGCATTCCGCACCGCCTATGCGACGCTGGAAACGCGCCGCATCAAGGTGCTGCTCGCCACCTACTTCGGGCAGCTTCAGGACAACCTGACGCTCGCGGCCTCGCTGCCGGTCGACGGCCTGCATATCGACGCGATCAATGCACGCGACGAAGTCGACGCGCTGGTGCGCGAACTGCCGGCCGGGCGCGTGCTGTCGGTGGGCGCGATCAACGGCCGCAACATCTGGAAGACGGACCTGAACGCGACGCTCGACTGGCTCGAACCGCTCGCGAAGCAGCTCGGCGATCGCCTGTGGCTCGCGCCGTCGTGCTCGCTGCTGCACGTGCCGGTCGATCTCGCGAGCGAGGAGAAGCTCGACGCGGAGATCCGTTCGTGGCTCGCGTTTGCGCTGCAGAAGCTCGACGAACTGAAGGTGCTCGCGACCGCGCTGAACGAAGGCCGCGACCAAGTGGCCGATGCGCTTGCCGCGAATGCCGCCGCGATCGACTCGCGCCGCCGCTCGCCGCGGGTGAACAACCCGGTCGTGAAGGCCGCGATCGCGCGTATCGACGCGCAGCTCGGCAATCGCGTGAGCCCCTATGCGCAGCGCGCGCCGAAGCAGTCGGCCCGACTGAGCCTGCCGGCCTTCCCGACGACGACGATCGGCTCGTTCCCGCAGACCGTCGAAATCCGCCAGGCGCGCAGCCAGTTCAAGGCCGGCACGCTGGACGAAGCGGGTTACCGCACGGCGATGCGCGCGGAGATCGAACGCAGCGTGCGCGAGCAGGAATCGCTCGAACTCGACGTGCTCGTGCACGGCGAAGCCGAGCGTAACGACATGGTCGAATATTTTGGCGAGCAGCTCGACGGCTACGCATTCAGCCAGTTCGGCTGGGTGCAGTCGTACGGTTCGCGCTGCGTGAAGCCACCGATCCTGTTTGGCGACATCAGCCGCCCGAAGGCGATGACGGTCGAATGGATCACGTATGCACAGTCGCTGACGAACAAGCCGATGAAGGGCATGCTGACCGGCCCCGTGACGATCCTGAACTGGTCGTTCGTGCGCGACGACCAGCCGCGTTCGGTGTCGTGCTACCAGCTCGCGCTCGCGATCCGCGACGAAGTGCTCGATCTCGAGAAGGCCGGCGTGCGCGTGATCCAGATCGACGAGGCGGCACTGCGCGAAGGGCTGCCGCTGCGCCGCGCGCAATGGGGCGAGTACCTGAAGTGGGCGGTCGAATCATTCCGCATCACTGCGAACGGCGTGCAGGACGATACGCAGATCCACACGCACATGTGCTATTCGGAGTTCAACGACATCATCGCGTCGATCGCCGACATGGATGCGGACGTGATCACGATCGAGACGTCGCGCTCGGACATGGAGCTGCTCGACGCGTTCGACACCTTCAAGTATCCGAACGAAATCGGGCCGGGCGTGTACGACATCCACTCGCCGAACATCCCGACGCAGGATCACATCGTCGGCCTGATGCGGAAGGCGGCTGAACGGATTCCGGCGGAGCGTCTGTGGGTGAACCCGGACTGCGGCCTGAAGACGCGCCAGTGGGCGGAAGTGATTCCGGCGCTGACGAACATGGTCGCCGCCGCGAAGACGCTGCGCAACCAGGCACACTGACGCGCGGCAGCTTGCGCTGCGACGACTGAAGTACCGGCCCGCCGTGACGGGCCGTTTTCCGTTATGCGCGTTCGCGAATGCCCGTGCTGGCGGGGGCGTCGGGCGCAGGCGTCTTCGCGATCACGCGCCGTTCGTGTTCGAGGTCGAGCGAGCGCGACA
The DNA here is from genome assembly GCF_048565265.1 of Burkholderia theae. NCBI lineage: Bacteria > Pseudomonadati > Pseudomonadota > Betaproteobacteria > Burkholderiales > Burkholderiaceae > Burkholderia > Burkholderia theae. The sequence continues at coordinate 3,219,530 of NZ_CP183462.1, forward strand.
GGACCGCATACACGGCGCCCGCGACGATCAGCCCGACGAGCCACGCGATGTCGACGCCGCCGAGCATCCGTGCGAACGGACCGACGAATACCTCGCGGTTCGCTTCGGCATCGAAGATGTAGAAGAACGGCACCATCGCCGCGAAGCCGGCCAGGTACGCGACGATGCCGCGCGGTTGCCACGCGCCGTACAGCCCGTTCGGCGTGAAGAAATGCGCGATCGCATAGTGGCCGCGCCGCACGAAGAAATAGTCGACGAGATTCACCGCAGTCCACGGCACCAGGAAGTAGAGCATCAGCGTCAGGAACGTCTGCAGCAGCGCGATGCCGTTGCCGCGGATCGCGAACACGCACGCGAGCACGAAGGCGCTGATCGCGACGATCGACGCGACGCGCGCGCGACGGGTCGGCCGGATCGGCACGATCGAATCGACGGCGGTCAGGACGGTCAGCATCGCGCTGTACGCGTTGAGCGCGATGATCGGCAGGAAGCCGACCAGCGACACGATCGCGATCAGCTTGCCGAGGCCCGGCACGAGCGACGTGCCGACATCGTTCATCGCGACCAGCGCATCGGCTGCGTGCAGCTTCTGCGCGAGCCACGCGCCGAGGCCAATCATCCAGGTGCCCGACAGCGACGCGCCCGCAAAGATCACCGCGATCAGCTTCGCGCGGCTCGTATTTTTCGGCAGATAGCGCGAATAGTCGGACACGTACGGCGCATACGAGATGTTGTAGCTCGCGGCGATCGCGAACTGCGTCGCGAACGCGATCCAATTGAAGCCCGGCGCGGCGGCCGGCGCAATGGCGGCGTGCGCAGGCGCCGCATGACCGAACGCGAGCGCGAGCGTGACGAGCGCATAGAGCGGCAGCGTCGCGATCAGCGCCCACGTGAAAGTGCGATGCATCAGGTCGTGGCCGTAGATCGCGAGCAGCGCGCCGATTGCCACGGCCGCGACGGCGACGAAGCCGCCGTCGATCCCGAATACGTTGTGCACGCCGTCGACCATCAGCGACACGTTGACGACATTGAAGCCGACGAAGACGAACAGCGTCGCGAGCAGCGCGACGATCACGCCGCGATAGCCGAATTGCGCGCGCGACTGGATCATCTGCGGCAGGCCCATCTCCGGCCCCTGCGAGCCGTGAAACGCCATGAAGATCGTGCCGAACATGATCCCGAGCGCGCCCGCGAGCGTCGTCCAGCCGGCGGACAGGCCCATGCCGGGCCCGACGAAACCGATCGAGATCGTGAAGAAATGGAAGTTGCCGAGGAACCAGAACGGCCCCTGGCTCGCCAGTTTTGCGTGGCGTTCGTGTTCCGGGATGTAGTCGATCGAGTGGTGCTCGATCGCGAGGCCGGCCGATTCGGCGCGGCCAAGGTCGAGGGTGTCGGGGCGGTTCATGACGGCTTGTCTCCAGGGTCGCGCGCGGTTCGTCGATGCGACCGCGTGCGCCTGCCTGCCGCGACGTCGTCGTGGCAAGCAATCAATATCGGGGGATGCGCGGGCGGTGCGATGCACCGCCGGACAACGCAAAAAAAACGGGCAGGCGAATCGCCTGCCCGTTGCGGGACGTTACGCGGTGCGCACGCCGCGCGGCAGCGACTCGCGCGTCTTGCCGGGCGCGCCCGCATCGTCGATGCTGACGCGGCGCGAGATCAGCCACACGCACAGCGACGAGAGGATTGCGGCACTCGTGTACTGGATCGCGAGCGGCCACCATTGCGGCGCGGTGTTCTGCGCGATGATGGTCGCGACGAGCGGCGTGAGGCCGCCGGCGAGCGCGCCGCACACCTGGTACGCGATCGAGATCGCCGTATAGCGGATCCGCGCGACGAAGATGCCGCTGACGAAACCCGCGACCACCGAGTAGTAGCCCGATTCCGCGAGCGTCGCGAGGCCGACGCCGACCGTGATCGACAGCGGCGTGCCCATGTGCACGAGCGGCAGCATCGCGAACGGGACGATCGCGGCCCATGCGCCGGTGATCAGCAGCACGCGCGTGGTGCCGAAGCGCTGCGCGAGGAACGCGGCGGCGAGCTGCACGACGAACTGCAGCACCGCGACGATCGTCATGCAATGCAGCACCATCGACCGGTCGAGCGACAGGAACTGCGTCGCATAGCTGATCATGAAGATGTTGCTGAAATACACGCCGGCGATGCCGTACACGTTCGCACCGATCGCGAGCAGCAGCAGCGGCCAGTACTTGAGCGCTTCGCGCAGCGGGTTCTGCGCGGTGTTGCCGCTCTTCCTGACTTCCTCGAACTCGGGCGACTCGGACACGCTCGCGCGGATCACGAAACCGACCACCAGCAGCACGGAACTCGCGAGGAACGGCACGCGCCAGCCCCAGCTCATCATGTCGTCCTTCGACAGCGTGCTGATCGCGCCGAACGCGAGCATCGACAGGATCAGGCCGCTCGCGCTGCCGAGCTGCGCGAACGACGCGAAGAACGTGCGCTTGCCTTCGGGCGCATGCTCGCCGGCGAGCAGCACCGCGCCGCCCCATTCGCCGCCGACCGCGATGCCTTGCAGCACGCGCATCAGCACGAGCAGGATCGGTGCGATCACACCGGCTTGCGCGTGGGTCGGCAGCAGGCCGATCGCGACCGTCGACACGGCCATCAGCATCAGCGTCGCGAGCAGCGAACGCTTGCGGCCGAAGCGGTCGCCGAGGTAGCCGAACATCACGCCGCCGAGCGGCCGTGCGAAGAAGCCGACCGCGAACGAGCCGAACGACGCGAGCAGGCTGACGAAGCGGTTTTCGCCGGGAAAGAACAGCGGTCCGAACACGATGGCGGCGGCGGTCGCGTAGCTATAGAAGTCGTACCACTCGATCGTGGTGCCGACGAACGACGCGAGCGCCGCCCGCTTCGGTTGCTTGACGGAAGTCCCCATCTTTATGTGTGCTCCTCTGGAATCCTCTGATTTGGAATAGGTCGTGTCTGGCGGGGATCAGTCGCGGTAGGCGACACCCGGCAGCACGCACAGCAGTTCGTACGCGAGGTTCGCGCCGAGCAGCGCCGTGGTGCCGAACGGGTCGTACGGCGGCGCGACCTCGACGAGATCGCAGCCGACGATGTTCAGCCCCTTCGCGCCGCGGATGATCTCGAGCGCCTGCGGCACCGTGAGGCCCGCGATTTCCGGCGTGCCGGTGCCCGGCGCGTAGGCCGGATCGATGCCGTCGATGTCGAAGCTGATGTAGACGGGCGTGTCGCCGACGCGTGCGCGCACTTCTTCCATCAGCGGCGCGAGCGACTTGTTCCAGCATTCCTCGGCCTGCACCACGCGGAAGCCCTGATCGCGGCACCAGTCGAAATCCTCGGCGGCGTAACCGGTACCGCGCAGGCCGATCTGCGTGACCTTGTCGCCATGCAGCAGGCCTTCCTCGACCGCGCGGCGGAACGGCGTGCCGTGCGCGATCTTTTCGCCCATCATCGTATCGTTCACGTCGGCGTGTGCATCGACGTGGATCAATGCAACCTTGCCGTGCTTGCGGTGGATCGCGCGCAGGATCGGCAGCGCGATCGTATGGTCGCCGCCGAGCGTGATCGGCTTGCAGTCATGCTCGAGGATCGCGTCGTAGGCGGCTTCGATGCGCGCGATGGAATCGTGCAGGTTGTAGGGATTGATCGCGACGTCGCCGATGTCGGCGATCTGCAGCGAATCGAACGGCGCGGCGCGCGTGGCCATGTTGTACGGGCGCAGCAGCACGGATTCGGTGCGGATCTGGCGCGGGCCGAAGCGCGCGCCGGTGCGGTTGGACGTGCCGAGATCGAACGGCACGCCGACGAAACACGCGTCGAGGCCTTCGGCGCTCGCCACGTGCGGCAGGCGCATCATCGTCGCGATGCCGCCGCAGCGCGGCATTTCATTGCCGCCGAGCGGCTGGAAATGGGTGTGGTCGTTCATGGGGTGTCTCTTCCGATGTGGGGTTGCCGTATCATTCGACGCGGCTTGGCGCACAGTTTTACGCGCTCCGCCGGGAAAGAAGAATGCGAAGATATCGACGTAAACATCGATTTTCATCGATGTATGGAAGGGGATGAGCGTGCTGGGGAATCTGTCGACCCTCGATCTGCGGTTGATCCGCGTGTTTCTCGCGGTCACGGACGCGGGCGGCGTGTCGGCCGCGCAGGCGGTGCTGAACGTCGGGCAGTCGACGATCAGCGCGCAACTGTCGTCGCTCGAGACGCGGCTCGGCTACCGGCTCTGCGAGCGCGGCCGCAGCGGCTTCCGGCTCACGCCGAAGGGCGAACGGTTCCATGCGATGAGCCGCAAGCTGCTCGCGGCGCTCGACGAGTTCGGGATGGCCGCGCGGCACATGGACCGCCAGCTGGTCGGCACGCTGAACATCGGCCTGATCGGCCATACGCCGGTGAGCCAGAACGCGCGGATCGCCGAGGCGATCGCCGCGTTCCGCACGCGCGACGAGGCCGTGCGCTTCTCGATCTCCGTGCGCGCGCCGGGCGATCTCGAGGAGAAGCTGCTGAGCGACGAGATCCAGATCGCGGTCGGCTACTTCTGGCACCGCGTGCCGTCGCTGCACTACACGCCGCTGTTCATCGAGCGCCAGGTCGCGTACTGCGGCCGCGGCCATCCGTTGTTCGACGGCGCCGGCACGCTGACGCCGGCCGACGTCGCGGGCTTCGAATGGGCGTGGCGCTCGTATCCGCTGCCGGAGGCGCAGCTGTCGACGACACCCGATCGCGTGACCGCGACCGCCGACAACATGGAGGCCGTCGCGCTGCTGATCCTGTCCGGCCACCACCTCGGCTACCTGCCGCAGCACTTCGCGGCGCCGTACGTCGCGCAGGGGCTGCTCGCGCCGCTCAATCAGGAGCAGTTGCGCTACGACGTCACGTTCCACATGGTCGTCGCGCGCAACGGGCGCGGTAACCCGCTCGTGGAAGCGTTTCTCGAGGATCTCGAACGCGCGCACCAGCCGCCGGACGTCGCGTGACGCCGGTGCCGCCGACAATGTGAACAAGCGTTGCGCCGGCGTGCCCCGGCGCGCGCATCACGGCACCGGCAAGCCCGCGTCGTGTTTCACTTCGCGCAACGACAGCGCCGATTCGATCGACGTCACGCCCGGCAGCATCCGCAGCGATTCGCGCAGGAACGTGCCGTAGTCGTCGAGGTCGCGCGCGACCACCTGCAGCAGGTAGTCGGCCGTGCCCGCGACGTTGTGGCACGCCAGGATCCGCTCGATGCCGAGCACTTCCCGTTCGAACCGGTCGGCGACCTTGCGGTCGTGCGTCGCGAAGCGCACGAGCACGAACGCGACGACGCCGAAGCCGAGCGCCTGGCGCGACAACTGCGCGCGATAGCGCTCGATGTAGCCGTCGCTTTCGAGCCGTTTCAGGCGCCGCGCGCACGGCGTCTCGGACAGGCCGACGGATTCGGCGAGACGCGCGATCGGCAGGCGGCCATCGCGCTGCACCGCAGCGAGAATCGCGCGATCGGTTTTGTCGAGTTCGATCATATTGGCGGAATCCTTGTTCTGGTTTCATGATTGTGGCGGATTCCCCTATGGATCGCCAATCCTGAGCCAAAGATGGCCAATAATCCCTCCTCCTTCAGCGGCAACATATCGTCATTGGAGGACGGGGGCAGACCATGATTTCCACGCATTTGCTGTTGATCTATCTCGCCGCGCTGGCGGCCATTTATGCGGTGCCGGGGCCCGACATGGCGCTCGTGCTGCAGACCAGCATCGGCCGTGGCGTGCGGCCGGGATTGGCGGCGGCGGGTGGCCTGTCGCTCGCGCGTACCGCGCACGTGACGCTGTCCGCCTGCGGCGTCGCGGCACTGATCCGCAGCGCGCCGTGGCTGTACGAGGTGATTCGCTACGGCGGCGCGCTCTATCTCGCGTATGTCGCGATCCAGGTATTCCGCTCGCCCGTGTTCGCGCTCGGCGAAGGCGACACGGCGGCGTCGGCGGGCGAGCTGCGGCAGTCGTTCGTGAAGGGCCTGCTGACGAACCTGCTGAACCCGAAGGCGCTGCTGTTCTGCTCGGTGCTGCTGCCGCAGTTCGTGCGGCCCGAGGCCGGGCCCGTCGTGTTGCAGATGTTCGAGCTCGGCGCGCTGCTGGTCGCGGCCGGCGTGTGTTTCGACCTCGCTTGCGTGTTCGGTGCGTCGCGCATCGCGGCGTGGATGCGTGCGCATCCGCTGGCGCAGACCGTGCAGCGCTGGACGTTTTCCGCGGCGCTGATCGGTTTCGCGCTGCGTCTGTCGATGGATTGAGCGTCGCCGCAGCAGCGGTGTCGCGCCGATCGACACAGGCCGCGTGCAATGCCGGCCTTCGCGCGCATGCCCCGGTGCAGAAGGGCGTGCGCGCAAATCGTCTGACTGATCTAAAATTCCTCCAACTTCGCGCTATCGCGAACCGACTGACCGAACGGAACCGACTTCCGCCGGCCATGTCCGATTTCCTGGTTGTTCCGTGCAACGCGGTACCAAGGAGGGTCAGAACATGGCAAGGCATCTTCACGCCGACCGTGAACCCCGAATCGTCGCCGAGTCCAAGTGCCTCGGTCCGTGCGATCCGGCAGAACGCATCCACGTCACGATCATGTTGCGGCGGCAGGAAGAAGGGCAACTCGATACGTTGGTCCACCAGCTCGCCACCGGCGACGCACAGGCGAAACCGCTGTCGCGCGCCGCATTCGCGCAGCGTTTCTCCGCCCATCCCGACGACATTCGCAAGGCCGAGGACTTCGCGCGTCGTCATCAACTGACGGTCGATCGCGTCGATCCGGTCGAAAGCGTCGTTGTGCTGTCCGGCACGATCCAGCAGTTCGAAGCCGCGTTCGGCGTGAAGCTCGAGCGTTTCGAGCATCGTTCGATCGGCCAGTATCGCGGCCGCTCGGGCCCGATCGCGCTGCCCGACGATCTCGGCGATGCCGTCACGGCCGTGCTCGGCCTCGACAGCCGCCCCCAGGCGCGGCCGCACTTCCGGCTGCGTCCGCCGTTCAGGCCCGCACGCGGCGGCGCGGCGGGCGTCACGTTCACGCCGGTCCAGCTCGCGTCGCTATACGGCTTTCCGGCCGGCGATGGCGCCGGGCAATGCATCGCGATCGTCGAACTGGGCGGCGGTTATCGCGCGGCCGACATCCAGCAGTATTTCCGCGGGCTCGGGATCACGACGCCGCCGACGCTCGTCGACGTGAACGTCGGCACCGGACGCAATGCGCCGAGCGGCGACCCGAACGGCCCGGACGGCGAAGTCGCGCTCGACATCGAGATCGCCGGTGCGATCGCGCCGGCCGCGAAGATCGCGGTCTACTTCGCGTCGAACAGCGATGCGGGCTTCATCCAGGCCGTCAACGCGGCCGTCAGCGACACGACCAACAAGCCGTCGGTGATCTCGATCAGCTGGGGTGGCCCGGAAGCGGTCTGGCAGACGCAGTCGGCGCAGGCGTTCAACCGCGTGCTGCAGGCGGCCGCCGCGCAGGGCATCACCGTGTGCGCGGCGTCGGGCGACAGCGGCTCGGGCGACGGGTTGCAGGACGGTGCCGATCACGTCGACTTCCCCGCATCGAGCCCGTACGTGCTCGGCTGCGGCGGCACGCAACTCGATGCGCTGCCCGGGCAGGGCATTCGCAGCGAAGTGACGTGGAACGACGAGGCGTCGGGCGGCGGCGCGGGTGGTGGCGGCGTCAGCACGCTGTTCGACCTGCCGGCGTGGCAGCAGGGGCTCGCCGTCACGCGCGCCGACGGCAGCAGCACGCCGCTCGCGAAGCGCGGCGTGCCGGACGTGGCTGGCGATGCGTCGCCGCAGACGGGTTACGAGGTGTCGGTTGCCGGCACGCCGACGGTGATGGGCGGCACGAGCGCGGTCGCCCCGCTGTGGGCCGCACTGATCGCGCGGATCAATGCGGCGGCCGGCGCATCGGCCGGCTGGGTCAATCCGGTGCTGTACAAGAATCCGGGCGCGCTGCGCGACATCACCCAGGGATCGAACGGCACGTATGCGGCCGCGTCGGGCTGGGACGCATGCACGGGCCTCGGCAGCCCGAACGGCGCACAACTCGCCGCGATTCTCGCGCGCAAGCCGTCGAGCTGACGCGTCGCTTCTTACCTTTCCGTTCGACGCGGGTTTCCTGCCCGCGTCTTTTTTCACCTCCAGGAGCAGCACGATGGGCATCGATACCGCATCTTCCGGCGGCGTTTATCCGCTGCATCACGGCGACCACAATTCACATAGCGTGCCGCCGACCGTCAATCCCGTGGCGCTGAGTCATGGCCGCGATCAGCCGTTCTTCGATCCGGTCGCGTACGGCAACGGCCCCGACGACTCGGTGACCGATACAACCGAAGCGGCTGCGATCACGCATCACACGATTCTGATCGACGGGAAGCGCATCGCGTACACGGCGACAGCCGGCCATCTCGTGACGGTCGACCCGAGCAGTTCGCAGCCGGCCGCGAAGATCTTCTACGTCGCATTCACGGCCGACGGCGCGAAGGAAGAAACGCGTCCCGTGACGTTCTTCTATAACGGCGGGCCCGGTTCGTCGTCGGTGTTCGTGCTGCTCGGCTCGTTCGCGCCGAAGCGCATCAAGACGTCGATGCCGGGTTTCACGCCGCCCGCGCCGTACCAGATGGAAGACAACCCGGACAGCATGATCGATCACAGCGACCTGGTGTTCATCAACCCGGTCGGCACCGGTTATTCGGCGGCGGTCGCGCCGAACAAGAACCGCAACTTCTGGGGCGTCGACCAGGATGCGGATTCGCTGAAGCAGTTCATCAAGCGCTACCTGACGAAGAACAACCGCTGGAATTCGCCGAAATACCTGTTCGGTGAATCGTACGGCACCGCGCGCAGCTGCGTGCTCGCGTACAAGCTGCACGAGGACGGTGTCGACCTGAACGGCGTCACGCTGCAATCGTCGATCCTCGACTACCGGCAGGCCGGCAACCCGGTCGGCGCATTGCCGACCGCGACGGCCGACGCGTGGTATCACAAGAAGCTCGGCGTCACGCCGGCGCCGACCGATCTCGGCGCGTTCGTCGAGGAAGTCGCGCAGTTCTCGCGCACCGACTACCTGAACGCGTTGCGCGCGGTCCCGCATGCGGACCCGGCCGCCGTGCAGAAACTGTCGCAATACACGGGCATCGATACGGCGACGCTGCAGTCGTGGAGCCTCAACATCGCCAGTTACGACGCGCGCGGCAATTCGCTGTTCCTGACGACGCTGCTGCAGGCGCAGGGGCTCGCGCTCGGCTCGTACGACGGCCGCGTGACCGGGATCTCGTCGGGCATCGCCGGCAAGATCGACCCGAACTCGGGCGGCAACGATCCGACGATGACGGCCGTGACGGGTGTGTATACGGCGATGTGGAACAGCTACCTGAACGAGCAGTTGAAGTTCACGTCGAATTCCGCGTTCACGGACCTGAACGACCAGGCGTTCCAGAACTGGGATTTCAGCCACATCGACCCGACCGGCGCGCAGCAGGGCATCGATGCACAGGGGAACGTGATTCTCTACACGGCCGGCGATCTCGCCGCGGTGATGGCGCTGAACGTCGACCTGAAGGTGCTGTCGGCGAACGGCTTCTACGACTTCGTCACGCCGTTCTACCAGACCGTGATCGACCTGCAGCAGATGCCGCTCGAGGATCAGAAGGTACGGCAGAACCTGTCCGCGCGTTTTTATCCGTCGGGGCACATGGTGTATCTCGACGGCGGCTCGCGCACCGCGCTCAAGCGCGATCTCGCGACGATGTACGACACGACGGTCAGCGATACGGGCGCGCGGATGCGGATTCGTGCGCTGCAGGCGACGAAGACGGGCGGGCACGCGTGACGTTGCCCGTCGCCGGGTTGCCGCGCGTCGCCGTCACGGCCGCGCGCGGCGATTGGGCTCCGATGCTGCCGGCCGGTCGCCGGGCGGCAGCATCGGATGATTGTGACGCGCCGATCGCTCAGCCGCAGTCGCGGCTTACGCGGTCGGCCAGTCGAACAGCGTGTACGGCAGCGCGCGCTTGTGCCGCGAACCTGCGTGGAAGCGCAGCACGGTCTCGTACACATGGTCGCTGACCGGCTTGCCTTCGAGGAAATCGTCGATCTCGTCGTAGCTGACGCCGTACGCGTGCTCGTCGGGGCGCAGCGGGCGCAGTTCCTCGAGGTCGGCCGTCGGCACTTTCATCACGATCGATTCCTCGCCGCCGAGCGCGCGTGCGACCGCACGCACGCGACGCTTGTTCAGGCCCGCGAGCGGCAGGATGTCCGCGCCGCCGTCGCCGAACTTCGTGAAGAAACCCATCAGCGATTCGGCCGCGTGATCGGTGCCGATCACGATGCCGCGCCGCGCGCCGGCCACCGCGTACTGCGCGATCATGCGCTCGCGCGCCTTGATGTTGCCGTGCACGAAATCCTGTTGCGCCGGCGTTTCGAACGCATGGCCGGACGCGACCAGCGACGCGAGCATCGCATCGGCGGCCGGTTTCACGTCGACCGTCAGGGTCTCGTCCGCGCGCACGAACGCGAGCGCGCGCTGCGCATCGGCTTCGTCGTTCTGCACGCCGTTCGGCAAGCGCATCGCGATGAAGCGCGCATCGTAGCCGTCGGCGCGCAGGCGTTCGACCGACAGTTGCGCGAGCCGCCCGGCCGTCGACGAATCGACGCCGCCGCTGATGCCGAGCACGTAGGTCCGCAGGCCGGTTGAACGAAGATATTGCGCGAGGAATTCGACGCGACGGGCGATCTCGGCCTCGGCGTCGAATTGCGGGGCGACGTTCAGTTCGGCAATGATCGCGCGTTGGCGGCTGGCGTAATCGGCGGATGTCATGAAGGGAGTTCCGGAACGAAATGCAAGGCGCCCATCATAAGCGCAATCGTGGCGGGGCGCCGCGCCGGGCGTGCGATCCGGCGGCCTTGCGTTGCTTCGGCGAGACGCGCTGCATCGCCATGGTGCACGGTGCGCCGGGCGGGTGCAGGATGCCGCGCGAAGCGCATCCGTGCGTGCGGCCGCGATGACGGTGCCGGCTTGATCGACGGCTGGCGTCAGCGCCGCGCGAGCACGACCCCCACCAGCGCGAGCGCGAAGCCGGCGAGCTGGATCGCCGCGAGCGTTTCGCCGAACAGCAGGTAGCCCTGCAGCGCGGCGAGCGGCGGCGCGAGGAACAGCAGCGACGTCGCGCGCGCGGCGTTGCCGCGCCGCAGCATCCACATCAGCATCGTGACCGCGCCGCCGGACAGGAACACGACGCCCCACACGAGCGACACCCACAGCGCCGGCGCGCCGATCCAGCGTGTCTCGTGCAGCAGCATGACGAAGATTGCCGCGACGATCGCCGCGCCGAAGTTCTGCACGGCGACCGCGGTGCGCAGGTCGCTCTGCGCGAGCTTGCCCTTCTGGTACAGCGAGCCGGCGGTGATCGACCCGACCGCCAGCACCGACACGGCGACCACGAGCCACGCGGGCGCCGCGCCCGGCGGCGATGCGACGCCGCCCGCGACCTTCGGTGCCAGCACGAGCGCGACGCCGGCCAGCCCGAGCGCCATCCCGAGCCAGCCGCGCGCGGGCAGGCGCTCGTTGAACAGCGGCACGGCGAGCACGGCGGTGGCGAGCGGCTGCAGCGCGCCGAGCAGCGCCATGACGCCCGCGTTCAGCCCTTGCGCGACGGCCCAGTAGCTTGCGCCGAGATAGACGCCCTGCAGCAGCGCGCCCGCGATCAGGTGGCGCGGCCACTCGCGGCGGGCCGGCCACGGCGCGCGTGCGACGAGCGCCACCATACCGAACAGCGCGGCCGTGCCCGCGAAACGCGCGAGCAGGAACAGGTTGGGATCGGCGTAGGGCTTGATTGCCCGCGCAACGATGAAGCCGGTGGACCAGAGCGCGACGAAAGCGGCGGCGACGAGCGAGGTAAGCATGCGAGGCGGGCCGCGAGGCGGCCGGGCAGAACCGTGAAGTCGGCCAGTATCGGGGCAAGCTCCGCCGGCGTCTTGTCGAATCCTGCACTCATCTCATGCCGCATATCGCGAGGATGCGGCGGCGTGCGTTTTGCTGCGCGGTGCGCAGCGGACGGGCGAGCGTGGTGAAGCGGAGATCAGTCGAATCAGTCGATCGAGAACGTATCGAGCGGCTGGTTGGCGCGCGCGTCGGTCGCGAAGCGCGCGGCGAGCTGCTCGTACAGCCGGCGGGCCTCGTCGAGCGTCAGGTCGATCCAGTACGGATCACCGGCGGCGTCGTTGAGTCTTTCGGGCGGAAACTGGATTTCGATCACACTGCCTTTGCGATACATTGCGCGAGCCCCTTGGCTTGTCTGTCGTTCGGCGAAGCTCGAAGTGTAGCAACCGGCGCCGCGCCGATTCGCGCGCGTCAGGCAATTCAGAATTTCGCTTTCGGGGAACGCGGCCGGCCCCGTTTCGCGCCACCGTCAAATGTCGGTCAAACGTCCGTAATACAATGGCCGGCTTACCCATTACCAGTCGCCTCGGGCGCACACGCGATGCTGGCGGAACAACGTCATCAATTCATCCTGTCGGAGCTCGGACGATCGGGCGCGTTGTCGGTCGCGGAACTCGTGCGTTCGCTCGACGTGTCGCGCGAAACGGTGCGGCGCGATTTGAATGCGCTTGCCGCGCGCGGCCTGCTCGTGATGACGCACGGCGGCGCGCTGGCCGCGGATCGCCGCGAGCCGAGCCTGTCCGAGCGCGAAGCCGCGAACGCGGACGCGAAGCGCACGATCGGGCGGCGTGCGGCCGAATTCGTGCCCGACGACGCATCGGTGCTGATCGATTCGGGCAGCACGCCGCATGCGGTCGCGCTTGCGCTCGCCGACCGGCACCGGCTGTCGATCTATACGAACGACTGGCGCACCGCGTTCGTGCTCGCGCGGCGCAACGGCAACCGCGTGACGCTGCTCGGCGGCGAACTGTCCGACGATGAGGACGCAACCTTCGGGCTCGACACGATCCATCAGCTTGCGCAATACCACGTCGATTTCGCGTTCGTCGGCGCCGGCGGCATCACGCCCGACGGCGAATGCACCGATTACTCGCGGCTCGCGGCCGAGGTGCGCAGCCGGATGATCGCGGCGGCCGGCACGGCGATCATCGTCGCCGACCATTCGAAATTCGGCCGCGTGACGCCGGTGCGGATCAACGGCACGGCCGCCGCGCGTTATCTCGTGACCGAACGCGCGCCCGACAAGGCGCTGCGCCGCGCGTTGACCGCACGCGGGATCGAACTGCTCGTGTGCGACTGACGCGCGTCCGACATACAAGGTTCATCGAACCGTCATCCCGCGGGAAGAACCGCCGTCAACACTGACCCATTCATCTCGACCGGCCGCAGGGCCAGGGAGCAACGAATGTCCGTCAGCGTGCGCAGCTATCTTTCCCCCACTCTCGTCCTGCTGGCCTTCGACTGGCCCGATGCGGCGTCGCGGTCCGATTTCCTCGGTTTCGCGATCCGGCGCACGCCGGGATTCTGGTCGGCCGACGGCAAGACGCGTGCGCCGAACAGCTGGTTGCCGAACCGCCTGACGTTCGACGGCCCGGCCGCCGACACGCAGGGCGATGCGCCGACCGACCAGGCGCCGATCCAGAAATTCATGTGGTGGGACGCGCGCATCGATCCTCAGGACCGCGATGCATCGTTCCGCTACGACGTGTATCCGGTCGTCGGCACGCCGGCGGACCTGCAGGTGCTCGACGCGCAAGCCGGCGTGTGCGACGTCGTGCTGCCCGCGCACATCGAGGACGGCATCGGCACGTGGTTCAACCGCGCGGTGGTCAGCTCGCAGGCGTTCGCGAAGCAGGTCGCGGCGCTGGGCCTCGCGCCGAATGCGGCGCCGAGCGACGCGCAGGCGCTGAAGTTGCGCACCTGGCTCGCGAACGACATGGAGCAGGTGTTCGCGGAGATGCTCGACCCCGCGTCGCGCGCGGCGTCGGCCGTTTATCACCTGACGGACACGCTGTGGGCGCTGCCCGCGTTCGAGGCGTTCGGGCGCAAGCACGGCGACGCGTCGCTTGCGATCGTCTACGACGCGCACACGACGGCGCGCAAGGGCAAGCCGCCGCTGCCGTCGCCGAACCAGCCGGCCGTCGACGCGCTGCAGGGCCTCGCGACGCTCGCACCGCGCGACAAGACGCACATCATGCACGACAAGTTCATCGTGACCGATGCGTCGGCAAGCGCGACGCCCACGCGTGTGCTGACGGGGTCCGCGAACTTCACGACCGAAGGGCTCACCGAACAGGCGAACGTGCTGCACGCATTCGACTCGCCGGCGCTCGCCGCGCTGTACAACGATCGTGCGCATGCGCTGGCCGCGAATCCGCCGATCGCGGAGACGGCGCGTCTGTCGCCGGGTTGGTCCGCGCCGATGACGATCGGCAGCGCGCAGGTGCGGCTGGCGTTCTCGCCGGAGCCGACGGGGCAGCGCACCGAGATCGACACGATCGTCGCCGCGATCGCGGCCGCGAAGCATTCGGTGTCGTTCTGCCTGTTCATGCCGACCGACGCGGCGCTGCGCGACGCGTGCTTCGCGGCCGGCGACCGCGGGCTGATGATGTTCGGGCTGGTGAACAAGATCAACGTCGGCAGCGCGACGAAGGCCGATGCCGAGCAGCAGGCCGGCCAGACGCTCGATGCGGCGACGCTCGCGAACCTCGAGCTATACCATCGCAGCCGCGACAACCACGACGTGATCGACGCCGAGTACTTCTCGGCGGCGACGGTGCCGCAGGGCTTCGAGCCGGAATTGCGGCAGTTTCCGGGCGAACCGGCGCCGGCCTATCCGCCCGTCGTGATCCATCACAAGTTCATCGTGATCGACGCGGAGGGCGCGAATCCGGTCGTTTATACGGGCTCGGCGAACATGAGCCGCAATTCCGAGCAGTTCAACGACGAGAACCTGCTCGAGATTCGCGACCAGCGGATCGCTGGAATCTATCTCGCGGAATTCCTGCGGCTCTACGAGCACTACCGCGCACGGGCGCTGGCGATCGATGCGAAGCAGCACGGCACGGGTACGGGCACAGGCACGGGCGCGCATGCGCGGCTCGCGCTTGCGCCCGATTCGAGCTGGGCGAAGAAGTATTACGTGGCGGGAAGCCCGGAAGAGAAGGCGCGGATCGCGCTGGCGTCGACCGCGCCGACGGATTGACGCGCTGACGCGTGACGGGCACGGCTGTTTCGTGCCCGGTAGGCGCTGCCCGGGAGCCCGGGCAGCCGTCGCTTATGCGGCGACGTAACGCAGCACGGCGTCGGCGATCGTGTCGCGATGCCGCGCGCGCAGGCGCGGCGCCGACGGGTCGCGGCCGAACGCGGCGCCGAACGTGTAGCGGTTCGACACGCGGTGGAAGCAGAACGAGCTGATCAGCAGGTGCAGGTCGAACGCGTCGATGTCCTTGCGGAACGCGCCGCTTGCCGCGCCGCGCTCGACCAGTTCCTCGAGCGTCTTGATGATGCTGACGTTGCGGTTCTTGAACGACTTGAGCTGTTCGAGATATTTCGCGCCGTGGATGTTCTCGATCGACACGAGGCGGACGAAGTCGCGATGCTTGTCGTGATAGTCGAACGTGAATTCGACGAGGCGGCGCATGCCTTCGCGCGGCTCCATGTCGCCGACGTGCAGTTCCTGCTCGAGCGCGCGGATGTCGCCATACACTTTCTCCAGCACGGCCTCGTACAGGCCTTCCTTGCTTTCGAAGTAGTAATAGAGCATCCGCTTCGTCGTGTTCGTGCGCTCGGCGATCGCGTCGACGCGCGCACCGGCGAGGCCCATCGCGGAAAATTCCTGCGTGGCGACATCGAGGATGTTGCGCTTGGTTTGCTCGGGATCGTATTTGCGGCGCGCGTCGGACGCAAGCGCGCGGCTTTCGGACGTGGCGGCCTTGCTTCCTGCTTTCATGTGATCTTGTTCTGGCTTCGCGGCAGCTTGGACCAGCCATTCTAGCATGTGGGAAATCCGCGTCCGGCCGACCTTCCGCTCTAATCGGCGGGGCCGTTTCGGCCGCCGCGGCGGCTCAGCGGCGGCAGGACGCGAGCGCGTCGCGGGCCTGGTAAGCCGTGTACGTGAGCTGCGCGGCGGCGAGGCCCGCCAGCCCGAACGTGCGCGTGAGCCCGAACGCGGCGAAGCCGTCCGGCACCGGCCGGCCTTCGGCCAGCGCGGCCGCGAGCGCTTCGCCGGCGACCGTGGTCGGTGCCATCCCGTGGCCGCCGAACGCGATCGCGTGCCACACGCCGTCCGCGTCGCGGCCGATCTGCGGCATCTTGTGCCGCGCGTAGCTCATCAGCCCGCCCCACGCGTAGTCGACCTTCACGCCTTCGAGTTGCGGATACACGCGCAACAGGTCGCGCCGCAGCAGGCGCGCGATCGCGTCGGGGCCGCGGTCGAGCACGGAGATCCGGCCGCCCCACAGGATGCGCGTGTCCTTCAGCGGGCGGTAGTAGTCGAATGCGAAACGCGTGTCGTAGATCGCGTACGGCGCGTCGATCGCGTCCGGCAGGCGCGCGCCGAGCGGCTCGGTCGCGATCACGTAGGTCGCGATCGGCAGCACCGCGCGCTCGATGCGCGGCGACACGCCGCGTGCGTAACCGCCGCCGGCGAACACGACGTCCTTCGCGCGCACGGTGCCCTGCGCCGTGCGTACGACGTAGTCGGCGCCTTCGCGTGCGATGCCGAGCGCGGCCGAGCGTTCATACACGCGCGCACCGCCGCGCGACGCGGCCGCCGCGACGCCGAGCACGTACTTCAGCGGATGGAAATGGAAGGCGTTCGGCTCGAACAGGCCGCCGTAATAGCGCTGCGTCTTCAGCTGTTGGCGCAGCGCGTCCGTCGACACGGGTTCCCAGTCGACGTCGAGTTCGTTTTTCATCAGCGTGCGCACGCTGTCGAGCCGCGACGGATCGTCGAACCAGTTCGCCAGCATCACGCCCTGGTCGACGAGGTCGCAGTCGATTCCGTAGCGCGCGATCCGTGCGCGGATCAGCTCGACCGCATCGACGGTGAGCCGGTACAGCCTGCGCCCCTCGTCGCGGCCGAGCGTGCGCAGCAGGTCGGCGTTGTCGAGGCTGTAGCCGCCGAACACGAAACCGCCGTTGCGGCCCGATGCGCCGAAGCCGACCCGTTCGCTGTCGAGCACGACGACGTCGTGCACGCCGCGCTCGACGAGGCCGAGCGCGGTGCACAGGCCGGCGAGGCCGCCGCCGACGATGCAGACCTGCGTGTCGATCGTGCCGGTCAGTTGCGGGTAGGGCTGGCGGGTAACGGTGGCTTCGTAGAAGTTCTGCATGCGATTCGAGGATTCGTAACGGCGTAAAAACGGACGGCGCGCGTCGATCTTGCCTGAACGCGCGCGCCGCGTCGAATGGGGGTTGTCAGGGCGCCGGCTGCCGTGTTCGGGCGGCGGCCGGCGCGGTGCGTGCCGTCAGGTGCCCGGCGTCGGGTTGGCCGGGCTGGCGACGTAGCCCGCGTAGCCGGTTTCGGCCTGCGGTGCTGCTTCGGGCGTCGCGTTGCGTTCGATCCACGGCGCGATCTCCATGTCCTCGTAGCGCACGAGGCGGCATTTGCGCACGATCGCGTAGCCGAGCCAGATCGCGAGGAAGAACGGCAGGCCGATGTAGGTTGCGGCAACGCCGACCCAGTCGATCCTGTCGGTGAGGAACGCCTGGTAGTCCTGGCCGAGCGCGACGATCGCGCACAGCGCGAAGGCGAACAGCGGGCCGAACGGGAACCACTTCGACCGGTACGGCAACTGGTCGAGCCGGTAGCCCTGCTTGAGGAAACCCTTGCGGAACCGGTAGTGGCTGACCGCGATGCCGAGCCACGTGATGAAGCCCGCCATGCCCGACGTGTTCAGCAGCCACAGGTAGACCGTCTTGTCGCCGTACAGCGACGTGAGGAAACATAGCGCGCCGACGGCGGTCGTCGCATACAGCGCATTGCGCGGCACGCCGCCCGGCGACAGCTTCGCGAACACCTTCGGCGCACGGCCTTCGACCGCGAGGTTGAAGAGCATCCGCGTGGACGCGTACATGCCCGAGTTGCCGGCCGACAGCACGGCGGTCAGGATCACCGCGTTCATCACGCCGGCCGCGAACGCGAGGCCCGCGTGGCGGAACACGAGCGTGAACGGGCTCACGCCGATGTCGGTCACGTCGCTCTTCAGCAGGCTCGGGTCGGTATAGGGAATCAGCACGCCGATCACGAAGATCGCGAACACGTAGAACAGCAGGATGCGCCAGAAGATCTGGCTCACCGCGCGCGGGATCGTCGTGCGCGGGTTCTCCGACTCGCCGGCCGCGACGCCGATCATCTCGGTGCCCTGGAACGAGAAGCCCGCGATCATCGCGACGCCGAGCATCGTCGCCCAGCCGCCGACGAACGGCGCATCGCCGAGCGTGAAGTTGCCCCAGCCCGCGCTCGGGCCGCCCTGCATGATCCCGAAGATCATCAGCAGGCCGACGCCGACGAACGCGAGCACCGTCAGCACCTTGATCAGCGCGAACCAGTATTCGGCTTCGCCGAAGCCGCGCACCGACAGTGCGTTGAGCGCGAAGATCAGCGTGAGGAACAGCGCGCTCCACCAGACGCCCGGCACATGCGGGAACCAGTAGTTCATCACGAGCTGCCCGGCGACCAGTTCCACCGCCAGCGTCACGGCCCAGCTGTACCAGTAGTTCCAGCCGAGCGCGAAACCGAAGCCTTCGTCGACGAACTTCGCGCCGTAGGTCGCGAACGAGCCCGACACGGGCATGAACGCGGCCATTTCGCCGAGGCTCGTCATCAGGAAATAGACCATCAGGCCGATCACCATGTACGCGAGCATCGCGCCGCCGGGGCCGGCCTGCGAGATCGATGCGCCGGACGCGACGAACAGGCCCGTGCCGATCGAGCCGCCGATCGCGATCATCCGCAGATGGCGGGCCTGCAGGCTACGGTGGAGGGATGGCTTCGCGGGCGGCGAGCCGGACGGACGGGACGAATCGGGGCGGGCATCTGAATGCATGGCGGGCGCTGGGCGCTGTCTCCGGGATTGTTTTTTCGGTGACGAAGCGCGACGCGGTGCCTGCTGCCGGCCGGGGCAGCGGTGGTGCTTCGCGGGAACGGTCCGGGTGAACCGGGCTGCCACGCGTGTCGCCTTCGTCTGTCGTCCGGCTGCCTGATGGCGGCCGTCGGCGCGCCGGGTGCGTTGCACCTCGACGTCGCACCGATTGTGTGTGCCCGATGCACGGGCCGCAAACGATATTTCCGAACAGGGTGATGCAACTTTGTCATCAACTTGCGTCGCGACGCGACGCCCCGGGCGGCCCGGCTGCCGGCTTTGGACGCGTCCTGAATCAGCTTGGAAACGCATGGATTTGTCCTGCCGAGGTGTTGCGTTTTGGGAATGAAGTCGTGAGTTAATATCAATAGCGGCCTGACTTGTGGCCATCGACAATGTGTTTCATGGATCGTGCCTTGCGAGGCGGGGGCGCGCCGTCCGGCCGGGCTTCCGGCGGCGGCGCGGCGCGATGCGCCGTGCGGCGCACCGGGCCCGTCGAGCTGCGCATCCGCTTGCACAGGGCGCGCGAACGCGCTCCAATCGAATCACGCGGGCGGCGCTGCCGCCGCACCGATCAATCTGTCCCTGAAGAGGAAGTGATGCAATTCAACGACATTCTTGCCGCGCTCGATATCGATCTCGCCCAGTGGAAAGGCAATGCGCTGACCGCGCGTTCGCCGCTCGACGGCGCGACGCTCGCGACGCTGGCCGTCGACACGCCCGCCGACGCCGAGCGCAAGATCGACGCCGCGCACGACGCATTCCTCAAGTGGCGCACGGTGCCGGCGCCGGTGCGCGGCGAACTCGTGCGCGTGTTCGGCAACGTGCTGCGCGAGCACAAGGCCGCGCTCGGCCACCTCGTCACGCTCGAGGCCGGCAAGATCACGTCCGAAGGCCTCGGTGAAGTGCAGGAAATGATCGACATCTGCGATTTCGCGGTTGGCCTGTCGCGCCAGCTTTACGGCCTCACGATCGCGTCCGAGCGCCCGGGCCACCGGATGATGGAAACCTGGCACCCGATCGGCGTGTGCGGCGTGATTTCGGCGTTCAACTTCCCGGTCGCGGTGTGGGCATGGAATGCGGCGCTCGCGTTCGTGTGCGGCGATCCGGTCGTGTGGAAGCCGTCGGAAAAGACGCCGCTCACCGCGATTGCATGCCACGTGCTGCTCGGCAAGGCGCTGCGCGAGTTCGACAAGACGCATCCGGGCGTCGCGCCGGAAGGGCTGAGCCAGCTGGTGCTCGGCATGCGCGATGTCGGCGAGGTGCTGACGTCGTCGAAGAAGGTGCCGGTCATCAGCGCGACGGGTAGCGTGCGGATGGGCACGGAAGTCGCGAAGGTGCTGAGCCAGCGTCTCGCGCGCGGCATCCTCGAACTCGGCGGCAACAACGGGATGATCGTCGCGCCGAGCGCCGATCTCGACCTCGTCGTGCGCGCCGTGACGTTCGCGGCGGTCGGCACGGCCGGCCAGCGCTGCACGACGCTGCGCCGCCTGATCGTCCATCGCAGCATCGTCGATCAGCTGCTGCCGCGCATCGAGAAGGCCTACACGTCGGTGAAGGTCGGCAGCCCGCTTGAGGAAGGTACGCTCGTCGGCCCGCTGGTCGATCGTGCGTCGTTCGACGCGATGCAGAAGGCGCTGGCCGATGCGCGCGAGCAGGGCGGCGAAGTGAAGGGCGGCGAGCGCGTCGACGTCGGTGGTCACGCGGATGCGTACTACGTGCGTCCGGCGATCGTGCGGATGCCGAAGCAATCGGCGGTGGTCGAGCGCGAGACGTTCGCACCGATCCTGTACGTGATGGTCTACGACAACTTCGAAGACGCGATCGACGTGCACAACGCGGTGCCGCAAGGCTTGTCGTCGGCGATCTTCACGAACGACATGCGCGAGGCCGAGCAATTCATGTCGGCAGCGGGCAGCGACTGCGGGATCGTCAACGTGAACATCGGCACGAGCGGCGCGGAGATCGGCGGCGCGTTCGGCGGCGAGAAGGAAACGGGCGGCGGCCGCGAGTCGGGTTCGGATGCGTGGAAGGCTTATATGCGTCGCGCGACGAATACGATCAACTACAGCCGGCAGCTGCCGCTGGCGCAGGGCGTGAAGTTCGACTTCTGATGCGAGGCGCCCGATCCAGGCGCCACGTGAGAGCGAGAAGGGCCGGTTACCGCGTCGCGGCAACCGGCCCTTCGTTTGTATACGCGGCTGCGATCGGGCGCGGCGTTACGCGTCTCCCACCGCCGGCATGTTCTGCACGACCAGCATCTGCGGGCTCGACAGCGTGATTTTCGCCGCGCGCAGCTGCTTCAGAATCTCGAACAGCAGGTCGCTCTTCGTCGAACTCGCGATCCGCGGGCTCGCCACGTAACCCGTCACGCTCAGCGTGATCCCGTCCGGCGTGAGCTGGCTGAACGTCACCGACGGTGCCGGTTTCTCGAGAATCGCCTGATGCGCGCGATACGCGTCGAGCAGCAGGTCGCGCACCTGCTCGGGATCGGTGTTCAGCGGGAACGTCAGCACCAGCGTTGCGACGCCCTGCGTGCTGTTGCCCATCGTCACGTTGCGCAGGTTCTGCGAGATCAGTTGCGAATTCGGCACGATCACGGTCGAGCGGTCGCTGAGCTGGATCTCGGTCGCGCGCACGTTGATGCGGCGGATGTCGCCTTCGACACCCGCGATGCTGATCATGTCGCCCACCTTCACCGGACGCTCGGTCAGCAGGATCAGCCCCGACACGAAATTCTTCACGATCTCCTGCAGGCCGAAGCCGATACCGACCGACAACGCACTGACGATCCACGCGAGGTTGTTCCACCTGACGCCGAGCAGCCCGAGCGTCATCAGCACGAGCAGCACGTAGCCGACGTTGGTGAACAGCGTGATCAGCGACACGCGCATCCCCGTATCCATGCCGAGCGCGGGCATGAACTCGCCGTCGAGCCAGCGGCGCAGCGAGCGCAGCAGGTAGAAGCCGATCGCGAACCCGATCACGGCGTTCAGGATCCGGTCCGGCATGATGTTCAGGCTCTGCAGCCGCTGGCTGCCGATCATCGCGACCGCGCTGTCGAGCAGGTCGCCCGGCGTCGTGCCGAAGCCGCCCGTCAGTAGCGCGATGGCCGCGATCAGCATCAGCAGGCTCGTGCCGAATCCGGACAGGACCGTGCGGGCCTGGTCGAGGTGCCGGTCTTCGAGTGCGAACAGGTGCTTGATCTGCTGGCCCGTCGACAGGGTCGCGGAGAACAGGCTTTCGCTCGCGTCCCGCGTCAACTGGATCAGGATGTAGGTCGCGCACAGCACGATCTCGAACCACACGAGCTCGTAGGTGATGAAGCGCGCGACCGTGATGTAGCCGATCAGGAGTGCGATCAGCGACACGACGATCGCCAGTGTGACGCCGGCATGGATCAGCCCGGCAAGCGTCGAACGCTCCTCGGGTGCCTCGCCGGCCGCCGCGAGCACGCTGCGCGCGCGGTTCGAGCGCAGCAGCGACGCGCCGACCGTCAGCGCGACGACGAGCGAGACGATGCCGCGGCCGAACAGCGTGACCGACAGGCTGGTGTCGACGATCCGGTTGATCGATTCGAGCGTGCCGGACATCAGCAGCAGCGCGGCCAGGATGCTGGGAAACGGCTTCATCGCGAGTGCGACGGGATCGGCGAGCGCCGGCAGGCGCCACGACGGATGCTTCGTGCAGAGCAGCGCGCGGCCGAGCCCCGCGATCAGTGCGCAGGTCGCGGCAAGCTTCGCGAACTGGTCCCACAGATCGGTCAGCGGCGGCGTGAGCTCGTAGTGGCGCGCGACGGCGAGGTAGAGGATCTGAACCGCGAAGGCGGTTGCCAGGAATGTCGACAGCGCGGTCGACAGCGCCAGCGCGCTGCGGCGCAAGCGGGTGGGCGGCAGGCGGTTCAGGCAGATCCACGCGAGCCCGCGCTCGATGAGCCGGCGGCCGCCGAGCCACATCGCGAACGCGGCGATCAGCAGCAGCGTGGTGATCGCCCGTTGTCCGGGCACCCACGACGAGCGCAGCATGTCGCGCAGTTCGTCGTTGAAATCTTCGAGCCGCTGGATGTCATCCGGCGAACGCTGGAACAGCGGCAGCCAGAACTGCGCGCTGAAGATACCGCCCGAACGGAACGCGAGCTGGTTCTTCAGCAGGCCGCGATGCAGCTTCGCGAACTGTTCGTTCAGGTTCGCGAGGTTGGTCTTCTGGTCGGCGGCCTGCTTCAGTGCCGCATCGATCTGCGTCTTGCGCGCGTTCAGCGTCGCCCGCTGCTTCGCGACGGCCGGCGTTTCCGGTGCGGCGCCCTCGGCAGGCGCCGGGCCGAGCACGTCGAGTTGCGCCTGGATCTGCGCGCGCTGCGGAGCGAGATCGCTCTGCAGCTTCGCGACATCGGTGCTCAGCTCCTGTGTCGCATCGGCGAGCGCATCCAGCTCCTTGCTGTTGGACGCGGTCGAGGTCTGCTGCTTGATGCGGTCCTGTTCGGCCTGCATCTGCTTGAGCTGCGCGACGGCGTCGTTCAGCGAGATGGCCGGCACGGACGCGTCGGTGCCGCTCGCGCCCGGGGCGGAAGCGGCCGCCGGAAACGCCGACGCGGTCGCGATCGCCGTGAACTGCAGCAGCGCGATCATCACGATCCGGCGGGCGTACGTGGATAGTCGTTGTATGGACATGGAATTCTTACGATTTGCCGACAGTGCCGGTTGCCGAAAGGCGCCCGGAAGCCGGTAGTTGGCCCGGTAGCATGTTACCGGGGTGTGGAAGGCGTGGTTGTACCGATTGCGCCTCTCGCTCGTGGCGAATTCGGCGGCACGAGTTCGCACGAAACGGCGCGTCAGGCCCGTACTGTCTGGCCGACACTGCCCGAGCTCAAGGCGTGCGGCCCGGGATCGTTGTTGTGACACGCTTTCCGCACCCGATAGACCGTTACGCAATTTACACATTGTCCGGCGCGAAAATGGGGTGTCCGAATCGGTTCGGCACCCGGAATGTGGCCGGCCCGTCGCCGTGTTCCTTATACCGGGGCCGGCGCGCACGTGTGCCGGACGGGCGTGCCGGTACAATGCAGCGATTCGCCCGACGGCGGCTCAACGGTCGCCGGACAACAACACACAACACGACACGACCAGGAGACGCGCCCAAGATGGCCTCAACGGACAGCCTTCCGCAGGCACCTGCCCAATCCCCATCCGTCGACCCCGGCTCCATCTCGGCCCGCCTCGACCGTCTGCCACCCACCCGCACCGTCTGGAAGCTCGTCATCCTGCTGAGCCTCGGCTTCTTCTTCGAACTTTACGACCTGCTCTACAGCGGCTACGTCGCGCCCGGCCTCGTGAAAAGCGGCATCCTGTCGGCGACGACGCACGGCCTGTTCGGCACCACGGGCGTCGCGAGCTTCATCGCCGCGCTGTTCTCCGGGCTGTTCATCGGCACGATTGCATGCGGCTTTCTCGCCGATCGCTTCGGCCGCCGCGCGATCTTCACGTGGTCGCTGCTGTGGTACACGGCCGCCAACGTCGTGATGGCGTTCCAGGACACCGCGGCCGGGCTGAACTTCTGGCGCTTCGTCGTCGGGCTCGGCCTCGGCGTCGAGATGGTGACGATCGGCACGTACATCTCCGAACTCGTGCCGAAGCAGATCCGCGGCCGCGCATTCGCGTGCGAGCAGGCAGTCGGGTTCGTCGCGGTGCCGGTGGTCGCGTTCCTGGCTTACCTGCTCGTGCCGCACGCGCCGTTCGGTCTCGACGGCTGGCGCTGGGTCGTGCTGATCGGCGCGCACGGCGCACTCTTCGTATGGTGGATTCGCCGCGAACTGCCGGAAAGCCCGCGCTGGCTCGCGCAGCAGGGCCGGGTCGACGAAGCCGATCGCATCATGCGCGCGCTCGAGGCGAAGGTCGAAGCCGAATACGGGCGGCCGCTGCCGCCGCCCGCACCGGCCGAGCCCGTGCCGCCGCGCGGCAGCTTCCGCGACATGTGGGTGCCGCCGTATCGCAGCCGCACGATCATGATGACGATCTTCAACGTGTTCCAGACGGTCGGCTTCTACGGCTTCGCGAACTGGGTGCCGACGCTGCTGATCAAGCAAGGCATCACGATCACGTCGAGCCTGATGTATTCGAGCGTGATCGCGCTCGCGGCGCCGATCGGCCCGCTGATCGGCCTCTTGATCGCCGACCGCTTCGAGCGCAAGTCGGTGATCGTCGCGATGGCGGCGGCGATCGTCGTCTGCGGGCTGTTGTTCAGCCAGACGACGGTGGGCGCATTCCTGATCGTGCTCGGCATCGGCCTCACGCTCGCGAGCAACATCATGTCGTACAGCTTCCACGCGTATCAGGCCGAACTGTTCCCGACGTCGATCCGCGCACGGGCCGTCGGCTTCGTCTATTCGTGGAGCCGCTTCTCGGCGATCTTCTCGTCGTTCGCGATCGCGGCCGTGCTGAAGGGCTTCGGCACCTTCGGCGTGTTCGCGTTCATCGCAGGCGCGATGGCGATCGTGATGGCCGCGATCGGGCTCATGGGGCCGCGCACGAAGGGCATCGCGCTCGAAACCATCTCCAGGTAGTCGATGGCTGTACACGCGTGTCGCAGGGTTCGTGCGGCACGCGTGCGATGCGATTGCATGGAGCAAAAACTGCATCGAAAATGATTTGGGATGCGAATCGATTCGGTGAGAACATCGCTTCGTCATGAAACATACAAGTCCACGGCTCGCATCCCGTCACACGCCAGAAGCGCCCAACAAACAAGGTTGCCACGCAACGACAAAGCGAGCGGCAACGAGTTGAAACAAAGCGTGACGAAGCGCAAATCCACCGGAAAGCCACGGCTTTCACCGCTGCAGATTATTGCCCGGACGCGTAAAATGAAAGGCCTGACGACTCATTAGCCGCCATTGGACCGCACGCGTTGCATCAGCGAACGGCTCCGCCGCGAAGAGGCGTCGGCGCCGGGCGCACGCGATGCGCCGGACGTGTCGATGGCTCGCGCGGAAGATGCGCCGTTCGCAACAGCAACATGCGACGGCCGGATCGGCCGATGGCTTCGAACGTATGATGCTTTCCAATCTGACGCGGCAATTTGCGAAGCCGCGTTGCCTGACCCGCGCAGTCGCCATGTATGTTTGGCTCGCTGTCGCACTGCCAATCTCCGTTCTCGCTGGGCGGCCTGCCCTTGCCGCGTCCGACGTACCGTCGTCCGCTGCTACGTCATCCTCAGTAGTCGCGCCGTCCACGCATGCAGCTTCCCGTGTGCATCCGGCGTCACCCGCGCATGCATCGTCGGCCGCATCGGCCGCGCAGCCCGCGCCCGCGGCATCGCATGCGCATCATGCGGGGCCTGCTAGCGCGGCATCGGGCGCGTCGGTGGCTTCTGCCGCGTCCACCGCAGCGCCTGAGTCGGCGGCTTCTGCCGCATCCGCCGCAGAGCCTGCGTCGGCCGCGTCCGCCGTACCGGCCGGCGAGGCCGAGGCACCCGCGCCAACCCCGCCACGCCGGCATCCGCCGCTGTCGGCCGAGGAAGCGAAAAACGCGACAGCACGCGCGATCGACATGCGCAAGCGCTTCACGCAGGAAGTCACGCGGCGCCTGAACGTGCCCATGAGCGAGCAGCGCGCGTACGGCGCACGGCTCCAGAAGGCGCTCGCCGACGCGGACCTCGGCGACCTGGCCGGCGAATACGTCGCGATGGTCGACCGTTCGCCGAACGTGCAGGCGCTTTTCATCTACTTCCGCGCGACGCCGGCCAATGCGTGGCTGATGATCGGCGCATCGCCGGTCGGCACCGGGCTGCCGGGCAAGTACGACCATTTCCTGACGCCGCTCGGGGTGTTCCATCACTCGCCCGACAACATGGATTTCCGCGCGGAAGGCACGACGAACGAGAACGGCATTCGCGGCTACGGCCTCCGCGACATGCGCATCTACGACTTCGGCTGGGAAGACGGCGAACGTGGCTGGGGCAAGGGCGGCGTGTCGCCGATGCGCTTCCAGATGCATGCGACCGACCCCGACCGCCTCGAATCGCTGCTCGGCATCCGGCACTCGAAGGGGTGCGTGCGGATTCCTGCGTCGCTGAACACGTTCTTCGACCGGCACGGGCTGCTCGACGACGACTACCAGGCGCGCGTCGAAGCCGGCAAGTCGCTGTGGGTGCTGCGTCGCGATCGCGACATCACGCCGATCGCGGGTCGTTACCTGGTCGTGATCGACAGCGCACGCAAGACCCGCCCGGCCTGGTCGCCGATGCCGGGACGCAAGGCGTGGTCGAAGCTGCCGAGGGGCGGCGATACGGCGGACTGACGGCCGGTCCGCCGGGGGGCGGGAGGCGCAAGGATGAGAATAAATCCGTTTTATTGATACATAAGAAAAGCAAACTTTTATTATCCGAGCCGGGTTCGTATAGTCGAGTCCAGTTTCGCGGAACCCTGCCGCGCCTGGACCACCACCGATCACACGACCCGCATGAAAACTCTCTACAAGCTCGCCCCGCTCGCGATGCTCGGCGCCTTCGCGACCCATGCCTGTGCGCAAAGCAGCATCACGCTGTACGGGCTCATCTCGGCCGGCGTCGGGTTCGCGACCAACCAGGGCGGCAAGAACGCCTGGCAGGCGCTGTCCGGCACGAACCAGAACCCGCGCTGGGGGCTGAAGGGCAAGGAGGATCTCGGGCAGGGGCTGTCCGCGATCTTCCAGCTCGAGAACGGCTTCAACGTGATGACGGGCACGGCCGCGCAGAACGGCCGCGAATTCGGGCGCATGGCCTACGTCGGCCTCGCCGACCGCACCTACGGCTCGCTGACGTTCGGCCGCCAGTACGACGCGATCCACGACTACATCGGGCCCGTGATCATCGCGAGCAACGGCGTGAACATCGGCGACAACGACAACGGCTACAACGACATCCGCGTGCAGAACTCGGTGAAGTACGTGAGCCCCGTCTATTACGGCCTGAAGTTCACCGCGCTGTACGGCTTCAGCAACGCGACGGGCTTCGCGAACAACAGCGCGTACAGCTTCGGGCTCGGCTACGAGCAGGGCCCGCTGCGCTGGAGCGCGGTCTATGCGCAGTACAACCATCCGTACAGCGGCACGAACCAGGACGGCGCGATCGCGAACGACTATGCGTCGCCGCTGCTGATCTTCAGCAAGAGCGCGATGTCACCGGCGGCGTACGCGAGCCGGCAGCGGATTGCGGGCACCGGCGGCTTCTACACGATCGGCCGCGCGCAGTTCGCGGCGATGTTTACCGACGTACGCTACGATTACCTCGACAATTCGCACCTGCACCTGCAGAACCTCGGCGTGAACGTCGTCTACACGATGACGCCGCAGCTCTTTCTCGGCGCCGCGTATGCGTTCACGAACGGCAAGTACGACGTGATCGACAAGCGTCCGAAATGGCACCAGGTGAACCTGCAGGCCGATTACTTCCTGTCGAAACGCACCGACGTCGCGCTGACGGTGATCGCGCAGCAGGCGGCCGGCGACGCGGACCATGCGCAGATCTTCGCGTACGCGCGCTCGACCAGCACGCGCCAGATGATGGCGACGCTCGGCGTCCGGCACGTTTTCTGAGTTCGACCATGACCCACCCGATCGCATCCCGCCGCACCTTCCTGAAACTGTCCGCCGCGCTGGCCGGCACCGCACTGCTGCCCGAAACGGGCGCGTTCGCGGCCGGCGGCGACACCGCGCGCCGCACGGTGATCATCGATACCGACCCGGGGCAGGACGACGCCATCGCGATCCTGTTCGCACTCGGCGCGCAGGACCGGCTCGACGTCCGCGCGCTGACCGCCGTCGCGGGCAACGTGCCGCTCGACCTGACTGAACGCAATGCGCGGATCATCCGCGACTGGGCCGGCCGCACGAAGACGCTGCCGGTCTATGCGGGCTGCCCGCGCCCGCTCGCGCGCGAACTCGTGACGGCGGCGAACGTGCACGGCAAGACCGGGCTCGAAGGCGTCGAACTGCACGAGCCGCGCGCGCCGCTGGCGACCGATCACGCGGTGTCGTACCTCGTCGATACGCTGAGCCATGCCGCGCCGAACAGCGTGACGCTGTGCGCACTCGGCCCGCTGACGAACATCGCGACCGCGCTGATCGAAGCGCCGCAGATTCGCGGCGCGCTGCGCGAGATCGTGCTGATGGGTGGCGCATTCTTCGAGCGCGGCAACATCACGCCGGCCGCCGAGTTCAACATCTACGTCGATCCGCAGGCGGCCGACGTGGTGTTCGGCAGCGGCGTGCCGATCGTCGTGCTGCCGCGCGACGTCGCGGTGAAGGCGCCGATCACGCCCGCGCGCGTCGCACCGTTCCGCGCGCTCGGCAACCGCTGCGGCGCGATCGTCGCGGACATCATGACGGCCGAGCTGGCGTACAACAAGAAGCGGCGCGGCGTCGACGACGGGCCGATGTACGACCCGACCGCGGTCGGTTATCTCGTCGATCCGACGATGTTCGGCGGACGCAAGGTGAACGTGGTGGTCGAGACGAGCGGGCAGTGGACGCTCGGCGAGACGATCGTCGACTGGAACGGCCGCAGCGGTCGCGCGGCGAATGCGACGTGGATCAACGAGGTCGACGCGGACCGCTTCTACGCGACGCTCGTCGAGCGCGTCGCGAAGCTGCCCTGAGCGCGACGTCGCGCGGCGAACGGAATCAGATGTGCTTCGCGATCCACTCGCGGCACGCGCGCACGTGCGGGCCGCGATCGTCGCCGGCGAGGGAAATCAGCGAGATCGCGCGCGTGACGCGCGGTTTGTCGACGCGTAGCGCGACGAGTTCGGGATCGTGCAGATGCATCGTATAGAGGCTCGGCAGCACGGCGGTCGCGAGGCCGTTTCGTGCGAGCGCGTAGA
This sequence comes from Burkholderia theae, assembly GCF_048565265.1. Taxonomy (NCBI): domain Bacteria; kingdom Pseudomonadati; phylum Pseudomonadota; class Betaproteobacteria; order Burkholderiales; family Burkholderiaceae; genus Burkholderia; species Burkholderia theae. Next base: position 3,249,398 of record NZ_CP183462.1, read on the forward strand.
GCGGCTCGGTGTATTCCATCCGGTACGTGACGTTCAGGCGCAGCTTCTCGGCGCCACCGGTGCGATGCAGCGATTCGCTGACGCTGCCGCGCACGAACACGGCCAGTTCGCGATCGACGAGCTTCGCCCACGTGACGCTCTTCGCGCGGGCGAGCGGATCGTCGTGCCGCACGACGATCACGATCTCGTCCTCGAAGAGCTGCCGGTAGCGCAGCGTGCCGTCGTCGCTGTCCGGTTCGCGCACGCCGATGCCGAGATCCGCGACGCTGTCGCGCACGGCTTCGACGAGCGCGCTGTTCGGCAGGTCGGTAAGCGTGAAGCGCAGCGTCGGGTGTGCGCCGCGCAGCGCGTTGAGCGCGGGCAAGAGGCGGCCCGCGACCGACGGGATGAACGCGATCCGCACGGTCTGGATGCGTTCGCCGATGAGCCGCGTCATGTCGTCGAACGTGCCGCGCGCCTGGTTGAGCAGCCGTTCGGCGAGCGGCAGCACGGCTTCGCCCGCGGACGTCAGCGTGAGCCGGTGCGCGGAACGCGCGAACAGGCGCCCGCCGAGCAGGAACTCGATCTGGCGGATCGACGCGGTGAGCGCGGGCTGCGTGAGCGACAGCGCCTGCGCGGCCTGCGTGAAGCTGCGTGCATGGGCGAGCACGACGAAGTGCTGGACCTGCCGCAGCGTGAGCGCGGGCAGCAGCGACGAGCGGTCTGACGACATCGGGCAATAACGGTCGGGAAGCGGTACGCGGCAGTATAAGACCGCGCTGCGCGAACCGACACAGGACAATATTCGGAATCACAGGAGAACCACCATGTCAGCGACTGACACGATGCCGGCGCGAGCGCCGGCCAACTGGCTCGAACGCCGCTTCGCGCTCGCCGCGCGCGGCACGAGCGTGCGCACCGAGACGATCGCGGGCGTCACGTCGTTTCTCGCGGCCGCGTACCTGCTCGTCGTGATCCCGTCGCTGCTCGCGACGGGCGGCATGGAGCGCGGCGCGGCGACGACCGCGACGATCATCGTGTTCGTGCTGTTCACGACGCTGATGGGGCTCTATGCGAACCTGCCGTTCCTCGTCGGCCCCGGCATCGGCGGTTCGGTGATCATCGGCGTGACGCTCGCGACGACGGAACACGTCGGCTGGCAGACGGGCCTCGGCATCGCGTGCGTGTCGGGCGTGCTGTTCTTCCTGCTGACGATCCTCGGTGCGCGCGGCGTCGTGGTGCGGCTGATTCCGGTGCAGATCAAGCTCGGGCTCGGCGCGTCGATCGGCCTGTTCGTCACGATGCTCGGGCTGCGCAACGCGGGGATGGTCGTCGCGAACGCGAAGACCAACGCGTTCGCGCTCGGCGACTTCTCGCGGCCGGGCGCGCTCGTCGCGCTGATCGGCCTGGCGGTCGCGATCGTGCTGCAGGCGCGCAAGGTGCCTGGCGCGATCCTGATCGCGATTCTCGTCGCGGCCGCGGCCGGCGTGCCGCTCGGCGTCACGCACCTGCCCGCGTCGTTCGTGTCGCTGCCGCACAGCATCGCGCCGATCGCGTTCAAGCTCGACCTGCGCAGCGCGTTGAGCCTGGCGGCCGCGCCGTACCTGTTCGCATTCTTCGCGGCGGAATTCTTCTCGACGCTCGGCACCGCGCTCGCGGTCGGCGCGAAGGCGAACCTGCTCGACGAACAGGGGAACCTGCCGAACATCAACCGGCCGTTCCTCGTCGATTCGCTGGCTGCGACGCTCGGGCCCGTGCTCGGCATTCCCGCGCTGACCGCGCTGATCGAATCGGCGGCGGGCGTCGAGGCCGGCGGCCGCAGCGGGCTGTCGTCGCTGGCGGCGGCCGTGCTGTTCGCCGCGATGCTGCTGTTCGTGCCGGTCGCGCTCGCGATCCCGAAGGAGGCCACCGCGCCGGCACTGATCCTGATCGGGCTGTCGATGTTCGCGACGATCCGTCATACGCATTTCGACGATTTCACCGATGCGCTGCCCGTGATGTCGATGGTGCTGCTCACGCTGATGTCGAACAGCTTCGGCACCGGCATTGCGGGCGGGCTGCTGTGCTACGTGCTCGTCAAGCTGCTGGCCGGCCGCTGGCGCGACGTGTCGTGGGGGCTCGTCGTGCTCGCGATTCCGCTCGGCTATTACTTCTGGACCGTCGTGAAGCCGCACTGAGAGACGGCTTTCGCGACGCAACTGCACTACCCAAAGAGACAGACATGAAGGGAACACCAGGTAACGTCCCGGCCGCGCGCACGGGCATCGACATCACGCCGGCCCACCGGGCATTTTTCCACGCGCTGCCGAAGGTCGAGCTGCATTGCCACCTGCTCGGCGCGGTGCGGCACGACACGTTCGTCGCGCTCGCGGAACGCAGCGGCGCGCCGATCGAGCGCGCGGAAATCGACGCGTTCTATGCGCGCGGCGAGAAGCCGGTCGGCGTGCTGCACGTGCTGCGTGCACTCGACAAGTATCTGCTCACGCAGCCCGACGACCTGCGGCGGATCGCATACGAGTATCTGGAGGACGCGGCCGCGCACAACGTACGGCATGCGGAATTCTTCTGGAATCCGACCGGCACGGTGCGCGTATCGGGCATCACGTATGCGGATGCGCAGGCCGCGATCGTGACGGCAATTCGCGACGCGGCGCGCGACTTCGGGATCGGTGCGCGCCTGATCCCGAGCATCGACCGCGAACAGGATCCCGACGAGGCGGTCGCGATCGTCGAATGGATGAAGGCGCATCGCGCGGACGAAGTGGCGGGGCTCGGGATCGACTATCGCGAGAACGACCGGCCGCCGGAACTGTTCTGGAAGGCTTACCGCGATGCGCGGGCGGCCGGCTTCCGCACGACCGCGCATGCGGGCGAGTTCGGGATGCCGTGGCGCAACGTCGAGACGGCCCTCGACCTGCTGCAGGTCGATCGCGTCGATCACGGTTATACGATCGTCGACAACCCCGAGCTGTGTGCACGCTATGCGGAACGCGGGATCGTCTTCACCGTCGTGCCGACGAATTCGTACTATCTGCGCACGTTGCCGCCGGAGCAATGGGCCGAGCTGCACCCGATGCGGAAGATGCCGGGCCTCGGGCTGAAGATTCATCCGAACACCGACGATCCGACGCTGCACAAGGTCAATCCGAGCGAAGCGTGGGAGTTGATGTTCAGCCATTTCGGCTTCACGGTCGCCGAGCTGAAGCAGTTCATGCTGAACGGGATCGACGGAGCATGGGTGGACGACACGACGAAGGCCGCGTGGCGCGCCGCGTGGGCGCCGGAGTTCGATGTGCTGGCCGGCACGCTCGCCGCGGGCTGAACGCGTTTTCGTCGTCAGCCGGGCGCCGGAACGTTCAAGTGATGGCTCAGGTCGCCCGCGAAATCGAACAGCGTGTAGTCGCGGAACGCAAAGCGCCACACGCCGTCGACGCGTTCGAACGCGTCGTGATAGCGGCCCGCGGCGATCGGCTGCAGCGCGAGCCCGTCGACGGCCTGCAGCACCGTGTAGTACGAACGTGCCGTCGCGCGATGCACGGCTTCATCGATCTCGATGATCGGATTGGTGACGACATGCTTCGTGCGCGGCGTGCCGCACGGGTAGCGTTTCACGCTCGCGTCGAACAGCGCGAGCAGTTCATCCGCGCCGATCGTCGGCGCGCCTTCCTGCGTCTTGATGCGCGCGTGCCGGAACAGCTCGGCGACGCCCGGCAGGTCGCCGGCGTCGAGCCGCTCCGCGTAGCGGTACAGCAGGTTCGCGATGTCGACTGCGCTGTGGGTCATGCGGGTTCCGTCATCGTTGGGCGATGACGACGATGGTGCGCGGCGCGTGGCGGGCCGGCTTCGTCCGGGTGGACTAGTTCGGCACGGCGCGATTTCACTATCTTTCCGTTTCCCTGCACGTCGCATACGCCCGTGCCCGCTGGCACGCGCCGCCCACGTTCGCTATATTGGCGTCCGGTGGCGACCGGTCGTGTCGCTTCCCGCCGTGCGCTGTCGCGCCGGACATCCAGAAGACAAATCGAATCGACACGACACGGCAACACAACGACAAGGGCGATCCTTCCGATGGGCAATCGAGCATGGCTCTATCTCCACGCCGGCGACGGAGACGACGCGTGGACGATCGAGGTCGCGGAGACCAAGAACCACTTCCCGCTGCTGTGGCGCGTGTTGCTCGCCGACGGCGGCGCGGGCGACGCGATTGCCGATCAGCGTGTATTCGGCGACGCGGGCACGCCGAATCTCGCCAGCGACGCGCGCGCGGCGCAGGCGCGCATCGGCCGACTCGCGTCGTTCGTCGTCGCGCATCCGCTGCCCGATGACGATCCGGCGCTCGCGCGCCAGTTCGATGCGCTCGTGCGCCATCTCGGCGAGTCGATCGACGCGCTCGGCGATGCGCATGGCGCGCCGCGGTTTTCCGCGAATCTCGACGAGCTGTCGTGGCTCGACGACAGCGATCCGGACGCCTACATCGATCAGGAGCGTGAGACCTGCACGCGCCTGTGGTGGCGTGTCGCGAACTGCATGGACTTCCGCGACGTGCGCGGCGTGCGGGATGCGCTCGAGATCGACACGCCGGCCGACTGGCGCGACTGGGCGTGGGGTTTCGGTTTCGGCTGCATGTCGCATCACTACTTCGCTCGCCAGGACCCGCCGCGCGGCGTGACGTTCGCCGCGATGTTCGACGCCGGCGAGCGGCACGGCAACTGGCTCGGCTTCGACACGTTCAGCTTTCGCGGGCGCAACGGCCTGTGGGGCGTTCGGCGCGAAAACGACGACGCGTGGGAGGTGATCGTGCCGCCCGAATGGACGAGCCTGTGGGCCAGCGGCGCGCGCGATGACCGGTTGTTCTGGGTTGCGCGCGACGGGCGGGTCGGCTTGCTGCTTGCCGACGATGCCGGCGCGCGGATCGTGCGCGAACCGGCGTTCGACGCGGTGTGGGATTTCACGGACGACATCGCCTGCGTGCGCGTCGGCGAGCGCTTCGGGCTCGTGCGCACGGACGGCGCGTGGGTGCTCGAACCGTCGCTCGACGATTTCGGCGAATTCGTCGACGGGCTGGCGTCCGCGAGCGTGGGCGGCCGCTGGGGCTTCGTCGACACGAACGGCGCGTGGATCATCGCGCCGCGTTTCGACGACGCACAGGAGTTCGTGCGGGGCGAGGCCGTGGCCGTATGCGAGGGCGAGCACTGGGGCCTGCTCGGCCGCGACGGGCAGTGGCGCGCGTGGCCGGAATGGACGTCGCTCGACTGGTCGCCGGAGCGCGACGCGTTTCTCGCGCAACGTGACGGGAAGGTCGGTCTCGTCGATGTGACGGGGCGGGTCGTCGTCGCGCCGCGTTGAGCGGCGACGACGCTTCGGTAAAACGTGCGGCCGGCGAGCACGCCGGCGGCACGCTTAGCGGAAGAACCTCAACCAGTCGAACAGGCCGGGATGCGGGCGCCGCCTCGGCGCCGGCGCCGGCGCGCTGCGCGGCCGGAAGTCGGGCGAGAATTGCGCACGCGGATCGATCGCGCGCGAACGCAGCGCCGCGTCGTAGAAACCGCCGACGATCGGTAGCGCGCTGTGCGCGCCCGCCCCCCAGTAGTCGCTGCGCAGCGTCACGCTGCCGTCGTCGAAGCCGACCCATGCGCCGGCCACCAGTTGCGGATGCATCAGGATGAACCAGCCGTCCGCGTTGTCCTGCGTCGTGCCCGTCTTGCCGGCGACGTCGACGCGGATTCCGTAGCGCGAGCGGATGTCGGCGCCGGTGCCGTAATCGACGACATCGCGCATCACGTCGACGAGCGTCTGCGCGGCAGGCGCCGGCAGCGCGCGTTCGGGCGGCGCGCTGGCGAAGGCGGCGAGCACCTTGCCGTCGCGATCCTCGATGCGGGTGATCATCTGCGGTGCGACGTACACGCCGCGGTTCGCGATCGTGCCGTACGCGGACACCATCTCCTTCAGCGTGACGGGGCTCGTGCCGAGCGCGAGCGACGGCACCGCGTCGAGCGGGCTGTCGCGCACGCCCATCGCGCGCGCGAGCTGCACGACCTTCGCGGCGCCTTCGTGCTGCATCACCTGCGCGGTGATGCGGTTGCGCGACAGCGCGAGCGCGTCGCGCAGCGTCATCGGTTCGCCCGTCGGCGGCTCCGCATCGGTCGGGCGCCAGACCGCGCGGCCGTCGATGGGAATCGCGACGGGGCGGTCGATGAACGTATCGGCGGGTCGCATGCCGTCCGCGAACGCGGCGCCATAGACGAACGGCTTGAACGTCGAGCCCGGCTGGCGCCGCGCCTGCGCGACGTGATCGAACGGCTCGCTGCCGAAATCGGGACTGCCGACCCACGCCCTGATCGCACCGTTGCGCGGATCGATCGCGACGAAGCCGGCCTGCACCTGCGTCTTGCGCTCACACAGCGCGCGCACGAACGCGCGGTTCGCGCCGAGCTGCTTCAGCGCCGCCACATCGGCGAGCCCCGCGTCGCGGGCCTGGCGATAGTCGGGCGTCTGGCGGATGAAGCCGCGGAACAGGTCGTTGCGCAGCCCGCAGCCGGACGGGCCGCGCCACGCGCTGTCGGCAATCGCCTGCAGCCGGTCGGTCTGCTGCGTCAGCGCCTGCGTCGCCATGTCCTGCAGCCGCGCATCGAGCGTCGTGCGCACGACGAGGCCGTCCGAGTAAAGGTCGTAGTTGTTGCGGTCGGCCCACGCGATCAGCCACTTGCGCAGCTGCACCGCGAAGTGCGGAGCAAGGCCGGGCTGCGCGGTCTGCGGTTCGAAGTCGACGCGCAGCGGCCGGCGCTGCAATTGCGCGAGCTGCTGCGGCGACAGCATGCCCATCTGCGCCATCCGGCCGAGCACGATGTTGCGCCGCTGTACCGCGCGTTCCGGATTCAGCACCGGGTTGTAGTAGCTGTTGCCCTTCAGCATCCCGACGAGCGTCGCGCTTTCGACGGTGTCGAGTTGGTCCGCCGATTTGCCGAAGTAGGTGCGCGCGGCCATTTCGACGCCGTACGCGTTGTACAGGAACGGCACGGTGTTCAGGTAGGTTTCGAGGATCTCGTCCTTGCTGTATACCGATTCGATCTTGAACGCGGTGATCAGCTCCTTCACCTTGCGCGTGAGCGTCAGCGAACGGCCGACTTCGTCCGGGTACAGGTTGCGCGCGAGCTGCTGCGTGATCGTCGAGCCGCCCTGGCGGTCGCCCGAGAACGTATGCAGCCCGGCTGCGATCGTGCGGCGCCAGTCGATGCCGTGGTGTGCGTAGAAGCGGTGGTCCTCGGTTGCGATCAGCGCGTCGACCATGTGCCGCGAGATCTGCTTGAGCGGCACCCATTCGCGGTTGACCGGCCGGAACTCGGCGATCAGTTCGCCGTCGGCCGACAGCACGCGCGCGGGGCGGTCGATGCGCGCCTTGCGGATGTCGCCGATGCTCGGCGTGAACGGCACGAACGCGAGCAGGACCAGCAGGCCCAGTACGGGAATCGCGGCGAGCGCCAGCGCCACGCCGCGCCGCGTCGGATGACGCAGGCGCTGCAGCGCGCCGGCACACAGTGCGCGGGCGCGCGTGCGGCAGGCGGCGGCGAGCGGCACGACGCGGGCGCGGCAGCGGGCCCACGCGTCTCGAAGATACGGCACGAAGCGATTCACGGCGGCAGGAGCGTGGACGGAAGAGGCGCGATCCTAGCAAACGGCGCACGTGTGCCGGTGGCCGAAACGGCCGTTTGCTTGCAGGATTTACAGACGATTACGTTTGTTGCCCGCGGACAACCTTTTACCGCGTATGCGGCCGCGATTCTTCCGACGAAACCACGTCCGCGAGCCGCTGCGCGGCCGCCTCCATCTGCGCGCGCCCGAACCCGCCGAAGCCGAGCACGAGCCCCGGGCGCGCCGTGCCCGGCGCGAACATCGGCGACACCGCGCGCACCGCGACGCCGGCCTGCGCCGCGCGTGCGACCACGTCGAGATCGTCGATCCCTTCGGCGAGCCACAGCACGACGTGCATGCCCTGGTCGCCCGGCTGCACCCACGCGCGTTCGCGCGGCAGCCGCGCGCCGAGCGTGTCGATCAGCAATGCGCGCTGCTCTGCGTACACGCCGCGCACGCGGCGAATGTGGCGGTCGAGATGACCTTCCGCGATGAACGCGGCCAGCACGTGCTGGTCGGCGGTCGGCGCATGGCGATCCATCAGCACGCGGGCGCCGCAGAACGCGGGCACGAGATCGTCGGGCACGATCACGTAGCCGAGCCGCAGCGACGGAAACAGGATCTTGCTGAAGGTGCCGAGATAGATCACGCGGTCGGGGTCGAGACCCTGCAGCGACGGGAACGGATAGCCCTCGTAGCGCAGCTCGCTGTCGTAGTCGTCCTCGACCACCCACGCACGATGCGTGCGCGCCCACGCGAGCAGCGCGTTGCGCCGCGCCATGCTGAGCGGCATGCCGAGCGGGTACTGGTGCGACGGCGTGACGAACGCGGCACGCGCATGCGGCGCGAGGCGGATGCCGGCGTCGACGTCGATGCCGTCGGCATCGACCGGCACGCGCACCATCGCGTCGCGCCGCCCGGTGCTTTCGAGCAGCGCGGTGATGCCGCGATAGGCCGGATTCTCGACCCACGCCTGATCGTTCGCGCCGAGCAGCACCTGGCTCGCGAGATGCAGCCCCTGCTGCGTGCCGCTCGTGATCACGACCTGGCCGGCATGGCAGCGCACCGAGCGCGACCGGCGCACGTAGTCGGCGATCGCCTCGCGCAGCGGCAGCGCGCCCTGCGGATCGGCATAGCCGGACGGCGCGCCGGCGCCGCGCGCGCGCAGACGGTTGCCGAGCCGGCGCCAGATGTCGTCGGGCGCGGTGAGGCCGACCGGCACCGAGATCGCGAACGGCATCGCCGGCAACGGAAGGAATTCGCGGGCGATCCGCGCGAAGGTGGCAGCCGGTTCGGGTAGCCCGGCGGGCACCGGGCGGCCGCGCTGGGCAGGTGCTTCAGGGTCGTTGACGGGCGGCGGTTCGGCGAGCGCGTTCGCGATCCGCGTGCCCGCGCCGCCGCGCGATTCGAGAAAGCCTTCGGCGATGAGCTGCGCATACGCGTCGACGACGGTGCCGCGCGCGACCTGCAGCGCCGCCGCCAGCAGCCGCGTGGACGGCAGCGTGTCGCCCGGACGGACGTCGCCGCGGCGCACGGCTTCGCGCAGCGCCTGCGCGAGCTGGCGGCTCAGGTCGCCGGCCGCGCGATCGAGCGCGCCGAGCGACGGGATTTCGACGATCCGGGCCGTTCTTGCCATGATTCTGGTCTGCTGAAATTGTTCCAAACCGGCTCTACAGCATAAACCAGTTTGGGGTCACAATCGGCGGATGACGGGCCCGCGCCTGTTCCATTTCCAACCCTGCACGACCGTGGAGCCGACATGTACGTCCCCGCCGATTTCAACGAGCCCAACCCCGACGCGCTGCGCGAGCTGATCGTGCAGCACCCGTTCGGCAGCCTGATCACGCACGGGAAGAACGGGCTCGACGCGAACCACATTCCGTTCGAGCTGCTGCCCGACGTTAACGGCGGCGGGCTCGGCGAGCTGCATGCGCACGTCGCGCGCGCGAATCCGGTCTGGCAGGACGTCGCGAACGGCGACGAGGTGCTCGTGATCTTCCGCGCCGGCGACGCGTACATCTCGCCGAACTGGTATCCGAGCAAGCACGTGGCGCACCGGCAGGTGCCGACCTGGAACTACGTGGTCGTGCATGCGCACGGCCGCATCACGGTGCGCGACGACGAGAAGTTCGTGCGCGGCGTGGTCGCGCGGCTGACGCGCACGCACGAGGCATCGCAGCCGGTGCCGTGGAAGATGGGCGACGCGCCGCAGGACTATCTCGACACGATGCTGCAGGCGATCGTCGGGCTGCAGATCGAGATCACGCGGTTCGTCGGCAAGCGCAAGCTCGGGCAGAACAAGGCCGAGGCCGATATCCGCGGCGCCGGCGACGCGCTGGTCGCGGACGGCAACCTCGCGATCGGGGAAGCGATGCTGGCGGCGGCCGACGCGAAGCGCGGCTGAGCAGGCAAGACATGCGCGGGCGAGGGCCCGCGCTCCCGGCAGGCTACTGCGTGCGCGTCGTGCCCTTCATCCCTTCTCCGGCCTGCGCGAGCGCCCCGCGAATCGCCGCCTCCGTCTTGTCGTATTCGCCTTCGCCGTAACGCGTATAGACGACCTTGCCGTTTGCATCGATCAGGTACAGCGCGGGCCAGTACTGGTTGCCGTACGCGCGCCACGTGTCGTAGCGGTTGTCCTGCGCGACCGGATACTGGATGCCGAAGCGCTTGATCGCATCGGCGACGTTGCCCGCGTCGCGCTCGAACGGATATTCGGGCGTATGCACGCCGACCACGACGAGCCCCTGGTCACGATACTTCCGGTACCAGTCTTTCACGTACGGAATCGTATGAATGCAGTTGATGCACGAGTACGTCCAGAAATCGACGAGCACGACCTTGCCGTGCAACTGGCCGAGCGTCAGCGGCGCGCTGTTGTGCCAGCGGTCGATGCCCGTGAAGTCGGGCGCCGACGTACCGGGCATCGACGCCTGCGGGCCCGCGTCGTTGCGGGTGCCCGCGAAGGCGGCGAGCCCGGCCGTGGCGGCGAGGGCGATGACGAGGGCGGCAGTCTTGAGTCGGGGCAGCATGGCGTTCTCCTGATCGGGAGGCCGCCGCTCGGGCGCGGCGGCCGGACGGGTTTCGTTCGACAGGCCCCATTAAGCTGCGCCGACGTATCTGCGATGTGTCCGGCATGCCACGCGTGTGCAATGTTGTGTGTCGTCACGGCGGCGCGATACATTGGGATACAAACGCGTGCCCGCCGTGCGGTATAAAAGCAGACATCGCCAGCCCGAACACCACGACACCGATACCCGATACCGACTCATGGACAAGATCGACCACGTGCTGATCGTCGACGACGATCGCGCGATCCGCGAACTGATCGCGGACTACCTGGAGAAGAACGGCATGCGCGTGTCGCTGGCCGCGAACGGCCGCGAGATGCGTAACGTGCTGGACGACGGCGCACCCGACCTGATCGTGCTCGACCTGATGCTGCCGGGCGAGGACGGCCTCACGCTGTGCCGCGACCTGCGCGCGGGCAAGTTCCGCACGGTGCCGGTGCTGATGCTGACCGCGCGCGGCGAGGAAACCGACCGCATCATCGGCCTCGAGATGGGCGCCGACGACTACCTCGCCAAGCCGTTCGCGGTGCGCGAGCTGCTCGCGCGAATTCGCTCGGTGCTGCGCCGCGCGCGCATGCTGCCGCCCGGCATGCAGGTGACGGAGACGGCCGAGATGCTCGCGTTCGGCGAATGGCGGCTCGACACGACGGGGCGCCACCTGCTCGATACCGAAGGCACGCTGGTTGCGCTGAGCGGTGCCGAATACCGGCTGCTGCGCGTGTTCCTCGACCATCCGCAGCGCGTGCTGACGCGCGACCAGCTGCTCAACCTCACGCAGGGGCGGCAGTCCGATCCGTTCGACCGCTCGATCGACCTGCTCGTGAGCCGGCTGCGCCAGCGCCTGCGCGACGGCGCGCGCGAGCCACGCTACATCAAGACGCTGCGCAACGAGGGTTATGTGTTCTCGTCGGCCGTGACCGCCGTCGACGGTACGCCATGAGCGCGCGCACGCCGTGGCACTGGCCGCGCTCGCTGTTCGCGCGGCTCGCGCTGATCCTGTGCGTGGGCCTCGCGCTCGCGCAGACGCTGTCGTTCTGGCTCACCATGACCGAGCGCGACCAGGCGACCACCAATCTGATGATGGGCTACATCGAGCGCGAGGTCGCGAGCTCGGTCGCGCTGCTCGATCACCTGTCGCCCGCCGAGCGGGCCGCGTGGCTGCCGCGCCTCGGGCGGCGCAGCTATGCGTTCATCCTCGGCCCCGGCGAGACCGGCACGCCGCCGGAAGCACGGCTGTCGGCGCGTGTCGAGCGGTCGATTTCCGACGGCATCGGCGGCGACTATCCGCTGACCGCGAACGCGATTCCCGGCGACCGCGAGCATCTGCAGGTGCATTTGCGCCTGACCGACGGGTCGCCGCTGACGATCGACATCCATCCGATGTCGACGGTGCCGCTGTCGGGCTGGCTGCCGGTCGTGCTCGTGCTGCAGCTCGCGGTACTGGCCGCGTGCTGTTGGCTCGCGGTGCGGCTCGCGACACGCCCGCTCAAGCAGCTCGCGCAGGCCGCCGACGCGCTCGGCCCCGACCTGAAGGGCGAGCGCCTGAACGAGGGCGGGCCGTCCGAGGTCGCGCGCGCCGCCCGGGCGTTCAACGCGATGCAGGACCGCATCGCGCAGTACATGGCCGAACGCATGCAGATCCTCGCGTCGATCTCGCACGACCTGCAGACGCCGATCACGCGGATGCGGTTGCGTGTCGACGTGATGGACGACGACGCGCAGGGCGCGAAGATGCGCCAGGACCTGATCGAGATGGAGCACCTGGTGAAGGAGGGCGTCGCGTACGCGCGCACGCTGCACGGCACCGAGGAGGCCGCGCGCCGCATCGATCTCGATGCGCTGCTCGACAGCATCGTGTGCGACTACACGGATGCGGGGCAGGACGTCGCGCTGCACAGCCGCGCGCCGCTCGCGCTGGTCACGCGTCCGAAGGCGCTGCGCCGCATCGTCGGCAACCTCGTCGACAACGCGCTGAAGTTCGCGGGCGCGGCCGAGATCGACGTGCAGACCGCGCCGGACGGCGGCGCGGTCATCGCCGTGCTCGATCGCGGGCCCGGCATTCCGGACGATCAGCTCGACGCGGTGTTCGAACCGTTCCGGCGCGTGGAGACGTCGCGCAATCGCGAGACGGGCGGCACGGGGCTCGGTCTTGCCATCGCGCGGCAACTCGCGCTCGCGATGGGCGGCACGCTCACGTTGGCCAACCGGCCGGATGGCGGCGGGCTGGAGGCCAGGCTGACGCTCAGGAATGCAGCGTGACGCGACGCGGCGCGTGTGCGTCGCGGTTTCATGTTCATACCTCGGCCGAAGCCGAAGCTGAAGCCGCAGCGCGTTCCGTCACACGCGCTGCAGATGCGCATCGACGAGCGGTGCGAGCGCCTGCGCATGCACGGCCGCGAGATCGTGCCGGCCGCCCGGCACGACATGCAACTGCGCATCGGGCATCCGTTCGAGCAGGCGCCGGCCGGCCGCGACGGGGCTGATCGGATCGTCGTCACCCCACAGCAGCAGCGTCGGCTGCGCGATGCGGCCGATGTCCTGCGACAGGTCTGCGCGAAACGTCATGAACCAGTCGGGCAATTGCGGGTTCGCTTCGGCAAAACCGGTGCGCCAGTCCTGCGCGCCGAGCCCTTCCATGTCGAGGCCGCCGGACGTGACCGTCAGCACCAGGTGCGTGACGAGGTCCGGCTTGTCGAGCGCCGCGCGCATCGCGATAACGCCGCCCATCGATTGCGCGATCACGGCCGTCGGCCGGTCGATCGTCTCGAGCACATGACCGACGAGGCTGTCGAAATCGTCGACGGCCGGATCGCGCGGCGTGTCACCGAAGCCCGGATAAGCGACGATCCGCCGCTCGGCCGGATGCGTCAGCAGGCTGGCCATCGGCTGCCAGAAGGCGGTGCTGCCCGATGCGCCGGGCAGGAAGAGCAGTTGCGACGGAACGGGCATGGCGAGTCGGTTTTCCGATCGATGAAGCGGGATGACGGGGCGGCGCGGGTGCGTCAGCACCGGCCGGTGCGCAGCGCGACGGTCCAGTCGTCGCGCCCGCGCGATGCCGCGGTGGCGGCGGCCGTATGCCAGTCGTATTCGACCGCGTGGAATTCGACGTTCCAGCCGGCCGCCGTGCGCGACACCATCGCGTAGCGTGCATGCGGCGAGCCCGTCTCGATGCGGTGCGGATGCGGCAGGTCGTCCGTGTACGCCTGCAGCCCGACACTGCCCGGGTTGACGATCAGCCGGCCGTCGTCGAGCTTCGCCGTGCGCGGCACATGCGTGTGGCCGCACAGGATCAGCGATGCCGGCTCGTCGCCCGCGCGCTGCGCGATTTCATCGGGCGTTGCCGCGCGGCAGCCGTCGGGCGTGACCGTTTCGAGGAAGTAGACGAGATCGCTGGCCGGCGTGCCGTGCACCATCAGCACGTCGTCGCCGAGCGTCACGCGTTCGGGCAGCGCGGCGATCCATTCGAGATGATCGGCGCGCAGCGTGTCGTGCGCCCAGCGATCCGACAGTCGCATCGACTCGCGATCGCCGCCGAGCAGTTGCCGTTCGTGATTGCCCTTGATGGTCGGCAGGTCGAGCGCGATCAGGCGGTCGGCCGTCTCGGCCGGATGGAGCGCGCCCGACACGATGTCGCCGAGATTGACGATCACGTCGGCGCCACGGCGGCGGACGTCGTCGAGCACCGCGTCGAGCGCGGCGAGATTGCCGTGGATGTCGGATAGCGCGGCGATTTTCATGGCGGAGCGTCGATGAGGGGAACGGCGATTGTCGCCAATTCGGCGCGGGCCGTCCAATGGCGCGGGCGGCGATGCCGCGTGTTGCGCGTCAGTCGGTCGCGAGGCGCGCGTACATCGCGAAATCGCCCGGCGTGCCGCGCACCATCCGGTACGCGCGCAACAACCCTTCGTAGCGGAATCCGCACTTCTGCAGCACACGCGCGGAGCCGGCGTTGCTGGTCAGCACGACACCCTGGATGCGCACGAAGCCGCCATCGGCGAATGCCCACGCGGTGACGGCCGCGCACAGCGCGCTCGCGATTCCGCGCCCCCAGTGTGATGGCGCGAGATCGTACGCGATCTCCGCCGAGCGGTTCGCGCTGGACACGGTATGCAGCCCGATCGTGCCGGCGAGCACGCCCGATGCTGTGTCGACGATCGCGAGACGCCGGATCGAATCCGGGCCGGCCGATTCGATGCTGTCGAACAGCGGCAGCAGATCGTCGCGCGAGCGCAGGTTCCAGCTCGTGTGGCGGACGACGTCGGGGTTCGACAGGTACGCGTACCACGCGTCGAGATCGGCGCGTTCGAGCTGGCGGAGCGACAGGCCGGGAAAGCCGGCGTGGGGCGGTGCGGCGATTCTCATCGGAACCGACCGCTACGCGGCATGACGCCGATACAACGCCAGCGAACCCGCGAGCGCGAGCAGCATCGCGCCGCACGTGCGTTCGAGCCACAGCGCGCCGGCGCGCTTGAGCAGCCGCACCGCGCGTGCGCCGAGCAGCGCGTAGCCGAACATCACGACGCCGTCGAGCAGCGCGAACGTGACCGCGAGCGCGACGTATTGCGGCGCGAGCGGCGTGGACGGATCGAGGAACTGCGGCAGGAACGCGGAAAAGAACAGATAGCCCTTCGGGTTCGTCACCGCGGTCAGGAAGCTCTTCGCGAAGATCGACGCGTTGCGCTCGGGCGCCGCGCCGCCGTGCGCGGCGGCGACGTCGAGCGAACCCTTCGACGTCAGCAGCCGGATACCGACATACGCGAGGTACGCGGCGCCGAGCCACTTCACCACCGAGAACCAGAACGCCGACGCCATCAGCAGCGCGCCGAGGCCGAGCGCGACCGCCATGATCAGCACGAAGTCGGACAGCATCGCGCCCGCGAAACCGTAGCTCGCGCGGCGCACGCCGTAGCGCGAGCCGTTGGTCAGCGCGAGCAGCACGGTCGGGCCGGGTGTCGCGATGCCGACGAATGCGACGGCGGCGAAGATCAGCAGGGTCGTTTCATGCATGAAGGAACTCCCGACGGTAGGCGTGCGTTCGATTATCGGGTGCGCCGGCCCGCGCTGTACAGGCGCGACAGCCGGGCGCGCGGTCGCGTTTTCGACTATCTCGATTTTGGCAAGAAACTGTTTTCATTATTCCGGTTTCGAACGGAACCGGTTCCAATTACGATGGCGGCCGCAGCGGGCATGCCCGCCGGCCTCGCACGGCCGGCGGATCTCGCCGCCCGCGCGCTACTCGCAACAGTCAGCCAGAACAACGGGTTCACCGCCCGGAGACACGACAACCATGAACAAGCAACTGATCGCAGCGCCGCTGCTGCTCTCGCTCGCGGGTATCGCATCCGCGCAAAGCTCCGTCACGCTGTACGGCATCGTCGATGCGGGCGTGACCTATCGCAGCAACGAACGGGTCGGCTCGGCAGGCGCGTACACCGGGCATTCGAGCGTCGGGCTCACGACCGGCAACCTGTCCGGCAGCCGCTGGGGCATCAAGGGTTCCGAGGATCTCGGCGGCGGGATGCGCGCGCTGTTCGTCCTCGAGAACGGCTTCGACATCACGAACGGCACGTCGGGGCAGGGCGGCCGCCAGTTCGGCCGCCAGGCGTTCGTCGGCATCGGCAGCGACCGCTACGGCTCGGTCACGCTCGGCCGCCAGTACACGTCGCTCGACGACTTCGTGAGCCCGGTCGGCCCGTCGTCGTTCATCGGCGGGTTCGGCGCGCACCCGGGCGACATCGACGATCTCGACCAGACCGCGCGTGTGGACAGCGCGATCAAGTACACGAGCGCCAATTACTCGGGCTTCACGTTCGGCGCGCTGTACGGCTTCGGCGGCCAGCCGGGCAGCATGAAGCAGCGCAATACGTGGAGCGTCGGCGCGGCGTACGCGGCGGGCCCGCTGCGGGTCGGCGTCGGCTACGAGCGCTCGGACAACAGCAAGACGGGCGCGACCGACCCGACGGCCGGCAAGTGGCAGAGCACCGACGACGGGCTGTTCAACTCGTCGATCAACGAGGGTTATGCGAGCGCGCAATCGCAGCAGGTCATCGCGACCGGTGCGACTTACGACTTCGGCCCGGCCGTCGTCGGTGTGAACTACAGCAACGTGCAGTACCGCAGCGGCGGTCAATCGCTGTTCACGGGCCACGCGACGTTCAACGTCGCGGGTGTGTTCACGCGCTGGAACGTGCGGCCGCAGACCCAACTGTTCGCGGGCTACAGCTACACGCGCGGCAGCGATGTCGATGGCGTCGACGACCGCGCGCAGTACCACAACGTCACGCTCGGCGCCGTCTACGACCTGTCGAAGCGCACCAGCGTCTACCTGCTCGGCGCGTACCAGCATGCATCGGGCATGACGCTCGACGCGCTCGGCCGGCCGGTGGCTGCGACCGCGTCGGTGTCCGACAAGGCGAACGGTCACTCGTCCGACTCGCGCTCGCAGGCGATCGTCAGCCTCGGGCTGCGCCAGAAGTTCTGACGCTGCCGACGCAGCGGTCGTTGCGGTCGCAACGGTGCAGGCATGCTCCTATACTGTCGCCTCCCTGTTTCGAGGAGGCGACATGACCCGAACGCAATCCGCGAGCTGCCTGTGCGGTGCGATCACCGTTACGCTGCGCGGCGAGCCGGCGGCGCGTGCGAACTGCCATTGCGCGACCTGCCGCGATTTCTACGGCACGCCGATGTTGTCCGCGACCGCGTGGCCGCCGGAGCAGGTTGCCGTCGACGGCGCCGGCGCGACGTTCGCGCATCCGGCGAAGTCGATGTCGCGCACGTGGTGCGCGTCGTGCGGCGAGATCGTGTTCGGGACGAACCGGCTCGGCATGCGCGTGGTGCCGAACAGCCTGACCGCGCGTGCGCACGGCGGGCAACTGCCCGGCGACCTGCAGCCGACGATGCATCTGTTCTACCGGCACCGCGTGCTCGACGTCGTCGACACGCTGCCGAAATACCTCGACGGCTGGGACGGCCCGACGCTCGACAACGCGAACTGAACGATCGCGACCGCGTGCCGGCACGGCCGGCGCGCGGCTTTCTCTGCCGCATTCCTCCTCTCCCTTCCTCGCTTCCCGTCGCCGCCCGCGCGACATACCCGATGCGCAAGCTCGTGAAAAGACGATCGCGCCGGATAATATTTTTTCTCTTTCATTTCAATTTCGATTTGTAATCATTGAAACGATTTCCGGGGAATTGAAAGGCAATTCGGCATATCAGAAAAAATGACGCATTTGCATTGGGCGACCCGGAAGAAAATGCCGGGGAAAAGCGCCGGAATCGCGCTGCCGGCGGGCCGTTGCGGCGCGGTTGGCGAGTTTGACCTTCGTTGACGAAAAAGCGCCGGACGGCAATAAAGCGCGGGGTGAATAATTCGGGGTAACGGCGAATGCGCTTTTGCCGGAATCACCAATATTTCATGCGCGGCGATTTACAGTGTCGACAAACAATCGTCTGGGAGCATTATTCATGTCAATGAAACAAATTCGCGCGGCGTTGCTGGGAATGTGCATGGCGATGCTGGCGCCCGCGAGTCACGCGCAGGTGCAATATTCGACCGACTGGCTCGCGAACACGTTCGGCACGCTGGCCGCGCACGTGGGCAACGGCGCACGCTCGATGTGGGTCGCGCCCGAGGGCGTGATCTACACCGCGTCGCGCTGGGACGAGAACGCGGGCGGCGTCGCGATGTACCAGAACGGCCAGCCGATCGGCACGATCGGCATCCACGACGAATTCCAGGGCGGCGCGATCACCGGCAATTCGACGTCGCTGTTCGTCGCGCTCGGCTACAACCGCACGTTCGGCAGCGGCTCGGTGGGCCGCTACAACCGCGGCACGAACCTGCGCGACCTGCGCATCCCGGCCAGCACGTGGACGGGCATCCAGTACGCGGACGTGATCACGGGGCTCGCGACGGCCGGCAACCTGCTGTACGTGAGCGACTTCTACGGCAACCGCGTGCGCGTCTACACGACGGACGGCGTCTGGCAGCGCGACATCGGCGTGTCGGGGCCGGGCGCGCTGGCGCTCGACGCGGCCGGCAACCTGTGGGTCGCGCGCAAGAGCGCCGGCGTCGTCGCGCAGTTCAGCGCGACCGGCACCGCGATGAACACGATCCAGATGGCGGCCGGCGCACGGCCCGCGTCGCTGTATTTCGATGCGTCGATGGGCCAGTTGATGGTGGGCGACGAAGGGCCCGACATGAACATCAAGGTCTACAGCGGGCTGCTTGGCCTGCCGATGCAGGTCGGCACGTTCGGCGTGCAGGGCGGCTATCTCGACACGACGACGGGCATCAAGGGGCAGGTCGGCGACAAGCGCTTCACGCGCGTCGCGGCGCTCGGCAAGGATTCGGCCGGCAACCTGTACGTGCTGAACAATGCATGGGGCGGCGGCTGGGATCTCGGCCGCAACGGCAGCACCGATCTCCATTCGTACAGCCCGACGGGCGCGCTGCAATGGAAGCTGCAGGCGCTGAACTTCGAGGGCATCGCCGCGCCCGATCCGGCGACGGACGGCGCATTCTTCTACAGCGGCAACAACGTGTACACGGGAGGGGCGGGCGGCACGTTCGTCGCGAACACGGTCGACCCGTTCACCTATCCGAAGGACCCGCGCCTCGACATGAACGACTATCAGCGCGGCCAGCATTTCGGCCAGCTCGTGACGGTCGGCGGCAACCGGATCCTCGTCGCGTCCGGGCAGAACCCGGGCAACTTCAACTTCTATTACTTCAACACGGCGAGCGGCTATATCGCGATTCCGGCCGGCTCGCTGCCCGGCAAGCCGTTCAATACGACGCTCCAGGTGACGGCCGGTTTCGACATCGACGGAAACGGCGATGTGTGGGCCGGGCTGAACGGGTCGAACGTGCTTTCCCGCTTCCCGATGACGGGCTTCGACGCGACCGGCAAGCCGTCATGGGGCAAGCCGACGACGACGCCGGTGCCGAGCACCGTGGCGCCGGTCACGCGCATCATCTACCAGGCGGACAGCGACACGATGATCCTCGCGCAGGGCCTCGCGGGCAATTGGGACTGGACCGCGATGAACGGGCACATCGAGGTCTATCACGGCTGGAAGAACGGCAACACGAGTGCGCCGAATCCGGTGATCAACCTGACGAGCGCGAATCCGAAGTCGATCGCGGCGGCCGGCCACTACCTGTTCGTCGGCTACGTGCACACGGTGCCGAACATCGACGTGTTCGACCTGAACAGCGGCGCGCTCGTCACCACGCTGACGAATTCGAACACGTCGGCGATGGACGTCGGCAACGACGTCGACTCGATGTACGGCGTCCGTGCCTACCTGCGCTCGACCGGCGAGTACGTGATCACGAAGGACAACTACAACGGGTCGAGCATCGTCGTGTATCGCTGGCATCCGTGACCGCGCCGGCCGCGCGGGTCGAACGTCAGGGCGCGCCGAGCACGCGGCCGTTCACGCTGAGCCCGTACATCGAGTCGGGCGAATCGTGGAACTTCGCGCGCGTGTCCTGCACGGAGCCGGTGAAGCGCGGGTCCTGCGGACGTTCGTGGCTGTCCATGAAGGTCGCGACGTCCCATGCCTCCTGATCGGTCAGCGTGCCGCCGAGCCCGAGCGGCATGTTGGCCTTGATGAAGCCGGCCGCATTGCGGATGTCGCCCATCCCCGCGCCCCAGTTGAACGAGCGCGCGCCCCACAGCGCCGGGAACGCCGGCTTGCCGCCGCTCGACTGGCCCTGGCCGTCCGCGCCGTGGCACAGCGCGCAGTGCTGCGTGTAGACGGCGGCGCCGCGCGCGTAGTCGGCCTTCTGCGCGGGCGGCGGCAGTTTCGGGAAACCCTGCCCCGGCAGCTTCGTGCCGACCGGCGCGCCCTTCGCGAGCCAGTACGAGTACGTTTCGAGCGCGACGAGGATCGGATCGCCGGCCGGCGGCGCCTTGCCGTTCATGCTGTACTGAAAGCAGCCCTGCAGGCGCTCGGCGAACGTATTCACGTGGCCGTTCTTGCTGCGGTAGGCCGGATACAGCAGGTACGCGGCCCACATCGGGCTCGAATCGGGCCGGCGGCCCGCGTCGAGGTGGCAGCTCGCGCAGGTCAGCTTGTTGCCGACGTACTTGCCCGCGAATTCGGGCGTGTGCAGGAAGATCTGCTCGCCGAGCTTCACGGTCTTGCCGAAGCCGTCGGCGGGGATCGCGGATTCGGCGGGCGGCGCGAACGGCCTGGCTGCCGATGGGGTTGCCACCGGTGCGGAGGCGGCGGCCGATGCGTCCGGCGCCGCCGCGAACGCGAGCGCGGGCATCCAGGCCGCGCCGAGCAGCGTCGCGCGGGCGCGGCGGATCAGCGTCGTGCGGTCGATCATCGCTTGTCTCCTTGTGCGGCGCCGCCGCGCGCATAGTAGGCGGCCACCGCGTCGATGTCGGCGTCGGACAGCTTGCCGGCGATCATCGGCATCAGCGCCATCGGCCCGGGCGGGCGCGTGCCGTGTTTCCAGCCGTTCAACTGGCCGGCGATATACGCGGCCGGCTGGCCCGCGAGCGGCGGAAATGCGGTGCCCACACCGAGGCCGGCGGGGCCGTGGCATTGCGCGCACGCAGGCAGGCTCTGCGACCAGCGCCCGCGCGTCGCGAGCCACGCGCCGGTGTTGGCCGGATCGATCGACGTGTCGTCGGGGGGGACGACGCCGGCCGGCGCGGGCAGGCTCGCGAAGTACGCGGATACCGCGTCGCGCTCGTGCGGCGACAGCAGTTTCGAGAGCGGCTGCATGACCGGGTTCTGGCGGCTGCCGTCCGCGAACGCGGCGAGCTGCGCGGACAGATACGCGGCATTCGTGCCCGCGAGGCGCGGGAAACCGGCCGCCGCGTTGCCTTCGCCCTGGCTGCCGTGGCAGCCGATGCAGGCGGCGACGCCCGTCGCCGAGCCATGTGTCGCGAGCGTCTTGCCGAGCGTCGCGTCGTCCGCGCGCGCGTGGCCGGCCAGCAGCGTCGCCGCGGCAAGCAGCAGCGGCGCGAACCGGCATCGCCGTGTGTCGATCTTGTCGTTCACGTGTCCCCTCCTTGTTGTCGTTCGCGTGCGTGCTTGCTGTCATGCAGCCGCGCGCTCGGCCCGGGCCGTCAGCCTGCGGCGGGCCCGTCCTCCGCCGGCGCGAGGTGCTGCGCCGGTGTCGCCGCATCGTATCGGCCGAAGCCGTAGCGCTGGAAAATCCGGAATGCTTCCGGCGACCGGATGAACGCGAGCCATGCGCGCGCGGCTTCCGGATGCGGCGCGTCCTTCACCATCGCCCCCGCGTAGATCGCCGTCGTATTCTGCGCGGCCGGAATGTCGATGTGCATCAGCGGATGCCCGCCCTGTTCCTGGAACGCCGCCTCGGATTGCCACAGCACGCCGGCGTCCGCGCGCCCCTGCATCAGGAACAGCGCGGTTTCGCGGTGGTGGATGTGTCCGACATGGCTTATCTCCCGGAATCGTTATTGTGGGGGCGTGTCGCGTCGCCGTGCGGCGGCGCGGCGTCGCGACTGCGTAGCCAGTCTAGGGGCGCGCGATCGATACCGGAAATCGCGATATCGGATGGGAGATATTCGGGGGTCTGATGATTGGCGGGACGGCGGGCGACGCCGCGAGCGCGGCGTCGCGTGGCGAAGGGGCGCGCGGCGTCAGTGCGCCGCGCGTTCGCGCAAGACTTCCGACGGCCGGCTGTTGCGCACGAACACGCCTGCGAGCACGGCGCCCGTCAGCGCGATCGCGCCGGCCAGCACGAACGCGGCCGCGAACGAGCCGCTGCGTTCGACGATGAGGCCGGTCACGGCCGGCCCGATCACGCCCGACAGGCTGCCCATGCAATGCAGGAAACCGCTCACGCCGCCGACGCGCGACGGGTGCACGACATCCTGCACGATCGCCCAGTAGATCGCGCCGGTGACGTACAGGAAGAACAGCGACACGGACATCAGCGCGACCGCGCCTTGCGTCGACTGCACGGTGCCCGCGATCGCGACGCAGGCGCCCGCGCCGAGCAGGCAGGTGACGAGCACGATCCGGCGCGACAGCAGCAGGTTGCCGGTGAGCCGGTAGAGCGCGTCCGAGATGGCGCCGCCGCATGCGAGGCCGACCGTGCCGACGAGCCAGGGCACGACGGTGGCGACGCTCATCTCCTTGATGTTGAGGTGATGCGCGCGCACGAGATAGCTCGGGAACCAGCTCAGGAAGAAGAACAGCACGTAGTTGTAGCTGAAGAACGCGGCCGCCGTGGCGAGGATGCGCGGCTGGCGCACGTAGTGCGACAGCGTGAGCGCGGGCGCCGATGCGTCGCCGTCGCCCGCGCTGGCGGCGGCAGGCACGAGCGGTGCGTCGTTCACCGGCGCGGCGGGACGATCCGACGTCGACACCATCCACAGCGCGACCCACGCGAGCCCGATCGCGCAGACGATCCAGAACGCCGGCCGCCAGCCGAACTGCGCGGCCAGCAGGCCGACGATCGGCCCGGCGATCGCGCCGCCGAGCGGCGAGCCCGCGCTGAGCAGGCCCATCGCGGTCGCGGCGGCGTCGCGCGGCAGCCAGTTGTTGACCATCTTGTTCGCGGCCGAGCACAGCGGGCCTTCGGCCATGCCGAACAGCAGTCGCACGATCAGCAGGCTCACGAAGCCGACGGTCAGCGCGGTCATCCCGCAGAAGATCGACCAGAGCCCGACCGACAGCACGTACACGAGCTTCGGCCCGAGCCGGTCGGACGCGAGGCCGCCGATGAAATTGAACAGCGCATAACCGATGAAGAACGTGCTGAACACGAGGCCCATCTGCGCGGCGTCGATGCCGAGATCGGTCTGCACGATCGGCGCGACGATCGACAGCGCGACGCGGTCGAGATAGTTGATGCCGTACACGAGAAACAGCAGGAATACCGTGAACCACGCCTGGGTCTTTTGCTTCATGTTCGTCTCCTTCGTGCCGGTGGGCCGGCCGTCATGTCTTGTGATGGCGTCATGCGGTTCGCGCGTCTCGGTGCGAACCGGTCGAGCGGTCGGTCAGCGCACGTGCAGCGGCGCGAGCAGCGCATCGGTGCCGTGCGCACGCAGCGTCGACAGATGCGCGCCGACGCGCGCGACCAGCGCGTCGGGCCACGCGGCCGGGCCGGCGAGCGCTGCACTGGCGAGCGCCGCGCGCACCGCGCCGTTCGCGTCGCCGGCAGCGCCAAGCGTCGCGGCGAGCGCGGCCGCGCCCGGATCGCTGATCGTCAGCGGCCGGCCGTCGGCGTCGCGCGCGGCGCTCAGGTAGTACAGCCAGAGCGCAAGCGCACGCTCCAGATACGGGCGCTCGACGCCCGCCGCCGCGCTGTCGGCGAGCGCGGGCAGCCAGCGCAGCGGCACTTTCTGCGTGCCATCCATCGCGATCTGTTCGGTGCGGTGCGCGAGCGTCGGATTCCGGAAGCGCCGCACGAGCGTCGCGCAGTAGTCGTGCGCGTCGAAGCCGGACGGCACATCGACGGTCGCGAGCAGGTCGTGCGTCATCACGCCGTCGACGAACGCCGCGATCGCCGGATCGGCCATCGCGTCCGACACGGTCGCGCGGCCGCGCAGTTGCCCCGCATACGCGATCGCCGAATGCGAGCCGTTCAGCAGCCGCAGCTTCATCGTTTCGTACGGCCGCACGTCGGCGACGATGCGCGCGCCGGCGTCTTCCCAGCGCGGACGCGGGCCTGCGAAGCGATCCTCGATCACCCATTGCGAGAACGGTTCGCAGACGATCGCGGCCGCGTCGCGCGCGCCGAGGTGCGCTTGTGCCCAGTCGAGCGACTCGGGCGTGGCAGCCGGCACGATCCGGTCGACCATGCTGTTCGGAAAGGCGACGTCGTCGCGGATGCGTCGTGCAAGCGCGCCGTCGTCGATGCGTTCCGCGTAGTCGAGCAGCAGCGCGCGCAGCGTGTCGCCGTTGGACGTCATGTTGTCGCAGCAGACGACGGTGAGCGGCGCGCTGGCAGGCCGCTGCCGGAGGCCGGCGGCGATCACGCCGAGCGCGGTACGCGGCGTGTCCGGAGCGGCGAGGTCGGCGCGGAGGGCGGGATCGTCGGTATCGAGACCGCCGCCCGGCAGGCGGCAATAGCCTTTCTCGGTCACGGTCAGGCTGACGATCGACACACCGGGATCGGCGATCAGCGCGAGCAGCGCGGGCAGCGCTTCCGGCGCGAACAGCGCGCCGTGCACGGCGCCGACGATCCGGGCGCGCGCGCCGCCGCCGTCGCGTTCGGTCACCGTGTACAGGTGGTCCTGCGCGGCGAGCAGGTCGACGGTATGGCGCCGCCGCAGCTCGACGCCGACGATCCCCCAGCGCAGGTCGCCCTGCTCGAGCACGGTCTCGGTGTGTGTCGCCTGATGCGCGCGGTGGAACGCGCCGAGGCCGAGATGGACGATGCCCGTGCGGACTGCGTGCCGGTCATAGCTGGGGCGGCGCGTGCCGGGCGGCGCGGTGCGCAGGAAATCGGGGGCAGGTGGCATGACGGTCGGCAACAGGATGTACCATGGTAGATAGTTGGATGGACGAAGGTTATTGCGGGTTTTTGCTGGAAGTTATTGGTGTAAACGCCAGTTCGATCAATTTCATTGTGTTGTGTACCATGGTAGTTATCGATATCAAGTCGGAAGCATCGGCAAACATGAACGAAACCGCAGCATTTGAGGAAGGCGTCGTCGTCACGGCGTTGCAGGCGTTCTCGCTGGACGAGAGCCGGTCCTATACGGAGCAGGTACACGCGCTGCTGCGCAACGCGATCGTCCGGGGCGCGCTGCCGCCGCACACCGCGTTATCCGAAGCCGTGATCTCGACCACGATCAAGGTCAGCCGCACGCCCGTGCGCGAAGCGTTTGCGCAACTGGCCGACGAGCGGCTCGTGCAGATCCACCGGAAGGTCGGCACGTTCGTCGCACCGATCTCGGTATCGCTCCTCGAGGAAGGGCGCTTCGCGCGCAGCACGCTCGAATGCGCGAACCACGTCGAACTCGCGCAGAAGATTGCGCCCGCCCAACTGACCGAGCTCGCGCGGCTCATCGACGCGCAGCGCGACGCGGTCGACGTTGGCGATGTCGATGTGTTTTTCGCGCTCGACGAGAAGATGCACGCGCGCATGTTCGAGTTCGCCGGACGGCCGCACGTGTGGGAAATGCTGCAGCCAATCAAGCGTCAGTACGATCGCGTGCGCTGGCTGCTGCTCGACGACGTCGAGGGCCACGCTCGTCTCGCGTTGCAGGAACACGAGCAGATCCTCACGCACATCGCGTCGCGCAACATGGCGCTGCTCGGCGCATCGGTCGCGACGCACGTCGACCGGATCGGCTCGCATCTGCCGGGCGTGCGCAACCGCGCGCCCCATTACTTTGTCGACTGAATCGCCCGCTGGAGGAGCGCAGTGAAAATCGAACGCTTGCAGACCATCGTCACGTGTCCGGGCCGGAACTTCGTGACGGTGAAGATCGTGACCGACGAAGGCGTCTACGGTCTCGGCGACGCGACGCTCAACGGGCGCGAGCTCGCGGTGCGCGCATATCTGGAAGATCACGTGTTCCCGTGTCTCGTCGGCCGCGACCCGCGCAACATCGAGGACATCTGGCAATACCTGTATCGCGGCGCGTACTGGCGGCGCGGGCCCGTGACGATGACGGCGATCGCCGCGATCGACATGGCGCTGTGGGACATCAAGGGCAAGCTCGCGGGCATGCCGGTCTACCAGCTGCTCGGCGGCAAGAGCCGCGACGGCCTGATGGTGTACGGCCACGCGAACGGGCGCGATCATGAAGAAGCGGTCGACGCGGTGCGCGCGCACATCGAGGAAGGCTTTCTTGCGATCCGCGTGCAGTCGGGCGTGCCGGGGCTCGACAAGGTGTACGGCGTCGGCAAGACCGCGGGCGCATACGAACCCGCCGAAAAAGGTTTGCCGCCCGAGGAGCCGTGGGATACCGCGCTCTACCTGCGCCATACGCCGGAACTGTTCCGCAAGGTGCGCGACGCGGTCGGCGAAACGCCGCACCTGCTGCACGACGCGCATCACCGGCTCACGCCGATCGAGGCCGCGCGGCTAGGCCGCGATCTCGAGCCGCATCGTCTCTTCTGGCTGGAAGACGCGACGCCCGCCGAGAACCAGGATGCATTCCGCCTGATCCGCCAGCACACGACGACGCCGCTCGCGGTCGGCGAGGTGTTCAACTCGATCTGGGATTGCAAGGACCTGATCCGCGATCAGCTGATCGACTATATCCGCGCGACGATCGTGCACGCCGGCGGGATCACGCACGTGCGGCGCATTGCCGACTACGCGGCGATGTACCAGGTGCGTACGGGCTTTCATGGTGCGACGGACCTGTCGCCGGTCTGCATGGCGGCGGCGGTCAACTTCGGGTTGTGGGCGCCGAACTTCGGCATCCAGGAACTGATGCCGCACAGCCCGCTGACCGACGAAGTGTTTCCGCACAGCTACCGCTTCGAGGACGGTTATCTCGTGATGGACGACGTGCCGGGCCTCGGCGTCGACATCGACGAGACGCTGGCCGCGAAGTATCCGTACGAGCGTGCGTACCTGCCGGTCGCCCGGTTGCGCGACGGGTCGATGTGGAACTGGTGAGCGGCGAAGATCCGAAGGAGAGAACCGAAATGTTGAGCGTCGTTGTCGATCGTCCGAACAGCATGAGCGTGCGCGACGTGCCGCTGCCCGTGCCCGCCGCCGGCGAAGTGCGCGTGAAGGTCCGCTATGCGGGCATCTGCGGCTCGGACCTGCACATCTTTCACGGCAAGAATCCGTTCGTATCGTATCCGCGCATCATCGGCCACGAATTCGTCGGGACGATCGAGTCGGTCGGCGCGGGCGTCGACGCGGCGCGGCTCGGCGAGACCGTCGCGGTCGATCCCGTGATCAGCTGCGGGCATTGCCATGCGTGCACGATCGGCCGGCGCAACGTGTGCCGGCACCTGACCGTGCTCGGCGTGCATCGCGACGGCGGCTTCAGCGAGTACACCTGCGTGCCGGCCGGCAACGCGTACCGGATCCCGGCGGAGATCGCCGACACCTGCGCGGCGATCGTCGAGCCGTTCGCGGTCGCCGCGAATGCGACGTCGCGCACCGGCGTGCTGCCGGGCGACGTCGCGCTGATCTACGGTGCGGGCACGGTGGGGCTGACGATCCTGCAGGTGCTCAAGCGCGTGTACGGCATCCGCGCGTTCATCACCGACCGGCTCGATGCGCGCCTGCAGCTCGCGCGCAAGTGCGGCGCGGCGGAGGACGAGATCATCAACACGAGCGTCGAGTCGCTTCCCGACGCGCTCGAGAAGCGCGGCGTCGATGGCGGCCCGACGCTGATCTTCGACGCGGTCTGCCATCCGTTGATTCTGGAAGAGGCCGTGCGGCTCGCGGCGCCGGCGGGCCGGATCGGCGTGCTCGGTTTCTCGTCGGAACCGTCGGCGATCGTGCAGGCGGAACTGACGAAGAAGGAACTCACGCTCGCCGCGTCGCGGCTGAACTGCGCGATGTTCCCGCAGGTCATCGACTGGATCGGCCGCGGCCTGATCCAGCCCGAGCATATCGTTACGCACAAGGTCGGCTTCCGCGATGTCGCGCAGGCGTTCGAGATGGCCGAGCAGCGGCCTGCCGAGAGCTGCAAGATCCTGCTCGATTTCGCGGGCGACTTCACGGGCGATTAACGAGCGATACCGGCTCGCGCCGCGAGCCGGAGCGGCGGCATCCGGTGCCGGATCGAACCGCATCACAAGAACTTCAGGAGACAGGCAAGATGATCCGAATTCCGTTCGAGGAGTTGCAGGGCGCCATTTATCTCGCGCTCCTGAATGCGGGCATGAACGAGCCCGACGCCGGCGTCTGCGCACGGGTGCATGCCGAGGCGACCTGCGACGGCGTCAACTCCCACGGCATCAATCGCGTCGCGCGCTTCGTCGACTACGTCCGCAAGGGCTGGGTGAACCTGCAAGGCGTCCCCACGCCGGTCAAGCGCTTCGGCGCGATCGAGATCCTGGACGGCAACCGCGGCCCCGGCATTCTCAATGCGTTGTCCGCGACCGAGCGCGCAATGGCGATCGCGGCTGAGCACGGCGTCGGCATCGTCGCGCTGCGCAACACGACGCACTGGATGCGCGGCGGCACGTATGGCTGGCACGCGGCCGATCGCGGCTACATCGCGATCTGCTGGACCAATACCGAATCCTGCATGCCGGGCTGGGGCGCCAGGAAACCGCGCGTCGGCAACAACCCGTTCGTGATGGCGGTGCCGCGGGACAAAGGCCCTATCGTGCTCGACATGGCGATGTCGCAGTACTCGTACGGAAAACTGCAGGCGACCCGCCTCAAGGGTAAAAACATGCCGTTTCCCGCCGGTTTCGACAGCGAAGGGAAGCTGACGTCGGAGCCCGGCCCGATCGAGGCGTCGATGCGGATCCTGCCGATGGGTTACTGGAAGGGCTCGGGATTCGCGATCATGCTCGACGTGCTGGCCGCCGTGCTGTCGGAGGGGCTGGCGACGAACGGGATCGATGCCGTGCAGCAGGGCAGTTGCACCGGCTGCTCGCAGGTCTTCATCCTGATCGACCCGCGCAAGCTGGGCGGCGAAGCGTTCACGAACGAGGTCGCCGACGGCGTGGCCGATTACGTGAATACGTCGGAACTCGCGGAAGACAGCCGCGAGGTGCTGTATCCCGGCCAAAGCGCGCTGCGGACCCGCATCGAACAGCGGCAGCAGGGCGTCGCCGTCGACGACGGCATCTGGGCCGACGTGCTCGCGCTGGCGGAGCGGTGAGGTCAGCGCATTCGTGACGCGGCGCCGGCAGGCAGCGCGGCCCGCAACGGGATTGCGAAACGAACCGGCGTAGGATCGAATCCATCGCCGCCGAAGCTCTTGTTTTCATCGGGAGAACTGATGATGAAGGCGGACGTCACGCTCGCGCTCGGCGCAAGCACCGAAACACTGCACGAAGACGCGTTGTACCGGAAGGTGGTACTGAGGATCGTCCCGCTGTTTTTCCTCGGCTTCATCATGTCCTATCTGGACCGCGTGAACATCGGTTTTGCCAAACTGCAGATGGCGGCCGATTTCGGCCTGACGAATGCGTCCTTCGCGCTCGGCGCGAGCGTGTTCTTCTGGGGCTACATGCTGTTCGAGATTCCGAGCAACCTGATCCTCCGGCGGGTCGGCGCACGCGCATGGATTGCGCGGATCATGATCACGTGGGGGATCGTGTCGACCCTGATGATCTTCTCGAAAAACGAGGCCGCGTTTTATTCGCTGCGCTTCCTGCTTGGCGTCTGCGAGGCCGGTTTCGTGCCGGGCGTGATGTATTACACGAACACGTGGCTGCCCGCCCGGCGCCAGAGCGGCATGTATTCGCTGTTCCTGATGGCGTTGCCGATTGCCGTCGTGTTCGGTGCGCCGCTGTCCGGCGCGATCCTGGAGACGATGAACGGCGTGGCCGGCATCAAGGGATGGCAGTGGCTGTTCCTGCTCGAAGGGCTGCCGTCCGCGGTGCTGGGCGTCGTAATCCTGGCGCTGCTGCGCAACCGGCCGGCCGACGTCGATTGGCTGACGCCGCGCGAGAAGCAGATCATCGAGGCGAATGTCGCGAAGGAGGCGGCGTCCAAGTCGCATCGCGTCGCGGATGCGTTCCGGACACCGAAGATCTATGCGTTGATCGTCGTGATGATCCTCTTCAACACCGCTTTCTACGGGCTGACGTTCTGGATGCCGACGCTGTTTCATGACGCGGGCGTCGCGAACAGCCTGGATGTCGGACTGTTCACGGCCATCCCGTTCGGCGTCGCGGCGATCTGCATGTACGTGAACGCGAAGGTCGCGGAGAAGTCCGGGCGGCTGCGCCGGCACGGCGTGGTGCCGGTCGCGCTGGCTGCCGTCGGCCTGTTCGTCGCGACGGTGGCGCACGACAGCTTCTGGCTCGCGCTGATCATGCTGACCGTCGCGACGTCGGGCATCCTGTCGCTGATGCCGATCTACTGGACGCTGCCGGGACGCGTGCTGTCCGGTGCGGCCGCGGCGGCCGGCCTCGCGCTGATCAACGCGTGCGGGAGCCTGTCGGGGATCCTCGGTGCGATGATCATCGGTTACGCGGGCATCCGGACCGGCATGGCGATCCTGGCAGGCTTCCTGTTGCTGTGCAGCGTCGTGTTCTACCGGGTCTGTCCGCCGACGGCGGAATGACGTCGCGCCGGGCCCGGTTTCCGGCCGCCCCGGCTGCCCCGGCCGTCAGAACGACACCGTCGTCGTCAGCGTGACGAGCCGCGGTTCGCCGACCGCGACGATCAGGTTGTTGTTGCTCGACGGGTAGTAGGTCTTGTCGAGCAGGTTCTTCACGTTGAGCTGGATGCGTGTCGGGAACTTGCCGATCGTTGTTTCGTAGGCTGCGAACGCGTCGACCGTCACGTAACCGGGCAGCGTGAAGCTGTTCGCGGTATCGCCGGGGCGTGCGCCGACGAGGCGTGCGCCGCCGCCGAAGCGCCAGCGGCCGGGCAGGTTCGCGATCGCCGTGTCGTACACCGCGAACAGGCTGCCCGTATGGCTCGCGACGTTGACGAGCGGCGTGTTGCTGTCGCGATCGTTCGCGTTCGTGTATGCGTAGCTGCCGATCACGCTCAGGTGGCGCGTGATCTGCCCCGCGACGTCGAGCTCGATCCCGCGAGAGCGCGCGGTGCCGATCGTCGACGTGATGTCGCCCACCGTGACCGCGACGTTGCGCTTGTCGATCTGGTACACCGCGAACGTGCCCGTGATCGCGGGCTTCAGGCTGAATTTCAATCCGGCTTCGAGCACGCGGCCATATTCCGGCGCGAGCGGCGCGGTGACGTTCGTTGCGACGTTCGGCTTGAACGAGCGGCTCACGTTCGCATACGCGGTCAGCGCCGGCGTGAGCGCATACGCGAGCCCGAACTGCGGCAGCCAGACATTGCCGCGCGAGCGGTCGGCGAACACGAACGGCCGGCCCATCCCCGATTCCTGCTGCCAGTTTTCCCAGCGCAGCCCGCCCACGGCGGTCAGCCGGTCGGTGAGCTTCACCGAGTCCTGCACGATCATCGAATACGCATGCACCACCGAACGCGAATCGCTTTGTTTCCGGTTCGGCGTGCCGCCCGGCGCGAGCAGGCCGTACACGGGATCGTAGAGATTGAAGCCCGTCGTCGCCTTGCCGCGGATCGTGTCGCCGCGGAAGCTGCGCTGCCGCTCGTATTCGCCGCCGACGTAGAGCGCGTGGTTCATCCCGGCGAGCGTCACGTTGCCGAGCAGGCCCAGTGTGGCGATCTGGTCGGAATCGTTGCGTCCGAGGTTCGCATCGGACGAGCGCGTCATTGCGCCCGTCTTGCTGTTGAACGCGGTGGCGCGGGTGATGTACTGGTCGTAGCGGTCGCGGCCCCAGCCGTAGGTTGCACGCATGCGCCACGCGTCGGAGAAGCGGTGCTCGATGCGTGCGCGCAGCGTTTCCTGGATGCCGCTGCTTTGCGACCACGCTTCCTCGTAGCGGCGGTAGCGCAGCGCATCGTCGAGCTGGCCGTTCACGAGCACGGTGCCGCGATCGAACGGCGTCGTGTAGTCGACGTACTGGTAGCTGACGTCGATCGACGTGTTCGCGTCGTGCCACGCCAGCGCGGGCGCGATCAGCGCGTCGCGCTGGCGGCCGAAGCTGCGCCAGTAGCGGCTCGTGTCGTATTCGCCGGTCAGCCGGAATGCGAGCGTGCCGCCCGCGACCTGGCCGGGCTTGCCGAGCGGGCCGGTGAGGTCGAACAGCGCGCTGCTGCCGCCGTGGCTCGTGCGCGATGCCGAGATCGAGCCGCCGAACGTGTCTTCCGGCTTGCGCGTGACGAGGTTGATCACGCCGCCCGGGTCCTGCATCCCGTACAGCAGCGATGCCGGGCCCTTCAGCACTTCGACGCGGTCGATCGTCGCGAGATAGCTGTGCAGCACCGGCGTGCGCACGCCGTCGACGAGCACCGAGCCGTCGTTGTTCGACCCGAAGCCGCGCTTGGTGAACGCGTCGCGCGTGCCGCCGAGCGTGTTGGTCTGCGTGACGCCGCTGATGTTGCCGAGCACGTCGTCGAGCGAGCGCGCCTGCTGGTCCTGCATCACGGCGCTGCTGACCACCGCGACCGATTGCGGAATCTCCTTGAGCGAACGGTCGTCGCCGCCCGCGATGCTGGTGGTGCGCGGCTGATAGCCGATCGTCGGATCGACGGCCGCCGATGCGTTGACGCTGATGGCCGGGAGTTCGTGTTCGGCGGGTGTGGTGGCGGTCGATGCGGCGGGTGCGGTGTCCGCGCGCTCGGCGGTGGCGGCATGCGTGCCGCTCGCGACGCACAGGGTGATCAGGGCAGGCAGGCTCGTGCGCCACGGACGAAGGGTCCGGGCGCGGCGGGGCGTTCGACGGGATGGCATGAATCGATGCAGGACGGAGTACTAAGGATCGGGTCGCGGGCCGCAGCGTGTCGCCGCAACCAGGATGCGCATGATATATGTAATGAGAATCATTTGCAATTGTAATGAGGCGATCGGCAGCGCATGGGTCTTGGTTGCCGGGCCGTCGGCCGTCTGCTACCGTAGCGGCCAAAATCAGACGCAGTGAAATTCAACGAGAGAGCCGGGGGCCGCACATGTCATTTTCTTGTCACGTCGCGTTCAGCGCGACGCTGCGCACCGCATTCGACCATGCGGGTGGTGAAGTGATCGCAGCCGTGTTCCGCCATTCGAACGATTAAAAGCGGCAGCGCATCCATCGGGCGTTGTGCCGGGCAGCCGGCGCAGCGCCGACGTCAGTCACTTCAACCACCGAGCTAGACGGGAGACCACCCAATGAAAAAGAATTCCGCGCCGTTCGCGGCGGCCGCGCTCGCGGCGTGCGCCATGCTGGCGGGCGTTCACCAGACCGCTTTTGCGGCGACGGACGGCGAGCCCGCGATCGACGCGCATTACGGCGCCGTGATCGAGGCCTATACGCAGGACATGGCCGCCGCGAAAACGAAATACGACGGCAAGCGGCTGGCGTTCGTCGGCGCCGTGATCCGGATGGGCAGCGACCCGGGCGGCACGTATTTCGGCGCGCTGACGTCCGACGGCGAACAGTTCGACACGCATTTCGACGTGGCCGACCAGGATGCGCTGAAACCGAAATTTCCCGGCGGCGAGATCAAGCCGTTCACGGCGTCTTCGAGTTTCCGGTTCAGCTGCGTGAACGAAGGTTATATCGATGCGCCGGTGTTGCCGGGGCTGAAGCTGGCCCACTGCCGCCTCGCCAACTGACCGGCGTGCCGCGGCGGCGCGGCAACCTGCCGCCGCGCGTCACGTGCGGGCGCTTTCGCCTTCCAGCCGCCGCACGGCTTCCGCCACTTCGTTCCTGAAGCGCACGAGCGCCGCCTGCTCCGGCGCGGGCGGCTGCACGGCGGCCCACAGCATGTCGATCAGCTGCGTGGCCGTCGTTTCCGTATCGAGCTTGCGGTGCCCGAGGATCGCGTCCCACAGCACGTGCTCGATCGGCCCGAACACCATCGAGCGCAGCAGGCTCAGCGGCAGGTCCGCGCGAACCTGCCCGGCCGCCTGGCCGCGCGCGAGCACGTCCATCAGCGGCGCCGTGTAGCGGCGCTGCAGCGCGGTTAGCTCGTCGCTCAGCGCATGCTGCTTCGCGCGGCCTTCCGACAGCACCAGCGCGCACAGCCCCGTGCCGTTCACGAGCATCAGCCGCAGGTGGGTGCGCACGATGAACGCGAACTGCTGCTGCACCGACGCCTCCTGCGGCATCCCGTGCTCGAACGCCGCGATGATTTCGTCGTACCAATCCGCGATGACGCGTGCGCACAGCTCGCGCTTGCCGCGGAAGTAGCTGAACACGGTTGCCTCCGACACGCCCACGCGCTGCGCGATCTCG
Organism: Burkholderia theae; assembly: GCF_048565265.1. Taxonomy (NCBI): domain Bacteria; kingdom Pseudomonadati; phylum Pseudomonadota; class Betaproteobacteria; order Burkholderiales; family Burkholderiaceae; genus Burkholderia; species Burkholderia theae. The sequence continues at coordinate 3,283,957 of NZ_CP183462.1, forward strand.
GCGGCCGTCGCATGCTCGTAACCCTTTTCGGCGAACACTTCACGGCCGGCGCGCAGAATGTCCTGCACGCGCTGCTGGGATTTGCGTCCGGCGGGCGCGCGCGGCGCGTCGGCGCGGTCGGCTTTGACGGTGTCGGTCATGGTGTCGGCGGTAGCGGCTGTCATCTCCGCATGATATCTGAGTGTCACTCAAAAAACTATTGACGCCGAACCCGACGAGGCGCGAAACTGTGCAAAATTTCCGCTGTATTAGTCAATGAATCGGCGCATTCATTCGATTTGAGCGAAACTCAGAAATCGGTGAGTGCAACACACTTTCTGGAGACGGAGGAGACATGATCAACCTGCCCGGCGTGCAATTCATGCTCGGTGAAGACATCGAGATGCTGCGCGATGCCGTCGCGACGTTCGCGGCGAAGGAAATCACGCCGCGCGCGGCGGAGGTCGACCGCACCGACCAGTTTCCGATGGATCTGTGGAAGAAGTTCGGCGATATCGGCGTGCTCGGCATGACGGTGGCCGAGGAATACGGCGGCGCGAACATGGGCTACACGGCACACATGGTCGCGATGGAGGAGATCTCGCGCGCATCGGCGTCGATCGGCCTGTCGTACGGCGCGCACTCGAACCTGTGCGTGAACCAGATCCACCGCAACGGCACCGAGGCCCAGAAGCAGAAATACCTGCCGAAGCTCGTGTCGGGCGAACACATCGGCGCGCTCGCGATGAGCGAGCCGAACGCCGGTTCCGACGTCGTCAGCATGAAGCTGCGCGCCGACAAGCGCGGCGATCGTTACGTGCTGAACGGCACGAAGATGTGGATCACCAACGGCCCCGATTGCGACACGCTCGTCGTCTACGCGAAGACGGATATCGAAGCGAATTCGCGCGGCATCACCGCGTTCATCGTCGAGAAGGGGATGAAGGGCTTCTCGGTCGCGCAGAAGCTCGACAAGCTCGGCATGCGTGGTTCGCACACGGGCGAGCTCGTGTTCCAGGACGTCGAAGTGCCGGAAGAGAACATCCTCGGCCAGCTCAACGGCGGCGTGAAGGTGCTGATGAGCGGCCTCGACTACGAGCGCGCGGTGCTGTCGGGCGGCCCGACGGGCATCATGGCCGCGTGCCTCGACGCGGTCGTGCCGTATATCCACGACCGCAAGCAGTTCGGCCAGTCGATCGGCGAATTCCAGCTGATCCAGGGCAAGGTCGCCGACATGTACACCACGTTCCAGGCGTGCCGCGCGTACCTGTACGCGGTCGGTCGCCATCTCGACTCGGCGGGCAGCGACCACATTCGCCAGGTGCGCAAGGACTGCGCGGGCGTGATCCTCTATACGGCGGAGAAGGCGACGTGGATGGCCGGCGAGGCGATCCAGATCCTCGGCGGCAACGGCTACATCAACGAATACCCGGTCGGCCGCCTGTGGCGCGATGCGAAGCTGTACGAGATCGGCGCCGGCACGAGCGAGATCCGCCGGATGCTGATCGGCCGCGAGCTGTTCGCGGAAACGATGTAACGCCCCACGTCACGCGAACGGAGCCCCGTCGATGCCGATCATCGAATCCAAACTGAACCCGCGTTCGGAAGATTTCCGCGCGAACGCCGCGGCGCTCGAGGCGGTCGTCGCCGACCTGCGCGCGAAGATCGAACAGCTCGCGCAGGGCGGCGGCCAGGCCGCGCGCGACAAGCACCTGTCGCGCGGCAAGCTGCTGCCGCGCGACCGCATCGCGCAACTGCTCGATCCGGGTGCGCCGTTCCTCGAGCTGTCGCAGCTCGCGGCGAACGGCATGTACAACGACGACGCGCCGGGCGCGGGCGTCATCACCGGGATCGGCCGGATCGCGGGCCGCGAGTGCGTGATCGTGTGCAACGACGCGACGGTCAAGGGCGGCACCTACTACCCGGTCACCGTGAAGAAGCACGTGCGCGCGCAGGAAATCGCCGCGGAAAACCGGCTGCCGTGCGTGTACCTCGTCGATTCGGGCGGCGCGAACCTGCCGAACCAGGACGACGTGTTCCCCGATCGCGACCACTTCGGCCGCATCTTCTTCAACCAGGCGACGATGTCGGCGGCGGGGATCGCGCAGATCGCCGTCGTGATGGGCTCGTGCACGGCGGGCGGCGCGTATGTGCCCGCGATGAGCGACGAGTCGATCATCGTGAAGGACCAGGGCACGATTTTCCTCGGCGGGCCGCCGCTCGTGAAGGCCGCGACCGGCGAGGAAGTGAGCGCCGAGGATCTCGGCGGCGGCGACGTGCACACGCGCCTGTCGGGCGTGGCCGACCACCTCGCGCAGAACGACGCGCATGCGCTGTCGATCGCGCGCAACATCGTCGATCACCTCGCGCCGAAGATCGCGTCGCCGGTGGCGTTGCGCGAGCCGAAGCTGCCGCGCTACGACGCGAAGAGCCTGTACGGCGTGATTCCCGTCGATACGCGCAAGCCGTTCGACGTGCGCGAGGTGATTGCGCGCATCGTCGACGATTCCGAGTTCGACGAATTCAAGGCGCGCTACGGCACGACGCTCGTCACGGGCTTCGCGCACATCTGGGGCCACCCGGTCGGGATCGTCGCGAACAACGGCATCCTGTTTTCCGAATCGGCCGTGAAGGGCGCGCATTTCATCGAGCTGTGCTGCCAGCGCAAGATCCCGCTCGTGTTCCTGCAGAACATCACGGGCTTCATGGTCGGGCGCAAGTACGAGAACGAAGGCATCGCGCGGCATGGCGCGAAGATGGTGACGGCCGTGTCGAACGCGAAGGTGCCGAAGTTCACCGTGATCATCGGCGGCTCGTTCGGCGCCGGCAACTACGGGATGTGCGGCCGCGCATTCGGGCCGCGTTTTCTGTGGATGTGGCCGAACGCCCGCATCTCGGTGATGGGCGGCGAGCAGGCCGCGTCGGTGCTCGCGACCGTGCGCCGCGACGGCATCGAGGCGAAGGGCGGTTCGTGGTCGACCGATGAAGAGGAAGCATTCAAGCAGCCGATCCGCGACCAGTACGAGCGCCAGGGCCATCCGTATTACGCGAGCGCGCGGCTGTGGGATGACGGCGTGATCGACCCCGCGCAGACGCGCGACGTGCTCGGGCTCGGCCTGGCCGCGTCGATGAACGCGCCGATCGACGACACGCGCTTCGGCGTGTTCCGGATGTAACGAGCAAGGAGCGGACGATGCGATACGAAACCATCAAGGTAGTCGAAGCGAATCGCGTGGCGACCGTCACGCTCGCGCGTCCCGACGTGCGCAACGCGTTCAACGAGACGACGATCGCCGAGCTGACCACCGCGTTCGAATGGCTCGATGCGCACGCCGGCGTGCGCACGATCGTGCTCGCGGCGGAAGGCACCGCGTTCTGCGCGGGCGCGGACCTGAACTGGATGAAGAAGATGGCCGGTTACTCGGACGACGAGAACCGCGCCGACGCGCGCAAGCTCGCGCGGATGCTCGAGGCGATCCATCGCTGCGGCAAGCCGGTGATCGCACGCGTGCATGGCGACGCGTATGCGGGCGGCGTAGGCCTCGTCGCGGCGGCCGATATCGCGATCGCCGCCGACGGCGTGAAGTTCTGTCTTTCGGAAGCGCGGCTCGGGCTGATTCCCGCGACGATCGCGCCGTACGTCGTGCGCGCGATGGGCGAGCGCGCGGCGCGCCGCTACTTCACGACGGCCGAGGTGTTCGACAGCGCGCGCGCGGCGTCGCTCGGCTTCATTCACGATGCGGTGCCGGCCGATGCGCTCGACGAAACGGTCGCGAAGCTGGCCGCGGCGCTGGTCGCGAACGGCCCCGACGCGGTGCGCGCATGCAAGCAGCTCGTCACCGACGTGGCCGGCCGCGCGCTCGACGCGACGCTGATCGAGCAGACCGCCGACTGGATCGCGCGGACCCGCGCCGGCGCGGAAGCGCGCGAAGGGATCGCGTCCTTCCTCGAAAAGCGCACGCCGTCGTGGCGTGAATGACGCCCTCGTGACCCACACTTTCCGGACGACACCGAAGCCATGTTCGACAAGATTCTGATCGCCAACCGCGGCGAAATCGCGTGCCGCGTCGCCGCGACGTGCAAACGTCTCGGGATCGCGAGCGTCGCCGTCTATTCCGACGCGGACGCGAACGCGAAACACGTGGCCGCGTGCGACGAAGCCGTGCACATCGGCGGCTCGGCCGCCGCGGACAGCTATCTGCGCATCGAGCGCATCATCGAAGCCGCGCGCGCGACCGGTGCGCAGGCGATCCACCCCGGCTACGGCTTCCTGTCGGAGAACGAGGATTTCGCGCATGCGTGCGAAGCGGCCGGCATCGCGTTCATCGGGCCGCCGGTCGACGCGATCGCGGCGATGGGGTCGAAGGCCGCCGCGAAGGCGCTGATGCACGCAGCGGCCGTGCCGCTCGTGCCCGGTTATCACGGCGACGACCAGGACGCGACCTACCTGCATCGCGAAGCGGATGAGATCGGTTACCCGGTGCTGCTGAAGGCGAGCGCGGGCGGCGGCGGCAAGGGGATGCGCGTGGTCGAGCGCTCCGACGATTTCCCTGCGGCGCTCGCGTCGTGCCAGCGCGAAGCGGCGAGCAGCTTCGGCAACGACCGCGTGCTGATCGAGAAATACCTGACGCGTCCGCGCCACGTCGAGGTGCAGGTGTTCGGCGACACGCACGGCAATACCGTGTACCTGTTCGATCGCGACTGCTCGGTGCAGCGCCGTCACCAGAAGGTGCTCGAGGAAGCGCCGGCACCGGGCCTGCCCGACGACCTGCGCCGCGCGATGGGCGAGGCGGCCGTCGCGGCCGCGCGCGCGGTCGCTTATGTCGGCGCGGGCACCGTCGAATTCATCATGACGGGCGACGCGTTCTACTTCATGGAAATGAACACGCGCCTGCAGGTCGAGCATCCGGTCACCGAGATGGTCACGGGGCTCGACCTCGTCGAATGGCAGCTGCGCGTCGCGTCCGGCGAGCCGTTGCCACTGAAGCAGGACGAGCTGCGCGTGCAGGGCCACGCGCTCGAGGCGCGCCTTTACGCGGAGAACCCCGGGCGCGGCTTCCTGCCGTCCACCGGCACGCTGAAGCACCTGCGGCTGCCGGCCGGCGTCGAGTTTGCCATCGGCGCATCGGTGCGGGTCGACAGCGGCGTGCGCGAAGGCGATGCGATCACGCCGTTCTACGATCCGATGATCGCGAAGCTGATCGTCCACGGCGCCGACCGCGCGGAAGCGCTGGGCCTGATGCTGCGTGCGCTGCGCGCATGCGAGGTGGTGGGCCTGCATACGAACGCCGCGTTCCTGCAGCGGATCGTCGCGTGCGAGCCGTTCGCGACGGCCGACCTCGACACGGGCCTGATCGAGCGCAACCACGACGCGTTGTTCGCACCGCAACAGCCGCCGCGCGCGATGCTCGCGCTGGCCTGCGCGGCGCTCCTTGCACGCGAGCGCGGGGCGGTCGCGCATCGCGCATCGCCGTGGGGCGCGCTGCCGGACTGGCGGCTGAACGGTGGTTATCGCCGCACGCTCGAATGGCATGCGGCCGATCGCGAAGCGGACCTGACGGTCGTGTATGAAGACGACGGCGCCGGTGCACGCATCGCGGCCGGCGGCGAAGCCGCGCAGCCGTTCGTGTGGACGCGCGGCGCCACGTCGCTCGATTTCGACGTGACGCTCGGCGGCGTGCGCAGCAGCGGCCGCGTGGTTGCGGACGGCGACACGTTCCATGTGTTCACGCAGGGCGCGGCCGAGACGTTCGAATGGCGCAACCTGATCGCGCATGCGGGCGACGTCGAGCAGGGCGGCGGACGGCTCACCGCGCCGATGCCCGGCAAGGTGATCGCGGTGCTGGTCGAGCCCGGCCAGAAAGTCGAAGCCGGCACGCCGCTGATCGTGATGGAAGCGATGAAGATGGAGCACACGATCGGCGCGCCGAGCGCGGGCGTCGTTGCCGAAGTGCTGTACGGTGTCGGCGACCAGGTCGCGGATGGCGCGCAGCTGCTGATGATGGCGGAAGGCTGAGTAGGGCTTTCTCGTTGTGCGCGGGCCGGCGGCTGCGGTTGCCGGCTCGCGCGAACCGCTTCGCGATTCACCGCATGCGCGTTGTCGCTATAGCGCGGCACCGCATCGATCGTCACGGCACGCGTGAGCAGTGCGAATCTTTCGATTGCATTACGCGCCACACACGACGTATCCCGCCACACCCTCACGTGTCTCCGTTCGCGAGCACGTCGACCTCTGCCTGCACGCGACACCGTTGTGTAACACGTGGTAATTAGCATCTCGGCGACGATATGACCGGCGCGGGTCCGCGTTCGTGTCACGTCATCACATCCACGGAGATACGTTATGCGAAAGTCGGCCCTCCGGCCCTTCGCGGTCGTTGGCTCGCTCACGCTGATCGCACTCCTCAGCGCCTGCGGCGACGACCTGACCACCGACCCCGCGCCCGTCGCACAGCAGAAGGCCGCGTGCGGCGGCGCCGCCGTCGCCACGGCGCAGATGCACTGCCCGCCGGGTTTCACCGCGCCTGCATCCTCGCCCGCTTCCTGATACCGGCCGTTCCCACCAGAAATCCAATCAAGAGCAACCAGCATGGCCACCCATTCGCGACGCGATTTTCTGAAGTTCTCCGCCGGCCTCGCCGGCGCGACCGCCGCCACCGCACTGCTTCCCGAATCGATCCGCAAGGCGCTTGCGATCGAGCCGAATTCCGTGACGGGCACGATCCAGGATGTGCAGCACATCGTCGTGTTCATGCAGGAGAACCGCTCGTTCGACCACTACCTCGGTCACCTGAGCGGCGTGCGCGGCTACAACGACCGTTTCCCGGTCACGCTGCCGAACGGCAAGCCGGTGTGGTTCCAGCCGCGACAGGAAGACAAGACGAGCGTGATCGCGCCGTTCCGCTACGACACGACCGTCCCGGGCGTCAACGCGCAGTGCATCGGCGGCCTGCCGCATACGTGGGCAACGACGCACGGCGCGATCGACAACGGCCGCGCGGACCAATGGGCGGTGCAGAAGTCGAACATGACGATGGGCTACCACGTCCGCGACGACATCCCGTTCCATTACGCGCTCGCGGATGCGTTCACCGTGTGCGACAACTACTTCTGCTCGATTCCGGGCAACACGCACCCGAACCGCATGTACCTGATGACGGGCATGGTCGATCCGCTCGGCACGGGCGGCGGCCCGCTGCTCGACAACACCGACTACATCGACAACCAGTTCGACAAGATCCAGTTGCCGCCCTTCAGCTGGACGACTTATCCGGAGCGCCTCGAGAAAGCGGGCATCTCGTGGCAGATCTACCAGCAGGGCACCGGGTTCGACAACTTCACCGGCAACTACGGCACGAACATGCTGGCGTGCTTTAACAACTTCGTGAATGCGCCGGCCGGTTCGTCGCTGCAGACGCGCGGGATGAGCACGCGCTCGATCACGCAGCTGAAAGCCGACGTGCAGGCGAACGCGCTGCCGCAGGTCTCGTGGCTGCTGCCGCCCGCCGCGTATTCGGAACATCCGAAGTTCACGCCGCTCTACGGCGCGTATTACCTGTCGAACATTCTCGATGCGCTGACGTCGAATCCGGACGTGTGGAGCAAGACCGTCCTGCTGATCATGTACGACGAGAACGACGGCTTCTTCGATCACGTCGTGCCGCCGTCGGCACCGACGCTGCCGGGCTCCGGCATGAGCACCGTGGACGTGTCGCTCGAGCGGCACAACGTCGTGACGTCGACGCAGACGGGCACGTACACGGCCGACAACCTGCCATACGGCCTCGGCCCGCGCGTGCCGATGTTCGTCGTCTCGCCGTGGTCGAAGGGTGGCTTCGTGTGCTCGCAGGTCTTCGATCACACGTCGGTGCTGCAATTCATCGAGAAGCGCTTCGGCGTGATGGAAACCAACATCTCGCCGTGGCGCCGTGCGATCTGCGGCGACCTGACGTCGGCGCTCGATTTCTCGAAATCGGATGCCACGGTGCCGACCCTGCCGAGTACGCAGGCGTATGTCGCGCAGGCGGACCTGCAATGTTCGCGCGCATCGTCGCAGACCGCGCCGGCCAGCACCGCGCAGCAGGTCGTGACGGCGCAGGAACCCGGCACGCGGCCGGCGCGTGCGCTGCCGTACGAATTGCACGTCACCGGCCAGCTCGGCGCGCAAGGTTACGCGCTGACGTTTGCGAACACCGGCACGCAAGGTGCGCACTTCTGGGTCTATACGGGTGACCCCACCGCAATGCCGCGCCGCTACACGGTCGAAGCGGGCAAGCAACTGACCGATACGTGGGCGCTCGACGCGAACGGCAACTACCTGGTGAGTGTGTGGGGCCCGAACGGCTATTTCCGGCGCTTCGCGGGGTCCGCCGCCGCGGATGCCGGTGCGAAGCCTGAAATCACGCCGTGCTACGACGCCGCCAACGGCGACGTCTACGTGACGCTCGCCAATGCGGGCGCCAGCGCACTGACGGTCACGGCGACCGATGTCGCGTACGGCGGGCCGGCGCGCACGCTGACGATTCCGCCGGGGCAGCGCATCGAAGCGCACTGGGATCTGTCGTGCAGCAGCCACTGGTACGACCTGCAGTTCGCGGTCGCGGGGAATACGGGCTGGACACGCCGCATCGCGGGGCACGTCGAAACCGGCAAGGCCAGCTTGACCGACCCGGCCGCCGTCGCGCCGACCACCACGCCGGTCTGACGGCAAGCGACGCGCGCCGGCTGGCAGGCATCCAGCCGGCGCAGTCGCTCGCGGTTTTGATTCCGGATCGGTGGCTTCAGCGCAGCAGACCGTCGTCGTGCGCCATCATCAGTGCGCGCATGTCGGACCACATTCCGTAGTAGTGCACGATGTAGCTGTCCGCGCGGCGGAACAGCCAGGGCGTGTTGAAGCTGACGAGATCGGCCACGCCTTCGCCTTCCAGTTGCCCGTCGCGCTCCATCGCGCGAATGAAGTGCAGCTGGTCGCCATCGCTCGCATAGACGCTCGACCTGTCCTGCAGCGCGGTGATCGTCGCCATCATGTCGCGCAGCATCAGATCGTTGCGCTCGGTGCGCCGAAACGCCATCACGCCCGAGTTGAACGCCCACTGGCCGATGTCGTGCGCGAGCAGCCAGTCGCGCCCTACGAGCAGCGGTTCCAGCGCTTTCTGCTGATCCGCGATCAGCACGTCGGCGTCGAGCCACACCACCCAGTCATGGTGCTGCAGATAACCGTGCAGCAGCCACGGCTTGAACCAGTTGCCGGTCGCGTTCAGCCCGATCTCGCCGGGAATGTCGCGATGCACGTAGAGCGTGTAGCCGTGTGTGTCGCAGTAGCGCCGGAAATTCCGTTCCGCGATGCGCGCGTAGTTGCCGATGTTCGGCGTGTATAGCGTCATCACGGCAATCGAGCGGCCGGGATTGTAGGTGCTGCGCTCGGCGGAGTCGGCCGGCTCGCTGCCTGCGTCGTGATCGAACGAGAACATCGGCTGGCCGGTGGCGCGGCATCGGTTGATGTACGCAACCAGCGCGTCCCGAAAGCGCGGCGTCGCGCCTTTGCGTTCGGGATCGTGCGGCGTGTCGTCGATGCTGATCGCGAACGTCGGTACGCGGCTCCACATCGGATCGAGGTTGGGGCCGGTCGGCATCACCGGGCACAGGCCGTCGATCAGCGTCATGTAGTGATGCGTGTCGAGATCCGCGAACAGCGCGGCCTCCGACGTGAGTCGCGGCTCGCTGCCGAGCTTGCACCGCTGCACGAGCCGCATCACGATCGCTCGCACGGCCGCCGTGTTGCGCCAGACCTGCACGTCGACTTGAGGCAGCGGGTGCGCGAAGGCGTCGACGAGCAGCATGTCGCGCCCGGGCATCAGGCGATCCAGCGCGACGGGTTCGACGATCGCCGCGTCTTCGCTGAGCAGCAGCACGAGTTCGTCGGGCTGCGCGCCGCGCAGCACGTGGAGCAGCGATTCGTAGCGATACAACGGCCGCAGCGGCAGCGCCTGCGGCATCGCGGACGCGTCGACGATCTCGTGACGATAGCCGTGCGCCTGCGCGTAGCGGCGGTGATTCTCGAGGCTCGCGGGCGCGTCGTGACTGAAATGGCTGAGGACGATCATCGTGCACCCGGAAGGTCGGGAAGCGGGCGCCGCAGGCGCTCGCGAACGCTCTCCATGCTCCAGAGCCCGAGGCAGCGATCGGACATGGGCACCGTGCCGAGATCGCCGCCGTAGATGATGCATTCGTTGCTGCCTTCAACGATCAGCGTCAGCGGCGGATCGAGATCGAACGGCGCCATTTCGAGGTTGATCGGCGTCCACTGGCCGGTCGCGATGCTCGCGTTGCGCGGATAGCTGCGGTAGATGAAGGTCGTGGTCAGCAGGTAGCGCGCGTTGGTGGCCGCGAAGCGCTCGAATGCGCGAAACACGTCGGCGTGGGAAAAGTGGAACAGACAGTCGCGGCACAGGATCAGGTCGGCGTCCGGCAGCGGATCCTTCAGCAGGTCGAGATGCACGAAACGACGGTTCGGCGCAGTCCAGGTCGCCTGGTTTGCGGTGACGAGGTTCTGCACGATATCCGCACCGATGTAGTCGATGCCGTCGAGGTCGACATGACGCATCCAGTTGAAATCGCCGCACGGCGCATCGAGCATCGAACGGACCCCGAACCGGCGCAGCAACCCGGGCAGCTCGCGAATGATCTGCGCGGTGTTCTTCAGCTCCGAACCCCACCCGGACACGCTCTCCTGAGAGTGCCACCCCTTTTCGTCATGGATTTTCTGGAAGACTTGCGCGGCGTCGTGTTCCATTTGTCAGCCTTTTTCAATCGTGTTGCGGCGAGGTCGTGGGTTGTCCGTTCGAATGCCAAAAACAAGCCGCGACCTGGCGGCGCGGCGGGCGGCCCGAGTATCGTATAACGGCCTTGCGCATTTGTGCGGCCCGCCCGCGCCGCGCGCCGGGCACTAACCATCCATGACAGTGTGCGGGCCGGCGCTCCGCTAAAATGCCGGGTTGCCGCCGGCGTGCGCCGCCGCTTGACGCGGGCGGCGCCTCGCGCGCTACACTGCGTCCATTCCACCCCTTCCAACCTTCCATCCCGCCGACGATGACGTCTCCTGCCCTGAACGGCCTGCGCATCGGTATCACGATCGGATTGCGTGCCCCCGACGAAAGCCTGTGGATCAACGGCATCAAGCAGAACGCGCTGTTTCTCGCGAAGCTGCTGATGGCGTCGCCGCGCGGCTACCGCGTGACGCTGGTCAACACCACCGACGTGCCGCTCACCGATGCGCTGCCGTGGGATCGCGGCGTGTACGACACGCGCGCGTTCGCCGACATGAAGGATGCGCTCGACGTGGTGATCGAGCTTGGCGGGCAGATCGACGGCGAGCAGACGGCCTACCTGAAAGCGCGCGGCGCGAAGATCGTCAGCTACTGCTGCGGCGTCGAGTACATCAATGCGATGGAGTCGATGCTGTTCGGCCGCCGGATGTGGGACGCGCTCTTCATCAACCGCGGCTACGACGAGGTGTGGGCGATTCCGCAGATCGCGCCGTCGTCGCTGCCGTTCCTGCAGTCGCTGCGCCGCTGCCCGGGGCGCGTCGTGCCGTTCGTGTGGGATCCGATGTTCCTGAGCGCGCGTGCGCAGTCGCTGCCCGAGCACGGCGAATACCGGCCGCGCAGCGAGCCCGGCAAGCGACTGACGGTGATGGAGCCGAATCACAACGTCGTGAAGTTCTGCGTGTATCCGATGCTGATCATCGACGAAGCGTATCGCCGCGACCCCGATGCGATCTGCTTCACGCACGTGACGAACGCCGATCGCCTCGCGCACGACAGCCCCGAGTTCGTGATGCTGATGAACTACCTGGACATCGTGCGTGCGGGCAAGGCGAGCTTCGTCGGGCGCTTCGACACGCCGCTGTTCCTGGCCGACCTGACCGACATCGTCGTGTCGCATCAGTGGTCGAACCCGCTCAACTATTTCTATTTCGACGTGTGCTGGCAGGGCTACCCGCTCGTGCACAACGCGAGCCTCGCGCCCGATCTCGGCTACTACTACCCGGACAACGACGTGCAGCAGGGTGCCGATGCGCTGCTGCGCGCGCTGCACACGCACGACGAAGATTGGGAAGGGTACACGCGGCGCCAGCGCGAGATCCTCGGCCGCTACACGTCGGCGAATCCCGCGCTCGTCGCCGAGTACGACGCGCTGCTCGCGAACCTGGTCGGCGCAACGGCCGCATAACGCCCGCTTTTCCGCGGCGCACATTCGTTGCGCCGCCGGCCGCCATCGGGGTTGTCCTACCCTAATGTCTGACGAAATAGTGCCGTTAAAAAAAGAAACCGCCGAACCAGGTCGGTTCGACGGTTTTCGAAGGCACGAAATTGACGGCTCCGAGGGAAGTCCGTCGGAAATAAGTTTATAGGTTAACAAGTCCGGAAGATTGTTAAAGATGTTTCAATCTTTAATCATCATATAATTAAGCGCGCTATTATTGATTCAACGCGGTTTGATTCTGCTTTGAAAATTCACAATATCGTTTGAAACGAGAAAATTGAATGCTGCGGTGATCGAATGAGGCGCGGCGGCGGGTTTCCGGTGGATTGTCGCCCGTGTAGAAGGCTGGTGCGGCAAGCCCGGGCATGAATAGAGGGCGATGCTTCACGAATCGTTATTCGTCATATTAATTGGCGAATTTCAGATTTGCGAGACCAGTAAATCGCGGAAAAATCGATTCGGACAAAGCTGTTTAGGCGAAAAAGAGAAACGGTTTCGATTCGGAGTTCTGCAATTGATGTTGTGTAACCTGTCGCACTGTCGGCATCGGGTGCGCATGGTGTATTCCCAGATACTGAGTATTGTTGAAAATATCGAATTTGACGGCGCGCCGAAGCGAACAGTACGCCCCCGGAAAAGATCGACATAACAGGATGGGCCGGGTAGGCGGCGGAGCACGTCAGGATCGGCTTGCTCCGCATGTTTCTTGAGGTCGAGCCGTGGTCTGGGCTCGCCATTTGCCGGAGCGCCGGATGAATGCGGTCGAAGCTCGCCTGGAGGCGAATCGGGAAGCGAATCGTGACGAAATCGATCTCGTGTTCGGCGCACCCGACGATCACCCCGACCTCGCGTCGGTACGCAGTTTCGTGGAAAGCCGGCTCGGGTTCGCGCACGAGCCCGTGTGCCGGGCCGATCTGTCGGGTGGCGTGCTGTACCGGGAATGCCTGGCGCGATTGCGGTGGGGCGAGCGCGATGTGCTGCCGCCGCTCGCCTTCCTGCCGCGTCTCGAGTCGCTCGGGCTGATGCGCTGGTTCGACCGGCTCGTGGTCGGCAGGACGATCGACGGGCTGCGCGCCGATCCGGCCGCCGTCTACGGTTGCAACGTCGCGGCGGCGAGCGCGGTCGTCGACGACGCGTGGCTGGCCATTTTCAAGCGGCTCGAGCGTGAGCCGTCGGTCGCCGCGCGGCTGGTGATCGAGATCACGGAGACGGGGCCGCTGAATCCCGTCGCGGGCCGGTCGTTCGTGAACCGCTTCCGGCAGGCCGGATGCCGCATCGCGATCGACGATTTCGGCGTCGGCTTCAGTGCATTGAACAATCTGGTGGTCGGCAATCCCGACATCGTGAAGCTCGACAGGTCGATCCTGTCGATGATCAAGCGCAACTCGATCGGGCGCTACCAGTTCCGCCGGCTGATCGCGTTCGCGCAAGAAGGTGCGCGGCACGTCGTCGTCGAAGGCGTGGAGACCGAGATCGACCGGCAGATCGTCGTGGATGCCGGCGTCGCGTGGGCGCAGGGCATCCGCTTTTCATGGCGGTCGCCGGCCGCCGCGTGACGGCGCGCGAACAGGCGGTGCGGCGCGCTGATATGCGCAAGGCGGGGCCGGCGCGGGGCCGGGACGCATGACAAAAGGGGCGTAGGCATGGCGGAGACGAAGGCCGGAGTCGGAACGGGCACGCAGGCGGCAGATGCGCGCGACCTGGTCGCGCTCGCCGAGCTGGCCGACATGCTGTGGCAACTGGGCGCCGAATCGACCGACGTGCCGATCGATGTCGCGCCCTATCTCGACGGCCTGAAGGCCGTCGCGCGTCGCATTCAGCGGATGAGGCCGCTCGACGCCGGCGGCCGCGAGCTGGCGGCGCGGCACTATTACGCCGGCGTCATCGCGGGCGCGTGCGGCGACGATTCGGCGATCGCGCGCGGCGTATCCGACAACCTCTTCAAGCAATCCGCCGGCGCCAGCCGGCCGGCGGCCCGTTGCTTCGCGGTGCTCGCGCACACGGGGCGGCGGCATGGCCGCGTGTTCGCCGCACAATGCGGCGATCGGGTGCTGGTGTAGCGCGCGAATGCGCGTGCCGGCCGGCGTGCGGCCGGTGTCGACGTCGTTCGGGCGCAGCAGCTCGGACGCTTAGCCAATCGATCAATCCTTCCCGAAACCGCCGAGCACCAGCGCCAGCGCGCGGTCGATCGCGTCGTCCCATTTGCCGACGTGCGCGGCGCGCACGATCCGGATGCCCGGATAGAGCGCGGTGCGCGAGCCGGTTTCCCACCGCGCGTCGGCCTTCGGGCTCAGCAGCAGCACGGCCGGCACGCCGAGCGCGCCGGCGAGGTGGATGTGCGCGGTGCAGGTGGTCACCACGGCGTCCATCGCGAGCGTCAGTGCCGCGAGATCGCTGAAATCGCCGATTGCCTGATGCGGGAACGTCACCGGCAGGTCCGATTGCTCGGATTGCGCGGACAGGTCGCGGTTGATGCAGTACGCGGCGTGACCCTGCATCCGGGTCAGCGGCGCGAAGTCACGCAGGCTGGCCGCGCGATGGAAGCGCGCGTCGCTGTCGTCGCGCCCGCGCCAGTTGAGCCCGATGCGGCGCGTGTCGGCCGAGTGGCCGTCGCGCGACACACGCTCGCGCCATGCGGCCGCGTGCGCAGGCGGGCACGACAGGTACGCGGCCGGCACGCCTTCCGGCGCCGGTGCGTAGCCGAACTGCGCGGCGAGCATCAGGAACGAGCACCAGTAGTCGTGCGCGATCTGCGACGCGTCGACCCACGCGCCATGCGCGCCGACGAACTCGATGCGCGGGAACGTATGGCGCAGCAGGCCCGTCAGCGCGTCGGGAACGACGACGGTCACGCTCTCGCAACCGAGCGAGTCGAGCGCATGCAGGTAACGCGCGTACTGGAGCTGATCGCCGACACCGCCGTAGCTGAGCACGAGCAGCCGCTTGCCTTGCAGCGACTGGCCCTGATAGAGCCGTTCCGTCGGCAGCCCGAACTGCGCGGCCGTCAGGACGTTTTCGCTGGCGACGGTGGCGCGTGCGGCCTCGTCGCGCCGGCCGGCGCGCAGCAGCAGCCCCGCGCGCGCCAGTTCGATCCGGCCGCGCGTCGCGTCGGGCAGCGCGGCCGGATCGCCGAAGCGCTCGAGTGCCGCGAGCCCGGCCTCGGGCGCGCCGGCGAAGCCGTAGCACGACGCAAGCTGCAGCGCGATCGCATCGTCGTCGAGCCCGCGGCCGCGCGCGCGTTGCCAGCGGTCGATCGCGCGCCCCCACTCGCAGCGCGATTCGTGGTCGAGCGCACGGTTCCAGTTCGTCTCGGGCGTGTCGGTATCGGTGTCGGCGGCAGCCGGGCTGTCCGCGCCGCTTTCGGCCGCCGCGGCGACGGCGAGCGGTTCACCCGTGATGATCAGGCGTTGCCGGTCCCAGCGCGGGTTCGGCACGCAGAGCATGTTCAGCCCGTCGATCCGGTAGAACGTGTAGTCGAGACCGGCGAACGTCGCGATGATCGGCGCTTCGCCGACCTTCCAGTATTCGATCCAGCACCACGGCAGATGCGTTTCGATCAGCTGGCGCGCGCCGTGCAGCGCGTCGATCTCCATCCCTTCGATGTCGAGCTTCAGGAAGTCGAGCCGCGGCAGGCCGAGCGAATCGAGCCTGACGACCGGCGTCGGCGTGCCGCCCGCCGCGTGTGCGTCGACGAGCGAGACCTGACCGAAGTCGGCGTCCTGTCCGTAGTCGACTTCGGGCACCTTCATCGTGCCGTTGGCGCTCGCGAGCCCCATGTTCAGCAGATGGAGGTTGTCGAGCTGGTTGAGCGCGACGGTGCCGCCGAGCGCCTGGAACAGTGTGCGCTGCGGCTCGAACGCATAGACACGGCCGCCGCGCTCGCGCAGCCGATGCGCGATCGGCACGCACACGAGCCCCGCATTGGCGCCGCCGTCCACGGCGATCGCGCCGTCGGGCAACTGGTCGATCACCGGCATCATCACGTCGAGCTCGCCCTGGATATGCGGCCGGCCGGTCTTGATCAGCGCCTCCGCCTGGAGCGCGCAGTGACGGTTGATGACGAACGGGCCGTGGATCGAATCGATCACGACGAAGTTGCGGACGGTCTGATTCATGGGCGAGGGGCAGGCGAAAGAGGTCAGCCGGGCGCGCGGCCGGCAAACAGGCGCTGGATCTGCGCGGAATAGGCGCGGACGTTGTGTTCGGCGAGCGTGTCGACCTGGTGCAGGCAGCGGCGGGCGGCTGCCGCGTAGTCGTCGAGCCGCGCGTCGTGCGTCTGCGCGGCGGTCGCGATCGCGCGCGCCGCGTCGAAGATCTCGAAGTCCGGGTAGTAGTAACCGACGTCGCGCAGGAACGGCGAGTTGTGCACCAGCGGGTAGTTGCCGTACAGCGCGTCGTACAGCAGGTAGTTGAGGCCGTTTTCCCAGTGATGCGACACGACGATGTCGGTGTGATGCGCAGCCCATGCGACGAACGGCGCGCGCACGTCGGCCGTCGCCTTGCCGTCGCGCACCATCTCGAGCCCGAGCGCGAGATGCTTGAAGGCGACGTTTTCCTTCTTGTCGAACGTGTTGGTCATGTACACGTGCTCGACCAGCTCCGGGTGTTCGACGTAGCACGCGTTCGCGGCGAGCATCGGCACGATCGAGCTCTTCACGACGTTCAGGTTCGGTTCGAAGAACGCGATGCGCTTCGCGGGGCCGTGGTTGCGATAACCGAAGCGCGCCTTCAGTTCGGGGTCGGCCGCGAGGCTGCGTTCGATGAAATACGGCGACCAGATGTGCGGCAGTTCGATCACCGGCGCGCGATAGACGGCCTGGAAATAGGCTGCGCACGTGTGCATGTGCTGCGGGTTGGTCCAGATCTCGTCGAACTGCACGCGGTGCGGGTTCGGCCGCCAGTCGTTCTTCTCGAAGTTGATCGTCTCGACCGCGATCACGTAGTCGTTGCCGAAGCGGTACGACACGCACTTGCCGCCGCGCCGGCGCACGACCTCCGTGTGCGACGGATCGACGAACGCGTTCATCTCGATCAGCAGGTCGGTCTGGTGGACGACGGCCGACAGCGGCCGCAGCGCGTCGCCGAACGCGTCCATCATCAGCGCCTGCGGGTAGTCGGTGATGCCGTCGTCGTGCGCGAGCCAGACCTCGCCGATCAGCGGCGACTGCTTCAGCAGCATGTACAGGTACACGCAGTGCTGGTTCGCGCCGTTGTACCAGATCGACTGCGTCGCGTCGCGCTGCACGTTCATCGTTATCGCGACATTGAGTTTCATATCGGCTCCGGTGAGGCGGGCGGTTCTTCGCTTACTGCACGGCGCCTTGCGACTGGCGCGGCACGTAGCCCGTCAGGTGCCAGCGGCCGTCGTCGTCGAGACGAAAGCTCAGCTTCTCGAACACGGTCGCGCCGCTCGTGAGCGTCGTCGCGTAGTCGACGTTCGCGTAGAGGCCGTCCGGCGTCGTCGACGAATTCGAGTAGCGGATGCGCGTGATCTGCGCCCAGCCGCGATGGTCGACCGCGCCGAAGGACTGGCGCGCACGCTGCATGTCGGCCGCGAACTGATCCTGCTTGATGCGCGCCTTCACGAACGCGGCGGCATCGCTCCACACTGCACCGTACTGGCCGGCGTCGAGCAGCTTGAACACCGCGTTCGAGTCGCGCAGCAGCGTGTCGGCCGATTCGCCGGCGGATTGTGCGTGTGCGCCGATCGCAATCGAAGCGACGGCGCAGCCGATCAGCCATTTGGCGCGGGAGAGGGGCGGGCGTGCGTTCATGTCGGGGTCCGGAGAGGGCGGCGCGTCACGCGTCGCGATAGAGGGCGGCGATCGCGTCCGAGTAAGCGGCGACGTTCGCGGGGTTGTAGATGCTGACCGACGACAGCACGTGCTTCGACTGCTCGCGGTAGGCTTCGAGGTTCGCGTCGTGCTCGGCGAATGCCTGCAGCAGTGCACGGCCGCCGGCCTGGCAGTCGAAGTCCGGATAGAAATACCCGGCCTTGCCGAGGAACGGCGAATTGTGGATCAGCGGATAGTCGCCGTACAGCAGCTCGTAATACAGGTAGTTCTGCGCGTTTTCCCACGTGTGCGACACCACCGCATCGCCGTACGCGGCCATGAACTCGTACACCGCATAACGGCTTTCGAACGTCGTGATCCCGTGGTTCACGATGTCGAGGCTCTTCGCGAAGTGGACGAAGGTGGCGTGCTCCTTGATGTGGATCGTGTTGCACACGCGCACGAACTCCAGGAACCGCGGATCGGCGCGGTACGCCTCTTCCGTGACGAGCATCGGGATGATGCTCGTCTTCACCATGCAGATGTTCGGCTCGAACATCGTCACGCGCCAGCGCGGCTTGCCCGGCTGATAACCGTACGACAAACCGCCGCCGAGCGTCGCGCGCGCCTTGTCGAACAGCATCGGATGCCAGATGTGCGGGACGATCGTGACGGGCGCGCGCAGGCCGGTCTGGTAATAGTGCAGGCACGAGCGCTCGAACTCGGGAATCGTCCACACCGCGTCGTACGGCGCGCCCGAGAACAGGAAGCCCGACGGCTTGTTGAACATTGCGCGTTCGATGTCGATCACGTAGTCGTTGCCGACCCGCATCGTGACGACCTTGCCGCCGCGCTCGTGGAACGCGCGCAGGTAGTCGGCGCCGAACTGCGCGCTCATTTCGATCAGGACGTCGCAGCGCTGCAGCGCTTCGTCCATCGTCAGCAGCGGCACGTCCCATTCGCCGAGCATCATCTGCGGATCGGCGACCTGTTCGCCGCCGTTCACCATCACGGCTTCCGCGACGAGCGGCGACTGGCGCAGCAGCAGGATCAGCAGCAGGCAGTTCTGGAAGATGCCGTTTTCCCACAGCGACTGGCCGGCGCCGCGCACGAACAGCGACACGCCGACGACGAGACGTTTGCCGTCGCCGGGCGCTTGACGGGCATTGGAGTCCGACATGCGTATTCTCCGGTTCAGGCGACCAGACGCGAGACGAACGCGTCGAGGTTCGCGGGGTTGTCGATCGAGACCGACTGCAGCAGCCGGCCGGCCTTCGCACGATAGTCGTCGAGGCGTTCGTCGTGATGCAGCCACGCATCGAGCAGCGCGCGGCCGCCCGCGGCGGCGTCGAAGTCCGGGTAGTAATAACCGGCGTCGCCGAGCAGCGTCGAGTTGTGGATCAGCGGATAACCGCCGTGCAGCACGTCGTAATACAGATAGTTCTGCCCGTTTTCCCAGTGGTGCGACACGACCGCATCCGCGTGGCGCGCCATGAAGCTCGGCAGGTCGATGCGCGGTTCGAAGGTCGCCTTGTGCTGGCGCACGAGATCGAGGCTGTTCGCGAAGTGCACGAAGGTCGGATGCTCCTTCATGTGCATCGAATTGACGACGAACATGTGCTGAACCGCGTCCGGCCGCGCGCGGTAGAACTCGTCGCACGCCAGCATCGGGTAGTGGCAGGACTTGACGACCGAGATGTTCGGTTCGAGCATCGCCAGGCGCCACGGGCGGCTGCCGGGCTGGTAGCCGAACGTCGCGCCTTCGCTGGCGAGCGCGGCGATGCGGCGATCGAGGAAGTACGGCGACCAGATGTGCGGCATCAGGTGCACCGGCGCGCGCAGGATCGTCTGCAGCATCGGCGCCGCGGTCTTGTCGTATTGCGGCAGCAGCCACACTTCGTCGAACGGCGCGCCGTTGAAGATGTGCCCGGACGGCTTTTCGAAGATCGGGGTTTCGCACAGGCCGGCGTACACGTGCCCGCAGAAGAACGCGGCGATTTTCTTGCCGAGCGCCTTCATGTGCCTGAGCCATTCGACCGGCAGCTGCGCGCCCATTTCGATCACGACATCGAGTTCGTGCGTGACGTCGGCGGGTTTCACGAGCGGGATGTCGAGGCCGTCGAGTTCGAGGCCGGCCGGCAGCGCGTTGGCGTCGCCGCCGTTCAGGAAATAGACCGGGCCGACGCGATCCGAGCGCTTGAGCATCATCGCGAGGAACGCGATGTTCTGGTGAATACCGTTTTCCCAGATCGCCTGGCCGTCCCGCGCAAACAGCGAGATGCCGACGGCCGGCCGTTGCTTGCGGGTGCCGCCCGAAGCGGCTTCATTGATGTCCGTCACCGGTTGGTTTCCTCTGCGGCGTCGTGCGTCCGGGCGCGGCGTCGAACGCGTGGACCGGAAGCGGCGCGCCGTGGATTGTCATGGTTGCATTCGCGCCGGTGCGTCGCGGCCGGCGAATCGTGCGACGTGGATCGCGGGGGCGGCAGCCGGATTCCGGCGTGTCGTCGGGCACGCCTGGCACGGCGCGCGATGCGGGCAGGCTGCCCCGGCGACTGTCTGTCGGCGATTGTGGCACGGAAATCGCCGGTTTGTGGCGGGATGTGACGAACTTTGACATAGTCGCCGGCCCAACCGGAGCGGGGCGCCGGCGAGGCGGCGCGCGGGGTGCCCGGCGGGTGTTTGGCGCGGCGCTGGCGGCCTGCCGGAGCGGGCCGCCATGTGCGGCGGCCGCTTGTTCAGTGTTGCAGCGTGATTTCGACGCGGCGGTTGCTGGCGCGACCTTCGGCCGTCGCGTTGGACGCGACCGGATCGGCCTTGCCGCGGCCCGTGACCGTCATCGAGTCGGCCTTCAGCCCGTGCGCCTTCAGATAGGCGGCGACGGCTTCGGCGCGGCGCTGCGACAGCGCGAGGTTGTAGTCGTCGCTGCCCACCGAATCCGTGAAGCCGGTGATCGTCACTTTCGAGTACGTGTGGTCCGCGTGCTCGCTCAGCAGCCGGTCGAGCGATTCGCGCGCGGTCGGCGCGAGCGTCGCGTGGTCGGTGGCGAACAGCGCGTCGCCCGACAGGTTCACGTGTTCGACGGTGGTAGCCGTCGGCTCCGCGGCCGAGGCCGGCTCCGCCGGCGCGGCGCCGCACTGGAATACCAGCGATGCCGGGTCGGAGCCGTCGCGCAGCGCGCGGGCCGAGTCGACGGTGCGCACCGGCTGGTCGCCGCAGATCTTGCGGGCGGCTTTCATGCAGGTCTGCGGGCCGGACAGCAGGCCGTGGCAGTCCACCTGGAACGTGCGCACGCCGTCGCGCGGCTGCAGTTCGGAGGCGCTGAAGGTCGGGCCGGATGCGGTCGAGCACGCGGCGAGGGCCATGGCGGAAAGCGCGAGTGCAAGAGCGAGTTTGTTCACGATTACGTCCTTAAAGCTTGGGTTGACCGAGGTCCGCCGCGGGTGGCGCGGCGGGCTCGTCCTGCTGTCGGGGCCGCCGCGGGCCGTCCGGCTGGCGAGCCGGACGGCCTGGCGGCGCGACGCGTTACTTCCACTGATACAGCATGCCGGCGCCGATCACCTTCTGACCGCCGCTGAAACCGCCGTTGATCGACGCTTTCAGGTTCTCCGTGATGCGGGCCTGCATGTTGACCGCCATCGCCTTCTGGCCGAGGAAGGTCGACGTACCGACCCCCATGCCGAAGTTGGCGTCGCGATCGAGCTGCGGGATCGAGGCCATCGCACCGACGGCCGCGATACCTTGCTTCGCCATCTGGTCGGTCTGCTGCAGTTGCGAACCCAGCGAGTTGATCTGCGCCTGTTGGCCCGACAGCGCCGTCGACAGCGTCGTCTGCACCTGCGTCAGCTGGTTCACGTTCACCGCGTCGGTGCCTTGCGTACCCGGCGCGACGTTCACGATCTGGCGCTGCTGCGTGTCGTTGCCGACCGACACCACGTTCTGGCGGCCGCCGTCCGTCGAATTCGCGCCGATCGCCACCGAGTTCGAGCCGGCGGTGACGGTCGGGACGTCGGTGCCCTTGCCGTTCATGTCGGCCGCGACTCCGTTGTTGTTGGCCGAACGGATGTTGTTGTTGTTGATCGACGTCGACAACTGGTTCAGCGTGTTGTTGATGTTCGACACGCCGCTCGACAGCGAGGCCACGTTGCTGTTCGTCGTGCTCAGGCCGGTGGACAGCGAACCGATGCCCGTCGAGGTCGACGTCGACAGCGAGTTGACGTTGCTGTTCGTCGTGCTCAGGCCCGTCGACAGCGAGTTGATCGCGGTCGAGGTCGACGTGGACAGCGAGGCCACGTTGCTGTTCGTCGTGCTCAGGCCGGTCGACAGCGAGCCGATGCCGGTCGACAGCGACGCGACGTTCGACGCGGTGGACGTCGACAGCGCGTTGACCGCGTTGTTCGTCGCATTGAGCTGGCTGCCGTTGATCGCGTCCGTGCTGGTGGCCGAGATCCGGCCGGCGGCGACGTTCGTGATCTGGCGTTCCTGGCCCGGTGCGCCGACGCTTACCACGCCGACCGGCGAGTTGCCCGCGAAGAAGTACGTGACACCGCCGATCGTGGTGCTCGACGTCGGGTTCGCGGCGCTCGTCACCGAGTTCGCGCCGAGCGCGATCGAATTGGCGACGTTCGCTTGCGCGTTCGTGCCGAAGGCGAGCGCGTCGGCGGCCGTGGCCTTGGCAGCCGAGCCGTAGGCCTGTGCGCCGGTGGCGCTGGCCGTGGACTGGTTGCCCAGCGCGATCGTGTTGTCCGCGGTGGCCTGGTTCGAGCTGCCGAGGGCGAGCGCGCTGGCGCCGTTTGCCGTGTTCGCGTTGCCGAGCGCCACTGCGCCGTTGCCGGTCGCCGTGTCGTTCGCGCCCATCGCCACTGCGCCGGTGCCCGTCGCGATGCTCGGGTCGCCGATCGCGACCGCGCCGTCGCCGGTCGCGGTGTTGCCGGAGCCGATCGACACGGCCTTGCCGCCCGTCGCCGATGCGTTCTGGCCGATGGCGACCGCGCCTGCCGACTGTGCGTTCGAGCCGTCGCCGACTGCCACGCTGCTTGCGCCCGCCGCGCTGGCGTTCACGCCGGCCGCGAGGGCGTTGGTGCCCGTTGCGCCAGTGTTGTCGTAGTTGGCTTGCTGCGTGCCGTTGTCGTTGACGCTGTAGTAGTGCGTCTTCGCGGCGTTGATCGCGGTCGAGGTCGAGGTCGACAGCGACGTCACCGAGCTGTTCGTCGTGCTCAGGCCGGTGGACAGCGAGCCGATGCCGGTCGACGTCGACGTGGACAGCGACAGGATCGTGCTGTCCGTGCTGCTCAGGCCGGTGGACAACGAGCTGATGCCGGTCGAGGTCGAAGTCGACAGCGACGTGATCGAGCTGTTGGCTGAGGACAGGCCGGTCGAGGTCGAGGTCGACAGCGAGCTGATGGAGCTGTTCGCCGAAGACAGGCCGGTCGACGTGGAACTCGACAGCGAGGTCACCGAGCTGTTCGTGCTGCTCAGGCCGGTGGACAGCGAGCTGATGCCGGTCGAGGTCGAAGTGGACAGCGACGTGATAGAGCTGTTGGCCGACGAGAGGCCGGTCGAGGTCGAAGTGGACAGCGACGTGATCGAGCTGTTGGCCGACGAGAGGCCGGTCGAGGTCGAAGTCGACAGCGACGTGATCGAGCTGTTAGCCGAGGACAGGCCGGTCGAGGTCGACGTCGACAGCGAGGTGATCGAGCTATTTGCCGACGACAGGCCGGTCGAGGTCGAGGTCGACAACGACGTGATCGAGCTGTTCGCCGATGACAGGCCAGTCGAGGTCGAGGTCGACAGCGAGGTGATCGAGCTGTTAGCCGAGGACAGGCCGGTCGACGTGGAAGTCGACAGCGAGGTGATCGAGCTATTCGCGGACGACAGGCCCGTCGAGGTCGAGGTCGAGAGCGACGTGATCGAGCTGTTGGCCGACGACAGACCCGTCGAGGTCGAAGTCGACAGCGAGGTGATGGAGCTGTTCGCGGACGACAGACCCGTCGACGTGGAGGTCGAGAGCGATGCCACCGAACTGTCGGTCGAGCTGAGGCCAGTGGACAGCGAGCTGATACCGGTCGAGGTCGACGTGGACAGCGAGGTGATCGAGCTATTCGCAGACGACAGACCCGTCGAGGTCGAAGTCGACAGCGAGGTGATGGAGCTGTTCGCGGACGACAGACCCGTCGACGTGGAGGTCGACAGCGATGCCACCGAGCTGTCGGTCGAGCTGAGGCCGGTGGACAGCGAGCTGATACCGGTCGAGGTCGACGTGGACAGCGAGGTGATCGAGCTATTCGCAGACGACAGACCCGTCGAGGTCGAAGTCGACAGCGAGGTGATGGAGCTGTTCGCGGACGACAGACCCGTCGACGTCGAGGTCGACAGCGATGCCACCGAGCTGTCGGTCGAGCTGAGGCCGGTGGACAGCGAGCTGATGCCGGTCGAGGTCGACGTCGACAGCGAGGTGATCGAGCTATTCGCGGACGACAGGCCCGTCGAGGTCGAGGTCGAGAGCGACGTGATCGAGCTGTTGGCTGACGACAGACCCGTCGACGTCGAGGTCGACAGCGATGCCACCGAGCTGTCGGTCGAGCTGAGGCCGGTGGACAGCGAGCTGATACCGGTCGAGGTCGAAGTGGACAGCGACGTGATCGAGCTATTCGCGGACGACAGACCCGTCGACGTCGAAGTCGAGAGCGATGCCACCGAACTGTCGGTCGAGCTGAGGCCCGTGGACAACGAGTTGATACCGGTCGAGGTCGACGTGGACAGCGACGTGATGGAGCTGTTAGCGGACGAGAGGCCAGTCGACGTCGAAGTCGACAGCGATGCCACCGAGCTGTCGGTCGAGCTGAGGCCCGTGGACAGCGAGCTGATACCGGTCGAGGTCGAGGTGGACAGCGAAGTGATCGAACTGTTGGCCGACGACAGGCCGGTCGAGGTCGAGGTGGACAGCGAGGTGATCGAGCTGTTAGCCGACGACAGGCCGGTCGACGTGGAGGTCGACAGCGATGTGATCGAGCTGTTCGCCGACGACAAGCCCGTCGACGTCGACGTCGAGAGCGATGCTACCGAACTGTCGGTCGAGCTGAGGCCCGTGGACAGCGAGTTGATGCCAGTCGAGGTCGAGGTGGACAGCGAAGTGATCGAACTGTTGGCCGACGACAGGCCGGTCGAGGTCGAAGTGGACAGCGACGTGATCGAGCTGTTGGCCGACGAGAGGCCGGTCGACGTGGAGGTCGACAGCGACGTGATCGAGCTATTTGCCGACGACAGACCCGTCGAGGTCGAGGTCGAGAGCGAGGTGATCGAGCTGTTAGCCGACGACAGGCCGGTCGACGTGGAAGTCGACAGCGAGGTCACCGAGCTGTCGGTCGAGCTGAGGCCCGTGGACAGCGAGCTGATACCGGTCGAGGTCGAGGTGGACAGGGACGTGATCGAGCTGTTAGCCGACGACAGACCGGTCGACGTGGAGGTCGACAGGGAGGTGATCGAGCTGTTTGCCGACGACAAGCCCGTCGACGTGGACGTCGACAGCGAGGTCACCGAACTGTCGGTCGAGCTGAGGCCGGTGGACAGTGAGCTGATACCGGTCGAGGTCGAAGTGGACAGGGACGTGATCGAGCTATTGGCCGACGACAGGCCGGTCGACGTGGAAGTCGACAGCGAAGTCACCGAGCTGTCGGTCGAGCTGAGGCCGGTGGACAGCGAGTTGATGCCGGTCGAGGTCGAGGTCGACAGCGAAGTGATGGAGCTGTTGGCCGACGACAAGCCCGTCGACGTGGACGTCGAGAGCGATGCCACCGAACTGTCGGTCGAGCTGAGGCCCGTGGACAGCGAGCTGATGCCGGTCGAGGTCGACGTGGACAGCGACGTGATCGAGCTGTTCGCCGAAGACAGGCCTGTCGAAGTCGAGGTCGACAGCGACGTGATCGAGCTGTTAGCCGACGAGAGACCCGTCGACGTGGAGGTCGACAGCGACGTGATCGAGCTGTTAGCCGACGAGAGACCCGTCGAGGTCGAGGTCGACAGCGAAGTGATCGAGCTGTTAGCCGACGACAGGCCCGTCGAGGTCGAGGTCGACAGCGAGGTGATCGAGCTGTTGGCCGACGAGAGACCCGTCGAGGTCGAGGTCGACAGCGAAGTGATCGAGCTATTGGCCGACGACAGGCCCGTCGAGGTCGAGGTCGACAGCGAAGTGATCGAGCTGTTAGCCGACGACAGGCCCGTCGAGGTCGACGTGGACAGCGAGGTGATCGAGCTGTTGGCCGACGACAGACCCGTCGACGTGGAGGTCGACAGCGACGTGATCGAGCTGTTAGCCGACGAGAGACCCGTCGAGGTCGAGGTCGACAGCGAAGTGATCGAGCTGTTAGCCGACGAGAGACCCGTCGAGGTCGAGGTCGACAGCGAAGTGATCGAGCTGTTAGCCGACGACAGACCCGTCGAGGTCGAGGTCGACAGCGAAGTGATCGAGCTATTGGCCGACGACAGGCCCGTCGAGGTCGAAGTCGACAGCGAGGTGATCGAGCTGTTAGCCGACGAGAGACCCGTCGAGGTCGAGGTGGACAGCGACGTGATCGAGCTGTTAGCCGACGACAAGCCGGTCGACGTGGAAGTCGACAACGACGAAATGGCGCTGGTCGCGGTACCAACCTGTTGGGCAACCGAATAAAGCTGGCTGCCGTTGATCGCGTCGGTACTGGTCTGCGTCACCTGGCCGGCGGCGACGTTGGTGATTTGTCGCTCGTTGCCCGCGCTGCCGACGCTAACGGTGCCGACCGGCGCGGTGCCTGCGAATCCACCGAACGTGACGCCGCTGACGGTCGCGCTGCTCGTGGGATTGGCCGCGGCGGTCTGCGAGTTGGCGCCGAGCGCGACCGAATTGTTGGTGCCGGCGACGGCGCCGCTGCCGATGGCGACTGCGTCGGTGCCGGTCGCGGTGCTGTCGGGGCCGGTCGAGTTCGCGTGGAAGTACTTGATGCCCTGGCTGTTGATGTTGTTGATCGCCGAGCCGACGCTGTTGGCGGTCGACGTCGTGCCGTTCGCGTTGTAAGTCGTGTATGCCGGCGCGGAGACCGTCCCGGTCGTCGGGTCGTACGTGGAGCCGCCACCGAGTGCCGATGCCGTGCTGTTGCCGAGGTTGTCCGTCTTGACCGTGACCGTGCTCAGGCCGGTCGACAGCGAACCGATCGAGCTCGTGGCCGTCGAGAGACCCGTCGACGTCGAGGTCGACAGCGACAGGACCGAGCTGTTTGTCGAGCTGATGCCGGTGGACAGCGAGTTGATGCCGGTCGAGGTCGACGTGGACAGCGACGTGATCGAGCTGTTGGCCGACGACAGACCCGTCGACGTGGAAGTCGAGAGCGAAGTGATCGAGCTATTGGCCGACGAGAGGCCCGTCGACGAGGAGGTCGACAGCGAGGTGATCGAGCTGTTAGCCGACGACAGACCCGTCGACGTGGAAGTCGACAGCGAAGTCACCGAGCTGTTTGTCGAGCTGAGGCCGGTGGACAGCGAGCTGATGCCGGTCGAGGTCGACGTGGACAGCGAGGTGATCGAGCTATTGGCCGACGACAAGCCGGTCGACGTGGAAGTCGACAGCGACGTGATGGAGCTGTTGGCCGAGGACAGGCCGGTCGACGTGGAAGTCGACAGCGAGGTGATCGAGCTATTGGCCGAGGACAGGCCGGTCGACGTGGAAGTCGACAGCGAGGTGATCGAGCTATTGGCCGACGACAAGCCGGTCGACGTGGAGGTCGACAACGACGTGATCGAGCTGTTAGCCGACGAAAGGCCCGTCGAGGTCGACGTGGACAGCGAGGTGATCGAACTGTTGGCCGACGACAGGCCCGTCGACGTGGAAGTCGACAGCGAAGTCACCGAGCTGTTGGTCGAGCTCAGGCCGGTGGACAGCGAGCTGATCCCGGTCGAGGTCGACGTGGACAGCGAGGTGATGGCGCTGTTAGCCGACGACAGGCCGGTCGAGGTCGAGGTCGACAGCGAAGTGATCGAGCTGTTGGCCGACGACAGACCCGTCGAGGTCGAGGTCGACAACGACGTGATTGAGCTGTTCGCAGACGACAGGCCGGTCGACGTGGAGGTCGACAGCGAAGTTACCGAGCTGTTGGTCGAGCTCAGGCCGGTGGACAGCGAACTGATGCCGGTCGAGGTCGAGGTGGACAGCGAAGTGATGGAGCTGTTAGCCGACGACAGACCCGTCGACGTCGAAGTCGACAACGACGTGATCGAGCTGTTCGCCGACGAAAGGCCGGTCGAGGTCGACGTGGACAGCGACGTGATCGAGCTGTTCGCCGACGACAAGCCGGTCGAGGTCGAGGTGGACAGCGACGTGATCGAGCTGTTAGCCGACGACAAGCCAGTCGAGGTCGAGGTGGACAGCGACGTGATCGAGCTGTTAGCCGACGACAGGCCGGTCGAGGTCGACGTCGACAGCGAGGTGATCGAGCTGTTAGCCGACGACAGGCCAGTCGAGGTCGAGGTGGACAGCGACGTGATCGAGCTGTTAGCCGACGACAAGCCGGTCGAGGTCGAGGTGGACAGCGACGTGATCGAGCTGTTAGCCGACGACAAGCCAGTCGAGGTCGAGGTGGACAGCGAAGTGATGGAGCTGTTAGCCGACGACAGACCCGTCGACGTCGAAGTCGACAACGACGTGATCGAGCTGTTAGCCGACGACAGGCCGGTCGAGGTCGACGTCGACAGCGACGTGATCGAGCTGTTAGCCGACGACAAGCCGGTCGAGGTCGAGGTGGACAGCGACGTGATCGAGCTGCTCGCCGACGACAGACCCGTCGAAGTCGACGTGGACAGCGAGCGGACCGAGCTATTGGCCGAGCTGAGGCCCGTGGACAGCGAGCTGATGCCGGTCGAAGTCGAGGTCGACAGCGAGCCGATCGAGCTATTAGCCGACGAGAGGCCGGTCGAGGTCGAGGTCGACAGCGAGCCGATCGAGCTATTAGCCGACGACAGGCCGGTCGACGTAGACGTCGACAGCGAGCCAATCGAGCTATTGGCCGACGAGAGCCCCGTCGAAGTCGACGTGGACAGCGAACCGATCGAGCTGTTCGCCGACGACAACCCCGTCGACGTCGAAGTCGACAGGCTCGTGATGCTCGACGTCGTCGTGCTTGCCACGGCGTAGAGCTGGCTGCCGTTGATCGCGTCGGTGCTGGTTGCGCTGACGAGGCCCGCCGCGACGTTCTGGATGCGGCGTTCGAAGTTCGGCTGGCCGACGCTGACTACGCCGCCTGCCGCGCCGGAGCCGGCATAGCTGCCGAACGTCTGACCGCCGATGGTCGTGCTGCTGACCACCGTGGTGCCGCCGGTCGTCCCCGACAGCGCGCTTGTCGTTTGGGAGTTGTAGCCGAGGGCGACCGAGTTCGCGACATTGGCGCTCGACGCGACGCCGATCGCGACGGCGTTCGTGGCCGACGCATTGGCATTTTGTGCGAATGCGACCGAACCCGAACCCGATGCGGTCGAGTTTGAACCGAAGGCGGTCGCATAGCTGTTCGACGCCGTGGCGGCGGAACCCACGGCCACGGACCCGGAATTGCCGCTGGCCGTCGAGCCGTTGCCGAGTGCAACCGCGTCCGAGCCGCTGGCTACAGTGGTCGCCGAAAAGCTGCCGACGTTGCCCATTGCGATTGAACCGGTGCCCGTCGACGTCGCGGAATTGCCGATTGCGACCGAGCCGTTCGTGCCCGTGGCCGTGGACCCGCGACCGACTGCAACGGAGGTATTGAGCGCGGTGGTGTTGGTGCCGATCGCGACCGAATCGGTGCCGCCGGCCGATGCGGTAGAGCCCAGCGCGGTTGCGCCGCTCGCGGACGCATTCGAGAACCGGCCCAGTGCAATCGAGTTGCTACCCGAGGCTATCGCGCCACCTGTGCCCGAACTGTTGCCGCCACCGATCGCGATCGCGCTGGAGCCCGATGCAGTAGTGTCGTTGCCGACCGCGGTCGCACCCGTGTTCAGCGCCTTCGCGCCGGAGCCGATGCCGATCGCGCTTGCGCCGGTCGCCGTCGTGGCCTGGCCGAAAGCCTGGGAATAGTTGCCCGATGCCGTTGCGTTCGCACCGATCGCAATGGACGTCGAACCGCTGGCGGTCGTCGTGCTGCCGGCGCCGCCGCCGATTGCGATTGCCTGGCCACCGGTTGCCGCGACGGCGCCGGAGGTACCCGTCGAGAAGCCCCCCGCGCTGTACTGCGCATGCGCAACATTACCGACGGTCGCCCCCGCTACGAGGACGGCGGTTGCAACGGCCTTCACGACGGCCGACTTGTTCGGCTTGCCCCGTGCCGAATCGTGTTCCGATGCCGCGACCCAGGCGCCAAGAGCTTCGTTCCAGATCGAGCGGTATGTGCGGTTCATGTCCTGCTACCTCCAAATATGCACGCCACACACCGGTCTCTTTCGTTAGAGGAATATTCCGTGCGCTCGCGCGAATCTCAAAATTGATGGGCGGAGTTTATTGGAGGTCGATTTTAGAGATTGATAAAAAGTGATAAATGAAGGGTTTGGAAAGTTAAAAGATGGTTAATGCATCGTGTTTTGATGTATCGATGACGAACGAATTTGAAAGATGTAAGAATGTGACGTGTAGGGTTTGAATTTTTCGGGGTGGATGCGATATTTCGTATAAAAATCAACTGCTTGCGTGTGTTTTGTGCGGTGGCCTACACACGGAAAAGGCTGAAAAGTAAGACAAATGAAATAGCAAACGTTTGCGGGGCTGATCATTCTTTCTAAGTTGTAATATTCACGGAGGCACCGGTCTATAATATGCTGAATATCTTGTTAATTTTTTAAGGCGGTATTTAAAGATGGTTTTGTTCTTATTTTATTTGGTTATCTATAAATCAATTTAATTTGAATCGACGGATATCGGGCTGTGCTGATTTGCGCATCGGGTTCGCCGTGACCGCCCGTGTGACGGGCGTTCCGGGCCGGCCGGTCCGTCGAATTTGTAAAAAAGTGCTACAGGACGATGCGCCGGGCCGTCACCATTCAAATTTCGAATTTGTCCTATTGACGATATCGATGATGTTGGTATCCGGGCGGGATTCGGGGGCGTGCCGAACCGCCTCGGGAGGGGGCCGCGCGACGGTCGCTCGCCGGGTGGCGACAGGTTGTTAAAGACGCGGGTCGGCGTCGTGGCGACGCGCCCGAATTGTCAGATCATGGGTGCGGCAATTTGCCCGATGCGCGGCGTGCGCGCACGGCGGCGCCGGAGAAAAAAGGGCAGGTGTAAATGTATCGGGCGCGCCACAAACGGCGGGTGGATCGAGTTCGGCAGGGTCCCGCAGCGCATCGACGGGCGCCGGAGCGCGCAACCGCGAGAACGGAACCGGCGAGCGTGCGGCCCGCACCGGCTCGCGCATCCCGCGGCAGCGCGCCCGGCCTTACTTCTTGAGAAACCGCAGCGCGAAGCGCGCCAGGCGCGGCACGAACATCGGGCGCAGCAGGCGCTTGTCGTAACCGGCCATCCGCCGGTCGTTCTCGACGAGACACAGTTCGATCAGCTCGCGCGGGTTCAGCGCGTCGCCGATGTCGGCGGTGCCGGTCGCCGGGAAGTTCGCGTCACGCGCGGCGCCGTCGGCATCGATGCCGCGCGCGATGCCGATGCGGTCGCGGATCAGGTGCACCCACACGGCCGCGACGCGCGCGAAGAACCACGGCCGGCGCCACCACGGCATCGTGCGCCAGTACCACGCGTACCAGTTCGCGAAGAACAGGATGTGGCGGCCTTCTTCCTGGATCACGGGCTCGAAGGTGTCGACGAGTTCGGGCGGGAAATAGCCGGAGCGCTGCGCGGATCGGAACAGGCCGAACGCGAAGAAGCTGTCGATGCATTCGCTGAAGCCGGTGATCATCCACGACCACTCGGGGTCGGTCGGTGCCGGGTAGGGCGGCTCGGGCGCGAGCCGGATACCGTACGCCTCGACGAGCTTCGACAGCACGACCTTGTGGCGCGCTTCCTCGCCGCCGTCCATTTCGAGTGCGCGGCGCAGCAGCGCATCGTCGATCGACTCCGCGTACGTCGCCACGCGGATCGATGCGCGGCCTTCGGTTTGCACCGCGATGTCCCAGATCGGCAGCGACGTAAGGCGCTTGAGTTCGTCGGGCTTGAGCGCCGGCCAATCGATCACGGCCGGCTTGTACGGGTTGTGTGTGTCGAGCAGCATGCGGCAGAACATCTGCTTGTGCGCATCGGAACCGATCCTGACCGGACCTTGCCTCTCGAAGGTCCAGTTGCGCATTGCGTGATCTGCGGCTGCGTGCTCTTTCTGCAGCGTGTCAGTCATGGCTGTTGTTATGCGATTACGGGCTGAAAGATTCTTGCATAGCTTCCGTAAACGCGTATTTTCGAGCGGCCATGCGCACGCCGGCCAGGCGCGCGTCACACGTGCGTGTCGACCCAGAGACGGCCCCAACGGGACGCGTAGGCGAGCGCGTGTTCCTCTTCGAAGAAGAAATCGATGGCGTCGAACGACACGGAGCGCGGCGACGGCCCGCCGCCCGCCCGCTCGATCGTCAGGTTGGCGGCGAACAGCCCGTTCGGCAACCGGGCGGCAGCGGGGGCGACTTCATAGCCCTTGTAGCGGATCGTACGGTTCATGGCGTGTGCGGAGAAAGTTCGGACTTTCAGCGTACGAAAACCCGCCGGCCGCGTGAACCAATCTTTCGGGCAATGCAAATCACGCGGCAGGCTGAATCGTTATCGGGGCGGTATGCAGGGAAAGGACCACGGCGGCGAAGCGTCGGCGCGCACGGCACGTCGCCGCGCGGCCGAAGACGCGCCGCCCGCGCGCGGCGAATCGGGTCAACCGGGCGCGGGCGGCGGAATGCGGGGGGATTACGGGTGGTTGGCGATCTTCAGCACGGGTGCGAGCGCGTCGACCGAAGCCGCATGCGTGGCCGCGCGATGCGATGCGAACGCGAGCGCGAACTCCGCCGCTTGCGCACCGACCGTCTCGAGTTGCGCGGTGACCTTCGGATCCGAGCAACTGTCGGCGCTTTCGAAACGTGTTTCGAGCGTGTTCACGGTCGCGCCGAACGGCGTCGGCCAGCCGCGCAGCGCATGAACGATCGAACGCAGCGACGTCAGCACCGTGCCGGCTGCCTGCCAACCGTAGGCGGTAACGATCAGGCCGACCGCGCGGCCGTCGAGATAGGGGCGATCGTCCGCGCGCAGTTCCTCGAGCGTGTCGAGTGCGTTCTTCACGAGACCGGAGACGCCGCCGTGATAGCCGGGCGTTGCGATGATGATCGCGTCGGCCTGGCGCACGGCGTCGATCAGTTCGCGTTGCGCGTCGGTCAGCGTTTTGTGTTCGGGGGCGTAGTGCGGCAGCGTATGCAGGAACGGGCCGTCGAAGAGGCGCGTGCGTGCGCCGGCGGCTTGCGCGCCGCGCAGCGCGAACGACAGTGCGCGTTCGGTGGACGACGCGGCCCGGGTGGTACCGCCGATGCCGACGACGAACGGGCGGCGGTGTTGATCGAATGCAGTCAAGGGGCGCTCCTCGGGGATGGCTTGCCCGGCTAAGCACAGGCTTAAAACCAGATGGTAACGACCCCGTTGCCACTCTGAAAACGACTTTTCGTTCTATCGATATGCCGCGCAGCGGGGGCAATCGTGTGCGTGGCCGCGCAGATCGATAGCAGAAATGCTTGGTTGGGACGGTACGCCGCGCTCGATAAGATGGGCCCGTCTCCTCCATGATGTCTCTACTGACATGGGTTGGCCCCGCCGGGCGGATGCTGGCGGGGCTTTTTTTTGGTTCATCGCAGGAAACCGTGGAGCGTTTTCGAGCGATTGCATAATCTGACACATGATTTTAAGGATGTCGGAGGAAGCAATTGCTCGATCGAAAGGCACTTCAGGCGCTGGGCTGCTGGACCGGCTATCGGTTGGAACGGGTGGAATGGCCGCAAGGAGAAGAGCGCACGCTGTCGCTATATCTGAGGCCGGTCAGCAAGGTCATGTACTGCGAGCAATGCGGTGCACGCTGCCAGCAAATCCATGAGACGGTGGTTCGTCGAGTGCGCGATCTGCCGCTGTTCGAATATCGGGTGGTGCTGCACGTTCCCCGTCGCCGGGTCTGGTGCGAACACTGCGGCGGCCCGCGACTGGAGAAGCTGGCGTGGCTGGGCCGCTACCAGCGAGTGACGGAGCGGTTCGCCAAGGCTTGCGAGAAGTTGCTGCAAGCGGCCAGCGTACAAGCGGTGGCGGGCTTCTACGATCTGGGCTGGCACACGGTCAAATCGATCGACAAGATGCGCCTGCGAGCACGCGTGGCCGAGCCGGACTGGTCGACGATCCGCTATCTGGCGATGGACGAGTTCGCGCTGCACAAAGGCCATCGCTACGCCACGGTGGTGGTTGATCCGATCGGCCGGCAGGTGCTCTGGGTCGGGCCAGGACGTTCGCGCGAAACGGCGCGAGCCTTCTTCGAACAACTCCCTGAAGGCGTGGCCGAGCGTATCGAAGCAGTTGCGATCGACATGACCACGGCCTACGAGCTGGAGATCAAGGAACAGTGCCCGCAGGCGGAAATCGTCTTCGATCTGTACCACGTCGTGGCCAAGTACGGGCGCGAAGTGATCGACCGAGTTCGGGTGGATCAGGCCAACCAACTGCGAGATGACAAACCAGCGCGGAAGGTTCTGAAGTCCAGCCGCTGGCTGTTGCTGCGCAACCGCCATAACTTGAAACCAGAACAGGCGGTACACCTGAAGGAACTGCTGGCCGCCAATCAATCGCTGCTATGCGTCTATGTGCTGCGCGACGAACTCAAGCGGCTCTGGTTCTACCGAAAGCCAGCCTGGGCGGAAAAAGCCTGGGGGCAATGGTTCGAACAGGCCCAGCAAAGCGGGATTGCCGCCCTGCAAAAGTTCGCCCAGCGCTTGCAGGGGTATTGGCATGGAATCGTGACTCGCTGCCGCCATCCGCTCAATACCAGCGTTGTTGAAGGCATCAACAACACTATCAAGGTCATCAAGCGCAGGGCTTACGGGTACCGCGACGAGGAATACTTCTTCCTCAAGATCCGCGCCGCGTTCCCCGGAATTCCGCGATGAACCTTTTTTTTGTTCATCGCGGGAAAGCCGTGTTGCGCGTGTTGGCGCACGCAACATGCCGAGCCTAGAGCTTGAAAACGTTGACCGCCGTGTGCAGCTTCCTCGCTTGATCGTCCAGCGACTGCGCTGCTGCGGCAGCCTGTTCCACCAGCGCCGCATTCTGCTGGGTGACTTCGTCCATCTGCGTGACTGCCTGCCCAACCTGATCGATTCCCTTGCTTTGCTCGTCGGAGGCCGCGGCAATTTCTCCCATGATGTCCGTCACCCGCTTGATGCTGGTCACCACCTCCTCCATCGTGTTGCCCGCCTGATCGACCAGCCTTGTGCCTGTTTCGACCTTGCGCACCGAATTTTCGATCAGCGTCTTGATTTCCTTGGCCGCTGCCGCGGAGCGTTGCGCGAGCGTGCGCACCTCGGTGGCGACCACCGCGAAACCCCGGCCATGTTCGCCTGCGCGGGCGGCCTCCACCGCGGCATTGAGCGCGAGAATATTGGTCTGAAAAGCGATCCCGTCGATCACGCCGATGATGTCGACGATCTTCGCCGAGCTGGCGTTGATTTCTCCCATGGTCGCGACCATCTCGCCCACCGCGTCGCCTCCCCTGACCGCGATGGTCGCGGATGACTGCGCCAGCCCATTGGCCTGCCGGGCATTCTCCGTGTTCTGTCGCACCGTGCCGGTCAACTCCTCCATGCTCGCAGCCGTCTCCTGAAGCGAAGCGGCCTGCTCTTCGGTGCGGCTCGACAGGTCGACATTGCCTGCGGCAATCTGCTTCGAAGCCGTGCTCACCGATTCCGCGGAGTCCCGCACCGCGCCCATGACCTCGGCGATCCGGCCCATCAGGTGATTGAAGGCAGCAGCCGTCTGGCTGATTTCGTCTTTACCCTGAACGGACGCACGCCTTGTCAGGTCGAGTGATTCACTCGCTTGCTGCAACGTCCCCTGGATGCCGCCCAGCGCGCGCTGGATCGAACGGGACAGCAGGAGAATCCATCCGACGACAATCGCCATCGCAACGACCAATACGGTCATGACCGTCCTGACCGCATTCGTGCTGACGCGGTTGGCAAGTTCCGCGGCTTGCTGGCCACGATTTCCGACTTCCGTGATGGTCGCCTCGATCGACGCACTGAGCGGCTGAAAGTCGTTGTGGTAGAGCGAACCGACCTGATCGTTGGCCGCCTTGGGATCATGGGCGGCCAGTTCGATCAGCTGTCGTGATTTCTGGTCGTACGCATTCCATTGGGCGCGCAGCGTCTTGAGCCTTGCTTGTTGATCCTGGGAATCGAACAGCGGGCCAACGATCTCGGCCCATTTGCCGATGTTTCGTTCTGCTTCGGAAAAGATCTTCTTGGTATCGTCCGACGCCGGGTCAAGCTCGACCGTGGAAAGCGCGCTTGCCTTGATTTCCGTTATGCCGCGCACCTGCGTCTCCCGGCGATGCGAGGCCGCCTCCGCATCGCTCACGGAACCGAATCCGAACGACGTCACAGCGATACCGCCCCCGATGGCCATCAGCGTGACGAGCATCAAAATCTGAAGTTTTAACTTGATGGTCATAGCAGGTCGTAGCGAGACTCCAAGGATTTTTGGCAGAGAAACCGACTCTGTACATGAATCGGTTAACGGTGCGCGTCATTGGTTACTAGAGTCCGGTCTACTACCGATATTCAGCGTTAACGCGTGGGGATTTGTCAGGCTAATTCGCTTTGGGGGTGCCCTCCATTTCCTCAGAGGGAATCGGGAGATGCGGTGTTGACGTGACGTATGGTGACGAATGAAAACGACGTTCGGCGTGCAACGCCGCCATCGTGATGGTGAACGTCCGTGTCCGTCGATGACGCAACGTGTGGCAGCGACGGGTTGAATCCGCAGGGACGCGCAGGTGACCGCAACTTGCCGAACGTCGACGGTCAGCGTCGCGTTCCCACGAAAATCCGCGATGTACTTTTATTCTGTTCCGGTGGGGAGCAGGGGCGCGATGCCCGGGCCGTTACTCGAACACCGGCCGGAAGAAGCTGCGCTCGTAGCTGACGATGCAGCGCGTTTCCTCCGCGTAGCGGAACGCGGCCTGGCAGGCCGGATCGTCCTTCGAGCGTTCGCGATAGCGCTCGTACTCGGCGAGGCTCGGGAACGAGAACATCGCGAGCGCGATATTGCTCGCACCTTCGGATGGCAGGAAGTAGCCGTGATGCGTGCCGCCGAATTGCTCGACGAGCGGAATCCACATCTTGCCGTAGGTTTCGAACTGGTCGAGCTTGTACGGATCGACGACGTAGCGAAGGAAGCAGGTGACCATGAGCGCTCTCGGTGCGGGTGGAGGAGCAGCGAGTCTGGATGGCGTCGCCGCATGTGTCAACGGCGAGCGGATCCGGCCTCGATGCACTCGCGGGATTCATTGCTTGCGCGAACAACGATTGGCGCTCTTTCGTGCGTCCACAACGATGTATGCGGAGCGGCCGTATGCACCGTCGCCACCGTTTCTCCCGCACGCATTCCCCCAAACTTTTACGACATTTTTTCTTGCGAGGGCGGTCGGCGCGCTCATAGACTTCGAGCATCCCAATCACGGAGCACTGCGATGTCGATACCCTGGAACGCGATGGCCGAACGTCTCCCCGCTGCGCCGCCTTCCGTGTGCGCCGACCGGGTGGTCGTACGGCGTTTCGATCCGGCAGTCGACAGCTATGCGCAACTCACGCCGATGCTGCATCGTGCGTTCGCACGGCTCGGCGCGATGGGGCTCAACTGCACGTGCGTCGATCAGGACGAAGACGTCACGCGCCGCCGCGCGGAAGCGGGCGAGTGTTATGTCGCCGTGTGCGGCGGGCGCGTGATCGGCACGGCCACGCTGTATGGCACCGATCCGTCTTCGGCCTGCTCGCTGTACCGCCGGGAAGGCGTCGCGAGCGTGCGCCAGGTGGCTGTCGATCCCGATTGCCAGAGCCGCGGGATCGGCGCGCTGCTGCTGTCGTTCGCCGAGCAGTGGGCCGCGTTGCGCGGCTATACGCTGCTCGCGCTGGATACGCCGCATCCCGCTTCGCATCTGCTGGCGTTCTACGGTGCGCAGGGTTTCGACGTCGTCGACGTGATGCGCTTCGCCGGCAAGCGCTACGACAGCGCGATCCTTTGCAAGCGGCCTGTCGCGCACGTCGTGCGCCGGATGTCGCCGGCGTCGCGGCTGGCTGCGCGCATGGCGGCCGTGCGGCGTCTTGCGTTTGCATTGCCGTCGCGCATTGCCGCGGTGGCGCGGCGCGACCTGCGTGTGCGCCGTGGCGCCGGATTGGCCGCGCGCCGTGCAGCCGGCGCCGCGAGCTGCCGTTCGTCTCCGTGGCGGCCGCGCCAGCATGGGCGCCACACGTTCGGCTGAGCGCCGCGCCCGGGCTCGCTTTCCTGCTTTGACCGCGTAACGTCGCGTGAGCGGAGTGTGGCGCTTCCGCTCGTGTACGGCCCATGAGACACCCCCGCCGCGCCGCGGCGAAACCGACGTTTACGCGCTTTTTATGCTCCGACGCGATCCTTTGCCGCGATCTTCACGCGAACCTTCATAAGATGGTTGCGTGGAAACGGAAGCCGCACGCGCGAAAGCGTGAAGGCAGCCGGCTCGCCTGACCGATGCCGGGTGCCGCCGCGCCGCTGCGCCGGCAAAAGGAAAACCGCCATGTCTCTCGCACCCGTGACCGGCCAGCGCCCGGAGCATCCCGGCCATGCGCGCACGGCCGTGCGTTCGATGTTCGATCCGGCGCTCGTGCGCCCGGCGATCGTGGACTCGTTCAGGAAACTCACGCCGCACACGCAGTTCCGCAACCCGGTGATGTTCTGCGTGTACGTCGGCAGCATCCTCATCACGCTTCTGTGGATCGCAGCACTGTTTGGCCAGGCCGAGGCGCCCGCCGGTTTCATCGTCGCGATCGCGCTGTGGCTGTGGTTTACCGTGCTGTTCGCGAACTTCGCCGAAGCGCTCGCCGAAGGGCGCTCGAAGGCGCAGGCCGCGTCGCTGCGCAGCGCGAAACACAATGTGGTCGCGAAAAAACTCGCGGCGCCGCATGCGCAGGCCGCCGTCGAGGTGATGGCGTCGACCGACCTGCGCAAGGGCGACGTCGTGCTCATCGAAGCCGGCGACACGATTCCGGCTGACGGCGACGTGATCGAAGGCGTCGCGTCCGTCGACGAATCGGCGATCACCGGCGAATCCGCGCCGGTGATCCGCGAATCGGGCGGCGACTTCTCGTCGGTGACGGGCGGCACGCGCGTGTTGTCCGACTGGATCGTCGTGCGGGTCGCCGTCAATCCGGGCGAGGCGTTCCTCGACCGGATGATCGCGATGGTCGAAGGCGCGAAGCGCAAGAAGACACCGAACGAAATCGCGCTGACGA
This sequence comes from Burkholderia theae, assembly GCF_048565265.1. Lineage (NCBI taxonomy): Bacteria > Pseudomonadati > Pseudomonadota > Betaproteobacteria > Burkholderiales > Burkholderiaceae > Burkholderia > Burkholderia theae. The sequence continues at coordinate 3,323,442 of NZ_CP183462.1, forward strand.
TCCTGCTCGTCGCGCTGACGATCGTGATGCTGCTCGCAACCGCGACGCTGCTGCCGTTCTCGACGTTTGCGGTCGAAGCGATGAAGGCCGGCCACGTGGTGACGATCACAGCGCTCGTCGCGCTGCTCGTGTGCCTGATTCCGACGACGATCGGCGGTTTGTTGTCCGCGATCGGTGTGGCCGGGATGAGCCGGATGATGCAGGCGAACGTGATCGCGACGTCGGGCCGCGCGGTGGAGGCGGCCGGCGACGTCGACGTGCTGCTGCTCGACAAGACCGGCACGATCACGCTCGGCAACCGCCAGGCATCGGCGTTCGTGCCCGCGCCGTTCGTGACCGAGGAAGCGCTGGCCGACGCCGCGCAACTGTCGTCGCTCGCCGATGAAACGCCGGAAGGTCGCAGCATCGTCGTGCTCGCGAAGCAGCGCTTCAATTTGCGCGAGCGCGACATGCAGGCGCTGCATGCCGTCTTTCTGTCGTTCAGCGCGCAGACGCGGATGAGCGGTGTCGATCTGCCCGGCCGTGAGATCCGCAAGGGCGCGGCCGACGCGATCGTGCACTACGTCGAGTCCCATGGCGGCCGCGTCACGCGCGAGATCGAAGCGGTCGTGACCGACATCGCGCGTCGCGGCAGCACGCCGCTGGCGGTCGCGGAGCGCCGCGACGGCGTCGCGCGCGTGCTCGGCGTGATCGAGCTGAAGGACATCGTGAAGGGCGGCATCAAGGAGCGCTTCGCGGAACTGCGCAAGATGGGTATCAAGACCGTGATGGTGACGGGCGACAACCGGCTGACGGCGGCGGCGATCGCGGCGGAAGCGGGCGTCGACGATTTCCTCGCGGAAGCGACGCCGGAAACCAAGCTCGCGACGATCCGCGAACACCAGGCGGCCGGCCGCCTGGTCGCGATGACGGGCGACGGTACCAACGACGCACCGGCGCTCGCGCAGGCCGACGTCGCGGTGGCGATGAACACGGGCACGCAGGCCGCGAAGGAAGCGGGCAACATGGTCGACCTCGACTCGAACCCGACGAAGCTGATCGAGATCGTCGAGATCGGCAAGCAGATGCTGATGACGCGCGGCTCGCTGACGACGTTCTCGATCGCGAACGACATCGCGAAGTACTTCGCGATCATCCCGGCCGCGTTCGCGACGACCTACCCGCAACTGCGCGTGCTCGACGTGATGCACCTTGCGTCGCCGGCGTCGGCGATCCTGTCGGCGGTGATCTTCAATGCGCTGATCATCGTCGCGTTGATTCCGCTCGCGCTGAAGGGCGTGCGCTATCGTCCGCTCGGCGCCGCGCCGCTGCTGCGCAGGAACCTGCTGGTCTACGGCCTCGGCGGCGTGCTGTTGCCGTTCCCGTTCATCAAGCTGATCGACATGGTGCTGGTTGCATGCGGATGGGCTTGAACGTGGACGTGCACGGCGCCGGACGCGACAGTCCGCATGACACTCCGGACGGAGGCGCTGCCGCATGAGCGAACCGACCGTCGTCATCGTGATCGTCGACGAAGACAGGTTCATCCGGCATTTCGTCCGTGTCGCGCTGAAGGCCGAGCACATGCACGTCTGCGAGGCCGGGACCGGCGCGGCGGGTGTGGCGGCCGTCACCGCACTCCGTCCGGACCTGATCGTCGCGGACACGAACCTGCCCGATCTCGGCGGCACCGAACTGATCCATGCGCTGCGCGCGTGCTCGGCCGCGCCGCTGATCGTGCTGTCGGCGCTGAACGCGGAAAGCGACAAGGTCGCCGCGCTCGACGCGGGCGCGGACGACTACCTGACCAAGCCGTTCGGCACCGCCGAGCTGATCGCGCGGATTCGGGCGCACCTGCGGCGGCAGGCGAGCGGCGGCCGCATCGATGCGATGCGCGTGCGCTTCGGCGACGTGACCGTCGATCTCGGCGAGCGCCAGGTGCTGCGCGGCGGGGCGCGCGTGCATCTGAGTCCGATCGAATACCGGTTGCTGGCCGTACTCGCGCATCATGCGGGGCGGCAGCTCACGCACGACCGCCTGCTGAGCGAGGTGTGGGGCGCGGCGCACGGCAAGGATGCGCATGACCTGCGCGTGTATGTCGGCCACCTGCGGCGCAAGCTGGAGTGCGATCCGCGGCGGCCCGAGTACATCGTGACGGAGATGGGCGTCGGCTATCGGCTCGCGGGAGCCGCGTAGCGCGGTACGCTCAGGGGTTCGCAGCCGTCCGCAGTTCGTCGGCCGCCGCGCCGGTCGAACGGTGCAGCTGCGCATCGAATTGTTGCACGCGCAACGCGACGCGCTGTGCATAACGCTTCGTGCCGCCGTTGTAGCGCACGAGCGCGGTTTCGACGTCGCCGTCCGCATCGTCGAGATAGCCGCGGAAGATGGCTGCGCCGATCCGCACGTTGGTTGCCGGATCGGACAGGTCCCTGACATGCGCGACGAGGTCGCGATGGGCGGTGGGCAGTACCTGCATCAGCCCGCGCGCGCCGGCGACGCTGACCGCATGGCGATCGAAGCCCGATTCGACCGCGATGATCGCGAGCAGCAGCGCCGGCGCGAGTCCGTAGCGATCCGATTCGGTCTGCACCGCGCGGGCGATCGTGCGCGCTTCGGCATACGCGATGTGAAAGCGGTTGCGCAGCGTTGTGACGATCGTGTCGAGGGTCGGGGGAAGCGACGTATCGGGCGTGCTCGCGGCGGGGACCGGTGCCGCCGAGGTGTCGTCGGCCTGCGCGGGAAGCGCGGCCGACAGCGACAGCGCGATCGGGAGGAGCAGCAGAAGCCGCTTGAGCGGTAGCGCCGGGCGTGTACGCGGCGCCGGCTGGTCATGCGATGAATAGGTTTCCTGCATGTCGTCGCATCGTGGTTCCGATGCAACGACTGTACGCAGTTATGCGTTGCGGCCGTCGAAAGAAACGAGTGCGCCGGATAAACGGCGCGTAAAGACGGCCGACGGACGAACGACGTGCCCGCGTGGCATCACTCGTCGCGGTCGCGCGGCTCGCCGCCGCCTTTCGCGAGGCGCCATGCAATCGTGCCGAGCACGCCGACCGCGACGACCAGCGCGCCCCACAGCACGTACCGGCGTGTCGCGTCCGTATCGACGGCGGGCGCTGGCGCGACCGCCGCGACCGGCAGCACCGCGCCCACGCGTGCGGGCCGCACTTCGGGCGCCATGCCGACCAGCAGTGCGTCGCGGCTCACGGCCGACGACTCGAGCGACGCGTCGCCGACGCCGAGCGTGAACGGCGGCGCGCCGCGCGCGACGAAGGTCAGCGCGGCCGGATGCCAGCCGATCGCAACGGCCGGCTGGCCGCCGCCGAACCCGCCGTTGCGCATATCGACGACGATTCGCCACGCGCGATCCGTGTCCGCCGCGAACTCGAGCGGCGCGTTGCGCTGCTCGCCGCCCTTGCCCTGCAGCCGGAACAGCACGGCGCTCGCGACGTCGCGCCACGGTGCCTGCGCGTCGGCGCGGCTCTGCAGCGTCGCGCGCGCGACGGTGTTCGGTTGCGGCAGGTCGATCCGCACGCGATCGACCGGATACGCGCCGTCGGTGTCGAACAGATACTCGCCGGGCGCGCTGCCGACCCGGACGCGTGCGGCGTCGCGCCATTGGCGCGGTACGGACGCGGTGTCGGTTCCGCGTGCGTCGCGCGGATGCGTCTCGACGTCGATCGACGCGATCGCGGGCGCGCCGTCGAGCCAGTCCAGCCGCAGGTAGCGCGGCGTCGCGCCTTCGAGTGCGATGCGTTCCTGCACCAGCATGTCGTCGCCGTGGCCGACCTTCAGCAACTGCGTGCTGCCGAGCGACCGCCAGCTGCGCAGGTCGTCGCTCGCGTCGACGGCGACGCGCCCCTGGTAGCTGTCGTCGCCCACGTGCACGAGCAGCGCGTCGAGGCTGCCGTCCGCACGTGACAGGTCGACGAGATCCGCGCCGCGCCGTGCGGGCGGCGGCGTGGCGACGGCCGCGCGCAGCGAGCCGTCCGGGCCGACCGTCACCCCGAGCGATGCGTTGCCGTTGTTGGCGCGCACCGGCGGCAGCGGGAACCAGTGCACCGGTGCGCGCGACGGTGGCACGGCGGGCGTGGCCGCAGCCGGCGCGTCGAGCGAATACGGCACCGGCTCGTCCGCGCCGTTGAAGATGCGCACGTCGCCGAGATCGTCGCGCCGGCTGGCCGCATACACGGGCTGCGGCACGGTGAGCTGGTAGTACGCGGCGCTGCCGTCGAGGTCGAGCGAGTAGCGCTGCGCGCCGGGTTGGGCGTCCGGTGCACCGTCGGCCGCGGCGAACGACGCGAGCAGGCTCAGTGCGAGCAGGGCGGCGAGTCGCTTCATTGCCGGTCGTCCCGTTGAGCCGCGGCCTTCGGCGGCAGCGGCGAGAAATAGCCGATCAACAGCAGCAGCACGCCGATGCCGATGAACGACACGATGCGTTCGATGCCGGTCACGTGCGACAGGTCGAACAGGAACAGCTTGACGACCGTGAGCGCGAGCAGCGCGGCGCCGACGAACCACAGCGGACGCAGCCCGCGGCGCGTGGCCCAGATCGTCGTCGCGAGCGCGCAGACCGTCCAGTACACGGATACCGAAGCCTGCACGAGCGTCGATTCCGCCATCGCGCCGAATTCGTACGGCACGCCGGCCCAGTGATGCAGCGTGCGCAGCAGGATCGCGTTGAGCCACAGGAACACGGTCGCGCCGGCCGCGCTCAGCAGTTCGACGCGATAGGTGTCGAACGACCAGCCGAGCTTGCGCGCCCGCACGAACCACGATGCGGCGAGCGCATAGACCACCACGAGCACGAGATCGAGCGGGTTGAAGAGCGGCACGCGCGCCCAGCTTCCGCCGTCCTGCGTGAAGTTCGCGTAGAAGGTCCACACCCACATCACGACGATCAGCGGCAGCGACGCGAGCGCGCAGACGCGGGCGATGCCGTCGCGGCGCGTCAGCCACATCCCGGCGAACGCGAACACGCTCCAGCCGACCATGAATACCTGCTGGATGCCGAACGACGACAGCACGGTGTCGATGTCGTAGGCCAGGTGGAAACGGTGATGCAGCGTGCGCAGCATCAGCGCGTTGAACCACAGGAACACGGTCGCGATCGCCGCATAGTCGACGACGCGCGGATGCCACGCGATGCCGAGCGTTTTCAGGCGGCGCAGCCATGCGGCGAATGCAACGAACACGAGGAATTGCGCGATGTCGAGCGGATTGAGCAGCGGCAGCCAGAAGAGCGGCGAAGCGTCGCCGTCGCTGATGATGCTCGCGATGCTCCACAGCCACAGCAGCGCGGCGAGTGGCGCCGCGCCCCACACCTGGTACGCGCGAGGGAACGCCGCGACGGGCCAGCGCAGCCGCGAGCCGGGGCCCGATACCAGCAGGAGCAGCGCGCCGAAGCCGTAGGCCCACGCGCTCCAGCTCCACGCGCCTTCGGGCACGAATGCGCGCAGGCGCCAGAAACCTTCGAGCGACAGCAGTACGCACAAGGTCCAGAACATCAGCGTATGCAGCGGCGCGATCACGCCGGCGGCGATGGATTGCACGATGCCCGTCGCGGTATCGGTTCTGGCCGCGCCGCGCGACTGGCGCCACAGCAGCGCAAGGCCCGCGCCGACGGCGACGGGCCACGCGAACGCGCCCATTCCCGACAGCGGCGCTTCATGCGCATCGAACGCGCGCAACGCGAGCAGCGCCAGCACCGGCGTCAGCGCGAGCGCCGGCCATTCGGCGAGCGGCCATGTCAGCCGGCGGCGCGCGACGTATGCGAGCCACGCGGTGCCGGCCGCGAACAGCGCGGTCGTATCGACGACGAAACGATCGGCATGCAGGTCGACGTGACGGCTCGCGTAGACGAGGATCTCGTGCAGCCCGCCGCTGACCCACCACAGCAGCCCCCACGCCGCGGCCGCGGCGCCGATCTCGGGCATCCATGCGTGCCACGCTCGCGCTTCGCCGCGCCCGTGCAGCCACCAGCCGGTGAACAGGCCGGCGAGCGCGATCAGCAGCATCGCGATATACGGGCTGTTGAGCACCGGCAGTGCGTTGACGTCGGTGGGCCCGAGCAGGCTCGTGAAGAACGCGCCGGCCGCGGCGACCTGCATCAGCAGGCCGAAGCAGAACGGCAGCAGGCGTTTCTGGCGCACGCCGAGCCAGACGACGGCCGCGCCTTCGATCGCCCATGCGGCGCTGGTCGTCGGGCCCGAGAACGCGAGCGGCACCGCCAGCGTCGCGAAGATCACCGCGAGCGCGAGCATCGCTTCGAACAACAGCGCGAGGCGGTCGCGGCGCCGTGCGAGCGACGCGGCGACCACGACATAGAACGCCGACAGCGCGACGGCGCTCCACGCGAGCCCGAACGGCATGTCCTTCACGAGCGACGCCTGCAGCGCGGTCGCGACGATCGGCGTGCCGAACACGAGCGTGCCGTCCACGTAATGCCGCAGCGCCAGCTCGCGTTTCACCGCATACAGCAGCGCGATGCCGACATACATCAGGAAGAACAGGATCAGGAACGGCTCGGTGCTCGCGAACAGCGCGGGGCGATAGGCCGTCACGCCCCACGCCGAGCCGATCGTGAACGTGAACACGAAGCCGAGCAGGTTCAGCGGACGCCAGGCCTTGAACCACGCGATCGCGAAGATGCCCGCGTTCAGCAGCGCGTAGTAGCTGAACAGCGCGACGTGGTTGCCCTGGCCGGTCGACAGCAGCACCGGCGCGAGAAAGCCGCCCGCGCTGCCCATGAACGCGAGCGGCAGCGCGTTCTGCCGCACCGCGAGGAACGCGCTCAATGCGCAGACCGCGACCATCAGCGGAAACGCGGCGCCGACGGGCAGCAGCGCGTAAAGCTTGGTCGCGGCGAAGATCGTCAGGTACAGGATGCCGACGCCGCCGCCCTGCAGCACGAGGCCGTACGCCGCGCGGCGCGCACGCACGCGCCAGCCGATCGCGAGCAGCGCGGCCGCGGCGAGCACCGTGCCCGCGAGGCGGAATTCGATCGGCAGCATGCTGTTGTCGGCCGCGTACTTGAGCAGGAACGCGATGCCGAAGAACAGCACGATGATGCCGACCCGCACGACCGTGTTGCCGCCGAGCAGCCAGTCGCGCGCGGCGCCGAACGCGCGCTCGGCGATGCCGGGTTCGCGCGGTGCGGGCGGGGTGGGGCGGGCGGGAGTTGCGGGTGCGTTCGCTGCTGTGTGGGTCGCAGCCGGAACGGCGGCGGGCGCTGCAGCAGGCACCGGCACCGATGTGGATGCCGGCATGCCCGCGCGTGCGACTGCGGGTTGCGCGGGCGGTGTCGGTGTCGGTGGCGTTGCGAAGGCGGGTGGCGGTACGGGCGCGGATGCGGTGCCGGCCGCGCTGGACGAAGGCGTTTGCACCGCGATGCCGGTCGTCTCCGCACCGGCCTTCGTGCCGGCCAGTTGGCCGCGCAGCGAATCGAGTTCGCGCGTGAGCGTTTCGACGGTCGCCTCGAGGCGCGCGACGCGATCGGCGAGCGGTACGGGCGGCTGTTGCGGCGTCGCGGGCATCGCGGATGCGGCGCGCTTGTTCTTGAGCTTGTGTTGCTGCAGCGCGTGGCCGATACAGAACCCGACGGCGGCACCGAGCAGCGAGCCGCTCGCGCCCGAGAAATCCCCGATCAATGCGGCGATGCCGCCCACGATGAAACCGATTACGGCGAATGCCCAGTTCAACGCCTTGCTCCCTCACTATCGTTATCGTCCTTCGATCGCGGATCGCACCGGATCGAGGCGGTTTCAGCACGGCCGGCAGGCGAACCGGCATGCGCGCGCCGCAGGCGGACCGTCGTGCGACAGACCCGCGCAGCGTCGCGAGCGGCGTGTTTGCCGGCAATGTATCACAGCGGCCATGCGGGATTTTCAGGGTTGCGGACAGGGTGCGATACGTGGCTGATTTCCGTGCATGACGATCGTTCGGCGCGGCTTTTTTTGTACGGTCATGCTTTTTGCGGGCGGCCGACAGGCACCGGCAGACGGCCGGTCGGCGCGCATTGATCGGACGACAGTCGCGACACCGGCGGATCGGACGTGAAATTGTCGCAAAGCGACCTGCGCCCGACGCGAATTGGCGCAAAACATCATGCGATGCGCGCCGCGCTGCTGCGCACAAGTCCGGCGCGTGATGCCCGTCGTTGTTGGCCGTGCGCGTATTGCGCCGCCGCAATCGGGTGCCGCTGCGTGCCGCGCCCCGCCGGGCGGGGCTGGGAGGCGTGTCGTATTTGCGCAAGCGTTTGTCGTAATTCGTCGGCAGGTCGGGGTTTTTTCTGGCAACTATGTAGGCACGCTATGACTCGCTCGAGTCCCCGCTACACGAGGAGAAGGTTTCGATGGATGCCCCCAAGGTCGTAGTCGAAGGTCTGTGCAAGGTGTTTGGAAGCAACCCGCAGCAGGCGCTCGACATGCTCGCCGCCGGCTCGACGAAGGACGAGGTGCTCAAGCGCACCGGTCAGGTCGTCGGTGTGCACAACGTCTCCTTCGATGTGCAGGAAGGCGAAATTTTCGTGCTGATGGGCCTGTCGGGCTCCGGCAAGTCCACGCTGATCCGCCTCGTGAACCGGCTGGTCGATCCGAGCGCCGGCAAGGTGATGATCGACGGGCTCGACGTCGCGTCGGCGCGCCGCTCGGCGCTGACCGCGCTGCGCCGCAAGGACATGAGCATGGTGTTCCAGTCGTTCGCGCTGATGCCGCATCGCACCGTGGTGTCGAATGCCGCGTTCGGCCTCGAGGTCGCGGGCGTCGGCAAGAAGGAACGCGAACGGCGCGCGATGGAGGTGCTCGAGCAGGTCGGTCTCGCACCGTTTTCGCAGAAGCTGCCGTCCGAGCTGTCGGGCGGGATGCAGCAGCGCGTCGGCCTCGCCCGCGCGCTGGCCGTGAACCCGTCGCTGATGATCATGGACGAGGCGTTTTCCGCACTCGATCCGCTGAAGCGCCGCGAAATGCAGGATGTGCTGTTGCAGCTGCAGAAGGAACAGCGCCGCACGATCATGTTCGTGTCGCACGATCTCGAGGAAGCGCTGCGCATCGGCAACCGCATCGCGATCATGGAAGGCGGCCGGCTCGTGCAGGTCGGTACGCCGCAGGACATCATCGCGAACCCGGCCGACGACTACGTGCGCGCGTTCTTCGACGGCATCGATACGAGCCGCTACCTCACGGCCGGCGACCTGATGCAGACGGGTGCCGTGCCGATCGTGTCGAAGTGCGATGCCGCGAACGTCGCGGCGACGCTGAACGGCAGCGCCGAATACGCGTTCGTGCTCGACGCCGAGCGCAAGATCCGCGGCTTCGTCACGCGCGACGCGATCGGTGAGGCCACGCCGTCCGTGCGGCCGATCGAGAGCATCCGGCGCGACGCGTCGCTCGAACATGTCGTCGCGCGCGTGGTCGCGAGCCCGAATGCACTGCCGGTCGTCGACGATGACGGCTGCTACTGCGGCTCGGTCGATCGTGCGCTCATCCTGAAGGCCATCACGCGTTCGCGAGGTTCCCATGTCTGAAATGATTCCGCTCGGTACCTGGGTCGACCAGTCCGTTCATTACCTGCTCGACCACGACGCGAAGACGTTCGACGCGATCGGTCAAGCGATCGAGGGGCTCGCGGCATTCGTCGAGCACAGCCTGCAGGCGATCCCGATGTGGATGATGATGGCGATCTTCATCGGCGTCGGGCTGTGGCGGGTGGGCTGGCGCTTCGCGCTGTTCACCACCGCGTCGCTGCTGCTGATCTTCGCGACGGGCTTCTGGGACCAGACGATCATCACGCTCGGCCTCACGCTGTCGTCGACGATCATCAGCCTCGTGCTCGGCATCCCGCTCGGCATCTGGGCCGCGAAGAGCAAGTGGGTCGCCGCGACCGTGCGTCCGATCCTCGACCTGATGCAGACGATGCCCGCATTCGTCTACCTGATTCCGGCCGCGATGCTGTTCGGTCTCGGCCGCGTGCCGGGGATCCTGTCGACGGTGATCTTCGCGATGCCGCCTGCCGTGCGCCTGACGAGCCTCGGCATCCGCCACGTGAACCGCGAGATCGTCGAAGCCGGCCAGGCATTCGGCTGCACGCCGTGGCAGTTGCTGTACAAGGTGCAGTTCCCGAACGCGCTGCCGTCGATCATGCAGGGCGTGAACCAGACGATCATGATGGCGCTGTCGATGGTGATCATCGCGTCGATGGTCGGCGCGGGCGGTCTCGGCAACGACGTGCTTGCGAGTATCCAGCGCCTCGACATCGGCCTCGGTTTCGAAAGCGGTCTGTCGGTCGTGCTGCTCGCGATCATTCTCGACCGCATCACCGAAAGCTTCGGCCGCGCGCCGGGCACCGTGAAAGCGCCGCTGTTCTCGGGCCTCAAGCAGCTGTTTCGCGTGAAGCCCGCGCACGCCCAGGCCTGAACGACTGACGGCCGGCATACGCGCCGGCCGCGTACCCTGAATCGATAACGGCTTCCGCGGCTTTGGCCGCGGGGCTGGCTCCCTGCAACCTGTCGAGGGTCTGTTTCCAGATGGAACGCACATGCGAATGCCCGAAATCGCTCGCAGGGCAAGAAGTGAGGAGCGCCGTTTGGCCGAGCCAAACAAGCGACGAGCGACGCCGCCATGCGGGCGATTTCGGGCATTCCCGTGACATGAATTTTTTAATTTGGGGTTGCCACGAGAACGGCCGCTCGCCGCGTTGCGCTCCTTGCGAATACGTCAGTATTCGCGGCGTCGCGCGCCTCGCGAGCGGCCGTTCTCGTGGCAACGCATGCGCGTTCCATCTGGAAACAGACCCTGGGAGACCGATGTGACGTCCGCCGTCGCTGTCGCGCCCGCCGCCTGCGTTTCACCGGTTTCGTCGCTCGCCCATTTCGGCTTCCTGACGCTGCCGAACTTCTCGATGATCGCGTTCTCGAGCGCCGTCGAGGTGCTTCGGATGGCGAACTACGTCGGGCGCGCCGACCATTACCGGTGGTCGATCTACTCGCTCGACGGCGCACCGGCGCATGCCAGCAACGGCATCGCGGTGCGGCCCACGCAGGCGCTCGACTACACGAACCTGCCCGACGTGATGATCGTGTGCGGCGGCATCCGCATCCGCGACGTGGTCGACGAGGGCGCGCGCGACACGCTCGCGGCGCTCGCCGAACGCGGGCTGCCGCTGGGCGGCATCTGCACGGGCGCGTACGCGCTGATGTCGAGCGGGCTGCTCGACGGTTATCGCTGCACCGTGCACTGGGAGAACCTGTCCGCGCTGCATTCGGAGTTTCCGCAGGTCGGTTTCGCCGACGAGCTGTTCGTCGTCGACCGCGACCGGCTGACCTGCACGGGTGGCACCGCGCCGCTCGACCTGATGCTGAACCTCGTCGGCATGCGGTTCGGCCAGCAGCTTGCCGCGCAGGTGTCGGAGCAGTTCATCCTGGAGCGCATCCGCAGTTCGACCGACACGCAGCCGATTCCGGTCGATGCGCGCGTCGGCTTCTCGCGTGCGGAGCTGATCGAGGTCGTGCGGCTGATGGAGGCGAACATCGAGGAGCCGCTGTCGCTGGAGGAACTCGCGCGGCTCGTGCGGCTGTCGCAGCGGCACCTGCAGCGGATGTTCAAGGTGTACCTGAACGTGTCGCCGACCCACTATTACCTGACGATGCGCCTGAAGCGCGCGCGCGACCTGCTGCGCACGACCGATGCGTCGATCGCACGCGTGACGACGGTCTGCGGTTTTCATTCGCCGTGTCATTTCAGCAAGGCCTACCGCGCGCAGTTCGGCCATGCGCCGAGCTACGAGCGCAGGTTGCCGGGGCGCTGACCGGCGCCGCCATGAATCATTCGGTCCGCGACGTCGCCGGGATCGCGGCGCGCGGTTTCAATAAACGATCCCGCATTCAAGCAAACGACATCACTTTGAGGAGAAGACAGATGAAGCGCCTATTGATCGCAGCGGTGTGCGGGATTGGGGTATCCGCGCCGATGTCGGCCGTTTATGCGGCTGATCCGCCCGTATGCAAGAACGTGCGCTTCGCGGATGTCGGCTGGTCCGACATCGCGGCGACCACGGGCCTGGCATCGACGATGCTGCAGGGCCTCGGCTATGCGCCGACGAAGACGATCGCATCGGTGCCGATCACGTTCGCCGGGATCAAGAGCAAGCAGATCGACGTGTTCCTCGGCTACTGGTCGCCGACGATGGACCCGATCATCCAGCCGTTCACGAAGGCCGGCACGATCAAGGTGCTGTCGACGCCGAACCTGACCGGCGCGAAATACACGCTCGCGGTGCCCGACTACGTGTACCAGGGTGGCCTGAAGTCGTTCGCGGACATCCAGAAGTTCGCCGACAAACTCAACGGCAAGATCTACGGGATCGAGCCGGGCAACGACGGCAACCTGCTGATCAAGAAGATGATCGACGGCAATCAGTTCGGCCTCGGCAAGTTCAAGATGGTCGAGTCGAGCGAGGCCGGGATGCTGGTCGAGGTGAACCGCGCGATCCGCGACAAGCAGTGGATCGTGTTCCTCGGCTGGGAACCGCATCCGATGAACGTGCAGATGAAGATCGATTACCTGAGCGGCGGCGACGACGTGTTCGGTCCGAACTACGGCGAAGCGAAGGTGCTGACGGCGACGCCGCCCGACTACGCGGCACGCTGCCCGAACGTCGCGAAGTTCGTGTCGAACCTGCAGTTCACGACGACGATCGAAAACCACGTGATGGTGCCGATCATGAACAAGGAAGACCCGAACAAGGCGGCGGCCGAGTACCTGAAGGCGAACCCGCAGGCGCTCGACAAATGGCTCGCGGGCGTGACGACCCTCGACGGCAAGCCGGGTCTGCCGGCGGTGAAGGCGTATCTCGGCGTGCATTGAGCGTCGACCTGACCGGCGTGCCGACTGAAACGGGCGGCGCGCTGGTTTGACGTAACGCGGCCCTCCCGCATCGTGCGGGCGGGCCGCGTCGTTTTTGCGCGATTGCGTGCGGATACAACCGTCACGATCCCTTCGTCGCCGCCGGCACGTCGAACACGCGATCGAACGCCCACTGGAATACGAACGCGTAGCAGAAGAAGAACGCGAACAGCCCGATATCGACGACGAACGCGTCGAACCACGAGATGTCGAGCCACCACGCCACGACGGGCACGAGCATGAAGATCAGCCCGCCTTCGAAACCGGTGGCGTGCAGGATCCGCCGCCCGAGCGTGCGCGCCGGCTGCCGGCGCGACGCTTCCCAGCGCTCGAACAGCGCGTTGAAGATCATGTTCCACAGCAGCGCGATCGCCGACATCGTCGCCGACAGCGCGCCCGAATACACGAGGTCCTGCTTGAAGATCGCCGCGATCACGGGCGAGATGCAGGAGATGGCGATCGCTTCGTAGAGCACCGCCTGCGTGATCCTGCGCGGTAGGCCTTGCACGTTGTTTCTCCGGTTCTTCGGCAACCGCCGCGGCACCGTGCCGCGACGTCCCGCAAGGCTACCCGCGTTGCACACCCGCCTCAATTCACCTAATCTCACCCCGATTGAATCGAATTCAACCCGGCCGCATCCGGCCCGCGAGGCCCCGTGTTCTCGAAAATTCCCCTGACCGCATTGCGTGTATTCGAGTCGTCGGCGCGGCTCGGCACGTTCAAGGCCGCCGCGGACGAACTGTCCGTGACGCCGGCCGCCGTGTCGCACCAGATCAAGTCGCTCGAAAGCCGGCTCGGCGTGCTGCTGTTCGAGCGCGGCGCGAGCGGCGTGCGGCTCACGGACGCGGGCGAGCGGCTGTTTCGCACGAGTCACGATGCACTGCTCGAGCTGAGCCGAGGGCTGGACGCGGTGCGGCCCGAGGTGGCCGGCGAGCGTACGCTCGTGCTGACGACCACCCCTGCGTTCGCCGCGATGTGGCTGATTCCGCGGCTCGGCCGGTTCCGCCGCGTCGATCCGGAATTGAACATCAAGGTCGAGACCGGCAATGCGCTCGTCGATCTCGAACGCGATGCGCGCATCGATCTCGCGATTCGCGCGACGTCGCGCACGTTCCCGGGCCTGCACGAGATCGCGCTGCTCGATGAGTATTTCGGCGCGTATGCGGCCGCCGGTTTCGACGCGCATCGCACGGACGAGCGGCTCGATTTGATCGAGACCGTGTGGGATACGCCGCTGCCCATGTCGATCGACTGGGCGTCGTGGTGCCGCGCGGCCGGCCGGGAAGCGTGGCTCGAACGCGCGGTGTTCCGGCATTACGACGACGAGCAGTACGCGTTGCAGGCCGTGTTGCACGGACAGGGCGTCGCGTTGTTGAGCTCGGTGCTGGTTGCCGAGCATGTCGAGCGTGGCGCGCTGATGCCGGTCGAGCCGTCGGTGCGGCTCGGCGGCGCGCGCTTCGTCGCGCTGTGCCGGCCCGGGCGGGAACGCGAGCCGCAGGTCAGGCGGTTTCTTGATTGGCTCGAAGCGGAAATCGCGCAGACGCGTGAGGCGGTGGCGCGGATGACGGACGAGCGCCGCACCGTCACCCGAACCTGACGCAATACACCGGCGGCAAATGCGCCGACACCATCTGCCAGTTTTCGCCGCCGTCGCCGGACGTCCATAACCCGCCGGTCGTCGACGCCATCGCGAGACGCGTGCCGGAATCGTCCACGGCCAGCCCGTGGCGATACACGAGGTCGTATGCGGGGGCGGCCGGCAACCCGTTCGAGAAGCTCTCGAAACTGCGGCCACCGTCGCGCGTGCGTGTGACGACGAACCGGCCGTTCACCGGAATCCGGCACGCATCCTTCACGGCCGGCACGAACCACGCCGTGTCCGGTTCGTTCGGATGCACGGCGACCGCGAAGCCGAAGCTCGAAGGCTGCGCTTCGATCCGCCGCCAGTGCTCGGCGCCGTCGGTCGAACGGAAGATCGCGCAGTGATGCTGGGTCCACAGTACGTCCGGGTTGGCCGGGCACTGCACGACGCGGTGCGGATCCTGCGCGTTGGGCTCGCCGCGCCGCTCGGGCGGCATGTAATCGGCTTCCATGCCGTCGGCGGTGACGCGCCAGGTGGCGCCGCCGTCGACGGTTTGCCAGACGCCGCCGCACGAGATGCCGATCGTCACGTGCCGGCTGTCGCGCGGATCGACCATCACCGAATGGATGCCCGGCGCGTCGTACCCGCCGCCGCCCCATTCGGCGCGCTCCGGGCGGTCCCACAGCGGGCGGTTGAGCACCCACGAGTCGCCGTGATCGTCGGAGCGGAACAGGCCGCCGGGTATCGTGCCGGCCCACAGTACGCCCGGCTCGTCGGCGCCGCCGGCTTCGAGCGACCAGATCTGCTGAAGCGTCCACGGCGGCTGCGGCGGGCCGGAGGGCTCGTCGTCCGCGTCGGCCGTGCCGGCATTCACGCTGGCGCCGGCGGGCGGTTCGTCGACAGGCTGCGGCGGATAGACGGGGACGGCGCATTCTTCCCAGTCGGCGGCTCCCGCGCGCCTGCGGTGCAGCTTCACACCGAAATGGCCGAGGTTGAGCGCCGCGTACAGCGTTCCGTCGCGCGGGTCGGCGAGCGTCATGCTGACCGGTTCGCCGGCGAAATGCGGTTCGCCGAGCGTCCAGCCGCCGTTGCCGTCGGGCTGCAGAATGAACAGGCCCTTGCGGGTGGCGACGAGCAATCGATCGTTCATGTCGGATGTCTCCTGGTGGCCCGGCCTAGCGCTCTGGTGCGTGGGCGCCTGGTCGGAGTCCATGCATCAGTCCTCTTATCCGCCCGTCAACGCCTGGACGACATAAACCCGGCTGGTGTCGCCGAGCGCATCGGACAGGTGTTGCCGGTCGCGGATCGGGTGGCCGTCGATGAATACCGACAGGTGCTTGCGCAGCGCACCCTGGTCGTCGACGATGTAGCCGCGCAGCCGCGGCTGTTCGCCGAAGACGGTTTCGAACGCCTCGCCGAGCGTTCGCGCGTCGATGTCGCGCTCGGGCGTTGCGACGTGCCGCTGGATCGAGGCGGCGAAGAAAAGGTGCGCCATGGCGGTGGCTGGCAGGAGCCGCGCGGAGGGGACGGTCTGTAGTTTAGGCGATCCGGCGGGAGCCGAAAGGCGGGACGGAGCCGCCCGGCGAGATAGGGTGCGCCGGCCGGTCGTGCGCTAAACCGGAATCGACCGCCACCGAATCCGGATCCCGAGCCGTACGACGCCGATCACCGCATTCGACAGCCACGTGAGCAAGCGCGGCATCCCGCGCCGGCGGATATCGAGCAACAGCACGATCCGCACTTCATCGCTGTCGTTCCACACCTCGTGCATGAACGTGTCGTCCCACAGCAGGAAGCGGCCTTCGTCGAGCCGGTATTCGCGGCCGTCGACCTTCAGCACGGCGGCCGGCGTGCCGTCCGCGCGCTTCGGCATCGACAGCACGAGATAACCACGCAGGATGCCGCGAAACGGCCCGCGATGCGGCGGAATGTGTTTGCCCGGTGCGAGGAACGACAGCGACGCGGACAGCACGTCCGGTGACGCCGCAACCAGCGACGCGACGGTCGGGCAGCGCGACAGGTTGCGCGGGAACGGCTGGCCGTACGCCTGCATGATGAACATCCGCCAGTCACGCGCATCGTTGGCCGAGATGTCGTACTGCTCGCGCATGATCTCGTGGAAGCGCGGAATGCGCGGCATGTCGCGCGCGACGGCGAGCGCTTCCGCCTGGATCGCCGGCCATGCGCGCACGAAACGCTCGGCGTCGGGGAAGGCGGCCGTGTCGAGCACCGAGCCGCCGTCGATATGGCGGTCGTACAGCGTGCGCAGCAGGCCGGCTGCATAGTCGTAAACGACGGACATGGTCGATCGAAAGGCGATCCGTATGAAGTGTCGTCAGTCTGCACGAAGCGTAATGGGCGCTGCGTTACGTGAGATTACGCCGGCTGACGAAAGAATGACAGTTCGATGAATGTCCGGCGCAAGCAATTTGAATCCCGCCGCGCGGGAATAAACGAACCCGCTCCGTCGTCATACGGGTGTAGCACGTCGTCTCGTTGACTTCTGAAGGAGCAAACCATGAACAAGCATTGGCTGGTGGCCGCCACGGTAGCGGCGATTTCTCTCGCGGGTGTCGCGGCGCAAGCGTCGGCACAGGAACTGACGCGCGCACAGGTCAGGCAGGAACTGATCGACGCCGAAAACAACGGACTGCGCTTCGTGACCGACACGTCGTATCCGGACGTGAGCCCGCTGTTCCAGCAGCAGGCCCAACAAATGCCGCAGCGTCAGTCCAGCACGGCGGTCGGCAGCGATCCGGCCGTTTCATCCGAAGCGGGCAAGCCGGCAACGATGTCGCCGCGCCAGCGCCCGGCCGCATGCGTCGGCCCGGCGAGCTTCTGCACGATCTATTTCGGTAGCTGATACAAGCGCCTGCGTTCGCAGGTCAGGCATTCACGACGGTTGATCGATACGGAACATTGAAGGAGTTCATGATGAAAATATATATCGCAGTACTGACGATGATCGGCATGATCGTCGGTCAGTCGGCCTTCGCGCAATCGGCCGCGCCGCTGACGCGCGCGCAGGTTCGCGAGGAACTGATGCGTCTGGAAGCGGCCGGGTATGACCCGTCGAAGGGAGACGATGGCGAGTACCCGGCCGATATCCAGGCCGCGCAAGCGAAGGTCGCCGCGCAGGACCAGGCGAGGATGGCGGCACTCGCCGCGAAGGCGGCCGGCGCCGGTGCGCCGGCGCAGGTCGGGAACTAGACGGCGATGTGTACCGGTGTGGTGTCGGCGCATCCGGTTTCCAGCCGGACGGGCGGGGTGCGGAGCAGGCATGCGGCGTCGCGCCCCCGCGGGCAGCGCCGCGTGGCTCGGCGCAGACGTGTGGCGGCGCAGGGCGCGAGGCGCATGCCGTTCGACGCGGCCGAACGATAAAGACGAATCCGGACAACCCGCATCTTGCGCGCAAGGACGCGCCGGGCCGCGGGCGAGGCGATCACCAGGGCATCATGCGCTGCATGACCTGATCGCGCAGCACGAAGCGGTGCGCCAGCGCGCCTGCGATGTGCAGGCAGATGCCGGCGAACAACACCCACGCGAGGATGCCGTGCACGTCGCCCATCGCGTGACCGAATCCGGAGCCGGCCGCCGACAGCGCCGGCAACGGGATGACACCGAACAGCGTCACGGCCCACGCGCGCGACGATGCGTTGATCCAGCCGAGCAGCGGCACGGCGATCAGCAGCGCATAGAGCGCGAAATGCGTCGCGCCCGACAGCACGCGCATCGCGGGCGCCAGGTCGCTTGCGGGCGGGCGATGGGTCATGCGCCAGAGCACGCGGCAAGCCATCGCCGCGAGCAACGCGGTACCCACGATCAGGTGCGCGGCGATCAGGCCGATCGGTTGCGTATCGCGATGCACATCGGGCATCGTCCAGCCGATCACATACTGCGCGACGACCAGCGCCACGATCAGCCAGTGAAGAAGGCGTGCAACTGCGTCATAGCGGGCGGGCGTGGGCATGAAGTCTCCTGACGAACGGCGGGGATCGTATGTGTCGGCGGATTCTACGACTGAATCCTTAACGAAACGTTAAGCACGCGGCATCGCACGCGAGCGGTCGCCGTGTTCGCCGGCCGGCGCATGGCGCGGCGGCGATCCGGCCGCGTCCGCCGACGGCAGCGCAATCACGACGCCCAGGCCCTGACCGCCGATGCCCGGCTCGAACTGCACGGTGCCGCCGAAGTATTGCGCGATGCGCTTGACGATCGACAGCCCGAGCCCGCTGCCGGGCGACTGCGCGCCGCTGCCGCGATAGAAGCGATCGCCGAGCCGTTCGTGCTCGCCGGGGGCGACGCCCGGCCCGTCGTCGCGCACGACGATGCGTTGCAGCGCGCCGTCGTCGTGCACGCCGAGTTCGATGCGGCCGCCCGGGCGGCCGTACTTCACGGCGTTGTCGACGAGATTGTCGAGCAGGATGCCGAGCAGGATCGGATCGGCATCGATCGCCCGTTCGGATGCATTGCCGGCCACGAGGTCGATCGCCTTGTCCGACGCTTTCGCGAGATGGCGATCGATGGCGGCATCGACGAGTTCGCGAACGACGACGGCGCGCGTCGGAATGCGTTCGTATTCGTCGAGCCGCGCGAGCAGCAGCAACTGTTCGGCGAGACGCGCGCTGCGGTCGACGCCTTGCACGACGCGCTGCATCGCGAGCTGCTTGCGCGCCGGATCGTCGGTTGCGATCGCCACCTGGGCCTGGACCTTGATCGCGGCCAGCGGGGTCTTGAGTTCGTGCGCCGCATCGGACGTGAACGCACGCTCGCGCACGATCGATTGCCGCAGCCTTGCCAGCAGGCGGTCGATCGCGTCGACCAGCGTGCGCACTTCGTCCGGCACGGTGGCGACGTCGAGCGGTTCGAGCGATCGCGCATCGCGCGCACCGATCTGCGTCGACAGCGTCTTCAACGGCGCGAGACTGTGCCCGATCATGTACCAGAGGAGCAGCGCCAGCACCGGGAGCGCGACGATCAGCGGCAGGACGATCCCGCGCGCGATGCCGGTCGCCAGATCGCTGCGCGTGTTGACCGTTTCCATCACGCGGATCCAGCGCCCCGACGCGCTGTCGTGCAGCGTGTGCGTGCGCCATTGCGCGTCGCCGATGACGATCGTCCAGGGGGCGCCGCGCGGTTCGCGTGCATCGGGCAGGCCGGCGGTGTCGGCCGGCAGGCTCGACGCGATGACATGGTTCTGCGCGTCGCGCACCTCGAACAGTACGTCGCGCGGCAGGCGGTCGCCGTCGTTGTTGGCGGGGCTCGATCCTGAAGCGCCGAGCGCGAGTTCGACGCGTGCGTCGGGCGGAAAGCGGGCGAGGCGAGCGAGGTCGGCCGGCGAGAGACCGACGAGCAGCACTGCATATTCGACGAGGCGCGCGTCTTCCCATTCGCCGATCTCGCGCGTGGCGTGCCGGAAGCCGCCGAACACGGCGACGAGCCAGACGACGGTGACGCAGCCGAGCGCCATCGCCGACACGCGGCGGCGTATCGAGCGCGAGATCATGGCGCGTCGACGACGTAACCGATGCCCCGGACGGTGCGGATCAATTCCGCGCCGAGCTTTTTGCGCAGGTTCGAAATATGGACCTCGATCGCATTGCTTTCGATGCCTTCCTGCCACCCGTACAGGCCGTCCTCGAGACGCGCGCGCGACTGGGGCGTGCCCGGGTGGCTGACGAGCTGAACCAGGATGGCCCATTCCCGCGACGTGAGCGCGATGCGTGCTGCATCGCGTGTCACCGTATGGGTGGTCAGGTCGATCGTGATGTCGCGCCAGACGATCTCGTCGCCGGCGCGGCCCTGCGAGCGTCGCACGAGCGCGCGACAGCGGGCCAGCACCTCGGACAGCTCGAACGGTTTCGCGAGATAGTCGTCGGCGCCATCGTCGAGGCCGCGGACGCGGTCGGCGACGGTGCCGCGCGCGGTCAGCACCAGCACGGGGACCGTGTCGCCCGCGTCGCGCAACGCACGCAGCAGTTCCGTGCCGGATTTCCCGGGCAGGCCGAGATCGAGCACGACGAGCGCGAAGCGGGTCGACGCGAGCGCGGCCGCGGCGGCGTGGCCGTCGCGCAGCCAGTCGACGTGATAGCCGGCCTGGCTCAGGCTGATCTCGAGGCCGCTGCCGATCAGATCGTCGTCTTCAACAAGGAGGAGTCGCATGGTCGATTCGCGTACAGGTGTCTGCGATTGTACGAGCCCCACTGTGCGTGCCATGCAACGGATTGTAATTGAGCGGTCTCGAGCATCGCGCGATTCTGAAGAACGCTTAAGGTTCGCTGCCGGCATTCCCGCTACTATCGGCCACACCATTTCTCCCCCTGATCCCGATCCGGGTTTGCCGCGTCCGTCACGGACCGCGCACTGGCCCACGAATCCGCGACCCTTCAGTTTGATTTCAGATCGATTCGGGTCGCCTGCACGGGAGGTTCATTCTTGATGGCACCTTCGACGATCGAGCGATGGCGCGCCCACCTGCTGATCGCCGCGCTGGCCGGCATGCTGATTCAATGTTTCGTGCTGGTGTCGTTGCTCGCGTTGCGCGTACCCGAAGCGTTTTTCACCACGATGACATTTCGCGTATGGACCGTCGTCGCGGTCGCGACCGCGATCCTTTCGGCCCGCAAGCTTGCCGATGCGGCGTTCAGGGCCGCGCTCGCGTGCGGATACGTGCGCATGACAGGAATCGATCGCCGCACGGTAGTCGTGTCATCTGATTGCGCGTATCGTCGCTTGGTCGTCCTTCACATCCGGCTCAACGGGAATCGATACGGCAGCGTGCACGGGTGAGCCCGCGTGTGTGCGGCCGTCCGGGGCATAACGGCCGTACCGGTCACCACTGGGGAGAAGCATGGTTTTGCTGCATGTGCTGCACGCGCTGGCCGGGGTAATGTCGATCGTCTGCGGATTGGGCGTGTTGCTGGGCATTGCATACACGGTCACGGCCAGTGTGCTGGTCGGCAGGTTCTTTTCCCGGGCGGCGGCGGAGCCGCGCGAATATCCGGGCGTCACCGTCGCGAAGCCGCTGCACGGCGACGAATGGCATCTCGTACACCATCTCGAAAGCTTCTTCGTCCAGAATTATCCGGGGCCGGTCCAGCACCTGTTCGGCGTGCACGATGCGGGCGACGCGGCGCTCGCGGCCGTCGAGGCGCTGCGGGCGCGCTACCCGGACGCGAACATCAAGGTCGTCGCCGATGCGCGGCTGTACGGGCCGAACCGCAAGATCGCCAATCTCGTGAACATGCTCGAACACGCGGAGTATTCGGTGCTCTGTCTGGCCGACAGCGATGTGGTGGTCGAGCGCGATTATTTGCGCGCCGTCGTCGGCGCGCTACAGCAGCCGGATGTCGGCATCGTGACGAGCGTGTATCGCGGCATCGCATCGCCGGGCTTCTGGCCCGGTGTCGCCGTCGCGATGACGAACTACCATTTCCTGCCGGGCGTGATCACCGGGCTCTTTCTCGGGCGCGCGCGTCCTTGCTTTGGCCAGACGATTGCGTTCACGCGCGCGACGCTCGAACGCATCGGCGGGCTCACGCGTTTCGCCCATCACCTGGCCGAGGATCACGCGCTCGGCGAAGCGGTGCGGCAGGCGGGTGCGCAGGTCGTCATTCCGCCATTCGTGGTCGGGCATGCGTGTGTCGAAGAGACCTTCGCCAAGCTGTACGCACACGAATTGCGCTGGAGCTGCACGATCCGCGCGGCGGACCGGCTCGGCCATGCCGGTTCGGTGCTGATGCACCCGCTGCCGCTCGCGCTGCTGGCGCTGCTGTTCTCCGGCGGCACGGTCGCGGCTTGCGCGCTGACGGTCGCGGCGCTTGCCGCGCGCGCACTGCTGATGCTGAAAACGAGCCGTGCGACCGGTGCCGGCCTGCGCGGCGTGGCCTGGTTGCCGTTCGTCGATCTGCTGCAGTTCCTGGTCTTCGTGTCGAGCTTCTTCTCGTCGCATGTCGTGTGGCGCGGCACGCGCTTTCGCGTCGACCGGGAAGGCCTGCTGTCGCCCGCGAGCGAATCATGACGACGGAAACGGACACCGACGCGGATCGACAGTCCGCCCGCCACGAAGCACGGCTGCGGCATGCAGGGCGTGCGGCCGCGCTGGGCGGGCTGGCGCTCGCCGTGTGGCTGATCTGGCGCGAGCATCCGCTGGAGATCCTGCACCGCTTGCAGATCGCCGGTGCCGGGCTGCTGCTCGCCGCGCTGGCCCACATCCTGCCGATGCTCGCGAATGCGTGGGACTGGCGGATGCTGATCCGCGGCCCGCGCCGCCCGTCGTTCGCGACGATGCTGAAGCTCGTCTGGATCCGCGAATCGATCAACGGGCTGTTGCCGGTCGCACGGATCGGCGGCGAGATCGTGTCGTTCAGCCTGCTGCGGCAGGCGGGCGTGCGCCCGGCGACCGCCGTGGCCAGCCTCGTCGCCGACATGCAACTGACGCTGATCAGCCAGCTGGTGTTCGCGCTGATCGCGATCGCCTACGTGCTCGAACGCGTGTCGTCCGATGCCGCGCGGGTGGCCGCGAACCTCGCCATCGGCATGGCCGCGCTGGTGCCGGTGCTGCTGCTGTTCGCGCTGGTGCAGCATGCGCGGCCGTTCGAACGCGCGACGCGCGCACTCAACCGCCTCACGAGCGGCAAGGTGGTGGCGTTGGTCGGCGAATCGGCGCGCACCGATCAGTCGATCCGGATGATCTGGAGAAAGACCGGCATCGTCGTGCGTTATCTCGCGATCTGGCAGACGCTGCAGTTCATCGGGTATGCGCTGGAAATCTGGCTGGCGCTGTATTTCCTCGGCGCCGATCCGACCTTTGCACAGGCGCTCGCGATCGAGGCGCTGATCCAGCTGGTCAGCAGCATCGCATTCCTGATGCCGGGTGGCCTGGGCGTGCAGGAGGGCGGGTTCGTGCTGATCGGCGGGCTGCTCGGGTTCGACCCGCCGACTTGTCTCGCACTGGCCGGCGCCCGCCGCGTGCGTGATCTGCTGTTCTATCTGCCGGGCTTGCTGGCGTGGCAGTGGGCGGCCGGTTCGGCGAAGCGGCCGGGCGAAACGAAACGCGCGTCGCTGCGGATCGGGGAATCCGCCCGGCCGCGCTGACGCGGCCCGGCGACGCGGGAGTCAGCGCTGTTCGTCGGCGATATGGCTGCGGATCACGTCCGCGAACGACGTGTCGCCCTTCAGGCCGAGCGCTTCCGCGCGCGTCGTGTCCCACCGGCCCGGCCAGCTGCCGACGATCTTCTCGACGCGCTCGTCGGGCGCATGGCGAATCAGCTTCACGACGTCGTCGCCGGCCACTTCGCGCAGTGCCGCGATCATCTCGTCGACCGACACCGACAGGCCGGGCAGGTTGATCACGCGCTTGTTGCCGAGCTTCGCGCCGTCGATCTCGCAGCCCGCGACGAGCGCGTCGATCGCGCCGCGCGGCGACAGCAGCCACAGCCGCGTCGACCCCGGCACCGGGCACACGCTTTCCTCGCCGTTCAGCGGCTCGCGAATGATGCCGCTCGCGAACGACGACGCGGCCGCGTTCGGGCGGCCGGGCCGCACGCTGATCGTCGGCAGACGCAGCACGCGGCCGTCGACGAAACCGCGCCGCGCGTAATCGCACAGCAGCAGTTCGGCGATCGCCTTCTCGGCGCCGTACGACGATTGCGGGTTCAGCGCGGTATCGTCCTGCACGACGTCGGGCAGCGTGCCGCCGTAGACCGCGACGGAGCTCGTGAACACGACGCGCGGCTGGTGGCCGCGCGCGCGGCACACTTCGAGCAGCGTGCGCGATGCGTCGAGGTTGATCCGCATGCCGAGATCAAAATCGGCTTCGGCCTGCCCGCTGACGATTGCCGCGAGGTGGAAGATCGCACCCGTCTGCGTGTCGACCGCGCTGTCGAGCACCGCGCGATCGGCGATGTCGCCGACGATCGACGTCACGCGTGCGTCGCCGAAATCGCTGCCCTTGATGACGTCGAGCAGCACCAGCTCGTCGATCTTCGCGATCCGGCCGTCGGGCCCGGTCAGTTCGCCGCGCTCGAGAAGCTTGCGCGCGAGACGCTGGCCGAGAAAGCCGGCGCCGCCGGTGATCAGTACTTTCATGTTCTTCATCCTTACGGGAATACGTGAATCACAGGTACGGCTTGAGCCAGCCGAGGCCGGCCGATGTGCCGGCCTTCGGACGGTATTCGCAGCCGATCCAGCCGTCGTAGCCGAGCGTGTCGATCAGCTCGAACAGATACGGGTAGTTGAGTTCGCCGAGATCCGGCTCGTGGCGCTCGGGCACGCCCGCGATCTGGATGTGGCCGATGCCCGCGAAATCGCGCTTGAGCTTCATCGCGAGATCGCCTTCGACGATCTGGCAGTGGTAGCAGTCGAACTGCACCTTCAGGTTCGGCGCGCCGACTTCCGCGCAGATCGCCTGCGCGTCGTCCTGGCGGCTCAGGAAATAACCGGGCATGTCGCGCTGGTTGATCGGTTCGATCAGGATCGTGACGCCGTGCGCGGCGGCGGCCTGCGCCGCATGCCGCAGGTTCGACAGATAGGTGTCGCGATGGCGCGCGCGGTCGGCACCCGGCGCGACCATGCCGGCCATCACGTGCAGCTTCCGGTTGCCGAGCACGCGCGCATAGTCGAGGGCCTGGTCGATGCCGCGGCGGAACTCGTCCTCGCGGCCCGGCAGCGCCGCGATGCCGCGTTCGCCCGCGGCCCAGTCGCCGGGCGGCGCGTTGAACAGCGCCTGTTCGAGGTTGTGCGTGTCGAGGCGCGCGCGGATGTCCTCGGCGGCGAAGTCGTACGGGAACAGGTACTCGACGGCCTTGAAGCCGTCGTAGGCGGCAGCGGCGAAGCGTTCGAGGAACGCGTGCTCGTTGTACATCATCGAGAGGTTGGCGGCGAAGCGTGGCATGGCAGCGGTCCTGTGAATGAATGGGGCGGGGCGGCAGGCGCCCCGCGTCGAATGGCGGCTAGGTGGTTCAGCGGCTCAGCGGTTCACGAGTTTCGCGGGCGTGAGCCACACGGCGATCGCGCCGATCACGAGCATGGCCGCCAGCACGTACATGCCGGACGACGTGCTGTGCGTGACGTCCTTCAGGTAGCCGATCACGTACGGGCTCGCGAAACCGGCGAGGTTGCCGACCGAGTTGATGATGGCAATCCCTGCAGCGGCCGCGGAGCCCGCGAGGAACGCGGTCGGCAGCGACCAGAACAGCGGTGCGCAGGTCAGCACGCCGCCCGCCGCGAGCGACAGGAACACGATCGACACCGCCGTATTGTGCGAGTACGACGCGGCGACCGCAAACCCGACCGCGCCCATCAGCGCCGGCACGATCAGATGCCAGCGGCGTTCGCGGCGCTTGTCCGCGCTGTGGCCGAACAGGTTCATCACGACGATCGCGACGAGGAACGGAATCGCGGACAGCAGGCCGATCTGCAGCGTATCGGTGATGCCGGTCGATTTCACGAGCGTCGGCATCCAGAACGTGAGCCCGTACTGGCCGGTGACGAACGCGAAGTAGATCAGCGACATCCACCACATGCGCGGGTCCGAGAACACGGCCTTCAGCGAATGGCCGTGCTTCCCCTGTTCCTGCGGCTGCGCGGCGATTTCGTCTTCGAGCAGCTGCTTCTCGCGCTCGTCGAGCCACTTTGCGCCGCGGATGCTGTTGTCGAGATACAGGATCGTCGCGATGCCGATGAGCACGGCCGGCACGGCCTCGATCATGAACATCCATTGCCAGCCGTGGAAACCCGAGCCGCCGTGGAAGCGTTCCATGATCCAGCCCGACAGCGGGTTGCCGAAGATGCCCGACACGGGAATCGCGGACATGAACACCGCGATGATCTTCGCGCGGCGATGCGACGGGAACCAGTACGTGAGGTACAGGATCACGCCGGGATAAAAACCGGCTTCCGCTAGGCCGAGCAGGAAGCGCAGCACGTAGAACTGCGTCGGCGTCTTCACGAACGCGAACAACGCGGACAGCAGGCCCCACGTGATCATGATCCGCGCGATCCAGATACGCGCGCCGAGGCGGTGCATCAGCAGGTTGCTCGGCAGTTCGAACAGGAAATAGCCCAGGAAGAAGATGCCCGCGCCGAGTCCGAACACGGTTTCGCTGAACGCGAGATCCTGCGACATCTGCAGCTTCGCGAAGCCGACGTTCACGCGATCGAGATACGCGACCACGTAGCAGAGCATCAGGAACGGCACGATGCGCCAGAACACTTTCTTGTAGGTGCGGTCGAGTTCGGCCGAGTGGGCGGGCGCGGCGGGCGAGCGGCTTGCGGCCGCGTCGAGAGCAGTCATCGTCGTCTCCAATGATGTCGTGTGCCGGCGGCGCGTAGGCCGCCGGATCGTTTGTGTGTGCTGACGGAAGGGCCCGCGCACACGGCGGGCATGGGAATCGGTATGCGACGCGTTACCAGCGCACGCCGAAGGTCTCGCGCAATTCGTCGAGCGCCGCGTCGGAAAGCGGTTCGGGCTTCGGGTTCGTCATCAGCCACAGCCGTGCCGTTTCCTCGAGCTCCTCGAGCGCATACGACGCGTGCGACACCGACGGCCCCCACATCACCGGGCCGAGGCGGTCGAGCAGCACGCCGCGCACCTGGTCGGCGAGCGCCGCGACTTCGGCCGCGACGTTGGGGTCGCCGGGGCGGCGATAACGGATCAGCGGAATGTGGCCGACCTTCATCACGTAGTACGGCGTGATCGGCGGCAGCACGTCGGTGTCGCGCCACACGCCCGCGAGCGTCAGCGCGACGAGGTGAGTCGAATGCGTGTGGACGACGCCGTTTGCGTCGGCATTGCGCGCGTAGATGCCGCGATGCAGCGCGAGTGTCTTCGACGGCCTGCCGCCCGATACGGGCTGGCCGTCGACACCGACCTTCGCGATGTCGTTCGGGTCGAGCCGGCCGAGGCACGCATCGGTCGGCGTGATCAGCCAGCCGTCGGGCAGGCGCGCGCTGATGTTGCCGGCGCTGCCGACCGCGTGGCCGCGCGCGTACAGGCTCGCGCCGACGACGCAGATTTCTTCGCGCAGTTTCACTTCGTGGCTCATCGTGCGGCTCCGTCCAGTGCGCGCAGCGCCTTGTCGAAAAAGTCCGTCGTGCCGAAGTTGCCGGATTTCAGCGCGAGGCCGAGCGGCCGCGCGTCGATGGTGAGCGTGGCCGGCACGCCCGGATCGATCTGCGCGCCGATCTGCAGCGACTTCACGTCGAGCGCCTGCACGACCGCGCCGGACGTTTCGCCGCCGGCGACGACGAACTTGCGTACGCCGAGTTCACGCAGGCCGCGTGCGATCGCCGCGAGCGTGCTTTCGACGAGATGGCCGGCCGCCTCGACGCCGAGCGCTTGCTGCACGGCCTTCACTTCGTCGGGCGTCGCGGTCGCGTAGATCAGCACGGGCTGCGGCAGGTGCGAGCGCGCAAAGGCCAGCGCCTGATCGACGACCGGCTCGCCGCGCGATGCCGCGAGCGGATCGATACGGAAGCTCGGCCGCGTCGCGCGCCATGCGGCGACCTGCGCGTTGGTCGCTTTCGACGCGCTGCCGGCGAGCACGGCCGATAGCCCGTCGATGCGCGGCAGCGCGGCCGCGTTGTCGCGCTCGGGCAGCAATTCCGCGCGGCGGAAATTCGCGGACAGGCCGAGCGCGACGCCCGAGCCGCCGGTGACGAGCGGCAGGCCCGCGCATGCTTCGCCGAGTACGTAGAGATCGCGGTCCGACAGCGCGTCGGCGATCGCGAAGCGCGCGCCTTCCGCGCGCAGCTGGTCGATCCGCGCGCGCACGGCGGCCGCGCCCAGCGCGATCGTGTCGTAGCGGATCAGGCCGACCGGCGACTTCGTCTGGCGTTGCAGCACGCGCACGAGGTTCGCGTCCTGCATCGGCGTGAGCGGATGGTTCTCCATCCCCGATTCGTTCAGCAGCACGTCGCCGACGAACAGGTGGCCGCGATAGATCGTGCGGCCGTTCTCGGGGAATGCCGGGCACGCGATCGAGAAACCGCCGCCGGCCGCGTCGAGCAGCGCGTCGGCGACGGGCCCGATGTTGCCCGCGTCGGTCGAGTCGAATGTCGAGCAGTACTTGAAGAAGAACTGCCGGCACCCTTGCGCGCGCAACCATTCGTACGCGGCGAGCGATTGCGCGACGGCGGCCGCCGCGGGGATCGTGCGCGACTTCAGCGCGACGACGATCGCGTCGGCGTCGAGCGCGGCGCCGTCGGCGGGCACGCCGATCGTCTGCACGGTGCGCATGCCGCTCTTGACGAGCATGTTCGCGAGATCGGTCGCGCCGGTGAAATCGTCGGCGATGCAGCCGAGCAGGGGACGGGAAGCGGAAGCGGTCATGGCAGGAACGTCGTTCGAATCAGCGGGCGGGCGGCAGCGTGATGCCGGGGAAGGTCTTGATCACGGCGGAATCGTCCTCGCCGCCGTGGCCGGCGCTCGACGCGCTCATGAACATCTGGTGCGCGGTGGCCGACAGCGGCAGCGGGAACTTGCTGCGGCGCGCGGTATCGAGCACGAGGCCGAGATCCTTCACGAAGATGTCGACGGCCGACAGCGGCGTGTAGTCGCCGTTCAGGATGTGCGGCACGCGGTTCTCGAACATCCACGAATTGCCGGCGCTGTGCGTGATCACGTCGTACAGCGCGTCGGCATCGACGCCTTCGCGCAGGCCCAGCGCCATCGCCTCGGCCGCCGCCGCGATATGCACGCCGGCCAGCAGCTGGTTGATGATCTTCACTTTCGAGCCGATGCCGTGCGCGTCGCCGAGGCGATAGACCTTGCCGGCGATCGCGGCGAGCACGTCCTCGCAGCGCGCGTACGCGGCGGCCGGGCCCGACGTCATCATCGTCATCTCGCCGGACGCCGCGCGCGCGGCGCCGCCCGACACGGGCGCATCGAGCATCTGCAGGCCGGCAGCCCCGATCCGCGCGCCGAGTGCGACCGCGAATTCGGGCGCGACCGTCGCGCTCGCGATCACGACACCGCCCGGCTTCATCGCCGCGACCGCGCCGTGCTCGCCGAACAGCACCGTTTCGGTCTGCGCGGCATTGACGACGAGCGTGACGACGACGTCGCACTGCGCGCCGAGTTCGGCCGGCGTCGCGCAGGCAATGCCGCCTTCGGCGGCGAACGCCTGCAGCACGGTGTCGCGCACGTCGCACGCGTGCACGCGCAGGCCGGCGCGCAGCAGCGAGCGGGCGACGCCGAGGCCCATCGCGCCGAGGCCGATGACTCCAACATTTCGTGACATGGTCAACCTTGATCGATTCGGGGGGAGGTTCGGGACAACGGCGGCGCCGGGTTCGGCGGCGGCCGCCGGCTTCAGCAGATGCCGGCTTCCGCGAGACGGCGGGCAGCGTTGTACATGTGCGTGCGCGCCGCGTTGCGCGCCGCCATCGGGTCGCGCGCACGGATCGCGTCGGCGATCGCGGCGTGTTCCTCGCGCACCTGGCGCGAGAAGTCCTCGCGCGTCGCTTCGTTGCGCCGCGTGACCTTCACGCCGGCTTCGAGGTACTGGTTCAGGAACTGCAGCGTCTTCAGGAAATACGGGTTGCCGGTGACGGCCGCGATCGTGCGGTGGAATGCGACGTCTTCCGCGACGCCGTCGCGCCCTTCGGCCACCGCATCGTCGATCTTGCGCAGTGCGTCGTCGATGTCGGCCATGTCGTCGGCGGTGTGGTGCAGCGCGGCTTCGGCCGCGACTTCAGCCTCGATCGCGCGGCGCACCGCGAGCAGGTGCGGCAGCGAGCTCGCCTCGACCGCTTCCGCGTAGTCGATCCGCAGCGGCCGGATCGCGCCATGCTGGTTCACGAACACGCCGCTGCCCTGGCGCGGCTCGACCACGCCTTCGTTCTTCAGCCGCGAGATCGCCTCGCGGATCACGGTGCGGCTCACGCCGAATTCCTGCGCGAGCACGGCTTCGGTCGGCAGCTTGCCGCTGGCCGAGAAACTGCCGGCTTCGATCTGCTTGAGCAGTTGCTGCGCGACATGGTCGCTCATCGCACGGGCGGGAATTTTCTCGAACATGATGCTCTGGTTTGTAAGGTGATGTGGTCATCATACAAATTTGAGTGTGCATCAGCATCCGGGATAACCCTCGGTTAACGGTGACCAACGTCGGTCAAATCATCTGGTACCGGTTCCATCGACGCCGAAACCGACGCGATCGTGCGTCGTTCCACGGTCGATCGGAAAGGGGCAGGTGCCCACGGCTGTCAGTCGGCGATGTCTTCGACTGGGTCGGCCGCCGCATCCGGCGCGTCGCCGGCTTCCACGACTTCACCGCCGCGCTCCCGATAGGCCGCCGGCGGCACGCCGAACTGCTTGCGGAATTCGCGCCCGAGGTGCGACGCATCGGCGAACCCGCAGCTCGACGCGATATCGGCGACGGTCCGGTCCGAACTCGTCAGCAGCCACGCAGCGGTGCGCAGCCGCACCTGCTTCGCGAACGCCTGCGGGCTCTTGCCCGTCTCGGCCTTGAACAGGCGCTCGAGCTGCCGCGTCGACAGGTCGAGCTTGCACGCAAGCTCCTCGAGCGGCAGCGTGCGCCCGACATGTTGTTCCATCAGGAGAATCGCGCGCTTCACCTTCGGGTGCGTCGCCGGCTCGAGGCCCGGCGGATGCGGTTGCGGCGCATTGCCTTTCTGCATCTCGCCGACGAGCAGGATGCGCAGCGCCTTCTGCACGGTCGCGTGATCGAAATGGCGCAGCAGGATCGCGGCGGCGACGTCGATCGACGCGCGACCACCCGAACAGGTGATCCGGCGGCGGTCGATCACGAACAGCCGGTCGGCGATCAGGAGGTCCGGATCGGCGTTCGGAAAGCGTTCGATGAAATCCCAGTAGTGGAACCAGCTCACGCAGGTGCGGTAGCCGTCGAGCACGCCGGCGCGCATCAGCGTAAACACGCCGGTGCAGATGCCGACGACCGTCGCGCCGCCCGTCGCCGCGCGGCGGATGAAGTCGAGCGTTTCAGCGCCGGCCTGCGGCCCCGAATGCAGCAACCCGCCGACCACGACCACGTAGTCGAACGGTTCGGCCGCATCGAACGTTTCCCACGGCGTGATCTGGATCCCGCAACTCGCGCGTACCGGCGCGAGGGTCTCGCCGATCACGCTCCACGCGCAGCGCACGGGCTTGCTGTAGTCGCCGTCATCGGCCGACAGCCGCAGCATGTCGACGAAGCCCGAGAAGGCCGTCAGCGTGAAGTTCGGCAGCAGCACGATGCCGAAGCGGATGCGCCGCGGCGCGGGTTCTGCAAGGGGGGAAGCGGGTACGTCGGGTGTCATCGCGGCCAATCTCGTCACGCCGGGCAGGCGGTCTCACTCGTTTCACTCTGTTTGCGGGTACGGCTGCCGAGGCGGCGCGGATGAAGCCAGCGTCGCCGATCGGCCCGGGCCGGACTTGTGGTTTTCCGTCGCGAACCATCGCCAAAACGCACTTTCGGGCCGACCGGCACGGTGCTTGGCGGCGGTATCCCACGTCGATGCCGCTTTTGTTCTATCGGCCAATTTTACGCTTTGGTGTACTGGCGTCCAATCAACGTCACTCAACGCGTGAAAGCGCAAAGGCAGCCAGATGAACGTCAGCGCGTTCGACCTGTTCAAGATCGGTATCGGCCCGTCCAGTTCGCATACGGTCGGCCCGATGATCGCCGCGTGCCGCTTCGCGTCGCACGTCGAGGACGCGAACCTGCTCGGCTTCGTGCGCCGCGTGCGGATCGAGCTGTACGGCTCGCTCGGCGCGACCGGCAAGGGCCACGGCACCGACAAGGCCGTGCTGCTCGGTCTCGAGGGCCACCTGCCCGATACGATCGATCCCGACCTGATCGAGCCGCGGCTCGCCGCGATCCGCGCGGAGAAGTCGCTGTCGCTGCTCGGCAAGCAGACGGTCCGCTTCGAGGAAAAGGAGCACATCGGCTTCTATCGCAAGCTGATGAGCGGCACGAGCATCGTGCACCCGAACGGGATGCGCTTCCAGGCGTTCGACGAACACGGCCAGCTGCTGGTCGAGAAAGAGTATTACTCGGTCGGCGGCGGTTTCGTCGTGAACCGCGACGGCGATCGCGTGAACGGCGTGCGCGCGGCGGTCGAGGTGCCTTATCCGTTCCGCACCGGCGACGACCTGATGCGGCAGTGCCGCGAACACGGGCTGTCGATCGCCGAACTGATGCTGCGCAACGAATGCGCGCTGCGCCCCGCCGACGAAGTGCGCGCCGGGCTGCTCGCGATCTGGCGCACGATGGCCGCGTGTGTTGAGCGCGGCTGCAAGGTCGAGGGCGAGCTGCCGGGCCCGATGCGCGTGAAGCGCCGCGCGGCCGGGCTGAACGGCCGCCTGCGCGCGCGTTCGGAAGAGTCGCTGCGCGACCCGCTGTCGATGCTCGACTGGGTCAACCTGTACGCGATGGCCGTCAACGAGGAGAACGCGGCGGGCGGGCGCGTCGTGACCGCGCCGACCAATGGCGCGGCCGGCGTGATTCCCGCGGTGCTGCACTACTACGTGAAATTCGTGCCGGGCTCGAACGAAGCCGGCATCGTCGAATTCCTGCTGACGGCCGCGGCGATCGGAATCATCTACAAGGAAACCGCGTCGATCTCCGGCGCGGAAGTCGGCTGCCAGGGCGAAGTGGGCGTCGCGTGCTCGATGGCCGCCGCCGCGCTCGCGGCCGTGATGGGCGGCACGCCCGACCAGGTCGAGAACGCGGCCGAGATCGGCATGGAGCACAACCTCGGGATGACCTGCGACCCCGTCGGCGGGCTCGTGCAGATCCCGTGCATCGAGCGCAACGCGATGGGCGCGATCAAGGCGCTGAACGCGTCGCGCATGGCGCTCAAGGGCAACGGCCAGCACTACGTGTCGCTCGATTCCGTGATCAAGACGATGCGCGAGACCGGCGCCGACATGAAGACGAAATACAAGGAAACGTCGCGCGGCGGTCTCGCCGTGAACGTCATCGAATGCTAACGAAGGGTCAATCATCATGAGCCGCTACTCGATATTCAGCCTGTTCCGCAACGGCCTCTCGTATCACGAGAACTGGGAAAAGCAGTGGAAGAGCCCGGAACCGAAGAAGGAATACGACGTCGTGATCGTCGGCGGCGGCGGCCACGGCCTCGCGACCGCGTACTACCTCGCGAAGGAACACGGGATCACGAACGTCGCGATCCTCGAGAAGGGCTGGATCGGCGGCGGCAACACCGCGCGCAACACGACGATCGTGCGCTCGAACTATCTGTGGGACGAATCGGCCGCGCTGTACGAGAAGGCGATGAAGCTGTGGGAAGGGCTGTCGCAGGACCTGAACTACAACGTGATGTTCAGCCAGCGCGGCGTGATGAACCTCGCGCACACGCTGCAGGACGTGCGCGACACCGAGCGCCGCGTGAACGCGAACCGGCTGAACGGTGTCGACGCCGAGTTCCTGACGCCCGAGCAGATCAAGGAAATCGAGCCGACCATCAACCTGAACAGCCGCTACCCGGTGCTCGGCGCATCGATCCAGCGTCGCGCAGGCGTCGCGCGTCACGATGCGGTGGCCTGGGGCTTCGCGCGCGGCGCGGACCGCGCCGGCGTCGACATCATCCAGAACTGCCAGGTGACGGGTATTCGCCGCGAAGGCGGCGCGGTGGTCGGCGTCGATACGGTGAAGGGCTTCATCAAGGCGAAGAAGGTCGCGGTGGTCGCGGCCGGCAACACGACGACGCTTGCCGACATGGCCGGCGTCCGTCTGCCGATCGAGAGCCACCCGCTGCAAGCGCTGGTGTCCGAGCCGATCAAGCCGGTCGTCAACTCGGTGATCATGTCGAACGCGGTGCACGCATACATCAGCCAGTCCGACAAGGGCGACCTCGTGATCGGCGCGGGCATCGACCAGTACACGGGCTTCGGCCAGCGCGGCAGCTTCCACATCATCGAAAGCACGCTGCAGGCGATCGTCGAGATGTTCCCGGTGTTCTCGCGCGTGCGGATGAACCGCCAGTGGGGCGGCATCGTCGACGTGTCGCCGGACGCGTGCCCGATCATCACCAAGACCGACGTGAAGGGCCTCTATTTCAACTGCGGCTGGGGCACCGGCGGCTTCAAGGCGACGCCCGGCTCGGGCTGGGTGTTCGCGCACACGATCGCCCGCGACGAACCGCATCCGCTGAACGCACCGTTCGCGCTCGACCGCTTCTACACGGGCCACCTGATCGACGAGCACGGCGCTGCCGCCGTGGCGCACTAACCCGACCATTGGAGAAAGAAACATGTTGCTGATCGAATGTCCGTGGTGCGGGCCGCGCGCCGAATCCGAGTTCTCGTGCGGCGGCGAAGCCGACATCGTGCGCCCGGTCAATAACGAGAACATGACCGACCGCGAGTGGGGCGAATACGTGTTCATGCGCGAGAACAAGCGCGGGCTGCACAAGGAGCAATGGCTGCATGCGCAGGGTTGCCGCCGCTGGTTCAAGGCCACGCGCGACACGGTGACCTACGATATCAAGGGCTACGAAAAGTTTGGCGGCGCAGCTGCCGGCAACGCACACGAAGAGGGCACGAGCAAATGAGCCAGAAAGACCGTCTCGGCACCGGTGGCCGCATCAATCGCGCGATTCCGTTGACCTTCACGTTCAACGGCCGCACGTACCAGGGCTTCCAGGGCGACACGCTCGCGTCCGCGCTGCTCGCGAACGGCGTGCACTTCGTCGCGCGCAGCTTCAAGTACCACCGCCCGCGCGGGATCGTGACGGCGGACGTCGCGGAACCGAATGCCGTCGTGCAGCTCGAATCGGGCCCGTACACGGTGCCGAACGCGCGCGCGACCGAAATCGAGCTGTACCAGGGGCTCGTCGCGACGAGCGTGAATGCCGAGCCGACGCTCGAGAACGACAAGTACGCGATCAACCAGAAGTTCTCGCGCTTCCTGCCGGCCGGCTTCTATTACAAGACCTTCATGTGGCCGCGCAAGATGTGGCCGAAGTACGAAGAGAAGATCCGCGAGGCGGCTGGCCTCGGCAAGGCCCCTGAAGTGCTCGACGCCGATCGCTACGACAAGTGCTACGCGCACTGCGACGTGCTCGTCGTCGGCGGCGGCCCGTCGGGTCTCGCGGCCGCGCATGCGGCGGCCGTGGCCGGTGCGCGCGTGATCCTCGTCGACGACCAGCGCGAGCTCGGCGGCAGCCTGCTGTCGTGCCGCGCCGAGATCGACGCGAAGCCCGCGCTGCAGTGGGTCGAGAAGATCGAGGCCGAACTGCGCAAGCTGCCCGACGTGACGATCCTGTCGCGCAGCACCGCGTTCGGCTACCAGGACCACAACCTCGTGACGGTCACGCAGCGCCTGACCGATCACCTGCCGGTGTCGATGCGCAAGGGCACGCGCGAGTTGCTGTGGAAGGTCCGCGCAAAGCGCGTGATCCTCGCGACCGGTGCGCACGAGCGTCCAATCGTGTTCGGCAACAACGACCTGCCGGGCGTGATGCTCGCGTCCGCCGTGTCCACCTACGTGCATCGCTTCGGCGTGCTGCCGGGCCGCAATGCGGTCGTGTTCACGAACAACGACCGCGCCTACCAGGCCGCGCTCGACCTGAAGGCATGCGGCGCGAAGGTGACGGTCGTCGATTCCCGTGCGTCGTCGAACGGCGCGCTGCCGGCCGCTGCCAAGCGGCAGGGCGTGACGGTGATGAGCGGCGCGGTCGTGACGGCCGCGTCGGGCAAGTGGCGCGTGGCGTCGGTCGACGTCGCGTCCATCACCAACGGCCAGGTGGGCGGCAAGCTGCAGACACTGCCGTGCGATCTCGTCGCGATGTCGGGCGGCTTCAGCCCCGTGCTGCACCTGTTCGCGCAGTCGGGCGGCAAGGCCTGCTGGAACGACGAGAAGGCGTGCTTCCTGCCGGGCAAGCCCGTGCAGGCGGAGGCGAGCATCGGTGCGGCGGCGGGCGAATTCGGCCTGGCGCGCGCGCTGCGGCTTGCGGTCGATGCAGGCGCGGAAGCGGCGAAGGCAGCGGGCTTCACGGCCGCACAGCGCCCGGTCGCGCCGCAGGTTGCCGAAACCGTCGAAGGTGCACTGCAGCCGCTGTGGCTCGTCGGCAGCCGCGAGGCCGCGGCGCGCGGGCCGAAGCAGTTCGTCGATTTCCAGAACGACGTGTCGGCCGCCGACATCCTGCTCGCCGCGCGCGAAGGCTTCGAGTCGGTCGAGCACGTGAAGCGCTACACGGCGATGGGCTTCGGCACCGACCAGGGCAAGCTCGGCAACATCAACGGGATGGCGATCCTCGCGCAGGCGCTCGGCAAGACGATTCCGGAAACGGGCACGACGACGTTCCGCCCGAACTACACGCCGGTGACGTTCGGCGCGTTCGCGGGCCGCGAGCTCGGCGATTTCCTCGACCCGATCCGCAAGACCTGCGTGCATGAATGGCACGTCGAGCACGGCGCGCTGTTCGAGGACGTCGGCAACTGGAAGCGGCCGTGGTATTTCCCGAAGAACGGCGAGGATCTGCATGCGGCCGTGAAGCGCGAATGCCTCGCGGTGCGCAACAGCGTCGGCATCCTCGATGCATCGACGCTCGGCAAGATCGACATCCAGGGCCCCGATGCAGTGAAGCTGCTGAACTGGATGTACACGAACCCGTGGAACAAGCTCGAAATCGGCAAGTGCCGCTACGGGCTGATGCTCGACGAGAACGGGATGGTGTTCGACGACGGCGTGACGGTGCGCCTCGCCGACCAGCATTTCATGATGACGACCACGACGGGCGGCGCGGCGCGCGTGCTCACGTGGCTCGAACGCTGGCTGCAGACCGAATGGCCCGACATGAAGGTGCGGCTGTCGTCCGTCACCGATCACTGGGCGACGTTCGCGGTGGTCGGCCCGAAGAGCCGCAAGGTCGTGCAGAAGGTGTGTCAGGACATCGACTTCGGCAACGAGGCGTTCCCGTTCATGAGCTACCG
Source organism: Burkholderia theae (assembly GCF_048565265.1). Classification (NCBI taxonomy): domain Bacteria; kingdom Pseudomonadati; phylum Pseudomonadota; class Betaproteobacteria; order Burkholderiales; family Burkholderiaceae; genus Burkholderia; species Burkholderia theae. The sequence goes on from NZ_CP183462.1 coordinate 3,360,823, forward strand.
GAACGGCACCGTTGCGGGCGCGAAGGCGCGCGTGATGCGGATCAGCTTCTCGGGCGAGCTGGCCTATGAAGTGAACGTGCCGGCGAATGCGGGCCGCGCGGTGTGGGAAGCGCTGATGGCCGCGGGTGCGGAGTTCGACATCACGCCGTACGGCACCGAGACGATGCACGTGCTGCGCGCGGAGAAGGGCTACATCATCGTCGGGCAGGATACCGACGGCTCGGTCACACCGTACGACCTCGGGATGGGCGGGCTCGTCGCGAAGTCGAAGGATTTCCTTGGCAAGCGCTCGCTGGCACGCTCGGACACCGCGAAGGAAGGCCGCAAGCAGTTCGTCGGCCTGCTGACCGAGGACGAGCAGGTCGTGCTGCCGGAAGGTGCGCAGATCGTCGCGAAGGACACGCAGGTGTCGGCGGTCGATCCGACGCCGATGATCGGCCATGTGACGTCGAGCTACTACAGCCCGATCCTGAAGCGCTCGATCGCGCTCGCGGTGGTGAAGGGCGGCCTGAACAAGATGGGCGAGAGCGTCGTGATTCCGCTGGCCAACGGCAAGCGCATCACCGCGAAGATCTCGAGCCCGGTTTTCTACGATACCGAAGGGGTGCGCCAGCATGTGGAATGAAACGAGAAACCAGACGCAGGTGGCGGGCGCGGGCGGCGTGACGCTTGAATCGCCGTTCGTCGGCGCGGTCGACGTGCTGAAGACGCACCAGGCGCGCGCGTCGAAGAAGTTCGCGCTGCGCGAGCGGCCGTTCCTCGACCTCGTCAACGTGCGTGGCGAGTTGAGCGATCCGGCGTTCGTCGCTGCGTTCGAGCGCGTGGTCGGCTGCCGGCCGCCCGCCGAGCCGAACACGATCGTGCGCGGCGCCGAGTACGACGTGCTGTGGCTCGGCCCCGACGAATGGCTCGTGCGCTCGAACGGTCCCGTGCAGGCCGGCGTGCTCGAGGCCAGGCTCGCGGAGGCCGTGCAGGGTTCGTATGCGGCGGCCGTCGACGTCGGCAGCGGTTATACGGTGGCCGAGATCAGCGGCGAACGCGTGCGCGACGTGCTTGCACGCGGCTGCCCGCTCGATTTCCATCCGCGTGCATTCAAGCCGGGCCAGTGCGCGCAGTCGCACTACTTCAAGACGTCGATCGTGCTGATCCCGACCGGCGACGATGCGTTCGAGATCGTCCTGCGCCGCAGCTTCGCCGACTACTTCGTGCGCATCATGCTCGACGCGGCCGCGCCGCTCGCGTCATGAAGCCGTTCGACGAACCGTTCGTGGCGATCGACGCGCCGCGCCTGCGCGGGCGCGGCTGGAGCGTGTTCGTCGACGAACTGAAGGTGCCTACGCGGATCGGCATTCACGCGCACGAGCATGAAGCGCCGCAGCCGATCGTGATCGATGCGCGGCTCGGGTATCGCTGCGAGCCGAGCGAGCAGGGCGAGTGGATCGACTACGACGGTTATTGCGCGCGCGTCGCGGCGTTTCTGTCGCACAAGCCGCATACGCGGCTGCTGGAGACGCTTGTCGCCGATATCGCGGTGCTGTCGTTCCGCGAATGGCCGGCGCTGGAGTCGCTGACGCTGTCGGTGTACAAGCCGAAGATCCGGCCGGGGACGAAGCGCGTCGGCGTGTCGCTCGACTGGACGCGTGGGGATTATTTGCGGTGGACGGGGGCGGCGGGGCAGATTTGAACGGGGTGGTTCGGAGAATCGATCGACGGAAACGGCGGAGGGATGTCGGTCGGTCGCAATCGAGCGGTGTAGCTTGCCGCTCGAATTAATTCCTGAAATATGAGAATAATGTGCCGATAGCGGCCACATTCGCTATTATTCCTGAAATATCGGAATAATTCGCCGTTTCGTGTTTGTGTAAGTATAATTCCGATATTCTCGTAACTATGCTGTAGTAGCCTGGCTGACAGCACTTTGTTCCTGAAATCCCGGAATTATGGCCCGCACCTTACCGCATCCGATCGCGACCCCTGACCCGCTTGCACTGGATCTGGCAACGCTGGGGGCGCTCGTCCGCAATCGGCGGGCGCAGAGCCGAATGCGCATCGACGACGCGGCCGATATGCTCGGTGTCTCCAAAGACGTGCTGTCGCGGCTGGAAAACGGCCGGGCGGTGAGCCTCGACAAATTGTTCAAGGTGCTCGACGGCTTCGGTCTCAATCTGCTCGTCGTGCCGAAACGCGAAGTGCCGGTGGCCCGCAAGGCGTTGCACGAGCACATGGCGGCGCAGGCCGTGTCGGCGGAGTCGCAGGAGGGCGCCTGATGGTTCATCGCCTGGGCATTTCGACCAACGCCTCGCCTGTCGGTCAGTTGACTTACGATGCCCGCCGGGACGATTACGGCTTTTCGTACGATCCGGCGTGGCAGGCGCGCGCCGACGCGTTTGCGTTGTCGCCGTGCATTCCGCTCGACGGTGGCCCGCTACCTGCCGGCGCGGTCCAGCGCTTCATCGGCAACCTGCTGCCCGAGGGCCGCGCGCTCGAAGTGGCCGCGGCGATGTATCAGATATCGAAGGACAATGTGTTCGGTTTGATCCGAATGCTCGGGAAGGAGCCTGTCGGCGCGTTGAGTTTCTTCCCGGACGACGATGCCGATGCGCAGGCGCCGGAGGCCCTCGAATCCGTGCGGCGCGTGATATCCGCGGAAGAGTTGACCGATCGCATTCGCAAGCGTGATGCGATTCCGTTTCCCGTCTGGGACGATCAGGTCCGGCTGTCGATTGCAGGCCACCAGGACAAGCTGCAGGTACTGGTCGAGGGCGAGCAATTCGCGCTCGTCGAGGGGGCGCTCAGCAGCACGCATATTCTCAAGCCCGAGTCCCAAAACCCGCATGCTCCGTTCATGGTTGCGAACGAGCATTTCTGCATGACACTGGCCGCCCGAATGGGATTGCCGGTGGCACATGTCGAGATTCGGCGCATCCCGGAACCCATTCTGCTCATCGAACGATTCGACCGAATCGTGACGACCGAACCGGACGATCCGCAATGCGTCCGCGCGGTGCGGCGTCTCCATATCATCGACGGATGCCAGGCGCTGGATTTGCCGGCGACGCTCAAGTACGAACGCAACCTCGGCAACAATGCGGACGTGCGTAATATTCGCGAAGGCGTGAGCTTCGAGAAGCTGTTTTCGTTGACGCCGAGTCTCGAGACTCCAGCGGTTGCCCGCGCAGCGATGCTTCGCTGGGGGCTGCTGCAATTGCTGATCGGCAACAGCGACGCGCACGGCAAGAATATTTCGTTTTTCGTCAGCAGCGGCGGTCTGGATCCGGCGCCGCTCTACGATCTCGTTTGCGTCAACGTGTACGGTGACGCGTATGTCCAGGATATGGCGATGGCTTTCGGGGATGTTTTCCGGATGGAGGAACTGACCGCTTTTGCGCTGGCGGATTTTGCGCATCGTGCGCAAATCCGGCCGTCGTTCGTCGCACGTGAATTGACAAAGATGGCGACGCTGGCGAGGAAGCTGGCTCCCGAGTTGGCGGAGTCCGCCGAGTATGTAGGCGAGGAACGTGTGTGGGTGCGCAATATTTCGGAGTACGTGTGTGCTCAGGCCGACCGTACGTTGCGTATTGCTCCCATGATTTCCAAGGTAAACGTCGACCTTCTTTGATATCGGGCGATTAACGGGCGACGCTGCGACACCCGATTCGGCATGTCGCAGCGACCGCCCTATGCGAATGCGTTACGCCGCAGCCGTCCCGCTCAGCGCCGGATAGTCGACATACCCACGCGCATCGCCGCCGAAGTACGTCGCGTGTTGCGCATCGTTCATCGGCGCGCCGGCCTTCAGCCGCGTCACGAAATCCGGATTGGCGAGCACCATCTGCCCGTAGGCTTCGAGATCGGCAATACCTGCTGCGACATCCGTCCCGATCGCGTCGCGCGCGCGGCCCGGCCGGTTCAGGATCAGCGTGCCGCTCCACCGTTCGCGCAGGTCGGCCAGCAGCGCATCGTCGCCGTGGTGCATCACATGCACGTAAGCGAGGCCGAGCGGGTCGAGCTGCGTCGCGAGATAACGGTACAGATCCGGACCTTCCGCGCCTTCGTCAATGCCCCACATCGTGTTGCCCGGCGACAGGCGGATCGCCGTGCGGTCCGCGCCGATTTCGTCGGCGATCGCCGTTGCGACCTCGATCGCGAAGCGGGCGCGATTCTCGATCGAACCGCCGTAGACATCGCTGCGCGTATTGGCGCTCGGCGCGAAGAATTGCTGGATCAGATACCCGTTCGCACCATGGATCTCGACGCCGTCGGCGCCGGCTTCGATCGCGCGGCGCGCGGCGAAGCGGAAATCATTCACGGTGTCGCGCACTTCGTCCGTCGTCAGCGCGCGCGGCGCGGGAATGTCCTGCATCCCCGTCGCCGTGAACATCGGTACGCCCGGCGCGATCGCCGACGGCGCGACGCCCTGGCGATGATGCGGCGTATTGTCGGGATGCGACATGCGCCCCGCATGCATCAGCTGAATGAACAGACGGCCGCCGTGCGCATGGACGCGATCGCTGACCGCCTTCCAGCCGGCGACGTGCGCATCGGTGTAGATGCCGGGCGTCATCAGGTAGCCCTGGCCGTCGTCCGACGGCTGCGTGCCCTCGGTGACGATCAGGCCGAGGCCCGCGCGCTGCGCGTAGTACTCGGCAGCCAGTTCGCCGGGCGTGCCGTCGAATGCCGCGCGGCTGCGCGTCATCGGCGCCATGACGAGGCGGTTTTGCAGCGTGTAACGGCCGACACGGGCCGGGGTGAACAGTGCGTCCATGATGCGTGCTCCTCTAGGGTCGGGTCACGGCACCGGGGCGATGCCGTATCGGGCGCCGGCCGCGCATCGTTGCGCGAACCTCGCTGCCATGGACACATCATCCATTGCTTCCTTTTCGAGATAAATATGGTAGTTTGGATAACATTGATCCATTGATGGAGCAGTGGGCGTGGAACTGCTGAACGACATGGCGTTGTTCGTGGAGGTCGTGAAGGCGAAGGGCTTTCGCAGTGCGGCCGACGCGCTGGGGATGCCGAATTCGACGCTGTCGCGGCGGATCGGCGCGCTGGAAAAGGCGATCGGCCTGCGGCTGCTGCATCGCACGACGCGCCGCATCGAGCTCACGGAGGCCGGGCAGCTGTATTTCGAGCGCTGCAAGCGCATCGTCGACGAGGCGCGGCTCGCGCACGAGCAGCTCGGCGAACTGCTGGCCGAACCCGCGGGCGTGCTGCGCGCGTCGTTTCCGGTCGATTTCGCGGTGATCTACCTGACGCCGCTGATTGTCGAATTCGCGAACCGTCACCCGAAGCTGACCTTCGATTTCGAGCTGACGTCACGGCGCGTCGACCTGGTGAGCGAGCCGTTCGACGTCGCGATCCGCATCGGCGAATCCGCGGATTCGCAGCTCGTCGCGCGGCGGCTCGCGACGTTTCGCAGTCAGCTGTATGCGTCGCCGCGTTATCTCGAACGAGCGGGCGAGCCGCGTGAACCGGACGACCTGCGGCAGCATCAGTGCCTGAGCGTGCAGCGCGTCGATACGTGGGCGATGCACGACAGCGCGCGGGAGGTCGAGGTGCCGGTGGGCGGGCGGTTCGTCGTGAACAGCGTCGGCATGAACCGGCAACTGGCCGTGCACGACGCGGGGATCATTCAGGTGCCGGAGGCGGTAGTGGCTGACGACGTGGCCGCCGGCCGGCTGCGCCGCGTGCTGCCCGCATGGGAAGGCGCGGCCGTTCCTGTCTACGCGATGACGGAAACGCGCTTGTTGCCCGCGAAGACGCAGATTTTCATCGAGTTTCTGCGCGAGCATTTCGCGCACGAATGAAGGGGCGTGCCGCGCGAATTGCGCTTATCGGGTGCCGCGATTCGCGGCCGAGGGCGACGTCGACGATTCGCTGACCGGCACCATTCGCGCCTTCGTATCGCTCGCGGCTTTCGCGTCGTCGTCGGGCTCGAGCACGAACCGGAACGAATCGACGCGCTGCATCACCTTTGCCGCATACGCATTCGAACCGCCATAACTCTTCAGCCCGGCCTGCACGTTGCCGCCGGCCGCCCTGACGTAGCCCGACAGGATCGCGGACCCGGCTTCAACGTTCGCGTTCGGCTCCGTCAGATCCTTCACGTTGCGCAGCAGGCCGCGGTGCGCGGCCGGCACGACCTGCATCAGCCCCGTCGCGCCATGCTGGCCGCGTGCCTTTTCCTGGAAGCGCGATTCGATCGAGATGATGGCGTAAACGAGTGCCGGCGGCAGCGAATATTTCGTCGCAGTGACGCTCACGATATCGGCGAGTTTCGCGGCCCGTTCCTTCGCGACACCGAATTTCTTCGTCAGGTAGGACGTGATGCGACGGTTTGCTTCGTTCGGCTGATCGTTGGCGTTGGCGAGCGGCGCGGATGCGACGGCCGGTGCCGATGCAATCGCTTCGGGCGCGGACGCAGGCAGTGCGGGCGCTTGTTGCGCTGATGCCTGTTGCGCGATGCCGAACGAAAGCACGATTAGCGAGAGAAACCGTCGCATGGTGAAGTGCGGGGAAATGGAAGGCGCATAGTATATCGGCCAATGGCCACGGGTTGTCGAACGCCGGCTCGAATGAAAGCGACATGTAGGCTTGTTTCGGTGCACAACGATTCGATGGGGCGATCGTTGCGCGGACACGCATCGTAGTCCGGATAAACGCCGCGCGATCGCGCGCTGACGTTTTTTAACACACGCTTAAAGCGTGCTGCACCGCAAACCTTACGCGCGCCGCGCGGTCGCCACCCGCGCAATCGCGCCGATCGCATCGCTGACCAGCACCGCGAGCAGCCCGACGATCAGGCCGCCCTGCAGCACGAACGCGGTATTCGACGTCTGCAGGCCCGCGATGATCACGTCGCCGAGCCCGCGCGCGGCGACCGTCGAGCCGATCGTCGCGGTGCCGAGATTGATCACGACCGCGAGCCGGATCCCGTTGACGATCACCGGAAACGCGAGCGGCAACTCGACGGACACCAGTTGCTGCCAGCCGCTCATCCCCATCCCGCGCGCGGCGTCGACGACGTCGCGCGGCACGTCTTCGAGCCCGGCGATCGTGCTTTCGAAAACGGGCAGGAGTCCATACAGCACGAGCGCGATCAGCACCGGCTTCAAGCCGAAACCGACGGCCGGCACCGCGAGCGCGAGCACCGCGACCGGCGGGAAGGTCTGGCCGATATCGACGACGCTGCGCGCGACCGGCAGGAAATCCGCGCCGGACGGCCGCGTGACGAAGATCCCGGCTGCGACTGCGACGATCGTGCCGATCAGGCTCGACAGTGCGACCGTACCGAGATGCGCGAGCGTGAGGTCGAGCAGACTCGCGCGATCGTAGATGACAGGCGCGCCGTTGTCGGCGAACGGTGCGAAGAGGCCCTGCAGCCATGCGGGGCGCAACAGCAGCACGAGCAGCAGCGCGAACGCGGCGGCGCGGGCTACCAAGGCGGGCATAACCGAACGCGCGGGCCGCACGCGGTGCGCCGTCATGCGGGCTTCCGCGCGTGTGCGCGGATCGCGTCGAGCGTGATGCGGCGCGCGCCGGATTCGTTGCGGCCGTCGCCATCGTCGACCGGCAGCGCATCGACGCCACGCCACAACAGCTCGGATACCGCATCGCGCAGCGTGCGCGTCGCGGCGATCGGTTCACCGTCGACATGGCCGGGTTCGGCGACCGCGTCGATCGGCGTCAGCGCAAGCAGGCGCAGCGGCCGGTCGACGCCCGCGACGAGCTGCTCGACGACGCCTGCCGCCGGCTTGCCGAGAATCTCGGCCGGCGACGCGACCTGCAGCAGCCGTCCGCCGTCCATCACCGCGATCGTGTCGCCGAGCTTCAGCGCTTCCTCGATATCGTGCGTGACGATCACGACCGTGATGCCGAGGCGGCGCTGCAACGCGAACAGGTCGTCCTGCGCCTTGCCGCGAATGATCGGATCGAGCGCGCCGAATGGTTCGTCCATCAGCAGCATCGCGGGCTCGGCCGCGAGCGCGCGCGCGACGCCGACGCGCTGTTGCTGGCCGCCCGACAGCTCGTGCGGCAGCTTGTCCGCGAATTCGGCCGGCGCGAGATGGAACAGTTCGAGCAGCTCGTTCACGCGCGCGCCGATGCGATCCGACGGCCAGCCGAGCAGGCGCGGCACGGTCGCGATGTTGCGCGCGACGCTCCAGTGCGGAAACAGCCCGTGCCCCTGGATCGCGTAGCCGATGCCGCGCCGCAACTGCTCGGGTGCGACGGTCGCCGTATCGACGCCGTCGATGCGGATCGTGCCGCTGGTGGGCGCGATCAGCCGGTTGATCATGCGCAGCAGCGTCGACTTGCCGCTGCCCGATGCGCCGACGAGCGCGGTGATCGTGCCGCGTTTGATCGTCAGCGAGACGTCGTCGACGGCGACGACGTCGCCGAAGCGTTTGCCCGCACGTTCGATCTCGATCATCCTGCACGCCCCTTCGCGAGCGACGTCGCGGCTTCGAACACGACGGCCGCCGCCAGTGCGAGCGCGATCGTCGGGATCGCGCCGAGCAGCACGAGATCGGCGGCCGATTGCCCGATCCCCTGGAAGATGAAGGTACCGAAGCCGCCGCCGCCAATCAGCGCGGCGACCGCGGTCAAACCGATGTTCTGCACGAGCACGATGCGCACGCCGCTCAGGATCACCGGCAGCGCGAGCACGAGATCGACGCGCAGCAACCTCTGCGCGCGCGTCATGCCCATCGCGCGCGCCGCTTCGGTCACGTGCGGCGGCACTTGCTCGAGCCCGACCACGACGCTCGAGGCGATCGGCAGCAGCGAATACAGGAACAGCGCGAGCACGGCCGGCGCGACGCCGATGCCGCGGATGCCGAGCGCGGCCGCGAGCGGCACGTGCGCGGCGAGCACGCCGAGCGGCGCCATCATCAGCCCGTACATCGCGATGCTGGGGATCGTCTGCACGATATTGAGCACGGGCATCGCGACGGTCCGTACCGCCGCGACGCGCGCGCACGCGATGCCGAGCGGCACGCCCGCGACGAGTGCGGCCGCAACGGAGCCGCCCGCGAGCGACACGTGCCGGATCGCCTCGTTCCAGAAATCGTCGCTGCGCACCGCGTATTCGCGCATCACGGAGAGGCCGTCCCACCAGCCGCTCGCAAGCGGCGCGGATATCGCCGCAATCGCGACGACGAGCGCGACGAGCCGCCGCCACGGACCGAACGAGAGCCGAGCGAGCGCGTCGGCGACGAGCACCGCCCAGGCGAACAGCAGCAGCCAGACCCCGGCGGCGGGCGACACGCGTGCAAGCGTGTCGTCGGGTGCAACGACGTGCGTCGCGATCGCGCCGACCGCATAAGCGAGCGTCGCGAGCCACGTGCAGCCGGCCGCGAGCCGCCACGCGGGGCGGCTTGCCGTCATCGTCCACAGCGCGCCGACGATCCACAGCGCGGCGAGCGCGGCACCCTGGATGGCGGGCAGCGCGGCGAACAGCGACAGATCGGTGCCGGCCGCGATCCGGTTCGGCCGCAGCACCGCGAACGGCAGGCCGAGCACGGCGACGATCGTCAGGACACCGATCAGGATGCCGACCTTGTCGAAAGTCACGCGCCGCGCGGACGCCGCCGCGCGATCGGTCATTTAACGAAGCCCTTCGATTTCAGATAGCTTTTCGCGACGCCGGCCGCCGGCTCGCCGTTGATCTGGATGCGCGCGTTCAGCGACTGCAGCGTCTTCAGGTCGAGGCTCGCGAAGACCGGCTTCAGGTAGTCGGCGATCTGCGGATGCGCTTTCAGCACCGCTTCGCGGATCACGGGCGTCGGCGCATAGACGGGCTGCACGTGCTTGTCGTCGTCGAGCACCGCGAGGCCGCTCGACGCGATGCCGCCGTCGGTGCCGTAGACCATCGCGGCGTTTACGCCGTCGGTCTGGTTCGCGGCGGCCTTGATCGTCGCGGCCGTGTCGCCGCCGGACAGCACGACGAGCTGCTCGGGTTTCAGCTTGAAGCCGTAAGCCTTCTCGAACGACGGCAGCGCGGATGCGCTGTTCACGAATTCGGCCGACGCGGCGAGCTTCACCTTGCCGCCGCCCGCGACCCACTTGCCGAAATCCGAGAAGGTCTTCAGATGCTGCGATTGCGCGACGGGTGCGAGCACGGCGACGCCCCACGTGTTGTTCGCGGGTGCAGGGGTGAGCCACACGAGATGGTTCGCCGCGTAGTCGAGCTGCTTCGCGGTGTCGTAGCCTTTGGCGGCGTCCTTCCAGACCGGATCGTCGGCCTTGTTGAAGAAGAACGCGGCGTTGCCCGTGTATTCGGGGTAGATGTCGATCTCGCCACTCGTGAGCGCCTTGCGCACGATCGGCGTCGTGCCGAGCGCGATCTTTTCGGTGACGGCGATGCCGTGGGCCTTCAGCACCTGCGCGATGATGTTGCCGAGCAGGTTGCCTTCAGTGTCGATCTTCGACGACACCACGACGGGTGCGTCGGCGTGCGCGCCGGGCGCGACGAGGGCGGCGGCGAGCGCGAGGCCCAGGATCCGGGCGGGCAGGGCGAGCTTCATTGGCCAATCTCCAGAGCGGGGGCGTAGGCCGAAAGTTACTTGACTGAACGGGCTTTGGCAAACCGCGTGCGGCGGCGCGTCCACAGCCCGTGTGGGGATAACCCGCATCCGTCACGCGGGCTTGTTACACTGAAATCCATTCCCGCCTGCGGACACTTCCTGCCATGAAGCCCGAGTTGCTGGTCCTCATCGCATTGCGCGGCGACGCGCATCGCGAGATCGCCGCGTCGTTCGACGTGCGCTATGCCCCGACCCCCGAGGAGCGCGAGCGCGCGATCGCCGAATCCGGCGGCACGATTCGCGCGGTGCTGACCAACGGCAGCACGGGCCTGGCCGCTGCCGAGATCGATCGGCTTCCGCAACTGACGTTCGTCAGCGCGCTGGGCGCGGGCTACGAGCACATCGACGTCGCGCATGCGAAGGCGCGCGGCATCACCGTGGTCACGGGTGCGGGCACCAACGACGATTGCGTCGCCGATCACGCGTTCGCGCTGCTGCTCGCGGCGGTGCGCGGCGTCGTGCGGCTCGATGCGAAAACCCGCGCGGGCGTGTGGCGTGAGGGGTTGCCGATGCCGCCGAACGTGTCGGGCAAGAAGCTTGGCATCGTCGGGCTCGGCAAGATCGGCGAGAAGTGCGCGCGCCGGGCGGCCGGCTTCGACATCGAGATCGGTTATCACAACCGCTCGGCGAAGCCCGTTCCGTACCGCTATTTCGACCGGATCGACGCGCTCGCGCAGTGGGCCGATTTCCTGATCGTCGCGACGCCGGGCGGCGCGGACACGCGGCACCTGATCGATCGCGCGGTGCTCGATGCGCTCGGACCCGGCGGTTTTCTCGTCAACGTGTCGCGTGGCAGCGTCGTCGATACCACTGCTTTGGCGGATGCACTGCGCGAAGGGCGCATCGCGGGTGCCGGGCTCGACGTGTATGAAGGCGAACCCGAGCCGCCGCGCGCGCTGACGGATCTCGACAGTGTCGTGCTGACGCCGCACATGGGCGGCTGGTCGCCCGAGGCACTCGATCGTTCGGTGCAGCAGTTTCTCGACAACGCGGCGCGGCATTTCGCGGGGCAGCCGGTGCTGACGCCCGTTTGAGTCGCGGTTGAATCAGGTCCTGCGGCGATCAAGCGATGCGGACGGCGACCGGCGTCGAGGAGACGCCGGTCGCCGTCCGCGTTGAGTCACGCGCGCTTGCTCAGGACGAAACCGACGCGAGCGGCACCGTGACCGACGTGCCGGCCGGATCGAGCGTCAGGCCCGTGCCCGGCGTCGGCCGCAGCGTCGCCTCGTTGTCGCTCGAGAGGACGACGAGGCTCAGCCGGTGGCCGGCTTCCAGCTTGTAGTCGCGCGGCATGAAGGTCAGCTTCAGGTCGTACGGCATCCCGGGCAGCACGGGTTCCGACAGCCAGTCGGACAAGCGGTTGCGCGGGTCGGTCCAGGCGCGCGTGACGATCGTGGCCGTGCCGTCCGGCGCGCGGTCGACGAGCAACGCCGTCACGTTGGCCACGCCCGTGAAGGTCAGCCTGACGCGCGCGGTCGCGGCGCCGGAAAGACGCGTCGCGGCCGTGAGCGGCGCGGTCTCGAAGCGGCTGCGGTTTTCGCCGGTCGGCGCATTCGCCAGCGTGAGCGCGGTAATGCGCGCATCGTCGGTGAAGCGTGCGAGCGGGCCGCCGGTCGGCATCCGCAGCAGCGTGCCGGTGCCCGTGCCGTCGCCGCCCGCGAAATACGTGACCGGCGTGGCATGACGTGCGGCCCAGTCCGCTTCCTTCAGCAGCTTGCCGTCCGCCTGCTCGATCACCGCGCGCGGATCGTGCTCGACGCCGTTGTCATAGCCGATCAGGTAGCGCGTAAACCACCGGTTCACCTCCGCGGTCCATGCGTCGGCCATCGCCGGCACGCGTGACGGATCGGTGTGCTTCAGGCGGTGCAGCCACAGCTGCGTCGGCACGCCCTGGCGCCGCATCGCGAGATACCACGAGGTCGACTGGTCGACGCGCACGTTGTCGTCGGTCAGCCCCTGCGCGACGAGCGCCGGCGCGACCGCGAACGCGGTCGGGATGTCGCGCGCGGCCCAGAACGGCGAATAGTCGCCGGTCTTGCGGTCTTCCTGCTGCAACGCTTCGTCGATCAGGTGCGTGCAGCGCTCCGGGTGCGCGTTCGTCAGCAACGCCTTGATATAGACGTCGACGTCCTCGCCCTGATAGCCTTCCGGCGCACGCACGAGCCCGCCCGAGCGGTAGTAGCCGTACATGTTCGTCAACCCGGCGACCGGCACGATCGCGTCGAGCCCGCGCGTGCGCAGGCTCGCGACCATCTTCGGCAGCGTGCCGTCGTACGACACGCCGTACATGCCGACGTGGCCCGTCGACCAGTTCGCGACGACCGTCTTGCCGTTCGCGTCCTTCGCGGTCGCATCGCGGCCGAGCCAGCGGATCACCGACGCCATCGCGACCGATTCGTCGCGCGTCAGGATCGTCGGGCAGCCGTCCGAGCCGGCGGTGCCGAGCGAATCCGCATAAACGATCGTGAAGCCGCGCGGCACGAAGTAGCTTTCGATCCACGAGCGCCCGGCGGCGGCCGCTTCGACCTGTTGCAGCATCCGCACCTGCGGCGCGGCGGCCATGATGCGCGCGGACGCCGATGCGGATCCGGACGCGGATGCGTTCGCGGCCGGATGCGGCGTGCCGTCGAGTTCGACGTCGACGTTGTGGTCGGGGCTGTCGGCAAGCCCTGCGTAGTACGGGCTCGCGAGCACGATGACAGGCGTGCGTGCGCCGTTTGCGGTTTCGGCCGGGCGGACGATGCGTACGTGGATGCGGTCGCGCGTGCCGTCGCCGTCGGAATCGACCGGCGTGTCGACCCACGCGTTTTCCTCGATCGTGCCGCCCGACAGCGACGGCTGTACCTGGCCGTTCGTGATCACGGGCCGGTAGCGCCCGCCGCTTGCCGGGTTGGCGTACGGGACGCCGGACGGCGAAACGCGTGACGCCAGCGACTGCTTGTCGGCCGCCGATGCAGCGGCCCCCTCCTGTTGGCCCTGCGCGAGCGCGGAGGCGCCCGCCACGCTGCCGCCGTCGTCGCCGCCGCAGGCGGCGAGCGTTGCGGCCGCAACGAGCGCGGGAAGCCACGCGCGCCGCAATCCGGTTCGATGAATGTTCATTTCGACCTCGTTCTTGTTCGTGATTGTCGTGAACCGGCCGGCTCGCGATATGCCCCCTGCGGCCTGGCCGGGTGCTGCGTCGGATGAAGCGGAACTGCACCTTCGAAAGCGCCGGGCGACATGCCCGGGTGTCACGGCCGGTGTCGACGCGCGTCACGCGGCGCGCAACCCGGCGAGCGTCGGGGCAATCGCATCGCCCCGACCGGAAAGCGTCAGCGCGGCAGCGGGTTCGGGCCGCGCGGTCGAAGCCATGCCGATGGCATGACATGAATGCAGGAGTGCGAATCAAATGCGGGCATGCCCGACCTTCCTTCAGGTTTCAGATGAAACGGAACGGCACGATGCGATGAGGCGGGGATGTTGCGAACAGCGGTGCTGCAACGGCAGGAAAGCGCGACACATGTCGGCATGGCTGGCCGGTTTTCTTTCCGGAAGCTTGCGCAAACTTATCTCAGTGAAATCTTGGTGTCAAACTTTTTTAGTTTGTATCAAACAAAGTTTCTAATTGCGTATCGCACGTCGTCGACGATCCGGGCGGCATCGGTCTCAATTTCGCCGAAATCGGTCCGTAAACAATAAAAAACAGTCTGAAAGGAGAGAGAGGGCAATGACGATTTCGGTCACGGCGGCGGGCGGCCTTTCGCTCGCGCAGATGGCGCAGGAAGCGGCGCTCGACGGGCGCCAGCAGGCGGACACGGCGTCCGGGAAACCGGAGGACCCGCCGCTTGTGATCCGGGCACTCGATCAGGAGGCGATGCAGGCGGCGCGCATGAAGCAGATGTCGATCCTGGGCGACCTGACGACGAAGCTGCGCGGCGTCACCAGCCAGCTCGCGACGAGCATGCACGAGATCATCGCGAAGCGTCCGGATCTGGCCGACGCGCAGTTCGATTTCATGACCGACAACGGCCGGATCAAGGTCGTGTCGAAGACGATGACGGAAAGCGATCGCGCGTGGGTCGAGTCGACGCTGAACGCGAACGCGGGCCTCGTGCTCGCGACACGCGACTTTCACGAGCAGGCCGTCGACTTCGCCGAGCAGGGCGCCGCCGCGGTGGGCGACACGTTCACGGACGACGATCGCACGGTGGCCAGCCAGCGCGCCGATGCGGACTTCCACTTCATGAGCGAGATCAACGCGTCCGTCGCGCGCAACCAGAAGTTCGAAGAGATCGGCGGGCATTTCACCACGCAGGATGGCACGCGGCTGAAGTTCGAGCAGTCGGCCGGCAGCGCGCGCGGCACGCTCGCGTTGCTGGATACCGATCGTCAGTTGTCGTCGGGCGCGGCGGTTTTCGTCGACGATGCAGGTCAGAAGACGTACGGCAGGCGCGCGAACCTGATCGACGTCGGCCTGGGCGGCGCGTTCGAAGACATCCTGAACGGCAGCCACAGCGTCGGTTTCCACGAGATCGCGTAACGCCGTACCGGCCGTCGCGCCTATTCGTCGCGCAGCGCTTCGGCCGGCCGCACCCGCGCGGCGCGCCAGCTCGGGTAGAGCGTCGCGACGCACGACATCAGGAACGCGGACGCGGCGATCTCGATCACGTCGCTCGCCGCGAGCTTCGACGGCAGCGAACTGAGGAAATACACGGACGGCGTCAGGAAGCGGATGCCGAGCAACTGCTCGATCGCCGGCAGCACCCACGGGATGCTCACCGCGATCGCGCAGCCGAGCGCGACGCCCGCCAGCGTGCCGGCGAGGCCGATCGTCATTCCCTGGATCGCGAAGATCTTCGTGATCGACCCGGGCGGCGCGCCGAGCGTGCGCAGGATCGCGATGTCGCCCTGCTTCTGCGTGACGGTCATCACGAGCGACGACACCAGGTTGAACGCGGCGACCGCGACGATCAGCATCAGGATCAGCGACAGCATGCGCTTCTGCAGCCGCTCGGCTTCGAACCACGTGCGGTTCTGCCGTGTCCAGTCGCGGATATAGAGATCGCCCGACAGCGTGCGCGACAGCGCCATTGCGATTTCGGGGGCGCGCTGGAGATCGTCGAGCCGCAGCCGGATGCCGGTCGGCGCGGGCGCGTTGAACAGCGTCTGTGCGTCGCGGATGTGGATGTACGCGAGTGCGCTGTCGTACTGATAGTGACCCGACTCGAACGTGCCGACCACGTTGAACTGGCGGAACCGCGGCAGCGCGTCGCCGATGCGCGCGCGGTTGCCGGGCGCGAAGAACGTGACGCGATCGCCGATCTTCACGTGCAGCGCGTCGGCCAGCGCCGCGCCGAGCACGATGCCCATCTCGCCCGGCACGAGCGCGTCGAGGCGCCCGGTCTTCAGCTTGCGCGCGATCTCGGACACGCGCGGTTCGAGCACCGGATCGATGCCGCGCAGCGCGACGCCCGTCACGCTGCCCGCGTTCGTCAGCAGCGCCTGCGCGTCGACATAAGGTGCGACGGCGCGCACGGCGGGGTTCCGCAGCGATTCGTGCGCGGTGAGCCGCCAGTCGGGCATCGCGCCGGACGGCGAGAAGATTTCCACATGCGCGAGCACCGACAGCATCCGGTCGCGCACCTCGGTGCGAAAGCCATTCATCACCGACAGCACGACGATCAGCGCGGCGACGCCGAGCGCGATGCCGGCCATCGCGGCGCCGGCGATGAACGACACGAAGCCGTCGCCGGCCGAGCGCCGGCCGCCGCGCGCGTAGCGCAGCCCGATCTGCCATTCGAACGGGAGTTTCAAGCGGTTTCCTTTCATTTCGATTCGAGCCCTGTCGAGCCGCGCATTCTAGCGAACGCGGCGCGGCCGCGTGCAGAGGCCGGGACGCGGATGAAATGCCGCCCGACCGGCCGGTCATCGGCCGGCGTTGCGCGCCGGCACACCGATATTTCCATCGTTTCGGCTCTGGTCGATAATGGCGCCCAGCATCCGGTCGAACAAAACATTCCAAGCATTCACGGCGCAACCAGGGCCGCGCCGCCACAGACCAATAAATCTCGGGGTACGTCGCCGCAGTCGGCAGCACGTCCTTGACAAGGAAATAACAAAATGGATTTGCTGCGCTTCCTGCTGCTCCTGCCGATTCGCGCGGCCGGGTTCGTCTGGCGCCTGCTCGGCCGCGTGCTGCGGCCGCTGGTCGGCGACGTGTCGTGGACGGCGCCCGCGTGGCCCGGCGTGACCGCCGCGGCCGTGCGTCGCCGCCCGTGGCATGCCGGCGGCATCGTGCTGCTCGCGGCCGCGCTCGGGTACGGCGCATACTGGTTCAAGCATCGGCCGAAGCCCCCTGAGCCGCAGACCGTCGGCTTCACCGTGAAGGCGCCGGCGATCACGACCTACGAGGCGGACGACAGCGGCAAGCCGAAGATCACCGTGCATCCGCTCGAAGTGGCGTTCGCGCAATCGGCCGCGCCGATCGAGCTCGTCGGCAAGCCGGCCGGGCAGGGCATCGAGATGACGCCCGCGCTCAAGGGCGCGTGGGAATGGGCCGACGACAAGACGCTGCGCTTTACGCCGGCGGCCGACTGGCCGGTCGGCGCGCACGTCGAGGTGCGCTTCGCGGTGCATCAGGTGTTCGCGCCGCAGGTGGTGATGCGCGACGATCATTTCGCGTTCGACCTGCCGGCGTTCACCGCGACGTCGGGCGACAACCAGTTCTACCAGAACCCCGACAATCCGGCGGAGAAGCAGGCGCTGCTGCAGTTGCGCTTCAACTATCCAGTCGATCCGGCCGAGCTCGAGAAGCGCATCGGCCTCGTGCTGCTTGCCCGCGACGGCAAGACCGCGACGCCGCTGCGCTACACGGTCAACTACGACAAGATGAAGACGAGCGCGTGGGTCTACTCGCAGCCGCTCGAGATTCCGCGCGATCCGCTGACGGTGCGGCTCGACGTCGACAAGGGCGTGAAGAGCGCGCGCGGCGGCGACGGCACACCGGCCGTGCTGCATGCGACGGTCGGCGTGCCGGGGCTCTACAGCCTGTCGATCGCCAACGTCGCGCCGACGCTCGTCGACAACGAGCGCTACGAACCCGAACAGGTGCTCGTCGCGGAAACGTCCGACGGCGTGCGCAGCGCCGATCTCGCCGCGCGCGCGAAGGCGTGGGTGTTGCCGAAGCGCAAGCCGGGCGTCGATCAGTCGGACGACGATCCGCCGTACGAATGGAACGTGGCCGACATCAGCGATGCGGTGCTGAAGCAGTCGAAGCCGCTGCCGCTCGAAGCGGTGCCGACCGAGAACGACTTCGCGACGCTGCAGAGCTTCAAGTATCACGCGACGCCGGGCGACCGCATCGTCGTGCGTTTCGAGGGCGACCTGAAGTCGGCGGGCGGCTACCTGCTCGGCGCGCCGGTGACGACCGCGTTCACGGTGCCCGACTATCCGAAGCTGCTGCGTTTCATGGCCGACGGTTCGCTGCTGTCGATGAGCGGCAGCAAGCGGCTGTCGGTCGTGTCGCGCAACCTGCCGGGGATGAAGGTCGAGATCGGCCGCGTGCTGCCCGACCAGCTCCAGCATCTCGTGAGCTTCAACAACGGCACGTACGCGCGGCCCGAGCTGTCGTATTCGTTCAGCGAGGATCACATCGTCGAGCGCTTCGTGCAGACGCGCGCGTTCCCGGCCGGCGACCCCGGCAAGGCGCATTACGAAGGCGTCGATCTCGGCCAGTACCTGAAGGGCGGCAAGCGCGGCGTGTTCCTGCTGCACCTGTCGAAGTACGATCCGGCCGCCGAGAAGAAGAAAGCCGACGATGCGAAGGACGGCGATGCGTCGTCTGACGACAGCAGCCAGGATCAGTCCGACAACGCCGATTCGGGCAACAACAACGGCAACGGCGACGACAGCGACAACGCGCTCGGCGACACGCGCCTGATCGTCGTGACCGATCTCGGGATGCTGGTCAAGCGCGCGCTGGACGGCAGCCAGGACGTGTTCATCCAGTCGATCCGCAACGGCCGACCGGTTGCGGGCGCAACCGTGTCGGTGCTCGCGGTGAACGGCCAGGCGCTGTTCACGCAGACCACCGGCGCCGACGGCGTCGTGCATTTCCCCGCGTTCAAGGGGCTCGACCGCGAGAAGCGTCCGCAACTGTATATCGTGAAGAAGGACACCGACCTGTCGTTCCTGCCGGTGGCCGGCCGCGACCGCCAGCTCGACTTCTCGCGCTTCGACGTCGACGGCGAACGCAACGCGACGGGCCAGGGGCAGCTGTCCGCGTACCTGTTCTCGGACCGCGGCCTGTACCGGCCCGGCGATCCGTTCCACATCGGCCTGATCGTGCGCGCGGCGAGCTGGGCGCGCAGCCCGGCCGGCGTGCCGCTGCAGGCGGAAATCGTCGACCCGCGCGGGATCACCGTCGAGCGCAAGCCGGTATCCGTCGACGCGACGGGTTTCACCGAGCTCGGTTATACGACGGCCGAAACGGCGCCGACCGGCACCTGGACGGTCAACCTGTACATCGTCAAGGACGGCCAGCCGGGCGCCGAGCCGATCGGCAGCACGACGGTGCAGGTGAAGGAGTTCCTGCCCGACCGGATGAAGGTCGACGCGAAGCTGTCGCAGCAGGTCGTCGAAGGGTGGGTGAAGCCGAAGGGGCTGAAGGGCATCGTCGATGCGCAGAACCTGTTCGGCACGCCGGCCGAGAAGCGCCGCGTCGCGGCGACGCTGACGCTGCGCCCCGTGTGGCCGTCGTTCCGCAGCTGGCAGGGTTACCACTTCTTCGACGCGCGGCGCGCGAAGGAGGGCTATACGACGACGCTGCAGGACGGCACGACCGACGACAAGGGCCATGCCGAGTTCGACCTCGATCTCGACAAGTACGCGGACGCGACCTACCAGGTCTACTTCCAGGCGAAGGCGTATGAAGCGGAAGGCGGGCGCAACGTCGCCGCGAACGCGCAAGCGCTCGTGTCGAACAACGACTGGCTCGTCGGCTACAAGTCGGCCGACGATCTCGGCTACGTGAAGCGCGGCAGCCCGCGCACGGTGCGGCTCGTCGCGATCGATCCGGGCGCGAAGGCGATCGACGTGAAGGACCTGCGCGCGCAGCTCGTCGAGGAGCGTTACGTGTCGGTGCTGACCAAGCAGGATTCCGGCGCGTACAAATACGACTCGCGGCTGAAAGAAGTGCCGGTCGACGAGAAGCCGCTGACGATTCCGGCGGCCGGGCTCGACTTCACGTTGCGCACCGACAAGCCGGGCAGCTATGCGCTCGTGATCCGCGGTGCGGACGGCACCGCGGTGAACCGGATCGAGTATTCGGTCACGGGCGACGCGAATGTCACGCGCTCGCTCGACCGCAACGCCGAGCTGCAGGTGAGCCTCGCGAAGCACGACTACAAGCCGGGCGAGCAGGTCGAGATCGCGATCCGCGCGCCTTACGCGGGCAGCGGCCTGATCACGATCGAGCGCGACAAGGTGTATGCGCACGCATGGTTCCATGCGGACACGACGAGCTCGATCCAGCACATCACGGTGCCGGCCGGCTTCGAAGGCAACGGCTACATCAACGTGCAGTACATCCGCGATCCGTCGTCGGACGAGATCTTCATGAGCCCGCTGAGCTACGGCGTCGTGCCGTTCTCGGTGAACCTCGACGCGCGCCGCAACGCACTGACGGTCGACGCGCCCGCGCTCGTGAAGCCGGGCGATACGGCCACCTTCACCGTGCATTCGGCGAAGCCCGCGAAGGTCGTCGTGTTCGCGGTCGACGAAGGCATCCTGCAGGTCGCGCGCTACAAGCTCGGCGATCCGCTGAAGTTCTTCTTCCGCAAGCGGATGCTCGAAGTCGGCACGTCGCAGATCCTCGACCTGATCCTGCCGGACTTCGAGAAGCTGATGGCGATGGCCGCGCCCGGCGGCGACGCCGACGATGCGATCGGCCGCCAGTTGAACCCGTTCAAGCGCAAGCGCGACAAGCCGGTCGTCTACTGGTCGGGGATCGTCGACGTGAACGGCGACACGCGCCTGAGCTACACGGTGCCCGACTACTTCAACGGCAAGCTGCGCGTGATGGCCGTGTCGGTGTCGCCGGACCTGGTCGGCACGTTCGAAGGCGCGACGACGGTGCGCGGCGATTTCGTGTTGTCGCCGAACGTGCCGACGACACTCGCGCCGGGCGACGAGGCCGACGTCAGCGTCGGCGTCGCGAACAACCTGACGGGCGTGGGCAACCAGCCGGTGCCGGTCGCGGTCACGCTGAAGACGGGCCCGCAGTTGCAGGTGATCGGGCCGGCGACGCAGAACGTCGCGCTCGCGCCGCAACACGAGGGCGTCGCGCTGTTCCGCGTGAAGGCGACCGACACGCTCGGCTCGGGCGCGCTGTCGTTCGGCGCGCGCTATGGCGCGAAGGGCGCGCAGCAGCGCGTCGACGTGTCGGTGCGGCCGGCCGCCGCGTTCCGCACGCAGCTCGACATCGCGCGGCTCGACCCGGGCAAGAAGGCGAGCGTGCCGAACCTGCGACCGATGTACGACGCGTATGCGTCGCGCGACGCGAGCATCTCGACCGCGCCACTGGTGCTGTCCGAAGGGCTGTCGTCGTATCTCGTCAACTTCGACCACTACTGCAGCGAGCAGATGTTGAGCGCGGTCGTGCCGCGCGTGTTCGCGTCGAAGTGGCTGTCGGTGCGCGCGCTGACGAGCGCGATGCATGCGCTCGAAGCCGGCGCCGACGCGGCGAACGCGAGCGCGATCACGCAGTTCCTCGGCGTGCTGCGCAGCCGGCAGAACGCGCAGGGCGGCTTCGGATTGTGGAGCGCGACGCCCGATGCCGACCCGTTCGTGTCCGCGTACGCGATGCACGTGCTGCTCGATGCGCGCGAGCGCGGGATGGCCGTGCCGAAGGACATGCTCGACGCGGGCAACGCGTATCTGCAGAAGCTCGCGGCGAACGATTCGCTTGGCTCGCTCGACCTGCTGCGGCAGCGCGCGTATGCGGTGTACCTGCTGACGCGCCAGGGCAACGTGACGACCAACAGCCTCGCGGCCGTGCAGAAGCGCTTGCAGGATGCGTATCCGAACGACTGGAAGAACGATCTCGCGGCCGCGTGGCTCGCCGCGTCGTACCAGTTGCTGAAGCAGGACAAGGAGGCCGCCGCGCTGATCGCCGGGCCGCAGGCGTTGCTCGAACGCAAGCGCGCGTCCGATGGCGACTACGTGACGGGCTACTACATCGATCCGCTGACGCGCGATGCGAGCGTGTTGTACCTGCTTGCGAAGCACTTCCCCGAGCGCGTGCGCAAGCTGTCGCCGCGCGCGATGGACAACATCGCCGCGCCGCTGGTCGACAACCGCTACAACACGCTGTCGTCGGCGATGACGATCCTCGCGCTCGATGCGTATGCGGCGTCGAACGCGGGGCAGCTCGACCAGCTCGCGATCGACGAGGTGCGTGCGGGTGTTGCGGCTAAGGACGTGTCGTCGATCCAGGCGAACCTCTTGCGTTCTGGCACGTGGGCGGCCGGCGCGTCGCGCGTCGACTTCGTGAACGGCAGCGCGCTGCCCGCGTGGTGGGTCGCGAGCCAGTCGGGCTACGACCGCGGCACGTCGACGAAGGCGATCAAGAACGGGCTGGAGATCGTGCGCGACTACACCGACACGAACGGCAAACCGCTCGACAAGATCACGCTCGGCCAGGAGATCGACGTGCACCTGAAGATCCGCGCGACGGGCTCGGCGAACGTCGGCAACATCGCGATCGTCGACCTGCTGCCCGGCGGCTTCGATCCGGTGATCGCGCCGCCGCCCGCGACCGATACGCAGGACGGCGACAGCGGGGACGGCGGCGCGTCGGCGCCGGTGGCCGATGCGCCGTGGCGTTCGCCGATCGGCGTGACGGGGTCGACGTGGCAGCCGCAGTTCGCGGACGTGCGCGAGGACCGCGTGGTGATCTACGGCACCGCGACGACCGACGTGCGCGAGTTCGTCTACCGGATCAAGGCGAGCAACGCGGGCCGCTTCGTCGCACCGCCCGCGTACGGCGAGTCGATGTACGACCGCCGCGTGCAGGCGCAGGCGCCGGGCGGCGCGGCGCTGACGGTGGAGCGCGTGCGATGACGGTGCGAAGGCACAGGCCGTACCGGGCAGCCGGAGCGCCCGCGCATGGCTGACGTATCCGGGCTCCGGCGCGCGCTGCACGGCGCCGGGCGCTGGCTGCATCGCTGGCAGAACTGGATCGCCGGCGCGCTGCTCGTGTTCGGCGCGCTGGCCGCGTGCCGGTTGTGGCCGCATCCGCCGCTGCGCGACTGGAAACCGACGTCGGTCGCGGTGGTCGATGCGCAGGGCCGGCTGCTGCGCCTGACGCTCGCGAAGGACGACCGCTACCGGCTGTGGGTGCCACTTGACCGGATGTCGCCGCAGCTCGTCGAGGCCGTGATGCTGCACGAGGACCGCTGGTTCTGGTGGCATCCGGGTTTCAATCCGTACGGGCTCGCACGCGGTGCGTGGATCACGTACGTGCGCGGCGGCAATCCGCAGGGCGGCTCGACGCTGACGATGCAGCTCGCGCGCTCGCTGTGGCGGCTGAACACGCGCACGCCGGCCGGCAAGCTCGAGCAGGTCGCGCGCGCGGTGCAGCTCGAACTGTTCTACTCGAAGCGGCAGATTCTCGAGGCGTATCTGAACGACGCGCCGTACGGCCGCAACGTCGAAGGCGCGGGCACCGCGAGCGTCGTCTATTTCGACCGGATGCCCGACGCGCTGACGCTGCCCGAGGCGCTCGCGCTCGCGGTGATTCCGCAGGACCCGGCGCGGCGCGTGCGCGGCGGGCAGGACGCGATCAACCGCGCGCTGGCCGCGTCGCGCAACCGGTTGTACGCGCGCTGGCTGACGCGGCATCCGGGCGATGCGTCGCTCAAGCCGCTGTTCGCGTTGCCGCTCGCTATGCGGCCGCTGTCCGCGCTGCCGTTCGACGCGCCGCACGCGGTCGACCAGGCGCTCGCCGCGCGCAGCGCGTGGCGCACGACATCGGGCGCTGCCGATGACGTGCACGACGCCGGCGCGCGGCTCGTGACGACGCTCGATCTCGATCTGCAGCGCACGCTCGAACGGCAGATCGCGCGCTACGTGGCGCGCAACGACACGCGCGGCGTGCGCAACGCGGCCGCGCTGCTCGTCGACACGCGCGACATGGGCGTGAAGGCGCTCGTCGGCTCCGCGAACTTCTTCGATCGCACGATCGACGGGCAGGTGAACGGCACGCTCGCGCGGCGCTCGCCGGGCTCGACGCTCAAGCCGTTCATCTATGCGCTCGGCTTCGACCAGGGTGTGCTGCATCCGCAGACCGTGCTGCGCGACGTGCCGACCGCGTTCGGTCCGTACGCGCCGGAGAATTTCGATGGCCATTTCCTCGGGCCGATCACCGCGACCGACGCGCTGAACCGCAGCCGCAACGTGCCGGCCGTGTGGGTCGCGTCGCAACTCAAGTCGCCCGATCTGTACCGCTTCCTGCAGGAAGCCGGCGTGCGCCGGCTCGCGAGCGCGCAGCACTACGGGCTCGCGCTGGTGCTCGGTGGCGGCGAGGTGACGATGCAGGATCTCGCGGCACTCTACGCGATGCTCGCGAATCGCGGCGAGTTCAGGCCGCTGCGGCTGCGCGCGGACGAGCCGGCCGCACCCGGCCGGCGCCTGCTGAGCGCGGAGGCGAGCTACATGACGATGGACATGCTGCGCCAGCATCTGCGCCCCGACGAGACGAGCGGCGCGCAGCCGTCGAGCGTGCCCGTCTACTGGAAGACCGGCACGTCATGGTCGTTCCGCGATGCGTGGACGGCCGGCGTGTTCGGCCCGTATGTGCTGGTCGTCTGGGTCGGCAACTTCGACAATTCGACCAATACGGCGTTCGTCGGCGTCGACGCGGCCGCGCCGCTGTTCTTCCAGATCGTCGATGCGCTGAACGCCGAACGCACGCTCGTCGAGCCGCCGCGCGCGGTGCCGCCGCATCTGAAGCGCGTGCGCATCTGCCTCGCGAGCGGCGAATTGCCGAACGAGTGGTGCCCGCAGCAGGGCTGGACGTGGTTCATTCCGGGCACGTCGCCGATTCGCGTGAGCACGGTGCACCGGCCCGTCGTGATCGACGACGCGACGGGGAAGGCCGCGTGCCCGCCGTACGACGGCAAGCGCACGCATACGGAGATCTTCGAGTTCTGGCCGTCGGATCTGCAGCAGGTGTTCGTGCAGGCCGGCATTCCGCGCCGGCGGCCGCCGCAGAACGCGGACTGCCGCGATGCGGGGCAGGTCGACGGCGATCCGCCGCGCATCACGTCGCCGCTGCGCGGCAGCACGTATGCGATGCGCGTGAAGAGCACGGACGAGACGCGCATCGCGTTCAACGCGACAGTCGACGCGAGCGCGCATGCGCTGTACTGGTTCGTCAACGACGCGTATGTCGGCCGCAGTACGCCGGGCGACGCGCTGTTCTGGCAGCCGCAGACGGCCGGCAGTTATACGGTGCGGGTGGTCGACGATCATGGCCGCAGCGATCAACGGCCGCTTGCGGTCGGACTGGAGCAATAGGCGCGCGTGACGCGATGCGGCAGCTGCGCCGCACCGCATCGCGCCGGGGTCTTGCTTACTTCGCCGAACTCGCGCTGACCTTCGCGAAGTCCAGGCTGCCGAAGCCCGTATCGTCGTCCCAGCCGGCCTTCGCGGTATAGCCGTGGCTGCTATACCCGTTGTTGCCCGATGTCACGTCGTGGAGCAGCGACGTATTGGTCGGGAAGTTCTGATAGAACGCCGACGTCGGCAGGCCGAGGCTGTTGTTGTTCGCCGATTCGACCCGCGCCCAGCCGCCGACGAAGATCGGCGACGCGAGGCTCGTACCGCCGACGAGCTGGTTGGTCTGCCCGTTGATGACGATGTACGCGCCCGTCGACTGCGCGGCGTCGAACGCGACGTCCGGCACCACGCGCTTCGTCACCGTGCTGCCGAGCGCGGCGGTCTGCCAGCTCGGCGCGGCTTCGAACGCGCTCACGCCGCCGCCCGTCGCCCAGATCCGCACCGCGTTGTCGACCGGGTTGCCGTTGCTGTCGAGATCCGCATACGCGACGCCTTCGTTCCATACGGTTTCGCCGGCCCACGTCGTGGTGCCGGTGGTCGACAGCGTCGTGCCGCCGACCGCGACGACGTACGGCGAGCTGGCGGGCGACGATACGCTGTACTTGGACAGGTTGATCGTCGTCCTGACCGAGGTGCCGTTGTACGTGCCGATGTAGCCGGGCGCGCCTTGCGGCGACGTCGACCATTGATAGACGCCCGCGTCGCCGGCCGAGACCGAGAAGACCTGGCCTTGCGCGACGGCCTGCTTGAACACCGCGTCGTCGGCGGCGAGCGAGCCGTCCGAATTGGCGGCGGTTTCGTCGAGGCCGAGCGACACGTTGATGACGGTCGCCTTGTTGTCGGTCACCGCCTTGTTGTAGGCATCCGTCAGCGTCGCGTCGGTCAGGCCGCTGTCGCTGCTGTCGCCGTTCACGGCGGAATAGAAGATCAGCTGCTTGACGCCGCCGGAGGTGCCGATGATGTCCTGGCTGTCGAGATCCCATTCGCCCGGATCGCCGTCGTCGGCCAGCGTGCCGGACCCGCCGGCGACCACCGCCGTGTTGACGGTCGCCAGGCCGGCGTTCTGCGTGAAGGTGTTCAGGTCGGCGATGGTCTGGGTCATGTCGCCCCAGGTGATGATGCCCACCGTGGTGTTGGTCGCGGCGGGCAGGCCGCTTGCGTCATAGATCTTCGCGAAATCGGTCGGCTGGTGGCCGACTTGCTGCGAAGCAGCGGTCGCGTTCTTCGAGATCTTGTTCGGTTCGATCGCGGCGGCCGGCGCGAAGCGGTGAAGCAGGCGGTGCGGCACGGCGGCGTTCTGCAGACCGAGCACCGAATCGACGATCGAGCCGAGCGACGCCGGGATCAGTGCGGCCGAATCGTTCGCGAAGACCGGCTTGCCGCGATAGTTGAAGCGCTTGATGCTGGCCTGGAAGCCGTTTTGTGCATTGCCCGCGTTGCCGTCGGCGGAGACCAGCGTGTTGTTCGCCGACACCGAGATGTTGCTGAAACCGTTCGCCTTCAGGTGCGCCACCACGGCCGCGACCTGCGCGTCGGTCGGCGCGAAGCGTGCCTTGAACTGGGCCGGCGTGAGGTACTTGTGATAACTCGCGCTGCCCGGCAGGTTGACGTCGTGCAGGAACGCGTCGAGCTGGTCGGTATTGCGGTGCTTCAGCACCACGGTGACATGCAGCGGCTGGCTCAGTTCGAGCGGCGTCACGTGCGTGTCGGCGAGCGCCGGCGTGCCGACGCTGTTGAGCGAGTACGCGGGCTGTGCCTGCGAGGCAGTCGAAGCCGCCGCGGCGGGTGCATTCGACAGCAGGAAAGCGGCGGTGCGGGTCGGGACCCAGTTGGTCGCGGCCTGGGCGGGCAGCGGCGCCAGTGTGGCGGCTACCGCGAGCGGCAGCGCGGCGAGGGCAAAGCGTTGCGAGAGTGTGCGTTTGATGTGCTGAGTTCTCTGCATTGTGAGCTCCGGGATTTCGACGAAGAACCGGTGCAGCGCGCGGCCCGGATCGCGGGTAGCGACGGGGCGGCGGATGCAACCTGACGCAAGACCAGACCGACCAGCAAGATTCACGGCGACATAAGTTTTCCTCCCCCTCCCACCATCAAGACCGGAGGCCGGTCGGGGCATCGGACTCGCCCATTGCGAGCGTCGATCCCGCGCACGGCCCTCTATCGTGTCGGGTCGCGACGCATCCACGGCGTCGCGGCCCGACCATCTCGTTCTCTTCAATCTGCTGCGACGGCTGCTTCAATGCGTTATCACTTAATTAGGAATCCAATATATAAAATCCGGATAAGCGGGTGCTGCATTGTCGTTCGAAAGCGAGGTGCGCGTGTTCCGTGTGAGGTGCCGGGAGCGAGATCGAATATCCCGGTCAGCCGGGGGAGATGTCGATATCGGCCTTTTCCGCCTGCGGCGGAACGGGATGACCGGTGAAGCGGGGACTGTGTATTGCGAGCAGATGATACGGATTACGAATCAGCTACTGTCCTCGTGCGACGTAATTAAAACGGAAGCTGTTTGTCGGGCCGTTGATTTCTTGATGCGGATTCGATTGCACGGCGGGTTTTCTTGCGGGGAAAGATAGCAAGAAAGAAAACGGAACGTCAAACTTTTTTTGATTAGGTCTAAAAAGTTTAGATAATCGCTTCGGCGGGTATTTTTAATAAGCGGGAAACGATGATGTAAGTCATTCGTCATCCTTGGCGAACGCTGCATGACGGGGCTCGGGCGAAGCGCAGGTGCAGCAAAAAAAATGCTGCCGCCACGGTCATTCCGCAGCGACGACGGACAACCGGTTCTCGATGTTTCCTTGCATGCGTGTAGCTGGGGAGTAGGCATCCGGCGCAACGGCAGGTGCTCGCCGATCGAAACCGGGCGGCTCCGGTTGATCGTGTGGATGGGTGCGACTTCTACTTTTCTTTCTTGTCGGTCTTCCCGTTTTCGCCGCGGCGGTGCCGGGTCGCACGCCGCGCGTCATGCGTCACTTCCACGCCGTCACCCGTCGTCCGCCTTCGCCTGCAGATCCTTCAACCCCTGAATCACGACCAGCAACGCACGGCCGTGCTCGTCGGAGCCGTCCCATGCGTCGACGATCGCGTCGCGCAGCAGGTCGTTATAACGACGACGCGACGGCTCCATGTCGACGCCATAGAAACTGCATAGCTTATTGAATGGCACGCTGCGACGCAGCCGATGCCCGTTCGACAGCCGAAGCCGTGACACGGTTGGCTGGCTGACCCCGGAAAGTCGCGCGATTTCGCTGGACGAGCGTGTATCTGCCATCAGGCGGCGCAACAGGTCTTGAACGGGAAAATCTTGGTCCGGGGCTTCCATGCGATGCATTATACCTATACAGTTACGGCTGTTGAATGGGCTTGCTGTCACCAGCGAGGCTGTATCCCGAGAAAGTTGATGACACTGAAACACCTCCCACCCACGTTCTGCTGGACCAAGATCGGTACCGAGTCCGGCGAGGAACTGCCGACCGTCGTGCTCCGCAAGGAATGGGAGCGCCGGCTTGGGGGCGGGCGTTTTCTGTGGGGCATTAACCAGCCGCTCGGCAGCAGCGCGCAAGTCGCCGCGCATCGCACGGGCTCGTTGCTCGCGCTGTTCTCGCCGGTCGCGTCGCGCCCGCGCGCGGGCGAGCGCAAGGACGCGCTGTTGTGGAATGCATGGGTCGATACGAACGGGCAGGTGCGGCCGCTTCCGCCGCACACGTTCATCGCGAGCCGCTCGACGTTGCCGTCGGGCCGGCGTCGCGAACAGCACTACGCGCTCGTGTGCGCGTCATCCACCGCGCTGACGGTCGGCACGCAACTGCGCGTGTATCCCGACCACCTGCGCAGCGTGAGCACCGGTAAGCCGCTGGGTGCCGCACAGGGTGCGGCCGTGGTCGATTGCGTCGGGCGTGCGAAGGAGCAGACGGGCAAGAGTTATCCGCTCGCGCTGTCGGTCGAGCTCGAAGCACCGTATTTCGTGCGGCTCGCGCAGCCGTGCGTGCTGAAGGCGCGCGATCTCGCCGAAGTGAACAAGGCGACGCGCGCGGGCGATTTCGATCGTTTTGTCGAACTCGTCGCGCGGTTGCGCGGCCGTTCGCCGACGGACGCCGTGCGCGGCGTCACGCGCGATCTGTTCGACGTGCCGCCGCTCGAAACCGCGGCCGCGTATGTCGCGCCCACGCATGCGGCGCGCTTGCGCAGCCGGCCGGCGGTCGAGCATCCGCGTGATCTCACCGGCGACCTGTTCGACCTGTCGCCGGGCGAGCCCACTGCGTTCGGCGGCCTTGCACACCCGCGCATCGGGCGCGCGTGATGGCAAGCGCGGAGAAGGTCGCGCAAGAATTTGTTGCAATCTCGCCATAGCGGAGCGGCGAGTGCGGAGGGACAATCGGCACGAAGCGCGCTGCGCGGCGGCCGATGCGTCGACAATCGATGCGCCGTGGTTCACGCCGCCGACATGCGCACCACGCACACTGAGCGTCGGCTTGCTTCACACTGCAACCCTGTAGGAGAAGTGTCGATGTCGACCCACATCTGTTCGCAGGAAGCCCGGGCCGCGCAACGCTTCGTCGAAGCGACGCGCAACGTCGATCAGGCGTTTCGCGCGGTGCGCGGCGAAAGCGACGACGACGTCTCGTCGGTCGAATACGCACGTGCGATGTCGCGCCTCGATCGCGCGCTCGACGAGTTGGCGCGTGCGCAGGAATGCTTCGATCGCGTGGTCGGCGCCGACGCGGCAAGCGGCAACTGATTCCGCCACGGCCGCTTTTGCGCGCGTCGGGCGACGCGCGTTCATCTTCATGCCGGGCGCGCCGCCCGGCATGTCAGTCTTTCATCCCATCCGAACTTTAGACCTTGCGGCCTTCGACCGGATAACCGGGATCGGTGTAGCCGTGCGTCGACGCGTGCCCGGGCGGCACGAGCGAATCGACGAACCGTTCGTCGTCGGGGCCGAGTTCGAGCGTCAGCGCATCGATGTAGCTGTCCCAGTGCGCTTCGGTGCGCGGTCCCGCGATCGTCGAACTGACGATGCGGTTCTTCATCACCCACGCGAGCGCGAACGCGACCGACGTTGTGCCGCGCGCGGCCGCGTGCGCAGCCACCTGCTGCGCGATGTGCAACGATTCGGGCCGCCATTCCGTTTGCTGGATACGCCGGTCGCCGCGGCCCGCGCGCGAATCGGCGGGCGGCTGCGCATCCACTGCGTATTTACCGGTCAGCACGCCGCGCGCGAGCGGGCTGTATGGCACGACGCCGATTCCGTAGTGCGCGGCGGCCGGAAGCTGTTCGACCTCGGCCGTGCGATCGACGAGGTTGTACAGCGGTTCGCTCGCGACAGGACGATCGATGCCGAGCTGGTCCGCGAGCCGCACGATCTCGGCAATGCGCCAGCCCTTGAAGTTCGACAGCCCGAAGTAGCGCACCTTGCCTTGCCGGATCAGGTCGGCAACTGCACGCATGCCTTCGTCGAGCGGCGCGTCGGTCAGCGCGCGATGGAAATAGAGGATGTCGATGTAATCGGTGCCGAGCCGCTTCAGGCTCGCGTCGACCGATTCGACGATCCATTTGCGCGACTGGCCTTGCCGGTTCGGTCCCGCATCCGGTCCGGCCGGATAGCCGAACTTCGTCGCGACGACCCAGCTGTCGCGACGCGGTGCGATCGCGCGGCCGACGACCGTTTCCGAACGACCGGCGTGATAGACGTCGGCCGTGTCGATGAAATTGACACCCTGGTCGAACGCCTTGTCGATGATGCGCGCCGACGTCGCTTCGTCGGTCTCGCCGCCGAACATCATTGCGCCGAGACACAGCGGCGACACCTTCAGCGCACTGCGCCCGAGATAACGGTAATCCATGTGTGAGGCTCCATGCGGGCAGGTGCCCGCCGGTTGAATGACAGGTTATATGCCGGCTTCGTCGAAGACGCGTTGCGCGATCGGCAGCGCCGAACTCGCGGTCGGCCAGCCCGAGTAGAACGCGAGGTGCGTGATCGCTTCGATCAGCTCGTCGCGCGTGAGGCCGTTGTCGAGCGCCTTCTTCAGGTGGAACGGCAACTCGTTCACACGATACAGCGACACGAGGCTCGCGACCGTGATCAGGCTGCGATCGCGCGGCGACAGGCCGGCGCGTTGCCACACGTCGCCGAACAGCACGTGGTCGGTGTAGTCGGCGAGGGCGGGGGCGATGGCGCCGAACGCTTTGCGCGCGGCGGACGTCGGTTCGGACATCGAGGGCTCCGGGGAACGTTGCGGACATCGACGATGGTAGCCATCGAAACGCTTATCGATAATCCCCGCTCGCTCGCATGCACTTATCGAACGGATTCATGAATCGCGGCGCGCCGGCGACTCATGCGCGGTAGCGCAGCGCGTCGACGATCACCGCGAGCGCGCGCGACGATTGCCGCCGGCTCGCGTAGTACAGGTGATGGCCGGGAAACGTCGGGCACCAGTCGTCGAGCACGCTGTCGAGGCGGCCGGCGGCGACATGCGGCGCGGCGAGCTCGGCCGGCACGTACGCGAGCCCGTAGCCCGCGAGCGCCGCGTCGAGCATTTCGTACGTGCCGTTGAACGTGACCTGCCCGTCGACGCGTACCTGCAGCGTGTCGTCGCCGCGCGCCAGCTCCCACGCGTACAGCGCACCGTGTGTCGGCAGGCGCAGGTTGATGCAGTCGTGCGCGACGAGATCCTGCGGCGACGCGGGGCGTGCGCGATCCGCGAAATACGCGGGCGCGCCGACGATCGCCATTTTCAGGTCCGGTGAAATGCGCACGGCGATCATGTCCTTCGCGACCTGGTCGCCGAGCCGGACGCCGATGTCGAAGCGCTCCGCGACGATGTCGGACAGCCCGTAGTCGGTCACGAACTCGACCTTCAGGTCGCGATAGTCGCGCAGCATCGGGGCGAGCTTCGGCCACAGCAGCGTGCGGATCGCATAGTCGGTCGCGTTGATGCGCACGGTGCCGGCCGGCTTGTCGCGCAGTTCCGCGAGCGTCGACAGCTCGGCCTCGATTTCGTCGAAGCGCGGCGCGAGATTGCGCAGCAGGCGCTCGCCGGCTTCGGTCGGCGCGACGCTGCGCGTCGTGCGCGTGAGCAGCCGCACGCCGAGGCGCGTTTCGAGTGAACGGATCTTATGGCTGAGCGCGGATTGCGACACGCCGAGCTGGGCGGCCGCACGCGTGAAGCTGCGCTCGCGCGCGACGGCGATGAAGGCGAGCAGGTCCGCAAAGGTGTCGCGCGGCATGGAGGAAGTCGGGTGGTCGATGCCAGCGCATCGTACCACCGGGGTCGCCGGGACGCGCGGCGACGCGGCGCGTGCGTCAGCCCGCGCGCGTCATGCCCGGTGCGGAGTTCGCCGGATGGTACGCGTAGCCGCGATGCTGGAACGATGCCGCGAAGAAGCGCATCTGGTAGCGAATCGCGTTCGCCCAGTAATCCCAGGTATGGCCGCCCGGCCGCTCCGCGTAGTCGTGCGGCACGCCGAGCGCGACGAGCCGTTCGTGCAGCGTGCGGTTCGAGCCGACGAACGCGTCGTCGCGGCCGCAATCGATCGTCAGGTCGAGATGCGCACGCACGAACGCACGCGCGTTTTCGACGATCACGTTGCGATTCCAGAACGACGGATGGCGGCCGGGGTCGCCGAACACGTGGTCGATGCCCGGCTCGTCCTCGCAGCAGCGCGGATCGACCGCGCCGCTGATGCTGCCGACCGCGCCGAACGTGTCGGGCCGGTCGAGCGCGATGCGCAGCGCGCCGAAGCCGCCCATGCTGAGCCCGGTGATCGCGCGGGCGCGCTGCGTCGCGATCGTGCGGAAGTGCGCATCGACGTAGGACACGACTTCGTCGCCGATGAAGGTTTCGTAGCGGCTGCCGGAATCGAACGGGCTGTCGATGTACCAGCTTTCGTGCCCGCCGTCGGGCATCACGAGGATCACGTGGTAGCGGTCGGCCAGCGCGGCGATAGGTGTGTTCGACGTCCAGTCGGTATGGTCGCCGCCCGAGCCGTGCAGCAGATAGACGACCGGATAGCGTTCGCCGTCGCGGTTGCCGCGTGCGTAGTCGTCGGGCAGCACGACGGTCGCCTTGAGCGTCTCGCTCATCGCGGCGCTGGGAATCGCAACGACCCGCGCATGAAATGCGAACGCAGGGCTCGTGACGGCGAGCAGCAGAAGCAGCCAGAAGGCGCGTGCGAGGTGCATCGATCCTTGCATGTGTCGACCCTGTCCGGCGGCCGGGCGCCGGGGAAACCCTGTTCGGACGACTCTAGCAACCGCGCCTTTCAACCATATTTCGACGAACCCTACGCATTGTCAGGCGCGCTTCAGCCCAGGCAGCGCTCGACCGCCGCGCGAAACGCATCGGGCCGTTCGGCCGGCAGCAGGTGCCCGCAGCGCTCGATCGTGTCGAAGCCGGCGCAGCGCGCGAGCGCCCAGTCCGGCACGTGCCAGCCCGCGCGCGAGCGTTCGCCGGCGACCAGCCAGACCGGGTGGCGCTCGAACACCTGCGCGAGCGCCTGCAGGTAGCCCGGAACGTCCGTCGTCGCGACGACCGAGCGGCCCATCGCACGCAGCGTCGATGCCGGCTGATGCGCGAGCCAGCGGCGTGCGTCGTCGAGCAAACGCGGCGACGGTTCGTCGATCGCGCCGCGCAGCCACGCGAGCGGATCGGCGCGCAGGCCGTCGAGCATCGCGTCGGCTTCGGCGGGCGTCATGCGGCCGACCGACGCCGACCAGAACGCGTCGTCGAGCGTGAAGTTGCCTTCGACGTTGACGATCCGCCGCACGCGTTCGGGGTGCGCATGCGCGAACAGCATCGCGATCGCGCCGCCGACCGAGTGGCCGACGACATCGACCGGCTGCGCGCCGAAGTGCGCGTCGATGGCGTACCGGACATGCTCGACCTGCGCGGCGAGCGTGATCGCATCGAATGGCGCCGCGCGATGCGCGCCATAGCCGAGCAGGTCGGGGGCGAGATGCGGGCCGTGCCATCCGTGCACGTCGAACGTGCCGATGAAGCCGTGAATGAAGACGACGGGAATGGGTTGGGTCATGCGGCGGGCTCGGAAGGAAGGGGCGGCAAGTCGAGTTCGGCGAGCAGTTCGTCGAGTTCGAGCACGTGCGTGCGGTCGTGGTCGAGCAGTTCGCGCACGAGTTCGTCGAGCGACATGCGGCGGATGCCGTCGCGCAGCCCGCAACGCTCGAGCTGCGGCGGCTGCAGCGTGGCGGCCGTCGCGCACAGTGCGGCGCGCCCCGTGCGGAAGGCCGTAACCGCGCGGTCCAGCGGCTGCGCGAGATAGTCGCGTTGCGCCGCGAGCGCGGTGCCGTCGACCGACGCGATCACGGGCAGCTCGGCCGTGCGCACGGCATCGATGCGTTCGGCGAACACCGCGTCGAGATCGCGCAGGTGGCACGCATGTTCGACGAGCGAGAAGCCGGTGCCGGCCGGGCGGCGCGTCCACAGCGCGGCCGGCACGTGCGCCGCATACGCGGCGAGCCGGCCGGGCATGCGCGCGAGCGCGACGACGACGTCGGCGAACGGCAGCCGTTGCGGATACGGGCTGAACACCGCGCCATAGCTGAACAGCGTGCCGCCGAGCCGCCCGCGTGCCTGCACGACCTCATGACTGTGGCGGCGCATGACTTCCGCGACCATCGCGCCGCAGAACTGGCGGGCCGTCGTGTCGGCCTCGATTTCGGGAAATTTGCGCGCGATCTCGTGCTGGATCGCGCCGATCGCGGCGACGCCCACGCGCGACAGCGCCGCGAACTCGAGATAACGCTCGGGTTGCGCGATCAGCGCTTCGAGCTGGGCGCCGAGCGCGGTGGTGCGGAAACGGTCGAAACGGGAATGCATGACGGACAGGCCCTACCGAGTAACGTATCAAAACGATACGTTACTCGGTCGATAGCGTCAACGCGGGATGCTGCCGATGCGTTGCATCACTCCTTGCCGGCACCCTTGGCTGCCTGTTCGATCAGCTTCGCGACTTCGGCGGGATGCGAGATGTAGGCCACGTGGCTCGACTTGAGTTCGATCGTCTTGCTGCCGGCGCGTTGCGTCATGAAGCGTTCGAGCTCGGGGTTGATCGCGCGATCCGCCGTGGCGACCGCTGCCCAGCTCGGTTTCGTCCGCCACGCGGCGTGTGTGATCGGCACGCCGAACGACTGTGCGGCCGGCGTGACTTGCGAGATCGCCATGAATTTCGCTTCGGCGGCCGGCACATCGGCCGCGAAGTCGGCGTGGAACGACGCTTCGTCGAAATACAGGTGGCCGTCGTCGGTGGCCTTGATCGCCTTCGTCGCGGGCGGCGTTTTCCTGGTCAGGTCGAGCGGGCTTTCGCCGGTGTCGGGCTGGAACGCGGCCACGTAGACGAGGCCCGCTACCTTGTCGTCGTTGCCGGCTTCGGTGATGACCGCGCCGCCGTAGCTGTGGCCGACGAGGATGCTCGGGCCGTCCTGTGCGTCGACGACGCGCCGGGTTGCCTTCACGTCTTCGTCGAACGACGTTTCCGGCTGCTGAACGACGGAAACCTTGTAGCCGTCGCGCGTCAGGATGTTCGAGACGGCTTGCCAGCCAGAGCCGTCGGCGAAGTAGCCGTGAACCAGCACGACGTTCTTGACGGGGGCGGCGACAGCCGCATGCGAGCCGAGTGCGGCAGCGGACAACGCGAGTGCCGCGGCAATCTGGCGGACTTGGGAAAAGCGCTTCATTTTCATTCTCCAGAAGGAAGACAGGGTAGGAAACCGTCGGATATCGACAGGCGTCTTGTTCTGTCGATGAAGTCATCCTACTAGTAGGTAGGATGATGGGCAAGAAGAAATCGTTGCTGGAAAAGAGTATCTCCGGGCAGTAAACTATCCCCATTTTTCATCCGACTAGATGGTAGGTGAGTATGACGGTAACGGGGGACAGTACGGCGGGCCGCATTCTCGAAGCCGGGCGGCAACTGATCATGCGGCGCGGCTACAGCGGGTTCAGTTATGCCGACATCGCCGACGCGATCGACATCCGGAAGGCGAGCATTCACCACCACTTCCCGACGAAGGCGGATCTTGCGGTCGCCGTGCTGCAGCAGTCGCAGGCGAAATTCGATGCCGACATGGCGTTGCTCGACTCGAGCGGCGCCGACGCGCTGGTGCAGATGCGTGCCTACATCGGCTACTGGGAACGCTGCATCGCGGACGACAGCGCGCCGTTCTGCGTTGCCGGCATGCTCGGCGCGGAGTTGCCGGCGTTGCCTGACGAAGTCGCGCGGGCGGTGAAGGCGCATTTCGACGACCTTGCCGCGTGGCTGGTGCGCGTGCTCGAGGCAGGGGTGAAAGACGGTGTCGTGCAGCCGGGCGTGTCGGTGCAGACCGAGGCCGCGACGTTCGTGTCGCTGGTCTACGGCGCGATGCTTGCCGCGCGGGCGTACGGCAATGCCGGGATGTTCAGGGACGTGACCGGCGGGGCGGTCGAGCGGCTCGCGGTGCCGCGCAAACGCGCGTGAGCCGCGCCCGCGTCAGCGGGTAGGGGCGGCGCCCGGCGGCCATGTGAAACCGTCTGGTGCCGCCCGACTTACGCGTGCTTCCCGGCCTCGACTTGCGCGCGCATCCGACCTTCCTGCTCGCGCAGCTCGTCCGTCAATGCGGCGCCGAAATCCTCGGCTTCGAACAGCGGGCGGATCTCGATGTCGGAGTCCACCGGCATCGGATTCGGGCAGCGCTTTACCCATTCGATGGCTTCTTCGATCGATCTCACCTGCCACAGCCAGTAGCCCGCGACGAGCTCCTTCGTTTCGGCGAACGGGCCGTCGATGACGGTGCGGTTCTTGCCGGAAAAATGCACGCGCTTGCCGCGACTGCTCGGGTGCAGCCCGTCGGCGGCGAGCAGGATGCCGGCTTTCACCAGTTCTTCGTTGAAGCGGCCCATCTCGGCCATGATCCGGGTGTCGGGCATCCGGCCGGACTCGGAATCGGCGGTGGCCTTGACGATTACCATGACGCGCATTGTCGTATCTCCTTGAATGGGGGGAGGGTTCGTTGGCCGACAGGTCAACGTGGCTTACGACACTACGACGGACAACGATCGGGGAAATCGACGGCGGACACGAAAAAGATTTCGTACGGCGGTGCGGCAACGGCGGTGCGTTGCCGGCGGTCGATCGAAATGCGGTGTTGCGGGCGGGCCGCCGCGCCGCGCGGCCCGGTTCAAGCGTTCGGTCAGTTCCCGGCCGGCGGGGCCTGGTGGCCGTCGCCGAGTTGCGCGCGCAGTTTCGCTTCCTGCTCCTGCAGCTCGGGTGTGAATTCCGCGCCGAAATCCTCGGGCGAAAACACTTGCCGGATCTCGATCTCCGAGTCGCCGAGCATCGGGTTCGGGCAGCGCTTCACCCATTCGACGGCTTCGTCCATCGAGCTCACCTGCCACAGCCAGAACCCGGCAATGAGTTCCTTGGTTTCGGCGAACGGGCCGTCGGTCACGGACCGGTCCTTGCCGGCGAAGCGTACGCGCTTGCCGCGGGCGCTCGGGTGCAGCCCTTCGCCGGCGAGCATCACGCCC
The DNA here is from genome assembly GCF_048565265.1 of Burkholderia theae. NCBI lineage: Bacteria > Pseudomonadati > Pseudomonadota > Betaproteobacteria > Burkholderiales > Burkholderiaceae > Burkholderia > Burkholderia theae. Next base: position 3,398,534 of record NZ_CP183462.1, read on the forward strand.
GCTTTCACGAGCGCTTCGTTGTACTGGCCCATCGCGGCCAGCAGTTCGGTGTCGGGCATCTTGCCGGCTTCGGAATCGGCGGTCGCCTTGATGATGACCATCACGCGCATGGTTGTTTCTCCTGGGTTCGGAAAGGGGGAGGGGCGTCGGCCTTGCGGGAAAGCCGACCCGTTCTTGCGATGGTACGACGGGCGGCGCGCGGCGAAATCGACATCGGCACGAAAAAACGCCGTTGCGCGGGCGGCGTGCGCGCTGGCCGACCCCTTCTCCAAAACTGGTATGCTGATCCTCACCACGTTTACGCGGAGGGTGCCATGGCTGCTAAAGAAGTCTCGAAGAAGAAATACCTGAAAATCCTGAACAAACGCTTGCGTGCCGAACCGGCGGCCCCGGACGGCGCGTCGTTCGTGTTTTTCCCGCTGGGCGCGAAGGCGAAGCATGCGACGGGCGTCGTGTCCGGCGATGCGCGCAGCAAGCGCGAACTGGCGGTGATGGCCGCGGTCCAGCGCAAGGCGGCCGAAGAGTTCGTCGTCTCCGGCGCCTGACCACGATCCGTCATACCAGGCTGGTGTCGCCGCCTGCGTGACCTACGCGGCGGCGGCTTCGCAATGCGCGATCGCACCGGCCAGCACGCGCGGGATGTCGTGCGTGATGGCCGCGCCGTGCATCGGCAGGATGATGTCGAGATCGAGCGCCTGGATGCGGCGCAGCGCGCTCGCCATGTGCGCGAGCGACGGCAGGTAGTCCGAGCGGGTGATCGAGTCGATGATCGCCGGCAGCGGGTCGTCGGCGGCGGCGGCGCCGAAGCGCATCAGGATGTCCGACGACAGCAGCGCCTTCACGGCCTGCAAGCCCCCTCCGATCCGCGGCTCAGGACACCTTGTCCGCCGCTGCCGCCGCATACCGGCCGTTGCCGCCGGCTTCGTCGCCCGCCGCCAGTTGTTCCAGCGCAAGGCCCTTCGTCTCGATCCCGAGCGTCCACACGGCGATCGCGGCCGCGATGAACGACAGCGCGCCGAGCGTGAACACGCCGCCCTGGCCGAACACGGGCAGCACGACGCCGACCACGTAAGGCCCGATCAGCGAACCGACGCGCCCGATCGCCGACGCGAAGCCCGAGCCCGTCGCACGTGCGCCGGTGCCGTACAGCTCGGGCGTGTACGTGTACAGCGCGGCCCACATCCCGAACAGGAAGAACTGCATCGCGAGGCCGGTGCCGATCAGCAGCGCCATGCTGCCGCCGTACAGCGCGCTCTGGCCGTACGCGTACGCCATCGCGCCGCCGCCGATCAGCGATGCGATGCAGGTCGGCTTGCGCCCCCAGCGTTCGACGAGCCACGCGGCGCACAGGAAGCCCGGCACGCCGCCGAGCGAGATCAGCACCGTGTAGAACACCGATTTCGTGACCTCGAAGCCGGCCTGCTGCAGCAGCGCGCCGAGCCACGACGTGAGGCCGTAGAAGCCGAGCAGCGCGAAGAACCACAGCAGCCACACCATCACCGTGCGGCGGCGGTACACGCCGCTCCAGATCTCGCGCAGCGCGCCACGGCCGCGCGCGGCCACCGGTTCGGCGAGCCGCGACGGCGGCGGCAGCGTCGTGACGCCGGCCGAGCGCATCACCTTCGCCTCGATCACGTGCATCACCGTGTCGGCTTCCGCGTGCCGGCCCGCGTGTTCGAGCCAGCGCGGCGATTCGGGCACGATGCGGCGCACGACGAGCACGAACACCGCGGGAATCGCGAGCAGCGCGAACACCGTGCGCCAGCCGAACTGCGGCAGCACGAAGTATGCGACGATGCCGGCCGTGATGAAGCCGAGCGGCCAGAAGCCGTCCATCAGCGCGATCAGGCGGCCGCGTTTCTCGGTCGGCACGAATTCGGACAGCAGCGTCTGCGCGACCGGGAATTCCATGCCCATCCCGATCCCGAGCAGCACGCGGTAGACGATCAGCGCGTCGACGCTCTGCGCGGTCGAACACAGGTACGACGCGGCGCCCCACAGCACCATGCTCCACTGGAACACGGGGCGGCGGCCGAAGCGGTCGGCGAGCAGGCCGGCGACGGCCGCGCCGAGCACCATCCCGAAGAAGCTTGCGCTCGCAACGAGGCCGGCGGCCGCGGTCGACAGCCCGAACTCCTTGCGGATCGAGCCGAGCACGAACGTCATCGTGCCGAGGTCGACCGAATCGAAGAAGAACGCGATCGCGATGATGAAGAAGATCCGCTTGTGATAACCGGAGAACGGCAGGCGTTCGAGCCGGGCGGCGGCGGAAGCGGGAGCGGTGGCGGCGGGCATGGCGTCCTCTGAAATGAAAAGGGGCCTTGCAGCGCATGCTCCAGGGCCCCGATGCTTCGGTATTCAGTAGACGCGACCACAAAATGCCGCATCAGCGGAAAAGCGCCGCCTGCTTGCCCAAATGCGTCATCGGCGGCGGCGCGTGCCGCGTCAATTCTTCAGCTTGTATCCGGTGCGGAACATCCACGCGACGATCGCGAGCAGGATCACGAGGAACAGCCCGGTCGCGGCGAGGCTGATCCACACGTGCACGTCCGCGATCCCGTAGAACGACCAGCGGAAGCCGCTGATCAGGTAGACGATCGGGTTGAACAGCGTGATGATGCGCCACGCGGGCGGCAGCATGTCGACCGAATAGAAGCTGCCGCCGAGGAACGTGAGCGGCGTGATGATCAGGAGCGGCACGAGCTGCAGCTTCTCGAAGCTGTCGGCCCAGATGCCGATCACGAAGCCGAACAGGCTGAACGTGATCGCCGTCAGCACGAGGAACAGCACCATCCAGAACGGATGCAGGATGTGCAGCGGCACGAACAGGCCTGCCGTGGCGAGGATGATGACGCCGAGCAGCAGCGACTTCGACGCGGCCGCGCCCACGTACGCGATCACGATCTCCCAGTACGACACGGGCGCGGACAGGATCTCGTAGATCGTGCCCGTGAAGCGCGGGAAGTAGATGCCGAACGACGCGTTCGAGATGCTTTGCGACAGCAACGACAGCATCACGAGGCCCGGCACGATGAACGACCCGTAGCCGATGCCGTTCACGTCGCTGATGCGCGAGCCGATCGCGGAGCCGAACACGACGAAATACAGCGACGTCGAGATCACCGGCGCGATGATGCTCTGCATCAGCGTGCGGCGTGTGCGGGCCATTTCTGCGCGGTAGATCGCGCGGATGCCTTGCAGGTTCATGGGCGTCAGGCTCCTTGTACGCCGTTGCGGCGGTTGTCGATCAGGCTGACGAAAATATCCTCGAGCGAGCTCTGCGTCGTGTGCAGGTCGCGGAAGCCGATGCCGGCCGAGCCGAGCGCGTTGATCAGTTTCGCGATGCTCGCGTCGTCGCGCTGCGAGTCGTACGTGTAGACGAGCGCGGTGCCGTCGTCCGCGCGTTCGAGCCCGAACGGCGCGAGCGTGGGCGGCACGTCCGTGAGCGGGTGCTCGAGCTGCACGGTCAGTTGCTTCTTGCCGAGCTTGCGCATCAGCTCGCGCTTTTCCTCGACGAGCACGAGCTCGCCGCCGAGGATGATGCCGATGCGGTCGGCCATCTCCTCGGCTTCCTCGATGTAGTGCGTGGTCAGCAGGATCGTCACGCCGCTTTCGCGCAGCGAATCGACGAGCTTCCACATGTCGCGGCGCAGCTCGACGTCGACGCCGGCCGTCGGTTCGTCGAGGAACAGGATGCGCGGCTCGTGCGACAGCGCCTTCGCGATCATCACGCGGCGCTTCATGCCGCCCGACAGCGTCATCAGCTTGTTGTCGCGCTTGTCCCACAGCGACAGCGCCTTCAGCGTCTTCTCGATATGCGCGGGATCGGGCGCCTTGCCGAACAGGCCGCGGCTGAACGACACGGTCGCCCAGACGGTTTCGAACGCGTCGGTCGTCAGTTCCTGCGGCACGAGGCCGATCATTTCGCGGGCCGCACGGTATTGATCGCGGATGTCGTGGCCGCCGACCGTCACGCGGCCTGCTGTCGGCGTGACGATGCCGCAGATCGAGCCGATCAGCGTCGTCTTGCCGGCGCCGTTCGGCCCGAGCAGCGCGAAGATCTCGCCGGGGCGGATGTCGAGGGTCACGTGCTTCAGCGCCTGGAAGCCGGACGCGTAAGTCTTGGAGAGGTCGGAGACGGAAAGGATCGGTTGCATGCTCACGGATGGCATGGCCGGCCGGCGCGACGGTGTGCGCCGCGCGTGCCCGGCGTCGCCGCCGCTGCGAAGCGGCCGGGACCGGGGACGGCATGGCGGACGGGCGTCATGTCGAACGGCGCTGTGATGCGGGATCGCGGGACCGCCATATTAGCAATCGGTAGATGGAAATGCATTCTGATGGAAAGGCCGCGCAGGATCGGCGCCGGATTTGCGTGAAATGCACGTGCATCGTTCAATAAAGCGTCTGTTTATTTGAAGTGGGTGAACAATGCGTGCCGTTTTTCGTGAATCGGGCGGCGATCGCGTTCCGGCGCGGCCGGCCGGCCGACTGTGCCGCCCGAACGCCGCCGCGCCGTACCGGGACGGCATGTGCCGCGCTCGCGATAATGCGTTCCTTTCATGGTTCACGGAGCGGGGCGAATGTCTTTGATCGATTTCAAATCGGTGGCGGCCGGGCAGGCCGTCGCATGGAAATCCACGATCGTCGGCGAAGTCGGGCCGGCCAGGATCAAGGTGTTGCGCATGGACGCGCAGCCTTACGAAGCGGAAGTGCACGACTACAACGAGGGGCTGCTGGTGCTCGACGGCAAGCTGATGCTCGAAGTCGACGCGGAAACGGTCGTGGTCGAGGCCGGGCAGATGTATCTCGCGCTCGCCGGCACGCGTCATGCGGTGCTGCCCGGCAGCCACGGCACGCTTGCGATCATCGACGTGTAAGGTTGCGCCGCAGCATCCGTGCGGGCCGTCGCGGGCCGGCCCGCTTGGCTGGGCGCGGGTTGGCCGCCTTCGTTCAAACGCGTGTTACACCGCTCCGGTATTTGTCTGAGCAAATAAAATGAAGGCTGTTTGAAAATGTGTCAAATACCGTGTAAACGCTAGGGTCGGGCGACTTGCATCGTTTGGAACTCGGCATCCATTTACTTGTTTGAATGGTCCGCTCATAGTTTCGACAAACGACGCATCACGATAACCAATCAAGCGTACGTACGGAGACCCATTCATGAAGCGCGTATCCGCGGGGCCAATCGGACTGCCGTTTCCCAGTTTTTCGCTGAATGCAGGCGCGACGCAGGTCGTCTGCCTGCGTTATCGCATCGCCGTGTAGCGGCGAACCACTTTCCGTTTCGATTGTTCCGACGGCGCCGTGCCGGATGACGGCGCCGCGGGAGAGCGCTTGTCTGCCGCCGCGGTTTTCATCGCATTTGCGTGAGCCGCGGAGCGGTTGTCTTGCGCGCACCATCATGCGCCGCGCATTCGTGCGGCGGCGCGATACCAACCGGCGGGCCATGCAGCCCGGCCGGACGAGACTTGTCGTACCTGAAAAGGAGGGGTTGATGCTTTGCATTCCTGAATGGCGGAAGGCGATCCTGTCGTGCGCCGTGCTGGCGCTGCCGTTCGTCGCCGGTTGCGGCGGCGGCGACGATCCGGGGCCGATCAACGTGCCGCAGTGCTCGGGCAGCGCATGCGGGCCGAGCGGCGCCGAAACGACGCCGCCCGTGGTGACGAAGCTGTGTCCGGACGCGCTCGATTACACGACGACCTATACGGGCGGCGCCGGCAGCGGCGAATACGTGAAGGTGAAGTTCGACACGACGAAGCTCACCTATCAGATGCAGTTCATCGAATCGTCGGTGCCGACGTCGGCAGGACAGGTCAACAACACGCGTGCGGGCCTGACGATCAGCGGCGCATTCCATCATCCGACCAATCTCCCGACCGCCGAGCAGAACCGCTGCGCATTCGTGCTCGACAGTGGCGCGACGAGCGACGGCGCGTATGCGGTGACGATCAACCGCGCGGATCCGCCGATGCTGTTCGTCGGCAATGGTGTGGTGGGCGGCGGGATTCCCGGGGCGACGATCGCGTTCGCCGGGATCGAACCGTTCCCCGGCTTCTTGCTGGGTGTCGTGCCGTCGCGCACGTTCGATTTTTATCCGTTCATCGGCTTTACCCAAACCGAAACTGATTTCACGAAGGTCGCGGGCAACTACAACGAAGTGGGTATCCACCTGTCGCCCGTCGGCGGCAGCGCCCAGAGCAGTGCCGGGGCGGTCGGCTGGGAGCCGGACGTGGTCAACTGGAACCAGACGTTCAATGCGGACGGTTCGTGCACGATCACCCCGAATAGCGACTACTCGTGCCAGACCACCGGGTCGCCGTGGGCATTGCGCAAGAACGCCGACGGATCGGCCGACAACGTGTTCGTGAGCAACGCGGTGGCGAACCAGTTCGGTGCGGTCTCGTATCCGGTGGCGGGTCAGGCGCCGGGCCTCGTGATCGCGACGCCGAGCCAGGCGAAGGGGATCATGATTGTCGGCAAGCTGAACGGTGTGCGGGTGCCGGTCGTGATTCGAGTCGGTTACACGCATGTCGATTCGAGCAATGCACTGGCGTCGGTCGCCGATGCCGAAGTGGGGATCTCGATGCTCTCGTCGACCACCGCCATCGCGGCAAACTCGCTGAAGGGCGGCTTCATCGGCGCAACGAGCGCGTCCGCATGCGGTGTCGTGGCGCCCAGCACCGCGACGTTCGCGGTCGCGAATTCGGGCCCGAGCTTCAACAACAACGTGCCGCACCCGGATCTGCCCGGCAGTTTCAACGGCACCTTCTTCCTGGCGCAGGCGGGCAGCTGCAACGACGGCACCGCGGTATCGACGATGGCCGCGAACTATACGTCCACGCTGTTCCAGGGCAGCACCGCGGCGTTCATCGACCCGCAGACGTCGTCGGTGACCTCGCAGTTCGCGCTGGACTACACGCAGGCCACGCCCGGCAAGATCAAGGTCACGGCCACGCAGGACTTCAACGCGAAGGGTGCAAGCGGCAACGTCGCGATCTTCAAGAAGGGCGACACGGGCTGGATCGTGACGGCCGGCAACGTCTACGCGATGGTCGTCAACAACAGCCAGGTCAACCCGTTCTTCACGGTCGGCGCGTTCGTCCAGTAACCCCGCGTACTGAACACGTAACACCGGCGGCGCATGCGTCGCCGCCGGCGAATCGAATTTCAAGAGGATTCCTATGAATTTGAAACATTGGATGGCCGCGGCGTCGCTCGCGCCGGTGCTGGCTGCGTGCGGCGGCGACGGCGACCCGCCACCCGCGCCGGTGGTGCGGCTGTGCCCGCAGACGATCGACTACAACACGGTGTTCATTGGCGGGTCGGGGTCGGGCGAGCTCGTGAAAGTGCAGCTCGACACGACGAAGATGACGTACCGGATGACCTACCTCGCATCGCCGGTGCCGACCACCACGGGCACCGTGCAGCCGACCCGCGATACGGCGCCTGCGAACGTGGTCGACGGCACGCTGGCCGACGAAACGGGGCTGCCGACGGTGAAGCTGAACCAGTGCACGTTCCGGATGCAGAACGCGAGCCTCGACCCGAGCCGGCCCGCGCGGCTGTTCCTCGGCGAAGGCGTGCTGGGCGGCGCGATTCCCGGCGCGAGTATCCAGTTCAACGGCGTGATCGGCGTCGGCAAGATTCCGCAGACGACGTTCCCGTACTACCCGTTCATCAGTTTCTCGTCGCTGGAAACCGATCTCACGAAGATCGCCGGAACCTACAACCAGCTCGGCTATCACCAGGTGCCGTCGCAGAGCTTCCAGCCGGTGGCGCTCGATCAGAAGGTGACGATCAACGCGGACGGCAGCTACGTCGAGACCGACAACTTCGGCAAGAAGAACGGCGGGCAGCCGCTCGCGTCGAGCGCGACCGTGAACCAGCCGTTCACGCTGCGACCCGATGCGCCGGCGTTCCAGTCGCTCAACTACCAGCCGCAGATTCCGCCGACGCTGGCCGCGCTCGATCCGGCGAAGGCCGGCAAGGGGATCCTGATCGTCGGCAAGCTGCGCAACCAGCTCGTGCCGATCTTCATCCGCACCGGCGCGGCGAACGCGGACCTCACGCAGGGCCCGCCGAGCGCGGACGACGAATCGGGCATCTCGTTCCTGAGCCCGCAGACGGCGATCGCGCTGGGCTCGCAGAACGGCGAGTACACGGGTGTCGACAGCGCGTTCAACTACCGCGCGACCGCGCTCATCGGCGCGCAGGCGACGCTGCTCGATCCGTTCAACGCGTCGCAGGCCGCACTCACGCGTGCGCTCAACCTCGACTACACGCAGAAAGTGCCGGGCGTCGTGACGACCGTGCACGCGGATGCGGCGTCGGGCCCGGCGACCGGCAAGTTCGTGTTCACCGGCGGCGTGTTCGGGTTCCTCGACATGGCCGATACGAGCAATCCGTACTTCACGGTCGGCGCGTTCGTGCAGTGACCACACCCGGACGGAGACACGGCGGCGTCGCGCGCGGATGCGCGGCGCCCGGACAGAATGAGGGGGAGACTTGATGAAGAAGCTGATTGTCGCGGGTGTCGTCGCAGGCATGTCGACGCTCGCATCGGCCCAGCAGGCGGGCGACAACGTCGCGACGCTCGGGTGGTTGCACATCATGCCGCAGGATTCGACCAACGGTCTGACGACGAATCTCGCGAGCATGCCGATCAACGGGCCGCTGCGCCTGCCCGGTTCGTTCACGTCGCCGGGCACGAGCCTGACGGTCAACAACGCCGATACGGTCGGCCTCACGCTCACGCACTTCTTCACCGATCACATCGCGGTGACGTCGGTGCTCGGCGTGCCGCCCGAGTTCACGCTGACCGGCCACGGCACGATCAAGCCGCCCGGCCCGGCCGGCGCGCTTGGCAGCGTCAACATGGACGATCCGGCGAACCAGCCGGCCGTGAAGAACGCGCGGCAGTGGAGCCCGACGATCATTCTGCAGTACTACTTCAACTCGTCGACGGCACGGTTCCGGCCGTTCGTCGGGATCGGCGTGGCCTACAGCTGGTTCAGCAACATCGAACTGAACGGCAACTTCGCGAAGGACATCAACCAGAACCTCGGCAGCGTGCTCGCGGCCGGCGCCGGCAAGCCGGGGCCGACGTCGGTGGAGGGCAAGGCGTCGTCGTCGTTCACGCCGGTCTACAACGTCGGCGCGAGTTATGCGATCGACAAGCACTGGGGGCTCACCGCGACGCTGACGTACATGCCGCTGAAGACCTACTCGTCGCTCGTGATCAAGGCGGCGGACGGTTCGACGCTCGCGACCACGCGCACGCGGCTGAAGGCCGATCCGCTGATCACGTTCGTCGGGATTTCCTACAAGTTCTGAACCGACCGGCGCGCATGACGCGCGCCGGCGGTTTCCTGCGACCGGCTGGCCGGATTCGTCCGGCCGGAAGGTTGCGTTCCTGGCGGCGTGCCGCCATTTGTGAAGAGAGGGGGCAGTTCAAATGAGCATTCGCAAAATCGTGTCGCTTGTTGCTGCAGTGGCTTTCACCGCGGTTTCGGCCGCGCCTGCTTTCGCCGTCACCGTTTCGCGCGCCGATGGCCAGCCGATGAATCCGAACGGCGAGCCGTTTTCCGTGTCGGGGCTCACGAGCCTCAGCAAGGGCTCGATCAGCGCGACCTGCACGGCGACGTTCAACGGGACGATCACGTCGACCGGTATCGTCAACATCACGTCGACGACGTTCTCGGGCGGCGGCACCTGCGGCCTGATCAGCGGCACGGCGAGCAGCACGTCGCCGTGGACGGGCCAGGCAGACAGCACGACGCAGCTGTCGATCAACAACGTGCAGGTGAACGTCGCGCTGCTCGGCGCGTGCGGCCCGAGCAAGGTGGTCACGGCGTGGAACGATCCGAACTCGTCGCTGACGTTCAATAACTCCGTCCTGACGCCGAATTGCTCGGTGTCCGGCACGGTCACGACGTCGCCGAAGTTCCACGTGCAGTAAGCGTCGCGGAACGAAGCGGGAGCCCGCCGCGTACGAGGGCCGTGCGGCAAGCGTGGCGGGTTTCCGTTACCTCGATCCATTCATATCGTCGCGCGTATCGGCGCGATGGCCGGTTGGCCGCACGTGTCGCGATCCGATGCGGGCGGCCTTGCAGGGTCGGCGCGGCATACCGCGCCACCCGATTCGACTGAAACAACATCATTCCGATTGGCCAGAACTATCCCGGACGACCCATGCTCACCGACCCAGCGAAGTATGGTGATGCCCGCGGCGCGACGCCTGACCGGCTGCGCACGGCCGCGTGGTTGCAGTACCTGATCGAACATCTCGACGCGGCCGCTTGCGCGATGGCGGCGGGCGACGCCGGCGACACGACCGTCGTCGCGTCGCATGCAATACGCGTGCGGGCAGGCGAGAGCCTGTCCCGCGACGCGACGGCAGCCCTTCAGCGGCTGGTACCGTGGATCGCAACGGACAGCGGCGGTTGCGCATGCGACCCGACCGACCTGCCCGGCGCGTGCTCGCATGGGCCTTCCGCGCAGCAGCTCGCGGAAGCCGAACGCTGTTGCCCCGGCTCGCGCGCCGTGTTCGAAGCGGCGCACGGCGTGATCGATGCGTGCGCATTCGACGATCCCGACGTCGGATGGGCTGCACTCGAACGGATCGCGGGCGGTGTCGAATGCAACGACGCCGATGCCGGCGAACGCGCCGCAGATGAAAAACACGGGCAGGGCGAGATACCCGTTGCGAAGAACCTGAGAGAAAAGCTGGCCGTCGTCGCGGCGACGAGAGCGGAAACATCGGCCCGGCCCGGCGCCATCATCGACGCGATCGTGCTGCGCGCATGCGGCCCGCGCGACGATGCATCGCGCATCGACGAGATGGCCGCGCTCGCGATGTTCTCGGCCGAGCTCGCCGCCGGCGACGGGGTTTCCGTTGCCGCGTATGGCGGTCAACACAACCTCGTCGCGCAGGCGATCCGTACGCATCGCGCCGACCTCGCGTCGACGGACGCGCTGCTTGCGGCGCTGTCCGTGTGCAGGCTCGATCGACTCGTCGGCGCGGGCAGCTTCTGGGCGTATTACCTGCTGGCCGGCATCGTGATCGCGGCGCCGGACGCGGTGCGGGACATCGGCCGGCGCTTTCATGGCGACACATGGCAGACATGGCTCGATCACGTGCTCGCGTGGCCGGCGGTCAATCGCTTCGGGCCGACGGAGGATGCCGCGTTCGACCGCCTGCGTAATGCGATGAGCCTGACGTCGCGATGGAATCCGATCGTCCGCGCGAAGCGGATGCGGACGCACGCCGTGGCGGCAGCCCGGTCAGGTGACGACGCGAACAAGGCTGACTGACGCACGGCCTTTGCCGAAGCGACACGAAACACCCCGCGCGCGAGCACTCCGTTCGCGCCGAAATACGGCACCCCATTCGCATGCGCGAGTGGGGCGCCAAACGGTGGCACGCAGCGCCGTCACACCAACCTGACCGATCGCGCGACACCCGCGGATCCGAGCCGCATCGACCGGACGCAGTATGATTCCGCAGACGATGCCGGCGATCGATCGATCCGCAGTACCCGACCGCCCGCACCGCCGAAGGTCCGTCAAGCCAGTTGAAAGCCGGACGCGAACAGCCGTCGCGCGAGATCGCCGCTGCCGAACCCGCGTCCGGACCCCATTCATCGAAACGGTCGGTCAGATGTCAAAGCAACACAAGAAAATCCTTCTCCTGAGCGTCAGCGCCGGCGCCGGTCATACCCGCGCGGCCGAAGCGATCCGCGCATTTGCGGACCACCATCCCGCCGGCATCGAAGCCACGCACCTGGACGTGATGGACTTCGTTTCCACCGGTTTCCGCAAGCTGTACACCGATCTCTACATCAAGCTCGTCAGCAGCCAGCCGGCGCTGTGGGGCTACCTGTACCAGAAGACCGACGAGGTCGATCCCGCCGCGCCGTCGCAGAAGATCCGGCGCGCGATCGAGCGGCTCAATTGCCGGCAGTTGCTCGCGGAGATCGAACGGCAGCGCCCGGACGCGATCATCTGCACGCACTTCCTGCCGGCCGAATTGCTGTCGCGCGAGATCCGCAAGGGGCGCGTCGATACGCCGGTATGGGTGCAGGTCACCGATTTCGACCTGCACAGCATGTGGGTCGTGCCGAACATGCGCGGCTATTTCGCGGCCAACGACGAGATCGCGTGGCGCATGCATGCGCGCGGCATGGCGCCCGAAACGGTGCACGTCAGCGGTATTCCGATCATGCCGGCGTTCGGCCAGCCGCTCGATCGCGCGGCCTGCGCGGCCGAGTTCGGCCTCGATCCCGCGCGTCCGACGTTCCTGATGATGTCGGGCGGCGCCGGCCTCGGCGGGCTCGACGTGCTGGCGACGCGGCTGCTGGAGATGGACGCCGATTTCCAGCTGATCGCGCTGGCCGGCAAGAACCAGGCGATGCTGGCGTCGCTGCAGGCGCTCGCCGCGCGGCATCCCGGCCGGCTCTTTCCGCAGGGCTTCACGCAACAGGTCGAACGCCTGATGGCCTGCGCCGACCTCGTCATCACGAAGCCGGGCGGCCTGACGACATCCGAATGTCTCGCGATGAAGCTGCCGATGATCGTCAATTCGCCGATTCCGGGCCAGGAAGAGCGTAATGCCGATTTCCTGCTCGAACAGGGCGTGGCGCTCAAGGCCATCGACGACGATGCGCTCGTCTACCGGATCCGCGCGCTGCTGCAGACGCCGGAGCGCCTGGCCGACATGCGCCGCCGTCTGGCTCCGCTCGGGCGGCCGCTGGCCGGACGCTTCGTGCTTGATCGCGTACTGGGCCTGGAGCCTGCCGCATGAGCGTCGCGCGTTTTGTGCCGACGCGTCATACGCTGTTCGTCGTCGCATGGGTCATGTTGCTCGCGTTCTTTTTCGCGAACGTCGAGATCCAGATCGAGGGCAGCGCGGGCTGGGCCGCCAACCTGCCGACCTGGCGCATCGAGCATCACTGGCTGCTCGACCTCTTCTGGGGCGGGCGTCCGATGACCGGATACCACGCGTGGGTGTTCCCGTTCGTCGCGCTCTTCTTCCACCTGCCGCCCATCTTCAACGCGCGGTGGTCGTGGCGCATCGAAGCCCGCATCATCGCGTGCATCATGGTGTTCTGGCTGACCGAGGATTTTCTGTGGTTCGTGCTGAATCCGGCCTATGGTCTGGCCCGCTTCAACCCGGCCAACGTGCCGTGGCATATCCATTGGTTCGGTGTGGCACCGACCGACTACTGGACCATGAGCGCCGCCGCGATCGTGCTGTTCATCCTGTCGCGCGAGCGCAGCAAGCGCGCATTTTATTGAACGCTGAACCGACATGAAAATCGCCTTCATTGCCGCGCTCGCCGTCACGCTCGCCGCGCTCGGGCAGCCGGCCCATGCGGATCCGGCTTCCGGCGTCGCGGCCCGACCGATCGCGGCCCGACCGATCCAATGGGCGCAAAGCATTGCCGATGCGCGCGTGAACAACCTGCATCGCATCACGCCGACGCTGTACCGCAGCGCGCAGCTGTCGCGGGCGGACGTGCCGGAGTTGCAGAAGCTCGGCATCCGCAAGGTCATCAGCTTCCGCTCGTTTCACGCGGACGACAGCATCCTGGCCGGCACGCAGATCAAGATGCAGCGCATCCGGATCAACACGTGGGACATCCGCGACGAGGACATGGTCACCGCGCTGAAGGCACTGCGAACCGCCGACCAGGACGGCCCGGTGCTGATCCACTGCCAGCACGGTGCCGATCGCACGGGCCTCGTCTCCGCGCTGTACCGGATGGTGTACCAGGGCTGGACGCGCGAGCAGGCGCTCGACGAGCTGCAGCACGGTGGCTACGGGTTCCATCCGATCTGGCAGAACATCACGAATTACCTGGAGCACGTCGACGTCGAGCGTTTGCGGCGAGAGGTCAACAGCGGCTGAGCCGGAAATAAAAAAACGCCGCTGACGGGAATCGTCAGCGGCGTTTTCGTTGGTAGGTCCCGGAGCGGGCAGTGCGCCCGCCATCGTCAAACCGTTTCCGGCTGCCGCACGGCCTTCGCGACATTCCTTGCCAGCGCGCCGTTCGCGACGAAGTACGGCACGTCGACACGTGCGAGCGCTTGGCGACCACGGATCTTGTCGGCGATCTTCTCGGCGATCATGATCGTCGGCGCGTTCAGGTTGCCGGTCGTGATGATCGGCATGATCGACGCATCGACGACACGCAGCCCTTCCAGCCCGTGCACGCGACCCTCTTCGTCGACCACCGCCATGTCGTCGTAACCCATCTTGCACGAACACGACGGATGGAACGCGGTCTCCGCACGGGCCCGCACGAACGCGTCGAGTTCCTTGTCGGTCTTGCAGTCGGCGCCCGGGTTCAGCTCGCGGCCGCGATAACGGTCGAGCGCGGGCTGCCGCATGATCTCGCGCGTCGCACGGATCGCATCGCGGAACTCGCGCCAGTCGAGTGCTTCGGCCATGTAGTTGAACAGGATGCTCGGATGCTGGTTCGGGTCGCGCGAGCGCAGCTTCACGCGGCCGCGGCTCGGCGAGCGCATCGAGCCGACGTGCGCCTGGAAGCCGTGCATCTCGATCGCGTTCGAGCCGTTGTAGTTGATGGCAACCGGCAGGAAGTGATACTGGATGTTCGGCCACGGATCATCGTCGCGCGTGCGGATGAAACCGCCCGCCTCGAAGTGGTTGCTCGCACCGAGGCCCGTGCCGTTCAGCATCCATTCGAGGCCGATCTTCGGCTGGTTCCACCACTTGAGCGCCGGGTACAGCGATACGGGCTCCTTGCACTCGTACTGGATGTACATCTCCAGGTGGTCCTGCAGGTTCTGGCCGACACCGGGCAGGTCGAGCACGACGGGAATGTCGAATTCCTTCAGCCACGCGCCGGGGCCGACGCCCGAGCGCTGCAGCAGTTGCGGCGATGCGATCGCGCCGCTGCACACGAGCACCTCGCGGCGCGCATGCGCGGTCGCGCGTTCGCTGCCGCGCAGGTACGTGACGCCCGATGCGCGTTTGCCGTCGAACAGGATGCGGTCGGCGAGCGCGTGCGTGACGATCTCGAGGTTCGGCCGTGCACGCGCCTGGTCGAGGTAGCCGCGCGCGGTGCTCGCGCGGCGGCCGCGCGGCGTGACGGTGCGGTCCATCGGGCCGAAGCCTTCCTGCTGATAACCGTTCAGGTCGTCGGTGCGCGGGTAACCGGCCTGCACGCCCGCGTCGACCATCGCCTCGAACAGCGGGTTCACGCCCGGCTTGCTGGTCGTGACCGACACGGGGCCGTTGCCGCCGTGGTAGTCGTTCGGGCCGACGTCGCGCGTCTCGGCTTTCTTGAAGTACGGCAGGCAGTCGAGATACGTCCAGTTCTCGAGGCCCTTGTGCGTCGACCAGTTGTCGTAGTCGAGCGCGTTGCCGCGGATGTAGCACATCCCGTTGATCAGCGACGAGCCGCCGAGCCCCTTGCCGCGGCCGCATTCCATCCGGCGGTTGTCCATGTGCGGCTCGGGGTCGGTTTCGTACGCCCAGTTGTAGCGGCGGCCCTGCAGCGGATAGGCCAGCGCCGCCGGCATCTGCGTGCGGAAGTCGAAGCGGTAGTCGGGGCCGCCCGCTTCGAGCAGCAGCACCGTGACGTCCGGATCTTCCGTCAGGCGCGTTGCGAGCACGTTGCCCGCGGAACCGGCGCCGCAGATGATGTAGTCGTATTCGCGTGTCGTCATGACGGGTTCTCCTCCTTGAAGACTCAAAACACCGGGTTGTAGCGGCCGAGCTCGACCTGCACCGACTTGATTCGAGTGTAGTGCTCGAGCGTCGTGATGCCGTTCTCGCGTCCGACACCGGATTGCTTGTATCCGCCAACCGGCATCTCGGCCGGCGATTCGCCCCACGTGTTGATCCAGCAGATGCCGGCTTCGAGACGATGGATCGTGCGGTGCGCGCGCGACAGGTTCTCGGTCACGACGCCGGCCGCGAGCCCGTAGTGCGTGTCGTTCGCGCGGGCGATCACTTCGTCCTCCGATTCGAAATCGAGGAGGCTCATCACCGGCCCGAAGATTTCCTCGCGCACGATCTTCATGTCGTCGCGGCAGTCGCCGAACACGGTCGGCGCGACGTACTGGCCGCTGCCGAAGTGACCGTCGGTCAGGCGCGTGCCGCCCGCGAGCAGCTTCGCGCCTTCGGCCTTGCCGCTTTCGATGAAGCCGAGCACCTTGTCGAGCTGCGCGGCCGACACGAGCGGGCCGAAGTTGGTATCGGCATCGGTCGGCTTGCCGACGCGGATGCGCTTCACGCGTTCGAGCACGCGCTGCGTGAACGCGTCCTTGATCGAGCGGTGCACGAATACGCGCGTGCCGTTCGTGCAGACCTGGCCCGAGCTGAAGAAGTTGGCGGTTACCGCGATGTCGGCCGCGCGGTCGAGGTCCGCATCGTCGAACACGATCAGCGGCGACTTGCCGCCGAGTTCCATCGTCACTTCCTTCAGCGACGACGCGCCGGCCAGCGACATCACCTTCTTGCCCGTCTCGACGCCGCCGGTGAACGACACCTTCGCGATGTCCGGGTGGCCGGTGAGCAGCGCGCCGACCGAGCCGTCGCCCTGCACGACGTTGAACACGCCGGCCGGCACGCCGGCTTCCGTATAGATTTCCGCGAGCTTCAGCGCGGTCAGCGGCGTGACTTCGCTCGGCTTGAACACCATCGCGTTGCCGGCCGCGAGCGCGGGTGCCGTCTTCCAGCACGCGATCTGGATCGGGTAGTTCCATGCGCCGATGCCCGCGCACACGCCGAGCGGTTCGCGGCGCGTATAGACGAACGAATCGGCGCGCAGCGGCACCTGCAGCCCTTCGATCGCGGTCGCGAGGCCCGCGTAGTACTCGATCACGTCCGCGCCGGTGACGATGTCGACCGCGAGCGTTTCGCCGATCGGCTTGCCGGTGTCGCGCGTTTCCAGCGCCGCGAGCTCGTCGTTGCGCTCGCGCAGCAGGTCGACCGCGCGGCGCAGGATGCGCGAGCGCTGCATCGCGGTCATCGCGGCCCATTCGCGCTGGCCTTCACGGGCGGACGCGACCGCGCGGTCGACGTCGGCCGCGCTCGCCTGCTGCACCTGCGCGAGCAGTTCGCCGGTGGCGGGATCGAAGGTGTCGAAAGTCTTGCCGCTCGTGGCGTCGACGTAACCGCCGCCGATGTAGAGGCGCTGCAAACCGAATACGGACATGAGGATCTCCTGGAGGGCGATTGCGTGCCGCGTCAGTCGGACGCGAGCAGCAGGTCGATGTAATCGTGGGCGAGCTTCAGCGCCGCCCGGGTGTTGATGGGGCCGCCGGCGAGCGCGCCGCGCAGCCACAGGCCGTCGATCAGCGCGGCGAGGCCACTGGCGGCTTCCCGCGCTTTCGTGCGCGGCAAGGCCTTCGCGAATTCGGCGCACAGGTTCGAATGGAGGCGCCGCGTGTTGACGTGCTGCAGGCGCTTGAGCATCGGGTCGTGCATGCTCTGCGACCAGAACGCGAGCCACGTCTTCATCACGGGCGCGCTGACCTGCGTGTCGTCGAAGTTCGCGGCGACGATCGCGCGCAGCCGGGCGCGCGGGTCCTTGCGCGCGGCCACGCGACGGGCCGTGGTGGCCGACCACAGGTCGCGCAGCACGTGCCGCATCGTCGCCTCGAGCAGGCCGTCCTTGTCGCCGAAGTAGTGGCTGACGATGCCCGTCGAGATGTTCGCGCGTTGCGCGACCGATGCGAGCGTCGTGCCGGGCAGGCCCGCTTCGTCGATCGAGCGCAGCGTGGCGTCGATCAACTGCGCGCGGCGAATCTCCCGCATTCCGACTTTCGGCATCGCGACTCCCTTCGCCCGGGCGGGCCAACCATGGAAGTCGAGAGCTTAGCGGTTTTTTATTGATCGTTCAATCAACAAAAAATCGGGGTCCGACGGTGAAGCGGGGCTCGGCGGTGTCGCGGATCGGCCACGCGCGGCGATGTGCAAGTGCGGAAAAATGAATTGAAAGAATGTTGAATAACGAGAATTATGTTTAAAACGGTTTGTGAAAAGATGGTGCAATGCACTGGAAAATTTCCGGTCTCGTTTCTATTACGAAACGAAAGAGTGTCGAGGTATGTGATATTCACCGCGATGTGAAATTGTGAATGCGGATGGTGGAGATCGGTAAATTCCGAAAATCCGTTTCAAGCAGGCGATTTAAATGCTGTACATCATTGAATAAAAAGAAAAATATCTAGTTTGTGCATGCCGGTGAAGGGGTCTCGCAAACGATTGCCGTCGCCTTCTGGGCGATCCCGCATACCATAGAAAATGATAAAAAAATTTGAATCCGGCCCATTTCCCAACTGAGTAGAGGGGCTCGTTGGAATGACTTGAGTCAGTAATATTGTCCGTATTAGTATGGCGCCGCACTACGAGGAATGAATGGGCGCCGCGGGTATTTGCCGCGGTGCGTCGGTTATGGGCTCGGCGACAGGTCGTGCGCCGGGCCGACGCCAGCCATTGCGCACCTGCAGCATGCCGCGACGTCGAGACGCCGCATCCACCGGAGAACGACGATGCCGACCGAAAAACACGTGGTCCCGCTGCCGAATGGTCTGAAGGTCTACGTCGAACGGAACGTGTTCGACCCGGCCTTCGACACGGCGATGCTCGTCAACGGCGCGCTCGCGACGACCGCGTCGTTCGGGCAGACCGTCCAGTATCTGGGCGAGCGGATGAACACGATCTGCTTCGACCTGCCGTATGCGGGGCAGTCGCGCCAGCACAACCCGGGCTGCTTCATCCTGACGAAGGACGACGAAGCCGCGATCCTCCAGCATCTGGTCGAGCGCTTCGCACCCGCGTTCCTGGTGTCGGTGTCGTGGGGCGGCGTCGCGTCGCTGTTCGCACTCGCGCGCGGCTGCCCGAGCGTGCGGCGCGCGGCGATCTGCTCGTTCTCGCCGTTCCTGAACGACGCGATGGTCGACTACGTGACGCGCGCCCGCGACCACATCGCGGCCGGCGAGAACCTGAAGGCCGCGCAGTTGCTGAACGACACCGTCGGCCGCTACCTGCCGCGCATCATGAAGCTGTACAACTACCGGTATCTCACGCGCCTGCCGCGCGACGAGCAGGACCAGGTCGCGTTCCACGTCGACCAGATCCTGTCGCTGCAGCCCGAGCGCTACTTCAGCGAGTTCTCGAACATCGGCTGCGAGTTGCTGTTCCTGAACGGCGAGCGCGACGAATACACGACGCCGGCCGACGTGCGCCAGCTCGGCGCGCACGTGCAGCGCGCGCGGTTCGCGACGGTGCCGGACGCCGGCCATTTCCTCGACATCGAAGGCCGCGCGCAGCGCGAATACACGCGTACCGCGCTGCTCGATTTCTTCTGCGACGGGGCGCCGGTCGCGGCCGGCATGGCGCTTGCCGCCGCGCAGGCGTGCGTGTCCGCGCCGATGCACGCGTTGTCGTCGTGACGCCGCGCATCGCGCATCCGGCGTATCCGAATTCCCATCCCAACGAGGCAGGCCAGCCGTGAATATCGTTCAGACCATCGTCATCGTCGTTCCGTGGGCCGCATGGCTCGCCTACTGGATCGCCACGTCGCAGGGCGTGAAGACGACCGTGCGCAAGGAAGCGTCACGCTCGCGCACGCTGCAGTCGATTCCGCTGATCGTCGGCGGCGCGCTGATCATCCTGCCCGATCCGTCATGGCAGGCGCTCGTGCCCGACTGGCAGCGCTTCGGCCTGCAGGCGCAGTGCGGGCTCGCGGTGCTGGTCGCCGGCCTGCTGTTCTCGGTGTGGGCGCGGCTGCACCTCGGCACGAACTGGAGCGTGTCGGTCACGCTGAAGGAAGACCATGAACTCGTGCGCACCGGGCCGTACGCACTCGTGCGCCATCCGATCTACACGGGCTGCCTGATCGCGCTCGTCGGCGCCGCGCTGATCGGCGGCGAATGGCGCGGTGCGATCGGCGTGCTGCTCGTGTTCGCGTCGCTCGCGTACAAGGTGCGCGTCGAGGAGAGCTGGTTGACCGGGTATTTCGGGCCGGCGTATGCGCAGTACCGCCGCGAGGTCGCGGCGCTGATTCCCGGCTTCTACTGAACCCCGCGAGGCGCGCGATGGCGAAGATGATCGTGACCGCGATCGGCTCGGCGGGCGACGTGCATCCGCTGCTCGGCGTCGCGCGCACGCTCGCGGCGCGCGGTCATGACGTCGTGTTCTGCACGCATGCGCCGTTCGAGGCAGCCGTGCGCCGTTGCGGTTTCGCGTTCGTGCCGGTCGGCACTGCGGCCGAATACGAGGCCGCGATGGCGAACCCCGCGCTGTGGGATCCGCGCACGTCGTTCCGCACGCTGTGGCAGGTGATCGCGCCGATGCTGCGCCCGCATTACGACGCGCTTCGCGCGCTGACCGACGGCGATACGGTCCTCGTCGGCACGCTGTGGGCGTTCTCCGCACGCTTCATGCAGGAGCTGCACGGTACGCCGTACGTGTCGGTACAGGTATCGCCGTCGACGCTGCTGTCCGCGCATGCGCCGCCGACGCACCCGCGCCTGACGATTCCCGCGCGCTGGCCGCTGCCCGTGAAGTCGGCGCTGATGACGCTGATCGAGCGGCAGGTGCTCGACCGCGTGTGCGGCCCCGCGCTCGACGCGGTGCGCCGCGATCTCGGGCTCGCGCCCGCGCGGCGCGTGCTCGGCCGCTGGCTGCATTCGACCGACGGTGTGCTGTGCCTGTTTCCCGGCTGGTTCGCGCCGGCGCAGCCCGACTGGCCGTCGAATCATCTGCAAAGCGGTTTCCCACTGTTCAACGACATTACGACGCCCGACGAAGATGCGGAACTGGATGCGTTTCTGGCGGCCGGCGAGCGGCCGGTCGTGTTCACGGCCGGCTCGACGCTCGTCGATCATGCGGCGTACGCGCGCGCGGTGGCGGACGCGCTGCGTGCGACCGGCGCGCGCGGCATCCTGCTGACGCCGCACGATGCGGCGCCGGACGGCGACCGGCTGCTGGTGCGCCGCTTCGTGCCGATGCGCACGCTGCTGCCGCGTTGCCGCGCGCTCGTGCATCACGGCGGGATCGGCACCGCGGCGCTCGCGTGCGAGGCCGGAATCGTGCAGGTCGTGACGCCGTTCGCGCACGACCAGTTCGACAACGCGCAACGCGTCGCGGCGAGCGGCTGCGGTGTGCGCGTCGACGGCCCCGTCGACGGCGCACGTCTCGGCGCGGCGCTGGCGCGCGTGCTCGACGAACCCGCGTTTGCGGTGCATGCGGCGCGCACGCGCGCGCTGATCGCTGCCGCGCCGGACGGCTGTCACGCGGCCGCCGATTTCATCGAACGGTTCGCGCCGAAGCGCGGGCGGAAGGGCGCGCGAGCCGACGTCGCGGTGGCGGGCGCATGAGCACCGCGTCGCCGCTTCACGATGGGCCCGCCGCGCCGTCCGCGTTCGACGTGCCGGCCCCCGCGCCGGCCGCGCAGCCGGTGCGCGGCATCCGGCTCGCGCTGCTGACGTTCGCGCTGTCGCTCGCGACTTTCATCGAGGTGCTCGACTCGACCGTGACGAACGTCGCGGTGCCGGCGATCTCCGGCAGCCTCGGCGTGTCGAACAGCCAGGGCACGTGGGTGATCAGTTCGTATTCGGTCGCGGCCGCGATCGCGGTGCCGCTGACGGGTTGGCTTGCGCGCCGCGTCGGCGAGTTGCGGCTGTTCGTCGGCGCCGTGCTGCTGTTCACGCTGACGTCGCTGCTGTGCGGGCTCGCGCGCGACCTGCACGTGCTGGTGATCTGCCGCGCGCTGCAGGGGCTGTGCTCGGGGCCGATGGTGCCGCTGTCGCAGACGATCCTGCTGCGCACGTTCCCGCCGGACAAGCGCACGATCGCGCTCGCGCTGTGGGCGATGACGGTGCTGCTCGCGCCGATCTTCGGGCCGGTGGTCGGCGGCTGGATCGTCGACAACTTCTCGTGGCCGTGGATCTTCCTGATCAACCTGCCGATCGGGCTGTTCTCGTTCGCGGTCTGCACCGCGATGCTGCGCCCGGACGCGCAGCGCGGCGCGGCCGGCCCGATCGACGTGCCGGGCATCGTGCTGCTCGTGATCGGCGTCGGCTCGCTGCAGGCAATGCTCGATCTCGGCCACGATCGCGGCTGGTTCGATTCGCCGCTGATCGTCACGCTCGCGGTGGTCGCGGGGCTCTCGATCGTGTCGCTGCTGATCTGGGAGGCGGGCGAGGCGCACCCCGTCGTCGATCTCAGCCTGTTCCGCGACCGCACGTTCTCGTTCTGCGTGCTGATCATTTCGCTCGGGATGATGAGCTTCTCGGTGGTCGGCGTGGTGTTCCCGCTGTGGATGCAGGCCGTGATGGGCTACAACGCGTTTCATGCGGGGCTCGCGACGGCATCGCTCGGCGTGCTCGCGCTCGTGTTCTCGATCCTCGTCGGCCTGTACGCGCATCACTTCGACGCGCGCATGCTCGCGACGGCCGGTTTCCTCGTGTTCGCGGGCGTGCTCGCGTGGGACGCGCATTTCACGCTGAAGATGACGTTCGCGCAGATCGCCGCGCCCGGCCTGATCCAGGGGATCGGGCTGCCGCTGTTCTTCATCCCGCTGACCGCCGCGACACTGTCGCGCATTCCCGACGACCGGCTTGCGGCCGCATCGAGCCTGTCGAACTTCCTGCGCACGCTG
The DNA here is from genome assembly GCF_048565265.1 of Burkholderia theae. NCBI lineage: Bacteria > Pseudomonadati > Pseudomonadota > Betaproteobacteria > Burkholderiales > Burkholderiaceae > Burkholderia > Burkholderia theae. Next base: position 3,421,177 of record NZ_CP183462.1, read on the forward strand.
TCGGCCGCGTTCGGCACCGCGATGAGCGTGACGCTGTGGGACAACCGCGCGACCTATCACTACGACGTCGTGTCGCAATCCGTCACGCATGCGTCCGCGAACACGCAGCGCTTCGTGCATGCGCTGAACGGGATGGGCGTGGACGGCGTGCGCGAGCTGAGCACGCTGCATCAGGTCGTGATGCAGCAGGCGTACATGATGGCGACGAACGACATGTTCTGGATGGCGAGCATGACCTGCCTCGTGCTCGCGGCCATGATGTGGCTGACGCGACCCAAGCGCGGCGCGGCGGCGTCCTTCGGGCATTGAGGAGATGAACATGACGACACTCGGCGCACTCGTGATCCTGTATCACCCGAGCGATGCGCAGCTCGAAGCGCTCGGTGCATGGCGGCATGCGTGCGATGCATTGCTCGTCGTCGACAACACGCCGCAGCCCGATGCACGGGCACGCGACCTGTGTGCGCGCGACGGCATCGCGCTGCTGCATCACGGCAATCGCGGCGGGATCGCGGGCGCGTACAACGCGGGGCTCGCGGCGCTGTTTCGCGACCGCATCGATGCGGTCGCATTGTTCGACCAGGATTCATCGGTGCCGACCGCGTATTTCCCGGTGATGCGCGATGTCTGTGCGGGGCTCGCGGGGCGTGCGTTCCTGGCCGGCCCGCGCATCTTCGACGAGAACGCGCGCAGCTTCCTGCCCGAGCTTTCGACCAACGGCATCGGTCTGCGCCGCCTGCACATCGAGCCGGGCGCGCCGTTGCAGCGCTGCGCGTTCCTGATCTCGTCGGGCTGCGTCGTGTCGCGCGACGCGTTCGACCTGCTCGGCCGGTTCGACGAGACGCTGTTCATCGATCACGTCGACACCGAATACAGCTTCCGCGCGCTGTCGCGCAACGTGCCGCTTTATGTCGTGCCGTCGCTGGTGCTGCCGCACCGGATCGGCGCGAAGCAGCGCCACGCGATCGGCCCTTTCGAAATGACGTCGATGAATCATTCGTGGCAACGCCGCTACTACAGCGCGCGCAATGCGGTGCAGCTCGGGATGCAATACGGGCTGCGCTTTCCGGTGGCGATCGTGCCGAACCTGCTGACCGTGTGGCAGATCGTGCAGATCGCGCTCGTCGAACGCGACAAGCGCGCGAAGCTCGCCGGCATCCTGTTCGGTGTCGCGGACGGCCTGTTCGGCCGGCTCGGCCCGCTCGAACGCACGCGGCCGCGGCTGGCCGAGCGTGCGCAACGCATTCAGCAGGGATGAGGGGCGCGATGCGGCGTGTGAAGAAAGCGGCGAATCCGGCGCGGGGCGTGCAGGGCAGCGCGATGATCGCGGTGGCGGCCGTGCTGCTGGCGTTGGGCGGATGCGTGCCGTCGGGGTTCCTGCCTTCGCTGTCGCTGCGCGCGCCGGCCGACGATGCGCTCGCGTACACGGCTGGCCCCGGTGCGAACGGCGCGTGGCCGGCGCCCGACTGGGTAAAGCAGTTGCAGGATCCGCAACTCGATGCACTGGTGGCGGAGGCGTCGCAGAACAGCCCCGATCTGCAGGTCGCGCGGGCGCGGCTGCGGATCGCGCAGGCGCAGCTTCAGCAGTTCGATTCGCTGACCGGGCTGACGGGCACGGCCGGCGCGACGGTCAGTCGCGCGCGGATGCCGAAGCCCGGCGACATCGCCGACGTGACGGCCGGCGGTTATCGCGTGCCGGTCGAGATTTTCGGCGATCCGAACGTATCGCCGTCGTCGGTGTTCGTCGGGCTGAACTACCAGCTCGACCTGTGGGGTAAAAATCGCGCCGCGACGAAGAGCCTGATGTCGCTGCGCGACGCGGCCGGGGTTGAGGCCGAACAGGTGCGGCTCACGCTCGCGGTCGCGATCGTCACCGTGTACTGCCAGCTTGACCAGGCATACGCGACACAGGATCTGCTGCAGCAGAAGTTGAAGGTTAGCCAGCGCGTGACGACCGTGCTGCGCGAGCGCACCGCGCGCGGCCTCGACAATGCGTACGACGCGAGCGATGCGTCGATCAAGCGCAGCAAGCTGCTCGCGCAGATCGCGCTGGGCGACGAGCAGATCAAGCTCGCGCAATTGCAGCTCGGCGTGCTGTCGGGTCGCGGCCCCGAGCGCGGGCTCGCGCTGCAGCGGCCGCGCGTCGGCGCGTTTGCCGGCGGTGCGCTGCCGGCGCGGCTGCCGGCCGACCTGCTCGGCCGCCGGCCCGACATCGTCGCCGCGCGGCTGCGCGTCGAAGCCGCGTTCGCGAATGCCGATTCGACGCGCGCGCAGTTCTATCCGGACGTGAACCTCGTCGCGCTCGGCGGCGTGTTCGCGCTGACGCCCGCATCGCTGTTCTCGCGCGATTCGCTCGCCGGGTCGGTCGGCCCCGCGATCTCGCTGCCGATCTTCGACCGTGGCCGGCTGAAGGCGAAGCTCGGCGCGGACGTCGCGCAGGCCGACGTCGCGATCGGCCTGTACAACAAGACCGTCGACGACGCGCTCGGGCAGGTGGCACAGATCGTCACGTCGCTGCAAACGTCGCAGACGCTTGTTACGCAGCAGCAGGACGCGGTAGCGGCCGCGCAGAAGATCGTGCAGATCGCGGCCGATCGCCACCGGCGCGGCGTGCTGATGCAGAAGGATGTCGATGTCGCGGATCTCACGCTGATCGACGAGCGCGCGCAGATGATCGCGCTGCTCGGCCGGCAGCGGACGCTGCGCGTCGGGTTGATCGGTGCGCTTGGCGGCGGGTTCGATGCGGGCGCAACGGTTGCGCAGGCGCCGGCCGTGCATCAGACGCGCAGCGGGGCGGCGCGGCGCGGGGCGGCTGCTGTGGCGGCGGCCGGTACGTCGAACGATGCGCACGCGGCAAGCGCTGTCGTGCCGCCGGTGACCGGCACGGCGAGCGTCTCACCCGCACGGCGCGACGATGCGGCGCGTCCGTCGACGGTCGGTGCGACCAATCCTGCCGCGACGCCCCGGAGTACGCCTGTTCTCGCGCGCACGGCATCGGCAAGCCCCGCGCCGGCCCCGTCGGTCATGCCGGCGATCCCCGTCTTCCAGCACGATCGTCTGATCGTTACGCAAAGCGACTGATGCACCACGACAACCTTCATACCGCTGCGCCGCCGGCCGCGCTGAACGATCCGGCACTCGACGCGCGCCGTGCGACGCGCCGCAAGCGCTTCACCGTGTTTTTCGCGATCGTGCTGCTGGCCGCACTTGCGTGGATCGCGTTCTGGCTGTTGAGCGACCGCTATTACGAAGACACCGATGACGCATATGTCGCGGGCAGCATCGTGCAGGTCGCCGCGCAGATTCCGGGCGCCGTGACCGACGTGGTGGTCGCCGATACGCAGGCCGTGCGCGCCGGACAGACGCTCGTGCGGCTCGACGACACCGAGGCGTCCGTTGCGTTCGCGCAGGCGAAGGCGCAGCTCGCGCAGGCCGTGCGGCAGGTCGCGAACGCGAAGATCTCGAACACGATGTACGTCGAGGCCGTGAATGCGCGGCGGGCCGACCTGTCGCTCGCGCAGCGCGCGCTGGTGGCGCGCTCGGGTGCGTCGGTCGAGATCGTCGCGCCCGAGGAACTGGCGCGTGCGCGCGCGACGGTCGCCGGCGCGCAGGCGAATCTCGCGGCCGCGCAGGCGCAGCTCGACGCGGCGCGTGCGCTCGGCAGCAAGCTGCCCGTCGACGAGAGCCCGGCCGTCGTGCAGGCGGCCGCGCAGTTCAAGCTCGCGTACCGGAACCTGAAGCGCACGACGATCGTCGCGCCCGTCGACGGCACGATCGGGCAGCGCTCGGTGCAGGTTGGCCAGCAGGTCGGGCCTGGCGTGCCGCTGATGTCGATCGTGCAGTTGAACCGGTTGTGGATCGAGGCGAATTTCAAGGAAGGGCAGATCCGCCACATGCGCGTCGGGCAGCCGGTCGAGATCGTGTCGGACCTCTACGGCTCGCGCATCGCCTATCGCGGCCGTGTGCAGGGTTTCTCGGCGGGCACGGGCAGTGCGTTCTCGATGCTGCCGTCGCAGAACGCGGCCGGCAACTGGATCAAGGTCGTGCAACGCGTGCCGGTCGTGATCGCGCTCGATCCGCGCGACCTCGCCGCGCACCCGCTGCGCGTCGGGCTGTCGATGCGCGCAACGGTCGACACGCACGACCGCAACGGCCATGCGCTCGACAGCGAGCCGCCGACGCCGGCCGTCAGCACGCGCGTGCACGACGGTGTGGCGAGCGAAGCGGACGCGGCGGCTGCGGCGGTCATTCGGGAGAATCAGGGCGGGTGAGTGCTTTGGCGCTCGACTGGTCGCAGGCAATCGGACTCGTGTCAGTCAACAAGCCCCAACGCGGGTATTGCATACGTTGCGAGGTGAAAAATCACGACGAAGAGGGTGAGTTAATTGAACGCCATTCTCCATCTAGGGTGACAGTCGCACTCAACTTGTTACACAGCGGCCGCTCGGTGCGTTTGTGGTGTGGTGTGCGCGCCGGAGAAAAATGAAAACGGCCCGCGTTGTGCGGGCTGCGTGGTTACTTCGCGAAGTAATCGGCAAGGTAAAGGGTGCTGGTCACGACAAGAATTGCGATGCCCCATAGCGCGCACTTTCTGACCGGCCATCGCTTCCAAGCAACCGCGTTAAGTGCGCAGAATGCTATGGCGGGGCCGCAAAGATACGAAATCAATACCGGTGCAACCCACCAAGGAGTCGCGCATTTGCCTAGCTCGTTGCAGCCAGTCGCGATGCGGTCAGGTCTTGCGGACCCGTGGACATGACTGAACGTGTAGAAGAAAGTCCATGTGACGAGCAATCCGAACAGCAAGCCGCACAGCGATACCGAAAGTCGTTTCGCTTGATTTATCAAGGAGGATGACGCTCGCGGGAACGCGTGTGGCATCGCTCAGTTCACTATATGCAGAACCCGGATACTCAGGAATGCAAAGAGCCAATGTGCGGCGACGGCGCTAACAAGAAATCCGGTCATGACAAGCGGCGAGCGGCGTCGAGCAAACAGGTAGAAGCCTAGTGCTGCAAACAGAATCGGTGGGGCGAAGATGTATGCGAACAGCTCGACTGTGCTCTGTGCGGTCACAGCGCAGGCATCTACGCCACCGCCGCACTCCCCCGCGCGCGGGGTGCAGAGTCGAGAGAAGGCGGAACACAGATGGCTGTCAAGCCACGTCCACATAACTACACTCGCTAGTCCGGCAAGTGTGGAACCTGCGGTTCCAAGGAAGCGGCGCATTATTTGATTTCCCAAAAGAGGATCTGTTTCGAATTCCGAAGGTCAGACCATCCGATTGACGTACCTGGCAAAAGTGCTTGCAGGCCAAACACGCGGCCATACGTTGCAAGGACGCCGGGCGCGCTGCTGACTGTGAGCCGCGACCCGTTCCACAGGTCGATATGACCGCCGCTCGCATTCTCCTTTGTCTCGCCGTCTCGTGTCCAATATCGTGAGAATTGAATGATGCCTGTACGGCCATTGACCTTCGATTCCCAATCCGCACCGGTTATGTTCTCGGCTTTCGGGAGACCGGCAAACGGTTGTAGCTGCAACCACGTACCCAGTTCGTCGGCGCGTGTCGCGGTCGACTTGCCATCAAGCAAGATGCGCCCGATTTTCTTTGCGCCTGACATCGGCTTCACGGTCTTCGCATTGAACGACTTCATATCGACGCCAACGCGATGCAGCGTGACACTTAGACGGATAGCGCACTGGTTCGTGTATTCGGGGTTGTCGTACGGGTTGCCAGACGGGAAGTTATCCCACAGCTCTTTGAACGTGATTGCGGGGACAGGAATCGATTTCAGCGATTGCGGCGTGTCGTTTGACCGGACCCTTGTTGGTTTGGTATGCGGCATCGTTATTTTTCCCCGTGGTGCTTCGCAAGTGCATCGTCGCCCCAGTAGATGGTGTAGTCGTCGGGGTTGTCACCGGTATGGATTCGCGGCAAGACTCCATCCGTACCAAGACGGCCGGAATGCACGCGCCCGTCTGCCGTTTCGATGTAGTAGGGTAAGCCATCCACCTGATGTTCGGTTGCCCTCACTTGCTCGTCGAAGGCCCCTTTTTTGATCGAAACGACGCCGCCAGTTGCAGTGAGGCTGGAAACGACCTTCCCGTTGCCCTCTACCCTGTCATCACACCATTTTTCGCCGCCAAGCGATGCGACGATGTGCGGAGGTGTCGGGCATGCGCAGATCACGATGTCCTCGTCTAGTGCCACCTCGCCCATGAATTTTATTCGGTAGGGCCCGCCAGACTTGGCGATGACTCCGGGACGCTTGCATGCGGTACAGAAAGCCTGTCCGCCGATCAGGGCGGCTTGATGACTGCCGATCTTGAACGCCGGCCCGCTATATGTGCTTATCTGACCGCCGCTCGACAGCGTGTCGCCTACTACTGCGATTCGTCGCATCATGCCTTGAGTCTCCCTCGGAAAGCCATAATCCTAGCGCCACGATGCTTGGGGCTATCTCAATTTTGTTTGCAGTCCGATTAAATATTGAAGAATTCGCCGCGCACCCGCTGCGCGTCGGGCTGTCGATGCGCGCAACGGTCGACACGCACGACCGCAACGGCCATGCGCTCGACAGCGAGCCGCCGACGCCGGCCGTCAGCACGCGCGTGCACGACGGTGTCGCGAGCGAGGCGGACGCGGCGGCCGCGGTGGTCATTCGCGAGAACGCCGGCGGTTGATCGTCTGCCGGTGCGCGGTGCGTCGAAGGCACCGGCCGGTCGGGCGATGTCCGAAAGATTCGAAAAAGGCATGATGCACGTCAGAAAATATCGTGCCTTGTAGCGGCGCAACGTCATGTTGCGCGCGGCTATGCTGTCGCGCTATCTGGACAGCAACTCGAATCGGAGGCATGTGTGTTCGATCTTTCAGGCAAGGTCGCCGTCATCACCGGAGGAGCGAGCGGGATCGGGCTCGGCATTGCGCGCGGCATGGTCGCCGCCGGTGCGCGCGTCGTTCTCGTCGGCCGCGATCGCGCCAAGGGCGACGCGGCGCTGGCATCGCTGCCGGGCGGCAGCGAACGCGGCCTGTTCATCCAGGCGGACATCTCGCGGCGCGACGCGTGCGTGAAGGCTATCGAGCAGGCGGAGCAGCATTTCGGCAGGCTGGACATCCTCGTGAACAACGCGGGGATGAATATTCGCAAGCAAGGGCATGAACTGACCACCGACGAGTGGTATCGCATCATCGATACGAATCTGAGCGGTGCCCATTTTTGCGCGCAGGCGATTCATCCCGCATTCCGGCGCGCCGGTGGCGGAAAGATCGTCAATATCGGCTCGATGCTGTCGCTGTTCGGCACGACTTACGGCGCGGCCTACGCGGCCAGCAAGGGCGGGATCGTTCAGCTGGGCAAGGCGTGGGCCGTCGAATGGGCGCCGGACAACATCCAGGTCAATACGCTGCTGCCCGGCTGGATCGAAACCGAACTGATCGACGAGGCCAAGCGGCTGTTCCCGGATCTCGAACGAAGCGTCCTCGAGCGCACCCCGTTGCGGCGCTGGGGCAAGCCGCAGGACCTGGCCGGCATCGCGGTCGCGCTGTGCGCCGGCGAGTGCGACTTCGTGACGGGTGCGGTGATTCCCGTGGACGGCGGTTATTCGGTTCAGGGATGACGGCCGGCTGAAGCCCTCCCGTCGTTTCCCGTCCGACTTTCGCATTTCCGCCATCGATGTCGGCGCCGTTCAAACGCACGTCGCGTTTGAGACATCGGCCCCCCCGTCTCCCGGACTACTCTCGAACAGCACGTTGCGCGTGCGCCGCATTCGCCGGCGCACCACAGCGCCAGCCAACGAGACATGGAGACAATACGATGAGCAGCAATCGAGGTGTCGTCTATCTTGGACCGGGCCAGGTCGAAGTCCAGAGCATCGATTATCCGAAGATGGTCGATCCGAGCGGCCGCGCGATCGGCCACGGCGTGATTCTGAAGGTGGTCAGCACGAACATCTGCGGCTCCGACCAGCACATGGTGCGCGGCCGCACGACCGCGCCGGTCGGCCTCGTGCTCGGCCACGAGATCACGGGCGAAGTGGTCGAAGTGGGCCGCGACGTCGAGACGCTGAAGATCGGCGATCTCGTGTCGGTGCCGTTCAACGTCGCATGCGGCCGCTGCGCGATGTGCAAGGACACGCATACGGGCGTGTGCCTGAACGTGAACCCGTCGCGTGCCGGTGGCGCCTACGGCTACGTCGACATGGGCGGCTGGATCGGCGGCCAGGCCGAATACGTGCTCGTGCCGTACGCGGATTTCAACCTGCTGAAATTCCCCGACCGCGACCAGGCGATGGCGAAGATCCGCGATCTGACCTGCCTGTCCGACATTCTGCCGACCGGTTATCACGGCGCGGTGAGCGCGGGCGTGAAGCCGGGCTCGACGGTCTACATCGCGGGCGCGGGCCCGGTCGGCATGGCGGCGGCCGCTTCGGCGCGCCTGCTCGGCGCGGCCGTGACGATCGTCGGCGACATGAACGCGGAACGCCTCGCGCATGCGAGAGCGATGGGCTTCGAGACGGTCGACCTGTCGAAGGACGCGTCGCTCGGCGAGCAGATCGAGCAGATTCTCGGCGTGCCCGAGATCGACTGCGCGGTCGACTGCGTCGGCTTCGAGGCGCACGGTCACGGTTCGTCGGGCCACTCGGAGGAAGCGCCCGCGACGGTGCTGAACTCGCTGATGGAAATCACGCGGCCGGCCGGCGCGATCGGCATCCCGGGCCTGTACGTGACGGACGATCCGGGCGCGAAGGACAAGGCCGCGCAGCACGGCAGCCTGAGCATCCGCTTCGGTCTCGGCTGGGCGAAGTCGCATTCGTTCTTCACGGGTCAGACGCCGGTGCTGAAGTACAACCGCAACCTGATGCAGGCGATCCTGTTCGACCGGCTGCCGATCGCGAAGATCGTCAACGTCGAAGTGATTTCGCTCGACCAGGCGCCGGAAGGCTACAAGAAGTTCGACGGCGGCGCGCCGCGCAAATTCGTCATCGACCCGCACGGGTTGCTGGCGGCCTGACGCGCTGACGTTCGACACGCGCAACGCGAAACGGGCGGCGCCGGAAACGGGCCGCCCGTTTTTGTTGCTGGAGCGAACGGTCGGACCACGCGCTTAGTGGCCTCGATAGAGCTTCGCGATCTCGGCGTTGGCGGGTGCGCCGTGCCGCACGTGGCCGGTATGCAGGCTCACACGGCGGATCGCATGCGCGCGATGTGCGGGATCGCGACTGCCTCGCCAGTCCGTCAGACGAACCGCGCCGCTGTGCGTTCGGTCAGGCGAGTGCATCGACGGCGCGGCTTGCGCGATCGACATCGCGCCAGCGGGTTCGCTGGTGCTCGCGCCGCCGTGCGGTTGATCGGCCGCCACCTGCGTCCCATTGGTCGAATGAAACGGATAGACGGGCACCGGCAGGACCGGTGGCACCGGATCGTTCGACGCGAGCAGGCCGGCATCGAGCGCCGTCGCTGTCGGCGTATCGGAACCGCGACAAACCGGATCGGCCTTGCACGTCCGGTCGGCCGTCACGTAGCCGCCGACCAGCAGCACGAGTGTCAGGATGCTCAGGATCGGTGCGCTCGATGCGCGAGGCCGCCGGAACGCCGCGTTGCGAAGCGTCCGCGCGACGCGTGACGACCACGTGTGAAAGGGCCGCGCTGCGTGCGTCGCGTGTGCGTCGTGCTGCGCCTGGCGAATCGGCACGAACGGCCCGTTCCACTGGCCGCAGACGGGGCAGTGCTCGAGTGCGCGGAACGCGACGAAGCCGCATGCGCGGCAGCGGCAGCAAGCGGCGCGCCGCGATTCGACCCGTGCGCTCAGGACGGCGCGCCAGGCATCGCGCGGGTGGACGTTCCGGTTGGGCAGGATACGCATCGTCGGAAGCGGGCAGGTGTCGTCAGCGGGGCGAACGATCGCCGGTCATCGTGATTCCGGCTCGTCCGTCACCTTTGCGCGGCGCGCGAGTCGTCGATGGTCGTTCGCTTGCGGTGTTCATGTGTTTCTCCATGACATCGAACGTGCGGAACGCGTTCGTCCGCAGGTGCTTTCCGCTTCATTCTTTGTCGCTGGCGCGCGAAATACAAGGCGCATGTCGGCGGTCGCGCTCCGCGTGCACGCGCCCCGCAAGTTCCGTGCTAACCGTCGTGCCGCTGCCGGGCCGCGAGCGTCCCGATGGTCTCCATCGCGTGCTCGACGGCCGGCGTCCACGGCCGGCCGTAGTTGAGCCGCAGATAACGGCGGAACCCGCCGGTCGCGGAAAACAGCGGCCCCGGCGCGATGCTGACGCCGCTTTCCATCGCATCACCGAACAGGTGCATCGCATCCACGCGCGGCGGCAGCTCGATCCACAGGAAGTACCCGCCGAGCGGCGCGAACACTTCGGTGCCGGCCGGAAAATACGCGCGAACCGCCGCGAGCATCTGCGCCTGGTGCGCGGCGAGATTGCGCCGCAGTTTCCGCAGGAAGCGGTCGTACCCGCCGTCGCGCAGGTAGCTCGAAATCGCCATCTGCGCGGGCACGTCGGCCGACGGCGCGCTCGCGCCCTTCGCTTGCCGGATCTGCCGCACGTAGCGTCCGGCCGCGACCCAGCCGATCCGGAATCCGGGCGCGAGGCATTTCGAGAACGAACCGCAATGCAGGACGAGCCCGCTGTTGTCATACAGTTTGGCGGGGCGCGTGGGCGCCGTGCCGAAATGCAGTTCGCCATACACGTCGTCCTCGATCAACGGAACGCCGCGCGACGCGAGCAGATCGATCAGCGCGTGCTTGCGCTCGTCGGTCAACGTCGCGCCGGTCGGGTTGTGGAACGACGTCATGAACCAGCAGGCGCGCACCGGATGCGTGTCGAGCGCCTCGGCGAGCGCGTCGAGGTCGAGGCCGGTGCGCGGGTCGACCGGAATCTCGACGGCCTTCAGGTGCAGGCGCTGCACGGCCTGCAACACCGCATGGAACGCCGGTCGCTCGATCGCAACGATGTCGCCCGGGCGCGTCAGCGCCTGCAGGCTGAGTGTCAGCGCTTCAAGTGCGCCGGTCGTGATGACGATCTCGTCCATCGGCAACGCCGCGCCCGCGTTCAGGTAGCGCAACGCGATCTGGCGCCGCAGTGCGTCGTGGCCCGGCGGCAAGCCGGACAGCAGTTTCGTGCGATCCATGTTGCGGGCCGCCGACGCCATGTAGCGCCACAGGCTGCTCATCGGGAACAGCGAATAACTGGCGAATGCCGAGCCGAGCGGGACGATGTCCTCGCACTTCAGCGAATCGAGCAGGCGCAACAGCGTATCGTCGCCGCTGGTTTGCGCGGGGGCCGGTTTGCGCGGCGGCTCGTGACCGAACCGCACGTGTTTGTCTTCGAGGTTCGCAACGAAATAACCGGACCGCGCACGCGCGACGATCAGACCCTCGCTTTCGAGCGCGTAGTACGCGCGAAACACGGTGGACGGGCTCACGCCATACGCACGGCAGGCTGCGCGCACGGTGGGAATGCGCGCACCGGCCGCAAGGTCGCCGCGCCGGATCGCTTCGGCGATCGTCTGTGCCAGCGCCGCATATCGCTTCATGCCAGCCCTCCGGCCGCTCGGGCCTTGCTGAAAAAAGAGTAGCACGGCACCGGTCGCATGCAATTGCGCCCCAATCGCTGATCCGCATGTTTTTGGCGGGCTTTGATCCTTTTCTTTTGTCTGACGCGCGGGCATCCTCTCGCAAGTCTTGTTCCCGACGTCTGACTACGAAGGAGTCCACGCTGCCCGGCGGCTGATCCGTGACCCTTGCGCGTCCCGCGCGCGACCTTGTCTGCGGCGTCCTTACCTTACCGGAATCGTTCAGCGTGAAATCGAAGACCCTCATCGCGGGCCTCGTGGCCGGCCTCGCCCTCAACCTGTTCAGCGGCGCCGCCACGGCCGCCTGCGTCAGCAACCCCGCAGCCCAGCCCAACGCGACGTTTCCCGCCGCGCTGACCGGCAAGCTCGTCTATCACAGCTACGTCAACTACGGCGACGGCACGAGCCAGTTGTTCCTCTACGACTTCTCGGCTCATACGCTGACGCAGCTGAGCAAGAGCACGTGGGGCATCACCGATCCGATGAACGGCGTGTTCAGCCCCGACGGCAAGTGGATCGCGTTCATGGGCGTCAGCAACGGCGCATGGAACGTGTTCATGCTGCAGCTCGGCGCCGGCACGCCGCCCGTCAACCTGACGAACAGCACGGGCGCGATGCGCAACGAGGACCCGAAGTTCAGCGCCGACGGCAAGACGCTCGTGTTCAAGCAGAACGGCGACGTCAAGCAGGCCACGCTGTCGTACACGAGCGCGGGCCCGGTGTTCACGTCGGTCGTGAGCCTGACGAACGCGCCGGCCGGCGCCGAATACTCGATGCCGTATCTTTCGCCGGATTCGAGCGCCGTGTATTACGCGACCGGCACCGGTGCGAACATGGGGCTGATGAAGCGCACGATCGCGACCGGCGCGACCGCCGTGTTCGATCATCCGGCCGGGCTGCAGACGTACTACCCGATCGTGCGCGCGGACGGCATGGTGTTCTACGCGCGCTGGAAGGACAGCGGCGCGGCCGACCAGATCTATTCGAAGACCGCGGACCCGGCGTCGACGCCGAACGCGTTGTCGCTCAACGACTGCATCAGCAACAACTCGGACCCGGCGCCGGTGAGCGGCACGAACTACCTGTTCTTCTCGTCGACGACGGCCGGTGGTTATCAGCTCTACGTGGGCGACGTGACGACCGGCCAGCGCTGGAGCCTGTCGCAGTTCGGCGTGAATGCCGACACGACGAAGGCCAAGCTCGGGTCGAGCTATTACGGCGGCCCGGCCGCCGCGCAGCCGACGCTGCTGTCGCAAGGGCATCCGGCTGCCGCGTCGGCGAGCTACAGCGCATCGTTCACGCCCGACAAGGCGTTCGACGGCAACACCACGGGCACGCGCTGGGATTCGCCGGAAGGCGCCGGTGTCGGTTCGCAATGGATCTCCGTGGATCTCGGCGCGGTGAAGCACATCGATCACGTTGATCTGTACTGGGATGCGGGCGCGCTCGTCTATCAGATCCAGACGTCGAACGACAACGCCAACTGGACGACGATCTATTCGACGAGCAACGGCGGTTCATATACCCACGTCACGCTGCCGAATCTCAACGGCAGCGGTCGTTACGTGCGGATGCTCGGCACGCAGCGCGCGACGCAGTGGGGTTACTCGTTGTACGAAATGCAGGTGTGGGGATCGTAAGCGCAAAGAAAAAGCGGCCAAGGCCGCTTTTTTTGTGTGTCGAGCGTGACGCGCTGCGCGCTTCACGCATGCAGCACATGCGCCGGAAACGCCGGACTTGCGCTCGCCGCACCCTGCGCAAGCGGCGCGACCTGCTTGCGCCGCTCCCTCGTCGGCGCGACGCCGAACGAGTCGCGGTAGCTCTTGCTGAAGTGGCATGCCGACTGGAACCCGCACGCCATCGTGATGTGCATGATCGACATGTCGGTCTGCAGCAGCAACTCGCGCGCACGGCGCAGCCGCAGCGTCAGGTAGTAGTGCGTCGGCGTCATCCCGAGATGTTCGCGGAACAGGCGCTGCAGTTGCCGCTGCGACATGTTCGCGAGCCGCGCAAGCTCTTCGCGCGACAGCGGCTCCTCGATGTTGTTCTCCATCAGCGCGATCACTTCGAACAGCGACTTGTTCGCAGAGCCGAGGCGTGCGACGAGCGGCATGCGTTGCTGCGCGCTCGTATCGCGCACGTGTTCGACGATGAACTGCTCGGCGATCTGCGTGACGCGCGCGGTGCCCACGCGCGCGGCGATCAGGTTCAGCATCATGTCGAGCGGCGCGACGCCGCCCGTGCACGTGATGCGGTCGCGGTCGATCACGAACAGTTCCTTCAGGAAGCGCGTATCCGGAAACTCTTCCTTCAGCGCCGACATGTTCTCCCAGTGGATCGCGCATGCGTAGCCCGCGAGCAGCCCCGACTTCGCGAGCGCATAGGTGCCCGTGCACAGGCTGCCGAGCGGGATGCCCGCGCGCGCGAAGCGGCGCAGTGCCGACAGATGGGAGGGCGTGGTCGCGCGCTGCACGTCGACGCCGCCGCACACGAACACGATGTCGGGCTGCCCCACGCATTCGGCCGGGCCCGTGTCGACCGTGAGGCCGTTGCTCGCCGTGACCGGGCCGCCGTCCGGGCTGATCACCGACCAGCGGTAGAGCGGCTGGCCGCTCAGGTAGTTCGCCATCCGAAGCACCTCGATCGCATTCGTGAACGCGATCATCGTGAAGTTCGGTAACGGCATGAACGCGAAATGGGACAGCGACGCTGTGCGGTCGGGCGACATGGGGAGCTTCCTGGAATCTCTAATAGCTATAGGCCCGAGGCACGAAACGGGCTGCGGTATTGTGTGAGCCAGCGCAACAAGCGTGCCATACGGCTAAACCCTAGCTCCATACGTTGTATGGCTGAAAGCCGCATGCTGCACTGCACCGTATGCGGGCCGCGCTGCACTCCGTCCGGGCGGCACAGGCACTGCCGGAGTGCGTGTCCATAGGTGAACGGCCGACACCGTTTTTGCAGGTCAACCGGAAAAGCACGACCGGTCACTTGTATAAAACGGACGCGCATGGCGGAAAAGGCAAAGAACGCGTCTAAATTCATCAATCCGCCGAAAATCCGAACGACAAGAATAGAGCCGTCGGCAGCCTTGCACTGGGCAAGCGGGAAACCCAGGCACGGCGGGCCTTGAGCTTCGGTTTCAGCCCTTTATTCTTCGTCACGGACGCACTATGTCGAACAACCAGCCTTTCTTCTCGCAGCCCCTTGCCGAGCGCGACGCGCCGGTGCGCAGCGCCATCCTGAAGGAACTCGAGCGTCAGCAGTCGCAGGTCGAGCTGATCGCGTCGGAAAACATCGTGTCGCGCGCCGTGCTCGAGGCGCAGGGCTCGGTGCTGACCAACAAGTACGCGGAAGGCTATCCCGGCAAGCGTTACTACGGCGGCTGCGAATTCGCGGACGAAGTCGAGGCGCTGGCGATCGAGCGTGTGAAGAAAATCTTCAATGCCGGTTATGCAAACGTGCAGCCGCACTCGGGCGCGCAGGCGAACGGCTCGGTGATGCTCGCGCTGGCCAAGCCGGGCGACACGGTGCTCGGCATGTCGCTCGACGCGGGCGGCCACCTGACGCACGGCGCGAAGCCGGCGCTGTCGGGCAAGTGGTTCAACGCCGTTCAGTACGGCGTGAACCGCGACACGATGCTGATCGATTACGACCAGGTCGAGGCGCTCGCTCACGAGCACAAGCCGAACCTGATCATCGCCGGCTTCTCGGCGTACCCGCGTGCGCTCGACTTCGCGCGCTTCCGCGCGATCGCCGACAGCGTCGGCGCGAAGCTGATGGTCGACATGGCGCACATCGCCGGTGTGATCGCCGCGGGCCGCCACGCGAACCCGGTCGAGCACGCGCACGTCGTCACGTCGACCACCCACAAGACGTTGCGCGGCCCGCGCGGCGGCTTCGTGCTGACCAACGACGAGGACATCGCGAAGAAGATCAACTCGGCCGTGTTCCCCGGCCTGCAGGGTGGCCCGCTGATGCACGTGATCGCCGGCAAGGCCGTCGCGTTCGGCGAAGTGCTGCATGCGGACTTCAAGACCTACATCGACAGCGTGCTGGCGAACGCGCAGGCGCTCGGCGAAGTGCTGAAGGCAGGCGGCGTCGACCTCGTCACGGGCGGCACCGACAACCACCTGCTGCTGGTCGACCTGCGCCCGAAGGGCCTGAAGGGCGCGCCGGTCGAGCAGGCGCTGGAGCGCGCGGGCATCACCTGCAACAAGAACGGCATTCCGTTCGACACCGAGAAGCCGACCGTCACGTCGGGTATCCGCCTCGGCACGCCGGCCGGCACGACGCGCGGCTTCGGCGTCGCGGAGTTCCGCGAAGTCGGTCGCCTCATCCTCGAGGTGTTCGACGCGCTGCGTGCGAATCCGGAAGGCGACCAGGCCACCGAACAGCGCGTGCGCCGCGAGATCTTCGCGCTCTGCGAGCGCTTCCCGATTTACTGATCGACCCCCACACAAGAGCAGAGACTGGAGCGAGAGGCAGATATGAGCACGCTGCATCAGGACAGCATCATCATCGACGGACTGAACATCTCGAAGTTCGAGAAGCCGGTGTTCGAGGACATGCGCCGTGGCGGCATCACGGCCGCGAACTGCACGGTGTCGGTGTGGGAGAACTTCACCAAGACCGTCGACAACATCGGCGTGATGAAGAAGAAGATCCGCGACAACAGCGAGCTGCTGACGCTGGTGCGCACGACGGACGACATCTTCCGCGCGAAAAAGGAAGGCAAGACCGGGGTCATCCTCGGCTTCCAGAACGCGCACGCGTTCGAGGACAACCTCGGCTACATCGAGGCGTTCCACGACATGGGCGTGCGCGTCGTGCAGCTCTGCTACAACACGCAGAACCTGGTCGGCACGGGTTGCTACGAACGCGACGGCGGGCTGTCGGATTTCGGTCGCGAAGTGATCACCGAGATGAACCGCGTGGGCATCATGGTCGACCTGTCGCATGTGGGCGGCAACACGTCGTCCGAAGCGATCGCGTTCTCGAAGAAGCCGGTGTGTTATTCGCACTGTCTGCCGTCGGGCCTGAAGGAGCATCCGCGCAACAAGAGCGACGCCCAGTTGAAGGAGATCGCCGATGCGGGCGGCTTCGTCGGCGTGACGATGTTCGCGCCGTTCCTGAAGCGCGGGATCGAAGCGACGATCGACGACTACATCGAAGCGATCGATTACGTCGTAAACCTGATCGGCGAAGACGCGGTCGGCATCGGCACGGATTTCACGCAGGATTTCGCGAAGGAATTCTTCGACATGCTGACGCACGACAAGGGCCGTTATCGCCAGCTGACGAACTTCGGCAAGGTGATCAACCCGGACGGCATCCGCACGATCGGCGAATTCCCGAACCTGACCGCGGCGATGGAACGCGCCGGCTGGAAGGAGTCGCGCATTCGCAAGCTGATGGGCGAGAACTGGGTGCGCGTGTTCAAGGACGTGTGGGGCGCGTAAGCGCCACACCGGGCCGGACAACCACCAACGTTCAACACTAGAAAAACCGGGACGTGCCCGCGCAAGCCGCGCGGGCACGCGGACGATGTCGCGCCTGCGCCCACGCCGCGCGGCCAATTTTCCTCAC